>NZ_CP171117.1:0-2700316 GCF_043182735.1 Chryseomicrobium aureum
CTTCTGATTTTGACCGGCATTTTCTTTAATAAGAAACAACGTGTTCACTATTTGACGCTTACAGAACAACAAAAATTGTCGCTCCAAAGACGGCAACTGGTACTGCGATCTCTTATACATTGAAACAATGGTCAAAACTCACGGCATTTATGAAAGATGGCCGAGTCGAAATAGATAACAATCGTGCAGAACGTTCCATCAAGCCATTTGTGATCGGAAGGAAGAACTGGTTGTTCGCAGCCTCGACAAGAGGTGCCACTTCAAGCGCCATCGCATACAGTCTCATCGAGACTGCCAAGGAAAATGGACTTAACCCATTCTTCTACCTGCAATTTCTTTTTGAAGAACTTCCACAACGTAATCTGGAGAAACTCGAATCTTTCGAAGATTTGATGCCGTGGTCGAAAAAGTTACCTAAGAATTGCTACATCCAATCAAAGAAATAGAAAAATGCCAGCCAAAATCATCTTATTACTTCTGATTTTGACCGGCATTTTCTTTAAAAAGAAACAACGTGTTCACTATTTGACGCTTACGTTTGTATAGAAAAGTTCACAAAAAGAGCAAGAGAACGTTCCCCCTGCATTTATTACAGAAGAGAATAAAAAAACCAATAAATTAAATTATTCTGAAAACGTCCTTGATTCTCAAGTTGTCCTATTGTAGACTTGTATTACAACTTAATAAAGCGCTTACAAAAAAGGGGGATATCGTTTATGAAGAAAATTCAATTGTTATTGATTGCAAGTTTAATGCTGGTTCTTGCTGCTTGTGGTTCAGAGAACACGGCTTCAGGGGAAAAGCAATTTATCACCATCGCTACCGCTTCTACTGGAGGTACATATTATCCGATTGGTGTAGGCTTGGGGAATCTTTGGTCACAGGAGCTCGGGGATGAAGGAATCAATGCAAGCGGCCAGTCTTCTGCCGGTTCAGTAGAAAACATTGATCTAATGAAGCAAGGTGAAGCCGATTTTTCGATTCTTCAAGGCCTGATTGCTGACCAAGCTTACAAAGGTGAAGGAAGTTTTGAAGGAAACGCCTATACAGATCTTAGGTCTGTTGCTATGATCTGGCCGAACGTTGAACATTTCGTGCTGAAAAACAGCGAAATCAAAACAGGTTCGATTGCAGATATTGAAGGGCAGACCTTCTCAGTCGGGCCTCAGGCAAGCGGGACGGAGCAATCGACGCTAGTCATGATGGAAGGTCTCGGCCTTACAAAAGAAAACATTACTCCAGAATACTTAGGGTATGACGACACGATTTCCGCGATGCGCGATGGCCGGTTAAATGGCGGCTCGCTGCCTGCCGGTATTCCAGTAGCAGCGATTACCGATATGTATGCAAGCAATGTTGGCGCAAGCATCCTGGAAGTGACGGATGAGCAGTTCGAGAAAATAACGGCGATTTCCAATGCTTGGTACCAGTTCAACATTCCAGCTGAAACGTATCCAAATCAGACCGAAGAAATCAAAACGATTGCACAACCGAACATTCTTGCGGCTTCAATCGATTTGGACGAAGAAACTGTCTATAAATTGACGAAGACAATGTTCGAGAACTTGGATTTCATGTACGGAGTTCATAACTCTGCTAAAGCGATGACATTAGAAACAGCTTTAGACGGCGTTCCGATGCCGCTTCACATTGGTGCTTATAAATACTTCAAAGAAGCAGGCATTGAAGTGCCAGATGAACTGATTCCACCAGAAGCACAGTAATAAATAAAATAGAGATGGGGGAAATCCCATCTCTATTTTAATACTTTGAAAAAATGAGGTGAATTCTTTATGGAGAAAAATCAACAGACTGAAGACATCATTGACAATGAAGCTGGCGGGGGAACAAGAAATTTCACAGGCTGGATGAAAATTGTCATGGTTGCAGTCGCCGCCGGACTCTCACTTTACGCTATCTATACAAACGGGTTTTCGACAATCCAGGAAATATATCGGAATGGCATATTCCTAGGCTTTCTTCTGACATTAACATTTATTTTATATCCGATGACAAAAAAATCCAGTAAGTCCAAAATGAGTATTCTCGATATCTTGTTTTTAGTTTTAGGATTGGCTGGCGTAGGCTATATCGTCCTTTTCTATACAGATATCCATGTGGAAAGACAATCGCAGGCAATTATGCAGGATTACATATTTGCGATTATCACAATTATCGTGCTGCTTGAAGCGTCCAGAAGAACAATCGGGATTTTCATTCCGTTGCTTTCGGCCATCGCGATTGTCTATGCGATGTTCGGGCCGTACTTCCCTGGCATGTTCGGACATGCGGGCTTCAGCATTGAAAGGCTCCTTTACAGAATGTACATGACGACAGAAGGCATCTTCGGTATGACACTGTCAATCGCTTCTACTTATATTGTGCTCTTCATTTTATTCGGGGCCTTTTTGACAGTGAGCGGAGCCTCCCAATTCTTCAACGAACTGGCTTTGGCCATTGCGGGTAGAAGAAGGGGTGGACCGGCGCAAGTAGCCGTCATCTCGAGTGCATTGACTGGCTCTTTGAGCGGCAGTGCCGTAGCGAACGTTGCAACAACAGGAAGCTTCACGATTCCGCTTATGAAGAAAATCGGCCTGACACCGCGTTTCGCGGGAGCTGTAGAAGCGACGGCTTCAACGGGCGGGATGATCATGCCGCCGATCATGGGCGCAGCTGCGTTCATCATGGCCGGATTCTTAGGGATTTCCTATACCACGATTATCTTGGCAGCCATTATTCCAAGTCTCCTGTATTACGCTTCTTTGATTATCGCCATTGACATAGAGGCTAAAAAGCAAGGACTAAAAGGACTGAGCAAAGAATCAATCCCTCAAGTGAAAAAAGTTATTCTCGAAAGAGGAATTCTTGTACTGCCGATTATCATCGTCATCGGGGCTCTCCTTATGGGCAGAACTCCTTTATATGCCGGGTTTGCGGGAATCATCTCGGTCATCATTGCAAGCTGGCTGACGAAAGACAAATCAACGCGCGTAACGCCGAAAAAAGCATTTGAAGCTTTGGTTGACGGGGCGCGAGGAACTATCCAGGTAGGGGTTGCGTGCGCGTCCATCGGTATCATTATCGCAGTCGTGACGATGACGGGACTCGGCTCCACATTTGCTTACAACATCATTGATTTGGCAGGCGGGGTAATGATCCTGATTTTGCTTTTGGTTATGGTGACATGCATCATTTTAAGCCTAGGTTTGCCTTCAACTGCTTTATACATCGTGGTAGCTGTCACAGCTGCACCGGCACTGATCAATGCAGGTATCAACCCGTTGGCAGCCCATTTCTTTGTTTTCTGGTTTGGCGCATTGTCCAATGTCACGCCGCCGGTCGCACTCGCGGCATACACCGCTGCCGGAATAGCAGGCGCAGATCCGATGAAGACGTCCTGGACCGCTTTGAAACTGGCATTGCCTGGCTTCATCGTACCGTTCATGATCGCTTACAATCCGATTCTGATCATGCAGGATCCAGCAGGAGGCACCGCTTCATTCATCTCTGTAATCGTGCCATTCATCACCGCGTTGATCGGAATATTCGGCCTTGCGGTAGCGATTAATAATTATTTCAATACCAAACTCAATATCATCGAACGAATCGGTTTTTTCGTCGGCTCGATGCTGATGATCAAGCCGGGATTGGTAACAGATGGCATTGGGATTGTGATTTTAGCTTCAATGATATTATTGCATTTAGCGAGAGAAAAACGTATGGTTTCCTCAGCAGTCAATTATTAAAAAGGGGGGGATCCAGTTGATAAGTCCGATTAAAAAAATGAAAATGTCTGAACAAATTTTTGAACAGCTGAGCTTGATGATTCAGGAAGGTGAGTTCCCGCCAGAAAGCAAATTGCCATCTGAAAATGAACTCGCTAAAATGTTCGGAGTCAGCCGCGCGCCGGTCAGGGAAGCAATCAGCGTCCTCGTGGCGAGCGGCTTGGTGGAATCGCGCCAAGGAGGCGGCAGCTACGTCAACAAAGTACAGCTGGTCAACTTGCTAGATTCGGTGGCACTTGAAATGGTGTCAGCGGAAGAGGTGTATGACCTCCTTGAACTTAGGACCGTGATTGAGACGGAAGCGGCAGCGTTTGCAGCTGAACGCCGAACGGAAGAAGAATTGCTAAAAATAAAGGCAGGGTTGAATCAATTTGCGCTCACCATCCACGACGAGCAAGAAATTGGTCATGAAGCCGACTTTCTTTTCCACAATGAAATTGTCGCCGCTTCCAAAAATAGCTTTATCATTCAGACCGTCAACAATTTGAGAGATCTTTACAAACAAACTTTGAACTTTTCATTGAAGCAAAATATCGGCCTTGCCCGGAAACGGCAACAGGTGTACGAAGAGCATCTGTCGATCTATCAAGCAATTGAAAACAAAGATCCGAAAGCGGCAGCATATTACATGAAACGCCACTTGATCAATGCACGAATCAAGCTGGGCGATACACGGGTAGAGGCGTTGGAAGAAAAATAATGCGGCAAGAGGGAAGAATTCGTTCTTCTCTCTTATCTTACTTGACTGGACCAACCAGTGGACCTCTAGTGGGAGGAGAAATGGATTTGAAACCAATCAAAAAGAAGAACAGGCTGTACCACGAAGTCGTCAATGAAATATTTTCTTCCATCTCGAAGGAAAACCTCAAGCCAGGAGACAAGCTGCCGTCTGAACGAACCATTGCAGATTCTTTGGAAGTGTCACGGACAACGGTAAAAGAAGCCATTTCGGTGCTAGAAGCAAACGGCATTGTCTCCATTAAACCGGGCGTCGGGGTCTTTCTTGTCAACCAGACAAAAAAAGTCATCCAGCAGGAAATGGTGGATGCCCTGAGCCCCGAGCGGCACAATTTATCGGAGCTGATTGAATTGCGACAGGCGATCGAAGGGGACGCCGCCCATTACGCGGCGGAGCGCATGACGAAAGTGCAACGGACGGAGCTTAAGAAGCGGTACCAGGCGCTTCGGGAGGCAGAGCTGAACGGAGAACTCGCAATCGAGGAGGATTACGCGTTCCATAAAGCCATATTAACCGCAGCCAATAACACCCTGATGGCCGATTTAATGGAAGTGATATCCGAGAAAGTATATTTTTTTATCCGTCAAAACCGGATGGAAACGATGCTCCACCCCACTGAGATCCGAGTGGTCATGGATGAACACCGGTTGATCTATGAAGCTATCATGAGAAAAGACGCTCCTTCTGCCAAAAAAGCCATGTGGGAACATTTGCATTCAATCAAAGTACGGCATAAATACGAATAGGAGGGTCCTCATGAAAGTGACAGAAGATGTTTTAGCAAAACTGCGAGGTATATTGGCGGATCCGGACAGGCTGTTGACGAGTGATGCCGATCTTTACAGCTATTCCTTCGATGCGTCGTTTGGTCTGCATAAACCGGAAGCGGTGTGCCAGCCCGTCTCGACGGAAGAAACCGCGGGAATCGTCCGCATCGCGGACGAATACGAAATTCCGCTTTGCCCAAGAGGAAGGGGAACTAGCTTGAGCGGTGGTCCTTTACCAGTGCAGGGCGGCATCGTCATAGACTTTTCCCTGTGGAACTCAAAGCTGGTCATTGAAGAGGAAGACCTGATTGCCATCGTGTCCCCGGGCGTCATCACAGCGGACATCAATAACGCGGCTAACGAATTCGGCTTGATGTACCCTCCGGACCCGAGCAGTGCCCACGTCTCGACCATCGGTGGCAATCTGGCAGAAAACGCCGGCGGCCCGCGTGGCTTGAAATACGGCGTAACGAAAGATTATGTCCTGGGCCTGGAAATCGTTACAGCGGACGGGAAGGTTGTCCGGACGGGCGGGAAAACCGTCAAAAACGTCACTGGTTATGACCTGACCAAACTGATTGTCGGTTCCGAAGGGACGCTCGCCATCATCACGGAAGCCACGTTGCGGCTGATTCCAAAACCGCAGGCATCGCTTACGTGTATGGTGTTGTTCGACGAAATCGTGGATGCCGGGCGGGCGATCTCGAAAGTGCTGGGCTCCGGCATTATGCCATCGAAAATGGAAATCATGGACCAGAGCTCAATTATTGCCGTGGAAGAATATGCATCGCTTGGGCTGCCGGTAGACGTGGAGGCGATTCTGCTCATCGAGCTTGACGGCCATCCGCTGGCAATCGAAGAAGAAATGCAGCGGGTCGCAGAAGCCTGCAAGGAAGTCGGCGCCAGAAGCGTGCAAGTGGCGAAAGACAAAAAAGAAGAAGCCGAATTATGGCAGGCACGCAAGCTGGTGTCGCCGGCCATCGTGAAAATAAAGCCGACGAAGATTTCTGAAGATGCGACGATCCCGAGAAGCCAGATCCCGGAAATGTTCCGAAGGCTGAAAGCCATAAAGGAAAAATACAAGATCCACCTGGTCGTCTTCGGGCACGCGGGCGACGGCAACCTGCACCCGAACATCATCACCGACCAGCGCGACCCTGAAGAAATGCGGAGGGTCGAACTGGCGGTCGAAGATATCTTCAAAGCAGCAATCGAACTCGGCGGCACGCTGTCCGGGGAGCACGGGATCGGCACGATGAAATCGCCGTTCATGGAAATGGAGCTCGGTAAGGACGGGCTCGCCTTGATGAAGAGCATCAAAACGGCATGGGATCCGAAGAATATCCTGAACCCCGGAAAAATCTTCCCTGAAGAAGGAGAAAGGTTTGAGCTACGAAATGGCTGATACCGCATTATTAAGAAACCAACTTGCCTATGAAGAAACGTTCAGCTGCGTCCAATGCGGTTACTGTCTGCCCGCCTGTCCGACTTATTTGGCATTCGGCAAAGAAAGTCATTCTCCCAGAGGCCGTATCCAGCTGGTGAAGCTGGCAGCGGAAGGGAAAATCGAAATCAAAGATTTGGAAAAGCCGATCGACCTGTGCCTCGGCTGCCGTGCGTGCGAAACGGTCTGTCCGACCAATGTCGAATACGGCAAAATCCTGGACTCGGCCATCGATGTCTTGGGCGAGTACCGCAGAAAAAACCGGTCGCTTGTTGAGAAGGCGGTCCGGAACCTCGTCTTCAGAAAAGCGCTACCGAACAAACGCGTCTTGAAGCTGGTTGGCACTGGACTGCGGCTTTACCAAACGACGAAAGCGGACAAGGCGGTGCGGAAAACCGGTGTTATCGCCAAAGTGTCGGCGTCGCTTGCTACCATGGAGCAAATTACGCCGAAGGTGGAGAAGCCGCGCGTGCGGAACCATTTCTATGAACAGGCTGCCGTAAAGTCCAAAGTGAAAGTCGCCTTTTTCACGGGCTGCATCATGGACACGTTCTTCGCAAGGGTCAACGACCTGAGCATGAAGCTGTTAGAGGAAGCAGGCTATGAAGTGCTGTTCCTGAAAGAGCAGACGTGCTGCGGCGCGTTGCACCAGCACAGCGCGGAGAAAAACACCGCGATCGAACTGGCGAAAAAGAACATCGAAACCTTTGAAAAGCTGGATTGTGATTTCATCGTTAATGCCATCGGCGGCTGCGGAGCGGCCCTGGTGGAGTACCATCATCTATTTGCCAAAGACGATCCGTGGCATGAACGGGCGAAAAATTTTGCCGCGAAAAACAAGGACATCAGCTTCATCTTATCGCGGGTCGAATTGCCAATCAGAAAATCGATCCCGATGCGCGTGACCTATCAACCGTCGTGCCATTTGACGAACGTGCAAAAAGTAATTAATGAGCCGCTGGAACTAATCAAAAAGATTCCGGGGCTCGAGTTTGCGGCATTGAGAAACCAGAACTTATGCTGTGGCTCTGCTGGGATCTACAACATCATCCACCACGAGGAATCGATGAAAGTGCTCGATATGAAAATGAAGACAGTAAGTGAAGTGAAACCGCATCTTATCATCACGACCAATCCGGGCTGCCACCTGCAAATGATCCTGGGCGTAAAACGAGAAGGTCTGGAAACGAAGGTAAGCGTCAAACACATCGTGGAGGTGCTCGCGGAAGCGTGTGAAATCATTTAATCAAAGGGGGAGACAATATGTATGATTACATAATTATCGGCGGCGGTATTGTCGGCTTATCAGTCGGCATGTCCATTTTAAAGCGTCATCCGACCGCCAAAGTATTGATTCTGGAAAAAGAGAAAAAACTCGCGCAGCACCAGACAGGCAATAACAGCGGAGTGATCCATTCTGGCATCTATTATAAACCGGGCAGCTTCAAAGCCAAGTTCGCAAAAGCCGGAAGCGAAAGCATGCGCCAGTTTGCTGCGAAGCATGGTATCCGCCATGACATTTGCGGAAAAGTCATCGTGGCTACGTCCGACAAGGAACTCGTCCATCTGGAAAACCTTTATAACCGGGGGCTAGAGAACGGAATCGCGGTTGAAAAATTGTCGAAAGAACAATTGCTCGAAAAAGAGCCCCACGTCAACGGTTTGGAGGCGATCCATGTGCCAACTGCCGGAATCATCGATTATAAAGAAGTATCGGAAAAGTTAGCGGAACTGATTCGGCTCCAGGACGGCGTCATCGAGAACAGCGCAGAAGTCCTGGCGATTGATGAAGGCCATGAGCATGTGATAATCGAGACGGCAACGAAAACCTACACAGGAAAATTCCTTATCAATTGCGCCGGCCTGCAAAGCGATCGGATCGCCAAAATGGCGGGCTATGCCATCGATATGAAAATTGTGCCGTTCCGCGGCGAGTATTTCGTGTTGAAAGAAGATAAACAAAACCTGGTGAATAACTTGATCTATCCTGTGCCAAACCCGGATTTCCCGTTCCTCGGCGTCCATTTCACCCGAATGATCAACGGCAAAGTCGATGTCGGCCCGAACGCGGTTCCCGCCTTCAAGCGTGAAGCCTATAAGAAAACCGATTTCAATGTGAAGGATTTTGCGGAAATGATCAGTTATCCCGGATTCCTGAAGCTCGCAATGAAGTATCCGCTCGACGGCATGGCTGAGATGTACCGTTCATTCGTAAAATCGAAATTTGTCCAAAGTGCGCAAGTTCTCATTCCCACAATTGCCGCAGAAGACTTGATTCCGGGACCGTCCGGTGTCCGGGCGCAGGGACTGAAAGCGGACGGCACATTGGTAGATGATTTCTTCATCGTCAACGGCAAGAAAAGCATCCATGTCTGCAACGCGCCATCGCCTGCAGCGACGGCTGCTCTTGAAATCGGGAAATTCGTTGCAGACCAGATTCCGGAACTCGCCAATATCCAAGTAAACATTGGTTGAAAAACAGACAGGAGGAGAAAGGGTTATGGAAAACAAATTACAGGGGTTATGTGTCATCGCAATTACACCTTTTGCGGAGAACGGGTCGCTTGACGAAGAAAGTCTGCGCAGCTTGGTCGATTTCTACATCGGGCGCGGCGTTCATGGACTGACAATCCTCGGCATCATGGGAGAAGCTCATAAAATACTAGAGAGTGAACGGCAACAGGTGCTCGATATCGTTATGAAGCAAAATGCTGGAAGGGTGCCGGTCGTTGTCGGCTGTACCGCCAACAGCACCAATGTCGCCATCCACCTGGCACAAAAAGCGGAACAAGGAGGAGCCGCAGCGGTCATGGTCGCGCCTCCGCAAAACGTCAAAAACGAGGCGCTCCTGTTGCAGCATTTTACGACCATTGCCGAAAGCATCTCGATTCCAATTGTCCTGCAGGACGAGCCGGTGACGACAGGGGTCATATTGACGCCGGATTTCATCGCACATCTGGCCAACTCGATTCCGGCGATCCAATACGTCAAGCTCGAAGAAGCACCGACGCCGGTCAAAGTCACGAAAATCCTGGAGAAGACCGATCAATTGGAAATCTTCGGCGGGCTAGGCGGCGGTTCGTTCTACGAGGAGCTGGCCAGGGGGGCTTCCGGCATCATGACCGGATTTGCGTTTCCTGAAATCCTCGTGAAAGTCTATGACCTGTTCACTTCAGGCCAACAGGAAGAAGCGCGCGCATATTTCTATAAGCACCTTCCGCTGATCCGCTTCGAGTTCCAGCTGGGCATCGGAGGCGTGGCGATCCGGAAGGAAACCTTCAAATTGCGCGGCGCTATCCAAAGCTCCCATGTGCGTGCCCCGGCCGCACCGCTTGATACAAAAACAATGGATGAATTCAAGGAGCTCGTCCACTATCTCGGCGTCACCCTGTAATCCGGAAGGATAGAAATGAAGATGCGTTTAGCAACCGTTAAAATCGGGCAGGAAGAACAGGCTGCCATCATCATCGGCAATAAAGTCGTCACGGTCGTAACTGTCAATAAAACTTATAACGAAAACTGGGAAACGAATATTTTCGGGCTGATTGAATCCGGACAGCTGGAAGGACTAACAAATTGGTTCAACGAAACAGGCAAAGCTGCAATCGTGAGCGGAGAACTTCCCTCAGAACATGGGGAGAATCTAGCGTATGGTCCGCTGTATAGACACCCGCGTAAAATATGGGGCATCGGTCTCAATTATGTTGACCATGCGTCAGACTTGGGAGAGAAAGCGCCAAATACCGAACCAGCAAGCTTCATGAAGCCCGATACGTCAATCATCGGTCCGGGAGACACCATTGAAATTCCGCTGCAGTCTGAGCGGACGACGGGGGAAGCGGAACTCGGCGTCATCATCGGGAAAACATGCCGCAATGTTGATGAAAAAGACGTGGGAAATTATGTAGCTGGCTACACGACAATCATCGACATGACGGCGGAAGACATTTTGCAGAAAAACCCGCGCTACCTAACGCGCTCGAAAAGCTTTGATACGTTCTTCAGCTTCGGTCCGCAGTTCGTAACAAAAGATGAAATCAGCGATTTGCATGCTTTGGAAGTCGCAACGGTCATCAATGGTGAGGTCCACCGCAAAAACACGGTCGACCACATGACATTCAGCCCCGAATATTTAGTGGCATTCCATTCAAAAGTGATGACGCTGCTTCCGGGCGACATCATTTCCACTGGAACGCCTGGGGCGGTTCATATCCAGAACGGCGATACGGTGGAATGCCGGATCGAAGGATTCAAGCCGCTCGTCAATCCGTGCGTGGATCTGAAAATAGACCAGAATGGGTAACCGATAAAGAGGAGGAATTCTAATGGATTTAGGATTAACAGGAAAATCCGTCATCGTCATGGCGGGCAGCAAGGGGCTAGGGAAAGCGACCGCCTTAGAATTCGCAGCGGAAGGAGCGAAGGTCGTGATTGGCAGCCGTAATGAAGCGGAACTGGAACAGGCCGTCGCGGAAATTAAAGGAAAGACTGGTAATCCTGACGTTTCCTATGTGGCATGCGACGTAATGAAAGTGGACGACATCAAAAAAATTGTGGCATTCGCTGCTGAGAAGAACGGCGGCATAGATGTGCTGATCAACAACGCCGGCGGTCCGCCGGCAGGCGGATTCGATCAGTTCACGGACGAAGACTGGCAGAAGGCATATGAACTTAACCTGCTCAGCTATATTCGCGCAATACGGGAAGTGCTTCCTTACATGCGGGAGCAGCATAGCGGCCATATTTTGAACTTTGCTTCTTCTTCCATCAAGCAGACACTCGATAACCTGTTGCTATCGAACACATTCCGTGCAGGCATTGTCGGGCTTGCCAAAAGCCTATCCCAGGAATTCAGCAAAGACAATATCCTGATCAACACGCTAGGACCAGGAAGAATCGCTACAGACCGTGTCGAGGAACTCGACCGAATGCGAGCCAATAAGATCGATCAGAGCTACGAAGAGCTCAAAAAATCCACCGAAAAAGGCATTCCGATGGGCCGGTACGGTCGGCCAAATGAATTCGCCAAGCAAGCGGTGTTCCTATGTTCTGGCGCAAACACTTACGTAACTGGACAGACACTGCTGGTGGATGGCGGTTTGGTTAAAGCACTATAAAATTTATAGTAAGCGAAGAAAAAACATAGATTTTCAATACCTAAAACAGGTACATATGCGGAGCGACCGAGCCTAGGTTGCAACATATTGCGGGTGGGAGCCCCCCTTTTCTGGCGATATCGGTTCCGTTTGGGCACTATTCGGCGTATCCAATCAGTGAATGGCTTCAATCGGTTTGATTGTTGGGGCAACTGCCATCAAAAATGGATAGGCATGTGGAATTCTCCGCGAGGTCTGATAGAAACAAAGGTTTACTATAAAATACTATCAAGTTATAGGAAAGAGAATTATTGAAGAATGAAACAATCATTCTGTAGTAATTCTCTTTTTTTTGAACAACAATACAATATAAGTTCTCTGCACTTTGAAATCCTTTTAAACAAAACATTTGATTCGAGATAGGTAACCAAATAAAATATAGATATCGCGAATTACCGATTTGATATTTTGCTGCTGATAATCTATTTTGCTCACTTTTCCAATGTGAATAGTGTTAATCGATATAGAAAGGGGCATGTTAGTTGAAACAGGTATTAGAACGAATAGATGATGAACATGCAGTTGAAATTTTTAAGGCTTTGTCGAACCAAACTAGAGTAAATATTATTCAAATGCTAAAAGATCCCGACAGTAATTTCTCAGCACAAGCACATGTCATTAAAGATGAAGGTTTTGAAGGTGGAGTTTGTGTAAGTGATATCCAGAGCAAAACCGGAATCTCTCAGTCCACGACATCCCAGTATTTATCGATTCTTCTGCAAAGCGGACTAGTGGAAATGAAACGAATTGGACAATGGACGTATTATCGCCGAAATGAGAAAACGATCAAACAGTTTGAACAATACATTGGCATGAATATATAACCCTTAGGTGAGGAGAATTACAGTGAGTTTAATAAATCATAGAGCTTTCAACAAAATGTACCAAAGGGACAAAATGACACTTGGTTTCTCCATTCCCACAGCGAAAATGTCGAAAAACCCAATAATGGAGAACCAGTTAGAACTTGCACGTAAAATAGAAGACTATGGTTTTGCAGCTTTATGGCTTCGTGATGTTACGGTCCAGAATTTAGATGTAGATGATAACGGACAAATGTATGATTTATGGATTTATTTAACATATCTTGCCGCAAAAACTAAGCATATTGCGTTGGGCACATCAAGTGTTGTCCTTCCACTTCGCCATCCTGTGCGAGTTGCAAAGGAAGCGGCATCAATTGACCAGTTGTTTCCTGAACGGCTGATTATGGGTGTTGCATCGGGCGACCGAGAAAAAGATTATATTGCGCTAGGAGTGTCGAAGCAAGATGTTGGTCCGTTATTTAAAGAACGATTCTCTTTCCTCGAACGATTGTTAAAAGAGGATCGCCCCACACTCCATAGCGATTTTGGTGTAATGGATGGCACAGACATGAGAATGATACCAAAACCAGTGTCTTCAATTCCGACGATGGTGACTGGGTTTAGCAAGCAGCCGATGGAATGGATAGCGGAGCATGGGGATGGTTGGATTCAATATCCAAGAACAATTGGTAACCAAACAAAATTAATAAATGACTACCGTACGTTAACCGAGATTCACACCCCAGGGGTATTTAAACCATTCTCTCAAACTTTATTTATCGACTTATCGGAAAATCCCGATTCGCCTCCTATTTCCATACCTTTAGGATACCATGTTGGTCGCAACCAATTAGTGGAACTGCTTCATCAATTTCAAGAAATTGGTGTCAATCACCTAGCCTTTGTTTTGTACTTTTCACAGCGTCCCCCTGCAGAAGTAATTCAAGAACTGGGAGAGTTTGTTTTACCTTACTTCCCCACTCATTAACGATGTCAAAATTACAAAGTATTTCACACAGGGTAATGATGGTAGTTTGAGTTTTGGTAAGTATTATCTTGAATTTTATGGTGATGGGATAAGAATTCAGGATGGTCTCAGAAACAATAAATTTTTGACGATTTATTGTGTAGGAATTACACCAAGAATAAGTAATGCACCAGTGCACTATACAATTTATACAGATTATCAAGAGAATTTAAATAATGATCAGTGAGTGATGAACGAGGTGACTAAGATAGAACCTACTAGCCATGGAATCTTCGAATCAAAAAGATGTTATGTCAGACGTTTTGCCGAAAGCGATTTGGATGCTTTTGTTGACTATCGCAACAATGTGGAATGGATGAAATATCAATCGTTTAAAGGTTATTCGCGGAAAGAATATAAAGAGATTCTATTAAAGGAAACTACCTTGGAGAGCGGGGCGCAATTTGCCATCGTCAGGAAAGCGGATCAAACGCTCATTGGAGATGTCTTCATCAAGAAGGAAGATACTATTTTCTGGATCGGTTACACAGTTAGTCCCTCTTTTAAAAGGCAAGGTTATGCTTCTGAAGTAGTCCAGACAATGGTTGAATGGATCCAGCAACAAGGCGACTATCAAATCATGGCTGGGGTGGCAGTGGAGAATAGTGCATCGATTCAGTTGCTACGGAAATTGAAGTTTACACAGGTGAATGAGGAGAACGGAGAATTGTTTTTTCAATTCCAGAAGCTATATAAAAACACCCCCACAATACATGAGGATGTCTGATTCAAAGTGCGTTCAACAAAAACTGGATTGTGACGATAACGAGGGCGACAAAGATCACTCTCTCGACTAAGCCACCTGTTCGGAAATGGGCGATACGGAATCGCTTCGCTTTCGGTATAGGGAATAGAAGCGGCACCCCTTGAGGGTTCAGCATGTCGAGCAGTACATGGCTGATTGCACCGATAAAGAAGCCAAATGCGATTGGGTAGGCGTAAGAGCTGAATTCTGTCACTTTCAGACCGGAAAAGAGAAGCAAGCTGAACAGTCCAATGATAAGTGGGGAGTGGGTTGCTCCACGATGGGTGGTCGTGCGTCTAACTAAAAAGCCAAAAGGTTTCAAGCGGTTGCTGATGAAACTATTCTTGTGGTCGATGTCTGGCGCAACCGAGCCGATCAGGGTAGCGACGGCAAATGGGACCACTTGCTCTGGCGACACATACTCGGTATGGTGAAGGACCGCGAGTGTAATGAGCGCCCCGCCAGCGAAATGGGTCTTGTATTGCATGAGAAACCTCCTAATATATACTGCTCATCTATAATACGAGGTATCTGAGCACGAAACAATCCAACAAATTATATATTCAGGAACCATTGATGTTCCTTTTTAAGATTTGAAAATGAAAAGAGGCGATTGCTATCCACTCAATACATAAACTAGGGGAGCGGTTTTGGTACATTTCCGCTATCTCTTTAACCGACCGTCCGATTCTTGGAATGGTGACGGGCACGGAGAAGACACTCCTGATTGATGCAGGGAATTCGGAAGTGCATGTGACTTATTTTATCCAAGAGCTGAATAAGAGGGGTATTCCGAATCCAGATGTAGTTGTACTGACGCATTGGCACTGGGACCATATCCTTGGACTTTCCACACTACGGGATACAGTTTCTCTTGCTTCGAAACAGACTGCTGCGGAGATGAAGAAGTTACTGCCATACTCGTGGTCAGATGAAGCCATTGATGAACGGGTACGAGAAGGCGTGGAAATTGAATTTTGTGCCAAAGCAATCAAAGAGGAATACAAAGATCACCGAGATATCAAAGTGACGTTGCCAGACATTACAATCGATAAAAAAGCAGAGATTTATCTTGGTGGTGTGACATGTATCGTGCAGCATGTCGGAGGGGACCACGCGGAAGACTCGGTCGTTGTGTACATACCGGAAGAGAAAATTCTTTTCCTCGGCGACTGCATCTATCCGAAGATGTACGCAGAAAAAGTACACTACACGGTTGATAAAACCTTGCGACTACTCGACGTATTGGAATCGTTTGATGCGGAAACGTACATCCCTTCGCACCAACAGCCGATTTCCAAAGTGGAATTTGATCAGGAAGTGGCGATGCTTCGACCTCTTGCAAACTACACAAAAAGTTACCAAGGTGATCAGCTGAAAATAACGGAACATTATAAAGCCGACGTGAAGAGAGAGCTCACTGAAGACGAACTAGAGACAATCTCTTATTTTGTGGACGGATATAAACTATAAAGAGGAACCGCACCAGGAGTAGGTGTGGTTTTTTTAGAATGGGTGACGGGATGAAAAAGTTTTTAAGTTGGATCGGGGTAGTGCTCGTTAGTGTGCTTAGTGTTGTATTGAGTTTAGCTACATCAGTAAATCTCGTAGGTTCACTAGGTGGAAGTTTGAACTCAACTAAAATTGATCGGCATATCGAGGAGCTACGAGAACTTGAGTGGTTCAATGTTTTATATGAGAGTGAACGCCACCGGAAAAGCTTTTTTGCCAATCGAAAGGTCAGAAAGTATTTGCAGAGCAGTATTTTGGTTTCGCGGTTGAAAACGAGTGAGTGGGAGCAGCGGAGATTTCTTCGATTGTTAGAGAAGATGGCGGAGCAGCGAGAGAAGGGGGAAATGAAGTGAAAGAATTTACCAACACACACTTAGCATATTTAACTTCCTTATTGATTCTAATTGCTGTGGTATACAGTTTCATAGTCAATGAACCATTATATGAATTCACATATTTTGTATCCTCTGCAGTTATGATGACATCTATTGTTACACTAGCGATTCACTTCAATGCATTGAAAGAGAATAAAGAGAAGAAGGGCCTCATACTCGTGAGTCTAGTAGTACCCATTATGACACTAATCTATTTTGCTATTGGTCTTAGTTATATATACATAAGCGGAGCCTAAATTCAAAAATACCCACCTAAACTTCTAGGTGGCTGGCATTTTCTTATATAAAAAACAATGTGTTCACTATTTGACGCTTACGTAGAAACTGGACCTAATATGAGTACTTTTTTGCTTCATAACTCTGTACTTTTATTTTGCACTACACATGTGTTGCGTTTTTCAATCTAAGATTGGTAATAAGAAAATCCGATAAATAAAAATCGAAATCTAATTAAAAAGGGAGACTGAAATTGAATTATAAGGTAGATTTGAACTGTAATAAGGGCAGAAATTTTTGGCGTTTACAAGTAAGGTAATGATGAAGAGATTTTAAACCACGCGAATTCTGGCGACAACACGGAAAAACTCTCTGGATAGCGCTCGAAAAAAATGTTGCCTTGGTGCCTACCTCGGTTTTAAATTCTGCCGGGCATTGGACCCTACTATCTTCCATTGCCTAAAATTAGAACTTTTCATTTGTTAGATTGATACTCTATACGGTTTCGATAATGCGGAAGGAAGCATTCATCAACATGTCAAAGTCCACGGCACTAAAATACGACCGCAAAAACGCTGGCCTTACAGAGGCTTTGTACGATGTATATCCCCCATTGATCCTCTTTGGGTTTGCCGACATAGTTATCGGTCTGTGTACGGCAAGCCGAAATCTTTGTCGACCGCAATTGCCAGAAGAATTACTCTCTGATGCCACTTTTCGAACCGGACACGCTAATAACCGATAGTGATGAAGCCTATCTTCCGCGTGGTGCGAATAATCAAGAATAATGAAGTCGCTATACTCCTAGAAACGGCTATCCCAGTGAAGATCAATACTATCTGCATTCATGTCGACGGCGTAAATGCGCTGGCGTTTGCAGAAAGAATCTCAAAATCATTAGCGGAATCTGACATTACAATAGCTAAAGTTTCCGAAATTATTTAAAAAAAGTTTTCAGCAGATCCAAAATATTTTTCAAGGAAGGTGAAATAAGTTTGAAACAGATAGCAGCCAAGCACCATAGCGCTCAACTTTTTATGATGGCCGTTTCTCTAATTGGCTGGTCCCTGGCAGTGTACTCAGTTTCGCAGTTGCCGGTTATTGAGAAACCCTTTGAATTATTATTTCTTCTTACGTTTATCTTTATCTGCGAACATTACCCGATGCCATTCAGAAAAGGGAATTCGTCCTTAACGTTTCCGATCATATTTCTGACTTACCTCATTTATGGCATCGAAATCACCATCATCCTTTATTTTTTGGGTGTACTTTTAACAACATGGATTAACCGGAGGCCTCTGCGGATCATTTTCTTCAATCCTGCCCAGCTCGTACTCAGTTTGGCAGGAGCCCATTTGTTCCAAGAGACTTTCATGCCGTTATTCAGTGCTCCGGAAATGTGGCAGAATTTTGTTTCCCTGTTTATTTTTATCGCCCTTTTCTACTTAATAAATAATTTCATTGTCGATATTGTCCTTTTTCTCCGCCCCGAAAAATATACAATGGATATTTGGGCAGAAAAAGGCAAAGGAGAACTTTTCAGTTTCAGCATCTCCTTATTATACGGTTTTCTTCTTTATTACCTGGGCAGCCAAAACCGTGGGGAAGTGGATATTTTCACTTACTTCTTCTTCCTCTCCCCTTTGATTTTTCTGGCTATCATCAGCTCAATTATTTTGCGGCTGCGTGCTGATAAGCAGCGGTTGAAGGCCTTGTTTCATTTTTCCTCTGAATTGAATAAATCCATTCCAACAAAGGAATGGGATAAAGACATCAAACTTCTCTTGAGTGATGTAGTCTTTTATGAAGAAAGTTTCTTATTCACAAAAGATGACCAGGATAATTGGAAGCTGGCATTTTCGGAAGGCAGCCGTGCTGATTTAAAGGAGTCTCTTGAAAAAGAGGATCTTTCAAGATTGGAAAAAATTCGATCCACACAAGTCTTTAACAAGCCGGATCTTGATCAGGCTCCGTTGTCGGGATGCTTCGATAAGAATATGCAGGCCGCCGTTTACGCACCGCTTCTTCTGGATAACGAATTGATCGGCTGTCTCATTCTGACTAAAATCCGTACCAATAGTTTTGTTATAGAAGACGTTCATTCCATCTCGACGATTTCCAATCAATTGGCTATTTTCCTGAAAACACAATTGCTTTTCAGCGAAAAAGAACAACGGATTCTGCTGGAAGAACGCAATCGCATTGCGCATGATATCCATGATGGCATTGCACAGACACTGGCTGGCGCCGTCATGAAATTCGACAGTGCCGCCCGGAAAATCCCTTCCCAGCCGCAAGAAGCGCAGCGGATGATCAATGACAGCAATAATATATTGCGTGACGGCCTGAAAGAAATACGCGATTCCATCTACGCTCTCCGTCCCTATCCTACTGAAAGCCTCAGTTTGGATTTGGCCATTCAGAAAAAGATAACCGAGGTGAAGAAAAACGATAATAATGGCCTTGAAATTTTCTTTGAAAAACGCGGTATCCAAACCCGCTTAAGTTTATTGACGGAAAAAGTCATTTACTCCATCACACAGGAAAGTATACAAAACTGCATCAAGCACGCACGGGCCAGTTCCTTAAATATTTTATTAAGTTACCAAAAAGAACAGATTTTTCTTAAGATCAAAGATGATGGCATCGGCTTTTCATTGTATGAAGCAATGACCACCGCCATGAAAGAGCCCCATTACGGAATTTTGCAGATGAATGAAGATGCAGCAAAAATTGGAGCAACCCTTCAAATCGAAAGCAGCGAAGCCGGAGGCACAGAAATTATTGTAAGAATACCTAAAATGGGGTTTGAAGGAGGATGAAAAGGATGATTCAAGTATTATTGGTGGATGATCACGCAATTTTACGGGACGGCTTGAAAACGTTGATTGCCCAGGAAAAAGATATGGAAGTGATGGGTGAGGCTACCGGCAGCACCCAATTGATGGAAATGCTGCCGAACCTCGAGCCGGATATTATCATGATGGACATCAATATGCAGCAAATGAACGGCATCGAACTGACCCGCTGGGTAAAAAGCAATTATTCTGCTGTTAAAGTCATTGTATTGACTATGTACAATAACGATGAATATTTTATGGCGGCTATCCGGGAAGGTGCAGAAGGTTATCTGCTGAAGGACTCCCCTTCCAAAGATGTAATCGATGCTATCCGCACCGTAGCCGGAGGCGAATCAGTCATTCCGCCGGCAATGACCAAAAAATTATTATCAATGCATAAACAGGAAAAAAATGAAGATGATAAAACATTGACTCCTCGTGAAATGGAAGTTTTACTGGCACTCGTCGAAGGGCTGTCCAATAAGGACATCGCTTCCCGCCTTTATATCAGCGATAAGACAGTAAAAATCCATGTCAGCAATATATTCAGGAAATTCGACGTCAAAAGCCGTTCGCAGGCAATCATCTTTGCCGTACAGAATAATTTGGTGCCTTTAAGATAAACCATTTTGCCGAGGCGTATCCTCTACTGCTTAAGTAGTAGAGGATACGCCTTTTTATGTAGAACAAAATACGTCTCGTGATGAATGGCGCTATTGTAGAATAAATGGAATCATTGGTAGAAGGAATATTCTGAAAATATACGAGGAGGATTTACATGAAACGATTATTAATTGTTATCTGCACCATGTGTTTAGCGCTCGGTCTTGCATTCAATCCTTTTTCTTTAACTCAAAAATCTTCGGCTTTTGCTGAAGGAGCTGTCATTGATTCCAAATTGCAGAATTTACTGCAGGACCGGCTGACTCCGATCGAAGTCATTATTACGTTCAAAGACAGCGGCAGCACCGAAGCCAGCAGCCTTCAGTTACTCGAGAATTTAGGCATAACAAATGCAGCGCTGTTCCAAAGCCTTCCAATTGCAGGAGCTTTATTGACACCGGCACAAATTGAGAAACTGGCAGACTCAGAAGAAGTTCTTTCCATCTACTATAACGCCCCTCTCCAATACGAAAACGAGACTTCAACGGATTTGACCGGTGTTGACAAGGTCCGCACCGATGCCGACTTCCAGACTTCAAATGGCGGATTGCCGATTACCGGTGAAAATATCGGGGTTGTCATCAATGACAGCGGCGTCGACGGCACACATAAAGATCATCAGCTCGGCAAAAATCTGGTACAGAATGTCATGGCCAATATTAACTTAAACAGCACAATCGGGTTGCTGCCGGTCGCTTACCTGGAAAATGTGCCCAACACAGATTCGACGTCCGGACACGGCACACATGTTGCGGGAACAGTTGGCGGAACCGGTGCTATGTCCGGCGGTAAATATGAAGGCGTTGCACCAGGCGCTAATCTGATCGGTTATGGTTCAGGCGCGGCGATTGCCATCATGGATACGATCGGCGGGTTCGATTATGCTCTTACACACCAAACTGAATACAATATTCGCGTCATCACGAATTCTTGGGGCGACACGGGTGATTCCAATACTGATTTCGATCCGAATCACCCAATAAATATTGCAACCAAAAAATTATACGACCGCGGCATTACTACAGTTTTCTCAGCAGGAAATGCTGGTCCCGGAGAATCGACCATTTCCGGCAATTACAAAAAAGCACCTTGGGTTGTTACAGTGGCAGCAGGAGATTCTTCTATGAATCTGGCAGACTTTTCTTCACGCGGCGTTGAAGGAAAAGGCGGCACCGTTGTAGTTGACGGCGAAACTTTTACCTGGGCAGACCGGCCGACAATTACAGCGCCAGGAGTAGATATCGTATCGACTCGCGTGTTTACGCCTTTATCGGCGTTAAGCCTTGAAAAAGATGCATCAGGCATTTCACCGGCTCACCTTCCTTATTACACAATTTTCAGCGGAACATCGATGGCTGCGCCACATGCGGCGGGCATCATCGCGTTGATCCTTGAAGTGGATCCGACACTTTCTCCCGCTGAAATAAAAGATCTGCTGCAGCAAAGTGCGACTCCTATGCCAGGATATGAAACATGGGAAGCTGGCGCAGGTTATGTCAATGCATATCAGGCGATTACATTATTAAAAACAGGCACAGCCACAGTAACAACTTCGAAAAAAAATATCAAAAAATAAGTTTTCCGTCCCTTACCCAAAGGGGCGCTTTATATGCTACTCCTTTGGTAGTAAATGAAGTAGTCCATAAGGGTTTTAAAACTACTCCCTTTGCGTAATAGGCAAAACAAAGCTGCAGGATGATAATTAAATAGAAGTTATCAAACTATTTTGAAAAGGAGAATGTGTAAATGAAAAGAATTTGGTTGATCGCCATGATGTTATTTCTTATCTTCCCGGCTTTTTCGTCCGTTAATGCAAACAATACTGTTTCTTCTGCCGCACCAGTGGTGGACGAAAAAGTCTGGTCGGCGCTCGGTGAAGCGGGGGTCGCCCAGGTCATTGTTACTTTCCAGGGAGATCAAAAACCCACAGAGGCTCAGCTTTCGCTGCTGGAAGGGTTAGGAATTGAATCCGCCATCAGCATGCAGAGCCTTCCGATTGTGGGTGCATTCGCTACAAAACAGCAAGTTGAAGAATTGGCAAAAAATGAACAAGTACAATCCGTTTACCTTAATGAAAAGCTGGAGTATTTTAATGCTGACGCCAACTTGATCACCGGCGTCGACAAAGCCCAGCAGGACGATTCATTCAGAAAACTTAACGGTGGATTGCCGGTTTCCGGTGATGGCATCGGCGTTGTCGTCAACGACAGCGGCGTCGATGGCACACATAAAGACCATGAATTCGGAAGAAATCTTGTCCAGAACGTGTTAGGCTCAACAAATCTCCAGAGCATCACCGGCATCCTGCCAGTCTCATATACTGAAAATGTTCCGAATACAGACACCAACTCCGGCCACGGAACGCACGTCGCAGGAACAGTCGGCGGTACCGGCGCACTTTCGGGCGGAAAATATGAAGGTGCTGCACCTGGCGCTGATCTGATCGGCTACGGTTCGGGCGGAGCGCTCCTCGTTCTCGATGGCATCGGTGGTTTCGATTACGCCGTTACGCATCAGAACGAATACAATATCCGCGTTATCACGAACTCGTGGGGATCTTCAGGTGATTTTGATCCGAACCATCCGATCAACTTAGCAAGCAAGAAAGCATATGACCGCGGAATCGTTGTTTTATTCGCCGCAGGAAATGAAGGCCCTGGCGAAAACACTCATAATCCATACGCCAAAGCTCCTTGGGTAATTTCAGTTGGTGCCGGCGAAAAAGATGGCACTCTTGCTGGCTTCTCTTCCCGCGGAACGAAAGATGTAGGCGGAACTTTTGAACTCCATGGCAAAACATGGACCTGGGCAGATGCACCTTCAGTTGTGGCTCCAGGTGTCGATATCATCTCAACAAGAACAGTCTCACCACTTACTGCTCTTGCTGTTGACGCAGATGCCGCAACTATTGAACCTGCTTATCTGCCTTACTACACAACGATGAGCGGAACTTCCATGGCAACGCCGCATGTAGCAGGAATCACTGCGCTTCTCTTGGAAGCAGATACGCAGCTTTCACCTGATGAAGTAAAAAATGTTCTTCAGCAAACGGCAACGAATATGCCCGGCTATGAAACTTGGGAAGTCGGTGCCGGTTATGTTAATGCATACGCAGCTATTGATGCAGTATTCAATAATAAAAAATATGGTGAAACGTTAAACAGTGAAAAAGTGTTTAATGCCAATGTATCAGAACAAACCCGCCATGAAGAATTTACTGTCGAATATATCGCATCTGCAAGCTCACAGCATAACTTCACAGTGGCGGAAGGCGTTTCAACAGTAGCGGCAAAAGTAAATGCTACCGGCTTGCTTGAAGCAACCGGAAATCCATTGAACCTGGTGTTGATCTCTCCGGACGGAACTGAATACAGTTCAGGAGTCAGTCTTTTATTCGCAACAACTTATGACCGCACGGTAATCGTGAATAACCCGGTCGCCGGTGAATGGAAAGCTGAAGTTCGCGGCTTGCGCGGTGATGCACTGAATCCGATCGGTCTTGCATTACCGGAAACGGTCAAAGGCAATCTGTCATTTACGACAGTAAATGACATAACAGGTTTGACAGATATTGCCGGACATCCGGCAGAGCCGGCCATTGCGATGGGCGTTAAAAACCGCCTTTTCGATTCCAATTCCAAAGGCCAATTCAGACCTGATGATAAATTGACACGAGCAGACCTGGCCACTTATTTGGTAATGGGAGCTGAAATCCGTCAAAGCCTTCCAGGAACGCCAAGTTTTACAGATACTGATTCCGGAGTTACGCCTTACGCTGAAGCAGTTACAGCCAAAGGAGCCGCATTCCGTGATTACGGACAAACATCCGACGGCGTCATGAAAGTTAAAGGCAACGGCACATTCAACCCCAAAGGCAGCGTAACGAAAGCTGAACTTGCTTACTCATTGGTGCAAAGCCTTGGGTTGCAAGAGGAAGCGAAAAAGTTCACTGGTGCAGTAACTGTCCAGTATAAAGATGAGCGCATCGCTCTTAAAGATCAGGCTAATATCCCTGCTGGTTTAAAGCCGTATGTCCAACTTGCATTGGATTTGAACATTCTCAATGCGCAATTCTCGGTCACTCAAGGAAAATATGATTTGAAGCCGACTGTTGAAGCTGTTTTCAATCCTGGTGAACAAATCCTGCGCGGTGATTTTGCTGTAGCTTTCAGCCGCCACCACGAAGCATATTTTACCAATTAAGCAAAAACCCCCGCACTGCCATTGACGGCAATTGCAGGGGTTTTTTTATAAATGATTTTTTGGCTGGTTACTTAAATCAAATTGACGAGTTTCTTTTGTACATGTACTTTTCCAATATAACCTTGTAATAATTCGGTGGCAAGCCGAGTTCCACTAATACTTGTTCGTACTCCAACGGTTTCTTCTTTTGATACTCTTCCATTATTGTATTCAAATTAATGAAAAACTCCAATGCGTCAAGCGGATCTTTTTGATAGAAGTATATCATTCCGAGCACCACCGCAACAAAATCATTCTTTCCTGTTCCCGTCGTGTATTCTTCTTTCGAAATTTGCACGAGCTGATGCACCATATCCAAATAGGGCAATTCAATTCGTGTTCGGTGGTTATACATTCGCCCACCATGTGCTGCCCAATTACGGAATTTATTGAAAATCTCAACGCATTTCAGAAAAAATTCTTTGTCTTCTTCTGCAGGAACTTCTCCTATTATATGCCGAATCACATCAGTCTTTACCTGATTCCCTGATAATTTATAAAGCATCACCAATTCGCCAAATGACAAGTCTTTTTTCTGTTGATTTTGTCTAGAAGATTATCTCGCTCGAACCGTTGGCTTTTCCATTACTTCCTGCCAATTTTGTAATTCTCTTTTCTCAGGTAATCTACCTGTTTCTCTCCGTATGCTTCGGCAATACTATAACTATAAGCGACACTCGAATAAAAGACAGCTTCTACATCCAACAAAGCTTCTAATAGAGTATGACGGATTCTTCTGTCCAACTGGTACAGCTCCACTATATCTTCGAAAGTTGTTCCTTCAATAAATTGGTCTTCCTGCTGATCCGGTTCTTCTTTTAGCAAAAACATTTCTTTATAACCATTTATCAAGTCATAATAGCTTGTTCTAAGCAATTGCATTTTCGCTTTTTCAACGTTATGTATTCGCAGCCCTCTTGCTTCGAGCTTTTTAATCTGTTGGTCCACGGTTAAAAATGGTTTTTGGTATAGGTCATTTATTGTTGCCTCTTACTTTATGGCAGTACTCAATTTACTTCCAATCGTTTATAAAAATCTAAATTTGAAATCAGATGGTCTTCAATGCTTGGAACTCATTAAATCAACTGGAGGAAGATAAATGAGCGATTTAGAGTTTATGACGTCGTATGTAAATCATCTGAGTTTAGCACTTCTAGTATCAATCTTCAGCTTAATCGCTTCCGGTATTTTCAAGTCTAGAACGGATCTGATCTGGCTACTCAGTACAACTTTACTGTTAATTCTCTTTTCAAGCTTACTTGTCACCATTATGGAGTACATAGCAGAGAATCTTTCAACCGACTTCTATGTGATGTTCATCGCATACATCGCTCTTGTCATCATCTTCATTCGGAATTTATATGTGTATTTCAGAAATCGGAAAAGAACAAAATACAATACTAATAAGGAAGTTTAGATAGTGTACTTTTTACTACCTCTTTAGCTACTAATAATAGTTGGAACACTATCAGTAGCGACAATTACTTGAACTAAAGTGGTTATGTGTTGATTGGGTAAAACCGTACCTGTGCCTCACACAATTCAACAATCTTAATTTAATATGGTTTGCTCTATATAGTTATAGAATTGCAATGCAAACTCAGAATCATTGGGTACACTGTTACCTTAGAATAAAACGCTTAATTTAACAGTAATTGATTATGAATCTAGAGGATCAAAAAATTCTAGTAAATAGCAAAGTAAGCGCGGTTTTATTGGAATTACATTTGATATCTACTGAAAACTACTATATGATAATCTTATACAATAACGCCCGAAATAAAACGGGAGAGGTTCATAGCTACTACCCTCTATAAAAAACTATGGAAACATGACTATTCGCCATGTCCATATAGGACGTGGCTTTTTTTATGTTTTCTTCCTATGTTTTAATAGAACGAATCATAGCGCCTCTCTTGGAAAGTGTCGGAAACATTTTACGAGGGAGTTTTTTATATTTATAAGCTGAAGGAGATTTTAACATATGCCTGAATTTAGAATTGTCGATAAGCTACAAAAAATCGATGTGGATATTAAAAGTAGTCAATTGAAGTATCATGCAAAGCGTGTACTTGTCAGTAAAGAGTTTACGTTTGACGCCGCACATCATCTCCATAACTATGAGGGAAAGTGTAAAAATCTACATGGACATACGTATCGTGTGATTTTAGGCTTAAGCGGTTATACGGACGATCGAGGATTGATGATTGATTTTGGAGAAATTAAGGAAATGTGGAAGCAAATCGAAACGTATTTGGACCATCATTATATCAATGAAACGCTACCTCCGATGAATACAACAGCTGAAAATATTGTTGTTTGGATTTATGAAGAATTACATGGTGCTTTGCAACAGGAGCAACGGTATGATGGCGCACGTGTAGAGTTTGTAAAGCTATATGAAACGCCTACGAGCTATGCTGAAGCAAGAAGGGAATGGATGGAAGTTGAGTAAAGTCCCTGTAATTGAAATTTTTGGTCCTACAATGCAAGGCGAGGGCATGGTAATAGGTCAGAAAACGATGTTTGTACGCACAGCTGGATGTGATTATGCCTGTTCTTGGTGCGATTCGTCATTTACATGGGACGGCAGCGGCAAGCATTTAATCGTGCAAATGACGGCCGAGGATATTTGGACAGAGTTGAAACGTGTTGGTGGAAATAGGTTTTCATTTGTCACAATTTCAGGAGGAAATCCAGCACTTCTTTCCAACCTAGGTGCACTGATTGCGATTTTAAAACAAAATAATATAAAAATTGGGGTAGAGACGCAAGGAAGTAAGTGGCAGGATTGGCTATACGACATCGATGAATTAACAATTTCACCAAAGCCACCTAGCTCTGGTATGACCACAAATTTTTCGATGCTGTCTACTATTTTAGAGAAGTTGAAAATTCGAAATGGTAATCAACATATGTCCCTAAAAATCGTTATCTTTAATCAAGAGGATTATGAGTATGCCAAAGATGTACATCAACGATACCCAGACATCCCCCTTTATTTACAAGTCGGAAATGATGATATTACCACTTCAGACACTGGACAATTAGCAAATCATCTATTGGCAAAGTATGAAATGCTCATTGATCAAGTGATGATGGATGAACAATTAAATGATGTTAAAGTACTGCCACAGCTGCATACCCTCATCTGGGGAAATAAAAGAGGGGTGTAAGTCTGGGCTGTAAAATGATAGGCAAATGTGGAGGAAGCTTAAGTTTAGTATGAAATGAATTCACATTATTCTAGAAAAGCATCATGTCGAAATATTGATTTACAGGTACTACTATATATAATACAATGAACACTAATGAAATACCTGAGTTGTTCAGGAGAGGTTCATAGCTGATACCCTCTATAAAAAACTATGGAAACATGACAATTCGCCATGTCCATATCGGATGTGGCTTTTTTTATGTCTCTACTAGTTTATTTAGAGTCGTTATAGTTAGCCCTCCTTGAAATACTACGGTATTAACTTAAGGAGGTTTTTTTATGTCTGGTCGTCACCAAAAAGAAGGATTAGAGGATTTAACATTATTAGGGAATCAAAATGTGAAGTACACATTTGAATATGCACCAGAAGTTTTAGAGTCTGTTGACAATTTACATGTAGACCGTGATTATTTTGTGAAATTTAATTGCCCAGAGTTTACAAGTCTTTGTCCGATTACGCAGCAACCGGATTTTGCAACGATGTATATTTCATATATTCCAGATAAAAAAATTGTGGAAAGTAAGTCGTTGAAATTATATTTATTTAGTTTCCGCAACCACGGTGATTTCCACGAGGATTGTGTAAATATTATTATGAATGATTTAATTAAACTTTTAGATCCTCGCTATATTGAAGTATGGGGCAAGTTTACACCACGTGGAGGTATTTCAATTGATCCATGGTGCAACTACGGTCGTCCAGGTACAAAATATGAAGAAATAGCAAACTATCGTTTAATGAATCATGATTTATATCCTGAAAAAATTGATAATCGCTAATTTTTCAATTTACTAAACTTTGCTTGCAAAAAGAGGAGAAAAAATAATGAAACATGATAAGGCCGTTGTTGTATTTAGTGGCGGGCAAGATAGTACAACGTGTTTGTTTTGGGCTTTAAAAAACTTTAAAGAGGTAGAAGCCGTAACTTTTGATTATGGACAACGCCATGCACTCGAAATTGAATGTGCTAAACAAATTGCCCAGGAGTTGAACGTACGACATCATATTTTAAATATGTCGCTCTTGAATCAGTTGGCACCGAATGCGTTAACGCGAGACGATATCGAAATAAAAGAAGGGGAGGAAGACGAGCTCCCATCTACGTTTGTACCAGGTCGTAATTTAGTTTTTTTATCCTTCGCAGGGATTTTAGCAAGCCAAATTGGCGCGAAGCATATTGTAACAGGTGTGTGTGAAACCGATTTTAGTGGCTATCCAGATTGTCGCGATGCCTTTGTAAAATCATTGAATGTCACATTAAATTTGTCGATGGATACATCATTTGTTATACATACGCCACTCATGTGGATCGATAAAGCAGAGACATGGGCTTTAGCAGATCAGCTAGGTGCGTTTGACTTTGTTCGTCAAAAAACATTGACATGTTATAACGGAATAATTGCGGATGGATGTGGGGAGTGCCCAGCATGTAAGCTTCGTCTGCAAGGAATGGAAGCTTATGTACAATCGTTAAACTAGGAGTATTTTAGCGAGCAGGATACCCTCAGTCATCTTAGGCAAGTCTAAATGGAGGTCGATGTCTCTCTCAATCATTATTGACATTTCAGCAAGAGGCAGCGAGTATTTAGATGAAATCTATTATGAAAATGGAAAGCTGAAGAGTCCGATCACTGGATTTGTAAATCCGCTTAGTGGGTTGTATCCTGTAGATTTTGATTACAATCAACAGTTTGAGTTGTTGGCCTATCAGAAAATTGCGGGGCGATATAATGCGGATTCTTTAGGGTATGTTTTGAATACTTTAGCATGGTCGGGTAATAGATTTGGTTTGCAAAATCAGTATGTTGCTATCTTTGGAAGTTAGGATATAAAAAGGTGTTAGGAGAGCATCAAAATGTAATCAACTAAATAGAAAAACAACCAGTTAGCCTTTAATTAACTGGCTGTTTTTATTACAAGAGTTCTTCAGCAATCAATTTATACGACTGTAAGCGATCCATATAGTCATGAGTGATAGTAATAATCATGAATTCATTGGTGTGGTAGATGGATTGTAACTGTTCAAGCTGCTCCCGTACTTCTTGTGGATTGCCGATGATCATTTTGCGCCGCATCTCTTCAATTTCTTGTTGATCTTCGCTTGTATATGGATAGTTTTCGACTTCTTCTAGTGAAGGGACCCCAACGCTACCTTCCCCTTTTGCCATATTTAACTTCCAGAGAAAACCACTCTTTGCCAAGTGTTCAGCTTTCTCGGTCGTTTCTGCACAAATGGCAGACACGGCTATGATTGATTCTGGTTGTTGGGATAAACCCGGTTGAAAATTTTCTTTGTAGGTTTTAAGGATTTCCGGCCCGTCTTTATCGCTCATAAAATGACCGAATGCATAGGCGCTTCCGTTCTCTGCAGCAAGCTTGGCACTTTTACTACTTGTCCCGAGAAGCCATGGTTTAGGAGAAATTTCCGGAAGCGGTGCTGCAGATACTTTTGAATACATATGGTCTTCCGGAAAATCATCTTTGAGGAAATGCAAAAGTTCTTTAAAGGATTCCGGCATTTTGTAGACATTTTGTAAATAATTATCCGAGAGAGCCGTCGTCACTTCCGCTGATCCGCCCGGAGCCCTTCCGATCCCTAAATCAATTCTGCCAGGAAACAGGGTCGCTAGCATATTATAGACTTCAGCAACCTTGTATGGTTTATAATGCGGAAGCAATACCGCCCCTGCTCCGATACGGATTGTTTTGGTGTGCGCCCCAATATAGCCCAGCATTACTTCCGGCGCAGAACAGGACAGTCCGGTGAAATCGTGATGCTCGGCAATCCAATAACGTGTGTACCCGAACTGTTCACCACTTTTTGCGAGCTCCATGGAAGCCTGCAAAGCCGTAGCTGGTGTTTTGCCAGCGGATACAGGTGATTGATCCAGGATGCTTAACTTCAGTCGATTTTCTCTATCCAATTTCAATCAGCTCCAGGCTGAATAGTGATGAAGAATTTTCATCCGTGAAATCAGTCCGTGAAGTAGAGTAATTGTTGATAGTTCCTCTGAAGCTCAAATCGAGTTCAGGGATCTTTACATCAAATGTATTTTTGTATAAATGGACCGTAACGTCGTGGTACTCATTTCCGCCTCTTACTTCGAAATCAAACCGAATCGTCTTTGCTTTTTTTTCGGAGCTGTTTGTGGAGACTCCCTCTTCAAAATCAGTTACCTTCAAAGAAAAATCGTCCAAAATCACTTCATTTACCATTACAGATCCTCCTCAATAGTTACCTAAGTTTGTCCATAGTAACACTCGCTAAAAACGTTTAACAAATCTTCTGCTTTGTTGAGTTAGGGTACAATAAAAGATAGGGTGAAGGAGATACCTGAAATTTTATAAACGAGCTGAACAGAAGTAAGCGATATTGTTTAACTAACGGGGTAGAAAAGATTAATGATTTTTTTAGGATTTGACGAATCAAATCAATTGAGGGGTTTCCATCTCGATCATGGACCTTCAACATGTCACGACGAACAACATCCTGAGAAACAAGAAGTGTGCCATTTCCTAATTGGTTTTGAAGAGTCTTCGCAGCAGTTGTTTTTCCACTTCTAGAGTTTCCTCTTATAATGATCAACGTAGATTCCATAATTTCCTCCTTGTATGTTACTTAATTCATTTTCCTAAATATATCTATGAAAATATCAGAGCTATCCTTAGCCTAATTCTAATGCAGTCGAGCTTCTTCTGAAAGTCATTCTCCAAGCAAGTAGTCCTACCGTGAGGAAAACTAAAGAACCTATAAATCCTACTAGTTGAACAGATGCACCTGTCGCTGCTAAACCAATACCCCCTGTTAAGACAATAATCATGAAGGCCTGCACAATTCCGAATAGACTACTAAATCTGCCCATCATTGAAGCAGGAACGTGGTTTTGATAAAACGTTAAGTATCCAGTGTTGGCAAAAGTAAATGCAAAACCTATGAGCACTGTTCCAATGACAGCGCTCATAAAATCTTGGGAGCTATAGAGAAGAATATAGCCGATTGTAGTTCCAAGTGAACCGTATCCAATCAAAGTATTGACAGCTAAATACTTTGTGAATAGTGTGTTGATGGCCGAGCCGAGTAAGATACCTGCACCAAATAGACTTAAAAGAAGTCCATAATTAGTATCTGATAGTTCAAGTGACTGCTTAATAAAAGCTGCTTCTATGGAATCGAGTGACGTCATCATCACAAGCATTGCGATAAAAAGTAAATAGATTTTAATGACGAATGTATTGGAATAGCTGAACGAATAGATGAGCGAAATGTCTTTCTTGACCATTGCCCAACTTAAGATACGAGAGTCGGTTTCCGAAGACTGCAAATCAACAGTTGGTAACAAGAGAAGAATACCTGCTGAAACGAGAAGTGCTAGAGAATTGATGTAAATGGCATTTTCTGCAGAACCAATAAAGAATAACAGTCCGGCCACGGCAGGACCAAATAATGTACCACACGAAAGAATCAGTCCTCGCAGTGCATTAAACCGCTGTCTATCTTCTTCCCGAATCAGTTTAGTCATATAGACCATAGAAGTGGGTTCGAACATCGTGCTTGCCACATTGATGAAGAATACGAGTATGTAAACGTAAAATATAGAAGGCATGATAGGTAGGAAACCAATAAGAGCTGCACGTAAAATATCGAGTACAATCATCAGATGCTTTGAGTTCGTGCGATCAATAAAACTTCCCGCCCAAAAATTTGTGAAAAGCGTCGCTAGCGGTCCAAGGATATAAAGGACCGATACAGCAATAACTGATTCGGTTCTTTCTAATACCATCAAATTTAAAGCGATTAGGTAAACCCATCCCCCTAAAGTAGAGGTTCCGATTCCAACCAATAGTAGACTTCTGTTCTTCCAATTCTTCATATTCATTCCCCCTAAAATAAAAAAATCCCGCCCTCAAGACGATTAGTCTTGAGGACGAGATTCTCTCGTGGTGCCACCTCTAAATGTTTATGCATTGCTACACAAACCTCATTCGGTACGACCGTCATTGCGGTGTATACCTAAGCTCTATAACGGGAGCGCCCGTTACACCATCCCTTCACAGTTCCGGTGCAATGCTCAGAGGTTTGATTCGATACCCAGCCCTTACTCCTTCTCACCAACCGGAGCTCTCTTTGAAAGTCGTAGGATATGTACTAGTCTCTTCAATGCATTTTGATTTTGCCTATCGTATCACAGTGCGATTTGATTGGTAAAGAAAGAATTTAGAAATCCTTAAGAATTCCTCTACCTATTTCTTCAGATTTCAATGAAATAATTAGTGTATCAGCTAAAAAGCATACACGCGATTGATCTGAAGAAGAGGAGTTGGATGAGAATGAAGACGGAAGAGTCTTGGTCGTATATAGCCACTATTGACGCATGGTATGTTTTGGGACCACTGTTTGTCGTGTATTTGATTTTGATGATGGGGAAGATAAAGAAACAGAGTGAGAGGTACAATGTGTTTCAATACATCACGTTGATCACTTTAGGCACTTATCTACTATCGGTGCTAGCTTTAACCACGTTCCCAATTGAAGTGAACTGGGGAATGTATAAAAATCAGACTTCCTGGCTTAGCCGAATCAATCCCATCCCGATACTAACAATTGATTTAGCAACATTTGTATTGAATATCATTATGTTCATTCCATTTGGCGTCTACCAATGGTTAGTGATGAGGAAAGATAAAATCTCGTGGGAGCCGGTCTTAGTCGGTAGTTTGCTGTTCAGTATCTGTATAGAAATAGTGCAACTTCTGATGTACATTATTTTCAATAGTGCTCGAAGTGTAGATGTGAACGACTTGATTGCCAACACACTAGGTGGAGTAGTCGGTTTTTATTCAATAAAATGGATTTCAAAAAATACGTACTTCCGAAACCTTATAGATGTATTTAAAGTTCCAGCAAAAATCTTATAAACTAAAATTGTAATTTCACAAATCCTAATATTTCAGGATTTGTGTTTTTTTATTTAACCTTCAATAGGTACCTGTGAGGGGAACTCTGGAAATTGTGATCACTTCTTCAATTGACTGATAATAAGATCTGTTACATCCTTCTGTGAAAGGTCACTTGTATAACTAAACAGAAAGAAGCCACCAGAGGTTTGGTGGCTTTTGTTTGGTTATGGAGTGAATAGATTGTTGATGATTGCAGTCAGTTTCCATTCATCGCTAGCATCTTCTTGCTCAAATACTAAGTTGAGGCTCCGGTAGTCGAGATTGCTGTATTGGGCGGTTCCCGCGTGATAGAACTCGACGATTTTAGCTTCTGGATAGACACTCATTAAATAGTTCGACGGGTCGAGTTCTTCGTTCGGTGTATCGACGAAGACTTCATCTGCTTCAAAAAAGCGCTCGACTTGAAGATGTTCTTCAAAGTAACCCGCAGGCGTCAAACGAATCTCCGTATTGGCTTCTCCGTAACCCCAAAGATACGTTTCGGAGTCGGATAACAGACCTGCGATTTCACTTTGCTGGAAGCTGACCGTAGAGTCTGAGACAGAAAGGTAAGGCGAGAACTGAATTCCTTTTTGTGAGTGAACGTTGTTTGCGAGTGCTTCCATATCGCGGTCGTGAAGAGCTTGCAGGATTTCATTGGCTTGTTGTTCAAGTGCAGCAGAATCAAACGCTGTTTCTTCTGGTTGTTCTTCGGGTGCAGTTCCTGGAACGAGGTCACCCGGTTGTTCAGCAGGAAGGGGTGGTTCTTCCACTGCTGTGTTTGATGGTGTGTTGAACAGATTAATCGAAAGAATCGTCAGGATGAAAAGAGCAGCGACTGCAATGAGCCCAGTTCGTGCTTTAGACCAGTTCGTGTGGCTTCGCTTTGGTGGAGCGACAGGTTCTTCAAGTGCTTTCATGATGTTTTGGTGAAGGCGGTGTTGCGTTTCTTCTGACATGCGGTGCGCCGGGAATGTGTTCAGTTCGTTGTCAGGTGTGAGGCGATTATCGTTCATACAATTCCCTCCAATTGGGTTCGGATCGTAAGGCTTTAATGGCACGATGGAAATTTGTGCGAACCGCGGTCTCTTTGCAGCCTAGGATAGTGGCTGTTTCGCTGACTGAAAGTCCTTGGATTCCGCGGAGTAGCAACACGTCTCGAAATTTCTTTTTTTGTTGGTTGATGAGATGGTAGAGTGCCAACTTGTCTTCGCTATCAAGTACCTGTTGTTCGGGTGAGTCACTCGTCGGCGTAGGGAGAGTGGCGTCTTGCCACGGAAGTGCGGTCAAGCTGACTTTGGTTTGTCGTTTTCTTGCGTGATCGATTGCGATATTGCGTGCGATACTCATCAGCCAGGTCTTAGGGCTCGATTGGTTCTGGAAACTGCCCAGGCCTCTTCCAGCTTTGATGAATACGTCTTGCACTAAATCTTCAACGTCTCGCGTGCCTGTATAGTAGACAAGGAAGTTGTAGATGTCTTGGCTGTAGAGATAGAACCAGTCAGAGATGGTTTGTTGGTCGCTGTTCATGTAGCTTTGATCCTCCTTTGCGTGCAGGTACTAATTAGACGGATTGTTTTTCTCTGTGTGTCAAAACGAGCTGAATATGTAATTTATTTTAAAAATGCCCCATTCAGAATGTTTGAATGGGGCAACGTTTCTATTCATTCTAATTTAAATTTAATTCAATTGGAGTCAAGTTAATCTCTTTATTATTAACTTTGAAATACGGCTCCAAAATGATGGTCTCCATTTCCACACCTTTTTTAAGAACAAGTAAAGTGTTATCTGTCCTCGAAATAGAAGCGTAGTCATTTTCAGTTTTTACCTTTGATCGGAAGAGAAGCCCTTCACCTTCAATCCCTACTTGCTCTTGGATAGCAAAATTCACGACAACACTCGCTTTATTGATTACTACACCGGAAAATAGTACTGCATAATCACCATTCGCTGAAACGGCTGTTTCATTTAGTATCAATGTTTTAGAAGGTGAGGCTTCCACTGGCACATTGAACTTCCATTCTCCTCTTACACCAGCCATAGACGTAAACGTAATCGGCAATGTCTTTAAATCCTGCAGGTTGTGGTTTTCTAAGATAATAGCCGAGACGTAAGCATCGCCTTCCTTAGTTAAAGCTGCCAAAGTCCCACCTAAGTCGTCTGTGTCATCTTGTAACTTGAATAAATCAAACGAATAGCCAGCCTCCGGTCCTACGTCCGTTGGTAGATTTTCTGGTAACTCTGAGCCCGTTGCTTTAAAAGTAAGCCCTAGGAAGTGACCGTCATAGAAAGCGGACGTAACAGTTACGGTTACACCGTTTGTAGTGACGGATTCATTGATCTCTGTTACAAGTTGCTCAGATGCCATTTCTACCCCAACAGACATGTTTAGCATCTGATAGTAGTCTCCCACAAAAGGAACTTGAGCTAAAACATTCCCGATGGGCGTCACTACTAGACCAGCTGCTAGAATCGCCGCTGCCGCACTAGAGCCAATCATAGTGAACCGTTTTGTCAGGTGAGCCTTTTGGCGCGTCTTTTTCACATGCTGCCCCTTTGTAATACCTTGTTTGATAGCATGATTCACATCCGTTGTTGGAACTTCAATGCCTTTAAATAAGTCGTTTTGCATGGTACTCCTCCTTTAGTAAATCTTTCAATTCCACTTTCGCCCGTCGCAGATGTGTCTTCACAGTCGAGGCAGGTTTCTCCAGAACAAGTGAAATCGTTTTGATTGGCAAATCGTAGTAGTAGTAAAGTGTAATGCAGTTTCGATAATCAGGGCTCAGATGTTCGATTGCATGAGATAAATCAATAGAATCAGATACCACGTAGTGCGATTCCAAAATATACTGAATGGTCTCGTCTGGCAGCTGGATTGTCCGTTTCTGTTTCCCAAGCATCTTGTATGCTGTCGTAATCAAAATCTTCACAAGCCAGGTACTAAAATAGACAGGCTCCTTCACTTGATGGATAGATAGAAACGCTTGAAATGTTGCTTCTTGTACCACATCCAATGCATCTTCCTTGTTCTGCATGTGCAAGTAGGCAATTTTATAGAGCTTGTTACTTTCATGAATAATCAGCTGTTCAAAAGCGTGTTCATCGCCTGCTATCGCAGCATGAACCAGTTGGATTGAATACGTCATATGTATCCTCCTTTCACTTATTAGAGGCATTGAGGAGAAGAGAAAGTTTCAAAGTATATGTAAAAGTTTTAAAATCAAAAATTAAATAATCTGCATCGACTCCTATGATACCATTTATTGTAAGGTGGATAGAGAGGAGAGTTAACAGGAAATATCGCTCTTAACAAAAGAATGTTTTACTAGTTTTTTCTTTTTAGTGACAGTAGTGAATATTTTCGAGATGATTGAAACAAAAGTGGAGTTGATTGATATACTCACAGTACCAATATTTAGGTTTTGAGAGCGTATTCAAATAGTAAATGTAACTAGGAGGAGAAATTGCAAATGAGCGAATTAATACTATTTAGTGATTTATACAAATTCTTGGGGTCACTAGGACCTATGAGGATTTCTATGACAGGAAAGACACTATCTATCGGATTTACACCGATGAAATTTGCTGGAAAGATGGCGAAATTCGCTACCTTGAATGGTGAGAAGAATTATAGATGTTTAATTCTCCATGTGGACGCTGGAAATCCCAATTCTATAAAAGGTCCCAAGATTCAAGAACAAGTACAAGCCCTTCTGGGTTTTGATATTGAAGTATTGCGGAAATTCAAGAAGAAGGGTCATGAAGTGTACATTCCTCTTGAAGTTCTATTAGATTCTTCAAATTTAAAAGCTGCCAAAGAGTTTACACAAGGTGAGTACCTTCGAATAACTCATACGAGATAAGTAGAGAGGAGTAACAAGATGAAAATGCCTACACATATAGTCGCAGTCGGTGGAATTGTGGAAGACACTAAAAACAATATTCTCTTAGTGAAAACACAACATGGGGGATGGGTTTTTCCGGGTGGACAAGTAGAAGTTGGAGAGAATTTGCTTGATGCACTTGTGAGAGAAGTGCAAGAGGAAAGTGGAATCAATATTGAAATCGTGAACTTAATTGGTGTCTATTCAAATACAGGAGTCCATAAATGGTACGACGGTATCACAGACGTTCCAACGAAGCTAATGCTTGATTACGTCTGCAAACCTACAGGAGGAGAACTGACCACATCTATTGAGACGACAGAGGTAAGGTGGATACAGAAAGACCAAGTTTTAGAGCTGATTACTGCGCCGGCAATCCGAGAAAGATTCCAGGCCTATTTGAAATTCAAAGGTGATATCACCTATATGGATTACGTGACGCACCCGGATTTTGTGATCAATAAGGAGCGAATGATTTAACAATTGAATAATAGACTGAAAGAAGGAAAACTATGATTGAACTAAGAGAAATGGCTCCCCAAGAGTTTGAAGTCTATTTTCAAGATAAACTTCAGCGCTATACAGAGGTTTTATCTGAAAACGTACATGAAGTGGGTGGGAATCCTTCCGAACAAGCTAAAAAGCAACTAAGCAACTTACTTCCAAAAGGTCTCGCAACTCGTTATCACTGGTTATTTACTGTGCAAGTAGATGCGGTATTAGCCGGCTATGTGTGGGTGAAAATAGATGACGAAAAGAAGAGTGCGTTTCTTTACGAAATCTATTTATTCGAAGTGTATCGTGGCAATGGCATTGGTACAGAAGTTATGCGTCAGATAGAGCATTTACTTCGCCAAAAAGATATCACTTATTTCAAACTTCACGTGTTCGGAAGCAATACAGGAGCACGAAAGCTATACGAAGAACTGGGCTTTCAAATTGCGGGGGTTAATATGTTGAAATCGCTGGATAGTGAACTGCTGAAATCCTAAAAAAGTAGGAGGTTCTCATGACAATCATCTATATAACTGGTTTATCTGGAGTCGGGACAACAAGTGCATTGGATGAATTAAATTATAGAGGCTATAGAACAATCGACACAGATTATGGAGACTATGTTGAAGAAGTAGTCACAGGAACAGCAAAAGCGCATTTCTTAAACGAGAATAAAATGAAGCAGCTAGTTGAAAGTAGTGGGGAGGAACACCTCTTTATTTCCGGATGCTGCGACAATCAAGGAAAGTTCTATAAAGACTTTGATGTCGTAGTCTTGTTGAAAGCGGATCTTTCTACAATGTTTGAGAGAATTGAGGCACGGACTACAAATCAATATGGAAAAACACCGGAACAGAGACAAGAAATTCTTGAAAACCACAGTGCAGTTCTGCCACTTTTAGAGAAGAGTTCAGATGTCATCATAGACACTACAAACTTATCTATTCCGGAAGTAGCAAATCAGTTAGAAGCTTTGCTTTGAAAGTATACTCGTATACCAGTATATGAATATACTGATATACAGCTGCCCAAAAGATAAAATCTATACTAAACTAAAACCAGCTGACCCCAAACAGGATTCAGCTGGTTTTTGTATAATATTATTTTTTACAATACAACTCCACAAAATGAGTCGGGTTGAGCTTTTCGCCTGTGATACGCTCGATTTTTTCGTTCCAGTCGTACAGGGCCGCTGGTTTGAAGAAATCATTCAGGAGCATGTCGCCCGCTTCTTGTGTAAAGAATTCCGGTGAGATTTCTGTCTCGATATGGCGCTGAAGCTGTGCCGCCATTAATTCACCTAACAAGTAGTTCTGGTAGTAGACCGGTGCTAGTGTGAAGTGGATTTTCGCTGCCCAGTCTGGATTCGATGTATCTTCTGGTGGCGTGACAAGTTGCACGTCGCTCACAATTTTCCACCATAATGCATTCAAATCTTGGTCAGGGTTTTCATAGAGTTCCTTCTCAAAGAACACAAACGTGATAATCCAACGCACCATGATCAACATTTGAAGCTGTTGGTATTCCGCAAGTTCTCCTTCAAGGCCGTCAATCGTCTTTTCATCAAGTCTTAAGAAACGCTTTAACCAGCGTGGATCTTTCCCCATCTTGCCGAACAACATCGCAATCGCCTCTGTCGTCAACGTATGGCTATTCGTGCGTAACATGAACGGAAGGTCGCTATCAACATATTTGAAATACGCCGCATGCCCAAACTCATGCAAGTTCGTTTCCATCCAGTACGCATCCTCTGTCAGATTGCATAATACGCGCGTGTCGCCAGCGCGGTCGACGTCCATACAAAACGCTGTCGGATTCTTTTTTGCACGTGGGAACAAATCGCTCTTCGCATACAAATCATCAATCTGGATTCCCATAGAATTGAACGTCTATGTCGTCAGTCGTAGAATATCTTTTCCCTTATAAAATGAATCAAGATTCGTTGCGTCAGAAGCAGGCGCTTCCTGGAAGAACGGATCCACATAGTGCCACGGGCGAATCTCTTCCGGTGTGATGCCGAACTTTTTCGCTAGGCGTGCATCCAGATCTGACTTCATCTTACGGTAGGCAGTATCCGATTGGTCGATCAGGTCATTGAAGATAGAAAATATCTCCCCGCGGTCCAGTTCCTGCAGTTCAAAACTCATTTGGTGATGGTTGTCGTAGCCAAGTAATCGAGCCGCTTCATTGCGCTTTTTCACAAGCTCAAGTAAACCTTTTTCTACAACGCCGCCAACTTCTTTACTCGCAAGCCACACTTTCTTACGCAGTTCTAGATCTGTGCTCGTCAAAAGTACTTCTCGGATATCGTTAGCAGAATACGATTTGCCGTCCACTTCTGGTGTATATGTATTGAACAAGTAGTTCAGTTCTGAACCACGCTTCGCAAGGTCCGCAATAATTTCTTCCGGAAGCTGATTGCTCTTCATGTCATTGACCAGTAACTGCAATTGACGACGTTCTTCTACGCTTCCACTGTCAGTTTCAAGGAACTTGAGCGCCTCTTCATATTTCTCTTTTGATGAAAACAACAGACTAAACTTCGTGTCTTCTTCTCCAGATTTCTCCGCCCATTCCGCTTCTCCAGTCGTCTGCGCCATCCATCCCGCTTCCGAAGAACGAATATACAGATCTTTCATTTGGTCATTGAATTCCTTTAAAAATGTCTCGCGTGTACTCAAATTGTCGCAACCTTTCTCGTTTGAATTTACTTCCTCTATCTAACTATTCGACTTCCGTTATAAAATTCCTTTAAGAAGTATATATAATCATCTATAGCCAATCAATGAAACATGGTATAAAGTGGTAGTATACATACTACTTTTGGAGGTGGAAGGACATGTTTGTTGAACAAGAATCGATGTCAGAGGATTTAAAAGAACTGTTGGCACTGCCGCATGTGGTGAAGAGTTTCAAGAAAGACAGCTACTTATTCCAAGAAGGCGACAAAATTCAGCATCTGTTCTTCCTCACAAAAGGCAAAGTGCAACTGAACAAAGTCAACTCGGACGGTCGAGAACTCACGCTGCGCATCTGCGGAGCAGGCCAGTTGCTTGGCGAGGTGTATCTGTATTCCCCTGAGGCATTCTATATGCTGGATGCGAAGGTGAAAGAGGATGCTGAATGTTACTTGTTTCCGCTGCATGAACTCGAAGCGGAGCTCCAAAAGAATGCGCGACTTGCTGCGGCGTTTATGAAATGGATGTGCTTGAATCAGCAGAAGACGCAGACTCGCTTCCGGGACTTGTTGTTGAACGGGAAAAAGGGAGCACTTTACTCGACGTTGATCCGGTTGTCGAACAGTTACGGCGTTCAGAAGTCAGAAGGTGTGTTGATTGATGTACAGCTGACCAATCAAGACCTCGCGAATTTTTGTGGGATGGCGCGCGAAGTGACGAACCGGATGTTGTCCGAACTGAAGAAGCAGCAAGTGGTATCGACGTGTGATGGGAAACTCCTGATTCGAGACCTTGCGTATTTAAAAACTGAAATCCAATGCGAGAACTGTCCGTTGTCGCTGTGTCGAGTTGATTAACTGAAGAGATGCTACATGACCACCTCCGAATTGCGGAGGTGGTTTTTTGTGTTTGAGAAGATTTAGTTTCCATAATATGACTTCGGTAGAAGAAATCCTCGTTAGTGCAGAATAAATCGGCGATTCGGTAGAAGAAAATCGAGTTTCGGTAGAAGAAATCCACCATTCAGCCGATGAACGCTCGCTCACCCAAAACTTCCAGCCTCTCCATCAGACAAAGTTTGACAAAAGTATGAAGTGATTTCACATTTCGCATAGATTATTGTCACAGAAGTGATTTATGTCACAGTTGCCGCCTAGGGATTGCTTTACGCTTAAGTCATAAACGAAGTAGGAGAGGTGAGTGTCGTGGCAAAGAAAAAACAACACGAAGAAGAGAACCTAAAAGGCACATTGATCAGCGTATTTTTTGTCGGCTTTGTTATCGTGGCGATGTGGGTCGCCGTTTATCTAATGTACTTGTCGCTCTAGACAGAAAGGAGAATGAACATGCATCTGCATAAGTATGAAAAAATCTGGTTAGTTTTTGGAATCACGTGTTTAGTAGTATTTTTAACAGTCGTGGGAGTCAGCGCATTTACAGATAACCACCACACCCCAGCTGGAGGAATCGAGCACATCGATCCGGAAAAGGTAAGAGAAACAGCACCATTTGATAATCCAGGCGTGACGCAACTGGATGACGACACGTATCAAGTGTCCATCATTGCTATGGCATTCGGATACGAAGGACCAGAACTGAAAGTCCCTGTTGGGAAAGAAATCGTCTTCAAAGTAACAAGCACAGACGTGGTGCACAGTTTCACGATCGATGACACGAAAGTCAATATGATGGTTGTACCTGGCCAAGTGACGACGAAATCGTACACGTTCGATAAGCCAGGGAAGTATTTAATCATCTGTAACGAATACTGTGGAGCTGGCCACCATTTCATGTTCACAGAAATTGAGGTGACAGAATAATGATCGCATCAGGAGAACGCAAACTGGCCCTTTGGAACGTCGGGGTCGCGTACGCTGCCTTTTTAATTGGAACACTTGCAGGTTTACTACAGGTCTTTATTCGAAACGATAAGCTCCAACTTCCGGCGTGGCTGGATTATTATCAAATTTTGACCGCACATGGAGTTTTACTCGCACTTATCTTTACGACATTTTTCATCTTTGCTTTCTTTATCACCGGCATGAGCAAGAGTCTTGGCGCATTCGGACCGAAAGTGTTGCTGTGGAACTGGATCGGTTTCCTGACAATGCTTGCTGGGACAGTGTTAGCAACCGTCATGATCATTAGCGGAAAAGCATCTGTTCTTTATACATTCTACGCACCAATGATGGCGAGTCCTTGGTATTACATCGGGTTGGCACTCTTTATTGTTGGGTCGCTCGTGATGGGCTTTGCACTTGTGGGTCATTATATTCGCTGGCGCAAGGAACATAAAGGTGAGTTAAGTCCTTTGTTTGCCTTCATGACCGTTTCTACAGTCATCTTATGGGCAATTGCGTGTCTAGGTGTTGTCGCGACGGTGTTGTTCCAATACATCCCGTGGGCATTCGGCTGGGTCGATACAATCAACGTTGAACTGAGCCGTACATTGTTCTGGTATTTTGGTCACCCGCTTGTGTACTTCTGGTTACTTCCAGCATATATGGCATGGTATGTGGTAGTTCCAAAGATTTTAGGCGTACCCGTATTTAGTGATTCACTTGCTCGTTTATCATTTGTGTTGTTCATCTTGTTCTCGATTCCAGTCGGTTTCCACCACCAGCTAATGGAGCCAGGAATCGAAAACTTCTGGAAGTTCTTCCAAGTCATTTTGACATTCATGGTCATCATCCCGTCATTGATGACGGCGTTCTCGATGTTCGCGAATTTTGAGCGAGCAGGCCGCAAGAATGGTGGGAAAGGGTTGTTCGGCTGGTTTACAAAACTGCCTTGGAACGACCTACGTTTCACCTCATTATTTATTGCGATGGCGTTCTTCATTCCTGGAGGCGCGGGCGGAATTATCAATGCAAGTTTCCAATTGAATGAAATCGTCCACAACACGCTTTGGGTTGTTGGCCACTTCCACATCACAGTCGGAACTCCGGTTGCGATGACATTCATGGGTATCACGTTTTGGATGGTTCCATATTTAACAGGGCGGAAGTTCACGAAGACGATGGAGAAGCTCGGCTTCATCCAAATCGGATTATGGACAGTTGGGATGCTGTTGATGAGTACAGCGCAGCACGTGTTAGGGCTTCTCGGAGCACCTCGTCGTACTGCGTATAGCGGGTACAATGATCACCCGGCAGCACTTGAGTGGTTTGAGGGGATTATATCCAATCACGTGACGATGGCGATTGGCGGAAGTATTTTGTTCTTGTCCGCGATGTTGCTTCTCTACATCGTGATCATGAGTGCATTCTTGTCACCAAAAGCTGAGGAAGCGCATGAGTTTGTGGAGTTCCCACTAGCAGAAAGTGATAAAGCGGCGACTCCCAAATTCTTAGAAAACTGGCTTCTGTGGATCGGCATTGCATTTGCGTTGATCATTATTGCGTATGCGATTCCAATTTTCCAGATGATCCAGCATGCACCACCAGGTTCCAAAGGCTTTATTACATGGTAAGGAGTGGAGGACAATGGTTTTAGGATTAATCGGTTTGTTCGTGGTGATTGTTTTGTCGACGGGGATTTTGGTTGAGGTTATGACAGAAGAAGAGTAAAAATAGAGCCAGTCGAGTCCCTTGTTTAGGACTTGACTGGCTTTTGTATTGTTAGAGAATCGCCTCAGCAATGATTTTATCGAGCTTGCGAACATCTACTTTTTTGTTGAGGTTTAGTTTGAAACGACCAGCTCTTGTCCAAAGTTCGAGCTCTGAGTTGATATCAAATGTGCCGCCGTTTTCAGACGAATACATGACGATGGATTTAAAAGGAATTGTGTAGATTTCAATCTTCTTTCCTGTTAGACCTTGGCGATCGGCGATAATCAATCGTTTATTGGTGACTACGGCAACATCTCGGATTGTCTTGTAAGCAGTCGTTGCTGTCTCCCCAGCAATTAAAATATCCTTGATAGAATCTGGTACTGGGACCTCTTCAGTGAAAGTCCATGTCATGAATTTGTTCAATTCGCTCATATTTCCACTCCTATTCGTATGCAATTAGTTTAAGTATATACATAGTTTCCAGAAATGGAAGGAAAGGTAGTCTCAAATATCACTTTGCTTCATGTTGTAAGATGATTTTCGTGAATTTCTTAAAATCATCAATATGTTTGGTAAGGATAGATTCGAGTATTTCGATTTCTAAGGCCTGATAATCGTGGACAGCAATATTACGAAAACCAACCATATTCATCAAAGTTTTTGCTAAAGCTTCATCAATGATTTTAGCTTCATGTAACAACTTGAAGCCATCTCGACTAGACTTTGGTACTCCAAGTTTATTTTCACTGATAATGTGCATGGCCATGTCTATGCTTGCTTCACATGCACGCTGAATATTTAAGACAATACTATCTTGTTTAGTAAAATCTTTAAGATTAGTTGGATTGCCTTCGTAAACCTCATGAATTCTATTAATGCATCGTTCAATAGTTGCCGACTTATTCACTAGTACATCATTCATATCCAAAGACACTTCCTCGCTCTTTAATTGATTCAATAACAGGAGCACGCTGTTCATTTAAAGCTAGATACATACTATAGGCGCGCATACGCTGAATATAAAATTGATCGTGATTATTAATAAAAATAGGAAGACCTTGAGAGAAGATTTGCATAGTAAATACAGTATCTAGATTTCTAATATCGACCAAATCAACTTCTCTACCAGTGGCTTCTGCTAGCTCGCTAGCCAACAGAAATCGATCATAGGCTGAGATTCTTTGTTGACTAAAAAAAGCGATATCTAAATCACTGCTTTCTCTTTGCATTTCTTTCGCAAATGAGCCAAAAAGAATTATAAAATCAACATCAATTTTTTTTAGAATAACTTCAATGATTTGATTTTGTATCGTTGGAGTTAGCATTAGATCCACCACCTTTAAACTAGTATAGCTTGAAATATGCGATAACGCACAGAAAAATCCCCATCACAGATGTGAAGGGGATAGAGATTATTTTAGGGCTTTGCTGACTTTCAGTTTCTTACCTTTGACTGGAGTTGTCTCCATTGCTTGTAGCACAAGAGACCCTTTTCCGTTCAGGATGTCCACATACGACATTTGATCTTGGATTGTAATGATGCCGATATCTTCTGCAGTGACACCCGGGATATTGGCGATTGTACCGACTAAATCGATAGCACGGATTTTTTTCTTTTTCCCGCCGCTAAAGTGAAGCTTCATGATGTCTTGGTTGATACGGGCAGTCTTATTGTTACGGACGACACGGCGACTTGCTAGCTTCTCGTCGAAATCGTAGCGAGCACGTTTCACTTCCTGTTCTTCCGGAGCTTCTGCTTTAGGAAGTTCGAAGCCGATGTAGCGCTCAATGGCACGAACGAATTTATTTTCATAAGGAGTAGCGAACATAATCGCAGTTCCAGCAGCACCAGCACGACCTGTTCGGCCCGTACGGTGAACGTAACTTTCTTTTTCCATTGGAACATCATAGTTGATGACTAGGTTGACGTTATCGATATCGATTCCACGTGCAGCCACGTCTGTAGCTACAAGGTAGCGGAAGTTTCCAAGTTTGAAGCCTTCCATTACAGCGAATCGGTCTTCTTGCACAATCCCGCCATGAAGTTTCTCGACTGGGTAACCAGCTTCTTCAAGTTCACTGTATACCGTATCAACATTTTCTTTCGTACGGCAGAAAATCAAGCAGCTGTTTGGATTTTCAACAACCGTGATGTCTTTAAGAAGCGCGATTTTGTCTTCTTCTTTTACTTCAATTAACGAGTGCTCGATTGTATCAGCAGTGACACCAGTCGATTCAATCTCGATGTACGTTGGGTCTTGCATATATGCATGGCAAAGGCTTTCGATGTCTTGTGGAAGCGTTGCAGAGAAGACCATTGTGACGCGGTCAGAAGGCACTTGCTTGATGATGGCTTCGACTTCATCAATGAAACCACGGTTTAGCATCTCGTCTGCTTCATCAATGATCAAGTACTTCACCATCTCAAGGTCTAGCGTTCCGCGGTCGATGTGGTCCATCACACGGCCAGGTGTACCCACAACTACGTGTGTCTTTTGTTTCAGCTCATCTCGCTGTTTCGAGAATGGCTCTTTTCCGTAAAGTGCAACGGCCTTCACGCGCTTGAAACGACCGATATTTGTAATATCTTCACGCACTTGAACAGCAAGTTCACGCGTTGGTGTCAAAATCAACGCCTGTGGCTTTTTCTCTTCCCAGATGATCTGGTCCGCTACAGGGATCCCGAATGCAGCTGTTTTTCCGCTTCCTGTCTGAGATTTCACTACAAGGTCCAGGTTTTCAAATGCAAGAGGAAGTACTTTTTGTTGTACTTCAGTCGGTGTGTCATATTTCAAAATCGTCAAGGCGCGGCGGATATCATCACTAATCGGTAAATCTGTAAAGCGTGTGGTTGTCATTCAAATACCTCATTTTCTAGTTTTTCGTCATATATCTTCACAATCTGTTCCGTACATATGTCAATAGTTCTCATTATACGTGAAAACCGCGCACTTTATCCGGTTTTCTTTGAAACGTAACAGAGAAGATATATAGGAAATGAGAAACCATCGAATTCTGTTCACACTTTAGCAAAATACGGCCCACACGTCTCGGTTTCATGCGTGATCACAAACGTCCATGTGAAATCCGCGTCTACCAGGTAAATGTCTTCTTCATTCTGCAGCATGTTCATATCTATACGAAAAGAATCTTCTATCAAAAAAGCATCATTCGAATATTGATAAAACACAAAACAGCGCTTTTTACGCAAGGCATGAAATGCACTGATTGCCTCGCTTCTAGAAAGATGTTCGCGTGTTTGATAGCTGAACACATGCCATAAATAACCTGAGTAGTCCCCAACACCCTTCAGATAGATTCTTTTCTTTTCAACTGTTGTTAAATGACTAGCAAAAGCTTCTTCCCACCTCGCGTGGAGATATGCACTCCAGCCAGTAAGGACACGAGTTCGTGGGTCGATTTTCGATAATTGAGTGTGTAGGTTCATGTGTAAACTCCCTAGTGTTTCAGCCTTCCACCGGGGTCTCCGGTCCTTCGAGATCCAGTTGATAAAACGCAAGATCAAGCCAGCGCTCGAACTTGTAACCGGCGTTGCGTAAAGTTCCAGAGTGCGTGAAGCCAAGACTTTGATGAAGCAAGATGCTTTTCTCATTCGCTGCATCGATTCCGGCAACTAAAGTTTTATACTCACCATTTTTGGCAAGTTGAATGATTTCCTGAAGCAATGTACGTCCGATTCCACGTTTTTGATAGTCGTTGCTGACATACACCGAATGTTCTATCGAATATTTATAGGCAGGCCACGCGCGGAAGGGACCAAATGTCGCAAATCCAGCTACATGTCCGTCGACTTCAAAGACAATCACAGGATAGCCATCTTTCATCTTTTGATCAAACCAAATCGTGCGGTCTTCTAAAGTTTGAGCGTGGTACGAATAAACAGCGGTCGTGTTGACAATAGCGTCATTGTAGATAGCTAAGATTTCTTTTAAATCATCAGAGGTGGCTGGTCGGATCATCGGGTTCTTCCTTTCAGGGTGGGAGTAAAGTCAAACTAGAATAGTCCTAGTTTAGCAGAAAACTATCAAAAGAGAAGAGGTTTTTTGTGAATCGAAACACAAAAAAGGCACCCCAGATGGGATGCCTTTTCGTATCATAAAATTAAAGTTTTACGATGTTTGTAGCTTGAGGTCCGCGTTGACCTTCTTCGATGTTGAATTCAACTTTTTGACCTTCGTCTAAAGATTTGAATCCTTCACCTTGGATTGCTGAGAAGTGAGCGAATACGTCTGCTCCGCCTTCAACTTCGATGAATCCGAAACCTTTTTCTGCGTTAAACCATTTTACTGTACCTTGTGTCATATAAATGACCTCCATTATAAATTATTAATAAGATCATTTTTCTGCAATAAAAAAATTCACGTATTACAAAAAGTACGGAAATAATACACAGATACTTTTTGTAATAGGTGAATTAAATGTGTTGTACTTCATGAACTTATTAAACCTAGTATACAACACAAAATCTGGTTTGTCTACTAAAACAAAAACAACCCCACAAAAGTGAGGCTGCTCTAGGTACGAAACTTAATTGCCGAACTTTATTTTCATTGCTTTCGCCATATGTTTTGGAATATCTGTGTTGTCCAAAAGACCTGTGAACAAGTCAGATTGAGGGCCATATGCGTAGATTGGAAGATCCGTCCCGGTGTGTGCACCTGTTGTCCAGCCGATCAACGCGCGGTCGCTGACAACTGTGTTGATAGCACGTGCAGGATTTTCGGCAGAAGCAATGGCTTCAATTTCTTCAGCGGTTAAATCAAACCCTGTGTGCGCTTCTACGACTTCCTCCACATTGTTACGCGTTTCATTTAACTGCGCAGCCATAAAGTCACCAGTAGCTGTAACGTCATGAAGTACTTCCGTTTTTACATCGTACACACTGTTGGAACCGACGGACATGCCACCTGTGTCATGATCCCCTGCAACGACGACAAGTGTATTGCCATCTTTTTTCGCAAATTCAAGAGCAGCAGCAACAGCTTCATCGAATGCTTGGGAGTCTGTCATCGCCCAAGCTGCATCATGTGCATGACCCGCCCAGTCAATTTGTGAGCCTTCTATCATTAAGAAGAAACCGTCTTTGTCTTTTTTCAATGCTTGGATTGCGACATCCGTCATCTCGGCCAGACTTGGCTGATCCGTTTCACCGCGCTCCAGTTCAGGAGCCATTGCGTCGTCTGCAAATAAACCGAGTAGTTTTCCACTCTTCGCTTTTAGTAACTCTTCACGAGAGGTCACATACTCATAGCCATCATTCTGAGCAGTTTCCACTAAGTTTCCGGCAGGTTGTTTACCACCTTCTTCTAGTGAAACGAAGTAGTCACGGCCTCCTCCGAGGAGCACGTCCACATCGTTCTCAAAATATTGCGGGGCAATCGACGATTCATCACCGCGTGATGCGACACTTGCGCCAAACACAGCTGGCGTCGCGTGTGTGATTGTAGAAGTGGCAACTAGCCCTGTAGATTTCTTCGCAGCTTCTGCCGCATCTAAGATAGAGTCGACTTCTTTGCCATCGGGTGTCACACCGACCATCCCGTTATTCGTTTTTACACCTGTTGCCATCGCCGTCCCAGCAGCAGCTGAGTCCGTCACTTCTGTATCTGCTGAGTAGGTTTTGATTAGACCTTTTACATATGGATCAAAAGAAGAGTCTTCGCCTTTGAACCAACGGTAGTTCGTTGCATAGGCGGCACTGTAGCCGTCTGGAATCATATAAATTACATTTTTGACTTTCCCATTATGAGCGTTATCATTCCGTGCTTCTGCGTAATCCATTGTCACATTGACACTGATCCCGGATACGACAAGTCCTCCCACCAAAGCGGCTGTTACAAGCTGTTTTTTCATACACATTTCCTCCTTTTGTTTGGTACACGGCAACGATATCAACTGAATGTAAAGGAAATGTGACGTCAATGTAAAAGCTTACGTAACACAGGGAAAATCGGTTTTTAGTCAAAGGAAACCTGAAAACTATTTAATTTTTAGTAGCTATATAGACCGTTCCGTTTGCAGTCATTTTGACGGATGAATTCATAAACTATCTGACTTTACATCATCTACTAAAGAATTTTAGGGTGTTATGAGATAATAGAAATAACTAACTAATGATTTAATCTCTATTCTAATTGAAGTACAAGGGGAGATTTTGCATGCAGACGATTTATTTAGCAGGGGGATGCCTATGGGGCGTGCAGGCATTTGTGAAGACGTTGCCAGGGATTGTCTCGACTGAAGCAGGAAGAGCAAATGGAACTTCTCAAACGTTAGACGGGGAATATGACGGATATGCGGAATGTGTAAAAACGACTTTTCATCCAGATGTGGTATCTGTCGACGAGTTGATGGGCTATCTTTTTGAAATCATCGATCCATACAGTATCAACAAACAAGGAGAAGACGTCGGGGAGAAGTATCGAACTGGGGTGTATAGTATAGACCCAAAACATGTAGAGCAGGCCAAGGCGTTCATCAAGAAACGTGAAGATGAGGACCGAATTGCTGTAGAAGTTCTGCCGCTTACCAATTATGTACGAAGTGCAGAAGAACACCAAGACCGTCTTGCTCGCTGTCCGGATGATTACTGCCACATTCCACAGCAGTTGCTGACAAAATACAAATCGAACGTGCTTACATGAGACGAGCCTCCTTTCTGTACTAGAAAGGAAGCTGATTTTTATTAGATAGCTTGTTCACATCTAGGAAATCAAAATAATGCTTTTTAAAGAATTTTCAATAAAACTAATAAAAAACTATCCGCGTCGTACCAACAAAGCAACCGCTTACATAGTCAGACTACTAAAAAAATTAGTAAAATTACTATTGACGACAAAACTTTGATGCTTTAGACTGTGAAACAGTTAGCAAGACGAACTAAATTCAAAACTACATACCAGCAATTCTTATCACGAGAGACGGAGGGACAGGCCCTGTGAAGTCTCGGCAAAGCGCGCATGCGTCAGTGCCAAATCCTGCAAGTGTCCACCACTTGAGAGATAAGACTGAGAGGCTTTTTCATGGCTTTCATTTCTTATGTTCTTAAGAGATGAAGGTCTTTTTTTATGCACTCTAGCAAGAAAGTAGGGAAGTCCACCATGATTACATTCCAAAACGTATCCAAAACATTCAAAGTCGGGAAGCGTGATGTGCACGCCGTCCAAAACGTCACGCTCGACGTCAAAAAAGGCGACATATTCGGCATCATCGGGTTTAGTGGAGCTGGTAAGAGCACGCTCCTTCGCCTCGTGAACCTTCTAGAGAAGCCGACGAGTGGCGTCATCAAAATCAATGATACCGACATCACATCTCTAAAAGCCAAACAACTTCGCTTGCAACGTCGACGAATCGGGATGATCTTTCAGAACTTTAACTTGTTCACATCCCGCACTGTTGCAGGGAATGTTGCCTATCCGTTGAAACTTGAAGGCACGCCAAAAGCGGAAATCACAAGACGCACAAAAGAGTTACTTGAATTCGTTGGCCTATCTGATAAAGCAGATAACTATCCTGAGCAACTCTCGGGGGGGCAAAAGCAACGCGTTGGGATTGCGCGAGCTCTTGCAACGAACCCGGAAATCCTAATTTGCGACGAAGCAACGTCCGCACTTGATCCGGAAACGACAGAGGACATCTTGAAACTTTTGAAGCGCGTCAATCAAGAATTCGGCATCACAGTGCTCTTGATTACACACGAGATGAACGTCATTTCAACCATTTGCAACCGAGTGGCGATTATGGAAAACGGACACGTCATCGAGCACGGGGAAGTCTTCGATGTCTTCACAAACCCGTCCCATCCGACGACAAAACGGTTTATCCAGTCGGTCAATAAAGACCTTCCTTCTCAAGAATTGCTAAAAGAATGGCGAGCAGCGGGAGATGAGCACATCTACCAAGTAACGTTTACCGGAAGTGCGACGAGTCAGCCGCTTCTTTCAAAAATCTCACAGCAACACAATGTCCACTTTAACGTTGTGTACGGCGCTGTTCGAGAGATCCAAAATCAGTTGCTAGGAAACCTAGTCGTTTCCTTCAAAGGAGAGACGACCGCGATTCAAAACGTGATCCGTGAACTAGCAGACGTTGTCGACATCAAGGAGGTGATCATCCATGAAAGTTGAGTGGAGTACATTTTATCAGCGCATCATAGAAGCAACTGGCGAGACGATCACGATGGTCATCCTGACTCTGATTCTCGGTTCGATTTTAGGCGTATTGGTGGGACTCGCTTTATTCGTCTCTCGCCAAGGCAATATCTTAGAAAATCGCTTGTTATACGGCCTTCTCAACTTACTGATCAATGTGATTCGGCCGATTCCATTTATCGTGTTCCTCGTATTCTTGATGCCAGTGACACGCCTCGTAATGGGGACGACAATTGGTGTGGGAGCTGCTGTGTTCCCGATGGCCATCATGGCAACATTCAGTGTCGCGCGTATCGTTGAACAGAACTTACTGAGTATCGACCCGGGTGTCATTGAAGCAGCGAAAGCGATGGGGGCGAGCCCGTTCCAAATCGTCTTTACCGTTTTGATTCCGGAAGCGCTTGGACCACTGATTCTTGGTCTCACGTTTGTGACAGTCAGCTTGATCGATTTCTCGGCAGTGGCCGGATATGTCGGTGGTGGTGGTCTCGGGCACATCGCGATTACATACGGCTACCAACGTTTTGATACGAGCGTCATGGTCGTGACGGTGATTATCTTGATTCTTCTGGTGCAACTCGCCCAGTGGCTTGGCAATACATTATCCAAAAAAATTATGAGACGATAGGAGATTAAAAAATGAAACGACTAAAACTTGCAGCACTTGCTGCCACAGCTGCTCTAACACTTGCAGCTTGTAACTCAGCCGATGGGTCAGAAGAGACAATCAAAATTGGGGTGAACGGTGCGGATAGCCCGCAATGGCCGGTCATCGTAGAACTTGCAAAAGAGGAAGGCATTGATTTAGAAGTAGTAGAATTCACAGATTACATCATGCCGAACAAAGCACTTGCAGCAGGGGACATTGATTTGAACGCGTTCCAGACGATCTCGTTCTTCTCAAACTTTGTGGCGGAATCTGGGGAAGACTTGGCACCTGTTGGTACAACGGTATTTGCGCCACTTGGTGTGTATTCAGATAAAATCGAGTCACTAGATGAATTGCAAAAAGGTGATCAAGTCGCCATTCCAAATGATGCATCAACACTTCCACGCGCACTGAACCTTCTGCAAGAAGCAGGTGTGATTGAACTAGCTGACGATTTTGGGATCACTGGAGACTTAGACAAAATCACATCAAACCCGTTAGAGCTTGAATTTGTCGCTATGGAACCCCAACAGACAGCACGTGTTCTTCCGGACGTTGCCATTGCCTTAATCAACAATGGTGTGGCCGTACAAGCAGGTCTTATTCCAGCTGAAGACGCTGTTGTGTATGAAGATACAGAATCCGAGTCCATCGAGCCGTACATCAATATCATCGCATCTCGTGCAGATGAAGCAGACAACGAAAACTACTTAAAGATTGTTGAATTGTATCAACATCCTGAAGTAGAAGAAGCGATCAACAAAGAGTTCAAAGGTAGCATGTTCATCATCCGCAAGACGGCGGAAGAGACGCAAGCGATGTTTGACAAAATGAATACCTATTTCCAATAAGGGCACCCACCCACTGCAGCTTTGACCCCCTTAGCTGTGGTGGGTTTTTTCTTAAACTTTAGAAATGTTTCGTAGCTTATTTGGTTAATCAATCGAGCGCTTGTCGATTCTTTGAATAGGACCTGCGAAGGGATATAAAGTGAATCCCGAAATACATAAGTAAAAGGATGCTGAAGAAGCCGCCGATTTCTAACCATCCTGCACCGTTTGAAGGCAATCCGCTAATTAGAGAGTAAACTACGAAGTAGAGAACGCCAAACCCTATTGTCTGAATGGTGATTTTCTTAAGTTGTTGTTTGTAATCGTCTTTAGGTAAAACTAGAGTTAACCATGAATTATTGATCATCTACCTCCCAAAATAATTCATCAAGCGTTTTCCCCAATTCTTTGGCCAGTGCAATGCATAACTGAAGACTTGGATTGTAGGCTCCTTTTTCAATCAAACTAATCGTCTGTCGCGTAATGCCTGTCTTTTTGGCAAGATCCGTTTGTGTGATGTTGGCAGAAAGACGAGCAAGCTTTACATTGTTTTTCATAGAATCTCCTTACTCAATGTAACATATATATTCCATTTGTAATTTATATGTTACATTCTAATCGAGTAGATGTCAATCCTCATTGACAACTTATTACCAAGTAATTCGTATAGATACAAGAGGTGATTAGGATGAACGAGTTAATTAATCAAACAGATGAGCAAATTGAACAGACACGCGCGATTTACAAAAGCTTGCCGAGCGCACTGACGTCCTGTGACTGTCTATATTGCCAAAATTATATCGCGTGTATTCCATCCTTTCCGGAGTGGATTCAAAAGCTTACTGATCACTACGGATTAGACCTAACAAAGGCTGCAGAAATCATGGCGCTGGATTCAAAGAACGACCTGCGTCAATTTTTCGCAATTTATCACGTGATTGGCTCAGCCTCTCCCGTGAAGTATGAGCAGCAAGATGCAACGGTTTTCATTGAAACAGAGGAGTTCGATTTTGTGCCCGACATATTTCCAGAACCGATTGTTCAAGTCATGATTGAACTATGGCTTCCGTGGGTAGTTGAACCGCTCGACGAACAAGGGTAAAGTGAAAGAAATAGGTGGGAGGCGAAAGGAAATGGTAAACCACGAACTAACGCAGGACCAACAACGTGAACTTTTGGCAGCATTAAAGGCTCGTTTTGAGAAGAACCGGGGACGACACAAAGGAGTCATTGAATGGGAGGACGTTGAGAAAAAATTAAACGCAAATTCAAAGGCACTCTGGTCACTTTCAGAAATGGAAGCGACCGGCGGCGAGCCGGACGTTGTGCGATTTGACGCTGTCAAAGAGCAGTATCATTTTTATGATTGCGCAAAAGAAAGTCCGAAAGAGCGACGTAGCGTATGTTTTGATCAAGTGGCTCGCGAAGGGCGCAAGAAGTTCCCTCCAGAGACGTCAGCACTTGAGATGGCAGAACTCATGGGCGTTGAGCTTTTGACAGAAGAAGAATATCGCTATTTGCAGACGCTTGGAGAATTTGATTTGAAGACATCAAGCTGGATTGCAACACCATCTGAGATTCGTGAACGTGGAGGCGCTTTGTTCGGGGATCGCCGCTACAACACAGTATTTGCTTACCACAATGGGGCCGATTCGTACTACGCTTCGCGAGGGTGGCGTGGTGTACTAAAAGTTTAGTGAGAAGGAGACCACAAATGAAAAAAGCACAAAAAATGGACCAATTACTTGGGGAGCAAGAACTAAGTGTAGAGGCCGTGTTTCAAGTCGTACACGAAGTATTTGGCTTTGATTTAGACAAAGTGCCTCTAGTGCATTCAACAAATCATTCTTCACGAGAAGTTGTAGCAGAAAAGCTTATTCAACAAGATGCTAAGCCTACAGGGCAACAAATCAGAGCGTTTATTAATGAACTGTTTAGTGTGAATCTGGAGGCACTCTCTGCACTTGAAGGAGCCGGACTGTCCTTATATGCGAAAGGTCGTTGGGTGATTGAGGAACCAACAGATTGCTTTGTTATTTATTCAGAAATTGGTGACCAGATTACGCGTGTGTTCACAACAACTTATTACGCCCATACTACTGGTACTTCTTCAGCTCCTATTGCACTTCAAGAGGCACTCCAAAGTATGGGCTACACAGCGGACACAACAGCAAGTAGCTTCTATTTTGAAAGTGATACAGCTGTTCCAGATGCTTTCAAAGGGCAGACAATCGGAGCAGTGCTCCAAAACATGCCGAAAGTACATAGCTAAACATAAAATCCCTGACTCAGCGAAGAGTCAGGGATTTTTACATAAATTTATTTACCGAAAGAAGACAAGAACTTCACGCGGTCGCCCATGGGTGGTGTGCTATTGTCTTGTAAAAAGACTTCAAGCACTGCAGGCCCTCCGTGATTCAACAGTTCATTCACTTTTTCAGGTGTAAAGTCGGTCATCTCCGTCACGCGGTGATTTGGAATGCCCATGGCAGCTGCCATTGCACTGATATTCACAGGCTCTTGTTCAAATGACGTATGCGTACGTTTGAACTGCAGGTTGTGGCCGTGATAGACCATACCAAGGCGTGCATTGTTCATGATGACAAACAGAATTGGCAAGTTGTGTTCTTTTGCCGTCAGCAATTCCATTCCATGCATGAAGAAGCAACCGTCACCTGTGATGCAGACGACAGGACGTTCTGGTTCTGCAAGCTTTGAGCCGATTGCCGAGCCGATTCCGCTTCCCATCGCACCAAAGTGAACATTAATTTCATACGTATACGACTCTTTTACTTGATGGTGATTGATCATATAAGACATGAATTCGCCGATATCGATTGTGTAGCGTGTCGATGCAGGGAGTGCTTCTTGAAGAGCAATCAACACGTTCTTTGTCGTGTAGTCGTCTCCTCCTGTTGATGGGGCTTGCTTGTTCACAGATAAACTAGTTGTACTATCTTGTTTCTTCGCTTTTACAGCTTCCACAAGAGCAGGAACACTTAATGTGATATCCCCGAGCAAAGCTTCGTCGACTTCATACTTACGATTGAAAACCGACGCATCAAAATCAAGTTGGACAGTGAAACGGTCTGCAGTAATGGATGCATTGTAATTGTTCGTCGCGGTCTCACCAAGGCTTGACCCGATGATCAGGGCGACATTGCGTGCATTTCCTGAAGCAACTAGCTCAGAAGCCGCTTCATGTCCTGCAAAACCGTACACACCAACCAGAAGTGGGTGATCTGTTGGAATATAGCCTTTTGCTTGAGGAGTCGTCACGATTGGCCAACCCAGTGTTTCCGCAAGCTCAATTACAGAATCAACAGCCCCACGGATTCCTTGTCCAGCCAAGATATAGCCAGTATCACGTGCAATCAATTCATCTGCCACGCGAGCTAAAGTCTCTGCCTCTGGTGTAATCAAGCTGCGTTTTGCAGGAGCAGGAAGTGTCGCGTCTGGGACTTGCTGGTGCTGCACATCGATTGGAAGTGCTACGTGTACAGGACCAGGTACACCAGAAAGTGCGATTTCTACAGCTTTTGTGATTTCAGCCACGACATCTTTCACGTCGTTTACAGCTACACTATATTTTGTGACAGGTTGGAAGATAGGAGCAGCATCCAATTCCTGCGAAGCATTTAAACCGATTGTACTGACGGGAACTGCGCCTGTTAAAAACACAACAGGAAGGTGTTCACGCATCGCATTCGCCGCACCTGTCACGAGGTTTGTTCCACCTGGACCACTACATGCAATGGCGACACTTAAATGATTCGTATACTTTGCGTAAGCGGCAGCCATGTACCCGGCAGCGCCTTCGTGTTTTGTGACGACTGGCGTGATGTCATCCATTTGTGTCAACTCATCAAAGAAGGCATTGACCGAACCGGCCGGAATTCCAAAGATGTGGTTAACCCCATTTTGTTTCAAATACTCTAATACGAGACGTGCTGCTTTCATCATCGATCTCCTCACTTATACGTATTTGTTCGTTAAAGTCTCTGCATCGAGCGGACGACTAAAATAATATCCCTGCATCAAAACGCAGTCTTGTTCAAGTAGATAGTCCGCTTGCTCTTTCGTTTCTACACCTTCTGCGATAACTTCCAAGTTCAAGTTCTTGGCAAGTGTAATGATCGTATTCGTAATGGCGGCATCATCGACTAACATCTGGTCGACAAAGGATTTATCGATCTTTAACTTCGAAATTGGCAAGTTGCGCAAATACCCAAGAGATGAATAACCGGTTCCGAAGTCATCAATCGCTATCTTGATGCCATACTCTTTCAGTTGTTTCATTGTTTCGAGCGTTAATTCGGTATTTTTCACAATCAGGTTTTCTGTCAGTTCAAGCTCGAGAAAACTTGGATCAAGACCGGTCTCGTTCAAAATCTTCTTAATACTGCCAAATAGATCCGTTTGCTCAAATTGGTGAACTGATAAGTTTACTGATAAACGTGGTAATGCAAAGCCTTCATCATGCCATTTTTTTAATTGCTGACATGCACGGCGAAGGACCCAATCCCCAATCTGTACAATCAAACCAGTTTCTTCTGCAAGCGGGATAAAGCGGTCTGGTGGAATCAAACCATACTCTGGATGTTTCCAGCGTAATAAGGCTTCTACACCAACGATTTCATTATTGCGGTAGTCGATTTGTGGCTGGTAATGAATAAACAGTTCTTCTTTTTCGATGGCACGGTATAAATCATTTTCGAGCTTGATTGATTCATACGAACGAATATCCATCTCTTCACTAAAGAAATGGAAGCTTGTACCCGGCCGCTCTTTGGATTTGTACATCGCCGTATCCGCATTTTTAATCAGAATTTCTGCCGTATCCCCGTTTTCTGGGAATAAGGCAATGCCGATACTCGTCTTAATATGCATCTCGTGTTCGTTGAGTTTAAATGAATCGACGAATACGGCATCAATGCACTTAATAACTTTTAAAATGTCACTGTCCTCTTTAACTAGCGGTAAGAAAATCGTGAATTCATCGCCACCTTGACGCGAGACCGTGGCTCCTTCTGGCACACAAGTCATTAGACGCTGTGCTACTTCTTTTAACAGCAAGTCACCATAACTGTGACCAAGCGAGTCATTGACTAGTTTGAAACGGTCGAGGTCTAAAAAAAGAACCGCTGCTTTTTCTCCGTTTTTCTTTGCATACTTCAAGCCCTGCGTCAGGCGATCCATCAACAAGACACGGTTTGGTAGGTCAGTGAGACTATCAAAATACGCATAGTATTTGATTTTCTCCTCAAGCTGTTTACGCTGTGTGATGTCTTTGAATGTGACAACTTCACCGACCACTTTGTCATTCTCTTTGATAAGTGACGTTACATACTCAACAGGGAATCGAGAACAATCTTTTCTATAAAATTCTTGGTACTCTTCAAAGTACGTATCTGGATACGCAGACGCGTTATCTGATCGATCCATCGCTTGCCCATTTGTAATAAGCTTCACAGGTTTGCCAATCAATTCACTTTCAGATGTGTACCCAAGCATGGCTGCACCAGCAGGGTTACAGAATGTGATATTCCGGTATAAATCTAAACCAAAGATTCCCTCTCCAGCTGAGTTCAAAATCAATTCTTTTTCCCGGCTCAAATGTTTCAGTTCTGAAACGACTTCTTCAAGCTCTTTGTTTTTCTCAAGCACTTCAGACGTACGTTCTTCAATCAAGATCTCTTGCTTCTCCATATAAAGTAAGTGAGACAAGGCGGAAGCTGTCGTATCGATAATGGATTGAGCCAGTTGCAGTTGCGTCTCATTGTATGGTGGGACATTATCTTCTAGTGTGACAACTGAGATTTGCCCTAACACCTCTCCCATTGTAATGAGAGGGAACATGACAAGGCCGCGGATTCCAAAATTTCTACAGACATCATGGTTGGGTCGATCATCAATCGAGACATCGGGAATGTAGATGTACGCTTTCTTTTCAATGACTTCTTGCATTAGAACGTCATTACTGTCATCGACATCCAATTCATTATGGGTTTCAAGCCATTTTTCTTCGGTCCAGTCACTTTCTTTACTAAGTTTAGCTGGTTTGATTCGTTTTTTAGCTATTGGGTCGAATAGATGAACGCCGATGTTTGGATTGTTTAAGACTTTTTGAATATAGAAGAAGCAGCTATCAAAACATTCTTGAAGGGTGGTATACATCGATAAGTCTTTCGAGACGTCAAGAAGCAACTGCTTTTCGTTCAGTAGCATCTCTTTACGCGCCAAATTTGATGCATTTTGGATAGCTACAGCCGCCATGTTGACGTAGGCTTCTACCGCTTGGATTTCATCCTCTGTCAGATTCATTGGAATACCATAGTCAAATAGGAAGACGAGCCCAAATAGTTCACCTTCAAATGAGATAGGGAGGGCGAGCAAAGACTTGATTTGGAAAGCTTCTACAGCTCGTGGGTCCGGTCGGTTGTCGCGCGAGGTGTCTGGAATATAAATTGTTTTTTTCGTTTCAATCACTTCTTTTGCCAACAGGTCATAGTCTGTATCGATGACGTGCATATCCAAAGTCCGGCCATTGATGACTTCCGGTTTCCCGACGTATCCTCGGAATGTGCCGTCTGGTTGGGGCATGTAGATACCGACTGAATCGCAGCGCATAATTTCTTCAGAGATGGCGAGTGTGACTTGTTCCATGACTTCACGCAAGTCGAGCTTCATGTTGATCATTTTCGTGATGTTGGCGAGACGAGAATACCTCGAGTGGTCTTGTGACATGTTACGAACCTCCTAACAGTTTCAGAATGAGTCTATGAGAGTGGCAACGATATGTATCATCTCTTTTATAGTAACAGGTAAAGTCGAAATTATTATACTATTATCAGAAAAAAATATGGTTATTTTGATACAAGAACACCACTTTCCGGTTTAAGGTCTAAATGACTATCCATAGACCTATAAAATAAAAAATATTTCGTAAAACGTAGAGCTAGGGACTTTCTTACTAGAGGGATTACTATGACTATGCGAATAGGGAAATATAGAAGCTCCTATAAAAAAGTTCCCAGGGAAGACTTCATATCTTATAAAAAAGTTCCCAGGGAAGACTTCATATCTTAAGTTAACTCTTGTTTTGAAATCTTCTCTGGGAAGAATAAGAAAGCGTACTATTTCTCGTCATGCGTCTTTTAATTTGCTTAGGTCGGTTGATGAAGAATTGATAGCTTTGAAAGTTGGGTGGTAAATAGCTCGGTAAATGCTTGTATAGGCTATCCACTTCCAAAAATGAAGGGGGAAATAAATCTTCATTGTAGTAATAGGGATAGGAACTGAACAGGTAGTGTTCTAAAGACGTAACCATAGGAACCTTTGTATGAATAGGGTTGCAATGAATATATACACTGGTATTCAAAATGGCTTGTGAAGTAAGTAAGGGAGCGGAAAAATAGCGATCATCGTAAATGGTTCCTTTATGGAGGTAGCGTCTCTTATAGGACATGCTATAGCGATGGTTAATTGAGGCGATAATTTTTGAGAGCGGTGTTTCATTGGGGCGAATTAAGAGGTGATAATGATTGGACATAATGCAGTAACTGATGAGCGTGTACTTATACTTTTGATGGACTTCTTGAAGAATTTTAAGGAAACAGTGCTTGTCTTGTAGAGTTTGAAAGATGGGGAGCTGGTGGTGGCCGTGAATGGTCACATGGTAAAAAGCATTGGGATGCAGCTTTCTTTTAGGGGGCATACTATTCCTCTTTTCTTATGGATTTATAGGATATTTTACCATAGAAAGAAGTTCCCAGGGAAGATTTCATATATTAAGTTAACTCTTGTTTTGAAATCTTCCCTGGGAAGAATAATAAAGATTAACATGTCGCGTCACTTAACCCAAACTTCATAGAAAGGTCAGTAAGCATTTTTTGATAAGCAGAGTACTGTTGTTCCGTGAGACCGAGAACCTCAGCAAGTTTTGCTGGAATATCCGCTGCATCATGTTGTAACGCGCGTCCAGTAGGTGTCAGTTGAATAACGAGTTGGCGTTCGTCGTGGGGGTTCCGTGCTTTTTCGATGTAACCTTGTGAAATAAGTTTATTGACTAGCGGTGTAAGGGTACCTGAATCAAGATGGAGCCGTTCACCAATTTTTTTTAAAGATAGTTGATCGGTCTCCCACAGTACGAGCATCACAAGATATTGAGGATAGGTTAGCTGCAAAGGTTCGAGTAACGGCCGGTAGCGCTTGGTGATTTCTTTGGATACCGCATAAAACGGGAAGCAGAGTTGATTCGAAAGATGAAGAGCATCCATAAACCATTCCTCCTTATGCATATTAGTTGCAAGTGTTATTTAGTTGTGTAAAATTAAATTGTGTACAACTTAATTATACCAAAAAATTAGAGGAGGAACCACTATGCAAAAACTATTTACATCAACTGCTACAGCTGTCGGAGGACGCCAAGGCCGCGTTGCTTCAGAGAGCGGAACATATGACTTGAACTTGGGAATGCCAATGCCAGGTGCCGACATGACAGGTAAGACAACACCTGAAGAATTGTTTGCAGGTGCATACTCAGCTTGTTTTGACTCTGCATTGAATATTGTAGCGATGCAAAAGAAAGCACAGATCTCAGGTTCTGAAATCACGTCGCACGTATCGTTAAATAAAGGCGATGCGGGGTATCAATTGTCAGTCGAAATGATAATCACTATCCAAGGGACGGATCAAGAAACAGCAGAAGTGTTGGTAGAAGAAGCACATAAAATCTGCCCATTCTCTAACGCAATCCGCAACAACGTCGATGTCGACTTTACAGTAAAAACAGCTTAATCTAATTTGATAAATGTAGACCCTTGGGGTTGTCTCACGCGCTAAGTAAACTTAGAAGTGACCCAACTTTAGGGGTCTTTTTTTTTATATACTTGAATAGAAAGTTACGTTTCACACACCAAACGGGTCATGTTATGCACGATTTAAAGCATGTTGGCCCTATCTTTGTCGCCCATTACATAAACTGACCTACACTAAGAACAAGAAAGGGAGGCCCAATGAAAATCAAAATTGACATTGATCCTCAACATGAGGACACACCTGTGATTACTATTCAAGCTAATGAGTGGACAGCTGAAGTCGAAGCGATCGTACGCCATTTGAAAGAGTTGGAGAAATCAGATTCTGCTCCCAAACGACTTGTTGCGACTGATGGCGAACGGTCCATTATTTTGCAGCCACAGGATATCGACTTCGTTTACTCAGCTAACCGTAAAGTGTTTGCCCAGACTGTAGAAGGAACACTCGAACTTAAGCTGAAACTTTATGAATTAGAGGAGTTTTTAGGGAACCATGGCTTTATTCGGTTCTCCAAATCCGTCATCGGAAACTTAGACTTGATTGATCGTTTCGAATTGTCCTTTAACGGCAATCTTTGTGTATTCTTCAAGTCTGGTAATAAAGAATATGTGACACGAAGCTACGTGCACCATCTACGTAACCAACTTGTCGAAGGAGGTGGAAGTCGTGATAAGTAAGTTGATGATTCGAATCTTTGGAGGGTTTGGGGTTGGTGGACTGCTGACACTGCTTGTGATCGTCTTTCTTTACGACAGCACAGATGAAGTTTCAACAAGACTGATTGCATTAAACCTCTTTGGAAGCATGCTGATTGGTGCTTACTTTAGCGTTTCTGCTCTTTTGTTTGAGATTGATGAATGGAGCATGTTGAAACAGACACTAGTTCATTACACTGCTTCCCTTATCATCTTGTTCCCCGTATTCACATGGCTGACAGGATGGATACCGCTACATCCGCAATCTCTTCTCATTGGGTGGTTATATTTCACAGGCACCTACATTCTGAACTGGTTCGGCTGGTACAGCTATTTCAAACAGCTAGAAAGACGCATGAATCAGTCTCTTCAAAAACGTAGATAGGGAGGAAGTTGAATGATTCACATCCAAAACGTGAAGAAAAGCTATGGTACACACTGTGCTCTTCAAGACGTGGAACTAACAATCGCAAAAGGAACTTGCTTCGGTTTGGTCGGGCCAAATGGTGCAGGGAAGTCGACACTGATGAAAATCTTAGTCGGTATTTTAGAAGAGTACGAAGGAGAAGTACTGCTCGATAACGCCACATTTCATCATAACCGCCTAGCTATCAAACGTCGGATTGGCTATGTACCTCAAGACATATGCTTAGAGGAAACGCTAACGGCACGAGATAACCTGCTCTTATTTGGAAGACTGTATGGACTCTCAAAATCTCAGTTATCCAAACGGATTACGGAAGTACTCCGTAAAATAGGATTAGAGGACCGGGAAAAATCTAGCGTTTCCACATTTTCAGGTGGAATGAAGCGCCGTTTGAATATTGGCTGTGCGTTGTTGCATGACCCAGACATCATCATCTTAGATGAACCGACTGTTGGCGTAGACCCGCAGTCACGAAGAGCGATATTTGAGTTGATCCATTCGTTGAAAAATGAAGGCAAGACATTGATTTATTCTAGTCATTATATGGAAGAGGTAGAGCAACTCTGTGATGCGATCGGATTCATTGATCAAGGGAAGGTTGTAGAGCATGGGCCTATGCAGGAAGTGTTGGGACGTCACCATCATTCGTCGATTTATGTTGAAGGAAAACAAGTAACTGCTGAAGTGTTGCAAGGGTTTCCTTCACTCAAGGAACAAGGTGCAGGGTTCAGTATTGTCAGCGATGAGCCTCTGGAAACTTTAGAGCAGCTTGCACGTTCGTTTGCTTCACAAGCCGTCTTGCCTGAGCGTTTAGAGCTCAGCCAAGCACGACTAGAAGATATTTTCATTCGCTTAACAGGAACATCCTTACGAGATACGGGAATGGAGGGGGCATCATGACAGCCATTGCTCTTTTAGAATTGAAAAAGAAGACGAAAGACAAAGGATTATGGTTTTGGACATTCCTACTGCCAGTCATTTTCATTGTAGGGTTTATCACGCTTTTCGGAGAAAGCATGGGGGCGGAACCTGAGCAGTTAGTAGTTCAAATAGTTCCGGGCTACACAGTGATGTTTTCGTTCTATATCATGATTTCTATCGTTGTTGCATTCATCAAAGACCGAGATAGCGGAATGGCTGCTCGACTTGCGAGTACACCTATCCGCCGCCTCGACTATTTTGCAGGAAAATGGCTGCCGTTTGTTGCGGTTGTGTTGCTTCAAATCGTTGTATTGTTCACGTTTGGCGTAGTGGTATATGACTTGCCTCTTGGTGATCCTCTTTCTCTTCTAGCACTTTCTATAGGGCTTGCTTTTGTAGCGACAGGTTGTGGGATGGCCATGGCCGTGCTAGCAAAAACAGAAAATATGGGAATCGCGTTGACTCAGGTCATTGCACTTGGGGGAGCGATGCTTGGGGGTCTTTGGATGCCTGTAGAGTTTATGCCCGACGTCATGCAAAACATCGCGCGTTTTTTACCACATTACTGGGCACTTGAAGGGTATAAGACAGTGATTCTCGACAACGGTACGCTTATGGACGTATGGCAGTCGCTTGCAGTCCTCGTCGGATTTGGAATTGCCTGCAGTACACTAGCTCTACTTGCCTATCCGCGTTACTTGAGGGAAGCGAAGAGTTAATAAAACTTAGACCCCTGGGGTTGTCTCATGACTAAGTAAGTATCCTTAGTGTTTGAGACAAATCCAGGGGTCATTTTTTTATAGAGCGTTTCCAGAACCACCATCAATGTTGACAGACGTGCCCGTAACATAAGAAGCAGCGTCTGAGACGAGGAAGGTGATAACGTTAGAAGCTTCCTGAGTGTCACCGATTCGGCCGAGCGGGATGCCTTTACCGGTCTCATGCGAGAACTCATCCCATGTAAGGTCTGGGCGATTGTTTTGCCACATTTTTTCAATCTGGTCACTGCGGATCAAACCGATACATACAGCATTCACGCGAATATTGTGCTTGCCAAGATCTTTACTCATCGCCTGTGTCAGTGCAAGACCGGCTGAACGACTGACGGAAGAGGGGAGACTGCTTGCTGGAGGCGTCTTTGCTACGACTGCTGCCAAATTGACGATAGCCCCGCCTCCTTGTTCTTTCATGTGTGGGATTGCGTAACGGGAACAGTGGATGGTTCCACCAAGCTTAAGGTCCAAGTCATTCTGCCACGCTTCACCGTCGACATCTTCAAACGCCTTTGCCGCTGCAGTACCTGCGTTGTTAACTAAAATATGTAACTTCCCAAAGTGTGCGACTGCCTCGTCCACTGCACGTTTACACTCACTTTCTTGCGAGACATCCGCAGAAATAGTAAGTACCTCACGTCCTGTCTTCTCCTTAATTTCGTCCTTGGCTTTCTGCAAATGTTCTTCGCTACGTGCTACGATTGCGACATGCGCACCTTCAGCAGAAAGATCAAGAGCTGTCTGGAATCCAATACCTTTACTACCACCCGTAATGAGTGCCACTTTATCTGTCAGTCCTAAATTCATGATGAGCCTCCTTGAATTGTTTGATTACTTAGATAATAGCATACTTATTTGAGGAATAGGGTCGACAAGGGATTGCTATATGGTAACATAAGGAAAACAAACGATTTAAAAAGAAAGTAGGAGAAGTTATGTTGTTGTACAATTGATTCCCACTCGTTTTCAGAGGTCAATGAAAAGGAGAGAGAAACAATGAACTATTCTACAAATGTCGATGCACTACAACCCGAGCAGCTCGCGGAATTCTTTGAGGGATGGCCGAGCCCGCCGAGCGCGGAAACACACGTGAAGCTCTTACAAAACAGTAGCCATGCCGTGATCGCAATCGAACCGGATACAGACCGCGTGGTTGGCTTCATCACAGCCGTAAGTGACGGCGTATTGTCTGCCTATATTCCATTTCTAGAAGTGACTCCATCTTATAAAGACCAAGGGATTGGAAAAGAACTAGTGAAGCGAATGTTTGCAGAACTGCGTCACCTCTATATGATTGATTTAGCTTGCGACGATGATTTAGTCGCCTATTATGAAAAGTTCGGTATGGTGCGAGGGAATAGTATGCACATCCGAAATTATGAGCGACAAGCAGGAAAATAGGGAAGCAGAGCGCCGAATCTTTTAGGGTTCGGTGCTTTTTTGGTAGGAGTAGGACGAATTAGTTTTCATAATATGACTGAGGGCACAAACCTTAATTTGCTCAAAGATCTTGCTAGAAAGATCTTTACAAACAAAAAACCAACCCCCAGAAAACCTCTGAAGGTTGGTGAAAGTGACTATAAATTAGTAAGCCGTCCAACCAGAATCTGCTGCAATGACTTGTCCGTTTACAAAGCTCGACTCGTCTGACCCTAAGAACACCGCAAGTTGCGCAATTTCTTCTGGTTTGCCCATACGCGGATTGATAGCCATTCCAAGTTGCTGACGACCCATTCCGTACTCGCTCAAGCTTGTCATCGAAGAACCGATATTAGTCTCGACGCCACCTGGAGCGATACCATTGCACCGAATGTTTTTATTCGCATACATAAACGCTGTATTTTTCGTTAGACCAACGACCGCATGTTTCGATGCCGCATAAGCAGCCCCGGCACGTGCTCCGTACAATCCGCCGACTGAAATATTGTTGATAATTACACCATGACCGCGTTCTAAGAAGTGGTTCACTGCTAAACGAGATGCCCGCATGACAGCTGTCGTGTTGACTGCGAATACGCGGTCCCACCGTGCGTCTTCAATTTCCCCAACAGGTTCCATGCCATCCATGATGCCCGCGTTGTTCACGAGAATATCAAGATGCCCATAGTTCGCAACGGTTTCTTCGAACAATTCATCCAGATCTGCACTCTCTGCCACGTTCGTTTGAATCGAAAATGCTTCGCCACCGCTTTCTTGAATCGCTTTTGCTACTGCCTCAGCACCTTCACCATTCAAATCTGAGACTACGACTTTTGCTCCTTGTTTTGCATACGCTTCCGCAATCGCTTTCCCCATTCCGGAAGCAGCGCCTGTTACGATGGCCACTTTGTCTTGTAAACGCATGTGTGTGTCCTCCCCAGTCTTATTTTAAGATAATTATTGAACACCTGTTTAATAAAAAGTATACTAGGAACAATAAATTGCCACAATAATCAAAAAATAAGATTTTGTTTACTAATGAACAAAACGCATAAATGTGTCGAGGAGGAAGTGAACAAAAAATGAAAACGGATCTACGTGTTCTCAAAACAAAAGATGCCTTGCATGCAGGACTAGTTGCATTGTTAGAAATAAAGCCGCTCGAAAAAATTACCATTACAGAACTTTGCCAACAAGCCAAGATTAACCGCGGAACGTTTTATCTTCATTACCAAGAAATCAATGATGTGTTCGAGGAATACTTCCGGGAAATCACAGCGGACCTCGCAAAATCCTATGAAGAGCCGTACCGCCATGTATCTGTTTTGAAGACATCAGAATTGGATCCGTCCACTATCCGGATTTTCCATCACATTAAGAACTACGAATCTTTTTATACCATTGTATTGTCTAAGCGAGTGCCTCTTTTGTATTACTACCTGCTGTTTGATGAAGTACGGACCTTATTTTTAAATGACCATGCGACTTCCTGGAATCAGCCCGAGATTCAACGAGATTTGTATTGTGCCTATCAAGCGAATGCGATCATCGGGATGATTTTGCACTGGTATCAACATGGTTTCGAAGCATCTGCCCAGGAAATGAACGAACAACTCGTGAAAATCATTAATTTACAACCAGCCAATTTAAATGACTAGTTGTTCCACGGGGAACTTGAGACCAGGTCATAGGGAAGGAATGCAACTATGAAAACTACTACTAAATTTGAAATTACGTTGGGAAATTCTATTCCGGCAAATGTAAAAGTGATTTCCCGCACCGGAGTTCGCGCAATCATCTGGAATGGTCAGAACTTACTTATGATGAAATCGAACCGCGGAGACTACAAGTTTCCTGGGGGAGGTGTGGAGGCAGGAGAGAGTGACAAGCAGGCACTTGCACGAGAGCTGATTGAAGAGACAGGATATACAGATTTCGTGATTCGGGAACTGGCAGGCCAGGCCGTACAAGCGCACCCCGACCGGATTCAAAAAGGCGCTTGGTATCACTTAAGGTCTCCGTATTACAATGTCCATTTGAACTCATGGGAACAACAGCCCGTAAAGTTAACAGAAAAGGAAATACGAGAAGGTTTTCATAGAGTATGGATCACGCCAGAAGCAGCGATTGAAGCGAACAAGGCGATTCCCATCGACCCGTTTAAGAATTTCTACATCGAACGTGAAAACAGCGTTTTGCAAGAACTAGTGAGATGGAAACAAGGAGGAAAGACACCATGAGGACGCTGGAAGAATTAAAAGCCATCAAGGCATTGCAAAAAGAAGTGGAAGCTCATGACCACCTTGAGATGAAACTGAACTGGGAGATGCTCGAAGATCGAGAATCCAATGAGTATGATTTTCTCCATTATGAAAACGACGAACTCGTAGCGTTTCTTGGGCTCTATGGTTTTGGGTCTACTGTAGAAGTCACAGGAATGGTAAAGCCGAACTCTCGTCGTGAGGGTCATTTTACACGCCTGTTTGATGAAGTGATGTCGACCGTATCGAAACTCGGATTCACAAAAATCTTAATGAATGCACCGGCTTCTTCTGAAGCAGCAAAAGCATTCTTACAAATGAAAGGAGCTATCTACTCGTTCACTGAACATCAAATGCAGTGGCAGCCAGTTGAATTACCGGAAGCAACAGGGTTTACACTGCGACCTGCGGAAGACAGAGATAGAGAACTTCGTGTGCAACTGGATATCAAAGCATTTGGACTGACACGGGAAGATTCACTCGCAACAGAAGGACGCATCACCGCGGAACCGGACACAGATTTGTGGATGATTGAGGTGGAAGGAGAACCGGTTGGGAAAGTGCGCGTGAAGCGAGAAGAAGACCAAGCGTGGATCTACGGGTTTGCAATTTTACCTGAACACCAAGGAAAAGGAATCGGCCGCAATGTCCTTCGCAGGGTTGTGAAAGACCAAAGTGAAGCAGGATACTCGGTCCATTTAGAGGTCGAAGCGACAAACGCGCATGCACTGCGCTTGTACGAGTCTGTTGGGTTCAAAGTCCACCATGCGCAGGAGTACTATACATACAGTTTGAATAGTTAAAAAAGGTGTGTACATAGCGTACGCACCTTTTTACTAACTTGATATTAAGTTCGTTTATAGACTCGCTCTAAAAAGATTGGCGTTATATTGAGCAAGATGGACGCTATCGTCAAAACCCAAAGCGCTTTCGCCATGATAGGCACCACATCCAAATGCCTCCAGTAAAATCCAATTTTAAATAGAGACAGGAATCGTTGGAAGCAGGTTCCCAAAGAGTAGCGCTGAAAATACGCACACGAACTTTCGCCAATAAAACTTCTTCTTCATTTCAAAGAAAAACCAAATTATCAATGCACTTACACGTAACAGGTCTTTTTATTAGATCGTCTGGCTCATCTATTACATGCAACTCCGGAAAGAGGCTGACAGGATTGACAAGGCTTTAAATAATTAAAAAGAGAAGGCACCAACGCCTTCTCCCATGTATCTATTGAATTACGAGCCGGAGGAGTTGATTCCGCTTTGGTCAGGTTTTTTACCTTTACGAGCAACATCCTCTTTGCTCCATGTCACGTCGTCTGATGAATGGTTAGTGGAGTGGCTTGAAGAACTAATCTGACCGCCTTTTTCGTCAAGCTCCTCATGAATGATTTGATCAGGATTGTACGAAGTGTCTTCGCCGACTTTACGTCCGGCTTCTTCACGACGGATTTTCTGATCATCCTTTCGATTTGCCATGTACGATTCCTCCAATCCCTTAATTTGTGGTACACCTTATACATTCCCTCTAAGTGATTCAAAAAACGTTGTACACTAAGATGATATAAGAATGTAACCTATGAAATACTTATCCATAGTTGGAGAAAATATCAAGACTATAAGGGTTATTCATGACAAGTCTACATATCCAACATGTTTTTTTGATTACCCCGCAAACTCCCGCTTATATTGCATCGCCAAGTATACACCAGTAGCGACAAATGCCACCCCATACTTGAGTACAAAGAAAATCGTCCACATTTCTTCTTTTGGCAGAATAAAATCTCCTAGAATTACAGCACCTAGCAAGACGAACGTGCTCTTCAAATAAATTTGATTCGTCCGCTCATCAGGCTTCCCGATCCGGTAATAGTAAACCGTGATGAGTGCGGCTCCCAAAAGTAAAAGCCCTAAGCTCGCCATCAGTACCATATTAAAATTCGCATTCGATTGCTCGGCCCAGTCCATCAGCGGAGAAAAAATAAATGCCCCTACGTGATCTATCCTCATTTCTCATCCATCCCCTTTACATACGTAAAAATATCCCCGATTTCCACCTTGAAAAAATCAGCAATCCGGAAAGCCAAGAGCAGCGACGGCACATAATTACCTTTTTCCATAACAAAAATCGTTTGCTTCGATACCCCAACAGCCTTCCCAAGCTCTGCCTGCGTCAGTTTGGCAAGAACCCGGTGTTCATAGACCTTATTGGCAATCGAATCGCCCACCTCATTTTTCATCTGCTTCACCTCTTACTTTCGATAATAAAGTAAACTTATCAAAAAGTAAAGTAAACTTTAATCCTTTATATTTCCAGTTTATTTTACGATAAATAAAAATCCAGCTCGCAACTGAGCTGGATCTACTGCTGACGGAAACGATTCCCCGTATTTGAATACACAAGCGTAAAAACAATTAGTCCTATCATTAATGCGATTCCAACCCAAATAAGCAGAGGCATCTCCAGCCATTCACTCAGTGACAACAACACCAAACTAAAGCTGATGCCGTACAGGATCTTACTCATGAACTTGCACAGTGCCAATTCATCATAATTCGCTTTCTCTTCCTTGGGCATGGTGTTGTACCCTGCAATCAAAAAGGCTCCTTTTCCTTGCGAGAGGTAGACGGCTAGGATGAGAAGGGGAATGATCACTAGAAGATTGATTAAGGCTCCGGACATTTTGGGGCTCCTTTCTATATTGAATGTATAACTTGTTTACGGAGCTTTTCGCTCATTGGTTTCAGTAATCATTTCTAGTCCAAGACCAAAAGCCAAACTTCTTTTAGAAGTTTAGCTTCTTCTTACTAATTAATAGACTCTAGCATCCTCTCAAATAACAAGTATCGTAACTATATTAAATCTTAATTGTTTTTTAAGAATGTATTTAGCGAATAGTAGAAAGGGCATTATTAGTCTAATTTAATCTTTTTGCCTTCCTCTCAAAGTACCAATGCAACCGAAACTCACAAATCTCCTTAGTCCACTGAAATAAAATCTCTTGATCCTCAGCTGCTACATCAAAATCAAACCAGAACTCTTTGTTTTCAAATCTCACTAAGCCATCAACTTTGCCACTCCAAAACTTCATTGGGTTGTCTTCGACATGCTTGGCGACTTTCTGTTGGTCAAACCTTGAAAATTTAATTTGCTGGGCAGGTGTGAAATCGATATCACGTCGGAATTTCTTCCCCCAAAGAAATTCGTAAAAGCATTGGGCTACTTCTTCAGCTAAGATTGGTTTATACCATTCAGATGGGCCTCGCTGCAGCATACAGTGAAGAAGAGTCATTTTATAACTCTTAGTCATACTAGTCTTTTCTACTTCAACCAACCAAGCTTGGTAGTCTCTCAAGATTCGCTCTTCATGAGTACTTAAATCGCCAGCTTCTTGTATTAAATTAAAATAGGAACCAAATTCTCTTCTAATAGATAGAGTATCCACGGGTGTTTGCAAATGAAATTCAAGATAGGTTGGACGGCGACCGAGATCCGCTTTCAATTCATAGTAATGAGATAGCAGAACATCTTTTGGTTTTCTATATTTGCGAATCATATGTTGAACAAGGTCTACTACTTGCGTGTCTAGATGAATTTCACAATCCATAGGTAGTGCATCCGCAATGTTTGCAACACCCTTAGCAGTACTATCTTCCGGAGAAAAAACCCGCCACTTTAAATCTGCATTTCTATAGTTACCAATCAAATCGATAATCACGCAATGATCTTTTCCATCAGCCAGACGCAAACCACGTCCGATTTGTTGGGTGAAGACAGCGAGAGATTCGGTAGGCCGAACAAATAGAAGTGTATCTACCTTTGGGATATCTACCCCTTCATTGAAAAGGTCTACTGTAAAGATAATTTCGAGCTCTCCATCGTTTAACTTTTGTCGCGCACTTTTCCGTACATCTGGGTCCGACTTGGCATCTAGACTAATCGCATGAATGCCTTGTTGTTTGAAGTAGTTTGCTAAAAACTGGGCTTGGCGAACGGAAGAACAGAATCCGATTGTACGCGTCTGTTTCTTTGATTGCCACTCTGAGAAAATCATTTCTGCCATCGACTCATGGAGCTGAACTCGAGCAAGATCTTCCTCCGCATAGCCAGTTCCAACCCAACGTAATTGACTATAATCCGTATCGTCATAAACTCCAAAATACTTAAAAGGGGCCAGCCATTGTTTTTGAATGGCATCTAAGAAGTTAATTGTAATAGCGACATTCCCATCACAAATCCCGAATACATCACTATTGTCTAATCGGTGAGGTGTGGCAGTGATGCCTAATAAAAATCTAGGTTTGAAATGATTGATGATGCGCATATAACTTGGGGCTGTCGCGTGGTGGAACTCATCAACAACAATCAAATCAAATTCTTCGGATTGGAACTTAGCTAGATGGTGTTCTTGACTAAGTGTAGCTACTGAAGCAAACAAGAAATCTGCTTCTATGTCTTTATTTGTTGCATTGTAAAGTCCGGTCTTCTTCGAATTATGAACATGTTGGAAAGAGTCACGTGCTTGATACAAAATTTCTTCTCTATGTGCGACGAAGAGAACACGTTTGAAACGTTCTGCGAAAAAAGCAGCAAGATACGTCTTGCCTAAACCCGTCGCCATAACGGCAAGAGCCTTATCGTACTCTTCCTCCATTGACTCCTCTAGAGCTTTCAACGCCAATTCCTGTGCTGGACGGGGAGTGACATCTGTTGAATAAATTTCGTTCGTTTCAATCAAGACAGGCTCATGATCTGTTCCGTCTGTTCCAAACATCACTTCAATCTCATCTTGGTTTGCCCAGAGAGAACTGAGTGGCATGGCCTTATTGTTTTCGTTGTACTTAGCTTCATATAAAAGAAAAGTTTCAGAATTCATAGGTAGAGTTTGAGGGTGATAAAACAGACGCATGAATTCAGTTGCAGCTTCTTCAAAGAGTGGTTCTTCAAGTGGTGTTGGCACAGAAAGACTCCATTCAATTCCGTTTGTCAGCGCAGATTTTGAAAGGTTGGAAGATCCAACAATCAATGTATTCTCTGTAGTATTTCGGAACAAATACGCTTTTGGGTGAAAGGAAAGTCCATGGCTCTGATAAATGCGTACTTCTGCTTCTGGCACTGCATCAATTAACCGTCGCAAAGCTTCTGGCTGCGTAATCGATAAATAATCGCCCACTAAAAGTTTTATGTCTGCTCCACGCTTTGCGGCATCTACTAAACTAGGAAGTACCAGGTCCACACCCGACTTCATTGCAAATGCAGTAATCCAGTAGACAGTCGTAGCTTGTTCTAATTGCTGTTCCAAATTCGAGACTAGGTTTTGTGTGATGAACCGAATCTCAGTCATCATGCACCTCAATCAAATAAATCCCTTTATCAAATCCGCCACGTTTTTCCTTCTTCTTAACGCGCACTTCTTCCAACTGTTCGTATGTTGCATTATGTAGGGGAAGAGCAGCATGAACCAACTCCAGAATATCTGCGAGTTCTTCTAGTGCATCATGGTTGTTTTGAGTTGCTTGATACTCCTGCACTTCTTCTGTCAGCTTCGCTTTAATCTCTTCTGCATGACGTTCTTTAGATAGCATCTCCATATCATAGGTCTTACCATCTTTTTCGATGATTTCTAGGATGCGATCTCGGATAAGTTTGTTGTAGATTGGCATTGTATGTCCTCATTTCACAAATGGTTATTGCCTTCATTATACTAGTAGCATCTGTACATATTAAGATAATACTGTAAATAAATGATGCTGTGTTGTTAGTATTTGGTTATAGTGGAGATATAGTCATATAAAATAGAGATTTAAAGATAAACATGGGGGAATGAAGTATGAGTCGGTTAAATGATGATAGTATTACCATTATTCAAGCATTGACTAATATTGAAAGTGGAAAGTATGTTATGCCTGCTTTTCAAAGACAATTTGTATGGGGTACTGAACAAATAGAAAAGTTATGGGATTCTATTTTATTAGATTATCCAATAGCTACATTCTTATTTTGGCATGTTGACGATTCTAATGTTTCATGGGACACCTATTTCTGTAATTTCCTATCAAAGGTCACATTTGATAGTAGGAAACAAGCAGATACGATGAATTACGAGTTGACTAGTATTGATGTGAGAACTTCTGATACAGCTGTACTAGATGGACAACAAAGACTCACCTCATTGTTTTTGTCTTTATTCGGTGAATCTACTATTCGGCCAAATTACGCTCGTAGAAGTACTGGAAGTTTGACTTATACAAAACTATTGATTGAACTAGATCAAAATAAAATTGCTGTAGATGAGGAAGAATATAATAGCAAGAAATTTGATATTCGTTTTAGTGAAAAAGTAGGTCGTCTAAGCCCTACTCAATTTGAAATACGTACAATTTTACAAAGTCGTTTTCAAAATAATGAGACTAGAGAACAGGCAATAGAAGATGAGATTTCAAATGTACCTTCCAATAGTAAAGAATATGCACGAAACATTTTAAACAAGTTATATCACAAAATATTTACTGAAAAACTTATTCGTTATACAGAAATTAGAGATATGAAACAAGATGATGCTCTTGAAATGTTTGTTAGATTTAATAGTGGTGGAAAGGCTCTTAAAAAGTCTGAGATTACAATGTCAATCTTAGAGGCGTACTGGCCAAGTGCAAAGTCGGAGTTTGGAAAAATACTTGTAGGAGCATATACAGGATTTGGTTCTGATTTTATTATACGTGCTGCACTAATGCTTTATGGCGACGTTGTAAAATCAAATATTAATAAAAAAATCGCAGAAGATTTGAAGAATGATTGGACCGGCTTTAAAATGTCTCTATTAAATTTAGAAGAGTTACTGAAAGAGATGAAAATAGATGTAAGTCGCTTTGCTTCTAGTTGGAACGTTCTCTTGCCAATTATTTATTATATTTACTATGCTCCTGATTATAAGAAAAATACAGCTAGTATTAGAGCGTACTTAATACGAGCAATTTTCTTTACATACTTTCAATCAGGTACAACAGGTAAGCTTCAACAGATGAAAAGTAATATTAATAACTTTGATTATGAAATCACAATTGAGATGTTGGACCAAATTAATGATCTTCGAGTGACTGAGGGTAAGATTGAAGATATTTTAAATTCAGAAAAAGGTAGTAGAGTAGCAGGTGAAGTACTTTATTATCTAGGATTAGACTGGACTAATCGTAACTTTAAATATGAGCAAGATCATCTTCACCCTGACACACGTTTCAATGATAGTAAGCCAGTTTCAATTCAAATGGATGATTGGCATAGGTGGCGAGGGATGAGAAATCGACTACCAAATCTACATCTACTTGAAGGCAGAAGCAATGGCAGTAAGAATGCAATGCGTTTAGTTGATTACTATAATGACATGAACCAAGATCAAAAAGAAGATTTCATTAAACAAGCTATGATTAATCCTAATTCATCGCTTGAATTTGAAAACTTTGAGGAGTTTTATGAGGCGAGAAAAGAGATATTGAAGGGGAAAATCAAAGGATTACTGATTTAAAAGGGGACAAAGTTAAGGACAAAGTGGTGAATGATAAGAGCAGGGGATGACTATGAATTAATAGAAGGCTTCTTAAAATTAGGCATAGCTTCTATTGGATGGGAAGAGATTTAAATTATTTGTCTTAAATAGTAATTGCGATTGAATGAAAGTAAATAGATAGTATTTAATAATCTTTAATTTAGATTTAAAACTCATAAACTAGATTTTTTAAGGGGCATATTAATGGCTAAAATACCTGTTAATGTATTAAAAGCGCTCGGTCAAAAAGGATACGACATTGTAAAGAAAAATCCTCAAGCATTTCTAGCAGTACTAGGTGGAGGGAAAAAGTTAGTAGATTTTATAAATGAAAGAAAATCAACAGAGGCAGCAAGATTCGAAACAAAAATAAACGACCAGAGGGCTCGTGGGAAACTCCATTATAGAAAAGATAGATATATAAAGTTTCAAAATGAAATCTTACCAAATATAAATAATCATAATTTTGAAGAGTTGGATGAATTGATTACTGAAGTGGACAGTTTTATTGAACAGTTAGAAAATGAAGCAAAAATAATTAAGAAACCAATAATTAATAAAAGAAAAACTAATTGGATATCGATTGGTACCCAATTAAAAACTAAAAGAGATAATAACTTATATTACGAACTCAAAAGGTTGAATAACGAAGCTAACTATACCAGCAATTTTATGCCAGAAAGTCTTCAGTCATATTTTAGAAAAATTGAAAGTTTAGAAGAGAGAAAAGAATTTGTAATTATAACAACTGGAAAAAGTAGAGAAAAAGTTAATATTGATTTTTTAGGTTGATACATCATTTCGTATATTAATTATAAAACTATTTTTTCAGCTCTACGGTATTTTGCTACCGTAGGGCTTTTTTTAATCCCCATGTATAGTGCAAATGTAAACAAAAGGGGATGGTGAAAATGAACTTAATCTATTACGAAAATGGAAGGTTAAAGTATAAAGGCCAGGTAGTAAATGGTGAACCATATGGTTACGGGACAGGCTACTGGGAGGATGGAGAAACCGTTTGGTATGAAGGTGAATTTGTTGATGGAAAGCCTCAAAATTACGGTAAATTCTATTATAACGATGGTGGACTTCGTTATGAGGGACAACATAAAGATTTCCAGTATCTCGGGCGAGGAAAAGAATACTTCCGAAATGGTAATCTTAGATTCGAAAGGACGCAGCGTGGCGGACGTTATTTCTTTTACACTTCACGCTTATTTGTCAAAGGTAAACTCTATTATGAAGATGGCAGGATAAGATATGAAGGGACATTTACAGGTGACAAATCCTATAAATTTGATGAAGGAATTGAGTATTTAGAGGATGGTACAATACAACTTCATGTAAGAGAGGAGAATTACCATGAAACGTTGTAAAGTTTGTCGCAAAAAAACCTACTATCGAGCGACGTGTGAATAGCGAAGGGGTGTTGTTTTGATCAACGAATTGCTATGAGGAATGGGAACACCCTGCAGATGATTATGATCATCCTTATGTGAATGACTATGAAATGATTCGGTTGGATTATATAAAGTGGGCGAAAAATTACATTGTGTGCTTATATGAAGGGTTCTTATATGGGTATCCAAGTCCGCGTTATTTACTTGAAGAGTTAGATGAAGTGATTGATGAGTATTATCAATATGTGTTACTGGAAGGGCGAAATGCTAGATGGACAAAGGCAAAAGAAGAACGAGAAGCTCGTTGGTTAGAAGAAGCCTGATTGCTTCTCCCACCCAATCCACATACCTGTATCAGCCACAATTCTCCCACACTTTCTAACCAGCCACAATTCTTCGGCAAAGCCTCGAATGGTGTAATCCAAGATAGGTACATTAATCTTTCTTCGAATTGATTAAAAATAGCTTCTAATCAATTCGAGTCATAGACGACTTCTAATACTAAATTTGCTAAGTACAGCTTACAGACTAATATGTTAGGATTAACTTAAATTTACAAAAGGAGGGGAAACAGTGGAGATTACGATGGATATGACAAGGGGATCCTATAGAATTTTGAAGTCCGTATACGAAGGTAGAATGAGTCGAACTCAAGGAAAAGAGGAGATTCACAAAACGACCGGTATGAATGCTAGTTCTGCAAGTGCTATCATCACCATTTTTTTAGCTATGATGGAAGGAGAAGTATATAAACGAGCTTTTAATAACGCATCTAATCTTTATCTCTTAGAAAATATTCGTAATGATTACGGGGAAGAGGCTTTTAATAAGGCATTAAGTGCTGCACAACAACATATTAACTATTACTCTACCTTGGGTAAAGGAAACTTAAGAGGATACCAGAAAATTATTGATGACTTGAGAAAAAATTGAATGGGGGTTTCAGTATGAATGGAGAGAGATTTATAGTCTGGTTAGAAACTAGTAAGAAGCTATCACCTAGATCCATCAAGCACTACTATGGAGCTATAGAAACGATTCGTAATGAACTTTCGTCTTGGGGTTTAGAATCTAGGGATTTATATGTTCTTTCGAATGACTCATATATTGACCTAATTTTAAACAATCCATCATTTCAGGAAAAAAATAAGAGAGGACATAATATGTATAGCGCAGCATTGAATCATTTGCGTGAATTTATACGTACAGTATGAATGTGACCAATGTTCTGACATACAAAATAAATTTCCATTAGCGTAATTCACCCAACCCACATACCTGTGTCAGCCACAATTCTCCCACACTTTCTAACCAGCCACAATTCTTCGGCAAAGCCTCGAATGGTGTCTGCACGAAAGCAGAATGGTGTCCAATACAGGTACATTCTATCTTTCTTTCGAGCGGATCTTCTTGCTACTAGATGGTATGCGTCTTAAAGAAAAGCGGTCAGTAGTCTCTCCCAAACCCCCGCCGCTCCGCATACTCCACACACAACCGACAAACCTTGATTGTCTGATTGACTTCGTTCCGATACGTTCGCATCTCACGCGACTTCTTTTTACAGAAGTAACAAGCATTCTTGGGGATGACTGTGCCAGAAGGGGTTTTTTGTGTTGTGAATAAACCCGTTAGTTTTTGAAATAGACTCATGTTAGTTGGATCCTTCTTTCCTTACACACTTGGTATTATTTTCAATACTATCATAAACAAGTGCTTTCACAGGTGAGCCGAGATTAAAAGAACTAGGTGGGATCTAGATTCTTCCTATATAGGAGAGAGAGCGGTATAGTGAAAAGAGAAACTCGTTACTGTTTGGAGGACAAGACATTGCCCAAAATCCCATTAGAAATCGTAAAAGACCTTGGTATCAAGGGGATGGAATTCGCCAGGAAAAATCCAGATAAATTAAAAGCGGCAGCCGCTATAGTGCCATCACTGGTCGGGATATTGTCTGACCTGAATGATAAAAAGCATCAGTGGCATTTGAACAAATTGAAGAAGAAAAGTGAGCTCGGGAAGATGGAGTATCGGGAGACCCGCTATATGCGCTATCAAGATCAGATTTTGCCGAACTTGGAATCGTATAAGTACGCGAAGCTCGATGAATGCATTTCCGAAGTGGAGAGCTTTTTGATGCAATTGAAGAGTGAGATGACGGTAATCAAGCGGCCCAAGCTGATGCCGCGCGTAACCAAGTGGCAGGCTGTGAAAACACAGCTGGAGGATTACCGAGATCTGCGTTTCTATAGTGAACTTGTGCGTGTGAATGATGATGCGGACTATGACAGTGCGTTTTTAACAAAAAGTGTACAGGAATATTTCCGAGAGCTTCCGACGATTGAAGACCGCCGTGCATTTGTTTTGCAGGTTACCGAGAAGGACGAGCAAAAAGTGGCGTTGGATTTTTTGAAATAGCATGTTATTGGTATATTTGAAATAAGATGGCGCTCCAAGTTAGGGCTTGTTAACATACACTACCTCATACAAAAGGGAGTTTCTCAACTAACGAGAAACTCCCTTTTTGATTTTGTCCCAGCTTCTTCCTAATCAGAAGAGGGGTTGCGCATCTCTTTTTGAAGTTGGCGCAAGGCTTTCTTTGAGCCACGCGTGATGTCATGTTCCCGCTTCCTCGTTTTGTAGTCAACGAACAATGCGTCGATGTCATAGCCTTCTGGATACAAGTCTTTGGCTGGGATGTCGAGTGAAACACGACGGGCATGAACCGTCAAAAAATCATCCTCGTAAAAGACAGTCAGATTGCCGTAAGAATCGGGTCCTTCATAAATCAGAGCGGTCTCTTGCCGATCTGTTAGTATCACACGGTCTCCTCGTTCAAACGGATACAGTTCAGTAGGAGCTTGAACAGGCGCTGCTGGTTTTTTGATTCGGTCCGTATGAACACGTTCAAATGTATAGGATTTGCTATCGATGTAGGCTTTCGCCCGCACCACGACATGCTCGGGAATGTTCATTTTTCGTGAGATCCAGAGGGCGTTGCTGTCACCGGAAGTCCCAATCAGCAGTTTGTATTGCGGTTCGAGTGTGTCTGGGTTGAACTGCATGGCCGCGTTCATAAAATCACTATGCTGTTCGGAAAACCGTTTGATTTCGCCGTAGTGCGTGGTCGCCACCGTGATACAGCCCTTCAGATAGAATTCCTCAAGGATAGAAATGGCGAGCGCTGCGCCTTCGTTCGGCTCAGTTCCGCTGCCAATCTCATCGAACAGCAAAAGAGTGTTGTTCTTAGAGCGTGCTAGAATCTCTGACAAATGGCTTCATATGCGATGAAAAGGTGCTGAGCGCATTCTCTAGGCTTTGATTGTCACCAATGTCCGCAAAGATCTGGTCGAAGACGGCGATTTCTGTCCCGGGTTTGGCATGAATGTGGAACCCGGACATAGTGGCCAGAGTCAACAGACCAATCGTTTTCAGTACCAAGGTCTTTCCGCCAGCATTGGGTCCTGTAATGACCAAGCTACGGTAAGTATCTCCCACTTCAAAATTCAGTGGAACGGCATCTGAAGGTAACAACGGATGGGTGGCTTCAACAAGTCGAATGTATCCATGCTCGTTCAATGATGGTGCGCTCCCACTAATCTGTTTGCTGTATTTGGCTTTGGCGAATACCATGTCGTAATGACTGACTAGTTCTAGGTTAATCTGAAGCGGGTGCAGCTGTTCAAGTGCCATTCCCGTCAACGTCGCAAGAATCTGGTATTCCTCAATCGCCTCTTCCGTTTTCAAGACAGTCAGTTGTTCGTTCAGCTTGGCGATGGTTTGTGGCTCAATAAAGACAGTGGCCCCTTTTGCTGAAACTTCTATGACAGAACCGGGTACTTGGTTTTTATAAGACGCTTTGATTGGAATAGTGAAACGGTCGTCTTTTTTAGTGATAAAGAATTCTTGGATATAGGTCTTGTTACCAGCAGAGTTCAAGAACTTGTTTAAGCGATCTTTGATTTTTTCTTCCGTTGCCTCGATGGCCTGTCGGATGCGGCGTAGTTCTCGACTTGCCCGAGAATCGACACGTGACCCCGTAATCGCCTGATTAATTTCTTCTTCGAGTCCCTTGAGCTCGGTCATCGAGCCGGCATAGGAGGCAAGTAGAGGTGCCAAGAACGTGTGTCCTTCCATAAACTGCTTTAGTCGACGGCAACCTCTTAGGAAGTCCGAAAGAGCAAGCAGTTCCGTGGGATGCAGAATCTGTCCCTTCTCCAAACTCTTAATCGTAGCCTCGATATTTGTGATGCCAGTAAAGGGGATATGTCCTTCTGCATCGAGCAAGGTACGGCCTTCTGTCGTCTCATTCAATCGCGTCTGAACAACTTGAAGAGTAGTGCTAGGTTCCAATTTTTCAAGAAGGTGTTTTCCAAGACCGCTCACACAATGAGCCTGTACCTGGTGCTTCAATTCGTTATATTGTAGTTTTTCAAGGGTAATAAAATCCATGGGATGATTCCTCCGTTTCTTGTTCGGAAGACACCCAATCCGGATTCGCCGGTACGTATAAGAAAGACCATAGAAAAAAGCTGCGGATGTTCCCGCAGCTTCTAGGCACAGACAGGTATGCGAAATAAACCGCAGGGCACCTTGTCCAAATACGTGCTTTGTGAAGCCATCAGGTATCTTCTCCAGGGAAATATATGCAGTCCATAGCAAACAAACCTCTCAAAGAGAGCTGTTTGAATGGGATGCACCGTTACTTCATTTCCTGAGTTAAAACCTGTTAGACACTCACAAAGACACCTCGATTCTTAAATGTTGAATGAAGTATACCAAATTTTTTCCGAATTGAAAAGTCGAGTTGTTGAGAGAGAAGGGGTCAAGACAATCTGAAGATGTGGCTGTCCTACTATTAATTGACAATAAGAAGTATAATTAATCATAAATAAAATAATTGATTATTCTCTGTAAGGGAGGACATTACTGTGAGCGAGAAAGACTATAAGAAAGCAAAAAAATTAATCTTAAAAAATGAAGATGAGGCTGACTTTGAAGGTGGTCAACCAGATAAGAGTATTCGTAAGGCTGAAAAACTTCTGAACCTAAAGTTTTCAGGCTCTTATTTAGATTTTTTGCAGACATTTGGTGCGGGAAGTTTTGGTTCAGAGGAGATATTTGGAGTACTTGGAGAGGACTTTGAGAATTCTTCAATTCCAGACGCAGTATGGTATACCTTATCGCTTCGCAAGCAAGTAAATCTACCAGAGTCGTATCTAGTGATTTACGAGCTTGGGGATGGAGAAGTCTATTGTTTAGATTTTCAGGACCTCAATGAATTTAATGAACCAAAGGTGGTTTCTATAGAATTAGGTGACGCTGAGTTTGAGCCAGAGTGGATTGCTGAGGGTTTTGGAGAATTTCTTTTAGAGCTAGTTAAGGAAGAACTATAGATTTAAATGAGAAGAAACGAGCAGGTGAAAACTGTGATAAGAGATTATTGGGTGACAATTAGGTTTGGTTCTTTAGAAGACTTTCAAGAGAAATTGCGAGCAGAAAAGAAGACTGTCAGTGAGGTAATGAATCTTGTGGATGACCGGGGGATTAGTTTACTACAACAGTCTTTGATCAGCCGAAAATTTGAGATTGCGGATTTGCTATTAAATCAAGGGGCTCTAGTCAATAACGTTTCAAAAGATGGGTGTAATGAACTGCATTACATAGCAGCGCACTTTGATGATAAACGAGCGGTTCAACTAGCCCATAGACTGGTCGAGCTACATGTCGACTTAGGCTTACAAGATAAAAAATATGGGAATTCAGCATTTTTTACTATGTGTTATGAGGCATTCAAAGTACGATCTGATGAAACAAATGAATTACTTCTCTCTTGTCTAGAGTTAGGTCCAGACGTGGAAATAATAAATAGTGCTGGATATTCAGTGAAGCGGTTCATTGAAGAGAATGGGGACGAAGACTTGAAGAATGCTTTAGCTAGTAGTGGATAGCCGGGGGATTTTTTGAAGTTAAATGCTGAAAAAGGGGCTTTTCATTTTGAATCCACATTATCTAGCAAGCTTGAAATTATTGTTACTAGTAGCAGCGATTCTTGGAATTGCAAAGTTTTGGTTAGACTTGCCACTTGGTTTTGGAATCGTGATATTTCTAGGAACTGTAGCGTATACAATTTATAAAGATGTTCAAGCTGCGAGAAGCTTGAAGCAACAAAATTAAGAAGTGAAGCCGTTCTTCGTTAACTAGAAGAGCGGCTTTTTTACTTCTTCAGTACGGACAAAACACCCTTCCTAAAATCAATTTCGTCTCGGAGATCTTCTAAGTAGGCTTCGAGTAAAGCTTTAGTTTCATTCTTCTGCTTTTTTGTTAAGTTCCTAAAATGAGGTTTTACTAACGCATAGGCTTCGCGACTCACTTCAAAACTCGGATCAGCCAGGAAGGGTAATAGGACTTCGATATGTTCTGAATAATTTAATTCGTGTAAAGCATACAAAAGTGTTCCTCGATTCCCTTTAGTTTTAGGGTCTTTTAATAAGTCGATGATACAAGGGGCGACTTGCTGGCATTTTGCGTCACTCATTCGAAGCGCTATGCTATTGCGAAGAGACGCATCGTCTGCTGAAGTTAGGATTTGTAAAAGCTCTTTTTCTGAACCCTGGACTTGGGAATCAGTCAGGTTTTCTACTACCTCCAGTGCCTCGTCTACTCTCTTTTCCTCAAGTAATTCCTTCAAATAATCTAAAGACATAATGTAATAGCAACCTCTCTTGAATGATTCTGTGTATGACTTTTTTACGAACGAGCCATTCAGTTCCTGTGGATAAGCGGAAAATAACTATCTATGCACATGTGGATAAAAGTCCGACTCTGTATAGTACACGTTTTGTGGATAAGTAATTCCAAACTCCATAATTTCTTTTAGTATACAGACAAATCCAGCAAAATCAGACCACTTTCTGAACATTTCCCAAAAAACTGTTCAAAAATTGAAACAAATTTCCAATTCATACGTACCTAAGGAGGGAGTACATATAAAGGAGTGAGGTCGTGAACGAACAAACAGTAGTGATGGACATCGTGAATCTGAAAAAGACTATTGGTAAAAAGGAAATCATCAAAGGTCTAAACTTCCAAATTCGTAGCGGTGAAGTTTTTGGATTCTTGGGGCCAAATGGTGCCGGGAAAACAACGACGATTCGAATGATGGTAGGCTTGATTGGAATTACAGAAGGCGACGTAGTGATTGAAGGAAAGAGTGTCTGCAAAGATTTTAAAGGGGCCGTGCGTCATGTTGGGGCGATTGTAGAGAACCCAGAAATGTATCCGTTCTTAAGTGGATGGAAAAACCTGAAGCAGTATGCCCGCATGATGGAAGGTATTACAGAAGAGCGTATCCAAGAAGTAGTCGCGCTTGTTGGGTTAGAGAAGGCGATTCATGAAAAGGCGGGACGTTATTCCCTTGGGATGCGTCAGCGACTAGGAATTGCTCAAGCGTTATTACATAATCCGTCGATTCTGATTTTGGATGAGCCGACGAACGGGTTGGATCCTTCCGGTATCCGAGAAATCCGCCTATACTTACGAAAACTTGCGCAAGAAGCGAACGTGGCCGTCATCGTATCGAGTCACATGCTGAGTGAGATTGAATTGATGTGTGACCGGATTGGGGTCATCAAAAACGGGGAGCTTGTAGCGATTGAAATGGTGCAGACAAAAGCAACCGAAGCGACAGGCTTGATTGTCCAATTGGAAGTGGAACCTGTCCAAGGCGCGCTTCAAATTGTCAAAGGACACGTGGCAGGAGAAGTAGTGGCTGAAGGCAATACACTGACGTTCTCCACAACACGGGAGACGATTCCCGCACTGGTGAAAGCACTGGCTGCGAAAGACGTTGCGGTGTATAGCGTAGAGCAGAAACAAGCATCCCTCGAAGACAAGTTCTTCGATTTGATTGGAGAGAATGTCATTGGGTAACTTTTTCAAGCTCGTTTGGAACGAGCAAGTAAAGATTTTTGGACGTAAATCGGCGTGGGTGATGGTTGGACTGGTCGTCTTATTAGTTATTGGGTCAGGTATTCTGACAAACTCATTTTTAGACGAAAGCGATACAAAAGAGTACTCGAGTGACTGGCGCACAGAACTAACTGAAGAAAACGCAGCACTGGAAGCAGAGATTGAAGAGGCGGGAGACTTTGGCGGCTTCACACAGCAGATGCGCATTGATCAGAACAATGTAGCACTCGCAGAAGACATCCAACCAAAGCCATATGATGCGTGGGCGTTCACATATGACAATACGTTTATGATGATGATTGTCAGCCTATTTGCGATTGTGACGGCAGCTGGAATTGTCTCGAACGAGTTCAAATGGGGCACAATCAAGCTATTGTTAATTCGCCCAATTCAGCGTTCAAAGATTTTGCTTGCGAAATATGTATCTGTGTTTATTTTTACAGGAATTTTACTTGTGACATTGTTTGTCAGCTCAGTACTTGTCGGTGCAGTGCTGTTTGGAATCAATGACATCACGCAAACTTCTGTCATTCCAACGATGTCAGGTGAGTATCTGGTCATGAACTACATGACGGCGATCTGGCAGGAATACGGATTCAGTATGGTGTCGCTTGTGATGATGACGACACTTGCGTTTATGATTTCAACGCTCTTCCGCAGTAGTGGAATGGCCATTGGGATTTCGTTGTTCTTGTTGTTGTCGAGCAATGCGTTAATGTTGTTCTTGTCTCGTTTTGACTGGGCGAAGTTCGTATTGTTTGCGAATACAGATCTTGGTCAATACGCAGATGGTGGCACACCACTCATTGATGGGATGACGCTTGGTTTTTCAGTAACAATACTTGTGATTTATCTTGTCGTGTTCCTTGCTGCTTCGTTTGTGACGTTTACGAAGCGGGACGTGGCGTAAGAAAAAGTTAACGAGACGCCCTCAAGTGAGGACGTCTCGTTTTTTACTTCTATAGATACGGCTCGCCCCAGACACCTAGTTCAGGAGCGGCCCCGTTATGCAAAAACATACCGCTTGCAGCAGGTGCTACTTTTACCGTGAATTGTTCATTTTGCACGGCTCGCTTTAAATCCCTTACGGTTGAACAGGTCGTATGGAGCTTTGTGTAGACCCGACCGTACTGATTTTTGTGAAATGCGCTTGTTCCTCCGACAACTGGTTTTGCAAGGCGCATTCCGAGATAATAAACCTCTTGAACGGATTCAGTTGTTGAAAGGATTGATAAATCTTTAGCATTCAGTTCGATTGCATCTAGCTTTTCAAGATGGTTTGGATGTAATTCGAAGTAGGCTTTTTGATGCGCGAGCGGGTGACCACCAATGACTAAAACTTCTTCAAGTTTTACCAAATCCATTAATTTTTCGAATGAGATATAATTTAGTTTATGTGTAAACGGTTGGAGTTGCATACGTAAGTTTCGAATGACAGTACGGTCTGCAATGAGTAGAAGGTGGTCCATTTCTTTCGTATGGACCTCGATTCCAGGAAAGGCGCGAATGCCTTCCACTAAATAGTATCCGTCTTGATAAGGATAGAAATCATCTAATGTTCCGAAGACATCAAAGAAGTGGCGTGTGTTGAAATGTTCCGTAAGCGCGAATCCATCGAGTCCAGATTCTTGTGCAGCTTTTACCAATATGCGAAAGTACTTCAAAGAAAATTCGTCGTATTTGGTGAGTTTGCCGTGCGTGTGGAAGTCAAAGTTCATCTCTGAACACATCCTTTCTATCTCGTAGTATACGTAGTTTGTGTTAAGAGAGAATGAAGGGAATGCTAATTTTTTGTAAAGAGCATAAGGTTTTGTTTGGACAAGCAATGGGAAAATCTACTATAGTAGAACCTCACCAGTTTTTTGGGACGGATTTATGGGAAAAGAGGTGCCACGATGGAGTTATGGGATGTGTACACGAAAGACCGAAAGCTAACAGGGCGCACGCATGTCCGTGGAAGTGTACCAGCGCTTGTTGAAGGTGATTACCATATTGTGATTGATGTTTGGACATTCTTGCCGGATGGTCGTTTGATTTTATCACAACGCGATCCAGCAAAACCACACGGTCTGAAATGGGAGTCGACAGGTGGCTCGATTACCACGGGAGAGTCTTCTTTATTAGGAGCTGCTCGTGAAGTAGAAGAAGAATTAGGTTTATTATTAAACTCAGATGAAATGATCTTGCTCGGCGAACAAATCCGAAATGATTCTTTGATTGACGTATATGTCACGCGACTTCCAAAGAGGATTTCGTTGGATGAGTTGAGCTATCAAGTGGGCGAAGTAGTCGATGCCCGAATCGTAACGAAAGATGAGTTTTTTGAAATGGAAGCGCAAGGACTGCTCACGCACAATATGCTTCCGCGGTATGAGCTTTATAAAGAGATATTCGATACGTACTTTGAACCTGTACCGGTTCTCGAGACAAAATAAAAAGCGCCAGATGGAGAAGCCTCCTTCTGGCGTTTGCTTATAGGGTGACCTTATAAAAAATTGTTGAATCCGTTTGCTTTATTTTTTTGAAGCCTGCTCGAATAAGTAGATTTTGAGCACGTACATTCGAAAGCTCTGTTTCAGCCCTATATGAATGGATCGCATAATTCTTTGAACCAAACTCTAGCGCTTGGGAGAGGGCTTCCTTGCCAAGTCCTCTTTGCCATAGTGTGGAATCACCGATTGCTATGCCGATTTCTGCTCCTCCGTTATTTACTTCTGCAAAGTCAACATATCCGATGAGCTTTTGGTCCCACTCAATACCTATTCGAAAGAAGTCATTCGAGGTGTTATTAACGAACATACCCCACCACCTGAAGAGCCGCTCTTCGTCTTGATTTAAACTCCATCCGTTCGCTTCGCAAAATTGTATATCTTGATTCCAAAGGAGGACTTGAGGAAAATCGGTAAACTTTAGTGGTCTCAATACTATAGAGGGCTGTGCAACATTATCCATATGAGTATCGTCTCCTATTTTTGTTAAGTATAGCATGTACTGGATTTAGTGCGGTTGAGGAGGAGAAGAATGTTTTATAGAAGGAAGTATTATCGTATTAGCACCGAGTTTTTAAAACCATTTAATCAATTATTCAATACAATTAATCTACCGAATCAGTTAAAACACGGCGCGAGACTCGTCGGGAGATGGAGTATGCCCCTAGATGATGGAATTACAGAGGTCTTCGCTATCTGGGAATACGATGATTACAACAAATATGTTGAGATAGAAGATGCTGTTCGCAGTGATAAGTACCATGTTGATAAAGTGCTCAAGTGGTATGAGGGACACGGAGGGAAATCCTTTGTCCAGTCGACTTATTTTATAGAGGTACGAAATGAGAAAATTGAAGACACGGTGCACGTACAGAAGTGAAGGAATAGACTATTTTAAAACAAAGGTGCCGACTCGTTTTCCTCCGAGTCGGCTTTCTTTTAGTTAGATTTCCAAGAACCAATCATTTCCTCACTCTTCTCCCAAAGCAAGCGTGCTGTCGTACCGTCATCAATTGCCTGCACACGCATGGGTTTGCCTTTCGAATACACGCCACCTGGCTCCCAGTCCGTTCCTGGAGTCCCTTCAATCAAAGCAACTAATGCCTCAGCGCTCTTTTCCGGCGTAATGGTAATGAGGTATTTAAGAGGCGTGTGATACATAAAGCGCATAAAGTGGTTCGTCTCAGAAGCGAAACTTGTGCGCACGACCCCTGGGTGAAAGGCAACAGCAGAGATGCCCTCTAAACCGTAGCGATTTTGCAGCTCCCAAGTGAAATAGATATTTGCGAGCTTTCCGTTTCCATACGCATTGGTTGCAGTGTAATTGCGTTCGTTGTTTAAGTCATTGATAGCAAATGTCTTACCGAATAAATTCGCTGCTTCACTCGATGTTTGGATCACTTTAGCCTTGCTCGCAATCAGTTTCGGCAAAAGCAATTTGGTCAAATGGAATCCGGCTAAGTGATTAACCTGAAACGTCTTTTCAAAACCATCTTCTGTCACTTCTCGATTTCCCATGATTCCACCTGCATTGTTGGCGAGGACATCGATTGTCGGGTACGCATCTAGTTCACTTGCCAGTCGCTCCACATCTCGAAGCTTTGTGAAATCTGCCAAATGGTAAGGAGCATCCAGTTCCGTTGCGAGTCGTTCTGTTTTTTCTTTAGAACGTCCAACAAGGACAACATGATAGCCCTTTTTCTTTAATTGACGCGCAGCAGCCGCCCCAATCCCATCACTAGCCCCAGTCAGTACAATTGTTTTTGTCATCTTCATTTCCTCCTTTACACTCGTTTACCCAAAATAGCGATTTTGAATCGCTTTTAGAAAAGCCTGCTCTAGCTCACCTTCTTCCTGAACGACAGCGTAAGTAGATACTTTCGGCAAGTCAAAAAGAGGAAAAGGAATCGTCACTAAACGTCCTTCTAGCAATTCACGCCTGACGATGGAGTGAGGCAAAAACGAGACGCCAAGCCCGTCTTGCACCAACCGTTTTGTAATCGACGCTTGTGAGACTTTGATTGCGCGTATTCCTGGAACGGCGTGTCTTAAACGAATCGTTAAGTCTTCCCAAATGACGGGGTGATGATGGGTAAACAAGGTCTCAGAGGTTAAGATTTCCTCAGCGTCTAGGGGCGGACCCGACTCCTCGTCGTAGGAATCAATCGAACGCACGAACACAACATCCTCACTAAACAGCGTGTGCACAACTAGTTTTCGATTCGTGGGTGGCATTGCGGATAAGCCAAAATCCACTTCGCCACTTTCGACTAATTTTTCTATGTCCGTCGATTCCTCTACACGAATCTGAAACTCCACATCCGGGTGATCGTTTAAAAACTGCCGGACCAAGGATGGCAAAATCGTTTCTGCAAGAAGTGGTGAGATAGCAAGCGTCCATTTTTTTCGAAAGCCCTGTGCAAGAGCCTGGACGGACTGAACTGTATGGGTGAAATTATCGAGTAAGACCTTGCTGTTTTTATAAAACAGAAGCCCTTCTGGTGTGAGATGCACACGATTCTGTTTACGTGTAAACAAAGCAACACCGAGAGATTCTTCAAGTTTTCGAATATGAACGGTCACATTCGGTTGTGACATATGCAAAAGCTCCGAAGTCTTCCGGAAATTTAAGGTTTCTGCACTTATGCAGAACGTCTTGATCCAATTGATATCCACATCATCACCTCCATCAATTACGTTTAGTAATTAAATTGATTATAAACCTTTAATTTTCGTAATTAAAGGATTTGGTTATAGTAAGGAAAAGGAGGCGTTTTTAATGATTCAAAAAGGATTAAAAGGCGTTGTGGCTGTAGAGACGACCATTGCTTCAGTAGATGGGGAAAAGGGAGAACTACGCTACAAGGATTTACTACTAAAGGATGTTGTGGAGCAGCAGACATTTGAAGCCGTCGCGTCATTTTTATGGGAAATAGATGAAAAGCAGGTTACACGATTATTGGTCGAGGGACGTCAGCTTGGATTTGATCATCTATTCGTACTAAAGGTTTTGCCGAAAAGCTTATCAATTATGGACCAAGTGCGAACGGTCGTTTCCTCAATGGGGACGCCAGAATTACTTGCGCGTTCGCTGAAAGAGCAAGCGGTTCTGCTCACGGGTGCGCTTGCCGTTCTTACCGCAGCTGCTTATCGGATTCAGCGGGAGCAACAACCCGTAACTCCATCCGTTGAACTTCCCCATGTTGCGAATTATTTGTACATGTTATCTGGTTCGCACCCGACCAAATCCGAAGTCACAGCACTTGAAACGTATTTGATTACTACGATGGAGCATGGGATGAATGCCTCGACGTTTGCTGCGCGTGTGACAGTATCAAGTGAATCCGATTTGCCTTCAGGGCTCGTTTCGGCTCTGGGAACAATGAAAGGGCCATTGCATGGAGGTGCGCCATCTGGTGTGCTCGCACTCCTTGATGAAATTGCTTCGGTAGGTTCTGTTGAGACTGTCGTCATGAACAAGTTACAGTCAGGAGAGCGCATCATGGGATTTGGTCACCGCGTTTACAAGACGAATGATCCTCGTTCTCTTGTGCTCCGCGAAGCTTGTAAGAAATTAAGTGGCGAAGAGCGTTGGTTGCAACTCGCAGTCGAGGCTGAAAAGGAAATCACACGCCTACTCGCTCTTCACAAACCGGGGCGTCGTTTATATACAAACGTGGAGTATTATGCAGCTGCCATCATGAAGTCTATTGCGCTTCCGTCAGAATTGTTCACCCCGACATTTAGTGTGGCGCGTAGTGTTGGCTGGACAGCGCATATGGTCGAGCAACTTGAAAACAATGTCATTTTCCGACCGGAGTCGGTATACGTGACATCTGTAAATGATTTTGCACCGTAAAAAAAGTATGGTATAGTAATCGCGACAACTACATGCACATCCACTAGGGGAGCCGAAGAGGCTGAGACGGACATATGTCCGGACCCTTTGAACCTGATCTGGATCATACCAGCGGAGGGAAGTGGCGCGACCGCTCTGGTAATCTTTTATGACGGCTTCACGCTACTTTCCTTTGGGAGAGTGGCGTTTTTTTGTTGTCAGAAAGGATGGTAGAAGATGAGTTTTTGCAAAGAAGTTCGAGAAGATTTTAAAGATAGTTGGGAGAGCAGTTTTCATCATCCCTTTGTTACAGGATTAGCAGACGGAACATTGCCAGAAGATGTATTCCGATATTACGTCATGCAAGACGCCTACTACTTAACACATTTTGCAAAGGTGCAGGCACTAGGCGCTGTGAAAGCAACTGATCTTCAAATGACGCGTGCATTTGCCCATCACGCAGAACAAACGTGTGCGGCCGAGTTGAGTTTGCACGAATCGTTTATGCAGATTTTAGGTGTGACCGAGGCAGAATGGGAGACCTTCGAGCCGTCACCTTCTGCATATGCGTATGTATCTCACATGTACCGCGCAGCTCAAGGGGATGTAGCAGATGTACTAGCTGCATTGCTCCCTTGTTACTGGCTCTATTATGAAATTGGTATTCACCTTCAAGGGGCGACACCTGACAATCCGATTTATCAGCGATGGATTGCGACATACGGGTCCGAGTGGTTTGCAACACTCGTCGAGGAGCAGAAAGACCGGATGGATCGGCTTGCTGAAGATGTTTCACCTGCGCGCCTACAAGAATTAAAAGCACACTTCAAGCGCAGTACGTATTACGAATGGCATTTTTGGGAACAAGCTTGGACACAAGAAAAATGGACGATTAAATCGGAGGTGTCCGTGCATGAGCGCTAATGAAAACACGTATGTACCCATCGTTCATTGCATTACAAACTACGTGGTTGCCAATTTTGTAGCGAATGGGCTCGTTGCAGCTGGCGCGTCTCCGATAATGGGAGACGAAGAGCAAGAAGTGGCAGAGCTTGTAGCGCTGGCAGACGCACTTAGCTTGAATCTAGGGACTCTCACAGAGCGCACTGTTCGCAGTATGAAAGTCGCTGGTTACGCAGCTGTTAAAAAAGGAATTCCACGCGTGGTGGATCCGGTTGGTGCAGGAGCCTCGGCGTACCGATTGCAATCTGCCAAAGAAGTGATTGCAGCAGCTCAACCAACACTTATTCGCTGCAATGCCGGAGAGGCCGCAGCACTTTTAGATGCAGAGTGGCATGGACGAGGGATTGATGCTGGGACCGGACGACAGGACGTGTCAGCGCTTGCTCTGGAATTAGCAAGAGTCTACAAGACGACGGTGGTACTTACAGGTGAAGTGGATTTCATTTCAGACGGCAACGTAGTGTTAACAAACAGTTCAGGGCACCCGGACATGACCAAAGCAGTCGGCACAGGGTGTCTGTTAAGCAGTTTACTTGCAGCTTGGCTCGTTCAGGACGCTAGCCTTGAGGGAGTTCAGGAAAGGTTGTATCAATATGGGCGTGCTGGTGAACTTGCGGTTCAAAGTGGAATTGGTGGATTCCCTGCAGCCCTTTTAGATGAACTTGCAAAAAAGGAGGTCTCTGTCTCATGACATATCCAGTCGCTCTTACAATTGCGGGCTCTGATAGTGGTGGAGGCGCAGGTATTCAAGCAGATTTAAAAACATTTCAAGAACGCGGAGTATTTGGAGTCTCGGCATTGACCGCTGTCACAGCTCAAAACACGCTCGGCGTCCAGCGTGTTGGCATGGTGGAGCCTGCGCTCTTGAAAGCACAGCTAGATTCAATCGGTGCCGATTTTCAACCTACCGCCGTGAAGACGGGTATGTTAGGTGACTCGTTTACTATTGAACAAGTAGTGCAAGCGATTGATGCGTATTCCTGGACGACGGTTATCGTCGATCCAGTCATGGTTGCCAAAGGTGGACATACATTGTTGGAGCAAGAAGCAATCGAGTCATTAACGCAACTCCTTCTTCCGAAAGCATCGATTGTCACGCCCAATGTTCCAGAGATGGAATTAATGACAGGTTTGAAAATTGAAGGTGATAGCAGTGCACGAAAATCGATGGAAGCGTTGCTTAAGAGTGGAGTGACCGCTGTGATTTTAAAAGGTGGACATCGCACCGGACCACTTGCTACAGATTTATATCTCGATCAATCTGGCAGAGAGTTCAGTCTCTCGACTCCAAGACTAGCGACACATCAGACGCATGGGACAGGATGTACGTTTAGTGCAGCGTTGACAGCAGAACTTGCCAAAGATCATTCGGTAGAAGCGGCCTGCACGGTTGCGAAACGGTTTATTCAAGCGGCACTTCAGTATCCTCTATCGCTTGGAGCCGGTCATGGTCCTACACATCATGCGGCATATAGAGTATACGGACAGGGAGAGGGGGAGAAACAAGATGCACAGGCACCTATACTTCATTATGGGCACGTCCGATAATCAAGATCTACCTGTTGAGAAAATCTTAGAAGAAGCGTTGGAAGCAGGTATTACAGAATTTCAGCTGAGAGAGAAGGGGCCGCATGCCAAGTCTGGTAAAGCGTTACTTGAACTAGCACTCAACTGCAAGGAGTTATGTGCGCGTCACGATGTCCCTTTTTTCATAAATGATGATGTGGAGTTGTGTATAACAAGCGATGCAGATGGTCTTCATATCGGACAAGATGACGGGTCAGTAAAGGCAGCACGTCTGCAAATTGGACCGAACCGGAAGCTCGGCGTATCCGTTCATACTCTTGAACAAGCCATTCGAGCTGTGCAAGAAGGAGCTGATTATTTAGGAATTGGTCCTGTCTTTGCAACTAACTCGAAAGCGGATGCCCGCCCCCCGTCAGGTGTTTCAGTAATTCAAGAGGTACATGCTTTGTACCCGGACGTGCCGATCGTAGGTATTGGGGGCATCACCGAAGACAATGCCCATGTGGTGTGGGAAGCGGGAGCAACAGGTATAGCTGTGATTTCTGCGATTGCACGCTCGATAAATCGTAAAGAGACCATTGCTCAGTTCAAGAAAGGAAGTGCCGTATGGAATTGAAACGATTGACGCAAATGGCGATGTTGAGCGCGCTTGGGGTCTTAGGTTCTCTGTTTATCTGGATACCACTTGGTGTGGCCAAAGCCTTTCCGGTACAACACGCTATTAATGTGATTTCTGCCGTGCTATTTGGACCAGTGGGAGCTGGCGTTGTGGCACTTGTGACAGCGTTGATTCGAATTTTTACTGGGACCGGCTCACTCTTAGCGATTCCAGGAAGTGTTTTAGGAGCTGTACTAGCGGGGCTACTCTACCGTTATACACGACGTAGTGGTTTTGCAGCTATCGGAGAGTTTGTAGGGACAGGAGTGTTAGCCTCTTTAGTAGCTGTCCCATACGCGGCTATTTTTATGGGCACACAAGTCGGAGCATTCTTCTTCATGCCAGGATTTATGGCGTCGAGTGCGACGGGAGCCATTTTAGGCCTGGTCATCTGGCATTTTTTAGAGAGGTCAAAGGTGGCATTACCTGTGAATTAAACAAAAAACCACTTCGCGACTGCGAAGTGGTCTTTTTGTTACATATCTAAATCCGTAAACGCCATTGGCAGTAGTTCTTTTAACGCCAATGTGTAGATTTCATTTTTATCATTCGTTAAATGGACCGGCATATCTGGCTCAAAGAATTCTGCCATGACTTGACGACAGATACTGCACGGTGGAAGGAAGTCTTCCGTATTTCCATTCACCGCAATCTCCGCAAAATCACCTTTTTTATAGCCTTCCGTAATCGCTGTGAAAATTGCAGTACGCTCCGCACAGTTTGTTGCTCCGAACGAGACATTCTCAACATTCACGCCAGTAAATACACGGCCATCTTTCATTAAAAGCGCAGCGCCAACAGGAAACTTCGAATACGGTGCATAAGCGCGCTCTTTGATTTCACGTGCTTGACTAACTAATTGTTCTTTATTCATCCAATCATCCCTCTCACGAAAAATGAACTTTCTCAAGTTCCCTGTCGATTTTTCTGAAAATGGGCAGGAAGACTAGTATACATTGTTTTGAAAGCGGATGCAACAAACTTAGTGTGCAACAAGGTTACGCATTGCCTCTATCCCATAACGATCCACAAACTTAGACAAAGGCTCTCTTTTTTTTCCTTGTGCGGCATACAAATCTAATACTCGATCTATAGCACTATAAAGTTTTTCAGGAGAAGCCCCCTCTATTAGAATCTGACCAAGTTGAGCATCAATTCCTTTTGCTTTACCACCTGCATACAAAGAATAAGTCTCTTTTATTTTCATGACTCCAATGTCATTCGTACGAGGTTCACCGCAACCAACCGCACACCCTGTGTAGGCGGCTCGAACTGTAAATGGCATTGGCCGTCCAGCTATCCGGTTGTTGATTTCTTTCGCTACAGGCATGCCTTCTTGCTCCGAACCTTTACAAAAATTACAGGTGCGTAAACTCTTTACAAAATTCCCCACAGGATAAACTGATAATCCCGCGTCCTCGAATGCTGTAAGGGCGGCATCCACTTTTGCTTGAGGAATATCAATATAGAGCTGCTGGAAGGTAGTCAGTTCAAGCTCGTCTTTTTCATCCATAAACGATGTCAGCACTAAAAGTTGTTTTCCCGTTAATTTTGAACCGAATCCAATCCCACCGTTTACAGCGAATCTTTGCTTCTCAACTGTCATTCGCTTCCACCTCCATCTACTTTTACGATTTTCTCCATTCTAATGATACTATACTAACGGGGGGTATGAAAAGAGCGTGTCATTTGGTTCATTTTTCCCCAAATCATCATTCCTCGCTTTTTTATTAGAGAAATGAAATTTATACTAAACATACATGTGCATGAAGGAGTGGAAAAGGTTTCAATGACAGACTCATTACTAGCGTTACTTACAGAACCAAGCATCTGGACGGCAATCCTTGCATTTGGCATTGTCATCGTGGTCTCCATGGTTCCAGTTTTACCGCTCCCCCTTCTCTACGGGACAATCGGATTTACCTTTCCTGTTGGACTAGGACTTCCCATCAATCTAATTGGATCTCTACTCGGGACACTTTTGATCTTTAATGCGATTCGGTACCTGTTTCATGAAAAAGCCTCTCTATACGTCGTACGTCATGATCGAGCACGTCGCTTATTTACCCAGATGGAGAAAAACGGCTTCCAAGTAATTTTAATCGCTCGATTGATTCCAGTGGTCCCGTCGCTTCTTGTAAATGTTGTCAGTGCTCTGTCTACAATGAAGGTGACACCATTTTTACTAGCGACAGCAGTCGGGAAACTCCCACTAATCACACTTTATACAGTTGCAGGGAACCAAGTTGATATCTATACATGGCAATCTATCCTTGCACTGGTTATTTATACGACCGTATTACTTATTCTCGCCAATTTTGTGCAAAGAAAATGGCGATTGACCTCTACGCCTATTCGATAAAGGAGTCGAACTTATGTTGTTAGAAGAATTACTTGCATCCCTATCTCAAGACCCTTTACCTGAAGTCGAACTGACAGGGATTGAAACAAACTCGCTACACGTCCAGCCAGGCAATTTGTTTTTTGCGCTGGTTGGCCATGTGTCAGACGGTCATGCCTATATAGAAGATGCAATCGAACGAGGAGCTGTTGCTGTCGTCGGTACGAAACCACTTGCACCCTTCAAAGTTCCCTACATACAAGTCGAAGATTCCCGCAAAGCTGTGGCACTTGCTGCGAAGCGATATTACAACAACCCGTCCGCATCCAAGACCGTTATCGGCATCACCGGCACGAATGGAAAGACGACCACTTCATTCTATTTAAAAGAGATGCTAGAGAAGGCGGGTAAAAAATGTGCACTTTTCGGAACTGTGCAGTATATCATCAACGGTCAAGAATTGCCGTCACCGAACACAACACCGGACAGCCTAAACTTCCAACGATTGCTGCATGAAAGTCAGGATGACGTGGTGATCATGGAAGTATCGTCGCACGGCATCGATCAACTGCGGATTGAAGGGATTGAATTCGATTTTGCGGTATTTACAAATCTTGACCAAGACCATTTGGATTATCACGGCACGATGGAGAACTACTTTCAAGTCAAAGCCAAGCTGTTTGATCAATTGAAACCGACGGGTGTCGCTGTTATTTGGACAGAAGGTTACTGGGGACGTCGTTTGGCACAAAAACTTGAAAACGGACCTCATCATGTGCTCGAACTATCGAAACGTGCTGTCGAACGATTTGCAGATAGCAACATTCCCTTCCATAATCAAATGAATGCTGTGCTTGCTGCTGCGATTGCAAAAAAGATGATTGTAGAGGAACAAGTTGTCGAACAAGTCATTCAACAATTTTCAGGAGTTCCAGGAAGATTTGAAGTCATTCACTTCACAGAAGATCGACACGTCGTGATTGATTATGCACACACAGCAGATGCATTCACGCAAGTGCTAGCCAGTGTTCGAAAACTTGCAAAAGGCCGAGTGTTTCATGTCTTTGGGTTCCGGGGAGGGCGTGATGAAACAAAGCGTCAGGCGATGGTTGAGGCATCTGAAAAAGGCAGTGACGTTCAGGTATTAACGTTTGATGATTTGAACGGATTGCCTGTTCAAGCGATGCAAGAACAACTTCAAAAATTAAGGTTTACTGGTATACGTATTGATGACCGTACAGAGGCGATTGCATATGCACTCGAACAAGCAAGTGCTGGAGATTGGGTTGTTATTACTGGAAAAGGAAACGAACAGTATCGTGACCGCTATATGGCACCTTGTCAATCAGACAGCGAGACTGTTGACTGGTATTTCAAAAGAGAAAAAAGTAACTCATATTAATCATCTGCACAATTTTTTCATATTTTGTGGGTATGCTAAAAGAGAAGAAGATAGAGGAGGCATTCCCAATGAAAAAATATACTGGTTTCGCTGCTGCAACACTTACTGCAACTTTACTTTTGGCAGCTTGTGGAGATGCGAATGATGACATGATGATGGAAGAGTCGCAAATGGAAGAGCATGGTGAAATGGGTCACGGAGACATGGATCATGGCTCTATGAATCATTCGACGGATGGATCCATTCCATCTGGCTTACAAGAAGCTGAAAGTCCAACCTTTGCTGTTGGTGATACAGCTCTCATTACAGATGCTCATATGGAAGGGATGGAAGGGGTAGAAGCTGAAATCGTAGGCGCGTTTAAGACAACCGTCTATACAGTCAGCTATACACCAACATCTGGAGGAGATCCGGTTGAAGACCATAAATGGGTTGTCCATGAAGAGCTAGAAGATGCAGGAGAAGCCCCTCTAGAGGCTGGCGCAGAAGTTACGCTTGACGCTGATCACATGGAAGGAATGGACGGAGCCACAGCTACCATTGATTCAGCAGAAGAAACAACAGTCTATATGGTAAACTATACGGACAAAGTAACTGGAGATGAAGTAACCAATCACAAATGGGTTACAGAAAGTGAATTATCTCCTGTCAACTAACATCTTGAGAGTCTCTCCATCGCGAGAGGCTCTTTTTTGCAAGGAGGAGAAAAATGAGCAAACTGTCCATCAAGCTGGCTGTGTGTTTTTTGGTGACAATCTTATTGTTGGAAGGACTCTTAATGATGTATCTGCATCCAAATATCGAACAAGCGCGCTTGGAAGAAGAGTATACGCGGCAATTAGATACTGGCGCGAATCACCGGGAAGTGTTAGAAGATAATTTTTCTACAGAAACCATTCATCATATCTTGTTAATGGAGTCGCGCAATGACCGAGGTGTAGCACTATTGGATGAAGAGCAACAACTAGTAGATGCTTCTAGCCAGATCTCAGAAGAGTGGCAGCAAATCGCTTCACGCTGGGAGTTTTCAACCATTGCTGAAGATACGATTTTGCAGAAGCAATGGAAGGGGGAACCCTATTTAATTAGTGCCCATCCATTTGTTGCAGAGACGGGAGAGTCCGGAACACTTGTCATGCTGCAAAGTACATCAGCAATTCAAAAATTGATGGATACCTTAAACTTCCATTTTTTATTAGCGGGTATAGGCAGTTTGCTAGTTCTTGGAGTGATATATATCCTTTTGACACATTTTTTAACGCATCCTCTCGCTCGCATGAAAGTGGCTACAGAAAAGTTGAGTAAAGGTGATTTCAATGTAGTGCTACCAATCGAAGGCAAAGACGAGCTCGGAGAATTGGCAGCCTCTATTCAAAAGCTAGCACGAGATTTGGAACATCTTCAAAAAAATAGAACTGAATTTTTATCTTCAATTTCTCATGAACTTCGTACCCCGCTCACTTATTTGGCTGGCTATTCACAAGTGGCAATGCGACCAGATGTACAGCCTGCTGAAAGACAGCGGTACCTTGAAATCATTCGGGAAGAAACCATTCGGCTGACCGCACTGATAGAAGATCTATTTGAATTGGCCAAGCTTGAAGACCCTAGTTTTCGAGTCGTGAAAGAGGAAATTGAGATGGAGCCTTTCATACAAAGGATTTGTCAGCGGTTGGCCCCGTCATTTGAACAACAAAACAGTCACTTATTGTATAGTACTGAACCTGATGTAATCGTGTATGCAGACCCTCTCCGTCTTGAGCAGATTCTTGTGAATTTGTTAGATAATGCTCGGCGGTATGGTGGGAAAGGAGTAGACACGGAGGTCCGTGTTCACCAAGAGGGTACGAAGACGCGTATTACAGTGACGGATCAAGGCCCAGGAATGGAGGAGAGCGAACTGGATGCGATTTTTGACCGATTGTACCGGGTCGAGAAATCAAGATCTCGCTCACATGGAGGTTCGGGTCTTGGCCTTTCCATCGTTAAAGAGTTGGTGGAAGCACACGGCGGAACGATTGACGTAAAAAGTGAAGGTGGCAAAGGAACAACCTTTTCTATTTTGTTGTAAGAGGTGATAACTATGAAAAAAATTCTGATTGTCGATGATGAGCGGCGGATGGTTGACCTTGTTGAATTATTCTTAAAGCCTCATGGATTCAAGTGTGTAAAAGTATTAGACGGAAGAGAGGCCCTTCACGTGATGCGGACACAGGAGATTCATCTTGTGGTTTTAGATGTGATGATGCCAGGAATGGATGGGTTTGAAGTATGTACAGAGATTCGAAGTCTCTCTACTGTTCCTATTTTGATGCTGACAGCTCGAGAAGGGAAAGAAGAGGTGGTAAAAGGACTTACGCTGGGTGCGGACGATTACGTCACAAAGCCGTTTGATGAAGATGAGTTAGTGGCTCGAGTGCAGGCATTATTGAGAAGGGTTCCAGAACCTGTGCCCGTAGGGATTGAGATAGATGGCATTCGACTAGATACGGAAAGTTATGCAATCTTGTGGAACGATGGACAAGTCCAGTTGACAATGAAAGAGTTTCAATTAGTAGAAGCTATGATGAAGCATCCTAATAGAACGTATAGTCGTGAACAGTTACTTGCCATTGCTTGGGACTTTGCGACTCACACAGAACCGCGTACCGTAGATTCCCACATGCGTAATCTTCGGGATAAATTAAAAAAGGCAGAATTCCCAATCGATCAGTTCTTGGTAACTGTCTGGGGCATCGGGTATCGTTGGAAAGATGTTACCTAATAAGACCCCTGGGTTGCATCCCAGGGGTCACTTATTTAATATACTTTGTCACCATTGAAGATAGAGTTTTTGACGACGACATAATCGACGTGACGAAGTGCGTCCAATGTGTCGCCACCTGCATACGAAATCGCTGATTGAAGATCTTGTTCCATTTCTATTAGTGTGTCTTGTAATTTTCCTTTGTGCTCGACAAACATTTTCTTGCCTTCGACGTTTTTGCGTTCACCTTTTTGGAACTCAGAAGCAGAACCGAAGTATTCTTTCACGACTTTACCATCAACTTCTTTCACTTCGCCTGGAGACTCGTCATGACCAGCAAACAACGACCCGATCATCACCATCGAAGCACCAAAACGAACAGACTTCGCAATGTCTCCATGTGTACGGATTCCGCCGTCTGCAATAATTGGTTTCGTTGCCGCTTTTCCGCATAGACGTAGAGCAGCGAGCTGCCAGCCACCTGTGCCAAATCCCGTTTTGATTTTCGTAATACATACTTTACCTGGCCCGATTCCCACTTTTGTTGCGTCCGCTCCGGCATTCTCAAGTTCACGAACAGCTTCAGGAGTTCCAACATTTCCTGCGATAACAAACGTTTCTGGAATATGCGTTTTAATATGTTGAATCATTCTGATTACAGCATTCGAGTGCCCATGTGCGATATCAATCGTAATGTAATCCGGAACAAGTTCTTGTTGTTTCAATTCCTCAATAAACGTGTATTCTTCTGGCTTTACCCCAACACTGATTGACGTCACAAGTCCTTTTTCCTGCATCCTCTCAATGAATGCTTTGCGTGCTTCCGGCTGGAAACGGTGCATGATGTAGAAGTACCCGTTCTCCGCTAAATACATAGCGATTTTTTCATCAATGATGGTCTGCATGTTTGCAGGCACGACAGGTAATCGGAACGTGTGGTTTCCAAATTGAATCGACGTATCACACTCTGACCGACTTTCAACGATACATTTATTTGGTACTAACTGAATATCTTCATAATCAAATACATTTTCCATTCATTCCATCCCCTAAAAACGAATATTTTAATTTAAAACACTATTAATGTTCGTCCATTGAGTAATTTACAGCACTTTTTGGAAATTGTCAAAGGCTTATCTGTAGAATTTAAAATAAACCTGAAAATAATGATACTTATAGGAATGGAAATATGGTACAACTGAGGTAGAGAGAGAAGGAGGCTGTTGCACCATGGCATCACCTGTAAGAAGAGCAGCACGTGCGGCTTTTCCTGCGACCATTCCGATACTAGCTGGATTCACGTTTTTAGGAGCGGCGTACGGAATCTATATGACTTCATTAGGGTTTCATCCGATCTTCCCGATTTTGATGAGCTTTTTTATTTTTGCAGGCTCCATTGAATTTATTACAGCGAACCTTTTATTGATGGCGTTTGCTCCATTTCAAGCGTTTTTGCTAGCGATTATGGTGAATGCGCGCCACCTGTTCTATGGACTATCGATGCTCGAGAAATACCATTCTGTTGGGAAGAAGAAGTTGTATCTAATTTTCGGCATGTGTGATGAATCATTTTCTATAAATTATACAGCGAAGCCAGATCCCACGATTGATAAAGGATGGTTCATGTTTTTTGTCACGCTCTACAATCACATGTATTGGGTGGGAGGTTCGACGCTTGGGGCAGTACTGGGTCAATTCATCACATTCAATACAGATGGCCTGTTGTTCGTAATGACGGCTTTGTTTGTGGTGATTTTCTTAGAAAACTGGCTACAAGAAAAACGCCATACAAGTGCGATGATTGGGCTGGTTGCATCCGTTGCTGCACTGATGATATTTGGCGCGAATCAGTTCGTCATTCCGGCGATGATCGGGATTTTGATAATTTTAATTGCTTTCCGGAAGCCGCTTGAGCGAAGGGAAGTGAAGCCGTTATGACATTGACGCAACAGATTATAACGATTGCAGTAGTTGTACTCGGTACGATGTTGACGCGGTTTTTACCGTTCTGGATTTTCCCAGCGGATAAACCGACGCCAGGCTATGTGTTGTTTTTAGGGCGTTTGTTACCGCCAGCTGTACTTGGCCTCTTGGTGATTTATAGTGTGAAAGATGTAGAATGGACCGGGGGATTATACGGGTTACCCGAGATACTTGGGATTTTACTGATTGTAGGTTTACATATATGGAAGCGCAATATGTTACTGTCGATTGCCGGTGGGACTGTATTTTATATGGTGCTTGTCCAAACGATCTTTGCATAAAAACAACCTCCCGCTCAGTCCGAGTAGGAGGTTGTTTTGTTGTCTAGATGAAACGCACCGGAAGCTAGCTGCGCTTTTAAAGATGCAGCCTTTTTCCGTATGGCTTCTTTGTCTTCTTCAGCGCGTTTCTCCCCTGCCTCTCGGTAATCTACCGTATATCCTTTGTTTTTGAGTTCCTCCGCAAAGTGACGCATTGCTGAAAACACGAGAACAAGCTTCTGTTTGTGGTAGTTTTGCCAGGTCGAACGAGAGTGCGCTTCGACAAACAAAAAAACATCCGTTTCTTTATCTGCTTCTTTCACAATGGGTAAGTCATGTGAAAGATGACTTCCAAAAATCCATCGCGTCGTCATCTGATCCCCTCCAATTAAATTGAGTATACGAAAGAACCGCATCGGTGTCTAAAACCGCGCGTTCCTGGAACAAAATCAGCAATTGCTTGAAAAATTTCTACGTTAAAGTGATCCATCTACCAAATTCCTTCGTTAGCTCTTTATACAAAAAACCGAAGGAGTCGATACTATGAATAAACAAAAAATAATAGCTCCGCTTGCCGGGGCTGTTCTTTTATTATCTGGCATCACAACAGCGAGTGCTGCAGAACAAGCACCCACAACTGATACTTCCGGTGTTGAGCTACGGGCAACTTTAGATGCCTTGTTATCTGAACACTATGTACTGGCTGTTGATAGCATGATGAAGATTTATGATGGTGATGAAGCAGCAGAAGCAGCAATGGATGCACTTGATGAAAATGCAGCAGATATGGAACCAGTCATTGCTTCTGTTTATGGAGAAGAAGGAGGTGCGGCATTCGTTGAAATCTTTGATAAACACAACACAGGGACGGATGACTACGCACTTGCTGTGAAAAATGGAGATGAACAACTAAAGCAAGAAGCATTGGATGGGATTCAAGCATTCGTTACCGAGATGGGCGACTTCCTAGGAACGGCTACTGAAGGAAATCTTCCAGCGGACGGGGCAAAAGAAGCGTTACGGACACATGAAGACTTCGTTCAAGATACATTTGATTTATATGTGGAGGGCGAGTACGAAGCGTCTTATATGACTTATTTAGAAGGGTTTAAACAAATTTTTGGAGCAGGAGCTGCAATCAGTGGAGCGATCCATGCACAGTTCCCCGACCAATTTACAGACCCGAATACGCCAGCTGGTGATTTCCGTTCGACTGTTAATCGTCTCGCAGCAGAACACTTTGCACTAGCAAACCTAAGCTTAATAAAAGGGTTCACAGCTTCAGAAGACTTTGACTTTGTAGACTGGGCGCAGGACCAAAATACCGCTGAGTTTACTGGCGCAATCTCCACTTTTTACGGTGAGGAAGCAGCCACTCAGTTTGAACAAATTTGGACAGGAGAGCATCTTTCTGCACAAAGTGATTTAGCATTTGCTCGAGCAAATGAAGATCAAACGGCGATTGACGAAGCAACAGAATCATTGACGAACGCGTTTGCTGATGAACTTGGAGTATTCTTAAGTGAAGCAACAGAAGGGCGAATGCCTTTAGAAGATACAGTTTCTGCAATTGCTGCACATGAAAAGTCTGTAATCGATACATTCAACTTTTATGTGACAGGTGATTTTGACGGCTCCTATTCTACGTATCGCGATGGATATGCGATTATGTTCGACCTTGGAGAATTGTTGAGTTTTGCGATTGTCGACCAGTTCCCAGAAGAATTTACGACAACGGCACCTGAAAAAATGCCAGCCACAGGTCTTGGTGGTTCAGAAGCAAACTCTACGATGAACCTATGGGTAGCGTTAAGTACATTGATTCTTCTTTCAGCAGGAGCAGTCATGTATCGCCAAAGAAAAGTGCAGAACTAAAGCACACGATTCGGTTTAAGGGAGGAGGGTATTCATGCAAAAGCGCTTTCTGCCACTAGTTGTGGCATTACTTCTAATTACAAGTCTATTTTTCATCTTAGATCCGATGGGAGATGAACCAATAGGAGCGGAAGGGCAAACGACAGAGTCAAAAGAATCCCCACGTCAAGAAGTGAAGACATTGACGGAGATTCAAGATGATGTTGATAAAATCGCCGAATTCCCCATTCTCCCAAAACAACGTGAAAAGCTGAAAGAACTGCAAAAGCAGCGCCTAAATGCAATCAAGGGAATGGAGCCTCAAACAATAGAAATACCTTCTATTGGAGTTAAAGCTACTGTACAGCCTACAGGAGTTTTAGAGAATGGAGAGATGGGGGTTCCGGATGATCCGGACGAAGTAGGGTGGTTTGAACCTGGATACAAAGTGGGGGCAAAAGGACACTCTGTTCTAGCGGGCCACGTCGACAGCACAACCGGACCTGCTATCTTTTATGATCTTAAAGATGTAGAAGTAGGAGAGCAAGTCATTATTACAGACTCCACTGGACGAGAGATGGTGTTTGAAGTAACGAATAAAGTGAGCTATAAAACTGAAGAAGCACCAATACGTGAGATTTTTGGACCGTCAAATCAACAAATGTTGAATTTGATTACATGTACAGGAACATTTAACCGGGATGTTGGATCGCACGATCAACGTCTAGTGGTTACGACAAAGCTTGTATCAGATTCTAGCGTGTTGGAAACAGAACCCGAAGCGCCTTCAAACATCTCCTTAAATGAAGCAACGAGTACACTTTCATGGCATGCCGTTCGCGATGACGCAATTATTGGTTACCGCATTTACGCGCAAGATCCCGAAACGGGAGAAATGGAAAAGATTCAAACAGTGTCACTCTTTGATCGTAAGAAAGTAGTTGTAGATGGAGTTGAAGGGACAAAATACTTCATTTCTTCAGTAGACGTAGACTTAAACGAATCAGAACCAGCAGAAATGGAATCCGAATAAATGCTCGAGGAGTGCATGGGAGAGAACCATGCACTTCTCTTCTTCTTTATATTGTTTAGTGCTAAAATACAAGAGAAAGAGGGGGATGGATATGACAGAGAAATCGAAAGATTTATTTGAGTTGATTCATTCTGCTGAAGCAGTGACAAATGAGGCAATTATGCGCTGGAATGAAGAATTCGAACATCCACTTGGTATTTCACCAATCCTCGTGTTGGCTGAGTTGAAACGAAAAGGTCCACAAAATTCGATGAAACTTGCAGAAGGATTACATTTTACAGGTGGTGCGATGACCAATATTGGGAACAAACTTGTAAAGTTAGAATTGGTAGAGCGTTTAGCAGTTGAGGGAGATCGCCGTCAAACCAAGCTTTCTATTACAGAGGCAGGAGAGCGAGTGCTGGAAGAGGCGACTCAGTTGGGCCGCAAGCATCGTTTGGAGCTTTTTAGTATATTATCGGAACAAGAAGTTGAACAGTACTTAGCCATCAATCAAAAACTATTGACGGTCTTACGTGAACGTAAACAAGGAACAAAATAGACAAGACTAGTAGCTTCTCTAAACAAAAGTGAGAGAAGCTACTTTTTTACGCACCCTTTTTATTGTAGTATGCCATGAAATTGAATCTTTTGCTTCCGTACTTCGTAAAGATATGTAGTACAACGCGGAAGGGGATGCGGTATGAGACAACTCTATATCAAACAAAAAGTCTTTAGTTTAAATGGACAATTCACAGTGAAAGATGAGAATCAGAACGATGCTTATTTTGTAGAAGGTAGCTTCATGAAGATTCCAAAGACCTTCAGTATCTTTGACACGTCACGCACAGAAATTGCTATGGTTACAAAGAAAACCTTTAGTTTCTTACCCCAGTTCTTTCTAGAAGTGAACGGGCGTCAAATGATCACAATCAAAAAAGAGTTCTCCTTCTTCAAAGCGCGTTACACGATTGACGCTGCCGGAATTGAAGTACAAGGGAATTGGTGGGACATGACATTTGATGTTCTTCAAAATGGAGAAGTCATTGGGAGTGTATCGAAAGAATGGTTTGCTTGGGGAGATAGCTATCAAGTCACTATCTATAAGGAATCTATGGAAGAAATTATGATTGGATTGGTAGTCGCGATTGATTGTGTGAAAGCAGATGAAGCGGCTGCATCGAATGCCGCTACGTCATTCAATTAAAAAGCAGCTGGCCTCATGGGGTCAGCTGCTTCTTGCATCCTGGAGTAAATCACGTAGCACAGACTTCAGAGCGGTAGCTTCTAAATAGAGTGGATGCCAATCGCCTAACTCTTTTTCAGTGGCATAAATAGCGGTTATCGCCTCATTCTTATCACCAGAAATAAGTGCTAAATACGCATCGCGCAGATGACGAGAGACCTTGTCACGGTCACTAATTTGGCGGAGCTTTTCTTCAATACCTGGTTCTGTCATCAATCTTCCTGCGTAATAGTAGTTCGTAATAACCGAGAGATCTGTAATGTCTTCTAAAATACTACTTTGCTTTGTCCGCTCTAAAAACGCTCTGTCTTCGGAAAGCTCTATAATGCGTTCGGGGTCGCGAGAATAGTAGTACGGACTAACAGAAGCCAATAAAGACGCTGCAAGAGGCCAATTTTTATAACGCAAGATGATTTCTTCTGCTTCTTGCATGACATCATTCGTCCAACGTCCAGAGGCTGTAGGGTCTTGTTGCAATAGCTTATAGCTGATCAGTAACAGATCTGCCCCCGGCTCTTTTCCTTTTAACATCGCAATCACTCGCCCATCTGTCTGGGCACCACCAGTTTCCATCGATGTAAGGTTTGAGAGACCTGTAAACAGTTGAACTAGCGCAAATGTAAACCAGCCACTCCATCCGTAAATGTAGGATGGAATGAGTAGGGAGACGGCTACGACTATATTGGCTACAGGACCTCCGTAAATGAAAGGAATCAATCGTCTCCGCATTTCATGCTCTGGTAATTGTGTAGGGAAGCGCAACATTGCACGTCCTATGTATCCCATAGCAGGTGCCTTAAAATAGAATTTAGATGCTCCATTCGTCTTTGCATAGATGAAGGGTCCGTAAGAAAGGTTCATCACTTCCATACCCGAAAGCTTACCAGCAAGCGCATGACCAGTTTCGTGCAAAATAATAGCGAAAATAAAACTAGCAATCGCGATGAGTAGAATTGATAGAACACTCATTAAGCTGAAAGTGATGTCATGGGTAAAGTAGTAACTGACGATTGCGAACCCTGCTATCCCACCAACGATGAATTGAGAGAGTGGGGTCTTCCAACTTGATTTACCTCTTTGTTTAGTTTCCATCGGAAAGCTCCTTTATGATTTTTGTTTCGACTGATACCGAAACATCTGGATGAAGAAGTAAATCACCGGCGCAAATGTCCCCGTCAAAAATACTGGCATGAACCAGTTTTCTAAGAATGGTGAATGGCCACGTGCAATTTGAACGACATCCCATGACAACCACGCAAACCCTGCCACAATGACAAACGTGATCCATACAAGCAGATTTCGGGACAATCGATAATAGAAAGGCGCATTTTCTTCTGTTATGTTAACAGGAAAGTTGTGCCATTCTGGCTTCTTTCGTAACCAAATCATGAAGAAACCCAGTACTCCAGAAATCACTGGCAACATGATCAATTCCCATTTTGACCCCCATCGTGTCACTTCTCCATTGATTCCAAAGTGACCCGGAACCTCAGCGGGGATATCTCCCCATATTAAGGCAAGCCAACCTACCCAAACACTATAAATTCCTATACTCAAAAAAACGAATACCCGCTCTACGAACGTAGACTCAAGTTCCACGTGTGGTCGATTTTGTTTCCACATAAAAATCACTCCTTAGGTTACCTACGAGAGGAGTGAGGGAAAGTTTCACTAGGTTAGAGCCCGTAATGTAAAATGACTGCGAGGATAAGAATATGGAAAATTTGGTCCGAGACAATCGATAACAAAGATAGTTCGTTATTGCGCATGATGACTCGGTTCCACCACTGGATAAAATCGCGTCGGTCTAACAGGATGTTGGAAATGAACACAATTCCTATAGCAAGAGGTGACAAAGCAAATCCGCCCCACCAAGAGACAAGGAAGATGAAGAATATCATGTGATGAAAGAGCATTCGACGATTGGTTATGACGTATTTAAACATTCCAATCGGGACCTGTTAAAAGTGGCGGCATTCATTGCTCATCAGCAGCACGAACGATGGAATGGCAGGGGCTACCCACAAGGGTTAAAAGGTGAAGAAATTCATATCTTTGGACGGATTATAGCCATAGCGGATGTCTTTGACGCCCCTGGCAGCAACCGTATTTATAAGAAGGCTTGGTCAGATGAAGAGATTACGGACCGGCAATTGCCGTCAATGCCAATGACTTACTCGATTACTTTGGCCGGACAATCAATATCGCAGCCCGCATGCAACAGTTGAGTAAGGGGCATGATATCGTGATGGCAAAAGATGTATTCGAAGAAATCTCGAGCGACTCGCCTCTTCTCGATGGCATTAGGATTGAGCATGTTACAGCGGAAATTAAAGGCATCGATAAAGAAATGAATGTGGTTCGCTTCATTTGCAAAAACTGACAAGGTTCACTATTTCCCGGGAAATATCGACAAGCATATCCTTCGAAATGAACGAAATGATATTTTTGTGGTTTCAATATGTTTTAAAATAGGGTATATTTTAAACAAAATGTATTCTTTAAAGAGGGAAGATAGAATGACTGTACAAATTGATCAAACAGATAAGCGCATACTTGAACTACTCATTCAAAACGGGCGTATGTCATATGTGGATATTGGAAAAGAATTAAACTTATCACGTGTAGCGGTTCGTGAACGTGTACATGATTTACAGAAACGTGGCGTTATTGAGCGCTTTACGGTAGTTGTCAATTCAGAAAAAGTAGGAAAGAGTGTGTCTGCTTTCTTTGAAGTAGATTGTGAACCAAAATCATTGGTCGAGGTTGCCGAAAATTTAGCAGAAAACGCAAGTGTGGCTAGCTGTTATCAAATGACAGGGCCTTCCACTCTACATATGCACGTCCTCGTTGATGACTTTCAAAGTTTGGAAAAATTCATTAATGAAGAGTTATATGCTTTTGAAGGGATTACACGTGTAGAAAGCCATATTTTACTTCGAAGATTCAAAAGTCGCTCCGGTCTAAAACTTTAATAATTTTGATTTACATAGCTCCTGACTAATTGTCAGGGGTTTTTATTTACCATTTTTTAGAATTTTATACAAACAGGTTGTATAGATTAAGTTTTTATAATGAATAGTTTGTTACTTACGTTTGTATCTGAAAAGTTTAGAATTAACAACAAAACGTAACTAAATGAACAAATAATACGATATTAATTAAAATAAATGTGTAAATTCAAATTTATTTGAAAAATAGTGTAGATTTTTAGAATTATCTGTTTTATACTCAAAAACAATAAATAATTAACTTTTGTTAATTTAAACATAATTATTGATTAACAAATGTATAAGGGGGTACGGAATGATCACATTAATCGTTCGTCGTGTAGGAGAATTGCTTCTTCTACTACTCGGGATTTCGTTTCTAGTATTTGGTTCCATGTATATTGCTCCAGGGGACCCGGCTAGCATGATTGGGGGTCCGACGGCCACAGAAGCTGATTTAGAAAACATACGAGAAAATTTGGGGTTGAATGATCCTTTCTTGGTCCAATATGGCCGGTATTTAGGAAATGCCGTACAAGGAGACTTTGGATACTCCTATCAAACCAAACAGTCGGTAGCGGATGCCATAGCCGTTCGCTTTCCGAACACATTAAAGTTAGCCATTGCTAGTATGGTGGTCGCTGTTGTGATTGGTCTCGTTGCAGGACTGATATCGGCCCTGCGGCACAACTCATGGCTAGACTTCACATCGACTACATTTGCACTAGCCGGTATATCAATTCCGAACTTTTGGTTAGGCGCTCTATTAATTTTAGTGTTTGCGGTAAATTTACAATGGCTTCCGGTCGGAGGGTTAAGTGAACCATTCTATACAGCTGAAGGGTTTAAACAACTGATTTTACCAGCCATCACCTTAGGAACGGGTTCAGCGGCCATGATTGCTCGAATGACCAGGTCCTCTATGTTAGAAGTGGTTCGTGCAGATTATGTTCGAACGGCCCGCGCGAAAGGTGTAAAAGAGACAAAGGTCATTTGGGTCCATACACTGAAAAATGCCATGATTCCTGTCATCACAGTCATTGGATTGAATTTTGGATTCTTACTAGGTGGGACCATTATTACAGAAAAAGTATTTGCGATTAACGGTGTAGGTCGATTAATGATTGATGCCATCGCAATGCGAGATTTTCCACTTGTTCAAGGTTCGGTACTACTCGTCGCCACACTTTTTGTTGTGGTGAACTTGATTGTTGACATTGTTTACACGTACGTAGATCCTCGAATCAAATACGAATAGAAAGGAGGCTGACGATGTCTACCACATTCTCCGTAGAGACTCCTCAAGTCCGAACAAAGAAGAAAGATCGATTTGTTGTATCTACAATGAAACGATTGTTGAAAAACAAGTTGGCGGTAGTTGGGCTGATCATCATTGCGATTCAAGTTATTATGGCGCTCACCGCACCTTGGATTACATCTTATGATCCTGCGACACAACAACTGACTAAGAGTGAATTACCTGTCATGTCAGAAGGACATATCCTCGGTACAGACAATTATGGAAGAGATGTATGGACACGCATTGTCTATGGCGCACAAATTTCACTTGTGGTGGCGATCACTGCCGTTACATTAGGACTCCTCGGTGGTGTAGTGCTCGGTATGCTGGCTGGTTACTACAAAAAATGGGATGCCGTCATTATGCGTTTTGTCGATCTGTTGTTCGCATTTCCAGGTATCTTACTAGCGATGTTGATTATCGCAATTTTAGGAACAAGCTTGATAAATGTCGCTATTGCCATCAGTATTTGGTCCATTCCGACGTGTGCGAGAATTGTGCGCGGTTCGGTTCTCTCTATTAAGGAAAAGGAATACATCATGGCGATGAAGTCTATGGGTGCTTCGGACCTTCGGATCATGGTGAAACATATTCTTCCGAATGCTTTAGCACCGATCATTGTTTTTGCCACGATGCGTATGGCAACCGCCATCCTCTCCACGGCTGCACTCAGTTACCTTGGCCTTGGTGCTCAACCTCCAACACCTGAATGGGGCGCAATGATTGCGCAAGGTCAGGATTATATGTGGACATCCCCTCACTTAACTGTAATTCCGGGGATTGCTATCATGCTAACGGTATTTGCTTTCAATGTAGTAGGTGACGGATTACGGGATGCACTGGATCCAAATATGGATCTGAATTAACTAATAAAAGGGAGGAAATGAAGAATGAAAAAGGTATGGGTACTTTTTGTAGCACTTATCGCAGCAGTGGTATTAGCGGCTTGTGGAGGGGAATCGAGCTCTGCACCAAGCCAAACAAATGAAGGAGGAACGACAGAAGCAGGGGGTGGAGAAATTGAAGAATTTGTGTACGCTTCGACTTCTGATGTAGCCGGCCTTTCACCAATTTTGACAAACGATTCGGTTTCAGCCAATGTCCAAGAACATGTTTACGAAACGCTGTTTGAACGCGATACGGATACAGGGGAGTTGATTCCATCTCTTGCAGAATCGTATGAAAACCCTGATGAGTTAACTTGGATTTTTAAGATTCGCGAAGATGTAGTTTTCCATGACGGGACACCTCTTAATGCAGAATCTGTTAAGTACACATTCGATAAATTGCGTGATCCAGCTACTGCTGCACCACGTGCATCTTTACTTGAACCAGTGGATGAAATTACTGTAGAAGACGAATTCACTGTAAAAATCACAACAAAGTATCCATACGGGCCGTTCTTAGCTTCTTTGGCACACTCAAACGCAGCTATTGTAAGTCCAACAGCTGACCAAGCGCAAGACTTGATGAGCAACCCTGTAGGTTCAGGTCCATTTAAGTTTGTCAGCTATACACCAGGTGACCAAGTTGTTCTAGAAGCATTTGAAGACTACCGTGACGGCGCACCAGATATTAAGAAGCTCGTTTTCAAAGTTGTCCCTGAAATATCAACAGCAATCTCTATGCTTCAAACAGGAGAAGTTGATTTTATCGATAACTTGCCAAGTGAGCAGATTGCACGAATTGAATCTATCCAAAATGTCGATATTGAGAAAAAAGATGGAACATCTGTCTTCTATTTGGCTTTCAACCAATCACGACCAGAGAATCAAGATGAGAATTTTCGTAAAGCGGTTGCGGCTGCTGTAGACCGTGATGCATTCGTTGGTAAATTAAATGGCTTAGGTCTTCGAAGCGACAGCGTATTAGGACCTATGGTATTTGGTTACAATGAATCAAAAAACGCAGCAGGGCAAGCTTATGATCCGGAACTCGCCAAGCAACTTGTTGAAGAAAATGGGTATGGTGATCGAACGATTTCTCTACTCACTGCGAACCGTGATAATTTTGTTTTGATGGCAGAAATTGCTCAAGCTCAGTTAACGGAAGCTGGATTTAATGTAAAGATCGAAACGATGGAATGGGCAACATTCTTAGATACAGCTCGTGCTGGCCAATTTGACATTACGTTCTTAAGTTGGGCGAACTTAACACAAGATGGATCAGAAATGTTCTATCCGAACTTGCACACTGACAATATCGGTTCTTCTAACCGTGCACAATATTCGAATGCCGAGTTTGATGAGTTAGTCGATGCGTCTCGTACATCGGTTGACCAAGAAGAGCGTTTAAACTACTTGGATCAAGCGAATGGATTATTGCTCGAGCAGAATGATGTCGTCGTCATGTACCATGGTGTCGTAACTGGGGCGATGAACAGTGAGTATACAAATTTAATTCTCGAACCAAATGGAAAATGGACACTTAAAGATGTAACAAGAAAGTAGGAGATTCGATGAAGGAGACATTACTTGAAGTTAACAACTTGGTTACTGAATTCCGTACAAAGGAAGGTCCAGTCCAAGCGGTTCGGGATGTCACCTTTTCAGTTCGAAAAGGAGAAACTCTCTGTATCGTAGGGGAGTCTGGTTGCGGAAAGAGTATTACATCTCTTTCCGTCATTGGACTTTTACCTGAAAATGGACGTATTGCTAATGGAGAAGTTCGGTATAAAGGCGAAGCCATCCACAATCTCTCAGCGGAAAAAAAGAGATTGATGCGCGGCTCTGAAATATCGATGATTTTTCAAGAGCCTATGACGGCTTTAAACCCAGTTTTGACGGTGGGCTATCAACTAAGAGAACCACTGATGATTCATCATGGAATGTCGAAGCAACAAGCGACGACTCGTGGTATCGAATTACTGAATCAAGTAGGGATTCCTTATCCAGAAAAGCGAATGAATCAATACCCGCATGAACTGAGTGGGGGAATGCGCCAGCGTGTGATGATTGCCATTGCATTAGCCGGCGACCCGGGGTTATTGATTGCAGATGAACCGACAACAGCGTTAGATGTTACGATTCAAGCGCAGATCTTAGATCTGATTAATGAACTGAAAGACCGTCTGGATATGGGGGTCATGTTTATTACTCATGATATGGGTGTTGTGGCTGAAGTTGCAGACCGTGTGATGGTCATGTATGCTGGCCAAAAAATTGAGGAAGGTCCAGTAGAGGAAATCTTTGATCGACCGAAGCATCCATATACAAGAGGATTACTTGGTTCGGTGCCAAATGTGGATGACCCAACATTTGAGCTTCACCCAATTCCTGGAACCTTGCCAAGTTTGACCGAGCAAATTCAAGGGTGTCGGTTCCACCCGCGTTGTCTATTTGCAATGGACCGATGCCGCCAGCAGGTTCCCCCGGAAGATGACTTAGGGAACGGGCATTATGTAAGTTGTTGGTTAACAAGAGAGGAGGCAGTATCTGATGGTGTTGGCACAAACGACGAAGGAACAGCAACAAGAAGCGAAGACGCCCCTCTTAAAGTTGCACAACGTTAAAAAGTATTTTCCGATTAAAGGTGGTTTACTTAAGCGCGTTCAAGGGCATGTGAAGGCCGTTGAATCCGTTTCCTTTGAACTGATGGAAGGCGAAAGTTTGGGTGTCGTCGGAGAATCCGGTTGTGGGAAGTCCACTCTAGGTCGAACCATTTTAGGATTAGAAGAGATTACAGATGGTCAAGTGTACTATCGTGACCAGGAAATCCAAAATTTAAAACGCCATGAAAAGAAGAAGTTTGTGAAAGAAATGCAAATGATCTTCCAAGATCCTTATGCTTCTTTAAATCCTAGACAGCGTGTAGGCGATGCCCTTGTAGAAGTGTTCTCGATGCATACAAATCTTTCTGCGAAAGAAAAAAGAGATGCTGTCGTAGATCTGCTGAAAGAAGTAGGTCTAAAAGAAGAACATTTTGATCGGTATCCTCATGAATTTAGTGGAGGACAACGACAACGCATCGGAATTGCACGAGCGATCGCATTAAATCCATCGTTTATCATTTGTGATGAAGCGGTCTCCGCGCTCGATGTTTCCGTTCAAGCGCAAGTCTTAAAGTTATTAAAAACCATTCAAGAGAAATATAACCTTAGCTATCTATTCATCTCTCACGACTTAGGTGTGGTACGATATTTCTGTGACCGCGTCTTAGTAATGTATTTAGGAAACAGTGTAGAATTAGCGAAAGTAGAAGAACTTTTTGAAACCCCTCTTCATCCGTATACTCAAGCGCTTCTCTCAGCTATTCCACGCCCATCCGTCCATGCCAACGTGAAACGAGTGCGCTTACAAGGGGATTTACCGAATCCGGCAAACCCACCAAGTGGGTGTCCATTCCATACACGTTGTCCGATTGCCCAAGACGTCTGTGTCCAATCCAAACCAGAATGGCAAGAATATCAACCAGAGCATTTTGCAGCCTGTCATTTTGCAGGAAAGAGTATACTCGAAGGAGCTGACGTATAGTGGATTATTTATACCATCCCTTTCCAGGGAAACGAAATACCGTATTTGGAAAAAACGGCATGGTGGCAACATCTCAACCACTTGCTGCCCAAGCAGGACTAGATATTTTAAAACAAGGTGGAAACGCCATTGATGCAGCCATTGCAACTGCAGCCGCATTGACAGTTGTTGAACCGACATCAAATGGAATCGGTGGCGACGCCTTTGCTCTTGTCTGGGTAAAGGACAAGTTACACGGATTGAACGCTTCCGGACCTGCGCCACAGTCCATTTCTGCTGATAAATTGAAAGAAGCGGGACACAAAAATGTCCCTGTGTTTGGCGTACTTCCTGTGACGGTTCCTGGCGTTCCTGCTGGGTGGGTAGCCCTATCAAAGAAATTTGGAAAGCTGCCGCTAAAAGACGTGTTGGCCCCTGCCATCCGCTACGCAGAAGGAGGGTACCCGATCTCCCCAATCCTCGGAAAGTTCTGGGGCCTTGCGCATAAGAAGTTTAAAGAAACGCATACGTCGGAAGAGTTTGCAGGTTGGTTCGAGACATTCGCGCCATCTGGGGAAGCTCCGAAGATTGGTGAGCTATGGTCTTCATCAGGACATGCATCGACGTTACGTGCGATTGCAGAAACGGAAGCGGAAGCCTTTTATAAAGGTGAACTTGCCGATCAGATGGATACTTTCATGAAAAAACACGGCGGGTATTTATCAAAAGAAGATCTTGCTGCGTATGAACCCGAATGGGTAGAACCGTTATCGGCCAATTACAAAGGCTATGATGTGTGGGAAATTCCTCCTAACGGACAAGGCATGATTGCACAAATGGCATTAAAAATCTTCGAGAAAACAGGTGAAAATCATTGGCAGGATGTCGACAGCTTACACCGTCAAATCGAAGCGATGAAACTTGCGTTCACAGATGGCAAAGCATTTATTACGGAACCGAGTGAAATGCCAGTTGACCCGCAGCATCTGCTTTCAGATGAGTATGCATCGAAACGTGCGAAACTTATTGGTGACGAAGCACTTCAACCGGAACCATACGATCTTCCGCGCGGAGGTACAGTCTATTTAGCAGCGGCAGATAATGAAGGCAACATGATTTCTTATATTCAAAGTAACTATATGGGCTTCGGTTCAGGCATAGTTGTGCCAGGTACAGGGATTGCCCTACAGAACCGTGGGCATGATTTCTCGCTGGATCCGGAACATCCAAACTACTTAAAGCCAGGGAAACGAACGTATCACACGATTATACCTGGATTCCTTTCAAAAGATGGCAAAGCCGTTGGACCGTTTGGTGTCATGGGTGGATACATGCAGCCACAAGGACACTTCCAGGTCGTTGCAAGTACAGTAGACCATCACTTGAATCCGCAAGCGACACTAGATATGCCAAGATGGCAGTGGATTGAAGGAAAGACGATTCATGTCGAACCGGAATTCCCGAACTACTTGGTTCAGGCATTGATTCGCAAAGGACATACAGTACAGGTCTTACCGGATGGAGGAAGTTTTGGACGTGGTCAAATCATTTGGCGAGATCCTGAAACGGGCGTACTCCAAGGTGGGACCGAATCACGGACAGATGGATCAGTCGCTGCTTGGTAGCACGTCAACATGTAAAGACAGCAGATGAACGCTCGACTGGTCGTCTTTACAAAGAACTGGCGCTTGGATTCTTCCGCGTTGGGATCTTCGGATTTGGAGGCGGACCGTCTTCTATCCCGTTAGTTCATACAGAGGCAGTGAAGAAATATAAATGGATGACCGATGACGAATTTGGTGATATCCTTGCCCTCGCCAATACAATGCCGGGACCGATTGCCACGAAGATGGCGGGCTATATCGGGTACCGCGTGGCGGGCATGCTGGGGCTACTGATTGCCCTTGTGGTCAATGTAGTGCCTACAGTCATTGCGGTGATTCTGTTGCTCAACTTATTAGCAGCGTATAAAGATCTACCGGTGGTGACCAATATGGCCAGCGCAGTCATCCCAGTGGTGACTGTCATGCTTGGGGTCCTCGCATGGGATTTTGTGAAAAAATCTGGGGATTCGATTGGCTGGGCAAAAGCCATATTTGCGATTGTCATTGCTTATGTTGCCATGTATGTATTGAACATTCACCCAGCCTTTGTGATTCTTGCAGTGTTTGCACTCATCTTCTCGCCACTTCTCACGAAAAGGAGGAAACGCCTATGATTTACTGGGAACTGTTTCTCGCCTTCTTGATTCCGGGAATTCTCGGGTACGGAGGAGGACCTGCTGCTATTCCACTCGTACAAGTGGAGGTCGTGGATCGCTACGGCTGGATGACCAACCCGGAGTTCTCGGAAATGGTTGCTGCCGCAAACGCGCTTCCGGGACCGATTGCGACGAAGATGGCTGGATTTGTAGGGTATGATCAAGCAGGTGTGCTCGGGGCGATGGTTGCTCTCTTTGCGAGTGTCGGTCCCTCCCTCCTGATGATGATTGTGCTACTAAACATTCTATGGCGCTACAAAAATTCGCCGTATGTGAAAAACCTAACGAAATGGGTTCGTCCGGTTATTGCGGTTCTGTTGGTCGTCCTTACCTTTCAATTCTTTTTTGATTCCTATGAAATAAATGGGGCGTGGATCACCGTGTTTTTAGTGATTGGCGCTTATATCTTATTGGAACGTGTAAAACTGCATCCGGCAGTTGTGATTTTACTTGCTCTTGGATTTGGGGCTGTGACGACGTACATCTAATAGTAAAAAACGCCTTTCCTAAACGGAAAAGGCGTTTTTTGATATACAGATATTAACCAAAGAACATATTGGCGATGAGAAGCATAACTAATGATGTTGCCCAAGCTAAAGTTGTTGGGACTGACCACACCATGATTTGTTCTTTGACATTTTTGATGCCGAGCATGCGGTTGACGACCCAGAACATGGAGTCGTTGAAGTAAGAGAAAATCATGGCACCTAATGCCGCCGCTTGCGCAGCTAATGCTAAGTTCACATCTAGGTTCGCTAAGATCGGTGCAGAGATAGATGCCGCTGTAATCATAGCAACCGTTCCACTTCCCTGGATCAGACGAACCAAAGTAGCAACGAAGAAAGGAATCAAAATGGCTGGAAGCGGTAAGTCTGCAATCACTTGCGCAATATAGTCACCCGCGCCACTTTCACGCAGAACCTGCCCCAACGCACCACCGGCACCGGTAACTAGTAAAATGATACCAGCAGTTGTCATTCCTTCTTCCATACGCTCGAGTGCTTCCTCACGTTTCAAGCGATTCGCTAGAGCATAGATGGCAGCCACTAAACCTAATGCGACCGCAATGACTGGCTTTCCTAAGAAGAGAAGGTAATCAATTGCCCCACCCGAAATCTCGAGTGCGGTTAAAGTGGTATTAATAAAGATAAGAACAATCGGTAATAAAATCGGTAAAATTGATTTGAATAACGACGGAAGCTCTTTTTCACGCTCAGATGAAAGAGCAATAAATTCATCATAGGCAGAAACATTTTCAGGACGGACGAAGCCTAATCCATCTTCACTTGGAATTTGATAGATGCGCTTCCCGACCCATTGAGCATAAAATACGCCTACAATAATAATCGGCACAGCAAAAATTAATCCCCATAAAATCATTAAACCGACATCAACTCCGAAGATACCAGCAACTCCTAATGGACCTGGAGTTGGAGGGACGGCGTGGTGAGTCGCAACGAGACCGATGGCTAAAGCTACACCTAACGTAACAACGGATTTACCTGTTTTTGATGATAAGGCACGTACTAAAGGATTTAAAATAACGAAAGCCGAATCAACAAAAATTGGAATGGATACAATATAACCGGCAATTGCCATTGCCCATTCCTCTTTGCGTTTCCCAACAAATTTGATCAATGTATAGGCAAGCTTTTCAGCGGCACCTGTTACTTCTAAGATTCGTCCCATCATTACACCAAAACCAATAATGATCCCGATGGAAGCGAGTGTATTCCCGAATCCTAAAGATATCGAATCTGCTACATCCAGTGGAGCCATTCCCCCCACTAAACCTGTAATGGAAGCAGCAATGATTAAAGCTAGAAATGCATGAATCTTCGTTTTTAAAACGAGTAAAATAAGAACAGTAACACCTAAAACTAATCCTAACATCATTTGAGTCTCAAGAGTCATCCCCATGTAACCCCTTTCATTTTTAATATATGGGAAGGAAGGGGAGAACCCCTTCCAAGTTCCTACTAGTTAGATAGAATCTGCTGTGAACTTCGGTGCATATGTTGCAGCGAGTTTGATACATTCTTCCATGCTGACACTTGATGCAATGTTCTTCCATGCGATATCGAATGCCGTACCATGGTCAACAGATGTACGAAGGAAAGGAAGGCCATTCGTAATAGAGATCGTACGGTGGAAGTCCGTCATTTTAGCGGCGATGTGCCCTTGATCATGATAAAGAGAGAGGACGGCATCGTATTTCCCGTGTAAAGCTTGGAAGAAGACTGAATCAGCTGGTACTGGACCATGTGCGTCAATTCCATCCGCGCGTGCTGCCTCAATTCCCGGTGCAATTTCATCTAGTTCTTCTCGACCGAAAAGTCCATTTTCTCCACTGTGTGGATTCAATCCAGCTACAGCAAGTTTACGATTTTCAAGACCTAGGCGTTGCAATGCTTTATCACAACGGTTCAAGTAGTCTCTCACACGCTCTTTCGTCATCTGATCAATGGCTTCTTTTACAGATACATGACGCGTCAAGAAGAAGATACGTAAGTCATGCACTTGGAACATAGTTAGTGGGTCTGGCGTGTTTCCAAGGTCCTCTAACATTTCTGTATGTCCAATGTATGGTACATTCGCAGCTTTTAAAGATTCTTTGTTGATTGGTGTAGTTGCCAAAGCAGCGACTTCACCAGCTTTTGCTAGTTCGACAGACTTCTTGATGTATTCAAAAGAAGCTTGACCACATTGTGCAGATACTTGACCAGCCTCCCAAGTAGAAAGGTCAATATTGTTTAAATCTAAAACATTTACGGTTCCGAATTCATATTTCCCCTCTGCAGGTGAGGTTACTGTACGAACAGACAATTTCACGTCTGTTACTTCGATTGCCTTTTCGATGATTTTTGCATCTCCGACGACAAGAGGTTTACATGCATCATAAATTTCTTGTTTAGCTAGAGATTTTACCGTGATTTCTGGTCCAATTCCTGCTGCATCTCCCATTGGGATTGCAATAATTGCGCGTTCGTTTGTCATTCTTCGCCACTTCCTTCTTGGTTTTTAGTTTTTAGAAATGTGAAACATTGATAAATCGATTGTTTATCGCCAACCATTCCGCCTTTCGTGACGACAGAGATGCCATTTAGAAGCCCTCCGATAAATGTGCCATAGGCAGCCAGAGGAATAACTTCGTCTTCAAGACCGATGGCTTCCGCTTGGCTCACGGAACAAATCGCAGCTGTTACATCCCCGCCGCTTGAGAAGGTTCCTCCGATTACATGATTGGTCTGTGTCATAATCTGTGTACTGATAGTTGCGAGGCCTTCTGTAATACGTTTGGCAAGGACGGTTGACGTCACGCCTTCCTTCTGTCCAAGTTCTGTTAAATTGAGCACCTGACCCGATGGTGAATACGTAGTAATAATTAAAACGTCCTCTTGGTTCAAGCGAGTTAAGCCTTCCTTGATGGCACGTTCGATTTCTGTGTCCCAACTTGAAGTTGTGGATGCCAGTTTCTTCACGTCCACATAGACAGGTTTCGCGTTCGTCTTATCAATTAGATAGCGGAGTTGTCTCCCTGTAAGCGGGGTAATGCTTCCAATAGAAAAGATCCACTTTTTTGGAGCTACACTTTGATGTGCCATTAATCTTCCATAAGTTGCTGTAAGGGGACCTGGATCAACAGGTACCCAAGAAATGGTGCTGAGTTCTGCCATCGCTTCCGCAATATGGTCTACTTCTTCGTTCGTTACGGCATCTAAAACAATGATGCGAGAACCTGCTTCCACGAGTTGTTGTAACTTAGGTTTGATTGCAGCACAACCTTGTAAAACAATGTCTAGTCCTACATGAGCTACTGGATGAGAACTTTGCTCACTAAAGAGAGTAGGGACATGCGATTGTGTAATGGGATTCATAGGATCTTTTGCAACATCCGTTTCTTGAACAGGAATACCATCAACTAGTAAGTACCCCCCTGATGTCACTCGACCTGAATCGGGATAGGAAGCCACTACAATAGCTACCGCTTCCGGACCGAGCTCATTTAGTAAGGTGTCCGTCTCGATTCCTAAATTACCTCTAATGGTGCTATCAATTCGCTTTGCGAATATCTGAGCGTCCCAAGCAGCGAGCTTGTGATAGGCATCTTGAACGCGCACTTTTGCTAGTTCTTGATCGACATACCGACTATCTGTGTCGATACAAATGGCGGATACGCCCCCATTTTGAGGGATAGGCCCACCAAAAACGACCGTCGCACTTGAAAATCCATTTTTGGCAAGACGAACACCGGTTGCATTCGCCCCTGTTAAATCATCTGCTATAATTCCAATCTTCATTTCTTCACAACCTTTTTTAGTTCCGCAAGTTCCTTATATTGTGTATAGATCTCTTTCGGTAACGAATCATCTGTAATAATTCCAGTAATCGAAGAGAGGTCACACACTTTCGCGAAAGCTTTCTGATTGAATTTTGACGTGTCTGCGACGAGGTAGACTTGTTCAGCTGCACGAATCATCTCACGCTTTAGTGCGGCTTTTTCAATTGTAGGTGCTGTAATCCCAAAGGAGGGATGGATAGCATGTGCCCCAAGGAAGAAAAGGTCGACATGCAATTCTTTAAGCATTTCTTCGGCATGATTGCCAAATACAGCGCCTACATCATTTTGAACGCGCCCTCCAAGTAGATAGACGTCTAATTTCGAATTCATAAGAACAGCAGCAATTTGGATATCGTTTGTTACCACTGTAAGATGTTCGATATCGGAAAGTCGCTTCGCAATTTCAAGTGTAGTGGTTCCTGAGTCAAGTAATAATGTCATCCCTGGTTGAATGAACGGAATGGCGTGTTCTGCTATTTGTTGTTTCTGTTCAAGCATTTCCAATTGTTTATCAGAAAAACTACGCTCAGACTTTAGTGGATGGGCTAAGGTAGCTCCTCCATACGTACGTATCAATTTCTTTTCGTTCTCTAATTGATCTAAATCCCGGCGAATGGTCATAGAAGACACTTGGAAATGTTCTGTTAACTCAGCGATTTCTAAGGTGCCTTGCTGTTGTAACAATTCCATAATGTGTTTTTTTCTCTTCATAGACATACCGTAACCTCCACCTAATGAAAACGCTTTATTGTTCACTTCAAACATCATTATGTTACCTATGAACATAAAAGTCAATAGCATTGTTCGATAAGAACATTTTTTCTACGATTCTGAGAATGATTCTATTTTTTGAAACAATGTCCATCTTGAATCGTATACACTAGAAATAAGAGATGGAAAGGGGTACCCTCCATGTTTTTCTTGGTGTGTATAACAATCGTGTTTGTACTGCTAGGGATTTTTGCGCTTCGCCACCCAGAAGAGGCAGAGTTTCTCTTCGAGCGCTGGAAATACAAAGAAGATCCGCAGCTGAGTGATGCAGGAAAAGCAGCGATACGTTTTCGAGTATGGATTGGCTTTGGTATCCTCGGAATCTTATGGCTCGTCACTATATTAGAAATCCTTCGTACAAATTAAGGGGGAATGAAAGGAAGGTTGGATGAAGGGGTTTTTGAAGTTTTTGTTGTTCCTAGTCGTCATGGTGTTGTTTTTAGGTGGAAGTGGCTACCTTATTTTTTCGTATGATGAATTGATCGGCATGCTTTGGGGTATTGTGCTTTGGTTTGTGCCATTTGCGATATTTATTATCTCACTTGTCGCTCTTGTCGTTGGCAAATTGCCACGGCTTGGCATTCGTTCCCGTTGGAGCGGGACGGTCGTTCTCGTGACATCGTTAGCGGCCGGACTCGCCATTGTGCTGTTGGCATTCGGCAATGCGTTTGTGATCCAAGCGGGGAATGTGGACGAATCAGTGAAAGAGAAAGTGCGTTGGTATGCGCGTCTGACAGGACAGACGACGATGCAAGATGATTCATACCGAGTAGACGGGAAGTATGCGACGTATTATGTAACAGAAGACAATGAACATAAAGTCGCCATTATGGAAGAATTATTCCCGCGTATGGAAGCGCAGCTTGATCGTTATCTTTCCCCTCTAGCAGAAGGAGAAAAACCAGAGATTGAATTACATAGAAATGCTTCGACTCTTCAGCTTTTAGAAATGGACGGCAATATGGCTGGCGTATATTCAATTATTACGGGGCGCATCGACATGCTTGAGAATACACTGTACTGGGAAAAAATCTTCATTCATGAGTACACGCATTACCGCGTCCACCAGTTCCAATTGCAAGAAGCGGGAAAACACGTAAGGATTCCTCATTGGCTAGAAGAAGGATTTGCCGAAGCAATGACAGGTTCCTTGATGCTTGGACCATTTGATAACTATAAAAATCTCTCGTTTGCAGATGCATCCAGTAAAATCTTGCAAATGAATAATCACACGCAAGATGTCTATACATACGGGCAAATTTTAACGTCGGAATTGATTCATGGAGCGAGCACGGAACAATTTCAAAAGTGGCTTCTCACGGATGACTACGCAGTAATTGAAGAAGAAATTCGTGACCTGTATCAAATCCCAGAAGACGTGACGACACAAAGTTTTCTAATTGACCGTTATGAAGAGACGCTGGCTAAGGATAGAACATATTTTGATCGGACCTATGAAATTCCGGCAAGTGAATGGGAGGAAGAATGGACGGCTTTTCAAGAAGAGGTCTATTTTCCGATGTACGGACAATATTTATCTAGTTTACGCAGATTGGTTCTGGGTGAACTGGACTTCGATGCCGGGGAGAAAATCTTACAGGAACGGTTGACCTATGATTTATCCTATAGTCCTGAAGCTAGTAATTATGATAGGGCAATCATTGTCGCAGGACGAGGGGATTTGGACGGAGCCATTGCCATCTTGGAAGACTCCATGAATGGAGAAATCGAGCTTAAATCATTAGAAACGGAGCACTTACATTCTACTTTAGAATTGTTACGTGAAGATCCGAGTCATCCAGAGGCAATCGAACGCTTAGAAAAACGTGGACTCTACTTCCAAGGCACTGACGAGTGGCTCGAATCCTTACAAACCAACTAATTGTGGACCTGTGCATAAAGCACAGGTTCTTTTTTGAAAAAAATGGCAACTTGGAAATCCAATGATGCGTGACAACCGTTATATAAGAAAGGGGGGAAGACATGTCATTTGAAGAGTTGGTAGAGACATATACATTTTAATCTGACGACCCTGACTATTAAACTGCTCAAGAACTATTCAATAGGTTTATGAATTTGGAAAGGTCGATTGAGAAAGAATTAGAAAAATAAGAAGAATAACCCTATGAAGTATCCTAATATGATTATATAATTTGAAGAAAACGACTGTGAGGAAGAAGATGGATAATCATCAAACATCTGAGAAAGAAACATCACCGTGGAAATCACGCATCAAAGCAACAGGACTAGTTGTCATCGGGGTTCTGTTGGGGCTCAATCTAAGTGGGTTCTATTTTAATGAACAAGAAACGGTGGTTGCCTTACCTGTTTCATCTCAACTAGAAATGAATGGACTGCCGGATTATTCAAGTAACTTTAAAGCCTTAGATCCACTTGTCATGGTGATTGAAGGAGAAACTGGATGGGGCTCTGGATTTTTGTATACGGATGGTGGATACGTGATCACTAATGCTCACGTCGTCACGGATGGTCTAGACGTTACCGTGTGGAACTCCTTCTCACATCCTTCTGACGGAACCGTGGTAGGGATATCTGAATTCATGGACATTGCATTGATTCACGTACCAGATTATGAAGGCAATGAAGGCGTCCCGATTAACCGAGAATTAAATGTTCAGCCAGGAATCCCTATCCTTACAATTAGTACTCCTTACGATAACCAGAACACAGGAGCTGTAGGGTATATCACGGGCCGTAAAAGATCCGTAGAAATGGAAAGTGCGTCAAACTATAACCAATTCATTCAGTTTGATGCACAAGTCGCATCAGGCAGTAGTGGGGGGCCACTATTTGATGCGAAATCAAGTGAAGTAATTGGAGTCATTACGCAAACTGGTGGTGACTTTGGAGAAATCAAATATGCGATTCCTGTAGAAGATGCCTTGTACTTTGTGGATCGTTGGTTAAAGAAACCTATGCAGGCGAAAACCATTGAAGAGGTTCAATCAAACTTGAAACAGCTTTATGAATGGGAATAAATGAAGCCCTTCTTCAAAATAAAGGAAGAAGGGCTTTGTTGCGCATATTTCTATGGTAATAATCATAAATATAATAGAATGTGTCACAAAATACTCACTTTATTTGCGAAAAATTCGATTTTTAAAGGGTATATAGTATATAATCAAACCAATTATTGTTTTTTTGGGAAAAGGGGAAATGGGTATGCAACAATTCTTCGATTCGTATCTATCTGAAGGATTAAAAATGATACGCTTATTTGACTATGTCGATGACTTGGTGTTTTTAATGAAAGTAGAGCCACGAGGAATTTCCTACCAATATATTAACCAAGCTGTAAAAGATATTTTGTTGTTTGATGAATCAAAAATCAACAAAATTCTGCAAGAAGTCATTTCAAATAAAGAAGAAGCTGACCTTCTTCATGCCCAGTACATGCAAGTAGCTACTTCACGAGAACCCGTAAAGTTTATTCATGAACTTGTTAATCCTACCCGCAAATTTATCGGAGACACTACCCTTTACCCTGTCTTAAATGAAGACCGAACATGTTTGTATATTTTAGCGATTGTAAAAGACATCACTGAGAAGTACCAGTTAGAACAAAAACTCCGAGAAAACGAAGAGCGGTATCGACTCATTGCAGAAAACTCATTAGATGTAATTAAATTAATTAGTCCTGAAGGAATTATTGATTATGTGTCTCCTTCCAGTGAAGAAATTGTGGGATTCCAACCATCAGATTATTTAGGTCATCATTTTAGTGAATTTCTAGCTGATGAAGATAAAAATCGAATTGTGCAATCATTTGAAGAAGTCGCACTGCTGGCGAAACCCATTACAGTTGAAGTGAAACACCGTCATCAACAAGGTCACTTTATTTGGATGGAAATTATTGCGACTCCCGTTTTAAAAGATGGGCAAGTGACCCAAGTCGTAACTTCTGCACGTGACATATCTGAACGAATGGAATATCGTGAGAAGCTTGCTAAAATGGCTTTTCATGATTATTTGTCAGGTCTTCCGAACCGCCGCCTATTCGAAGATCGATTAAACATGGCCCTTCGACATGCAAGTCGTCATGGAGAACGTGTTGGGCTGATTTTACTGGACGGACGAAATTTTAAACGAATCAACGACACCTATGGACATGAAGTCGGCGATGAAGTTATCGTGAAGATAGCATCCCGTTTAGAGCAATCAGTCCGGGAAGTTGATACCGTCGCACGTCTTGGAGGAGACGAATTTGCAATTGTGTTACCCGAATTGATTAAAGAAAGCGATGCAATTCGAATTGCAGAGCGTATCGTTCAAGTTTTTGAAGAGCCTTGTGTAATTAATGGATACACTATTGAATTTAAAGTAGACCTTGGGATTGCTGTCTATCCAGACCATACCCAAGATCAGAAAGAACTGATTCGTTTCGCAGATGAAGCCATGTACACAATCAAAGCGGATACAAAATCATCTTACTTTATGTATGGAACAACTACTCTCGTTTAGTCTCTAGTACCTAAGGTCTGACATCTTCAGGCCTTTTTTTATGTATTTATCTTCTATTTACTACAAATCAGCTATCCTTTGATATAATTAGGAGACTAAAAATACTTTCAAGTTGGCAACTAAAAGGTGGGTAGGTATGGAAAACAAAAATCAGACGCACGCATTTGAAACGCATTTTTCAAAACAGGATTTGCAAACGCTACTTTTGGTAAAGACATCACACTGCTCAAAAAACATCAAGAAATGATGCATTATATGGCATACCGTGATAGCTTAACGGGTTTAGGAAACCAACGTCTTTTCAACGAAGAACTAAAGCAAAAGGTAGACCCATCCACTGAGCAAGAGTTTGCCTTATGGATTGTAGACCTTGATCGCTTTAAATTCATCAATGACCATTTAGGGCACGAAGCAGGTGACCGGTTGATCACTTCTTTTTCGGAGAGGTTGAAAGCTGTCATTGGAGATCGTGGTCAAGTGTTTCGCTATGGAGGCGATGAATTTGCTATTCTCACACCGATGGAATCCGAACTTGCCATTAAATTGATGGCTGTAGAGGTTATCTCCGAGCTGACGAAATCGTATGATATCGATGGATTCTCCACTATTTTGACAGCTAGTGTAGGTATAAGCTTCTACCCACGACATGGGAAGGAACAACAGGAGTTGATTCGGGCAGCAGATCATGCGATGTATCACGCCAAAAAGTACGGACGAAATACATTTAAACTGTATAGTTCAGACATTGAAGGATTAGCACATTCTGATTTACGCATGGAAAATCTTTTGCATCAAGCACTCGAAAATAAAGAATTTGTTTTATACTATCAGCCCCAGTACCATGCAAATACAAACAAAATTCATGGAATTGAAGCATTGATTCGCTGGAACAACCCTGAGCTTGGAATGGTTCCTCCAGATGTTTTTATTCCAATTGCTGAAGAAACGGGCGCTATCGTCCAAATCGGAGAATGGGTCATTGAAGAGGCTTGTCGTCAAAATGCAGAGTGGCAAAGTAAGGGTTTTCCGGCAACTCCTATAGCTGTCAACCTCTCTCTTCGTCAATTCTATCAAGCCGATCTTCAAGAAAAAATCAAAGCGATTTTAAAACGAACTGGATTGGGACCCCGCTGTCTGATGCTTGAAATCACAGAGACAATTGCTATGCAAGAAGACATTGCAGCGGAAATACTACGTGACTTGAAAGCGTTAGGAGTACGCATTGCAATGGACGACTTTGGGACTGGTTATAGTTCGCTTCGCTACTTACAGAACTTTTCGATTGATCATATTAAAATCGACAAAGCATTTACAGATAAACTATCGACGAAGGAAGGGCGCGCTATCATCGCCACGATTATTTCTTTAGGCCATCACTTAGATATGACAGTTGTTGCTGAGGGGGTAGAGACACCTTATCAAGTTCATCAGTTACGGGAACTTGGGTGCGATGTCTTCCAGGGCTATTATTACAGTCGGCCGCTCCCTCCTGAAGATTTGATTGAACAATTATTTGGAAAGTAAAAAGCTGCCCTTCGACAGAAGGACAGCTTTTTTCATAGAATGGTACTTTCAATTTGTTTCATTTCATAGAACACACCTTTTTGGGTCATCAGTTCTTCATAGGACCCTTTCTCGACAATCTGTCCATGATCTAGCACTACGATTTGGTCCATTTGTTCGAGACCTGAGAGTTTATGACTGACTAATACAATTGTAGACCCCATACTATGTTTCCACAATTCGTCTGTTAGGTTTTTTTCTGTTTGATAATCTAGACTTGTGAAGGGTTCGTCGAAAAGGTAAATCGCTTTTTTCGTGAGGAACAGACGAGCTAGTGCTAATCGCTGTTTTTCTCCACCTGATAAGTTCTCCCCACGTTCAAACACTGGTTCATCGAGTTCAATTATGAACTGCGCCTTTTCGAGAGCGTCCTGAAGTTCTTGGTCTTGTGCGTTCGGGTTTGCAATCGCCAAGTTTTCTCGAATTGTTCCGTAGAAGAAATGGCTAGTTTGTAACTGAACACCCATCACATTCCATAAGGATTCAGGGTCAAGAGCGGTGAGAGACTGGTGATTCACACGAATGTCTCCACTCGTTGGAAATGCCATGCCTGCAAGTAATTGAAGAAGTGTCGATTTACCAGAACCACTAGCCCCTACTAATGCCGTCCGTGTTCCAGCTATCAATTCCAGATCCAAATTTTTTAAAGTGAATCGGTCGGCTTCTGGGTAAAGATAGTTTACATTTTGTACATGAAGTGAATACGCAGACGCTTGATTTAACTTTTCATAGTGGTGAGGCGGTTGTTCATCTACAACCACTTGAAGTCGGTTCAGTGCCTGACGACTTTCATGAAGATGTCCTGGCACACCGGCAATCGGTACGGCGGTTTCAAACGACGTCAATGCAACAAGTGTCAGCATGGCTAAAAACAGCCCATTCAATTCACCTTGTGCTACTAAGTAAGCACCGACAGCTAATATACCAAACGCTGTTAAGGAAGCAACAGAAGCATTTAATGTCTGACTCCACAATTGCACGTTTCCAACTTGACGTTGTTCGCGTATATACGCCTCTTGTGCTTGTTGCACTGCCTGTTCTTTTTGTTTCACTTGATTGTGCAATTTCAATTCCCGAAATCCGGCAATGTACTCCGCGGCTTCTGTAGCAACAGCCGCCCGTCTCACTAACACATCATTTCTTCTTAGTCTTTCGGAAAATAGTGCCGGTATGACAAGGGCGACAAGCAGAAACCCGAGAATCATAACGAGAGCTAACCAGATTGAGAAGAACAACGTGAAAAACACGGTCGCTAAAAATACGACAGCCGTGACAAGTGGTGGATAGACCACGCGCAAGAAGAAATTCTGAATAATCTCGACATCACTCACAAAGCGGCTGAGTAAGTCACCACTGCGATAGCGTGTGAAAATTTGCGGCACTAGGGGACTCAGCTGTGCAAAGAAGTGCTCGCGAATACGACTGAGCGCTTGAAACGTCACGCGATGCGAAATCAAGCGTTCAAAATATTTACTGGATGATTTCACCGCTCCAAACAACTTAAGAAATGCAGTTAAAATTAAAATCGTATAAAACGGTGGGGACAATGCAGCTTGAGAAATCAAAAATCCACTTTGAGCAAACAACGCAATGGATGTTAATCCACTAACTGCTCCTAGAGCTATGGCAATCGCTACATCTTTTCGTTCTTCTGCCAGTAAGCTAATTAGTTCTTTCATACGTCATCGCCTCCTTCTAATAAAGAAGCCGCATAAGCATTTTCGCGTATCACATGTTCAGGAGGCCCAAAAGCAACAAGACGACCGTCTTCAAGCACAGCGATTTTATCAGCTTTCCGAATGGTTGGTAGGCGGTGGGCAACCGTTATCACAGTGGCCGTTTCAGAAAGGCTCTCCATCGATTGTGATAGGATACGCTCGGTTTTCACATCAAGACCGATAGTCGGTTCATCATAAAAGACGAGAGCGGGCTTCTTGAGAAAGGAGCGGGCTAAAGCAATTCGTTGCTTTTCGCCACCGGATAATCCGCGCCCGCCTTCACCAACCGCTGTTGACCAACCTTGTGGAAGGGTGCTGATCAGTTCTGTTAAACCGGACGCTTCAATAGCGTGCTTCAATTCATCATCGGATGAAACAGTACCCATCTCAATGTTTTCGCGGATTGTCCCTGAAAATAGATAAGGATGTTGAGAGATATACGTTGTCTGATCCCACCAACTGGACTCATCGACTGTATTGCGTTCCTTTCCGTTTACCACTATTGCTCCAGTAAGTGGATCATAAAGTCCGGCTAAAACGCCAAGGAGTGTCGTTTTCCCTTGTCCTGAAGGGCCTATAATAACGAGCCGTTCATTCGGTAGTGCTTCAAGTGCATCAATTTGTAAGGTAAATTCACCACCATATGAGTAAGTAGCCTGGTTTAAATCTAAACGAACCGGATAGCGGAGAGGTGATGAGCCCCACTTCACAGATTTCTCTTTAGCATCCAATTCTTCTTTTAATTTTTCGGCAGCCGCTAAACTCCCACGACCTGTATGGAATGCGGCCCCAAGCTCTTTCAAGGAGTTGTAGTACTCAGGCGCAATTGCTAATACAAAAAATGCTGGAGCAAATGCGAGCGTTTCAAACACGAGCATCTGGAAGCCGATCTCTAGAGCTAGCAATCCAATTCCCAATGTGATGATCAGTTCAATAAAGAACGAGGAAGCAAAAGCGATTTTCAGAATCGACAACGTCGTTTTTTGAAAGCCCGCATTGGTTTCTTTTAGAACAGTAGCCTGTTCTTTGCCGCGTCCGAAAAGCTTTAAGGTTTGAAGTCCTTGCAAGATGTCTAAAAACTTCCCAGAAAAGAATGAGAGCTCTGCCAATTGGCGGTCGGATTTTTGTTGTGTCTTTAAACCAACTAAAATATACGAAATCGGTATAAATGGAGCGGTGATCAACATGATCCATCCGCTGTTAGGATTCACTATAAATACACTAATTAAAATTGCCAAAGGAACAATCGTTGTTTTAATCACTTGCGGAACATATTCTCTGAAGTAGGGATCAAGCTGATCCACGTAATCGATTAATGTCGTTAATTTTTCTCCAGTTTGATTGCGTCCTTTTTCAGATACTGGTTGTTTTGTCCATTTCGATAATAAGTCGTTACGTATCGATTTTCGGACAGTTAATGATAAGTGTAGGCCTAAACGAGCATTGCTGTAGTTTACTACTGAACGAATGAGCAATGCCCCAACTAGAATGACAAGAAAAAAACTAATTTCTTCAAAAGAGACGTCCTGTACAAATACACCATCGACTACTTGCACGATAGCATAGCTTTGTACGATAATAGCTGCGGCTAAAACGCCTGTAAGAAGAAATAGAATGAATAGTACCGTTCGATATTGAAAGGCCCACGCTTGGAGCGTTTTCATTGGCTTCACCTCTTACTCCTTATTATACGGATTCTTCGCTGTCTATACGCTTCTCAGGGCTTAGAAATGGACTAGGATTTGAAGGAACTGTGACAACGAGAAAGCCCCGTTTCCAAAGTTAGGAATCGAGGCTTGTGTTAGGTATAGCTTGTCCTTGATCAAAAGCACCTTGTTCTGTTTTTTTACGTCTGCGTACCATTTCAAGTTCTTCAAATGTCATATTATGAGCGGGAAGTAGTGCGTGAACAAGCTCTACTAAATCAACAAGTTCTTGAACAGCCTTCCGGTCTGTCTCAGCTTTTTGGTAATTTTCTGCAGTAGCAAGAAGGCGTTGTTTCAAAGCAACTCGATAAGCTGTTCCTCTTAACCTTTCAGGCTTTTCCGTCTTCAGTTCTGGACATTTGTCTCGTACTAATTTCATCATTGGCATTCGCTCCTCAAAAACAAAGTACTTTTCTATACCCGATTTTTTAAGATTTAGACTCAATTGAACGAACGTGGTACAGTAGGGAAGACAAATCTAGGAAAAGCAGGTACTTGTATGATTGAAATTAAATGGTCTCCATTAGGCGAAGGTGAAATGAACAGAGGCGTGTTTGCAAAACAAACGATCACAAAGGGTACATTGTTCCATCAAGCCCCGGTCTTAGCCTATCCGAATGAAGAACATCAGTATATTGAAAAAACGCATCTTGCAGACTATGCATTTGAATATGGGATTGGCCGTTCTGCGATCTTGCTTGGATACGGGATGCTGTTTAATCATTCGTATACACCAAATGCGACGTATGAAATCAATTTTGACAACCAAACGTTTGATTTTTATGCGTATACGGATATTGCTGAAGGAGAAGAGATTCTCATCAATTACAATGGCGATGTCGATGATCAAGACGAACTTTGGTTTAATAAAGAAGAGAAGTAATACTCCTAGCTGTCCTTTCAAAAGGGCAGCTTTTTTTAGTAAAATGCATAGGTTGACATTTTGTCGCATACACTTTAATATACCTAGTGGGGTATATAAAATTCTTTTTTTATTTCAATTAAAATATACCCATTAAGGTATAAGGGAGGCTCGTTATGATTCACACAGATTTCGTGTTGGACGCAAAAGGACTGGCTTGTCCAATGCCAATAGTCAAAACACGCAAAGCAATGAAAGACCTTCAAACAGGCGAAGTGCTAGAAATACAAGCAACAGATAAAGGCTCTACGGCTGATTTGCAAGCTTGGGCAAAAAGTTCTGGACACCTGTATCTCGGTACAGATACTGAAGGAGAAACATTACGCCACTACTTAAAAAAAGATGGCCTAGGTGAAGTGGAGGAAACGATTGAGATTCCGGAAATTTCACTTTTATCTTTTGAAGAACTACTTAACGATTCTTCACTAACAATACTAGACGTTCGAGAAGAACAAGAATTCAAAGACGCACATATTCCAGGTGCTCTTCATATTCCGCTAGGTGACGTTGAAACACGTGCACAAGAACTTCCCAAAAATGAGACCATCTATTTGATCTGCCATTCTGGAAGACGAAGTGCGATTGCAGGAAATATCCTCGCAAAAGCTGGATATGAAAACTTGTACAATATTGTTCCGGGAATGCGGGACTATAAAGGAAAAACAACATCACTATAAAAGAGGAGAGATTTTTAATGACTAGAAAAACAGCAATTATCGCAGCAAACGGTGGACTATTCGACGCATACAAGGTATTCAACATTGCAACTGCAGCAGCAGCTACCGATCATGAAGTCCAAATTTTCTTCACGTTCGAAGGATTGAACTTAATTCATAAACAAGGGAATCAACAACTTGAAATGCCTGCTGGTAAAGAACATTTTGCAGAAGGATTTGCAAAAGCGAATGTTCCAAGCATTCCAGAATTGATTGAAATGGCACAAGATCTTGGTGTTAAATTTATTGGATGTCAAATGACAATGGACGTAATGGGACTAGAAAAAGAACATTTCGTAGATGGAATTGAAGTCGGTGGAGCTGTAACTTTCCTAGACTTTGCACAAGATGCTGACGTTACACTAACGTTCTAAATTTTTTTGATTAAAAATATACCTTGGGGGGTAGTTTGTAAATGACAGTACATGCAATGCCGGCAAAACAAGTTGCCCGTAAAATTATAGAAAATCAACCTCTTTTCATTCTAGATGTACGGAACGGCGATGCCTTCGCAGATTGGAAAATCGAAGGAGGCAACATTCAGTACTTGAATGTACCTTACTTTGATTTATTAGATGGAGTGGAAGAGGTAGTAAAAGACCTACCAACAGACCGTGATATCTTAGTTGTCTGTGCAAAAGAAGGCTCTTCAATCATGGTTGCCGAAATGCTATCAGAAGAAGGCGTTGACGTCGCGTATTTAGAAGGTGGAATGAAAGCATGGAGTGAACATTTAGAACCTGTGAAACTTGGAGACTTACCTTCAGGTGGAGAGATTTATCAATTTGTCCGTTTAGGAAAAGGCTGCTTATCGTATATGATCCTATCAAACGGCGAAGCCTTAGTAGTGGATGCTACGCGTATGACAGACGTATTCTTAAACTTTGCAAAAGAAAAGGGACTCGAAATCAAACACGTTTTCGATTCTCACCTTCACGCGGATCATATCTCGGGAGGACGCCAAATTGCAGAACAAACAGGAGCAACATATTACTTGCCACCTGCAGATGCAGAAGAAGTGGTTTTTGGGTTCGAACATCTAATAGATGGTCTTACTGTAAAAGTAGGATCCGTAGAAGTAGAAGCTCTTTATTCACCAGGACATACGATTGGGTCGACGTCATTTGTGATTGATGCAAGTTACCTGTTGACGGGAGATATCCTCTTTATCGATTCGATTGGCCGTCCAGACCTTGCTGGTTTAGCAGAGGATTGGGTAGGCGATTTAAGAGAATCACTTTATGCTCGCTATCAAAAGTTAACGGATGACTTACTCGTTGCACCTGCCCATTTCATGATTATGGAAGAACTGAATGAAGACGGCAGTGTGGCAAAACGTTTAGGTGATTTGTTCCGTGACAACCATGGACTCAACATTCAAGATGAGCAAGAGTTTCGTGAGTTAGTAACAAAGAATTTACCACCACAACCAAATGCATACCAAGATATTCGCCATATGAACATGGGGAAAATCACACCGGATCTAGAAGTACAGCGTGAGATGGAAATTGGACCAAACCGCTGTGCTGTCCGCTAAAGAGGGGAGTTTATACATGAATATAGCAAAAACACTAGACGCAAAGGGACTTGCTTGTCCGATGCCAATTGTAAAAACACGTAAAGCGATGAACGATATCGAGTCAGGTGAAATCCTAGAAGTAGTAGTCACGGATAAAGGTGCCAAAGCAGATTTAACTGCATGGTCTCGTTCAGGAGGACATGAATTGTTAGATGTGCAAGAAGAGGCAGAAGTGCTTACATTCTTGATTAAAAAAGCGTAAGGAAAGAAGGAATAGAGATGAGTATCGAATTTGTCGTTGTCATCTTTTTAATCGGGTTCATCGGTTCATTTATTTCAGGAATGGTCGGCATCGGAGGCTCGATTATCAAGTATCCTATGCTTCTCTATATTCCACCGATGCTAGGATTCGCAGCGTTTTCAGCGCATGAAGTATCTGGAATCAGTGCCATCCAAGTATTTTTTGCAACAATTGCAGGTGTCTGGGCGTACCGTAAGAGTGGGTATCTCAATAAAACACTGATTACGTATATGGGTGGAGCTATTTTAATTGGTAGTTTTATTGGAGGATACGGTTCTACGTTAATTTCAGAAGGCGCAATCAACATCGTATATGCGGTACTTGCGACTTTGGCTGTCATCATGATGTTCTTACCGAAGAAAAACTTAGATGATCGTCCAGTCGAAGAAATTGTCTTTTCGAAATGGTTGGCTGCAGGGCTTGCTTTTATAGTAGGGATTGCAGCAGGAATTGTGGGAGCAGCTGGAGCATTTATTTTAGTTCCGATCATGCTTGTCGTCTTAAAAATTCCAACGCGAATGACAATTGCAACATCCTTAGCAATCACATTTATTTCATCCATTGGTTCTACCATCGGAAAAATTGCAACTGATCAGATCCTCTATGGACCTGCAGCGGTCATGATTGTAGCAAGTGTTCTCGCAGCACCACTCGGGGCAAAAATTGGTCAAAAAATGAATACGAAATACCTCCAATGGATTCTAGCAGGGCTTATTTTAGCGACAGCTATAAAAATTTGGTTGGATATTTTGTAAGAGTACGCTATTCTTTTCCTAATAAGAAAAGAGTAGCGTCTTTTCGTATGAAGGAGGAATTGCAGTGAAGGATAATCCATTTGTAATGGGCTGTATGCGCATCAACGAGTTGACGGATCAGGAACTGACAGAATGGGTACAACATGCACTTGAGTTAGGAATTCATACATTTGATCACGCCGATATTTATGCCCGCGGGGAATGTGAAACACGATTCGGAAACGTCATCAAAAACGAACCATCGTTGCGTGACAAGATGGTGCTACAAACAAAAGCTTCTATTCGAGCGGGATATTATGATAGTTCTAAAGAACACCTCTTATCATCAGTAGATGCAAGTCTTTCACGTCTTCAGACAGATTACATCGACGTCTTTATGCTACATAGACCTGATGCATTGATGGAGCTTGATGAGATTGCCGATGTATTTGATACGCTTGCCGGTTCTGGAAAAGTTCGTTCATTCGGTGTAAGTAATTTCAACCGCTATCAACTAGAATGGTTGCAAGCAGCGACACATCAGCCAATTGAAATCAATCAATTACAGTTTAGTCCTGTACACTCTTCATTGTTGACTACAGGAATTCAAGCAAACACGGAATTTTCAGGAGCCATAGATCGAGATGGTGGTGTATTAACCTATTGCCAACAACAATCCATTCGCATTCAGGCCTGGTCACCGTTCCAGTTTGGTTTCTTTGAAGGGGTATATCTGGATCACCCACGTTTCCCTGAACTCAATAAAGTGTTAGAGGAACTTGCTACACATTACGGTGTAACAAAATCAGCGATTATAGCAGCTTGGATTCTCCGCCATTCTGCCAATATGCAGGTCGTTGCAGGCTCAACAAAAGTGAACCGTATCAAAGAAATCGTTGCCGGAGCAGAAATCACACTGTCGCGAAAAGATTGGTATACAATCTACCAAGCAGCAGGGAACCGTCTGCCATAAACAAAAAGTGCTTTCCTAGAAAAACTAGGGAAGCACTTTTCTATTCACTACCATAGGCCACGACTTGATTTCGTCCTGCTTCTTTCCCAATATAAAGTGCTTTGTCTGCACGTTCAATGAGTTCATCTACATGCCAATCTTTTGAAGAATACGTAGCAATACCAATCGTTGCTGTAATATGAATCGAAATCGTATTGAAACGTATCTCGAGTTCTTCAATGGATTGACGTAAACGCTCTCCAATCGTTCGTGCATCCTGCAAATCTGTGTTTGGCAAGAGCATTAAAAACTCTTCGCCACCCCAACGAGCTGTAACGTCCGATTGCCGGGTGAAGGACTGGAAGTGCCGACTGAGTGCTTGGAGAACGAAATCACCGCAGCTATGACCGTGTGAATCGTTTACTTCTTTGAAGTGATCTAAATCAATGACTAAGATAGAGAACGACTTATTGGATTTATGGTACGTCTCCATGGACTGCGTAAGTAACTGTTTCATGTGGCGCATATTGTACAAGTTTGTTAAAGGATCTGTCTTTGCCAGATGTTCCAATTTACGAGTTTGAAGTTGCAATTCTTCTGACTTCAACATATTACTCATTGCAATGGATAGATACAAAGCCAGTAAACGCAGCATTTCAATCTGACGTTCACTAAAGGCATCTTGCTCATAACTCTGCACTGTCATAGAGCCAATCGTCTCATCATTCATGCTGAGCGGTAAGAAATGGATAGAACGCGGATTTTTATCCGGAAAGCCAGATTCTCGAAGTGTATAGTCTTCGTCTACGACAGCTTTTCTAATATGAATTTCTTGGTTTTCCCGAATGCAGCGCACTGACAGACTGGAGGTGTCTTGAATGCTTTTATTGCTAAGGGAAAGGAGTATACCCTGTTCAACAAATGCACGGTACTCGACTTCTTGGGTTTCTTTATTGTATAGACATAAACCAAAGATATCTGCATCCATCAAGCGATTTAAATCAAGATAAACAGAATACATCGCTTCTGCATCTTCTTGATTCGCGATGATACGGCGACCAATCTCACTGACAGTCTTCAAATCTTGGTAGGAGTCTTCTAGTACTTGCGCTCGAATTGAAGCTTCTTCCGACTCACGCTTCAATTGCAATCGCTCGATCTCAGCTTCTCGTTGCATGCGTTCTACTTGGGCTTCTGTCATATAACGAGAGAGTTGATCTTTTACTTCTTTTGTTTTAATTTGTTCCGTCACTTCGTTATAACGCAGTAGATATTGGTAAGCTCTTTTATACTCTTCTGATGCATAATAGACATCCGACATCCTTTGTAAGATTTCTTGAGTTAATAAGACTGCTTCTAAGGATTCGGCGATTTCTAATGCTTCTTTATAATTTTCTAATGCATGTGTGTAGTGGCCTTGATCTGAATAGAGACCACCCATATCAATCAGAATTGTAGCTACTGCATACTTTGCATCTTGCTCTTGATACATTTTTAAAGCGAGTGCAAACGATTCATAAGCTTCTTCCCAATGCCTTTTATGTTTCGAGATCAATCCAAAGATACTATGACAATGTGCCAATGAGTTGCGATCTTCTACTTTCGTTTGAAGTATTGTAAAGGCTTGTTTATTGAATTCTTCTGCTTCATCTATTTCTCCAAACTGTAGATGAAGATCTGCCACGTTCGATAGCAATAAAGGGACAATATCATGCTGTTGCTCTTGCGCCACAGCTAGTGCTTCTAAGAGCTGATTGTGTGCTTGTTTAAACTCCCCAAGTTCATAATAAATAAACCCAAGGTTGTTTAAATAGTGTGGGTCAATTGGCAAATCATATTTCTTGATTAGATATAACCCTTCTTCAAATGCATCCCCTGAACGCTTCAGGTCACCTAAGCTAGAGTATACATATCCAATTACTCGTTTTGCGTTGACGATCCATTCAATAGATTGATAGTGTTCAACGACTTGCAGGGTTTGATTGACGAGACTTAATGCCTCTGCGTTTTTCCCTTCATGGGCATGACAAAAAGCAAGCGTGATTTCAGCTTGTGCATATAGAAGTGCATTTTCTTTTTTAGTAGTAGTATTTAGAATATTTTGGCTGATGCGTGCAGCTTTTTTTGCGTCAGAGTGCACAGTGGACCAAGCGCTTTGAATCTGTGTATAGGAATCGATAGCTTCCATTGGGTCACATCCATATAAGTTCAATTATTTAGAATAGTATACCATTTCGGTAATTAGGAAACCATACATTGGAAATTAATTTGTTCGTCAACTAGCTCTTTTTTTGTGCTACATATTCTTGTAGTAATCCCTCATAGACTAAGTGTGACGATAAAATTGTTCGAAAATCATTTGGTTCAACTAATGAAGGGAGCTTGGGCCAAAAGCGAATTCCAGCACGATGTAGAATTTCAGCAACAAATTGTGAACAAAAATAAGACCCTTTTGGTTCGAACGGAGCTTTTACTGCAACACCAAAGACACCTAATAAATTATAAATCGTCTTTTTATTGTTTCTCTGAAATAATGCTATCATCCGCTCGATCTTTTGATACTGACGTGGACTCACTTGTATCTCGTAAAGTGCACAAGTAGTATTCGGATACTTTTTGTAAGTGCCATTTAACACGTCTTCTTGTACGAAACCTGCTTGAAAAGGGTTGTTGGGTTTTTTGCGCCCAAAGCTATATAATTGAGTCAGCTCTTTATCGAGAGAGAGAGAAGAATGATTATAGGGAGCTTTCGTGTACGTTTTGATAGTCTTTGTAAAAACAGTACCTGTATCGGTTAATAAGATGTAGACAAATCGTTCATTCAAAGGGGATCCTCTCCTTCTGTTTGATACCAGGGGTGTGGGCAAATGTTGGTGGAGTATTTTATGAATTCGACATTTTATGTCGTCTATGTAGTATTTCTAGTGTTGATTGCAGTAAGTCTTCTTGTATCAGTTATAACATATTTTCAAAAGAGGAAAAATAAGGGCGCAAATAAATATGAAGAATTAGTGATCCGCACAAAGCTGTGGTGGGGGATGGCAACAATTTTTGGACTATCATTTTTAGTTCATCCGAATGTTTCATTGTTGTCACTAATGGTGCTATGCTTTTTAGCATTACGCGAATACTTTTCAATGCTCGAGACACGCAAGCATGACCGTAGACTTTTTATCTGGGCATACCTTGCAATCCCTATCAACTTTTACTGGATTTATATTGGATGGTACGGCATGTTTATTGTTTTTATTCCAATCTATGTATTCTTATTTCTGCCACTCGCTCGTCTATTTCAAAAAAGCAGTGCAGGATTTTTAAAATCTGTCAGTATGACGCAGTGGGGGCTAATGCTTTTAGTATTTGGTTTAAGTCATTTAGCTCTGTTTGCTAAAATGCCAGAAATCACGCGTCATGATGTTGGAATTGCTACACAGTATGGTGCATTGATGGTCCTGTTCTTGATTCCGTTGACGCAGGCCAATGATGTGATTCAGTATATGGTCTCAAAAAAATGGGGCAAACGAAAAGTATTGCCAGTGGCTAATCCGGATTTGACCTGGGAGGGTGTTGTGGCTGGCGTACTCGGAACAACTTTGCTCGCGGTAGTGATAGCACCATGGATTACTCCGATGTTTGTTCCATTTAGTATTTTCGCTGGATTCTTGATTGGCGCGACAGGCTTCTTTGGAACTGCTGTCATGTCAGCGCTTAAGCGAAACTTCTTTTTACGGGAGACAGTAGATGGACAAGTGGTTGAAAGTAAGACGATTAATAAAGTGGATAGCTTAACATACACAGCACCCGTCTTTTTTCATTTGGTCTACTGGGCTATTTTTTAAAGCACCCTGCAAGGCGGATTTATTTATGGTAGACTGGTATTATCAAAATTGTCAGAAACTATATGGGAGTGTTCGAACATGTCAATGGAGTTACTAACGAAGCAGACAGCTGGCGTGATCAATGCGGTTACAAAGCAACCGAAATGGGAGAAAGAGACACTCCAACAAGGAATTCAAAAGATTCTTGTGGAGAAGCGCGCGAAAGTAGAGTCAGATGAAGTATATCTTGAGTCTTTGCTGCAAAACGTTGCGTTTTATATCAATCATACAAATGGGATGAACAACTTTTTCTTTCAAAGTATTGATAAAGAGACGTTTTATTCACCGGATAGCTTTAAAGTGTATTTAGGGAATCTCCGGACGATGGTGAAAGATCCGGAAGAGCTTCAAAAGATGATGGAGAAGCAGCGGGACTTCGTTTTAAAAGGTGAGACTGTAGAAGAACGGGCGCGTCACGCAGAGCTTGCGTATATGACGACGAAGATTGTGAATGACTTGCTGCTCGATTTCTTAACGACATTCTACCATCCAAACAATCGAGAACCTATGAAACCGTTCATGGAATATAGTGCGAAAGTGGTTGTCGAGACAGTCTTTAAATTCTGTAACACCTATGCATCTTTGCAAATCAATGAGTTGCCTGGTAAAGAGAAGTTAAACTAAATGAACAAAATCCTCTTCTGCATCGTCATAGCGGGGGAGGTTTTTTTTTAGGGGGAGAGAAGTTGCACTTTGGACAAATTCCTGTATTTTTCATGAGTAACCCCCCTTTCACATCATTTACGGAAAATTGATGTAAAAGTTTCGCTTGCACTTTTCATTCCAATAAAGTATTCTATAAAACGTAATCATTACGATTTGTTAAGTGAGGAGCTTTATATAAATGAGAAAAATTCCTGTTACAGTATTAAGCGGTTATCTTGGAGCTGGAAAAACAACACTACTGAATCATATCCTCGCAAATCGCGAAGGATTGAAAGTAGCAGTCATTGTAAACGATATGAGCGAAGTGAATATAGATGCGGAAATTGTGAAACAAGGTGGCTTTCGCCATACAGAAGAAAAACTCGTAGAAATGCAGAATGGATGTATTTGTTGTACACTACGCGAAGATTTGATTGTTGAAGTGCAGAAGCTGGTCGAAGCAGGAGACATCGATTATTTGGTCATCGAATCATCAGGAATCAGTGAGCCGATTCCAGTGGCTCAGACATTCACTTACATCGATGAAACTGTTGGCATCGACTTAGGGCAAATTAGCCGCTTGGATACAATGGTGACAGTTGTTGACGCAAATCGTTTCTGGCACGATTTCACTTCAGGCGAAACACTTCTTGACCGTAAAGAAGCCGTTGGAGAAGATGATGAGCGCGAAGTGGCGGATTTATTGATTGATCAGATTGAATTTGCGAACGTCATTTTAATTAATAAAGTCGATATGTTGAAAGAAGAAAATGTCGCGGAGTTAAAAGGTGTTATTCGTAAACTAAATCCTGGGGCAAAGATTTACGAGACAGTTCATTCGAAAATTCCATTAGATCATGTACTAGACACAGGCTTATTTGATTTTGAAGAAGCAAGCCAAGGTGCGGGTTGGATCAAAGAACTAAATGAAGAGCATATTCCAGAAACTGAAGAGTATGGGATTTCATCTTTCGTGTTTAGAGCTGAATGTCCTTTCCATCCGGAACGTTTAATGGATTGGCTGATGGAATGGCCAGTTGAAGTCGTTCGAGCGAAAGGATTTTTATGGATTGCTACTCGACCAAAAGATGCTATCTTGCTTTCACAAGCTGGTCCAGCCATGACGATTGAAAAGATTGGGCAGTGGGAAGAAGACACAGATGCGTATTTAACAGAGCTTGTCTTAATCGGGATCCAGATGGAGCAAGAGACAATTCGTCAAGATCTTACTAGCTGTTTGTTGACCGAAGAAGAACTAAAACAAGACTGGTCGTCATTTAACGACACTCTGCCAGGTGCAGAGACGATTATTCAAAATTAGGAGGAAATACAAATGCGAGTAAATATTACATTGGCATGTACTGAAACAGGAGACCGTAACTACATCACAACGAAAAATAAGCGTAACAATCCGGAGCGTATTGAGTTGAAAAAATATTGCCCACGTTTAAAGCGTGTGACACTGCATCGTGAAACAAAATAAAAGAAGCGAGGACTTTTGTCCTGGCTTCTTTTTTGTTAACCAAAAATCAAGAATCCAAATCCTACGACTAAACAGTAGATGGTGAAATAAATCAGGTTTCCACGCGCCATGATATTCATGAACCACTTTAAAGCAAAGTAGGAGAACCCGAATGAGAATATAAAGGCAAGTAAATAAGGTAGCCACATATCTCCAAGAGCAAGGTCCGGTATTTTCACTAAGATGAGACCTAAACTAATTGGGATAAACAATAAGAACGAGAAGCGAAGAGCGGTCTCTTGCTTCATGCCAAGACCCATTGCTGCAACGATAGTAGCACCAGAACGACTCACACCTGGGATTAAAGCGATCGCTTGTGCAAACCCTACAATAACTGCATCTTTCCACGTCAAATCCCCATCATTTTTGCGCCCCTTCAAATTCCGAATAAAGAATAGCGCGATACCTGTAGCGATTAAAGAAACAGCTACAGTTTTTGACGATCTAAAAACGGAGGCGATGGTATCTTCGAACAACAGTCCAATCACCCCTGCAGGGATTGTGGCAATAATTAAGTAGAGCACAAACTGAAAATCTTTTTTTGTTTCTTCTGTTTTAACACGTACATAACTTAATGAGTTTGTAACTAAACGTATAAGATCTTTTCGGTAAATCGCGAGAACAGCAAGAAGTGATGCAAAGTTCATTAAAATCTCAAACGTAAAATCGTCCACACTCATGTTTAACCCAAATAGCTCTTGAGCTATGACAAGGTGTCCACTAGACGAGATAGGGATGGGTTCCGTAAACCCCTGTAAAGAACCTAAAAATATGTACTTTAGTAAAATGATTAACTCTTCCATAGCCAACTCCTTAACTGTTAAAGCCCATCCTCTATCACAGGGATCGAATAATCACCAATGATTCTCTGGATAGCGCGAGACGTCCGTCCATCTTCTGCACTGAATGGGATGGTAATTTCTTTATCGGGACTTCTAAATGTAATAGACGTAACTCGGGTGGGATTGGGTTCATAATGACGCATAATTTGAGGAACTTCATCCAACTCTATACGTTCAGAACTGAACTCCCCAAAATTCTGAGTTTCTATATAGGTTTCCTGAATAGATGAATAACTGAATAGCGAAAACAAGGCAATCGGTACACTGAGGAAGGCCAAAATCAAATGCACCCATTTTAGACGATAAGGCTTTCTCTTTTTATCTGCATAAACGATAGTCGCATACGCGCCTAGTGCAACAATTCCCAGCCAAGTAAAAGCAGCAGCCAACCCTTTAAAAGCTTCATCATGGCGAATAACCGATAATGTATCATCCTTGAAAAATAGTAAATCTTGCATAAATAAAATAATAGGTATAGGTATAAACAAAGAGAAGATAAGCAACAAAATTCCGGAACTTAATAAAATAGGTTCACTATTCACCGGTTGTTTTTTTCGCTTCATTAGCTCTACACCCCTTTACAATGATGACAGAATTTCAAGTGCATGTCTAAAAGAAGTTGAACCATTTAAAAAGTTTTAGCGTTAGCCTCATAGAGTTCATTCATATTTCACAAACGTTTCGTATACTTAAACCGAATGTAAAGGAGGCCTTTCTATGAAAAAAATACTTCTATCAGTCACATTTTTAATTACTTTATTTTTTGCAACAACTGCATTTGCACACACTGAACTTAGTACGACAAATCCAGAAGACGGGTCGGAACTGACAGAAACAATTGATACAGTTACACTGACTTACTCTGGCCAAATTGAAGAAGGTAGTGTGTTTGAGGTAATCACTGAATCAGGTGAAGAAATAAGCGTAACAGGATTTACGATTGAAGACGGCGTTCTAACTGGTCAATTGGAACAACCTCTTGAAAATGGCATGTACACAGTCAATTGGAATTCAATAAGTGAAGACGGACATCCTTTAAACGGGACATTTACCTTTAGTATTAATGCATCAGTAGAAGAGGTAGCTACTGAGGAAGAGGTAGCAACAGAAGAGGAAGAACCAGTTGCAGCGGAACAAGAAGAAACCGATGAGACATCCCAAGCGACAGAAGTGGCTTCTACAACAGCGACAGCTCAAGAAGAAAGCACTTCTCCATTCATCTGGAAAATTGCCGCACTTGCGGTCGTGCTAGTAGCGGTTAGCATCCTTACTATTACTAGAAGAAAGAGAGCGTAATGGAACTCCTCGTTATGGCAGGGCAGCTGGTACTGTCGCTTGGACTGGCTGTACTTGTTGGAAGCTTTTTATTGCTGGCGGTACCTGTAACGAAACGACCCGCTTTGCGAGTGTCTCCAATTGTCATATTGATCAGTACACTGGCTGTGGTGATTGGTGCGTTTATTCCGATACTTCAAATTACATTTGCACTGATGCCGCGTTTGTCATTTACGGAAGCATTTGAGATGGTCGTGCTATCGTATCGCACAGGTCTCGCATGGGATTTCACACTCTTAGGTGGCGTGCTGCTAATTGTTTTGTATGCGCTATTCCAGCACCGAAACGAGTGGTTCTTTCAAGCGGCGTATCTTGCACTCACCGTGTTTATGATTGGCACCATCGCCTGGGCAAGTCATGCCAGCTCCATTGCACCAGTGAGAGGCTTTGTGGGTGATTTTCTCCATCTGCTTGCCGCTGCCATCTGGGTCGGCGTGGTTCTCGTTATTGCCTGGTTCGCCACGACGACAACCAATTGGCTGAACTGGCTAAAATGGTTTTCCCCGGTAGCCTTCATTTGTTTTATCACGATGGGGGTCAGCGGGTTCTTATTGATGGACCTGACCGTACCCAATTATGTGACTGGACTAAGCACGTCGTACGGACAAGGTCTGTTCATCAAACAGTTGCTTATGATTCCTTTGATTGCGTATATTGTGATCAATAGTTTCTTTATGAAACGCTGGTTGAGCGCACGTAAACTGAATCCGATTCCGTGGGTTCGTGCAGAATCCGTCATTTTGTTTGCCATTTTCATGGTGACCGCCTTCTTCAGTCATCAGGCACCCCCAAGTTCAATTGTCATGGAGGGCAATCTTTCTGCGCTATCTCTGTTATTCCTTGAGGGTTCATTGATCACAGGAGAGGCGCTGAGCTTTGAACTAGGGCTTCCTGTATTGTTCTTCGGCGGCCTTGCGTTTATCTTCGGCGGGCTGGTCGTGACGGCGTTTATCAAACGAGCACCCATCGTAGCAGGCGGTTTGTTCGGAGTAGCCTCTGTGGCCTGTGCCTATATTGGCATGATGTCAGGTATCATCGTCAGCTAACGACTCACCCTTTGGGTGGGTCGTTTTGCGTTCGCGAAAAGACATGAAAAGGTCTACAATGAATAGGAAGGCGTAGTTTCTCATTACAAACAGAGGAGGCGTTACAATGGCTTTTCAACGTACCAAAATAGCCGTCATCGGAGCAGGATTTACCGGAGCAACCACCGCTTTTCTACTGGCGCAGAAGGAACTAGGGGATGTCGTGTTGGTCGATATTCCAGAGCAAGAGAACCCGACAAAGGGCAAGGCGCTAGATATGTTGGAGACGGGTCCTGTACAAAAATTTAGCACGCATATTACGGGCGCGTCCGATTACGAATCGATTCGAGATGCAGATCTTGTCATCATCACGGCAGGCATTGCGCGAAAACCGGGCATGAGTCGAGATGACCTTGTGGCGACGAATGCGTCCATCATGCGTTCGGTTTCTGAAAACATTAAGACGTATGCACCGAACAGTTATGTGTTAATTTTGAGTAATCCAGTGGATGCCATGACGTATGTTTGTTATCAAACCACAGGCTTCCCTAAAAATCGAGTGATTGGCCAGTCAGGTGTATTAGATACAGCCCGATTCTCAACATTTGTCGCACAAGAATTAAACATTTCTGCTAAAGACATCACAGGATTTGTGTTAGGTGGCCACGGGGATGACATGGTTCCATTGACGCGTTATTCGAATGCCGGTGGAATTCCACTGAGTGACTTGATTGCACCTGATCGCATGGAAGCTATCGTCGAACGGACGAGAAAAGGTGGCGGTGAGATCGTCTCCTTGCTCGGTAACGGGAGTGCCTATTATGCACCAGCGGCTTCTTTAGTAGAGATGGCAGAGGCTATTTTGAAAGATGAGAAGAGAGTATTGCCAGCCATTGCTTATTTGGAAGGTGAATACGGCTATTCGGATATTTATCTCGGCGTTCCAACGATTTTAGGTGGCGACGGTATTGAAAAAATCATTGAGCTCGAGCTGACAGATGCAGAAAAAGAAGCCCTTAATCGTTCTGCTGAATCGGTAAAGAACGTCCTTAATTTATGTAAATAACTATTAACAGACTGGCTATTATAGCTGGTCTTTTTTATTTGTTCAATTATTAAACAAAAGTCAGTCATTGGTATTGCTCAGCTAATTGCTATTTGATATATAATTTATAATTCAGTTTAAAATTTGAACTTTGTTCAAAAAGTTCTTTACTTCGAAGTTAAGGCGATTTATACTTTACTTAATTATCAGAAAATTAAATGTTATTAAACAATTATGGGGGGAGTTAGCATTGACGAGTTTGCAATTCACTAGCGAACATGAATTATACAGAAAGTCATTACGAAAAATGCTAGAAAAAGAAGCTTATCCATTCTATGAAGAGTGGGAAGAAAAACGTCAAATTCCAAGATTGATTTGGACGAAGTTGGGGGAAAATGGATTTCTTCTTCCCTGGGTTGAAGAGGAATATGGGGGGCTGGGGCTAGATTTTTCTTACTCAATGATCATGATTGAAGAACTTGAACGGGTGGGACAAGGATTAGCTGGTGGCGTTTGTCTTCATTCAGAAATTGTAAGCCCTTACATTGTGGAGTTGGGAACCGAAGAACAAAAGAATAGATGGCTTCCAAAGTGTATTAGTGGAGAGTTCATTACTGCTATCGCTATGACAGAACCTGGTGCAGGTTCAGATCTTGCCAACATTAAAACCACTGCAAGAAAAGAAGGAGACTACTACATTCTAAACGGAGAAAAGACCTTTATCACCAATGCAATTGATTCTGACTTAGCTATTGTTGTTTGTAAAACGGACCCTACTGCTCAGCCTGCTCATCGAGGCATTAGTCTCATAGTTGTTGAGACAGGCACACAAGGATACAAAAAAGGAAAAAAACTCGACAAGATGGGAATACATAGTGGGGATACAGGAGAGTTGATTTTTGAAGATGCGAAAGTGCCAATTAGCAATCTTTTAGGTGAGGAGAACAAAGGATTTTATTATTTAATGGGGCATCTCCAACAAGAGCGCCTAGTAGTCGCCATTCAGTGCCAAATTGAAGCAGAGGTCATGTTTGACATCACGCGAAATTATGTAAAAGAGCGAAAGGCATTTGGCAAGTCCATCAGTCAATTTCAGAACACGCAATTCAAGTTAGTCGAAATAGCAACTGAATTAGAATTGGGTAGAAATTATCTGAATTCTGTAACCCATAGACATATTCAAGGAGAAGATATTGTGAAAGAGGTTTCTATGGCGAAATGGTGGATAAGCGAAATGGCCAAAAGAACCGCTGCTGAATGTCTTCAATTACATGGAGGATACGGATACATGGAAGAATATGAAATCGCTCGCAGGTATCGAGATATTCCAGTTGCAAGTATTTATGCAGGTACGACTGAAATTATGAAAACCATCATTGCGAAACAACTGGAGCTTTAGAAAAGAGGGTGTGCTATGAAGCGCTCGGAGATGAAAGTGAAGAAAAAGAAAGAAGATATCATTCTTTCTGCTATAGCCATAATGAATCGCCAAGGTACTAAAGGAGCGACTATGGAACAGATTGCTGCAGAGCTTCTTATGACGAAAGGATCTCTTTATTATTACTTCCGCAATAAGGAAGATCTCATTTTTCAATGTCACGTTTTGGTCCTGTCACGAGCCAATGAGGATATACAACAAGTTGTAAGTAGCGATAAAAGTTACGAAGAACGATTACGAGAAATGATTGCGCTGCATATCGATTACGCCATTAATGAAAAAGAAACATTCAATATGATCATACGTCCAGACAAAACGTTTGCGGAAGACCAGTTACAACCTTTGTTTGAAAAACGTGCGATTTACTCTCGCTTCTTTGATGAAATTATTGAAAGAGGGATTGAATCGGGAGAATTTGAAAAAGTGGATGTTCGAATGGTGCGGATGATTTTACTCGGTGCGATGAACTGGATTCAACAGTGGTACAAAGAGGATGGAAAAAAATCGATTGAAGAAATTCAACAAGTGTATGCAGATTATTTAATCAAACTATTGAAGTAAAGGGGTAGAGTCATGTTTATTACGGGTCAATTAGCAAAGCATGCAGCAGCTCAAGGGGACAAGGTTATTACATCGTTTGATGGAAGAGAGCTAACTTATCAAGAATTTTATGAAAAGGCAAAGCGATTAGCAGCTTTTTATCAATCCAAAGGGTTAAAAAAAGGGGATCCAATCGCTTTCTTATTACCTAACAGTGACTTCTTTTTGGTTTCTTATTATGCAGCACATTTAGGTGGATTTGCCGCTCTTCCAATCAACCATAAACTTGCTCCTCCAGAAATTCAATACATTCTAGAGCATTCAGAAGCAAAACACTTTATCTATGACACTCGTTTTGATGAAACGTTAAAGCAAATCCCTACTTCTGTTCAACAGTTCGAAACAGTGTTAAAGACCGGCGAAGAGGAATCTCTTGAAAACGTCTTAAATAATACTTCTTTGGTCTATACACCTGTAGAGCTTACAGCAAAAGATGTAAATGTCATCTTTTATACGTCTGGGACGACAGGGCGACCTAAGGGAGTCATGTTAAGTGCCGGAGCGACAGAAGCGACCGCTCAAATCTGGGGAGAAGCAATGAACTTAAACTCCGAGGATCGCATGCAAGTGGTGACACCATTGTTTCATTGTGCTGCTAGCCACGTGTTTAGTATCCCTGTTATTTATGCCGGAGGAACCATCGTCATTGAAGAGGCATTTTCACCAGATACAGCAATGGATACGCTAGAAAATGAAGATATCACAATTTTCTTTGGGGTCCCAGCCATGTACAGCATCCTATTGAATAATGCGCGCATGAAAGAGTTGAATTTACCAAAACTTCGCCTCTTTACTTATGGTGCAGCACCTATGCCTTATGAATTAGTAAAGAAAGTAAAAGAAATGTATCCAAACGTAAAAGTCCAGAACTTGTATGGTCAAACAGAAAATTCACCAGCGGCTACCACGCTTAAAGATCACTATGCATTAGACAAGATTGGATCAGTGGGAGAAGTACTGCCACAAACGGATGTCAGAGTAGTCGATGAGTTTGGTGAATCCTTGCCTGTTGGACAGGTAGGAGAAATTGTTGTGAAGGGTCCGCAATTGATGAATGGGTACTTAAAAAATGAAGAAGCAACGAACCAGGCGATTCGCAATGGTTGGTTATACAGTGGAGACTTAGGAAGGTTCGATGAAGACGGGCTTCTCTATATCGTAGACCGAAAGAAAGACATGATCATTAGGGGTGGTGAAAATGTCTATCCGGTAGAAGTAGAAGAAGTACTCTATCAAATTCCAGAAATTCTAGAAGCTGCGGTAGTAGGCGTCCCTCATCCGATTTATGGAGAAGTACCAAAAGCATATGTTGTGTTAAAGAGTAATCAAAACGTCACGGAAGAAGATGTCAAAACCTACTGTAGTCATCATATTGCAAAGTATAAGGTTCCGGAAGAAATAGATTTCTTAGATGAATTACCACGAAATGCAAGTGGCAAAGTTCTTAAAAATGTTTTACGAGAACATCAAACAACATAAACACTTTATCAAATGAAAGTAAATACAATTCAAAGGGGATAATGGGATGAAACTTTCAAAAAAATGGCTTTCTGTCGTAGCAATGTCTGCTCTAGTTTTAGGTGCTTGTGGGGATGGAGGGGGTTCATCATCTTCTGCAACAGCCGATGGAAGTGCTTCAGGAGAACAACAGTCGCTCACGTTTAATGCTTCTTCAGGGGTAAATGATAAACACTTTTGGCATCGAGGTTTCTTCCAGCCACTTATGGATTCTGTGGATGAAGAGACAGGCGGAAAAGTAAGCTTCAATGCGTTTACCTCTGGGGAGCTTGTAGGACTCGGGACAGAATATGACGCACTGACGAACGGTACAATCGATGTAGCTTTGACACTCATGGCGCCTTACGATCCACAGCGTTTCCCGTACACAGAAGTAGTCATGCTTCCTCTTCTTGAGTCGGATTCTACGATTGCGGCTGAAGCCATGAAAGCGATGATGAACAGTGATCAGGAAATTAAAGATGGGAAAACCTATTATCAAATCGAATTTGAGGACAAAGGGTTAGTGGCTTTCGCAAACTCACCAACACAACCTTATGTGATTTCTACGACGAATAAAGCATTTGATGAGGTAGGGGATTTTAGTCGAGATGTTCGCATGCGCACCGCTTCACGCGTACATGAAATCTTATCAACGAATTTAGGGATTACTTCACAATCTATGCCGATTACAGATGCATACGATGCATTAAGTAGAAATGCTTTAGATGGCTTCTTCTATAACGTTCCAGATTGGATGGCTTTCGGTTTTGATGAATTAATCAAGCATACCATTGAGGGGGCTAACTTCGGACATTTCGTAGGTCATACAGCGATGACAGAAGAAACATGGGCAAAACTAACGCCTGAAACGCAAGATATCTTCCGCAGCAATGCAGAGCGATTGATTGTCGAAGGGTCGCAGTTGACGAAAGACGAGACGGAAGAAAATCGTCAAAGTAATATCGACAAAGGTGGAGAATTTAAACACCTTTCAGAAGTTCCAGAGGACGTTCGAGTACACATAGAGGCAGCTATTACAAAAACATGGTTAGACTGGATTGAAAACTTAGAATCACAAGGACATGCAGGTAAAGAAATTGCCATCCTTTGGAGAGATAGCTTAGTAGAAGCGGGTGCAGAAGTACCTCAGGAAGTAATGGATATTAAATAGAAAAAAGAAGGTTTGGGGGCTCCATAGCCCCTATTCTTCTTTTTAGGCGTAGGGGGCAGCGTATGACAGAAAATATTGTGTTGTTTATCGTCATTTTAATTTTTCTGTATTTCTTAACTACAGGTATGTATATTAGTTCATTATTGTTTTTCGTTGGTATTCTTGGCATTTATCTCATCGGTGGAACGACAATTATGAGTGGTTTTTTACAAGGTGAACCCTTTGCCCGTGTCGCTAGTTATTCATTAACAACAATTCCACTCTACATACTCATGGCACAGTTTATTATGCAAGCTGGAATTGTAAAAGACCTCTATGATCTCGCGTATAAGTTATCAAAAGGAAGAGGTGGCGTTTTAGGGGTTCTTACCGTATTCATCGGGGGTCTTCTAGGCGGTGTATCTGGATCGGGAACGGCTACTTCTGCTGCTCTTGGGCAGATTGCGGTGCCGGAGCTGATTCGAAGAGGCTATCCGCCACACTTAGCGGGTTCACTCGCAGCTGCCTCAGGATCTTTGTCTGCGATTATTCCGCCAAGTGTATTCTTGATTTTATACGGTGTGGTGGCACAAATTTCAATAGGACAACTCTTTACGGCCGCCATGATACCAGGGATTCTCATGATGTTCGTATTTGCTGGGACAGCATTGGTTTATTTAAAACTCTATGGAAAAGAGTTTGCGACCAACGCCATCCAAAATGAGAACAACGAAGAAACTCCCGTGATGCGATATGTCACAGTTGTCCTCGCCGGAACATTTATCGTGGCAGCGATTTTTGGTGGAATTTACATGGGGATCTTTACTCCGACCGAAGCGGGAGCTGTAGGAGCTTTTATCGCTTTTCTATTAGCACTTGTATTAAGAAAGGTATCTTTTAAATTTTTAAAAGTTTCCTTCGTTGAAACGATTAAAGTTACAACTATGGCAATGTTTATCGTAGTAGGTGCTTCCCTATTTGGCCGATTTATCTCATTGTCACTGGTGCCAAGAAAAATTATCGATTTATTAGGACCTCTCATGGAATCACCACTTTTAATTATCACAATTATTATGGTTTTCTACTTCTTCTTATTTATGTTCATCGAAGGAGTAGCCGTCATTTTAATGACCGTCCCAATCATCACACCAATTCTAGATCAGATAAATGCGGATCCATTATGGTTTGGTATTATGTTGACAGTTGTTTGTACTCTTGGGATGTTGACCCCACCAGTAGGAATCAGCGTGTATGCAGTCGGTGGTGTCACGGGAATTCCTATCGAGCGATTGTTCAAAACATCTACCGTGTTCGCCGTAGTGGCAACCATTGTTGTCATTGGATTATTGATTGCATTTCCGCAACTGGTTACTTGGTTGCCGAGTCAGATGCGATAGGAGGAATTTGAGTGAAGACTATTGAAAAAATCGCACATTGGTTCCGTGTTGTTGGAATAAGTTTAGCAAGTTTTGCTATAGCCGCCATGGTTCTTATGATTGTTGTAGATGTAACCATGCGCAATGTATTTAAAATTCCAATTCAAGGAACATATGAAATTGTTCAATACTTTTTGATGCCCTTAGCTATTTTTCCGACTCTTGCATTTGCCTATCAGTCTGGGGTGTTGCCAAGACTCAGTGAACTGGTGGAAAAGTTACCGAAGCGATTTCAACAAATCAATCGCATCATCATTTACGTGATTGAACTAGTTGTATTTTTATTTTTGACGTATTATAGCATCCTCTTTGCTTTATCAGGGATACAGGACCAGATGGCTATTCCAGTTGCAGGGAATTTATTGCCAGTCTATCCGCTCTACATCATCGTACCAATCAGCTTTGCAGCAGTGGTCGTTGAGATACTGTTATCGATTTACCGAACATACTTCAAAAAAGCAAGGGAGGTTGCATGATGTACGCTCGTTTAGAATTGCCAGTCATTGTCGCGCCGATGTTTCTCGTATCTAGTCCAGAATTAGTAATTGCTAGCTGTCGAAATGGCTTGATAGGATCGATTCCTTTATTAAATGCTCGAACGAAAGATCAATGTGAGGAATGGTTGCAGCAGCTTTCAAAAGAGCTTTCCGAACTACCTTGGGCAGTCAATTATATTTGTCATCGTACCAATAGAAGATTAGAAGAAGATCTAGAGTTGATTCAGAAATATCAACCACCCGTAGTCATTGCTTCACTGGGTCATCCAGGGAAAGTAGTTAAGGTTGTTCAATCATACGGTGGAAAAGTGTTTGCGGATGTAGCGAATTTAAGACATGCTCAAAAAGCTGCGGAGTCCGGCGTAGATGGCCTCATTCTTGTAAGTGCAGGTGCGGGTGGTCATGCAGGTATCATTAATCCATTTGCGTTTGTTTCAGCAGTAAGAGAGTTTTGGCGTGGCACACTTATTTTGGCGGGTGGTATTTCTACGGGGCAGGATATATTAGCGGCGCAAGTACTCGGAGCAGACCTGGTTTATATGGGGACACGCTTTATCGCAACCCAAGAGAGTATCGCATTTCCTGAGTACAAAGAAATGCTTACCAAATCAACAACAGAGGATATTCTCTATACGGATGCGTTCAGTGGAGTTCATGCAAATTATCTAATACCTAGTTTGAAGAACAATCATATTGACCCGTCCACATTAAAGAAAAAAGAGTCGGTTGATCTCGGACACATGATTGACCCTAAAGCATGGCGAGATATCTGGTCTGCTGGACATGGTGTGACGGTGGTAAAGGAAACGCAACCCGTATCTACACTTATTCAAACGTTGAAAGGTGAATATATGAAAGCAAAGGAGAAGTGGGCAGTCCATGTTTAATACAATTACATATAATGTGGAGGAATCCATCGCAACCATCTCATTGAATCGACCGGATGCACTCAATGCATTTAATGAACAAATGATGCATGAGTTGATCCAGGCCTATAAAGAAGCCGATCAATCCGATGCGGTTCGGGTCGTTATTCTAACTGCGCAAGGAAGGGCTTTCTGTGCTGGAATGGACTTATCTTCAGGTGATGACGTGTTTGCATCTGAAGAAAGTTTGGAAGAATTTAGAGATACTGGCGGAAGAGTGAGTTTAGAGGTATACAAAGTCAAAAAACCTGTCATTGCTGCCGTGAACGGAGCGGCTGTTGGGATTGGCGCGACCATGTTGTTACCGACAGATATTCGGATCTTCTCTGAAACATCGAAAGTTGGATTTGTTTTTGGAAAACGTGGAATCGGTCCAGAAGCTACAAGTGGCTATTTTTTACCGAGACTAGTAGGCATGTCGAAGGCTCTAGAATGGGTCTATACAGGGAGAATGATTTATCCTGAGGAATTGCTTTCTTCAGGATTAGCAAACTATGTCGTGGAAGATGCATATGAAAAAGCCCACTCTCTAGCCAAAGAAATCATAGAAAACACTTCCCCTGTCTCTAACTCTTTTACTAGGCAACTATTTTATAAGATGTGGGAAGCCGACCATCCAGAGGATTCGCACCTAATTGAATCCAAGTTTTTATACTGGGCTTCTAGAGAAAAGGATGTAAAAGAAGGAATTGCTTCTTTTAAAGAGAAGCGTCATCCGAATTTCCCTCTAACAACGAGTGATTTACCAGATTTCTTTAAGGAGAGTTGAATGGAATGAAAATCGGCGTACTAGGCGCAGGCACAATGGGACATGGCATCGCGCAAGCCTTTGCGATGTCAGGATACGAAGTGAAATTATTTGATATCGAACAAACCAGCTTAGATAAAGCAAAGAAAAGTATTCACAAGAGTGTATCAAAAATCCACGAAAAACAAGGGAAAGAAATACAGGCGACGGAAGAAGTAGTACAACGCATCGACTACGTCACGGAAATAGAAAAATTGGCAGAGAGCGATTTGATTATCGAGTCGATTGTGGAGCAGATGGCAATCAAAAAAACGGTATTCAAACAGCTAGGAGACATCTGTAAAGAATCTACCATTCTCGCATCGAACACATCAGGACTCAGTGTGACAGAATTGGGGGCAGCCAGTGAACGTCCGGAGCAAGTGGTCGGCATGCATTTTTTCAACCCTGTGCCTCTGATGAAGCTGGTCGAAGTGGTCAAAGCGGAAGAAACGTCAGAAGAGACGCTTCAATCGGTGAAGGACGTGATTACATCTCTTGGGAAAGAGGCGATCACGGTTCTCGACTCACCACTATTTGTCGTCAACCGGATTCTGGTACCCATGTTGAATGAAGCCATGATTGTCTACGGAGAAGGTCTGGCATCAAAAGAAGACATTGACCGAGGCATGATGCTCGGAACGAATCAACCGATTGGACCATTAGCTTTAGCTGACTTGATTGGTCTAGATACACTTCAATTTGTGTGTGAAACCCTCTTTACGGAGACGGGAGATTCCAAATATCGAGTGCCACTCATATTGAAGAAGAAAGTGAGAGCAGGTCACTACGGAAGAAAGTCAGGACGAGGCTTTTATTCATATGAATAAAGGTTCGTCTGTTGTCGTGTTCTTTTCACTAGAAAATCGATATACTTAAAAAGTAATTGAATCGTATATAGGATGAGCAAAGGGGATGTTTCAACATGAAAGAAGTGTACATATTGGATGGCGCACGTACAGCCTTTACGGCGTTCGGGGGATCGTTTTCAACGATTCAAGCGGATGAGCTTGGAAAAGTCACAGCAGAAGAGGCGATGAAACGGTCAGGCGTCACGCCAGAACAAATTGATCACGTGGTTTACGGCAACGTCATTCACTCGCACACCAATGCAGCATATCTTGCACGTCACATTGGACTAAAAGCAGGCGTCCCGAAAGAAGTTCCAGCACTGACACTCAATCGCCTGTGTGGCTCGGGAACACAAGCTGTCGTTTCCTCGGCACAGATGATTCAACTTGGAGAAGCAGAAATTGTGCTGGCAGGGGGAGCAGAAAACATGTCGATGGCACCTTATGCGAATTTTAGCAGCCGCTTCCATCAAGCCAAACTCGGTCCGATGAAGTTTGAAGACATGCTGTTATCGACGTTGACCGATGATTACACTGGAAATGGCATGGGGATGACGGCAGAAAAACTGTCCGAGATGTACGACATTTCACGTGACGAACAAGATGCGTTTTCAGCACTGAGCCATGAGCGTGCTGCAGCTGCCCGTGAATCAGGTCGCTTCGGCAAAGAGATTGTGCCATTTGAAATGGCAACCCGTAAAGGGACGCTAGTGGTGGATAAAGACGAACACATCAAGCCAGAGACAACGGCCGAGACACTTGGAAAGCTGCGTCCTTCCTTCAAGAAAGATGGAACAGTTACAGCAGGAAATGCAAGTGGCATCAACGACGGAGCCGCGAGTCTGGTGATCGCAAGCAAAAATGCAGTGGATCGCCACGGATTAAAACCGATGGCGCGCATCGTATCTTGGGGGATTTCCGGAGTGGATCCTGAAATTATGGGAATTGGTCCTGTACCAGCTATCAAACAAGCACTCGACCGTGCAGGCATGTCACTTGAACAAATCGATTTGTTTGAAGTGAACGAAGCCTTTGCTGCACAGTATCTGGCTGTAGAAAAAGAGTTAGGTCTAGACCGAGAAAAAACGAATGTCAACGGTGGGGCCATCGCACTTGGACACCCTGTGGGAACAAGTGGGGCACGCATTGTGCTTAGCCTTGCGTATGAATTAAAAGAGCGCGGGCTGAGATACGGTGTGGCGAGTTTATGTATTGGTGGAGGACAAGGAATTGCAATGATTATTGAGCACGTATAAAGAAAAGAGCTTGGGCATCCGTTCAAGCTCTTTTTTTGACGCTACATTTGAAAACTGCTACAATTATCTTGAAATCAAGATAAAGGAGGCGTATTGCATTGGACACGAAACAAGTTGGTTTAGCAATTGAAGCACTCGTTCGAACGTCTGGCGCCTTTCATCAACGCATTAAAGAAGATGCAACAAAGCATGGTCTTCATGCCACAGAATTTTCAGTGATGGAACTGTTATATCACCAAGGAAGACAGCCAGTTCAGAAAGTAGCGAAGCATGTCTTGATCACAAGTGGCAGTACAACCTATGTATTAGACAAACTAGTGAAGAAAGAATTTATCACACGCACTGTATGTTCAGACGATCGAAGGGTAATTTATATAGAACTAAGCAATAAAGGACAAGCTCTTATGGAAACAGCTTTTCCTGAACATTTAGAACGAATGAAAGCCTACTTTAGTGGACTTGATGAAGAAGAGTTCAAGCAATGGTTAGAAATTACACGAAAACTGGGCAAAGCCGCCCGTAAAGGAGAGAGATAGACGTGAAACATGTATTTAAAAAAGGAACAAACGCAACAGCACCTACACTACTAATGCTCCACGGGACAGGAGGCAATGAACATGACTTGCTGTCAATTGCATCGATGATTGACGAAGAAGCAAATGTATTGAGTGTCCGCGGGAATGTTTTAGAAAACGGGATGCCGCGTTTTTTCAAACGGTTAGCTATGGGTGTGTTGGACCAAGAGGATTTAGCCCTTCGCACGAAAGAGCTGCATGACTATATAAAAGAAGCGTCAGAAGAGTACGGTTTTGATCGCGAAAATGTCGTGGCTGTAGGCTACTCGAATGGAGCCAACATCGCTGCAAACTTAGTGATGACAGAGAAAAATAGTTTAGCAGGTGCAATCCTCTATCATCCAATGATTCCGAACCAAGACGCAAAAATTCCCGAGTTAACTGGTTTACCTGTATTCATTGGCGCAGGGGTCAATGATCAGATGGTACCGTATACGGAATCAGAAGGATTAAAAGCCATGTTACTCGAACACGGGGCAGAAGTGGACATGCATGTGGAACCATATGGTCATCAGTTAACAGGTAGTGAAGTAGAAGCTTCGAAGATTTGGTATAACCGGAACTTCAAGCAGACAAATTGACGACTACGCCTGAAACGCGATAGACTAATTTCCATTCAAAGACTAAAAGTGAGCGACCTATTATGACAACTATGACAAAACCGACGTATGAACAAGTAGTAAAAGAGCGTCGTTCTATTCGTGTATATGATCCAGAAGTGAAAATTTCAAAGCAAGAAATGCATGAACTAGTAGAAACAACTCAGGAAATTTATGATTTAGCTGTAGAAAAAGGCGTTATGCCAGCAGATGTTCGTGATCGACAAGTTCCGGCTATTCAAGGGATGTTGAAGGACATTCCAAAAGAGCGCCTGAAAACAATGAACTTCCTAGATGCAGGCCTAGCAGCAATGCAAATCATGTTATCTGCGCAAGCGCGCGGGTATGCGACAAATCCAATCGGTGGATTTGATAAAGACCATATCGCAGAAGCATATGGCCTAGATAAAGAACGCTTTGAAGCGGTTATGCTGATCTCAATCGGTAAAGCTGCTGAAGAGGGATATCAATCTGTACGCCTTCCAATTGATGACTTAGCAAAATGGGTATAGAAATTCGAGAGTCTGACACATGAGTGTCAGGCTCTTTTTTTAATTTTCAGACACTCTTCTTAAAAAAATACAGAAGAGTATAAAAGATTACCCGTGATAGCGCTTACATAAGAACTCTTCGCTTTCTATACTGAAGTAGAAATCATTTCAGGTAAGGGAGAGGGTTAAGAAATGAACAAGAAATCTGTATGGAAATGGGCTAGTTTATTAGCAGCTGTCGCAAACGGCTGCCGAAGAGGGGAAGAGGTTGAGACCAGTAGTTATGTAAACAACGGCAAAAAAGAGGTGCCATCCGTATTGATTGAACCAATTGCTGTCATGCGCGACACCATTGATTCTACAGTAATTCAGGATGGGTATCATAGTTATGACGACGTTTATGGAAATTAAAAAAGAGTAGCTGCGTGAGCTACTCAGTAAATTGATGCAAAGCATCCAGTATTAGCTGGATGTCTTTTTCTGTAATTCCGTTATTTGTGACAAAGCGAATAATGCCTGGACCAAAACCACCCGCTAAAATTCCATGTTCTTTTAAATGTGCTAACAATGCCTCTGTTGTATGTGCCGAATTTGTCAGTTCAACCAGAAGGATATTTGTTTCGACCGCATTTACTAAATGAAACGTATCTAGTTGTTGAATTCCTTCTGCCAGCTGTTTAGCTAACCGATGATCTTCCTGTAAACGAACAGGATTCTCTTCCAGTGCAATAAGTGCAGGGGCAGCCAGTACTCCGACTTGGCGAAGTCCACCGCCTAGACGTTTCCGCCATTTTCGTGCATGCCGAATAAAATCGGCAGATCCTGCAATAATGGAACCTACAGGAGCCCCAAGCCCTTTCGACAAGCAGAACTGGACAGTGTCCGTATGCTTGGCAAACTCTGAAACGGGGATTCCAGTAGCAGCTTGTGCGTTAAATAGACGAGCTCCGTCTAAGTGAACTGGAATGCGATGTTTTTGTGCGACTTCGTAGATTGCCTTCATATGTTCAACGGGAAGTACCGCACCACCTGCTTTATTATGCGTGTTCTCGAGACAGATCAAACCTGTTTCCGGTTCATGAATATCTGCTCCGCGAATCGCTGCTTCTACGTGAATGGGGTCCATTGCGCCACGGAGGCCATCAATTGGTTTTAGTTGAAGACCAGCAAGTGCGGACATCGCACCACCTTCATAGAGAAAGATGTGTGCTTGTGATTCTAAGATGACTTCTTGACCAGGTCTACAATGCACCAGTCCTGCAATTTGGTTTCCTTGTGTGCCACTTGTGACAAATAAAGCCGCTTCTTTTCCGAGTAGTTCTGCTGCTCTCTCTTCTAATCGGTTAACAGTCGGATCCTCCCCGTACACATCATCGCCGACTTCCGCTTCATACATGGCACGGCGCATGCGTTCGTCTGGTTTGGTCACTGTATCACTACGTAAATCAATCACTCAAATCCCTCGTTTCGTCTAATTGGTTCTACGTACTAGTGTAGCAGGTCCTCAAAAGATTTTCTTATGAGATGTATAGACAACTAGTTTGCGGTAATGGAGACAAACTAAAACCTCGGCGATTGCGCCGAGGTTTTTTATGGTTTGATTAAATGAATAGTTGGGCCACCATCAAAATAATTTTCTTCTACCATCTGAAGCGTGCCGTCTGGAGCAAACTGCGGCGTAACAAGACGCCCTTTTACTTTCGGAAAGTCGCTGAATGGAACTGCTTTGTTGTTTTCGATTGTAAAGAGTTCTACGTCATCGGTATCTTCCCCCCAACGATCTACGACACTGAGTGCTAGATAGTTCCCATGAATCGCTGAATAGCTGTATTCAGGTGTTTCAATCATTTGGAAAGCACCTGTTTGGATGTCCATATACCCAAGTTCAAGTCGGCCTTCTTCAGTTGCAAAGTCAAAATACACCCGGTCTTCTACCACATACATGTTATATAAAGAAGTGTACGGAAGATTCGATTGCTGCTGAATCAACTTGCCGGTTAGTGTATCATAGATAGATACGATAGCAATGCCTTCAAATACTTCCATTATCGCAGCTTTCCCATCTTGTGCATGCCCTCTCATAGAGTCAAATTCTTGAGAAGTGTGAAGCAGAATGTTTTCACTCTTTTGTGATTTCAAATCCATTACATAATAATGATGATCGTTTGTGTAAAAGTTCGAATAAAAAAGTGAGTTACCTTCTAAAGTTAGTTCAATAGGATTGATAGAAGGAATGACCGTTAGTTCTCTATTGTTACGATTCAGTATATTGAGTGTGTAATCTTCATTGTCAAAATCTCCCCAAACAAACCATTTGTCATTCGCCACAAAATTGAACTGTCCTAGGGAAGCAAAATTCGCAATTTTCTCTGTGAATTTTTCATCAATCGAATAGCTATAGGCACCATCTTCTTTCGCGAAAATGAGTTCATGTGTCTCTGGAACATAAACCGACCAATGCAGGGCACTTTGGTACGTGTCCGGTACAATGACTTCTTCATGAGAAGTGAATGGTGATGCCGTAGATTCAGTAAAACTCGTAAACAGCGCATACCCAATCACTCCAATGAAAAGTAAAGCGGCTAAAGGTAAGAACTTCAAAGTTGCGGGCGTTTTCTTTTTCCGAACGCGCTCTCGTACAAGTTGCTGCTCACGTTCACTGAACGAGATGTCTTTCGGCAGTGTTTCATTTAGAAGCTGTTTCAGATCCATTCCACTCCACCTCCAATTCATTCCGTAGTAGTTCGCGACCTCTTGCAAGCCTAGTTTTCACAGTATTTGGAGAACAACCCAAGACCTCAGCTGTTTCGTTGACCGAGAGCTCGGCGTAATAATGGAGCCACAAAGATTCTCTATAATGAAGCGGCATTGATTCAAGCACGATATGTAATTCCGATGTTTTTTCTTTCTCAAGGAACGTCTCTTCATTACTTGCACGCTTGCCAAAAATTTTGAGTTTATCACTGAACTTCACTTTTTGTGCATGCCAACTTTTCAAGTAATTCAAGCTTTCATTGACGGCAATTCGGTACAAGTACGTTTTTAGAGAAGCGCGCCCTTCAAAACGCTCCATCCCTAAATAAAATTTAAGAAATGTGTCTTGCGTGAGATCTTCAGCTTTTTGCAAATCTCGAACGTAGGAATAGATGACGCGTTTTATCATGTCACCATGCTCCTGCATAGCTTCGTTCAACCTGTCGTTCTTTTGGTCTTCTGTCACATCATCGCATCCTTTCCTACTCGTTAGACAACGCACGTTTCTCCATGGTTTCATACGCAGCAAAAAAAGAAAAGCCCCAAAGGAAAAGTTATCCTTTCGGGACCTGCACAAGTGTATAATTTTTTGTCCATTTTTGTGTTGTCAGAATGATCTTTGCGTCTGAATTAGAAAAAAATAGGCCATTACCATCTAGCTCACGCAACTCCCATCCATATGAAGCCATAAATTCTTCGATACGCTGATTTGCTAGATCCGTCCGCGTTTCTTTCACCGCATACCATAACGAATCTTCTTCTTCCGTTAAATAAACGAGAGGTGCATTAGAAGCGGAGATTTTTTGTGCCACTTCAGGAGGAGCTAATGAAGAAAATGGTAATGGCGGATGCGCGAGCCGCTCATAAAGTGCAAATAGACTAATGGAGACCGTGAGCATCCCTATGACAATTATAATTTTCTTCATAGTAGTCCCACCTTTCTCGTACTAATTAGACGGAGACGACGCTAAAAAAGTTTCACAAAGGATTAAGAATAGACAACAGCGGGTAGAGGTTGTATACTGTTTTTATAAATAGGGGAGTAGTGGCAAGCGACGCATTCGTCAATTCGGTACAATGTACCCGGATCGTCCCGCTCGAATTGAGCGCACAAGACCTTTTTATGAAAACAGACTGATGTATTCAGGTGTTTTTATAAAAAGGTCTTTTTTTGTCTCTACTTTCCACATTATAAGGAGTGAACGCAATGGTCTATATCTTATTTATTCTTGTAGCAGGTATAACGCTTTACACAGCAATGAAATTATCAACATTTGCAGATGTATTAAGTACCAAAACATCTATGGGAGGCATGTTAGTAGGAACAATCTTACTTGCAGGTGCGACTTCATTACCCGAAGTAACTACCAGTCTTTCAGCAGTGCTAATCGGAAATCCCGACATCGCAGTCGGAAACGTACTCGGCTCAAATTTATTTAATTTACTAGTTTTAGCAACGTTTGACTTGTATTTCCGAAGCACAAAATTATACGAAAAAATTGATCGTACACACCTGTATTCTGCAGTATTAGCAATTATTCTTACCGCTTTGGCCCTTTCAGGTTTAGTATATAGCCAAACTCCTGCAGTCTTTGGAGTCGGCATCGACATGATTGGAATTCTAGTAATTTATATCGCGGGTTTAATTTACATGAACAAAAAATCTTCTTCAATGAAACCAGTAGTGGAACCTACAACGGAGAAGAAGTCTAAGAAAAAGCCTGGGAATCCTCATTCAGATATTTCGTTAAAGAAAGCCATCATTGGCTTTGCAATTTCAGCCCTTGTCATCATGGGTGCAGGTACAGCCCTATCCATCCTAGGTGATCAGATTGCTGTTTTAACAGGTCTTGGTTCAAGTTTCGTCGGAAGTTTCTTAATCGCTGCAACGACTTCCTTACCGGAAGCTGTTTCAGTCTATGTAGCGCTCCGGTTACGTAATGTAAACTTAGCATTCGGTTCAATATTAGGTAGTAACATCTTCAACATGTTGATTCTTGTTATGTCTGATTTCGTTTACCGAGATGGCTCTATCTTAAATGCTGCAGCAGAAAGTCACATCACGACGGGTATCAGTATTACATTCTTGTCTCTATTGGTCATCTACGGAATTCGCCGTAGGCCAACTACGAGCCTAGCAATGTACTTAATTCCATCTATACTTACTGTTATCGTCTATTTCGTAACAACGTATCTTTTATTCATCTCGTAATAAACAAAAACACGGCCATTCAGTGAAGTGGCCGTGTTTTTTGTTATTTAAAATATGGTAATTTCTTTAAAGCAATGACTACTGGAATGGCAATTAATAAACCAACTGCATTCTGAATCAGGTTCCCTGGAATAGAAGCTAACGGAATCACAAAGCTTGAGAACATGATAGCTTCTCCAATGTAGTAAACGACTAGCATGAACGGTATTGAAATGACAGCAGCCACAATATTCCAGCCGATGCTAGTGCCATTTCGATTTTTCGACCAAGCCACTTTCCCGACTACATACCCTTGGATACCACGTGCAACGATTGTGATAGGTGCCCACAGTAACCAGCCACCCATGATATCAAACAGCCCCATACCGAGTGCACCTGCTGCTGCTCCTTTTTTCGGACCAAACAACATCGCAGAAATAAACAACATCGCAGTGCCTAAATGAACTAATCCACCGTTTGCAGCGAAGAACGGAATACGAATATTCAATAACATAGTGGATACAAATACTAATGCGACGAGCATTGATGTTAGAATTAAATCAAACGTCTTGCCACGAGCAATCGGTCGAGACAGCGATTGAGGGTTTTGCATACAAATTCCTTCTTTCTTCAAATTGAGTTAGTCCTACTTTACCAGGGAACTGAACCCTCAAAAAGTATCAGTTTTAAATAAAATATAGTGGTCAGAAAGAGGATGCACAATGAAAATGAAATCGTTAGTGGATGGAATGAGGTGGCCGAAGTGGATGATTGCCTTCGCATTTCTCTTTAGTTTAGTGGAAACAGGCTTTGGTCTTGTCATTCCTTTACTTACTATGAACTTCATCGATAGTTTCACAGAAGGAGGAATTAGTCCACTTCTACTAGGTGGCGTTGCGCTATTATTAATTGTTCAAGCCGTCTTATCTGGAATCGCATTTTATTTGATGCGGAAGATTGGAGAATATGTAGTAGCTTACATTCGCAATCGTGTCTGGCGTCATGTCCTTGGCCTTCCTGTCGGTTTTTTTGATAATGAAGAATCTGGAGAATTGATGAGCCGTATTTTACAAGACACGAGTGTAATCAAATCGCTTATTACCGATCATTTGATTACATTCTTCACGAGCATTTTGACGGTCATCGGAGCTGTCGGTATTTTGCTTTGGATCGACTGGAGAATGACATTGATTCTATTAGTCTCAGTTCCAGTCACACTCGCTGTCATGTTTCCGATCGGACGTGTTATGTCAAAGGTGGCGAAGTCGACACAAGATGAAGTCGCAACGTTTAGTGCGCAGCTAGGTCGTGTTCTTCAAAACATCCGTCTCGTCAAATACAGCCAGTCTGAAGCCAGGGAGCGGATTCACGGAGAACAACAAGTGGACCGGATTTATAAGTTTTATTTAAAAGAGGCAAAACTCGTATCGATTCTTTCTCCCGTTATGACCCTTATTATGACCCTCGTGTTAATTGTTGTATTTGGGTATGGAGGAGCTCAAGTCGCTTCTGGAGCTTTATCTGCAGGGGCCTTGGTCGCGATTATATTTTACTTGATTCAAATCATTGTGCCCTTCACTCAAATGGCGAGCTTTTTCACAGCGTATCAAAAGACGGTAGGTGCAACAGAACGCATTCAAGATATTTTAGAGCGGGCACAGGAAAATGCGGAGGGGAAATCGCTTCCTTCTACAGAGCAAGATGTCGTTCTCCACGATGTGACGTTTGCTTACGGAGAGAAAGTGATTCTCGAAGATATTTCCTTAAGTATTCCAAGAGGAAAAGTCACAGCGTTTGTTGGCGAAAGCGGTGGAGGAAAAACGACGATGTTTTCGATGCTCCAGCGCTTTTATGAACCGAAACACGGAGGTATTAACTACGGGGACACAGATATTCGAGAGATTAAACTGGCAGAATGGCGGGGTCTCTTTGGGTACGTCTCTCAAGAAAGTCCTTTGATGAACGGAACGATTCGAGACAATATCCTATATGGTGTGGAACAAGTGCCTACGGATACAGCTATAGAACAAGCTCTACGCCAAGCCAATGCGTGGGAGTTTATAATGAAACTTGAGCAAGGACTTGAGACGCCAGTAGGTGAAGGCGGGATCAAACTTTCAGGTGGACAACGTCAAAGAATTGCAATTGCTCGAGCCGTACTGCGCAACCCGCGTATATTACTACTAGACGAAGCAACTTCAAGTCTTGATACGGAATCGGAACGACTTGTACAAGAGGCGCTTCAAACTGTCATGCGTGGACGAACGACGCTGGTCATCGCGCACCGCTTGTCGACTGTACAGCACGCAGATCAACTTGTCATTTTGCGAGACAAGCAGATACAAGGTGTCGGTACGCATCATCACCTTGTAGAAACCAATACCTATTACCAAGAACTCGTAAAAAATGCGCAGCTTCTTACGTAAAAAAGACGCCGATTAGGCGTCTTTTTTGTGTGTATAGTGTTTCACCAAGTAAGCAAGCCACTTTGTTGGCGTGTAGGTCATGAAGTTTGCAGCAAGACCCTGAAGTAGCGCTTGGCGTGGGAATTCTTGATCCAACTCCTCTACTAAAATTGCAAAGGATTCTTGGATGAGTACTGGATGCTCATCAGAAAGAAGTTCGCTCACTACAGCTTTGAGATGAGCAGGTGTAGTTGCTAGTTTATCGGTTTGAACCGGAATACGCATCATCTCTTCCGTGATATAACACGTTGTAGAGTGTTTCGCTAAAATTTCCGTCTTTTCCACTAAACTATCTAGAATCTGTTTCGTGTCATGAGGATAGGGATGAAACAAAATTAGTTGTGAATAAATACGCACAAGTCCTTTGACCGCTACTAATAAGTCCGCAGACTGGTCAGTTGTGTGCGTTGGATACAGTTCATGAAACAGAGAGAGCAAGGATCGGTCGATGAGTGTATCGTACACAATTAGATCCGATAAGATGTCTTCATTGATCGAATGCATTTGCTCTTGCGCATACATTTTCGCAAAATCTGCATGTTTCACAAGTAAATCCAGGTGCGCTGCGAAGTAATTCTGAAGTTTTTCTGATGCTGGAATTAGTGATGTGACCACTTGGTCAATATCGGCAACAAACTGTTGCATGAATGTATCGATAATCTCTTTTATAAGCTCTTCTTTGGAAGAAAAGGCTAGATAAAAAGCGCCTTTTGAAATTCCAGTAGAACGAGTGATGTGTTGGATTGAAGTCGCTTCAATACCTTGTTTGGCAAATAGCTGAATGGAGGTTTCAAGAATCTGTTGTTTTTTTGACATATTTTACGCCTCATTTCGAATGCGATAGATTGACTGTTGACCAATCGGTCATTAGTATAAAGTAGTGATTGAAATTCGTCAAAAAGAAAGGGAGTTCGTTGTGCAAGGTTTCGTACGTTTCGTCTTAAAAAATAAATTTGCGGTGTGGTTACTTACTCTAATTGTAACCTTTGCAGGAATCTATTCCACTACACAAATGAAAATGGAGTCGATTCCGGATATTTCAATTCCTTACTTGATAGTAGCAGGAGTCTATCCAGGTGCCACTGCAGAACAAGTAATGGATGAAGTCTCCATTCCATTAGAACAAGCTGTAGAAAGTTTAGAAGATGTCAAAGCTGTATTTTCAAATTCATCTGCGAATGTATCCCAAGTACAGATTGAATATGAATACGGGGTCGATATGGACCAGAAAAAGCGAGAGCTTGAATCTGCTCTGGATGGTGTCACATTACCAGAAGAGGTAGAAACACCTTCCATTTTAGCAATTAGTTTAAACATGTTCCCAGTCGTTGCTCTTTCTGTGAGTAGTGAATCGGAATCGATTGTTGAATTAACAGAGCGCGTTGAAAACTCTATTTTGCCAGAGATTGAAAAAATCGATGGTGTGGCGTCTGCTACAGTCAATGGACAACATATAGAAGAGATTCATTTGACGTATAATCAAGCAGCACTTGAACAATATGGAGTGACAGAAGACGACGTCAAACAAATGTTAGACGCGAGTAACTTAGCGGTTTCTTTAGGTTTGTATGAGTTTGAAGAAGGGGAAGAGGCTGTCTATATTGACGGTGCCCTCACAACTCTTGCAGAGCTGCAAGAACTACTCATTCCGGTTACGCCTTCAGAAACGAACCCAGCACCTTTTGTAGAGCTTTCTGAACTAGCGACGATCGAACTTGTCGGTCAAGTCGAGTCGATTGCTCGCACAAATGGAGAAGATGCGATTGCCATTCAAGTGGTGAAAGGGCAAGAAGCCAATACGGTCACAGTCGTCAATGCTGTGAAAGAATTGATGACCGAATTTGAAAGTGAAGTAGATGGTCTTGTCATTGATATTACACTGGATCAGGGAGATCCGATTGAAGAATCTGTATTTGCCATGATTGAAAAAGCATTAATCGGTGGATTGATTGCTGTTGCGATTATTTTAATCTTCTTACGCGACTTCCGCTCCACATTGATTGCGATTGTCTCCATTCCAGTTTCAATTTTTGTAGCATTACTCTTATTAAACTGGTTAGATATCACGTTGAATATTATGACGCTCGGAGCGATTACGGTTTCAATCGGTCGAGTCATCGATGACTCCATAGTCGTGGTAGAAAATATTTACCGACGCATGCATTTGAAAGAAGAGAAGTTGTCGGGTAGAAAGCTCATTCAATCCGCAACAATTGAGATGTTCAAGCCGATCTTGTCTTCTACACTTGTTACGATTGCAGTATTTGCACCACTCGTGTTTGTCGGAGGTATGGTAGGTGAGTTGTTCTTACCGTTTGCATTGACCATGTCGTTTGCATTGCTTGCGTCCCTTGCTGTAGCGATTTCTATTGTTCCAGCGATGTCGCACAGTTTATTCCGTAAAAAGTTATACGGAGAGAAGACTGCTTCTTCCCATCAAGAAGTCGGGAAATTAGCATTGTGGTTTAAAGGTGTACTTGAAAAAGCATTGAATCATAAATGGATCACTTCCATCATTGCAGTTGCACTTCTTGTTGGATCACTTGCTCTTACACCGTTGATTGGCTTCTCGTTCTTAGGGTCTCAAACGGAGAAAATGATGTATGTGACGTACTCACCAGCTGCGGGAGAATTGCAGGATGAGACGGTTGCGAACATTGAAGAAGTTGAACAAGAGTTGCTGACACGTGATGAAATTGATGTCGTTCAACTCTCTATTACGGATGCCTCTTCTGCTGATATGGCGGCCATGATGGCGGGAGGAAGTGACGGAGCGCTTCTTTACTTAATCTTTGACGATGCAATCTCAGTAGAAGAGTTTGAAGAGTATAGAAATGAGATTACGACGTACTTATCGCAACTCGATCAGTCGGGTGAGTGGAGCGAACAAGACTTTATGGGTGGCGGTATGATGTCATCGAATGAAGTCGCGTATACGCTATATAGTGAAGATTTAGATGACTTACTAACGTCAGTGGAAGAAGTTGAAAAAGCCATGACGGAAGTAGACGGGTTAGAAGAAGTCACTTCAGGTGTTGAAAATCCATATGTTGAAAACATTTTACGTATTGAGCAGCAGGATGTCTTACAGTACGGGTTAACAGCAGGGCAAATTCTAATGGCCTTATCATCGACTGGTCAGGATGAAGTCATTACAACCATTCGCACGGATGATGGCGATTTGGATGTTATCGTTCAGCGTGAAGAAGCAGCAACTGCTGAGACATTTGAAGCATTACTTGAAACACCGATTCCGACTGCTATGGGTACGACGATGACAATCGGAGAACTGGTAGAAGTAGAAGAAGGGACGACACAAAATACGTTGAGTCGTTCGGAAGGAGAATACTACGCTTCCGTATCAGGTACGATTGCTGGCAATGACGTATCTGGCCCAAGTGCTGATGCGCAAGAAGCCATTAACACGCTTGACTTGCCTATGGGTGTAAAAGTCGAGACAGGTGGTGTCACCGCAGACATCAACGAAACGTTTACGCAGCTTGGAATTGCGATGGCAGCAGCGATTGCGATTGTCTACTTTATTCTAGTCGTGACGTTCGGTGGTGGACTCGCACCATTTGCGATTCTGTTCTCCCTTCCGTTTGCAGTAATCGGATCCTTTACCGGGCTCTTTATTGCAGGGCAAACTATCTCTGTTTCTGTTATGATGGGTCTTCTAATGCTGATCGGTATTGTTGTCACGAATGCGATTGTACTAGTTGACCGTGTGATCCAGATGGAACGCGAAGGACTCTCTGTACGTGATGCTTTATTAGAAGCAGGGGCTACTCGTCTTCGTCCAATCTTGATGACGGCGATTGCGACAATTGGAGCAATGGTTCCAATGGCGTTGTCGAGCGGTGGAGGCGGTCTTGTATCGCAAGACTTAGCCATTACTGTAATTGGCGGGTTGTTCTCGTCTACCCTATTAACGCTAATTGTTGTTCCAGTTGTTTATGAAGTATTACGCAAATTCCAAAAAAATAAATCGCTCGTAGATACAGAAGAGTGAAACTGACCGACTTCCTTTTTAGGGAGTCGGTTTTTTTGAAACCATTTTGTTTATGAAACGTAAATCTGTTCAAGGAGGCGGTAGTGATGCAAGGAATAACGACGGTAGGATTTGGTCTGTTTGGTCTTTTTTATTTAGTATTTGTACTAGCCATCGTTGGTTTTGTAATTTGGTTCATGGTGCAACTCATTCAAACGCAGCGCGCAAAAGTACGCGTACTCGAAGAGATTTCAATGAAGTTAGATCGACAGAAGGCTCCACAGGATACCTTTTAACCACTCAGTATACGAGTGGTTTTTCTTATGAGACAACAAGTATTGACAATTCTAGATTACTATTATAAACTAAGTTACAAATAGTAACTAAGGAGACTTTACATGAACTTTCATCAAAAACCTACCACTTTTGTAGCTAGTGTCGCAATCAATGTCACAGATTTAAAACGTTCCCTAGACTTTTATACTCGGGTCATCGGTTTCCAAATCTCAAGTCAAACCGAGTCAGACGCAACCTTAACAGCGAATGGGAGAGATGTGCTCTTGACACTTGTTCAGCCAGAACGTGTCACTCCGAAACAGCCACGCACAACAGGTTTATATCACTTTGCTATCCTACTTCCGACACGCCAATCTTTAGCCAGCATCGTACCACATCTAGTGAATCAAGGAGTACAGCTGGGTTCTTCTGATCACTTAGTCAGCGAAGCATTATACTTTGCCGACCCAGACGGAAATGGGATTGAAATTTACCGCGATCGCCTTCCGGAAGAGTGGACGTGGCACGGAGACTCTGTTGAAATGACGGTCGATCCATTAAACTTTGAAGACTTATTAACAAAAGAAACTGTGGAAGAATGGACAGGTCTTCCTGCAAATACAGTCATGGGGCATATTCATTTGCATGTAGATGACATTGGGCGCGCAGAAGCATTTTACACACAAGGTCTCGATTTTGAAGTGGTTACACGATATGGTCACCAAGCGCTCTTCATCTCAGACAATCGTTACCACCACCACATCGGTTTGAATGTCTGGAACGGTGTTGGTGCTCCGCAACCGGCAAAGCATTCAGCAGGCCTTGTTCACTATACACTCGATGTGCAAGATGCTGACAAACAACAGCAACTTGCAGAACGTTTACAAGCCTTTGGTGCGCGTGTTGACTGGAATGAGAATATCTTAATCACAGCAGACGCTGCAGGAAACGAAATTCATATCGTCTATTGATCCAGTGCGAAACCGATTTTGTCGGTTTCGTTTTTTCATTTCTCAGTAAATTCCTGTACACTAAAAGAAACAGCAATGGACTTGGAGGAACGATTTATGAAAGTGGCTTTGTTTGACTTTGACCGTACGATTTACAAATATGAAACTTACTCATTACTGATGCGGTTTCTTCAAAATCATGACGTGTATGGCAAGCGGTACAAGAAGTTTATGCGCCGGCTCATGCCCATTTATTTATTATATAAAATGAAAATGACTCCGGAAAAAACGATGCGCAAAAAAGCGATGGAAATTTATTTGAAAACGTTTGAAGGAGCTTCAGAAGCAGAATTACGAAGCTATTTTCGAGAAATGGCCGAGGAAATGTCAGGGGACTTTAATCAAGAAGTAATTGACCGCTTGAATTGGCACCATGAACAAGGACATCGCGTGCTCGTCATTTCAGGTGCATTTGATATTATGCTGGATGAAGTGCTCCGTGACTTGCCGATTGATGCGAAACTCGGGACAGAAGTACCTCTAGCGAACGGTATGCTAACAAAAGTCACAGAGTTGTCGCATGTACACGAACGCCAAAAAATTGTGCGCATTGAAGAAAATTTGAAAGAAGTCGACGTCGACTGGGAAGAGAGCTACGCATACGGCGACAGTATTTACGATATTGACGTACTTGGACTTGTTGGAAATCCAGTAGCCGTTCAACCGGATGCAGATTTGAAAGCCTATGCAAAAGAGCAAGGCTGGGAAATTATCACCGCATAGTTTATCTTTATACTATTTACGGGAATTCACACTATAGAAAGAGGTGGACGGTATGCAAATTAAGAAAAGATGGATTGCAGGTGCAGCAGTCGCGGCGGTGGCCGCTTATATTGTCGCAAACCCGACGTTTGGCAAACGTGTTTCACGGAAACAGAAGAAGCAATTTGAACAATTACCACATTACAAAGACGGCAAGTTCCGCAATACCCCGCCGATTGTATCACCTGGGGGATTTGAAACCCTTCAAAGTCTAGCAAAAGATTACTTTGTAGGAAAAGCCGATCTACATCCTGCTAATCCACTACCAACGGTGAAGTTTGCGTGTCACGATAATGTCCAAACACCGCACGTCACGTGGCTAGGGCATTCATGCTTTTTAATCGAATGGAAAGATAAAACTATCCTAGTCGACCCGATGCTAGGGAAAGTACCTCTTCCATTCAAAGTAAAAGATATGCGCTATCCGGTAGTAGAACAATTCGATATCGATTGTTTAGAAGATATAGATTACGTCGTTTATTCGCATGACCATTATGATCATTTAGATTATGATACGCTGCAGCATATCAAAGATCGAGTGCGTAAGTTCTTCGTACCACTTGGTCTTGGAGACCGATTAGAGGGCTGGGGTGTTCCGAAACACCGTATCTTTGAACTCGATTGGTGGGAATCTTTACAAGAAGAGGGTATCCGCTTTACAGCTGCCCCATCTCGTCATTTTTCCGGTCGTTTAGGTATCGACTACGGAGAAACGTTATGGTGCTCTTGGGTCTTTGAGTGGGAAGATACAAAGATTTTCTATAGTGGCGACAGTGGATACGGTAAACATTTTGAAGAAATCGGTCGCAGATATGGGCCGTTTGATCTTGTCATTATGGAAAGTGGACAATACGATGAGCGCTGGCCGGGTGTTCACATGCATCCTGATGAGAGTATGCAGGCATTTTTGGATGTAAAAGGGAAACATGTGTTACCGGTTCATTGGGCAGCTTTTACATTGGCATTCCACAAGTGGGATGACCCACCTGAACAAATGATGGAGCTCGGTAAACAACGAGGTGCTCATGTAGTGATTCCCAAAATCGGAGAGACACTAGATGTCGCAACGTTAGATGCGTATGAAACAAAAACTTGGTGGAGACCTGTTGTATAAAAATAGCCCCTTCTTAGAAGGGGTTATTTCGTCTTGATCGGTAAGTAGATTTCTACTTCCTCGCCTTTATCAGTAGGGAAGTACATTTCGATAATGTAGCCAGTCAAATCAAATTGTAGTTCATTTTCAAGCATCCAGTTAGAGAGTGTCACATGCAACTCACCGATTTCATCAATCGTCCCTTTAGCAAAAGCATAATCACGGGTGATTTCCATATACTCCATACCTGCTGGCGGGTGTGGCGGTTGTTCAGAAACAAGGATGCCTACGAAAAATGTGCCTTCTACTTGATCGACGGTAGATTGTGGTTCGAAAAGAGCAAGCTCTACATGGGATTGATAGTCGGTATCGTGTAATTTTTCTAAAAAAAGCCGTGCTTTTTCAGGTACAACTGTGGCATACTCTTGGAAGATTCCTTTGTGTTTGGTTACAAGAGAACGTACTGTCAGTGTTTTATGAGCTGGCATGCATGTAGCCTCCATTCAAATAAATACGTATAGTAAGGAGTTCAGTATGAAAAATCGTGTATTTGGAACTATTTATTTAGTATTCAGTATAGCATTGTTTATAGGCGTACAAAGATGGCCGTATTTGCAAGATATAGACCCAATCTATCACATACCGCTTTATTTCCCTGCACTTGTGCTAGCAGCCATTGGTTTATACCTCTATCGCATTTCTTTACCGAAAGAACCAAGTTCATAAATCTTGGTTCTTTTTTGTTTGTCCAAAAAATGTGTAAGAAGCAATGTGTGTTCGCGTTAAGTCAATCAAATCTTGAATGAATTCGTTCTCATCTTTCGAGTAGCCACTTTGAATCCACTCGCGAATAAGACCGTAGAGTCCATTTGCCATATAGCGCTTAAAAATCTTCATATTTACTGGTTGATGATCGATGGTTTGAAATCTAAATTGCTCATCATAAATCCGTTCGATTGTCTCTGGGAAGGCATGAAGCAAGCCGGGTAAAGTATCGGCAACAAATAGCAAATCGAAAAATAATCGTTCTTTTCGGATATATGTTAGTAGGCTAAATGATTCGTGGCCCATTTCCTTAGTGTCTACCAATTGACCAGAATAATAGGAGGTACCAACTGCAACTTCTAGACCGGTCAGTTTCTCACGCAAAAGTGATTCGCTCAACTCGTATTTATCATGGTAATAGAGATAAAAGGTCGTTCGGTTGTAGTCTGTCTTCTCGACGAGTTCTTTGATCGTCACAGCATGAAAACCTTTGTCATGCACCAGTTCCATCAGAGCTAATTGAAAGTTTCTTTTGGTTCTGCGAGCTGCTGCGGAATCTTCTTTCATACCTCTCCTCCAATCGACACAAGATAAGGAAGTGTCGATATTCTCGACACATCACTTAAAGCTAGTGAGTGCTTTTGAAATCGCTTCCTATAGACTAAAAGTAAGAGCAGTATCTTTAGCATCCCACAATTGCTAAGTCGTCGCAACCACACATTAAAGGAGGAGTAACAAATGGCAAAATTAGAAGGAAAAGTAGCCGTAATTACAGGTGGAGCATCTGGAATTGGTGCCGCAACTGCAAAGTTATTTAGTGAGCATGGGGCGAAGCTTGTGCTAGTTGATTTACAAGAAGATTTGGGTACAGCGTTTGCAAAAGAGTTATCAGACGCGATTTTCGTAAAAGCGGATGTGACGAGTGAAGAAGAAGTGACAGCTGTATTTACAAAAGCAAAAGAAGCGTATGGCAAAGTAGACGTTGTCTTTAACAATGCAGGAATTGGTCGTGTTACACCGACGCACGATTTATCGTATGATGAGTGGAGAAAGACAGTGGCTGTCGATTTAGATGGCGTTTTCTTGGTTGCTCGTGAAGCAATTCGTGCATTTAAAGAGCAGGATGGAGGCGTCATTGTAAATACCGCTTCTATGTACGGTTGGGTCGGTTCACCGGGATCTGCTGCTTACAATGCTGCCAAAGGTGGAGTAGTAAACTTTACACGTTCAATCGGTCTTGAGTATGCATCTGAGAACATTCGTGTGAACGCATTATGTCCTGGATTTATCGATACACCGATTATTCCGGAAGAAAGTAAAGCGGTTTTGAAAGATATGACACCGATGAAGCGTTTGGGTCAAGCTGACGAAATGGCGAAAGCAGTATTGTTCTTAGCATCTGACGATTCAAGCTTCATGACAGGTTCAAGTTTAGTAGTAGACGGCGGGTATACAGCTCAATAATTGACAAAAAGCAGGCCCTAGTGGACCTGCTTTTTTTGTTTAATGGTGTGTCAGCTCCTGTTGTAGAGCTACCCAGTGGTTCGGGCTTACTTCTGTTAAAAGGGCATCTTCCACATCGTAGTGAGTGGTCGCATCTTGTTCAGCAGAAGCGGCACGTGCAGCTCGTCGCTCTACCTCCACATGTGGATCTGGAAGAGGGATTGCTGCAAGAAGTGCTTTTGTATACGGGTGCTGTGGACTTGTATAAAGTTCTTCACTCTCAGCCAGTTCCACAATCTTTCCTTTGTACATGACAGCTACACGGTCACTTAAATGTTTCACCATCGATAAATCGTGGGCAATAAACAAGAACGTGAGACCTAGTTTTTGTTGCAGCTCTTGAAGTAGCTCTACTATCTGCTTCTGAATCGACACATCTAAAGCGGACAGTGGTTCATCGCAGACAATAAAGTCTGGCTCTACTGCGAGGGCACGCGCAATACCGATACGTTGACGTTGACCGCCAGAGAATTCGTGTGGATAGCGCATCGCATGAGCTTTCTCAAGACCAACAAGTTCCAACAGTTCCTCTACACGTGCCTGACGTTGTTGCCGGGAACCCGCTAAACCATGTAAATCCAAGGCCGTGCCAATAATATCTACAACTTTTTGACGTGGGTTTAATGAGGCATACGGGTCTTGGAAAATGATTTGAACACGTCTGCGCATCTGCTTTAATTGCTTTTTCGTCAAGCGGTTTAGTGGGATACCATCAAAAAGTACATCACCAGAAGTCGCTTGGTGTAGTTGTAAGAGGGTACGACCTGTTGTTGATTTACCAGAACCCGACTCTCCAACGAGCCCTAGAGTTTCACCAGGGTAAATGGAAAAGCTAATGTTGTTGACTGCTCGCATACGCTCCCCGCGACCTAAATCAAACTCTTTCACTAATGAACGAACCTCTACTAGGGGCTGTGAAGGATCTCGATCTGTTTCAACTAAACTCTGAAGTTTTGGCTTTTTCGGTTCATGAAGCTTTGGAAGGGCATCGAGCAATTTTTTTGTGTACGGATGTTTGGGTGAATAGAAAATCTCTTCCGTGCTTCCTGTCTCAACAATTTCACCTTTTTGCATGACGATCACGCGGTCACACATTCCTGCCACAACACCTAGGTCATGGGTAATGAGAATAATCGCTGTTCCTAAACGCTCTTGCATCTTTTTCATTAGAGCTAAAATCTGCGCTTGAATCGTCACATCAAGAGCAGTTGTCGGTTCATCAGCCAGTAACAGCTCGGGTTCACAGGCTAGCGCCATAGCAATCATCGCTCGTTGACGCATGCCTCCAGAAAATTCGTGCGGATACTGCGCTGCACGTTGACGAGCTTTTGTGATACCGACTTGTTCCATTAAAGAAATCGCTTGTTCAAGCGCGTCCCGTTTCGACAGACCTTTATGCTTCGTCAAGCTCTCAGCAATTTGCTCTCCGATACGAGTAGTGGGATTCAGAGAACTCATAGGGTCTTGGAAAATCATTGAGACTTCGCGTCCCCGCAATTGCTCCAGTCTTTTTTCAGGAGCACCCAGTAACTCTTCACCTTTCCACTCGATTGATCCACTTTTTACAAATGAAGGAGGAGAAGGAAGAAGTCGCATAATAGAGCGGGCTGTCACACTTTTGCCACTTCCCGATTCCCCTACAATTGCAACGGTCTCTCCAGGAAACACCTCAAAATTTACACCTTTAACGGCTTCTACTTCACGCTCTCCCGCTAAAAAAGAGACGCGAAGATTTTTTATAGAAACAATGGGTTGGACCATTTTAAACACCTCAATCATAAAGTAAGAAAAACTAGTTGACTCTTTTTCGAATATGTTTCATACTCTACTATACCACTAGGAATTATACAATATATACAGTCTATAGAAAACTCCTCTTCTATCAATTGGAAGGGGGGTTGAATTTTTGCTAAGAAAGGAGTGCGGTCAGGTGAACGTTGCTCAATTTATGGAATCCAATTATCGCAAAGCAACAGGCGATAAAGGAATGCGCCTTTTCATTATTCTTCTTGGTTTGCCTCTCCACCTCATTACATTCTTTCTATATCTGATTCATCGTCCTTCTAGCGACTATGAAAAGCTCGTTGCTAAAGAGAAAGACACACTATCCGAGGACTTACGCGAAAAATGGTTCTTGGATTATCTGGCACAAGAACAGGCAAAAAACAAAGCGTTTCAGCTTGGTCAGTCTCCAGAAGTGCTTGAGCAAACAGCTCGTGAACTTACAGTAGACCATGAGAATCGCTTAATTGGTACCCAGCTAGAGAAAAAGGGAGTCAAACCTAATAGCTACATTGATTTTACAGCAGATTGGATTGGACGCCCGCTCTTCTTTTGGTTAACTTCTATACTTGGATTGATCATGTATGCCTATCTAGCAGGGAGAAGTCAGTCGTTTGCTTGGTTCGTGTTTGGTCGTCTCGTTCAAACCGTGTTCGTTATTTTAGGAGTCGCTGCATTCGTATTTACAATACTCTACATATCGCCTCTAGATCCCGCACGAAACATACTTGGAGTTGAATCAACACCAGAGCAAGTCGCCAACTTCAATCGTATCTATGGATTAGATCAACCGTATCTTGTACAGCTTTGGAATGCCCTTCACAGCTTATTTACATTTGATCTAGGCACTTCATTTGCTGGAAGAGAAGATATCACAGCAAGCATCGTATCCAAGTTTCCTATCACGTTGACGATTGCATTTTTCTCCTTGCTGATGGCGATTAGTATTGCGATTCCAGCTGGGATTGTTTCAGCTCTTCGTCCAAATACGTATTGGGATTACACGTTTATGATTGTGGCACTCATTGGACTCTCTATTCCTAGCTTTTGGCAAGGTTTACTCTTCATCTTAGGGTTCTCCATTCACTTGCAGTGGTTCCCAGCGACATACAGTACATCCAATTGGTTGTCTCTTGTCTTACCGATAGCAGTTCTCGGGACCTCGATTGCTGCATCAATTGCACGGATGACACGTTCATCGATGTTGGAAGTCATTCATGAAGATTACATCGTAACAGCGAAAGCAAAAGGATTGTCTGAACGCCACATTGTGACGAAACATGCACTGAAAAATGCAATGATTCCTATTATTACTGTCATTGGTTTGCTGTTTGGTGGAATGCTTGGCGGTGCTGCCATTACGGAAAAAGTCTTCAATATTAGTGGTATCGGAAGTTACATCGTAGATAAACAGTTCATTCCAGACATTCCAGCACTGCTTGGTGGCGTTGTGTATATCGCAATTGCTATCTCTCTTGTGAATTTGATTATTGATATTTTGTACGCATTTTATGATCCACGTATTCGCTCGACGATGAAGAAGAAAGGATAGGAGGGGCGACATTGAAACAAATCACAAATGACGCCCTGCGTCTGAAACTCTCGCAAGACTATCGTAACGCCAATTTCACATGGGTTTTCACCTTACTTTTTACACTTTTGTTTTTAGCATACAGCTACGACTTCTCGGAAGCTCAGTTTCGTATCCCTGTCGTTAGTTTTCTGATTGTGTATGCTCTCACGACTATCTATGTCGTATTTGTTGCGCGGAAGATAAAAAAAGACGTAGTAACAAAAGGGGAAGTTGCAAAAGCAACACGCCTTCTAGCATATCCACTGGTACTTACAGTGGTAGTCGGAAATATCTTTGCTGCAGGTTTTGCATTCTCCTTTGCGAGTCGAAACCAAACACCCGAGTATACATTTGCAGTTTATGCACTTCTTACACAATTGTTTGTAGTAGGCGTCTCTGCATTTAACTTGTTCAAGCCATACGTGGTCGATACGTTCCTCCTTGCGATGGGTGTGTTGCTGATAGCAGCTATCATTTACTTCGTGTTAATCATACTGACTGCAAAATTTGTAACGGCAGATGCAGCTCCTAGATGGATGCTCATTCCAAGTATCTTGCTCATAGCAACTGTTCTAACGGGGAACTTCTTTGCATTCTTGCTAGGGTATTCATTGCTTAAAAAAATCATTTCTAACAACCCATCGTCCATTGAGAAATGGAATTCCATGTGGGTAAAGATTACGCGGAACACCATGGCGATCTTTGGGATGTTCTTTATTACCTTTATCTTTTCGCTATCTGTCGTGAGTGAATGGCTGTTTGATTATGATTTCGCAACGCAGAATAACTACAGTGCGATTTTACAGAGCCCGTCCTTACTTTATCCACTGGGTACAGATGACTTCGGACGTGACCTGTTCTCTCGTATTGTATTCGGCGCTCAGATTTCATTAATTGTCGGATTTGCATCGACTGTTATTCCGGCACTTATTGGAGGAGCGCTTGGGGCAATTTCTGGTTACTTTGGCAGAAAGACAGATTCCATTATCATGCGTTTGCTCGATATTTTATATGCAATTCCAGGAATCCTCTTGGCGATTGCCATCATTGCAGCATTTGGTGCGAATACAGTCAATTTGATTATTGCGTTGAGTGTAGGAGCGATTCCTACTTACGCACGAACGATGCGTGCGACCGTCATGCAACTATCGAATTTTGAGTTTGTAGAAGCAGCTCGCGCACTGGGGGCATCGGATGCGTCCATTATCTTTAAGCAAATTGTTCCAAACTCGTTAGCTCCAATGATTGTAAAAGCGACGCTTACTATTGGTGGTGCTGTTATTGCAACGAGCAGTCTTAGTTTCTTAGGACTTGGGATTGAACCTCATATCCCAGAATGGGGAAATATTTTGAAGGTGGGGAGCACATACCTAGAGACTCATTCGTATGTCGCCATTTTCCCAGGAATCTGTATTATGCTTCTTGTTTTATCATTTAACTTTTTTGGAGATGGCCTGCGCGATGCGCTTGATCCAAAAACAAATTAACCTATAGGAGGAATTGACAACATGAAGAAATTTTTTGCGGTTGCTGCAGCAGCAACGCTCGTATTAGCAGGCTGTGTAGAAACAAAATCGGGAAGTGAGTCAGGTGGAGTGTCGGAAACGGCTTCAGCTGAAAAACCGGTAATTGAAGTACTAGGGATGGCATCGAATGAGCAAGATATGAATATCGTTCGTGACCAACTATTAAAAAATGGTTTTGAAGTGACATTGAACATTCAGCCAGACTACGGTTCATTCTCTTCTCAAAAAGATGCCGGGAATTATGATGTGGCCATCTCATCTTGGACGACAGTAACAGGGAACCCAGATTATGCAGTACGTGGGTTATTTAAGTCAGACGGTGCATCTAGTGTCATTGCGGATGAGCAACTAGATGAATTGATTGATGCTGCAAGTGCTGTAACAGGCGACGAAGCAGTAGAGGCATATAAAGCAGTTGAAGAATTACTTGTATTTGACCAAGCGTATATTGCACCTCTTTACATTTCAAATAAAGCACAAGGGATCTACTCTGCAGCAGTAAACCCTGATACAGTGCGTTTATCCAAATCACGTGCACAGGCATGGGAAAAGATTTCGTTCAACGACGAATCACTCAATGCATCTGAGACATTGGTTTTGCACCAAGCAATCGGTTCATTGACATCGCTTGATCCAATTAAAGCAAATGACGGTTCTATCAATACATTGAACACAAATATGTACGTTCGTTTAGTGAACTTAACAGATGAAGACGAAGTGGTTTCAGAAGATTCCTTGTCGTATAACTATGCTATGACAGATGATAATTCAAACTACTACTTCATCCTACGTGACGATATTAACTTTGCTTCAGTAGAAGACGGGCAAGCGGTCGACACAGGGGATTTAGTGTCTGCTGAGGACGTTGTATTCTCCCTTAACCGTGCAAAGAATCCTGAATCTGTTCCGGATCACCGCACATACAGCTTGCATGAAAACATGGAGACTGTAGAAGTTGTAACAGACCTTGCGGAACTTGAAGGAGCATCTACTCCGGATGGCGACAGTATTTTAGAAGCATTATCTCAAGAGTTACCGGCTGATATCACAGCACTAGTTGCTTCTGAAGACGAAGTTGACAACGCTGCTGGAAACTATCAAGTTGTAAAAGTAACAACGACTCAACCTTTCCCACAAGTATTAAACTACCTTGCACACCAATCAGGTGGTATCGTATCTGAGCAACAAGTATCTGCAATCAACACATTTGATGTGGCAAGCTTTGATCCAAACAGTGATATCGCATACGGAGACCAGTCTACAATCACAGAAGGCGGTTCATATGACAACCAATTGTTTGCGAGCGGTCCTTATATCTTAGTTCAGAAAAATGATTACGAAGCACAATTTGTAAAAAATCCAGCATATCGTGCAGATTCTGACTATGCTCCACTAATTGATTCAGTAAATGTTCGTTTCATCGATGATAACGACAGTGCATTATCGGCACTTCGTAACGGAGAAATTCACGTTCTTCAAACAGTTCCAGATACGAAGTATGACGTAGTGTCTTCAGATGATAACTTGACATTGAAACAAGCTGACAGCAACGGCGTGAGCTACTTACAGTTCAACATGTCAGGTCGTGAAGTGTCAGAATCAGCAGATCTACGTAAAGCGGTTCTGTACTCAATCAATCAACAAGATTTCATCACGTACTACCAAGGGAACAAAAAACCAGCTGTATCTACAGTTTCACCTTTAGTAGACACTGGTCTAACATTTGAAGCGGATGCAGACAAAGTGAAAGAATTCTTGAACGCACACGCAGAATAATCAATAAAGACCTGTCCCGAAAAATGGGACAGGTCTTTTGTTATTACCAAAAGCTCTTGATAGCCTGGGGAATCAATTTTTTAGGCCACGGTCGCAGGAGCCCAAAAATCGGTGAAGTGTGTAGGTTTAAACTACGTACTTTGCTAGTCGCTTCACCTTTTAATACTTGGATCAATAAATGGAATGTCATATTTTCATCGCGTGCTAAGTAATCCTCAATGACATCGACTTCTTCTTCCATCAGCACATATCCCTTCGTAGAGAAATAAACGACTTCAGATTTAGGAACCTCAACTATAGCTTGATTTGTTTGTTCGAGCTCGTCTCACCAACTACTGCTAGTGGAAAGACGCCGACGGGAAGTTGAGTCAGCTTTGCGATTCGATGTTGATCTTCCATGGGGAATGCATGAAGTAACTCTTTAATGGTTGCATTTAATTGATTTAAAAATGATTTAGATGCAGATGAGGGTAGTTCAGCGCCTATCGGTAGTAGATAGAGATGGTCAAATGGTTGATCTGTGAAGCCTACTTGAGTCAGTGACATAAAAACTCCTCCTCTCTCTTCAGTATAATGAGTTCTAGGACGATGCCCAATTAATTTGCTCTTGTAAGTTTCAGAATTGGGATAAGAAACATTGTAACGAGAAGACTTATCTTATAAGATAAGAAAAAGTTTTGAATGATGGGATGGTGATGATGTGAAGTCATTTTGGCTGTCGGAAGACTTGTGGATTATTCGTTTCAATCAATCAGAAACAACGAGTGCCCATATTCGAGCTTTTGAAAAAATAATTACTACTCGTTTTCAGGATGTAATTCGTGAAACCATTCCTACTACAACCACCCTCGGTATCTATGTGCATACTACATCACCCAGGACAATAATAAATAAACTCGAACACGAGTGGGAAGCCCTAGCACAAACCGCAATTTTTGATGTGGATCACCAACCGAGAATAATTGATATTCCTGTAGTTTATGGTGGAGAAGAAGGGCCGGACTTGGCATTTGTTGCCGAGCATACGGGACTGAGCGAAGAACAAGTTGTGGAAAAACATACATCTGTTTTATACCCCGTAGAGATGATTGGATTTGCACCAGGATTTCCATACTTGGCGGGATTACCCGAAGAAATTTTTGCTCCTCGCAAAGAAACACCACGTGAAAAAATAGTGGCAGGTAGCGTAGGGATTGCAGGGTCTCAGACAGGTATCTATTCAATTTCTACACCCGGTGGCTGGCAGATCATCGGGCGAACAACAGTAGAATTGTTTTTATCCAATGAAGACCCGCCTAGCCTTCTTCAGCCAGGCGATTTAGTAAGATTTGTGGCGTTAGGGAGGGATGAAAATGCTTGAAGTCATACACCCTGGTCCGTTTACTACTATTCAAGATTTGGGTCGGCACGGCTATCAACGCTACGGTGTTAGCGTGACAGGGGTCATGGATATCCAGTCGCATACTTTAGCCAATTTGCTAGTGGGGAATGAGCCAGATGAAGCAACCTTCGAAATTACTTATTCAGGTGCCAAATTCAAGTTTCATACTTCTGCACTCATCGCTATCGCTGGAGGAAACATGATGCCTTTAGTAAGTGGTGAAGCTATTCAAAGTGGGCGCCCTGTTTATGTCTCAGCAGGTAGTGTGCTGCATTTTTCAAAACTGAAATCAGGCTGTCGTGTATATCTTGCTGTTGCAGGGGGATGGGGTGTCCCCACTGTCTTGCAAAGCAAAAGTACGTTTCTTCGAGCGGGCATAGGTGGTTTTGAAGGAAGAATACTTCGGAAAGGCGATACAATTCCGTATACTACTCAGCAAAGAGAACAATCGCTATCTGTGGAGTGGCATGCAGTATCCGACCACTGGTGGAAACGCGATTTTGTGCGTGTGATGAAAGGACCAGAAATCAATCGGTTTACATCTGAACAAATTCGTCGGTTTACGAGTATACCTTATACAGTTTCTTCTCAGTCGGATAGAATGGGCTATCGACTTACAGGAGAAGCCATTCAGAAGGAAGTGTCTGAAGAGATGATTTCAGAGCCTGTCACATTTGGCACCATTCAATTACCGTCGGACGGACAACCGATTGTTTTAATGGCAGACCGGCAGACTACAGGAGGGTATCCGCGCATTGCGCAGGTCGTACGAGCAGATTTGTGTGTTCTGGCACAGAAGAAACCGGGGGATACTGTCCAGTTTGAATGGGTAGAGTTCGAGCAGGCACGCAAGCTATCCTATGCAGTTCATCATTGGACAAAAGAAGTACAAGCTAGTATTGAGATGAGGAGGAAATCACGTGCGCTCTATTGATATAAATTGTGATATGGGAGAATCTTTTGGGGCTTATCAAATGGGAAATGACCCTGCCATCCTGCCCTATATTTCATCTGCTAATATTGCATGTGGATTTCATGCGGGAGATGCACACGTCATGCGTATAACAGTAGAGCAGGCACTACTAAACAATGTCAGTATTGGAGCGCATCCAGGGCTACCGGATTTACAAGGGTTTGGCAGACGAGCACTCGAGATCTCTCCACAAGAAGCGTTTGATTATACCGTTTATCAAGTCGGTGCTATGCAAGCTATAGCAAAAAGTTGTGGTGCGGTTGTTAAGCATGTGAAAGCACATGGCGCACTTTACAATATGGCCGCACGCAATGAAGAATTAGCAGATGCAATTGTCCGTGCAGTAAAAAGTTGTGATGAACAACTTGTAATTGTCGGACTAGCGGGTAGTGACTGGATTCGAGCAGCCGAAAAGCAGGGCATGAAGTATGCGCAGGAAGTATTTGCAGATCGTAGATATGAAGCTGACGGAAACTTGACCCCACGCTCTCATCCAGATGCGTTGATTACAGATACCAACGAAGCGCTTGAACATGTTGAACGTATGGTCGTGGAAGGGATTGTAAAGACTCGTCTAGGTGAGCGACTTCCCATTCAAGCAGATACGATTTGCATTCATGGAGATGGAGAGCATGCGGTAGAATTCGCAGAAGCGCTCAACAGTCGGTTCAAACAACTTGAGATTGTTGTTCGTCATTTTTAAGTGGGAGATATGAGTAGAAATAAAAAGCGATGACGTCAACTAGCGTCATCGCTTTTCTTGTAACACGAGACTTTAGTGTTTGTAAAACTAATGACGCTTGTCTTGCGAATGTAGTAAATCTTTTTCTGCATCCGATGTTGTTGGTAAAAATGGGTCAGGGCAATAATCTGTTCTCTTCCCGTACCGGACCATTTCATAAATGAGTAAGCCATTATTCGGTTTTCCATTTACCATCCGCATAGGGACGATATCGAACAACACATAGTAAAAACTATAGAAAATATACCGATCCCAAAACGAAGGCCATACTTCAAGGACACCATTCACGAGTAAAAGATTCAGTCCAATGGCGACAAAGCTATTCATAAGGATAGGCGCGCTATAGATAACAATATAAATCCATCTATTTTTATGGGCTAGGTCATCGTATGAAAACCAGCTATAGAGATGATAATACTTTCGAATATCAAACATTCCGAATTTTAGTAAGCGTGGGCCACTTCCAATGGTGATCCGTGGATTTTTTAAGCCAAAGAAAAATCCAACAAGTACATAGGCAAATTCACGAATGAATACAACGATTGGTAGAATAATGAAAGCTGAAATCAACAGAGAGAGAAAATCGGCAAAACCAAATGTAAACATGCAACTCCTCCTTCTTGTCTTGGCAGTATAGCAGGTCTCTGTAAAATTGTAATGTCAAACCCATGAAATGGAAACGCTTACCAAAAATAAGTGTTGACGAGCGCATGAAATCCACGTATAACTAGACTAATCCTTTGATTGTGAGGAAAGTTTACATGGCGTTTATAATGGCTTCATGAAGTAAGCGTACAGTTGAGGTGAGTAGAGGAGGAAGTGAGATGAAAAGAGAAGGAAAACCTTTGGCAGTAATGGTACCGAAAGTGTTACAGCTTTTCTTAAATAGTGCGTTGATCGGTTTGGCGATCACTTTATGCTTTTTGCTCATGCGGTCACTGATTGAATTCATCCAACTCCTATGGACGATGGAATCCTACAACTATAAATTGTTTTTAGCAGATATTTTATTGTTCTTTTTATATTTTGAGTTCATTGCAATGATAGTGAAATATTTTAAAGAGGACTATCATTTCCCTTTACGCTACTTTATCTATATTGGTATTACTGCGATGACACGAGTAATCATCGTTGAACATGATAATCCTGTTCATACATTGCTGAATTCTGTAGTAATCTTCATTTTGATCGGGGGTTATTTCATCATTAATATGACGCCACGTGAAAGACCCGAACCACACCCACCGAAAAAAACCTCCCTGCATCTTGAATGATGTAGGGAGGTTCTTCATTGTGAGAACAATTTTCGTAAAGTTTCTTTTAACCACTGCCCAAACGATTGCTTTGAAGCGAACTTTCTTGATCGTTCAATACGCATGGATTAAGCAGACTTTTGAGTAGACTTGAAGATGTTCCATTTAGACAAGCCTTTCACTTTGCTTGTAAATGAAGCTGTTGTGTTTTCAAGACGCTGTTCTGCATGGAAAGCTGTCTCTGATTGTTGTTCTTTTACTGATTCTCCAAATGTATAATAGTTCATCATTTTTATTCCTCCATAATTGTGTGAATTTTTAATTAAACAAGACAATTTGATAAAAACTTTAAAATTAAGCCGTTCGTTTAGATTTGATTGAAAACCACTGTGTCCAAGACGATTTTTTAGAATGAGCTGCTGTTTGGTTTGTCAAACGCTGCTGTGCTAAAAATTGAACGGAATCTTGGTGTGCTTTCACGGACTGGTGCATTGTGTAAACATTCATCATGAGTAATTCCTCCTAAATTGTTTGAATTATTAATTAAACAAGACAATTTGATTAAAAGCACAACCGGAAATCAATTTTCCGGTTTGAACATACAGCATAGCTCATCGGAGAGCAGTTGATTTAATTCGTGCTGGTTCAATTCGTAAAAACTCCATGTGCCGCTCGTTTCTTTTAAAAGTAAGTCGGCGTCTAAAAGAATTTTAAGATGGTATGACAGTTTTGATTGTGTCATATCGACGAGAGGTGCAAGGTCTCCTACACACATAGCGCCTTTATTCGATAGGATGTTTAAAATCTGCAAACGCTTCTGATCACTAATTGCTTTAAACTTTTTTTCAAAAGTAGCTAACGTATCGGAAGAAAGTGTGCAATATGTCGTTTCTTGCATCGAATTCACCTTCTAGTAATCAATCAAATTTTCTTGATATGTTCATCATACGACCACTAAAACCGTATGTCAACTATTTCATCAAAAAATATTGATTAATTGATAATGGTGAATTTTGAGAAAATTAATTGTTAGAAAATGTCGAAAATAAGTGATGATTTTCATAGGTGTACATGCTATTCTGATAAAGTAAAAGGAGGAAGAAACATGCAATCCAGTCAAATTCAATCCAGTCGAGAAACTCTATATTTTATCATTAGTTTGCTTTTTAGTATTTTGATCTACATCGCAGCGATCGTATCAGTGGTAGGAATCGCTATTGCACTTCTTGTTGCAGCATTCATAGTATACATACAATTAATGATGCTCGGTTCTATTCGAGGTAACGGAGTCCGGATTCATCAAAACCAATTCCCAGAAATCTATGCTCGTACCCAACAATTAGCACGCGATATGGGGCTAGCGAAAACACCAGATATTTTCGTGGTTCAATCTGAAGGTGCATTAAATGCATTTGCTACTCGTTTCTTAGGGCGCGATATGGTTGTCTTATACTCGGAAGTTTTTGAACTTGCGCGTGAACAAGGCCAAGATGAATTAGATTTCATCATTGCCCATGAGTTGGCACACGTCAAACGTCGTCATGTGTGGAAGAATCTCTTAATTCTTCCTGCAGGTTTCATCCCATTCCTCTCTCAAGCGTATAGTCGTTCATGTGAGTACACATGTGATCGCCATGCAGCGTATATGATTCAAAATCCAGCTGCTGCTAAACGTGCCTTGACGTTGCTTGGCATGGGGAAAGGAATGTACAAAGAAGTAAATGAGGATGCTTACGTCCAGCAGATTGAAACGGAATCAAATGCAATCGTTTGGTTGGCGGAAGTACTTTCTACACACCCTCGCATTCCAAAGCGAGTGCAAGCAATTTCGCAATTTGCACAAACAGGAGAGCGCCCATATTTCCCGAACACTGGAAAAATCATTGGTGGGATGGCGATTATTACAGCTGTTGTCGGCGCGATCTATATTGGTTCTATAGTGTTGTTGACGACGAGTGGGGTATTATTAGGTGGCTTATTCGCCAACGCTTTGGATACTTCATTTAGCGAAGGCTATGAAGAGTCTTTGTTTGACGAGACACTAGGTGAAACACTATTGATGACAGCTGCATATAATGGAGACATTGCAGGGATAGATCAGGCTCTTGCAGGAGGAGAATCTATGTCTGACAAAGATATAGACGAAGCTGACGCATTGATGTATGCCGTGTATGGACAAGAACCAGCTACTGTAAACTATTTGTTAGAACAAGGGGCAGACCCGAACACTTCGGACGCTTCTTCTACTGCTTTAGTGAACGCAGTGTACTATGGAGACCGTGAAGTAGCAGAACTCTTACTCGAGTATGGAGCAGATCCAGAACAAGCGGGTCCGGATGGTATGACGATTTACGATGTGTATGGAAATGAGACTATAGAGGAAGTATTAGATGAATTGTACTAATCAGAGGGCCGTCCAAGTGGGCGGCTTTTATTGTTTGACCTACCGAATTAGTCTATGCCATAAATAAGGAATGATGACTGGAGGTTAACGCATGTATTTGAAAAAAATTATATATAAACGAGATGAAGTGCCCTCCGTAGAAAAGTATCCATTTTCCATTCCTGCTGTGCGAACACTGGAGGAGCTGGAACTGAACACGCCTATTACTTTCTTTGTGGGAGAGAATGGTGCTGGTAAATCTACATTATTAGAAGCTATTGCGAACGTAGCTGGCTTCAATTCTGCAGGAGGTGGTAGGCAACACTCCTTTTCGATACATGCGGATGAAGTGCCACTTGCTCCTTTTATCCGCCTATCGTGGACAAAGAAAATATACGAAGGTTTCTTTTTGCGTGCAGAGTCCTTCTATCAATTTGCTAGTTTTATTGATTCTATTGAAGATCCGAGGAAATATAGTAGATATGGAGATAAATCTCTTCATGAAGCCTCGCATGGGGAGTCATTTATGCGGCTATTCCAACACGCATTCAATAAAAAAGCTATCTATTTTTTGGATGAACCTGAGGCTGCCTTATCGCCGATTCGTCAATTGAGCTTGCTGCGAATCATGAAGGAGTTAGAGCCTACTGCTCAATTCGTGATTGCCACGCATTCGCCAATCTTACTAGGTTATCCTGGAGCTACTATTTTCAACTTTGATGAAACTGCTATTACACCAACAACGTTTGAAGAAACCGACCATTATCAAGTGACAAAATTGTTTTTAGAAAATCCTAATAGGATGTTCCGAGAGCTGTTTCAAGATTTAGACACATGATGTAGGTCTGTCGTCACTAGATAAATCCCAATAATCTTCTATACTAAAGTAATTAGAGACTATAGAGACGGGGATTTGAGGGCATTATGCACGTTACGGCAAAATTAGTATTAACGAGTTTGGTAGTTTATATAGTTGTTTCGATGTATGGGATTTGGACCTTCACGGCAGAAGCAGACTATACAAAAGCAGATGCAGCATTAGTTTTAGGAACACGTTTAGACGGTGAAGAACCATCCTATGCTTTGCGAGAACGCATTGATCACGCGATTTGGCTCTATGAATATGAACTGGTGGAGCGCATCGTATTCACGGGTGGCCTGACAGAAGGGGGTCTCATTAGTGAGGCGGAAGCGTCTAAACTGTACGCGTTATCTGTAGGGGTTCCAGAAGACGTGATTGTTGTAGAAGACCGATCACTTGTGACACGAGAGAATATGTTGTTCACAAAAGAACTTGCAGAAGAGCTAAATCTTAGTGACTTTCTTTTAGTGAGCGACCCATTCCATATGAAACGTGCGTTAATGATGGCAGACGTGTTTGGATTGGAAGTGATGGCTGCGCCCACACCACAAAGCGTTTACACAAGTTGGGGTGAGCAGTTTCCATTCGTCCTGCGAGAGACACTTGCATACGTGGGAAACCAACTAACCTTCAATAAATCGTTTTAAAGCATTTTCTCTAGGGAAAAGATAAGTATAGACAGCTGCAATTATGCTATGCTGTGAAAGTGAAATAGATTACGAGGAGGAACCCACATGAGTACAGTACAAGTAGGCGATGTTTTTTCAATGGAAGATGAGAACGGACAAGAAGTAGAAATTGAAGTTCTTGGACTCGTTACTGTTGAAGAAGTAAATTATGCAGCCGTTGCATTCTCAGAAGATGTACAAGATGATTCGAAAGAAGACATCGATGTTTTCTTCCTTCGTGTAGAAAGTGAAGAAGAGCTGTATGAAATTGAAGAAGATGCTGAGTTTGAACGTGTATCGAAAGCATTTCAAGATCTTCAAGAACAAGCAGCAGAAGATTTAAACTAATTAGTACTAGAAAAGGCATCCATTTTGGGTGCCTTTTCATATGTATAGTAGGTAAACAAATTGGGAGTAAAGCATTTCCCGGGAAATGACATCTTTAAACTAAGGACTTCTGACGGTTTCATCTCCTCCCTATTCAGTGTACTATTAAGGAAGCAGAAATAAATGAGGGATATCATGACAACGCTTCGTACATTTTCATGTCCTGTCCGCCTCACGAAGTCTGTCCAAGACGCGTTTAAACGATTTGGATGGAGTGAGACGGGGTTTTTATCGGACCAGCAGACATATAGTGTTCTCATCGAAAAGAATAAAGACCCAGAGCAGACCGCAACAAAGGTGCTGCTCTATTTTACGGCGTTTTCACACGCACAAGCAGACCATAAAGTGCCTGTTTTGACTCTACTGCTTGAAGAAAATGTTCTGACAGCTGTCCACTTTATGATGGCACCAAAGAAAGCAAGCCGTGCAACAAATTGGAGAAGAGAAGTCAATTTGACGTTCGTGCCGGATGTGCGCGTCCGAAACCCAATTCCACTAGCCTTTCGGGAATGGCTCGCAGACTTGCCCCATGCCAATGAGCGAACCGCTTATGTGAAGAGGCGAATTGCGGGTTGGGAAGGCTATTTGGCCATCCAAGAACAGCAGTTAGATATTGCGGACATACGAGCGAGCTATGAATCTGTGTCGCTTCAAAAAGATTTCCGAAAACTAACCCTTTATGGTGCTGTAGTGAAAAATGACCAGTGGAAGAATTTGCGGGAAATGGATGTAAAACTTCTAAGTATTGGTCGCGAGATCGGGAAGGTGACGAAAGTCTCACCGCGAGATCGCACGATTGAAGTGACAGTTCTCCCATATATGGAAGATGTACTTCGTCGCACACCCCTCGATCGTTTTGGGACGGATGCGGTATTTACGAATTTCGCATCAGTCAGTCAAATTCGAAGACTGCGTTCAGGGTTCCAACAGCTTGAGAAAGGGCATGCTGAGAACCCCTTGCTCGAACAAATCTTGTTTGAAGAAAGCCCACCTGTTGCACCTTTAAAAGAAATTCCGAAGATTTCCTATTCTCACCCACTGAATGAATTTCAGCGCCGTGCAGTTGAAGGTGCCCTCGCAGCAGAAGACTTGTATGTCATACAAGGCCCACCAGGTACAGGCAAGACGACCGTTATTTCCGAAATTTGTTTGCAGAACGCAAAGGCTGGATTACGAACACTTGTCGCTTCACAATCAAATCTTGCAGTAGATAATGCATTAAGTCGTTTACTAGCAAACAAAGACATTCGTATTTTACGTGTAGGGCGAACGGAGAGTATTGAAGAAGAGGGAAAACGATTTATAGAAGAGAACATCGGAGATTATTGGAGGGAAGTAACGTTAAAAACGGTCACTTCGACAGTGAATGAGCGAAAAGAGCGTCTTGAACAGTTAACTAGTGAACTAGCAGTGATTCGTCCACGCTTCGAAAAGGTCTCTCTAGAAATCGAACAATGGAAACAAGAAGTGAAAAAGAAAGAGACGGCTGTTGCTGAACATGCCAATCTTACTTTGCAACTTGATGAGTTAAAGCTGAAAGTACAGCAACTCGAAGAAGATCGGATACGGCTATCAGGGTTAGTGCAGATGAAAGATCAAGAAGTGTCTGAACGTATGGCGCAACTTGAAAAATTAAATGAACAAGCAGCAGCATTTCCAGAGATGGTCGACCTTGAACAAGAAATTGCCCAAAAAAATGAGCTGCTCGGTGAAATGGCACGTTTGGTAGAACTAAAGAAAATTCACCAAGAAATTCAGCAAGCTACAACTAGGTTCGCTGAAGTTGAACAACGATTACAGGAACTGCAGGCTGGCCTCGACTCTGTAGAGGAGCACCAACAAACTATACGAAATTTAAAATCTGTGGCATCTTTTCAAGATGTGCTTGAAAGTGACCCGCAGTATGCAACATCTCGTGTGTTGTTTAAATTAAAGGGTATTCAAGGAATTCGAGATTTAATTAAAACGTATCATCCTGTTAAAGAACTAGTAGCACTCTACGAAAAGGCGCTGGATTACTTCATAACACGACTTGGTGAGAAACGGCGACCAATTCGACCAGTACAGGAACCCGTGTACCGAAAAGAAGAGCTGCAAAGTTATTTGGATCAAGGTAGGAATTGGATCAGGCTCGGCGAGTTGCCTAACCAAATTGGGATTGCAGAATACGTTCAGGGGTTATACGGTCGCATGCGTTATATGGCAGCCGTAAAGTCTTATTATGACGAATTAGTAGAACGAGGAGAATCTGAACTGGATCTTTTAAAGCAAGAACTCCTACACATTCACAAATTGCATAATGAACAGCTCTTGAAAGAAACAGCGGGCTTGCAAGAGCAATTTGCCACTTTGAGGAAAGTTCAGGAGGACTGGCAAGAGCAATGGGTTTCTCTAAACGGGGACCACTACCTAGAGAAAGTAGAAGCACTTGAAGATGTCACAATGTTTACAACTGAACGAGAGCTTGAAAAGCTTATAAAAATAAAGCGAACGATGGAAGAATTTGATGCTACCTATCAACAAGCGCAAGAAAACACGGGGACGGCTAAATTAGCGTATGAACAAGCGCAAGTGAATCTAGCTGAGTTTTTGGAGAGCTCATCCCGCTACGATACAGATATTCTCAAACTTGAACAAGAACGAGGGCTTTTGGAGCCTTTACTAGTTACTACACCAGAAGAGCAATTGGAAGCCGTTCAGAAAGAGTGGCTCTCTCTGCAGTTCGAACTTGGAAGGCTTGAAAAAGAGAACGCAGAGGCACCGGTGCACCAACAGCTTCAGTCACAGTGGCAGGAACTCCTCGAAAATGCGTCGGCAGAAGATGTCGATGAGATCCGTAAACTGAACGTCAAATATGCAAACGTTATTGGAACGACTTGTGTAGCGTCTGCGCGTAAAGACTTCGTAGAAAATTATCCATCATTTGATGTAGTCATTATTGATGAAGTTTCCAAAGCAACACCACCAGAGTTGCTGCTTCCGATGTTAAAAGGAAAAAAAGTGATTCTTGTTGGAGATCATCACCAACTACCGCCACTGCTCGGCGATGATACGTTAGAAGAAGTCCTAGGAAAGATGGTAGTAGAACAACCAGAGTTTGCTGGAAAACAAGAAATCGAGAATCTATTAAAAGAGTCTCTATTTGAACGTTTATATAAAAACTTACCGTCTACACATAAAACGATGCTTGCGATTCAGTACCGAATGCATGAATCGATTATGAGAACAATCAGTCCGTTCTATCAATACGAAGAAGACGAACTCCAATGCGGACTTGTGGACTCGGATGCGATGCGAGCCCACGGTCTCGATTTACCATGGGTCACTGCAAACAATCATGTGGTGTGGCTTGATACCCCGAACCAACAAGAGTACTTTGAAGAGCGAGTGAAAGGGGGACGTAGTCTTTGGAACCCTAAAGAGCTCGGCTTGACGAAACAAGCCTTACTCGATTTGAATGAAGCCATTGGTAAGGCAAAAGAAGCCGGAAAGTATCCACACGACTATCAAAAGTCAGTCGGTGTCATCAGCTTCTACGGAGAACAAGTAAAACAGCTCGACCGTTTGATTCAGCAAGAACTACGACTATCCCATCTTCACATTCGAACTGGAACGGTCGATCGCTTCCAAGGGATGGAGATGGAAGTGATTCTGTTAAGCATGGTACGAAACCATCAAGAGTCAAGAGGGGATATTGGATTTGCCAACGACTACCGACGGTTAAATGTAGCGCTGTCTCGTGCGAAGGAGCTTCTTGTATTGATTGGAAGTAGTGAGATGTTCACAAAACGTGTGAAACGTGCTGCTACTAAAGAGATGTATTCCCATGTCTATCAAACCGTACAGGAGCTAGGTGGCCATCGCTTACCGGAGGAGGTGCTGACCCATGTCAGAGTTCCAAACTAAACTACGCAATCAATTGCTCAGAAATCCAGTCCTCACTTTAAAAGAACAACGCAGTTGGCAATTACCGGTATATACATTTGAAGTTGCGTTTAGTCCGGTACGCAGGTTTCGTTTAGATATTTTGATGCGCATGATCTTGCAAGTCATCGAGACCGTATCTGTTCGACGAGCTAGAGGCATTGCAGACTTACTCTATGTGGAAGAATTGTTTATTGAAGATTTGCTTGAGAAAATGACTCGAAATGGTTTGATTGAGCTAGGGAAAGAAGGGTACGCGTTGACGTCACACGGCTCTCGTCAACTTGCAGCGGGAGTCTTTGAAGAGGAACAAGCAGAAACTTATATGCAACTTGTTTTTAGTCCATTGCATACAAGGTTCTTGCCCAATGAAGCAGATGTAGATTTTGATGAACACACTGGAGACCCCTTTCGATACGCAAAAGAGAACGCAGTGGAAGCAGGCGAGCAGTTTTTACTGACAGGCGTCCAAGAAGCACTCGCAGATAAAGAGGAGCATTCAGGAGACTTTGTTGAGACCGTCAATCATCTACTCGATTTTGATGAAGGCGAGCTTCAGTGGGTCACGTGCTATGAATTTCTGGTGCATGATACGAAAGAGAATATGACCTATGTTCGCGTCTGGAACCCGCTTGTGGATGGATGGGATGCGACACTCGAAGAAGTAATCGAACGGCAAGAAGGACTGACATGGAAAAACGCACCCACTCTCTAAGGAAGGGTGCGTTTTTTATAGTCGGTAAATAAACCCTAGATGGCGTCCTGCATGTCGATTTTGGCGATACGAAAACCCTTGTTCACTAGTGTACGTACAAACAGTTGATTGCATGATGTTCTCTTCAGGAATACCTGCTCGTAGACATTGCTCTCTGACAACAAGGCCATTGTCGATGTGAAACTTATGCGTGGACTCTTTATAGCGAATAAAGGCATCTGCGTAGCCAAGTGCTTTATAACGATCTGCTACATCGGTATCGACCTCAAAACGCTCCTCACTTAGGGCGGGACCTATGTAGAGGTGAAGGGAGGACGCATCTTCTCCTTTTTCAGATAGCAGATGTTCGAGAAGTGTGGGTACTAGTTCTTTTACAGTACCTTGCCAACCGGAATGGACGCTGGCAATCAATGTTGACTTCGAACTCCAAAGAAGCAGTGGGACGCAGTCTGCTGTGAATGTACCTAAAACAATAGAAGGTTCATATGTATACAACGCATCTGTATCCGGAATCGCCGTCGCGGTCTCAAGTACACCGCGTCCTTTATCGCTAGTTTTTACTTCATAATAGTGATTGCTGTGCGTTTGATTAGCAAGTACAAAATGATGTAAAGGTATACCAAGTTGATTGGCAAGATTCCTGCGGTTTGCCAAGACAGATGCCGGATTCTCACAACTATGCAGAGCCATATTGTTTGCTTCAGGTAATGTACCGTCGCGCAGTGTGATGCCGTAATAAACAGAATTAGTGGGTCGATTTAATTCGTACAAAGACTCATTCCTTTCTAATTCATAAATAAGAAATCGTTCATCGTTATAAATTCATAGCTTAAATCGACAAATAAAAAGTAATTCGCTGTTAACGGGAAACTAAACGTACGTACATATTCACGTGTCTCAATATCGGAATACAAATCGGATAAGCGTCCTTGATTTGTTCGCTGCATGCGCATCATATTTTCTAAAAAGTACGGTCGGAACGCCCAGTTGGAGCCACGCACAGTTTCTTCGTATCTCCATGAACCGTCCTTCAAACGGAAGTTTGAGGACACCTGTTTGCCACTCGCATCACAAATGTAGAGACGGAAAGTTTGCTTATCAAAAAGTTCCTGCGCTTCTTGGAGTAATTGATCTGCATACACTTCATCTTGCCACTTCGATAGTTTTTTCAATTTGTGATGACAGGCTTCTGTGAATTTCAATCGCTGTGTGATTAGTTCTTTTTCTCGTTCGACAAAAGACTGAATTTGTGAAGGCAAAGAGACGTTGAGTTGAATGGATTCTTGCTGTTCGCAACTCGGTTTCCCTAAATAAAAGCCTTGGTAGTAGTGACCGTTGTTTTTCCACGCAAAGTACAGTTGATTGGCATCTTCAATCATTTCATAGGATAATACCGCACCGATTCGTCGGGCAAGAACCGATAGCGTATGCAATATGTCTTGGAAGTTTTCGAGATTGGCAGAGCGAGTCAAACTGGTGTCGATTTTTAAGATGTCCGGCCGAAGAGCACGAATACGATCAATGTTTGAACTGGCACCACCTATATGGTCAATCGCTAAGCGGATTCCGTAAGTTTTATAATAGCGCAAAAGATGATTAAGGCTTTCGAACTCTTCCTCAATGTCATGTTCTGTTACCTCTAATACGAATCGCTTTAATGCAAACCCCTTCTTTTCCTGCACGTGTAGAAAGGCAAGAAATGTCTCATCTTCCTCATCAATCAATTGCTGCGCGGACCGGTTAATCGATAGGTAACCAGGCAAGTCATTCTCTAAAAGATAATCAACAGCCAAACCGATTAAATGGTCATCCAGTTCATTTTTAAACTCTGTTGGAATATCGCTATCTAGAAAAAAATCTCCGAGAGACGTCCAGTGGTCATCTTCTCTGTAACGGCCAAGTAGTTCGTAGCCGGCAATTTCATGGGTGATTGCACTGACGATTGGTTGAAGGGCTGGGCGGACACGATCTAGTTGGTCCATAATTTGAAGTGCATCCACTAAAATATCCTCCTCACATCTCTAGTAATTTTAGTATTATACCATTTTCACTAGCTAGGAAGAATGCAAAGAATTCGGAAAATGGGTACACTAGAAAAAACGAGTAGAAAAGAGTGGGTGAACAGATGAAGATTACAACAATCGGTATGTGGGGTGGTTATCCTGAAAAAGGTGAAGCGACCTCTTCTTTTTTAGTTGAACAGGATGGCTTTAGTTTAATCGTTGATTGTGGGAGCGCTGTATTGTCTACATTATTAACTATGAAAGACGTGCATGAATTGGATGCATTTCTCATTAGTCACTATCATCCCGACCATATCGCGGACGTAGGCGTATTACAACATGCTGCAATGATTCATAAACAATTAGGAAATCTTCATCACCCGATCCCGATTTATGCACACGCACAGGATTCTGTAGAGTTTTCAAAGCTCAGCTACAAAGGTGTGACAACAGGAATGGAGCTTGAGGCGTATGCAAGCTACTCCATTGGCCCCTTTAAAGTCTCCACTTGCCCCACTGTGCATCCGGTCTATTGTTTAGCTTTTCGTATCGAAGCGGCTGGAAAGGCTGTCGTCTTCACGGCAGATACCGAATGGACAGATGCACTTGTGACGTTCTCACAAGGAGCGAATGTATTAGTTAGTGAATCAAATGTCTACCCGCAGTATGCCGGAAAGATACAAGGTCATTTGACAGGACAACAAGCTGGCTTACTAGCGGAACAGTCGGGTGTTGAACGTTTGGTACTGACACACTTGCCTCAATACGGAGATAGAGAAATTCTTGTTGCCGAAGCGAAAAAAGAATTTTCTGGTCCGGTCGAACTCGCGTATACAAAACAGCAAATTTTATTATAGAAAGGAGTTTACCATGACAACTGCATTGATTTTAGGCGGTACACAATTTGTCGGGAAGCGTCTTGTGAAGCTACTAGTGGAAGATGGGGTGAATGTCACCATCGCAACGAGAGGACGCATGACAGATGACTTTGGAGACTCAGTAAAGCGATTGGTGCTGGACCGCACTGATGATAAAACGATAAAACATGCACTTGAAGATAAGGAATATGATTATGTTTTTGATCACACGTGCTATTCACCGATAGAAGTGCGAGAAGTTTTAGAGGCACTTGGAACGAGAATTGGAAAGTATATTTTCATCTCTTCAGTAGCAGTCTATAATGCGGGTGTGAATCTTAAAGAATCCGACTTTGATCCACGTCACTTTGACATTTACTATAAATCTCGCCATGAATATGCTGGTATGGAAGGGTACCAAGAAGCCAAACGAGCAGCGGAGGCAGTCCTTTATCAACAAGCACCTTGTCCGGTTGTAACAGTGCGTTTTCCGTATGTGGTTGGGGAAGATGATTACACGGAGCGCTTTGCATTTCATGTTCGGGCTGTAGAAGAGGGGAAAGCGATAGGGACGAAAAATCCAGACGCTCGTTTCGGGTTTATTGATTCTGTGGAAGCAGCTGAGTTTTTAAAAGCCTGTGCGCTTTCCGATTATGAAGGCCCGATAAATGCGGGGACAGATGATTCCATCTCATTGCAAGAACTGTTGGAGTATATATCCCGACATCTTGGTAAGAACTATTCGTTCGCGGAAGACTCATTACACAATCAAAGTCCTTATGATTTAGGATTTGATTTGGCTCAGACGACAAAGCATGCATCTAGAAAAGGGTTTTCGTTTTCTTCTTTGCAAGAAGTTTTAGAAAAGCAAATTGAGATTCACCAGACAGATGTCAGAGAAAGTGATGACAGAGGTCACTAGGTGTTGGCGTTTATTTCCTCTAAACTAGAGAGAAGGAGATGACGGTTATGGATACAACACATACATTTACTAAAAGAGAAGAGTTCGTGAATGCACTTATTCATGGATTAGGTATGCTACTTAGCATCTCGGCACTTGTCGTGCTAATTGTTGCAGGTGCAAAAACGGGGAGCGCTTGGCACGTCGTGAGTTTCACAATTTTTGGCGTGTCGATGTTGATTTTGTATTCGGCCTCTACATTGGTCCATAGTTTTCCACAAGGAAAAGCGAAAGACTGGTTTGAATGGCTAGATCATTCATCAATCTATTGGTTTATTGCAGGAACCTACACACCTTTTTTATTCTTAGCAGTAAAAGGTCCTTTAGCATGGGTATTGTTTGGCATCGTGTGGGGTCTGGCAATTGGAGGAACGTTATTTAAATTGTATTTTGTAAAACGGTTCGTCAAATTGTCTACCTTCTTATATGTTGTGATGGGTTGGTTGATTGTGTTTGCTTGGAACCCACTCACAGCCGCAATGACACAAGAAGGTCTCTTCTTATTAATTGCTGGGGGAGTGCTTTATACAGTAGGTGCTATTTTTTATGTGTGGAGAGGGTTTTTATACCACCATGCAGTGTGGCATGTCTTTGTACTTGCAGCAAGTGTCTGTCATTTCTTTTCTGTCTACAGTCTGCTCTAACTAACTTTTATAAGTTTCAAGAGGACTTCCCATGGGAGTTCTCTTTTTTGTATATACATTATGTCTAATTTTCTTTTACAGTCACATTATGCGAAGGTTAGACAAAAAAACAAAACTTTACAGCGAATCAATAGCCAAAAATCAAAAACGGTTGTATAATCATTGTACAAGTATTGTATAAAGAGGAGGGGCCATCATGAGCAAGAAAATAGCAGTAGTCGGTGCTGGACCAGGTGGTCTTGCGGCGGCTATGTTACTCGCTTCTAAAGGGTTTCAAGTAGATGTATATGAAAAGAATGAGGTTGTGGGAGGTCGCAACGCTGCCATCGAGATGGACGGTTTCCGCTTTGATATGGGTCCGACATTTTTAAGTATGATTCATATCGTAGATGAATTGTTTGAAGCGGCAGGCCGTAATATGCACGATTATATGGACTTAATCGAACTACCTGAAATGTATCAATTAACGTTCGACGGGAAGAGAACGCTCGATATGACGCGTGACCGAAAAAAAATGAAAGAACGCATTGAAGCTACGTATCCTGGAAATAACGAAGGATATGATCAATTTTTATATGAGAGTGGGAAGAAATTAGCCGCTTTAACGCCTATTCTTCAATCACGTATGGATAAACTGATTCATTATATGCGTCCCTCTGTTGTGAAAGCATTGCCAGAGCTTGAAATTGGAAAAACGCTCTATGATGTACTGAGTCGTTATTTCAATCATGAAGAGCTCAAACTTGCTTTTACATTCCAATCAAAATATCTAGGGATGTCACCATGGGAGTGTCCAGGTGCATTTTCAATCCTTTCCTATATGGAACACGCATACGGTATCTATCACCCAATCGGTGGAGTGAATCAGTTGTCTACATCCATGGCGAAAGTGGTGGAAGAATACGGTGGGAAAGTACACCTTGGCACAGGCGTCAAAAAGTTTAAATTAGATGGCAAAAAAGTAACGGGACTGCTCTTAGAATCTGGAGAAGAAGTAGAAGTCGATGAAATAGTGGTTAACGGAGATTTTGGGCATGTGATGACAAACCTTGTTGATGAAGGTGTCTTAAAGAAATACTCACGTGAGAATCTAAATAAGAAAAAATACTCTTGCTCCACATTCATGCTCTATTTAGGCCTCGATAAAGTATATGATTTGCCGCATCATAACATTATTTTTGCTAAAGACTATAGAACAAATGTTGAAGAAATTACGCACACAAAAAAACTTTCTGCAGACCCATCTATCTATGTTCAAAATGCAAGTGTGACAGATCCGACATTAGCGCCAGAAGGACAATCTGCACTCTATATTTTAGCCCCTGTCCCGAACAACGATAGTAATATCGGTTGGCAAGAAGAACAGCAAGCCTTCCGTGACTTGGTCATCCGTACAATTGAAGAGAAATCTGAATTCAAGGATCTATCTAAGCATATTGTAAGTGAAAAAGTGTTGACCCCGGTTCACTGGGAAGAAGATATCTCTGTCTTTAAAGGCGCAACATTCAATTTGGGCCATCAACTGTCTCAAATGATGGTATTCCGCCCACACAATAAATTTGAAGAACTAGACGGCGTCTGGTTAGTCGGTGGTGGTACTCACCCTGGCAGTGGCTTACCGACAATTTTAGAGTCTGCACGCATAGTAACCAATGGAATTTTAGCGGAAGAAGGCAAAGAGCGTATACCTGTAGGCCTTTTACCTGCTTGGGAGGGAACAGCATGACGATTGCATTAATCGGTGGTGGAGTAGGCGGTCTCATGACAGCTCTCTATCTGACAGAAGCAGGACACGAAGTTACTATCTATGAAAAAAGTTCAAAACTAGGCGGTCGATTAGCCTTTGTGAAAAATGGAGAGTACAGAATCGACGAAGGTCCGACGATTGTCTTGCTACCTGATATGTTCTTAGACCTGTTGAAAAAAGCGGGGGTGGACACGACAGGCTTACGTTTATTGCGTTGCGACCCTCTTTATTCCATGCAGTTCTCGGACGGAGAAGTGTACACGAAATATGCAGATCCTATTCAGCAGCAACAAGAAATCGAGCGCTTATTTCCTCAAGATGCAGAGGGATTCAAGCAGTTCTTAACAGAAGGCAAGCAACGTTTTGACATTGGGATGACATCCTTTTTAACTAAATCGTTTTCCGTGAAAAAAGACTTTTGGACGTTTACCTCTATACGAAAGCTTCTTGCATTAAAACCATATCAATCTGTAAGTGGATTGATGAAAGGGTATTTCAAAGATTCGCGCCTCCAACAAGCGTATGCATTACAATCTCTTTATATTGGTGGAAACCCGTATCAAGTGCCAGCGATGTATTCTCTTGTCTCTTTCTCAGAGCATGAGCATGGAGTTTACTATTTGCAAGGCGGGTATGCCTCATTAATTCCTTTATTAGAAAAGACGCTACGAGCGCGTGGTGTGACTATTCATTTAAATAGTGCTGTTGAAACGATTCACTTAGAGGACGGGAGAGCTACTGGCGTTAAAACGAAAAATGGATCCATTTCACATGACGCAGTAGTTTTTAACGGAGAAATGCCATTTTTGAAGGAACTTTTACCTTCTGTGCCGAATCGTACCTATATACCTTCTTCTAGTTGCTATTTAATGTACATTGGTGTCGATAGCAAGTATGAAAACCGACTTGTACATTCGTACTTGATGGGGCCGGATTTCAAAGGTCATATGGATTCTGTTTTTCGAACAAAAGAATTGCCAAACGAACCTTCAATTTATGTATTCAACCCAAGTGTCATGGACGATTCACTGGCCCCGAAAGGGAAAAGTGTTCTTTATATTCTCGTTCCGGTACCATCGGGTACTGCCATTGAATGGGAGAATGTAAATGATTGGCGAGAGCGTATTTTAGATCGTATAGAAGAAAATGGATTTCCAAACTTGCGTGAACGCACCGAGTGGATGGAGATACGTACACCGGCTACTGCCCAAGCAGAAGGCTATTTCCAAGGTGGAAACTTTGGAATTGCCCCTGTACTTGGCCAATCTGGAGTATTTCGACCACAAGCAAAACCAACAAAATTCAATAACTTGTATGCTGTAGGTGCTTCTACACACCCGGGTGGTGGAATTCCTATCGTGATGCAAGGTGCTTATTTGACCGCACAGACTGTGTTAAATGATTTGACTGTAAAAGGGGGACAACCGGATGAACGTCAAGCAAGCCTACCAAGAGTGTGAACGTGTCATTGCTGAAAATTCCCGCACATTTTACAAGGCCTTTTCCTTACTTCCTAAAGCCGACCGTCTAGCTGTATGGGCAGTCTATGCATTTTGTCGCCGCGTCGATGATCTGGTGGATGAGGGAATCGAACCAGTTTCAAGTCTGCATAAATTTGAGGTGGAGTTCCAGGCTTTCTTAGATGGCAAGTATGATGAAGCGGACCCAATGTGGGTTGCACTGGCGGACGTGTTTAAACGCTATGACATGGACCCGGAGCCGTTTAAAGAGCAACTGAGAGGTCAAGAAATGGATCTCACTATTCATCGCTATAAAACAATCGATGATCTATTAGTGTATTGCTATCACGTGGCAAGTACAGTAGGTCTGATGTTGCTACCAATCCTGGCGCCTGCTCGTAAAAATGAGCTACGCGAAGATGCCATTGCACTTGGTCTTGCGATGCAACTTACAAATATCTTAAGAGACGTTGGAGAAGACCTTGGCCGTGGGCGCATCTATATGCCAACCGATCGTTTGGCACACTTTGAAGTATCCGAATGGTGTATGCGTAAAGGTGTGATTAGTAAAGGGTTTATACAGTCGTGGGAAGAGCTAGCTGTTTTAGCAGAGCGCTACTATGACCAGGCGAACCAGTCTATTCACCTGTATCCAAAACGCTCTCAAATCCCATTAAAGAGTGCTTCTCATTTCTATCGTCATATTCTTTCTACAATTCGGGAGAAAGACTATCGTGTGTTTGATACAAAACACTTTGTATCCGACGAGCAAAAAGCAGAAATTCTAGCTGTTTTACACTAAGCACCCGATTCGGGTGTTTTTTACTAGTCATCAAAGGAGCTGTGTTCATGGAAAAGTGGAAAGATCGAGCATATCAGTTATTTCTCTTCTGGTTTGCAGTGGGAGTCATACTGGTAGGGTTTGATCTCCTACCGTCGTGGTTAGAATGGGCGAATACTGTATTTTTAGTGTTGGCCGGTGTGATGGGGATTTTTTATTTCTTTGCTTTATTTTCTCCAGGAAAAGCACTCGTCATCACACTCATCATTTATATATTTTCATCTTTTATGGAATATTTGGGCTCTGCGTATGGCATTCTGTTTGGCGAGTACGACTACACCGAACGGTTCGGTGCAAAGATTTTTGATATTCCGTTTACAATCGGGTTTGCTTGGTTGCTCGTTATTTCAACGACGCACGCGCTCGCAATGCGTATTACAAAGCGACCCGGTATTGCCACAGTAATTATTTCAAGTTTATCAGCTGTTGTGATGGATTTAATCATTGATCCGGTAGCATTCAAAGCCAATGAATATTGGATTTGGTTTGAGGGTGGTTTATATTATGACATCCCGTGGACCAATTTTATGGGCTGGTTTGTTGTGGCGAGCATTTTGCAAGCACTAATTTGGGTGATGGATTCTGAAAATCCTGCAACTGAATCATTTCCGAAGTGGGAAAAACGTGTGTATTACTTATACGGTATGATGATTTTCATGTTTATGGTTACTGCCGGGGCAGCCGGTCTGTGGCTTGCAATAGGCGTAACATTGGTTGGCGCAGTCATTCTCTATAGTTGGGCAGAGTGGAGGACACGACATGATTAAAGCAAAGCGAAATCCTGTATTTGAGCGTGTGATGCGCCAAGTGACGCTTCCTCAAATTCGTAAACAATTTCATGCTGTTTATTGGAAAGGGCCAGAATTTGATGGCACGCCTTCACTATATATCGCCAATCACTCCTCTTGGTGGGACGGTTTGCTATATTATCATTTGCGCCATACTGTTATTGATCGATCGACACATATTATGATGCACGAAAAAGGATTAAAAAAGTTTTGGTATTTTCGCTATACAGGGGCGTACTCTGTGAACAAACAGTCTCGTAGGGATATTATAGAAGCATTGAACTATTCAAAAGAAGTGATTGAACAAGGGTCCAGTGTGTGGATTTTCCCGCAAGGAGAAGAGTTTTCACAAGAAATACGCCCGCTTGTCTTGGAGACGGGTGTAGGGCACTTAGCCAATCAACTCCCGCAAACCCCTATTATACCGATTACACTGTACTACTGGTTTGGCCATCATAAAAAAGCGGAAGTGGCGATTTTAGCAGGCGAACCACTTTTATTTACTTCTCTTCCAGGGGAGACTCGTAAACAGAAGATGAAAGCGTTAGAAAAACATTTAGAGAAGCAACTGGAACTACTGAAACAAGATGTTGTGTCCGAAAGTTTAGATACATACCGTGCACTATAAGGGGGAATGGAGATGACATGGGATCTATGGTTCAGCGCACTTCTTCTCTTATTTATAGGAATAACGCTTCTGCATGCCGTCGTCTTACCAAGACCGAAACGAGATGCACGAACAAAAGGAGAACCGCTCGTTTCCATCCTCATCCCAATGCGCAATGAATTGGCGAATGTGGAAGGGTTGATTGGTTCGCTACAAAAACAGACGTATAGCAAATTTGAAGTGATTGTTTTAGACGATGAGTCGACGGACGGAACGCGTGAAGCACTTGAAGCGAGTACCGAACACGACAGTCGATTTACAATTAAGCCTGGCGCTCCTAAGCTAGATGGCTGGGTCGGGAAGGTATATGCTTGCCATCAACTATCAGGTTACGCAAGTGGCGATTACTTGTTATATGTCGATGCTGACGTACGAATTGAACCGAATGCAGTACAAGATGTGTTGGCTTTTATGCAACACAATAACTTGGCACTGGTATCCGGTTTTTCTCGCTTTCTATTACCAACATGGCTGAACAAACTGCTTGTTCCGATGCAGCACTTCATTGTCTTATTTCACCTTCCGATGGGGCTTGCGCGTTTCACAAAATGGCCTCCTGCTACTGCAGCGCACGGTGGATTTATGTTTTTTGAACGTGGTGCCTATGAAGCAATCGGTGGCCATGAATCAGTAAAAGGCGAGATTGTGGAGGACATGGCGCTTTCAAAACGTATGAAAGCACATGGGCACAAAATGTGGCTTGCCAATATTACCGCTTTTGCTAGTTGCACGATGTACGAAACAAATGAAGACGTTTGGAAAGGCTTCTCAAAAAACATCTTTAACGGGATTGGCAAATCGGTACCACTTGCTGCTGTTATTATGGTGTTTTATGCGAGCTTCTATGTGCTTCCATTTTTCTTGCTAGTTGGTGCGGTTGTAGTTGCAGACCCAAGCTTACTGATTCCGTATGCATTGATTAGCATTCAAGGATTGATTGTTTACGCTACAACAAAAGAACCGCTGTATCTGGCCTTCGCCTTACCTGCATCTGCACTCGCTTTAATTGCTCTACTGGCGAACGCAATGATTCGTTCTATGCAAGGGCAGAAAGTGGAATGGAAAGGCAGGTTTTACGGATGAAGCGAGTAGCCATAATTGGCGCAGGATTAGGAGGTTTGGCAACGGCTATTACTCTTGCCAATGCCGGATTTGAAGTCGATGTGTTTGAAAAGAACACGCATGTCGGTGGAAAATTGATGCCTGTTCAACTCCGCACATATGGGTTTGATTTTGGTCCAAATACGATTACAATGCCGCATGTATTCCGGCAGGTAATTGAACAAACAGGACGGAAATCGGATGACTATTTTACGCTCATCCCATTGAAGCATCATACGACGAATCATTTCCAGGACGGATCGTCTCTTGTCTTTAGTCGTGATAAAGACTTCATGATTGAACAACTAGAGAAAATAGATCCACTTGGAGCCAAAAATTATTTTTCTTTCTTGAAAGAGCTGACACGTCTCTATGAATTATCGGAGACTCATTTCTTTCCAAAGACATTTCGGTCTTGGACAGACTATCTATCCCCAAATCTGGGGTATGCACTAACAAAAGTTCGCCCGTTAGAACCAATGGATCACTTCTTCAAACGCTATTTTTCCAATCCCAATGTACTGCAGGCTTTCGGCAGGTATGCTACGTACATCGGTTCCTCACCGTACCGAGCACCTGCTACTTTTAGTATGATTGCCTACCTTGAGCTGGTCCAAGGCGTGTACACAGTAAAAGGCGGAACGGTTTGTATTGCGCGCGCTTTTCATAAAGTAGCAAAAGAGCTAGGTGTCCGTTTTCACACAAACACAACAATCGATCAAGTAGAAATCACGGATAAGAGAATTACTGCACTGTATTGTGCAGGTGAGCAGGTGTGGTCGGGTGACGAGGTTGTGATGAATGCTGATCTTTTAAAAGCGTATCCAGAACTTGTGGCAGAGCGCGATCGTCCTTCGTTTACAGATAAACAAAGAGATGCTATGGAACCGTCCATTTCAGCCTTTGTCATCTTAGCCGGATTGTCTACTCGTTTGAAAAATGTGAATCACCACACGGTCTACTTTTCACACGATTATGAAGCCGAGTTTGATGCTTTATTCACCCGACAAGAGATGCCAGAAGACCCGACAATCTATTTATGTAACTCAAGCGTGACCGACCGTGATCGCTCACCAGATGGGGACAATTTGTTTATCTTAGTCAATGCTCCGCCACTTCCAAAAGGGGAGAAAGAGCCCTATGACATACATGAATACAAAGAGCATATTTACGACTTACTTGAAAAGAAGGGGCTGCCGATTCGAGATCATTTAGTAGTGGAACGCATCATTCCGCCTTCTGAAATTGCAGAAACGTTCGGTGCCTATCGGGGAGCTCTCTACGGGCTTTCAAGTCACCGAAAACAAGATGCTTTTTTACGACCTCGTAATAGGAGTCGTGATATTCACAATCTCCATTTTGTCGGAGGCAGTACCCATCCAGGGGGTGGCTCACCGATGGTCACCATGTCTGGTATGAATGTTGCGAATGTCTTGATTCGCGCAAATCGATAGGGGGGAGATAGGGTGTATCAAAAAAAACAATTTGTTTATCAAAACCAAACACCGCGGAAAGTACTAGTTCGTACCTATACGGAACAGGATTTTGAGGAATTGATCCAGATACAACGTGAAAGCTTTCCGCCACCTTTTCCTGATGAATTGTTATGGACCAGAGAGCAATTAGAGAACCACCTTCGTCTTTATCCAGAAGGGGCTCTTTGCGCCGAAGTAGAAGGAAAGCTTGCGGGATCAGTTACAGGTTTACGTGTGAACTATTCTTATGAGGATCCGGATCATACATGGGAAGAAGTCACAGGGGGTGGGGATATTTCTCCCCATCAACCGGATGGCAACACACTCTATGTTGTTGATTTATGTGTACGACCGGAATTTAGAAGTCTAGATCTTGGCAGGTTACTACTGCAAGGGTTGTATGAACGTGTCATAGCAGACGGTCTTGATCGGTTGCTTGGTGGGGGCAGGATGTCAGGGTATCACCAATATGCAGATGAGTTATCACCAGAACAATACATTGAGTGCGTACTTGAAGGAGAATTGAAAGACCCAGTCATCACCTTTATGCTACGCAGTGGTAGAACTCCGGTACGAATTGTACGAGACTATCTAGAGGATGAAGAATCCCACAATATGGCGATGCTGATGGAATGGAGAAATCCATTTAAACCAGTTTAGATGTGGAGAACGCCACTCTAGAAACTCCGAGGAAATCAGACGTGGCCGTGAAGGCGCTCTTCAGCCTTTGCGGGTGCGGCTGATTCCGGAGTGTGTTTCTGGCGTTCGTAACTCGATTCCATTTAGATGTGGAGAACGCCACTCTAAACTGGAAAGCCCTCCACCCAGGTCGCCATTTCCTGGGAGGATTTCCCCGAGCCTCCCCACGTAAGATGAAAGAAGGCCACTTTCATCTTCGTTGCCGGGTCTCGGGAAAACCCTGATAGCCCGGGAAATGACGACCTGGGTTCCGGGCTTAGTTGCCACTAACTAGTATAATCATTGAATTTCTCTTAGTCTTACTTCGTTGCCAGGTCCAAAACGGAAGTTTATTCCATTATGACAGTAACTGAGTTGAGTGGAGGGTAGGGATGACTCCAGTGGGATTAAAAGTCGGAACGCGAGACCCCACAGGCGTGCTCCTACGCCGAGGAGGCTCGACGCCGCGCCCTCGGAAAGCAGCCCTGCCCTCCACTCAACGGTTTAATTGGAAACGGTTAGAAAAAGATAACAGGGCACCTTTAGGGAACTGCTGGAATACAGGAATGCTGTTAGATGGGGATTTGAGGTCAATTTGTGGTGTCAAGCGATGACAGGCACCCAATCGTGCTATATACCACACAAAGAAGGAGTTTCTCATAAACGAGAAACTCCTTCTTTATGGTCTTGTCTATTGCTTTTCTGCGCACGCAAGACAGTACAGCTGACCATCAAGTTGCACGCCTTGTAAGAAACCGGCGTCACAATAAACAGTTTTGCCACACTGTACACAACTTCCAACGACTTCTAAAGCATTCATATTAAGCTTTCGCTTCTTCTTTCGTTGGTCCCATTACACCGGGTACCGGTAATCCAGCCTGACGAAGTAAAACCGTCATTTGTCCGCGGTGATGCGTCTGGTGATCAATCATCATGCGCAGAACTTGACCGTTAGTAGTGAGTGCTCCATGCATATTGACTTCAGTAGTTAAAAACGCATCTGAGAATTCTTGTACTGCAAGCTCTAAAATATGAGCCGCATATAGTTCATACTGATCAGCAATTTCAGAAGCTGTTTGAGGTTGTTGCATTGATTTTAATGCAGGAAGTTTATGTCCAATCTGTCCCATGAAATAGCTGAGCGCTGTCGTCAGATGCCAACCGAGCCAGCCAAGAGAGTTATGCCCTTCGACGATCGACTGTCCGAGTTTGTCATCTGACATCGCGCGCAACACAGCCGTTGTTCCTTCAGAGCTTCGTTGCCAGTCTGTAATAAAATCTTCTTTTACACGATACATTCCAGTTCCTCCTTTTCAAGTCATCTCTATTAGTATACCTTTCTATAGAAAAAAAGCCTTCTCTCACGTTTTGGAGAGAAGGCAAGAAAATTAAGCAGTAGTGAGCGCTTTGACTGGCATAGCCGGGCCGAAAAACTCATAATGAATTTGCTCTTCGGAGAAGCCAAGTGCAACAAGATTGGCAATCATACTTTCCATGAACCCGACCGGTCCACAAACGTAGATGTCTGCACTTTTCGGAAGCTCAGCGAGTACATCACGTGTGATGAAGGCGTTGTCTGTATCTGAGAAGAAAGATTGATACGTCAGTTCTTCATGTGATGCAGAGAGTTGTTGAAGTTCTTTTACAAATGCAGCTTCTTTCTCACTGCGCGCTGCGTGTAGGAAAGTAATTTCACGAGCAGACGCACTTTGCAACAAGCGTTCTGTCATACTCATTAGTGGCGTGATACCGACACCTCCTGCAAGCATAATAACAGGTGTGCTGCGATCTTCGTTTAGCACAAATTCCCCAGCTGGAGGCGTCACTTCGATCGTGCCGCCTACTTCAAGTTGTTCGTGTAAGTACACGGAGACTTTTCCGTTTGGATCTTGGTCGCTTTCACGTTTTACAGAGATACGGAAAGATTCTTCATCTGCCGCTTTAGACAGACTGTATTGACGAATCATCATATATGTTTCACCTGGGATATGAACGCGAACGGAGATGTATTGTCCAGGTTTGTATGCAGGTACTTTTGAGCCGTCAGCAGGTTGTAAATAAAATGAAGTGATTGCGTCACTCTCTTGAACTTTACCGACGACTTTGAACTCTTTAAATAACTTCCAGCCATTTTGTTGCTGTTCTGCTTTTTTGTACATGCCTGCTTCTACAGAAATAAATACGTCTGCAATAACGCCGTACGCTTCTGCCCAAGCGTTAATGATTTCTGGTGTTGCGGCGTCTCCAAGGACAGTCTTAATCGCTTTTAGTAAATATTCCCCAACTATTGGGTACTGTTCTGGGACGATTCCAAGACTAACGTGTTTATGCGCAATTTGCACAACAGATGGCAAAATAGTTTCTAAATTATCAATATGAACAGCGGCTGCATAAACCGTGTTAGCAAGCGCCGTCTGTTGACGTCCTTTGGCTTGATTTGCATGGTTAAATACATTTAGTAGTTCAGGATGTGCCTCGAACAGTGAACGGTAAAATTCAGTTGTAATTGTAGTGCCGTGCTGAGCGAGTACAGGTGCAGTTGCTTTAATGATTGATCTTGTTTCTAGTGATAACATGTGTAAAACAGCTCCTTTTCTCTTATTGATTTCAGCATACTCCTATTCAACGCCGAAACAAATATTAAAAATACCACTTTAAAAAAATAGACACATTTGTTGTCACAAGTTGTTCACCTGTGCGATAGTGAGAGAAAGAGGTGAGAAACATGCGAATGACGATGTATACGGACTTTTCTTTACGTCTGCTTATCTATTTAGCGATTCGACCAACAGGAGAAAAAGCGACGGTGCCTGAAATCGCCGAATCGTATGGGATATCTAAAAATCATTTGATGAAAGTAGCGCAGCATTTAGCGAAACTTGGATACATAGAGAGTACGCGAGGAAGAGGAGGAGGCGTCCGACTACTTCAAGACCCCCAAGCAATCAATGTCGGAAAAGTCGTGCGGCAGATGGAAGACGATTTTCATATAGTAGAGTGTTTTGATCGAGAACGGAATAGTTGTCCAATTACGCCCGTTTGTTCATTAAAACACGCATTAGGAAAAGCGCTTCAAGCTTATTTGGCTGTATTAGATGACTACACATTACAAGATCTAGCGGGAAATCCGTTAGAGCTACTGCAGTTTTTACAACAAGAAAAGGCGGTCACCTGAGAACGGTGACCGCCTTTTGTTATGGACTGACAAGCTTCAATCCAATGACACTTGCAATAATCAATGCTAAAAAGAATAAGCGCATCGGTGCGACAGACTCTTTGTAAAAAATCATTCCTAAAATCGCGCCTCCTGCTGCGCCAATCCCTGTCCAAATCGCATAGGCCATTCCCATTGGTAATGTTTCCATCGCGATGGATAAAAATAAGAAGCTACCGCTAAAGCTAGCAACTAAAAGTAAGGCAGAAGAGAGATTCTTCTTTTCGTGGAGACGAGCCATCATAGCGACGCCCGTCATTTCAAGTAGTCCAGCAACAATCAAAGCAATCCAAGCCATTATGATTCAGCTCCTTGTGTCGTCTGTTTAAGTCCAATGATTCCAAGTAACAATACTCCGACTAAAGCCACTTGCATAAATCCAAGTGGCTGGCCAAACAATGCTGCGTCCATTAGGACAGTTCCTACCGTCCCGAGTCCTACAAAAACTGCATACGCTGTGCCTACGGGTAAGTAACGTCCAGATCGTATTAATAGACCGAAACTAATTATGATTGCGACAATCGTTAATGCCCATTCTCCAAAACTTGCCGCGTGCTTCAATCCAATTACCCAGCCGACTTCAAATACAGCAGCGATGATTAATAAACCCCATTCTTTCATCTTTTTCCGTCTCCTCTCAAAAGTAAAAGCCTGAAAGACACTGCTTCCGCAGTATCTCCCAGGCTTTTGTCCCTCCGTGTACATGGCCAAGCCATGCGTTTTCTCTCGGACCAGTCAAAGCAGTGCTTCCGGAACCCTAGAAAACTTTCGTGTCTTTCAGTTGCTCATAGTATACTAAATCTAACTAACAAAGAAAAGGGAGAGGGTCTACATGCAACAAGTCGATTACCTCACACCAATTGGTCGATTGGTGATTACAGGAGACGAGGAAGCCGTCTATAGTGTGCTATTTGAAGAGGGAGAGACACTTGACTATCCGGTAACAGATGGACTTTCCACTCCACTAAAAACAGCGTATGAGGAGATAGATGCGTATTTTCAGGGGACAGGGAAGGCGTTCACGTTTAAAATGGCTCCTCAAACTGGAACACCTTTTCAACGAGAAGTATGGGAAAGTTTGAAGACGATTCCGTATGGTGAGACGGGTTCGTATCTTCAAATTGCCACTACCATTAACCGCCCGAAAGCCGTGCGCGCAGTTGGTGGGGCCAATGGACGAAATCCATTTACAGTTGTACTGCCTTGTCATCGCATCATTGGAGCAAGTGGCAAGATGGTCGGATACACAGGAGGCCTATGGCGAAAAGAATGGCTCCTTGAGCATGAACAAAAACATAAAACCAGTTTGGCCGATTAAGTGGCCAAACTGGTTTTTCATTACTTCACAGGTGTACGCAGTTCCACTCGACGAATCTTTCCGGAAGTCGTCTTCGGAAGTTCATCAATGAACTCTACGATACGTGGATATTTGTAAGGGGCTGTGATTTCTTTTGTATGCGTTTGAAGTTCTTTCACAAGAGCGTCTTTATCTGGGTATTGATCGGCATCACGAAGAACGATAAAAGCTTTCACGACGCTTCCACGAATCTCATCCGGAGCGGCTACTACCGCACATTCGCGAACTGCTGGATGCTTTGTAAGAGCATCTTCGACTTCGAAAGGACCGATTGTATAACCAGAACTGATGATGATATCATCACTACGCCCTTCAAACCAGAAGTAACCGTCCTCGTCTTTCGTTGCTTGGTCACCCGTTAAGTACCAGTCGCCGCGATAAGCAGCAGACGTGCGGTCTTTATCATTGTAATACCCTCGGAACAAAGCAGGTGCTGTCTTATGCACTGCGATGTCTCCCACTTCTCCCGATTTTACAGGGTCCCCAAATTCATTGATGACATCCACTTGATTGCCTGGAGTTGGTTTCCCCATTGAACCTGGACGAACTTCCATGTCCTGTAAAGTCCCAACAAGTAATGTGTTTTCAGTCTGACCATAGCCATCACGCACGTTTAAGTTGAATGCGTCTTGGAAAGCTTCGATGACTTGTCGGTTCAGTGGCTCTCCTGCAGATACGGCACTGCGAAGGGCATGTAAATCATAGGACTTTAGATTCTCTACTTTGGCAATGATTCGGTATTCTGTTGGCGTACAGCAAAGAACATTGATTTTCTCGTCTTGCAAAATCTGTAGATAGGTCTCTGCATCAAAACCACCGTGGTAAACAAAAGCGGTTGCGCCAAGTGTGATAGTCGATAAGAATGGACTCCAAATCCATTTCTGCCAACCAGGTGCTGCAGTTGCCCAGACGACATCTCCCTGTTGAACGCCTAACCATTCTGTTGCTGCTGTGCGCACATGAGCGTATCCCCAAGCGTGGACATGTACCACGCCTTTTGGATTTCCTGTCGTGCCTGAAGTGTAAGAGAGGAATGCCATATCTTCACGATGTGTATCTTCCCCAGAATAGTCTTCTGGCTGACTAGTAGCCAGATCTTCTAATGATACCCAGCCATCTTCTTGACCACCAACGATGAACTTGTTGTCTAGCGCAGGGTAGCTCTCTGTAATTAAGTTCGTTTCAGCAGTCGTTTTGTGAAACGCAACGATACCTTTTGCACCGGAATGTTCCATGCGGTATGTTAAATCTTTTTTACGAAGCATCTCCGAACACGGGATAGCGACAATACCCGCACGTAATGCAGCAAGATAAGTCATGTAGGCCTCTGGAATTCGTGGAAGGATAATCAATAAACGATCTCCTTTTTCGATTCCGCGACTTTTAAAAGCTTGCGCATACTGGTTCATCTTACTAAAAAGTTCTTTGTACGAAACGTCTCGGCGGTTTCCTTGATCATCCATCCAACGAATAGCAAGACGTGATTCATCGTTTCTGTAGGCTTCTAATTCACTTGTGATATTGTACTGTTCTGGTGCAAGTAAGTGGTCAAAGTTCATAGGTGATTCCTCCAGTTTCATGATGTGATAGCGCCTGTTGGCACGACTAAATAATAAATACTAACGAAGAAAACAAATACAGTAATGGCGGCAATACCTGCTTTTACTTTTGAGAACTGCTGTGTCGTCTGCAATGTTTTCCAATGGAAAATAAGCATCCAAAACACGCCAATAGTTGCAAGTACAATGCCGAGTGCGTTCATCTGCCATCCAGTTAAAAGCGGGGCAGCTAGAAGTCCTGGGAGCAAGCTGATGGAAACGAAGGGACGAATTCTCCCCATCACACCTTCGCCACCAAAGCCTCGAGCACCTGCCCAGACAACTAAAGTCAGACCTATTCGGGTAAGCCATGCCATCATCAGTCCTGAAACCATGAAAATCAATGGGACAATTGCCCATTTGAGTGCAGGTGTTTCAAAACTCAGGATGTAAGACCTGTTGGCTATGAGTAAAAGACTCCCATATAAAAGCCCCGTCAAGAGCAACACAAGGCCGCCCTGGACGTGTGACTTTTCAGAAGAGGAAAAGTTCTTGAACGCAGAATCACGTAGCGTCAACAGTTGTAAGATCATGATGGTTCCTCCTTTTTTTACATGCCCCACGGTAAAAGGGCCCAAATTGCTACAGCTAATGAAATTGCTACAGTAATGAATGCCCCAATCGTAGAGTTGTAGCGGTACGACTGCACATCTTTCCATCCGTGAATCGATTCAACCAACTTCTCGTCACGATCGCGCGTTAAATTCTTTTGAAGTGCAGGAATACGGTTCGTAATGTATGAGACAACAATCAATAAGATAAAGCTGATTGGCACAGCAAGCATTGCACCTGATAAGCCCATGCCATCCGTTACAGCGTGCCCAGTCAAAGCAAGACTTGGGAACACGAAAGGTGAGACGGCAATATAAATCGCTCCCCCGACAATAGAAGCAGCCATGGCCCCGTACTTGTTTGCTTCTTTCCACCAAACGCCGACAATGATCAAAGGTGCATTGGTGACACCTGCTAATCCAAATGCCCATAATATACTTACAACGAGGAAGGCAGGTGGTTCAATTGCTAACAAGATACTGATGAACCCACCTACAAAGATTGCGATATAGCTCAGACGATAGTTTAAGCGTTCGTGAATATTCGGTTTAAGCGTCTTGATAATATCTTGAGAAAGAAGGGCTCCGATTGCTAGCAAGTTTCCGCTTAGTGTTGATACCCCCGCTGAAATCGCACCTGCAATTACAAGAGCAGTGACCCATTCCGGATTGTAAGCAAGGTTCAAAATGATTGTTAATTTATCTGCATCACCTTCCGCGATATTCAGACCTTCAACGCTTGTTGCATAAACGCCAGTGAAGCCCATCGCATACGTAGCGGAGAACACAAGACCAAGAACAAAGGCAAACCACACCATTGCGCTACGAGCACTCTTTAAGCTCGAGGATGTATAAACACGCATTGCTAAGTGAGGTAACCCTAAAGCACCAATTGTTAATGCAGGAATAACTGAGAAATACCATTTTGTTGGGTACTGGTAGTCAAAGAAATCCGGTACGGCTTGCAGCATCGCAGGGACCATATCTGCATAAAGAAGTGGTGGGAAGAACCAACCTTCTGTTCCAATAGCTTTCATAATAGCGCCGAGAGGTACGATAAACATAAGCGTCATGATGACCATTTGAATAGCGGCATTGTTTGTTGCACCAGCCATTCCGCCGACAGTTATGTAACCTACAATAATTAATCCACCTACAAACAAACCTGTTAAATACGGAATGCCGAGAAGCGTTTCAAACGTAACCGCAATCCCGATCATCTGTCCAAGTGCATACATGATAGAGACTAAAATCATAAAGAGAGCGGCGATGATAGAAGCTTTCACTCCATAACGTTCACGTACAAAGTGTGTCGGTGTGAAGGCACCCATACGGCGAAGTGATGTTCCATAAATGATAGTGATCAATGGTATCGCTAAAATCAATTGAATCCATAACATGATAAATGGAACTTTCAAGTTTAAAATAAGTGCGGTAATTCCTAAGAATGTGGCTAAACTCATATAAGTGGAGGCCATGGCAAGTCCATTTGTAAAGGCTCCAACATTTCCGCCACCTAAGTACAAGTCTTTTGCTGACTTTGCTTTTCGGTTAGATAAATACCCTACTACATAAAAAAGTAAGAAAGTTAGTGCTACCACGACCAACCCTAAAATCGGATTGGATAACTGCCATGTGCCATCAGTCATGTTTCACGCCTCCTTCAATCTCCGCATCAATTTCATCATCAATCCGGTTGCCGATTTTACCAGCAATGATTGTTAAGAAGAAGACTCCGAACCAACCCATCAGAATAGGAATGATGTACGTGACTGGAAAGCCAAATAACATGGCATCCGTTGGAAAAATAGAGAAGAATAGGCCAGCATTCCCCATGACAACAAAGGCGAGTGCCATCCAAATCGTAAAGCGAACTTCTTTTTTGTAAGCTTTCATAGTGTTCCCCCTTGTTCATATGTACTTTCTCCAAGATGTGACCGAGCGTTCGTTCAGTTTACAACTGAGCGTTCGCTCAAAATCAGACCAAGCAATCCCCATTGCTTTTTAAAAAGTCTCTTTGATTGTAAGCGGTTTCCCAAAACACAGTCAACTTATTTTTTTATTATTTAAACTATTTAAACAATTATTTGATAGAAACTAATAAACGATTAAAGTTTAGTGAAAATGGGTATGTAATTGGTAACAACTAATTTAGGTGAGGTGATTGGATGTTCGGAGAAGAAAAGAAAAATGAAGACTACACCACGAATGAAGATGAACATAAAAAACGAGTGATCAGAGAACTTGAGGATAAAAAACTCAAGCTATCTTCAAATGATATGGATGCTGACAAAAATGAAGACACGGAAGTAGTAGATCCTCAACCGCGGATCAATACGGAGAATTTATAACTAGTAAGCCTCCTGCAATCGTAGGAGGCGTTTCTTATTGAGTGATTTTAAAGTCAACTCAATTCGATATATCCCTACAATAATTGCTTTAAGTCGAGAGGACTATCAATTGTTTCCTATACCTTAGAGCGGTATAATTACAGGTATCTAAATGTTTAGGAAGGGGATGACGAATGACATTTACCGTCGACTCAGCAATATTTGTGTTATCAATTTTACTGATAGTAGGTGTAGCGACAACTAAATTTTCATCTCGTCTTGGATTACCATCTCTTGTTCTTTTTATTGGTGTAGGAATGATTGCAAGTCAATACATTTATTTTGATAATGCAAAAATCACACAACTTGTAGGGATCCTTGCGCTTATTGTTATTTTGTTTGAGGGAGGAATGCAAACAAAATGGCGGACGATGCGAACGGTTCTTCCTGCTGCAACCTCACTCGCGACTATTGGAGTGCTCCTTACAACAGTCGGGATTGGTGTTGTAGCCAAGTTTGTTCTAGGTCTCTCATGGTTAGAGGGGATGTTATTTGGTGCGATTGTAGGATCTACGGATGCTGCAGCTGTTTTTGCTGTTCTTGGGAATAAAAATATCAAACCGAACATCACATCTACACTTGAAGCAGAATCCGGAACGAACGATCCGATGGCAGTATTTTTAACGATTACATTTATTAGCTTGATCCAAGCAGAGGCGGGGCCGTTGCTCTCATTAATTGGCTCATTCTTTTGGCAGATGGGAATCGGTTTACTAGTCGGTCTCTTAATTGGGCGACTTTCGGTATGGGCCATCAATAAGATCAATCTCGATTCTTCTGGTCTCTACCCTGTTCTCGCAATGGGGTTTGCTATTTTCACATATGCTTTTACAACTGCGATCGGAGCAAGTGGGTTACTTGCAGTTTATGTAATGGCTGTGGTCCTTGGAAATATGGATCTAACCTATCGCCACTCAATTTTCCGTTTCAATGAAGGGTTTGCGTGGATGATGCAAATTTGTATGTTTATATTGCTTGGTCTGCTCGTATTTCCAAATCAGTTACGAGACGTGATTTGGCAGGGGCTTTTACTTGCTCTTATTTTAATGTTCGTAGCACGACCTCTTGGGGTTTACATTAGTTTGTTGTTTAGCCAATTTAATGCAAAGGAAAAACTCTTCATTTCCTGGGCAGGTTTACGCGGAGCAGTCCCAATCGTATTGGCCACCTATCCACTACTAGCGGGATTAGAGAATGCTGATTTATTGTTCAATGTTGTATTTTTCGTAGTTTTACTTTCTGCATTATTCCAAGGAGCCACTTTAACGCCCTTTGCAGAGAAATTGAGTTTAGTGGGCGCGAAAACTATTCAAGTACCGCATAGTTTAGAGTTGGTCTCAATAGGAAAAACAAATACAGAAATCATTGAAGTCGTGATTGAAGAGAATGCTACAATTGTCGGGCAAGAGCTAAAGAATGTAGAGCTTCCGACCGATACACTCATTACCGCGGTAATTCGTGGTAACCGTGTAATTACACCTCGTGGAGACACTTTTATTGAAGCAGGCGATGTACTGTATGTATTGGTACCGAAAACGAATCGTTCTGCAATCAAGAAATTGTTTAGACAGTCAGAAAACGAGCAGTAACTTGATTTACAGAAAAATGATAAAATTCAGCTAATAAAAATTAAGGGGTGACCTCAATGGGGTGTCAGGGGTGTCAAGTGAGTAATCTAAACTACACTTTTCGATTTAAAGAACAACATAATCTTCTATTAGTTCCAGCTGTAATAGCTTTCTTAGAAAGAAATGAAGTACCTGTCAATTCCCATGAAAATGAAGTGACTCTTCCCGAACATCACGTACCGGAAGTCGTCAACTTCTTTGAGGATCATCTTGAATTAGAACATATAGTGTTCAAAACAGAGCAAACGGACTGGTCTCCACTCTCAAATTTAAGTGGTTTTCTTGAAATGGGTTGGATCGATGAAATTATTCTTCAAGAGCGAGTGGAGTGTCATTTTCAGCCCATCGTCCGTTCAGATGGTGCATTGTTTGGATATGAACTATTAGCGCGTTTTACAGATTCTGAAGGGAATCCTATTTTTCCTAACGAAGCATTTGCAGCTGCAAAATCTCGTGGACGTTTATACGCTTTAGACCGTATGTGTCGAATGGCAGCTGTTCGTCATGCTGCTAGATTGGATCGAGTGAAAGCCTTTATTAACTTTATTCCAACATCTATCTACTCTCCTGAGTTTTGCTTGCGCAGCACAATGCAACTTGCCAGCAAATTAAATGTGGATCCGCAGCAATTAGTATTTGAAGTTGTAGAGACTGAACAAGTTGATGATGTCCAACATCTAAAGAACATACTGACGTACTACAAGGAAAAAGGGTTTATGTATGCACTAGATGATGTAGGAGAAGGGTTCAGCACACTAGAACTCTTAAAAGGAATTGAGCCGCACTACATGAAATTGGATCGTCAGTTCGTAACAGACGTGCATGCAGATGCGAACAAACAACGGGTTGCTAACGCATTTTTGCAACAGGCTCGTAAGATCGGAACAATTCCATTGGCAGAAGGAATTGAAACAAAAGAAGAATATGACTGGTTAAAAAATGCTGGTTATGTGTTGTTCCAAGGATATTACATAGGAAGACCACAGGCAGAACCTGCATCTCAAGACGCTCTCAATTTCTGAGGCGTCTTTTTTTAGTGGCATCTACGAAAAGAGTCATGTAAAATGTTTAATTATAAACATCAAGGAGGATTTCAAATGGTAAAAATGAAGAAGAAACGTAAAAAAATTAAAAATCAAATCTTGACGACGATGCAACAAGCATCTTCTTTAGAGATACAAGAACAGTTTCAACGTGTGACTTTGGAGTGGAGTAGAGCGATGGAGGCAGCATTTGCTGATCATTCTATTACATTTACACAATTCAATGCATTACGGAAAATTAAAGAACATCAACCATTGCACCAACAACAATTGAGTGACCTACTTTCTGTAACAAAAGGAAATGTAAGCCAAATGATAACGAGACTTGAAAAGGTCGGACTTGTGCAAACGGAGAAATCTGGGAACTTAAAACTACTTTCTCTGACTTCTAAAGGTGAGGAAGAAGTTTCTCGTCTAAACGATACGGCTGTAAGCGCAGATAAAGAATTTTTAACGTGCTGGACACCTGAAGAACAACAAGTGCTGAATGGTTTAGTAAAGAAAGCGCTTTCATAATAATAAGAAATTTCTGAAAATTATATGAAAATATGAAAAGGTGGGCAACTAGAATGGAAGAAACGATTACCCGCCTGGAAATAGACGGGAAAGAAATTATTCTAATTGGTGCTGCACACGTTTCAAAAGCCAGTGCTCTTGAAGTGAAAGAAGTGATTGAGAGAGAGCGCCCAGATGCAGTGTGTATTGAGTTGGATCAACAGCGCTACCAGTCTATACAACAAGGTGACAAGTGGAAGAACATGGACATCTTCAAAGTCATTAAAGAGAAGAAGGCAACTATGCTTTTGATGAACTTAGCGATTTCGTCTTTTCAAAATCGTATGGCGAAGCAATTTGATGTCACTCCTGGAGCTGAACAGATTCAAGGTATTGAAAGTGCGAGAGAAGTCGGGGCTGAGCTTGTACTAGCTGACCGAGACATTCAAGTGACGTTTGCACGTATTTGGGCAAACTTAGGGTTTTGGGGCAAATCGCAACTTCTAGCAGGTGTTGTCTTTGGGATTTTTGAGAAAGATACAATTACAGAAGAAGAGATGGAAAAAATGAAGCAGCAAGATACGTTGCAAGCAGTTCTTGCGGAGTTTACCGAATCATTCCCTCGTCTAAAACAACCCCTTATTGATGAGCGAGATCAATATCTGGCGCAAAAGATCAAAACAGCACCCGGAAACAAGATAGTTGCCGTATTAGGAGCTGCTCACGTTCCAGGTATTACTAAAGAGATTCACCATACTCATGACCTAGAAAAGCTGTCTGAACGTCCACCGAAATCGATTGTCCCAACGATTTTAGGTTGGGCTTTGCCTGCCATTATCATCGCGTTGATTGTAGCAACATTTTTTGTGAATCCCGAAGCTGGCGCAAATCAAGCGCTGAGCTGGATACTCTGGACAGGCACGATGGCTGCAATTGGAGCTGCTGTTGCTTTTGGACACCCATTAGCGGTTCTATCTGCATTTTTCGCAGCACCTATCACAGCCTTGCATCCGATTTTGGCTTCAGGATGGGTGTCGGGACTTGTTCAAGCGTTTATGCGCAAGCCAACAGTGGGAGACTTTGAACGATTGTCTGAAGATGTCTTCACCGTGAAAGGTTTCTGGCGTAACAAAGTAACACGTGTTCTATTGGTGGTTGTATTAACGAATATCTTTGGCTCGATTGGAACAATTGTTGGTGGGGCAGATGTGATTCGCCAGTTTTTCGCCAATATTGGATTATAGAAAGTAGGCAGTAAGATGATGGCACCATTTTATATTTATACGTATGGATATAATCCAGAAGAGGGCGCACTTGCAGAAATAGAGATTCGAGCTTTTTTCGGTCAATCAACTGTGGGCAAAGTGATCGGATCTTCTGTATCCATCGACCCTTCTCGAAGTGTGTTCATTCGGGAGAAGTTACATGTCTTAAAATCAGCGGTAAGTGTTGACGAAATCATTGAGAGTGCAAAGGACTTTGGAGACGCACAGGAGTCTTACAAAGTTGTATTCATGAAGCACGAAGGGACGACATCATTTTTAAATGAACAGCGCCTCCAACTTGCACGTACCATAGGGAATGAGATGCCGGGTCCCCTAGAGATGAAGACACCTGATCAAGTGTACGCCGTTACAGTTTATGAGGGACGATGGTATTTCGGGCTACTCGAGAGAAGTCGGCCAGTTTGGATGGAGCACGTAGCAAAACCACAAGGGTATTCAACGGCTTTAAATGCGAGAACGGCACGGACGCTCGTCAATATTGCGAACCCCCATGCGCGCGACCTTGCCTTAATCGATCCATGTTGTGGTATTGGCACGGTTCTAGTGGAGGCAGCATCAATGGGGATGTTCGTCAAAGGAAGAGATAAAAATCCACTTGCTTGTGTCGGAGCGCGTGAAAATCTTGAACACTACAATTACCCGGTTCCTATTGATGTAGAGATACGAGCAATTCAAGAGGAAGAAGGTCACTATGATGTGGCATTTTTAGATCTTCCCTACAATCTCTACACGCACTCTACGGAAACGCAACAACACGACTTAATTAGACATGCCGCCCGACTTGCGGACAAAGTAATTATCGTGACGATTGAGTCTATGGATACGGCGATTGAAGCGGCGGGCCTCAGAGTAGTGGATAGAGCTACTACGACCAAACAACGCTTCACAAGAGAAATAGTAGTATGCGAAACGTCTAATCGGTAACCACCGATTAGGCGTTTTTGTTTGACTTCAAAACATTTTATTGAAATATTCCATATAATCTGACAAAATAGAAGGTGGGAGAAATGTAAGCGTATTCATTACGCAAATTAACCAAAGGGAGAGATAAGAATGGTTTATAAGTTTCCGAATACGGACGGCGCAGTCGTTCACTTCAAAGAGCAATACGATAACTACATTAATGGGAAATGGACTGCTCCAGTCAAGGGTCAATATTTTGAAAATGTAACACCTGTAACTGGGAAAGTATTTACGAAGATTGCCCGTTCAACTTCTGAAGACATTGACTTAGCACTAGATGCTGCACATGCTGCAAAGGATAGTTGGGGAACTACTTCTGTTGCAGAACGCGCAGTGATTTTAAATAAAATTGCAGACCGCATTGAGGAAAACTTAGAACTACTTGCCGTTGCTGAGACATGGGATAACGGGAAAGCTGTTCGTGAGACTCTAAATGCAGATTTACCACTTGCTATCGATCACTTCCGTTATTTTGCAGGTGCGATTCGAGCACAAGAAGGAAACTTAAGTCAAATCGATAACAATACGGTAGCGTATCACTTCCACGAGCCACTTGGAGTTGTAGGGCAGATCATTCCTTGGAACTTCCCGATCTTAATGGCAGTATGGAAACTTGCGCCGGCACTAGCTGCTGGAAACTGTGTAGTACTGAAGCCAGCTGAACAAACTCCGGCTTCAATTCTTGTATTAATGGAATTAATCGAAGACATATTACCTCCAGGGGTTATCAATATCGTGAATGGATTTGGATTAGAAGCTGGGAAACCACTTGCTTCAAGCCCGCGTATTGCAAAAATCGCTTTCACAGGTGAGACGACTACAGGTCGCTTGATCATGCAGTATGCTTCTCAAAACTTGATTCCTGTAACACTTGAGCTTGGTGGGAAATCGCCAAATATCTTCTTCGAGGACATCATGGACAAAGACGATGCTTTCCTGGATAAAGCAGTTGAAGGATTTGTTCTCTTCGCACTGAATCAAGGAGAAGTGTGTACTTGTCCATCCCGAGCGCTTATCCAAGAATCAATCTACGATAAATTTATGGAAAAAGTTCTGAAGCGTGTAGAAGCGATTGCTACAGGAAATCCACTTGATCCGAACACAATGATGGGTGCACAAGCATCAACAGAGCAAATGGAAAAAATCTTGTCGTACCTAGATATCGGGAAGCAAGAAGGCGCAGAATGTTTAGCGGGTGGAGAGCGCAACGATTTAGGTGGCGACTTTGCAGAAGGCTACTACATCAAGCCGACTGTTTTCAAAGGACATAATAAGATGCGAATCTTCCAAGAAGAAATTTTCGGACCGGTTGTATCGGTTACGACTTTCAAAACAAAAGAAGAAGCTCTTGAGATTGCAAATGATACATTATATGGCCTAGGTTCTGGTGTGTGGACACGTGATATGAACACAGCATACCGTTTCGGCCGTGGCATCCAAGCAGGTCGTGTATGGACGAACTGTTACCATGCGTATCCTGCACACGCAGCATTTGGAGGATACAAGATGTCTGGTATCGGACGCGAGAATCACTTGATGATGCTCAGTCACTATCAACAGACAAAGAACCTACTTGTATCGTATGATGAAAACAAACTAGGATTCTTCTGATCTCCTAGTAGGAGGTGAAGACGATGACAGAACGCGTTGTAGCGACAGAAGCCGCCCTTGATTTGATTGCGCTGCTCACTGACAAGCACGGCCCTGTAATGTTTCATCAGTCTGGAGGGTGTTGTGATGGATCTTCTCCAATGTGCTACCCAGAAGGGGACTTATTGATTGGAGACCAGGACATTTATCTCGGTGAAATCGGAGGTGCCAAGTTCTATATCCATAAAAATCAATTTGAGTACTGGAAACATACGCAATTGATTATTGATGTGGTGGATGGACGAGGTGGGATGTTTTCACTAGAAGGTGTGGAAGGTAAACGATTCCTCACAAGGTCCCGGGCATTCACGGCAGAAGAGAATAAAGAGCTCCAAAATACCTAATCGAATGGCTCCTCCTTTATGGGAGGAGTTTTTTTTGTATAATGGAGGCATGGACAAGGAGGATGACCATGCAAATCGAATCATTTGAAGTGGAAAAACTACATGACCCAACTGGAATTGTAGAAGGAGACCGCTATGAATTTTTAATTGGCCTCGTATATGACGAGGAGGATGAACTATTTGAAGAGACCGACTCCATTGATGTACGTGTCATCTTTGCAGACGATTCAAAAGGACAGCGAATTGCTCAAGCACATTTTATTGACCGGACAACCGCGAAAGTGCTAGATTTTGAGCTGGAGCAAGAAGAGTTAGAGACACTCCTGGCGTTTTGCCAAGAGCACTACAAAGAGGGGTGACGAAATGAAGTTTTCACATATTTTGCCTGTAATCGGAATTGAGCAAAAACGAAATGAACAAGATATCGAAATTACAGGGCTTGCTTACAACTCCCGTAATGTGAAGCCTGGAGATGTATTTGTTTGTATGCGCGGAGTAAAGGCAGATGGTCATACATTTGCCAAATCAGCAGTTGAGGCGGGTGCTGTAGCGCTAGTTGTGGAAGAATTTATTGATGGGGTAGATGTCCCTCAATACCGCGTGAAGGATGCGCGCAGCAGTTTGGCGGCGCTTGCCGATGCATACTACTCTCACCCGACACAGCATATGAAAACAATCGGAATCACAGCTACAAACGGAAAGACGTCCACGTCATTCATGGCCAATGCTATTTTAGAAGAGCATGGGCTTCAAACTGGTCTCATTGGGACAGTTGTTGTCAAGATTGGTGACAAGGCGGAGCCTTCAGAATTAACCACACCAGAATCTCTGGATCTACAACGCTATTTTTCTGAAATGGTGGAATCAGACATCCAACACGTCGTAATGGAAGTATCTTCTTCAGCACTCGAACTAGACCGAGTTGGCAGTGTTGATTTTGATATTGTGACATTCAATAACATCAGCCGTGAACATATCGACCTGCATTCTTCATTTGAGAACTATGTGATGCATAAATCAAAGCTTGTCACACGTGCAGGCGTTGATAAAGTAGCGATTTTGAATTTAGATGATTCTTATTCTGCAGCTTTGCAAGATCAGACAGATGCTTTTGTAGTGACAATCGGTGTGGAAAGTGAAGAAGCGGATATTCGTTGTGTAGACCTTGATTTATCAACAGGGCGTGCAGAGTTCACAGTGTCGATTGCAGACACGCTTGAAACACCGCAAGGTACAATTCCACAAGGTGATTTTAGAGTATCGTTAGGAACACCAGGCTATCATTCTGTTTATAACTCGCTAGTGTCAATTGCGATTGGATTATTATGTGATGCCCCAATTGAGACGATTCAACGTGCGATGAAAAACTTTGCAGGGGTTGAACGTCGTTTCGAGATGATTTTTGAAGAGAGCTTCAAAATCTTTGATGACCACTTTGCAAACAGCGGAAATATCGATATTACCCTTAGTACGCTTGAAAAGATGGACTACAAAAACTTGAAGCTTGTGTATGCGATTCGCGGAGATCGAGGTGTTACAGTGAATCGTGAAAATGCGGAGGCAATTGTTCGCTGGGCACCTAAGCTTGGGCTGACAGAAGTCATTGCAACCAGCAGTAAATCCGATGTCACGGCAAAAGATGTTGTGGCAGAGGAGGAGAAAGCTGTATTCCTTGATGTCATGGAAGCTGCGGGAATCAAAGTTCATTTGTTCGATGAGCTCCCAGAAGCAGTTCGACAAGGGCTGCACCAAGCAGAAGACAACGATGTTGTTTTGCTAGCAGGGTGCCAAGGGATGGACTATGGTGCAAAGTATGCTTTAGAAGAACTTTCTTCAATGCATCCAGAATTAGATAAAGAAAAGTTATTCAAACCGCTCGCTACACGTGTGGCGGGGGTATAACGAAAAGACCTGAAGCGATGGCTTCAGGTCTTTTTTTACCACTCAATATCGTCATAATCTGGATAATCCGCTGTTAATTTGATGTTGTGCACAGCGCTCTTTGTTTTATTTGCTTCTGCAACAACTTTTTGTTTAAAGACTTCATAATCATTCCCACCAACGATGATGCTGCGTGCGATTTTCGGCAGCAAGACTTTGCGTTCTTCTTTCGGTACATTTAAATAAGACAAAGCCAACATATCGACGTACTGGGTTGCATAATCTTCTGTTGAACGTTCGGGTGACAAAAGCGCTTGCTTCACATCGGAAAAATCCTCGTCTGGCATCGCGATTTCTAAGGCTTCGATGACTTTTGCTTGAAATAAGCGGACTTCCATCGTGTAGAGATGAAGATGTGGGTGCTTGAAGTTCTTGCTGCGCAACAAGACAAAATCATTTAACCCGAATGCTGTGAATAGAAGTTCTGGCCATAACATTTTATAGCCAAAGTATACGTTGCGCTCTGGAGTGATCATTCCTTTTTCTTTTAGTTGATCACGAGTTGCTCCATTAGAGACAACTATCACTTCTTCTTTCCCTTTACGTGCCGCAGCTAATTTGATTAATGCCGCGGTAAGGCGATCATGTGTACTTTGATAATCGTAGAATTTATTAGTGTCTCCAATTAGATCGAAAGCCGCCGTAAGGAAAGCGTCGAAATCCCAAATGTCTCCGCTGATGGTTGCGCCTGTTGCATAAGGTGTAGATTGAATCGTTAACATCCTGCATCTCTCCCTTTATGAACGTTTCGGTTGATAGTTGAGCAGTTTGAACAGTTCCTGCTTTTCGTCTTCCGTTAAATTACGCCATTTACCGATGGGTAAGCTTCCAAGTTCGATGTTCATGATACGCACGCGTTGTAATCGTTTAATAGTGAACCCGAGCGCGGAACACATGCGGCGGATTTGTCGGTTGAGCCCTTGGGTCAGAATGATGGAAAATGTATACGGCCCAAGTTTTTTCACTTTTGCTGGCTTTGTGACGGTATCTAAAATCTTCACGCCCGTTGCCATTTTTTCTAAAAATGTTTCCGTCAGACGTTCATTCACTGTCACGATGTACTCTTTATCATGCTCATTTTCAGAGCGAAGAATTTCATTGACGATGTCGCCGTCATTCGTCAAAAGAATTAAGCCATCCGAATCTTTATCGAGCCGTCCTACGTGAAAAATACGCTTTTCATGATTGACGAAATCAATGATGTTTCCTTCGATATGGCGCTCTGTCGTACTCGTAATTCCTATAGGCTTGTTTAAAGCTAGATAGACGAGCTCTTGTTCTTGAGAAATCATTTTCCCGTCGACCTTTACTTCATCGCCATCCTCTATTCGACTTCCTAGTTCTGCAGGCTTGCCATTGATCATTACACGGCCATCTAAAATCCACTGATCGGCCCCTCTGCGAGAAACAATTCCTGCTTCAGCTAAATATTTATTGATACGCATGGCGTACCTCCTTATTGATTTTTGAATAATTTAAACCAGCCTTTATAAGTAAACCAGGTGAGCATTCCACCTGCAATCATAAACATGAATAACAATACCCCGTAATAGCCGAACGACCAATTAAGTTCCGGCATATTTGTAAAGTTCATCCCGTAAACCCCTGCGACGAATGTGAGCGGGATGAAGACGATGGATACAATTGTAAGTGTCATCATGATTCGGTTCATTCGGCTAGCGTTCATCGACATATGACTATCCCGTATATCCGCTGTCAAATCTCGATTGGAATCGATCATTTCAGATAGTTTGATAAGGTGATCGTAAATATCTTCGAAATAGGTGCGCTCTTCCTGCGAAAAATTCAAGCGTGAAGATGCAAGCATTCTATAAAGTAAATCTCGCATTGGATTGATTGTTCGTCTCAGGTGCAATAAATCACTGCGAATTTCAAAGACTCGGTTCATAGAAAACTGGTCATGATGCCTAGACATGTCATCCTCGACAATATTTAAATAATCCTCAATTTTGTAGATGATGGGGAAGTAATGATCCACTACTTTATCGATGATTTGATACAGAGCGTGCATAGCGCCTCTTTTCCAAGACTTCGTACTATGAATAAGACGGTCAAGTGCCTCGTCAAGTTCATGCATTTCTTCATAATGGAACGTTACGACAAAATTTCCTCCAACAAAGACGTCTAACTCTTCTGCTTCCATCGTCTTTTCGTTATATGTATGTAGCACAAAAAAGGTATGACGGTCATAATTATCGAGTTTAGGTCGCTGCAAATCATGCAGGCAGTCCTCTATTGCGAGCGGGTGAAATTGAAAAAAGTCTCGTAATAGATTTTGCTCGTCAATGGAAGGGTTGCTAATATCGACCCAATACCACTCGAACAAATTATCTTGTAATTGATCCAAAGAAAAGTTTTGAATCAGTTCGTGATCTGTTGTGACTCCTACTGTGCGAATCATAAAACCACCTCCTGCTTGTTCTATCATACCCGCTTCTAGCGGAAGTCAAAAGTATTTCTCGTCAACAAAATGATAGCAAAACACGAACCATCTTCTAATTAGGAGATGGTTTTTTCGTGTTTCTTTTGAAAAAGGGTTGCAATTTAATATAAAAGCGAATAATATTGTTAAGTATTTCAAAAATGTTCGTATTTAGGAGAGTTCATATGTTTCGTTTACAGCAACATGGCACAACTGTTAAAACAGAAGTTGTAGCTGGAATTACCACTTTTCTTACAATGGTTTATATAGTCATCGTCAACCCCGTTATTTTGGCGGAAGCAGGCGTTCCGTTTGATCAAGTTTTCTTAGCCACTATCATAGCCGCCGTCGTTGGTACGTTATGGATGGCGCTATTTGCGAATTATCCGATTGCCATCGCTCCAGGAATGGGATTAAATGCTTTCTTCACCTATACAGTCGTTATTTCCTCGAATGGACAAATCGATTATTTAACGGCTTTCTCTGCAGTGTTCATCGCCGGTATTATCTTTGTCATTTTGTCATTAACGTCTTTACGTGAAAAGTTGATTATTAGCATTCCATCCAACTTGAAGCACGGTATCACGGCGGGAATCGGATTGTTCATATCATTTATTGGACTGCGCATGTCTACAATCGTTGAAGCGCATGAAACGAACTTAGTGAAACTCGGGGATTTAACAAGCCCAGCTGCTCTGCTCACGTTGTTTGGTCTACTTGTGACACTAATTTTGATGGTGCGCAATGTGTACGGTGCCATCTTTTACGGGATGGTAGCGACAGGGGTCGTTGCCTTCTTTAGCGGTCAATTGAAGTTCGATGGATTCTTTGAAATCCCTTCCTTACCAGAGGGCATTCTTGTTTGGAATCCCGTCACAGCTTTTTTAGACGTCATTCAATTCGGCATGCTTGGGATTGTCGTGTCCTTTGTATTAGTGACCTTGTTTGATACAACCGGAACAATGGTCGGCGTTGCCAAACAAGCCGGGCTCATGAAGGGAGAACGCCTTCCACGCGCTCGTCAAGCACTCCTTGCCGATTCTGTTGCGACGACGGTAGGTTCTATGTTCGGGACGAGCCCAACGACTGCCTACATTGAGTCTTCTTCAGGAGTAGCTGTTGGCGGACGTACAGGTCTGACTACATTGACTGTAGGAATTCTCTTTATCATCGCTGCGTTTCTCGGTCCATTTGTTGCGGCTCTTTCTGGAGTGGCGGCGATCACAGCACCAGCTTTGATTATCATTGGGTCATTAATGATTGGGGCTGTGAAGCATATTGATTGGGATGCGTTTGATGAGGCATTTCCTGCATTCATTGTAATTTTGGCAATGCCGCTCACGTCGAGTATTGCAACAGGAATCGAACTTGGGTTTATCATCTATCCGATTCTAAAAATAGTGCAAGGCCGCTATAAAGAAGTACATCCACTCCTTTATATCTTCGCTGTCTTGTTCTTGTTCCAGCTGATTTATCTTCCCCATTAATATAGAGAAGCATGCCGATTTCTCGGCATGCTTTTTTATTTGGAGTCAAAACAATTGCACGCTACAAAGTGAATTCGTATAATAAAGTCAAAGATAGTCAAAGTCAGTAGGAGGTGACACCATGAAAAATATCTCAGATATTATTGAAGGGTATTTGAAAAGTATTATCGAATCTACTAATCAAGGGCAGATTGAAATAAAACGCAATGAAGTCGCGGAGAAATTTCAATGCGTCCCCTCGCAAATTAATTATGTAATTAATACACGGTTCACTGTAGATCGTGGCTATATAGTTGAAAGTAAGCGAGGTGGAGGTGGGTATATACGTATCTTCCGCTTAGAGGCGACCGAACAGACAGATGTCATTCGGGATATGTTAGATGCTCTTGAAAACGGGGCATCTGAATCCATGGTGGAAGACATGGTCTACCGCCTGCTTGACTTAGACATGATTTCAAAACGAGAAGCAAAACTAATTGTTGCGGCGTGTGCACGGTCTACCTTGTCAGTTCCGTTGCCACTACGTGATCAATTGAGAGGGCGGGTCGCTCAAGCGATGCTTCTTACGTTACTTCACGAAAAGGAGGGTCGCTGATGATTTGTGAAAACTGTAAACAACGTCCTGCACATGTCAAAATGACGGTTACGCAGAACGGAGAACCATTCACGCGACATCTCTGTGATGTCTGTGCAAGTCAGTTACACCCTTTTCAAAACCAGCAAGATCCATTAACGGTTCATCAACTGCTCACGAACTTGTTTACACCTGAACAAACAAAAACACAAGCTAGTCGTGAAAAAAGTCAGTGGAGCTGTCCGAATTGTGGCTGGACCTATGAACGCTTTGTGCATCGCGGGAAATTTGGCTGTGCAGAATGTTATGAGACATTTGGCAATGCCTTACCCCCTGTCATGAAGCGACTACACAACGGCAATGCTGAACACATCGGCCAAGTTCCAGAAGCATATGAAGAGACGCGCGATTTAAAGCGTCGCATTGAAGACATTCGGTCTCGTATGCAACAAGCAATCGCTGAAGAAGAGTTTGAAACAGCCGCCACTCTCCGTGACCAAGCAAGAGAGCTTGAGGCGAAACTCTCAAAAGGAGGCGATTGACAGTGGATATGAATCGCTTTTTAAAAAATCAAGTGACCAGTTGGATGGAAAGCTCAGGAGAATATGCGGATATTGTCATGAGCACGCGAATCCGATTGGCTCGAAATATAGAAGGTTTTAAGTTTCCTCTGGCATTTACTGAGGACGAGGCGCATAAAATCGAACAGACTGTCTCAGGCATTTTGCTTGACCAGGAAAACTTATCGCACGAGTTTACGTCTTATCAGATGAAGCAATTAGATGCACTCGATAAACAAGTCTTGATTGAAAAACATTTAATCAGCCCAAGCTTAATTGAATCTGAGCATGAAGCGGCAGCTGTCATTTCTGAAGATGAATCTCTTAGCATCATGATCAACGAAGAAGATCATTTGCGCATACAGTGCATACTCCCTGGTCTTCAATTAGAAGAGGCGTACAAACAAGCGCGGGAAATCGACCGGACACTTGACCGCAATGTTCGCTATGCGTTTGATGAGAAGTATGGTTATTTAACGACATGCCCGACCAATACAGGAACAGGTCTCCGTGCGTCCGTCATGATGCACTTGCCGGCCTTGACCGCTACGAAACAAATGGCTCGTATCGCACCTATCATCAACCGTCTTGGCATGGTTGTGCGAGGCATTTATGGAGAAGGCAGTGAAGCTCTCGGGAATGTCTACCAAGTATCCAACCAAGTAACACTAGGTAAAGCGGAAGTCGAGATTTTACAAGAACTGAAAGGCTTGACGACCCAATTGATTGAAAAAGAACGGGAAGCGCGCGAAGCACTGCTTTCCCATTCACGCATAACACTAGAGGATAAGTTGTTTCGCTCACTAGGCACACTGCGCTACGCCCGGATGTTGACGACAGAAGAAGCAGCACAATGTCTATCCGACGTCCGGTTAGCAATCGACTTAGCTATCATTCGAAACGTCAACAAAACGATTTTGAATGAATGTATGGTATTTATGCAGCCTGGATTTTTACAGCACTATGCCGGTTCTACATTGTCCCCGAAAGACCGCGATGTGTTTCGGGCAAAAATGATTAGGGAACGGTTGACTATAGAAGAAAAAGGAGAGAACTCATATGATGTTTAATCGTTTTACACAGCGCTCACAAAAAGTACTTCAACTCGCTCAAGAAGAAGCGATTCGTTTAAAGCATGAAGCAATTGGCACTGAACATATTTTGTTAGGTCTGATTCGTGAAGGGAACGGCATTGCGGCGAAAGCGTTAGAGGCTAGTAACGTCGATCCAAAAGCGATTGAAGAAGGCATTGAAGAATTAGTCGGAACGGGCGAAAAAGATGTTGGTCCGATTGTGCACTATACACCACGTGCTAAAAAAGTCATTGAACTCTCAGTCGACGAATCACGTAAACTTGGTCATTCTTATATTGGGACAGAACACTTGCTACTTGCACTGATTCGTGAAGGGGAAGGTGTAGCGGCTCGCGTTCTAAGTAACGCGGGTATCAGCTTAAACAAAGCACGTCAACAAGTGCTTCACTTACTCGGTAGCAGTGAACAAGCAAACAATTCATCTTCGACATCGTCTGCCGCAACTGCAAGCACGCCAACGCTTGACGGTCTTGCGCGTGACCTTACACAGATTGCACGTGAAGGCACATTGGATCCAGTGATTGGTCGTAGCAAAGAAATTACGCGTGTGATTGAAATCTTAGCGCGTCGTACAAAGAACAACCCAGTGCTTATTGGAGAGCCTGGTGTTGGTAAGACCGCAATCGCAGAAGGACTTGCGCAGCAAATCGTACACAACGAAGTGCCTGAAATCTTGCGTGACAAACGCGTTATGACACTGGATATGGGGACGGTTGTAGCAGGTACGAAATACCGCGGAGAATTTGAAGATCGCTTGAAAAAAGTAATGGATGAAATTCGCCAAGCAGGCAACATCATCTTGTTCATTGATGAACTTCACACATTGATTGGTGCAGGGGGAGCAGAAGGTGCGATTGACGCATCTAACATTCTAAAACCAGCACTAGCACGTGGTGAACTGCAATGTATCGGTGCGACAACACTTGATGAGTACCGCAAATACATTGAAAAAGATGCGGCTTTAGAACGTCGTTTCCAGCCAATCCAAGTGGACGAACCATCTGTTGAAGAAGCGATTCAAATCATCTATGGTCTGCGCGACCGTTACGAAGCGCATCACCGTGTGAAAATCACAGATGCAGCGGTAGAAGCGGCAGTTAAAATGTCAGACCGCTATATTTCGGACCGTTTCCTACCGGATAAAGCAATTGATCTGATTGATGAAGCAGGGTCGAAAGTACGCCTACGCTCATACACGACACCGCCGAACTTAAAAGAGATGGAACAACAACTTGAAAGCTTACGTTCTGAGAAAAACGCAGCCGTACAAAGCCAAGAGTTTGAAAAGGCTGCATCGTTCCGCGATAAAGAACAAAAGTTAAAAGAAGAACTTGAGAAATTGAAAGACAACTGGAAAGAAAAGCAAGGGAAAGCAGAAACAGAAGTGACTGTCGAAGATATCGCAACTGTCGTTTCGATGTGGTCAGGTGTACCGGTCTCAAAACTGGCGCAAACGGAGTCAGACAAACTGTTGAAACTCGAAGATACATTGCACAAACGCGTCATCGGACAATCGGAAGCAGTCGATGCCATTTCTCGTGCGATTCGTCGAGCACGTGCTGGACTTAAAGATCCAAAACGTCCAATCGGTTCATTTATTTTCTTAGGGCCAACTGGTGTTGGTAAAACAGAACTTGCGCGTGCACTCGCTGAAGTAATGTTTGGAGACGAAGATTCGATGATTCGTATCGATATGTCTGAGTACATGGAGAAACACTCGACATCTCGCTTAGTCGGTTCACCTCCAGGGTATGTTGGCTTTGATGAGGGGGGTCAATTGACGGAGAAAGTGCGTCGCAAACCTTACTCTGTCATCTTATTAGATGAAATTGAAAAAGCGCACCCAGATGTATTTAACATCTTGCTTCAAGTGTTAGAAGATGGGCGTTTGACAGATTCGAAAGGACGTACAGTCGACTTCCGTAATACAGTGGTCATCATGACTTCAAACGTCGGAGCAGACGCTGTGAAGTACAACAAGTACGTTGGTTTCAATCTTCAAGAAGCAGGTTCTTCTAAAGACTATAAAGACATGAAGTCAAAAATGCTTGAAGAGTTGAAAAAAGCATTCCGCCCAGAGTTCTTGAACCGTCTCGATGAGATGATTGTGTTCCACTCATTAGAGCGCGAACACTTGAAAGAAATTGTCACACTTATGGCGAATCAGTTAACGAAACGCCTAAAAGAGCAAGATATCGAGCTGGAACTTACAGAAGCAGCAAAAGATAAAATTGCTAAAGAAGGGTATGACCCAGACTACGGAGCACGTCCATTACGCCGTGCGTTACAAAAGCACGTTGAAGATCGTTTATCAGAAGAAATTCTAAAAGGCGAAGTGCTGACAGGTCAATACATCATCTTTGATGTTGAAAATGATGAATTTGTCGTTCGTACAGAAAAAGCTCAAGCTGAAACTGTAACGGAATAGAAGCACGTTAGCACCCCGTTTCTTTGCAGGAATGGGGTGCTATTTTTCGTATAGAAGAAAGTACGGTATACTGAGAACTAGAACACCCGTTCCTAAGGAGGACTTTATGGCAAAGAGAAAAACAAAATTTATGTGTAATGATTGTGGCTATGAATCACCAAAATGGATGGGAAAATGTCCAGGGTGCGGCCACTGGAATACGATGGTGGAAGAAGTGGAGGTCGTCAGCAAAGGGCCGAAACGTTCTTTTGTAACATCTGATGGACCGAGTATGAAAGCGACGCCGATTGTTTCGGTGGAAACACAAGAAGAACCACGAGTGGATACGTCACTTGAAGAACTGAACCGTGTGCTAGGTGGTGGGATTGTCCCAGGCTCCTTAGTCCTTATCGGTGGAGACCCGGGGATCGGCAAGTCTACGTTACTCCTTCAAGTATCTTCGCTCCTCGCGAATAAAAATATGCGCACACTCTACATTTCCGGAGAGGAATCCGTTCGCCAAACTAAATTACGTGCGGAACGACTCGGGGTCGCATCGAGCGAGTTGTATCTGTATGCAGAGACAAACCTTGAACTGATCAATGAAACGATTGAACAAGTAGAACCGAAGTTTGTCATCATCGACTCGATTCAAACTGTCCATCATCCAGATGTCACGAGTGCACCTGGTAGTGTGTCTCAAGTGCGTGAATGTACGGCAGAAATGATGCGTATTGCGAAAACGAAAAATATTGCCATCTTCTTGGTTGGTCACGTGACGAAAGAAGGGCAGATTGCAGGGCCGCGTCTTCTTGAACATATGGTGGATACCGTATTGTATTTTGAAGGAGAACGTCATCATACGTATCGCATTTTACGCTCCCAAAAAAATCGTTTTGGATCTACGAATGAAATTGCCATTTTCGAAATGGTACAAGCTGGGTTAAAAGAAGTGTTGAACCCGTCGGAACTATTCTTACAGGAACGCTCGCACGGTGCGCCTGGTTCGGCAATTGTCGCGTCAATGGAAGGTACCCGACCGATTTTGGTTGAAATCCAGGCGCTGGTCACCCAGTCGAGTTTCAACTATCCAAAGCGTATGGCAACAGGTGTCGATCAAAACCGCGTTTCTCTATTAATGGCTGTTCTAGAAAAGCGAATGGGCATGCTGTTACAATCGCAAGATGCGTATATTAAAGTCGCAGGCGGAGTAAAGCTTGATGAACCATCGATTGACCTTGCTGTCTTAGTGAGTGTCGTCTCAAGTTTCCGCGATATGGGTGCCCAACCAACGGACGTCTTTATTGGAGAAGTGGGTCTTACTGGAGAGATTCGTCGTGTGTCGCGCATCGAACAACGCGTGCAGGAAGCGGCAAAGCTTGGCTTTAAACGTGCGATTGTGCCGGCGAGTAATTTAGGAGGTTGGGATTATCCGGCAGGTATCAGTGTGATTGGGGTAGAGACTGTGAATGAGGCTATGAAATTAGCGTTTAATTAGATGTGGAGAACGCAATTTTTTAGTAGGTTCAATCTCTGGCGATCCGGCAGTGAGTTCCCAGGGGAGCATACCGGAGCCTCCTCTTGGCATACGAGAAGCTTGCACTTCTCGCCTCCACTGCGGGGTCTCCGCTATACTCTGATTCCCAAGGAACTCACTACCTCCTCTTGTCGATTGAAAATGAAAACAATATGTTAGAGACTAACTTCACTTCCCAGGATTAAATACTCTTTAAGGCTCTGCATGGACGTCCGTTTCAAGGAAAGCGTATAATGAAAAGACAACGAAATGAGGAGGTGGAAGTATGCTTAAATGGATCATTCAAATCGCATTTGTGTTGATTGGTGGTACACTCGGGTTATTTTTCTTACCGCACTTATACGAAGCAATGAATTTATCCGACAACCCGTGGATTGCCAATCCGTACGTATCCATTTTAGTAGGAGCCATTTTATTATATGTGGCCGCATTGTTCATTACAGATTATCTCGTAACATTTATCCGATTCATGGAAGAACGACTCTTGAACACTCCGGTGTGGGACTTGGTATTTGGAACAATTGGTCTTGTGCTCGGTCTTGTAGTGGCATTTTTATTAGGAACTGCCATCGACACACTCGAGTTACCTGCCATTGGATCCGTCGTTCCAGTCGTATTGTCCCTGGTTCTAGGGTACCTAGGTTTTCAGGTTGGATTTAAAAAGCGTGAAGAGATGATGTCGATTTTCTCTGGTTCTCGTGGGACGGTGAAAAAGCGAGCTGAAGAAGAAGTGGCAGTTGCAGATGCGCCGAATTATAAGTTACTCGATACGAGTGTTATTATCGACGGGCGCATTGCAGATATATCGGACACAGGCTTTTTGGAAGGGACGCTCGTCGTGCCCCAGTTCGTGTTAACCGAGCTGCAACATATTGCCGATTCTTCAGATACACTAAAACGGACGCGTGGTCGCCGAGGACTCGATGTATTGAAGCGTCTGCAAGCAGAACGGACGACACCTATCGAAATCGTGGAAGACGATTTTGAGGACGTGCATGAAGTAGACTTGAAACTGGTGCGATTAGCGAAGAAGAAAAAAGGAATAGTCATGACCAATGATTTTAACCTGAATAAGGTATGTGAGTTACATAATGTACCGGTGCTCAACATCAACGATCTTGCCAATGCTGTAAAACCTGTTGTTATTCCAGGTGAAGTCATGCAAGTTGTGATCATCAAAGACGGGAAAGAGCAAAATCAAGGCGTGGCTTACTTAGATGATGGTACGATGATTGTTGTTGAAGGTGGAAAATCGTATATCAATCAAGCGATCCAAGTGGAAGTGACAAGTGTTCTTCAGACATCTGCAGGACGCATGATTTTTGCAAAGCCACTTGAAAAATAAGTTCAGGATCTCGGGCACGTTCGTGTACCGGGATTCCGTCTGTTTAGAAAGGTGTTTCACTATGAACTATACAGTCGTACTGCCGGCTGCCGGAAGTGGAAAGCGGATGGGAGCAGCGTATAATAAACTATTTCTAAAGCTGAATGGCAAACCGATACTTGCACACACATTGGAAGTATTTCAACTAGATCCGTGGTGTGAAGAAATTGTTCTTGCGATTAACGAACAAGAACGACAAGATATTGAAAAGTTGATTACACAATATCAACTGACAAAGGTGACAAAGCTCGTACAAGGTGGAGATGAACGTCAACACAGTGTTTATGCAGCACTTCAAGCAGCAAGTGGTGCAGAAATCGTACTCGTCCACGACGCGGCACGCCCCTTCATCTTGCAAGAGACGATTCATGCACTCGTTGAAAAAGCAACAGCGAGCGGCGGTGCAATCGCCGCAGTAAAAGCAAAAGATACGATGAAACGAGTGGTAGATGGCCAAGTGCAAGAGACGATTGACCGTGAAACTTTGTGGTCTGTTCAGACGCCCCAAGCGTTTCAGTATGAATTGCTAATGAAAGCGGCGCGTCAAGCAGATGAACAGGGTTTTTTAGGGACCGATGAAGGGATGCTTGCAGAACGAGCGGGCATTCCAGTTTATGTTGTGGAGAGTTCGTATGACAATCAAAAAATGACGACACCAGAAGACCTGGTGCTTGGAGAAGGAATTTTAAGACGAAGAGAGGAGACAAAGTAATGCGTATTGGACAAGGATTTGATGTACATGCTTTTGAAGAAGGGCGCCCATTAATTATTGGAGGAATCACAGTTCCCCACGAAAGAGGTCTTGTCGGCCATTCGGATGCAGATGTTCTGCTACATACGATTACAGATGCGGCACTTGGAGCAATCGGAGAAGGAGACATTGGCCGTCACTTCCCAGACACGGACCCAGCATTTAAAGACGCAGATTCAGCGAAACTGCTCACACACTGCTGGAACATTGTAAAAGAAAAAGGCTACGTTCTTGGCAATGTGGATTGCACGATTATTGCACAACGTCCAAAAATGGCTCCACACATTCCTGCGATGCGTGCCCGTATTGCAGAACTATTAGAAGCAGATGAGTCTCAAATCAACGTCAAAGCAACGACGACAGAGAAGCTAGGATTCCCAGGTCGTGAAGAAGGGATCGCTGCACTAGCAACGATTTTACTCGTACAAAAATAAACTTTCTCTATCTCGGCTCGAATGATAGAATGGTACAAGTGAATTTTAGAGGAGGAACACCCCATGACAAACGAAGTACGCGTACGTTACGCACCGAGTCCGACTGGTCAATTGCATATCGGCGGTGCCCGTACAGCACTTTTTAACTATTTATTTGCGCGCCACCACGGCGGGAAATTTATCGTCCGAATTGAGGACACAGACATCGAACGCAACATCGAAGGTGGCGAATTGTCACAACTCGATAACTTGCGCTGGTTAGGAATCGAGTACGATGAGTCTGTAGACATTGGCGGCGACTACGGTCCGTATCGTCAAATGGAACGTTTAGATATCTACAAAGAACATGCTGAAAAGATGCTTTCAGAAGGCCATGCTTACAAATGCTTCTGTTCATCAGAAGAACTCGAAGCAGAGCGCGAGCGCCAAAAAGAAGCAGGAATTGCTGCTCCTATGTATAGTGGGAAATGTCGTAACCTTTCTGCAGAAGAAGTAGCTGCAAAAGAAGCGGCTGGAGAAGCTTATACAATTCGCATGCGTGTACCAGCGGATGTAACTTACACAATCGAAGATATGGTCCGTGGTACAGTCACGTTCGAATCCAAAGATGTGGGGGATTGGGTACTTGTTAAAGCAAACGGCATCCCAACATACAACTATGCGGTAGTATTAGATGATCACTTCATGAAGATCAGCCATGTTCTTCGTGGGGAAGAGCATCTTTCAAACACGCCAAAACAAATCATGGTATTCCATGCACTTGGTATGGAAGCGCCAAAATATGGCCACATGACGTTGATTATTAATGAGAGCCGTAAAAAACTTTCAAAACGTGATGAGTCCATCATTCAATTCATCACACAATATAAAAACTTAGGCTACCTTCCTGAAGCGATGTTCAACTTCTTCGCACTTCTTGGGTGGTCACCTGAAGGGGAAGAAGAAATCTTCTCAAAAGATCAGCTCATCGAATTATTTGATGAAAAGCGCCTTTCAAAGTCACCATCGATGTTTGATACGAATAAACTGACATGGATGAACAATCAATATATGAAAAAACTATCTGCAGAAGAAGTCGCTGCAATGGCCATCCCGCACTTGCAACAAGCAGGTAAGCTTCCTGCTGAATTGTCAGCGGAGCAAGCGGACTGGGCAAACCAGTTGATTGCCTTGTATCAAGAACAAATGAGCTTTGGTGCTGAAATCGTGGAACTATCGGAGTTGTTCTTTGCCGACGAGTTAAACTATGATGATGAGGCAATGGCAGTTCTTAATGAAGAGCAAGTGCCTGCTGTTATGACAGCCTTCAAAGCACAACTTGAGACAATGGACACGCTAGAGGCAGATGGAATTAAAGCAGCAATTAAGGCTGTACAAAAAGAGACGGGCGCTAAAGGAAAAGGCTTATTCATGCCGATTCGTGTAGTTGCTACAGGGCAAACACATGGTCCGGATCTTCCGAATGCGATCGCCCTTCTTGGTAAAGAGAAAGTTCTTAAGCGCGTGGAAAAATTCGCAAATCAATAAGATTGACTTTCTGGACTAGGTGAGTAAAATTAGAACCACATATGAAAGCTTTGATGAGGAGAAGTAAAAGACGTAAGCTCCCGTAGAGAGGGTCACCACCGGCTGCAAGTGACCTGAGCCCATGCATCTTTGAAATGCACCTCTGAGCGCTGTGCTGAACAATCAGTAGGCCAGACGATTCGCCCTCGTTATCGGGTAGGAGAAGTGAAATCTTTTTTCGGGATTTCTCATCAGAGTGGAACCGTGCATACTGCGCCTCTGTCTAGTCGACCTGACTAGGTGGGGGCGTTTTTTTACGCGTATTTAAAATCTTCATTATTCATCATTAACTCAAGGAGGAACTCCTATGTTCAAGCATATAAAAGAAGACATCGCCACCGTCTTCGAGCAAGATCCTGCAGCCCGCAGCGTCTTTGAAGTCGTGTTGACCTACTCCGGCCTTCACGCGATCTGGGCGCACCGAATCGCACATGCTCTGTTTAAAAATAAACTATTTTTCTTGGCGCGTGCTGTTTCTCAAATTAGCCGCTTCTTCACGGGAATCGAGATTCATCCGGGGGCAAAAATCGGTCGCCGTTTCTTCATCGATCACGGCATGGGTGTCGTCATCGGTGAGACATGTGAAATTGGCGACGACTGCATTTTGTTCCAAGGCGTCACGCTCGGAGGAACCGGTAAAGAAAAAGGCAAACGTCACCCGACACTTGGAAATAACGTCCTAGTGGCAACTGGCGCAAAAGTACTTGGATCCATCACACTTGGAGACAATAGCAAAGTCGGGGCAGGGTCTGTCGTATTAAAAGACGTCCCTGCAAACGCGACGGTCGTTGGAATCCCAGGAAAAGTCGTCGTGCTAGATGGTGTACGTGTGAAGCAAAACTTGAATCACCAAAACATTCCGGACCCTGTAGACGAACGCTGTCAGCAGATGGAGGACTGTATCGAAAAATTACAACGTGAGTTAGATCGCCTAAGTGCGCAATTACGAGAGGAGAGAGGACAATGAGCATCCGAATTTTTAATACACTAACGCGTGAAAAAGAAACATTCGTCCCGTTAGAAGAAGGAAAGGTCAAGATGTACGTCTGTGGCCCAACGGTTTACAACTACATCCATATCGGAAACGCTCGTCCTGTCATCGTCTACGATACAGTGCGAAACTATTTGAGCTATCGCGGATATGATGTGCACTTCGTTTCAAACTTTACGGATGTCGACGATAAAATCATCAAAGCAGCGAATGAACTCGGAGAAGATGTATCGGACCTGACAGAACGCTTTATTGAAGCTTACTTTGCTGATATCGAGGCGCTTGGGTGCAACCGGGCAGACGATCATCCCCGCGTAACTGAGCATATGGATCAGATTATCGACTTTATCAAGGTCTTAATTGACAAAGGCTATGCTTATGAATCACAGGGAGACGTTTACTACCGAACGCGTAAATTTGATGGTTACGGCAAATTGTCGCACCAAGATATTAACGACTTGAAGAGTGGGGCACGAATTGAAGTCGGCGAGAAGAAAGAAGATGCGCTTGATTTCGCTTTATGGAAAGCAGCAAAGCCAGGGGAAATCTCATGGGAAAGTCCGTGGGGAGCAGGACGCCCTGGTTGGCACATTGAATGTTCAGTAATGGCACGCGATATCCTTGGCGACACAATCGATATTCATGCAGGTGGCCAAGACCTGACATTCCCGCACCATGAAAATGAAATCGCTCAGTCTGAAGCACACAACGACAAAGAGTTCGCACGCTACTGGATGCACAATGGCTATATCAACATCGACAACGAAAAAATGTCGAAGTCTTTGGGGAACTTTGTGCTCGTGAACGATATTCGTAAGCATATCGATCCACAAGTGCTTCGCTTCTTCATGTTGAGTGTGCACTACCGCAACCCAATCAATTATTCTGGTGAACTTGTGGAACAAGCAGAAGCGGGACTTGACCGCATCCGCACGGCCTATGCAAATGTCGTTCACCGCTTAGAACACTCGGCAGACCTTGGAGATCAAGATGACATGTGGACATTCCAGTTGAACGAGCAGATTAAAGCGTATGAAGATGCGATGGATGACGATTTCAATACAGCAAACGCGATTGCGACATTATTTGAAATCGCGAAACAAGCAAACGTCTATTTGAAGCAGAACCAGACATCGGTTGCTGTGTTAACGGCATACGCGGCGACGCTAGAGAAGTTTATGGCCGTTCTTGGATTGAACGTATCTTCAGAAAAAGAACTGTTAGACGAAGAAATCGATGCGTTGATTGAAGAACGCAATCAAGCACGAAAAGACCGCAATTTTGCACGTGCGGATGAAATTCGTGACCAATTAAAAGAAATGAACATCTTGCTCGAAGATACAGCACAAGGTGTTCGTTGGAAGCGAGGCTGACATGTCGTTACGTCCAGCTGATGTGAAACAACTGAATGCCCTCGCGCTCGCCTATATGGGAGATGCTGTTCTTGAACGGGCGGTTCGTGAGCACCTTCTTGTGAACGGGATGATTCGCCCAAATGCCTTACACCGAGAAGCTACGAACTATGTATCTGCAAAAGCCCAGAGCGCTATTGTGCATGACATGATGGAAAACAACTTCCTGACAGAAGACGAACTTGCGACGTATCGCCGTGGCCGCAATGCGAAGTCTGGAACGGTCCCGAAAAACACAGATGTCCAAACATACCGAGCAAGTACAGGGTTTGAGGCGGTCCTAGGTAGCCTTTATCTGCGAGGAGACCATGACCGTGTCGAACAACTTTTAACCTATGCGATCACCGCAATTGATAGCCGAAAGGAGGCCACAAAATGACTGAAAAACATGAACAGACCGGAGAGATTATTGCCGGGAAAAACCCCGTCCTCGAATCATTAAAGGCCGGACGAGAAATGAACAAAATTTGGATTGGCGAAGGAACGCAAAAAACCGGCGTCACGGAAATTATCAAACTCGCAAAGGAATCGGGCATCGTCGTCCAGTTCGTTCCGAAGAAAAAACTCGACCAACTGACAGATTCGGTTCACCAAGGAGTCGTCGCATCAGTTGCTGCATACACATACGCAGAGCTTGATGATATTTTGGCCCTAGCAGAAAGTCGCAAAGAAGACCCATTCATCTTAATTTTAGACGAGCTAGAAGATCCTCATAATCTGGGGTCGATTTTACGAACAGCGGATGCAGTGGGTGTTCACGGAATCATCATTCCAAAGCGCCGTGCAGTTGGATTGACAGCGGTCGTTGCAAAAGCGTCAACTGGCGCAATTGAACACGTACCTGTTCATCGCGCTACAAACTTAGCGCAAACCATTGATGAGTTAAAGAAGAAGGGTGTTTGGATCGCAGGAACTGATGCAAAAGGCTCGACAGATTACCGTCGTATGGATGCAACACTTCCACTGGCTGTCATCATTGGAGGCGAAGGGAAAGGGATGGGCCGCTTGTTACGTGACAAGTGTGACTTCCTGTACCATTTGCCGATGATTGGCCACGTGACAAGTTTAAACGCGTCCGTAGCAGCTTCACTCTTGATGTACGAAGTGTATCGAAATCGTCAGCCACTAGGTAATTAACATGAAGCAGATCCTTCTTGTAGACGGCTATAATATCATCGGTGCTTGGCAAGAGCTGCGCGTGTTAAAAGATAGCAAGCTCTTAGATGCCAGGGACCGGTTGATTGAACACATGGCAGAATATCAAGCCTTTATGGGATGTGAGGTCATCATTGTATTTGATGCCCACCTCGTCCCAGGGATCGAGTCGAAGGAAAACAAATACAAATTACAAATTATTTATACACGTGAGAATGAAACTGCGGATGAGCGGATAGAGAAGCTTGCTGCCCAACTCATCAACCGACGGACAGAAGTGGTCGTAGCTACGTCCGACTCTATCGAACAATGGGTCATCTTTGCGCAAGGAGCGCTCCGCAAGTCCGCGCGGGAGCTTGAAATCGAAATGGAACTTGTGGAGAAACAAATCACAAAAGAAGTTCGGTCTATTCAGTCTTCCAATGCCCATTCAAAGATTCCTTTGACGACAGAAGTTGCAGAAATTTTCGAAAAATGGCGCCGAGGATTGAAATGATACATTGAAGGCGCTTACCATCTTCTGTATACTAAAGGTAACAAGCGCATCCGAGGTGACTTCATGGATAAGACAGCACATGGGCATGCCCCCTTCTCACAACTGGCAGATGACGCCGTTCTCGAGCTCATCCATGCCGGCAATACCGAAGCACTGGATTTTCTGATCACCAAATACAAGCCACTCGTCCGCATGAAAGCCAAATCCTATTTTTTGATAGGAGCGGACCGGGAGGATATTTTGCAAGAAGGCATGATTGGCCTTTATAAAGCCATTCGTGATTTTCGTGAGGAAAAATTAACGTCTTTCCGAGCCTTTGCGGAACTTTGTATCACACGTCAAATTATTACGGCGATCAAGACGGCGACGCGTCAAAAGCACATCCCGTTGAACTCGTACGTCTCCCTTGATAAACCCGTTTATTTTGACGAAGATTCTGAACGGACACTGCTTGATACCATTGCCAGCACGGTGATCGATGACCCGGAACAATTGGTGATTAGCCAAGAGAGTTTTGATTTCATTGAAGAGAAGATGGGGGAGATGTTGAGTGATTTGGAGCAGCAAGTGCTCATGCTCTACATCGAGGGTCAGTCGTACCAGGAAATCTCGGAACAGTTAAACCGGCATGTCAAATCGATTGATAATGCTTTGCAACGTGTCAAAAGAAAATTGGAACGTTATGCAGAAGTAAGTGTTATGAGTTGAGTACTTGACGCGCTGTTGACAGAGGAAATATCAGGTGGTACGCTTGTAAAAGACTTTACACGCCGAGAGGTGATGGTTATGTCGCAAAAAATGAGTTTAAGTTGTACACAGTGTGGCAGTCGTAATTATACGGTGCCTGCCAAAACCACATCAACGCGTGTTGAACGCAAGAAATTTTGTGCGCATTGCAATGCACATACACTTCATAAGCAAACACTGTAAACATACATCGCAAGATCCCACGCATGGAGGTTTTAGCTCGAATGGCTAATGTAGGTAATTTCTTTAAAAACGTCGTTTCTGAGATGCGTAAGGTCAGCTGGCCACGCCGCAAGGAACTTACACGTTACACAATTATTGTATTGTCCACGGTTGTAGTTGTAGCTTTATTTTTTGCTGTTATCGATTTAGGAATTACTGAGTTGTTCCGTTGGTATCTTGACCTGTAAATCACAGCAAATTGATATGTGAACGAATAGCCCGTCCTAAAACGGGTTTTTTCATTTGGAGAGAAAAAAGGAGGATTCCACACCGATGGAGAAGAATTGGTATGTCGTCCACACGTATTCTGGGTATGAGAACAAAGTAAAAGCAAACCTTGAAAAACGCGTTGAGACGATGGGAATGCAAGACAAGATTTTCCGCGTCATCATTCCAGAAGAGCAAGAGACAGATTATAAAGATGGTAAAAAGCGCACAGTGATGCGTAAAACATTCCCAGGCTACGTTTTGGTTGAATTGATCATGACGGATGACGCTTGGTATGTGGTACGTAACACACCAGGTGTAACAGGGTTTATTGGGTCATCAGGTGGAGGAACAAAACCAACACCACTTCTTCCAGAAGAAGTTGATTTCATCCTGAAACAAATGGGTATGTCCGAGCGCAAAGTCGAAATGGACTTTGATATCGGCGAGCTAGTTGAAGTGCTTGAAGGGCCGTTTGCACACTTCCAAGGCAAAGTGGAAGCAATCGATGGTGCGAAAGGCAAGATCACAGTTTCCGTCGACATGTTCGGTCGTGAAACGAATATGGAACTTGATTACGAGCAAGTTCAAAAAATATAATTCCGATTGCTACTTGCAGAACGTTGGAAATTATAGTATCATTTCAAAGGTCAGGCTGAAAAAGTCTGCCTAACAAATTTTATTACTGTAAGCAGCGTAATCGCTGAGAGACAGATATTGAGTGGGAGGGGCGACCCTATTACCACATCACGGACTTAAGGAGGTGTGTCTCGTGGCTAAAAAAGTGATTAAAGTTGTTAAACTACAAATCCCTGCAGGTAAAGCTAATCCAGCTCCACCAGTTGGACCAGCACTAGGTCAAGCAGGTGTGAACATCATGGGATTCTGTAAGGAGTTCAACGCACGTACTGCTGATCAAGCAGGACTAATCATTCCGGTTGAAATTTCTGTATTTGAAGACCGTTCATTTACATTCATTACAAAAACTCCACCGGCAGCAGTTCTACTTAAAGTAGCAGCTGGTATTCAATCTGGATCAGGTGAACCAAACCGCGTAAAAGTGGCAGTGGTGAAACGTGATAAAGTTCGCGAAATCGCAGAACAAAAAATGCCAGATTTAAATGCAGCATCTGTTGAAGCAGCTATGTTGATGGTTGAAGGTACTGCACGTAGCATGGGTATTACGATCGAAGACTAATACTGTGCTTACGTTTTTATGACGCGTTTGTTTTGGGGGTTGTAGTTGTTCATAACATGAATAGCTACAGCCCTTAATTGTGGGAGGTTTATTCCGCTAAGACCACTATAAGGAGGACATTTTAAAATGGCTAAACAAGGTAAAAAACTACAAGATGCGGCGAAATTAGTCGACCGTACGAAATTATATTCTGTTGACGAGGCAATCGCGCTTGCGAAAGAAACAAGCACTGTAAACTTCGATGCAACAGTTGAAGTGGCATTCCGTCTTGGAATCGACACTCGTAAAAACGACCAGCAAATCCGTGGAGCAGTAGTGCTTCCAAACGGAACTGGTAAAACTCAACGTGTATTAGTATTCGCTAAAGGCGAAAAAGCAAAAGAAGCAGAAGCTGCTGGCGCTGACTTCGTAGGCGATGCTGACTACATCAACAAAATCCAACAAGGATGGTTTGACTTCGATGTAATCGTAGCGACTCCTGACATGATGGGTGAAGTTGGTAAAATCGGACGTGTATTAGGACCAAAAGGTTTAATGCCGAACCCGAAAACAGGTACAGTTACATTTGACGTAACAAAAGCTGTTAACGAAATCAAAGCTGGTAAAGTAGAATACCGTGCAGACAAAGCTGGAATCATCCACGCTCCAATCGGTAAAGCTTCTTTCGACAACGACAAGTTAGCAGAAAACTTCAAAACTGTATTTGATGTAATTCAAAAAGCTAAGCCTTCAGCTGCGAAAGGTGTTTACATGAAGTCTGTAGTTGTAACAACAACTATGGGTCCTGCTGTAAAAATCGACGCTGCTGCTGCAGCAAAATAAGTATTGACAACTCTGAGAGGCATCTGTTAAGATGTCTCTTGTTGTAACTTAATCATTTGTACCGAAGACAGCAGGTGCGTGTCATGCGCTTAATGTTCCTGCCGAGGACAAGCAAAATTCAGATTCTTTTTGATGATGACTTTTCCTGCCTTCGTGTCTTTTTAGACCCGGGGGCTTTTCTTTTGTCGGTATAAATGGCAATTCTAATAGGAGGTGCCACTATGAGCAAAGCAATCGAAACAAAAAAAGTGCAAGTTCAAGAGATCGCTGAGAAGTTCCAATCTGCTGCATCAGTAGTAGTTGTTGACTACCGTGGTTTGAACGTTGCGCAAGTAACTGAACTTCGTAAACAACTTCGTGAAGCTGGCGTTGAGTTCAAAGTATTCAAAAACTCTTTAACACGTCGTGCGACTGAATCTGTTGGATTCGAAGCAATCAACGAGCACTTAACAGGTCCAAACGCTGTTGCATTTTCAACTGAAGATGTAGTAGCTCCTGCGAAAATCATCAACGATTTCGCAAAAACGAACGAAGCGCTTGAAATCAAAGCGGGTATTATCGAAGGTACGGTTGCATCTGCAGCAGACGTTAAAGCTCTTGCAGAACTTCCATCACGCGAAGGCCTACTTTCTATGCTACTTTCTGTACTTCAAGCTCCAATGCGCAACTTCGCGCTTGCAACAAAAGCTGTTGCAGAACAAAAAGAAGAGCAAGGCGCTTAATAGCAGCCTCGTAGCTTCATAAACTTATATCCAAATAGGAGGAAATTAAAATGAAAAACGAGCAAATCTTAGAAGCAATCAAAGAAATGACAGTTCTTGAACTTAACGACCTAGTAAAAGCAATCGAAGAAGAATTTGGTGTAACTGCTGCTGCTCCTGTAGCTGCTGCTGTTGGTGGCGCTGCTGCTGCTGAAGAGCAAACTGAATTTGATGTAATCCTAGCTTCTGCTGGCGATCAAAAAATCAAAGTAATCAAAGTGGTACGTGAAATCACTGGTCTTGGCTTGAAAGAAGCTAAAGAAGTAGTAGACAACGCACCAAAAGCACTTAAAGAAGGCGTATCTAAAGAAGATGCTGAAGCAATCAAAGCTCAACTTGAAGAAGTAGGCGCTAACGTAGAAGTTAAGTAATCACTTTCTTCCTACAGTGAAAAGCCCGTCAATTAGTGACGGGCTTTTCTTCTTTTTACGTTTTACGAAGGAGGGGAATGTCATGAGCAACCACTATTATTCGAATCGTCCAGACGTTGAAAGTAATCCCTCAAAGATCCAGCATGTAGGGCGTGGCCACACGTTCACACTAGAGACGGATCGTGGAGTATTCAGCAAAAGTGGAGTAGATTTTGGCTCCCGTGTTCTCATGGAGGCATTTCAGGCACCTCAGATCGACGGAGACTTTGCAGACGTAGGGTGTGGATACGGCCCGATCGGGTTGACGCTCGCCAAAGCGTTTCCAGAACGGATCGTCCATATGGTGGATGTCAATGAGCGAGCTGTGGAGCTTGCTGGAAAAAATGCAGACCGCAACGGGGTTCAAAATGTGCGAATTGCCGTAAGTGACGGAATGGAGAATGTACCGACAGGACTAGCTGCGGTCATTACCAATCCTCCGATTCGTGCAGGGAAAGAAACTATTTTCCGATTCTATCAACAAGCGTATGAACGTCTTTTAGACGGTGGCGAACTTTGGATCGTGATTCAAAAGAAACAAGGTGCCCCATCGACAAAAGAATTTCTCGAACAGCTCTACTCAGAAGTAGAAGTTGTGGAAAAAGTCAAGGGATATTGGATTTTAAAGGCCAAGAAATATTGACTTGACAAATTCGCTGTGATATTATAATAAAATGCAAAAATATTATTTTGTAGGAGTATGCCCATTTTTACAGCACGCTCCGTCAATTTTTATGTAATCGAAAATGAGCTCTAACTTAGAACTCGTTTTCTTTTTGTCTTTATCGCTGCCTAGGCAGCATAGAAAGAAAATCGTTTCTTGAGGGGTGAATAAGTTGACAGGTCAACTAGTTCAGTACGGACAACACCGCCAGCGCAGAAGTTTTGCGCGTATCAGTGAGGTGCTCGATCTTCCGAATCTGATTGAGATTCAGACGGCATCTTATGAGTGGTTTTTAGAAGAAGGATTGCGTGAAATGTTTAAAGATATTTCACCGATCGAAGATTTTACAGGGAACTTATCCCTTGAATTCGTCGACTACAAGCTTGGTGAACCTAAGTACTCAGTAGACGAATCAAAAGAGCGTGATGCAACATATGCAGCACCACTTCGTGTAAAAGTACGTCTCCACAACAGAGAGACAGACGAAGTAAAAGAACAAGATGTATTTATGGGTGACTTCCCACTTATGACAGAAACAGGCACATTCATCATCAATGGTGCTGAACGTGTAATCGTTTCTCAGTTAGTTCGTTCCCCAAGTGTATATTTCCACGATAAAACAGATAAAAACGGTAAAAAAGGCTTTGGTGCTACAGTAATTCCAAACCGTGGTGCATGGCTTGAGTATGAAATCGATGCAAAAGACGTTGTATATGTCCGTATCGACCGTACACGTAAACTACCAGTTACCGTGTTACTGCGTGCATTAGGTTTCGGTACAGACCAAGAAATCATTGAGCTTCTTGGTGACAACGAATATTTACGCAATACACTCGAAAAAGATAACACAGAAACAACAGAAAAAGCACTTCTAGAAATTTACGAGCGTCTTCGTCCAGGCGAGCCGCCAACAGTAGATAGCGCGAAGAGCCTTTTATATTCTCGTTTCTTCGATGCGAAGCGTTATGATCTTGCAAATGTAGGTCGCTACAAGATGAATAAAAAGCTTCACATCAAAAACCGTCTCTTCAACCAAACGATTGCTGAAACACTTGTTGACCCAGAAACAGGAGAAATCCTTGTAGAAGAGGGAACAATGATCGACCGTCGAGTACTAGACCGTTTGATTCCAAACCTTGAAAGTGGGATTGGCTTCAAAACACTTTCACAAGTGGGTGGCGTACTTGAAGATGACATCGTAATCCAAGCTGTGAAAATCTACGCACCAAACGATGAGAACCAAAAAGAAATTACGGTAATCAGCAACGCGTACGTAGAAGAAGAAATCAAAAATATCACACCTGCTGATATTATTTCTTCTATCAGTTACTTCTTTAACCTTTTATACAACGTTGGAAACACAGATGATATCGATCACCTAGGAAATCGTCGTCTGCGTTCAGTCGGAGAACTTCTTCAGAATCAGTTCCGTATCGGTCTTTCTCGTATGGAGCGTGTTGTACGTGAGCGTATGTCAATCAATGATACACAATCTATCGTGCCGCAACAGCTGATCAACATCCGTCCTGTTATCGCGTCGATTAAAGAGTTCTTCGGTAGCTCGCAATTATCTCAGTTCATGGACCAAACAAACCCACTTGCAGAGCTAACGCATAAGCGTCGTCTATCTGCACTTGGACCTGGTGGTTTAACACGTGAGCGTGCTGGATTTGAAGTACGTGACGTTCACTACTCTCACTATGGTCGTATGTGTCCGATTGAAACACCTGAGGGGCCAAACATCGGTCTAATCAACTCCCTTTCAAGTTTCGCGAAAGTGAACAAGTTTGGGTTTATTGAAACACCATATCGTCGTGTAGATCCTGAGACAGGTCAAGTGACTAGCCGCATCGATTACTTAACAGCAGATGAAGAAGACAACTATGTAGTGGCACAAGCAAACTCGATTCTAACTGAAGACGGTAGCTTTGCAAACGAAGAAGTCGTAGGACGTTTCCGTGGAGATAACACGGTATTCCGCCGCGAGCAAATCGACTACATGGACGTATCTCCAAAGCAAGTTGTATCGGCTGCGACAGCATGTATCCCATTCTTAGAAAACGATGACTCCAACCGTGCCCTAATGGGAGCAAACATGCAACGTCAAGCCGTGCCTCTATTAAACCCAGAAGCACCGTTTGTCGGAACAGGTATGGAGCACGTCAACGCACGTGATTCAGGCGCAGCAGTTGTTGCCAAGTATCACGGAATCGTTGAGCACGTCGAAGCAAAAGAAATTCGCGTTCGCCGCATCGAAGAAGTCGATGGCAAAGAAGTAAAAGGCGATTTAACAGTATACAAGCTACAAAAATTCATCCGTTCAAACCAAGGGACAAGCTACAACCAACGCCCAATCGTACGTGTTGGCGATGTAGTGAATCCAAATGATATCCTCGCAGACGGACCATCAATGGAAGCTGGAGAGTTAGCGCTTGGGCGTAACGTTCTTGTTGCCTTCATGACATGGGACGGCTACAACTACGAGGATGCTGTAATCATGAGCGAGCGTCTTGTGAAAGACGACGTTTACACATCTGTCCATATTGAAGAGTATGAGTCAGAGTCTCGTGATACAAAGCTTGGGCCGGAAGAAATTACACGTGATATTCCAAACGTCGGGGAAGAAGCACTTCGTAACCTAGACGATCGTGGAATCATCCGTATCGGTGCTGAAGTTCGTGATGGCGATATCTTAGTAGGAAAAGTAACACCTAAAGGGGTTACAGAACTTACTGCAGAAGAGCGTCTACTACACGCAATCTTCGGTGAAAAAGCACGTGAAGTTCGTGACACGTCTCTACGTGTACCACACGGCGCTGGCGGTATCATCCTAGACGTGAAAGTATTCAACCGTGAAGACGGAGATGAGCTTCCACCGGGTGTAAACCAACTCGTTCGTGCGTACATCGTACAAAAACGTAAAATCTCTGTAGGGGATAAAATGGCTGGACGTCACGGAAACAAGGGTGTTATCTCGCGCATCTTGCCGGAAGAAGATATGCCTTTCCTTCCAGACGGAACGCCAGTTGATATCATGTTGAACCCACTTGGTGTACCATCTCGTATGAACATCGGTCAGGTACTTGAGCTTCACTTAGGTATGGCTGCTCGTACGTTAGGTGTTCACATGGCATCTCCTGTATTTGATGGAGCGAATGAAGAAGATGTATGGGAAACGATGGAAGAAGCTGGGATGAATCGTGACGGGAAAACTGTCCTTTATGATGGTCGCTCAGGGGAACCATTCGACAACCGTGTATCTGTCGGAATCATGTACATGATCAAACTTGCGCACATGGTTGATGACAAGCTTCACGCACGTTCTACAGGACCTTACTCACTTGTTACGCAACAACCACTTGGCGGTAAAGCCCAGTTCGGTGGTCAGCGTTTCGGGGAGATGGAGGTTTGGGCACTTGAAGCTTATGGTGCTGCTTATACACTTCAAGAAATCTTGACAGTGAAATCCGATGACGTTGTAGGTCGTGTGAAAACATACGAAGCCATCGTTAAAGGCGAAAGCGTTCCAGAACCAGGTGTTCCAGAATCATTCAAAGTATTAATTAAAGAGCTTCAGTCACTAGGTATGGACGTTAAAATGATGACAATCAATGATGAAGAAGTAGAGCTTCGCGATCTTGAAGAAGACGAAGACCTGCCATCAGCTGAGTCATTAGGCATCTTACCACCAGTTTCAGAGGAAACTGCTGAGACAGTTGAATAAGTAATTTCTATACTGCGGGAAGGTTCGTCCTTCCCGCCTATCTTAAAGCAGAGCTGCTTGAAGTCTTTTAAAGACAACACTAGAGGGAGGTAGGCTCCTTGATAGACGTTAATAACTTCGAATATATGAAAATTGGATTAGCTTCACCAGACAAGATTCGTTCATGGTCTTATGGAGAAGTTAAAAAACCAGAAACAATCAACTACCGTACACTAAAACCTGAGAAAGACGGGTTATTCTGTGAACGTATCTTCGGTCCTACAAAGGATTGGGAGTGTCACTGTGGAAAATACAAGCGCGTCCGTTATAAAGGCGTCGTCTGTGACCGCTGTGGAGTAGAAGTCACACGTGCAAAAGTACGTCGTGAGCGTATGGGTCACATCGAGCTAGCTGCTCCTGTTTCACATATTTGGTACTTTAAAGGAATTCCAAGTCGTATGGGCTTGATTCTTGATATGTCTCCACGCTCTTTAGAAGAAGTCATTTACTTTGCTTCTTATGTCGTGGTAGATCCTGCGGATACACCGCTTGAAAAGAAACAACTTCTTTCTGAGAAGGAATACCGCGCATACCGTGAAAAATATGGAACGAAATTCTTAGCAGCGATGGGTGCAGAAGCTATCAAGCGCTTGCTCGAAGAAATCGATCTTGAAAAAGAAACGGATACGCTAAAAGAAGAATTGAAAACTGCACAAGGACAACGTCGCACACGTGCGATTAAACGTCTTGAAGTAGTTGAGTCATTCCGTAACTCTGGAAACAAACCAGATTGGATGATTCTTGATGTTCTTCCGGTCATTCCACCAGAATTACGTCCGATGGTTCAATTAGATGGTGGACGTTTTGCGACGTCTGACTTGAATGATTTGTACCGCCGTGTCATCAACCGGAACAACCGTCTAAAGCGTCTTCTTGACCTTGGTGCTCCAAGCATCATCGTTCAAAATGAGAAGCGCATGCTCCAAGAAGCAGTGGATGCATTGATTGATAATGGTCGTCGTGGCCGTCCAGTTACTGGACCAGGTAACCGTCCATTGAAGTCACTATCACACATGCTAAAAGGGAAGCAAGGACGTTTCCGTCAAAACTTACTTGGTAAACGTGTTGACTATTCTGGTCGTTCGGTTATCGTTGTAGGTCCTAACTTAAAAATGTACCAATGTGGTCTACCAAAAGAAATGGCGATCGAGTTGTTCAAACCGTTCGTTATGAAAGAATTGGTAGAACGCGGTCTTGCCCATAATATTAAATCTGCGAAACGCAAAATCGAGCGTCTACATTCTGAAGTTTGGGATGTATTAGAAGACGTTATCCGTGAGCATCCGGTCCTTCTTAACCGAGCACCTACGCTTCACCGATTAGGAATCCAGGCATTCGAGCCAACACTAGTTGAAGGCCGTGCCATCCGTCTACACCCACTTGTATGTACAGCTTACAACGCTGACTTCGATGGTGACCAAATGGCGGTTCACGTTCCACTTTCTGCAGAAGCACAAGCAGAAGCGCGTCTTCTTATGCTTGCCGCTCAAAACATCTTGAACCCGAAAGACGGAAAACCAGTTGTTACACCATCTCAGGATATGGTACTAGGAAACTACTACTTAACTCTTGAGCGTAAAGGTGCAACAGGTGAAGGTTCTATCTTCTACGGACCAGATGAAGTTTTACTTGCATACACGAACGGTCACGTGCATTTGCACTCTCGTATCGCGATTGCAGCTTCTTCTCTAAACAACCAAACGTTTACTGAAGAGCAAAACAAAATGTTGTTATTAACGACAGTCGGTAAAGTGATTTTCAATGAGATCCTTCCTGAGGAATTCCCATACATCAACGAACCAACTGACTTTAACCTACAAGTTGAAACACCAGGAAAATACTTCGTTCCAACGAACACAGATGTGAAAAAACATCTAGAGGACATGGAAATTGTTTCTCCGTTCAAGAAGAAAATCCTTGGAAATGTTATTGCTGAAGTGTTCAAGCAATTCCACATTACAGAAACATCAAAAATGTTGGATCGCATGAAAGCATTAGGCTTTAAATACTCAACGCGTGCTGGTATCACAATCGGTATTTCAGATATCGTGGTACTTCCAGACAAAGGAGAAATCCTTGAGGAAGCACAAGGCAAAGTGGACAAAGTAACGAAGCAATTCCGTCGTGGTCTTATTACGGAAGATGAGCGTTATGCAAGTGTCATCAGCCAGTGGAGTAAAGCAAAAGAAGTTATGCAAGACAAGTTAATGCAGTCTCTTGATCACTTAAACCCAATCTTCATGATGCAAGACTCTGGAGCACGTGGTAACGCGTCCAACTTCACGCAGCTTGCAGGTATGCGCGGTCTGATGGCCAACCCGGCTGGTCGTATCATCGAGTTACCGATCAAATCTTCCTTCCGTGAAGGTTTAACGGTACTTGAATACTTCATCTCTACTCACGGTGCTCGTAAAGGTCTTGCCGATACAGCCCTGAAGACAGCTGACTCAGGTTACTTGACGCGTCGTCTAGTAGACGTAGCACAAGACGTCATCGTTCGTGAAGACGATTGTGGAACAGATCGTGGTCTTGAAATTGGATCATTAATGGAAGGTTCAGAGGTTATCGAGGACTTCAGCGAACGTATCGTTGGCCGTCACACGAAGAAAACAGTATTCCACCCAGAAACGGGCGCTGTCATCTTAGAAAAAGACGGATTAATTACAACGGATATCGCACGCGAAATCTTAGACGCTGGACTAGAGAAGTTAACAATCCGTTCTGCTTTCACATGTAATACAAAACATGGTGTATGTAAGAAATGTTATGGTCTTAACCTTGCAACAGGCGACACAGTTGAAGTGGGAGAAGCAGTTGGTATCATCGCTGCCCAGTCAATTGGAGAGCCAGGTACTCAGTTAACAATGCGTACATTCCACACAGGTGGGGTAGCAGGAGACGATATCACACAAGGTCTTCCACGTATCCAAGAAATCTTTGAAGCCCGTAATCCAAAAGGACAAGCGGTCATCTCAGAAGTCAACGGTACAATCGAGAAGGTCGATGAGATTCGTGAAGGCCAGAAAGAAATTACAGTCAAAGGCGACGTGGAAACACGTAAGTACTTGGCACCATACAATGCCCGTCTGAAAGTGTCTGAAGGCGACACGGTTGAGCGTGGACAAGTTATGACAGAAGGTTCAATCGATCCGAAAGAACTTCTTCGCGTCAAAGATGTCAACACAGTTCAACTTTACTTGCTGAAAGAAGTTCAGAAGGTTTACCGTATGCAAGGGGTAGAAATCGGCGACAAACACATCGAAGTAATGGTTCGCCAAATGCTTCGTAAAGTGCGTGTCATCGAGGCTGGTGAAACGGAACTACTTCCAGGATCACTTCTGGACGTTCACCAATTCGCTGAAGCAAACCGTGACGCTGTTCTTGAAGGAAAACTTCCGGCTACTTGCCGTCCAGTCATCCTGGGGATCACAAAAGCATCACTTGAAACAGAATCCTTCTTATCTGCAGCATCGTTCCAGGAGACAACTCGTGTCCTTACAGATGCAGCAATCAAAGGGAAACGTGACGAGTTGCTGGGTCTTAAAGAGAACGTTATTATCGGGAAGCTTGTCCCAGCTGGTACAGGTATGCAACGTTACCGTCAATTGCGCTTAGCTAAAGACGAACTTGAAGAAGATTTAGAAACGATTGGCGCTGAATAAGTTCTAGTCGATAAATCGCGGGCTCCTCCGAAGTGGAGAGAGTCCGTGATATTTTTATGGATTCGTGTTGACATGAATCTGTAGAGATGATAATATGTTTAAGGTTGATAGTTCCATGACTTGACCGCTTTGGAGGATATGCAAATGTCTTATGAAAAAGTGAAGCAAGCACAGAAAACGATCATCGGTACAAAGCAAGCAGTAAAAGCTGCGCGAAATGGACACTTGTCCGAAATTATTGTCGCGATGGATGTTGATCACCATGTGATTGCACCCGTTCTGGAAGTTGCGCGAGAGTTCAACATTCCGGTAACGAATGTTCCGTCAAAACAACAGCTTGGTAAAGTGGCTGGCCTTCGGGTTCACGCTTCTGTCGTAGCAATTGCTGACTCACGGTTTTTGTGAAATTCACAAAGCCTTTGTTTTTTACCTAAAAATGAACCACCTGGATGTGTGGTCTTAAATTAACTAGAAATGAAGGGAGGACAAATCGATGCCTACAATTAACCAATTGGTCCGTAAGCCTCGTAAATCCAACGTCACTAAGTCAAAATCACCAGCACTAGGAAAAGGCTACAACAGCTTTAAAAAATCAACGACAAACTTAAACTCGCCTCAAAAGCGTGGAGTTTGTACGCGTGTTGGTACGATGACACCGAAGAAACCGAACTCGGCTCTTCGTAAATATGCTCGTGTGCGTTTAACAAACACACTGGAAGTAACTGCTTACATTCCAGGTGAAGGTCACAACCTTCAAGAGCACAGTGTTGTACTTATCCGTGGCGGACGAGTAAAAGATTTACCAGGGGTACGCTACCACATCGTTCGTGGTGCACTTGATACTGCTGGTGTTAATGGTCGTATGCAAAGCCGTTCACTTTACGGTACTAAGCGTCCAAAAGAAAAAAAATAATTTAATTCAAATCGTACCAATCTTTGAAAGGAGGAAAACACATGCCTCGTAAAGGTCCTGTTTCCAAACGTGACGTGTTACCAGATCCAATTTACAATTCAAAGCTAGTAACACGCTTAATTAACAAAATGATGATTGATGGTAAAAGAGGTACTTCTCAAAAGATCCTTTATGGAGCGTTCGAATTAGTAAAAGAGCGTTCTGGTAAAGATCCACTAGAAGTATTCGAAGCTGCACTTAACAACGTAATGCCAGTACTAGAAGTACGCGCACGCCGTGTTGGTGGAGCGAACTACCAAGTACCGGTTGAGGTTCGCCCAGACCGTCGTTCTACTCTTGGTCTTCGTTACCTTGTAAACTACTCTCGCCTACGTGGAGAGAAAACTATGGAAGAGCGTTTAGCGAATGAAATCCTAGATGCATCTAACAACACTGGTGCTTCAGTTAAGAAGCGCGAAGATATGCACAAAATGGCGGAAGCGAACAAAGCATTCGCTCACTATCGCTGGTAGGATTCACCCGAATCTATACACTCTAATCCGAAGTGGAAGGAGACAACTTAAATGGCTCGCGAATTTTCATTACAGAAAACTCGTAATATCGGAATCATGGCGCACATCGATGCTGGTAAAACAACAACGACTGAGCGTATCCTTTATTACACTGGCCGTATCCACAAAATTGGTGAAACGCACGAAGGTGCTTCACAGATGGACTGGATGGAGCAAGAGCAAGAGCGCGGAATTACAATCACATCAGCTGCTACAACAGCTGCATGGAAAGAGCACCGCGTAAACATCATCGATACACCAGGACACGTAGACTTCACGGTTGAAGTTGAACGTTCACTACGTGTACTTGATGGTGCGGTAACTGTACTTGATGCACAATCAGGTGTAGAACCACAAACGGAAACAGTATGGCGTCAAGCTACAACTTACGGCGTACCACGTATCGTTTTCATCAACAAAATGGATAAAACAGGTGCAGACTTCTTGTACTCTGTTAAAACATTACATGATCGTTTGGAAGCAAACGCTCACCCAATCCAGTTACCAATCGGTGCAGAAGACGACTTCCGTGGAATCATTGACTTAGTGGCAATGACTGCTACGATGTACGGAAACGACCTTGGTACGGATATTCAAGAAGTGGAAATTCCAGAAGAGTACAAAGCGCAAGCTGAAGAGTACCGCGAAAAGTTAATCGAAGCAGTAGCTGAGCTTGACGAAGAGCTAATGGAAAAATACCTTGGCGGCGAAGAAATCACAAACGAAGAACTAGTTGAAGGTATCCGTAAAGGTACTGTAAACGTAGACTTCTACCCAGTAGTTTGTGGTACTGCGTTCAAAAACAAAGGTGTTCAAAAGATGTTGGATGCGGTTATCGCATACCTGCCATCGCCACTTGATGTAGCTCCAATGAAAGGGATCGACCCAGACACAGAAGAAGAGCTAGTACGTGAACCTTCAGATGAAGCTCCGTTCTCAGCACTTGCATTCAAAGTCATGACGGATCCTTACGTTGGTAAATTAACATTCTTCCGTGTGTACTCAGGTACATTAGATTCTGGATCATACGTTCAGAACTCTACTAAAGGGAAGCGTGAGCGCGTAGGTCGTATCCTACAAATGCACGCCAACTCTCGTGAAGAGATTTCAAAAGTATATGCAGGAGATATCGCTGCGGCTGTTGGTCTTAAAGATACAACAACTGGAGATACACTATGTGATGAAAAGAGCCTAGTTATCCTTGAGTCTATGGACTTCCCAGAGCCAGTTATCTCATTATCTGTAGAACCAAAATCAAAAGCTGACCAAGATAAAATGGGTCAAGCTCTACAAAAACTTCAAGACGAGGATCCAACGTTCCGTGCACACACGGACCAGGAAACTGGCCAAACGATCATCTCAGGTATGGGTGAACTTCACCTTGATATCCTAGTTGACCGTATGAAACGTGAATTCAAAGTTGAAGCTAACGTAGGTGCTCCTCAAGTATCTTACCGTGAGACTATCCGTGCTACTGCTGAAGTAGAAGGTAAATTCGTCCGTCAATCTGGTGGTCGTGGTCAATTCGGTCACGTTTGGATCGAGTTCTCTCCAAACGAAGAAGGTAAAGGCTTTGAATTCGTTAACGCTATCGTTGGTGGTGTTGTACCACGTGAATACATTCCAGCAATCGAAGCGGGTCTACGTGACTCTCTAGACAATGGTATGTTAGCGGGTTACCCAATCATCGACTTAAAAGCAAAATTATTCGATGGTTCATACCACGATGTTGACTCGAATGAGATGGCGTTCAAAATTGCTGCTTCAATGGCTCTTAAAAACGCAGTATCTAAAGTTAACCCAGCTCTTCTAGAGCCTGTTATGAAAGTAGAAGTTGTAATTCCAGAAGAATACCTAGGCGATATCATGGGTGACATCACGTCACGTCGTGGACGCGTTGAAGGTATGGAAGCTCGCGGAAACGCACAAGTAGTTCGTGCAATGGTTCCACTTGCTGAAATGTTTGGATATGCAACATCACTACGTTCTAATACACAGGGACGCGGAACATTCTCAATGACATTTGATCACTATGAAGAAGTTCCTAAGTCAATCGCTGAAGAAATCATCAAAAAAAATAAAGGTGAATAATTGAAATTCACCTTCGTTTCAAGTATAACTATCTTGTAGTGTATGAAAGCAAAGGGGCTTGCCCCTTCTGCTTTTATCATAAAACAAACAATTACTGAGGAGGATTTACTCTAATGGCTAAAGAAAAATTCGATCGTTCCAAAACACATGCTAACATCGGTACTATCGGTCACGTTGACCACGGTAAAACTACTTTAACAGCTGCTATCGCTACAGTTCTTTCTAAGCGTCTTGGCGGTGAGGCTCGTTCATACGATCAAATCGACAACGCTCCAGAAGAAAAAGAGCGCGGTATCACAATCAACACATCTCACGTTGAGTACGAAACTGAAGCTCGCCACTATGCACACGTTGACTGCCCAGGTCACGCTGACTATGTTAAAAACATGATCACTGGTGCTGCACAAATGGACGGCGGTATCTTAGTAGTATCTGCTGCTGATGGCCCAATGCCACAAACTCGTGAGCACATTCTTCTTTCACGTCAAGTAGGTGTTCCTTACCTAGTTGTATTCATGAACAAATGTGACATGGTTGATGACGAAGAGTTACTAGAATTAGTTGAAATGGAAATTCGTGATCTATTATCAGAATACGACTTCCCAGGCGATGACATTCCAGTAATCAAAGGTTCTGCTCTTAAAGCTCTAGAAGGCGAAGCTGAGTGGGAAGAAAAAATCATCGAACTTATGGACGCTGTAGATTCTTACATCCCAACACCTGAGCGCCAAACTGACAAGCCTTTCATGATGCCAGTTGAGGACGTATTCTCAATCACTGGTCGTGGAACAGTTGCTACTGGCCGTGTTGAGCGTGGACAAGTTAAAGTCGGTGACGTTGTAGACATCATCGGTATCGTTGAAGAGCCAAAATCTACTACTGTAACTGGTGTAGAAATGTTCCGTAAACTTCTTGACTATGCAGAAGCTGGAGACAACATCGGTGCACTTCTTCGTGGGGTTTCTCGTGAAGATATCCAACGTGGACAAGTATTAGCTAAACCAGGCTCAATCACTCCACACACTGAGTTCAAAGCTGAAGTTTATGTATTATCAAAAGAAGAGGGTGGACGTCACACTCCATTCTTCTCAAACTACCGCCCACAGTTCTACTTCCGTACAACTGACGTAACTGGCGTATGTAACTTACCAGAAGGCGTTGAAATGGTTATGCCTGGAGACAACATCGAAATGACTGTTTCTCTAATCGCTCCAATCGCGCTTGAAGAAGGTACTAAGTTCTCTATCCGTGAGGGTGGACGTACTGTTGGTGCTGGTGTAGTTGCGACTATCACTAAATAATTTCAGCTTTTGCTGATTTTGAACCCTCCCCGGGACGCTGGGGAGGGTTTTATTTGTAGGTGTGGAAGGCGTTCGTCCAGAAATGCTTCGGGAATCAATCGTGCCCCTAGAGACTCTCTTTGTCTCTAGGGGTGCGATTGATTTTCGAATGTATTTCTAACGCATGGAACCCGATTTGATTCGAAGTCGAAACTAGATTTCAGTTTTCGCGGGATTTCTAGAAGGCGCAACTTGATTTCACCCGGAGTCGAAAAACCATTTAAGACGTTGAGTTCCACTGCGGGGTTGCTTTCCGCGGGCGCTGCGTGAGCTTCCTCGTCGCATACTCCTGCGGGATCTCACGGCAGACTGTAATCCCACTGGAGTCAACCCCTCCATTCCACTCAACTTTAGTGAAATTCAAAAATCGCCGCTGACTTTATCACACTACTAAGTTGATTATTACGTTAACTCGGCTGATTGTGATGTTAGCGGAGTTTATTCTGACGTTCCTCGAATTATGGAAACTAACTTCAATTCTCTTCTCATCAAAACCTCTAAATTACTCAAGTTCTTACTAGTAAGCCCTTAAGTATCAAAAGCCCTTCCTAGCAAGCCCTTCCCCTCATTAGGTTTGCGCAATTTCAACCGCGGGTAAAGTTTCCTATATATAAAGAGGAGGCCACATCCATGAAAGTTAGTACATATAAAGTGCCGAGCACAAAGTCCATTCGCCTCAAAGACTATCCAACTTCTGAAGGGAAGAAAGAAGAGAACGATCATATACGTGAGCACATCATTCCAGACCTGGTAACACAAATGAAAGATCTGCATCACAGACTTCATGCGGAAGAGAAACACGGGATCTTGGTTGTTTTGCAAGCAATGGATGCAGCAGGGAAAGATGAAGCAATTAGCTATATCTTTTCCAACTTGAGTGCTCAAGGCCTGAAAACGACGACACTTAGTAAACCAACAGATGAAGAGATGAAACAAGATTATTTAAGACGCATCCAAGTGGGACTGCCGGATCGGGGACAAATCGGGATCCTAAATCGCTCACACTATGAGGAAGTAATCGCACCGCGGATTCATAACACGCTGGAAGACGGGAATATTCCAGATCATGCAGACAAACGTTCTATTTGGAAACTGCGCTATCGCCAAATCAATGATTATGAAAAATATCTCTATGAAAATGGGATCCACATTGTGAAGTTCTTCTTTCATATGTCGAAAGATGAACAAAAAGACAGATTGCTTGAGCGCATGAAAAATCGGGAAAAGCACTGGGAGTTTTCGTTCTCAGATATTGAAGAACGAGAATACTGGGATGACTACCAAAAGGTGTTTGAAGAAATGTTAAATCATACGTCGACGAGTTATTGCCCATGGTACGTCTTGCCAGCAGATGACGAGTGGCATAGTCGCCGTCTGGTAACAGAGATCATGATTGAACTGATGGAAAAGTTAGATCCGAAATACCCAACATATACAGGTGAAGATTTAAAACGCTTGAAAAAGGAAATTAAAAAGCTAGAAAATGAATGAGCCGCCGAATCAGGCGGTTTTTCTATTCAATTCAAGTGGGGGGAGCTAGCTGAGTTCGGCAATTGTGTCGGGAGATTCGAAGGTTATTCGCGGTTGTTTGGCAATTGTGTCGGGAGTTTCAAAGCCTAGTTTCACTGATTCACCGGTTCCTCATATTATGGAAACTAAATCGCTCCCACTAGCAATCATGAAACACCTTCCGGCCTTGATCACACATGTTGACACTCCAAAAAGCGCATGCTATTATAACACTTGTTAACTTTAACGCTCTACTTGTTTAGCAGAGTAAAGTATTCACGCAGAAACAATGAAATTAGAAATGAGGAATTTGAATGAATGCAGTACTGATAGCGGTACTCATCATGCTAGTACTAAGTTTACTACGCGTGAATGTAGTCGTCGCTTTATTAATAGGCGCATTGTCTGGAGGCCTGATTGCAGGTCTTTCTATAGAAGCTACACTAACAGCAATTACGGAGGGTCTTGGAAACGGTGCGACGATTGCACTGAGTTATGCGTTACTGGGAGGATTCGCAGTTGCTATCTCGCGCACGGGGTTGCCACTCTGGCTCGTCGACAAATTGATAGATTCAACTAAACAATCAAAGTCAGGAAGCTTTGCTTCAATCAAATGGTTTTTACTTGCAGCGATTCTACTCATGTCCATCGCTTCGCAAAACGTCATCCCGATTCATATCGCGTTTATTCCATTGTTGATTCCACCATTACTCCCCCTTTTTAACAAAATGAATTTGGATCGTCGTTTAGTTGCAGCTATTTTGACATTTGGTTTAACGGCACCGTATATCTTATTACCATACGGATTCGGAGCCATCTTCCACGGAATCATTGCGGAACAGATGGAGCTCGCTGGAATGGCAATTGATCAGTCAGATATTCCGACTGCGATGTTGATCCCGACAGCAGGACTTATCGTTGGATTGTTCATCGCAGTATTCGTTACGTACCGAAAAGAACGGGCATATCACCAGTCTGCTGAGATTGAAGTAGCACGTGCCAATGTGACGCCACTTACGATTGTGTTTACAATTTTAGCGCTCGCTGCAGCACTCGCAGGTCAGCTACTCACAGAAAGCATGATTATCGGAGCGCTCGCAGGTATTGCTGTACTGTTTGCTACACGTGCCGTTCGTTGGTCTGAATCAGATCGTGTTCTAATAGAAGGAATGCAGATGATGGCGTTCATCGGATTCGTCATGTTAGCAGCTAATGGCTTTGCGGAAGTTATGAAAGCTACAGGAGATGTGGAAACATTAGTAGAAGGGACAACAAACGTCATTGGCAACAATCAAGGACTCGCTGCCTTACTAATGCTTGTCGTTGGTCTGTTAGTGACACTTGGAATTGGTTCATCGTTTGCAACGATCCCAATCATCGCCACATTGTTTGTTCCGTTTGCGATGCAAGTAGGATTTAGTCCGATGGCAATCATCGCACTGATCGGAACAGCGGGCGCACTTGGAGATGCCGGCTCGCCAGCGTCTGACTCGACGCTTGGCCCGACATCAGGATTGAATGCGGACGGTCAGCACAATCATATCTGGGATACGACGGTGCCGACGTTCATTCACTACAACATTCCCCTCATAATTTTTGGGTGGATTGCAGCAATGATTTTATAACAAAAAGAATTTAAAAAAGAATTCGCTAAAACACTTGCGGATTCTTTTTTTTTTCGTTATAATGTTGAATGTTGGTCTTTGACTGCGATGAAGCGAGAGGTTACCGACACACCCGGCCGCTTTGCCATGGCGCGTGCGTTGGAAAATTTTCGTGGAGAATGTCTAGTAAATAGGCGAAAAGGAGGGAAAGTAATGGCAAAACAAAAAATTCGTATCCGTTTAAAAGCGTATGATCACAGAATTCTAGATCAGTCTGCTGAGAAAATCGTAGAAACTGCGAAACGTTCAGGTGCTAGTGTATCAGGTCCGATCCCACTTCCAACTGAGAAGTCGACGTACACAATCTTGCGTGCTGTTCACAAGTACAAAGATTCTCGTGAGCAATTCGAAATGCGTACGCATAAACGTCTGATCGATATCGTTAACCCAACACCACAAACTGTTGACGCGTTAATGAAGCTTGATTTACCATCTGGCGTTGATATCGAAATCAAACTTTAATAGGTAAAAAATAAACTAACAAACAATTAACAGGAGGTGTGACGAATGACCAAAGGAATCTTAGGTAGAAAAATCGGTATGACGCAAGTATTTGCTGAGAACGGTGATCTTATCCCAGTAACAGTTATCGAAGCAACACCAAACGTAGTGCTTCAAAAGAAAACTGTTGACACGGATGGCTACGAATCAATTCAGTTAGGTTTTGAAGATAAGCGCGAAAAGCTTTCTAACAAACCAGCTAAAGGACACGTAGCAAAAGCGGACACTGCTCCTAAGCGCTTCATCCGCGAGTTCCGCGGACTTAATACTGCTGATTACGAGGTTGGTCAAGTAGTCAATGTAGAAAGTTTCGCTGAAGGCGATGTAATCGATGTAACAGGTGTTTCAAAAGGTAAAGGTTTCCAGGGTGTAATTAAACGCCACGGACAATCTCGCGGCCCAATGTCTCACGGTTCTCGTTACCACCGTCGTCCGGGTTCAATGGGTCCAGTTGCTCCGAACCGTGTATTCAAACAAAAGAAATTACCTGGTCAAATGGGTGGACACACAGTAACAATCCAAAACCTAGAAGTGGTTAAGATTGATGCTGAGCGTAACCTACTATTAGTAAAAGGTAATGTTCCTGGTTCTCGTAAATCATTAGTAGTTGTGAAAGCGGCTATTAAATCGAAATAATCTTTGAAGAAAGGAGGAAACAGGAATGGCAAAAGTTAAAGTTTTAAACGTAACAGGTTCTGAAGTAGGCGAGATCGAATTAAACGATAGCGTGTTCGGAATCGAACCAAACGAAGCGGTACTTTTTGAAGCTATCATTGCACAACGTGCTTCTCTACGCCAAGGTAACCACAAAGTGAAAGGTCGCTCTGAGGTTGCAGGTGGTGGACGTAAGCCATGGCGCCAAAAAGGTACAGGCCGTGCTCGTCAAGGTTCTATCCGCTCTCCACAATGGCGTGGTGGTGGTATCGTATTCGGTCCAGTTCCACGTAGCTACAGCTACAAACTACCGAAGAAAGTTCGTCGCTTAGCTCTTCTTTCAGCGTTATCTTCTAAGGTTCGCGAAGAAAGCTTGCTAGTAGTGGATGCATTATCATTTGATGCACCAAAAACAAAAGACTTCGTTCAAGTATTGAAAGATCTTTCAATCGCGAAAAAAGCTCTTGTTGTAACAGCTGACCTAGATGAGAACGTTGCATTATCTGCACGTAACATCGCAGGCATCACAGTTGTTTCTGCTTCTGGAATTAACGTTCTTGACCTAGTGGGTCACGATCAGTTAATCATGACAAAAGCAGCTGTAGAAAAAGTGGAGGAGGTGCTTGGATAATGGAAGCACGTGATATTATTAAACGTCCGGTCATTACCGAGCGTTCTTCTGAACTAATGGGCGAGAAAAAGTACACTTTCGAAGTGGACACTCGCGCTACAAAAACAAACGTGAAAAGCGCAGTAGAAGAAATCTTTGGTGTTGAAGTTGCGAAAGTAAACATCATGAACTACAAAGGTAAATTCAAGCGCGTTGGCCGTTTCGGCGGATTCACAAACAAACGTCGTAAAGCAATCGTTACTTTAACAGTCGATAGCAAAGAAATCGAATTATTCGAGATCTAATCTTATAGAAGAGTTAAAACCATGAAGGAGGGAAAAACATGGCGATTAGAAAGTATAAACCGACCACAAACGGACGTCGTAACATGACTAGTCTTGATTATGCTGAAATCACAACTAACAAGCCTGAGAAATCATTGCTTGCTCCTGTGAAGCGTAAAGGCGGCCGTAACAACCAAGGTAAAATTACTGTTCGTCATCACGGTGGCGGTCACAAGCGTCAATACCGTATCATCGATTTCAAACGCAACAAAGATGGCATTCCAGGCCGCGTTGCTACAATCGAGTATGATCCAAACCGCTCAGCGAATATCGCTTTAATCAACTATGTTGATGGAGAAAAACGTTACATCTTAGCACCAAAAGGATTAGTAGTAGGTATGGAAATCGTATCTGGACCAGAATCGGATATTAAAGTAGGTAACGCGTTACCACTTGAAAACATCCCAATGGGTTCTACAATCCACAACATCGAAATGAAACCTGGTAAAGGTGGACAGCTAGTACGTTCTGCTGGTACATCTGCACAAGTTTTAGGTCGTGAAGGTAAGTACGTAATCGTACGTCTTCAATCTGGTGAAGTTCGCCTTATCCTAGGTGTTTGCCGTGCAACAATCGGTGAAGTAGGAAACGAACAACACGAACTAGTAAACATCGGTAAAGCAGGTCGTTCACGCTGGTTAGGTAAACGCCCAACTGTACGTGGATCTGTAATGAACCCGAACGATCACCCACACGGTGGTGGTGAAGGTCGTACACCAATCGGACGTAAGTCTCCAATGTCTCCATGGGGTAAACCAACTCTAGGAGCGAAGACACGTAAGAAGAAAAACAAATCCGACAAAATGATCATTCGTCGTCGTAAAAAATAAAGTGGTTAAACTGCGGTTCGTAGGAGCCGTAGTGGAATCACTAAGGGAGGTTCCAAAATGGGTCGTAGCTTGAAAAAAGGACCTTTTGTAGACGATCACTTAATGAAAAAAGTGGAAGCTCAAAAGGACAATGAGAAAAAGTCTGTCATCAAAACTTGGTCTCGTCGCTCTACAATTTTCCCAACATTTATCGGTCAAACGATTGCAGTCTACGATGGTCGTAAACACGTGCCTGTATACGTAACTGAAGATATGGTTGGACACAAATTAGGCGAGTTCGCACCAACACGTGCTTATAAAGGTCACGGTGCTGACGATAAGAAAACAAGACGCTAATTGAGAGGAGGTAACACCACATGGCACAAGCTAAAGCTATTGCTAGAACAGTGCGCATTGCTCCTCGTAAAGTACGATTAGTCGTTGATTTGATCCGAGGCAAGCAAGTTGGCGAAGCTGTTGCAATTTTAAACCACACACCACGTTCTGCTTCACCGGTTGTTGAAAAGCTATTGAAATCAGCTATCGCAAACGCTGAGCACAACTATGATTTAGATATTAACAGCTTAGTAGTATCTGAGGTCTTCGTTGATGAAGGTCCAACATTAAAACGTTTCCGTCCACGTGCACAAGGTCGTGCGAGTGCGATTAACAAACGTACTAGCCACATCACTTTAGTGGTATCTGAGAAGAAGGAGGGATAATTCGTGGGTCAAAAAGTACATCCAATAGGGTTACGCGTAGGTATCATTCGTGACTGGGAATCAAAATGGTTCGCAGAGAAGGATTACGCTACACTCTTACACGAAGATTTAAAAATTCGTCAATTCATCGACACACGTCTAAAAGACGCGTCAGTTTCTAAAGTAGAAATCGAGCGTGCTGCAAAACGTGTTAACATTACAATTCACACTGCGAAACCAGGTATGGTAATCGGTAAAGGTGGTACAGAAGTTGAAGCTGTACGTAAATCTTTAAACGACTTAACTGGCAAGCGTGTACACATCAACATCGTTGAAATCAAACGCGCGGATCTGGATGCGAAATTAGTAGCTGAAGGAATTGCACGCCAACTTGAAGGCCGTGTATCTTTCCGTCGTGCACAAAAACAAGCTATTCAACGCACAATGCGTTCTGGCGCTAAAGGGATCAAAACACAAGTTTCTGGTCGTCTTGGTGGAGCTGACATCGCACGTGCTGAACATTACAGCGAAGGTACTGTTCCACTTCATACACTTCGTGCAGATATCGACTACGCACACGCTGAAGCTGACACAACTTACGGGAAGCTAGGCGTTAAAGTATGGATCTATCGTGGAGAAGTCCTTCCGACTAAGAAGAACTCTGAGGAAGGAGGCAACTAATATGTTAATGCCTAAACGCGTTAAATACCGTCGTCAACACCGTGGAAAAATGCGCGGACAAGCAAAAGGCGGTACAGAAGTAACATTTGGTGAATTTGGCCTTCAGTCAACTGAAGCAAGCTGGATCACAAGCCGTCAGATTGAGTCTGCACGTATTGCAATGACACGTTACATGAAACGTGGCGGTAAAGTTTGGATTAAAATTTTCCCGCACAAACCATATACGAAAAAGCCTCTTGAGGTACGTATGGGTTCTGGTAAGGGAGCACCTGAAGGCTGGGTTGCTGTCGTTAAGCCAGGAAAAATCATGTTTGAAATTGCAGGAGTATCTGAAGAGGTAGCACGCGAAGCACTTCGTCTTGCATCTCACAAGTTGCCTGTAAAATGTAAAGTAGTTAAACGTCAAGAAATTGGTGGTGAATCTAATGAAAGCTAATGACATCCGTGAACTTACTACAGCTGAGATCGAACAAAAGGTAAAATCACTGAAAGAAGAGCTTTTCAACCTTCGCTTCCAATTGGCGACTGGTCAATTAGAAAACACAGCTCGCATTCGTGAAGTCCGCAAAGCGATTGCACGTATGAAAACTGTGATTCGCGAAAGAGAAATCAGTGCAAACAACTGATAAAGGAGGTTTTCAAGCATGACTGAGCGTAACCAACGCAAAGTATATACAGGCCGTGTTGTTTCAGACAAAATGGACAAAACTGTAACTGTTTTAGTTGAAACTTACAAGACACACAAACTATACGGCAAGCGTGTAAAATATTCTAAGAAATTTAAAGCACATGATGAAATGAACGAAGCTCAAGTAGGAGATATCGTACGCATCATGGAAACTCGCCCGCTGTCAGCTACAAAACGTTTCCGTTTACTGGAAGTTGTAGAAAAAGCGGTTATTATCTAATCATAATTCGGAACTATTTATTTCCGGAAGGAGGTAACCTAAATGATCCAACAAGAGAGTCGTATGAAAGTTGCTGACAACTCAGGAGCACGTGAAGTTTTAACTATTAAAGTTCTTGGTGGTACTGGACGTAAGACTGCTAACATCGGCGATATCGTCGTATGTACAGTTAAGAAAGCAACACCAGGTGGCGTTGTTAAGAAGGGTGACGTAGTTAGAGCGGTAATCGTTCGCACGAAAAGCGGAGTTCGCCGTAAAGACGGTACGTACATCAAATTTGATGAGAACGCTTGTGTCATCATCAAAGACGACAAAGGACCTCGTGGAACTCGTATTTTCGGACCAGTTGCACGTGAACTACGTGACAGCAATTTCATGAAAATCGTATCTTTAGCTCCAGAAGTTCTTTAATTACGAGATAGTGCCAATCAAGGAGGTGCGACAGAATGCATGTAAAAAAAGGCGATAAAGTCATGGTAATCTCAGGGAAAGATAAAGGGAAAACAGGTGTGATCCTTTCAGCGTTTCCTAAGAAAGACCGCGTGCTAGTTGAAGGTGTAAACATCGTCAAAAAGCACACTAAGCCAAACCAAGCAAATCCACAAGGTGGAATTGTAGAACAAGAAGCTGCCATTCACGTATCGAATGTTATGTTGATTGACCCTAAAACAGGGGAACCAACTCGCGTAGGGTACAAAGTGGAAGACGGTAAAAAAGTTCGTGTTGCCAAAAAATCTGGTGAAATTCTTAAATAAGCAAAATGAAGAAGGGAGGTACACACATGAACCGCCTAAAAGAAAAGTTTGTTAACGAAGTTACTCCTGCTCTTATGAGCAAGTTCGAATATACATCTGTTATGCAAGTACCAAAAGTAGACAAGATCGTAATCAACATGGGTGTGGGCGACGCTGTCCAAAACACTAAATCACTTGATGCTGCTGTTGAAGAGTTGCAAACAATCGCTGGTCAAAAGCCAGTTATCACTAAAGCTAAAAAATCTATCGCCGGCTTCCGTCTTCGTGAAGGTATGCCAATCGGTGCGAAAGTTACATTACGCGGTGAGCGTATGTATGACTTCTTGGATAAATTAATCTCAATCTCACTTCCACGTGTACGTGACTTCCGCGGTGTTTCTAAAAAAGCATTCGACGGTCGCGGTAACTACACTCTAGGTGTTAAAGAGCAATTAATCTTCCCTGAAATCGATTATGATAAAGTATCTAAAGTCCGCGGTATGGACATCGTAATTGTAACAACTGCGAACTCTGATGAAGAAGCTCGCGAGTTATTGACACAATTCGGTATGCCATTCCAAAAGTAAATAATAGGGAGGCGAAATCGTGGCTAAAAAATCAATGATCGCTAAACAAAAACGTACGCCAAAACATCCAGTGCAAGCCTACACACGCTGTGAGCGTTGTGGACGTCCGCACTCTGTATATCGTAAATTCAAGCTTTGCCGTATTTGTTTCCGTGAGTTAGCTTACAAAGGACAAATTCCAGGCGTTAAAAAAGCAAGCTGGTAATCCCCTAAACTGGGAAGGAGGTAAATGTAATGACAATGTCAGATCCAATTGCAGATATGCTGACTCGCATTCGTAATGCGAATATGGTTCGTCACGAGAAACTAGAAGTGCCTGCTTCAAACTTGAAGAAGGAAATCGCTGAAATCCTAAAGCGTGAAGGTTTCGTCCGTGATGTAGAGTATGTAGAAGATAGCAAACAAGGTATCATCCGTATCTTCTTGAAATACGGTCAAAATAACGAACGTGTTATCACTGGCTTAAAACGTATTTCTAAACCAGGTCTTCGCGTTTACGCGAAAACTAGCGATGTTCCTAAAGTACTTAACGGTCTTGGGATCGCATTAATTTCAACTTCACAAGGTCTTGTAACTGATAAAGAAGCTCGTGCTAAACAAGTTGGCGGAGAAGTCGTCGCTTACGTTTGGTAATCCGTAACAAATGAATGGAGGTGCAACAGCATGTCTCGCGTAGGTAAAAAAGTTATTGAAGTACCAGCTAACGTTACCCTGACAATTGCAGATGACAACACTGTCACTGTAAAAGGTCCTAAAGGTGAGTTAACTCGTACGTTCAACCAAGATATGAAAATCGAACAAGAAGGCAACACACTTTCAGTAGTGCGTCCGTCTGAGTCGAAAGAACATCGTACAGTCCACGGAACAACACGTGCGTTACTAGCTAACATGGTCACTGGTGTTTCTGAAGGATTTACACGCAGTCTTGAATTAGTTGGGGTAGGTTACCGTGCACAATTACAAGGTAAGAAACTTGTACTTAACGTAGGTTACTCTCACCCAGTTGAATTCACACCTGAAGATGGTCTTGAAATCGAAGTTCCTTCTAACACGAAGGTAATCGTTAAAGGGATCAACAAAGAACGCGTTGGAGCATTAGCTTCTAACATCCGTCAAGTACGTCCTCCAGAGCCGTATAAAGGTAAAGGAATTCGTTATGAAGGCGAAGCCGTTCGTCGTAAAGAAGGTAAAACAGGTAAATAATGCTCGTAAGCATTAGAAAGGAGTGACCACTGTGATTACGAAACAAGATAAGAATCAAGTTCGTAAGAAACGTCATGCACGTGTTCGTACAAAAATCACGGGAACTGCTGAGCGTCCACGCTTAAACGTATACCGTTCTAATCAACACATTTATGCACAATTGATTGATGATGCTTCTGGTGTAACACTAGCTAGCGCTTCAACAATGGAAAAAGACTTTGACGGTGCTACAGGTAATGTAGAAGCTGCAGCGAAAGTTGGCGAAGCAATCGCTAAACGCGCAGTAGAAAAGAACGTTACTTCTGTTGTATTTGACCGTGGAGGTTACTTATATCATGGACGCGTGAAAGCATTAGCTGATGCTGCACGTGAAAATGGCTTAGAATTTTAAGAAGAAGGAGGGAAATACATCATGCGTGCTATTGACCCAAACAAATTTGAATTCGAAGAACGCGTAGTAACAATCAACCGTGTTGCTAAAGTTGTAAAAGGTGGACGTCGTTTCCGCTTTACAGCATTAGTCGTTGTTGGTGACAAAAACGGACATGTTGGATTCGGTACTGGTAAAGCACAAGAAGTGCCAGACGCAATCCGCAAGGCTGTTGAAGACGCGAAGAAAAACTTAATCGAAGTACCAATGGTAGATGGAACTACACCTCACCAAGTGCTTGGCCACTTTGGCGCTGGTTCGATCCTAATCAAACCTGCTGCACCTGGTACAGGAGTTATCGCTGGTGGACCGGTTCGTGCTGTACTTGAGCTAGCTGGTATCACTGACATTCTTTCTAAATCACTAGGTTCTAACACACCAATCAACATGGTTCGCGCTACTGTTGAAGGTTTAACACAACTGAAGCGTGCTGAAGATGTTGCTAAGCTTCGTGGTAAATCAGTGGAAGAACTATTAGGATAAGGGGGGAATTGACAATGACAAACAAATTAGAAATCACCCTAACTAAAAGTTTGATTGGTTCAAAGCCTAACCAACGTAAAGTTGCTGAGGCACTTGGTCTTCGTAAGATGCACCAAACAGTTGAACATCAAGACAATGCTGCAATTCGTGGAATGATCACGAAAGTAGCTCACCTAGTCACAGTTAACGAGAAGTAATTCTCTGATTTTACAATTAAGGAGGTGCCACCAGTTGAAACTACATGAGTTAAAACCAGCTGAAGGTTCACGTAAAGAACGCAACCGCGTAGGTCGTGGTACAGGTTCTGGTAACGGTAAGACATCAGGTAAAGGTCACAAAGGGCAAAACGCTCGTTCTGGCGGTGGAGTACGCCCAGGATTCGAGGGTGGACAAAACCCATTGTTCCGTCGTTTACCAAAACGTGGATTTACAAACATTAACCGTAAAGAATATGCTGTAGTCAACCTAGATGCGCTTAACCGTTTCGAAGAGGGCACAGAAGTTACACCTGCTCTTCTTATTGAAACAGGTGTAGTGAGCAAAGAAAGATCTGGAATCAAGATCCTTGGTAACGGAACTCTTGATAAAAAGCTTTCTGTTCAAGCTCACAAGTTCTCTGCTTCCGCTAAAGAAGCAATCGAGAACGCAGGCGGATCTGTCGAGGTGATTTAATGTTTCAAACAATCTCTAACTTTATGCGTGTGCGAGATATTCGAAATAAAATTCTTTTCACGTTAGCAATGCTCGTCATCTTCCGTTTGGGAACGTTCGTACCAGTACCAAACGTTGATGCAGACGTGCTGCGTGCTTCTGATGAGTTAGGGATTATTGGATTCCTAAACATTTTCGGTGGGGGCGCGTTGGTAAACTTCTCTATCCTAGCGATGGGAATTATGCCATACATCACCGCATCTATCATTGTGCAATTGCTACAGATGGATGTTGTCCCGAAATTTACAGAGTGGGCAAAACAAGGAGAAGTCGGGAGACGGAAACTTGCACAATTCACTCGTTATTTCACAATCGTACTTGCGTTTATTCAAGCAATCGCTATGTCATACGGGTTCAACCAAATGTATAGTGGCCAATTGATTCAAGACGACGGCGTAATGACATATGTTGTTATCGCAATCGTATTGACTGCTGGAACAGCATTCTTGCTATGGTTAGGTGAGCAAATTACAGCTCATGGAGTGGGTAATGGAATTTCTATTATCATCTTCGCGGGTATCGTAGCTGCCATCCCAACAGCAGTAAACCAAATCTACGCTACGCAAATTGAAGGAGCGGGCGATGCCTTATTCATCAATCTTGCAATTCTCGCATTAATTTTATTGGCAATCATCGCTGTAACTGTTGGTGTTATCTACATCCAACAAGCACTTCGTAAGATTCCAATTCAATATGCAAAACGTGTAGCCGGCTCGTCATCCACTGGCGGTCAGCAAACACACTTACCATTAAAAGTTAACGCGGCGGGAGTTATCCCGGTAATCTTCGCATCTGCTTTCTTAATGGCGCCGCAATCACTTACACTGTTCTTCGGAACGAACTCGTTCACTGAAACGATGACACGTGTACTTGATTACACACAGCCGATCGGTATGGTATTGTTCGTTGGTTTGATTGTTGCCTTCACATACTTCTATGCATTCATTCAGGTGAATCCAGAGAACGTGGCAGACAACTTGAAAAAGCAAGGAGCGTACATTCCGGGGATTCGTCCAGGAAGCCAAACGCAAGATTATTTAACAAGTGTGCTTTACCGCTTAACATTTGTTGGGGCAATTTTCTTAGCAGTGATTTCAATCATGCCTTTGTTATTCATTGAATTTGCAGGTCTGCCACAAGCAGCGCAAATCGGTGGAACAAGCTTGATCATCGTTGTAGGGGTTGCACTAGAGACAATGAAACAGCTAGAGTCACAACTTGTGAAGCGTCACTATAAAGGGTTTATGAAGTAAGAGGTTGAAATGGGGACAATGTGTTCCTCTTTCGACCTATTGATGAGAGGGAGGAAAAAACGTATGAATATCGTTTTAATGGGTTTGCCAGGTGCCGGTAAAGGTACGCAAGCAGATAAAATTGTTGAGAAGTACGAAATCCCTCATATTTCTACAGGCGATATGTTCCGTGCGGCTATTAAAAACCAAACGGCATTAGGTCTTGAAGCAAAATCGTTTATGGATCAAGGTGCTTTGGTACCTGATGAAGTAACGATTGGTATCGTTCGTGAACGCTTAAGCCAACCGGATTGTGAAAAAGGATTCTTGTTAGATGGTTTCCCACGCACAGTTCCTCAAGCAGAAGCTTTGGATGCGACACTTGCTGATTTGAACAAATCAGTGGAACATGTCATCAACATTCAAGTGGAGCAAGAAGAGTTGATTAAACGTTTAACTGGTCGTCGCATTTGTAAAGAGTGTGGCACTGCTTATCACTTAGTCTTTAATCCTCCACAAGAGGAAGGCAAATGTGATAAAGATGGTGGCGAATTGTATCAACGTGCGGATGATAATCCAGAAACGGTCACCAACCGTCTGGAAGTAAATATGAAGCAAACACAGCCATTGCTCGATTTTTATAGCGACAAAGGCGTGTTGACAAATATTGATGGTCAGCAGCATATTACAAAGGTGTTTGCTGATATCGATGCTCTATTAACAAACCACCGCAAGTAACCCCGGTTCTAGTCTTCGGACGCCCGGGTGGTATGCAACAAGAAATTGTTTTTTTCGAGAGCTGCAAAAGCATATTGCGCCCGGTATACGAACGGATGGTGGGAAAGTGTACAACTGCCCATCGGAAGGGGTATAATGGGTTTCGTGGAAGCATCGATTGCTTTATGCGAAGCCTTACGAGTGTCTTTCGATCATCTCTCATGCTTTCCAGACATATGCTCTCAGCAGACGATCGTACCTGTATGAAGCAACGACAACATCGAATGGGGCTTCGGCTTGATTTGTATAAGAAGGGAGACTGGGTTGATGGCGAAAGATGATGTAATTGAAGTCGAAGGAACAGTAGTTGAGACTTTGCCAAATGCTATGTTCAAGGTAGAACTTGAAAATGGCCACACAATTTTGGCACACGTTTCTGGAAAGATCCGGATGCACTTTATTCGAATTCTTCCTGGAGACAAAGTCACAATTGAACTATCTCCTTATGATTTAACTCGCGGTCGTATTACGTACCGTTTTAAATAATCTTTTGCACTCCGGACTATTAAGGAGGTTAGGTTAGATGAAAGTGAGACCATCTGTAAAACCGATCTGCGAAAAATGTAAGATTATTCGCCGACGCGGTAAAGTAATGGTAATCTGTGAAAACCCTAAACACAAACAAAGACAAGGTTAATTTGAAGGAGGTGCACTCATGGCACGTATTGCTGGTGTTGATATTCCTCGCGATAAGCGCGTTGTAATTTCATTAACATACATTTATGGTATTGGTAAAAACACAGCTCAGAAAGTTTTAGAAGCTGCTGGCGTATCTCAAGATACTCGTGTACGCGATCTAACTGAAGATGAGCTAAACAAAATTCGTGAATCAGTCGGTGCGTTTAAAGTAGAAGGAGATCTTCGTCGTGAAATCTCTCTAAACATCAAACGTCTAATGGAAATCGGTTCATTCCGTGGTATCCGTCACCGTCGTGGTCTACCAGTTCGTGGACAAAATACGAAGAACAATGCGCGTACGCGTAAAGGTCCTCGTAAAACTGTAGCGAACAAGAAAAAATAATCGGTAAAGGAGGTTTCTTCTCAACATGGCACGTAAACAACAAACTCGTAAACGTCGTGTGAAAAAGAATATCGAGTCTGGTATTGCTCACATCCGTTCTACATTTAACAATACAATCGTTACGATTACTGACATGCAAGGAAATGCCCTTTCATGGTCAAGCGCTGGAGCACTAGGATTCCGTGGTTCACGTAAATCTACTCCATTCGCTGCACAAATGGCTGCTGAAACAGCTGCAAAGGGTTCTATGGAACACGGTTTGAAAACGTTAGAAGTAACAGTAAAAGGTCCTGGTGCTGGTCGTGAAGCTGCAATTCGTGCACTTCAAGCTGCTGGTCTAGACGTAACTGCTATTAAAGACGTAACTCCAGTTCCACATAACGGTTGCCGTCCACCAAAACGCCGTCGCGTGTAATAGGTGAAACTGCATCATTTATTGGACTGATGAAAATCAGCAACGATCGAATTCATGATGGCAAGTCCTATACATTCGATGTTTTGAGGGAGGGTAAAGTAGTATGCTGGAAATCGAAAAACCAAAGATTGAAACGATAGAAATCAGCGAAGATGCGAAATATGGCAAATTTGTTGTTGAGCCGCTAGAACGTGGGTATGGAAATACTTTGGGGAATTCACTACGCCGCATTCTTCTGTCTTCTTTACCAGGAGCTGCAGTGACTTCTATTCAAATTGATGGTGTACTTCACGAGTTCTCAACTATTGAGGGCGTTGTAGAAGATGTTGCATCTATCATTATGAACGTGAAAAAACTTGCACTTAAAATCTATTCCGATGAAGAAAAAGTCATCGAAATTGATGTCAAAGGTGAAGGGTCAGTAACTGCTGCGGATATTACGCATGACAGTGATGTTGAAATTTTGAACCCTGAACTCTATATCGCAACAATCGGCAAAAACGGACACCTTCGTATGCGTCTTTATGCAAACCGAGGCCGTGGCTATACTCCTGCTGATCAAAACAAACGTGAGGATCTTCCTATCGGCGTAATCCCGATCGACTCTATTTACACTCCAGTTTCACGCGTTAATTTTCAAGTAGAAAATACTCGTGTTGGTCAATCGACGAACTACGATAAGTTATCGCTTGATGTGTGGACAGATGGCAGCACCGGTCCAAAAGAGGCGATTTCGCTTGGAGCTAAAATCTTAACGGAGCACTTGAACATCTTTGTTGGCATGACAGATGAGGCAAAAACTGCTGAAATCATGGTCGAAAAAGAAGAAGATCAAAAAGAAAAAGTCTTGGAAATGACAATTGAAGAGCTTGATCTTTCTGTACGTTCTTACAACTGCTTGAAGCGCGCTGGAATCAACACGGTTCTAGAACTTGCGAACAAGTCAGAAGACGACATGATGAAAGTACGTAACCTTGGACGTAAGTCACTTGAAGAAGTAAAAGCGAAGTTAGATGAGCTTGGCTTAGGATTACGTAAAGAAGACTAAGCGCTAAATTTGATTCAGCTAGATAATTATTGAACTAAAGGAGGGAAACATCCATGGGTTACCGCAAACTTGGACGTACAAGTTCTCAGCGTAAAGCGATGTTACGTGACTTAACTACGGACCTAATCATCAACGAGCGTATTCAGACAACTGAAGCACGTGCGAAGGAATTACGTTCTGTAGTTGAAAAAATGATCACATTAGGAAAGCGTGGCGATCTTCATGCTCGCCGTCAAGCTGCTGCTTACATTCGCAACGAAACAGCTGTGAAAACAGATGAAGAAGGCAATGAAACATCAGTATACGCTTTATCTAAACTATTTGATGATGTAGCAGCACGCTACGCAGATCGTCAAGGTGGTTACACACGTATCATGAAAGTTGGTCCACGTCGTGGAGACGGCGCACCAGTAGTAGTGATCGAATTAGTGTAAGACAATGAGAGAGGGTTTAGGGTTCACCCAGACTCTCTCTTTTTCAAAAGATTTATACGACAATTAAAAAGGCTGAGCGTTACGATGAGCGGGTCCTCCGGGGCGGCGTCTCGTCTAGCTCTACGCACCTCATCGAGCAGACTGCCTTGAGCAAGCGGCCTGTTAAACCCTGAAGAGCGCACTGATGAGGTGCGCGCTTTTTTATTACCTAAAAATAATGGTAGTAGTTCGGAAGGAATGCATTCCCGGTGCATTGCTTCGGACTTATTACAAAAAGTCGAGATTAGTTGAGTAGAGGAGGAATAGGACATGACAACCGTTGTAAAACTTCAAGACGTATCATATACGTATCCTTCAGATGAAGTCGTGAAACCAGCTGTTTCCCACGTCTCCTATTCGGTTGAGCAAGGAGAATGGATTGCGATTGTCGGCCATAACGGGTCGGGTAAATCAACAATGGCAAAATTGATCAACGGATTATTGTTTCCGAGTGAAGGGGTCGTCGAGTTATTTGGCCAGCCTTTGAATGAGGACACGTTATGGGAGAGCCGTTCGCAACTTGGAATGGTGTTCCAGAACCCGGATAACCAATTTGTCGGAGCTACTGTTCAAGATGACGTAGCCTTCGCATTAGAAAATAACGGCATTGTCTATGAAGATATGGTGGAGCGTGTGCACTCTGCTTTGCAACAAGTGCAGATGGCGGACTTTTTAAATCAAGAGCCCCATCACTTATCAGGTGGACAGAAGCAACGAGTGGCCATCGCCGGGGCTATTGCCATGCGACCTAAATTACTCATTTTAGACGAAGCGACGTCGATGCTCGATCCACAAGGGCGCCGAGAAGTGATTCAAACACTTCAAATGCTGCGTGAGTCGTCTGAAGTGACCGTATTATCGATTACACATGACCTAGAAGAAGCGATGCTTGCGGACCGGGTCATTGTCATGAACGGCGGCGAAAAGTTCCTTGAAGGTCGTCCTGAAGAAGTATTTGCGAATCGGGAACAAATTACGAAGCTGGGCCTTGATTTACCATTTGCAGCAAACGTTGCGAATCTTCTTCGTGCACGCGGAGTCGATGTGCCAGCTACAATCATGTCAGAGAAAGAATTGGTGGAAGCATTATGGACATTACACTCCGACAAGTAAGCTATGCCTATGCGGCGGGGACACCTTTTGAAAAACGTGCACTTCATGAGGTGGATCTTACCATTCCAACGGGCAGTTACCAAGCCATCATTGGTCACACAGGCTCCGGGAAGTCGACTGTCTTACAGCATTTGAATGCCATTTTAAAACCGACTGCCGGAACTGTGACGATTGGTGAGAAAGTGATCGAGGCAGGGGTCAAACCGAAAGAATTAAAGTCTGTGCGCAGTCGTGTCGGCATTGTATTCCAGTTTCCAGAGCATCAATTGTTCGAAGAGACAGTAGAAAAAGACATCATGTTTGGTCCGATGAACTTTGGCGTGCCAGAAGAAGAAGCGCGTCGACGTGCCCACGAATTAGTTGGGCTACTGGGTTTGCCAGAAGGAACATTACAGAAGTCGCCGTTTGATCTATCCGGTGGCCAGATGCGCCGAGTAGCGATTGCTGGCGTTCTTGCGATGGATCCAGACGTCCTTGTACTCGATGAACCGACAGCTGGACTTGATCCACGCGGTCGGAAAGAAATCATGAACCTGTTCGCCCGTCTACACGAAGAGAAGAACTTGACGACGATTCTCGTGACACACAGTATGGAAGATGCTGCGCGCTACGCGGACCGTGTGGCCATCATGCACAGTGGGCGATGCGTAGTGGAGGGGACGCCGCAAGAGGTGTTTGCGCAAGACGAGTTGTTGCGCGACTTCCGCTTGGAGCTTCCTCAGTCTGTAAAACTCCAACGTGAATTTGAAACGATTACAGGTCAGGCATTTCCGGTGCTTTATTTGACAGAAGAGACCCTGGCTGAAGCGATTGCCTCGCATTTTGAGCAAGAAAGTGAGGGAACGCGCTGATGTTAGAAAAAATGATTTTTGGTCGCTACATCCCTGGCGACTCGATTGTGCATCGCATTGATGCACGTGCAAAGTTGATTTTTGTGTTCCTGTTCATCGCCATCGTATTTTTAGCCAATAGCTGGATCACGTATGGTTTGTTGATTCTATTTACGCTATTCATTGTGCGTCTTTCAGGCATCCGTTTTTACTTCATTGTGATGGGGCTCAAGCCGGTCCTCTTCCTGCTCATTTTCACGTTCTTATTGCATACATTCTTCACAAAAGAAGGAACGGTGCTACTTGACCTTGGGTTTACAGAAATCTACACAGGTGGAGTTATCCAAGGGATTTTCATCGCCATCCGTTTCTTTGTCCTCGTCGTGATGACAACGATCTTGACGCTGACGACAACGCCGATTTCGATCACGGATGCATTAGAACTGTTATTGAACCCATTGAAGAAAATCAAAATGCCTGTCCATGAGCTGGCATTGATGATGTCGATTTCATTACGCTTTATTCCGACATTGATGGATGAGACGGACAAGATCATGAAAGCGCAAATGGCACGTGGATCGGATATGACGACCGGACCTTTCAAAGAACGTTTAAAGGCCGTCGTTCCCTTACTGATTCCGTTGTTTGTCAGTGCGTTTAAACGAGCAGAAGACTTGGCGACTGCGATGGAAGTACGCGGTTACAAGGGCGGGGAAGGCCGAACACGGTTCCGCCAGCTTGACTGGAAGATGCGCGACACAGGAGCAATTATTGTGTTGCTAGGTCTAGCGGTCGCTCTTGTCTTCTTGCGTAGTTAGGAGGAGCCACATGCGATTACGTGCAACAATTAGTTACGATGGCAGCAGCTTCTCTGGCTATCAAGTTCAACCGAATGGACGGACCGTGCAAGAAGAAGTAGAGAAAGTGCTGACCAAGATGCATCAAGGAACATTTACACGTATCACGGCGAGTGGACGAACGGACACAGGCGTTCACGCAACCGGTCAGGTCATCCATTTTGACAGTCCTCTCACAATTCCGCCTCCAGGGTGGGTGAAAGGCTTAAATGCTCAACTCCCTGCAGATATCCGTGTACTTGCGGTCGAGCAGGTCGCGGACGATTTTCATGCTCGCTACGATGTCTGTTGGAAGACCTATCGCTACAAGTGGACGTTAGAGGCCATCCCTATGCCATTCGAGCGTCATATGCTCTCTCACGTTCCTGGAAAGCAGCCGGACGTCTCACGCATGCAACAGGCGGCCCAGGCTCTACTAGGAGAACATGATTTCCGAAGCTTTAGTGCAGCGAACACAAGCATTCAAGATTTCGTACGGAAGATTTATGATGTGCGTCTGGAGTCCCATGGCAATCAATTGCATCTTGTTATTACCGGCAACGGCTTTTTATACAATATGGTCCGGATTTTAGCGGGCACTTTGTGGGAAATCGGAATCGGTAAGAAGCAGCCAGAAGACTTGGCAGGAATCATCGCTGCAAAAGACAGAGGCAAGGCCGGAAAAACCGCGCCGCCAGAGGGCTTATATTTAGAAAAAGTAGGTTACGAAGAGCTGTAGCAACTTTTCCAGGTGTTTTTTGAAAATCGCTTGACAGAATGTCGTATCTGTTATACGATGATGTATGGTATTTTCAAAACCCCACAAATAAGCCCCGAAACTTAATTGTTAGGTTAAATAGAAAATTCAAGAACGAATAAGATCGTTATTAGGAGGACAATATACATGCGTACAACATTCATGGCTAAAGGTCACGAAGTAGAGCGTAAGTGGTTAGTTGTTGACGCGGAAGGCCAAACTCTTGGTCGTCTAGCTTCAGAAGTAGCTTCAATCTTACGTGGGAAAAACAAACCAACATTCACACCAAACGTTGACACTGGTGACAACGTGATCATCATCAACGCTGACAAAATCGAATTAACTGGTAACAAATTGCAAGACAAAATTTACTACCGCCACACACAATTCACTGGTGGTCTTAAGCAACGTACTGCACTTGAGATGCGTACGAAGTACCCAACTCAAATGTTAGAACTAGCAATCAAAGGCATGCTTCCTAAAAACTCTTTAGGTCGTCAAATGTTCCGTAAGCTTCACGTTTACGCTGGAGCAGAACACCCACATGCAGCACAAACACCAGAAGCATACGAGCTTCGCGGATAATCATTAAGAGGAGGACATACCCTTGGCACAAGTTCAATATATCGGCACAGGCCGTCGTAAAAGCTCAGTCGCTCGCGTACGTTTAGTACCAGGCGAAGGAAAAATCATCATCAACAAACGTGAAGTAGCGGACTACGTTCCATACGAAACGCTTGAGCAAATCATCAAACAACCACTAGTAACTACTGAAACTCTAGGTAGCTACGATGTACACGTAAACGTAAACGGTGGAGGATTCACTGGTCAAGCTGGTGCTATCCGCCACGGTATCGCACGTGCTCTACTAACTGTAGACCCAGACTTCCGCGGTAAATTAAAATCTGCTGGATTCTTAACACGTGACCCACGTATGAAAGAGCGTAAAAAGCCAGGTCTTAAAGGCGCTCGTCGTGCACCTCAGTTCTCAAAACGTTAATTGTTGGAGCCGATTCAAACCCATCTTCGCTTATCGCGAGGGTGGGTTTTTTGTTTTGTTAGAAAGGGCTTTGAGTAGATAAGGGCTTACTAGAAAGGGCTTTGAGTAGCTAAGGGCTTGCTAGAAAGGGCTTAAACATTTTGGGGGGTTCGCTGGATTAGTTTCCATAATATGAAGAAGTGGTGAACAGAAAGATTTAGACGGCGAATCTCGCCCCTTAGACCTCGAACATCTCGGACACAATTGGTGAAACTCCCGACACAATAACCGAACCATCAGACATAGTCTCAGTTTCTTAAACCAATTAAAGGAAGAAATGAATGTACACCTATTTCATAAGATGATATTCTACATGAAAAGGAGTGATTGCTATTTACATTCACCACACTACCTCGTTCATCTCTGCTCTTGAAATCTTCTACGCTCAACTCCCGCACTATCACCCTCAAAAAAGTTATATAGAATCTCAACTAAAAAATATTAAAACGGGTGAGAGAGGCGAATCTAAAGTTTTTCGTTATTTGGAAGAAGTGAGTTTTAAAGAGCCCCCGATTATTCTTCGTAATTTTATAGCACAGGTTCATGTGAGACGAGTGATTCAGATCGACTTAGTGATCATCACGCGAAGATACATTCTTTTAATTGAAGTGAAAAATATTGCAGGGCATATTAAGTTCAATTCAGTACCTGCTCAACTAATTCGTACATTACCAGAAACACCTCCGCAAGCTTTTGATTGTCCATTCACTCAGCTAGATCGAAATTTAAATGGCTTCTCTACACTCTTTCCAGATTTACAATTACCGATTTATACTGCTCTTGTTTGGGCAAACGCTTCTGCTACATTTGATTTTTCATCCCAACCTCCTCACACTTTTATGACACTTAAGAGGTTACCTCTATTCGTTCAACAGCTCGAGCAACTTCCACTAGTTCTACCTGATAATGAAGTCCAAAAGTTACAACAAAAAATAATAACTAAAACTCAATTTTTTCAAGAAGTACCATTCTCTAAAAGGTATAAGATTGAGCGAGCTGAACTACTTGAGGGATTATTCTGTCCAACATGTCATTCTGCTCTAAAAAGATTCGTTAGAACCTGGGTATGCAAAGTCTGCAATGTGAAAGCGCATGAACTGATTGCGCTAAATATTCTCAGTCAATTTGCAATTCATGGGCCGGTTTTAAGTATTTCTGAAATTCGTAAGCAGCTACCAGAGATAGGGGCGGATGCTATACGCAAAGTATTATTACAAGCTGGTTATGCTGCTGAAGGAAATACTAATGCAAGAGTTTATAGAAAGAAAATTGAGGGGTGAGATGAGTTTCCATAATATGAGGAAGTGGTGAATAGGCGGATTTAGACGGCGAATCTCAGCCGTTAGACCTCGAATCTCTCGGACACAATTGGTGAAAATCCCGACACAATCCCCGAACCTCCCCGATTCTGTTATCCCACGTCATACCCAAAACCCTCCCCGCATACACTGCATCAAAAAGGAGTCGGGGCACAAGTATTCTTCCATGAAGAAGGGGAAGTGAACGGGGAGCCCCTCGCAAAAGCCATTCAAGCGACTCTTCGCGAAACCTTGCAAAATACAGAGCGGGAAGCGATGGGAATTCGTCAAATTTATCTACTCAAGAAAGCTAATGCACCCTCTGTACTAGTTGAAACAGGGTTTATCAGCAATGAAGAAGAACGCGCACTCTTGCAAACATCAGAATATCAGCAAAAAATAGCACACGGCATTGTCACTGGCCTCGAACAATTTTACCAGTCGCAAGCACAAGCAAGCCCTACTCCACAAGGGTATGCTATACTAATAGACGACTAGGAAAAAAAGGGGTTTTGAGCATGCTAACCGAACAAGAGGTACGGGCTCTTCTTGGAAAACTCGAAGATCCGTTTCTACATAAAACACTTGAAGAAACAAACGGAATTCTGTCCGTTAAAATCAAAGAAGAAAAGAATTACGTAAGCGTCAAAGTCGCAATCGCAAAAACAAATACAGCAGAACAAATGCAACTTCAAACAAAAGTTGTCGATACACTAAAGAGTGCGGGTGTGGCTACAGTCGGAATCCGTTTCGAAGAACTTCCACAAGAAGCACTTGAGCAATTCCGTGGCCAACTTGGCGCAGCAGCAGAAAGCCTCACATCTCCTGCAACAAGCGTGAAGATCATTTCAATCGCATCTGGTAAAGGTGGCGTAGGGAAATCAACTGTTTCCGTAAACTTAGCAGTTGCACTTGCACGCCTAGGAAAAAAAGTAGGCCTTGTCGACGCAGATATCTACGGATTCAGCGTACCAGACATGATGGGTATTCGTGAGAACCCACAAATTAAAGAAGACCGAATCATTCCAGTGGAACGTAAAGGTGTCAAAGTCATTTCTATGGGCTTCTTCGTAGAGAACAATGCACCAGTCGTTTGGCGCGGACCGATGCTTGGAAAAGTTCTTGATCAATTCTTCAAAGATGTAGAGTGGGGAGAACTTGACTTCCTTCTATTAGATTTACCACCCGGAACAGGTGATGTCGCTTTAGATATTCATCAGATGCTTCCGGCTTCAAAAGAAATCGTCGTCACAACACCACACCCAACAGCCGCTTTCGTAGCAGCACGAGCTGGGGCAATGGCTCTACAAACCGACCACGAAGTTATCGGCGTCATCGAAAATATGGCATGGTATGAATCGAAGTCAACGGGTGAACGTGAGATGGTGTTCGGAAAAGGTGGAGGACCGAAACTTGCGGAAGAACTTCGCACAGAATTGCTTGGTCAAATTCCACTTGGGCAACCTGACTGGAACAACGAAGACTTTGCACCGTCTGTTTATGAAGAGTCACATCCAACGGGCAAACTTTACAACGAAATCGCACAACAAGTTATCGAACGCGCATAATCAAAAGGCAGCATTCTCATCATTCGAGAATACTGCCTTTTCTTGTTACTGGCCCCCACCACCAGCGCCACCATCGCCTGACGAGCCACCTGCACCATCTCCTCCACCAGAAGGACCGCCTTCAGATCCACCGGTACCTTTTCCAGCTTCCGCCGCTTTCATCACAAGATCTGGCCAATACGCTGTCCAAACAGGATTTTGAATCGTTTCTTCTACAACTTTTTTCATCTCTTCTCGCAAACTGCTCGACTTCAACAGTTTCTCCAGTTCTTTCTGCTGAGCCGTCATCCTCTTTGCCATCGAGTCCATAAATTTCGGGTCTTGCATCGAATGTTCCCAAAAAGCTTTGCCATCCTCGCTTAGAAGAGTAGTTTCAACAGATTTTTTCACGACATCTTGTTCAAGAACCAGCATCTCCTGGAATGTCGGATCACCAAGTGTATCCCGAAGCGCTTTTTTGCCATCCTCTGTTTGCTGCACATCAATTACCATCTTTTTCGTTTCATCGTATGTCGACTTTTGCTCAAATGGAGAACAGGCACCTAGAATCAAAATCGATAGTAGTAGCAGCCAAACGCGCATCATCCTCACCTCTTTTTCAATTAGTGTTCACAATTGATAGGGAATTATGCAAGAACTGGCGTGATTCATAGATTTTTATCTAAATAATTTGATACAATCGAGAAGAACTAGAAAGAGATGGAGGATTTTTCGTGACTATACGAAATTGGTTTAAATTTTTTGTACGCGCGATGCTCATCGGTGGACTTATCACAGGTGTGCTCGGCTTATTTATACGATGGGACGATGCATTCGCCCAATACTTCCAAGCGGGTGAGTGGGGAGAATTCACAGCGGCTTTTGTCTTTATGGTTGTTATGGGGTTCACTGTAAGTGTTATTGCTCAGATGGGATTTTTTGCGTATTTAACAATTCATCAGATGGGCGTCAATATTTTTAAGAGCCTTACACTTTGGAACTGGGTTCAGGTTTTACTTATCATCATTGTCATCGGAGATTTAATCATCTTCCGATTCCGACCAGGATCAGCATCCACTGAACAGTTACTACTATATCTTGGACTACTTCTTGTCCTGATTGGAACTGGTGTGACCGTTGCCATGATCAAAGCACGTCTGACAAAGAAACACGCATTGATTTCTGCGATGTTCTTCATGATTGTTATTTCTACATTAGAATGGTTGCCAGTGCTCATGGTACGCGCTGAAGGTGTGGATAGCTGGGTGACATTATTGTTATTCCCAATATTGGCGGTCAACGCATTTCAACTTCTGGCGTTACCGAAGTACAACAAACAATCTGAAATTGACCTTGCGAAGCGTGAAGAACGACGCAAAGCTCGGAAGCAGCAAGCCGCTCAACAATAAGTTGAGTGGTTTTTTTATTTCGAAGTAGAGGAAAGGGTGAGGAGCTCTTTTATCTTGTCCTTTGGAAATTAAATGGTCTTTATTTTCATATAACGCTGAAATCGGTATATACAGTTTGATTTAGGTAGCTGGAGAAATTGATTCTACGTGTAAAGACAATATGCTTGCCGGATATGTTGTGCCATCGATGTATCAAACTAACATCATCTTGTGATTGAATAGAAAAATGAAAAAAGAAACGAAAAAGTTTCGAAAAACCGTTGACTCTACCTTTAAAACGATGCTAAGATACAGAGGTCGCCAAAACAAGACGAAACAAATAGTTGACAATACGTTGAATGTTTTGTTACTATATGAAAGCTGTCTCAAGACGACATATGAACATTGAAAACTGAACATGCAAGACGTCAAGATAGAGCGTCACCGCCCCGACCCCCGTTGGGTGTGCGTGACGCAAACACGAACCAAGTCGCATCCTTTAACGGGATGTGATGGACGTTCAAAAATGGACATCATTATGATGCCAGCAACAAAATGAGCTTATATTAAGTTCTCTTTTATGGAGAGTTTGATCCTGGCTCAGGACGAACGCTGGCGGCGTGCCTAATACATGCAAGTCGAGCGGATGAAGGAGGAGCTTGCTCCTCCAGATTCAGCGGCGGACGGGTGAGTAACACGTGGGCAACCTGCCCTGTAGATTGGGATAACTCCGGGAAACCGGGGCTAATACCGAATAATCCACCAGACCACATGGTCCGGTGTTGAAAGGCGGCCTCGGCTGTCACTACAGGATGGGCCCGCGGCGCATTAGCTAGTTGGTGGGGTAACGGCCCACCAAGGCGACGATGCGTAGCCGACCTGAGAGGGTGATCGGCCACACTGGGACTGAGACACGGCCCAGACTCCTACGGGAGGCAGCAGTAGGGAATCTTCCACAATGGACGAAAGTCTGATGGAGCAACGCCGCGTGAGTGAAGAAGGTTCTCGGATCGTAAAACTCTGTTGTGAGGGAAGAACAAGTACCGGAGTAACTGCCGGTACCTTGACGGTACCTCATTAGAAAGCCACGGCTAACTACGTGCCAGCAGCCGCGGTAATACGTAGGTGGCAAGCGTTGTCCGGAATCATTGGGCGTAAAGCGCGCGCAGGCGGTCCCTTAAGTCTGATGTGAAAGCCCACGGCTCAACCGTGGAGGGTCATTGGAAACTGGGGGACTTGAGTGCAGAAGAGGAAAGCGGAATTCCAAGTGTAGCGGTGAAATGCGTAGAGATTTGGAGGAACACCAGTGGCGAAGGCGGCTTTCTGGTCTGTAACTGACGCTGAGGCGCGAAAGCGTGGGGAGCAAACAGGATTAGATACCCTGGTAGTCCACGCCGTAAACGATGAGTGCTAAGTGTTAGGGGGTTTCCGCCCCTTAGTGCTGCAGCTAACGCATTAAGCACTCCGCCTGGGGAGTACGGTCGCAAGACTGAAACTCAAAGGAATTGACGGGGGCCCGCACAAGCGGTGGAGCATGTGGTTTAATTCGAAGCAACGCGAAGAACCTTACCAGGTCTTGACATCCCGCCGACCGCCTAGGAGACTAGGCCTTCCCTTCGGGGACGGCGGTGACAGGTGGTGCATGGTTGTCGTCAGCTCGTGTCGTGAGATGTTGGGTTAAGTCCCGCAACGAGCGCAACCCTTGATCTTAGTTGCCAGCATTCAGTTGGGCACTCTAAGGTGACTGCCGGTGACAAACCGGAGGAAGGTGGGGATGACGTCAAATCATCATGCCCCTTATGACCTGGGCTACACACGTGCTACAATGGATGGTACAAAGGGCTGCGAACCCGCGAGGGGGAGCCAATCCCATAAAACCATTCTCAGTTCGGATTGTAGGCTGCAACTCGCCTACATGAAGCTGGAATCGCTAGTAATCGTGGATCAGCATGCCACGGTGAATACGTTCCCGGGCCTTGTACACACCGCCCGTCACACCACGAGAGTTTGTAACACCCGAAGTCGGTGGGGTAACCTTTATGGGGCCAGCCGCCGAAGGTGGGACAGATGATTGGGGTGAAGTCGTAACAAGGTAGCCGTATCGGAAGGTGCGGCTGGATCACCTCCTTTCTAAGGATTATTTCGGAACAGACCCTCGGGTCTTGACTTGACGTCTTGCAGTTCAGTTTTGAATGTTCATACATTCAACAACCTGTTCTTTGAAAACTGGATAGAACGACATTGATTGTAACAAACACAACGTCAAGCAATTGACGTGTGACCTTAAGTCTCTTCTTCATGGAGAGCACTAACTTAGGTTAAGTTAGGAAGGGCGCACGGTGGATGCCTTGGCACTAGGAGCCTATGAAGGACGGCACTAACACCGATATGCTTCGGGGAGCTGTAAGTGAGCTTTGATCCGGAGATTTCCGAATGGGGAAACCCAGCACGCGTAATGGCGTGTTACCTTCCAGTGAATACATAGCTGGTCGGAGGCAGACCCAGGGAACTGAAACATCTAAGTACCTGGAGGAAGAGAAAGAAAAATCGATTCCCTGAGTAGCGGCGAGCGAAACGGGAAGAGCCCAAACCAAGAGGCTTGCCTCTTGGGGTTGTAGGACACTCTATACGGAGTTACAAAGGCAAGGGGTAGACGAAGCGGTCTGGAAAGGCCCACGACACGAGGTAAGAGTCCTGTAGTCCAAACCCATTGCCCTCCAGAGTGGATCCTGAGTACGGCGGAACACGTGAAATTCCGTCGGAATCCGGGAGGACCATCTCCCAAGGCTAAATACTCCCTAGTGACCGATAGTGAACCAGTACCGTGAGGGAAAGGTGAAAAGCACCCCGGAAGGGGAGTGAAAGAGATCCTGAAACCGTGTGCCTACAAGTAGTTAGAGCCCGTTAATGGGTGATAGCGTGCCTTTTGTAGAATGAACCGGCGAGTTACGATTCCATGCAAGGTTAAGTCGAGGAGACGGAGCCGCAGCGAAAGCGAGTCTGAACAGGGCGAATGAGTATGGGGTCGTAGACCCGAAACCAGGTGATCTACCCATGTCCAGGATGAAGGTGAGGTAACACTCACTGGAGGTCCGAACCCACGCACGTTGAAAAGTGCGGGGATGAGGTGTGGGTAGCGGAGAAATTCCAATCGAACCTGGAGATAGCTGGTTCTCTCCGAAATAGCTTTAGGGCTAGCCTCAGATGAAGAATCTCGGAGGTAGAGCACTGTTTGGACTAGGGGCCCATCCCGGGTTACCGAATTCAGACAAACTCCGAATGCCGATGATTTGTATCTGGGAGTCAGACTGCGAGTGATAAGATCCGTAGTCAAGAGGGAAACAGCCCAGACCACCAGCTAAGGTCCCCAAGTAACCGTTAAGTGGAAAAGGATGTGGCGTTGCTTAGACAACCAGGATGTTGGCTTAGAAGCAGCCATCATTTAAAGAGTGCGTAATAGCTCACTGGTCGAGTGACGCTGCGCCGAAAATGTATCGGGGCTAAACGGTTCACCGAAGCTGTGGATGCATACCTAGGGTATGCGTGGTAGGAGAGCGTTCTAAGGGCGTCGAAGTCTGACCGGAAGGACAGGTGGAGCGCTTAGAAGTGAGAATGCCGGTATGAGTAGCGAAAGATGGGTGAGAATCCCATCCACCGTATGACCAAGGTTTCCTGAGGAAGGCTCGTCCGCTCAGGGTCAGTCGGGACCTAAGTCGAGGCCGATAGGCGTAGACGATGGACAACAGGTTGATATTCCTGTACCACCTCCCCGCCATTTGAGTGATGGGGGGACGCAGTAGGATAGGGAAGCGTGCCGTTGGATGTGCACGTTCAAGCAGTGAGGTGTGATGTGAGGCAAATCCCGCATCTATAACACCAGGCTGTGATGAGGAGGACATAGTCCGAAGTTTCTGATTTCACGCTGCCAAGAAAAGCCTCTAGCGAGGCGGGAGGTGCCCGTACCGCAAACCGACACAGGTGGTCGAGGAGAGAATCCTAAGGTGAGCGAGTGAACTCTCGTTAAGGAACTCGGCAAAATGACCCCGTAACTTCGGGAGAAGGGGTGCTCTGACAGGGTGAAAGCCCGAGAGAGCCGCAGTGAATAGGCCCAGGCGACTGTTTAGCAAAAACACAGGTCTCTGCAAAACCGTAAGGTGACGTATAGGGGCTGACGCCTGCCCGGTGCTGGAAGGTTAAGAGGAGTGCTTAGCGCAAGCGAAGGTGCGAATTGAAGCCCCAGTAAACGGCGGCCGTAACTATAACGGTCCTAAGGTAGCGAAATTCCTTGTCGGGTAAGTTCCGACCCGCACGAAAGGCGTAACGATCTGGGCACTGTCTCAACGAGAGACTCGGTGAAATTATAGTACCTGTGAAGATGCAGGTTACCCGCGACAGGACGGAAAGACCCCGTGGAGCTTTACTGTAGCCTGATATTGAACTTTGGTGCAACTTGTACAGGATAGGTAGGAGCCTAAGAGCCCGGAGCGCCAGCTTCGGAGGAGGCGTCGGTGGGATACTACCCTGGTTGTATTGAAGTTCTAACCCATGCCCGTGACCCGGGCAGGAGACAGTGTCAGGCGGACAGTTTGACTGGGGCGGTCGCCTCCTAAAGTGTAACGGAGGCGCCCAAAGGTTCCCTCAGAATGGTTGGAAATCATTCGAAGAGTGTAAAGGCAGAAGGGAGCTTGACTGCGAGACCTACAAGTCGAGCAGGGTCGAAAGACGGGCTTAGTGATCCGGTGGTTCCGCATGGAAGGGCCATCGCTCAACGGATAAAAGCTACCCCGGGGATAACAGGCTTATCTCCCCCAAGAGTCCACATCGACGGGGAGGTTTGGCACCTCGATGTCGGCTCATCGCATCCTGGGGCTGTAGTCGGTCCCAAGGGTTGGGCTGTTCGCCCATTAAAGCGGTACGCGAGCTGGGTTCAGAACGTCGTGAGACAGTTCGGTCCCTATCCGTCGTGGGCGTAGGAAATTTGAGAGGAGCTGTCCTTAGTACGAGAGGACCGGGATGGACACACCGCTGGTGTACCAGTTGTCTTGCCAAAGGCATCGCTGGGTAGCTATGTGTGGACGGGATAAGTGCTGAAAGCATCTAAGCATGAAGCCCCCCTCAAGATGAGATTTCCCATTACGCAAGTAAGTAAGATCCCTCAAAGACGATGAGGTAGATAGGTTCGGGGTGGAAGCACGGCGACGTGTGGAGCTGACGAATACTAATCGATCGAGGACTTAACCAAAAAAATCAATGGAGTTCTATCCAGTTTTGAGCGAACAGGCTCAAGGTCTAGTGATGATGGCGAAGAGGTCACACCCGTTCCCATACCGAACACGGAAGTTAAGCTCTTCAGCGCCGATGGTAGTTGGGGGTCTCCCCCTGTGAGAGTAGGACGTCGCTGGGCAACAAGAGAAGAAGGTCATCCCGTCAGGGGTGGCCTTTTTTGTGTGCGAAAAAGTAGACATAATCTTTTCCGGCGCCGACCCTCTCCAGTACGACCCATCCGTCCAAGACAAGACCTTCTTGTAGGAACGACTGCATCCAACTAACTCTACATCTAAAATAGTTTCCATAAAACGACTTCGGGTGTAGAAATCGGTTTACTTGCTGCAGAAAATAGGTCACTTGTTGTAGAAATCAAGTTACTTGCCTTAGAAAACACATTACTTGCTCCAGAATGCTCGCTCAGCCACAAAACCCTTACTAGTAAGACCTGAAATGTCAAAGAGCTCTTTCTGGCAAGAGCCTGATAACAGAATGCGTTTCTAGGAAGACGTTAGATGTCCAAATGCCTTTCTAGTAAGTACTGATCTGTCAGTGGTCGAACGCCAGTCTACAAAGTTTAAATAAGAATTTGAGAGTGATAACTTCTCAGTGGCAATCAATCCCGGAGTCCAGGTCGTCATTTCCCGGGCCATCTGAGTTTTCCCGAGACCCGGCAACGAAGATGAAAGTGCTCTTCTTTCAGCTTACGTGGGGAGGCTCGGGGAAACTCACCCAGGAAATGGCGGCCTGGATGGAGGGATTGACAGCTAAGAAACACCTCCACCTATCCTCTTCGTTCTTACTTTGATCTTTAGAACAAGCATCGTAAGATGGATCTGGCTTTTTGAAATACATTGCGCTATACCGATGCCATCTTATTTTGATCTTTAGAGTAAACTTCATAAGATGGATCTGGCTCTCTCAAGAACCCTCCGTCATACTGATGCCATCTTACTTTGATCTTTAGAACAAGCACCGTAAGATGGATCTGACTTTTTTCATGAACTTTCCGTTGACCTGCCCCACCTAATTGATATAATAGAAAAGTACTGTTCCGAAGTAGCTCAGTTGGTAGAGCATCCGGCTGTTAACCGGCAGGTCGCAGGTTCGAGTCCTGCCTTCGGAGCCATTTTGCTTCCATAGCTCAGTAGGTAGAGCGCATCCATGGTAAGGATGAGGTCGTCGGTTCGATCCCGGCTGGAAGCTTAAAGAAACGACTATCCGATTTGATTATGGATAGTCGTTTTTGTTTATAGAAAAGTAGTAAGAACTTTATTAAAGCTTTCTTTGTGATCGAACAAATCAATAGGTCTGTTAAATTCTATTATTGTTTTAGCAGCATCACCAGTGCCATCATTTAATACAATATAGTTTCTATTTTTTTCGAAATAAATCCGCATTAACCATTTTCTAATATTATCATCTAACAAAATATTAAAATAAGATTTGTTATCTCTATAGTAAATTCTTTCAGGATCAACAAACTCTTTTAGAGCCACTCTGACCACTGAATATGCTTCTAGCTCCTCGTTTGTTGTAACGATTGTCTCTTTACCATCCGCAGTAGTTATAGCAACTTCTGTTACAAACTGTTCTTCGATTTTATCTCCAGTAGACTTTAACGCAGCGTTAAGCTTTTGACTTACCATTTCATTAATAATTTGTTTTAATCCTTTTTGAATAATAGGTGTAAACTTTTCTAAAGTACTTTTGGTTTTAACTCCATCATAGATTTCATTTACTAAGAATTTCACAAAAGGATCAGACGGCAAATTAAACTGTGTATTTAAATATGTCTTTAAAGCATTCAAGTATTTTAATTCTGATGCAGTGCTGGTGATATTATCTACGTCAAATGCATCTTTTCGAAACTTAGCAATCTCTTGAAGGTGAGGTTCTTTCAAATCAAGAATGTTAAAAGTGAAGAATGGAGAAGTATCCATTTTATTTGGTTCAACTAAATCTGTAAAAAACTTATATTCGATTCCATTTGTTAAAATAGAGAATTTGGCAGTAGTGGTTCCAAAATATCGAAAAAGTTGAGAATCATGTTTTGTGAGTGGAGCATTTATGCTTTTACATTCGATTAGTATTACTGGTTTACCTTCATTGAGAATCGCGTAATCAACTTTCTCTCCCTTTTTGATTCCTACATCAGCTATAAATTCAGGACTAAACTCTAAAGGATTAAAGACATCATATCCAAGCATTTGAAAGAAAGGCATTATAATAGCAGTCTTAGTTGCTTCCTCTGTAGAAATAGAATCTTTAAGTTGTTCAATTCTCTTTCCTAAACCATGAAGCTGTTCGTGAAACTTCTCCATAAATTCCTCCTATTAAAATATATTTAAAATTCTGTTAATTATAGTTTAACGGAAATATTAGGAAATGTGTACTAGATAATTTAATACTGTATAAAACATTGTAAAATGTAGAAAACTATTTCTTAAAACCCTTGCACGACCTTTTTCAACATGCTACAATAATTCTTGTCCTGTGAAACAGCGACATACTGGAGGATTAGCTCAGCTGGGAGAGCACCTGCCTTACAAGCAGGGGGTCGGCGGTTCGATCCCGTCATCCTCCACCATATAGACCTCTGGAGGGGTAGCGAAGTGGCTAAACGCGGCGGACTGTAAATCCGCTCCTTCGGGTTCGGCGGTTCGAATCCGTCCCCCTCCACCATTTATTTATACAACGCATTGGGGTATAGCCAAGCGGTAAGGCAACGGATTTTGATTCCGTCATGCCTAGGTTCGAATCCTAGTACCCCAGCCATTCTGGGGCCTTAGCTCAGCTGGGAGAGCGCCTGCCTTGCACGCAGGAGGTCAGCGGTTCGATCCCGCTAGGCTCCATAACAAGCACTCATTTCTTTTTTAAAGAAGTGGGTGTTTTTTTTCTATATAAAAAAGGGGGAATCGGAATGCAAAAAACACTAAATGGGGTAACCCTTCGTCCTTTAACCAAAAAAGATGGCGACGCCTTATGGGAGACATTTGAGCCGGAAGTGTATGTACACATGCTCACCAAAGTGGAGCGTAAAGAGCAATTACAGGGGTGGCTTAACTATGCGATTGATCGTATGGAAACTGAGAAGGATGTCTTGGTGTTTGCAGTGATAGATGAAAGGGCAAAAAAGGTGATTGGTACTACACGTCTGTATGATATAGACCTCAAACATAAAGCAGCAGAGATAGGGGCGACGATTTACGCAAAGCCTTATCAACGCACGCATGTCAATACGACGTGTAAGTATCTTCTTCTACAGTATGCATTCGAGGAGCTCGGACTCATGCGCGTACAAATTCGAACGGATGCTGAAAACGAAGCATCACAAAGAGCAATTGAACGAATTGGATTCGTAAAAGAGGGTTTTCTTCGCAATGAAAAGATACGGAGTACCGGAAAACCTCGGGACACTTATTTGTATTCCATGATTGATGCTGAATGGCCGGAAGCAAAGAAGAGATTACTTGAGAAGATGAATAAATATACGTGATTTTGCGCGGTTGAGCCATCGTTATGTAAGCAGTTACAATAGACATAACGAATTGAGGAGGCATAAAATCATGAATAAATTAGAGATGTCCGTAATTGGAGTACCTATGGATTTTGGTCAAAATCGTCGCGGTGTCGACATGGGACCAAGCGCAATGCGATATGCTGGAGCGATTCAACGTCTAGAAGCTCTTGGGCATGACGTACGAGATGAAGGCGATATTTCGATTGATCAGACAAACGCTGGCCATGATACAAATACAAAGCTTCGCAACTTACCAGAAGTCATTGAAACAAGCACAAAGCTTGCTGACAAAGTGAGTGAAGTTCTAAGCAACAACCGATTCCCATTAGTTCTTGGTGGCGACCACAGTATTGCCATTGGGACGCTTGCAGGTCTTGCAAAGAATTACGAGAACCTAGGTGTGATCTGGTACGATGCGCACGCCGACATGAATACAGAAGAGACTTCGCCGTCAGGGAACATTCACGGGATGCCACTTGCTGTAAGTATGGGCCTTGGTCATGACAAACTTGTCAACATTCATGGATACGCGCCAAAAGTGAAACCAGAAAACATCGTCATCATCGGTGCACGTTCAGTTGACCCAGGTGAGCGTGACTTGATCAAAGAAAAAGGTATGAAAGTATTTACGATGCACGAAATCGATAAATTAGGGATGACAGAAGTGATGAACCAAGCGATGTGGTACCTACGTGACCGTGAAGTGGATGGCGTCCACTTGTCTCTAGATTTAGACGGACTTGACCCACTCTATACACCGGGAGTTGGGACGCCTGTACCAGGTGGAATCAGCTATCGTGAAAGTCATCTAGCGATGGAAATGTTAGCATCTTCAAACTTGATTACATCAGCCGAGTTTGTGGAAGTGAACCCGATTCTTGATGAGAAAAACAAGACTGCGGATGTTGCAGTTGCATTAATGGGCTCACTTTTCGGAGAAAGCCTCGTATAAAAAAGTCATTCGTCCTCTTCTTAAAAGAAGGGGACTTTTTTCATGCACTATATGAATAATTCGTCCCCTAAGGTCTGTCAAAATTTGTTACAATAAAATAATAAAGAAAAAGTGAAACCTATTGATACCACGGACCGTATAGATTATAGAACCGCAGAGGCGGAGGGGAAAGTAGAGCATGGATGCTATCGTCAACAAGAGAATCAAACAAGTGTTAAACGGGAATCAAGATGCCTATACAGAAATCGTGGATTTGTACCAAGCACGCCTTTATCAAGTGTGCTATCGTATGCTTGGCAACAAACACGAAGCCGAAGATATTACCCAAGAAGCTTTTTTACGGGCTTTCATTAATTTGCATTCATTCGATCAGAAGCGAAAATTTTCTACATGGATTTTTCGCATCGCAACGAATCTTTGTATCGACCGAATTCGTAAAAAGAAACCAGACTATCATTTAGATGCCCAAGTTCCGGGAACAGATGGTCTCGATATGTACTCACAAGTCGCAGCGAGCGGAGCACTTCCTGTAGAGCAGTTGGAGAAAATGGAGATGCAAGAGCGTGTCCAGTATGAAATCAGCCGCTTACCAGATAAGTATCGATCGGTCATCGTCTTGAAGTACATGGAAGAATTACCGCTACAAGAAATCAGTGAAATTTTAGATCTCCCTCTCGGTACAGTGAAAACACGGATTCACCGAGGGCGGGAAGCGCTCCGCAAACAGATGAGTCAGCTCCCGATGACGGAGGTAGGAGGGAAACGATGATGGGTGCATGCCACGAGAAATACATTGAACTAATGCATGCCTATCTAGATGGGGATATTCAGCCTGATGAAGAAAAAGAGCTGAAAGCCCACTTGAAGAGCTGTGAGGCATGTCAAGCGCATATGCACGAACTTAGTGACGTTGTTGCGTTTATGAAGAGTGCTCAGCCGGTCACACCACCACCAGATTTGACGTCAAACATCATGGCCACACTACCAAAACGCAACGTTTCAGCCGGACCACAAAACTGGTTTAGACGTTATCCAATAGTATCAGCAGCCGCAGTATTTTTAGTCTTTATGAGTGCCATGTTCTTTGGCAACTTCTCGAATGACCAACAGTTCGCATTTACGAAAGCCGATAATATACTAGTAGAAGGCGACACTGTGATCATTCCAGAGGGAGAAGTTGTAGAAGGCGATTTTGTCGTCCGAAATGGTGATATTCGTGTGGAAGGAACCATTGAAGGGAATTTGACGGTCATCAACGGTCGCATCATCAATGAAGATGAGATTGAGACATCTTCCTTAATGGCATCCACAGCGGTGGTCACAGGAGAAATTGAAGAAATCGACCGTATCTTTGAATGGTTATGGTTCAAAATGAAGTCTGGCTATCAAGGTGTCGAAAACTGGATCACAGGTAGTGACGATTCTAGTAATTAAATGAAGAACTCCCGCATCTCCTATGAGGTACGGGAGTTTTTTCTATACGCATCTATGGTATACTAGTGCCATATGCATACAGTGAAAGTGGGGTGGCCACATGGACTTTTTGATGCAACTACAAAACAGTGAACCCATTGAATTGCTTATTACGATTCTAGACGTCCTGTTCGTGTGGTTTGTCATTTATAAACTCATCACGTTGATCCGCGGCACAAAAGCGGTTCAATTGTTAAAAGGTATTTTTGTTATTATCGTGGCGCGTGTTATTACCGACACCCTCGGAATGGAAACGCTCGGTTGGATGCTCGATCAAGTCATTCGATTTGGTTTTCTTGCCATCATTATTATTTTTCAGCCTGAGATTCGCCGTGCTTTGGAACAACTGGGACGCGGGAAGATTTTTGCCCGCAGTTCGTTGCAAGAGCAAGAGGAACAAAATCGACTCCTTGGTGCGATGTCGAAGTCGGTCAGTTATATGGCCAAACGCCGTATCGGTGCTTTGATTTCGATTGAACGAGAGACTGGGTTATCGGAGTATATAGAAACAGGTATTCCGATGAATGCTACGATTTCTTCGGAACTCTTGATCAATCTTTTCATTCCAAACACGCCACTGCATGATGGAGCAGTGATTGTTCAGCGTAATAAAATAGCTTCGGCTGCTTGCTATTTACCACTGTCTGAAAGCCCGTTCATCTCAAAAGATTTAGGGACGCGCCACCGCGCAGCAATCGGACTGAGTGAAGTGACAGATGCTGTGACGATTGTCGTTTCAGAAGAGACGGGAGCAGTCAGCATCACAGCCAATGGCGACCTGCACCGGAACTTGACGATGGACGAATTTGAACAACATTTAAAACGTTTGTGGTTTGGTGAAACGGAGCAGCAAGTGACCACGTCAAAATGGTTATGGAAGGGGCCGAAAAATGGATAAAATGATGGATAATCCGTGGTTTTTACGTATTGTCTCCCTTTTATTTGCCGTCCTTCTATTTATTACAGTTCAAAATGAGTTAGAGGGCAATCAAATGAATACAGTAGGCACTAGCGTAGAAAGTATTCAAGATGTACCCGTTCAGGTCTATTACGATGATGACAATCTTGTGGTGACGGGTGCGCCTGATACTGTCACATTGAATATCGAAGGGCCAAGCAATCTTGTGCTTTCGGCTCAGACTATGCAGGATTACACTGTGTTTCTCGATTTGCGGGAATTGCCACTTGGCCAGCATGAAGTTGAAGTCCAATATGAAAATCTTCCGGAACGTTTAAAAGTGCGAACGGATCCACGGACTGTGACAGTTACGATTGAAGAACTCATCACGGAAGAGTTTGCAGTCGAACCAGATATGAATGAGCGATTGCTTGCTGACAATTATGTGGTAAAATCAACTAATGTTGAGCCGAACCGTGTAACGGTAACAGGAGCACGCAGTATTGTTGAAGCGATCAGTTTCGTGAAAGCGACTGTTAGTGGGGAACAAGGGCTCAATGAATCCTTTACACAGGAAGCCCGTGTTCGCGTTTTAGACAGGGACTTGAACAAGCTAGATGTCGTGATTAAGCCGGAAGTAGTGAATGTTTCGGTTGAGATTGAGCAATACAGCAAAGAGGTGCCAATCGTACTGGAGCAAACAGGTTCTCCTCAAGACGGAGTTACGATTAATTCGATTACCTCTACGGTTTCTACAATGCGAGTCTTTGGGCCTCGTTCTGTGGTTGATGCACTTGAAGAAATTCCAGTGCGTGTGAATGTTTCACAAATCGAAGAATCGGGCACTGTAGACATAGAAGTAGAAGCGCCTGAGGGAATCGACCGAGTGGGAAGAGATACAGTACCAGTCACAATCAATGCCACAGTAGCAGCACCGGAAAATGAAGCAGAACAAGTTCCAGAGGATGATACCTCTGCAAATACACCACCTGAAGACACGGAAGATGTGGTCACATCTCGTACATTCCAAAATGTACCGATTGTGATTGCGGGACTGGCAGAAGAATGGAGTTCCACTTTTGCCATCCCCAGTGATGGGGTCGTGAATGTAACAGCGACCGGCCCGGAATCACAGGTCAATGAATTAACCGCAGAAGATGTGCAAGTACGTATTGATGCTAGCGCAGTCGATGAAGAAGGCGAATTTACTTTGCCGATCGAAGTCGAAGGATCTGATGTGGCAACATGGGTGGCTGAGTTATCTCAAGCAACGATTACTGTTGCAAGAACTTGAGTTGCCATGAATTAAGGAGAGAATTTCTAATGGGAAAATATTTTGGTACAGATGGTGTTCGTGGAGTCGCAAATGAGGGCTTAACACCAGAGTTCGCATTTCGTTTAGGTCGCGTGGGCGGCTATGTATTAACTCAGAATGCTGAGGGCAGAGCAAAAGTATTAGTGGGCCGTGATACACGTATCTCAGGTCACATGCTAGAGTCTGCACTAGTAGCAGGTCTATTATCAGTTGGCGTTGAAGTCATGACGCTCGGCGTATTGAGCACACCTGGTGTGGCTTATTTGACGCGTGTTATGAGCGCGGATGCGGGAGTCATGATCTCAGCATCGCACAATCCAGTTGAAGACAATGGAATCAAGTTCTTCGGTTCAGATGGTTTCAAGCTAACAGATGAGCAAGAAAATGAAATCGAGGCGATTCTTGATCAAGAGGAAGATACTCTTCCACGTCCAACAGGCGGAAATGTTGGAGCTGTATCGGATTATTTCGAAGGTGGTCAAAAGTACCTTCAATTCTTGAAGCAGTCTGTGACTGAGAACTTTGTAGGCATCCATGTAGCACTAGACTGTGCACACGGTGCTACGTCTTCTCACGCCACACATATTTTTGCTGACCTAGATGCAGACATTTCAACAATGGGTTCATCGCCAAACGGTCTTAACATCAATGATGGCGTTGGATCGACGCACCCAGAAGCTCTTTCAGCTTTCGTGAAAGAAAAAGGCGCGGACATTGGTCTTGCGTTTGATGGTGATGGCGACCGCGTCATTGCAATCGATGAAAAAGGAAATGTCGTCGATGGCGACCAAATCATGTATATTTTAGCGCGTTATCTTGTCAAAGAAGGCCGTTTGCACAAAGAGACTGTTGTTTCTACTGTAATGAGCAATATGGGCTTCTACAAGGCGCTTGAGCATCACGGCCTACAATCTGTCCAAACAGCTGTAGGAGACCGCTATGTGGTCGAAGAGATGCGTAATGGTGGATACAATTTGGGTGGCGAGCAATCGGGCCACATCATTTTCTTAGATTACAATACTACGGGTGACGGCCTCCTAACAGGTCTACAACTCGTGAACATCATGAAAGCAACAGGTAAGAAGTTATCAGATCTAGCGGGTGAGATGAAAATCTTCCCACAAAAGCTTGTCAACATCCGTGTAACGGATAAGCATGCTGTAACAGATAATGAAAAAGTGGCAGCGATCATTTCAGAGGTCGAAAGCGAAATGAACGGCAATGGCCGCGTCCTCGTGCGTCCTTCTGGAACAGAGCCACTTGTTCGTGTCATGGTTGAAGCGGAGTCACAAGAAAAGTGCGAAAGCTACGTCAACCGTATTGCCGACGTCGTGCGTGCTGAAATGGGCTTAGATCAATAATCCAGTCAAACGCCTCCCTTCCAGGGGGCGTTTTTTTGTTCAGAAAGGTCTAATTAGTAAGGTTTTAAGTAATTCAAGGTTTTCTAGAAAAGGTTTTGAGTAATTCAAGGTTTTCTAGAAAAGGTTTTGAGTAATTCAAGGTTTTACTAGAAAAGGTTTTGAGTAATTCAAGGTTTTTCTAGAAAAGGTTTTGAGTAATTAGTTTCCATAATACGACTCAGGGCACAAACGGTAGTTTTGAGGGCACAATAACGCTCGCTCAAGTCACAAAACATGTCTACCAGGTCACAAAACCAGTCACCTAGGGCCCAAACCCCTATTATCCCAAACCCCTATTATCCCAAACCCCTTTCTAGAAAAACCTTCGCAATCCGAATGTTTAATTCTTTCTCAGAGTGGAATACATAGTACGTACAAACATTTAGGAGGAGATACAATGGCAAAAGTAGCAACGTTAATCACCAACATGTTTGAAGACGTCGAATGGACAGAACCAGCAAAAGCTTTGAAAGATGCGGGCCATGAAGTGGTCACAATTGAAAAAGAAGCAGGCAAGACGGTTACTGGGAAAAAAGACAATACAGAAGTCACAATTGATAAATCAATTGATGATGTGAACGCAAGTGATTTTGACGCACTTTTACTGCCAGGCGGATTCTCACCTGACCAACTACGTGCCGACGATCGTTTCGTCCACTTTACAAAAGAATTCATGGATGCGAAAAAACCTGTATTCGCTATCTGCCACGGGCCGCAGCTGCTAATTACAGCAAAGACTCTAGAGGGTCGCGATGCAACAGGCTTTAAATCCATTCAAGTTGATATGGAATATGCTGGAGCGAAAGTGCAAGATACGGAAGTAGTCGTTTGTCAGAATCAACTGGTGACTAGCCGTCAACCAGACGACATTCCGGCATTCAATCGCGAAATGCTCAAGCTTTTAGAGAACTAGGACCCCCAAGACCTTTTGGTGCCTAAGCACCAAAGGGTCTTTTCTTACATAGATTACAATTGACGAGACCCACTAAATTTTGTATGATATGGAGGTTATGCTGAGAAGCATAGGAACACGCGCTAAAGGAGGAAAGCTGTGCGCGCAAAGAAATCGGAAACAAGTTGAAGCGCCAGAGCTAAGGAACTCGGACGGAAACAGTCCTTAGCAGACGAGGTGGAGGTTTATCGAGGATTCGGCGGATGCCTCCCGACCGCACTACGCCCGGTTGTTACTCTATCTGTAAACCTGCCAAGCGATTGGTAGACAGACCGGATAGAAGGCGATACTAAATAAGTATGAAAAAAAGCGCCCAAAGCGACGCTTCTTTTTGCATGCTTCAATCAATCGGAGGATTTTTATTATGTGTGGAATTGTTGGATATATCGGCGAACGTGACGCCAAAGAAATTTTGTTAAAAGGCTTAGAAAAATTAGAATACCGCGGCTATGACTCAGCGGGTATTGCAGTTCGTAACGAAGAAGGCATCACAGTATTCAAAGAAAAAGGCCGCATCGCAGATCTTCGCGGAGCAGTTAGTGAAGACGTAATGGGCAAAACAGGTATCGGACACACACGTTGGGCAACTCACGGTGTTCCAAACCAAGTAAATGCTCACCCTCACCAAAGTACAACAGAGCGTTATACGCTAGTACACAATGGGGTTATCGAGAACTATCACTTACTACAAAAAGAATATCTTCCAGGCGTTGAAATGAAGTCTGATACAGATACAGAAGTTATCGTTCAATTGATCGAGAAATTTGTAAACGATGGCATGACGACTGCAGAAGCATTCAGCAAAACGCTTGAACTTCTTCACGGTTCATATGCAATCGCACTTTTAGATGCGGAAGAAGCACAAACAATCTACGTTGCAAAAAACAAGAGCCCACTTCTAGTTGGTCTTGGAGACGACTTCAATGTAGTCGCTTCTGACGCAATGGCGATGCTTCAAGTAACAGACACGTACGTAGAGCTTCACGACCAAGAAATGGTGATTGTGAAAAAGGATTCAGTTGAAATCCAAAAGTTAGACGGTACTGTTGTTGCGCGTGATTCGTATAAAGCAGAGCTTGATATGAGTGACATCGAAAAGGGAACATATCCACACTACATGTTAAAAGAAATTGACGAGCAGCCAGCTGTAATGCGTAAAATCATCCAAGCGTACCAAAACGAAGCAGGCGAGCTTTCAATCGATGCAGATATTTTAGAAGCTATCAATGCTTCAGACCGTCTTTACATCATTGCTGCAGGTACAAGCTACCACGCAGGTCTTGTTGGTAAAGAGTACTTCGAGAAAATTACGAAGAAGCCAGTAGAAGTGCATATCTCAAGTGAGTTTGGCTACAACATGCCAATCCTTTCTGAGAAGCCACTATTCGTCTTCATCTCTCAATCAGGTGAAACAGCTGACTCGCGCCAAGTTCTTGTGAAAATCAAGGAAATGGGCCACAAAGCACTTACCGTAACAAACGTTCAAGGATCAACACTTTCTCGTGAAGCAGACTTCACATTGCTTTTACATGCAGGTCCAGAAATCGCAGTAGCTTCAACAAAAGCATACGTTGCACAAATCGCTGTTCTAGCTGTGGCTGCAACTGTGGCTGCTAAGCACGCAGGTCATGATGTTGAATTTGACTTGATCAAAGAGCTTGGGATCGTAGCGAACGCAGTACAAGCAATGGTTGACTCGAAAGAAGCAATCGAAGCAATTGCAAAAGATTTCTTAGCAACAACGCGCAATGCATTCTTCATCGGACGTAACGTCGACTTCTTCGTAAGTCTTGAAGGCGCATTGAAACTAAAAGAGATTTCGTATATCCAAGCAGAAGGTTTTGCAGGTGGTGAGTTGAAACACGGAACTATCGCTCTTATCGAAGACGGTACACCAGTGTTCGCTCTAGTAACACAAAAACCAGTGGCACTAAACATTCGCGGAAACGTGAAAGAGGTTGTAGCACGTGGTGCGAAACCTTGTATCATTTCAATGGAAGGTATGGAAGAAGACGGGGATACACTTGTTATTCCAAACGTCCACAGCTTACTAACACCTTTAGTATCTGTTATTCCACTTCAATTGATCAGCTATTACGCAGCGCTTCACCGCGACTGTGATGTGGATAAGCCGCGAAACTTGGCGAAATCTGTAACAGTAGAATAGAAACTATCCCCCTTTTGGATTCGTCCAAGAGGGGTTTTTTTGTGGTAACAACTATGTGCAATTTAATTATTTTCGAGATTTCTTTACTGTAGATTTGAAATAAAGTTGTACCGTTTGTAAAAAAGAGGTACCGTTTAAAATAAAGTTATACCGTTTATAAAAAAGTTGCACCGTTTTATCCCTTTGGATATGATTATCTAAAGGGGTGTTTTTATGTCGAAAAGAAAAAGAACATCTGAAATTGAACATTGGATTAAACAAGGTCGAGGCACCGGTATAGGAGTAGATTATAAACCTTGGTTGAAGATTCAAGATGTATCTTCAAAGGGTCGTTCCACTCGTTTAAAAGGAATAAAAACAAACAGACAGCATGAATTTCTATCGGATTTAGAAAAAAATTACTTCTATTTAACTGAATATTCAAATCATATTGTTGATATTCGAGAACAATTTCCTTTATTGCCATTAGAAGAAACCATTGTTATTGCAGATGAGTTAGGTATTAAACATCCTACTGATCCTAAAACTGGTGATCCGATTGTGATGACAACGGATTTTTTATTAACAGTTGATATGGGACAAGGTGTGTTTGAAGTAGCACGTACAATCAAAATGAAGGACGATTTACTGAAGGAACGAGTACTCGAAAAGTTTGAGATTGAACGAGAGTATTGGCAACGGAAGGAAATTGATTGGGTGGTTGTTACAGAGGAGGAAATCCCCAAAACAATGGCACGAAACATTAGCTACATTCATGATCATTTTGATATTCGAGATTATGATGTATTTCAGGAAATGAGTTCACAACATATTGAAGATTTATCCTTATCTTTAATGCAAAGGTTACTAAATAACAAAAATAGTATCCGTATAATTACGAATGAATTTGATACCGATACCCATTTACCTTTTGGTAGTGGTGTAACACTGTTTTATCATTTACTTGCTCAAAAAAACATCGTTATAGATATGCTTGAGCCACTAAATTTAGAGCAACAGATTGATATTAAATCCATTGATGAAAGCACGCTGAAGAAGGAGAAATACGGATGATTTATATTAATCAGGTGTTTCAATATGTGAAGGATTCAATACGGATTCGGGTTGTTGAAATAGAAGAATCGTATGTTTTTATTGTAGATATTGATGCACACACATCTATGCCAAAAAAAGAGCTTTATGCCACATTGTCTACAGAAATCGAACAAAAAGAGTTATTAGTGATATCAGATCCGTTCGCAAGAGTTGTAGCTGATAGTGACTTAACAGATGTGCAAATTCAAAAGCGCGAAGATGATTGGGATACTATTCAAAAATACTGTTTGGAACATATGGATGTATTGCTTCAAAGAAATGGTAGAGAAACAAAGATAAAGGAAATTGCAGGAGAGTTAAATGTGACACCTACTAAGGTAAAAAAGCTCCTCAGTCGATATTGGCAGCGTGGTATGACTAAAAATGCTGTGCTACCGGATTATGCAAACTCAGGTGGTAAAGGGAGATCCAAAGCTTTAGCAAATGCTAAAGTAGGTCGTCCACGAAGAGTAAATACTAGTGGAGATTATCAAACTGGTATCAATATAACAGATGAAATAAAGTTACAGTTCGAGCATGCTATTAACAAATATTACCGTAAGACAAATAACTATTCATTAAAAGATGTCTATCATTTTATTCTGCGCGATTTCTATTCAGACCGTTATAAAGAAAAAGGTGAAATGAAATATCGAGTGTGGGAAGCAAATCGAATACCGTCCTATCATCAGTTTTATTATTGGTTTAAGAAATTCGAAGATCCAAAGAAAGACATTCAATTCCGTAAAAGCACGAAAGAATATGAGCTGAAGCATCGTCCGATTTTAAGTGATTCTAAATCAGAAACAAATGGTCCCGGTACTAGATTTCAAATTGACGCAACTATCGCAGATATTTATTTAGTCAGTTCGCTTGATGTAAATAAAGTAATTGGGAGACCAGTTATTTATGCGGTACTTGATGTGTATTCACGTATTATTACGGGTCTTTATGTTGGGCTAGAAGGGCCGTCATGGATCGGTGCAATGATGGCTTTAGATAATATGGTTGCTGACAAAGTAAAGTTCTGTAATCAGTACGGAATTGATATTGCACCTGAGCAATGGCCAACACATCATTTGCCTGAAATTATTATCGCTGATCGAGGTGAGTTTGAAGGCTATTCGGTAGAGAATTTAATTAACAATCTTAACATTAAAATCGAGAATACTACGGCTTATAGGGGTGATTTGAAAGGGATTGTTGAAAGGAAATTCCGTACGTTTAATGGGAAGGTAAAGCAAAAAGCTCCCGGAGCAATTCAAAAGGAATATCGAGAACGTGGAGATCAGGATTATCGCTTAAATGCTACGCTAAATTTAAAGGAATTTACATCTCTAATTATTACAATGGCGCTTCATCATAACCAAAAGGTCATTGATAAATATCCTGTTGAAAAAGAAATGGTAGCTGATGGACTAGTGCCAACGCCGATTAACTTATGGAATTGGGGTATTCAAAATCGCAAAGGAAGGTTAAGAACAGTTGATCGAAATATTCTTCGTCTGAACGTGCTTCCACGTGGGAAAGCGACAATTTCAAGAGCTGGAATTAAGTTTAAAAATCTTCTTTATGGTTCTCGTCAAGCTATTGAAGAGCAATGGTATTTAAAGTTGAAAAATAGAAGTCTAGAAATCGTTTATGATCCACGTCATATTGAAAAAATCTATATTCCCCACGATAACGGAACAGATTTTGAGACGTGTATTTTATTAGAGCCTAGTCAGCAATATAAAGGTGACCTCTTGGAAGAAGTTGTCTTTCAGCAACAACTTCGGAATGAACTAGAAGAAATGGAACGAACAAATCAAATTCAGCTTACGGTAAATACTGATGCAGCATTGGAAGAGATTATAAAAAAAGCCGTTAAGAACAAAAAAGAATCTTTCAATCAGCCAACTAGTAAGAAAGCTAAAATAGCAGTTATTCGTGAAAACAAGGATGTTGAAAAACAGTTGAATCTTGAAGCTGAAAAGTTTGATTTATCACCTAATAAGGTTAGTGAAGCAGCTGACGTAATCGACTTTGTTACAAAAGAGAAGATTGATGAAACACCACCTAAGAAATCAGGCTCACGTCTTATGGAAAAACTAAAGAAGAAGCGAGATGAGGAATTTGGGAAAGACAAATGACATGGTTGTCTTAAAAGGGGATTTTGAGAAAGCGGTCTATAAGGAGCAGCTTTTAAATGAATATACCAATAATCCTTTCATCGAAGCTCTTCCACCTATATTTAATGAGGATAATGTGCTAGAGCGATTTATGGTGACTCCACGAATTAGTGAGCAAGATAAGTTAAGTGAAACGAATATTCGTTATCACGTCTTAAAACGTGTAAGGAATTTTATCCAGCCGTTACCGATTCATTTCGAGGTAGAACGTCGATTGTCTACATTGATTCGGAGGGGTTACTTGGCGCGAAATCCATTAGATAGAACATTTCTAGAGCGTGTTCGGGTGTTGCATGAATTGCGTGAAGAAGAGGAAACAGCTCACAAATATATAGATGAACGACTAAATTATATTCGTTCAACTGCCGATAGCTTATCCATTATCGGTATTTCTGGAATTGGTAAAACAACAGCAATTGAACGTCTTTTGCTTATGTATCCACAAGTGATCAAGCATGAAGAATACAAAGGACAACCGTTTAATCGAACTCAAATTGTTTGGCTTAAAATTGACTGCCCGTATGATGGAAGTTTATCTACACTTTGCAAAAGCTTTTTCAAAGCAATTGATGATTTACTAGGCACTCGATATTTAGAAAAGTACGGCTATTTGAACCGTGTGACATCGACAATGTTATTGCACATGACATCGTTAGCAAGTATGTACGGCATCGGTATTCTAGTAATTGATGAAATCCAGCACTTACTATATTCCAAAAATGAACAGGAAGAAATGTTGAATTTTTTTGTAACACTGTCTAATACAGTTGGCATTCCTACGGTTTTAATCGGCACTTCTAAAGCACAAAAATTATTCAAAGGAAACTTTAGACAGGCAAGACGGGCAGCAAGTGATGGAGCTATTATTTGGGATCGTATGGACGAAAATAGTGAAGAGTGGGAGTTTTTCCTAGAGACACTTTGGGAATTACAGTGTTTAAAAACCCATTCTGAGCTTACAGAGGAGACAAAGAAGGCATTTTATAATGAATGCCAAGGGATTACTGCTGTTGCCGTGAACCTATTTATTCTAGCGCAAGAACGAGTATTATTTGATGAGGACAACCCGGCAGAAATCATTACACCACAAGTATTAAAAAAGACTGCTAGGGAAGATATGCAAACGATTCAACCAATGATGACAGCTATTCGGACGAACAATTTTGCCGATATGATGAAATATGAAGATATTATGATTAACTTGGATGAAGTCATGCTGAATCACAAGCGAAATACTGAAATGACAGGACGTATTCAAGAAGCATTTAAAGAGCGCCAAAATACAATCGAGTATAAACGTCAAGACATGATTGGGAACTTAAGTGTTGAAGTGGAAGCTCTTGGTATTTTTGATAGTTTGAAGGAAAACGATATTAAAAAGCTCTCACAAAAAATAGTTGAGGAAAATCCACTTGATACTAAATTTCATCAACTTAAATCAGACGTGATTCAGCAGGCGATTGCATTAAATCAACAAAAGAAAGATCAAAAAGCAAAGGCAAAAGCAAAAAATGCAGAGATTCTACCAATGCTAAAGCTAAGAAAGCAAGCATTAGACAAAAAGCAACACCCCTATGAATTATTAAAAGCAAATGGATACATTAAAAATCCTTTGGAGGAATTCTACTAGGAGGAAACCAGATGCTGCCATTCTTTACTGATCCATATCCAGATGAATTGATATATTCGGCGGTCGCACGTTATCACTTTTACAGTGGGAATATTGATTGCAAAGATACGTTAGAAGAAGTATTTCAAAGTCGTTCAGTGATTCCGAGTGTTGAGATTGGTAGCCATTTTAATTCTCTCGCTAAACAGATGGGCACGCATTATTCGTTAGAAAGTTTATTAGCCAAGCATACAATTTATCCTTTCTATGCTCCTTTTCTATCACAGGAGAAGCAACGACAAATTATGCAGGATGTTCAAGGTGATGGAAAAGGACTTTATACAAGACTTGGAATGGTCGCAGGAGGTATTTGTAAAAAGGACGGACTCTATTATTGTCCGGAATGTGCAGCTAGTGATATTGAGCAACATGGAGAACCCTATATTCATCGTGAGCATCAACTACAAGGGATTGATTTCTGTGCGCATCATGAATTGAAATTAAAGAAGTATCCTGTCGATTTTTCAAAGCAGAGTCGAATAGAGTTTATTCGATTCGATAAAAAGCTAATGAACTTATCAAAGATTCAAGAAGTTGAACCAAAAGAGTTTGTAGCCATTCAAATTGCTTTAGCAAAGATGGCTTATCAACTGCTACAAGTTCCAATACATCAATTTTCAAGGGGATCTATTAATCTTAAATATCGGGCTCTTTTACGAGAGCGTAATTTAATAACAACCTCTAATCGAATTCGGCAAAAGGAGCTATACAAAGCATTTCAATCAAAGTTTCCAAAAGGATTTTTAGTTAAGTATGAATCAGCAATCGATGTTGATAATGAGTACAATTGGCCGAAGGTCATTACACGCAATCTAAAACGTCATGCGCATCCTTTCCGTCATTTGCTTATGCTTTATTTCTTAGAACAAGATGTAGATTCCTTTTTACAAGGTGAAGCTGATATAGGTCCTTTCGGTAGTGGTCCATGGCCTTGTTTAAATAAAGCAGCTAATCATTATAAGGCATTTGTAATTCCTGAAGTAAATGTTACGAGGGATTTTAAATCAAAAGCACCCATTGGTACGTTTGAATGCTCTTGTGGCTTTATTTACGCTAGAAAAGGCCCTGATAGATTATCTAAAGATAAATATCGTATTGGACGTGTAAAAGCATTTGGAGACGTCTGGAAGGCTAAATTACATGAATTGGAAGCCAAAGGAACGTCCAGTACAAGAACATTAGCTAAAATGCTTGGTGTAAATTCGAAAACGGTTAAAAAATATCTTTCTTCAGAGATAAAAATAGAAGGATTATCAGAAAACGATATCCCTTCGATGTTGCTGACTAATCGAAAACAATTATTAAAAGGAATGCAGCAATACCCAAGTTATTTAAGAACTCAAATTCGTCAGTGTTTCCCAAAAGAATATATCTACTTGTATCGTCACGATAAAGAGTGGCTGTTTGAACAGTTGCCTAAAATTCATGAGAAGAAGAATAATCAAGCAATTGTCGATTGGGCCTCACGTGATCGGGAATACTGCTCTGAAGTAAAAAAACTTTATAAAGAACTAATCGTACTAGATAAACCTATTCGGATTACAATCTCGATTGTTGGAAAACGACTTGGAATATTATCTAACTTGGAGAAACACCTTGATAAGCTACCCCAGACTAAAAAGCTCCTATCTGAAATTACAGAATCTACTCAGCAATTCCATATCAGACGTTTTTGTAAAATTATTGATCGAATGTTACAGGGGCAAGAACCAGTTGTTTTATGGAAGGTACAGCGTATTGGTGCTGTTAAGTCACATCATTTTCATGAAATAAAACCGTATTTGGAAGAATATTTACGAACAAAACAGGAAGTGAAAAGTTATGAGCAAACAACAGGTTAAAATTGCTTGGCCTTTTGCAAAAGGTGAAAAAGCACAACTGATATGGATTGGTGAGCCATTCCGATGTGATCATAAAATGATGATTAAAGCTTATTTTCGCTCACAAGGTCGTACAGAAGGTATTTTAATGGATTGGGGTACATTACCATGCCTAGCAATCCAACATTATTATACTGATGGCATCATTACGGCTAGTCAAGTTCCTAAAGGTGTACAAGAAATCGATATGACTATTTATCCTAATAGTGTTAAATATCACAAACGCCCTTGGTCTATTCAAGGAAGCAGTGATTCTGCAACTTCCCGTAGTTTCGTGTTCTCTTTTGATGGCAAGAATGTCATTTTACCAGTCATTGAAGTGTTGCGTAGCATTTTAGCTCCGAACGGCTTTCTTTTATATCGCTTGTTTGAATCGAATTCATTTCCTCAATTCTTCACTGAAACATACGAACCTAATAAAATTCATCTTAGCTTTTCATCATCTTATGAACTGAAATACACCAAAACAGGTTTTATTTATCAATTGGTTTGGTTACTAACGAATCGTGATTTACGGCAAGTCTATGAAAATATAGCCTTTACTTGGTTGCAGGAAAAGGCTTTGATATTTGAATGGGGCCTTACACAATCGATTACCATAACGGTTCGTGTAAAAGAGAATAATAATTCGTGGACAGTTCTACAAATCGTAAATGTGAAAAATAAATATATTCCATACAAACATATCTCAATTTCACATCCAGAAATACAAGATCAAGTGAAATCGAATGAGGCGAAGAAATATACTTATCGCGCCGTAAATAAAATGGACGATGAAGAGGGCCTTACATTAGATGAACAAGTCGATGGCTCCACGGAAGACTTTGATCTTGTACAAATGAATCAGTTGAAACATGAATATACATTGGTACCTAAAATCAAACGAATTAAAAGTAGTTCCTCAAAGCAGCGAACGAAAGAAGATGAAAATACTAAGAAATACTATGGCAATAATGATTCAATGCGATCTACAGCAGATAGTGGAGGTCAACATCTAGCAAGAGGGCTAGAGCATCAAATGTTGCACGAAATCCAGGCTCAAGGTGAGCTAAATGATTTTATTAATGTGTTGAAAGTAATGGAACAGCATCCAAATGTAGTGGAAATTAGAGCATTTACCGATGTGCTACCGGAAGGCTTGGGAGAACGTAAATTTACAAAGTTAAGTGATGGTGTTACGAAAAGACGATATGTGATTGCTAAAGTACATATGACAAATGGAAAGCAATTTAATATTATAGAAGTAGAGCGTGAGAATCGTTCGTTGTCGATGTTGATTTTATCATCGCCTAATACTCATAACTGGAATGCTATTTATCATTGTTTACTTGTAAATCTTGTTAATAGCAATGGCGCATGGACGAGTCAAACATTGAAAATCATTGAAAATCGAGGTGTTATTGTGATGAAGGCGAAGCATAGTTCTAAAGGTATTCGTCATAGGAGTAATATATTGTTAAATAAGTTAATTTAAAAGAACACACTTTTAAAACATTAGTGTTCTTCCGCAATCGGGCTAGTTAATCAAAGAAAAAGTTATATAAACCTTGCTAATGTTACAAATATTTATAGTCATTTTAAATTCGAGTTGTATATCTAAGAAAAATGTAATAAGTAAAACCGGACAAAACCCGGCCGGTTCTTTTTTATACGATAACCTCCTCAAGGAATATTTACTAGAGGATGTCTTTTAATGTCCAAAACACTGTGATAAGGAAGGAATTTGAACAGCCGATTGCTCTTTTTAGGGCAAGTGGTCAGTCAGACCCAAGCTAAATAGTGTGCAGAAAAAAATTTGGAACTACACCAGCTAAAAATATTGGCTAAAAGGTATACCAACGAATATGCCGCACGGTTAATAAACTAGACAAGGTTAGAATAGTTCCCAGGGGTAGGAACTGATGAACTTCCGAAAGTACTAGTACTGGTCTAAAGTTTGAACATAGGGAAACTATGTCCCATCCAATGATGGAGTGAGGGGTGTAGAGTAAATTTGGCCCTTTGAATCCAAACGCTTAGCATATCTCAAATAGGAGATTGCCAACTGATAAAGAAACATATAGATATATTTTGAGTTTGACAACCGAACTGCTTAAAGGTAGAATAAATTTACAATAAAAAGCTACGATAGATTATCAATATAACTACAAAGGGAAAATGTATTAGCACTTGGGTAATGTGTCATTGTCCTTGTGAAAATATAATTAAAGACTTTTGTAGTTAGTTTGAAATAAATCGGTATGAGATATCACTATATTTGGTGATATCTCATACTGATTTTTTTGTTAGGGGGGGCAATATGACAAAAGGTCAAATAGAAGCAGAAATCAGCAAAGCATTATCGCAATGGGAGAAGGATTTTCTAGGTCGCGGATCCGTTACGGTCAAGACCGATATTCTCCGCGACATGGTAATTGTGGTTTTGAAAGGAGTCTTAACACCCGCTGAATATAAGCTCTCTGAAACAACGGAAGGATTGTTGTCGATCAAACAAATTCGTTCTCACTTGGTGGAATCAGGTCGAGACAAATTAGATGAAATCATTCGAGATAAAACCGGTGAAGAAGTAATGATATTTCACACTGATATTAGCACAAGAACCGGTGAACGAATTATGGTCTTTAAATTATCGTGTAATTTAGAGGAAAAACTAAAGTCTTAATAAAATCAAACTTGGGAGATCTTTAAAAGACCCTTTTAAGAATATAGAATGGGTAAGTTGAAGATAAACCAGCTATTTTACATGCTAAAGGGATTATATATCGTCGGTCAACACTGGTAGTAGAATCGGAGGACTAAAGAGTGACTGATATTATTATTCAAAATTTACTATCTCCAGTTGTGTTGTTTTTTGCACTTGGAATACTCGCAGCAATGGTGAAATCAGATTTAAAATTTCCAACGGCGCTAAGTGAAACGTTAAGCATATATCTTCTGATAGCGATAGGAATCAAAGGTGGAATCGAACTTTCCCATTATTCATTGAGCACTGTTATAAAACCTATCCTCGGAACCCTGTTTTTAGGTACTTTTATACCTATAATCGTGTTATTTATCCTCCGTTTCATGAAAATGGATTTTAAGAATGCCATCGGCCTGGCTGCGACATACGGGTCGGTGAGTATTGTTACCTACGGAGCTGCTATTTCGTTTCTTAGTGAATTTGGAACAAAGTATGAAGGTTTTATGAATGTCTTAGTTGTTCTACTGGAAAGTCCAGCTATTTTTGTTTCCTTGCTTTTGTTGAAACTGAATGAAGAAAATCAAGGGCATTCTTTGTCACAAAATATCAGATTCACTGCAGGCAAGCCAATGGTCAGTGGTTTAATTAATACAAAAGTGATTAAAGAAAGCCTGTTTGGAAAAAGTGTGTTGCTTTTGCTGGGAAGTCTTGTGATCGGATGGATTGCGGGTGAGGGTGCTCTTCCTGCTGTTAAGCCATTGTTTATAGACCTTTTTCCAAGTGTTTTGATGATCTTCTTACTCAATATGGGTGTGATCGCTGGTCAAAGGCTTCCTGAAGTGAAAAAACATGGATGGAAAATCCTGCTCTTTGCAATCTTTATGCCTGTATTATCCGGCATTTTGGGGATTTTTGTCGGGAATTACATTGGTCTTTCGCTAGGAGGTACTACATTGATGGGGGTGCTAGCTGGAAGTGCTTCGTACATTGCTGCTCCTGCCGCATTAAGAACCTCAGTTCCTGAGGCTAACCCATCCATTTATCTAGGGTTGTCTCTAGGGATTACTTTTCCCTTTAATTTGATTTTCGGAATACCGCTTTATTATTCAATAGCACAATGGCTTCAATAATTTCTATCATTAATAAAGAAAGGAAGTGTTGATCATGTTTGCGGATAAAATATTTAATAATCAACAAATCGAAAATGAACCTATTTCAACTAACCCAGACAATAGGAAAAAAGTATTATGTATAGTTGGGATGGAGGAACCATTGGAACAATGGTTAAATTCTGCGTCTCATTTTCTCCCGGAACAAATAATGGTATTAAAAAGCTATGGCCCGGTTATCTCAGAACCATACGATAGTCTCATGCGTAACATAATTATAGCAGTTTATCAAGAAAATGTAGAGGAAATTTTCGTTATAGGGTCAGCAGATAGAAATGAATCTATTTCGGACCCTAGTAATTTAATTTCCAAAGTCATACAAACAAAAATTCCAGCGGTTAAGATTCAAACCGTAGAATATCTTTTTAAACATTGTTTCCCTGGATTTACAGCAAACGATATGGCTCAATGGATAGAGGGAAGCAAAACAGTCACAGATGGTATTAAACAGTCTGTAAACTTGATTCGTCGGCATCCTTTGATGCCCTCGGAAATTAGAGTATATGGCCTATTGATAGATACTGTTAATGGTGTGTCTACGCGAGTTGTGGATCATCAATAACAAGTATATTTAAATATGGTTGGGGTTGAAAAACTATGATCAAAAAACAACATTACGCAGATCATCCATATTCTGGTCGTAAAGCAGTTTTAGCGACTATGCACGGAAAAGAGCTGGCTATTGGTCCTCCCTTTCATAATCTGTTACAGCTTTCAATTGTTACTCCTGAAGGGTTAAATACCGATGGTTTGGGGACTTTTACTGGTGAAATAGAGCGTAAGGGGACACCATTAGAGACGCTGCGAAAAAAAGTACAAATGGGAATGGACCATCTTGGACTACCGTATGGTATTGCGAATGAAGGAAGTTTTGGACCTTATGATAATTTTCCTTTTATCGCCCAGGATCATGAAATTCTTATATGGATTGACAATGAACGTGGAATTGAGATTGTAGAACATACGTTAAGTACTAAGACCAATTATGCTTCAAAAACAGTTTCAACATGGAATGATATGGATGATTTTTTATTGAAATCGGATTTTCCTGCACATGCACTTATTGTAAGTCCGAATTCCGAGTTTTTACCTGGATTAACCTTCAAAGGATTAAACCAAATAGATGACGTAAAGGAAGCCATTAAACGTTGCGCTTCTGCTTCCACTGACGGTCAGGCACTTATTCAAACTGACATGAGGGCACATATGAACCCCACTAGAATGAAGGTTATCACTGAACTTGCAGAAAAAATGGTTCGACGGTTAGCAACGTTGTGCCCGAAGTGTTCATGCCCCGGATGGGGGATTGTTGATTATGTTAAAGGATTGCCCTGTGGAGGTTGCGGGTTAAAGTCAAAACAAATATCAAACGAAGTATATGGTTGTCCAATCTGTGATTTTAGGGAAACTCTTCCGCGCCAGGATGGTGTTAAAACCTCTTCACCTGCTTATTGTGATTGGTGTAATCCTTAATCATTAGAGTTTTTTTAATAAATAGAATTCTTGTAGAGGAACGGGTTAAATGGGTGAAATAGGCTTTAGGAGTCTTTGTGGAGGTAACTGGGAATAATAAAAAAGGGCTATTCGGATTTTATGGTGAAAAGTTAAGCACAGATATTAAAGTATAAAATCGGATTAAATAGTTGAAATCAACGTACTTTTTTTTGCGCTAGATTGTGTTACTGCAATTAGTAACTGTGATTATTTTACATCTCCATTTCGGATGGTTTCCTCTATATGCAGCAAGCATAAAGAATATACTAGAGGTCAAGGACGGAGTTGACTTATGTTTTCGACAGGAGTATTATGGATTCATAAACATATCAAAAAAAATTGATTAGGGGGTGTGGGCCTTGGATCAATGCATAACGGATATTCCAAGAGTCCGTCGAGGTGATGTGCCCCTTCCACAAGAAGAGGCAATTCAAAGAATAGCTTCTGTGACAAAGGCTTTTAGTGATCCAATTCGTTTAAAAATGGTTTACTTGCTTTCAAAGCAATCTGATTTGTGCACCTGTGAGTTTGAAGAATTATTGGACCTGAGCCAGTCCAAAGTATCGTATCACCTTAAAATATTGCTTGACGCTGGAGTTATCGATCGCGAAATCCACGGTTCATGGAGTCATTACAGCCTTCGAAATCCTAAAATATTGGAACAGGTTCATGCCTTGTCCCAATGATAAAAAGCGAGTGTTTCGGTGCTGGCTTTTTATTTTAAGATTCACATCAATTTTTTTTGATGTCATAATACTCTGACTTGTATTGGGGATTCTTAGATTAACAACTTACGATGTCCCGGTTACTCATGAAACCCGTTCAACTGTTACTGCATTATTAAGTTTTTGGTTATGCCAGGTAATCTTTTGCCTTTTAGAATGAAATTGGAATTACTTATGTTATTCAAATCAAAAAAAGTTGATAAACACCTTTAATTAAGGAGGAATGGAATAAATGAAGAAAGAAGTTCTTCGAGTAAGTGGTATGGATTGTCCTTCCTGTGCAAAGGATATCGAAAAAACGGTAGCGAAGCTAAACGGGGTTGAGAAAGCAGAGGTAAACTTTATTGCTGAGAAATTAACCGTCACATATGATGATTCTCAATTGCCCCGTGAAAAAATCGAGGAAAATTTAAAGAAAATCGGACATCCAGTCGTTAAATAATAAATTGATCCGAGATCCTAATATATATGCGATTACCTGGCGTAATCAAAAACTTGGCTTGCAGTTATAATTGAAAGCTTATTTTCCTAGGAGAAAGGGAAAGTTGATTAAACATAAATTCCTAATCAAAAAAATTGATGAATAGTGATTTGACTTGAAATTAGACAATGATAAAGGGAGGGCTCAACATGAGTAAGTCAAAATGGTGGAAACAACCAAGAACGGTATTGCTGATTATTTCAGGGATCACAACAGTCTTTACATTAATCTCAGAACTTTTCCTAGGTTTACCGGAAATATGGGCTGTTGCATTGTATGGTGTTGCAATTATTATTGGGGGTATTTACCCAGCCAAGAGTGCATGGATGGACTTGAGAAGGAGAAAACTTTCCATAAATACTCTGCTTATTGTCGGAGTTATCGGGACCATCTATCTGGGATTGTGGGAAGAAGCCGCAGGTCTTGTGGTCATCTTCTCCTTAGGTGAAGTGTTGGAAGCTTATGCAGTAAATAAAGCCAGGGATTCCGTCCGAGCGCTTGTGGAACTGGCACCCCGGGAAGCAACCGTTTTACGGGAAGGCCGCGAAGTTCGCATACTAGCCGATGAAGTCGAGATTGGCGATCGGGTTCTGATCCGACCAGGGGAGAAAATACCAGTAGATGGGGTTGTTGTAAGCGGTACGTCTACAGCGGATCAATCGACAATCACAGGAGAATCCGTTCCGGTTGCAAAAATATCAGGCGATGAAGTATATGCTTCCACAATGAATGGCCGCGGTGCTTTGGAAATTGAAGTGACGAAATTGGCGCAGGATACCACCTTGTCAAAAATCATTGAATTAGTGGCAAATGCACAAGGAGATAAAGGAAAAGCACAACGTTTCAGTGAACGCTTTGGTGAAGTCTACACGCCGATCATGTTCGTGATCGCCGTTTTAATGGTTGTTATACCAACCCTTTTCTTTGGCCAACCGTTTGACACGTGGCTATATAGAGCGTTAATCGTATTGGTTGTTTCATGCTCCTGTTCTCTAGTGCTTTCAGTTCCAATAGCTGTCGTAACTGGTGTAGGAAATGCGGCGCGAAACGGGGTTATGGTAAAAGGCGGCAGCTATATGGAAACGGCCAGTCACATCCAAGTGGTCGCATTTGATAAAACGGGTACATTAACCGTCGGAAAGCCTTCGGTAACGGATATTGTATCTGTCTCCGATTTATCAAAAGAAAAACTGCTGGGAATTGCCGGTGCGCTTGAAAAACTTTCTGAACACCCTTTGGCTGAGGCAATTCTTCAAGAAGCTTCAAAAAGAAACATAAATCTTCCAGGTGTTGAAGAGTTCGACACATTAACCGGACGGGGAGCTAAAGGCAGCATAAATAGAACCACATACTATATCGGCAGTCCCCGGTTGTTCAGCGAATTGAATGTAAAACTGAATCAAGATCAATTAAAACAAATTGAAACACTTCAAGGACAAGGAAAGACCGTCACGCTTTTGGGAACTGCTGATCTTGTACTTGGATTAATCGCGATAGCGGATCGACCGAAAGAAAACGCAAAACAAGCGATTCAACGTCTGAAAACTACCGGTGTAAAACGAATCGTCATGCTTACGGGCGATAACCGGCTTACTGGTGAAGCCATTGGCCGGGAACTTGGCGTGGATGAGGTACGGGCAGAATTACTGCCGGAAGATAAAATTACAGCGATTAAAGAACTGCAAAAGAAGTACGGTCTTGTTGCGATGGTGGGTGACGGTGTAAACGATGCGCCTGCACTGGCTCAGGCCGATGTGGGGATCGCGATGGGAATCCAAGGGACAGACGTTGCTTTGGAAACGGCTGATATCGCATTGATGCAGGATAATTTGGATCAACTGGTTTATCTGATCAAACTTAGCCGTAAGACCGTTGCGAAAATACATCAAAATATCGGGTTTTCATTAGCTCTTGTAGCCCTCCTTATTGTTACAGCCTTGACCGGAGTGATGAGCCTGACTACAGGTTTGCTTCTTAACGAAGGAAGCGCCTTGGTTGTTATTGCAAATGCGATGGTTCTCCGGAAGTATCAGATGAATAAAGCCAATGCCATAGGTAACGAGTGATGAAATTTTTTATCATTGGTGAGGATTTACCTATGGATTGGCATTCTAATCAAAAATAATTGATTAGCATACAAGGAGAGTTGATGATGGGCATAACAGAAGGCATTAAAAGCATTCATAAACAATTAGACACAATACGAAAGATCCCTAAATGTGTAGGATGTGAATGTGTACTTGACGTGATGACAGCCGTTGAGCAAGATCTAGAAGATATAGATAAACCGATTGCAAAAGAAGTTCAACTGGATTTAAAACAGTGGGTTGACGAAGGGAACAAAGTTAGACATAACTGTCTTGGGTGTGAAGTTTGTTTCCCAATTAAGCCGTACAATCATTTTAGTTCATTGATTAATGGATCGAATGAAATTGAAATCAATGGAGCTGCATGTGGCTGTAATGACAATGCATGCGGAAGTCAACCCCAAGTAAACAGTACTGCGTGTGGGTGTGATGACGATTCGTGCGAAGGTGAACCACAAGTAAATAATACAGCATGTGGTTGTGATGAAAATAAATCGAAGAATACGCACCCCTCAAATTGCAGCTGTGAACTTAAAACCGAAGTTCAGAAACAATCCGTTTGTGGAACAGTGGATCCCAACGATAGCAATGTGGCCTCCCCCTCGACCCAGCAGGAACAAAAATGGCCAATAGCAGAAGGAAATTATCTAGTCGGAAATGATACATCTTTTGTTGCAATATGTACTTTAGCCGATACAGATCTCCCGTCCGAAATACAAGGTTCCGGATTACTAAATCATATATCTATTGTTGGTACCTTATCGACAGAAAATCTAGGAATAGAACGCTTGATTCGAAATGTTACCGCGAATCCCAATATTTCACACTTAATACTATGTGGGCGCGACTCTCGTGGTCATCAAGCAGGGCAAGCCATTTTGTCATTAAAAGAAAATGGGATAGACGATAAGTATCGGATTATAGGCGCAGTTGGACCTCGCCCGGTGCTCAAGAATATTACCTTGAAAGAGATCGAAATTTTTCGCCAACGAGTGAAAATCGTTGATGAAATTGGAACACGAGATGTCGAACGATTGCATCAGGTAGTTCGTGCTTATGAGGGCAAGCCAAATGGGGACCCAGTAATGCTTCTTCCGATAATTCAAGAACCCAAAATAGTGAAAGCAGAACGTCTTAAAAATGATGAGTGGGTTCATGACCCAGAGGGATTTTTCCTAGTTATTCTTGATCGAAATAAGAAATCAATTAGGTGTGAACATTACATCCTGGATGGGACTCTGAATGAAGTTATTGAAGGAAAACTAGCCAGTGATATTGCAAATACAGCAATCAAGCGCGGTTTGCTTTCTCGTTTGGATCACGCAGCATATCTGGGGAAAGAATTGGCGAAAGCTGAAACAGCTCTTGCCTACGATATGCCTTATACGCAAGATTTACCGTTATCAAAAAGTAAAGCCCTCAATCAAACGGTTGTTTCCTAGATGAATAGAACGATTATTCAATTAGTTTAAAATCTGTTATACGAGAAACGATTAGTATTTAAAGAGCTAACTTACTAGATGTAGAAGGTGACACAATGGAGATTCTAAACCTCCCCCACTTCAATATCAAACAATTTGCTGAAAATGAACATGACTTTCTGATCCAGGTGGAGACAGCCTCTCCACCTTCTTTTTGTCCACATTGTGGATGCGTGGCAAATCTGTATAAGCATGATAACAGAGACCATCTTTGTATGGATCTGCCTATTCATGGAAAACGTGTAGGGCTTCTTGTAAAGCGTCAGCGATATAAATGCCGTGAATGTAATCAAACTTTTTGGGAACGATTAGAACACACCATAGACGAGAAGCGAAACTGCACCAAACGGTTATTGTCTTACGTCGAGAAGCAAAGTCTTAAACGCACGTTTGTCAGTATTTCAGAAGATGTCGGGCTGAACGAAAAGACGATACGGAACATCTTTCGTGATTACATCAATCGCCTGGAAGAGACGCTTCGATTTGAAACACCTAATTGGCTTGGAATAGACGAAATTCACATTATCAAGCCAAGATGCGTTTTAACCAACATCGAGGAACGTACCTTGTTAGACGTTCTACCCAATCGCAATAAGGAAACGGTTGTAAGCTACCTCTCACGCCTTCCAAACAGAGGACGAATACAATACGTCACAATGGATATGTGGCGACCGTATAAGGACGCTGTGAAAGCTGTACTGCCCAAGGCGACTATCATCGTCGATAAGTTTCACGTTGTCCGTATGGCGAATCAAGCCTTAGAATCCATCCGCAAACAGCTTAGAGAAGGCTTATCACCGAAGGAACGGCGCGGGCTTATGCACGACCGCTTTATCCTCTTGAAACGCCATAAAGAGCTTACGGAAATGGATAAGATAACGCTTGACCTATGGACGAAGAATCACCCCTCTCTCGGTATTGCTTATGACTTGAAGGAATCATTTTTCGATATTTGGGATACCGACAGCAGACAGAAAGCGTACCTCAGATACCACGATTGGAAAGCCAAGATACCAAAGGAACTGCAATCCGCTTTTGAGCCTCTTACAAAGGCTATGGCGAATTGGGAAGAAGAGATATTCAACTACTTCGACCATCGCATTACAAACGCCTATACGGAGTCTCTGAACAGCCTTATACGTGTCACAAACCGTTTAGGAAGGGGCTACTCCTTCGAAGCTTTACGAGCCAAAATACTCTTTACAGAAGGACTTCAAAAGGAACGTAAACCCAAGTATCAGAAACGTTTGGATGACTACGAACTTCGAGACTACAACTATCCGATGTTCGAGAAAATGTTCCCCGTTGGCGTTGTTCGTGAACGTGAGCGTGGCGAGCTTCTTGGTGTCGACATTTCCACCTTAATTGAGAAATTGGAGAAGGGCGAACTATAAGCCCTTTTCCACTATTAAATCCGAATACCCTAAAAAAGTTACACTGTTTTACCCCTTTGGATTGGTTATCTAAAGGGGCTTATTTACATAGAAAGTAAAAGAACATATGAATTAAAAGGTGGATTAAGGAAATGTGAATTGACAATAGAGTTGCTCTGGTAATGGCCCGTTTATGGAATAAGGCTTATGCAGTATTTTAGCAAAGGGTCTTCTTCTTTTATAGAATTTTTCTCAAACAATATCCTAATACTATAGTTTTTGAAAAGATATAACAGATGAGAAGTTTTTATAAAAAACCATTTTTACAAATTTATGGGTTTAAAATATCTGACTATTGTGATAATATAAGAGTGTTGCTTTGTGCAATAATAAATATCAGGGAGGTTTCAGTAATGCAGACGACTTTAACAAAACTTAATTTGAAAGTTGAACTCCATGCTTCAAACCTAATGACCCCTTCACACATGGAATGGACACCTGATGGAAGATTATTAGTTTCTGAGACAACTGCTGGAAGCATTAAAGACATAACGAAACCTGGAAATTACTTAGACGTTGCCCCTTTTGCTTCTGGTTTAAAAGGACCTTCAAGTATAGTCCCTTTACAAGATGGGAGAATATATGTATGCGAGACTTGGGCTAATAGAATTATAGATGTAAGTTTAGGGGGGGATAGTACTGAAAACTTTCCTTTTTTAGACGGATTACAAAGGCATTTAGTTTAACGTACTTAGGTGACTATTTAGAAGTTGTAGAAAGAGACAGCATAACAACAAATAGAGTTTTAAAAATAAATCCTGAAACCGGTTCTAAAGAAGTATTGATTAAAAATATTCCTGCTGTGCCTATGCCAGGGCTAGAAGGAATTTTACCGCTAGAATCATTCCCTGATAATTTTGAATACGAATGGAGCATGTACAGTGGATGTGCCGGATGGAAAACAAAGATTTTTACTGAAGATGGTCAAGAGTTCAATGTGTCAAGCAGCTCTGCACTTGGTCAGATTGTTAAGGATCCTGAAACCGAAACTGATTACATGGACTTAGTGAAAAAAGGAAACTTAATTGCTTCTGGATTGGATTGGAAGGGTGGGATGATTCAAAATCCTGTAAACAAAATGTTATACGTAACTCAGCCACATAAAGGAACAATATTAGAAATTAATCCTTTTGAAAGCAAAGATTACAGGTTTTCTGCCCCTATAATTCAAGGTTTAAATATGCCTACCTGCGTACGTTTCAGTCCTGATGGTAACAGTATGATGTTTGTTCAGCTCCAACCGGATCTATATGGAAATTTACAGGATTTCAAGAATAAATGATTCGAAGGATGAGAGTATATATACTCTCATCCCAGACTGTAGACAAACTCATGAAATATTGAGTTTGTCTGCGGTCTTTTTTCTTTTTATAATAGATTTAACAACTGTTTAGGGGGAACACGACCATGATGACGAAGAATATTGGTAACCAGAGAGACCAACTTGAGATGTTGACGATTGACCAACTGGTCCCTGAGGACCACTTAGTTCGTAAACTTGATGCGGCAATCGATTTCTCGTTCATCTATCCATTGGTCGAGGACCTCTACTCTTCAACAGGTCGCCCAAGTATCGATCCAGTCGTGCTCATCAAGATGACGTTCCTTCAATATACATTCGGTATCCGCTCGATGCGCCAGACGATCAAAGAGATCGAGACCAATATGGCCTATCGTTGGTTCCTAGGTTTTGGGTTCCATTCAGAGGTGCCGCATTTCTCGACGTTTGGGAAAAACTATGTACGACGCTTTGCTGATACCGATCTATTTGAACAGATCTTCTATCGTATATTGAAGGAGATCATGGATCAAGGGCTACTCAGCAGTGAACATGTCTTCGTCGACTCGACGCATGTGAAGGCATCTGCGAATAAGCGCAAGTTCACGAAGAAGACTGTCCGTAAAGAGGCGCGTGCCTATGAAGAGAAGCTCCAACTGGAGCTAAACCTGGACAGGCAGGAACACGGTAAGCGACCATTTTCTCCAGATTCTTTTGAGAAAGAAGAGTTCAAGGAGATCAAAGAGTCGACGACGGATCCAGAGAGCGGTTATTACGTGAAAGACGAGAGGACCAAACAGTTCGCCTACTCCTTCCATGCAGCCACGGATGAAAAAGGTTTTGTGCTCGCGAATCTCGTCACTCCAGGCAACGTCCATGACAGTATCCCTTTCCAGTCCATCATCGACACTGTGATTGAAAATGTAAAAAGACCATTAGTAGTGGCAGCGGATGCCGCTTATAAGACACCTGCGATTGCGAACTATCTTGTAGAGAACCAGATGTTGCCGGCCTTTCCCTATAAAAGACCGATGACACGCCCCGGCTATTTCAAAAAACAAGAATATGTATACGATGAGCACTTTGATTGCTACCTTTGTCCTGAAGGACAGGTGCTGAAATATCGTACGACCACCCGTGATGGATATCGTCAGTATTCGTCGGATCCTAAAGAATGTGCTGTTTGTCCGGTCTTGCAGAACTGTACGCAGGCAGCCAAGCCTCAGAAGCTGATCCAGCGGCATATCTGGGAGGACTACCTCGAGCTGTCAGAGGACCTGCGTCACCATCACGAGATCAAAGAAGTATATAACCGCCGTAAAGAGACCATCGAACGTGTCTTTGCGGATGCTAAAGAAAAGCATGGTATGCGTTGGACGACCCTTCGAGGGATAAAAAAATTGTCCATGCAGGCGATGCTTACTTTTGCTGCCATGAACCTGAAGAAGTTGGCCACATGGACCTGGAAAGGTCCACAGATGGCCTAAAAATATCGAAAAGATGAGCACTACAACCATTTTGCTCACGCCATTTTGGCTGAAAAATAGCCAAAAAAAGAGAAAGAATTCGAAATCGGGTAGATTTCGAATCCTTTTGTCTACAATCTGGGATGAGAGTATATATACTCTCATCCTTTAGATTATAGGGAGTAATTTATGAATCTTAAACTACCTAACATAATGAAAGTATTACACAATCGTTCTTTCTCTTTGCTTTGGACCGGGCAGAGCATCTCGATGTTTGGGCTGGCTATATATATTACCTGTCTTCCCTTTTTAGTCTTCCGGGCAGGAGGTAGCGCAACAGAATTAGGGTTAGCTCATACTTTTTTTATCATCCCCCAGCTAATATTTTTACTTGTCAGTGGTGTTTTTGTAGATCGTTGGCCAAAGAAAAAAATTCTAGTAATATCATACTTTCTTCGAGGTCTTGCGGTATCTGGAATTGCAGTACTACTTCTTACAGATAATCTACAACTAATTCACGTGTATCTCCTTACAGGTTTTCTCGGCTTAATTAGCACTTTATATAGACCTGCTGTCCGTGGTATTACACCTCAAATTGTAGATAAAACTCAGTTATTATCTGCTAATTCATTAAGAGCTATTTCTCAACAGGTTAGTGATATGATTGGGCCGGTAGTTGGTGGATTTCTTGTAGCAGCTATCGGTCTTTATATTGCATATACAGTAAATGCAATAACATTCTTACTATCTGCACTTTTTGTTTCTTTAATAGCCATACGATCTACCAAGAAAAAAACAGAAGACACTCCCACTGAAAAAACAACTTTTTGGAAGGATTTCACCCAGGGATGGTCTGCAATTAAAAAGAGGCCTTGGCTAGGAGCAAGTATTCTAATTGGTTCATTATCAAACATTGGAATAGCAGCCTTTGATGTAATTATCTTACCAGTGTATGCAGACAATTCATTTAATGGAGTACAAACTTACGGAATTTTCCTTGCTGCTATGGCAATAGGAGCCTTGATCTGCGCTACTCTTATCGGTAGGTTGGAAAGGATATCAAAACGAGGGATTTTATATTACTTATTCATGGCCTTATCTGGACTGTTTATATTAGGTATATCGTTCACTCCACCCTTATTAGTATCACTTCTTTTATTAGCAGCTATAGGTTTTTGTTTAACAGCTTTTATCATAATTTGGGACAGTGCAACCCAAGAATTAATTGAAGAAGAAGTATTAGGTCGTGTAGTTAGTTTCCAGATGTTTGGAGGTCTCTTACTCCTTCCTGTTGGGTATAGTATATTTGGATTTTCATTAGACAAGTTAGGAACTACCCTATCCATGAGTATAGCTGGAGTTAGTATAATCCTGGTAGCAGCTCTAGGTTTAAAAAACAAAAAAATTAGAGAATTAGATTTGTGGAACTATTTATTGAACGTAAATTAAGAACTGATCTCCTTTTAATTAGGAGGTCAGTTTTTGGTTTCTGTCAAAAATAATTAAGGAAACTCGTCTAACTTAATCTTACCTCATTAGAAAAACCTAGAGAAAGGAATTAAATAGTTCTAAATGGGATAAATCGGTTTAGAGTATATTGCCGAAATGTTGGAAGGCTCCCTTATATTACGAACGGTCGCGATTGTTGAACAACACAGGTAGGAAATGATCAAACTTTTTTATAAAACCGAAACTTAAATGTTGTAGAGAAGAACCCATTTTGATCAATCTTTTTTTCAAAATGGATTCTTCATATTTACAATAAAATACGGGTTTGTGAGGTGTTTTTAATCAATCTTTTTTTCAAAGCTACATTTACTATTCTTTTTAATAGTTTACAATTTATGTTAAGAGAATAGGAGAGGGGTTTGAGTGATGGAGGAAAATTGGAGAAGAGAGAAACCATTCAATGAAAACAAATTAATGCTGCGACAAGCTGGATTTGGGCTGATTGTTTTTCTTTTATATACTCAATATTTTAAGTTTGCAGCCTATGTATCGGATAAGTTCTTTTTCTATAACTATTCTATGAGTTTACTTGTGCTACTTTTAGGTATTCCGCTGTGTTATTTCGCTACAAAGCTCCTATTCCTGCTACTAAAAAGTACTAGATGAAGTTATGAAATAATCATACAAAGTTTTGGAATCGTAGAAGTATAAAAAGTAAGGTTTTTATAAGGGAGGGACACAGTGAAACAAATCATTGCACTTGGAGGAGGCGGTTTCTCGATGGAACCTGAGAACCCTCTGCTAGATACATACATAGTAAAGCAAGCAGGAAAGCCGAACCCTAAAATTTGCTTCATTCCGACGGCGAGTGGCGAGTCACTACAAAAATCAAAGAATCTTTCGTGTAGTAAGTTCAAGAAAAAATGCAAAAGCATACAAAGTCTTTAAAGGAAATTCTGTTAGTGAAGAAGAAATACAACCAGATTTCTTGGGTGAGAGAATTAAGGGCTCATTCCATTAAAGGATACTCAATAGGGGGTGACGAGTTGATTGAAGCATTTATTCGACAGATTCCTCTGATAAGTTCTTGTAGAGAAGTAGTTGAAATTCAAAAAGGGTTTTCAACAGATGAAAAGTACCTAATACATATGCCAGGCGATAACAGAAAGTTTTTACTCAAGGTTTTTAATTTAGAAGAGTGGGAGTCCAAGGAAGAAGAATTTTCTCTTCTAAGAAAGATGCAAAATTTCCATGTGACGTGCTCGCGCCCAATTGAAATTGGAAAGGTGGAGAATCGAGGATACATGATTACTTCCTATCTTGAAGGTGCGGATGCAGAGGATGAAATTTCGAAATACTCCAACCAAGTACAATACACGATTGGATACGAGGCAGGACAGGAATTGAAGAAAATGCATCAATTATCTGCTCCCGTTCATATACTTTCTTGGAAATCGAGAAAACTTGAAAAACACACTAAATATATCAATACTTACTTATCGTGTGGAACAAAGATAAAAAATGACCATCAACTAATGAATTTTATTGATGAAAATAGTCATCTTATGGATTCAAGGCCAAATGTATTCCAACATGATGATTTTCATCTGGGCAACATCATTATAAAGGATTCAAAGTTTGCAGGAGTCATAGACTTCAACCGACATGATTGGGGAGACCCTATTCATGAATTCCTTAAAGTTGGAATCTTTAGTAGTGAAGTGAGTATTCCTTTTTCAGTAGGACAAATTAAAGGTTATTTTTCTAACGAAGAACCAGATGACGAGTTTTGGAGGTTGTATTCTCTCTACTTAGCAATGAGCGTTTTCTCTAGTGTAGTTTGGACTTTAAAGACTATTCCGGACAGCATGGATGAAATGTTAGCTAAAATTGACAGAGTAATTGAAGATCATGATTATTTTACTGGGATAAAACCGAAGTGGTATGACTACTAGTAATCAATTGAAAAGGATGCTAAAAAAGGCTTAGAGACATATGTCTCAAAGCCTTTTTCTTATAGGACAGTAGTGAACTAACCAGCGAATAGGATTTTCTCTATTTTGGATCCGCCGAGGGTATCGGGGCAAAGAGTTTCTATCTTATTTCAACATATTGTTTATTGAGTTCTTCTTTAAGAACTTTTGCAAGAGTCAACATGTTGTACTGGCCTGCAGCTTTCTCGGCGTCTGCATTGTAGTTGGTGTTCGTGTTGACGTCGTACGTATAGATTTCACCGTCTTCGCTGTAGATGAATTCGATTCCTGCTACTTTGATTTGGTTTTGTTTTAAGAAGGCTTCATATTTTTCAATAATCGGCTCTTTGAAGCCTTGGATAATCTGGAACTTTGGTGAAGATGTCGGTTGTTCGCCGACAGGGCAGAACAAGTCGTCAATTTGGCAAGCGTCTGCTGGGCATAGTTCGAAGCCTTCGGAAGTGTCGACTTTCACTGCATACTGAAAATTACCGTTGATGAATTCGCACCGAGTGATGAAAGGTTCAGGTGCTTTGATATATTTCTGAATCAGCGTGACGCCGTCTACCGGTTCGTCGAATGTTGGTCCATAGACGTAATTCCGTAGTCCATCGATAGAATAAAATAGCTGGACCCCAAGGCCTTTTCCTGCTCGATTATGTTTGGTGATAAAAGAGCTTACACCGAGTTTTTCAGCTGCCTTGATAATCTGTTCCTTACCTACCGCTGCGATAGTATCCGGTGTTTGAATGCCCGCAGCGTTCAATGCCGTATATTGAAGCACTTTGCTGAGTTCAAGTCTAAGGGCATTGCTACCATTGAAGATGGTACGACCATGGTGCTCAAGCCATGCAAGTACCGAGGAAGTAAGTTCCGGTGCGTAACGATGGCCGCGTGTATGCGAAGAAGCACTCATACGGTTGTAAAAAATGCCTTCAGGCGGTGCTTCCGTGAGGTCCACCAAACCTTGGTCAAGATGCCATTCTTCGTAGGGTACCTGAAGCTCTTCAAGTCTATTGGTCAAATGGGTAGTCCATTCGCTATTTTCATGGATAATGTATACTTTGCTCATGTTTAAGGTCCTCCTTTTAACTAGTTATACGTTGGGCTCTCTTGCTTTCAACGAGCGGCATGACTTTTTCTGCAAAGCGTTCCATCTCCTCAAGTTGCGGGGAGAATTGGAGCAGCAATAGATCAAGCCCGGATTCTTCGAATGCAATTATTTGATTGGCAATCTGTTCAGGAGTGCCAATTAAATTTGGTCTCAGCCCACGGTTGGAAACCGAGTAGTCGTAGAGTTTCACTTGCTGTTCAAGTTGTGATTTACTCGTGAAATCATTATAACCGGCATATCCACTGTTTTCCTTCACATCTGTGATGCGTTCAAGTTCGGCTAAAGCCTCTTCTTCGGTATCGCGGCAGATGACATAGGCTGCCATACCGAAAGATTTGAATGGCTCTTTCCCAGCCAGGTGGCGAAGAGATTTCATGCCGTCAACTTTGGTTTTGATTTCCTCGACCGTTCCACCATGCATCACGTAAGCATCGCATCCTGCAACGATAGTCTCTTTTCCTCGAGGGCTTTCACCACCTGCATACAGAATGGGGTTCGGTCTTTGGACCGGTTTCGGATGCAAGTGTGCATTTTCAATAGTGTAGAATTTACCCTTAAAAGAGAAGACTTCTTTCGTCCAAAGTCCTTTTATGACTTCCAGGAATTCTTCTGTGCGGTCGTATCGCTCGTCGTGTTCCGTGAAGATTCCTCCGTATTGATTGGCTTCTTCTTGCCACCACGCAGAAACGACATTCAGAGTGAAACGTCCGTTGCTGATTTGGTCGATGTTTGCGGCCATTTTTGCTGTTACTGCCGGGTTGTGGAAGCCAGGTCGGACAGCCGCCATAATTTCAATTTTATCTGTAACGGCAGCAAGCGCAGCTGCTGTGGACCATGCTTCCAAGGAGTCGGATTCGGGCCCTTTAATGTCATTCAGGTAAAGTTCGGCGATGAGTGTGGTGTCAAAGCCAAGTCTTTCTCCTGCTTGAATTACTTGTTTTGCATAGTCAAAAGTGGGAGGCATGTTCTCATCTTCGACATTACGAAGCCATCCTCCAAATATAGGAAGCCAAAATCCATATCGCATTGTTATCCAACCCCTTTAAAAATTATTGTAATTTAATGAAAATTCTATCCCTAGAACATTATTAATCATATTGGTTAACTAGGTTATAAGTCAATATTTTAATATTCACTCAATGCTCGGTACTGTAAGATTAGGTTATCCAGAAAGAGGACTTGAAAAGTATACTAGGAGATGTAAGGTATTTACAGAAACAGTATAAAAATAGAGGTGATGATAAAGTGTTTTCCAATAAACAGTTACAAGCAATGATTGATGGAAAGATTATAGGGGAGAAGTTTCCTTATGATACAAACGATGAGCGAGAGATTGAAGCGCATCTTAGGCGTTTGTTTCATCGTATGAACCGCATTCCGAATGTGGTGTGTGAGGCTGAGTGGAATCACTTCGGTAGTGGATATGCCTCGTTTGTGGAATTCTTTTGTTATCAAAATGAAGATTTGGTAGTGCTTGAGGAGAAACATGGTCATCGAGAAATCAAAATGAATGGCCTCATAGTAGATATTAGTCGTTTAGCACCTGTGGCCATCATGGGAGATGATGAGCGGTATAAAACCATTCGTATCGAAACAAATGAAGACATCGGTGGAGGCTATGGCTCTTTACTCGGAGGCCCAAAGCTAATCGGCGTGAGTGAGAGACTCCAATCACTTGGCGAGCAGTTGAAACGAGCTTTAGAGGAATTTGATTATGAAGTGTTAGAACCTGAAGAAATGAATCAACTTTTACCTTTTAAAACAAAGATTCCAACGCTCTATCGCGAATCACGGGACTATACTGTGGCCGACGCTATTTTTTATTGGGAGGATTAATAACTGCAATCTTTAAACTGACATTATTAGATTTTCGGAATTATGAATAGAGAAAATAATTGTAAAGAGTCTGGAGGGGAGAGTGTTTTATGTGGAAACGGCAAATAATAAAGACGGATAGAGGAACCTTTGAAATATTTCGAAAAGGTCAAGGAGCTCCGCTTTGTGTCACCCATCATTACTCTGTTTTCAATGAGTCGGGTGATTACTTCGCTGAATCATTTACAGATACACACGAAGTTTTTTTGATGAATTTGAGAGAGTGTGGAGAGTCGGAAAAAGCTAATGAGTCGTATCATTTGAGTATGTTAGAAACAGTATTTGATCTTGAATCGATTCGCAAAGCACTAGAAATAGAAAAGTGGGTATATGCAGGACATTCAACTGGAGGGATGCTTGGTGTAATCTATGGAATATATTTTTCAGACTCTCTCTTATTTAATGTGATTGTTGGAGCAGCTGCTCGAGACTATTTCACTTTTTCTAAACAGTGTATTTACCATTCTGAGCATCCGAAATATGAAAAGATGCAAATGCTTCTTAGCCACCTAATGCGTCCAGAATTATCTCAGAAAGAAAAAGAAATGTTAAAAGTTGAGCGAACAAAATTATCTCTATATCGACCAGAAAATCATGATGAGTATTTCTCCAAAAATATCTCTAAACAAATATCCGCAAAAAGGCTCGAATTTTTCAATCGAGAAGTTCAAATATTTGATGTGACAAAGAAATTGAAATTGATAACATGCCCTGTACTAATAATTTGTGGAGAGCATGATGTGCAATGTCCAATCGAATACTCTCTTGAAATGCATGAATTAATACCGAATTCTAAATTTCTTGGAATGAATTATAGTAATCATTATCCGTTTTTAGAGGAAGCAGCACTATTTAAGAAAGAAGTATTCAACTTTGTTACACAATTAGGTGCATGATTACCGGTGGAAAAAATTTAACAATTATCTCCATTTTTTTGTTTAGCGCTATAATGAAAATATGGAAGAAAATGATAGGTTCAAATAATCTATTGAATGGAGTTGGTTGAATGATAGCTGTGTTCTTAGACCGAGACGGCACAATTGGAGGAACAGGCGGTGGAGTTCATCCAAATGACTTCAAACTCTTCCCACAATCTGCGAAAGCAATCCGACTTCTCAATCAAGCAGGTATTCTAGTATTTTTATTCACAAACCAATCCCGAGTAGGAAGAGGTTACTTTCTAGAAGAAGATTTAATAAAAGGATTTCGTGAAATGGAATCTGAGCTTGCGGAAAGTAATGCATTTTTTGATGAAATTTATTATTGTCCGCATTCTCCAATAGATAAATGTGAGTGTCAAAAGCCTAATATCGGTTTACTTTTGCAGGCAAAGGAGGAACATGGCCTTGATTTGAAAAGGTCATATGTTGTCGGAGATACAGGAGAATCCGATATGTTAGCGGCTGACCGAGTAGGAATGAAGAAAGTGCTTGTTGAGACGGGATGGGGAAGAAGTTCTTTGACCACGTTTCGAGCTACTTGGTCAGAGGTTGAGCCTGACTTTATTGCTCCTGAGATAAGAGAAGCAGTAAATTGGATACTTCAGGATAAATTTTCCGAATGAAGTGAGGGAGCAGATGAATACATATATGATGGATACGAAATCAGAAATTTGGACAAAACGAAGTGGCTGGGGTCAAATACCTGTTGTCCTTATAAGTGGAGGTCCTGGTATTGCCAATTATATGGAGCCGATTGCTAAGTTACTTCAAGAAGAATTCGATGTAATCCAGTTTGATCCGGCTGGCACTGGTCGTTCTCTAGCAGTAAATGAACCACATGGTTTGGATTACTGCATAGAAGATTTAGAATACATAAGACGAACACACAACATCGAAAAATGGTGGGTGATCGGTCATTTCTGGGGAGCGGATGTTGCTCTTGCCTATTCACTTACTAAATCCAGTTCACTTCTTGGGGTCATATCAATTGCAGGAACAGGAATTCAAAATGATCAAGATTGGAAAGCTGCATACTTGGAGAATAAAGAAGCTTATGGAGAACAGTCGCCACAATTCGTGTATCCTGTGAATCAAGTTATACATAGAAGTCTTCTTGAAAGTTGGAGAGTGTTCATCAAACAACCAAATTTGTTGAAAAGAATCTCTGAGATTGATTTACCTTTTTTATTTCTGCTAGCAGAAAAGGATATTCGACCGTCATGGCCCATCCAGCAATTGGCCGCATTGATTAAAACTTCAGAGAGTAAAGCCATACAAGAGTGCATGTAAAAAGATTATCATAATAATTAAGTGTTAAGTGTTAAGTGTTAAGTGTTAATGACGCCAAATAATGACCGTAAGTTGATGGATGATTTTGTCCAAGTCCTGACGGATTTTTTGTCATTAGACAAATGGGAGGCTGCCAGTGGCACCTCCCATTGATGATTTATAGATTCACCTGATATGTCTCATTTTGTTTCAGATAAAAACGGACCTCATGTTGCCCAGTGATGATGTACCAATCTCTTCCGAGCTCTAGACGACACGAGAGCACCTTCCCGTACCCAAGGTACAACTCGAACCATTCTCCGCATCGCATCCTGTAACCTGTCTCGTCATCCCAGACGACCACCCAACAGTCGAGACTTTCTTCATAACGCATCTTCTTCCAACGGCTCTTCTTCATGCCAGTTCACCTTCGATCACCTTCTTGACCATACGGTCGTCGATGATGCGGGAGCCATTCTGTGCTGCGAACAGGAGACAATGTGTCGCCAACTTGTTGATCAATCGGGATGCGCCACTCGAGTAACTGAAGATCTCATCGATTGCCAGGTCACTGAAGATATCTCGCTCGACACCTGCATAGCGCAGATGTTTGTTCATGTATTGTTCGGTCTCCGACCGATCAAGGTGGTCGAGCTTGAACTGGATGTCGATACGCTGACGGATTGCCGCAAAGGACTGTAACTGTAGGCGGTCCCATAGTTCCGTCTGACCGACCATGATCAATGCCATCGGACTTTGCGCATCCATACGAAAGTTCAATAGAAAGCGCACCTCTTCTAACATCTCACGGTCGAGTAGATGTGCTTCGTCCACGACGACGACGGGCGTCAACTTATGGATGCCTTTCATCAGTTCGATCTCGCGGTGTAATTGCCGTTTCGAGTCACCTCGATAGAACTTCGCTTCAAGTCCTAACTGTTCTAACATCCCCTTGTAAAAATGACGGGGTGTCAGTTTACTGTCGGAAAGATAGAGGAGTTTGAAACGCGACGGGTCCAACTGATCTGTGAACCGGCGGATCGCTGTCGTCTTTCCGAGTCCACATTCTCCGGTCATCACCGCAAACAGTTGACGTTCTGCGGCGTAGTTTAGTCGTCCGATGATCTCTTCTAGCTGAGTAGATTCATAGAGTTCAGTTGTCGGGATGCTACGCGAGAAAGGGGTATGGCGCATCTCAAAGAAGGATTCAAACATGTTCTGATCCTCCTTTTCCGATATTTCGGAAGCTGACTGCTGGAACAGTAGGGGTCATGGCAGCTGCCCGTCGCTCTTTGTTCTTTCTCTGTGCACCTTTTAGAAGTCTTGAAGAACCGGCAGGTTCCTTCGTCATCTTTTCTGGAAGGGATGGACGCCTTCCGGTCCGCTCGGTTATCACCAATCGTTTTGCCTTCCAGCTGTCATATCCTGGGTAATCTACGATCAATTCATCGGTGTCCTGTGGATCATAGGTGATCTCGACCTTACAGCCCACGAAGTTTATTCCGACCTCATATTTCTCATCCTGGAAACTGATGCAACCGGCTTTATCGACCTTTCGGCTCTCTGAATGCAGAAAGGCATGCGCAAGGTCTTCAGCCGATATGTGACGGATCGGTGTACCTTCTTTGCGATAGGCCTCGAGCGGCGTCGTGTTCTCACCTAACGCCTGATGTGGCTTATGGATATAGCGCTCTTCCAACCAGACCTCCAGCCACTTGTTCAGTTCATCGGTGGTCTGTGGACTTTCGAGCTTCACCTCTTGTAGGAACTCCTCAAATGTTCGATTGAAACGTTCTACCTTCCCAGTCGATTCAGGCGAGTAGGGACGGGCATAGAGGAGACGTATCCCTAATTTGGAACAGGTCCTTGCCATCCATTTCGTGCGATATTGTTTGCCGTTGTCAAAGTACACACTCTCTGGCACACCATGCTTTCGGACAGATTCGCGAAACGCATCTTCAACACACCGTGCGTCAAGCATCTCATAGAACGAGACGTGCAATGGGAACCGTGTCGCATCATCGAGGAAGGCCACCATATAGACCTGTCTCTTCGTGCCGTTTGGTCCGATCGGCAGGTACGGTCCGTATTTGATGTCAGAATGCCACAAGGCATTTCGACTGCGCTTTTGAAAACGACGGACAGCACCAGATGTCTCATGATACAACTTCATCTGGCGCGCACTATAACCACGCTTGGCTAGCCGTTCCTGCAATGTAGAGCGCCTCAATGTACCTTTTTCTACGATCCCGTCCCACTCTAAGATCTGGATGATCGAGGCGATGCTCCTGCTCGGCACCTCACGTCGCAATAAGATGGCCTGCTCGAGCACCAGGTCCTGTGACTCTACTGGGATTGATCGATATTGCTTCTGTTTCAGCCCCTCGAACCCTTCAGTCTTGAATTGTGAGAGATAGCGCCGGATGGTGCGTTCAGAAAGTCCATGATGTGACGCGACCTGCTTGAGGAGCCTTCCTCGTCCCTGTTGATCTAGTTCTTCATTCAATAGTGGCGCGATCATCTGAAACCGATTTGTTGCCTTCTCATCTGCTTTTGTTCTTCCCATTCTCCACACTCCTTCTAGTCGATAATTGAAGTGTAGTCGATGGGAGGATGGACAAAAACGCAGAACGGGTATGTATCCAAAAATGACGGTTCGCAACCGGATGGACAATCTTTCCCAGCCAACCAGGTGCTGAACCGAACCATTGTCCGACTCGCTTATGTACAGGCAATAGCCGACTGGACAGGTCGGCTATCGAGGCCTCATTCTTCTGAAATTGAATAAGTATGGATTGTAGGATGAACAGCCAGTAGTCGATCAACTCATCGAACCACTTTCTCCAGCGATACAGAGTCGATTCATCTACCGCCACCGTCAGGTGGGAGCTCTGGAAGATCGTCTCTTCAAGTACGGATGCAGCGTAACGTTTATAGGGGATCATCAGGTCAGGGAGCTCATGATGGATCTTCTCACACTGTTTACAACGCAACCTTCTGACCACAAATGTTCTTGCACTACCTGTCTCATCTTTCAACTTACGCTCTCTCGAACCAATGACCTTGTACTCCAGATGCTCGCAACAGGGACAAGGGACCTTTTCTGCACATTTAATAAAAAACGCTTTTCTCGGCGCATTTGACTATGCTATAATCAGAGACAACAATCATATTGTTTGAGGGACGTCTTCCGTCGCGCCACTGGTAATGGCCGACATCATGGGAGGCGTCTTTTCCTTTCTTCAGGTTTGTTAAGGACATTATATCCGTCAATTCCTGGACAAACAATACCGTCAACAAATTGACGTTTTTAATCAGCATTAACAGTTAAGTGTTAAGTGTTAAGTGTTAAGTGTTAAGTGTTAAGTGTTAAGTGTTAAGTGTTAAGTGTTAAGTGTTAAGTGTTAAGTGTTAAGTGTTAAGTGTTAAGTGTTAAGTGTTAAATGTTAAGTCTTTATGTGTATTGTTTGAAAGTTATGCAGTATTTTGAAAAAAGAAGGGATAATATAAAGTTTTGTCGAATGTTTATTGTATTCATAGATAATAAGGAGTGGAAATATGAAAAGAGTTTTTTTATCGCATAGTAGTAAGGATAAATGGTTTTACATTGAAAATGTTGTTTCAAAGCTGACTCGTCTTATAGGTAGCGACAAATTTATTTATGATTCTAAAACTTTTGAGGAGGGTCAAGAAACATCACAAGAAATAAAAAAATGGTTAGAAAATACAGACTTGTTTGTTCTATTTATTTCTGATGCAGCATTAAAGTCAGATTGGGTAAAAAAAGAAATATTAAAAGCAAAAGATTTATTAGATAAAAAAGAATTGCATAAGATATATCCAATCATAATTGATGAAAGTATTACTCATGAGGATCCTAGAATCCCAAAATGGATGAGTGATACCTATAATATAAGATACATATCTCAATCAACAGTAGCAGCTAGAAAAATTCATAATAGGCTAATCGAGTTAATCTGGGAGAAGAACCCAAAAGTTAAGGATAAGAATAATTTCTTCGTAGGGAGAAATGAATTAATAGACAGTATTGAAGAACGTATAGATTCATATAATAAGGATTTTCCAACGACATTAATTGCCACAGGTTTAAAGGATATTGGAAGAAGGTCTTTATTAAAAAGGTCTTTAATTAAAACTAGTGTGATTCAAGATAGTTATTTCATGCCTACCGTTACTTTAGATGCTCATCAAAGTGTTGAGGATTTTATTTTATTGTTAAATGATTTAGGTTTTGAATATAAATTGGAAGAGAATGAAACTTTAATGACTTTAAGTCGTGACGATAAAGTTCAAATAGCTGTGAAAATGCTAAAAGAAATGAAATCAGTCAAAGATATTTTGTTAATTATAGATGAAGGTGCTATTGTTTCACCTACAAGAGAAATAAGTGAATGGTTCATTAATTTAAATAATGAATTAAATAAAGAAAATAATGGAATGACTCTCTGCGTAATAAGCAAACATAGAACTAGGTTCCAAGATTTAGATAAAGCACCAACAATTTTTTCAATACATGTTCCCGAATTGTCTACTAATGAGAGATACAGGTTATTTACAAGATACATAAGGTTATTAGATTTAAATTTGAATGAGGATGATATTAGGTTTGCTGTCAACTTCTTTTCAGGACTACCTATGGAAATTCTTTATACAGCGGAGTTTATTGAACAAAATGATATTGGAAGCTTAAAGCGAGATACAACTGTAATAACTGATTTTTCAGACCGAAGAGTTTCAAGAATGATAAATAACTATGAAGGAAATAATAAAGCGTATAGTTTATTAGCACTTATAGCTACATTTGATTTCATTAGTTATGCTTTACTAGAAGAAATTATTAAAAATGATAGTGACTACAGTGTGTTAATAGAAGATTTTCTTACAATTGGTATATGCGAGAATCTGGGAATAGATGGCGAGTATATTTGCTTGAATTCCGCAATTAAAAACTATGTCAGAAGGCAGCAATTTGAAATTGAAAAAGATTTAAGAATAGCTTTAAAAATTCATGTGGAAGAATTTATGAAAAATATAGAGTCAGTAAGTGAAAGAGATGTTTCAGACGTATTTTTCTCTTTAAGGGAAGCTATAAGTTTAAATCGGGACGTAGATAACAGGATGTTAATACCATCGCATTATTTAAAATCTATGAAAGAATTGTATGATAGACGTGATAGAGACCAGGATGTGGTAAATTTAGCTGATAGGATTTTAGTTAATGAAGAATTTATGGATGATCATATAGCTAGAGAAATTAGATATTTCCTTTGTTCATCTTTGGCAAGATTAAAAGAAGATCGTTTCAAAGAAGAAGTTCAAAAGATAAAAGGGCCAGAGCATAATTTCTTATTTGGATTTTATTACAGACATGTTGGAAGAGATTCTGATGCTATAAATAGCTTGTTAAAAGCATTGTCCGAACGACAGAAATTTGGAAGAGCAAAGAGAGAATTGGTACTTGTATATAATAATAATGAAGAATACGATAAGGCATTAAACTTGGCTCAGGAAAATTATGAATCAAATAAAAATAATGAATATCATATACAAGCATATTTTCAATGTCTTTCATATGGGAAAGTTGAAATATTAAGTTTTGAAGAACGAAAGGTAAAGGCTGCTCAGTTACTAAATGATATTTCAAAAATAGATTCAGATAAGGCAAAAAGTATGGCTCTAGTAATGGATATTCAGTTCAACCTTTATTTCAAAGATGATTTAAATGAAGCCAAAAAATTAATAACAGATCAGGCGTTTAAGTATCCCACTGATATCTTTGTTCTATTAACAAGTTTTGATGTGTTTGAAAAATTGGGAGATATAGAGAATTTGAAAAAAACTCTAGAAACTATAAAACTCTTACATGTAAACCCCAAGAGTAAATATCACCGAGATTATCTGAAGTGTTTAGCTATATATAAAGCTATAGAAGGTGATATTATCAAGGCACGTCAAATTGTAAGAGATATGAACACTTCAGAAGTGGCTAAAAGATCCTTGAGAAACAAGATAGAAAAATATGAGCATGTTTCAAAATAGGTATTAACTTGACGTTACTATTTAATATATCGCATTCTGTTTACAAATTGGAATAAATTCTATTCGTATTATCTAGTTCAAATATGTCATATACAATGTTCAAATATTTTACAGAATATAGAGTACTGAGTATTTATGATTTACTTAAAAGTATATTAAGGAATTTACGATAGCTCTAGATACATTCTCTATGTAACTGAAAGCTTAAATTAAAAATTTTTCAAGATAAATAACCATAAAATAAGTGAGGGGAATAATTCATTATATTGTAAGATAAGTTCCATTAAGGTTTATTTAATTTTGAGTTTTACTAAAATCGGAACTTTTAGCATTCTGTCTCCGTATAAAAGAGAATAATGTTAAACAAAGGGGAGGATGGGAACATGGATGCTTTCACAATCATGGCATTTACATTCGCAACTACAGGTTTCGTATTTGGCATTATCGGATTCACACTTGCCACGCAGGCAAACGCAAAACTAGCGACTGTTGAAGCGCGGTTGAGTGAATTAGAAACATCAACAAAGGGTTAGAAGGTCTGCAAAACGACTAACTGAGTACCCCAGTTCTAATAAAACTCATTAATAAAATAATTGTCCACTAGCTAGTAGGAGCTGGTGGACAGTTGTTTTATAGTTCACGATAAATCGCTTCGAATAGATGGTTTCGAGTTTCAATGGTATAGAATTTACCATCCGCCATTTGTAAAGTATTATTGTAGCCGACTACAATCGCCGTTATTTTCTCTTCACCATTGTGAGTATAATAGATGGTCATTTCATAAGTAGTCAGTGGTGGCAAATCAGATTCTTTGAGTTTCATATCACTAGATTGCTCTATAATTTCTTTAAATCTCGTAACATTAAGTTCCTGTTCATTATCTGAATTGAACTTGTTCTTTAGTTTTTCTTCAATTACGACTTCAGATATGTCTGAACCACTAAATACATCTTCATATACTTCCCCGAAAGTCGTATCCCGATTTTGATTGAAATAAATCCATAGCGCACCGATTACAATTAATCCAGCAATACCTATCAAAATAGATTTTTTCATATGCTTACTCCTCATGTCTAATTGGCAGAATCAACAATCTCGACTTTTTTAGCAGCCGCTTTTAATGGATCGGATTCATTAATGCCGCCATCAATTTCTACAATGACTATATCTCCTATAGTGAGCTTCTCAAGGATGAATGTATCTGCTATCAATAAAGCAAAGTCATTTGCACCATATTCCATTAAAAATGAATCTTCATTTAGCTCTATTACTTCACCTCTAAAATCTTCATTTATTGTTTGAGACATGTTTGTTTGCTCTTCATCCATGCATCCGACTAAGAGCAGAAGGAAATATAGCAAAATAGATATTCTGATAATCCTCAAGTTAACGCTCCTTTACAACATAGCATTGGTGTTACAGGTATAAGGAATAGAACTGTTAAGTTAGGAAAAGTCTACCATGTGGAGTGCTTTATTCTAAATAGTAAGTAGACTTTTGTTTTGAAAACCGAATCGCTGTCCATAGTAAAGTGATAATCAAGAACAATTCAAATGCATTGGTTGCAGCGTCGCTCCCGATATTAAAAGGCACTGCACTGCCAATTGTCATAGTGATAGTTCCAACGAGCATCCACCACCACTTCTTCTTCCACGCAAGTAAAATTCCAGCAATCAATAAGCCGATCAATACAATGAGAATCATTGGAGGTGGTCCTGACGCAGTTTCTACTGCTGCGTAGCTCAAGACGCCATATGATTCCTGTACAGTTAATTCGAGCCCTCGGATTTCCACAATAATTTCTACAATCGTAGCCACAATCCAAAGAACCACAAAACTCACAACAAACCATGTTTTAAACGCTATATGAATACCCGCTTCACGTAGGATGAATAAAGAAAAAAGAAGTAGTGTCGGTGTGAACAACGCATGAATCCAGAAACGACCCAGATTTAAGTTCTCAAGAAGTGTGCCCTCACCAATCAAATGACCGATTGCCAAAACCCCATTGTCGTAAATGAGTCCGATTATAGTGAGGAAGAGAATAGCAGAGGCAGTCTTTGAATGTTTCTTGAATCCCAAGATTAAACTAGCTATGTAGGCTACTGCAAACAAACCAAAAATTAGTGGATCCACAGAATCATCCTTTCCTTTTTTATATTTATTCTTTACCCTGAAAAAAATGATGATAACTTAATTCGAACTATCAGAAAAAATGTATCAAACATCTAGGAAAGATGGAACTAAATGGTACAATTAAAACGTATAAAAAGAATTAAAAGAATAGTGCAATTATTAATTGGGGGGTTATGGGATGAGAGAAAGAAGATATTGGTTGGTTTTCGCAAGCGTAGGAATTGCATTGTCTATTCTATTTTATTTTGGAGCTTACAACTACTTGAATGGAGCACCGTTTCTAGCGTTGTTTTTGAGCATTGTCGTACTATTTGTTTTAGTGATTCCAGTAGCTCGCACCTTAGCCCGAAAGTTTGAAAAAGTAACATCAGAAAAAACTAAGAAGTGGTATACAGTCATGGCTGTGGGTCTAGCTGTAATCACAAGTGCTTCACTCGTTTTTAGTCTTTATGATGAGTACCGTGTGAAAAGCTTGGATCACGCTTTTGATTTTCAACCAGAAAAAGCGTTACATTTGCAAGTCGATTTAGCTGGTGAGATGTACATAATTGAAGACAAACAAGCCATTGCAGAATGGAAAACATTTTTGAATCAATATGAAGTAAAGAAAATGAATGATCGAAAATGGAACGCAGATGTATCGAACGAGCAAGGCTTTATGGTAAGTCTAATTTTCGAAGATAACTGGACAGGCGGGTCGGTTTATGAAAATCGTTTGATTAACTATGGAGATATGGATTACTATCAAGTTTTAAATGGTCCAGTGGATATCGCTTGGGTGACGGAATTTGTGGAACGGAATCAAGCCCTTACTGCGAAACTAGTGGAGACGAAATGATACGTAAAGCATATCAAGACGAATCACTTCCGATTGAGCTGCTGTTACTGGCTGACCCGTCTGAAAAGCAGATTCATTCCTACGTTTCCTCAGGTCACTGTTATCTTGCTGAATATGAAGGTGCATGTAGAGGTGTTTATGTACTCCAAGAAAAAACACCTCAGACAATCGAGCTGATGAATGTTGCAGTCGCTGAGAGCTGGCAGGGGAAAGGTTTAGGGAAGCAGCTAATTCTTCATGCGAGTGCTTATTTCGATGGATGGACAATGACGGACCAAGACGACTTTTATTTATTCTCGTTTCATGGTGGGCAACTAGCTTAGGGGCAGGCTAAAAATGTGAGACACTTTCTCTAAAGTAACGTCTACTAGATAAAGAGGAGTGATGCAGTTGAAGCGATTAGGCAGTATTTTAACTTTGGTCATCTTTTTAGTAGTAGTGGGCTGTTCAGATGAAAATGAAGCAACTAGTGAAGTGAAAGTAGAAAACGGCACTGTTCAGACTACCCAATCATCAGAGGCTACAGTTCTAGAACCCCCAGAATTCACTATAACGGCGGGAGAGAAAACGATTCACCCAATCCTTGGCACACACAGTTGGACAGTTGACAATGGAAACGGGACAGCAGAAAGCATTGAGGTAGATTCGGATGCTCCACCGGATCTAATCTCAGGAAAGAATACCTTACAACTTACAGCTAACAGCTCTGTGGAATTTAATTTTGAAGAGCCGCCTACTAATTATATTTTGAGAATATGGGATGAAGAGTACACGATTGTTAGACAAACAAAAGAAGTAGATCTAAATGAGACAGGTGTTTTCATCTATGAAGTTTTAGCCCATTGGGAACAAGGAACAGCTAGTTATGCGTTTGCTGTAGAAGTTAGTGAAGAGCCCTGAAGCTGAAAATAAGCTTCAAGGCGACTGAAAACCGAAAATAGCAACAAAACTTAGTAAACCTGTAGCGATGAGAAGTAGTGCATTTGCGGAAACAAGTACGAATTTATAAGTGTTTTTAGTACTTAGCAATGCAAAGATAAACGCGATAACACTGTACATCATAAAAATGATTATAAATGGCTGACCGGCTGTGTGGAATGTAAGCACGCTAGCCAATACGTTTTCTTGCGACATAGAAAAAAGGATACTGTATCCAAGAAGTAAAAAAATAAAGGAAATGATAGGGAATACTTTCTTCATAAACACCCTTAATGAAACAACCCCAGGGGTTACATCAAAAAAATATTAAAGTTTGATAATACGGGTAGCTACTCGCTCGACAAAGGCCTGGTCATGTTCAATAAACAGTAAGGTAGGCTTATAAGTAGCTATCATTTTCTCGATTTGGTTCTGATTGTAGACGTCCAAATAATTGAGTGGCTCATCCCATAAGTAGAGTTCTGCAGGCGTACAGAGAGACTTCGCAAACTCAACTTTTTTCTTTTGGCCTTCACTCATTTCTTCGATGGGCACTGAAAAAATATCGCGAGTGAAGCCTAGAATACGTAAATTGTTTAGGAACAATGTGTAATCTAGTTTGTGCGAATCTGCGAACTCTTTTAGCGTACCTTTGTGGGAAGTGGTTTGAGAAACATGACTCTTCACTAAGTGCTCGGATAAACGAATTTCTCCTTCTGCTTTCACTTCAGCAGGAGAACCTTGAAGAAAATTCATGAGCGTAGTTTTTCCTGAACCATTTGCTCCGACCACTGCGATTTGTTCACCTTGATAGAGTTCAAACGAAATTGGCTCGAACAAGGGGGTTCCATCATAGGACAAAGTCAATTCCTTCACACGCACCACTGGATTTCGATGAGATTTCATGACTTGAATGGTCAAATCATCGACTTTTTCGATATTCTTCAGTAAAGTTTTTTTCTCTTCGATTTTTTCATTCGTCCGTTGCTGAATCGCTTTTCCTCGTTTCATCATACGTTTTGCAATCGCATTACCAAACGGGTCATTGCCTGAAGGTTTTTCTCGTTCCAGCCCCCAGTCTATTTTCTCACGCGCTGATTTTTCAATTCGCGCAATCTCAGACTTCAGCGAATGGTTTTTTTCAAGTTCGAACTGATCTTGCTGTGTCTTCTGTGTCTCGTACGTTGAAAAGTCACCTTTGTAGAGGATGACTTGGCTACGCTCAATTGCGAGCACATGATCAATCACAGCATTTAAAAATTTCCGGTCATGACTGATGACAATATAGCCACTTTTTTTACTCAAGTACGAAGCAAGATGGTGTCTTCCTCGAATGTCCAAGTGATTTGTCGGTTCATCTAGCAGAGCGAATCGATTTTCTTCACAAAACAACGCAGCAAGCATCACACGTGTTTGTTCGCCGCCGGAGAGTTGAGAAAAAGGCTGCCACAAAATATCTTTGTCCATTCCAAGTAAATGACATTCCCGCTCAAGCTTCCATTGTTCAGTAGGAAAGACCTCATCAATTGCAAAGTAAACGGGAAGGTCGGGTTGTAAAATCGTCAACGGGAAGTAGACGAATTCGTGATCCGTGAGTACCTCTCCTTGATAGTCAAGTTTGTTCATGAGAAGCTTGAGCAAAGTCGTCTTTCCCCGTCCGTTTCGTCCAACAAGGCCAAGCTTCCAAGATGTGTCCAGAGTCAATGAAACATCTTTAAATAATGGTGCATCTAGTAAATCATAGGCAAACGTTACGTGTCTAAGTTCTATCGGCATGCAAAAAACCTCCTACTAATCGAGTTGCATGCACACGCATTCTACAAAAAAACCTCCCACGAAGTCGTGGAAGGAAAAGTATACGAACATAAATAAACTTTACGAAGCCGTAAAGGATTATAAATGGTCAGACTCATCCTATCTTTTCGTAAAAATGCGTATACATTTTAACGTGAAAAAATAGAATTAAGAAATCATTGACCATTCATCATCCCTTCTAGTAAGTTAGTTCGAGTATAGAGCAGGATAACGCTTTTTTCAAGTTATTTACTAAGTGGAGGTGGCAGTATGAAAAAGATAGCATTGATCGGTTCGAGTGGAGCAGGGAAGTCCACCCTATCCCGAGAGCTTACGGAAATACTCTCCATTCCGGTTTATCATCTCGACCAACTGAATTGGCGAGCAGGGTGGGAAGAAGTATCAAGGGACGAGCAGATACGACTTCAAGATGAGATTTTTGAAAAGGATGAGTGGATCATCGACGGGAATTATGGGGGAACGCTTTCTAAGCGAATGGAAGAAGCAGACACTATTCTCTTTTTTGATTTCCCACGGCTACTTTGCATCACGCGAGCAGCAAAACGAGTGATGAAGTACCGCAACACCGTGCGACCGGATATGGCGGAAGGGTGCCCTGAACATTTTGATCTTGAGTTCTTCAAATACATTTGGAAATTTCCTGAGCAAAAAACGCCGCATATTATCAATCGGTTGCGCGAACTTCCATCGGATAAGCGCGTCGTGCATTTCAGAAAACCGAGTGATGTGGAACGGTTTTTAGCAAATTTAATAAAAAAACAAGCACAGAAGAAATGATGTCTGTGCCTGTTAAAACATATGCTCTTCGGTATTCGAAAGCTTAATCATCCGCAGATATGTGATCATAACCACTAGTAGAACTAAACCGAACAGTACGAATGTGTACGCTGTAGGACCAAAGAAAATATTAAACAGCATGACAAGTGCGATACTTAGACCGGAAACTATAGCTGAACGTTTCCGAGACTTTGCTGTGATGAATTGATCCCTTTCGCAATTCGGGCATTTCATAGCGGGCCAAATCGAAAACGAGCGCTTTAGTGTTTCGCCAAGACTCCAGGTGTGGCCGCATGTTTGGCAGACAGGCATAAAATCCACCTCCTTATTTTTGGAAGGTTGCATATCTTTACCCTAACATGATGGAGGAGTAGGTTCAATCAATGGCTTTTTTTGTAACGAGTTGCTGGACCATTGCCAATCCGATTAATAATATTTTGGTTAACTAATTCCGCTAATAACTTTCTAACAGAAGATTTACTTTTGTTAAGGGCTATTTCTAAATCTTTAGCAGTGAATGAGGACTTGCTTTCTAAAAAGTTATTTAAGCTTTCATCAATTTCATCTCTTGTAGTCTGATCCTTTTTAGGGAGTGTAACAACAAACGAGTTTGGGCCAATTGACCAAAATGGTTGAACGCTATTTTTACTATAACTTTCCAGAATCCTTTGTAGACCAGTTCCATAACTTTCAATCCATTTTAAGCGATAAAGAATGTTCGCTAGTTTTGTGTTTCTACTTTGAGAAATCCCAAGTTCAATATCTTCTTGAGTCAAACCTTTTACTAAACCACCAACTGAAACTAGTTCGATTCGATTTGTGAATATATGGATTAGTGTGCTGCTAGAAAAACTATAATCTCTGTGTGTGGCTGCATTAATCAATGCTTCACGTAATGCATATGAAGGGTAGCTCTCCTGTTCAACTCTTTGAAGTCCCTTGAATGCAGAGTTTTTTTCATTGTGTAGAGAGAGGTACTCAAAAGCAGATTCAATCTGTTTCAATAGCGATCCAGTAAATTCCTTTCTATCTTGAAACTCTAATTTGTCCACCCCTACATAACGAGCACATTTAATTGTGTGTTCACATTGGTCCGAGAGTAACAAACCAACGTTGGTATAATAACCTTCAGCATTTATGATTCCCAATGTGCGCATGTTGGATTCTAGTAAGCTTAGTCCATTTTTTTTGAATATTGCTTCTGCATCCGTAAATGTCAAATCTTGCTCCATGCTCCTCATGGTTTCAAAGTTTGTGCCGTCAGTTTCAATAATCATTTGACGAATGTTTTCTTCAGATGCATTTGTTACTGATGTCCCATAGCGAATAAAAACTCCTGAAGGGCGGAGACCCTTACCTTTTAAATGATAAGGTCGTCTACTACCTACACTAACTGAAATTTTGACTACATCTTTGTCATCAATTGTTTCTATTGATAATGTTGTATGCATCAGTATGTCTGGTTGTATACTATCATGTACAATGTTTGAAACATCTTCTAAAATTCTTTTGGGGTTATCTAATCCAACTACTGATCCATCATCGTCTACTCCTATATATAAATCTCCGCCAGAGGTATTTGCAAAGGCAATAATTTCTTTTTTTATTCCTTCTGTTAATTCTCTTTTAAATTCTAATGTTAATGATTCTTCGAATTTCAAAGCCAATCACCTCACTAATTGATTACTTATATTATAATCAATAGTAATCGATTATAATCGATTAATCAATACATACAAATGAAACGATTTTAATTTATACTCGTAGTACAATGTAGGAAGTTAGAAGCGAGGGTATTCACAATGAAATGGATTGAAAAAATCAAGTATTCCCGGTACCAAGAGAAAATGTTAAAAAAGGTCCGAAAGCAGACGGATCGACTGGTGAAGCAGGACCGTTTAGATGAACTATTCCCATATGTGACTGCTGAGCTGGATGCAAGTTGGCTTTCCAATCCTGCCAAAGCGGATCTATTGATTTATATGGCAAGTCGCTTCAAGGAAAAAGGGGATGCGCCAAGTGCTGCTACTGGCTATGATATGGCGTTGCAGTTGGTCAAAGAGAAGGAATTCGAGTATCATAAAGTACTCCAAAACATATTAAATGTGTTTCGATATGCTGGACGTGAAGATTTAGTTGAAGAATGGCGAGCAGATTTTCACACGCGCGCTTCGTATGATAAGAAGTTTATAGATTTGACGTAAAGCCAAGATACTTAATTAAAGTTTGAAGAGCTATCTATGTAGTAAGAAGGAGGCATTAATGTATGGCAGATATTCTAATCTTTGGTCTAATCGGAATCGGTATAGTAACAGGTATTGTTATGATAGTGATGGGAGTAAAGATAACACTCAAAAGGTAAGTGCTTTGATAAATAACTCGTAATTAATTTCTCACAAAGAAATTTAAAATGAGAGGCGGCATGACTATGGGAAGTATGTTGATGTGGTTATTAATCCCTTGTGTAGTAACAATTGTTGGAGGACTCTTGTTGTCTTATATATTTCTTAAAAAAGGTTGAGTCTATGCGAGTTAGAATCAATAAATGATGGAAGGAGGCCCAGTGAAAAAATTTCACCGGGCCTCTTTTATAAAGTGTATAAGTTTCTCTTTGAAGAGCAACTAGTAAGGTGCGTGTCTTTTAGTGCTTCTAATTTTCTCGTAAATGTCAGATGGTAAGTACCTGTGACCGAAACCGATGATCCAGAGTTGGGAATTTTTAAATTATTTCCAAAGAGTGAATTAATGTTCGAATAACAGAGGAGAATTTTTCATCTCTATCAAAACTTTCTACACTAGTAAGTGCTAACAAATCAAGGACTAAATGTTGTGGATCCATATAGAGTTTAGGAATCGCTGAAATTTGAGCGATAGCATCTTTGACTAGAGTTGTATTTATATTCATTCAGTTTTTCCAGAGTCAATGTAGTGGAGCAGTATGTCTTCAGCCCCTTGCTTTAACTCATCACCAGATTTGCGATCTGTTTCATTTAAGCGCTCTGCATATAGTTGTTCAACCAGTAATTGCTCTAATTCATTTTCTAATTCGTAAATTCGATTAAGTAGAGCGGGAATGACAGTAGGATTACTCAATTGTGCAACAGTTTCTCCGTTTAACATAATTTCAACAGTAGCATATTGGTCCAATAGTGCCTGCCATTTTTTACTGTAGCGGAGTTCTGAAGCGATTAGACGATTTCGATTTGGTAATTCTTTTTCTATTTGCTTCACATCAATAGAACCAGTTGTAGCTGCCATCTTTTTCTCCTCCCGTCTCAATTACTTTCACCTCCATTTTATCATGTGTACATATTATATTCAATAAATGTACATTTATAATGTACAATTCGCCAGTGAATTTCATCTTTCACATATCATTAATGATTGCGCGTATGTAAAATTTGATTTATATGAAACTAATTACCAATTTATTTCGTATGTAGTAGAAAGGAGTGGGGAAGATGGTTATAGGAAATTTACTGATAGGATTAGTAGTGCTTGGAGTAGTACTGACAGCTGTAGGTATATGGCTGTCGTATAAATTTTTGAAGCCGGATTGACCAGGGGGGAGGGAGAAGCGTGACGGATACACTTATAGTTTTTTCATTGCTACTTGCTGTGGCAAGTCCCATTATTTTTTTGTATTTGAAGAGAAAAGTCTGGGCTATTATAAATTTCGTGATACTAGGTAGCGTTGGTGCTCTATTTAGTAATGTGATGCTTGGAAATATGGATTCCACGAATGGCACACAGATGATGATTTGGTATATATGTGTAGCAGCAGCGTTACTCTTCTCTGTAATCAGTTTTACGTTCCTCGCAAGAGAAAAATGGCAATTGTCCGCTACGACGTTAGGATTTGGAGCTGTCCTTGTCACGATTATCTATTTTGCCGTTCTCGGTGATTTTTCTAAACCGGTTGGTGAGTGGCTCGATGTGTCGATGATTGTTGCTCTTCCAACTTACGTGGGAAGTATGAGTTTATTGGCACTGTTTCAGTTTGATCGGCGGACGGTGAGTTAAAACCTCATAAAAGTCAGGGAATCCTAACTTTTATGAGGTGCTGCAGCTTTCAATTTCTCAAGCTCAAGCTTTACATCAGCTTCTTTTAACCATTCTTTGTACCACTGCATGAAAATAATTGTAGCTCCGAAAACAAATAATAAGACACCTACGACAAACGGAAATCCTAATAAAAGTGGCTCTGAATCTACATAACTACCACCGAATAAGACAGAGCCCACTTTAGAATTTCCTGACCATGATTCAGTACTCGTTGCGTAGATTGTAGCAGCAAGCAAAGTCGCGCTCATCAAAATAGTGCCCGCTCCAAAAAGCACAATTCCGCGTATTAAATTCTTCATATATACTCCCCTTTGTCTCTCACTTTCTTACAACTGTATCATGAATATATTGGGAATAATAGAAGAATTATTTAATTTATAGCCTGTAATGCCAAAGCTCGTTCTCAACTTGAAATCCAACTTTTTCGTATAAAGGATTGGCTGCATTATTTAATAAATCTACAGTCAATGTTACCGAAGCTAATTTCCCCGCAGAGGTGACTTGATCAAGAGTCACGCGCAGTAATTCTTCCCCAAGACCTTGCCCGCGATAACCTGAATTGAGAGCGAAATATTCTAAATGAATAGAGTCTGTTCCTTCCTCGAAATAGGAATACCCGACAAAGCTCTTCTCGAAATAAGCGAAGTAGAGTGTATGGCCTTGTTGAAGGGAACGCTCCAGAATCGTTTTGGCATCATAATACGTATCAGGAAACTCAGTGTCATGGAGTTCCACAAATTCCTGAACGTCCTGATTGGAATATATCTCGAAAGTTAATTTGTGTGATGCGGTCTTGGTCAGTTGATGAAGTCTGTAATACAAATGCTTTCCGCGAAGTGTTGCTTGAAGTGTGTCCATGAATTCTTGTTGCGTTCTGTTGTCCTTATGTATGAAAAACGAAAATGTTTGAAGCTGCGGAAATTCATTCGTAGCGAAATTCCATAAGGCTAGAGTTTCTTTTGGATTAGAAGATAGGATAAAGGGTCCCCACACTTCCGCAAAATCCTCCTCGTAATCAAATCCAATCAACCCGACGATTGTCTCGCCTTCAAGCTCCGCAACCAGTGATGTCAACTCGCCTTCAACAAAATCTTCATGTAAACTCTCTAAAATCTCTTCTTTTGAAGTGCCGCAATAACCGGAATGAGACGTCGTTTGGCTATTGATGTTTGCCAACCACTCGGCTGCCATCTCTAATTGAGATGCTGCTAGTCGTACATAAGTTGTCATGTTACCGCTCCGTTCTGTGAAAAGTATTTCTTCTCTTCCTGCTATCTAGTAGTATGAAGAAAGTGAGAGTTCCTGTAAATAAAAAGAAGGGCTTCCAAGTAACATCCTCTAGATTAATAACGTCTAAAGAGAAAAGGTGAAAACTATGAACAAGAAATTGCTAGGGGCATTAGTGGCCGCGGGAGTTGTAGCTGTTGCGACGTACGCAATGTATCAAGCAGGAGGAGAACGTCTTGCACTCCTCGACGAGAAAATTGAGACCATAAGAGTTTCGAAATCTACGGGGCTTGGCCTGAACAATGAAGAAAGTGTAGTAGCTATCGAAGAGGTAGAGCAGATTGCCGTTCTAGAAGCAGCTCTGCGAAATGCCAAGTTGCAGAGTGGCGTACTTCCAGAAGCTACACCAGAGTATGATTTGATGGTCGAGTATCAAAATGGTCTTCCAAGTCATCCACTGCATCTGTGGTTAGGGGAAGAAGGGGAAGAAGCATTAGTGACTTATACAGTGAATTACGAGGAAGTATATAAGATTTCTGCAAAAGATGCAGATGAGATTCGAAAGGTGATTCGATAGGAGGAAGCCGATGAACTACTTGGAGCAAGTATTTGAAGATGAACTAATGGATGCGGAAACATACAAAACTCTTTATGATTTCATTACTTTAGATAATTTTCGCAGTGGTGAGTATGAAGGCAATATGTATGTCTTCCGAAAGATTGATCGCACGTATATTCAAATCGAAGATGAAGTCGCGTTTGAGAATATTGGGAAGCGACGACTGGAAGGGTTTCAGACGAAACAAGTTGCACGTGAGTTGGAACGGTATTGGGAGGCCAATGAGGAGCGCTTAAAGTAAGTTGCCATGGATGAACGGATTACTATGCGTATTTTCTATTCTCCGCCAGTGAAATAATTCTTTCGTCGCTGGAACTGGCGTTTTCGACGCTAGAATTGTCGGAATCGACGCTGGATTGGAGATATTCGTCGCTGTAGATAAGCGAATGCTCGCTTTCATCGCTGAAACTGGCGTTTTCGTCGCTAGAATTGTCCGAATCGACGCTAGATTGCAAATTTGCGTCGCTTTAGTCAAACTACGCTCTAAACCAGAAAGGAAAGATGAGGATGCGGCATAGTCTACTGCTTTTTGTTCTTCTTCTCAGCCTACTAACTGGTTGCTCCTCTTACGTGCCGCCAACAAAACAAGTGAAATCAGATGTGACTGAAGTGAACACTTTGGATGAGGTCAGCCTTGAAGTTCTCGACGACACACTGACTCCAAGTGGGTTAACACTTCATCTCATCAATGGTGCTGAACATTCTGTTGGCTACAACGGATCCTTCTCTCTTGAACGAAAGATTGAGGGGGGCTGGTATGTGGTGAACGATGTTGTCGGAGGAAGATTCGCTTTTACGGACGAAGGGCTAGGTACAGATAAGAATTCCTGTACAGACATGGCGATTGACTGGAGAGGGATTTACGGAGAATTAGATGCCGGCGATTACCGGGTTCTTTTTGATGTTAACAATGAACTAGAAGACTACACTCTAGCTACCGAATTTCAAATTCCTAAATAGAATTTATATTCTTTTAAATCCTTATGAACATTGGAGAAATGAGGCGAGTCTATGCAAGTTCTGTTTAAAAAAAGCACACTTGTCACTACAGCAACTATCGCTTTGATGCTACTGATCATTGGATTCTTTCTGCGTGCATTACTCATTCCAATTCAGGACTTTCATTTACTAACAGAACAACAAATGAAAGAGGCGCAATTAGACTATGCAGTAAACTATCCTTTAGGATCAGCGCTAATGTACGCAGGGTTTTCCTTCCTGTTTTTCGTAGTGATTTTAATCGTTTTGAAAATTATTCAATCAAAGACTAGTTTGAAAAAAAGAGATAGTGTCAAATAACCTCTCTGTATACAGACAAATCTGATTTTGGTATAGTAAGGGCGTGAATAGGATTTCCTTCGGGGTCGGGTGCAATTCCCAACCGGCGGTGATGAGGCATGGCCTCTTAGTCCGTGACCCGGTTTCTGTGAAAAGAAAGCGGTGGATTTGGTGAAACTCCAAAGCCGACAGTAAAAGTCTGGATGGGAGAAGGAAAACACAACGTTTCAAAATCAACCGATTTTAAACGCTTTTTTGTGCTGCTTTTTTCTCCCTCACCTTTCAAAAGGTGGGGGTATTTTTGTGCATGACAAAAACAAGTCAAACAACAAGGAGGTTATGATGAACGATTATGATGACATGAAACTTGAATTCTCTTTACCAGAAGAACTATGCAGACAAACCATCCTTCACAACCATCCTTCTCTCACCACCCGACGACCCCGGGGTGGATACAATCCCATTCGCATTATGCTCAATTCAGAGCACACTTTCACACACTTTTAATTTTTTTCAATATGGACAAGCACCTTCTTAGGTGTACACAACTAAATATGTAAAGGAGGCACACGAATGTTCACAGGCATCATCGAAGAACTTGGCGCAGTCCTTTCCATCAAAAAGACAGGCGAGGCCATGGAACTGACGATTTCTGCTGAAAAAATCCTGACTGACGTCCAGTTGGGGGACAGCATTGCCATCAATGGAGTCTGTCTGACGGTTACGCGATTCACAAACCATCAGTTTACAGTCGATGTCATGCCAGAAACATATGCAGCCACAACAATCGGTCGATTGAACCGAGGCCAAAGCGTAAACCTAGAACGAGCCATGGCAGCGAATGGTCGGTTCGGTGGACATTTCGTAACCGGTCACTGCGACGCTGTTGGAGAAATCATAAACCGGCAGATGAACCAAAATGCATTGCAGATCACGGTTCAGTTCCCGGAGTCTTTCCGGAACTACGTCATTATGAAAGGGTCCATTAGCGTGGACGGGGTATCCTTGACCATTTTCGGTCTCACAGCAGATACTCTCATGATCTCGTTGATTCCACATACGGCCGAACAAACCATTTTACACACAAAACAACCAGGCGATCTCGTCAACCTGGAGTTTGATGTCCTCGGAAAATATGTCCTTGGCGCAGCGCAACAAGAACGTCCAAAAAAATCAACGATGACGCACAGTTTTCTGCAAGAGAACGGTTATGCGTGAGGAGGAATGGACATGCAAGTAATCAAAGTGGCGTTAGAAGAACTGAAAAAAGGGCGTCCGATCATCGTGGTCGATGACGAGGACCGTGAAAACGAAGGCGACTTTTTAGCATTAGCAGACTATGCGACACCGGAACTCATCAACTTTATGGTGACAGAAGGAAGAGGCCTTGTCTGTGCACCTGTATCAAAGGAGCTGGCAGAGCGTCTTGAGCTTCCACCGATGATTGCTACTAATAAAGATCCGTATGGCACGGCATTCACTGTCAGCATCGATTCTGTGAAATCCACGACTGGAATCAGTGCACACGAGCGCGCAGAGACACTCAAACTGCTTGCAGATCCTGCAACGAAAGCTAGTGATTTTGTGCGTCCAGGCCATATCTTTCCGCTGATTGCAAAACCGGGTGGCGTGTTAGAGCGACCTGGTCACACAGAAGCAGCCGTAGACCTCGCAACACTATGTGGGGCAGCGCCAGTCGGCATTATTTGTGAAATTATGAATCCGGATGGCACGATGGCACGACGTCCGGAGCTTGAAGGATTAGCTGACAAACATGGACTGGTGCTAATTTCAATTGAACATCTGCAAGCTTATCTGAAAACGAACCAACAAAAGCTGGACACTATCTTACACCTACAGGAGGAATTTTCATGAAACAGATTATCGAAGGACATTTAGTTGGAACGGATTTAAAAGTAGCCATCGTTGTGGCACGATTTAATGAGTTCATTACGAGCAAACTATTAGGCGGGGCAGAAGATGTATTACGTCGTCACGGAGTAAAAGAAGAAGACATCACGATTCTGTGGGTACCCGGAGCATTTGAGATTCCGCTTGCAGCGAAAAAGTTAGCGGATAGCGGGAATTACGACGCAGTCATCACGCTTGGGACAGTCATTCGAGGTGCTACACCACACTTTGATTATGTCTGTGCAGAAGTGGCAAAAGGCGTATCGGCTGTCAGTTTGCAGTCCGGTATTCCAACGGTCTTTGGTGTGTTGACAACAGAATCCATCGAGCAAGCAATTGAACGGGCGGGCACGAAAGCAGGGAACAAAGGAGCAGAAGCGGCTATCACGGCGATCGAAATGGCCAACGTCTACAAAAGCTTGGCATAAGAGTATGCTACTATAAAGAAAAACGAGAGAGGTGTATAGTATGCGACGGCCTAAATGGAAATTGACGACAGTGATCAGCTTATTTGTCATAGCGGTCGTCGCTGTCTCTCTTCTCGTAACCGATATTTTGATTTCAGTCCAAACGAGCCAAGATACGCAAGAAGAGCTTGAAGAAAAAGCGCGGATCATCTCACGTACAGTCGCAGAATCCTCGATTGTCCAAGACGAGTTACTGACGGATGAAATTGAAGGGACGATTCAAGAGTATACGTCGAGTATCCAACAAGCGAGTGATGTTTTATTTATTGTCGTGATGGACATGACCGGTCTTCGGCAATCGCACCCGAATCCAGAGCAGATTGGGAACCGGTTTGTTGGTGGAGACGAACAGCGGGTATTGGCAGGAGAAGAGTATATTTCCATTTCAGAAGGAACGCTAGGTTATTCTGTGCGTGCATTTGCACCCATCTATAAAGATGGTGTTCAAATCGGTGCTGTTTCTACAGGGATTTCACTGGATGCAGTGGATGCAGCGATTTTTGAAAATCATCAAATGATTCTATTAGGTTCTGCAGTGGGGATTTTAGCTGGAATCATCGGCGCTATCTTACTTGCCCGCTACATCAAAAAAAGCCTACTCGGACTTGAACCCGTTGAAATTGCTCGCATCTATCAAGAACGAGACCGGATGTTCCAAACCGTCCGAGAAGGCATTGTCGCGATTGATGAACACGGAATCATCACATATGTGAACCGCTCTGCTCGTGATATTTTTGAAAAAGCGGGTATCCGAAGTGACAATCCCGTAGGTTTATTGATTTCCTCCTATCTTCCACACTCTCGTCTAGAGCTTGTGTTGGAGACAGGGAGGGCCGAATACGATGAGCAACAAGAGTTGAACGGCACGACTATCATTGTCAACCGGATTCCGATAGAGGTGAACGGCAAAGTGGTAGGGGCCATCTCGACGTTCCGGGACAAGACAGAAGTCAATCGTTTAGCGGAGCAACTCACGGGTGTTCGCTTGTACGCAGATTCTTTACGCGCGCAGTCGCATGAGTTCCGCAATCAATTGCAAGTGTTGCTAGGGTTAGCAGAAATAGGCGATACAGAGCATATGAAGCGCTACATCACACAACTTGCGGCACATCAGATCGAGGAAACTGATCGTATTACTGAACAGATTCATGACCCTATCCTCTCAGGATTCCTGCTCGGGAAAATCAGTTTTGCACGTGAACAAGGTGCTGAGCTAGCTGTATTTTGTGAGACGGATATTCCGGTATTGCCAGACGGAACGATGGCCCACGACTTAGTGACGATTGTTGGGAACTTGGTGGACAATGCATTAGAAGCAGCGATGGAAACACCTCCAGGAAACGTGACGGTCGACTTGTCATGTGTAGACGACTTACTCACCTTGACTGTCGAAGATGATGGCCCAGGAATGGCATCCGATGAAATTGACCTGTTCTTCGAAAAAGGGCAGTCGTCAAAAGGAGAAACACGTGGTTACGGATTGTACCTTGTAAAAACCAGTGTTGAGAGCCTTCATGGCTCACTGGAAGTGGATTCAGTAGTAGGAAACGGAACAACTATCCAAGTCATAATTCCGATAGAAGGGAGGGAAGAAACATGATTCGCGTACTGATTGTAGAGGATGACCCGATGGTGGCAGAGCTGAATCGTTCCTACATAGAGCGAACAGACGATTTTTCCTGCGTTGGAGTCGCCCATTCACCTAAAGAAGCGAGAAGCTTTCTTGCAAACGACCAAATAGACCTCGTACTACTTGATGTATACATGCCCGGTCAAGATGGCCTTTCGTATTTACAGGAATTGCGTGAAGAGAGGGCAAGCGTAGATGTGATTTTGATAACGGCAGCTTCTGAAACGAAACAGATTCAACAGGCCCTTCGTCTTGGAGCAATCGATTATTTGATCAAACCATACGCGTTTGACCGGTTACACACAGCGCTGGAAAAGTTCAAGCACCATCATACATTTATCAAGAGTAGTGGTCAAAGTAGTCAACAGGACATTGATGCGCTTCTTCATACAGAAGCTCATCAAGAATCGACGCAAATCTTGGTACCTAAAGGGCTTACAAAAACAACGCTCGATCATGTGCTAGACGTTATTAAGACATTTGGCGGGAGGCGGTTCTCGACAGATGAAGTGGCAGAAGCAGCTTCCCTCTCCCGGGTGTCCATTCGAAAGTATTTGAAATTCTTAGCAAGTCATCTATTTCTCGACGAGCAATTGGAGTACGGGGTAGGTCGGCCTGTCTACTACTACAAGCGCACGGCAAAACCTATGAAAAACGACCAATTTTCTATATAAAGTAGGGAACCTCATAACGAGGGCCTCTACTTTTTTTACTTACAATACTATTTTTACTTTCATATTCTTTGCGATTGAGAAAGCATTCAGTATGATAAACACACTTATTGAAAGCGTTTTCTTTACAAAGAGGATGAAGGAGTGAATGGAAATGACAATTGCAGCACGCAATCAAAGTGTCTCTCTGTCACACGCGAGAGAGCAAAAACAAAGCATTACGATTTTCGGATTGCCGCTTGTCTGGTTTGGGGTACTCGCAGCGGTTACAATGGTCAGCATGTATACTGGAAATCTTCCAGGTGGCATGATTGGAAGTTTACTAGTCATGATGGTATTAGGAGAACTACTCGGTTGGGCAGGGGACCGGTTACCAATCGTCCGCACTTACTTGGGTGGAGGTGCGATTGTCGCTATTTTTGGGTCGGCGTATATGGTTTATGCAGATTTGATTCCAGCATCAACCGTCACGATGATCAATGACTTCATGACTACAGGTGGCTTTTTAGATTTCTATATTGCGGCACTGATCACAGGCAGTATCTTGGGAATGGATAAAGAAGTGTTAGTGAAAGTTGGACTGAAGTACTTTGTTCCGATCTTTGGAGCAGTCATCGGCGCCATCATTTTAGCTGCTCTCTTCGGAATGCTTGTTGGATTCTCCCTTTCTGAGGCAGTACTTGTCATGGCGATGCCGATCATGGGCGGCGGAATGGGAGCAGGCGCTGTTCCGATGAGTCAGATCTACAGTGAGATGATGGGGAACACACCGAGTTACTATATCTCGATGCTCGTGCCGGCTCTGGCGTTAGGAAATGTCTTTGCCATTATTTTAGCGAGTGTACTGAATATCGTAGGGAACAAACGTCCATCGTTATCGGGAAATGGTCAACTATTAAAAGGATTCGAGTTCACGGAAAAAGAAACTCCGTTCGATATTAAGAAGATGGGGATTGGGTTAGCAATCGCTATTACGTTCTTTGCAATCGGAGGATTACTAGCAAGTTTTATTCCTCTTCATGCCTACGCTCTCATGATTATTGCAGTAGCAGTAGCGAAAATTGCGGGATGGTTACCAGAACGCGTATTAGATGGAGCAAACCAATGGTACAAATTTGTTGCGAAAAACTGGACGTTAGCACTGTTGTTTGGAATTGGAGTAGCATACACGGACCTTGAAACGGTTCTTGCAGCATTAACTATTCCTTATGTCGTCACTGTTTTTGGTGTAGTACTTGGGGCGGTACTAGGAGCAGCGCTTGTCGGACGCCTTGTAGGATTTTATCCGATTGAGTCTGCAATTACAGCAGGTCTTTGTATGGCAAACATGGGTGGAACAGGCGATGTAGCCGTTCTCTCAGCTGCAAAACGTATGCAGTTGATGCCGTTTGCTCAGATTTCATCTCGACTTGGTGGTGCACTCATACTTCTATTAGCCGGTTTAATTATACCTTTGCTATTTTAATCTACAAAAACACGTATCTCTTCGGGGTTACGTGTTTTTTTGCATGTTTTCTCATGGTATGCTTGCATTATCAGACAGACCGACAAGTGAGGACAGGATATGACTTTAACGCTTACCGCAGTGACAGAGCAAAATCGTGTGTGGATTCCAGAGTATACATTCACAGAAGGTGTGACAGGGTTGTTAGTTGATATGAAACGAGCAGCATCTGTCATGCGCCAATTTGAAAAGTCTGCCTATGTCCATCAAGTGCAGGATGGGCATTATCCCCATCTGACTGTACAAGAAACCATTGCCTACTATATAAAATTAGCTGAAGTTGAATGGACCGTACCAGAATTACTGAAGACATTCGATCTTATAACAGAAGCACGTACCAAAGTGAAGAAATTATCCGAAACAAAACGCAACACATTGACTCTAATCAAACCCTACTGTGCACGTCATGACTGGGTAGTTATCGAAGAACCGTTCCACCGGATCGAACTAGAAGGGCGTCATGTAGTAGACCAAATTTTAAAAGGTATTGAGAGACAAGGAAAATCTCTAGTTTTGCTTAGCAGCAATTTAGAAGACCTTTTGCCGGTGACGGACAAGATTTATCGAATGGACGAACGAGGAATCCATAAATTGGAATTTAAAGATGAGACAGCTACTCAAAATGAAGAGCCAGCACAGTTCAAGGTCAATAAAATTCAAGTGAAACACCAAGACAAAACATTGTTGTTCAATCCACCAGAAGTCGACTATATAGAAAGTATAGATGGTACTGTTTATATCAATGTTGCAGGTGTTGCTTATACGAGTCCTTTGACATTAATGGAACTGGAAGTCCGGTTACAGCCATATGGATTTTATAGATGTCACCGGTCATACATTGTAAACTTGCAAAAAGTACGAGAGCTAGTCAGTTGGACGAAAAATAGCTATAGTATCAAGTTGGATGTCGAAAAAACGACATTGGTTCCATTATCTCGTGCCAAATTAAGTCCGTTAAAAGAACTTCTTAGCATATCATAATATTTCCTGGGAAATAATCGGCACCATTCATGTCGAAATTTCCACCATTCAGCAAATTTCGGAAACGATTCACCGCTAATCTACTGCGGGCCTCCCTATCTTTTCATACACTCAGTGTAGGAAAACAACAAAGGAGGCCATTTATATGTCGGTTACCATTAAAATGGAAAATGTAAAGAAAAGTTTTAGTCGGTTTGAAGCACTACGAAATGTAGACTTGGAAATTCAGTCAGGTGAGATTTTAGGTTTGCTTGGGCCGAGTGGTGCTGGGAAATCCACTATTATTAAAATCTTGACGGGTCAACTGGATCCATCATCAGGAACTGTGATGATTTTCGGTGAATCCAGTGAACAAGTGAAGCAAAGCAAGACCCGTAAGCGCTTTGGTGTCTTAACGGATAACAGCGGCTTATATAAACGACTTTCTATAGAAGAAAACCTAAAAATGTACTGTGACCTCTATGATCTTCCGGTATCGGCATTGGATGAGGCACTTGAGTTTGTGAATTTGGTTTCTAGTAAGAAGAAAAAAGTATCAGAGTTGTCTCGCGGCATGATGCAGCGTGTCACATTGGCGCGTGCTATCCTTCATAAGCCAGAGCTTTTGTTTTTAGATGAGCCAACATCAGCGCTTGACCCAGTGAACACGCATCATATTCATGAGGGATTGCGAAAGTTGAATGCAAGAGGCACAACGATTTTACTGACGACACATGATATGTATGAAGCAGAAGCGCTGTGCCACCGCGTTGCTTTTTTACACGAAGGAGAAATTCGAGAGAGTGGTTCTCCAGAAGAATTAAAAGATGCGTACCGCAATGATGTGATTGAAGTGGAATTGACGTGTGGCGAATCACATGAGTTACCAGTAAATCAAGTAGCGACAATGGACAAAATGAGAGAGTGGGCGGCGGCACAACGAATTCGTCGTGTCCATTCCAATGAACCAACATTAGGTGATTTATTTATGCGTGTAACGGGGGGAGAATTATCATGAATGTATCTGTTAAACGAATCCAAGCAATCTTTGTAAAAGATTATAAAGAGTTCTATCGAAATTATGCAATCTCGACGATGGTGCTTATGCCACTAGCACTAGCATTTATCTATAGTATGACAGGGGACATGGATCTTCAGAGTTTGTTCATGCCCATCAATTTAACATTTGCGATGATTACTGCGTTTATCCAGAGTTGTTTGATTGCTGAGGAGAAAGAACATAATACCCTACGTAGCTTGCTGTTGTCTCCGGCATCTATAGCAGATGTGCTGATTGGAAAGAGTGCTTTAGTATTTGTCATCACGGTGGTCGTATTGGGTATGTGCATGTGGATTTTAGAGTTCTCACCTGCCAATTTAGCTGCGATGGGGGTTGCCCTTGTCTTATCTACACTATTCTATTTGGCCATGGGATTGATTGTAGGTCTATATACGAAGACAGTGATGGAAGCCTCAGTTGGAATTCTTCCTGTCATGATTGTATTCTCGTTTGGACCCCTTGTCTTGTTATTTGCGGATCGTTATCCGGTTCTAGAAGTATTTCAATGGTTGCCAAGTGCACAGTTGCTTCTACTTGAGCAGTATAGTGTAGCGGGAGCAACATCTGATATCGTTGTGTCTCTTGTGGTACTAGCGGTTTGGGCAGTAGTCGCTGTAATTGTAGCAGCTGTACTATTTAAAAAACGTATGAGTGACGAATAGAAAAAAACACGAATCCTTGTGTAGGGTTCGTGTTTCTTAGTGCAAACTAGCATTGCCAAATGTACTCCAAATCGTCATTATAAAGAAAAGGGTGAGAAGTGTTATAGTGAACCAAGTAATAGGCGTTTTTGGACCTTTGGCGAACTGAAAGGCTAAATATAGTAAAGCTGAAATTAGTGAAACCAAGAAGACAAACGACACCAGCATAGCCATAATAAAAAACATAGTTACGGAATATACATCTCGTTGTGAGAAGTATTGTGTGCAGAGTTTGCAGCATTTGGTGAGTGTACACTGTTCGGGTTGGTGTCATGTGCTTTTCGCGACCTGAAGCTTCCGCGGCGTAGGTCAGCCAAAACGCCAAAAGTCAGTACAGCGAGTAGAAATCCTAAAATATACATGAAATGCACTCCTTCCTACTTTCCTTCAGTATACCATTTTTTGAGAAATAAAAAGGTTTTTGGGAACTTAAATGGAAATAATCCGTACAACAAGAAAAGAGGTATGATCAGATGGTCTTTTTAGCAATTGCGATAATCGCTTTTATAATCATTGCTGTTTTCACTGACATCTTCCAAAGAAGAAAATGAGGAGGGTAGTCCATGTCAATAACAGTCTTTCTACTAATCCATCTATTTGTTGGCTTATTTATGCTGTATAGTCATAACCGGATTCCCAAGCCTTTGGCGAACTTCTTTATCGTATTCTTTGTGATGAGTGGCTTGTATTGGTCAGTGTTTCTAGTGGATTATTTCATTTTGTCAGGAGCGATTAAATGACGAAGTTGTTGAGAAATAGACTAGTACGAAATGTCGTCTTGTATTTACTATTGGTTCCACTTTACATGTTATTAGATTCAGAGAAGACTCTTTTTGACGCGATGTTTATAGTTTTTTTACTCTTTGCTTTTACAGCCTATCTGGACTGGGGATGGGATTCGAAAGTCTATAAGAAAAAGTAGTAGAAAATGAAGGGAGTTATGCACATGTGGACAAAGTTAGCTTTTCGAAAAGATCAACTTGAAACGCCAGAAGAGAAATGGAATGCATCGATTGAAACGATAGTAGAGAATGAAACGCCTGGGGATTCTGAGATTACAAACACCGCATGGCATGCATATGCTTATTATTCTGAGTTAGAGTCAGGTGGGCATGAAGCATTCCTCTATCATTTTGACTATCGCTTTAAAGAGTTTGGTGCGAAGACCTTTCTGAAAAATACCGTTGAAGCTTTAGAAAAAATCGGAGCTATGGAGCATGCGGCTAATTTGAAACATCATGGGTTGGAATTATGGACAGTTTATACACAACTTGAACAAGACATGCAGTTTGAAGAGGTTTTTTATGAGCGAATTGCAGCGGCCGATGAAGCGTATCATTCGTTTGACCCACCGCTACATGATCATTTAGAAAACTTTTTCGAGAAGAATTATCATCAGTTGATGGAGATCAGTGAGTAAATAGGATAAGGAGTTGAGTAATTCGGGTATAGGGGGAGAATTGGACCAAATGAGGGGGAAATGAGATGAAGAAGAAATGGTATTTTCTAATGGGGTTTGCCACTGCACTGATTGTAATGCCGTTCATCACATCACTTGGAATTCCACGGTACGCCGATTTTTTGAAGGCGACATTTGGTGATTTTAAATTGCTAGCGGGTATATTTTCACTTAGTGTTTTAGTATTTTTAGGTGTGTTGTTAATGGATATGAAAGAAAATGTGAAGCAAGGAGATTAAATTGTGGGAGCAACTGTGATAAACGTAGGAGATGTAGTAGTTACATTTCTATATTTGATGATTGTTATTGCTAGCATTTATTTTGTCGGCAAAATCATCTGTAAGCGACGCAGAGCAAATTAAAAACCAAGTACGTCCTAAGAATAGGAAGCGTACTTGGTTTTTTGTTTGTTTTAAATCTCTCTTATAAACTTCTCAATTAGAAGTGAATACAATTCTGGTTGATCGCGATGAACAAGGTGGCCAGCGGATGGGAGGATTACAAGTTGCATTGCGGGTTGAAGACGCTTGAATTCCGCAGCGGCCTCCACTTCATGTAGTAATTCATCTCCCATTATGCAAAAAATAGGCGTTTCCATAGAGGCGACTGACTTTAGTTGCTCGTAAGGATAAAAATCTGATGTATTAAATGAAGTCAGCAGAGCCTTCCAATCATTGTCGGTATGCAGTTCAGTCAAGATACGAGAGATTTCCTCGTCTTTAAAAAGTGTTTCATAATGTGCTTGCTCTTCTTGTAATCGCTCCGAATAATCTTCTCCCATAGTCGGTGAAATTCCTGAAAATGTAGCGGATACTACTAGTTCAGGATATCTTTTAGCAAACAAAACTGCTGCAACGCCACCAATTGAAACCCCAGCAACATGGCATTTTTCGATTCCTAGATGTAGTACAGTTTCTTTCAGATCTTCTACAGTACGATTAAAAAACTGATCAAACGGTCCAACAGATTTTCCGTGACCTCTCAAGTCAGGCCGAATCACGCGGTACCCTCTTTCTGCTAAATAGCTACTTTGTTCTTCATACTCCGAATCCCCAGTCATCCCACCAGAATGAAGTAGTACGATAGCAGTGCCTTGTCCTTCTTCAGTTGTATGTAAAATCATTTGTTTCTTCCTTTCCCAAATCCCATACATAGATGCTTTCTATAAGAACTTTTCCTGCAATTTGAATATCCCTATCACGCACATGCGTTGCTCCGAATGCCTCGTAAAAATGTTTCGTCTTATTGTCCGCTAAAACTTCCACAAACACTTTTTCTACATTTTGAGTTTCGTAGTAGGCGAATAATTCTTCAAGTAAGGCGCGGCCAATCCCTTGTCCTTGATACTCTGCCAGCAAATAAATTGAAGTGAGATCTAGAGAATTTCGATACTTATTTTCAGCACGCTTGCTTGTATCTGCAAATCCAACAATTATAGATTCCTCGTTTTCAGCAACGAGTACATAATTATCAGGCTTACTCAAATTCTGTTCCCAAAGCGGAGTTCTCTTTGAATAGCTTAGGCCATCTAGAAAAGCTTGAGGGATGATTGTTTCATAGGTTGTTCTCCAAGAATCCACATGTACTTTTGCGATTTGTTCAGCATCTTTTAACGTAGCTTTTCGTATGTGCATGCTTGAACCACCTTTCGTCTTTTTCCTATCCTACCAAAACAATTAGCGTATCACTAGTATCTTTGGAAATATATTGTAACAACACCGATGAAAAGGTATGATGGATTTAAGGGCATTGAACGAAAATTCACGCAATTTTTAGGGGAGGAATTGAACGTGACACAATTTGAAGTGCTTAAAGGCGCAGAAGCATTTACATACGAAGGTGGAAATAAAGGTGTTTTAGTTTCCCACGGGTTTACAGGGACAACGCAAAGTATGAAGCCACTTGCTGATGCTTTCGTTGAAGCGGGTTATACAGTTTCGATGCCGAGACTGAAGGGGCACGGGACGCACCATGAAGAAATGGAAACTTCGACTTATCAAGAGTGGATTGATTCAATCGAAGAAGCTTACGCTTGGCTATCGGAACGCTGCGACACTATCTATATGACGGGACTTTCCATGGGAGGGACTTTGACGCTCTATATGGCGCAACATCATCCGGACTTAAAGGCGATTTCGTTGATCAATGCAGCGATTGAAGTACCAGCGATGGAAGGGGTTAAACAGCTTCCTGCAGAAGTGCGCTTTTTGGATGCAATCGGTTCCGATATCAAAAAGCCAGGTGTGGTGGAACTTGCGTATGGAAAGACGCCGGTTGCTGCAGTGAAACAATTACTCACTTTTATGGAAGAAGTGAAATCTGGACTTTCAAGTGTGCAGTGCCCAACGATTATTTTCGTGGCACCAGAAGATCATGTTGTCCCGCCTACAAATAGCCAGACAATCTTAAATACTATCGCTTCACGTGACAAAGTGTTAGTCGAGCTTCTGGAAAGTTATCATGTGGCGACGTTAGATAACGATCAAGAAACTATTATTCAAAAGACATTGGCGTTTTTTGAAGATCAGGTTTAAAAAGGAGAATTAGATGCAGTACATTTTAGAAGAAATTATTGAAATTATGCATAATGATTATGCCGGTTTCCAGGACAAAAAAGGGTGGGACCGACCAGATATCTACCGAAAGAAATTAGCTGAGCTGAAAGCAAATGAATCAATGTCCGATGCAGATTTTGAAGAACTAATTAAAGAATATTTAAGTGATTTTGAAGACAAGCATATGTTCTTTAGTAAGACTGACAAAGTTGAACAAAGCCAAAAAGAAGTAGGCTTTCAAGTTCGTCGCTATGAAGACCACTTATATATAACTTCGGTTACACAAGAACAAAAGCTTACAGTTGGTATGAAGATTGAGTCGATTGATGGGCTGACAATACCTACTCTGGCAGAGAAATTTAAGAAAACGTTTAAAGAAAATCTGCATGAGAGACAGGACTGGAATAAAGTTCTTTTAAGTGCAACTAAAGTTAACTTAATCACGCTTGAGCATGAAACTAAGGAATTTCAACTTACTAAATTTGAGAAACAAACTCGAAAATCCATTTATGAAATAAAAGTAGAAAGCGGAATAGCCTTCATTACACTTACAGATTTCTTAAATCCTGATGCGGTTGTGAAATTAGTTGAGGACAATCGCTTGTTACTAGAAACAGTAGATGCTTGGATAGTTGATGTGCGTGTAAACTATGGCGGAAGTGACAGCAGCTTTTTTCCTCTGCTTCCCTACATAATGCCCCCTGAAGGAGTAGACCTTACTAATACAGACGAAAAAATGCTGTTCAATTGTACAGAAGCAAGTGCAAAAAGAGAATTACGTTTGCTCGAGCAACAACTCGCTGAAACAGAAGATGAGCAGGCTCGACATTTTCTTGAGGTATTTAAACGCGAATGGACAACAAATAGAGGGAAAGGCTTTGTTGAATTTGATTTCAGCGATATTTTACCAAACCTCTTTATAAAAGGAACGGATAATCCGAAGCATGTCATTGTACTTTCAGATTATATGTGTGGTAGCTCTGGAGAATCGTTTGTGGAACTTTGTAAAATGTCTTCTAAGGTCACTGTCATTGGACGGGCAACAATGGGATTAAATGATTATGCCAACCTATCAAGCGTAATGTGGGAAGAGGGTTTTGAATTTATGTACCCTACTTCCCGACTTTCCCGAATTGACAAGAATAATGGAATGACTGGAATTGGCGTATTACCAGATATCTCTATTCCATGGACACCACTACATATAAAAGCTGATGTTGACATGAAAAAAGCACTTGAACTCATTGGAAATGTGAGTGGAAAGTAAATGAAATTAGCTTATAGAGAATCAGGTAGTGGAGAACCGCTTGTATTTTTACATAGTGGTTTAGAAACTTCCTCAACAGATTTTATATATCAACAGAAATACTTCAGTCAATTTTATAAAGTACTAGCTTTTGATTTACGAGGCCACGGAGATTCACAGTCGACGAACCTCTCAAATTTCTTTGAAGACAGTGTACAAGATCTTTTTGAAACACTTTCGGAAATAGGGGTAACGCAGATTCATTTAGTCGGTGCGTCTCTCGGAGCTCTTGTAGCTATTTACTTTTCGAACCGGCACGCAAGGGTTACGAAGAGTTTAATCATTTCGGGAGTTACACCAACGAAACCGGAAAACTGGAATGACCTTCATTTAAGACAGAAGGAAAATCAAAGGATGTTGTTAGAAAATCAAGAAACCGTAAACTATTTTAACACTCTTCATAAATCTGATTGGCGTGAATTTCTAACTTTAGCTAAAGATGAAGACTGGTATCCCTTTGAGGAAACGAGCAAGCTAAAAGATAATAAATGTCCGGTATTAATTATTTCAGGAAATCAACTTCCTTCTGAAACTGCGAGTCACGCAATATACAAAGGTGTAGAACACATACAGGTAGAAATCTTGCCTAACGCGGGTCATCTAGTGCACCAGCAGCAACCCGAGCTTTATACGCAGAGTGTTACTCGATTTTTAAATGACAGTGTTTAACCAATGAGCGAATACAAAAAACTGATGAAGAAAGTTGAGGACACATCCCATGACAAACACCATACAAAACTCAATCACTTCCAATGAATTTTCAGGAACATTGTTAGCCACATCTGAAGAAGGGACTGTTCTTCAGGAGAGTTATGGCTATGCAAACCGCTCTGAGCAAATTCAAAATCATACAGGCACACGTTTTGGGATTGCTTCAGGCTGCAAAATCTTCACAGCAGTCAGTATCCTTCAGTTGGTCGAAGCAGGAAAATTATCGATTGAATCGAAATTGATCGACTTGCTAGACCATACATTCCCACACTTCGCACAAGATATCACAATTCATCATTTGTTGACGCATACATCGGGCGTTCCAGATTACTTCAATGAAGAAGTGATGGATGACTTTGAAGAACTTTGGATTCAAAATCCGATGTATCACATGCGAAAGTTAGGTGATTTCATTCCACTCTTTGAGAATGAAAAAATGCTTTCTGCTCCAGGTGAGAAATTCCAGTACAACAATACAGGCTATATTCTTCTAGGATTAGTGGTGGAAAAATTAGCGAATATGCCGTTTGCGGACTATGTGCAAACACATGTTTTTCAACAAGCTGGAATGGGACACTCGGGATACTTCGAATTCGATCAACTTCCTTCCTCGACAGCTCTTGGTTATATCGATCTACCAGACGGCAAATGGAAATCCAATATCTATTCAGTTCCAGTAAAAGGAGGAGCAGATGGAGGTGCATTTGTTACAGCCGATGACATGCATTCCTTCTGGGAAGCCCTCATGGCGAACAAACTTTTATCTAAAGAATGGACAGATCGTTTGTTGACGCCGCATGCATGGGAAGACGAGGAAACCGCATATGGCTATGGTGTGTGGATCGACAGCGATTCGATTGGTGCGAAGAAATATCATGTGATGGGCTATGACCCTGGTGTCAGCTTTCATTCCGGTTACTATCCATGCCAAGAATTGACGATAACGGTTTGCTCTAATAAATCCAAAGGGGCCTATCCGGTGCTCGAGATTTTAGAAGAGGCGTTTCTTTAATACCTGTTGAAAGAAGGATGCGTGATGAAGAAAAAGTATTATAGTGTGCTGATGGGCCATATTTTATTTTCTCTAGCTTGTTACATTTATTTGATACTAGATGCAAAAGAGTATTTGACTATATCCGGACTTCATCATTTTTCATCTGCCTTCTTTATAGTAGCGGGAGTCCTAACGTATGTAGGTGCAGCCCCCTATCTAAAAGATAAAGTCACAACGAAAGCAGCCATTCGTTTTGCAAGCATCTCATTTCTAACTATTTTAGTATTTCTAGTCAGTTATGAACTCTATAAGCCAGCATACACTTACGAAGAAGCCCAACAGCGTGTGGAAGCGGAGTATTCACTAGCCGTTCGTGACAGTCATTTTAAGACGATTCAAATCCTAGATACAAATTATGAACATTACCGAGTGGCTGCTGGTGAAGAAGAACAGATACAAGAGTTTATGATAAATCCAAAAACAGGCGAAATCAAAACTCTCAAAACAGACGACTAAATAAGTTGAATCTATCACATTCAAAGGACGAAAGAACAATGGAAAATTCTAACAAGTGTAATAGGAGAACATGATGGGAATAAGAAATTCGGCAAAAGCAGTCATTGTAAAAAATACCAAAATAGCGCTTATAAAGAAATACGATGAAGAGGGTTTCTTTTATATCTTTCCAGGTGGAGGGCAAGAGAAAGGAGAAACCCTTAAAAGTGCAGTGATTCGAGAGTGTCTAGAAGAGTTAGATGCGGCTGTTCAAATACACGAACTGATTCATATTCGAGAATACATCGGGGAAAACCATGAATTTGCTCACTTTGATAAGGACGTTCATCAAATTGAGTTTTATTTTCTATGCAGTATAGTTCGTGAAAATGTGAATGGCGCCCCTATACAACCTGATACGGATCAGATTAGTGTTGAGTGGATTCCACTAACTGATTTACATAAATCTCGTGTATATCCTATAGCGATAGTAGAGGTGTTACAACGAGCAGAGAAGACTGAGGTTTATTTAGGGGATGTGAATTAAAAAGTCCAAGATTTGTCTTGGACTTTGATCAAAAGGTGCCTGTCACCATTTACCATCTGTTTCCAAAAGGTGCCTGTCACCATTTGCCATTTACACCCAAATACATAATTGAAAACGAGGCTATTATGAAGAAGATTATTCTTAAGCTAGTCGTGGTGTTTGCCACATTTTTTATCACATGGACACTAATGAATACCCAACCTGTACAATCCTGGTGGATGAAAACTATATTTGAGCTTTCGTTAGGTGACGAAAAAGAACAACTGGAGACTTTCCACTACGACCATGTAACCATATATACAGATCAACCAGAACGCATTATGGAACTATTTGAACCAAACCTAGAAGAAATCGACCAACTCTCAAGTGCTTGGTTTGAACCCGCTTCGAAAGACTATCCTGAGGTAACGGTTTATGCAATTGAACCAAATTTAGCAATGAATAGTATGCTAAGGGGTGCGAATGGCATGTATATTCCATCCAGTCAAATCATGCTTTTGAACATGAATCTGGATGACGAAAAAATCCTGCACGGGTATACCCACGAATATGCGCATTACCGTATGTTCAACTATTTGGAAGAGCTAGATGTCAATCATAAAGAAGTGCCGATGTGGTTCCATGAAGGAGTGACAGAAGCATTCAGTCATCGTTTTGCGCCGCTTCCTTTTGATGAGGTAGTAAATACTTGGGAAGTCGATACGTTTTTTGAAAAAGAAGCGACGGATCGCTTGATAAGTGACGAATACATTATGAGCCAATATCTTGTAGAATATCTTCTATACGCGAAGGGTGAAGAAGCTGTGCATACAGTTTTGAGTAACCTGACAAAATCCTCTGATTTTGAAACAGTCTTGGAAGAGCAATTGAACTATACATACACAGATTTGAAAGCTTATTTAGCAGCAGAAGATGAGGCGGTAGAAGACTTGATGTATAGAACGGAAGCAGAAGTAGGCAACGAGCAGTTCCAAGCGGAAGTTCTTGCTTTCCACGAAAGAAAGAAACCTTATTACTACAATGCGCAATTGGTGACGAATATACTTTCTCAAATGTATCAAACGGACGAAAAATGGCTAGAGATGGCAGAGTTGACCGAATATCGGATGAATTACGTACAACGTGACTCAATTGATTATCAGTTGGCAGCAGGCTATGCAAAAAAAGTAGGTGATCTAGGGAAAGAAGCATACTATCTAGCAAAGGCAGAAGAGGAAAAGGCAAAGGAAGAACCCGTACAAGAATAAAATTTTCCATCAACCTCCTAAAAGGTGACAGGCACCGATTACCTAGTAGAGGGAGAAGCGGTACTTCCTAAACTCTCGCGTGAGGATTTCCAAAAAATTTTCGGATTGTCTAGTGAACATCCAGTTTTAGGAGCTTTCAAAATCACCCCTTCAAATAACAAGATTTTCACACATTTTATAAACTTCGATTTTGATCAATTTGATTATTGGCTGTTTTGTGGGGATTGAGGGTGGGGGTGGTTGTCACCCTAGAGAAAACTTCAAGAAAAGAGGTAAGCGACATGACCAACCCAAGATATTTTACAACACTATTCCGCTTCGAGAATTTCCCACTACTCTTAATTACTCTGACCGTTTTATTTTTCACAGCCTTATTCTGGTTTTGGCTACCCCTTTACATACTTCCTGAACTAAGTGGTATTGGAGTACTACTCATTTCAGGGATAGTATTTGGTTTGCCGATTGCACTCATTTTCTTACCTCTTAATTACACGGTTGCGAAGAAAAATGCAGAAGGTGATGGCTCAATCAAAGTTTTAGTAGCTAAATACTCTGCAGCCACTTTTCTAGCCGGTTGCTTGATCTATTTCGGTAGCTGGATTGGGATTTATTTTCTAGCATAAAAAGACTCCGCTCTCACATTCGAGGGCCGAGTCTTTATTTAGATTTTCTATATTACAAAGGTATACTCAATACGCATTCAAAAGCTCATCCAATTCTTCCGGATTTGCGATTGGTCCTTTGAATGAATGCAAAACAATGCCTTCCTCGTCCAAAATATACGAAGTCGGGAAGGCAAGAACTTCATAGAGTTTTTCTACCTCCCCGTTTGGATCCAGAACAATTGGGAAAGTGAGCTGATACTCGTCTACAAAGTCTACGACATCTTGGTTAGAACGCTCTCGTTGCGTCATATTGACAGCGACAACTTCATAATTCGACTTTTCTGCAGAGTTATCGTAATACACTTGCATATGCGGCATTTCGTCTTCGCAAGGTCCACACCAAGAAGCCCAAAAATTTAAGAATACTTTCTTCCCTTTTAAATCAGACAAACGAACAACATCCCCGTCGAGTGTCTCTAGCACAAAATCAGGAGCTTGGTTGCCGGTCTGTATGCCATCATTAAATGACTCCGTTGGTAGAATTCCACTTTGGTCTGCAACCATCCCACTTGGATATTCATCTTCACCGAAATTCGTTTGAATCATGACTACCACTAAATATACGAGCAGAACGATGCTGAGCGTTGCCGCTACTTTTCGAACAATCTTCATACTCAATCGACTACTTTCTTAGAATGTTTATACTGTAAATACCTGTAATTCAAGTGTATATCATATTGCTGAAAGAGTCACTAATTTCCAGGGAACTCCTAAATGGTGACAGGCACCAAATGCCATCTGTTCCCATTTGGTGCCTGTCACCTAAGCATCACCTAAGCAATAAGCAAGCAGCTGCTCTCGGAAACTTTTTTGAAGTTCATACGTAAAACTACTAAGACCAATCGAAGAAAGGGCGAGGAAACATGCAATTTAATGAACAAGAATTCAATGACATTTATGATAAAGAGATACGCGAGGTCAATGCACAACTCGATAACGAAATTCTTTTTGTTCTTATTGGGGACGTGAACGCGGGGAAATCGTCCACTGTAAATCAAATTATGGGGGAAGATGTGGCGTCAGTTGGCGCGCAACCTGGAGAGACGACGGCTATCAAGAAATATGTATACAAAGACAAAATTGTGTTTGCAGATACACCAGGGCTCGATGATATCAATAAGAGCAATTCCGAGGAGACGCTGAAATACTACAAAGAAGCAGACGTTGTGTTGTTCTTCTTGAACGCAGCAGGAACTGTTCTGTCAGATGGGGAAAAGAAGGCACTTCAAGACGTGAAGAAGACCAACAAGGAAATCATTCTTGTGCTGAACAAGATTGACGCAGCCGATGATATTCCGGGTCTCGTCCAGTACATTCGAACGAATACCAACAACGAATTCAAAGTTGTGCCGATCTCGTCGCGCACGGGGGAGAACATGCAGCAATTGCGTGATGCGATCTTGGATATTTTGCAGACGAAAAAAAAGGACCTTCTCTTCGCGAAAGAATTAAAAGCAAAATCCGCAGTCGCAAATAGGTGGATCATCGCAGCATCGACGTCAGCAGGAGTCATTGGCGCTGTTCCACTCCCTGGGGCAGACATCGTGCCACTGACAGGCGTACAGGTTGGTTTGATGGTGCGACTGGCAACACTTTATGACAAGCCGATTTCGAAAGAACGTGCACGAGAACTGGCGATTGCTACTTTGACCGGAAACATCGGAAAGAGCATCTTCCGCCAAGCAGTCAAAGTCGTACCAGGCGCCGGCTCTGCAATCGGTGGAGGCGTCGCAGCATCTCTGACACTCGCGCTTGGATACGGAATCAAGTACGCGTATGAAAACGATATTGAGTTGAATGTCGAGTTCTTAAAGAACTTCGCAAGCAACTTCAAAGACAAGAATCCAAACACATAAGACAAAACCATCTTGCGAAGAGTGATGGTGTCCATGAAGAAAGCCCTCCGGAACATGCGTCCAGAGGGCTTTTGTGATTTTAGGATGCCCAAGACCTTGCTAGGAAGGGCTTGAGACATTAGGGTTTAGGTGTTGAATTAGTTTCCATAATACGACTTCGGTAGAACAAATCTAGTTTCGGTAGAATAAATGTCCATTTCGGCAGAATAAATCTTGGTTTCGGTCGAAGAACGCCCGCTCAGTTTCTAGAGTGGCGTTCTCCACATCTAGTGAAATCGAGTTGCGCCTCCTAGAAATCCCGCAAGAAGCCATCGCGGCCCATGAAGCAAAAGCACTTCACGGTCCACGCTGTCATCTTGCACAATTTCTAAACAGTCGGCTCTACATCTAAAATGCCCCCGACCCTCCGCCACCACCACCGACTCCGCCGCCCCCGCCAGAGCTGACGGAACCACCGCTCGCACTTGCGCTAGTCGATGTGTTGGCTGCGACAAAGATTGTCGTCAAGAACACAGGGTTCATCACAAAGTTGTTATCTTGACTCACTGCACTTGCCATCGTAAATGCTTCTGCTTTCTTCTCCGCTGTCTTCGAATCACTTCCTAGCAAATACGCATAGGCACGTTTTCGCTCATCTTCCGTCAATGCTTTCCACTCATCTTTTGTTACTTCCGGAAGAGATTTCTTCAACGCGCGCCATTCTCCACGGATCAAGTGACCTTCCACTGAAATCGGAGAATAGAGAAGTGCGAAGCCGAAAGCCGCGGATGCCAAGAAGATAGAAGCGGCCATCCATGGATAGACTTCATAGATGCCTGTGTATACTGCCATTCCAACAAATAAAGCAGAAAGAGCCCCAGCAATCCAACGAACCATTGGGCGTTTTTCATAAAAATCATGCGAGAGCACTTCTGCACGAACGCCTTTTGTCCATTTCGCAATGGCTTCGTTATAGGCCGAATGATTGATCGTTTTACTCGTAAACTCTTTTACTTGTGATAAGGTGAACCGTTCGCCATCCCCAATGCGGTCGACGAGAAGCGTTAGTAATGTTGCTTCATGGTCGTGTTCTGTCGTTCGATTCACGCGTACAAACTCGTCTTCAGATACTTGCGTTAAGTTCCCTTTCCGTACCAAATCAAGTATTGCCGCAGCTGTGACATGCGGAGAGAGGAAAGGGGAGTTCGTGAAATACAACGTTCCTGGAATGCTCAATGTTTCTTTTGGAACGAAGAAGCCATTCACATTGCTCGTAGCCGCTCGCTTTCGATTAAATGCTGAGAACCAGGCAAAGAACAAGCCAATCAATAAAATCGTACCGGCACCAGCAATAATTGGTACACCCACTGAAATAGCTGTCTGCTGATTCGCTGCAAACGCGGCTGCTTCTTCCTCAAGTTTTGTCCGGTCCGCTGCCAATTCGTCTCGAATAGTCCCATTCTGAGCTGCAACCCCTGGGAATAGTTCCGCATCGAAAATTGCGCGGACGTCTCCGTTTCGGCCGTCACGCACAGTGCCCATCTCGAACCGCACACTGCCGTCACTCACAATTCGCTCAGACCCATAGGCTTCGTCATACCCGAGTGCTTCCGTGTCAGTCGACGTTTGTGGTGGCGTCACGACAATCGTCATGTCTTCATAAGCCGACTCGTTGCTGTCATCAAAAAACGCATAATAGAATTGTGCGCCGTCTTCAAACTTCTCTACAGTATTTTCTACTGTGTACGACAAATCAATTCTAATGGTCTCGCCATCATTACCTGCCCGGTAGATCCGGAATTCTCCGTCTTCGAACTCCGTACGCAATTGTGTTCCATTTTCGGAAGCTGTGAAACTCTCAATCGCTGTTCCTTCTTTGGCAATCAAGGAGCGCGTAATTCCATTAAAGTCGTCTTCAAATGTATAGGTGAACGTTTCCGTGACTTGTGCAGTTCCGTTTTCTTCTAACTGAACATCGATCAATACCGTGTCAATTTCAAAATCAATAGCTAAGGCTTGGAGCGGGAATAGCCCCGTCATGAGTAGCGCGAATAGGATTGGAAGGAGTAGCTTTTTTGTCATTCGTCATCACCTCTTCCCTTTATTTACGAATAAGCTGAAAAAAAGTTTCGGGTAAAGAAGGATATAAGAATGCTCCTAGGGGTTATTTCAATGAAGAGTACACTTTTAAAAGAGACAACCCCTGGGGTTATATCATAAATAAGTAAACTCTTGCAATGAAATATTCCCTGGGAATTTTTTAATTGGAGATAAAAGGATTTTGAGACTTTTTCTAGAATAAGAGTAGAGATGGGATTTATTCGATAAGAATTAGTGAAGGGGAGGAAAAACCACTTGAAGAAAGTAAAATATGTTTTTGTGTTGCTACCAGTTCTTTTAATTGTGTTTATAGTCACCACTAACTCTATTGCTTCCTCTCAGTCTTATAAGCTCACAAATTCAGTTACGAGTGGGCCTTGGGTGCTGAAGTATGAAGTCACTAAAAAGGGGAAAGAGGATTGGCAGCTTGATCAATTCCTGTTTAGTAGAGGCGAGGTTAAAGTTCGAGAACTCATTTTGTATACAGAGTCGCCAACCCTTGGCTCCGACGAAATAGGTCGTATAGAGATGAAAAGTTTGGACCATATAACGTTTACAAATCAACTTGCGAGTAGCTCAGAATATGTAGGGTTGTCGAATACAAGTAGAGTGGATGAAGAAGAAATGCGCCAAATTTTATCAAAGCTGACTACAACTATCCTTTGGAAAGAGGAAGGACAGGGAGAACAAGAACTAAAAATTACGCTGGGTGAATAGAAGGGGGTATGAGTAAAACGATGAAAAGTCAAGAAGCTCAATACAAAATTTTAAGCATTATTTTAGCAATTGCACTGATTGTAGTAGTATCCATGCAGGTATTTACATACCCTAGCAATTCTTTAGAGTTACATAGTTGGTTACTGAATGAAGAAAATCTAGCATCACTGGATGACGAAATTTTCCTAACTAGCACCGGCAAAACGGCTGAGGAAATTCGAAATATTTATGATTCGAATAACCCTAGTAAAATCAAGCAGCTCACGTATGTTGAGCTAACTGGTCGATTGCAACCTCTCTTGATTGAAACATCTCCGGGGTTAGAGAAGTTCGAAGTGATTCGTGTGATTGAAGTGAATGAGGAAGTGGAAGCGTTTTTGAAAAGCTCTCTAGAATAATAGAAGCTCCCAGTGAAGATTTCAATAAAGACTATACTTCATAAAAGACGCTCCCAGGGAAGATTTCATTAAAGGAGTTAACTTTATTTATGAAATCTTCCCTGGGAGCAATTTTCTCAAGGACCCTCTTATGTTTATGCTATTCTGAGGGATCAAAGAATTAGATTAGAGGAATGGTAATACGTTTTAAAAGAGGCAGCGAGTACTTATACTAGTTATTATTTAAAGTTAATTATCATTGAGTATTGAAGTAAAGGGTACATTTAACAAAAAGTAATGTGCTTAATCTGCAGTAATCTAAAGCAGTGCATCTATATTTTAAGAAACTAAATTACTGATTTAGTTTTGATGCTATAAATGTCTGAGATTAAAGTATAAATATAATTAGACTATAAACATTTGTATAGAATTAAAGTTTTAATAATAAATGCCTAAAGAATGCACTGAAAAATCAATTTATTGATTTGGCAGTGTATTCTTTATTTTATTTATTTTTAAAATGTATCTTGGAAAAGTTGTAGTAATACTACTCAGCCGATAGCAAATGAATCTAAAAATTTAAGAACTATTTTTCAAGTTCCTACATTTTATAATATTCTTTATATTTTAAATATAGACAAATATCAAATAATAAGTTAGATTAGTGTTATGATGGTCAGACCATCAAACAACAAAGGTGGGTGATATATTAAGTTTTATTGAAATGTAAGCGCTTTTTTCCTCAGATTTTTTTTATGGAGGTGGGTTTGTGAAAAAATTAGAATTAGGAACTTGGGTTCAAATTAATAATTCAACAGTTGTCGAGATAATTGGTAATAGTGGATTTGATTTTGTAGTAATTGATTTGGAACATAGTAATATTTCTCTAGAAAGTTTAGAGAATCTGTTACGAGCTACATATCAAAGTGGATTAGAGAGTTATGTCAGAGTCAATGAGAATAACCCCTCTCTAATATCAAGGGTATTGGATCTTGGAGTTGATGGAATTGTATTTCCGAATGTGTCATCAGTTGATGAAGCAATAAAAATAGTTAAAGCTTCCAAGTTTCCGCCACATGGTAATAGAGGATCTTGTCCGTGTATTCGTGAAGCGGGTCATTGGAATTTAAATTGGGCTGAGTTTATTAAAGAGAGCAATAAGCGTGTCAAAATTATTGCTTTAATTGAAGGGCTGAAAGGTATAGAAAATTTTAACGAAATAATTAATGTAGAAGGTATTGATTCATATATGGTAGGCCCGTTTGATTTATCTGTGTCTTTGGGTATTCCCGGGCAAATATCTCATGAGTTAATATCTGATACTTACAAGCAATTTGCTGAGATAGCAAATTCTAATGGGAAAGAATTTATTGGCTTAGATTTTTCATATGAAACTGATGATATTGCAGTTTCAATTAAATCATGGAAAGAACGCAATATATATAAAGTAATGACGGGCATTGATAAAATGTTTCTTTCAAAAATCTTTTCAGATGTAGCAAATTTAAAAAATAATATCTAGGAGTTGTTATTAATGAAAAAATTATTGTTGTTATTATTAATTGGAATTCTTTTACTTGTAAGCGCTTGCTCAGACAATTCATCAAATGCGAGTGGGGATGGTAGTGTAAAACTTAGTATTGCACATATCTTCCCAAACACTCATCCAGGTGGAATTTATCTTGATAAATTAGCTGAAAGGCTTGAAGAAGAAACTGAAGGAAAAGTTACGCTACAAGTCAATCACAATGCAGTACTTGGTAGTGAAGCGGAAGAAATGGAACAAATGCAAGCTGGAAACTTAGATATGGCTTTATTGTATGGATCATCTAATTTTCAAAATTTTGATCCTGCTTTCGGAGTAGAAGAATTACCATTTATTTTTTCGGATGTCGAGCATGCAAGAAATGCACACGATGGAGCATATGGGGATAAAGTAAAAGAAATGGCTAAGGAATATAACTTTGAGGTTATATCTTTTTGGGAAAATGGATTTAGACACTTTACAAATAATAAAAAACCAATTGTAGAACCTAGTGATATGAGTGGTATTAAATTCCGTAGTGCAGAAATTCCTTTACGATTAGAAATGTTTAAACTTCTTGATGCTAATGCCATCTCTATGGGGTTTGATGAGTTATTTACAGGGTTACAACAAGGCACTGTAGACGGACAGGAAAATCCATTGGCAACAATTGATGCATCAAAATTTTATGAAGTTCAAGATTATCTTTCAATTTCAGGTCACATTTATAACTCGGCACCATTAACTATCAGTACTAACAGTCTTTCAAAATTATCAGAAGACCAACAAGAGATTCTATTTTCTTTAGCGGAAGAATTGAAAATTGAACAACAAAAAACTCTCGATGATCAGAATCAAGAATTAGAGCAAAAATTGGCTGATGCTGGTATGGAAATAAATGAAGTTAATAGAGATGCATTTGTTGAAGCAGTTCAACCTTTATGGAAATCATTTGCTGAAAAGAATGGCGATGAATTGATGAATTTGATAATTGATGCCGAATAGATTGGAGCATTATTATGAAAAAAATATTTTACAAGTGGAGTGAGGGCCTTCTCACTTCACTTATTATTCTCATTTTTATTGCTATGACTGTGATTGTATTTAGTCAAGTGGTGCTGAGATATGGTTTTGGAATGAATATTTCATGGGCAGATGAATTTTCTAGATTTTCAATGGTGTGGTTAGCATTTCTTGGAGCTGCTGTTGGAATTAAGTATTCAGAGCATACTCGGATAGACTTTTTTATAAATTTATTACCTTTAAAAGGACGGGTTATCATCGAAATAATTAACAAAATAATAATGATTATTTTCATGTTGATAATTTCTTTGTATACCATTTTAACTTTAGAAAATAGTTTAAAGTTAATGACTCCTGCATTACAGATCCCAACTGGATTAATACAACTAATCATTCCGTTCTCTGGAATAGTAATGATCATATATCTAATAATTCAAATTGTAGATTTAATAAAATACGGTATAGCTAAGGAGGAAATTGTATGATTATTTTTCTAGCTTTAGCTATCTTTTTAATCATTGGATTGCCTGTAAGTATAGCGATTGGTATGTCTGGTGTAATATTTTTAATATTGCAAGACACATCAGTGTCGCTGAGCATAATTCCACAACAAATGTTTAGTGGAATCAATTCTTTTCCTTTATTAGCGTTACCGTTTTTTTTACTTGCAGGAAATATTATGGTATATGGAACTACCCCTCGTTTAATGAGGTTTGCTAATGCTTTATTAGGTTTTATTAAAGGGGGATTAGCAGGAGTGGCGGTGGCAGCATCTGCCTTTTTCGGAGCTATTTCTGGATCAGGAGTAGCGACAGTAGCAGCAATAGGTTCGGTTGTAACGCCCGAAATGATACGAAAAGGTTATGGAAGAGGGTTTATTGCTTCATTAATTGCCGGAGCTGGAGTACTTGGTATGGTTATACCTCCAAGTATGGCAATGGTGGTTTTTGGAGTTGGGGCTGGTGTATCTATTGGCGATCTTTTCTTAGCAGGAATTTTACCAGGTTTATTTATGGCATTGTTATTAATGATATTTGGTGTTGTTGTCTCAAAGAAAAGAGGCTATGGAGTGGATACTGCTAAATTTGATTTTAAAGAGTTAGTCAATTCATTCTTCAGTGCTTTACTTCCCCTCTTACTTCCAGTAATTATTTTGGGTGGAGTAATGACTGGTATCTTTACACCTACTGAATCTGCAGTGGTCGCAGTGGTTTATGCATGGATTTTAGCCTCGTTGGTGTATAAAGAATTGAACTTTAAAAACTTTTTAAGAGTTTTAAAAAACTCTGCTATTAGTAGTGCAGTAATACTTTTTATTATAGCCGCAGCAACGCCGTTTGGTTGGATATTAACTACCCAACAAATACCTAACCAATTAGCGCAGATAATTACAAATTTCAGTTCAAATGATGTAGTCATTCTTATATTAATCAGCTTAATTTTATTGATTATGGGAACCTTTATGGAGACAATTGCAACCATTATTATAATGACTCCAATATTATTTCCTATAGCTACACAAGCGGGTATAGATCCTATACATTTTGGAGTATTAATGATGGTCAATTTAGCAATCGGTGGAGTTACCCCACCATTAGCTGTTGGTTTGTTTACTTCTGCTAGAATTGCAAACATCTCTATTGAAAAGACATTCCCAGATGTACTATATGTACTTGCAATAATGATATTTGGCTATGTTGTAATTGTATTATTCCCAGGGTTGTCATTATGGATTCCTAATTCATTAGAGTAATCGATTCTTTGAAAAATTAGAGGTGAATATGACGTTGGATATTAATGCAAAGTTGATTTGTGAAACAATAGAAAATAATAAGTCTACACAATTAAATTTACTAGAGGAACTCTGTAATATTGATAGTGGTAGTGGAAATATTAAGGGTAATAAAGAACTGGTAGAAATTATTAAGAAACAACTACAGTTGATTGGTGCTGAAATTGAAGAAATATATAATCCGTATTACGGTACGCATATACTAGCCAGAATTAACAAGGGAATATTTTCAGAGAAATTGATCTTAGCTGCGCACCTAGATACTGTTTTTAAGGAAGGCGATGCCAAAAAACATCCTTTTCGAGTTGATGGAGAATTCGCTTACGGCCTTGGAGTGGCAGATTGTAAGGGTGGCGTAGTGACAATTTTAACTGCTTTAAAAACTTTAGTAAAAGCCAATTTAATGCCAAAGAAAGAAATAGTAATAATTTTTAATTGTGATGAGGAAGTCGGATCTCCCTCCTCTAAAGAATTATTTAAAAAAGAGGCTACGAATGCAATGGCTGTTTTATCTTTTGAGCCAGGAAGAAAAAGGAATGGCATCCTTACTAGTAGGTATGGCTTGGCAGAAGGAAAAATTGTTGTGAGTGGAAAAAGCGCCCACGCATGTTTGGATAATGGGCCAGGCGTAAATGCAATAGTAGAGTTGGCTAATGTAATTATTAATTTAAATAAACAAGATGATGATTCTAACGGAATTCATTATAATGTATCTCCAATAAGCGGAGGTAGAGGCCCAAGTGTAGTTGCTGATAAGGCAGAAGGTGAATTTTGGGTAACATTTAAATCGTTTGCAGCTTATGAACAAATTAAAAAATATATATTAGAAGACTTACCTAATCAAAAAGCAAATTCAGAAAGTGAAATTATTACAGAATTAAATTTGTTATTTCCGCCAATGGAACGTAGCGAACAAAATATTTTGTTACATAAACAAATTTCAGATATTGCTGCAAAATTAAATATTGAATTACCTGAAGAAATGTCAAAATCGCCTGCAGATTGTAATTTTTATGCAGACTTTGGCACGCCTACTGTCGATGGTCTAGGACCCTACATGTTTAATATTCATACAGTAGAAGAACATATAATTGTATCTTCACTTTACGAAAGAACAAAATTAGCAGCAAATTTAATCCGTGAGTTATAACAGCGACTTATCAATATAGAGTTTCGAGAATAAATTAAAGTGAGATGATTTTTATGAACGTTCAACCTGTTAAGAAGAAAAATTTGTCAGATCATGTAGTAGCACAATTAAAAGAAATGATTGTACGTAGAGAATTAGAGATAGGTGACAAACTACCAAACGAACGTGAACTATGTCAAATGTTTGATGTTAGTAGAACGTCTGTTAGAGAAGCTTTAAGAGTTTTAGAGCTTCAAGGTTTGCTTATTAGAAACACGACTGGCACTTATGTTCAAGCTAGCTTTGGTGGAATCATTGAAGAATCACTCACTTTACAGATAATCCTAAATTCCCAAAATAGTTATAAAGATATCCATCAAACACGTTTAATGCTTGAAAGGGAGCTTGTAACACTGGCAACTATGAATCGTTCTCGTGAAAACATTATGAAGTTAAATGGTTTTACTGAAGTCATGGAAAATGCACTAAGCATGAAAGATAGAAATCTTTATATTGAAGCTGATATAGCCTTTCATAATGAAATAGCTTTAGCTGCAAACAATTCTGTTATGCTCTTCCTACATCGTACAATTTCGGAATTAATTATTAAAGTACAAAGAATAGTGGCAATTGATGATAATGCAATGAAAGAGTCTTTACAATTTCATAAAATGATTCTTAATGCCATTGAAACTCAAAATCCTAATATGGCTAGAGAAGCTTTAACAAATCACTTGAGTGATGTAGATAATCGAATCAAAAAAATTTACAAAGAAGATAATTATATTAGGGAAGTATTAAAAAACGAAAAGGGGAACTACTAATGAATATTGAGGAAGCAAAAATTACAAGTTTTTCAGTAGAGAGCTTAGTTCAAGCGGGATTAAACAAAGAAGATGCTGCTTTAGTTACTGAGACAATGCTAATAGCAGATTATAGAGGTATTCATAGTCATGGATTCATAAGACTACCGATTTATCTTGAAAGAATTAAAAAGGGTTTAATTAATGCACAAGCGAACATAGAAGTTATAAAAGACAGTCCTGCTCTTTCACTACTAGATGGTGACTTTGGACCGGGTCAAGTAGTAGCAACAAAAGCTATGCAACATTCAATTAAAAATGCAAAAAAATCTGGTTTAGGACTTACAGTTGTTAAAAATAGCAATCACTTTGGAATAGCGGCTTATTACAATACTTTGGCTACAAATGAAAACTTAATTGGAATTGTTATTAGCAATGTTGAACCTTTAATGCCTGCAGTTGGAGGTGCGGATAAAGTCATTGGAAATAATCCTATATCTATTGCTGCCCCGAATGGGGGAAATGATCCTATTCTATTGGACATGGCTTTAAGTAATGTTCCACTTGGTAAAATTTTGGTCTATCAGTCAAATGGTGAACCTATTCCAATGGATTGGGGAGTAGACAAAAATGGCCTAGAAACCAGCAATCCTAATGATGTAATTGATGGTGGGTTTTTATTACCTATGGCTGGTCCTAAAGGATTTGGATTAGCTGTATTAACTGAAGTTCTTACAGGTATTATCTCTGGGGGACAATATTCAAAAACAATAGAATCTATGTACCATTCTGAAAATAAACAATCAATCTCTCATTTTATGTTGGCCATAGATCCTACGTTCTTTATGGACTTAGAAGAATATAATCAAAGAGTCAATGATTTAACATCATTTGTTAAAGCTTCTAAAAAAGCAGAGCATACAAGTGAATTATTTATGCCAGGTGAGATAGAATTCAAACGTGAAAAAGCAAATAGAGAAAAAGGTGTACCAATCGAAGAAAATTTGTATAACCAATTACTAGAAATTTCAAAAACAAATGGCATTGCACTTTAATTATGTTTCTTAAAAAAGTAATTGGATCAGATTGCTACAACAATTCAAATAAATTACGTAAAGGATGGAATGCGTGTGAAATTGCTCCAATTTATAGATAATGATCAAATGAAATTAGGAATAAAAGTTAATCAAGGAATAATAGATGTTCAACAATTTCAAAATAAAACAGAATTTTCTTTTCCTAGTACTATTAGTGAGCTTTTAGAGAATGTTAATGAGGGAAGAAGTCAACTGATTAAATTAATCAAATATGTTGAAGAAACAAATTCTTCTTTACTCAACGTGGATGAAATTGAGTTTGGTCCAGTAATAGATTCTCCAGGAAAGATAATTTGTATCGGATTAAATTATATTCCACATGTGAAAGAATCTAATATGAAGATTCCGGAATACCCAGTGGTTTTTAGTAAGTTTAATAATACCTTAACTGGGCATAAGCACACTATTGAGCTTCCAAATGTAGCAGAAAAATATGACTATGAAGCAGAACTTGTAGTTGTTATGGGAAAATCAGGTAAAGATATTTCTGAAGAAGATGCACTTGATTACGTACTAGGTTATACAATAGGAAATGATGTGTCAGCACGAGATTTGCAAATGTTAAGTGGTCAATGGTTATTAGGTAAAACATTAAATGATTTTGCGCCTGTAGGCCCTTACTTGCTTATGGCAGAAGATGTAGATCCTACTAATCTTGATATAGAATGTAAAGTAAATGGTGAATTAAGACAATCAAGTAATACCAAAAATATGATATTTAGCTGTGCAACATTAATCAGTTATATATCAAAGTTTGTGACTTTAGAACCAGGAGACATCATTTTTACTGGAACCCCAGAAGGTGTAATTTTAGGTTATTCAGAGGAAAAACAAGTTTGGTTAAAATCAGGTGATCAAGTTGAAGTTTCAATAAGCGGTTTAGGAAGCTTGGTTAATACGCTGAAATAGATCGAACACTAGCAACTGTGACTGATATTAATAGACGGGTTAATAATTTATTTAATCGGGCCTCGCGCAGGCGCAGTCCCGCTTTCATTTGTCATAGCGAGATTGTTGGTCTTATGAGAAACCATGTAGAGGCGAGAGCGAATGCTTGTGCTGATTATGGCTACTACTTCCGGCATGAAAAGAGTGGCAATACTAGCTTGATTCAATGAAAGATATTGTGCTTGATCGGCAGTAAAAAGAAGAATAGAGTGGCGGACCCATTTTGAAAGGGTCCGCCACTCTGTTTTTGGTTTTATCGCTGGTAACAAGCAGCAATATCTTAATCTTAGATTGAGCTGGGATTTTCGCTCTAATCCACATACCTGTGTCCGCCACAATTCTCCCGCGCTTTCTTACCAGCCACAATTCTTCGGCTCTGCCTCGAATTGAGTCTAAACGAAAGCAGAATTGTGTCAGTCAGCAGGTACATTAGGGATGGGGCCGATGATGATTTTTGGTTATTTGGTGCAGGTTTGACGTTAGAGTGAAATCTTCAAAAATGAGCTAGGATCTCGCTCCATTTACCTTTTATATACAGGATTACAGAAGATAAAAACCAATACCCATAATGACATAGGCAGCAAGTAACGTCAGCCCTTCAAACCAGTTCGACTCGCCATCGTTTGAGACGGCAATGGTTAAGAAGACGGCGGTCGCCATCGCGACTAGTTCCGGCACTGTAAAGACAAGAGACATTTGCGTGTCCATGAAGAGCGACACGATGACTAAGATCGGTGCCACGAACATCGCAATTTGCAACGTGGAACCAATTGCGATTTCTACCGCAATGTCCATCTTGTTTTTCCAAGCCATCAAAATGGCGGATGAATGTTCGGCTGCATTTCCGACAATCGCCACGATGATCACCCCGATAAACAATTCACTCCAACCGAATCTTTCTCCCACGTCTTCAAACGTATGAACCAAATTTTCCGATACGTAAGCGACGGCAAGTGTGGCTATCAATAAGATAATGAGTGCTTTCCATTTACTCCACTCGGCTTGTTCTTCTTCGCTGTGTGCTTCGCCTTCTTCACCAGCTTCGCGCGCATAGACACCGCGGTGCGTAACGAGTTTGAATAGGAGACCCGCTAAGTAAAGGACAATCATAATAATGGAGATTCCGACACTCAATTAATAGAAGCTCCCAGGGAAGATTTCAATAAAGACTATACTTCATAAAAGACGCTCCCAGGGAAGATTTCAATAAAGAGTAAACTTCTATAATGAGACAACCCCAGGGGTTATCTCATTAATTAAGCTAACTTCACTTATGAAATCTTACCTGGGAGCTTTTTTCACTCCGGCATTTGATTTAAATAATACTCTCGACCATTCGCATCTTTGATGATACGCTTTCCGACCTTTTCAAACTCTAATGAGTCTTCGTCATTTAATTGAATAAAGTATTTGGTGTTTTCTACAGTGATTTGAGCTTTTGGAAACTCTAAATAAATGGAATCTGTACTGTTATATCCTTGTTCAAGCAAGAACTCATCTAGTACAGATAGATTCCCATCGCGCATTCCCAAATTCCCCATGTAAATGATGATTCCTTTTGCATTGTTTCCAAAAATCTGGCCACCGTCAATTTGAAATCCATACTCAAAATCCTCTACACGGGCTACTAAAAACTCTGCTTCCTCGATATACTGATCCGTGCTAAACACATTGCCCTCGCTATCCTCATACAGTCGTGGTCCCGTTTGATAGAGCTCAAAAATTAATTCTCCTGCACTGTAAATGACAAATAGTGACTGGTCCCGTTCTACATCAATATCTGTATAGGTAACTTCTGATACTCCTTCTGTCGGCATGTCTTCTGGATTGATCCACGGACGAACAGCGCTCATTGTAGGATCAGTCACAATGACCAGGTTTCCATTGATAAATTGGAAGGAGTCGCCAGGATTCGTTTGTCCACGAAAAATCATACCTTCAAAGATGTGAGCGTCATCTATGACAGAAGCGGTAGATTGCTTTGTCGGAACTGTCGCTTGTTCCGATGTGAGAGTTGCCTGCAACCAAGTAGTTGTGCCTAAAAGAATCGCCAGTACAAGTGTAGCGGCAGCCACAACAGCGAAAGCGGAGAAGGGCTTTTCCTTACGAGAATAAAGAGCTTCCCGAACGGCTTGCTTGGAAGTGGAATCAAATTTAGCCTGTTCGAAAACTGTTTCATCCATAGCTTCTTTAAGGTTGTTTAATTCGTTCCCCATACAAAATCCTCTCCTTTCAACTGGTGGTGTAGTTCCATTTTTGCTCGGCGCAATCGTGTATGGAGGGTGGCTTCTTTTACTTTCAGCACTTCGCTCATTTCTCGGACTGTTAATTCCTCATAATAATAGAGGAAAATCACTTCACGATAATCTTGCTTCAGCGCCAAAACAGCTTGGCTGAGCTGCGCGTTGGAAGAATTCGTCGTGAGCGTATCTTCCGCCGATTGAGTTGTCTCAGTCGAGTGTTTGGAATCAAGTCCAGTCACACGGCGAAACCAGGAAGACTTCAAATAATCTTTCGATTGATTGATCGTCAGGCGAATCAACCAGCCTCGCACGGAATGCAATTTTTCGCGCTTTGAATAGTAATGATACGCTTTGACGAACACATCTTGTACGATGTCTTGCGCGGTCGACCAGTTCTTCACATAAGTGTAAGCAAGCTTTGTCATCTCTAATCCATATGTATCCATCAGGTCATCATGCCATAGATGTTGCTGATGGGTCGCTTCTTTCGTTTGCCTCAGTTCTTCCATGAATTCCACCTCTTTACATATATAACGATTGAGAAGCAGAAATACTTTCAACTTCGCCAAAGTTTTATAAAAAAAAACGGCCTCGCAAATGAAGGAGGCCGCTCGTGTGAATCTACGCTGTTCGTGGTTTACGGAAAGCAATTGCTGTCGCTATCGCCAATAGTCCAGCAAAGATGGCTACTGGTAAAGCGCGTGCAGATAAAGTCTCCGTTGTGTAATCGGAAAAATAGATAATGAGTAAACTGATGCAAGATAGAAGAAAAATTGTTGCGAGTCCCCAGTTGATAATGTGCGTGTTCATTTGCCAGTCCCCTTTAGTGGATAAGGATGAAAACCTTTTTTAACCAATATGCCTACTATTTCCATCTTATACATAGAGGAGAATTCTGTAAATAATTACTTTAATCCATCTCCATTTGCTTCAACGAAACCCCATCTTTAGTCTTCCATTCCGTCAGACCATTCGCTTTTCCGCCAATGACAAATGCTGCCGCGAAGGAAGGGCTAGGGAACAAGACGTCTTCAAGCAAAATTCCCGATTCATCAATCTTCGCCTTCAAACGGCGCTCAATGACATTCGGTTGCAAACTCTCCGTGTCTTCTTTTTCAATCAAGCTGCCTTTTAATACGACGAATCCTTCATTGGTCTGCTTGCACGTCGCGTGAACCGTCACACCACTTTTTCGGATAGTGCGCGATAAATAAAGCGTCAAATCTTCTTCGGAATGAGAAAAGACCGTTTTCGTCGTCACGACAGGTCTCTCTGTCAACGGCTCAAACAATTTATGACCAAGTGCCCCCATCATCAGTTTTGCATTATCAATGAATTCCTCAAGCTCACTTTCTTTTTGCTCCGTGATATTCCCAGGAGTCGGATTGTTGCCGTTTTTCACAACGTAGCGACCGGCATCTTTTGCCAGAAGATAGAAGCGATTCTCCAAGTAACTGATTTCTGTAGGACCAAACGAATTATTCGAAGTCGTGAAAATCACAGCCTCTGTCCAATAATCTTTATCTGCATTTCGCTTATGTTCGATCAAACGACTCAGCAAACCATCGCCATTTCTGCGCACGCCAGCTTGTCCGACATACACCACATCTTCATTGGTCTCTTCACTTGTTCCAAATAAAAAGTACACGCCTGTCTGCGCAAGTTCTGCACGATCTTTCGAATTCTCCAGCTCTGTTCGTGGAATCTTAAACGCAATCCCTGTCCAGTTGGCCAATGTACAGATGATTCGTCCTGTAGGATTGCCATCCATTAAATATAAATTGATACTCTTCCCGCGACTTTGCATTCCCTAACCTCCGTGATTTCTACTACAAATTTTTTTAATCCTTCCTACAACGACCGAGGAAACGAATGGGTTTCACTTTCTTTTACAACTTTACACTTTTTCCAGTGAGGGTTAAATATGAAAATAAATGGATTGAAATATGGAACCATATAATGATATAGACGTAAGGATAGATATTCATAAATTTGAAATATGATTTAAATTTTAGGATATCAGTTTAAGGATAACTCTATTAATACAATTAAATCTCTAAAACATACAATCTATTAGGAGGGAACAGTTTGACAAACTATATTAAATATCAGGACGAAATCATTGAGGACATTAAAAATGTGTTAGACGAAATGGGTACACAACCTATCTTATTTGTAGGTTCAGGATTATCCAAGAGATATTTTAGTGCTCCTAATTGGGTTGAACTATTAGAGTATTTAAAAGAAAAATGTTCGGACATTGAACACGAGGTTGGATATTATATACAAGATGGAAAATCTTTAGAACAAATCGGTACAATTTTCACGGAACACTACCGAAAATGGGCTTGGAATAATAAACAAGAGTTTCCTGATTATCTATTTCAACCTGGTATTCCAAAAGATGCGTATATTAAATATGAGATTAGCAGGTTCTTTAGTGAAATAACTCCTAATAATATTGAAAGTGTTAGCGGAGTAGAATTGAAAAGTGAACTATCATTATTAAGAAATATCCAACCACATGCAGTCATAACAACTAATTACGACACTTTTCTTGAAAGTATCTTTTTAGACTATCAACCTATTATTGGTCAGCAAATCTTAAGGCCGGATACTATGTCTATAGGTGAAATCTTTAAAATTCATGGATGTATAACATTACCAAATGATTTAGTTTTTAATGAAAATGACTATTTGATGTTTATTGAAAAAAAGAAATACCTAAGCGCTAAATTACTTACTTTTTTTGCTGAACATCCTCTTATTTTCTTGGGTTATAGTGGGAACGATGAAAATATTCAATCAATACTATCGGATATAGATGAAATCATTTCAATTAATGGTGAATTAATTCCTAATATTTACTTTCTTTCATATAATAAAAATCTATCTGAGGATGCTCAGCCAGCAAAAGAAAAGATCTTTGTTATCAATAGGAGAGAAATTAGAGTTAAATATATTGAAACTAATTCTTTCTCATGGGTTTTTAGTGCATTGTCAGCAAATAAAGCTGTTGAAAATGTACATCCTAAACTTTTAAGAGCATTACTAGCAAGGACATATAAGTTAGTAAGAAGTGATATACCTAGAAGAAGTGTAGAAGTTAATTTTGAAATGATTAGAAAAGCTGTGGAGGATGATGAATCTCTTCCAAACCTTTACGGAGTATCTTTTTTAAATAATCCAAGTGAAATCAATTTTCAATTTCCTTATACATTGACGGATGTGGGGAAAGCATTAGGATATAACGGCTGGCATGGTGCTGAACAACTGATAGGTCAAATACTCAAGGATAAGGGAGAAAATATAAAAAACTCGGATAACAATTATCATGTTGCAATTCCAACAGGTAGATCGAAAATACACAAATATTCTCAACAAACTATTGATCTTTTGGAATCGGTGAAAAATGGTGAATCTTATTCTTTAAGTTTATGATTGATATTACTTCAAAGTAAGAGTGGTGCTTGTTAATGCGTTAAGTTTATTTCTTAAATAAGCATAATTATATTTTAAAAATAAGGTATTGATTCAGCACTTTGTTTCTGAAAAGTTTGCGTATTATACTTTGCTTCTTTTTGTACGGGCTCCTGCGAAATATCTCACTAAAGAAGCAATCTTCTTAATTGAAATATTCCCTGGGAGCTATTTTTAATTCCACCAGAATATTGTAGAGTCTTCTCTAACAAATCACCCATGTTATTAGCCCTCACTTGATTTATACTATACATAGATTACCTTTTTTAAATTTGAATAGATCCGTGCAAATACTATTTGAGTTATGGCTAGCCATTAACAATTCAATAAGCTTACATAAATCATTACGAAGAAAAGAAATGAGGAAATAGAGTGTCTACTTTAAACCAAAAACTATTCAGTGCGGCAGACAACCTGCGCAGCAAAATGGACGCATCTGAATACAAAAACTACTTATTAGGTTTGATTTTTTATAAATATTTATCTGACAAACAACTAGAAAAAGTTGTGCTTATCGCGGATGAATCACTCGAACAATATGACTCACAACAGAAACAGACAGAGTTATTTGCTGGACTGATGGCAGATGAAGAAATCAGAGATGATTTAGTAGAAACATTGGTCGATACATTAGGTTATGTCATCGCACCAGAATATTTATTCAATGTCTTGGCTGCGCAAGCTCAGCAGAACATCTTCCAACTCAACGACCTAAACAAAGCATTCGTGCAATTGGCGTCAGAGTTTGATCAATTCAATGGTCTATTCGATGATGTGGATTTGAAATCGAAAAAGTTAGGTTCAGATGACCAACAACGCAATATTACCATCACAGAAGTCTTAAAGAAATTGAACCATGTTGATTTGATGGGGCATGGTGGGGACGTTATTGGAGACGCCTACGAGTTCTTAATCAGTCAGTTCGCATCTGAAGCCGGAAAGAAGGCAGGAGAATTCTATACGCCGCATGAAGTATCAGACATGATGGCGCGTATTGCTGTAATGGGTCAAGAAGAGAAGAAACTATTTAGCGTATTTGACCCAACAATGGGATCGGGCTCTTTGATGTTAAATATTCGAAATTACATAAACTATCCAGATAGCGTGAAATACCATGGTCAAGAATTGAACACGACGACGTTTAACTTGGCTAAGATGAACTTAATTCTTCATGGTGTCGACAAAGAAGACATGCGTTTGCGTAATGGGGATACATTGAATAAAGACTGGCCGACGGATGAGCCTTATACATTCGACTCTGTTTTGATGAATCCTCCGTATTCAGCGAAATGGTCAGCTGACGATACGTTCTTAGATGACTCTCGTTTCAACCGTTACGGGAAGCTGGCACCAAAATCGAAGGCAGACTTTGCCTTTCTATTACATGGGTATTACCACTTGAAAGATTCGGGAACGATGGCAATCGTCTTACCACACGGAGTGCTGTTCCGCGGTGCAGCAGAAGGTGTCATTCGGAAGAAGCTATTGGAAGACGGAAGCATCGATGCAGTGATTGGCCTACCAGGAAACCTGTTCTTCGGTACATCAATTCCAACGACAGTCATCATCTTGAAGAAGGATCGCGAGACACGTGACGTGCTCTTTATCGATGCAAGCAATGACTTCATCAAAGGGAAGAACCAAAACAAACTTTCCCACGACAATATTGATAAGGTTGTCGAAACGTATAGGAATCGAGAAAGTGTTGAGAAATATGCACACGTTGCTACATTTGATGAGATCAAAGAGAATGACTTCAATTTGAATATCCCACGATATGTAAATACGTTTGAAGAAGAAGAGCCCATTGATATGGCTTTAATTGGTTCAACTATCAAAGATATTCGAAAAGAAAAAGCAGAACTAGAATCTAACTTATATGAGATGATTTCCTCGCTACAATTTAACGAAGAAAATGCAGAATGGATCAAAGGTGCATTAGAGGTATTTAATCGTGAAAAATAACCAAACACCAGAAATTCGATTTCCAGGATTCATCGAATACTGGAAACAACAAAAGCTAGGGGATTTAGCAGACTTCTCTAAAGGTAATGGATATTCAAAAAGTGATTTGACTAATGAGGGTGAACCAATAATATTATATGGGCGATTATATACAAAATATGAAACTGTTATTCAATCTGTAGATACATTTACTATAGAAAAAGAAAAATCGGTAGTAAGTAAAGGTAATGAAGTAATCGTCCCATCTTCTGGAGAAACTTCTGAAGACATTTCAAGAGCTTCAGTTGTTAAAGAACCAGGCATAATTTTGGGTGGAGATTTAAATATTATACGACCAACTAATGATATTGATTCAGTATTTTTAGCGTTGTCTATCTCCAACGGTAAACAGCGAAAAGAATTAATAAAACGAGCTCAAGGAAAGTCTGTTGTGCATCTGCACAATTCAGATTTAAAAGAAGTCAATTTGTCTTTCTCCAAAAAAGAAGAACAAACTAAAATAGCTGATTTCTTTAAACAATTAGACGCAACTATCGTTTTTCAAGAACAAGAACTAACCACCCTCAAACAAACAAAAAAGGGATTCTTGCAAAAAATGTTTCCAAAAGAAGGGGAGTCCGTGCCGGAAGTTCGTTTCTCAGGTTTTACTGGCGATTGGGAACAGCGTAAACTTCGTGAAATGTTGGCAGACCCTGTTACTGATGGACCTCATGAAACTCCCAAACTTGAAGAAAGTGGAATCCCATTTATCTCAGTTGATGCAATCGTTGATAATCAGATTGATTTTGACAGAAAACGTGGATATATTTCTGAAGAGACTGATGAGTTGTACTCTAAAAAGTACAGACCTCAATATCATGATGTCTTCTTGGTTAAGTCAGGTTCAACTGTCGGTAAGACGGCAATCGTTGAAACTAAAGAGCGTTTTAATATTTGGTCTCCATTAGCAGCCATGCGCGTTGGTGAAGTGTCTGATCCGTACTTTTTGTATTTCTTATTGCAAACAAGAAAGGTACAAAACCAAGTAAAAGATAAAGCATCTAGCGGTACTCAGCCAAATTTGGGTATGCGAGAACTTGAAAAATTCCATACACAAATCACGCCTAATCTTGAGGAACAAAAGAAAATCGGTGCCTTTTTCCAGCAACTCGACAATCTCATCACCCTTCATCAGCGTGAATTAGATGCCTTGAAAGAAACGAAAAAAGCATTCTTACAGAAGATGTTTGTGTAGATAGTTAGGGAGGAGGACATCCCATGACGAAGTTGGCTCACAATGACGAGCTTGAAGTAGAACGACGATTGATTGAAGTCTTAGGTGAAGGGCATAACCAGTGGAACTACCGGCCAGATCTGAAGACGGAACAAGACCTCTGGAACAACTTGCGCCATAAGATTACGCGCAACAATCTGTCTGAGATTGGGGAGCATCCCATTACAGATAAAGAGTTTGAGACAATCAAGACAGAACTATTATCCAAGACGAAGACACCTTTCGATGCAGCAAAGTGGTTGAAAGGTGAGAACGGGATTGCGCGCATTACTATCGAGCGTGAGGATATTTCACTAGGCTCGATGTCATTGATTCTGTATTCGAACCAAGACATTGGCGGAGGAATCTCAACATACGAAGTCGTTCATCAAATTGCGAAAAGTAAAGTAGATGAGGATGGACGAGACCGTCGTTTTGATGTGACGCTTTTGATCAACGGTTTACCAATCGTTCAGATTGAGTTGAAACAGGTCTATGCCAAAGATGGTGTGTTCCAAGCATTCAACCAGATTAAAAAGTATGCAGAAGAAGGGGTTTTCCGTAACAACATCTTCTCTACACTCCAACTATTCGTCATCTCGAATGAACAGACGACACGCTACTTTGCAAATGCGATGCCGAAAGATATGCACAAGAAGTTTATCTTCAGCTGGCGCACAACAGACAATCGACGTGTGGAGAATTTATATGAGTTTGTAAAGCAAGTGTTGAATATTCCGGATGCCCACCGTCTCATTGCGAACTATACGATTGTCAGTGAAGACCAAGACAATAAGGTACTCATGGTATTGCATCCGTATCAGATTCATGCGATTGAAGCGCTTTTCACAGCCGCCAATAAACATGAGTCTGGTTTTGTCTGGCACGCGACAGGTTCCGGAAAGACACTGACGAGTTTTGTGTCGACCAAGCTCCTTGCAAGAAAGAGTGGCATCGACCGGACAATTATGTTGATTGACCGCAAAGATTTGGACAGCCAGACGACGAGTGAGTTCACAAAGTTTGCGTCTGAGTTTAATACAGGTATCTCGTCAGGAACAGCCAAATCCAATAGCCTTATTGTTGGTACAGAAAGCTCACGAAAATTGAGTGAAACATTACTCTCGGATGCCAACTCCAATACGGTGATCATCACAACGCGTCAGAAGCTTGAAGCTGCTCTTCGCTATGCACAGCAACAAGAAGAAAAGAATGGAACGAACCGGTTCAAGAAACTGATGGGCCAGCATATTGTGTTCATCGTGGATGAATGCCACCGAGCTTTGAGTTCTGAAGGAATGGAAGTCATCAAAGGGTTCTTCCCAAAATCGACGTGGTTCGGTTTTACGGGAACGCCTATTTTCAATGAAAACAAGAAACAAGCAAAAGGGCAGCTTGCACGGACGACACGTGACCAGTACGGAGATCTTCTTCACAGCTATACGATCAAGAATGCTTTAGAAGATGGTTCGGTACTCGGCTTCCAAGTGGAACATGAGAGCACAATCGAATCCACATCTCTTTATAATCATATCTTTACGCAACTCCGTTCAACTGAATCGTCTGCAGACCTGACAGATGAACAGTTGAACACAAAGATTGATGAAATGGATGACGTGGAAAAAGAATCCTACATAGCGACCAGTGTCTATGAAAGTGATGACCATATCCAAAAGGTGATTCACAAGATATTACGTCCTGACAACGCCTATACAAAGTTCGATTTCTTAAATGGTCGACCACAGAAGTCAGCTATTTTGACTACGAGTTCTATTGATATGGCAAAACGCTATTACCATGCTATCAAAGAAATGACTTCAGATCCGGAGTGGATGGAAAAAGAATTTGCAGGTCAACCGATTCGGAAAGGTCGCACAATCGACGATCCAGATTTTCCACGAGTTGCTATCACGTATTCGCTTCAAGAAAATGAAGAACATGCAAAAGAAAACCAAGATGAGATGCGTCAAATCATCAAAGATTACAACAGCTATTACGGAACGGCGTGGTCACTGGAAGATATCGAACGGTATAACGGGGATATCAACAATCGACTGGCTCGAAAGCGTGCAGAGTTCAAGCAGTTCGGCAAACAAGTTGACCTTGTCATTGTTGTAGATCGATTGCTGACTGGTTTCGATGCACCAACTGTACAGACGTTGTTTGTAGACCGGAACTTAAGTTACGCGAACTTGATCCAGGCCTTCTCTCGAACGAATCGTACGTTTCCTGGAAAAACGAAAGGACTCATTGTTACATTCCGTAAACCCGCTACCATGGAGAAGAACGTGGAGGACGCAACGAGACTCTATTCGAACGAAAACACCGAAACTGGACTTGTATATCCAACATATGATGAGTCGTTGAAGCGCTTCAAGAAAGCACACAAAGCGTTCAAGGCTATTCTGGAGAAGACACCGGATATCAATGAACATTCGCCGATTGAGGATCGAATCGATTATGTGGTCGCGTTTCAAGAACTCAACAATTCATTTGAAGCGCTCGTCACGTATGATGATTACAATGATGACATCGCCACCTCAAAAACTTTGCAAGAGCAAGTGCAGGTTATTGCAGAGACAGCTGGCGTCTATAACACAGTTAAGGGATCTTTAGTGGAGGAGAAACCACCGATTGACGGGGATCCAGGCGAAGGCACTGTACCGGATTTCTCAGAAATCGAGTTCTTTTCCGGAAATGCTATCAAACTGTACGATATCGATTCTACTTATATCGATAAGCTATTGGGTGACTACTCGGCGAATAATCAGGACGTCCGTTTAGAAATTGAGAAAGCACTTCAGAAATTGAAGAAATCAGATGTGGTGAAAGCTGTATACAATGAGATATTGAATGCGATCGATGCGAAAGAAGTAGATCCTTCTGAAGACATCTTTAGTCTGAAACGTCGGTTCTTCACGCAAGCCTATGACCAAGCCATCCGAGAGTTTAGAAATACGTGGTTTGTAAGTGAAAGCGAACTTCATGCATCTGCAGTACAGTATCAAATAGGAGCCGACCCAATACCGAATATCGGTGGAATCATCGATAGTAAAGACTTCGGCAAATATAAAGAAATCCATCCGGGCGCTATCCCATTTAAATATGGACCACAGTTAAAACGCGAGTGGAGAAGGGGCCTAGATGAAATCGTAATCCCATTAGATCAAGAACTACGATGAATGTCAGCAAAGAAGATAGGGTAAAGCGTAGAGATATTGAAAGTTACACCGATAAAAAAGAACTCTTCAAAGTCATGAACTACGCGTCACGAGTCGCATCACAAAGAGACGACATGGAAGTGAAGAGTTTGTTCTATATCTCACAAATTGATGAGCGCAATTATATCAGGGTGCATCGGTATGTATCAGATCTGGTTGATGAGACACTCGCATATAGAGGACTTTTGATAGGTGAGACATCCCGTCTTTCATTTTCAGAAGCATTGCAAATTGAGGGGGAATCCTTTCTACTCAAAAACCAAAGTCAGGAAGAAGAGAATAGAGAGCAGTTCAAACAGTGATTCTCGACTGCCAAAAAAGAGCATGAAGAAGATGAAGAGAAGAGACAACAAAAGGTAAGTCGGCGTTCGATCGAACTGCCAGACTTCAGCAAATACGAGGGTCTGAATTCAGAAGATGAAACATTTGAATTGCATACACCGGGACCAATGATGGAAGCACCGAAATATTTATATACTATGATTAAACTACGATTTTTTTTAAAAGTCACAAAAAGAAGAGAACAACTAATTATCAAATCAAAAAAGAAGCCAGCAGGGAAACTGGCTTCTTTTGATAACTTTATTATAGATCGCGATCTGTACGGTCACGGTCTGTTAGATCCGTATCACGTAATTGGTTTGTAGAATCGTGAATATCTACTTCTTCACGGCGAACCGTTTCAGAAACGGTTTCCGTATCCATCACTTTCTTTTTACCGATGACGATCTCTTCAGCGACAACATCTTTCTTTGTCACTTCGACGTGTTCTTCCGTCACTGGAATGTGAATGCGTCCTTCTTCTTCGTAAGCATGAGTCGACCCTTCACCGAAGTTACCTTCTGAATGGACAGAAGACTCCTGGTTGACTGGACGTCTTTCGATATAGACTTCTTCGCGCTCAACAGGGACTTCTACAGTCTGAGTGTCTTCTACGACATGCTTCTCTACATCGATTTCACCAGTTTGAACGCGTTGTTTATCGACATGAAGTTGTTCTTCATGAAGTTCTAAGCGTTCTTCTTCCGTACCTTCATGAGTAGATTCGAATGTATTACCTGTATCATATGAACCCACACTTCCAGTGAAGTGATTTCCGTAATCTTTATCTACATATAATAGATATTTTCCGGCTTCAAGTTCGCTCGAATAGCGTGTGCGTTCTTCATCTGACAATCCCATGTTCGTAAAATGTTGATCTCGAATAAGATCTTCACCTGTTAGAGAGGCTTTGAAACGATCCCACCAAGAGCTCTCTTCGTTTGTGTTGTAATCAGAAGAGCCACGGTACATAGAATATTGATTATCTCTGTTTGAAACGATATACATATCTTCCTCCGTATACCCTTCTGCTCGTAAGCGATCCATTTCCGCTTGGATTTCAGTTTCCGTATCATAGATTCCATATAGCTTGTTGTCTCGATTTTCCATTTTACATCCTCCTCGTTCTTTTCGTAATTAAGTTGATTCTATTTAGGAAATACCTTTTTTGAAACAAGAATAAACTTAAATTGATTTGTAAAATTTGTAATATTTGTAATGATTGAATAGTCAATCATAATTTTATATGTAGGTATTTGTTAGAAATGAGTTGAAAAAATATCTATCTATATTCAATGTATAGCGTAGCTTCTTATTTTAAAGGTCTCATCACAAACGCTAATAATAGAGAGGATTTGCTATGAATTCTCTATTTCTCTCTTGATAAGTAATCTATTTTTGCGACCTCATAATTTTTAATCAATTTATGTTATTCACGATAATCCCACTTATAATTAGAAGAAAGATCAGAGACAGTAAATTTCCTAATTCCCCTAACTCCGATTGTGAGACTTTACATCGTGTTTATCTGTGGTATAGGAATCTTCATTATAGATAATTACTTCTTCTTCGGTTAGCTTCAATTTAGTTTTATTACACAGTTCAGTGGGTATAACCTATATAGGAAAATCAAACAGTTTTTCCTATAACAAAACAGAGGAGGGAACTCTATTGTTCAATGAATATTATGTAAGAGACATGTTATCATCTCTACCTGACCTACTTCTCGCATTGCTTGTATTATTAATCGGATTTATTATCGCAAAAGTTGTTGAGAAAGTAGTCTTCAAAGGTCTTCGTAAACTAAACCTCAATGAACGTCTAGGTAACACACGCTCTAAATGGTCAGTCGAAAAGATTATTAGTAAGGTAGTATTTTTCATCTTGCTCATCCTTGCATTCGTTCTATTCTTTAACATACTTAACCTCGACACATTCGCAGCTCCGTTTGCGAACATGTATGACACATTGACAGGCGCTTTCTTAAACATTTTAAAAGCTGGTTTGATCTTACTAGTTGCTTGGGGACTGGCTACCTTAGTTAAAAAAGGCATCCAAATGCTGGGCAACAAAGTCGATTTCAACAAACTTGGTCAAAAGACTGGCATGTCAGCTACTGGTGAACAGAAAACGAAGTGGACAGACACGGTTGCCAACGTTTCTTACTACTTAATTTTCCTTCTTTTCTTACCCGCTGTATTAAATGCATTAGGAATTGATGGCTTAAGCGGTCCATTTGAAGACATGTTATCTAGCTTCATTAATTTCATTCCTAAATTAGTCTCTGCAGCTATCGTATTTGCTATAGGGTATTTCATCGCGAAATTAGTTCGCAATCTAGTAGAGAAATTCTTACATGCTGTTGGAATTGACAAATTTACGGACAAAATGAATTTGAAAAATAATTCAACAACTACACCAACAAATACGACTTCAAATACAAGCCTTTCTAAAATTGCTGGATTGATTGCGTTTATCTTGATTTTAATCCCAATTACGATCACAGCTTTAGAAATTCTTGACCTTGATGGTATTTCACAACCAGCCGTTGCAATGTTAAATGACATCATGGCCATGATTCCACAAATCATCGTTGCTATTGTATTGGTACTTGTAGGTATCTACGTAGCGAAATATGTGAAAGATTTTGTGGTCAACTTATTAAATGGATTTGGTATCAACAATTTAGCTTCAAAAATTGGTCTAAACAAAACGAATTCTTCTAACTTTGATTTAGCTTCAATCATCGGAACAGTTGTTCAAGTATTAATTGTTCTTCTGTTTGTAATGGAAGCACTACAACTTGTCAACCTAGACTTCATGGTATCACTAGGTAGTGCAGTATTTGCTTACCTTCCTATGGTAGTCGCTGCATTAGTTATTCTGGCGGTAGGTTTCTGGCTAGCTAACTTAGCTGAGAAACTCGTAGGTAGCTTGATGAAAGATGCATCAGGTTCTCCACACTTCTTACGCTTAGTAGCTAAATATGCAATCCTCGGATTTGCTTTCTTTATGGCACTTAGCCAATTAGGAATTGCACCTGGAATCATCCAGTCGGCGTTTATCTTAATCCTTGGTGGAGTTGCCCTAGCATTTGGTTTAGCATTTGGTTTAGGTGGACGTGAACACGCTTCTCGCTATCTAGATCGTATGGAAAAATCAATTGATGAGGCTGAAGTAGACAAAGAAAACTACGAACAGCAAAAAGAACAAATGAAACAAGATGCGAAGGATGATATGAAATCTACTCAAGAGGAAGAACGCTATATGCATGGAACTTCTGCACATGCAGATGATACGCTTGCACAAGACGTTCCTCAAGACACTGGCTTTAATCATCTTCAATCCAATGATTTTAATACAGATAATGGATCCACTTACGATTACCGTACAGAGGATGATAAAAAGAACTTCTGATTGAAATCATATGACGCACACTTTATCAACCTGGCTTCTACTGGCCAGGTTGATTTTTTATTCCTATTATATCTACCTGGTTTTTAAAAAAGTGTTCTGGATTGTCTCATGAATCATTATGGGTTTTTGTGGGAGTGAAATTCTGTCAATAATTCTCATACTATGAGAGAGGAATAGAACAATTCAATTTTTAAGATTCTAAGTAGCGATAACCTCTCTTATCGTTATTTGTGATTATAAGAATATATTTGATGATAATATCGACTTAAAAAACAATTATTAATAATGATCTTCGAAAGACGATTTAGTATTAATAAAGGTTGAGCCGTCTTTTTCTATATTCATTTAACTAATTAGCTATAACAAGACCGGATTTTCTTAACCAAAGGTTTCGATGGTTAAACCCGACTTAGGTTAAGGCAATAGAGGATTGTCTTTACTTGAATAATTTAGGGGATAGAAGAGGTTAAAGGGGGTTGAGCTGTGCATACCAAACGAATCAATCGACTGGGCCGGATTGTGATTCCGAAAGAGATCCTCGATATCTTTCAGTTAAAAGAAGGGGATTCCGTCGACATTATGCATAATGAGCGACAAATCATCATCGAGCCGCATAAGCAGCGCTATGTTTGTGCCGTGACCGGAAAGGTGACGAGCGAAGAGATCCGGATTGGGGAAGCTTGGATCAGCAAAGAAGGCATGACCGAAATCGTTAAATATATGGGTAGTGAATAACGAAAAGACTGTCAGGGCATCTAAACCCGGCAGTCTTTTTCTAATGAATTAATTTTTTTAAAAATAGTTTGGTAAAACTATGATTTTGATGTTGCTCGATTGTCCCTAGCATTTTCAATGGCTTGTTCTAAGCTAATAATCAAGTCCTCAAAAAATCGGTTTTCATTCATTTTTCATCCATCCTCTGAAGTATATGAATACATATCATTGAGTATAGCTCTGCAATTCCTTAAGCAGAATCTCAGCCCCTCTTGGGCTCAAATACAAGCCTTTCACGTAAGTGGATTCAACGTTTTCGTCCAGGATTTCCCCAGTCACCGCACAAGTGCGGTCTGTCTCATATTTTTTGAGAATGATTTTATCTTCTTCAATGAATATTTCCATCGGATCGCCCACCGAAACGCCCAGGGATCTTCTCAACTCAATCGGCGTGACAATGCGGCCTAACTGATCAACTTTCCTCACAATACCGGTACTTTTCATCATAAGACTCCTTCAACTTCGTAATCATCGTATTCTTTTTCATTCTACCCATTCGCGAAGCAACGCGTCCAATTTATTAACCGGACGGAAGAGGTTATAGTCAGAGGAGAAACCAATTGAGATAAAGATTTCCACGATGGCCATTCCAATAAAATGCAAACGGTAGAATACGAAAAAACAAGTGCAGCCCTGGAAGAGTGTGCACCTGTCTTCTTATTCGTAGATATCTTTTCGGTGTCCAACATCGATAATGGTAATAATGATTTTTTCGTCTTTGATTAAAGCCAGGATACGGTAATCACCGACACGGCAACGCCATTTGCCCTTGTGGTTTGGAACCAATGCCTTGCCCTGTGTTCGTGGATCAGTGGAATCCTGCAAGTTTTTTTCGATCCAGCCAATCAGGAGAGAGGCTTGATACCGGTCTATTTTTTAAAATTTCTTCAACGTTGCATCTGAAAAATGAACAGCATACATCGTCGGTTATAAACCCAATTCTTTTTTGACATCGTCAAAGGAGTGGGTGTTTTCCATGCTGGCAAGGGCCCGGTCAAAATTCTCAACATCCAGTTCATCTTCAATCTTCTCGATGATGGCAGTTCGCATCAAGTTCGAAACGGATGTATTTTTCAATTTGGCATAATCGCGGATAAGTTTGCTGTCGCGATTATCCACACGCAAGGAAATAGTGGTCATGGATAAAACCTCCTTCAGTTCTTTGTAATACATTGTATTACAAATTTTTTTCGGTGTTGTTAATAATATGCTCTAGCTTTATTTTGCAGCTTTCTTTCTTATTTGCATTCAATGGCTCATTTCCCACAACCGCAGTACGGCATTCTCGATAGCTTTCCAGCTAATATCGGCAGCGTATGGATATTGCTTCTGATACCGATGCCATAACTCTTCCATAGTATCGCTCTGAAAGATTTCTCGTAAAATAGCGTCTCCCTCTCCCAGCAACCCATCAGAACCGCGGTGATGTGCAGTAGAGAGGAGCGCTTTTTGCAGTTGATCGACCTGTAGGTTTTCTTCTTGGGTTTCGAGCAAGGCATAGACATCGTAAAAATCACGAAGTCGGGTATTGGCTGTCCCTCGCGTAATCATCGTTTCAAGTTTTTCTGCAAGTACCGTTTCAATCGTATAGGCGAGTATGTTGATCTTGCGCTCTTCCAGTAAGAGCTGATAATGATACTGAATTTCTTTCGGGGTGATTTTGTCTCCAGTCGTCAGGTCCACCTTTAGCGGCAGACGGACTTGGTCCAGCTGTGCCAAAATGGATAAACGGAATCCCGTGTATTCCGCTTCATCGCGGATCTGTTCAACCTTTATCAAACGTAAGGTGATGCCATCTGCGAGGGGGATGGCCACTATATCCAAGAACGCTTTTTCAATTGCTTCCTGGGTCATGGGGTATCCCTGAATCGTGGCATCCATGTCCATTGTGGACCGCAAATCAACCCCGATGATTGAAGCGACGAGAACCCCGCCTTTTAGAACAAAATGCTGACTGAAGTTCGAATGGGCAATCCGTTCAAGCAACCGTTCGAACATGTAATTCCGGAGAAGCAGCTGCGCATTTATTCCTCGGTGTTTGGATATGTTTTTAATGAGGTCTTTCACTTGTCTCGAGCTTTTCACAGCAGAATCTCCACATACTTTCGGATCGGGGAGGAGACCCGGAATTGTTCGGCATAGCGCAGCAGCTGCGGGATATTTTTATCCTTCCTCGCTAAGTATCGCTTCATGCTGTCATTCAATAGATCCGGATCCACGTTGTTCCGCTGCCTAAACATGTCACAAAGCGTCCGTTCTGGGTTGTAAAGACGGATCGGCCGGCCATGCACCGTAGTGGTTTCGGTTACGCCCAGCTCATGCCATTGTTTTTTCACCGTATATACCTGTAAGCCGATCTCCGTAAGAAGCCGGTTGTGATAGCCCGTTGGTGCCGTAACGGAATACGTGATGGGGTCCCGGTCCGTCAAATCGTGCAAGTAAAGAGCCGTTTCATGAGAAAAGATCAATTGCGGGCTCCGCGCCTGCAGCATATACAGGTCATCTTCGTATGCCTCAGGGGTCACGTAGATTCCGTGGCTGACGCGTTCAATCACGCCTTCGCGAGCCAACAACGTTAAATAATGACGTGGAATGCCAGCGGCTTCCGCATCACGAGTCAGGACGAGCCCATTCTGTTTGGTAATCAGTTTCAGGAGGTGTGTTGTATACGACATAGTTCTCACCATTTTCTTTTGCGTTTATACGTCTATTATATCTTAATTAAGTATAAATGCAAAAGAAAGTGTTTCATTCACAGCAAAGGGAACCTTGTCCTGGCTCTCTTCTTCCAAAATTTCAACAGGTAGAACCCCATGCATTTTCTAAAGAATAAGCAAAGAGACTAAAACAAAACATCAGAAAGGAACTAACTGGTGAAAAATTTAGAAATTTTATACATATTTTTATATTTAAATGGTTTTAAAAGGGAAATGCATAAGGGAGGAAGACAATATTTTTTAAGAGGAGGAACTACAGAATGAGCAAAAAAGTTATGTGGTTAAGCACATCTGCGCTGTCGCTAAGCTTGACATTAGGGATGGCTGGCGGAGCAACGCTGGCCCAAGAAGCGCCGGAACAAGTAAATGAAGAAGTTTCGCTTCTGGATGAAAATACGTTGGAAAAGCTTGAACAGATTGATCAGAAATTGACCTCCATTACACAAGAGGTACAGGGACTTGCCATCACACTGGAAAGCGGTTCTCTGACAAAAGGGGAGCTCAATTCAGCCGCAGGTGACTTGAATTCAGCGAATAACCAACTGAATGGCGTTGAAAACCAACTGTCCGGCTTGACGAATAATCAACTTGATCCGCAGTCTCCGGAAGCATTGGAAGTTGAAGTAGCCATCGACGCAGTGGAAGAGGAAGTTGCGCGTCTTCAGTCGGTACACCAAACACTTCTTCCGGTCGAAGAATCCGATGACGAAGAAGAGGCCGATGAAGAAACGGACAGTGAAGAGAACGAAGAAGGAACAGCTGAAGAAACTGGCGATGAAAACACGGCTGAATTAGTCGTTGGCATTGAGCAGTCCGTGACAACGATCAACTTGGAAATTCAAACAGTCTCTGCCGTCATTGAAGCAGGCGTCCTTACAAAAGGAGAAATCAATTCAACAGAAGGCACCCTCAATTCGTTGGATAATCAATTAGATGGCCTGGAAAATGAAGTAGACGGCTTGACTAACAACCAACTTGATCCCGACTCTGAAGTAGTAAAAGCAATTGAAGAGGAAATCGAAGCAGCCCGTGAGGAAGTGGAGTCTCTTCAAGAAGCATTGGATGAAGTGACACCAATAGAAGAGATTGAGGAAGAAGTCGAAGATACAGACAATCCTGTGGAAGATGAAGTTTCTACAGACGAAACTGTGGTGGAATAATTCAGACACTAGCTTACAGCGTGCTATCTGGTTCGTAAATTAAATATGTAAAACAAAGCCTCCAGCATAAGAAAAGCTGGAGGTTTTTAGCATGCGTCCGATACAGGGTTACTTTACTGGAAGCAAGTCCTGAATTGTGAAGGCAGGGGGAAGAGCCATAAATCGTTTCTCAGGGAAAAGTAATTCTAAACGATTCGGATAAAATAAGGTGGTCGAATCAAGTAGCAGATTCTACTTTACGAACTAAATGGTTTCAGTTCAAGTTTTGTCAGAAGCGAAAACCATATATCATGTTTAATAATGTTTAAAAATCTTCTACTTAATTGAATCGTACTCTACCAGTAGGTCTGATTTCTGTTTCCGACGGTAAACTACCTTTGATAATAGAACACTGCATTCATATAAAAATAGTAGTGGGATAATAACAAGTATGTCTGAAAGTAAATCTGGAGGCGTAATCAGCACAGCTGTTGCAATCAAAATAAAATAAGAATACTTTCTGGCTTTTTGCAAACGGTAAGGATTCAGCACCCCAAGACTTGTTAAAAACATAATAATAACAGGAAGTTCAAATAGAAAACCGAAGGGCAGTACCATATGAATTAAAAAACGAAAGTATTTCTCTGTCGTGAAAAATTCCATAAACATGCCTTCTGACAGCGATAATAAGAATTGAAACACTATCGGGAAAATGACAAAATAACCAAAAGAAATACCACCAATAAAAAGAAAAAATAGTGCTGGTATATAGGCTAATGTCACTTTTTTCTCTTTTTCAGATAATGCAGGCCGAACAAACAGCCAAATCTGATGGGCAGCAATCGGTATCGTACCTGCTAATGCAATCACAGCTGCAAGCATTAAATAAACCCACAGAATATCACTTGGACCCAGAACTGCTAATTTTATTGATAAATCCTGGATTAACCAAAGATAAATATTCTGTACATAGATCAAAGCCAAAGTTACTAATAATATAAAACTTCCAACGATAATAATCAGTCGTTTTCGCAATTCACTTAAGTGGTCCACAAGATCCATCTTTTGTATATCCATTACATCACCTCTAAAAAAGAAGATGAAAGCAAGGAAGTTACTTACATCTTCTAAGATCCATTATTTATTTAAACTGCTTTACCTTTTTGTGTTTCGTCTTTGTCTTTGTTTGGCTCATCATCTGATACCAACTCGCGTGTTGATTTTTTAAACTCTTTTAAAGTGGTTCCAAATGCACGGCCAATTTCAGGCAGCTTGGATGGGCCAAAAATAATCAATGCAATGACAAGCAAAAGAATTAAACCGGGTATTCCTATATTCTGTATCATTTAAATAACCTCCATTGTTTATAATGAAAAAAGATGTAAACCAGACAAAGTGTTAGCCTACATCTTTTTTATGGTATCCCGTAAAACAATTTACATCATTTTTACCCCATGTCTCTCAAATGCTGCTGCTTCCAGAACGGACATGCCTTGCGCTTCGGCAGCCTTGGTCACTTTCTCTGAAACTTGTGGTGCAAGGTTCGCAGGAGCAGCATAAGACATTTCCCTTGCGCGTGCAGAGTTTCTGCGTTGGAACGGTCCCCAAATAGCAAAGGTTTTGCCTGGGCTTTGAATATTGACAAAAAGTGTGTTCCCATCTGGCGAGAAGGTTGGGCCACACAATTCAGAGTCACTTAGGCGATTAGCGGCAAAAGGATAAACTTTGCCTTCCGGGGTAATTCCCATAATGCGGTCTTGGCCGGAACCATCCTCTGCATACCAAAGGTCCCCCCATGGAGTACAACAGATATTATCCGGATATTCCATTTCTCTTGCATCATTTCCCTCATAGAAAAGCTCCAATGTATTCGTATGAGGAACATAACGATAAATGCGTCCAAGTTTTTTGTCCCCGGCCGAGGTGTCATCGAACCAGAATACCCCCTCTTGAAAGAACGCACCCTCCAGTCTGCTGAATTCGATGCAGTTTTGTGCCTTAGCGTCCTCGCGGCATAAATGAGGATCCAGTTCCTTCCAAACAATATTAAATGTTTGTCCTGTTTTAAATGTACTTGCTGATGGATCAGTTACCGCTTCAATTGCCGCTGCATATAGTTTGCCGCCTTTTTGTAACGAACCCGGTTTTTGGCTCAAGTCATTTGGAATAAAACGGTAAAGGTAACTTGGGCTTGAATCCTCGGTTAAGTATACGTATCCTGTCGAAGGATCGATGGCACAAGCCTCGTGAGAGAAGCGCCCCATTTCCTTGATTGGCGTTTTGGACAACTCGTTTTCCGGCTGCTGTGGATCCACTTCAAATACATATCCGTGTGTTTCGGTACGTGTTTCTTCACAAGTCAACCAAGTGCCCCAAGGGGTTGCTCCTCCAGCACAATTTCGGATGGTTCCCGAAGATGTAACATATTCTTTCATAACATCGCGATTTGGACCTACAACCAGAGCGGTTGTACCCCCATTGGCATTCGCATCATAAGGATTGCTTCCAAATGCCGGACCTCCCGATAATTCATGATTACGAACAAGAATGGTTGTATTATCAGTTCCTTCAAAAGCTGCCATTCCATCAAAGGCTCCAGGAATCTTGGTTCCATCGGCCATCAGGTCGCCTTCTTTGGAAATAATTTTATAGTGAAAACCTTTTGGAAGATCAAGAATGCCTTTCGGATCCGGTACTAAAGGGCCGTACCCGCCAAATCCGCTGGTTGGATTAACATTCGAATCCGCAAGTGTCTTTGAACCAAGTCCTATTACACCAGTCGAACCAATAGTAAGGGCAAGTGCACCCATTCCACCCGCTTTTAAAAAATCTCTTCTGTTCAAACCGTTTTGAGAATTCTGATCTGTCATACCTTATCTCTCCTTAATCTATGTATTTTTGAATCTAGTAATAGATTAAATGGAAATTATTAAGGGAAAACCCGAGTTTTATAAAGATTACGTAAAAAATTGTTAGGAAATGTAATTAGGCAAGCTGGTTTCACATTCTATCGGTCTCAAGTTGTTTCGTTTGTATAGAACTTAAAACTAAGACTCCAAGGCAATTGGAGATTTGTGAATACGGGTCACGTTCCAATAGCGAATAGAGACGGTTATTATGTGAATCGTAAAGAAGAAGTATATAGTTCTAAATTTTAAGTTTTATCTTATATTGACAAATGGAACTATATTAACCCTTTCAAAAACGAGGGTTTTTGATGAGGTTGAGAAGAAGGTGAAAACCTTCTTCTGTCACTTAAAGTGATATTTTGCACCTTATTCAAGCGTTACTTTGCATGTGAGTTAGAAAACTTCATCCTTATAACTTAATTTCCTTTTTATGATTTTTAAAAGCTACCAGCATTAGAGGATTGTCTAAATTAATTCTTGTGTAATTGGAAAAAGCAGAGAACAATATATCTCTGCTTTCGAAACTAATGGTCTATGTTACTACTTAATCAGTTAAGAGTTTTTGAGCGAAATCTTCTCTAAACTCATATTTAAGGTTTGTATCACTTGAGTAAAATTTTAAACCTAGCAATTTCACGTCAGCGTTCTCGCTTAAAATTTCAATATCATCACGTTCTAGTAGTGATGTTAAAAATTCTTGTTTCCATTCATCATGCTCACGAAGATTATCTCCTTTAGGTTCGATAAAGACCTGATAAGTGTAGTCGCTATCTTTCAGATAAAGAAGAAAGTCTGGCATGAATCCACGAGAACCATCAATTTCAACGATTTTAACTTTTCGTTCATTCCGAATTAAATATACTTCTTCATACTTTTCCCTTAAGGCTTCTAAATATTCGTTGATAAAGTTAATCAGACTACTTTCCAGTCCATTTACAATTGCTTGATCATAGATATACCAATCATGGTCTCGCATGTTCTGAGTCCGGACGATTTGTGTCACATTGACTCGCTGATTGACTTTGTTCATTTCTATTACATAATCATCAATAAGTTCAGAAATTGCGAATCCTTCAAAAACAGGAGTGCCCCGTTCTTTTTTGTAATTGGTTCGAATTTTCTTCTCTGCATAAGTTAAAAATCTTTCTACAATCGATAAACGCTCCTTTGGAGACAGTTCTTCCGCTGTCATTCCTAGAGGGACGGATAAATTAATCTTTATGTTTCCTAAGAAATTAGCATCTTCAATGAATTGCTTCATGCTCGTGATACTTGGTACATAGAATTTTAAGTTATGGAAACGATAGAATATATTACGTTGGAGGGCTTTCTGCAATATCTCTTTGGAAATCGGTAACTGAATCTCGGAACGATTTGTACCAGATGTTGTAGTGCGTCCAGACAAAAATTGTTGTTCGATAGCTGTATCATATTGCATATCGTAAATCTGAGAAACATTGTAGTCTTTAAATGAAATGTAATCTAAAGCAGATGTCGGCACTAGCTTGTTAATATAAATCTTTCCGTTTTTGAAGAAATCCGTTTTTCTAACTTTTGACTTTATTTTTGCTTCTAGGCGGTCATATTGATCCTCATGAACCTGAATATTGGCAGCCTCCAAAGATTTTTCTAAGTTCTTGATATAAGCATTCTCGTTGATTGTATGATAATGGAGCGTCTCAATTATCTTCAAGTCACTTCCTGAGAAGTCGAACCGACGAACATAAGAATGTTGATCCTCGTGAATAAATGGAAAATAACGTGCGCCACGGCCAATAAGCTGTGCTTCGCTGTCTGTAGTTGTTTTGCTATTAGATGTTCCTTCGCTAATACGGATAATATCGAATAGATTTAGAACGTCCCACCCCTCGTTTAACTTAGCAACTGCAAATATGGTGCGGACCGGATTATCTAGATTCTCTAAAGTATTTAGAAGCAAAGCGTTCTCTTCAGATAAGAACCCAGCCTCATTGGCATTGAGGGTTGTTTCTTGTGTGAATTCCCATTTCAAGTCACGAACAACTTGATTTAGATTTTTTTGTTGATAGTAGGTAAACATTTTATACCAAATGCTTTGAGCGTTTTGATAGACTATGACCCCGCGATTGATGATAGCTTGTAATTTTTCAACTGTTATCTCATCTATTAATGATAAGAAAGTATTGTTTGCTTCTAAAGAGGTGGAGATTTTATTTGATTTGAATAGAATAATAGGCTTTAATGCTACACCGTAATCTTGTGCTATATATTTCCGGTATTGGCTGAGTAGTAATCCATTTAGCATTTTATGATTGTCATCTTCATTGGCTAGAAGAAGAACTACGTTTTTTGAATAACCGTCCTCCATGAAGCGCTTTAAATCGTATTGGAAGACAATTTTATCGCGATATTTTTGAAATAAGGCACCATTGTTTAAATCAATGGTTGCCGTATATTCAATCAGGCGATTGGCTCTATTTCTACTTAGAAGAGTAGAGACTGTGTTCTCCCATGTTTTCTCTTCCAATTCTTTGTTATTAAGCTTTTTCTTATCGTTTCTTGTTAAGGCATTGATATGATGAGCCTCATCGGCAAGTAATACTAGGTTTATATCATTTAATGCTTCATAAGTTAGACCGTTCTCCCTTGGACTCGTCAAGTCCATATGAAGTTTTTGAATGGTAGTCAGTTTCAAATAAATTGTGTTGTTTGCTGGAAATACTGGAAATGCCTCTACGACTTGAATGGTCACTGGATTGCCGTCAATAACAATCCCTTCTGTATTAAAGAGATACTTAGGAGACCTGATATTCGTTAAATTATCAAGTGTCTTTTTAATAATGGCATCACTATTAACAAAAAAGATAAAGTTCTGATGTCCTTTTTCTTTAAATAAATAGAGCAAGGTTGCTGCAAGGACCAAAGTCTTTCCCGAGCCAGTGGCCATATGAAATAGTAAGTGGTTAAAAGAAACATCCGCTACATCTGACTGTTGAGTATAAATAAAATAGCGTAATGCTTCTTCTTGATAAGGACGTAAGTTATGGTTAAAGTTTTCATAGATATAAGCTGGCACCTCAGGCGGTGTTTCGAAGATATCATTAAAACGCCTATCTATACGAGCATGTAGAATCTCAGTGCTCATAATTTTTCTCCTTCTGAAAGATTTCCTTTGTAAAACGATTCACTAGTGTCGCATAAATTAGTTGAGAAAATTCAGTTTTCTTTTATTCGTTGAAAAAATTAAAAACGAACAGACATACCGAAAAAGGTAGTTAACATCCATTTTTTTACTATAAACTGTGGCATTTGCAGTTAGAAGCTATTCACCCTTACGGGATTGATCCCCCTTTGATCTTTCGTAGCCAGATGTAGGCGGATTTCCAAGGTGCCGCTCGTAGCCATCGACTGATCTGTAGGTAACTCCTTGGACTGTTCGTCTCAAGCTGTGCGAGAACATGGAGGCAATAGACGATCATGGCGATATACACCTGGTTATGCACAGCCTGTTCGCTCTGTCCGTAGAACTTTTTGATGTTCAGGTGCTGTTTCATCCACTTGAAGAACAGTTCGATGGCCCACCGTGACCTATAGAGTTCCGCTAGCTCGTCTGCGTCTATATCAAAGCGATTGGTGATTAGTTCCAATGGATTCCCCTTGGAATCCAAGACTTTGATGCGTCGAAACACATTCTCTGCTCGATTTTGCGCCGTACCGATCAAGATCATCTCATCAGACAAGACCTCGGAAGCCTCTAGACACTCTAACGGTTGTATCACACGTGTGACAGCGTTCTTCCGTAGACGTGATACGAAGAAGAACCCTTCATCTGTCATGCGGTCGAACCGTTCATAGTCCAGATAACCACGATCAAAGACGTACATGCATTCTCTATCATCGACGAGGACTTCTAACTGGCCACGGTCGTGCTCCTTTGCGTTAGTGAGCACTGCCTTGTCGGGATATGAACAACCTTTTTCTAAGAATACCAGCCGCAGATGGAGCTTGACGCCTGACTTGGTCTTTCTGAACTCTGCCCATCGATGACGATTCAGATTCAGTGGCAATGTGGTCGAATCAATGATCTTTAGAGGCGTCGTCGCCTTTTGGCGAATTTCAAAATGACTCATCTTATGGATTTTCGTGACCAAGTCGAGGAAGAGTACCTGAAACACATGCGTGGGAATCTCGCTCAATCGACGTCCTAGTTGCGAGAAGCTGATCGACTCTAGAGCCGTTGCTCGTTGAAGGTCGTCTGAGAACAGCGTGTCGCTTAGAGCCCGGAGGCTCTCTGTCTCATTGAGCTGTGCGAATACAAGCAGTTTGAGAAACGATTCGAAATGTAGCTTCTTTGTATAGTGATTTAACTGATGGGCCTCGACCAGTCCTTCAATTTTTCCAGAAGAAATTGGCGAGAGCCATTGTTCAAATGATGTTTTCCGTGTAAACTTATCCATGCGATTGTCCTTTATTTTGGATTTGGATGGTTTACTACCCGAATCCATTATAGAGGATTTTTTTACGTTTAAATAAATTTACAGACAATTCCGCTTATCGGACAAGACCTACTCATTTTAATGCGACACTAGTGAGAAACAATATTCTTTAACATAGTCTTGTTTTAAAAAACGTACTATGAGCTGAATGAAAAATAGGTTTATTTTATTAAAACGTTGGATCGGAAGGAACTATGTGATTTCATCATTGAAAAGGTGCAAAAAGCGGAATTGGAAACTTATGAAGACATTACCGAAGAATAGCGAGAATGATAAGAGAGAGTTCGCAAGATTTCTCTAAATCTTAAATTCATATTAGAAGGTGTGTCGGGTGAGTAATTTTCAGCCCTGATGAAACTTAGTTTACATATCATCAGATTATCGGAAGCTGGATAAATAGCAGGGGGAGAGAAGATGCGCTTTGATTAGCCTTTGCTCTCCCTCTTTGTCTATAAAAGTGAGCTTTTACGACCGGCTTTCTAGTATCCTTTTTAAGCTTTATTCAACAAAACTACAAGGTGATTTTAAGGGAAATACATATCTATAGAAGATGTTTATACGGTAGGTGAAAGAAGGTAGCTGAATATCAAAAAAATTTATGGCTTAAAAGCCCTGTATGCTCGTAACGTTCCAACGATGGTTGAGAACTTCCCTGTCTCCTCAATTGCAGCGAATCCGGTTTCTTTCAAGAGATTCGGAATTATGCCTTTGACATGTGGTGAAGTGGTTTCAAATCCGTCCAGGAATTGGACAGGGAGGAAGGCCACACGCATCAAGCCATTTTGTGGATTATCGAAATCGAGGATATGAAACTGGCCGCCTGACTTGAGTGTCCGGTGAACTTCCTCAAATGTTTCCTTCTTCTTCTCCAACGACAAATGATGAATAAATAAACTGGTAAAGACATGATGGAACAGATGATTAGAAAAAGGGAGCCGATCAGAAAATCCTTCCTCGAATCGGATATGATCGACTTGATTTTCTTTTCTCTTCTTTTTTGCGATGGCTAATATTTCGGGGTCAGCATCGACCCCAATCACATGCACTCCGGCTTGTGAATGTTGAAGAAAAAGAGCGAGTGTCCCTGTGCCGCAAGCCAGATCCATCACCACTTCATCAGGTTGGAGAGCTGCTTGGTGGACCAGGTGCATTTTTAACTTTTTTTCCTGCATTCCCCACTGAATTAACGGGTAATAGAATCGGGTCATCCAATGGTATTTGAGTGCCGGTATATACGCTTTAGTCTTATTTGCCTTCATGAAGTTCGCGTCCTTTCCATTTTATTTCAAAAGAGGCGAACCGATACTAGCAAAGGGTACCTCTCCTAAAATCCATACCCTATATCTTGAGAATTAGTAAGAGAATGCTTCAGATTCGTAGTGCCCTACTATGTATTTCAGAAAAGAGCTTTCCAGTTGGCTGGAAAGCTCTTTTCGTTACTCTTTAACGCGCATCAGCCGCAAGCTGTTGAGTGCAACCAGAAGGGTAGCGCCCATATCCGACATGATGGCGATCCACAGGGTCAGCCAACCCGGAATGACCAATAGCAGCGCAATCACTTTGATGCCGATGGCGAACGTAATGTTCGCTTTGATGATATTCAGGGATTTCCGGCTCAATTTCACCGTGAATGGCAGCTTGCTCAAATCGTCGCCCATCAAAGCGACATCCGCCGTTTCCAAAGCGGTATCCGTTCCGGCTCCGCCCATGGCAATCCCGACCGTAGAAGCGGCGAGTGCCGGCGCGTCGTTCACGCCGTCTCCAATCATCGCCACCTTGCCGTACTCGGCCCGTAAGCGTTTGATGACATTCAATTTGTCCTCCGGCATCAGCTCGGCCTGGATTTCGGTGACGCCGACCTCTCGGCCGATGGCCTGACCGGTCGCTTTGTTGTCACCCGTCAGCATGATCGTCTTCTTGATGCCCATGTCGTGCAGCTTCTGGATGACTTCCTTGCTGGAGTCCCGGACTTCATCGGCCACGGCGATGACCGCCAAAATGTGTTGTTCCGTCCCGATGATCATCGCGGTCTTGCCCTGGTTTTGCAGGGCCGTTACGGTCTGTTCCAAGTTCGCATTGGGGCTCGCCGCGCCTAACTCGTTGAACAGAATCGGGCTACCGATGTAGTACGTGATCCCTTCTACGGTTCCCTTAATCCCTTTTCCGGTAATGGAAGAGAAGTCCTCGACCAATACCGAAGAATATGAAATGTTCTCTGCGTCCGCTTTTTTCATGATGGCGGAGGCAAGGGGATGCTGCGAGCGGTACTCCAGCGCAGTCACGATGGAAAGCAGCTCTTTTTCGTTTACTTGCTTGTTCATGACTTCAAAATCCGTTACGACGGGAACCCCTTTGGTCAGGGTGCCGGTCTTGTCAAATGCGATGGCCTTCAGCGCACCCATTTCCTCCAAGTACACGCCGCCTTTGATCAGCACGCCTTTTTTCGCGGCATTCCCGATGGCGGACACGATTGAAATCGGCGTCGAAATGACCAATGCACACGGACAGCCTACTACGAGCACAGCCAGTCCTTGATAGACCCAGGTTTCCCAGCTAGCATCGAACAGAAGGGGCGGGACAATGGCGACAAGTGCGGCAACCGCCATGATGATCGGTGTGTAGTACTTCGCAAACTTATCGACAAATGCCTGGGAAGGGGCGCGTTCGCCCTGCGCTTCTTCGACTAGGTGAATGATTTTCGCAATGGTCGTGTCTTCGACCAGTTTGGTGATTTGGACTTCCAGCAAACCTTCTTCGTTCAGCGTACCGGCGAAGACATCATCATTCACCGTTTTGGCGACCGGCACGGATTCCCCGGTGATGGCCGCCTGATTGACCGCCGAATACCCGTTGGTCACCGTGCCGTCCATCGCAATCTTCTGTCCCGGTCTGACAATCATGGTGTCGCCCACCACAATGTCGTCTACCGAAATTAACTGTTCTTGGCCATTCCGCCGGACCAGTGCCTCTTTCGGAGCGATGTCCATCAACGAACGGATGGATTGTCTCGCCCGGTCCATGGAATAGCGTTCCAGTGCTTCACTGATCGCAAAGAGGATGACCACGATGGCCGCTTCCGCCCATTCCCCGATAAAGGCTGCCCCGATGACCGCAACGGTCATGAGGGTCTTCATGTCGAAATCCAGGCGAATCAGGTTCTGGAAGCCGACTTTGAAGAGCGAGTACCCGCCAATGACAATCGCCGCCACAAACAGGAGCGACGTCATCAGGTTGTCTTCGCCATTGACGAACTGGGAAATGTAGCCGAACACGATCAGCAGGGTGGAGTAGAGCAAGGTGCTGTGCTTTTGGTAGAACGGCACTTTCTTCTCTGTTCGAGCTGGCGCTTTTTCGGTTCCGGTATTCGTGATAGCTGGACGTCCTGTAATTTCAGGCGCCACCTTCAAGTTTTCAAACGCACCGGCTTTCTCCAATTCGTCGATGGTCGCAGCCCCGTAAACGGAAATTTTTGAAGCCCCGAAGTTCACTTTGGCATCCTGGACACCGGGGATCTGCTTGACGTTGTTCTCAAACTTCCGGGCGCAGTTCGCGCATGTAAAGCCTTCGACCCGGAAGACATTTTTGTCTTCGACGGTCTCTTCAGGAGCCGCCTGGCGTTTCGGTTTTTCCGGTGCGACCTTCAAATTCTCGAAAGCGCCGGCTTTTTCCAGTTCCTCGACCGTCGCCTCGCCGTAGACCGCAATTTTCGAAGCCCCAAAGTTCACTTTGGCATCCTGGACACCGGGAATCTGTTTGACGTTCTTCTCGAATTTCCCGGCGCAATTCGCACACGAAAAGCCCTCAACCCGGTAGACCGTTTTGTCTTCTGTTTCCTTCGTTTTTTCAACCAACGGAAACAACCTCCTTCTGATGGATGAAGGCCACTTGCACCAAGTGTTTCACATGCGCGTCATCCAGTGAGTAGTAGACCAACTTGCCTTCCTTGCTGTATTTCGCCAACCCCATATTATTCAGTAGTCGCAGGTGGTAGGAGGCGGTTGCGGTAGATGAACCGATGATATTCGCAACGTCACACACACACAGTTTGTCCTCCAGCGATAAGGCGTAGGCGATCTTGATACGCGTATCGTCCGACAACGCCTTGAAGATCTTCGCCACTTCCAATGGATTTTGTTCAGACAGTTGCTGCTGGACTCGTTCCACCTTTTCTTCATCTACACAGACCACATCACAAATCTCTTTTGCCATTTTCATTCACTCCTTTTTCTCACTTCTGTTTACTCGTTCGTTTTTTCAAGTAAGTGATTTTCTTCTATATAAAACAAAGAGTGCAAAGAATCACTTCAACTCACCAATCCCCAAAGGAAACGGAAAGTCCCATTCTCCGCCATAATCAAGATGCCGAGCCCGATGAAGACAATCGGCACAATCCACCGTTCCCATTTCTCTATCGTTTCAGAAATCGTTTTAACGGCTGCCAACCGGTAACTGAGGTAACACAAGACGGCGACCAGGATGGCAAAGACAACCAGCATCACCACTGTTTCACTTGGATTCAAGGTTGAAAAGTAGGGTATGTAGACGCCAATGTTGTCGCCGCCAGCCGCCAGGGTAATGACTGTAATGGTGACAAACAAGCGATTGGGGTTTCCGGAAGACAAACGGGACAGGAGATTCTCTTCGTCGTCCTCGTCTTCTTCTCGCTTCCAGACCCGGATGCCCAGGTAAATCGGAATGAGCCCTAGCAAGCCCACCCAGTGGGACGGCACAAGCGTCAGGCCGTACGCAGCCAACAGGCTGACGCCCACCAAGATGGCTGTTCCTAGGTATTGTCCGATGACAATGGATTTTAACTGGCCTTTTTTCATCGTTTGTGAAAACAGGATCAGCAAAATAATGACGTAATCAATGCTGGTCGCCACATAAGCGGCAACCGCGGTAAAAATCGTGGTTAACAGCACCCTCATCTCCTTTACGGATATCCTAGTGTGAAGTGATACCCTCTGATAGTTATACATTCAAACGAACGTTTGATTGATGCGAGTGTACAATGATTTCGCTAGATTGTCAATTATATATTCAAATGATTGTTTTAATGTTTGGGCATGCTTGTTAGAATGAACAGGGAGCGACAAGTGGGAAGGCAAATTGAAATTTAGTATGGCCAATGCCTGCATGTCTTGTTAAGCATTCTATCTTTAGAAAAGCTGAAAATGGTATAGAAGAACAATGTGGAGTAGTTGATTGATAAATCATGATAGGAAAGAGGGATTTGGAAGGTCTGTTCTTTTAGGGCAATTAGTAAAGGGTATGAATTACCTGTTTGAAATCAAGATATCTGCACAAAAAGTCGAAACTTTTTCGTTAAGCTATAAGAGGTTGATACTTATGGAAAGTATAGAAAATTGACATATTCGGAGGGCATCTACATGAAAAAAAAGAGAATGGGCATAGCGGTACTGTCGGCTTTGCTTTTGCTGGCAGGATGCAGCAACGATACAGCGGATTCATTTGAAGTTCCGTTTGAAGGAGAACTGAGACACGTCCACGGTATGGGCTATGCAGGAGGTGGGAACGATTTGTATTTTGCATCACACAGCGGTCCAAAAATTTATCGCGATGGCGAATGGTTTGAAACAGCGGATAATTTTTTCGATTATATGGGCTTTAACGCTGTAGATGAAGGCTTTTATTCTTCGGGACACCCGAGCGCAGATTCGGATTTGCCCAATCCGCTTGGGATTCAGCGGAGTACAGATGGCGGAGAAACCTTGGAAGAGATTGCATTTCAAGGAGAAACGGACTTTCATGCGATGGCTGTAGGGTACACCAGCCATGATATTTTCCTGCTCAATCCAGCAAAAAACTCCTTGCTCGAAGCAGGGTTCTACAAAAGTAACGATATAGGAGAATCGTGGGAGCCGGTCAAAGCTTCAGGATTAGAAGGAGAAGTGATGGCGCTCGCCCTTCATCCGACAGATTCGAACTTCGTTGCTGCAGCTACTTCTACAGGTGTGTATTTCTCACGTGATGGCGGCGAAAATTTTGAGGCGATTACATCGGAAAATGAAACAGGCACAGCGGTGCATTTCACCGAAGACCAGTTGTATTTCGGAAGCTACGGGACAGCGGCGGCTTTGGTGAAGTATACTATGGAAAATGAAGAACTGAAGACGGTGAACATACCGGATCTTCCGCAAGATGCCATCGCTTTTATTGCACAAAATCCGACTGATGAAAGGGAACTGGCGATCTACTCACTCCAGGGCAATGCTTACTTGTCGGAAGACGGATCACAGACCTGGGAAACGCTGCTGGAAGAGGGAAAAACCAAGTAGAAACCAGCTAGCCGTTTGAAAGACGAACCGAATCCAACAGCTTTCGGCAGCAGTCTTTGTCTTGATTGCTGCTAACCAATCGACTTAAAGAGGGACGCCATGTTAAACAGGCTTGCATTGAAAATAGGTTTGCTGTTTTTTGTGTTTATTATCATCATTGAATCGGTTTTGTTTCTGACCTTGTACGTTACCTTCGTCAATGAACGGGTGGATGAAGTCATGACGAATCTGCTCGCAAGAGGGAATACCCACAGCGAAGTGTTGGAAGACAGTTTTGAACCGGCAACATTGAACCATGTGGCCTTGATGGAGTCGGCTTCCGATTTCATCGTGATCATTACGGATGCAGATGGCAACGAATTGACCCACTCCGATTCAATTGAACCCGAAATGAGGGAAGTGCTGGAACACACCGATTTTGATGAGGTTCTGCAGGGAGGGAAGGTCGTGGAAGAGCGATGGGACAAAAAAGAGTTTATTGCGACGGACAGCCCAATCACCATTGAAGGAGAACATAGAGGCCACGTGTTCATGTTTGCGGAAACCAATCATATCAAAGGGATGGTCAGTCATTTGCGAAACCAATTCCTGATTGTTGGCCTGATTGCTGTCGGGTTGACCGTCATCACAATTTTTCTGCTATCCCGATTGATTACGTTGCCGTTGATTCGGATGAAAGAAGCGACGGAACAGTTAAGCGAAGGGCACCACGAGGTCAGCCTGAATATTGGCCGAAACGATGAGTTGGGAGAGCTGGCGAACGCCATCACTGCCCTATCCAGTGACTTGGAACGTTTAAAAAATGAGCGGAATGAATTTTTGGCGAGTATTTCGCACGAGTTGCGGACGCCGTTGACCTATATCAAAGGATATGCCGATATCGCGAGCCGGCCGAATGCATCCGAGGAAGAGAAAAAGGAATACATTGGCATCATCCGGGAAGAGACGGCCCATTTGACGGAATTGATCCGGCAGCTGTTTGAGCTGGCTCAGATGGATCATAACCAGTTCGCCATTCAAAAAGAGGAATTTTCACTGGAGATGCTTTTTGCATCCGTCGTTGCCTTGGTTCGGCCAGCTTTTGACGAGAAACAGATTTCATTTGCTGTCCATTGTGAACATGAGATTGTCGCCTTCATTGATCCCGAACGTTTTCAGCAGGTATTGCTGAATGTCTTGGACAACGCCCGCAAACATTCTCCTGAAGGAACACAAGTGGTATTACAGGGAGTCCAAGATAAAGATACCATTACCATAAGCATCCGTGATGAAGGAGAGGGCATACCGGAAAAAGATCTTCCTTTTGTCTTTGAAAGATTGTATCGGGTCGATAAATCCAGATCCAGACAGTACGGAGGAAGCGGTCTCGGATTGGCAATTGCGAAAGAGATCGTCGAATCACACGGTGGCCTCATGACGCTTCAAAGTGAGTACGGACAAGGGACAACCGTCCGGATCGAATTGAAAAGGGGGGATTCGCTTGCAGAAAGTGCTATTGGTTGATGATGAAAAACGAATGCTGGATTTAGTGGCTTTGCATTTGAAGCCGCATCAGTACCTCTGTAAAAAAGCACTGGGAGCCCATGAAGCCCTCGCCTGTCTGGAAACAGAAAATTTCGATATTATCTTGTTGGATATCATGATGCCGGATATGGACGGCTGGGAGCTGTGCCGGGAAATCCGGAAGTTTTCGGATGTGCCGATTATCATGCTGACGGCACGGGAACAGCAGAAGGATATCATTAAAGGGCTGAACCTGGGTGCAGATGATTACATCACGAAGCCGTTTAATGAAGAAGAATTACTGGCCCGGATGAGCGCGTTGTTGCGCAGAAGAACCCCGAAAAGCACTATTGAAGTCGATGGATTGTTATGGGATGAGGACCGGTTTGAACTCACATACGGCAAACATTTCATCAAATTGACGCCAAAAGAATTTCTGATGGTGGGCCATCTGATGAAAAATGCCAATAAAGTGTTCACAAGGGAACAGCTGATCCAGTTGATCTGGGGATTTGATTCGGAGACGGAAGGAAGGACCATTGATTCGCATGTACGGAATGTGCGGGAAAAAATTCGGCAATCTGGATTTCCAATCAATGACCATTTTATCACCGTGTGGGGGATTGGCTACAAATGGATCAATGAAATGGAATAATACTAGATAAAGATAAAAGGCTCATCGGAAAATATCTCCAATGAGCCTTTTCGGGTAAATTACGCAACGTTACGGCAAGCTTCTGCACATCTGCGGCAAGCTTCCGCACAGCGTTTGCAATGGTCGTGATGGTCGGCGTGCTTCTCGCATTCATCTGCACATGCTTCACAAATGGTTGCGCAAACGGCTGCCAGTTCGGAAACGAACGGCGAATTGCGGGTAATTGCATGTTCCAGAAATGCGCAAATGTCTGCACATTCACGGTCTAATCGAATACATTGGGCCATCATCTTCACATCTTCTTCCTGCAGACAAGCATCAAAACAATGGTTACATTCCGCCGCACAATCGTGCAATGCCTGAATCAATTCCTGATGTTGTTCATGAGCCATGCTAAAACCTCCATTTTTTATATTTTTGCTTCCGTTTCTAATATTCCCTCTACTTTCCAGACTAAACGGAAATACCGAAACTCCATAGAAACTGCACAAATTTATTGGCGAAACAGCAAACTCCTTCCGAAAAAAACAAAAAGTATATCTGGTGATAGCCCATTGTCGGCCGTTTATAGAAAAGTAATCGAATATCAAATCAATAGGGTGGTTTTTTCTTTTTGGTCACAGTAAATTCCTTGGGCGTCCAGAAAACAAAGACAAAGTAAAAATGAAACTGAGAACTTGATATACCCTCATGAGGTATGTTAAGTTTATGGAAATACTACTCTAGGAGGAATAAGAATGATTGAAACATTAAAAGTACAAGGCATGTCCTGCAGCCACTGTGTAAACTCGGTTGAAACTGGCGTCGGTGAACTCGAAGGGGTTTCATCTGTGGCAGTTGATCTAAAAAAAGGTGAAGTGGCAGTGGATTATGACGCTGGCAAGACATCATTAAACGAAATTCAGGAAGCGATTGAAGAACAAGGATATGCCGTCGTATAAGAGTGCTTTCACAGCACTCTTTACTTTTAAAAGAAATATACGCCGCGGTAGTATATTGGGGGCTTTGTGGCTGTTAAGAATGTCATAAGGGTAATTGGAATAAAGAAGCACTATTTTGAAGGAGGCGTACTGAATGGCTAAAAGTGAAAAAGACCATCACCACCATCACGACGAACAAGCAGATCACAGTAAAATGGACCATTCCAAACATGTTGGGCATGTCTATCATGAAGCTCAAGTAAAAGAGGGCATTCAAGACCACAGCAATCCCTCCCAGAACCATGAACATCATGACCATTCCGATCACAGCGGGCATGATCACGACCATCATCACCACGGTAATTTTAAAGAGATTTTCTTGAAGTCGCTGCCGGTTGGCATCATCATTCTGTTATTGTCGCCGATGATGGACATTCGGCTTCCCTTTCAATTCACTTTTCCATACTCGGATATTGTGGTCGCAGGATTAGCAACCATCTTATTGGTTTATGGGGGGAAACCTTTCTTTCAGGGGGCTATAGAAGAATTCAGGCAAAAAGCGCCGGGTATGATGGCCCTTATTTCTTTAGGGTTGTCCGTTTCCTATCTGTATAGCATTTATGCGGTGCTGGCACGCTATGTGACTGGCGAACACATCATGGACTTTTTCTTTGAATTTGCTTCCTTGCTGTTGATCATGCTCCTTGGACATTGGATCGAAATGAAGGCTGTCGGAGAGGCAGGAGACGCGCAAAAATCGCTCGCTGAATTGGTGCCGAAAGATGCACATGTGGTATTGGAAGACGATGCCATTGAGACGCGTCCCGTAAATGAGCTGAAAGTCGGAGACCTTGTACGGGTTCAGGCCGGAGAAAATGTCCCTGCCGATGGCATCATCAAAAGAGGCACCTCCCGGATCAATGAAGCTTTGCTGACGGGGGAATCTAAACCCATTGAAAAAGGAGCCGGAGACAAAGTAATCGGCGGTTCCACGAACGGTGCAGGCATCTTATATCTTGAAGTACAGGAAACCGGCGACCAATCGTTCATTTCTCAAGTTCAAACCCTGATAAGCCAAGCGCAGGATCAACCTTCAAGAGCTGAAAATCTTGCTCAAAAAGTAGCCGGCTGGCTGTTTTATATCGCCATTGCGGTGGCTTTCATCGCTTTTGTCGTTTGGCTGTACATTGCTGACATTCAAACCGCTATTCTTTTTACGGTTACGACATTAGTCATTGCATGTCCACACGCTCTCGGCCTTGCCATTCCGCTGGTTATTGCACGAAGCACCAGTTTAGGTGCAAGCCGCGGGCTGTTGGTGAAAGACCGCGAAGCATTGGAGTTAGCAAGTAAGGCTGATGTAATGATACTGGATAAAACGGGTACGTTGACTACTGGCGAATTTAAAGTTTTGAACATGGAAACACTGGATGGTCAACATACCGAAGCCGAAATCGCGGCGTTAATGGCAGGGATTGAAGGCGGATCCAGCCACCCAATCGCCCAGTCAATAGTCCAATACGCTGAGAAACAAGGGATTCAGCCTGTCCACTTTGATTCGATTGATGTTGTGTCGGGTGCGGGTATAGAAGGAAACGCCAATGGCCGCAAATACGAATTGATCAGCCAAAAGGCACTTGGAAGAGATGTAGCGGTGGATGTTCCCAAAGGGGCAACATTAAGTATACTGGTTGAGGACGGGGATCCGATTGGTACGGTCGCATTAGGCGATGAATTGAAAGAAACGAGCGGAACGCTGATACAGGCATTGAAGCATTACAATATAAAACCGATTATGGCTACAGGCGACAATGAAACGGCTGCCCAAGGAGTAGCAGAGAAACTGGGCATTGAATACAGAGCCAATCAATCGCCGCAAGATAAATATGATTTAGTGGAATCACTGAAAAATAATGGACAAACGGTCATTATGGTCGGCGACGGCGTAAACGATGCACCATCCCTTGCAATAGCAGACGTGGGTATTGCAGTCGGTGCGGGAACGCAAGTCGCCATTGATTCCGCTGATGTGATTTTGACTCAGTCGGATCCAGGAGATATTGAATCCTTTATCGAATTGGCCAACAAAACAACCGGTAAAATGAAACAGAACCTCGTGTGGGGAGCCGGATACAACTTTATCGCCATTCCCATAGCTGCGGGGGGTCTAGCTTTCATTGGAATTACGTTGGTTCCTGCAGTAGGAGCAGTTCTGATGTCCGTATCCACCGTTATCGTGGCTATTAATGCGATGACATTAAAGCTAAAGAATTAGACCTGTCAAACCCCGTGTTTAAAAGTCGTACACGAGAAGTGCTGCCTCCCAAAAGTTGAATTCTTTAACTTTTGAGGTATCGTTTTAAATGAGATTAAAGTCAAACAAAGGTTTTAAGACTTTGGATAGTTAAATATAGTTAACATAGAAGAAATTATAGGAAGAGAAGAAGTCAAAAAAGCTTCTTCTCTTTTCTTATTAGATTCTTTTAATACATGGCTATGTTAATGTTTATTGGTGATATAAGGTAAAAAATTAGAACTTCCATTTTTCTGGAAGTTCTATTAAATAATAATGTTTTATTCAACTAAAGCACCCGTTTATGAAAAATGTAAATAAGTTAAACAGCTTGTTTCACTTAAAGATTTATAGGTGAAGATCCTTTTCTGTACAAGTAATTTCTATCGTATGATTCATTGGATCTAAAACAGGAAAACTCCAATACCCTTTCCATTTTGGCTCAATAAAATATCTTGGTATTTGATTACTTACTATGGAATGGACAATGTCATTAAAATCTTCTCTATTACACTCTAAAGACCAACCTATCCTAGGTTCTGTTCCACCTTGCCAACCTGGTTGAATGGCAAACTTTTTTGATGGTGGATTAAAATCTTCATTGTAATCTATACTTAATTGGTGTTCACCAATCTTAAATGCAATCGAACCTTCATCATCCCATATGAGGTTTAACTGTAGTATATCTGAGTAAAACCACTTCATTTTCTTCAAATCGTTACAAAATGGATACGGAAATCAGCATTAATCTCTAATAAAGCACTTGTCAAAAATTCTTGGATTTTTTCGTCATCTTCAATCACTAATATATGCTCCATGCTTTCATACCTCATTTCATTCGCTTCTAAAATATCTATTATATTAGTATAAACATAGAATACTATAACAGAAGATGCCAGTTTGAGGTTCAGTCAAATATGAAACTGAGTTATGAAAGATATAGAGGTGATTAGTTTACATATGACCCCTTATCGGAAGTCTTTCTAAATGAAATATATAATTATAAAACCAGTAATCCTTATAGAAGGCTACTGGTTTTTTAAAACTCCGGTACAAAATATAGCTTGAAATTGGTTCATGTTATCTCTTGAAGTGACACCTAAATAATCGATGTCACGAAGTAGTTATATTAATTCATAAAACTCTATAAGTAGCAAAAAACCATATGATGAATGGTCAGAGCTCCTAAATAAGGAACTTTGAGAAAACCTTTTGTCTAACCTGGGAATTCGATTTGCTTATCTTCTTAGTAGGCTAATCATGCAGATATAAAGTGACCATTACCATATCGCCACCACTTTTGCCAACTGCGTCTCTAACTTCTTGATTGATTGAAATAATCTTGTCTTCATTTTTTCTTGGAGCCAAATTAATGCTTTTTATTTCAAAGTCATCAATTGTACCAGACACCTTTAGGTATCCCCATTTCCCTTGAATACTGGCCGTGCCAGGAAGTCTAATATGATACGTCCACGCTCCAAATCCTTTTTTGTACTGCAATTCGAGTTTCTGATTATCAATTATTTTGATCATAATAAGTCACCTCGTTTCTCATTAAGTTTACCAATAATCAAGGATTAGCAGTAACTGTCGCTGCTTACCCTTAAATAGTATCCAATAAGATGAGCATAAAGCAGAAGTTTCAGTAGACTTTCACGTTCCAACGAGAGCACAACATGCATGCTTAAACAGTTTACATATTGCTGGATTATCAGAAGTAAAATAAATAGCTGGATTGATTAGAAAAGTCTTTTGCAAAGGCTGGCCTTTTTTAATCGAGTTCCATTATAGAAAGAATCTTAAAGGAGCTTTTGCTTGCAGAATGTAGATACGTTGTATATACTAAGTATATAAATAGCACTCTGAGGAGTTGATTCACATGCCGCAAGTTAAGCAAAAAGTTAGTCACCGAGAGGCTAAACTTCAGAATTGGGGTAACAGTAAAGCAGTTCGACTTACAAGAGATATCCTCGAGGAAGCCGGATTCAATGCAACTGATGATGCTGTATTTGATGTAGAGATTGAACCCAATCGAATTTCGTTGGTTCGAAAAAGCAAGTTAACGCCGTTTCAAAAGTTATTTGTTGGTTACAATGGCGGAAAGCCTGAACCTGAATCACTTTGGGATGAAGTAGAACCAGTTGGAAAAGAAGACTGGTGATCAGTTAATAGGCTTAAAGATTATGTGTCTGTACTTAATCCTTAATGGAATAGTACAGGCACTATTTAATTGGAGGAATAGTGATGACAAGGTTTTTTAAAGTTGGTGACATTATAAAGGTCGACATGTCCCCAGCAAAAGGACACGAACAGCAAGGTTATCGTCCAGCCATCGTAGTTTCAGAAGAAAATGTACATAAAGAGACCGATTTAATTTGGGTTTTGCCAATTACTAATACGAATAAAGGATACCCAACTCATGTACCGGTAAATGGAAGAACTAAGAATAACAAGAATAGCGCAGCACACAATCAGACAACTGGATATGTATTGTGCGAAAAGATAAAAGCAATTGATCCATTGGCCCGAGCTGCAAGATTAACAGACGAGGCCGATCAAGAGTTGATTGAAGAATGCAAGGCTATTATAGATGCCATTACTTTTATAGGGTAAAGAAAGGAAGGAAGGCCAATCATTATGATTGGTCTTTTTGAATACTGAAATTCATTTTTTGTTCGTTTAAATGTACTTTTACGAATTGTTTTATTTACAAAAATAGTTGCCGGTTTAAAAAAGGTACCTGTCCCAAAAACAATTCAGACATTCAAGACTATTCATCGGATATTCAAAATGAACCCGCATTCCTGCGTTTGAAAGTGGATAATCATAAATAGCGTTGATGTTGTGTGGGGTCCAGGTACCTTTTGGGAGCCGCTTCCAGTTGTAGTAGGAAAATTGTTAATAAGTAAGTTGAGTCAGTATATAAAGAAGAGTAAAGAAGATCCGGGAGTTGATGGATGAAGGTGTCCACCAACTCCCGGATTTTTGTTGGATGTCATCAAAGAAATGAAGAAAGAGAAGCGTCAAATAGGGCTATTCTTAAGGACTGGACACTAAATTATTTTGAGCGTTTTTTATAAACTTCACGAAAATAAAGCGTATGTTGTCTAGACAACAATTACGATAGGAGTTTTCGCTTTTTTCTATTCACTTAAATTATTAAATCATTCTACTGTCAACCACGAGTTATGGTGATTAACCGATTAACTCAAAAAATAACTATTTATCCCAAAATTTAAATATACACCCACCTATATTTCTCTTATACTTAAACTAGAAAGATAGGTGACGCGCAATGAAATGGTTTTTGATTGTAATGAAAAAAGCATTTGTATTTAAAGGAAGAGCCAGACAAAAAGAATATTGGATGTTTACGTTAATTGCCCTATTGATTGGAATTGCAACATCTACAATAGATATTCTAAACGGGTGGATGCTAAACCCTAACATCGGTCTTTTATCTGGGATATTAAGTCTACTAATCTTCCTTCCAAACATTTCAGTCAGTGTCAGAAGAATGCATGATCTCGGATACAGCGGCTGGTGGGTACTGATTATTCTTTTACCGATTCTTGGTCCACTTCTTTTATTGATGATGTTCTGCTACGACGGTGAAAGCTTTCCAAATCGCTTCGGGCCGAATCCTAAAGATACTTTAGAAGAGGCAACTCATGACCTATAAAGCTACTCCACCCAAACAGCTTTTATTAGTTTCATCGTATTGATTGGCATACCGAATTTGGCGATTTCTCTCAATGAAGGCATTCTGTATTATCCATACTTTTTTATAGCTTTCCTTGTTCTATCATTGTTTATTACATATGAATTGCATGTATCTGAAAGCACACTTCAATTTGGAGTCTTTCTTTACAAACTTCCTCTTTACCGGAAACAAATTACTCCCGAAGACTTAACCGAAATTCATTTTCGAAGGTTCGGATTTGTGAAGATGGGAGCAGTATTGAAGCGAAAGCAAGGAATTACTATTCGCTTGTTCGACTTCTTTCCACAAGGTCTAGAGGCCGCACTTGTTCGTTTTTCAAAGCGCAATGAAATTCCTATGACGAAAGCGAAAGATTATAAGTTTTAGAAGAACGATCATACATATCAAAGCCCTCTCTACTAAAATAGAGCTGGGCTTTTCCTATCGTTGGGAAATAATGAGAAATAGCATGAATTTGGTATACAGAAAATGGATACAGAAGTATACTGATTAGAATTACTTCTAGAATTTAGGATATATAGAGAATGATTGATTAGGGGAAGGGGTTAAACAATATGAAAATGATGAAAGGTGCATTCAAGGCGTTTTTAATGATGTTCGGAACACTACTAATACTAATTGGATTTGTACTGATTGCTTTGAACAACGAAGCGCATTCGACGGTTCAGATGATCGGAACAAAACTTAGTGGCGTTGTGCTAGTGGGACTCGGAATGTTCATGGGGTTCGATGATTATTTTAAGAAGCAACAACAGCGCAAGGAAAAGCGAAATCGGGTTGTGGGGGACTAGAATGAAAATCTATAACACAGTTTCCTATTTTCTGAGTAACTATGAACCCACTACTGAGTTTTTAGATGGCTATTATTCTAAGTTTGCTCCGCACTTTAAAGAATATTTTGCGTATCACTGTTATCGTCCAGAAGAAAAGAAGAAATTAGCTCTTATACGCTATCAAGAACTCTTGCCAGCAATTCAAGAGAACAGTGACAAGATGGAGAGCCGAATTTTAAAGATTGTGCAGAAGTATGAATCTTTATATCCGGTGACTCTTGATCAAGATGTCCACATGATTGTCGGCGCATTTGGGTCCAACGCATTTACACATAAGCAAATCTTTCCGGACATCACATTTTGTTTAGAAAAACTTTCACCAGAAGATGTCACACTGGATGCAATTATTGCACACGAGTTGGGTCATGCCCTGCATAATGCACGCACAGATCAACTTGGGATGGAATGGGCCAAACTTGACTGGATGAGCCCGTATACCACCTTACTTCAAGAAGGGGTCGCAACGTATCATTCCATGCAAGTCGTAGATATCCCGGAATCTATCTACTTCACATATGACCAGCAAGGAGAAGACTGGCTAGCTTTTGCAAAAGCTAACGAGAAAGAACTTGCAACTGCTCTCATTGAAGATTTAAAGAATTTGGATCAAAGTGATTTGTTTCGTGAGTGGTTTTCAATCAATGGTGGAACTCGATTTGGTGCAACGCGGTTTGCCTATTACCTCGGGTACCGAATTGTAGAGAACTTGGTCGATAAATTAGGTGAACTAGAGGCGGTTACGCTTTGGAGACGGTCGGATTATAAAGAAATGTTACGCGATGAGTTAGCACTAATCACTAAGGGGGAACAAAATGTACCAATACTTTAATGGACACGTCATTCGTGAAGGCACAAATGGGATAGATGCAAACCGTGTAGAAGAACTTTTCCTGGACGCAGGCTGGGCGAAACCACTACCGGAATGGCAAAAAGAAAAATACGCGCTGATTTTTGAGAATGCGACATGGGCGTTTACCGTGTGGGACTCCGATAAAATGATTGGAATGATCCGTGTGATTTCTGATCAAGTGATGGTCGCGAACATCTTGGATTTAGTCGTTCATAGCGATTATCGGGGAAAAGGAATTGGTAAGAAGTTAGTTGGGCTCTGTATTGAAAAACTTCTGCATGGCGATTGGTTCGCGCATACGTCGTCAAACAATTTCACATTTTACGAGCAATGCGGCTTTGAAGTGAAGGATCTTCATTCGCACGGAACATGTACATACTATGGATATATTCAGGCAAGGAAAGATGGCCATCGGTGATGAGTTATGGAGGGGAGAGGTGTAGTGAGATTAATAAAAGGCAAGTTAAGTTGGGTTTTAGGGATTGTATGTGTGATAATTATGGCTATTATTCTCTATGCGAATCAAGATAAATCATTTGAAGAAGTATTAGCACAAAGGGAGATTAACTCATTCACCTCTATTGAGTTAGTGTCGATTGAGTATTTGTCGGCAAATGACTACTATACGTATGAGTTAATGGAAGATGAAGTAATTCATGTTCAAGAAATAATATCGATTCAACAGTTGAATAGGAGTTATTTTAATAATTATATCGGCTCTACTTTTAAGTATAGAATCAGTCTGAAAAATGACAAAGGCGCTACTTTAATTGATACGGGCTCTGAAAAACTACATATTCAGGATACCAATTTATATTATGAACTGAAGTCAGATGAGCTAGACTCCTATATAATGAAACTGCTCGAAACAAATGGAGACTTATGAGACAACCCCAGGGGTTATCTCATAAGTCTTATCTTGTTTTATTGAAACAAAAGCTAGAGCTATCTCACTTCTTTTCTATTGGAACTTCCGAAAGGTAAATGGCACAAAACGATTCCACTTCAGAAAGTTGTTCATCAGAACCCACATAAAAGTCGTACGTTTCAGCACTGGTACTATGTATAGTCAACTTGCTGTCATACCACAATTCCTTACTATATGGATTTTTCATAGAAATCGTGATTTTTTCAATCTCTCTAAAAGGAATAGAGATGGCTTTTTTCTGTATGTTGAAATAGTCAGTATTTCCTTCACGGAAGGCTGCCATGTAGTCCGTTAGCTTTTCTTTATCTTTTTTCATCAGATATTTAGAAAGGCCATAAAATAATCCACCCAGTAGTAAAGAGTCTCCTGTAACTGTATCTATAACATAAGACCCGGCAAGTTTCGGCAGTAAGTAAAGTGTTTCGTTTGAAGGGAATAAAAGAAACTCTTTATCCGGTTTGTTTCTTCGCTTTAAAGTTAATGCGGGTACAGTAGTTTGTGTTTTCATTTGATTGTCTCCGTTTATAAATATCTTTATGAAAAGTGTAGCATAACTCAATTCCAATATTGTGCAATTTGGGAATAAGTGCTATTCTAATCACAACTTAAAAAATAGCGATGAGAAGGAAAGTAAGTTCAGCAATTCTTATAGAGAGCTTCTGATGGTGGAAATGAAGCAGATGTCCTGAAATGAAAATGGCCTTTGAGCTGCGCACCGAACCGTTTAGTAGGCTGCGCCGAGACGTGCACTCGTTACAACAGCAGCAGTATGCACACGTACTGGCAGAGGCATAAGATGTGAGTCTTATGCGAATTTAGGTGGTACCACGACATGTTCGTCCTAATCGAGTCAATCGATGAGGGCTTTTTTTGTGCCCAAAAGGAGGAAGTACTATGCCAGTATTTATTGGAGGGGCTTGGCCTTATGCGAATGGTTCATTGCACGTCGGCCATATTGCTGCACTGTTGCCGGGAGATAGTTTAGCCAGGTACCATCGTCAAAAAGGGGAAGAAGTACTTTATGTATCGGGAAGCGATTGCAACGGCACACCCATTTCGATTCGAGCCAATCAAGAAGGGAAATCTGTAAAGGATATTGCTGATCGGTACCATCAAGAGTTTGATGAAACGTTTAGAAAACTTGGGTTTACTTACGACATCTACACACGAACAGACGATTCCAAACATCATCAGTATGTGCAAGAGCTCTTTCTCAAACTTCTAAACAATGACCATTTATATACTATGACGATTGATCAAGCTTATTGCGCATTTGACAATCAATTTCTTCCCGACCGGTTTGTTGAAGGAATTTGTCCTGTTTGCGGAGCGAAGGCGCGTGGTGACCAGTGCGAAATGTGTTCCACTATTTTGGATCCACTAGACTTACTTGAAAAGCAGTGCAAAATTTGTGGCAATCCACCAGAAATACGAGAGACAAGTCATTTCTATTTCGCCTTTAGCCAATTTCAAAAAGAGCTAGAAAATCTCGTCAAGAAGAGTGAAAGAAAAGGCGGTTGGCGTGATAATGCTTTAAAGTTAACGGCCCGCTATTTAAGTGAAGGCGTTCATGACCGAGCTGTCACAAGAGATTTGCCAAACGGTGTTCCAGTTCCCGTCGAAGGGTTTGAAGGGAAGAAAATCTACGTATGGATAGAAGCCGTCGCAGGTTACTATACGGCAAGTCGAAAATGGGCTGAAGAGAGAGGAGTTTCCCATGACAAGTGGTGGGAAGCCGGCGTGAGGAGCTATTATGTGCACGGGAAAGACAATATTCCGTTTCACTCGATTATTTGGCCCGCTATTCTTAGTGGCGCTGAACTAAAAGCGAGACCGACAGCCATTGTTTCAAATGAATATATGACGCTTGAGAAAAGAAAGATTTCAACGAGCCAAAACTGGGCCGTATGGGTACCCGACGTTCTAGAACGCTATCATCCGGATAGCCTTCGTTATTTCTTGACTATGAATGCACCGGAAAATCGAGATACGGATTTTTCATGGAGAGAATTTATTTATAGCCACAATAGTGAACTTCTTGGGGCATATGGCAATTTAATAAATCGAACATTCAAGTTTATAGAGAAATCTTACGAAGGTAAGGTTCCGGAAAGTGAAGTGGATCCTGCGGTAATGACTAGGATTAGGTTACTTTACGAAGAAGCAGGGAAACTGATTGAAGCAGCCGAACTGAAACAATCATTAGAAGTATTGTTTGAATTCATACGAGAGATGAATCGTTATTTCGATGAGCAGAAACCTTGGATTTCTGTAAATGATAATGAGGAAAGGGCAAAAGAAACTCTTGCTACATGTGTCTATGCTATTCAAAACATAGCGCAGTTGGTAAAGCCGTTCATCCCGTTTGGTTCTCATCAAGTTGAGCGAATGACAGGTGACGTTTATGATAGCTGGGAACCAGTGGAGAACTTGCCAATCCAATTAGTAGAAGTACAGCCTCTGTATGAACGAATTGACATAGAAGCTATTTCACAAGAAATCGAAAAATTAAATCGATAATACAAATCCTGGGGTTATCTCACTACAGCCGAGGCAACCCTAGTGATAACGATGACAAATTGTATAAATTGACACTTGAGTAGAAACTTGCGCGTTCCGGTTGGCGTCCTTTGTTTGAGGAGGCTTGCCGGGGCTTTTTTATGCGCCGATTAGTTTCCATAACATCACTTGGGGCGTTAATGGGGTCAAGTCGGGCGTTAATGGAACCACTACGGTCTTTAAGTGGTCCGACTCGGTCGCTAATGCACCACTTTCGGGCGTTAAACACTCCACGAAACTCGTCACATAATTGTAACCGCATACCCGGCTACCCTATGATAAACTAAGTGCACCACCTGTAAGGAGGAAATTCCATGAAAACAAATCAAAAAATCATGCTCGCCACACTGGCTCTAGCAGTCGTCATCGTGGGCATCGTCCTTTATATGAACAGAGATACCGGTACAACGGCAACTGAAGTGCCGCAAGAAACAGAACGAGTCTACCCACCTACAGAAGGGCAACCGATGCTTGGGGATGCGGATGCACCAGTTGAAATCGTAGAGTTTGGCGATTACAAATGTCCATCTTGTAAGCAGTGGGGAGAGACGATCTACCCGAAACTGGTCGAGGATTACATTGAGACTGGGAAAGCAAACTTGAGCTACATTAATGTTCTTTTCCACGGAGAAGAATCAGTCATTGCTTCTCTAGCTTCTGAATCTGTTTTCGAACAAGACCCTGAAAACTTCTGGGCATTCAATAAAGCTGTGTACGATGCACAACCTGCTTCGCAACAACATGACGAGCCATGGGTGACGATTGATAAGATGGCGGAAATCGCTGAAGCGACAGCTCCTGGAGTCGACATCGATAAGATGCGCACCGACATGGCATCTGAGGAATCTGCTATCGTGCAGGAAGTTACACGTGACAATGAACTTGTGAAGGAATTTGGTGTACCGTTCACGCCGACCATTTACGTCAACGGTGTGTTCCTTGAAGATCCGTTTGATTATGAGATGATTGCGATGCTGATCGAACAAGGGCAGACGAACAATGACTAAATCGACGCGCGAGGGATTCATTGAAAATTATGCGCTTTATTTTGCTTGGCTTGTGGCATTAGTGGCAACGCTTGGTAGTTTATACTTCAGCAATATCCGAGGATTTGTACCGTGTGAATTGTGTTGGATCCAACGAATCTTCATGTATCCACTGACGATAGTGCTGGGGATTGCAGCGTTCACAAATGATGTGCGGATGCGTTTGTACGTATTGCCGCTGACTTTAATCGGTGGAGGCATTTCGCTATACCACTACCTCGTACAAAAAGTGCCTGGATTTGCAAACATCAAGCCTTGTGTGCAAGGTGTACCGTGTAACGTTCAATACATCAACTGGTTCGGGTTTGTGACGATTCCGTTCCTCGCATTAACAGCGTTCACATTGATTACAATCCTATTATTTGTATTGCATTTCAAATTAAAAAAAGCGTAACAAAAAAGCTGTTGACTCACTAGTGGTCATCAGCTTTTTGATTTATAAAGCGCACACCGATACTCGTTAAGCCGTTGTCTTGTGCTGCGCGAATGTTCGGGACATAAGGTTTGCCAGACGACCGGAAGTGGCACGCCCATGATTTCACGGTAGGTATCGATGGGTGTTGCACCTTTCCATAGACCTTTCGTACGCAGCCACGCAATTTCTGGTAAAAAAGACGCGTCAAAGAGGTCAATGGGTGCAGAATGGCGTATACTTAAGAAAATTGTTCAAGTGGGGGGAATTACGATGCATGCGTTAGTGATTGGTGCGACAGGTGCCACAGGGAAAGATTTAGTCGAACAGCTTTTGGCGGATTCCGAAATGGAACAAGTCAGCTTGTTCGTGCGAAGAGACCTTGGACTTCGCCATGACAAACTCCATGCCCACACGATTGACTTCGACCGACCACAGCATTGGCATCAACTCGTGAAGGGAGATGTGCTATTCTCCTGCTTGGGAACGACTATTAAAGCAGCGGGGAGCCAAGACAAGCAATGGAAAGTCGATTATGACTACCAGTACCAATTTGCCGATGCTGCGAGTGCGAACGGCGTCCCTCGTTACGTTTTGGTTTCCTCGACGGGTGCGGATTCGAACTCCCGCGTGTTTTATTCCCGTATGAAAGGGCAGCTTGAAGAAGCGGTCAAGAAATTGCCGTTTGATGCCATCACGATTTTGCAACCACCTATACTCGACCGAAAAGAGAGCGACCGGGTAGGTGAAAAGTTTGGTTTGAAGGCCATTCAACTAGTGAATAAACTAGGTCTTGCGAAAAGTCAGAGACCACTTCCAACAGATGAACTTGCTGCGACAATGATTCGTGCTGCCAAAGACAACACTACAGGAATCACGGTATGGTCCGGCGAAGATGTACGAACGCCACATCAAGTTTAGATAGCAATACCCCACAGAGAATGCTTCTGTGGGGCTTTTTTTCATTCTTTTATAACAAGGCCAAATAAAGTCGCAAACTGTAATGCTTGCATCGGCGAGACATGACTTCCCTTTATTTCTTCAAGACCCACTTTGAGCTGGGTGAAGTGATTCGAGCTCAAGTCAATTCCTGCTAAAGAGGTCTGCTCAAATGTCACTTCTTCTAATGAACAGTCTGCGAATGCTACAGTCTCAAGCAGTGTGGAATAGAAGTGGGCGAAGTCGAGCTTACACGACTCAAACCTGCTAGTGCGAAGTTTTCCAGACCCAAATAGGGCATAATCCATCACGCACGTCCCGAACCGCACATCGTGCAGATGCGACTCTCCAAACTCGACACCCGTCATTCGGCAATTGAGAAATTCCACGCGTGTTAACGTGCATTTAGTGAGCGTGACGTTGGAAAAATCACAGTTCTCAAAACGTACATCTTGCCAGTCTGCTTGTAAAAATTCACTCTCTGTAAATGCACAGTTGGTGAACATACTATTTTCAATATGTAAGCTTTTGTAGGTCGTTTCTTGCATTACTTCGTCTGATAAAGCAGCATTGAAAACCTCAGGGTCTTCATGAAGAGGGATTGCAGCAAGCTTAGTTTCAAGAAGGGAATTCGCAAAGCGCGGAGGCTGGATCATCTAGTTATCATCTCGTTTCCTATTTTTATTTAGCGTAGCATATTTACTCCGAAAGAGAAATTTCGAATCAAAACAATTATCTTGAATTCAAGATAAATGGAGCGTATACTAAACTTACAAGAACAGGAAAGGAAGAAACCGCATGAAAAAACAAACAGCAGGTATTCATCACATTACAGCAATCGTCGGCCATCCACAGGAAAATGTAGATTTTTATGGACGCGTACTCGGGCTGCGTCTCGTGAAAAAGACAGTCAATTTCGATGATCCGGGAACGTATCACCTGTACTTTGGAGACAAAGGCGGCCGTCCGGGAACAATCATAACTTTCTTCCCGTGGGTGAATGCTTACCAAGGGACGATTGGAGACGGGCAAGTTGGCGTAACGAGCTATGCTGTTCCAGTCGGTAGTCTTCCGTTTTGGGTGAATCGATTGGCATCTGAAGCGATTCCATTTAAAAAAGCAGTGCGATTTGGTGAAAATGTTGTGCAATTCGATGACCCACATGGCCTTCACCTAGAACTAGTTGAAAGAGCAGCGGGTGCTGATAACGAATGGACAATCGGTGATGTAACTCCGGACGTAGCTATCAAAGGATTTGCAGGTGCGAGATTGTATTCGACAAATCCAGAAGCGACTGAACGCACGTTGACCGAAGTGATGGGGCTAGAAAAAGTCGCAGAAGAAGGGGATTACCGACGCTTTACATCGTCAGCTGATATTGGCAATACTGTTGATTTGAAACTAGTGACGGGTGTTGTCGGTACAATGGGAGTTGGGACTGTTCATCACATTGCGTGGCGTGCTGAAGACGACGCGGATCACAAAGAGTGGCAGGCGTATGTCTATGACAAAGGCGAGCAAGTGACGGATATCAAAGACCGGAATTATTTCAATGCTATCTATTTCCGGGAAGCGGGAGAAATTTTATTTGAAATTGCAACAGATCCACCAGGCTTTGGGTATGATGAGTCTTTGGAAACAATGGGTGAACAGTTAATGTTGCCGGCTCAGTATGAGCAGTACCGTTCTCGAATCGAAGACCGCTTGATTCCGATTTCTGTACCCAAATAGTCCAACTAGGAGGTAGTGCGATGCTTTCTTTTGATCCAAACGCGCAGACAGAACGTGAAAATTACAAGTTATTGATTGGCAGTATCATTCCTCGACCGATTGCTTTTGTCACGACGGACTCTGGAAATGGTGTCATCAATGGCGCGCCATTCAGTTATTTTTCCATTGTTTCGTCTAACCCGCCGATGGTTTCTCTTTCTATACAGCGACCTGCTTCGGGTCACAAGGATACGGCACGCAATATCTACAGGACAAAAGAGTTTGTGGTCCATATCGTCGACCGGGACAATGTTGAAAAAATCAATGAAACGGCTGCTAGTTTGGCGCCAGATGAGAGTGAGTTAATTCGTGCAGGACTCACTCCAGTAGCTAGTGAAGTGGTTGCTGTTCCAGGAATCCGAGAAGCAAAAGTGCGTATGGAATGTCGACTTGTCGAAGCCATTCCATTCCATGAAGGCGATGCCGGTAGCGATTTACTGATTGGTCGTGTCGTCCGTTTTCATATAGATGAAGAGATTTATAGCAATGGACGTATCGATCCGAGAGCTTTGAATGCGGTAAGTCGCTTAGCCGGAACCAGCTATGCAGAGATTGGTGAAATCTTTTCAATGGATCGTCCGAAATAATAAAAGCCCCAACTTTTCACTGTCAACAGGCAGATGAGGGGTGGGGGTTTTTCTAGTGTCCGCAAACATGAATTCAATGTCCGAGAAAGGTAGGTTCAATGTCCGCAAAACCGAATTTAATGTCCGCGTAAACGGGCAATGTCCGCAAACATGAATTCAATGTCCGAGAAAGGTAGGTTCAATGTCCGCAAAACCGAATTCAGTGTCCGCGTAAACGAGCAATGTCCGCAAACATGAATTCAATGTCCGAGAAAGGTAGGTTCAATGTCCGCAAAACCGAATTCAGTGTCCGCGTAAACGAGCAATACCGGAATTTTCAATTTCATCGCGCTATTTCTATAAAAATAAAACCCCAGGATTTCTCGAGTGAGAGAATCTTGGGGTTCTTTTGATTAACAACTATAAAGCTAGTAACTTCACTTCACCAGCTGCTTCCAAGTGAGTAATCATATCCTGCCAAGCTTTTGGCTTTTCAGACAAGATGGCATAATACATCTTCAAGAAATCTGCAATTTCTGCTCCTGGAATGGACTCAAGGTCTGCAAAAGGAAGGAAGCAGAAATCCAGTTCGGTCACTGCGTCGCCTTCATTCGTCCATGAAGGATGTACGTATGTGAAGTCTAATTTCTTAAATCCAAGATGCGCCAAAACTTCACGACGAACAAACGGATTCATCGCCTGCAGTCCACCAAAATCATGACGCTCCGCACGGTACGGGTCATAAATCTCCGCAAACACGCCAATTAACTCGATGCCATTTTCAAACGATAAATGCATCAAATCTTCATGACGTTTCTTCGCTAGGAACGGACCAACGCCAAGCCCCTCTTTTCCAATCAATGTGAAATCTGTCATGGATAATTTGCGGTCCGGATAGAAACGATATTCCGTCGCGCCCACTACTTCGCCGTCTTCAACAGCTACAAACATACGAATCGTCGGGTCTTGTAGGGGACCTTCCCATAAACTATATTCAAGTACTTCTTCTGCAGGAAACACATCCTGCATCAACTTGTGCATTTTCGGAAACAACGGATCATTTATACCCATGATTTGTACATACTCCATCTCAAATCGCTCCTTTTTTTAGTGAACATATTATACGCGCACGTTGCGGTTGGCAGTTACCCATTCCGGTGTCGGCAACGTCTCTGTCTCGACTTTCCCCAGGTCAGGGTACAAATCAAAACGACGGTCGCGCCATGTAGTTACAGAACCATGTTCGCGTACTTCATAGAGAAGTGAAAGATCAAGGTCCGCTGTGATGACCATATCGTTGTTGATTTCGCCTTTCACAAGGATGCCGTCTTGTGGGAACGGGACATCATTTGGTGTGATAACTGCTGCTTCTCCAAAGTTTCCACGCATAAAGTCGACTGTCGGAAGAGAACCGACTGTACCTGTTGTGACCACATACACCTGATTTTCGATTGTACGAGCGTGACTTGTGTAGCGCACGCGGTTAAATCCGTGGCGGTCATCTGTGCAGGAAGGTGAGAAGATGACGTCTGCTCCCATCCCTCGTGCCATTCGTACAACTTCCGGAAACTCGATGTCATAACACGTAATGACTGCGATTTTTCCTTTAGGCGTTTCAAAAATACGAAGCGAATCTCCTGGTGTGATACCCCATTCGGACACTTCGGTTGGTGTTAAATGAAGCTTTGCTTGCTCTCCGATATGCCCATCGGGAGAAAACAAATGAGCGACGTTGTAGAGGTGATCGCCTTTTTGCATAACATGCGTTCCACCGATAATGTAGACGCCGTGCTCCATCGCAAGTTGTGAGAATAGTTCACGATACGCGTCTGTATAAAGTGTCAGGTTTTGAATCGGTTGGCCTTGGCCAGTTTCAGAAATTGACAGCAACTGGGTCGTGACGAATTCCGGGAATAAAATAAACTCTGTATTGAACTCAGCTGCCGTCTTGACGTAGTGTGTCACTTGATCGGCGAACTGTTGAAAGTTTTGGATGGTGTGAAGATGATATTGAACAGCAGAAACGCGTAGTTTCAAGGTGAAGACCCCCTAACTCAAAGTGTTTGCTCGATGAGCGCAATGAGAAAAGAATACCACATTCTAGTAAGAAGTAAATCAAAAAAGCTTGAACTTTCTAAGACTTTTTTTGTCTATTTCGGTATGCTGAATAAAACACGAACTAAAGGAGGAGACGGCATGAACTTTGCACAAGTGATGAATGAACTAGAAAGTCTCGGAACGGAACGAACAAAAAAGTTATATTTGGGTAACGGCGCGAGAGAACCTCTTTTCGGCGTCGCAACGGGGGCAATGAAACCGATGAAGAAACTTATCAAACGTAATCAACCGCTTGCTGAAGAATTGTACGCAACAGGAAATTACGATGCGATGTATTTTGCAGGTGTCATTGCAGATCCAGACGCGATGACTGCAGAGGATTTTGACCGGTGGATGGAGACCGCATATTTTTACATGTTGTCCGATTATGTAGTGGCCGTTACTTTATCAGAAGCGTCAATCGCTCAAGAAGTCGCGGATACTTGGATTGAAAGTGGCGAGGAGTTGAAGCGCTCTGCTGGATGGAGTACGTATTGCTGTCTACTCGGCAACCGAAAAGACGAAGAATTCGATGTCGAGAAGATTAGTCGATTGTTAGATGTCGTGAAGATGACAATTCATTCCGCACCTCCACGCGCGCAGTCTTCTATGAACAACTTTGTGTACACAGTTGCCATTTCTTTCGTCCCGCTTCACGAAAAGGCCCTCGAGGTGTCACGGGAAATCGGGCAGATTGAATTGGAGCGACCAGGGAAAAAACCCGCTGTATTGGATGCCACAGCGACAATCGAGAAGTGGATGACGCGTGGGAAGCTTGGCTTTAAACGGAGGTATGTAAGGTGCTGAGGAGTGGAACTATGAAAGAAGCAATTGAGAATATTCAACGCTTAAATGAAGAACAAGCAAAAGAAGCCTTGTTTCAAATGCTCTTAAAGAGCTATGAAGAGGAAAGCCTTCCTATAGACCAGTTTGAAGAAATCCTTGTAACGACCCAACAGAGAAGCGCAAAGATTCAAGACGTTACACATGTGCATGTTGTGACGGGTGAGAGCGCGGCTGCAACATTGAAACATGCCTTTCCGGACGCACAAATTTTAGTCTTTCCAAGTAATTTAAGTGTGGGACCTCTTCACCATTTAGAAAATCGACAAGGGTGGGAGCAGAGAAAAGAATGGCTACGCCTACGCCTTGAAGATGAACATTACTTTTGGAACTATGCGTCGACTTGGGAGACATTAATTTCAAAGATGAAAAATCTTCCGGATCATCTTCCTGTCTATCTTTGGTCTGGAGAACATGCAGGCGAATATATAGGTGCTCAACTGGCTGTTACATTACTTGCTGGAAAGTCAAATCCATTGAAAATGGTCCATTCCTCTGAAATTTATCGGAAACTGTTTGATTCGGAAAGCCGTGTGACCGACTCGATCCATACGAGTGAGATGTCGATTGAGCAAGTAAGAGAGATTTTGAATGATGATGCAATCGAGCCCCTGGATGAAAAAGAGAGAGAAGAGATTTTAAAACGATGGCCTGAAATCTCCATGACTTCAAAAATGGTTCGTGTTTTAGAAGAAGGAATCCTTCAGTTTCACAAAGAGACTATTTTTGATGACTATATTTTAAAAACTATTCAGGAACAAAGTGAATCGGGTGAATTTATTAAAGCTGCGCGTATCGTCGGCGAAGTCTATGGGAAAGTGGCGTATCAAGTGGGAGATGCCTTTATCGAATATCGACTGCTTCAATTAGCGTTGGATGGTGTGGTTGAAATCGAGGGGATGCCAAGGCAAATGTTACTTTATAGTGTGCGAGTAAAAAAATAATCGACTCCTCTTTTATTTTTGAATAAACTGGTAGTATATGAAACTTCCGACAAACAAATTCGTATGAAGGAGTAAGAGGTATAAACAGAGAGGAAGAGGGCCTATGTTGAATCGGAAACTTGAGGTTGCTGCTCTGACCGTAGTAATTGGCTATTTCTTAGTACCGTTTATTTTTAGTGAGTGGCGGACAAACTTTTTCACGGTTGGGCTTGTGGTTTCAGCATTTGCAGTGCCTTTTGTTTTTCTAATTGGCATTCCATTCTCCTGGTTGTTACAGAAAAAACTTACAAACCCCGTTTTATCCCTTGTATTACATGGTATTGTCGGGGGTATGATTAGCGGATTGTTTGGTTTATTCGTTGTTCAAGGAATGGGATTCCTACTATTTTTCATGGCCGGATTGATTTATGCTGCCCTCTTTGCTCTACTTGATTATCTACTTCAAAAAACTCGTTTCTATCAAAAGCATTCCGGTTTGGAAGCGACATGACAGAAGAGCGCAGAGCGGCACTTGGTATGTTCGGCGGATTTATTGGATTGCTTGCATCAGTAGGTGTCTTCTTTGACAGTGCATTAGCCGGACACAGTTTGTTAGAACCCGTGCAAAACTTTCAAACGCTTCCTATTGCGCTTGCTGTAATGCTTTTGTTTGCATTCTTCATTGCTTGGATGAGTGACAACTTTGATAGGATGCGACCAGTTTACATTGCAATTTCCGTCGGAGTCGCGGCTAGTCTTCTTGTGTTTCCGATTATTCAGCCGGAGTATACGCATTTGGAAGTTAGAGAAATAGTGGAGAAAGTTCACAATGTCGAAGGAGATTTCGTAACAGTAGAAATCGAACAATCTTCCGGAATCAATTATTATCTTGTACATACAAAATTAGGGGGTCAGTTTAAAGTGGATCCTTATTCTGGAGAGAGTGAGGAGATACAGAGGGTGGCTGAAGAAAGTGGAGTGGAATAAATGAGAGGGATTACGTTTCTTTTTGGGTTAGTGGGTGTAGTGAGTGGAGTCGCATACATCATAACAAAAAATGATTTCTTTTTTACAACATTGATGATTGCTATGCCATTATTGTGGACAATAACCGCTGTGGAAGAGTGGGAAAAAGGAAATAGATTCCTAATGTCACTTAATACATTGTTAGCAATTGCATCATTCATTGTTCTAGGTGATATAATTTTTAATTATCTATAAGGAGTCAATTCAATGATACGTTTAGCAGTCCCAGATGATGCGGAAGCTATGGTAGCTATCCAAAAAGAAGTTTTAACAGAAGAGATTTATTTTGTATCTACTATAGATGAATTTCACCAGACGGTTGAGGGGCAACGCGAGTGGATTCAAGCAAAACAAGAGCATCCGAGTGAAGTGCTGTTTGTCGCGGAGGAAGACGGTGAAGTTGTCGGTTGGTTGGTTTTTCAAACGGAAGGTCGAATAAAAGTGAGGCACACTGGGAAGTTTGGTGTAATGATCAAGCAAGAAGCTCGCGGTCAAGGTTATGGGAAGCAGTTGGTCCAGGGACTGATTGACTGGGCTCGTGCTCACCCAGTGATTGAGAAGATTTTGCTATTTACTTTCGCATCGAATACCCGAGCAATTGCGCTCTACAAGCAACTCGGTTTTGTGTAAGAAGGCAGGAAGCTAAAAGAATATAAGTTGGCGGATGGCACCTATCTCGATGATGTGCTGATGGCCAAGTTTGTTTGACACCTCATTTTGGGGTGTTTTTTGTGTGTAGAAAACAAATCCAAGGTTTTTTGTACTTTTGCTCAGTGCATTTCAAAGATCAAGTGCTGAGATTTGCTTGTGGGTAATTGCTTCGTCGCTCTACTGGCGATTTTCGTCGCTAGATTATGAGTTTTCGTCGCTAGAATCGGAACAATCGTCGCTAAGGCGCTGGGATGAGGACTATTCGTCGCTAGAATGATGATTTGCGTCGCTGGATTATGAGTTTTCGTCGCTAGAATCGGAGGAATCGTCGCTAAAGGACACGGGTGAGGGCTATTCGTCGCTAAAATGGCGATTTTCGTCGCTGGATCATGAATTTTCGTCGCTAGAATCGGTGGAATCGTCGCTAAGGCGTGGGGATGAGGACTATTCGTCGCTAGAATGGTGATTTTCGTCGCTGGATCATGAATTTTCGTCACTAGAATCGGAACAATCGTCGCTAAGGCGCGGGGGTGAGGACTATTCGTCGCTAGGATGATGATTTGCGTCGCTGGATCATGAATTTTCGTCGCTAGAATCGGTGGAATCGTCGCTAAGGCGCGGGGATGAGGACTATTCGTCGCTCTACTGGCGATTTTCGTCGCTGGATCATGAATTTGCGTCGCTAGAATCGGAGGAATCGTCGCTAAGGCGCGGGGATGAGGACTATTCGTCGCTAAAATGGCGATTTGCGTCGCTGGATCATGAATTTGCGTCGCTAGAATCGGAGGAATCGTCGCTGAAGGACACGGGTGAGGGCTATTCGTCGCTAGAATGATGATTTTCGTCGCTGGATCATGAATTTTCGTCGCTGAAATCGGAACATTCGTCGCTGGAGGACAGGTATCAATAGTAAAGAAAATAAATAGGATAAAACGTACAAAAAATTGTACAAAATAATAATTCCTGCATATACTAAAGAAAAAGGAATGGAGGAATTGAAATGGCTATCCATGCTTATACTGTCAGTGATTTTCGAGAAAATCTAAAAGCAATCACGGACGATGTGATTGATTACAATGAGACAGTGATTATCACGCGTCCTAAAAAACGTAACGTCGTGATGATTTCAGAAGCTGAATACAATTCATGGCAAGAAACACTCTATTTATTGGAATCAGATGCAAACCGAAATGCACTCCACGAATCCTTAGAACAAGCAAAAAATCAAAGCACAAAAGTTCTTACGCCAGAAGAGTGGGAAAAACAGAAGCAGCAGTTTGAAGAAGAGAGATGAAAAAGTTTAACCTGGAGTTTACATCTAACGCTTGGGAAGAATATGTTTCGTGGCAAACAGAAGATAAAAAGACACTGAAACGAATCAATAAACTCATTGATGCAATCCTGAGAGACCCTTTTGATGGAATTGGGAAGCCAGAGCCACTGAAGTTTCACCTGACAGGAGCTTGGTCACGAAGAATTGATGACACCAATCGCCTTGTTTATATCGTGATGAACGATAAAATTCAAATTATTCAAGTGAAATCACTAGTGTCGCATAAATTAGTTGAGAAAATTCAGTTTTCTTTTATTCGTTGAAAAAATTAAAAACGAACAGACATACCGAAAAAGGTAGTTAACATCCATTTTTTTACTATAAACTGTGGCATTTGCAGTTAGAAGCTATTCACCCTTACGGGATTGATCCCCCTTTGATCTTTCGTAGCCAGATGTAGGCGGATTTCCAAGGTGCCGCTCGTAGCCATCGACTGATCTGTAGGTAACTCCTTGGACTGTTCGTCTCAAGCTGTGCGAGAACATGGAGGCAATAGACGATCATGGCGATATACACCTGGTTATGCACAGCCTGTTCGCTCTGTCCGTAGAACTTTTTGATGTTCAGGTGCTGTTTCATCCACTTGAAGAACAGTTCGATGGCCCACCGTGACCTATAGAGTTCCGCTAGCTCGTCTGCGTCTATATCAAAGCGATTGGTGATTAGTTCCAATGGATTCCCCTTGGAATCCAAGACTTTGATGCGTCGAAACACATTCTCTGCTCGATTTTGCGCCGTACCGATCAAGATCATCTCATCAGACAAGACCTCGGAAGCCTCTAGACACTCTAACGGTTGTATCACACGTGTGACAGCGTTCTTCCGTAGACGTGATACGAAGAAGAACCCTTCATCTGTCATGCGGTCGAACCGTTCATAGTCCAGATAACCACGATCAAAGACGTACATGCATTCTCTATCATCGACGAGGACTTCTAACTGGCCACGGTCGTGCTCCTTTGCGTTAGTGAGCACTGCCTTGTCGGGATATGAACAACCTTTTTCTAAGAATACCAGCCGCAGATGGAGCTTGACGCCTGACTTGGTCTTTCTGAACTCTGCCCATCGATGACGATTCAGATTCAGTGGCAATGTGGTCGAATCAATGATCTTTAGAGGCGTCGTCGCCTTTTGGCGAATTTCAAAATGACTCATCTTATGGATTTTCGTGACCAAGTCGAGGAAGAGTACCTGAAACACATGCGTGGGAATCTCGCTCAATCGACGTCCTAGTTGCGAGAAGCTGATCGACTCTAGAGCCGTTGCTCGTTGAAGGTCGTCTGAGAACAGCGTGTCGCTTAGAGCCCGGAGGCTCTCTGTCTCATTGAGCTGTGCGAATACAAGCAGTTTGAGAAACGATTCGAAATGTAGCTTCTTTGTATAGTGATTTAACTGATGGGCCTCGACCAGTCCTTCAATTTTTCCAGAAGAAATTGGCGAGAGCCATTGTTCAAATGATGTTTTCCGTGTAAACTTATCCATGCGATTGTCCTTTATTTTGGATTTGGATGGTTTACTACCCGAATCCATTATAGAGGATTTTTTTACGTTTAAATAAATTTACAGACAATTCCGCTTATCGGACAAGACCTACTCATTTTAATGCGACACTAGTGAAGTGAAATATCATTATTAAAGCGCCGGGGAATCCCCCAGCGCTTCTTTTAATAGCGGTAATGTGTGGACACTGCGTCAAACAGACCGGCTTTTTTCAGGTACTCGATTGGTGCTAAGAATGTAATCGTGACAACACCTGGGTGACGCCCGATCTCGATTGAACCTGTGATGGTCGTGCGGTTCATGATTTCTGGAACTGTCACGCCGAATAATTCTGCAGCTCGCTCTAGACCATTTTCAGTCGCTAGGTTTAGGTTCGAACCTGACCCCACTATTGAGATCGGAAGCGATTCTTCCAGTTTCTCGATGTTCCATTGTTTAGCTATTGCTTCTGCATTCTTGCGTTCCTGTTCTGTAAATGGTTTAGCTGTATACGGAAGGTCTTCTTCGTTTGGAAGCAGGATTGGACCGTCCAAGTTAGCGTTTTTGATGACATGTACTTGAAGGTGAACGATTCCTGAGACGTCTGCCGTGTGTCCTGCAATCTCTCCGTCTCCTTGCATCGCGTGCATATCCCCAAGATAAATTCCGCCACCGGGAACCTTGACCGGACAGATCAATGTGGCACCCGCACGAACGCGACTGATATCCATGTGTCCATCAGTGCGATGTTCTTTCAATTCATCTTCTGTTACCTTGTAGTCATGTGGCGCACCGACTAGGAATGACCCAAAGTCACCAGCATTATGAGAGTCTGGCATAGGGCGAGACGGAGTAGTTCCAAGCTGTCCGAGGAAAGGACGCATGCGCGCAACGACACCCACTAGATCGTGAGGCGCGAATGTGACAATCGGATTCTGCACAGAATTTTCCGGAGTCTGCATGTAGTGACGACCATCGTGCGCAATGGTCTCCGCCGCTTCTTTTGATACTGTGACACCCACGTCCCCGTGTTCACTGAAGCCGATTGTATACCCGTTTGTGAAGACGAATGGTGTAACATCTGCATCACAATTCGCACAACGGATAGCTTCCTGGCCAATTCCTTTAATGACCGTATCCGGATACATCGTTCCGCAACCCGGGCATTTCACGGCGACAAATGGATCGCCTAAAAAGCGGCCTTCCACAGGAGCATCATTTCCGGAAGCGGTTGCAAGAGAGGTCACACGAATCGAATGGATCTTCACAACAATGGCATCTCCGGGTTCTGCTCCTTCTACGTATACAGGTTTTGTAACTTCATGGCCTCCGCGGATGCAAGGCGTAATCATTGGTCCCCAGCATCCAGGTGCTGTGTTGGCGATAATATGGCCACCATCACGAACGGGTCCCAGCATTTCTTTTTGTGGGTCGAGTACACCATCAATAAATGTATTCACGAGAAGAGTATCTGTTGCTTTTTGCATTTCATTTCCTCCTTCGTAGTATCTGAAAATTCAGTTTTAGTATAGCTCGAATTTGAGATATAGTCATGTGAAGTGTACTATGAATTTCTTGGAACTTTGACTGGAATCAATCGTATGAAAGGAGATACAATGAAGCTGAGGTGGTTAAGGATGAATAAGATAGGTGTGGGGATTGCGGTTGTGGCGCTAATCAGTATTATTGCGTCGTACATAATCGATAATCCGTTTTTAGATATTTTGTCGACGTTGTTGTTGATGACGTTGTTTACAGTGTCGGCGATTGATGCACGTCGGAATAACAAAAAAGTGGCGTTCATTTTCTATTCAGTGATTGCTCTGTTGGGCGTAGTCGTTTTAGGGTTTGAGATTTCGGCGCTTTAATACACTAGTTAAATTTAGGATAGAAAGAAGACAGTAGCTTCTCCACTTAACACTAAGAGGAACTACTGTCTTTTTGTGAGGTATTTAAGTATCTCTTAAAACTCGTCTTCGGTGGATTCATTATAAATATCAAATTCGAATGGTGCGCCTATCTTATTTGCGAACCCAGCAAGTTCTGGAGAAATTATTAAACCTCGCGTCTGGGCAGTTTTGAAAGTTATGACCCCAACGAGTTTACATTCTAACTTGTACCTTTCTTCATACAAGTTAATAGTATCTACTGAGTTATGTAGTTTAGCTACTATCGTTTCGATTACTTCATCCGGATGATCCGTATCCACATAATCGCTGCCTAATTCCCACGCAGTTTCAAAGCGCGTATGTTTTGTTTTACCTCTAATAAATTCTTCACCTTGTCTATGGGCTTCTGTCGGAGAAATTCCCATTGCTTCTGTAAATTCTTCGAGGGGGAAGTCATCTCCGTAAATGACAAAATAGCCCCTTGTTTCTGTGCAATATGTCTGCATTTCAATCACCTCTATATTTGTTCTAAGTGAAAATGGAAATTATTACTTCCAATTAGTTTCTCATTCTTCAAACTTCCTGTCGACATTTTCCAAATGATACGAAATAATTGAAGAAGATAATTGTAACCAAATTCAACCAAATAAGGTTTACTCATCAAAAGGAGGGACTTGTCTTGAAAAGAAGTATTCTAGTTTTATGCATGATGTTGTTTTCTATGTTGCTTCCATACTTTACCCCGACAGCTTCGGCATGTAGCTGTGTGGAACCATTCTCAGTACAAGAAGAACTAGAAAGCAGCGCACTTGTGATTTTGGGAACTGTACGTGAAATCAAGCAATCAAGTAGTGCAGGTAACAAAGAAGTCCTAGTTGAAGTATCTCGCATATTTAAAGGAGAGACTCAATCGCAACAAATTATTGTGACTGCTGGTGACTCTGCAGCATGTGGCTTTGAATTTCAACAAGGTCTGGACCATTTGATTTATGCACGAGATGTTGGAACCGGCTATACGACAGGTCTTTGTGATCGAACAACACTTGCTTCCTCAGCAGCCGACGATTTATCAATCCTTGGTGAAGGGCAGTTGCCTGATGAACAAGTGGAACTTTCCTTGGACCGCACGCCCATTAGTTTTTGGTTAATAGGAATTCCTCTACTACTTGGTCTAGGGATAGTCGTTTATTACTTTATGAGACGGAAAAGCTCTTAATGGTCGGCCGAACTCGGTCGATTTTTTATTTTAGAGAAAGGTGACAGGCACCATTTGGGAACTACATCCATTTGGTGCCTGTCACCTTTCATTTTTTTATTTTCTGATATATGGTAAATGCTACAAATTTAGTATACTGAGTGAATAGTAAGAAAATAGAGAGGGGACAACAATGGAGTTTCATGAAATAGTCATCGCAGGAGCATTACTGTTATTCGCACACTTAAGCATAGTTTTTTATTTAAAACGAAGATGGGGATTAGAAGGAAATCCTCCTCGAAGTTATTCGAAAGCTCACAAAGTAATACGTTTCAGTATTACAGGAGGGGCAATAGCGCTAATACTAGTTGTTGGGCTGAGCCAAATCAATGAGGAAAGACCGTTTCCATTCATGTTCTTTCCAATAATAGGCTTTTTTATTATGGAGTTAGTCAATATCTACATGCAGAAAAAGCACGGTGAAAATCCGAAATGGACAGTGATTTCATGGGTGACTGTAGGATTTATTGTTCTACTGTTCATTGGAGCGGTCTATATCTGGATCACTACTCTAGCTTACTAAAGCATAGTCTGAAACAAATTTTACTACTAAATACATATGCCGCGCCTTCGGAAAGCAGCCCCGGAACGGAACTCAACTCTAAGTATCTTAACTTCTATAGCTCCTGAATCATCTCAACACGATTGCCAAACGGATCGCGGAACTCAAACCGGTCATAGCCAGGGATGGGAATCCCACTTAACGCTTCGATCCCTGCTTGATCGAGTACTTGCTTCCAGTGTGCTAAATCAGAAACAAGATAAGCAAGATGGGCTTTTGTCGTGGAACGATCGAACCCTTCTTCAGCGCCGACGTGCACTTCCTGCGTGCCAACTTGTAACCAGAACCCACCTCGACCTTGTAAGGATTCAGGTTTTGGGATTTCCGGAAGACCGAGCAGTTCACTATAAAATGCTTTTGCTTCTGCCTCTTTTCCCGAAGGTATGGTAATTTGAGCATGGTGTAAGCCAAGTATCATGTAAAATTCCCCCTTTGTTCTTTCAGTATGGCAGAACAAGAAAAGTAATAAAATGATAAACTCTTCCAAATTACGAAACTACTTGAAGCCATTCACGTATAACAACTATAGAGATGAATAAGGGGGTTCTGTCATGCTACATGAGAAATCACCACGTGCTGTTTTGATGGTGTGGGCTATTGTCATCGTTTTATTATCGCCACTAGTCATCCTTTTCTTGCCGATTACAATTACTCAAAGCTTTTTCTATGACCCTTCCCAAATCGTTGTATTGGCTCCCACTAAAAATCATTACTTGCTGACACTTTCATTCGGGCTAGTGTTTACCTTACTCGTTCTTTTAGCGCTCAAGCGTACCAAGTGGACATACCTAGCGAGCGGTGTACTGACAGTTGCAGCTGTTACCGCGTTTATATTTTCTACCCTAAGTTATGTGATCATCCATCCGGATTACATTACTGTTCGAGATTATTGGAATAAACAGGAGTACGCGATGGATCAATTTGAAGCTGTCGTTTATGAATATGGAGACGATGAGCCTGGGAGATATCAATTTATTACGAAGCACGGAGAAGTTGTTGTCATTCAAGATAGTCCTCAACTTCACTTTGAAAAACGAGGCGCTATCTATAAAACCGCGCTTAATTACGGACTCGAATTTACAGAACGTCCATTCAAACAGAATTGAGGTAACGACTATGCACTATCTTCTACTATCTTTACAACTACTCATCAGCGGAGGCATTCTCTACTGGCTGTGGATTCCAAACTCATTGGTAACACAATTAGTCGCTGCAGTTGCGTTACTCGTCTTTATTTTGACGGCTACAAAACTGCTTCATGACATCGTCGCAGATGAACCAAAGCCGACAGCAGAACTATTTTTCAAAAAGATTAAGGGGGGAATTTAAATGTTTATTGCTCTATTTTCGATTGTATTTTTAGTGTTCGTCGTCATTTGGATTGCGGCAATCACTCAGTCTATTAAAAACCGATGGAATCTTGAATCGACAATTGACTTCAGTAAAGTTCTTATTCAATTTGGCGGTATATTTTCGATTGTTTCGTTGATTGGGACTTCAGTAGATGTGTTTGTATTCTCATGGATTTTTGAATTGTTCTTAGCAGGTATTATATTTGGAGTTCTGACTATGTTCACCGGTTTGTTTTCCTATACAGCTATTTTTATGGCGATCCAAGACGAAGCTAGCAATGTGTCCATTCAAGAACAGGAGCTTCATATAGACGCTACGTTGAAAGATGAACCTTCTCAGTAAAGGGGCTTTTAAATGGATGTATCGAACTTCATACTTGCAGTGGTTCTGACCCTGTTCGCACTGTATCTAATTCGAGTTACAGTGAAACGCTACTTTGAATTACCTAAAAGAGAAGCAGGGGTTTATTACACACCTACGCACAAGTATTTACACTACACTTTGAATACGATTATTGTTTTGGTTCCACCTATTGCTTCTTATTACGCTGTCGGTCAAGGTCCAACGATTCCAGTACTAGCATTCATGGTTTCAGCTCTTGTTGCATTTACACTTGGCGCTATTCGAATTTTCATGGAGTGGAAGCATGATGAAAACCGCATCCTTTACAAGGCATCGCTCGTCGAAGGAGTAGGATCACTAGCCGTCTTAGCACTTTTTGCAGCCGTTTTGATAGAAGATGTTGGTCTCCAGTGGTTTTCAATTTAGGAGTAAAGGAGTTTACATATGTACACATCAGATAATTTACGTAAATTGCACCCAGTCGTAGAAGACTTGATTGCGAAAAAAGAAACAGCTTGGTTGAACGAGGAGTTATTTCCGACAGATGTCGCACTCTCTTCTTGTTTGTTAAGCGAAGACGATGTGCGTGATGCGGAGCAAAGAATGGAGCGGTTTGCCCCATTTTTTGTGAAGGCTTTTCCAGAAACCGCTGTGACAGAAGGGATTATTGAATCTGAAGTAAGAGAAATCTCTGCGATGCAACAGGCTCTCGTGAACTATTCCGGAAGTAAGATTGCCGGTAAACTTTTCATGAAGTTTGATAGTCATCTTCCGATTTCCGGTTCAATCAAGGCACGTGGGGGGATTTATGAAGTAGTGAAGCATGCCGAAACATTGGCTCTTGAAGCTGGACTGATTCATTTAGAAGATACCTACGAAAAATTCGCTTCAGAGGAATTCAAGAAGTTCTTTTCCAATTACTCGGTCGCTGTAGGCTCAACAGGAAACCTGGGTCTTAGTATAGGCATCATCAGTGCTAAACTCGGTTTCCATGTAACAGTCCATATGTCAGCAGACGCAAAAGAGTGGAAGAAGAATTTGCTGCGGGAGAAGGGTGTCGAGGTAATCGAATATGCTTCAGACTACAGTTTGGCAGTAGAACGAGGAAGAGAGCAAGCTGAAAACGATCCGAGTTGTCACTTTGTGGATGATGAAAACTCGACAGATCTATTTCTGGGCTACGCAGTGGCTGGACTTCGTTTAAAACGTCAATTGGCGGAACAAGGAATTGAAGTGAATCCAGAAAATCCGCTTATCGTGTACCTGCCTTGTGGTGTGGGCGGAGGTCCAGGAGGCGTCGCTTTTGGATTGAAACTAGCATTTGGAGACGCAGTGCAATGCTATTTTGCAGAACCGACACACTCTCCGTGTATGACACTCGGTATGGCAACCAATCTTCATGACAAAGTGTCAGTGGCAGATATCGGGCTCGATAACGTGACAGAAGCGGATGGACTTGCAGTCGGTCGTGCTTCTGGCTTTGTGGGAAAGGTAATGAAGCCATTTATGAGCGGGTGCTTCACCGTGTCAGATGCGCGACTTTTTGAATTGATGCACCTCTTTTACGGGGCAGAAGGACTATTCTTAGAGCCATCTGCATTTGCAGGAATGATTGGCCCTGTGATGGTTCCAGGTACAGATGAATCGGCCACACATCTAATCTGGGCTACAGGCGGTGGAATGGTGCCAGAGGACATGCAACAAGTCTATTTGACGAAAGCAAAACAGATGTATTCAACTAGGTCGGGTTCATGAAGTTTTTGAAAGCATTGATGTGGGGGAGTTTTATTCTGTACTTGCTCGTTTTAGGAACTTTGTTGTTTGTGAGTTCTCGACATGGTTATCTCGTTTATGACTATACATTTGCGGAAAAGCTCCGATACAATGCGAACTTTGTTCCGTTTGCGACAATTTCAGATTACATAACCGCCTATCAAAACCAAACATTGAATACAGACATCATTGTGCGTAACTTAGGAGGCAATTTGATCGCCTTCACACCCTTTGGATTGTTCCTACCACTACTATTCGAAAAGCTGCGTAAGATAGGACCATTTCTCATTGTGTTTATAAGTATACTTACTAGTATTGAAGTGACTCAGTTACTAACAGTTCGAGGAAGTTTCGATGTAGATGATTTTATCTTGAACATTCCAAGTGCACTCCTTGGGTGGGGAATTTTTCATCTAGGCAGTAAAGTATGGGCGAATTGGAGATACGGGGAGGTAGTAAATGACGAATTCCATTAAGCTTTCATTGATAGCCGTATATATACTTGTTGCTACTGTAGTGTACGATTCCCTCATCCTTCTTCCAAAAAAAGATGCAATTACTGAATTCCTTCAGGACAATCTGGAATCTATAATGGAGTAAAAGGCCTGTCACTGTACAGGCCTTTTACATTTTCAGAGGCCATGTGTCGTTTGAAGGTCTTTCTAGCAAGGGCTTGGGCAGCTCGGTTTTAAAAAGAAGCAATGTTTTCTTCGAAGGCCAGGTATTTAGTTTCCATAATTCTACTTGTGGCTAATGGAATACATTTAATGGCTAATGGAATAAAAATCATGGCCAATGAAATACACTTAATGGCCAATGGAATACAAATCATGGATAATGAACGCACGCTCACCATTCAACTCCAAGTCACTATCTCGCAACAGTTCCTGTTTTTGTCACTTTTAGTAATAGGAATTCAACAAATTATCTAGAATTTACTAATGAGACAGAAAGTGAGGCGAAAGCTATGACGAATGACAAACCGGAATACAATGATTTGATTGGTGACATCGTGAAAGAATATGCCAAAACAGGCGGGATGGACAACCTTCCTGGAATGGGTAAACCATTGTCAGAAGAGTATTTGTCAGGGGACGTATTTCAAAACTTTCAACGCATTGCGAAAGAACAAGGCTATAAACCCTATTGGCTTGAGCTCCAACATGCTATACGGGACGACTTGAATAAACTAAATGCCGACATTCAAGCAGGAAAAAAGAAAGACAGCGAACTTCGCTTAAAACAAATCAACGACAAAATCTTTAAGTACAATCAACAATGCCCACCGCCAATGCAAAAGGGATCTGTTAGACTGGAGTCTATAGAAGCAGCTATAAGCAGATGGACATAATAAAAGGCCGTTCCCCTAAAGGAGCAGCCATTAAAATGAAACTAGTTACGTTAACTATTTGTAATGCGTAGAGATGTGCACAACGGGTATAGTAAAGAGAGGGAAAAAGGAGGAATGCCAAGTGGCAAACTACAACGAACTAATACCAGGAAAAATCTATATAGGCGGCGCAGAAGCAGCCGATGAAGTAGTGCAAAACGAGAAAGTCGACGTGATTTACGATCTACGAGCAGAAGCAAAAGAACGAGGCGAGTTGTCGACGTCTGAAAGTATCTCTTTACCACTTGTTGAAGATGGGGAAGGACAAGCGAATACCATCAAAGAAGTCGCGCATCAGATTGTAGAAGATTTTGATGCAGGCAAATCTGTTTATTTCCACTGCCAAGGTGGTAGCGGAAGAACAGGAACTGTTGCAGCTGCCGTTCTACTCGAAATGGGACGCGCTTCGACTGTAGAGGACGCCATTCAACAAGTACAAAGTGTCCGAGATTCCGTAAAAGTGAAACCAGAATTCCAAGAAGCTTTGCTTTCTATATATGAACAATAAATTTAGTAGGTAAAGATATTCATCGAATGAATGAAACACTATTTTCTCATGATAGAAGAGAAAATAGTGTTTTTTCTTAGTCTATACAATATGTCCTTCTCGCCATTTATTCCGGCGAAATACACCGACTACAAACAACGCCCACATCTGAATCGTCAAAATATAAAGCATCCATGTCGTTGGGTGATCTGTGAAAAACAAAAATAAAATAATCGTGTGGATACTGACAGCGAGTAGTGAATACCGCACAACCCCGAGTGAAGCAAAGGTGGCTTGAATCGTCAAAAAGAACATCAACAGAAAGAGTGGCAACCAGAACATTGAACTTCCCCCTCACTTTTTTTAATTGTACATAAAATTCTAATAAAATGGTATATACTATTTAGTAAAATGGTAAAATGAAGAAAAAGTAGGAGGTTCTGATGAAACGGTATATTGCTCTATGCATTTGTGCATTAGTTGGAATCAGCGGCATTTTAATGATTTCAGCAGAACCAATAGAAAAACCTTTAAAAGAATGGGAACAGCAACTTCAGCTTCCTAAAACCTACGAAATCGTTCAAACACATAAACTACCACGTCGGCAACAACTTGCCATCGTGAAAGTATTAGAACCAGACGGCTATCGTCATGTCATGGTACTTGGTCAAAATCGACTGACACATTGGAAGCTAGTAGAAAGCCTGGATCTTGGTGTAGCTACAAAAGACACCATTGGTCAATCTATCGAAGAAGCGTATTTAACTGCAGGGTATATTCACGCTTCTGATTCCCCTCCAAGCCCAGACTGTATTGAAGTCGCAGCACCCAACTCTACCTATTCTCTTTGGATTCAACTTCAAGGTTCAGGCCATTATAGTCAGCACAAGTAACCCACTGGGCCTTGTGCTTTTTTCATGGATTAGATAATGGTACGATAAACCTAAGAAGGGGGAGTCTTATATGGAATTTCTAACCGTAGCCAACTACAGATTGCTTACAAGACAAATTACAAAACTACTGAATGCACTTTCGACTTCCAAAGATAAAGACGTTATTGCAGCTGTCAAAGGATTGATTGAGACAGACCTTCGCGCTGCCCTTCCACAAACAGATCAGACCGATACAATCGTGCATCAATTGCATCAAGTGACAGACCGTACAGATGCCGATTTATTCCTACATGCAGTCAAATCCTATGTCATTCCGTTCAAAGCTCCGACCGCAGAGGACTTGAAGAAGTTGTTTAAAAAAGAAAAACGTCTTCGGATACCGCCACTCCAGTCCTATGATTGGAAGGAAGTGACCTGCTTATCTTGGAAAGATGGAGGAACACATCGCCAGTACTTTGTGATTGAACAAGAGGGGAAGTGGAAGACACTACAAGGCGTAACAAAGGTAGATACGTTAAAAGGTGTCTGCAGAATTTGTCGCCAGCATACCCTTGTAAATTTATTCACAGCAACTGTCAGAGGAAAGACGGAAGATACCTTTACGTCTTACAGTCACTATATCTGTGAAGATCCAGCTGTGTGCAATTCAAATTTAGACAATGCAGAGCAAATTCATACATTTATTTTTGAAAATCAACAAAATAAATAGAGGATTCGACCCATACACTAGCGAATACTACAAGATTAGAACTTTAGTGGAAGAGGTGTCGGTCATGTTGTTTCTTGTTCGCTTTGTATTGTGGGTCGTGTTAATTTACGTGTACTTCCAAATTGCTGAGTGGGCATGGACCGAATTCATGCCGAACTTAAACGGAGGAGAAGTGTTGCTCGTCAGTATTTTCATGATGGTCCTCTGTGTAGCAATTGCACAGTACACGGTTTGGAAAGTTAGTGAACTGTTTATTCGTGAAAAACATTATGAGTAGGTGAAGAAAACGCATCATGAGAATCTTACATAGTTTCATCGTATTGTTTTTACTAGGGAGCTTCGTTGCATCAGCAGACACGGAATTCGTTGTCCATGATGGCAGAGTCTACAATGTGACAACTGAAGTGATAGCCGCAGATGAAGTGGGTACAGCCATTGGAGAGATTACGGTCGAGTCGGATGAGATCCAAACTGGTGCATCCAACGTCTATCCAGTCGGAACATTTTTGTATGACATTCAAGGCACGAATCGTTCGGAAGCTATTGCAATCGAAGTGTCTTCAGGTGAGTTTGTAAAAGCGACATATTCCGAAGCGAATGAAGGTGGCTTCTCGCTATGGACGTTGATGCTCGGCATTGTCGGGATTTTAATCATTGCAGTAGGGATGATGTCATTCCGCAATCAGCGAAGTCATGTGAAACAATATAAAGACTAAACCGTTCTGTCTATCTGAGCGGTTTTTGTTATGAACCCATAACAAGAATTCCCTGTTTTTGTATGGTAAACTACTCAGTAGAGGGGGGAGACAGTATGGAAGCGAAACGAATTGTGTTGTACGACGGCGTATGTAATTTCTGCGATGCCAGCGTTCAATTTATATGGAAGCGCGATTCAAAAGGAGTTATCCATTTTGTTTCTCTCCAAAGTGAGACAGGACGAATGCTTCTTGCTCAAAACCGCATACCAGAAGAGACAGATAGTTTTATCTTCCTTGATAATGGCCATGCGTATATCGAGTCGGATGCTGCGTTTCGGGTAGTACGCTATTTGGACGGAGCATGGCGCATGCTTTCAATCGGAAGGTTCGTTCCAAAGCGTTTGCGAGATGCTGCATATCGGGTGATTGCACGCAACCGGTACAAGTGGTTTGGGAAGAAAGAGGCATGCAGTATTCCGCCACTAAACGTCCGAACGCGATTTTTAGATTGAAACTTTTAAGCGCCTCTCTTCGTAAACAGAGAGAGGTGATCGTATGAAGACTTGGATTGTAATTTGTATCACTGTATTTTTGTTACTTCTCTTTTCCCAGCTGATTTCAGGCTATCTATTGACGAGTACATATTTGCCTGGAAGAGCACCAGTCAGTTCAGGTGATGTGTTCTTACTGTTTCAAACAGTAGTTGTAGGAACAGGTCTTTGGGCTATTTACCGGGTTTCTCAAAAAAGAAAGGGTGTTACAGAATGAAAGAACTTTCAAAAAAACGAACAAAAGCAGTATTAATCGACACAGCAGTCGCTACAGCCGTATCGTTGACACTTGAAGCAGCACTTAAAGGGATTACGAAGAAGAATCGTTCAGCAGAAGCAGTCTACGCAACGGTGCTTCCGACAGTTGTCATGTGGGGTTTAGAGGCGTTGCAGTTTAAAAATAATGGTCAAACACTTGGCTATAAAGCAATGGGCTTGAAGCTTGAAACAGAAGATGGTCGCGTGCCTTCATGTGAGCAAGCGTTGAAGCGTGCCGTTTACCGTGACACACTCAGTACATTTGATTATTTGAAAGATCGCAAAGGCTTTGAAGGGACAGACGGAAGCGAGTTTCCACACGACCGAAAATTTGGGGTCGTAGTCCGCGAAGTATAAGATCCATCCGCCCAGAGTGAATTTGGGCGGATTTTTTGTAGGGTTCGAGCGAGTTAGTTTCCATAACATCAGTAGGGGCGTTAATGAGGAGAACTCGGTCGTTAATTAGGGAAGTTGGGGCGCTAATGAGAGACGTTCGGTCGTTAATTGAGCAAATTCGGGCGCTAAAGCGCAAACTTCCCAAAATCTTTTCTAGAAAGTTCTTTTAGTAATCAAGGTCTCTTTTGTATTTTCCTCGCGTTTTGGAGATAATGGCGAAAAGGGGTGTGAGCACCATGACTGAAAAAGAAAAGATGCTGGCAGGTGAAATGTACCTGGCTGCTGACCCACAATTAGTTGCCGAACGAAATCGTGCGCGACAACTTGTACATAGCTACAATCAAACACTTCCGGAAGAAACAGCGCGTCGAACCGAAATTCTAACTGAACTTTTAGGAGACACGAAAGAACCACCAACTATCGAGCCGAGCATTCGCGTGGATTATGGATATAACATCCATACAGGTACGGCCTTTTTTGCTAACTTTGACTGTGTATTTTTAGACGTTTGTGAAATTCGTTTTGGGGACCGCTGCATGCTAGGGCCAGGTGTTCACATCTATACAGCTACACATCCTTTAGATCCTTTAGAACGCTCTTCTGGCAGAGAATATGCCATTCCGGTAAAAATAGGAGACGACGTCTGGATTGGTGGAGGTGCACTTATTATGCCGGGTGTCACAGTCGGCGACCGGGTTGTGATAGCTTCCGGAGCTGTAGTTACAAAAGATATACCAAATGATGCTGTGGTAGGAGGCAATCCTGCTCGAATTTTAAAAAACTTAGTAGAGGAAAGTGCACAATGACTAAAACAACAGACCGCCGATTGATGCTAATGTTCTTTCATTACATCGTATCTATAGCGGCTCTCATTTTTATCTTTTTATACCGCACGGAACTGCAAGAAGTCGGTACATTTTGGATTTATGTGGTCGTCACATGCATCTTATTAGGACTTGCGATTTTTGAAACCTATCGATACCGAAAGGGGAAAAAGACATGAAACGGTGGAAGTTGCTCACATTCATAGCTCTCTTGGTCATCAATGTTGTCATTATCGGCTATGCTTATCAGACGAGTCACTATCAATCTTCGGGTGCTCACGCGGGGTTCCCGATTGCAAAAGATGCGGAGCAAATTGAAAAAACAGAGGGCCTCACGATTTATAGTTGGGACAAAGCTGAGGCAGATGGAGATATTCCACTAAGCTATCGGCTCATCATTTGGCAACGTGGATGGGAACAGACATCTAAACAAGGACCAACGCGTTTCTATGAAAAAGGTGACTATCAGATCATGTTGACTTCTTTGCGTGGAGAAATCAGTTTGCATGATGTACCAGAAAGTGAAGGACAATGAGTATTCGTGAAGTAAACCGTTAGGAGGAGTTTAAATGCAACTAGCAATTGTTACGGGCGCATCAAAAGGACTTGGAGACGGATTGGTCGATAGCTTTTTAGAAAAAGGGATTCCGGTCATCGGCTTGGCTCGTTCAGAAACAGAAAGTCGCGAGGAGTTTACATCTTTACTTTATGACTTATCGCAGTCTGGAGTACCATTGACGGCTGCTGAACATATATGGCAAGAGATTGAGAAGAGCGGTGCGCAAGACGTCACGATCATTCACAATGCGAGTGTCATCGACCCGATTGAACGTGTTGGGAAACTGGACGCTGATCGAGTAGAAATTGCGTTTCGAGTTAATGTACTGGCACCGATGCTGATGACAAATGTCTGGCTCGCAAAAGCTAAACAGTGGACGGGCACTTTGACGATTGTAAATGTCACCTCAGGTGCAGGCTCTCGTCCGATTTCAGGATGGAGCGTCTATAACAGTACAAAAGCTGCAATCAACATGCACACGCAAGTAACGGGTTTAGAACTAGACCAAGCGAGCAGTGAACACCGAGTGATTGCCTACAATCCAGGTGTGATGGATACAGGTATGCAGCAAACAATCCGCAGTTCGTCGGAAGAAGCGTTTGCGGATGTTGGGCGTTTTAAAGAGTTAAAGCAAAAAGGGGATCTTCGTGCACCGCGCACAGTAGCGGATGCGCTAGTCAGTTTGGTGACGACCGGCACTGTTGAAAACGGCCGTATTTATACGGTAACAGAACTATTGGGGGATAGTTAAATTTACAATTGTATGGCCAAGTGACGAGGGACGCATAGTTTACGAGAGAAACGGGTACAACACGTTGAATGACCCTATGGCCCGCTATAGGGAGGAGTTGTAAGGAGAAGTTTATATGCGAACATTAACACGTGGTGCACTTTGGGTGACCTTTCTAGCTTACTTAGCTGTCATTGTTCAGTTAGTCGTATTAAAAGAAATGGATGCTCAAAGTGCGGTTACCAATATCTTTGAACGGGAACGCCCAAGTGAATGGACCACCAATAACTTCACATTGTTTGAAACCATTCGTTTGTACTGGAACGATTCACGAATCCCGTGGACAGTAAGGCTTTCTAATTTAGCAGGGAATGTCATTGGATTCTTGCCGTTTGGCGTTTTATTTCCTCTACTGTTTCGAACGAAGCCTTATTTACTTATAACGGTGTTCTTTGGCTTTTTATTCAGTCTTGGCCTTGAACTTGCTCAGTGGTTTATGGCGGTTGGAAGTTTTGATGTAGACGATCTGCTTTTAAATACTCTAGGGGTATTGTTAGGATACGTTGGTTTTCGGATTATAAATTGGTTACTCCCGATTCGTACATATATATACCAACAAAATAAGCTGTAAGTCCTTTGAGTTGTCCTAGCTGTAAGAGCTATGGTAGCGTAGAACAAAAGGTGGGAACAACATGAGATGTACTAAAAACCTTCTCTATGGAGCAGGAATTTTCAGTGCATACTTAGCGGGTTTGGGCAGTCTGTGGGTGGCTACAAAATCTAGCGCACCCATACTCGACCATCCGTTGATGGCACTCGTGATTCTTGTGATTGCATATTTTGCTATGGAGAAATCGGTGACGCATCTAGCGAAAAAGAGAAGTTGGAGCTGTTGATGTTGCTGTGAGATCGAACAAAAAGGAGAGATTTCACATGAAGGTATTTGTAGTTGGAGCAAACGGACAGGTTGGACACGAACTCGTTCACACATTACACAAAGACGAACATCATGAAGTCACTGCAATGGTTCGAAAAGAAGAACAACAAAAAGAATTTGAAGACAAAGGGATTCACAGTGTACTTGCTGACCTAGAAAGCACGGTTGAGGATTTAACTGATGCGATGAAAGGGTACGACGCAGTTATCTTTGCAGCAGGTTCAGGCGGAAGTACAGGGCAAGACATGACGCTCTTGATTGACTTAGACGGAGCTGTAAAGACAGTTGAAGCAGCAGAGCACGCTGGCGTGAAACGATACGTCATGTTAAGTGCATTTGGTGTAGGAGACCGCAGCACGTGGAGTGACGAAATCAAGCCGTATTACGTAGCGAAGTATTATGCAGACCATCACGTGGAAGAGTCATCGCTTGATTGGACGATTCTACGACCTGGTGCCTTAACAGATGATGAGCCAACTGGAAAGTTCGCCGCTGGAAGTGATGCAAAACCTGGAGACATCACGCGTCATGATGTAGCACATGCATTAGCACACGTAGTAGGCGATTCATCCACTTCAAGAAAATCAATTGAACTCGTAAATGGAGACCATTCATTAGCTGACGCGCTAAAAAGTGGGCTATAAAATTAAACGAAGATAACTAGTAGCCAGCACATCATGTGCTGGCTGTTTCTTTACATAAAATGGGCTATACTTATAGAAAAAAGGAGGCGCCGACCTATGCAATTACGCATTCGTACAACTTCACCACACGCCAATGTACTCACTCATCTTTTCGCAAAACATCCAGGGCGCCGTCATGAACGCCGAGAAAAAGAGCAGTCTGTTCGTTTTACTTATTTAAAAGCAGATGAAAACCAAGTAGATGCACTTATTTACGTCGAAACCGATCCGATGTCGTGGACGAAATCATCGAATGGCCCTATGGATATCACGCATTACATACATGATCGAAATATCGTCACAAACACCGTATTTCTCTCGCTTATTCGCACCACACTAGGAACAGCGCTAAATGGAAAAGTAAAAGAAGAATGGACGGAGTGGGTGGAGTACAAGTTTCCATTCAAGATTACAGTAGGTCCTGTGGCAACGGCCATGCCGATAACAACTGTATCGCAACTTTTCGAGCCGCTGGGATACACGGTCACCTATACACATCCACCGGAGGAAACTGTGTTAACCGAAGTAGCTCGTAAGTCTGTTTTTTTATTGACTTTAGAAGGAACAGTTTCGTTGAAAGAACTTCTCTCACAGCTGTGGATTTTATTACCGGTTTTAGATGCCGACAGCCACCACTTCCTCGATAACGATCAAATTGAAAAATTGAAGCGATATGGTGCAGGATGGCTAGACACGCACCCACTTCGTGAAGAAATCGTGCGGAAGTATTTGAAGTTTCCAGGATTGATTGAACAGTTCATTCCTAAACGGTCTGGCGGTGATGAATCGCCACGTTTGAATGATGCGCGTTACGACTGGATTGCAGAACAAATCGATGCACTCCGTGTGCGTTCTGTTGTCGATTTTGGAGCAGGAGAAGGGAAGCTTGCTGAACGACTTGCTTTTGTTCCTGGGGTAGAGCAAATTTGGGCGGTTGAACCATCTGCACGAGCACTTAAAAAAGCGCAAAAGCGTTTTGAAGCGTTGACTAATCGAATTGGTTGTTCAGTTCCGGAAGCGACATGGGGCTCATTGTTCTACTACGATGCGCAGTGGAAAGACAAAGGTGCTATCGTGTTATGTGAAGTCATCGAGCATATCGAAGAAGAACGTTTACCAAGCATCTTCAATACAATCTTGCACGATTATTTCCCAAAACAATTGATTTTGACCACACCAAACCGCGAATACAATACCGTGTATGGCCTAGAAACATCTCGGCATACCGATCATCGATTCGAGTGGACGCGTTCTGAATTTCAAAACTGGTGTGAACAAATGAATCTACACACTATTTATACCCTCACATTTTATGGCATTGGTGAACATCATTCTGATTTCGGTTCTCCGACACAAGCGGCCATATTTACACGAAAGGAGTGGACACGTGCATGACCATTCAACTTCCGAATGCAGGGATTGTTCTGTGCATTGGTCCATCCAACAGCGGAAAATCCACTGTCCTTAAGCAATGGGTTGCGAACCGCATCATTTCGCAAGATGAAATCATCAGTTCCGATCAGTGTCGCCTGCAAGTCAGTGGCACATTGTTTACACCGACCACACACGCAGACGTTCAAAAACAGGCGTATTTGAGAGAAGAGTACGCACAAATTTCAGAGCAAGCCTTTCACTTGATGGAAACGTTAGCAGAGGCTCGATTGAAACTCGGTAAACTTGTGATCATTGATGCGACAAACCTTGCTACTCTCGACCGAGAACGTTACCGGAAGCTAGCTAGTCGTTATCATCTTCCCTTTTACGGTTTACTGTTTAACGTTTCAGAAAGTGAGTTATTAACTAGAGATGCCCAGCGTGAGCATGCAAGAGGCAAACGCCGCGTACAATCTCAAGTACGACAACTAAAAAGTGAAATGAGAAAAATTGAACGCGAAGAATTCGATGCGCTGTATATAGTAGAGTCAGGGCGTGAAGAAGTCACACGAACAAGTTCTCCGTTTACGCTTCCGCTTGGCGATGGTTTAGATGTAATCGGAGATATTCACGGTTGCATGGATGAGTGGTTAGAACTGCTTGTGAAACTAGGCTATCAACAAGGGAAAGACGGTCTATATCGTCATCCGGAAGGCCGCAAGATTTTGTCGCTCGGTGATATCATGAGCCGTGGACCGAAATCACTTGAAGCGATGTTGTTCTTTGAAGCGCATATCCAAGCAGGTCTTGCATATATGATTGATTCGAATCATGGGTGGAAAATTGCACGCTGGCTCGATGGTCGAAAAGTGACGCTTGCCCACGGAGATGAGAACGTCGAAGAAGAGTTCATGGCGTATGAGAATCTATATGGAAAAGAGAAGACAAGTGTGTTGAAAGCGCGCATGAAGAAGATGCTTCTCGATGCTCCGTCTCATTATGTGATTGAAGAGGAAGGCATTCCACTAGCTGTTGCGGTTCATGCAGGTATTCGTGATTCATTTATTGGAAGGCATTCCGAACGTATCGCAGATTTTTGCCGCTACGGCCCTGTAGGTGGTGTTGAGCAAAACGGAAAACCAAAACGAGGAGACTGGACAATCGACCATCTACATCCTGTACTTGTGGTGTGGGGGCATGATCCTCGTCCTGTACCTGTTGAAATTCAGCGCACAATCAATATTGATCAAGGGGCTGTATTTGGCGGTAAACTGACGGCCCTGCGTCTGCCATCAAAAGAGATTGTACAGGTGGAAGCAATAGACTATGCAAAGTCAGCGATCAACCCGCTTGAAGAGTGGTTTGAGAAACGCTTGAAGCCACCTGCGATTCAAAAATGGCTGGGTGGGTTTACTGCTAAAACAGAGCGTGGCGCGATTCGAATTGCGGGCCAGCAAGTCAAAACGGCACTCGATCATTTCTCGCACGCTACACTTCCACTTGAGCAGCTCGTCTACCTACCACCGACAATGAGTCCTCCTCCGGTATCTACGCTTCCAGACTATTTGGAACATCCAGAAGAGGCGATTGCGTATTATCAAGATCTCGGAATCGACCGCTTGATTGTTCAGAAAAAACACATGGGAAGCCGCGCAGTGATCCTCGTATTCCGTTCGCAAGAAGTTGCTTTGAAATGGACAGGTTATGCCGATACTGTAATTACGACTTCTCGCACAGGTCGCGATTTCTTTGATGGGGACCTGAAAATGAAAATGCATGAACGGATTCATGACGCTGTGGTGACCGCTGGTTATTTCGAGGAATTGGAGACCGAGTGGATCCTACTTGATTCAGAAATTCTTCCGTGGAACGTTAAAGCAGGCGAGCTAATTGCGAGTGAATATGCGCATGTGGCGAACGCCGCGATACTTGACCGTGCCTCGATTGCAACTACTCTGTCTGAGGCGGCAACTGTTGATGTGAACGATTGGCAACAAGAGGCAGAGAAAGGCTTACGCGATGCAGAAGCGTTCCGAAATGCTTATGCACCCTACATCTGGAGCGTCCAAAATGACGATGCCATTCAAATTGCTGTTTTCCATGTTCTTGCACATCAACATGAGCTATTAATATCTAAACCACACTCGTGGCATATGGAACAGAGTCAGCGTTTAGCAGATGCAAGTGAATTATTTGTAGCGACTGAGTTCCGATTGATTTCCGGAGAACAAGGAAAGCAAGACGCCATTCAGTGGTGGCATGAGCTGACAGATGCTGGGGGTGAAGGGTTTGTCGTGAAGCCTCTCGACTGGGACGCTTCATCTTCCACTGATCGTCCGGTTCAGCCAGCTATGAAAGTACGTGGTCGCGAATATTTGCGCTTGATCTACGGCATGAATTACTTAGAACCAGAAGTGCTTGCACATGTGAAGAAACGCGGACTGAAAAAGAAACAACAAATGGCGCTTGATGAATATGCTTTAGGTTTAGAAGGCATTCAGCGTTTCATTCACCAAGAGTCGGTGGAGCGAATCCATGAATGCGTACTTGCAGTGATGGCGATTGAATCAGACCCTGCAGATCCTCGTTTGTAAAATTTAATTGAAACTGTAACGAAACATCCTCTTAAACGTACTGACATAGTATAGAAACATTGGTGGAGTATAGTATAGGAAAGTGAAGCAGGCTAATTGCTATGAAATTCCAGAACCCACTTCGCGTTTCCATGGGAGTACTTCCGAATCTCCTCTTGGTTACCCAAAGCTAGCGCTTTGCTCCCCTCTGCGGGGCTTCGGAAGCACTCTGATCCATCGGAAGTCTACGTGGGTTCTGAAATTTCAATAATGCTTCGATAACGAATCGAGCTTTAAATCAGTCGCTAGCACTATTGTTTGTAAGGGGTGAGAGGATGTACAGTATGTTTACAGATATATGGGGCAGCATTAAAGAATTCATGACACTTAGCATGTATTTTGTCATTGGATTTTTAGGTATTATCGGAATCGTCTATATGCTGACGCACTTATTTACAACGGAAACTACATTTACAGCACTCGACAATCACATTCGCGTAGTTTTTGAAACATTAAAATATCGTCTATAGAAAAGCAGCTTGCCCGATCAAACTTGGACAAGCTGCTTTTGCTGTTGCACCTACTTCATTTCATAGCCTTGTTTTTTTAAGAACTCCGTGATTTCCGCGCGACGTGGTGCTTTTAGGAAGTCTGCCATTTGTTTCGTCCACGTTGTAGACTTTTGATTCGAACTTCTGCGTGCATAATATGCCTTCATTGTTTCGTCATATTCCGGAAGCAAAGTGGCATACTTTTCAGCGTCATAAACGTTCTCATGCAAAATTGCTTCGACAGGTAGACGCGGTTTTACTTCATTTTTTTCATTTGGAACACCTACAGTCAATCCGTAAACAGGGAAGACACCTTTCGGTAACTTCGCCAAATTACTGATTTTCTCCAAATTACTCCGAACCCCTCCGATGTAACAGATGCCGTACCCTTTCGACTCGGCAGCCAGTGCCAAGTTCTGTGCTAAGAGACCAACGTCCGTCACAGCTACAATCAGTTGTTCTGCGAGGTCATAAACAACAGGTTCTCCGTGCATCTTACTCGCTTCTTCAAGTCTGCGATAATCCGCGCAAAGTAAAAATACAGCACCTGCCGTCTCCAGTTGATTCACGTTACTTGAAAGTTGCCCGATCTCTTTACGCATGTCTTGATCTGTCACCCAAACAATACTGTAGGCCTGGACGAAGTGCGACGTAGCTGCCATTTGAGCCGCTTCGACAAGTTCCACGACTTGTTCTTTTGTTAACGGTTGATCTTTGTAGTCACGAACAGATGCATGAGCTTTCATTAGTTCCAATACCATCAGCAGAACACTCCCTTTTGTAAAAGTCTCTTTTATAGTAGCATTGTCTAAAAAAACGTGTTCCCGAAAGAATCGGAAACACGCAATTCACTAATTATTTTGTGTAAATTTGAAACCTTCAGAACCGCAGTGCGTATAGTAGGTGACCACTAAATATGACGAATATTGGCAGGTGATGAAGATGGAGATTTTCGGCTATTCAATTGAACAAGTTTACTTCTTTGTTTTGATTGTAATGGCAGCTGTGACTTTCTTATATTTGTTCTTTGGTGATGTGACTGAAGCGATCGGGGAAGGTATACCATTCCTGCACCCGACACTCATACTCGCATTTGTGACACTCACGTCCGCCACGGGGCTTATCTTGGAATGGTACACAAGCTGGAACAGTTTAGTGATTTTATTCGCAGCTATGATCATTGCGGCAATCTTAGATGCGCTCATTTATTTCTTAGTATTGATTCCGCTGTCGTCTGCTGAAGCATCTCTAGCGTATACGGATGAAACACTTGCTGGTCAGGTCGCCACTGTCATCATCCCAATTCCCGCCGATGGGTACGGAGAGATTATGATCGAAACCGTTAATGGGAATCTCGCCAAGCGTGCCACGGGACTTGAAAATGAAGAGATAGAGTTTGGAAAGACCGTGCTAGTCGTCGAAGTGGAAGATGGGACGTTTTACGTCAAAGAATATGAACCAATCAAATTATAGGGGGAAACACACATGGGAATGGAATTATGGATTGTGCTTGCTGTTGTCGCATTCGTCTTGCTTTCAATCATTGGAGTGTATGTAGCGAAGTATAAAACAGTAGGTCCAGATGAAGCGTTAATTGTTACAGGTAGTTACTTAGGATCAAAGACCGTTCACACAGACGAATCTGGAAATCGTATTAAAATCATTCGTGGTGGCGGTACATTCGTGTTACCAGTATTCCAACAGTCTGAGCCACTTAGCTTACTATCGAGCAAACTAGAAGTAACAACACCTGAAGTCTATACGGAGCAAGGGGTTCCGGTTATGGCGGACGGAACAGCCATCATCAAGATTGGTGGAACGATTCCGCAAATCGCAACTGCTGCTGAGCAGTTCTTAGGGAAGACCAAAGAAGATCGTGAAAACGAAGCGAAAGAAGTTCTAGAAGGACACCTACGTTCAATCCTAGGGTCTATGACTGTAGAAGAAATTTATAAAAACCGTGACAAGTTCTCTCAAGAAGTGCAGCGCGTCGCTTCGCACGACTTAGCGAAAATGGGTCTTATCATCGTATCGTTCACCATTAAAGACGTTCGCGACAAGAATGGCTATTTAGAGTCACTCGGGAAACCACGTATCGCGCAAGTAAAACGTGATGCTGATATTGCAACAGCCGAAGCAGAAAAAGAAACGCGCATTAAACGTGCGGAAGCTTCAAAAGATGCGCAACGTGCAGAGCTTGAGCGTGCGACTGAAATTGCAGAGTCTGAAAAAGACAACCAGTTGAAAGTAGCCGAGTACCGCCGAGAGCAAGATATCGCAAAAGCACGTGCTGACCAAGCGTATGAGTTAGAAACGGCGCGTGCGAAGCAGGAAGTTACCGAGCAAGAGATGCAAGTTCAGATCATCGAGCGTCAAAAACAAATTGAGCTTGAAGAAAAAGAGATTTTGCGTCGTGAGAAACAATACGATTCAGAAGTAAAGAAAAAAGCCGATGCAGACCGCTACGCAATTGAGCAAAATGCAGCCGCTGACAAAGCCCGTCAAATGGCAGCAGCTGATGCAGAGAAGTACTCAATTGAAGCTCGTGCAAAAGCCGATGCTGAAAAAGTCCGATTGGACGGGATGGCGAAAGCCGACTCGGAACGCGCGCAAGGGGAATCAGAAGCAGACATTATCCGCTTGAAAGGTCTTGCAGAAGCTGAAGCAAAACGTAAAATCGCAGAAGCCTTCGAACAATACGGACAAGCGGCTGTCCTCGACATGATCGTCCGCATGATGCCAGAATACGCGAAACAAATCGCAGCTCCACTTGGCAACATCGATAAGATTACTGTTGTCGATACAGGCGGCGGTGAAGGTGGCGGCGCAAACAAAGTCACTTCATACGCTACAAACTTGATGTCAACACTACAAGAAACATTGAAAGCTTCTTCAGGCATCGATGTAAAAGAAATGCTTGAAAACTACTCGGGTAAAGGCACGATCCGTCCAAGCTTAGACCGCATCTCTGACGGACTGTTCGCTGAAAGAGTAGAGCAATCTGGTGAAGAGAAAAAACAACTTCAGCCAACTTCTTCAGAAAGCTGATGATTTGCCCCAGCCTATATGGCTGGGGTTTTTGTTGGTTGGGTGTGGTTTGGGGCGGGAATGGATCGTGGTTTCTGGGGTGAGCGAGCGTTCATTAGCCATGATTCACTCTCCATTAGCCATGATTTGCAATCCATTGGCCATGATCTAACATTTATAAGCCATGATTCACATTCCATTAGCCGCAAATCGAATTATGTAAACTAAATTCTTAATAAAAGTGCTATCTTCTTTAAGCCCTTACTAGTAAGAACTTAAGCAATAAGCTCTTATAAGTAAATGCTGTCTTCCACCAATTGCTACTTTGAAAACTAGAAGTTCGTTAGCTCCACCCAGTTTACCTTCGTCTCGGGATTTAAACGATAAAGACGGCCTCTGCGATTTCCTGAAATTTGAATTCGCCCAGATAAAATCAATTCCTTTAAGTTTCTAGAACGGAGTGAGGGGATAAATTGCTGAAAGGTTCGAAGAGGTAATTCTTCTCCTACAAAGTGAAATAACAGACATATATTTTCTGTGAGCATCGTATTGATTCTACACTTACATTTCATACAAACCCAAGACTTCTCAAACAATCTAGCTAGTGAATAACAATTCATACATTGAAGACCACCAGTAAGCTCTAAAGGGTTTATCGCATATCGTTCACATAAATTGATTTGCCGAAAAAGTGTTGCTTTCATCTGGGTTTGCTTCACTAAGCGACTCACGGATAAACCATTCACTTCATCAGTCGGCAGGCTGGATATAAAGCCTGGTAGTTGTTTGAGGAATAGTAAAGGATGGGGTGCATCAAATAGAAGTGGCTCAATCACTGCTGAGCGGTTTGTCCACACAATCGCTGTATAGATCGGTAATTGCTGATTTCCTAGGAGTTTTTTAAACTGCAGAACATTGCGCGTCATTTGAGTAAATGGACAATCCATTGCTTGTGTCACGCCATTCATAGTCCGGACGAGTTGGGCAGGGGAATGCTGTAACCGAATCGAGCCTTTGATATTTTTTACTTCAAGTAAGAGAATATAGGATTTGGTGAAAACAATGAAGTCAATTTGAATAGCATATGCGTTGGGGATTCGTACGTGGAAATCATGTAGTACAGTAGCAGATTGATGATGAAGTGCCTCACGCAAAAATGAGAGAACTTTTTTCTCGCCGTCTTGACCGGCCATTTGGTTATTAGTTATAGAAAGCAGTAAGGAATAACTGGGATGGTTTGGTGAAACTCTCCCAAGAAACGCGTGTAAGGGATTCGTTTGAATTTCTGGTGAATAGACTTTTATACTAACTCCTCCTGTTCAAATTAAAATTCGGGAACTCTTTTCCATGAGTTACGCTGTAGGAATGTGACAAGAGCAATACCCCAGAACTGAATCAAGAATATATTTTGTATGAAGACCCATTCGTGATTGATTAAGAATCCGAAGTAAGCCGCTGTAAAAAGAATAGCCGTTACAACAGTTGCACGTACTCGATAGGTCAAACCAAAATAAGCTTGCAAAGTGAATACGAAAATAGAGCTGAGTAGTGGTAGATGGAAAATCACATTCACATCCTTACGTTATGGTATTTTTTCTCAATTTTAGTTGCTACTAACTTGAATTGCAAGAACATTTTGAAATGGTGGTAGATCTTACTAGTAAGACCTTAAGACACTGAGGACTTGGTCGAGAGAAAGATTGGTTTCCATAATACGATTTGTGGACATTGGAAGAGTAATTATGGCCAATAAAAGTTAAATCATGGCTAATGGAATACGTTTACTGGCCAATAAACAAAGAAACATGGCTAATGAACGCCCGCTCACCCCACCATCGACTTCCGGAAAGCCCTCATCGGCGCACACCCTCCAAGCCCGATTCTGTGCTATACTACAAACTACGAACATTCCATACGGAGAAAGAGGTACCACATGCTTACATTTGAACAAAAACAACAGATTATCGAAACATTTCCGGAGCTTAAGAAGAAATCGATCTCATTAAAACGTCTCAACTACCACTTTGAAGACAGCCAATACGACAAAACAATCGTTGTGCAACAATTGCACCCGAATGGCAACGGATATGTATTCGTTGGAGATGGCGGACCGTACGAAGCGGACGAGCGTGGGCTTGCCAACATTCGTGAAGTGACAGAAGATGAGCTGCGCGAGATGATCAACTACTCGATTGCGCTACTTTCTACTAAAGAAGCTACAGACGATGAAGAAGCAGCGGACCAAGTCTGGACTTCAAAAACAGGTGGAGAACTCAAACTTGTTCAAGAAGACGATCTTTGGAACATCTACCACGGTCTGAACTTAGAAGATAGCTTCGAGTCTCAAGAAGCAGCAATTCTCTATTTAAAAGAAGAAGGCTTTAAGCGCAACTAAAAAGTGCAGCTCGCGATGAGCTGCACTTTTTTATTATGCAATTGTGTGGCGTTTGTTACATTTAAAACTATAGTTGAGTGGAATGGAGGGGTTGACTCCAGTGGGATTCCAGTTTGCCGTGAGATCCCGCAGGAGCCTGCGACGAGGAAGCTCACGCAGCGCCCACGGAAAGCAGCCCCGCAATGGAACTCAACTTCTAAAATTGCACAATTTCTGAACAGTCGGCTCCACATCTAAATCGGAATCGAGTTCCGACCGCCAGAAACACGCTCCGGAATCAGCCGCACCCGCCAAGGCTGAAAAAAGCCTTCACGGGCACGACTGATTTCCTCGGAGTTTCTAGAATGGCGTTCTCCACATCTAAACTTTCGGGTGCACCTGCTCAAGTGGCTGAGTTGCCGGGCCCTCTAAAACATCCCCGCGGTAACTGAAGCGCGAACCGTGACATGGGCAGTCCCACGAACGTTCCGCTTGGTTAAAGGCGACGTCACAGCCCATGTGTGTACAGGCTGGCTTTAAGAAAGTCACGTGGCCGTTGTCGTCTTTGTAAGCCGCGAGTTTTTCGCCTTCTACGCGGACAAGCTTTCCATCGTCGAGACCGAGCTCGTCGAGATTTGCTTCTGCACCTGTGACTTTCCCTTTGATTAATTCTTTAGCTACACCTGCATTGTCTTTGATGAAGCTTCCAATTCCCTTAGGTCGCAGTTTTGTACGAGTAGGGGAGAACAGGTCTTCATACGGATTGGCTTTTCCGAGAACGAGATCAGATAAGACATGTGCAGCCGCAATGCCGTTAGACATTCCCCACTTTGAAAACCCTGTGGCTACGAATACATGTGGCATGCCCGTCACCATCTGGCCGATATACGGCAGGTGATCAAGTGGGAGCAAATCCTGTGACGACCAGTTGTGTGTCACTTCCGATGTGCCAAAGTAGCTTGATGCAAAATCCCGTAGTTTCGCATAATTGTTGCGTGTGCTTTCTTCATGACGACCGGATACGTGACCCTCGCCACCGATTTGTAAGAGACGCTCACCAGAAGCATCGAGCACAGTTCGAATCGACCGGGTTGGAGACTCCACATTAATATACATCCCCATGTCTTCATTAAAGTTCCCCCGCAATGTCATCGCATAACTTCTCTCAACACGCATACGAGAGAAGTAGAGTCCTTCAAAATCGTTGAATGGGAAATGGCTCGTTACGAGGACTTGTTGCGCATGGACCGTGTAGCCATTCACAAGTTCAACTTGGCTTGGCATATGAACGGTCTTGGCGCGCGAATTCTCATAAAATTTCACACCGGCCTGTTGCGCTTCTTTCACAAGAGCCGCTAAGAAATAGACGGGGTGGAATTGGTATTGATCCTCAAGCTTCAGTGCCGTACGAATCGGAAACGGGAGGTCGGTCTGCTTCGTTAAAGATGCTCCTGGAATCCCTAGTTTTTCATAGGCTTCAAATTCTTTTTCAATTTTTTGTTCACCAGTAGAAGATTCTGCATATAGATAAGCAGGGCGCGTTTCAAATCCGCAATCAATTCCTAACTCACCGGTGACAGATTTTGCCCAGTCCATTGCTTGTCGGTTGGCTTCATAGTACTGGCGCGCGTCTTCTTCTGAGAATGTACCAATCAATTCGTCATAAATAAGACCATGTTGTACGGATAGTTTAGCCGTAGTATAGCCTGTTGTTCCGTGCAGCAATCTTCCACCTTCAAGAACAGTTACTGATCGACCGGAATTTCGAAGCAAATAGGCGGCAGTGATACCTACAATTCCTCCACCAACAATGACAATATCAGTTTTGATCGAGCCACCAAGTGATGCGAATTCCGGAATTTGAGGGCCATCAAGCCAGTACGAGCTAGGTTCATTTTTAAAATCGTTCGTCATTTTGAAACCTCCCTAAATAGACTTATTATGGTATCTCTACCCTAGTTTTTATCAACTACACAAATCTCAAACAAATTAGAGAATTTTTTTTAGAGTAGGAACATCGATTTAAGGGTATGGTATTATGTTAGAAATCAGAAAATTAAGACGATAGGAGGCGACACAATGTTCGACAACTACAAAGTGCACCCGTTTTTCGATGAAATGTTCGATACCACGTGCTCCCCGAAACCCCACTACAAAAATTTTCATACGAAACTAATTGAAAGTGAGCATGAAACGCTAAAAGAAAAACATGAACTCGCCCAGCTCTCCTTTTTACGTCAGGGTATAACATTTACGGTTTACCATCAGAATGTGGGGACTGAACGCACCATGCCGTTTGACTTTGTGCCAATCGTCATTCCAAATGATGACTGGAAGATGATTGAAACAGGAATGGCGCAACGCACAGAAGCGCTAAATTGTTTTCTAAAAGATATCTATCATGAAGGGCGCATTTTGGATGCTGGAATCGTTCCACGCGATTTAGTTGAAAAGAATGCATATTACTATAAAGCACAAGCAGAAGGTGTGCGTGTTCCGTTAGATAATCATATTTTCTTAGCAGGTATTGATTTAATTCGAGATGCAGAAGGCAACTATATGGTGTTAGAAGACAACTTACGCAATCCTTCAGGAATGTCATACGTCTATCAAAACCGGTATGTCATGCGTCAAGTCTATCCAGAATTTTTTGCAGATGAGCCGGTACATACACTTGAACATCAATTGACTTATCTCCATGAGGCAATGCTTGACCATGCACCGGAAGGGATTGAAAACCCTACGGCTGTCCTGCTGACCCCTGGAATGTATAATTCCGCCTATTATGACCACGTTTTCTTGGCGCAACAAATGGGCATTCATCTTGTGGAAGGGCGTGACTTGTTGGTCAAAGACGGTCATGTTTATATGAAAACGATTCGCGGACTAGAACGCATTCATATCATCTATCGACGAATCGATGATGACTTCTTAGATCCTGCAGCATTTAGGGAAGATTCGATGCTCGGGGTGAGTGGACTTGTTGACGTCTACAAACAAGGTAATGTAGCCATACTAAATGCAATAGGTAATGGTGTTGCAGATGACAAAGCGATGTATTCCTATGTTCCAGATATGATTAAGTTCTATTTGAATGAAGAGCCGATTATCGCCAATGTGAAGACATACCGTCTCGAGGAACAAGAGACACGTGATTGGGTCCTCGCCAATATCCGAGATCTCGTTGTCAAAAATGTAGGGGCTTCCGGTGGGTATGATATGTTGATTGGACCTCAAGCAGATGACGAGTTGATTGAAATCTTTAAGCAAAAAATTCAAGAAACACCACACCAATACATTGCACAACCGACAATTCAACTCTCAAGAGCGCCAGCATTTCAAGGAGAAGAATTTTATCCATGTCACGTGGATCTACGTGTATTTGTCATGCGTGGTAAGGAAACACACGTACTGCCTGGAGGACTATCCCGGGTTGCATTAAAAGAAGGTTCACTTGTCGTCAATTCCTCTCAAGGCGGCGGTGCAAAAGATACTTGGATTTTAAAGAATGGGGGGACTGCACATGCTTAGTCGTGTAGCGGATGCGCTGTATTGGATGGCGCGAAATATCGAACGGTCTGAAAGTCACTCCCGCATTATGCATGTACATTTAACGCAGATGCTTGAAGCTGGGAATAAAGATATTTTTCAAGAAGAGGATTACCATATTCTATTTGAAGTGTGTGCAACAGCCGAAGAGTTAAAGCGCTTAGAAAGTGAAGGAAAGACGCGGGTCGAAGATTTAATTTCGTATTTAACGTATGGGGAAGATAACTTGAACTCAGCACTTAATTGTGTGCGTATTGCAAGAGATAACGCCCGCGTCACCCGCGATTATATTCCCAATGATTTATTCGAGTGCTGGAATCAATTTTACTTGTCGGCGAATCCAATTCCGGACAGAGCCTATTCCATTCATACGATGCGCGACTTTTTCAATGAGACAAAGCAAGCGTCTTATATGGCACAAGGCATTATTGAAGCAGCAATGTCCCGTGATGTGGCATACTATATGTTGAAGATTGGAAAGTGGTTAGAACGTGCCGAAAAAACAGCGCGCATTTTAAATGTGGTAAGTGAACAGACAAGAAGCCGAGAAAAAGAATATGAAGCAAGCGACTACTACTATTGGTCGAGTGCACTTCGCATGGTCAATGGGTATGAAGCTTACTTGAAGTCAAACCCGCCACGCATGGAACCAGCGAAGATTTTATCTTTCTTGATTACGAATCAGGACTTCCCGCGGTCGATTCGCTATTGTATGGATCATGTACGAGAAGCAGTCGATGCTCTTGAGAATGCAAAAGTTGCGCATTATTCTGTGGAACTTTACGAGGCGATGGATGCTCTCCGTCGGGAATTCAATCAAATGAAAATTCAAGATCTAGATACAGATGAGACAATTGGTTTTTTAAATAAATTCCAAGATAAATGTAATCAGATTGGTCAGATTTTCTCGAGAACTTATTACTTAACACAACCTGTTGAAGCACCAACTATCTCACAACACCAAGAACAAAGCTTGCCGCCAGAAGTGAGGAGAAAGACAGCAATGAAGTACAAAATTGAACATACGAACATCTTTGACTACGACACTGTCGTCGATCAAAGTATGAATTCGATTCGTTTGAAGCCGCGTTCGGACGAGTGCCAGCGACTTCTCTCCTATAGAACAGATATCACACCAATGTCATTGACAAAAGAGCATACCGATATTTGGGGGAACAATGTAGAGACTTTCTTTATTGCTGAACGACATCAACATTTAGAAATCAAATCGACTTCTATTGTAAGTATTCAGCGAAGTCCATTCATCCAACAAATTGATTATTCTCCAGAAATGAAAGACATCTTTCATTCCGACTTGTTCCAAGAACACTATGCAGGCTACTTAGCAAACACCTCTTTCACGTATCTTGAGCCACAACAAATGGATCGCGTCGACCGAGCAATCGGGCTCATGACCAATCCTGTACAATATTCCATTGAAGTCATGCGCTACGTTTATGACACATTCAATTATGATCCGAATGCTACAGACGTCTCAACGAAAGCTTCGGAGTCGTTTGAACTTCGTGGAGGGGTTTGTCAAGATATGGCGCACGTCATGCTAGGAATTTTACGAACGAAACAAATTCCGGCTCGCTACGTGAGTGGGTACTTGTATGTTGGTGAAGACTCTGCACTTGTCGGTGATGCAGCAAGCCATGCATGGGTGGAAGTGATGATTCCCGGAATTGGTTGGGTAGGATTAGATCCAACGAATAACGTGGAAGCACTTGAGAACCACATCCGTATGTGTGTGGGACGCGACTACAACGATGTGAGTCCAGTCCAAGGTGTATACCGCGGTGGAGCTAGTAAAATTGATGTAAAAGTTTCCGTCAGTTTGCTTTCTAAAACCGAATGAGAAATGATGGAAAACAGCTAGTTGCAAGGGATAACCCTTCAACTGGCTGTTTTTTTGCGTATTGTTAGTGAGGGGTCATGTCTGTTATGTGTTTGTCATAGTTGTGGTGTGGTTGTTATGTTTGAGATTTCGCTGACGTGTAATTGATAGCCCCGTGGTACTTTCCTGTCATTGTTCTGCAATGTGGAGGTGGTACGATAGGGGTCGTTAGTGAAAAGGAGGAATTTTAACTTATGAAAAAACAAATCGTTGCACTAACCGCTATTTCAGGATTATTTATTGGCGCAGCCGGTGCGTCTGCAGCCGAACAATCATATACAGTTAAAAGCGGGGACACATTATGGTCCATTGCACAGCAAAATGAAGTATCTGTAGGAGACATCAAAGAATGGAACAACTTAGATTCTACTTTGATTTTCCCAAATCAAGAACTACAAGTCGGGGAACTTGAAACATACAAAGTGGTTAGCGGCGACACGCTCTACCAAATCGCACAGCAGTATGATATCTCAGTGGCCGACCTTAAAGGATGGAACGGCTTAACTTCAGACTTAATCTTCCCAGACCAAGTGTTAGTTGTGGAAGGGAATGACTATATAGCAGCACCTGCCGCTCAGGCTCCAGCAGCGCAAGCTCCTGTAGAAGAAGCAAAGTCTAAGCCAGTTGAACAAACTGAGCAAGCGGCAGCACCACAAGAGTCTCAACCTGTTGAGTCTGCTCCAGTAGAAGCCGCTCAAACGATGACGGTTGAAGCAACAGCTTACACAGCTTACTGTGAAGGATGTTCAGGTACAACAGCAACAGGTATCGACTTACGTGCGAACCCAAATCAAAAAGTAATCGCGGTTGATCCATCTGTCATCCCATTAGGTTCAAAAGTATGGGTTGAAGGATATGGAGAAGCGATTGCCGGAGATACTGGTGGCGCAATCAAAGGGAACAAAATCGATGTCTTCATCCCAGATCAGCAAGGTGCTCTAAACTGGGGACGTCAAACAGTTACAATTAAAATCTTAGATTAATTTTCGAAACCACGGGCTTTGCGCTCGTGGTTTTTTAGTGCTGGTTAGGGAGGGGAGGGGGAGGGGGCTGAAATGGTTTCCATAGTATGACTTCGGTAGAATAAAAAGTGGTTTGGGTAGAATAAATTTCAGTTTCGGTAGAAAAAAAGTCGATTTGGGTAGAATAAATCATACTTTCGGTAGATGAACGCTCGCTCAGTCCAAAACTTCTGATCGCCACATCTAACCGTAATCGAGTTGCGCCTCCTAGAAATCCCGCAAGATGCCATCGCGGTCTATGAAGCATAGAACACTTCACAGTCCACGCTGTCATCTCGCACTATTTCTGAACAGTCGGCTCCACATCTAATAGTAAAATATTGCCCTTTCTTTTTCCGGAGATTTTGCTATGCTAAGTAAATGTTTAGCGAGGAAGAAGGAACGCACAATGAAAAAAACAAAACAAACCGGTGACTTAAACCTCTTTCATTTAACATGGCCGATTTTTTTAGAAGTCTTTTTATTCATGTTGATGGGTATAGTGGATACCTTTATGCTCAGCTCCCTTTCAGACGACGCAGTTTCTGGAGTAGGAGCGGCTAATCAGTATATTCATATAGCGATATTGCTACTAGAAGTAGTGGCAGCAGGAGCTTCAATCGTCGTTGCGCAGTACCTTGGATCAAAGCTTTTTAAAGAAGCTTCCAAAGTTGCAGCACTCTCCATCACACTCAATCTTGTGATCGGAATTATTCTCAGCATCGTCTATTTGATTTTTGCCAAATCGATGATGGTTGCGATGAACCTGCAAGGAGATGTCCTGGACTACGCAGTGAGTTATCTATCGATTGTTGGTGGAGCCATCTTCTTACAAGCCATTATTAACTCCTTGTCGGCCGTCATTCGTGTTCATGGATGGACGAAACAGACGATGTATGTGTCGCTTGGAATGAACATCATTCACGTTATCGGGAACTATGTTTTGATTTTTGGGAAATTTGGTTTTCCTGAACTCGGCGTTGAAGGGGCAGCGATTTCTTCAATTGGAAGTCGTTTCTTGGCGATGCTCGTGTTCTTCTGGTTATTTTATAAAGTGATGGATGTTCGCGTTATGTGGCGAGACTATTTCCAGTGGTCAAAAGACTATATTGGAAAAATTCTTCGTATTGGACTGCCCGCTGCGTTTGAACAAATTTTGTACCAAGCTGCGCAAATCGTATTTCTCTTCTATATTACGTACCTTGGGGCAGAGTCACTTGCGGCGAGGCAATATGCGCACAACATTTCGATGTTCACGTACTTGTTCGCGATAGCTATTGGAATGGGGACTGCCATTATTGTTGGACGGTTTGTAGGGGCTGGGCGTTCTGAAGAGGCGTACAGTCAACTTTGGAAGAGTGTGCAATACGCGATGACATTTACTATTGTGGCTGTATCCATAGTGGTCATCTTCCGAGAGTCGATTGTAGGGATTTTCACGGACAACCCTGAAGTCATTCGTCTTGCTGCACAAGTGCTAGTGTTAGGTCTTGCACTCGAAACAGGAAGAACCTTGAATATAGTCATCATTAACTCGTTACGCGCTGCAGGAGATGCACGCTTCCCTGTAATAATGGGAGCTATTTCAATGATCGGTATCAGTCTACCGCTCGGTTATTTCTTCGTTTTTACTTTGGAATGGGGACTAGTGGGTGTGTGGGCTGCGATTGCAATTGATGAATGGACGCGTGGATTGATCATGTTGTTTAGATGGAAGAGCAAAGCATGGAAAAGATATGCGCTCGTTAAAGTGCCAGAAAAACAAAAAGAAGCCGAGTCGTTGTAAACTCGGCTTCACTGCTAGCTGAACATCGGGAATACGTATGAGATCAAGAACCAAAGAATACCAAAGAAAATAATGATGTACGCTGCATATTTGATAAATGTAGCACCGACTAGACCGCTGTCTGTCTTTTCTTCACGTCGAACCTCAACGTGCTTTTCTTCATGACGGTTGTTATCCATAAATAGACCTCCTTGTTTAGGTGTTTACTATGAAATACCCCGCCATGAAAAAATTTAAACGTCGATACGATTCGAATTAATTAGCAACACCAGTGCTGGGCCGGCAATTGGTATGAAGGCCAATGCCTTTGCGCGAGCTTCTGGATAAAAGTGATACACGGCATAAATGGATAGGCCCCAGAGGACGAACCAATCTACTGTCATGACCGATACAAGATGCGACTGTTGGAAAGTTTCCATATAAGCATCTAGTGAAATGCCGTTTTGTAAGGAAATCAAATTGGCAACTGTAATCACAATCAAGAATAGTAGCCATGTTTTTGAGCGTAAAATACGAAGCAACCATTTAGGCGTTCGGATTTTTCGTTCCGGTGGTCGATTTCCGAAAGCAAAATACAAGAGTAGTGAAAACGCACCAAGGCCGAATGAAACGAGCGAGAACGGCCAAGCCGGCCAACGTTTCGTATCATTGCGAAGTAGTACTGTGAGAAAGATGAGTGGGAAAATCCCTAACGAATTAAATACAGTTAACACGAGGGGATCAATCGCCGCCCAATTCCCTGCAAATACTTCTGTTAACACGGGATCACTGCTGTTGCCTTGCCCAGGTGCTAGAAAAACAGCATAGCCAACGAGTAAAATCCACACTACAAAAAATATCATTGGACCACCTCTTTTTTCTTTTCATCATACCCTAAAATGATTCTTGTCACCTAGTTCTAGGAAAAGTGATCCAAATGCAGAGTTTCTGCGTTATCTTATTAATAGTAATACTTTGCTACTTTCCGTTATGATAAGAGGAACTGGAAGTAGGGGAGGGAACTACGTGTCTTTTTCGGATGAAGAGTTGTACGAGCAAATTTTAGCCAAGGATCAACATGCGCTAGAAGAGCTTTATAATAAATATGAACGACTGGTCTATTCATTTGCTTACCGCATGATGCAAGATCAACAACGAGCAGAAGACATCGTACAAGATGTATTCACAAAGCTCTGGCGTGATCACGCACCATTTGATGCTAGCCGTGGCAAGTTTTCTTCATGGTTGCTCACTATGACACGCAACCGTTGTTTGGACGTGATTCGAAAGTCTGCTAAACAACAAGAAGTCGGATTACTAGATAAAGATGCTGAACGTGTCACGGATACAATGCATGATGCCCCCGAGCAAGCGGTCGAGTGGCAAGAGAAAAGTGATCGTATTCGCAAGGCATTGTCTTATTTGAAAGAAGATCAAAGAAAAATCGTTGAGCTGTTTTATTTTCATGGCTATTCGCAGGACCGGATCTCAAAGGATTTGAATATTCCTTTAGGCACGGTCAAAGGTAGAATACGATTAGCCTTACAACATCTCAGAAAACGATTAGAACCGGAAAGGGGGGAACTTGCAGATGGAACGAGTGATGTGTGATTTAACAATTGATTATTTCAACGAACAACTGACAACGGAAGAGAAGGAAGCGTTTGAACAGCATTTGGCAACATGCGCCGAGTGTCAACAAGAGCTTGCTGAGTGGCAGGCGTTATCAGAAGATTTACCGTACGTGTCGGAATTCACGGAACCGCCAGTGGGAATGAAAGAACGCGTACTTGGGTCAATTTTTGAAGAGACCCCACCAGCGCAAGCGGATCCCCTTGTCCCATTCCGACCAGAAACTAAAGAAACTACACAGCCAACACCTGTAACACATACCTCTAGTAAGAGTAGAGGTACACCAAAATGGCTCCCACTCCTTGCAGCAGCGCTTGTCCTCTCATTAGTAGGAAACGCTTATCTAGGATGGATGGTAAGTGATCAACAACAAACATTAGTGTCGCAAAGTGAAACAGTCGATCAATTGATTGCACTTGTGAATTTGCAACCTCTTGAAGGTGACTCAACAGGAACCGCATCTATTGTCCGAAATGGCGATGAGATTCGAGTGGTCGTCCAAGCATCTTCATTGCCAGAACTAACAGATGAAGAAGTCTATCAAGTTTGGTTAATTGATGAGGATGGTCCAGATCGTGCAGGAACATTTACATCCACAGGAACAGATGGAGCGGTTGTGTATACACTTCCTGCTGGGAAAGATTTCACATGGGATCAGATTGCTGTATCTCATGAACCAACAAAAGATAGTGAAACACCACTTGGTGATGTATTGATGGCTTCAACTATTTCAGCACCAAATGCCAATTAATTTCTTGAATCGCTCATGAAAATGGGCGATTTTTTCTTTTTGTTATACATTTTGTAGAAGGTTGAAACCTTTATGTATCAACGTTTGGAGAAGGTTGGTCAAAAGAATTTAAAAAAACTTTCAAAAAAAGTGATCCAATCGAATTTCTCTTCCGTTAGCTTGGTGTAAATTAAAAACCCCAAAAAAAAGGAGAGATTCACATGAACTACAAAATGAAATCAAAAGCAATTTTAGCAGCAACACTGGCAATGACAATGGCGGCACCGGCGATTGCACTAGCAGATGACCACGGCGATCATTCTTCAATGGGTGGAGCAGTTTCAGATGACATGGGAGTTTCTTCACCAGCATCAGAACTTCGCTCGACACTAACACACTTATTTACTGAGCATGCATTCTTAGCAGTGGAAACATTGAAAAAAGGTGCAGATGGAACAGAAGATTTTGAAGCATTAGCTGGCGCATTAAACGGGAACACAGATGACTTAACAGCAGCTGTCTCTTCTGTATATGGAGAAGAAGCAGGAGCACAATTCAAAGAAATTTGGGCTTCACACATTGGCTACTTCGTAGACTATGCAAATGCAACTGCAGCAGATGACCAAGCAGGAAAAGATCAAGCTGTAGCTGAATTAGATGAATACATTGTAGAGCAAGCAGCATTCTTAGATGCAGCAACTGAAGGACGTTTACCAGCAGCAGATCTAGAAGCAGGGTTGACTGAACATGTAGGTCAATTAGTCGCAGCGTTCGATAGCTATGTAGCTGGAGATTATGAAGCGTCTTACAATAGCGAGCGCGAAGCAATCAACCACATGGTAATGGTAGCATCTGGTATGGCTTCAGCAATTACTGACCAATTCCCAGAGAACTTTGATAATACTGTAGCTGTAACACCAGCAGCGGATTTACGTGCTAACCTAGACCGTATCTTCACAGAGCATGCTGGACTTGCAGTAATGGCTATGCAAAATGGAGTAGATGGTGACCCTGACTATGATGCATCAGCAGCAGCACTTCTTGCTAACGCAGATGACCTATCAGCAGCAGTCGCTTCAGTGTATGGTGAAGAAGGCGGAGCACAATTTAAAGAAATCTGGAACAGCCACATTGGCTACTTCGTAGATTACGTGGTTGCTACAGCAAATGAGGATGAAGCTGGACAAGAGCAGGCAATGGCAGAACTTGACGAGTATATCGTTGAGCAAGCAGCATTCCTAGCAGCGGCTACTGAAGACCGTTTACCAGCAGCAGATTTAGAAGCTGGTTTGACTGAACACGTAGATCAGTTACTAGCAGCATTTGATCTATATGTAGAGGGCGATTTCGAAGGAGCTTACTCAAACCTTCGTGAAGCTTATGCGCACATGTTAATGCCATCAGCGGCTATCTCAGGCGCAATTGTTGATCAATTCCCTGAAAACTTCCAAGGTGGAGAGATGCCAGAAGGTATGCCAAGTACTGGTATGGGCGGAATGGCTGAAGAAGAAGGTATGGGTGCACAAGGATTCCTACTTGGATCTTTACTAGCAGCATCACTTGGTGCAGCAGCATTCATGACTCGTCGCCGTAAAAGCGAACAGAACTAATCCAGCGGGTTAAGACATGGATCCCATCATGCGCGACGACCACTAGATTGGAAGATTCCAATTTAGACCCTTACAGCTCTTATTCAGAGTTAGTTCGGGGGACACTAGCAGCATAGGGATGTAAGGGCCAGTATCGTTTTGATGATTTGGACCAACGTCTTTTACCAATAGAAAAAGAGTCCGATACTCTGGGGAGTGTCGGGCTCTTTTGTGTGGTTTTCTAGAAAGATCTTAGGAAATCAGGGCTGGCAGATGAAATTAGTTTCCATAACATGACTCAGGGCACACAAATGAGTTTCGAGAGCATAGAAATGCTCGCTCGAGAAACAAAACAACTCACGCACGTCACAAAAACAGCCGCCCAGGGCACAAACCCCCCCGAGCGACCCAAGCCCTTACTAGAAAGACCTTAAGAAATCAGTTAAACCTCTGCTCGCACAGAACGCGCTGCATCTAGTAGTGGAAGAATTGCGTCACGGTCACCCCGGTGCAGTGCGTCGACTACAAAGCTTCCAACGATTACGCCATCCACGACCTCACTTAATTGCTGTACATGCTCAGGAATCGAGACACCAAAGCCTGCCATCACTGGAACTGGGCTCACAGACTTAAGTGCAGCAAGATGCTTAAATGTCTCTTCTGGCAGCGACTGGCGTGTCCCAGTGATGCCGTTCACCGTTACAGCGTAGACGAATCCCTGGGAAGCTTTCGCAATCCGTTCCACACGTTCGCGCGGGCTCGTTAAACTGACTAATTGAACTAAATCGATTCCAGCAGGTTCTAGTACACCAGACAAAATCTCGGATTCCTCGAGTGGAAGATCAGGTACGATGACACCTGCAACGCGCGCTTCTTTGGCCAAGTTCGCAAATGTATCAAGCCCGAGCTGTAAAATAGGATTGAAATACGTCATGACCACAAGTGGAAGAGTGATGTCGCTCTCTACTGCCTTCACAGCCTCAAGGACGTCGCGAAGCGTAGTTCCATGGGCAAGTGAACGAAGGCCAGCTGCTTGGATGACTGGGCCATCTGCGACTGGATCGGAAAACGGAATGCCTAGCTCGACCGCTGTTGCACCCGATTCCTGCAAGAATAGCAGTTGATCCTTTAACGCGTCGAGTCCTCCGTCACCCGCCATGATATAGGGGATGAACGCAGTTTCTCCTGCCTCCACGCGCGACTGGATTGCTTTTGTTAATCGACTCATTCGTTTTCCTCCTTACTAGCGAGTGCTTCTCGGATTGTATGCACGTCTTTGTCTCCACGACCTGATAAACAAATGACAACATGATCATCTTCGGTTGTCGTTGGGAGGAGGACGTCTAGGTGAGCAAGTGCATGTGCTGATTCAAGTGCCGGAATAATGCCTTCTGTCTGGGCGAGTAATTGTAGAGCTGTCAATGCTTCTTCATCCGTCACAGACGTGTACTCGACGCGACCGAGGTCGTGCAGGTAACTATGCTCGGGTCCGATACCCGGGTAATCAAGGCCTGCTGAAATCGAGTGAGCTTCTTGAATTTGACCAGCTTCATCTTGTAAGAGGTGCATCATGGCACCGTGTAATACGCCAACTTTCCCACCAGTTAAGCTTGCTGCATGTTTCCCAGAAGCGACCCCGTGTCCAGCTGCTTCAATTCCAATCAACTTTACATCGGAATCATTGATGAACGGATAGAACATACCCATCGCATTACTACCACCGCCGATGCAGGAGAGAACGTGTGTAGGTAACTGCTCGAATTGCGCGAGACTTTGGCGCCGTGTTTCTTGGCCGATTACGGATTGGTAGTCTCGGACAATTTGCGGGAATGGGTGAGGTCCTAGAACTGACCCCATGATGTAGTGCGTGTCGTCCACATGTGTGACCCAGTAACGAAGAGCCTCGTTGACAGCGTCTTTCAGCGTACCGCTTCCTTGTGTAACTTCGACAACTTTAGCACCCAGCAACTCCATCCGGAAAACGTTCAACTGTTGTCTACGAATGTCTTCTTTTCCCATAAAAATCGTGCACTCAAGGCCGAACAACGCACTAACAGTTGCAGTAGCAACGCCGTGTTGGCCGGCACCAGTCTCAGCAACGACTTTCTTTTTCCCCATGCGTTTTGCAAGGAGGGCTTGTCCGACTGTATTGTTGATTTTGTGCGCTCCTGTATGGTTTAAATCTTCACGTTTCAAATAAATTTTTGCTTTGCCATAATGTTTAGTTAAACGTTCTGCAAAATATAAAGGATTTTCACGCCCGACGTACTGTTCCAGATAATAGCGGACTTCGTCGTTAAACGCTTGATCTTTTTGCGCGTCAAGGTAGGCTTCTTCAAGTTCTGCTAAAGCGTGCATGAGCGTCTCTGGAACGAATTGGCCACCGTAATTTCCGTAGCGACCTTTTACTGGTGCTGTGTAGTTTGTCATCCTAATTCCTCCCGTACGGCGCGTATGAACGCCTTAATTTTTTCGCTGTCTTTTCGTCCATCAGTTTCTACGCCACTCGATACATCCACCATAGCGGGCTGTAAATCTCGTACGGCTTCTCCTACATTTTCTGGCGTCAATCCACCTGCTAGGATGAAGGGTCTCGACGTTGATACTTGATGGAAGTACGTCCAATCAAATGTGTGACCGGAACCTCCTCGGTGTGTCGTACCTGGTGCATCCACGAGTACGAGAGGAGCGGGGCTTGCAAACGCACGCTCCAAATCTTCTTTTGAACGGATTGAAAATGCTTTAATCACGGGTACTTCAATGGCATCCAGTAATGTGTCGGGTTCATCCCCGTGCAACTGCACGTAATCGAGAGGAACGGCTTGTGCCGTGGCATTGATTTCTTCGGCAGTCGCGTTCACAAAAACCCCTACTTTTTTGACAGGGAACGGAATGGCTTTCGCAAGTTCAGCGGCTTTTGATAGCGTGATTTGGCGCTTGCTCGGGGCGAATACAAAACCGATGGCATCTGCCCCAGCAAAAACTGCAGCTTCCACATGTTCCGCCTCTTTTAATCCACAAATCTTAATACGCGTCATGAACGACCCTCCCGACCTGGAATGCTTGCAGCGCTTCTTCCACTGAATCTGCGCGAACCAATGTCTCACCGACTAGTAATCCATGGGCACCACAAGCACTTAGGCGTTCTGCATCTTGCGGGGAGACAATACCGCTTTCACTAATGAGGTGAACGTTTGCAGTAGCAGGAATTTTCCGTGCCAGCCGTTCTGTCGTATCAAGAGACACTTCGAAAGTACGAAGGTCTCGATTGTTTACGCCAATCAATTGAGCACCTAGATTTAGAGCGATTTCCAATTCTTCTTCGTCGTGCACTTCAACAAGTACTTCAAGGCCAAGACGAGTCGCATAATCGTAGAGTGCGTGTAGTGCATCAACTTCTAGTGCTGCAACAATCAATAAGATGATGGACGCTCCGTGGCTATACGCGGCATCGATTTGAATTGGATCGACCATAAAATCTTTGCACAATACTGGAAGATCGGTAGAGTTTGCTACTTGCGTCAAATCCTCAAACGACCCTTGGAAATACTCGATGTCCGTGAGAACCGAAATCGCAGCTGCACCACCTGCAACGTAGCGGCTGGCTTGCGCCACAGCATCAAGGTTCGGATGTATCAACCCTTTTGAAGGGGACGCGCGCTTAATTTCAGCAATCACTTCAAGGCGATTCGAATGCGTGAGTGTATTCGATAATTTTTGGCGCAATGGGATGGATCGCTCCGGTAAGACTGTTGTTTTCAGTTGTTCTACTTCTTTATATTTCGTTGCGATGATTGTATCTAGTATTGTCATGACGTTACCTCCACAGCTGTTGGGTAATGCAGCAATTGATGAAGTGCTTTGCCGGACTGAATGCTCTCCCGCGCAGTTTCAATTCCTTCTTTGACAGAAGATGCAGCTCCTGCAGCAAACAATGCGAGTCCACTGTTTAACAGTGTCGTATCCAAATAAGCTGAAGGCTCGCCATTTAATACAGCCCGTAAAATGTGTGCGTTTTGTTCTGCGTCGCCACCTGCAATCGCTTCACGTGGAAGTGGGGAGAGCCCGACCTGTTCTGCAGTAAGGGTGTGCGTCATGATTTCCGAATCGTGCAACACAGTATAGCGCGTTGTGCCATCAAGAGAAGCTTCATCAAGACACCCTTCACCCGTTACAATGACCGCCCGCTTTCTTCCAAGAAGACGTGCCGCTTCAGCCAGTGTTTGCTGGTAGTCCTCACGGTACACGCCAATTAATTGATGCGTTAACGGATACGGATTGGCGAGGGGGCCAATCAAATTGAAAAGTGTTGGTTTCCCGATTGCTTTTCGAATCGGTTGCAGAACCCGCATCGCCGGGTGGACATCCGGTGCGAATAAAAACGTTAGGCCTGTCGTCTCAAGGAGTCGTGCGCTTTCTTCCGGTGTAACAGTAAGTTCTAATCCGAGAGCGGTTAGTACATCGGCACTTCCTGAACGGCTAGAGATGCTCCGGTTGCCATGTTTAGCGACACGGACTCCAGCCCCTGAAGTGACAAATGCAGCTGTTGTACTGATATTGAAACTTCCCGATTGATCACCACCTGTACCGCACATATCGAATACCGGGAAGGGAACAGTAGGATAGGATGTCGCACGTTCCATCAAGGCATCCACAACACCTGCAAGTTCTTCCGCCGTTTCTTGCCTCGCGTGAAGAGCAAGCAAGATATCTTTGATCAACTTCTCCTCTGCATCTGCTTCAAAAAATTGACCGGCGAGTTGTTTCATCTCCAATCGCGATAAGTAGTCCCCTTGTAGGATTCGCTCATAAGTAGCTTTCACTTCGCATCACTCCTTGTAAGTAATTGGCCAAGCGCTTTCTGCCGTCCGGTGTTCCGATGGATTCCGGATGATACTGCATCCCGACAATGGGTAACGTGCGGTGACGCATCTCCATCAATGTACCGTCTTCTTGTGCGAAGCTGACAGGTAGAAACTCTTCTGGAAGAGTCGTTGCATCGACAGCTAACGAATGGTACCGCATCACAACACCGCTTTCTTCTTGAGTATCTGCATCTAGTAAGCGTGAGGTCTTGCCATGAAAGATTTGCGGAGCTGAGATAATGGCTGCTCCAGTGCAAAGTCCCATTAACTGATGCCCTAGACAGATGCCGAGGAACGGGTAAGTAGTATGGAGCTCTTTGTAAATATTTTGCGTGACTGTATAGTCTTTTGGGTGGCCCGGGCCAGGAGAAAGTACGATAGCAGTTGGGTTCATTTTTTGGATGGACTCCACTGTCAACGTGTCGTAGCGCACCACTTCGACTTGCTCTCCGAGTTCTTGAAAGTACTGGGCCAAATTGTACGTAAACGAATCGTAGTGATCAATCAAGAGAATCATTGGAACACCTCCAGAAGAGAGCGTGCTTTGTGTAACGTTTCTTCATATTCTTTCACAGGGTCTGAATCGTACACGATACCAGCACCGGCTTGGATTGCGATGGAACCTTCTGAGATGATCGCTGTACGAATTGCTAGGGCAGCATCTAAATTGCCACTCGCGCTCAAATAGCCGACTGCTCCTGCATAGACACCGCGCTGCGTCGTCTCAAGTTCATTGATCAACTGCATTGCTCGAATTTTTGGTGCGCCCGAAACGGTACCGGCTGGCAGACACGCTGTGAGTGCTTCAAGTGGGTGGATGTTTGGAAGTAGCTGTCCTTCGACTTCCGACACCAGGTGCATCACGTGTTGATATCGCTCGACTTGCTGATATTTTGTGACTTTTACACTGCCAGCTTTACTAAGTCGACCGACGTCATTACGTGCTAGGTCTACAAGCATGTCGTGTTCTGCGCGTTCTTTCGGGTCTTGCCGCAAATCTTCTTCAAGCGCAAGATCAAGTTCCGGCGTAGCGCCCCTTGGTCGCGTTCCAGCAATCGGGTTGGACTGCAAAACACCTTCCGAAACGCGTACGAAACTTTCCGGTGAAGCCCCAAGTACTACGGCATCCCCGAAGTCGATGTAAAACATATAAGGGGAAGGGTTGACGCGACGTAATTTTCGGTAATAGGCGAAGGGTGTCTGATTAATGGAAGCAGAAAGTCTTTGCGACAATACAAGTTGAAAGATTTCCCCCTCATAAATCCATTCTTTCGATTTTTCAACGTTCGCTAGAAATTCGTCTTTTGTGATGTTGGATGTAAAGTGAAGCGGCGTCGCTTCATCGGGAAGCTCAGTCGTGGGCGTCTTTTGTAATTCCGCAACCACTTGCGCCACTTCGTCTTCATTTCCATTGCTGTTTAGTACGGTTACCGTATGCGTCTGATGATCGTAGACGACGACTGTTGGATACCACAGGAAATAGATGTCTGGTAATTCTCGTGCTTTCGGAAGTGGGTGGCCTGTTGGTTCTGTATGCCCTAGCACTTCATATCCTACGTAGCCGATTGCCCCTGTGGAAAAGGGGAAAGGACCTTCGGGAAGTGGAGGGGGAAGCAACTGTTTCAGAAGCGTCATCGCGTCTCCATGAAATTGATCAGTGGCCCCACTCAGTAAGTCTTTCACAGTCAACTGGCCTTTTTCCCCACGATACATCGTGGATGGGGAAGCGCCGATAAAGGAATAGCGACCGGATTTTTCGTGCTTTAAAGAGCTTTCAAGCAAAAACTTACGGTCGCCTTGTAAGCGGTGGTAGATAGAAATAGGGGTTAAAGAATCTCCATTAAGAGATTCGTGCACATAGTGTGTCATCTGGACTTGGCTCCTCTCATAGGAGCAGAAAATGAAAAAAGCCCTCCACAGGCAAAAAGCCTGCAGAGGGCGAACGGTTCGCGGTACCACCTCTGGTTTCAAGTTCAAAAACTCTCTCCAGATCTTGTAACGGGGATCATCCGTTCTTCCTTTTCAGAAGACTCTCCAAAGTCCATTCCAGCTGATGACATGACCGGCTTTCAGCGATGACCGGCTCTCTTTGACATGTCGCGTCAGTGTACTCTTCTTTGTCGAGGATTTCTCATCTCTGCTCTCTCATCTCAACTCTGCTCTAGGGCGATGGCGGCTCTCCGGCATCTTCTACCCATCCCGAACAAAAAGTTTTGTTTATCTTACCTTCTTTACTGTGTCGTTGTCAATGATGAAGGATTCATTATTTTCAAAAAGTTTCTTAAAATAGTGTGCGGCTTCCGTCATTTTTGCACCGTACCAGAACATTTCCCCGTCGACTAACACGGGCTTAGAAGTTGATGTGAACTCTGCAAATTCCTGTTTGTGTTTCTCGGCAAATGGAAACGGTTCAGATGCGAGAAGTAGATAATCCGGTTTGAGTTCTTCGAGTAATTCAGGTGTGATTTCAGGATAGCGTCCATCAAGAGGCTTTGCTGCATTTTGGAATCCAAGTGCTTTTAACGTTGCTTGGATATACGTAGTATCACCGACTGCCATATATGGTTTGCGCCAGATCATATAGAGGACAGATGGCTGTCCAGAAACTTTAGGTAGCGAGTCGAAAGACATGCGCGCCTCTTGCTCAAGTTTGGTTGCAGCAGGTTGCGCACCCGACACTGCTCCAAGGTCACGAATCAGTCGGTAAGAATCTTCAATCGTTTGGACCTCAAATACGACGACAGGTGCGATTTCTGAAAGAAGCTCTACCGTTTCTTTTGTATTTTCCTCTTTTTCAGCAAGGATCAAGTCAGGCTTTAAAGCGCGTACTTTTTCAATGGAAACATCTTTCGTGCCTCCGACTGAAGGAAGTGCCTCCACCTGATGTTTTGGGAAAATGCAATATTTTGTACGGCCGACTACTTGATCCTGAACGTTCAGTGCAAAGAGCGTTTCGGTAATGGCAGGACAGATTGAAACGATTCGCTGTGGAAAAGTAGGAATCTGTAATTCCCTATCTAAATGGTCTCTAAACAGTTTCATCGAAAAAAACACCTCTTTTATGTTTAAGTATAACGAATATCGGGTAAACATGTCGTGGTGAGGATTTTTATCTAGCCTGATTTTTCCTCAACTTGTACGCTGCAAAAAACAAAAATCTCCGGGCAATGAAAAATTCGAAGGAGCTAACAACAATGAACTGGTATACAAAATTGAACCAATACTTTCCTGTAGAAGAAATGAAGTCACGTGAGCATATGGAGACGTTGCTAGAAGAAAAAGGCAAAGTCTACCGCAAAGATGAGGGGCCAAAGCATGTCCTCATGTATGTGGAATTTAAAGACTTTATTTTTGTCGACTACTTGTTTGTTTCAAAAGAAGCACGCGGAGAAGGTCTTGGGAAGAAGTTACTCGAAAAACTAAAAGCCACTGGTAAAACGATTCTATTAGAAGTTGAGCCTGTGAATTATGAAGATACAGATACTGAAAAACGTTTACGTTTCTATCAGCGTGAAGGATTTGTCCACGCGACTCAAATTGGATACAATCGACGTTCTCTAGCAACTGGCGAGAACACAGTGCTTGAGATTCTTTACTGGACGCCTGAACCACGTGATGAGAAAGAAGTGTACGAAGCGATGAAATGGACGTATGAAAATATCCATACGTACAAAGATGAAGAATTTTATGGGGAATCGTATGATCCAACCAACAAAGTTCTCACGTTCCTTACTGAAAAACGCGATTCGATTTTAGATGATAACTAAGAGTTTTTAGCCCATTCTATAGGAATGGGCTCTTTAGTAAACAAATATCTTGAATTCAAGATAATTACGTCGTATACTAAAATCAGAAAGAAACACAAGGAGGAAAAAATCATGAATGAATTAAAAGGAATCCACCATGTTACAGCGATCACAAGCAGTGCGGAGAAAAACTATGAGTTCTTCACATATGTGCTCGGGATGCGTTTAGTAAAGAAAACAGTCAACCAAGATGATATCCAGACGTATCACTTATTCTTTGCAGATGACCGCGGTAGCGCAGGAACAGACATGACGTTCTTTGACTTTCCAGGAATTCAAAAAGGGTCTCACGGAACGAACGAAATCTACCGTACATCATTCCGTGTTCCAACGGATGCAGCATTAGAGTATTGGGTGAAACGATTTGACCGTCTAGGTGTTAAAAATCAAGGAATTGAAGAGCTGTTTGGCCGTAAAGTTGTAAAATTTGCTGACTTTGACGACCAGCGTTATCAATTGATTTCAGACGAAACAAATAGTGGAGTCGCTTCCGGTACTCCATGGCAGAACGGTCCGATTCCACTAGAGTTTGCGATTACAGGATTGGGTCCGATTGTGTTCCGCTACGATCGCGTCGACTTCTTAAAAGAGATGCTAGATAAAGTACTTGGTTTCCGTGAAATCGCATCTGAAGGCGATTTGACGTGGATGGAAGTAGGGGAAGGTGGAAATGGGGCTGCGGTCATCATCGAGAAGAACGTCGTGTTACCACCAGGTCGTCAAGGTTTCGGTACGGTTCACCACGTGGCGTTCCGCGTTGAAGATCGGGACGCATTGAATTTCTGGATTGACCGTTTGAACCAAGTGGGTATTCCGTCATCTGGCTATGTCGACCGATTCTATTTCGAGTCATTGTATGCACGAATTGCGCCACCGTTATTATTCGAGTTTGCGACAGATGGACCAGGATTTATGGATGATGAGCCATATGAGACTTTGGGAGAGAAGCTAGCATTGCCACCGAAGTTTGAAGGCCGCCGCGAACAAATCGAAGCGTTAGTTCGCCCGATTGATACGGTGCGTAGTACGAAGGATATTCAAAAAGAATATGAGTAATAAAAAACCGACCCCGCAATGATGCGGGGCCGGTTGTTTTATTTTGCGCTATACGTAGTAACAAAACTCGGTCCATCAAAAATTGCTGGACGTTTGTCGATACCCTCGTCAGTACCGCGTTTTGCGTGTGCTTTTGAATAGGCTTGTGATGACTGCCAATCCTTGAAATTCTTCTCGTCTTCCCATTCCGTCAATATGATGTATGTGTTGGAATCCATTGGGCGCATCACGCGAATCGCAATAAACCCTGGTTCGTCTTCAATCGCGCGAGCGCGGTTCATGAAGCGTTGTTCGAACACGGGGCGACCTGCTTCCGTCACAGGAATATTATTTAGTACGAAAAATCCTTTATCAGAAAGCTCTCCAGACGAATCAATCACTTTGTAGCCATGCCCCTCTAGTTCTTGCAGAGTTTCATATTCGTTAATATAGCGTTCTGTTTCGCCTTTTAAATGAAAACCGCTCACTTGTGGTGTATCTGTCAAATAAATGTACATACCTAAACTTCCTCCTTATCCAACTTCTATCGGTTGGAGAGTTTTTAATGCTTCGAGTGCTTCCTTCAATACTTCAACATCTTTTACTAAGGCAATACGCGCAAACCCGTCACCTTCTGTACCAAAGATAGATCCAGGTACCATGACGATTCCTGTTTCACGCAACACGTGGAACACAAATTCTGTGTCTTTCATCGGATACGGATACGCTGCCCAAATGAACATACCACCGTTTGAAGGTGCGACTTTCCAGCCGAGTTCTTCAAGTCCTTGTCGCAATACTTTGTGACGTTCTGAAAATACGCGGCGCAGATTGTCAGTGATTTCCTCTGCGTGCAATAGGGCTGTGATGGCTGCCTCTTGAATCGGTTCAAAAATTCCATAGTCGAGATGAGATTTCAAGCTTTTGATTACAGCAATCAATTCAGCATTTCCTGCGATGTACGCAATTCGTGCCCCAGCCAGACTAAAGGTCTTTGATAGAGAATTAATTTCAAGCCCCACTTCTTTAGCTCCAGGAGTGGCCAAGAAACTCTTCGGTCCGCTTCCATCAAAATAAAATTCAGCGTACGCAGCGTCATGGACAACAATAATATTGTGTTTTTTCGCAAACGTGACGACGTCTTTGAAAAACGAATCACTTGGCAAAGCCGGAACTGGGTTGCCAGGTAAATTTAAAATCAACAATTTCGCTTTATCTGCAATTTCATCAGGTATCGATGCGATATCCGGTAAGAAACCGTTCTCTTCATCAAGTGAAAGGTAGTAAGGTATTGCACCGGCTACATGGATGCCTGCATCATATGCGACATATGCGGGATTGGTTGTCAGGACAATATCGCCTTCATTGCAAAACGCAAGAGGGAGGTGGACAAGACCTTCTTGTGAACCCATTGTCTGAACAATTTCAGTTTCGGGGTCTAGGGGGACGCCCATACGATTTTTGTAATAGGTTGCGACCGCTTCATAAAAACGTGTAGTCCCAGTCAATGTATAACCATAAGAAGTGGCAAGCGCACTTTTCTCTGAAAGAGTCTGACGGACCGCTTCTGCTGGTGGGAGGTCTGGGCTGCCAAGGCTCAGGTCATAAACAGGTAAGTCATTTGAGGTGCGGACAGCCGCGGCTTTTTTTAGTTCTCCAAAAATTGATGTAGGGAAGCGTTCCATTCGTGTTGCAGGTTGAACATTCACATGCGTCACTCCTTAACTGATTGGATAAAATACCTTTTCAGTATAGCATGGGTTGTATTGTCTAGAAGTACAACTGTGTTATTTTATAGATTTATACGCTTCAAGTGCGCGTTCCCGTGCTTCTTTATGGTCGACGATGGGTTCGATATCTTGCTCAACTTTCCAGTGATGTACGTATTCCGCGTTTTTATCGAATTTCTCGAGTTGAGTCGTGGGATTAAAGATTCGGAAATACGGCGCAGCGTCAATACCCGTCCCAGCGACCCACTGCCAACCCATCCCGTTATTCGCCTCGTCGTAATCGACCAATGTCTCTTTGAACCATTCAGCTCCCCACTGCCAAGGAAGGAGAAGGTGTTTGGTGAGGAAGGAAGCTGCGACCATTCGTACGCGATTGTGCATCCAGCCTGTTTCCCAAAGCTGCTTCATGCCAGCATCTACAAGGGGATAGCCCGTCTCACCGCGTTTCCACTTTTCGAAGTCGGCTTTACTTGCTTTCCATGGGAACTTATCAAATTCAGACCGCAACGCCTTCGTCTCAAGCGTTGGATGCTCTAACAATTGACGTTTTGCGAACTCGCGCCACACGAGTTGGCGTAGGTAAGGCTCCGCATTCTTTTCTCGTTTCGCAGCATAGTAAACAGCGCGAACGCTAAGATTGCCCCACGTCAAATACGGAGAGATTTCAGAAGTTGCCTGCGCGTCTGGAAAGTCTCGCATTTTTTTGTAGTCCTCAATCTTTTCTTTTGCAAATTGTTGGAAGTTTTTGATGCCCGCTTTCTCACCAGGGGTCCAGTGCTTCGCAAACTTTTTCGTCCACGGATGATCGGGGAGAAGTTCTAGTTCTTCAATTGTCTTCAATGTTTTTGCACGGATCCCTTGCCATTCTTCAGGCATTGCAACCGGTCGTTTCACCGTTTCTTGCTGCGAGCGTTTATAGAAGGGAGTGAAAATCGAATAAGGTTCACCGTTATCTTTTGTTAATTCGTGATGGGGGAAGAGGAGGTCTCCATCCAGTGTTTGATACGTGATGGATTTATCCTCTAACACTTTTTTTACAGCGATTTCTACCTTTCGCTCGTCTGTTGCATAGCTGTCATTCCACAGAACTTGGTCACAGTTATGTTCGTCTACAAGTTTTGGGATGCAAGTCGTTGGATCTTCATCCGTGACTAGAAGTGTAATTCCCTTTTCATGAAGTGTGCTTTTCAGTTCTTTCAATGATTCTTCTAACCACCAACAAGAAGCTTCTAGTTTTCGCATCTCAGGGGATAGAGTGAAAAGAGCTAGCACGCGGCCATCGTGACCGGCTTGTGCTAGCGCAGGGTGATCGTGAAGGCGGAGGTCACGACGAAACCAGACAAGTGTCCGTTTAGTCATGCGCAGCGCCTTCTTTCGGGGTATGGTCTTCTTCACGTAACGTGCCGTCTGTCATCTTAAAGACACGGTCACAGTAGTCAATCAATCGCGTATCATGTGTGACGACGAGTGTGGTCGTCTTTTTCGACTTCGTTTCTTTTTGCAACAGTTCCATCACTTCATACGCGCGCTCTGAATCCAGGGAGGCTGTCGGTTCATCGGCTAATACGATAGATGGGTTCGTGTACAAAGCCTTTGCTATCGCCACTCGTTGGCGTTCCCCTCCAGACAAGTCGGAAGGGTACTTGTTGCGAAGCTCTTCGATACCAAGGTCTTTGTAGAGATCTTCAAGCTCTTGGTCGTTTAATGTGTCTTTTTTTACTTTCTTTAAGAGCATCATTTGGTTGTGGACCGTTAAAAATGGCACCAGGTTAGATGCTTGCAAAATAAAGCCGATTTCGTTCAATCGAACTTTGGATAGCTTCTTCTCGTTGAGTTTTGCTAGAGAAGTGCCATTGATCAGAACGTCTCCTTCCGATGGTGTCTGCAATCCGCCGGCAATTGTTAAAAACGTACTTTTACCGGAACCAGAAGGACCGATAATAGCAATCATTTCTCCAGCTTTGGCTTGAAAGTTGGTTTCTTTTAGGGCTTCGACTTTTTTATGACCCGAGCCGAATGTCTTTTTCGCTTGTTTGAGTTCAAGTACTGTCATATCATCACGCTCCTATTGCTTTCAGTGGATCGATTTTTACTATCGTTAATACGGAGAAAATCGCGCCTAAGATGGCAACTGCAATTAACACGATGCCGTAGATGGCCATTGCAACACCATCAAATTGCACAGGCACTGCGTTCGGAAGGAACAAGCCTGTCACAAGGGTCAACACATAGCCCGTCACAACCCCGACGGCTGCCAAAATAAACGTTTGCGCTACTACTGAACGTGCCAAGTACCCATTTGAAATTCCTTGAGCCTTCATAACTCCGAACATATTGATCTTTTGCACGGTCAACACGTATAAGAAAATCGCAACGATTGTTGCAGAGATGATGAATAGGAAGTAAATCATAAAGTCGAGCGTTAGTTTCTGCTCTGTATAGCCTGGTAAGTTCTCAATAAATGTTTGGGTATCGACAATTGCCAAATCTTCTGGCGCATCCAGTGCGGATAAATCATCTGAACGAATGACAATACCATTTACTTGATCTGAATTTTGCTCAGCAGCTTCTCCAAAACGCACTATTTGGAATGTGTCGAGTGACGTGTAGAGAACAGGTGCTGCGTTAAAGCGCGCATCTTCTGTGAAACCTACGATGGTCAATTCTTCATCGGAAGAAGATAGCGTAAGCGTGTCTCCGATTTCAAATCCTTCTTCTTGTAAGAAGTCTGCTGCAACCACTTCATTTTCTCCGGAGAACAGTTCTCCTTCTGAGATAGCTGGTGTGATAAATTCATCTTCGTTAATACCGAAGATCGCCACACCTTGTTTCAAGTCACCGCTTGTCACGATGGTATTCAACTGGCCAAGTACAGCAGTTTCTGCGTCGAGTTCATCCGCATCGTCAATCGATAGGAACGACTGTGGAAGGCTTTGGTCAGAATCCTCCGTCAACATGATGCCGTCACCGTCCCATTTATCTACGGCCTCGCGGTTTAAGTTTGCGAGTCCATTTGCAAGTCCCGTCAAGAAAAAAACGAGATAAGAGACAAGGAACAGTACCCCGATCACAAGCGCAAAGCGCAATTTATTCTTTTTTATTTCATTCCATGCTAAAAACATCTAGTCATCCTCCTGTCTTGGTGTAAAGTCTTTGAAGCAGCCAAGCAACTAGCCATCCGTAGAGAAGGTGACCTGTCTGCCACCAAGCTAGCGCACTTAAGTCGGTCACTTCAGGTGTCCGATCTGAAAACCCTGTCGTTGGATAGATGATCAATCCAATGAGTAGTGCTGTTAACACTGTATACAAGAACGGCTTGTTCCAGCGTTTCCAAAGCCAGGCATAGATAAATGCCAATGCAAACGACACGACCATGTGGAAACTGATTTCAATCCACTCAGGGAATGTGTAATTTTTCAAAATCGGAAAATAATCAACATTTAACAATAGTGTATAAACTTTATCTCCTGTTAGCCATTCAATGAACTTGAAGTAATAATTTAAAACAAGTCCTGAGATGAGTCCAACGAGTAAAATACGGCCTGCTTTATCCATACATTCAACACATCCTTTACAACAATTATACAGAAAGATTGTTTTCTTCGTCAAATTATTGTATAATGTTATCAAATCAACAAATTGAAAGGAGGCCGACTAATGAAGGGAAATTATAATATCCAACAGGTCTCTGATGTAACAGGTCTGTCGAAACAAGTCATTCGGAAATGGGAAGAGAGGTACCAGCTCATAGAGCCCGAACGGATGGACAATGGGTACCGCCTTTATCAAGATCAAGATATCTCGACGCTTCTTCGTGTAAAACGTCTTTCTGAAGAAGGGTATACAATTAAACAAGCTGCGTTGCTTCTCGAGAAAGAACGCGAGGCTGAACAGGCGGGGAATCAAACTATTCCCGTTCCCGTTGTAGAAGAGTGGAATGATTATGTATTTAAATTACTTGAATACGGTGCAAATTGTGAGGAGCTCGAGTTAAACCGAACACTTCACCAAGCGCATCAAAATTTGGGACTCGACTTATTCTTAAGTTCCGTCGTTCTACCTTACCTTAGAGAAGTAGGGACGCGTTGGGAGAAGAAGCAATGGGATGAATACCAAGAAGCGGTCTCAAGTATGGTTGTACGCGATTTTCTTGTACAAATCCGCCGAAACTATCCGTACCGTGAAGATGCACCGCTCGTTCTTGGCGCATGTGTCCCGGGAGAATATCACGAAGTGCCTCTTCATATTTTGCTATTACAATTTATGGTCCGCGGCTGGAAATCGTTTATGATCGGCTCGTCACCAGCGCCTGGTTCCATCGAAGCATTGGTCGACCGACTAAAGCCGAAATTTGTTTTGTTGTCTGCTTCTACGTCAGTTCCCTTAAAGGAACATCCGGAAACTTTAGTGAACTTAAATGAATTTGCTAAAAAGCATCCAAAGGTCAAGTTCTTTGCAGGTGGGAGTGGAATGGAAACGTATTTGAAGACCAATCATCTGGACTCGATTCATTTTGCTCCAGACTTAAACGCTATTATTCAAGAATCCTTATAAAAGTAGAGTCTGTCATGTGATGACAGGCTCTTTTTTTTATGCTACACTCAAATTAGTAGTAGGTACTAATAACAGTTAACAATGGAGGTCGCTATGCGAGATTTGATCAACTTAGCTGGGAAGAATATTGTTGTCATGGGTGTTGCGAACGAACGGAGTATTGCGTGGGGAGTCGCCAAATCATTGTTTGATGTTGGAGCGAATGTCATTTTCACGTACCGTAAAGAACGGTCATTAGGAAAAATTCAAAAAGTATTAGAAAAACAAGAACGCGAAGCTGCGGTCATCCAATGTGATGTGAATGATGATGCGAGTATCAAGCAGGCATTCACAGAAATCGGTGAGAAGTTTGGTGTGATTCACGGCGTCGTCCATTCGATTGCATTTGCTCACGCAGAAGACTTACACAACAATTTCTTGCAGACGTCTCGTGACGGGTTTGCATTCGCACAAGACACAAGTGCGTACTCGTTAATTGCAACAGCGCGGGAAGCAAAGCCGTTCATGACAGAAGGCGGATCAATCATCACGATGAGTTATTTAGGCGCAGAACGCGTATTAGATGGATACAATGTGATGGGCGTTGCGAAAGCATCTTTAGAAGCATCTGTTCGTTATTTAGCAAACGATATCGGAAAAGACGCAATTCGTGTCAATGCAATCTCAGCAGGTGCGATTCGTACACTCGCTGCAAAAGGCGTTCCAGCTTTCAACGAGATCTTACATCAGATTGAAGCAAAAGCACCTCTGAAACGAAATGTTACACAACAAGAAGTGGGTGACATGTCTGTTGCGCTTCTTGGAGACACAGGACGCGGTGTCACAGGTGAGGTCATCTATGTAGATAGTGGCTACCACATTATGGCGTAACCTTATACAACAACCTATTCCAAATTCACTGGAATAGGTTTTTTTTAATGAACTTAGGGAACAGTAAAATAAAATAAAATAAAAATGGAAACGAAGTTCATTAAAGGAGGAAGCCCATTTGACCAATCAAGAAAAGAACAGTAAGCAGCAGCAGCTTGACCAGTTCCGTGTAAATGATCAAGACCAGGCCCTCACGACCAATCAAGGCCTCAAAATGGCAGAGGATGAATTTTCCTTAAAAGCCGGTGAACGAGGACCCACCCTCATTGAAGATTTTCACTTCAGAGAAAAAATGACCCATTTTGACCATGAACGTATCCCAGAGCGCATTGTTCACGCGCGGGGCGAAGGAGCGCATGGTGAATTTGAACTTTATGAATCATTAGAAGCCTATACAAAGGCTGAATTCCTCACAGATACATCGAAAAAAACACCCGTATTCGTACGTTTTTCAACAGTAGCAGGATCTCGTGGTTCTGCAGATTTAGCACGTGATGCTCGCGGATTCGCTACAAAATTTTATACAGAACAAGGAAACTATGACTTAGTAGGAAACAACATTCCTGTTTTCTTCATACAAGACGCAATCAAGTTCCCAGACCTTGTCCATTCCGTAAAACCAGAACCGCATAATGAAATTCCACAAGCGGCGTCTGCGCATGATACGTTTTGGGATTTTGTTGCGAACAATCAAGAGTCTGCGCACATGGTGATGTGGACGATGTCTGACCGTGCTATCCCGCGTAGCCTTCGTATGATGGAGGGCTTTGGTGTGCATACATTCCGTTTGATTAATAAAGAAGGAACATCCCATTTTGTGAAGTTCCACTGGAAACCAGTGCTCGGCACACATTCAGTGGTCTGGGATGAAGCCCAAAAAGTAAATGGGAAAAACCCGGACTTCCACCGTGAAGATCTGTGGCAAGCAATTGAAGATGGGAATTTCCCTGAATGGGAGTTAGGTCTTCAAATCATTTCAGAAGAAGACGAGTTCAAGTTTGATTTCGATATTTTAGATCCTACAAAGCTTTGGCCAGAAGAAGATGTGCCGGTGAAACTTGTCGGGAAGATGACGTTGAACCGCAATCCGGACAATTTCTTCGCAGAAACAGAGCAAGTCGCATTCCACCCGGGTCACTTAGTGCCAGGGATTGATTTCACGAACGATCCACTGCTTCAAGGACGCTTGTTCTCGTACACAGACACGCAGTTGATCCGTCTCGGCGGACCAAATTTCCACGAGTTGCCGATCAATCGTCCTGTTTGTCCGTTCTTCAACAATCAACGTGATGGCTATGGCCGCCAGACAATTAACGTCGGTCGTGTGAGCTATCATAAAAATTCATTGGCAAACAATACGCCACGTACGACACCGGAAGAAGAAGGCGGCTTTAGTCATTACCAAGAAAAAATTGATGCGCGCAAAGTTCGTGCTCGTAGTGAGAGCTTCAAAGACCACTTCTCACAAGCTACGATGTTCTTTAATAGTATGTCGGAAGTAGAGAAGAAGCATTTGATTGACGCGATGAGCTTTGAGCTAGGTAAGTGTAAAGAACCAAGCATTCGTGAGCAAGTCGTGGAGATGTTCAGTCATGTGCATATCGATTTAGCTAAACCTGTTGCGGAAAGTTTAGGTATGGAAGCTCCGACTGAAAAAGGTCCGTACTCTGAAAAGTCATCACCTGCACTTAGTCAGATGAACACAGTGATGAAGCCAGATACGCGGAAAGTGGCAGTATTAACTTCCGTTCATGCTTCTGGTGATGTTCAAGCAGTTGTGGATTCTTTGAAGTCGGCAGGCTTGCAGGTTGAAGTGATTGCAGAGCGTCAAGGGAAACTGGATGGTGGTCTAGAAATCGACCAGAAGTTCTTGACGGCAGATTCGGTTCTCTACGATGCAGTAGTAGCAGTAGCGGGACCGGAAGCTTCGAGTATTTATAAGAAAGAAGCATCCAACTTCTTACGAGAAGCATTTGATCATGTGAAACCGATCGGTTCTGCGGGAGACGGCAAGCAGCTACTTGAGCACCTTGGATTCACTGGGGAGCCAGGTGTCACGGATGATGTGTTGTCAGCATCATTTGTTGACGAAGTAGCCAAACACCGTTTCTGGGAACGTGAGCTTGGCGGCAAATCTAACAACAAACACTAATTACATCAGCCCGTCCGACGAAATTACCGTCGGGCGGGTTTTTATTTGAGATTGATGATGGTAATTAGTTTCCACAAAAGTGTGACAGACACCAAATTTGCGAATACCAAACTAAGTTGAGTGAAGTGGAGGGGCTGACTCCGGAGGGATTAAAAGCGGAACGTGAGACCCCGGAAGCGTGATTTTACGCTTAGGAGGCTCACGACGCGCCCTCGGAAAGCAGCCCCGCAACGGAACTCAACGTTTTAGTCAGTTGTCGGCTCTACATCTAAAATTTAGTTTCCATAACATGACTTCGGTAGAACAAATCAGATTTCGGTAGAATAGAAGTCCATTTCGGTAGAAGAAATCACAATTAGTGGAGAACAAATCTCCATTTCATCCGATGAACGTCCGCTCAGCGCAAAACTCCACACACGTTTTCACTAAATTGCCCACGATTCAGAAAGGACTAGAAGGGGTAGAGCTAGAATACAGATAGAAAAGGAGCGTGTGCATATGAAATACGTCATCATCGGGGGAGACGCAGCCGGTATGAGCGCTGCGATGGAAATCGTCAGAAATGAAGACAACCCAGAAATCACTGTGCTTGAGGCAGGTCATATTTACAGTTACGGCCAATGCGGACTTCCGTACGTGATTAGTGGAGAAATCGAAAAGTCATCAGATGTTATCGCGCGAAGTGTGGAAGAATTCCGGTCAAAATACGGCATCGATGCACGAACGGGGCACGAGGTACGTGAAGTGAACAGCGAGAAAAAAATTGTACGCGGACGCATCTTACATTCTCTCGAAGATTTCGAAGTCTCGTACGACAAACTCCTTATCGCGACAGGAGCAGCCCCTATTTGGCCGGACTGGGAAGGGATTTCACTAAAAGGCATTTATCCGCTGAAAACGATTCCGGACACAGAACGGATACTGACCGCTCTTCAAAAAGATGTGAAACGCGTTGCCATCATCGGCGGAGGATACATAGGACTCGAACTCGCAGAATCGTTTCGTGAATTGGATAAAGAAGTTCGCATATTCCAACGAGGGCCACAACTCGCGAACATTTTTGATTCCGAGATGGCCGAGCTAATTCTACGAGAAGCTGAGCGGAAAAATGTGCGTGTCCACCTAGAAGAAGAGGTTCTAAAATTTAGCGGAGAAGATGCAGTTGAAAAAGTACACACGTCGAAAGGAGAATACGAAGCAGACCTTGTCATAGTTGCGATTGGCGTAAGTCCCTCCACACAATTCATCACGAATGCCGAGAAATTGAAAAACGGAGCACTTCTCGTCAATGAGCGTATGGAAACAACTGTGCCAGACATCTACGCCGCTGGAGACTGTGCGAGTCATTACCATATGTTAAAAGAACAACCGGATTACGTACCGCTTGGAACAACTGCGAACAAGCAAGGGCGGATTGCAGGGCTTTCCATGATCGGTTTTAATAATGAATTTAAAGGAATCTTAGGAACGTCCATTATAAAATTCTTTGACCTCACACTTGGTAAGACAGGCCTTAGTGAAAAAGAAGCAACAAAACTTGGCATCTCGTATGAAACCAATACACGAATCGGGCATGATGTGGCTGGTTACTACCCTGGAAAAGAAGAACTGCATACAAAATTAATTTGGGAAAAAGAGACTCAATGTCTGCTCGGAGCACAAATTATTGGTGGCGCAGGGGTCGATAAACGAATTGACGTATTAACTGTAGCCTTGACCCAAAAGATGTGTTTAGGTGAACTGTTAGATCTCGATTTGAGCTATGCACCGCCTTACAATGGAGTATGGGACCCAATCCAACAAATTGCGAAACGTAACTGGAAACTTGTAAAACGCGAACATGACCATGAACCTTACTAAAGGGGCATGGTTTTTTGCTGTGAATTATTTTTGTGCAAGCGCTTGCATAATCATTTTGAAAGCAGTAGAATGAGAGAAAGAAAATGGGGGAGTGAATGTCGTGCAACAACAGCCATGGTGGAAAACGAGCGTCGTCTATCAAATTTATCCACGTAGTTTTATGGATAGTAATGGTGACGGAATTGGTGATATTCCAGGAATCATCTCGAAGCTCGATTACTTACAAGACCTCGGAATCGACGTCATCTGGCTAAGCCCAGTCTACGATTCACCAAACGATGACAATGGCTACGACATTCGTGACTACCGGGCCATCCATAAAGAATTTGGAACGATGGCCGATTTAGAACAACTGATTGAAGAAGCCAAAAAACGTGGTATCCGCATCGTGATGGACCTCGTTGTCAATCACACATCCGATGAGCATGCTTGGTTCACAGAATCAAAATCATCGCCAGATTCTCCTTATAGAGACTATTACATATGGAAGCAAGGAAATCCACCAAATAATTGGGGCTCTGTGTTCTCAGGTTCTGCGTGGGAACGCACTGAAGAGGATTGGCATTACTTGCACTTGTTTTCCAAAAAACAACCTGATTTGAATTGGCGCAGTGAAGCACTCCGGAAAGATGTCTATGACATGATGACCTACTGGTTAGACAAAGGAATCGGCGGTTTCCGAATGGACGTCATTAACTTCATCTCGAAACATGAAGACTTGCCCGACGGGATTGTCCATGAAGGCTCACATTACGGAGACGGCAGCCCCTACTTTATGAACGGACCTGTTATTCACACATACTTACAAGAAATGAATGAAAAAGTTTTAAAACACTATGACATTTTAACGGTTGGAGAAATGCCAGGCGCTACAACAGACGACGCGATTCTCTATACAAAAGAAGATCGTCATGAACTAAACATGGTGTTTACATTTGAACATATGGATCTTGATTCAGGTCCTGGTGGCAAGTGGAATTACAAAGACTTATACTTGCCAGACTTGAAACGAAACTTTGAAAAATGGCAACTTGCCTTAGAGCATGAAGGATGGAACTCGCTTTACTGGAACAATCATGATCAACCGCGTATCGTGTCTCGATTCGGAAATGACGAGGCGTATCGCGTACATTCTGCAAAAATGTTGGCACTCGTGTTACACGGCCTAAAAGGAACGCCGTATATTTACCAAGGTGAAGAAATCGGCATGACAAATATCCAACTGCCCGACATCTCGCATTATAAAGATATTGAAACACTCAATATGTACAACGAACGATTGGCTGCAGGGGAAGAGCCGGAAAGTATCATGAAGCGCATCTACGTTAAAGGACGTGACAATGCACGGACACCGATGCAGTGGACTCCACAAGGCGGATTCACAACAGGTACACCGTGGCTTGCGCAAAACCCGAACACGGCATCAATAAATGCAGAGCAAGCTGTGAATGATCCTGATTCTATCTTCGCTTTCTATAAAGAGCTAATCGCACTTCGAAAAAAAGAAGCCATTCTGACAGAGGGCGATTTTACTTTACTTTTGCCAGACGATGAAGAATTGTTTATTTATAAACGTAGTTATCAAGGCACAGAATGGTATGTGCTGGCAAACTTTTCACAGACGACTCGTACTGTAGCGCATGAAGAGTTACCACTGCCATCTACACAACACGTAATTGGAAATACAAAACTCAAAACTAGTGCACATGGTATCGAACTTGGTCCCTATGATGCAGTGATTGTCGAGTGTACAAAAGGAGAAGGCAAATGACACAAGTACTTGGAGTAGATATCGGCGGTACGAAAATTCGTTTTGGTGTCGTTACGACAACAGGTGAAGTTTTAGCTGACTGGACCATTCCGACACAAATTCCTCTTTATCCTTATTTAGAGCAGCACGTGAAGCATGCCATTTCTGACCATCCTGGAATCCAAGCAATTGGAATCGGGACGCGCGGAATGGTGGAACCAGGTACAGGCAAAATTGTTTTTGAAATGCAGTTAGAGGGCTGGGAAGGGACACCAGTGAAAGAGTGGCTAGAAGGCGCAACAGGACTTCCGGTCGCAGTAAACAATGATGCGAATGTAGCAGCTCTAGCAGAAGCCATCCTCGGTGCAGGGCAAGGGGCTCGTAACGTTGTAGCAGTCACTGTTGGAACTGGACTAGGTGGCGGGCTGATCTTTGACGGGAAAATCATGGACGGCAAACATGGGGGTGGCGGAGAAATCGGCCACATGCTGTTGTATCCACACGGAATCCCTTGTGGGTGTGGCAGACGCGGGTGCGCAGAGCAATATGTTTCCGGTTCAGCGATTCATCGTTTGATTCAAGAATATCAAGTCGTGCACGCGGACGGTTCTTTCGTCACACCACGTGAAGTGTTCCCGTTAGCATTACAGGGTCATAAACAAGCGCAACAAGTACGCGCGCGTTATGTGCAGGATCTAGCGCTCACAATTTCATCATTACAAGCCATTCTCGACATGGACGTGGTCGTAGTCGGTGGAGGTGTGATCGATTCAGCTGAAGTTTGGTGGAGTCACCTATTAGAAGAGTTAGAACCTTTGTTACTGAAGCCTTTGACTTTAAAACGAGCTCAATTTGGAAATGAAGCAGGCATGCTCGGAGCAGCTATGCTTGTACGCGACGCTGCGGCGCACCGCGAGAAAGGAAGTTTGGCATGACAACTCTTACACTAAAAAATATTACAAAGCGTTATGACAATAAAGTACAAGCAGTAACAGATTTTAATTTAGACATTGAAGACCGCGAGTTCATCGTCTTCGTAGGTCCTTCTGGTTGTGGGAAATCAACGACACTTCGTATGATTGCAGGTCTTGAAGATATTTCAGAAGGCGACTTCATGATTGATGGCAAGCGTATGAACGATGTGGCTTCTAAAGATCGCGACATCGCGATGGTGTTCCAAAACTACGCACTTTATCCACATATGAGCGTGTTCGACAACATGGCGTACGGATTGAAAATTCGCAAAGTGCCAAAAGATGAAATCAAGCGCCGTGTAGATGAAGCTGCAAAGATCTTAGGTCTTGATCCGTACCTAGATCGTAAGCCAAAAGCGCTTTCTGGTGGACAGCGTCAACGTGTAGCATTAGGCCGCGCAATCGTCCGTGATGCATCTGTCTTCTTAATGGATGAGCCATTATCGAACTTAGACTCCAAATTACGTGTTCAAATGCGTTCAGAGATTATTAAACTTCATAACCGCTTAAACACAACAACGATTTATGTGACACATGATCAAACAGAAGCAATGACGATGGCAACGCGCATTGTCATTATGAAAGACGGTGTCGTTCAACAAGTTGGTACACCAAAAGAAGTATACGACAATCCAGACAACATGTTCGTTGGTGGCTTTATTGGTTCACCTTCTATGAACTTCCTGACAGGTACAGTGGTAAACGGTCAGTTCAAAGTTGGCGAAGTACTGATTTCACTAACGGATGATCAACAAGCACGTTTAAAAGCATACGAAGGACAAGAAGTCGTTCTTGGTATTCGTCCAGAGCATGTTACAGATGATAACGGAGCTTACGATGTAACGCACGCACACCGAGTACCTGCCTACATTGAAGTGGCAGAACTTACAGGTGCCGAGCAGATTTTATATGCAAATTTAGAAGGGCAAGACTTCATTGGACGTGTAGATGCACAAAACGGTATCGAACGCGGCCAGACTGTGGATCTCGTGTTCCACATGGAGCGGGCACACTTCTTTGATAAAGAGACTGAACTACGAATCGGCGCAGTTGACACTATTTAAGAAAGAAGGAGTTCGCATGGCTGTAACGATTATAGATGTTGCACGAGAGGCCAATGTCTCTCCTTCCACTGTTTCACGTGTCATCGCCGATCACCCACGGATTAGCGAAAAGACGAAGAAAAAGGTACGGGAAGTCATGGAAAGTATGCACTACTATCCAAACTTCCAAGCACGAAATCTCGCAGCACGCACGACGCAAACTATTGGTGTCGTGATGGCAAACTCAGCGACACTCGCATTCCAAAACCCTTTCTTCCCGGAAGTCATCCGAGGAATTTCTACAACGGCACATGCTTGCAAGCTAGGTCTGTATTTATCTACAGGTGGTACAGAAGAAGAGATCTTCCAAGAAGTTGTCGCGATGGTACAGGGGAGAAAAGTAGATGGCATCATCTTGTTGTACTCTAGATTAGATGATAAAACACTCAATTACTTACGTGAGATGCAGTTCCCGTTCACGATTGTGGGGCGTCCATATGCATTTGAAGACCAAGTAGATTTTGTCGACAATGACAACAAAAAGATTGCACAAGATGTGGTGGAATATTTATTCGGGTTAGGGCATCGCGAAATCGCCTTCATCGGAGGAGATTTAGAGTTCGTCGTATCATCTGATCGTCTAGAGGGATACCGTGCGGCACTTGAATCGCATGCATTAAAGTATCAAGAACAATATTTTATCCACGACTTTGCTTTTGAGCAGGACGGAAAAGAAGCAATCAGACAGTTAATGACACAACAGTCACCACCTACTGCTCTAGTGGCGCACGATGACTCAGTAGCGTACGAAATCATTCGTTACCTTGAACAATTAGAGATTCGCGTACCAGAAGATGTTTCGATTATTAGCTTTAATAACCATGCCTTGTCAGAGCATGTAAAACCACCTTTGACATCAGTGGATATCAATATTTTTGAATTGGGTCTAAAAGCGACCGAGTTACTACTCGAGCGCATCAAACAACCAGAGAGAGAAGCGACCCATCAGTATGTGGACACGACGCTCATCGTCCGCAACTCCTGCCAATCTCTCAATACACGGTAGAAGTAAGTGAGGCACGTAATGAAAAAAACATGGTGGAAAGAAGCGGTAGCGTACCAAGTCTACCCACGCAGCTTTCAAGATTCAAACGGAGACGGGATTGGAGACTTGCAAGGTCTGATTTCTCGCTTAGATTACATTCAAGACTTAGGCATCGATATTATCTGGATTTGCCCGATGTACAAGTCACCAAATGATGACAACGGCTATGACATTAGTGATTACCAAGACATCATGGACGAGTTCGGGACAATGGAAGACTTCGATTTGTTGCTTGCGGAAGTGCACAAACGGGGCATGAAATTGATCATCGACCTCGTCATTAACCACTCATCGGATGAACACGAATGGTTCATCGAGTCGCGCTCTTCTAAAGAGAGTGACAAACGTGACTGGTACATTTGGAAAGACGGCAAAGATGGCAAAGAACCAAACAACTGGGGAAGTATTTTTGGTGGTTCTGCATGGGAATATGATGAGGCGAGTGGTCAATACTTCTTGCACTTGTTCTCTACTAAACAACCAGACTTAAACTGGGAAAATGAAGATGTGCGCACAGCTTTATATGACATGGTCAACTGGTGGTTGGATAAAGGAATCGACGGCTTCCGCGTAGATGCGATTAGCCATATCAAGAAAGATCTTACGTTTTCTGATATGCCGGAAGAAGAAGGCAAAGAGTATATTCAAGCATGGTCCAAATACATGAATGTAGAAGGTATCATGCCTTTCCTGGGTGAGTTGAAGGAAAAGACGTTTGCGAACTACGACATTATGACGGTTGGAGAAGCAAACGGAGTAAGTAGTGAACAAATCTCGGAATGGGTCAATGAAACCGATGGCAAGTTCGATATGGTCTTCCAGTTTGAGCATCTCGGACTTTGGGATGGCAACTCTTTAGATGTACTCGAGCTGAAAAACGTTTTAACGCGTTGGCAGCACGCCCTTGCAAACGATGGATGGAATGCATTGTTCATTGAAAATCATGACAAAGCGCGCATCGTTTCAACATGGGGGAATGACCAAGAGTATTGGGCACAAAGCGCAAAAGCTCTTGCGACGATGTATTTCTTCATGAAAGGAACACCATTTATCTACCAAGGGCAAGAGATTGGGATGACAAATGTTCAATTCGACTCGATCGATGACTACAAGGATGTGTCGGCGAAGAATATGTATCGTGAGCGGTTGGCAAATGGCGACACACACGAAGCAATCATGCAAGATCTGTGGCAGACGAGCCGCGACAATTCGCGTACGCCAATGCAGTGGTCAGAGGAGATGAACGCTGGCTTCTCTGAGGGGACACCTTGGATTGGTATGAATCCAAACTACACAGAAATTAACGTGGACCGCCAACTTTCGGATGAACAATCGATTTTGAACTATTACAAAGCGATGATTCGTTTGCGTAAAGAAAATGATGCTTTTGTTTATGGCGATTATGATTTGGTGTTAGCAGAAGATGCACAAGTTTATGCCTATACACGCACTCATGAAAACACTCGCTTCCTCGTTGTAGCGAACCTCACAGCAGAAGCAGCTTCCATCGAGAGCCTTTATGAGACTGTAAAAGATGCACAAGTTGTGCTTGCGAACTCTGACTCAGAAAGTCTAGATCTTGCACCGTTTGAAGCGCGTATTTATAAATTAGTATAAGGCAGCATGCTAAAATCAGTATTTTCTCTTGTGTACAGTTGAGAGTAAATACTGATTTTTGCTATGTTGAGCTACATTGCAGGGCTGCTTTCCGAGGGCGCGGCGTGAGCCTCCTCAGTGCAAGAACACGCTTCCGGGGTCTCACGTTCCGCTTTTGATCCCTCCGGAGTCAGCCCCTCCATTCCGCTCAACAATTCAGTCTGTAAATCCTATTCTTCAAGCCTAATTTATTCTTTATGTTATAGATTTTCTGTACACTTAAGATAATACGTTCTCCACATCTAGGATGGAATCGAGTTGCGCCTCCTAGAAATCCCGCAAGAAGCCATCGCGGCCTATGAAGCGAAGAGCGCTTCACAGTCCACGCTGTCTTTTCGCACAATTTCTGAACAGTCGGCTCCACATCTAAATTTTAAAGGAGGAAAACGATGAAACTCGCAATTTTCGGAGGCACAGGGCGTGTCGGGAAACAGGTCGTGGATATGGCGCTGCAAGGTGGCCACGAAGTTCAACTACTCGTTCGTACGCAGCAGGACTGGATGGATCAACCAGGAATTACTGCGATTGTCGGAGATGCTAAAAATCCCGAAGATGTAGCAAAGACAGTTCAAGGAACAGACGCGGTCTTTAGCGGCCTTGGTACAGATAAGACCACGACACTGACAGAATTCATCGAAGGCCTGATTCCAGCACTAGCTATTGCAGAGATTTCACGAGTCGTGACAATTGGAACAGCTGGAATTTTAGATAGTCGAACGACACCAGGTGTATATCGTTTCCAGTCTGGTGAATCAAACCGCAAATTGACATTTGCAGCTGAACAACATGCACACGTGTATGAAACGTTTCGTGATTCCGATTTGGACTGGACCATCATTTGTCCGACCTATCTACCAGATGGTCCGTTAACAAAAACGTACCGTACGGAAGAATCGATGCTTCCTGTAGACGGAAAGCATATTTCAACAGCGGATACAGCGCACTGTGCGTACACAGCACTCAGCGAAGGAACATTTAATCGTGTGCGCGTAGGATTAGCCTATTAAAAAACAGCATTTTTTCATCGTATCGATGAGAAAATGCTGTTTTCATTTTATTAAAACCCGGGTTTGTTCAACAAACGGAACATGTTCACTTTGTATTCTTCAACGCCTGGTTGGTCGAAGGGATTGATTTCTAGAAGATACGCACTGTATGCACAGCTAATCATGTAGAAGTATAACAAATACCCAAGCGTGTCTTCCGAGAAGTCCGGAATTTCAAGCGTTACAAGTGGCACGCCACCTGACAAGTGTGCTTCTGCAGTTGCTTGCTGGACGGCATCATTTACTTCATGTAGTGTCTTACCAGCCAAGTAGTTTAACTCATCGCTGTCGTTGTCCGCCAATTGCATCGTGATATCTTCTTCCACGGATGCCACTTTTAAGAATGTCTCAAACAACATGCGTTTACCATCTTGAACATACTGACCGAGAGAATGAAGGTCTGTCGAGTAGACGACGGATGCTGGGAAAATTCCCTTGCCTTCTTTTCCTTCGCTTTCCCCAAACAATTGTTTCCACCATTCTTGAATAAACTTCAAACGCTCCTCGAAAATAGCTGAGATTTCAACTGGGTAGCCACTTGCATACAAGTGATTACGAATCACTGCATATTGTATCGCAGGGTTTGTTTCTAAACTCACTTCTGCGAGCTCTTCTTCTGCGCGCTTCGCACCAGCAAGTAAATTTTGAATCGAATAGCCAGCTGCTGCAATCGGAAGAAGACCAACAGATGTGAATACGGAGTAGCGACCGCCAATATCATCTGGCACGACAAAACGTGCGTACTCTTTCTCTTTTGCAACGTCCAATAGCGCGCCTTTTTCAGCGTCCGTTGTCACATAAATGCGTTCTGCCGCCTCCGCACCATAGCGTTTTTCCATATAGTCTTGGAGGAATCGGAAAGCAATTGCGGGTTCCGTTGTTTTTCCTGACTTTGAAATGACGTTAACCGCGACTTCTTTTGAATCGAGGTAGTTCATGAGATTCTTCAAATAAGCGCCACTTACTAAATGACCCGCGAAGATGATTTCAACTTTTTCATTTGTTTTAAAAGGTTGTCGTAGCGCTTCAAGTACTGCTTTCGCACCTAAGTACGATCCACCGATACCGATGACAACTAATACGTCTGCTTGCTTTTGAATCTTTTCAGCAGTTTGTTGCAGACGTGCAACGAGTTCAGAATCAATTTCAGATGGCCAGTTTTTCCATCCTAAAAACTCGGCGCCTGCCGATGTGCGTGCATTCATTTGTTCAGAAATTGTAGTGATTTTTTGTGTCGTTTCCGGCGTAATGAGTTTTGAGTAATCCCCGGAAAAAGAGATGTGAACAGTCATTGAAAAACTCCCTTATTTATGTCGTTTTGCTCCTTCAATTATAGCACAGAAACGTGCATTTTGATGCGATTTCCTGGAACTAGAAGCATGCTGTGAATTCGTGTATAATGGGAGGCGACTGAATAGAAAGAGAGTGACAATTTATGGGACGTAAATGGAATAATATTAAAGAAAAGAAGGCTTCAAAAGACGCCAATACAAGCCGAATTTATGCTAAATTTGGTCGTGAAATCTACGTGGCTGCTCGTCAAGGTGAGCCGGATCCAGTTTCTAACCAAGCATTGAAAGTTGTACTTGAGCGTGCTAAAACGTACAGTGTACCGAAGCACATCATCGATAAAGCGATTGAAAAAGCAAAAGGTGGCGGAGAAGAAAGTTACGACGAGCTTCGTTACGAAGGATTCGGTCCTGGTGGCTCAATGGTCATTGTCGACGCACTGACAAACAATGTGAATCGCACAGCTTCAGACGTGCGCGCAGCATTCGGGAAAAACGGCGGGAACATGGGTGTCAGCGGTTCGGTATCGTATATGTTTGATGCAACAGCTGTTATTGGTGTTGAAGGAAAAACAGAAGATGACGTATTGGAATTGTTGATGGAAGCAGATGTGGATGCACGTGATATTTTAGGCGAAGAGGAAGCGGTTATTGTCTATGCAGAACCAGACCAGTTCCATGCTGTACAAGAAGCTTTCCGCGGGGCGGGTGTTTCGGAATTCTCAGTTGCAGAATTAACAATGCTTGCACAAAATGACATTCAATTAAGCGCAGAAGACCAAGCACAATTTGAAAAAATGATCGACGCAATCGAAGATCTTGAAGATGTTCGCCAAGTCTATCACAACGTGGATTTGAGCGAATGAAAAAACTAGTCGTGTCCATCTTGATTGTTGGGTGGCTACTACTGCCGATTCAAGCATTTGCAAACTTTGCAAGTTTCTTTGTCGTCTATGAAGATCATGTCTATGAATTATCAAGTGAAACTGTGGATGAGGTCGGAAAACAAATCGGTGAAGTCACCGAGTACGGAGACCGAGTTGAGTTCTACAGCGGGAATTTCTCCAATGCGTATGAAGTAGGAACGCCGTACTATGAGATTCCCGGAGTCGATCCTGCAGAGAAGATTGCGGTAGAAGAATCTCCAGGTGTCTATATAGTCGGAGAACGAACAGTTGAGTTTACGGGAGAAGCTGTTCGCGAAAGTTCATTAACGACTGAGTCCATCGGTTCAGTTTTTTCGTTTGTCGTTCTTGGGTTAATCGGTTTTTTCTTGTTTAGACGAATTTCATTCCGTAAAGGGAAGAAAGAAGAAGAGGAGCCTGAAGAAGAATAAAGAATGAAGCCCGGCTCTTACTAGGAGCCGGGTTTTTACTGTCACTGCACGTATTCAACACCATTCTCTGTATAGGACTCTACATAAAAGTTCCCACAAAAAAACTGCTGACCCCATTCGGTCAACAGTTCATGCTACTTAAGATGAGACACTCCGACGATATTTCCACTGTTGGTACTGAAAACGAATAAAGCATCCGACACAGAAACCAGCGAGTGCGATGGCAGCAGCTAACCCGACCATAATGCTCGCTGCAACGAAAATAACAGTGCTACCAGCAAGTCCCCCAGCAATCGCAGTTCCTAGAAACGCGACAGCCATAAATTGGTTAAAGCGAAGTTGCCCAACATCTTCTTGTACATACGAAGACAAAGGGTTTTTTAACAATTTCTTTGCCGGTGCTAAAATTGGGTGGAAGCCTGTTGCAAGACTGATTCCATTTGCGAGGAATGGAATGAGCAGTGGCCAAATAGACTGTATACTGAGTGCTGCCACGACAGCTAGCACGATGATCCATTGATTGAGAGTGACAAGAGGTTTTGGAATAGTTTTCATTTAAAACCCACCATTCTTGTATGAATTATAGTATTTAAATCATACATACAAAACGAAGAAATGTAAATGACTTTGCTCGACTTGTATAAAAATACGTGTACTATTAAGATTATTCTTGTACAATAGATAGTATTACTTTAGGGAGGTAGTGTAATGAAGCAATTAGATGCACATGAAATTATTTCGTACATTCAACACGCTAAAAAATCGACACAAGTGAAAGTCTATGTAAACGGGAATGATCTCGACAAACTTTCATTTGGTGACAATACAAAAGTATTCGGTCAAGGCAACTCGGTCATCCTTTTCGGTGAGTGGGCAGAAATTGAGCCAGCTCTAGACACTGCAAAAGCGCAAATCACAGATATCGTCATCGAAAACGAGAGCCGCAACTCTGCGATTCCGCTTCTTGACTTAAAAAACATCAACTCACGTATCGAACCAGGTGCCTTTATTCGTGATCAAGTACACATCGGCAACAACTGTATCATCATGATGGGCGCTGTCATCAACATTGGTGCATCAATCGACGACGGAACGATGATCGACATGGGCGCTATTTTAGGCGGCCGTGCAACAGTCGGGAAGAACTGTCATATTGGTGCAGGAGCAGTCCTTGCTGGCGTAATCGAGCCACCATCCGCAACACCTGTAATCGTGGAAGACGATGTTCTCATCGGTGCTAATGCAGTAGTGCTTGAAGGCGTTCGTATTGGAAAAGGGTCTGTCGTTGCTGCAGGAGCAGTCGTAACGAAAGATGTTCCAGAATATACAGTGGTTGGTGGAACTCCAGCACGCGTTATTAAAGAAATCGATGACAAGACACGTTCAAAAACAGAAATCATGCAAGAGCTTCGTCAACTGTAAATGACACATGAACTGATTCAGTTACGCCGCAAATTTCACCAGATTCCGGAGCGTGGATTTGAAGAAGTCAAAACGAAGCAGTTGATTGAAGAGACGCTTGCGACATTTCCACAAGACGCACTTGAAGTTTTTCACTGGAGAACGGGTCTAGTTGTAAAAATCAACGGAACAGCTCCTACTAAAACAATTGCGTGGCGTACCGACATCGATGGACTACCAATCGCTGAGCAGACGGGTCTCGAATTTGCGAGTCAACATCCGGGATTCATGCATGCCTGCGGTCACGATATTCATATGACGGTCGCTTTGCATTTAGTGAAGGCACTAGCGGAAAAACCAGCGCGTGATGACGTTCTTGTGTATTTCCAACCTGCTGAAGAATCTCCGGGTGGCGCGTTACCAATGCTTGAGTGGGTGCGTACGGAAAAGCCGGAACTTGAACCGGACGAGTTTTATGCCCTGCACATCGCACCGGAACTTCCGGTCGGTACAGTGGCGACGAAACCTGGTATTTTGTTTGCGAACACGTCGGAATTGTATATCGACTTGTACGGAACAGAAGGTCACGCCGCGTTTCCGCACCGGACAGCAGACATGTCGGTTGCAGTCGCCCATCTTCTTGTGCAGCTACAATCGATTGTCAGCAGGTCTATCAATCCTTTGGAGCCAAGCGTAGTGACGATCGGTAAAATGATGTCAGGAACTGTGCAGAACATCATTTCTGGACATGCTCGACTCGAAGGGACGATACGCACGTTTGATGCGGAAGTGATGAAGCAGATCAAGTCACGTATCGAGGCACTTGCACGCGGAATCGAGCAGTCATTTGATTGCCGTATCACGATTGACTATGGATCAGCGTATCACCAAGTCTATAATCATGAAGTGCTGGCTGGTCAATTTATTCAGTTTGCACAGCAGGATGCGACTGTCGATTTCTTGTTGTCTAAAGAAGCGATGACAGGAGAGGACTTTGGCTACTTCATTGAAGATATCCCAGGCCTCTTGTTTTGGGCAGGTGTTCAGTCCGAAGCAGGCCTCCATCATGCGAAGTTGAACCCAGATGAGTCCATGATTCCGCTCGTTGCGGAATTTGTGGAACGCTGGATTCGCGCGCGTGCATCCTAAGTAGAAACCCCGACCAAATTTGGTCGGGGTTTTTGTATTCTAGCAAGTACTAGGGTCGCCAACGGTTTTGTTTATGCCCTGATTCCGTTTTATTATGCCCTGGTGGAGGCCTATTGTGCCCTGGAAACTTCGCTTTGTGCCCTCAGTCGTATTATAGTAGCAAGGGGTGGTGTGGTAAAGTTCACACTACCCGCAAATCCACACATCGAACTCCTCCTCGTAGCTAGTATACGGAGCACGGCAAAAAAAAGAACAGGCACAAGGCCCGTTCTAAGTAGTAGTTTTGAAGACGGCTCTAAATTTCGACAAGATTCCGCCTGTTGTATAGGTTAAAACGCTTCGTTTATAGAAATGCATGGTGAAGAAGAACAATCCTACCACGGTTCCAGTGAGAATCAAGAAAGATAGGCCCGCTTCCCATACTGGCATGTCTGTTGCTCCGATACGAAGGGGCATGACCATACCGGATGAAAACGGTAGATACGAGAACACTTTTATGAGCATCGTGTCTGGATTAAATGAACCTGTAATCAATACGTAGAAGCCACTTAGTGCCATCATCATCGCAGGAACGAGTGCTTGGCTCGCTTCTTCTACTTTTGAAACGAGAGAACCAAGTAGAGCTCCGAAAATCAAATAGAACATCAGTGTCATCAATAAAAAGGCAACTGTATATAGCAGGTACGCACCTGACAAGTCCCCTAAAATATCTTGCACAATCTCTAATCGTGATCCACCATCTGCTACTAGAAGTAATAACACCGCAATAAGAGCGACAGCTGCCAGTTGCGTTAAAGCGACGAGCAATGTTCCGACAAGCTTCGCAAGGAAGTGTGTCGTCGGTTTGATTGTTGCAAGCAATACTTCAAGAACGCGCGATCCTTTTTCAGATGCAACATCTGAAGTGATCATTGATAAGAACGTCATGACGAAGAAATAAATCAAAAATCCAACTAGATAAGAAACACCAATGCCAGCTGCTTTTTCGGATTCACTTTTTCCGCTCGTCGCTTCTTCGTTCACTAATTCATACGCGACAAATGGTTGAGCACTGAGCACTTGCTCCGCTTGTTCAGGTGTTAAGTTCATTTGCTGAACTGCATAGAGCTTCCCAGCATAATCAAGCTGTGCAGAGAGTGTTGTTTGTGTTGTAAAAGATAACGGTTCGTTCGTGAAGATTGTAGCCGCGAGCTGATTCTCTTGATCCTGAAGAGAAATCACCGCATCCACTTGTTCATCGACCAATGCTTCTTTTGCATCTTCTAACGAGCCAGTCGACTGTAGCACTTCCATATCTTCAGTCGATTGTATCAATTCCCCAGCACCAGAAGCTGTCTCATCCACAATGGTCACCTGCATCGGTTCATCACTGAACAAAAACTCACTGATATCATTCCAAAACAGGACGCCTGCTAGAACAATCGCGTAGAGCGCAATCGTGAAGATGAACGATTTTGCTTTTACTTTTTGTTTATAGAGTTGTTTCACGAGCAGCCAAAACTTCGCCACTTGGTTCACCTACTTTCAGTTTAAAGATTTCATCAAGGGACAAGTAATCAAGACTGAAACGTTCGATATAGTTCCCGGCAGAAACAAAATCAAAGATAGACTGCGCGTAGGATTCGTCACGCAAAGTCAACAGGACATGGTCTTTTTTCTGCACTCCTGATGCCACTCCATCAAGAGCCAGCAATTGCTCAAGCGAATGGTCCGAACGAATCGCAAGTTTGATTTTGCCGTAGCTTTTCTTTAAATCCAGCAAGCTTCCTGAAAACAAAGATTGCCCGCGCTTTAATAAACACAAATGGTCACACAGTTCTTCGACATGGTCCATCTGATGACTAGAAAACAGAATAGTTGTGCCTTGTTCTTTTAAATGAAGAATTGCTTCTTTCAGTAAATCTTTGTTTACCGGGTCGAGACCACTGAACGGCTCATCCAAAATCAAGAATGCAGGTTTGTGGATAAAGCTCGCTATCAACTGAACTTTTTGTTGATTTCCTTTTGATAGCTTTTCAGCCTTTTCTTTACGTTTGTCTTCTAAATCAAAGCGTTCAATCCAGTAGTCCACTTCTTTCTTCAAGTCTTTCCGCTTTTGCCCGCGCAACTCTCCAAAGAAATAAAGTTGTTCCTCGACAGGCATTGTGGGGAAGATGCCGCGTTCTTCCGGTAAATAGCCAAGTAGGTCACGGTCGACGGAGTTCATAGGGTGCCCATCCCAACTGATTGTCCCTTTTGTAGTTTCTTGAAGATCCAGTATCATACGAAACGTCGTCGTTTTCCCTGCACCATTTTGTCCAATCAATCCAAACGATTCTCCTTTTGGAATGGTAAAGCTCAGTGCATCGACCGCTGTGAAATTTTGATAGGTCTTCGTTACATTTTCAATGACGAGTGTCATCACGTTCACTCCTTCCATAGGTGTTTTACGGTTTACGAAACAAAAAGTTTCAAAAAAAATAAGCCCAAAGTGGAGGGCTTACTAATTGTCTTACAGTAAAAGTTGTTTCATGAGCTCTACTGGCAATTGTCCTGGGGCAGATGGAGTGGAGCCTGCTGCAAACGTTGCAGATGATCCATAGTGGTGTCCACCGAGACGTGAAATTACACCGAGGTCACCCATCGACATTACAATGAACGGCCTGTCTGCGTACAATGTTTTCATTTGATCGGCTGCATCTAAGAGGCATAGTACATCATGTGGACGCTTCGGCATGACTGCGAGCTTCCCGATATCTCCGTTGATGAATTGCATTTCACGTAAACGCCAGATTAATTCTTCCTTTGGAGGCGTTTTTTCGAAATCATGATTTGAGACGATCACTTTTACACCCTCCGCATGAATGGAAGCGACAAGCTGTTTATTGTCTTCTGAAAATAATTCAACATCTACTAAGTCACACAGTTGGCTCTTCGCAATCAGCTGTAATAGATTTGCATATGCGTTGGATCGAAGTCTTCCTTGGCCACCTTCTTGAACAGTTCGATAGGTGACGAGGAGGGGGGAAGGGAAAGTGAGTTCACGGATCAGAGACAGCGTTTCAATAAGCTCGGCTTCTTCAAACGTTTCCATGAAATCAAGTCGCCATTCCCAAATATCCGGTTTTTTCTGAAGAAGGTATTCAATTTCAGCTTGTAGACGATCACGCGTAGAACTAATTAACGATACGATAATTTTTGGCTTGCCATGACCAATCGTAACACCACGAATTTCGACCAATTTCAACATTCTCACCTGCCTAGTTTTTCTTTTATCCTACCATACTCAACTATCTCAGAATAGGTCATTTGAAATAGAAAGTTCAGAAAATTTAATGTGTGAACTGTCCCGTATAGGGAATACAAAAAATAGAAAACGAAAATCTAGGAGGCGATTCATACATGTTTCAACGTGACACGGGTATTGCGTATAAAGAAGTAGGGACAGGTGAAGCTGTCGTGTTCATTCATGGTTTTTGTGGCAGTCGGTCGTATTGGAGTGCTCTGGAGGCCCCATTAAAAAATCATATGAAAGCCTATTATTTAGACTTACCGGGGCACGGGGAATCGAAAACTGTACAGTATTCTTCCCTTGAAGACTATGTGGAACTATTAAAAATGTGGAAAGAGAGTATTGGTATTAAGAAAATGACACTTGTCGGTCATTCGCTGGGAGGCTATTTAACATTAGCCTATGCAGAGAAATACCCTTATGATCTCGACAGTTATGTATTGATCCATTCCACTGCATTCCCAGATTCAGATGAAGCGAAAGAAGGACGAGACAAAGGATTACAGATAATTGAAAAAGAGGGGTTAGAGTCGTTTATTGACGGTCTCATCCCCAAACTATTTGATGAGGGGTTTGCTACACGTCACCCTGAAATTTTAGAAGAGACCAAAAAAATCGGATATGCTACGGATGAGAAGCAAGTAAGACGTTTTCTAAAAGCAATGAGAGATCGTAAAGATCGTAGGCAAGTTATCAATGAAGTGGATATTCCCCACTTACTTGTAGCGGGTGAAACGGATGAAGTTGTTCCGTCCTATAAAACATTTATTGGAGAATCCAAAAAGGCTACAGAGAGCTTGATTCGAGGAGCAGCACACATGAGCATGTATGAACGACCAGACGAACTAGCTGAAACGTTCATTCACTGGTATCAAGCAACCCGACAAGTGACAACTTAACGATAAAATCCCACTTGTAAAAGGAACTGGAAGTATTCTGGTTCCTTTTAAGTATGCAAAAAATTGCAAGGCTATGGTGAAAAGTATGAAAAGACTGAAAATGGTTGCTTTTTCGCAAATTGTCTAGTATTATCGAAACTTGAGCGAATATGAGATATATCAATAGAAAGTTGAGGGTAATTTTGATGAACGAACGTTTATCCTTCTCAAATCAATTAGTCATTGGCGTTATGTTATTTGCACTTTTTTTTGGTGCAGGGAACTTAATTTTCCCAGCTAGCCTTGGTCAAAATGCAGGAACGGCATTATTTTTTGCAGTTCTTGGTTTCTTAATTACAGGAATCGGTTTACCATTTTTAGGAATACTTGCAATGGGCTTTTCAAATAGTCGAAGCTTACAAGACCTGGCAGGTAAGGTTCATCCGATTTATGGAATTGTATTCACTGTTGCCCTTTACTTAACAATCGGACCATTCTTTGCTTTACCACGTACGGGAGCCGTAGCATATGAAATTGGTGTATTACCGTTTGTAACTGAATCGTTTGCTTCTACTGGATTACTAGTATTTACAATCGTGTTCTTTGGAATCACCTTACTCTTATCTTTAAATCCTACGAAAATCGTTGATCGCGTCGGGAAATACCTAGCACCTATCATTATTGTAGGGCTATTTGTATTAATTGCCGCGGCTTTGTTCAATCCAATTGGAACATTCACAGGGCCAAATGGTAGCTATGAAACAAATGCTTTCATGACAGGTTTTACTGAAGGGTATAATACAATGGATGCTTTAGCATCACTTGTTTTTGGTATTATCGTCATTCAAGCTATTCGTCGATTAGGTGTTACTTCGACGAAAGGTGTACTGAAAGTGACAGCAAAGTCAGGCGGAATTGCAGTTTTATTCCTAGGTCTTATTTATGCAGGAGTTGCCTACTTAGGGGCAACGACAACTGAACAGTTTGGTTTATTTGATAATGGGGGGCCGGTATTAAGTACGGCAGCTGATTATTATTTCGGAGCAGTTGGGTTAGCGGTCTTAGCGGTAGTGATCATCGCAGCTTGTTTAACGACAGCGATTGGTTTGACAACAGCTACAGCTGAATACTTCAATACATTGTTTCCAAAAATCAGTTACAAAGTATTTGTAGTGATCTTTATTATCATGACAACCGTATTTGCGAACTTTGGCTTGTCATCAATCATCACGTATTCAATTCCAGTATTATTATTGCTTTACCCATTAGCCATCACATTGATCTTGTTAACTTTTGCAGCGCCTCTATTCGGTCACCAACGCTGGGTGTTCGTATCAGTTACGGCATTCACGTTCTTGATTAGCATTATCGATGGCCTGAAAGGCTTCTTTGGAGAAGCAGCACCTTCATGGTTAGCATCAATCGTGAACGTGTATGATACAATCTTGCCATTCTATGGAATCGGACTCGGTTGGCTCGTACCATTTATCATTTTAGTGGTAGCAGGGATTGTCAGTGCGCCTAAGTCTTCTCGAGTAGGAACAGCAGCATAATTACAATAAAAAACAGTAGGTCCTTTGATTGAATTCTCAGAGAACCTACTGTTTTTTTGTCATGTCGTCTTACACTTTATAATTCTTCGAGTGTATAAAGCCAGTTGTCTGTCATAAGTGAGGCAAGTTCCTCAGTTTGTTTTGCTTTATACAAAGCAATCAATTTCGCATGTGTCTCAATGGAAGACTCACGTAAAATGATTTTCTCTGAGTAGAAAAGACGACGTACATGCGCTTGTAACATCTCAACGATTTGCGAAATATACGGATTGTTCGCCGTATCAATAATTAGTTGATGGAACTGTTCGTCGATTCGTAGAGCCTCTGTAAAGTTTTTAGCTTTCAAAGCATTTGCAAATTGTTGATTCGTCGCTTCAAGCTCTGCGATAATCTCATCTGTCATATGAGGTGCAGCTAATTCTGTCGCTAATGCTTGAAGAGAGGCAAGAGGTGGTAATAAATGATTAATGTCATCTTTTTGGACCGGTGTCACTTGTGTGGCACGACCTGGCTGCATCGTGACAAACCCTTGTGACTCTAAAAGCTGAAGTGATTCACGAATGGGTGTACGACTAACACCCAATGCTTGAGCTAGTTCAATATCATTTAATTTTTCTTCCGGTTGTAAAGTACCATCAATGATCCAGTTTAGCAATTGATGATAGGCATGCAATTTTGCCGTTTTACGTACGGGCTTACTCATATCTGATGGAATGGGCATGTCAGTACAATCCTTCCTTTATGGTTACAATGTAGTTCTATTATACAATATATTTGTTCGCAATGCGTAAGAATTGAGAGGAGTGTTCAGATGAAGACAGTAGTAGTGACAGGCGCAGGAAATGGGATTGGAAAAGGGATTGCCCAGCTTCTAGATGCCGAGGGGTACAAAACGATCTTACTCGACCACGATGAAAAGGCACTTCAAACACTGACAGCAGAGCTTGAAACTAGCACAGCCTACACTTTAGATTTACAAGATTCAAAAGCAGTGACGGCAACATTCGCAATTATTTTCAAAGAACATGGAACACCTTATGGTCTCATCAACAATGCAGGGATTAGTAAATTCAAAGATTTCTTCGATGTCACCTTAGATGAATGGCATGAAGTACTAAATACCAATTTGACCTCCACGTTCTTATGCAGTCAACTTGTAGCTAAAGAAATGAAAGAGTCAGGTGGAGTCATTATCAACATGGCGTCTACTCGAGCATTTATGTCTGAACCAGATACAGAAGCTTATGCCGCATCGAAAGGTGGCATTGTAGCACTGACACATGCACTCGCACGCACATTAGGCCCTTATCATATTCGAGTGAATAGCATCTCACCGGGGTGGATTGCAACAGCTGATTATGAAGAGTTGCGGGAAGTCGATCATGCACAACATTTGGCGGGGCGCGTCGGAAAACCTTCAGATATCGCACGGATGTGCTTGTTTTTACTAGATGAGCGCAATGATTTCATTACTGCGGAAAATTTCACAATCGATGGTGGTATGACACGAAAAATGATTTATGAGCACTAAGTTGTTTTAGGCGATTGCTGTTCGGGTATTCTTTCTAATAACTGATGAGTGAGAGGAAGAGGACTATGAAGTATGAAAAGTTAAAAAAACAATTGCTCGAACGCAAACATGAGCTTGAAGAGCATGAGAAAACTCAAGAAGACCTAGAATCTACAGAGCTTTCAAATTACGATAATCACCCTGCAGACAATGCGACGGATTTAACAGACCAACATACTCAGCAAGCACTTGATCGTCATGAGGAAGAAGAGTTGGAGTCCATTGATGTAGCTTTACAGGCAATGGATGAAGGGACGTACGGGACATGTGCAGTCTGCGGCAAAGAAATACCTATCGAGCGCTTAGAAATCGTACCTACTGCTTTGACATGTGTTGATCACGCGGATCAATCGCCAGAGGATCATCGCCCGATCGAAGAGAAGATTTTAGATGCTGCTGCGGAACGTGAAGATATGGACAATAGCTTTGAAGACGTAGAAGATTTCGGAAGCTCAGATTCACCAGCTGATAAAGCGTAATTATTGGGGCCAGCGATGGATGCTGGTCCTTTTCATATGGGTGTCTCTTCCCCTATACTAGAAAGAAGAGAGGGTGATAGTATGCCAAGTTGGTTTATAGCATTGGTCATTGCCGTAGTCATCTCGTTTGTTATCATTACAGAGTGGATCACACGGAAAGACTAAGGAGCGAACGGGATGAATGGAAAAAAAGTAGCTGTTGGAATCGTGGTTGGCGTCGTTGTTGTCATTGGACTGATCATGTTTGCGGTTTTTGCCTTTTTTGCAAACAATCCAACACAACAAATAACAGAAGGACCAAATGAATTTACAGGGCAAGTCATTGCTTTAGAAGATGAGCGCGTGTTGGTCGTGTCGGGAACGGATGAAGAACTAGAGGGGCTGACAGGAGAGGCGGTAGTTGATTCTGGTCTACCTGCCATTTGGTTTACCGTGACAATTGATCAGCGAGATATGATTCGAGTAGGCGACACTGTTCGCGTTACACATAATCAAGTAGCGGAGTCCTATCCGGGCCAAAGTACAGCGGTTACAATCGAAAAACAAGAGTAAAAAAGACCCCGCGGCGGGGTCTTTTTTTAGTTACCGTGTTCTGTTTCGCCGTCCCACTCTAACATACCGCCAGTCATGTTCGACACATTGTACCCTTGCTGATCTAAGAACATCGTTGCTTGACCACTACGGCCGCCTGAACGACATACCATGATGTATTCTTTGTTTTTATCAAGTTCATTCATACGGAATTCTAAAACACCTAGTGGAATATGTGTAATTCCTTTAATGTGTCCTGCAGCAACTTCATCTGCTTCACGAACATCGATTAAATTTAATTGTTTACCTTCTTTTAATTGTTGTTCAACTTCTTGTGGTGTGATTGTTTTCATCAGTTGACGCTCCTTTTAATATGTTTTTTTGCAGTTACCGACTTCGAACGAGAAGTTCGACTGCTTCTTTGACATAGGCATCTGACGGTTCCCCGTCCTCTTCTGCTTTTCGGACACAAGCTACAAGGTTCTCACTGACAATAACGCCAATGGTTCGGTCAATAGCCGATCGAGAGGCAGATAACTGGGTGATAATATCTTTACAATCCTGTTCTTCTTCCATCATACGAAGTATGCCCCGTAGTTGTCCTTCAATGCGTTTGATACGGTTTTTGGTCTTTGCATCATAGTTCATGGTTCTACCCTCCCGAGACTCTTCATTGCAGAAAAGTATAGCACAAAAAATTGAAGATGCCTTCTCCGGACTATATTATACCTGTAGGGGTATATAGTCAAGCGAAAAAATTCGCCCATTTCTGAGCGAATTTGAATTAATGCAGACCGCCAGCTTTATATGGTCCTTTGCGGAATGGCAACCACCAGTTCCACTTTCCAAACAGTTTCATCAAGCTCGGTACTAACAGCAGACGGATGATTGTCGCATCGATAGCAATCGCGATGGCAATTCCAACTCCGATCTGTTTGACCGGCATGACATCTGTGAAGGCAAATGCACCTGTGATGACAATCATGATGAGTGCTGCGGACGTAATGATTTTACTCGTAGATACGAGTCCCGTAATCGTCGACGCTGTGTTGTTTTGCGTTTTGACGTATTCTTCCTGGATACGTGAAATCAAGAACACTTCATAGTCCATACTTAATCCGAACACAAGACTAAATACAATGACCGGAATAATCAGTGCAATCTCGGTTTCCGGCAAGCCAAAATGACCAAACTGGAAGATATACACGAGAATACCGAATGTAGCGGCCAGCCCAATGATGTTCATGATGATCGCTTTCAACGGAATTAAAATCGAACGGAAAGCAATCATTAAAATAATGAACGTTGACCCTAAAATAATCGCAAGCAGTAAGCCGATCTTACTTGAAATTTCATCAAAGATTTCTTGATTGAACTTTGGTTGTCCTCCAATAGATACAGAGTAATCAAACTCGCGCTCTCCAAAGTCACGTACCCATTGTTGCGCCTCGCTAGAAGACCCTTCGTAATCTAGTGTGACTGGAACAAATAATAAATCGTCTTGAATGAAGCCTTCAAATGCTGGCTCAAGTGCAGCGGCTGCTTCTGGAACTTGCAGTTGTTGCTCCAATACTTCTGGTGATGGGATGTCGGTCGCTGTGAATATCGTAGCGACATCCGTTACTGCTTCATCTTCTTGAAGAGACTCTTGCAAGTCAAAGATGTCTTGACGCGCCTCTTCAGAATCCCAGCCATCTGACCGTTCGGCTAGTAGGTAAACTGTAGACTCTTCACCAAACCCAAAGCGTTCATCGAGTAAATCATACGATTGACGAGACTCATACTGCTCAGGTAACGAGTCAACTTGTGGAATAGAGAGGTTCATGTCTTTCACAGGAACAATCGCAATACCGAGCAACACGAATGCAACTACAATGAGTGCAACCGGGCGACGCATGACAAACGCCGCAAACTGTTGCCAACGATTGCTGCCACCAGGGCGTACACGTAAAATCGTCCATTTATTAATGCGGTCTCCAATGAGCATCAATAAAGCTGGTAATAATGTTAAAGAAGAAAGAACAGCCAGTGTAACAACAAGTGTCCCACCAAGTGCAATATTCATAAAGATATCGACGCGCATCACAAGCATCGCACCTAGACCGATGAAAACACAGATTGCAGAGAATATGATCGAACGTCCTGACGTGCGAACGGCAGTCTGAACAGAATCGATAATCGACGAATGCAGGCGCTCTTCTTTATATCGATTAATAAAGAGGAGAGCAAAGTCGATACTAAGCGCTAATCCAAGCATCGGTATGATGTTGAGGATAAAGATTGATAAGTCTAACGAGTTCCCAATAACACCTAATACACCAAGTGAAATCACGACTGTCATCACACCGATGATCAGTGGAACAAACGAGGCCATGACGCTACCAAATGCCAGTAATAAAACAACAATTGCAATCGGTAATCCAATCGCTTCTGCACTTGCCAAGTCACGTTGACTCGCTGTATTGATATCTTTATTGATGACAGGTCCACCTGTAAGCGTGACCGACTCTTCTTGGTTCGCAATGTCTTTTAAGTCATCGACGATTGCAGGAAGGTCTTCTACATCTTCATCAAAATGAATCTGCGCGTAAGAAAGGTCACCATCGCGAAGAGATTCATCCTCTAGGGGAGAGACGATAGTGTCCGCTACTCCTAAGTCGTCTACTTGACGTAACGCGTCTTCGATGACGTCATCTGAGGACCCTTCAAATACCATGAGGATCGTTTCGTTTGGAATATCAAATTCCGCTGTCAATGTCTCCATGACGTCCTCGTGTTCGCCATCTGTCCGGAAGCCGTCCCCTTGTAATGTACTTGGCAGTTGAATCGCAAAGTACACAGAGGCGACCAATAGAATAACCCAAAATGCAATAATGGATTTATAAAAGCGCGTCACAAACGTCGCTAATGTTTTCACGAAAGTTCCTCCTTGAGTTTCAATGTGTCTTTTACAGTTTACTCCAACCGGTAGCATCATTCGACTTTTAAGTCACTTTAATTGTTTGACGATTTGTTGAACGGTATGATGGAAACGATAAATACTTAGGAGGATTTTGGATGACATATCGTATTGAAAAAGATTCAATGGGTGAAATTCAAGTTCCACAAGACAAATTGTGGGGAGCCCAAACACAACGCAGTAAGCAAAATTTTAAAATCGGTACAGACTTAATGCCACTTGAAGTCGTTTATGCACAAGCAGCTGTCAAATCTGCTGCGGCAGAAGTGAGTTTTTCACTTGGCAACCTCTCAAAAGAAAAACGAGATGCGATTGTCCAGGCAGCTGAAGAAATTCGATCAGGGCAGTGGGATGATCATTTTCCACTCGTCGTTTTCCAAACAGGTAGTGGCACGCAAACGAATATGAATGTAAACGAAGTGATTGCGAATCGTGGAAATCAGTTGTTAGAGGAAGCAGGAGTAGAAGAACGCTTGCATCCGAACGATGACGTCAACAAGTCACAAAGCTCAAACGATACCTTCCCAACGGCACTTCACGTTGCAGGAGTTCTTGCCGTCGAGCAACAACTTCTGCCGGCCATCGATGCACTTCATAAGACGCTAGAAGAAAAATCAAACGCGTATATGGACATTGTGAAGATCGGGCGTACACACTTGCAAGATGCGACACCATTGTCACTCGGTCAAGAGTTCAGTGGCTGGGTGCGGATGCTTGAGAAGTCGAAGCATATGATAGAAGCGGTTCTTCCGTTTATGCGTGAGTTGGCAATCGGTGGAACAGCAGTAGGAACCGGAATCAATGCGCCAAAAGAATTCGGAGAACGCGTTGCTGAAGAAATCACGAAGCTTGTAGGCAGTGAGTTTACATCTGCGTCAAATAAGTTCCATTCGTTAACATCGTATGATGATGTTGTGGCGGTTCATGGTGCAATCAAAGGTCTGGCAGCAGACGCAATGAAAATTGCAAACGATGTGCGCTTATTAGCGAGTGGTCCCCGTTCGGGAATCGGAGAGTTGACGATTCCAGCAAACGAACCGGGAAGTTCGATCATGCCTGGGAAAGTGAACCCGACGCAAAGTGAAGCATTGACAATGGTTGTAGCCCAGGTGATGGGGAATGATTCGACGATTTCATTCGCAGCGAGCCAAGGAAATTATCAATTGAATGTCTTTAAACCGGTCATCATCTTCAATTTCTTGCAGTCCGTGCGCTTGTTATCAGACGCTCTCCACAGTTTCAATGACAACTGTGCAGTGGGAATTGAACCGAATCGAGACGTGATCACTCGTCATGTTGAAAATTCATTGATGCTAGTAACGGCATTGAATCCGTATATTGGCTATGAGAATGCGGCGAAGATTGCAAAGCATGCACATGAAAACGGCACGACGTTAAAAGAAGCAGCCCTTCATCTGGAATTGTTAACAGAAGAGCAGTTTGATGACTATGTACAGCCACAAAAAATGATTTAACTAAAAACAGCTCTTCTCTAAATTTAGTTTAGGGAGGGCTGTTTTATTTTGAGTGACACAGGAAATCCCTCCACCCTGGCCGCCATTTCCTGGGGGACTTTCCCCGAGCCTCCCCACGTAAGATGAAAGAAAAGCACTTTCATCTTCGTTGCCGGGTCTCGGGAAAACTCCGATGGCCCGGGAAATGACGACCTGGCCTCCGGGATTTATTGCCACTGAAAAGTTATCCCTTTTAATTAGAACTCGCCAGCAGTCCTAAGCAATGTTTTAAAGGGGATGGGTGCCTGTCATAAATATATTGATACTAAAGTTGAGTGGAGTGTAGGGGAAAACTCCGATGGCCCGGGAAATGACGACCTGGCCTCCGGGATTTATTGCCACTGAAAAGTTATCCCTTTTAATTAGAACTCGCCAGCAGTCCTAAGCAATGTTTTATAGATGGCTGATTCGAGCCTTGCGTTAGCACAGCTCGCCTGTAACTACGTTATTTGTAAGTGATGTGGTGCATTCGAATGATTTGTAGAGGCGAAGCCGAAACTGTCATGGAATTATTGGAACTCCTTCCGGCAAAGAAGTACTTCAACTAGTTAGATTCAGCTGCAGACGATTGCGCAAGGTCAAACTAAGAAGAATCGCGCTGGGGCCGCTCATATCGAGCGGCCCCAGTCCTTTTCGTTCTTAAATTGATCTTAAAAGCAATCATCGGAAGATGAATCTGGCTTTTTAAAGTACAGTCGGCTCCACATCTAACGAAATCGAGTTGCGCCTCCTAGAAATCCCGCAAGATGCCATCGCGGTCTATGAAGCAAAGAGCGCTTCACAGCCCACGCTGTCATCTTGCACAATTTCTGACCAGTCGGCTACACATCTAAATGAAATCGAGTTCCGAACGCCAGAAACACGCTCCGGAATCAGCCACACCCGCAAAGGCTGAAGAGCGCCTTCACGGGCACGTCTGATTTCCTCGGAGTTTCTAGAGTGGCGTTCTCCACATCTAAAACTTACATAGAACTCCGCACCGAGTAATAGACGATAACAAACGTAAAAATAATCAACACGTTCCAAACCGTATAAGCAGTCTTCGAAATCGGACGATCAAGCGCTGGCCATTTGTTCACAATCACAACAAACGTCGCCGTCAACCCAATCGCCAACCCAATTGTCACAATCACAGACAAATCAAAATAAGCACTCAAGAGTAAAGATAAAAACACAGCAGGAATTAAAATCGCCCCATTGATTAATTTGCGGAGCGTGTATTGGTTCTCTCTCACGTTAGAACTCCCTTCAACTGATCATCCAGTTCGCGCACTAAATACGGCTTTGCCTGTAAAAATTCTAGAAATGCTTTCGTTTCCACAATCATCTCAGGCTTTGGTGTAGCCCCTGTATAATAAGCGCGTAGTAAAATGTTTTTTGGTGTATTTTCTAAATTCACAAACTCGACCAGCTGCGTATCATAACCGACTAAATCAAGCACTTGCGCACGAATTGAATCCGTAGCGAGGGAGGCAAATCGTTCTTTAATTAATCCGTGACGCGTCATCACAGATAGAGCAGGCGATTCGAGTTGTGTAAACAGTTCATGTTGGCAACAAGGCACGCTTAAAATGACGCGAGCTCCCCACTTTACAGCGCGACCCAGTGCTAAGTCTGTTGCTACATCGCACGCATGTAGTGTAACGACCATATCGACTTGTTGGGCATCATTGTAATCGGCAATATCTCCAACTTTGAAGTGGAGTCCGTCATAGTTCAGTTCACGTGCAAGTTTTTCACAATGAGCAATCACATCTTTCTTCAAATCGAGGCCTGTAATCTCTACTTCATAGCCTTTCATTTCTCGTAAATAATGATACAAGGCAAACGTCAAATACGATTTCCCCGAACCAAAATCAAGTATTTTGAGTGGTCGGTCCGTTGGTAGGTACGCAAGCGAGTCTTCAACGAACTCGACGAACCGGTTGATTTGCTTGAACTTATCATGCTTTTGATTTTTGATTTTCCCATCTTTTGCTTGCACACCAAGATGTACCAGAAACGGATGAATCGTATCGGGATCTAATACATAGTTTTTCTTCCGGTTATGTGAAAGTACAGTAGGGGCCTGTTCGTCATTCGCCGTGCGCTTGATGCTTACCTTTTTCTTTTTGGAGAGCTGGATGTGAACTGTCTCACCAGCCCATACGAGTTGAAGTTGGCGGTATTGCTCTAAGCAAGCAGCAACAGCTTCTTCCACTTCCTCTAAAGGATAGTTTTTATGACGCAGTGTCTGATCAAAATGCGATTCGAACTGGATATGATACACGCCTTTGATTTCCACAGGTTTTAGTTTGATTTTGCCAGCAGTTTCAGTTTTTAAACGTGGCTGACTGATGACACCACTTCGTAATTGTTGTCCGCGCATTCGTGTGACGATTTCGTCTACTAACTCTTGAAGTTCCACTGCGAACACCTCCGTTCATGCATTTTCTACAGTCCATCATAGCACACTCCAAACTCAACAGGAATTCCGTCAGAATTTTGTGATAATATGGAAGAGACAACACGACAAAGGGGTGATTGTTTTGTTAAATGAATTGACGATTGGGGAAGTTTTACGAAAAACAGCTTCAAAATATCCAGAACAGGAAGCGTATGTCTATCCTGAACATGGAATCCGTAAGACTTATAAAGAGTTTGATGAAGAGACGGACCGATTAGCACGCGCGTTTATGGCGCTTGGCATTCAAAAAGGGGAACATGTGGCTATTTGGGCGGATAACAAGCGCGAATGGTTGCTCACACAGTTTGCAACAGCGAAGATGGGGGCAGTGTTAGTCACCGTGAACACGAGTTATCAAAAGCGAGAGCTTGAGTATTTGCTGAAGCAATCCGATAGCACTACGTTACTGTTGGCAGATGAATTCAAAGGGACATCGTATATCGATATCGTTCACAAGGTAGCGCGTGAGCAAGTTCCACATCTTTCCCGCATCATCACGTTTTCAGATGAACAACGTCAGGGGATGATGACATGGTCAGAACTAGAAGGACTTGCGGACCAAGTGACAAAAGAGCAACTCGAAGAACGATTTAGTTCTTTATCAAATGAAGACGTCATCAATATGCAGTATACTTCTGGAACTACAGGCTTTCCAAAAGGAGTCATGCTCACTCATCGCAATATTGTGAACAATGCTCAACTGGTAGGGGACTACATTCACCTAACTGAGAAAGATCGTCTTTGTATTCCGGTCCCGTTCTTCCATTGCTTTGGTTGCGTGATGGGGACGTTATCAAGCGTGATTCATGGCACAACCATGGTCATTTTGGAACAATTCCATCCGAAAAAAGTCCTGCAAGCAGTCCAAGACGAAAAATGTACAGGTCTTTATGGGGTTCCCACAATGTTTATTGCAGAATTGAACGAGCCAGAGTTTGCTTCGTTTGACTTGTCTTCCCTTCGTACAGGTATCATGGCAGGTTCAATCTGCCCGATGGAAGTCATGAAAAAAGTGATTCACGATATGGGAGCCAGCGAAATTACGATTGCATATGGTCAAACGGAATCTTCACCTGTTATTACACAGACAAAGACGGACGATGCGATTGAAAAACGTGTAAGTTCTGTTGGTCGCGCGCATCCTGGTGTAGAAGTGAAAATCATTGACCCTGTGACAGGGGAAGAATCACCGGCAGGAGTTCCAGGAGAACTTTGTACGCGCGGGTATCTCGTTATGAAGGGCTACTACAAAAATGAGGAAGCCACAAAACGTGCTATCGACCATCACGGATGGCTACATACCGGGGATATCGCGGTGATGGATGAAGACGGCTATATCGATATTACAGGTCGTATTAAAGATATGGTCATTCGTGGTGGAGAAAACATCTATCCAAAAGAAATTGAAGAGTTTTTCTATCAACATCCTAGTATTCAAGATGTACAAGTTGTCGGAATTCCCGATGCGAAGTATGGGGAAGAACTGATGGCTTGGATTATTTTAAAAGAGGGTCATTCGGTCACTGAAGATGAAATTCGGGAATTTGCGAAAGGAGCTATTGCCCATCACAAAATCCCGCGCTATATCGAGTTTACAGAAGGGTATCCGATGACTGCTTCTGGTAAAATACAAAAATACATGCTGCGTGAACTCGGCCAACAAAAGGTGACAAAGTAAGTCGTTATTTCCCGGGAAATAGACAGCGTTAGACAGGAGACTACTATGCAACTAGATCATATCGTTCATTTTGTATCAGGAACACCCGAAGAACTTGTTGAAACATCGAATTATGCAGGGATTTATGGCGTTTTAGGTGGTGTTCATACACAATGGGGCACTGCGAATACATTGGCATTTTTAGCGTCAAGCTACATTGAATGGTTGAGTTTAGTCGACCATTCTGTTGCGAAAGAAGCAGACCATCCATTAACGAAGCTTTTCCTGTATGACAGAGAGAGTGGACCAGGGCTTGGTACTATCTGCTTACGTCCCGATTCCATTGAAGAGGTTCACAGGCGCTTTGCTGACATGGGCGTTGCAACAACTGACGTACTCGATGCCTCTCGAACAACTCCAGACGGGACCGTACTACGCTGGAAGATGCTTTTTGTGAAAGAAGAGCCATCAAACGAATTACCCTTGCCGTTTTTTATTGAATGGGAACAGTCGCAACAAGATAAATACGCGGATTTGGAAGCGCTCAAACAGTTGCCACCGAATGTTGAGGAGTTAAAAGTGAAACGACTTGTTATGGGGACATCCCACCCGATTGAAACTGCAAAAAAATGGGCACACTTACTTGGGGTGCAGAGTGATGAAAACAAATTGCACTTGGAGAACACAACAATCGAATTCATTGAGACTAAGGGTCCTCACCGTCTCGTCGGAGTTGACATTACCGGCACAGGCAAGGACAATACGATAGAGATAGAGGGCGGTCAGTATACGCTCTTGCCATAGGAGGGTCTAGTATGGAACAACTACAAGAACGTGCCATTTTGGTCGGAGTCGAACGTCAAAAAGACCTTCACTTTGAGTATGAAATGGAAGAACTCGAAAATTTAGCTTCAGCAATAGATATTGAAAAGGCTGGAGAAGTCACTCAAAATCTTGAGCGCATCAACGCAGGAACCTATGTGGGAACAGGTAAAGTAGAAGAAATCAAGATGCTATTTGAAGCAACAGACGCGGACCTGGTCATTTTCAATGATGAATTATCACCTTCTCAAATTCGCAACTTAGAAGCAGCGCTTGAGTGTGAAGTGATGGACCGAACAATGTTGATCCTGGCAATATTCTCGCGTCGTGCAAAAACACGTGAAGCAAAACTCCAAGTGGAACTGGCGCAACTTCAGTACATGTTGCCGCGCTTGGTCGGATTACGCGCATCACTCTCTCGACAAGGTGGAGGCACAGGTGGGGGCTTTAAAAACCGTGGAGCCGGTGAAACGAAACTTGAGCTGGATCGCCGAAAAATCGAACAGCAAATTTCTCGTATTAAACGTGAACTCGAAACAGTGAAAAGTCAACGTGACACGCAACGCAAGCGACGTCAAAAAGAAGGCCTACCGGTTGTTTCGCTAGTTGGGTATACAAATGCAGGGAAATCAACGATTATGAATCAAATCATGCAACAGGCGGGGAAAGATGAAAAGCAAGTGTTTGAACAAGACATGTTGTTTGCGACACTCGAAACTTCCGTTCGTCAAGTGAAGCTAGAAGACCAAAAGCAATTCCTGCTAACAGATACTGTTGGATTTGTCAGTAAGTTGCCGACGCATTTAGTCAAGGCATTCCGTTCAACATTAGAAGAAGCAAGAGAAGCAGATTTGTTGCTGCATGTGGTAGATGTTTCAAACTCGGAGTATCGCTATATGATGGATATTACGAATGAAACACTTGATAAGATTGGCGTAGAAGCTGTCCCAACACTTTACGTATTTAATAAAAGTGACCGTGCTGAAAGAGAGTATCCGGTCTACAAAGATGACCAGCTCTGGATTGCTGCAAAAGAAGGAGCGGGCATTTCTGAACTGATTGAGCAAATTAAGTCGCGCGTGTTCCAAGATTACACGACAATGACGTTATTGATTCCGTTTGATCAAGGTGAAATTGTCGATTACTTGAATACACACAGCAATGTGCTCGACACGGAATACGATGAACACGGCACATTAATGACCGTAGAATTGTCTGCAAAAGATGCAGCACGCCTCGAAAGTTTTATGCAAGCCTAACCAAAAGAGATGAAGAGTAAGCTGTTTTTATACAGAAAGCTATAAATTTCCAAACCTTTAGAGTGGGTAGGGGTGACTCCAGCGGGATAAAAAGCGGAAGCTGAGACCTTGGCTCAGCCCGCGCCCGCGGAACGCTTCCCCTACACACCTGAAACAATTGAAAAGGAGTTTCTCAAAATCCTGAGAAACTCCTTTTTGCTGTGCTATATCGCACGCTTTTGTAGACTATTCTTTCGTAATCCCTAACTTACTTTCACGGAACTGACTATTATGAAGCGTCGCAAATACGCCACCTTGGGCAACTAATTCATCATACGTTCCTTGCTCCTCGATGCCATTCTCAGTTACGACGACAACGCGATCAGCGTCACGAATTGTTGCGAGACGGTGTGCAATAATGAGCGTCGTCCGGTTTTCTGCAAGCTCTGTTAAAGCAGCTTGGATAATCTGCTCTGTGGCTGTATCAAGTGCAGAAGTCGCTTCATCCAAGATCAAAATTGGTGGGTTTTTCAAGAACATCCGCGCAATCGCAAGACGTTGTTTTTGTCCACCTGATAACTTCAATCCTCGCTCACCAATCTGTGTTTCATAACCATCTGGCAAACCTGCAACAAACTCTTCCAAATGGGCTTTTTTCGCCGCTTCCATAACCTCTTCATCACTTGCAGCTAAATTTCCATAGGCAATGTTTTCACGGATTGTTCCAGTAAACAAGAATACATCTTGTTGCACAATGCCAATCTGATGGCGAAGCGATTCGGTCGTCATATCTTGAATTGGAATTCCGTCAATTGAGATTTCTCCTTCATTCACATCATAAAAACGTGGAATCAGGGAACAAATCGTCGTTTTTCCAGCTCCTGATGGGCCTACAAAAGCAACGGTTTGTCCAGCAGGAATCGATAAGTTGATGGACTCTAAAACTTTTTTATGAGAATCATAGCCGAACGATACATCGTTGAACTGGATATCCCCTTTTAACAGAGGAGCGGGTTTTGCGTGCGGCAGGTTTTGAACTTCTGGATCTTGATCAATCAATTCAGTGAAACGTTTAAATCCAGCCATCCCTTTTGGATACAGTTCAAGAAGCGCTGTGATTTTATCTACAGGCTTAATTAAAACGTTGACAAACAATACAAAACTGACGAATTCCCCGTACGTTATCTGGTCCGATAGTGTGAACCAAGCACCTACAACTAATACAACCAAAGTAACCAAGCGTGTCATCATGAAGATACTTGAGTGCGTTTGGGCCATAACTTTGTAAGCACGAAGTTTTGCTAGTCGGAACTGGTTGTTGTCTTGCTGAAAACGGTCCATCTCGAATTGTTCATTTGTAAACGATTGGACAACACGAACACCAGAGACGCTGTCTTCAACGCGCGCATTCACGTCTGCGATTTTTCCGTACATGCGCTTCCATGCTTTGTTCATCTGAATATTTCCGTATGTAGCAACAATCGATAAGAAGGGAACCATGACGATTGCAATGACAGCAAGTTCTGGATTGATGTTGAACATCAAGAAGAACGCACCTATCAATGTCATGACCGCAATAAAAATGTCTTCTGGGCCGTGGTGAGCAAGCTCCCCGATATCAAACAGGTCATTTGTGATGCGACTCATGATATGGCCCGTCTTTGTGTTATCAAAGAAACGAAACGATTGTTTTTGCACATGATTGAACAACTCACGGCGCATATCAGTTTCGATGTTGATCCCTAATTTATGGCCTAAATAGTTTACGATGTATTGCAAAAATGTACTCAGCATATAGACGAGTAGTAACAGAATTCCAGTCTGGACAATTACGTCCCAATTGCCACTTGGAAGCAGGTCATCGATAAAATACTGCACCGCTACAGGAAAAGCGAGTTCAAGGATTGCCACGATAATTGCACTGGAAAAATCGATGATAAATAGACGGCGATGGGGCCGGTAATAACTGAAAAATTTACGTAGCATGGGAGTCTCCTTTCAAGGTCTACTATTTAGTATAGCGAAACAACTTGAAATGTCGATAAAAAATTAAATGAGAATGATTTTCATTTTTATCTTGACTTCTTGATTTACTTTAATGCTATACTAGTGACGTATCATTGATAATGATTATCAAAAGGTGCAAATGAGAATGAAGATGGAGAAGTCGCATGTTGAAATTACGTTACATGGTACTCCTGACCTTTGGATTAGCGATTCTTTCGCTGTTCATTGGCGTGAGTAGAGTCACCCCAGTCGATTTACTGGATATTCAATCCGAAGAGACACAAATCTTCTTGATCAGTCGAGTTCCGCGACTCGTTGCCATTTTACTAGCAGGTGCTGGGATGAGTATTGCGGGATTGATTATGCAGCAGTTGAGTCGCAATAAATTTGTATCACCAACTACAGCAGGGACACTCGATGCTACGCGCCTAGGAATTCTTGTATCGATGCTGTTGTTTGCGAACGCTTCAATGGTTGAGAAAATGCTGGTCGCATTTCTATTTGCGCTAGCAGGTACATTTTTATTTATGCAAATCCTCGACCGAATCAAGTTCAAAGACGCGATTTTCATTCCACTCATCGGGATGATGTTCGGCAATATCCTATCGTCTGTCACGACTTTTTTTGCCTATCGGGCAGATGTCATTCAAAATATGTCGGCATGGCTTCAGGGAGATTTCTCTCTCATGATGAAAGGGAGATATGAACTTTTATACATAAGCATTCCTGTCCTCATCCTCGCGTATTTGTATGCCAATAAGTTCACGGTTGCCGGGATGGGGGAGGACTTCTCCAAAAACTTAGGCTTGTCTTATAAACGAGTAGTGAACCTAGGACTTGTCCTTGTTGCACTGATTACAGCAACTGTGGTTTTAACGGTCGGGATGATTCCGTTCTTAGGACTTATTATTCCGAATATCGTTTCCCTGTTTAACGGGGATCATTTGCGGAAGACTTTACCTCTTACAGCCTTACTAGGTGCGAGTTTTCTGTTGTTCGCAGATATTTTAGGACGCGTCATCATTTATCCCTATGAGATTTCGATCAGTTTGATGGTCGGTGTACTAGGAAGCGGTATCTTCCTCTATCTGCTATGGAGGGGGAGAAAACATGCGTAATCAAACGAAACTACTGGTTATGGCTACTTTGAGTGTTCTGTTTATAGGACTCTATCTGCTCTACGATTTAAACGGAAGCTTTGATTATGCGCTTCCAAGGCGTGCAATCAAAGTGCTAGCAATGCTTATTACAGGTGCAGCAATTGCTTACGCAACAGTCGTTTTCCAGACCATCACCCACAACAAGATTTTGACACCAAGCATTATGGGGTTGGACTCGCTTTATCAGTTGCTACAGACCGTATTAATTTTCATGCTTGGTAGCACCCATATTGCACTCGTCAACAAACAAGTAAACTTTTTCTTGTCGACAGCTGTAATGATTGTTTTCGCGTTACTGCTCTATCAAGTTTTATTCAAAAAAGGCAATCAACCGATTTACTTTTTACTTTTAGTCGGAATCGTGATCGGTACATTTTTCTCGAGCATTTCTACATTTATGCAAGTGCTCATCGACCCCAATGAATTTTTACGCATCCAAGACCGTATGTTTGCGAGTTTTAACAATGTGGGAACTGATCTCGTCTGGGTCGCACTGATTCTAACAGGCATTCTAATTCTTTGGAGTGCACGTTCCCACAATTACCTCGATGTCGTGAGTTTAGGGCGAGATACGGCAGTCAACCTTGGTGTACCGTACGATAAAATCGTTCGCAAGATGTTAATCGTGTCCGCCGTGTTGATCGCTATTTCAACAGCCCTTGTTGGTCCAATCACATTTTTTGGCCTGATTGTAGCAAATCTCTCGTATCAGTTTATGAAGTCGTATAAACATAACGTAATCATAACGTCTGCTATTTTGATGAGTTTTGTCGCACTTATAGGCGGTCAGTTTATAGTGGAAAGGGTATTTGGCTTCTCTACAACGCTAAGTGTCATCATCAACTTTATTGGTGGTATTTACTTTATTTATTTACTTCTAAAGGAGAGTCGATCGAAATGATCCAAGTAAAAGGCCTGACGAAATTTTACGGCAAAAAACATGTGGTCAAAGAAGTATCGACCACCATTCAAAAAGGAAAAATCACGTCTTTCATTGGGCCAAATGGGGCGGGAAAATCCACTCTACTTTCGATGGTGAGTAAATTGATTGATGCCGATTCTGGGGAAGTGGTTGTTGAGGCAACGTCAGCGCGAAAAATGAAATCCAATGATTTTGCGAAGAAAGTTTCAATCTTGAAGCAATCCAATTATATGAATGTGAGATTGACGGTCCGTGAACTAGTTGGATTCGGCCGATTTCCTTACTCGAAAGGTCGATTGACGCAAGAGGATGAACAATTTGTTGATCAGGCAATTTCCTACATGGGATTAGAAGACTTGCAGCAAGACTATTTAGACGAACTTTCAGGTGGGCAACGGCAACGTGCATTCATCGCCATGGTCATCGCACAAGATACAGAATATGTCTTACTTGATGAGCCATTGAACAACTTAGATATGAAACATTCGGTTCAAATAATGAAAATACTACGTCAATTGGTAGATGATTTAGGCAAGACGGTCGTAATCGTATTGCATGATATTAACTTCGCCTCTGTCTACTCAGATTACATCGTTGCAATGAAAGAAGGAGCAGTTGTTCGAGAAGGCAAAACCGAGGACATTATCGAATCTGCCGCGTTAAAAGAGATTTATGATATGGACATTCCGATTCAGCAAATGAACAACTGCCGGATCTGTGTGTATTTCAATTCAAACTAAAGGAGAGAACAATCATGAAAAAATGGATATTAGCATTACTGGCAGTACTTTTACTTAGTGTTTTAGCAGCTTGTGGAGAAACGGAAGATGGAGCAAACGAAGCAGAGGCAACAGAAACGTCTGCCACAACTGAAGAAACAGGAAACTTCCCCATGACAATTACACATGAATTAGGTGAAACGATTTTAGAGAAACAACCTGAGAATGTTGTTGTATTTGACTTTGGTGTTTTAGATGCACTAGATACACTTGGAGTGAAAGTTGCAGGAGTTCCGCAAGCAGCCATTCCTCCTTATTTAGAACAGTACGCTGGCGATGAGTATTCGAATGTGGGGTCATTAAAAGAGCCAGACTTTGAAACGATTCATGCTATGCAACCGGATCTAATCATTATTTCAGGGCGTCAAGCAGAGTTGTATCCGGAATTCACGGAAATTGCTCCAACTGTATATATGGGATTAGATGCGAGAGAATACATGACTTCATTTGAAACGAACATGACTCTATTAGGTGAGATGTTCGGAAAAGAGCAAGAGATGGCAGCAGAACTAGAAGCGGTAAAAGCGGAAATTGATACAATTGTGTCTGAAGTTGAAGCGGTGGAAGGAAAAGCTTTGTTTGTCTTAATTAATGAAGGAAAAGTGAGCGCATATGGACCTGGGTCGCGTTTTGGAATCGTCCATGACGTCTTTGGGTACGAGGCGGCAGATGAAAATTTAGAAGTTTCCACACATGGCCAAGGGGTGTCGTATGAGTATATCGCAGAAACAAACCCAGACATCTTATTTGTTTTAGATCGTAGCCAAGCAATCGCTTCAGGAGATGCAGGCAATGCTGACTTTGAAAATGAGCTTGTACAGAAAACGAATGCGTATCAAAATGGCAACATCATCTATGTAGACCCGTCGGCTTGGTATTTGGCAGGCGGCGGCTTAGAGTCTATGCGTACGATGATTGCTGACATGAAGAAGGGGATGTAAAAATGTTCTATCAAGTGCGTCAGTTGACTGTCAAAGAAGGCACAAGTTCAGAAGTAGTTGAGCGTTTCACGAAACGTGGGAAAATTGAGGACATGCCAGGTTTTCTAGCTAAAGATGTATTAGTCAAAAAGGTTCGGCGTGGCGATGAAGAAGTCATGATTTTAATCAAATGGGAAAGTGAAGAGGCTTGGAAAAATTGGGAGAAGAGCCCTGAACATATTGCTGGCCATAAAGCTAAACTAAAAGAAGGGAATCCGAAACCAGACTATTTACTTGAAAGTCAACACGGACTCTATTATAAACAAAACTAATCAAGTCCCCTATGCTCAGCCTGAGCATAGGGGCTTTTGCGTTTAATGAGACTAAATGAGAGGGTATGATAATAGAAAAGAATAAGGGGGATTTACAATGAAGCAATGGAAATACATACTCGCTCTACCTGCCTTGATTCTATTCTTTGTTTTGCTTTACTTTTATATAGAAAAAGACCAATTATGGACAGATCAATTCTTTCAGACGAACTTTGAAGGAAATAGGCTTATCGGAATCTTTAGTGTCGTTGCAGACCCACCCGTCGTATTGATCGTTTCAATTGTACTGGTGGTCTATTTATGGTTTTTCAAGCAAAATTTTCGAGGCATGATGTTTGTCCTTCTAGCTGTTGGTGGTGGAAGCGTGATGAATCGACTGCTCAAAACCTTGATAGAGCGAGAACGACCGGAGCTTGAAGGGCAACTTTTGTCTTTTAGTTTTCCATCCGGTCATTCAATGATTGGGTTGATTTATTTATTTACGATTGCGTACTTCCTGACTGAATATATGTATGACCGCAAAAAACAAACAATCATTTGGTCAGCAGCTACCCTTCTTACGATTCTTATTGGTTTATCTCGTGTAGCGAACATCCATCATTTTGGATCAGATGTTGTTGCGGGGTGGGCATTCGGTTATTTTTGGTTTGCAGTTGTCATGTGGTGGTACGAACGGAGAGAACGTCAATTCAAAAAACGGAGGCACTAAGATGCATTTTCAAATTCCAGAGTCATTAGTGGAACTCGCGAAGAAGCGTATAGAAGGTTTCCCTGTAGAAGGATTTGTTAGAGGGGGTGGACCCGAATCGCCAACACTTCTCTTAATAGGAGAAGCTCCTGGTGAATACGAAGCAATCGAAGGGAAACCGTTTGTGGGACGTGCGGGGAAAGAGCTTGATAAGTCTCTTGAACAAATTGGATTGTCTAGAGAAGATGTCTATATGACGAGCCCCGTAAGGAGCCGACCTTATAAATGGAGAGAAAAGAAACTGCCGACTGGTGAACATATTCAAAAAAAGTACAATCGTCCTCCTACTAAGCTTGAGATTCTCGCACATGCCCCTGTTCTAGATTATGAAATCCTACAGCTGGACCCTCGTCTTATCGTTACACTAGGCAATGTAGGTTTACAACGATTACTCGGACCTTCCTATAAAGTGAATGAATGGAAAGGGCAACTGATTCATCATCCAGTGCGGCGTTTACACTCATTAGAATCAAATGAGTTTGAATGGACACAAGAGAGTTACACAATCATGCCGACCTACCATCCTGCCGCTGTTTTCTACAACCCAAAAATTCGTCCGGAATTGGAAAGTGTATGGAATCAAATTGATCAGTATTTGAGAAATAGTGGCGATTAAATTTCGTGCGTTAAAAAAAGTTGCACAAAGGAAACATTTCGCATATACTAGAAAAAAACTAGATAAAGTAGGATGATTTTTATGGATGGGAATGTTCTCTTTGCACTTGGTTTAACAGTTTTGGCCGGTCTAGCAACCGGGATAGGAAGTTTAATCGCATTATTTACTTCACGAACGAACAAAAAGTTTTTATCAATGGCATTAGGATTTTCAGCAGGCGTTATGATTTTTGTAGCACTTGTCGAAATTTTCTTCAAAGCAAAAGACGCGCTAGTGGCGGAGCTTGGGGCTACAAATGGTTACTGGATGACACTTGTCGGATTTTTCGGTGGGATGCTATTTATCGGGTTGATTGACCGTTTGCTACCTTCATTAGGAAACCCGCACGAAGTAAAATCTGTTGAGGCGATGGATAAAGGGCCAACTGCAGCAGAACATGCGCGCCTTATGAAAATGGGGATGTTCACTGCACTGGCTATTGGGATTCACAATTTCCCAGAGGGTATTGCTACATTTATGTCGGCACTTGCTGACCCGAATCTCGGAATCGCAATTGCGATTGCGGTCGCGATTCACAATATACCGGAAGGGATTGCGGTAGCTGTCCCGATTTATTATGCAACAGGGAGTCGCCGACGTGCGTTCAAGCTGTCATTTTTATCAGGTCTTGCCGAGCCTGTGGGTGCGGTCGTCGCATTCTTAATTTTAATGCCATTTTTATCGGACTTAATGTTCGGAATTGTCTTCGCTGGGGTGGCGGGAATCATGGTATTTATTTCACTTGATCAGCTATTACCTGCTGCGAAAGAGTTTGATGAGACACATTCGTCGATTTACGGAGTTGTTGCGGGGATGATGGTTATGGCGGCTAGTTTGGTATTGTTTTCTGTTTAGGTTTTAGATGTGAAGCCGACTGGTCAGAAATTGTAATCAATCTCTGGCGATACGGCAGCGAGTTCCAGGGGGAGCATACCGAAGCCTCCTCTTGGCATACGAGAAGCTTGCACTTCTCGCCTCCACTGCGGGGTCTTCGCCATACTCTGATTCCCCAGGAACTCACTACCTCCTCTTGTCGATTGAAATTGCTAGTTTTTCTAAATTTAGTTAGGTTATACACTCTACCAAAATCTCATCTAACACTTCGAATAGAATAGATTAACAGAGTTAAAACAAAACCAGCATGTTCTCAAGAGCTACTCAGGAGAACATGCTGATTTTTTGTGTCACAAGCTCTGCACCACGCAAAGCAGTGGATACCTTATGAAGTGTGAAATGCGGAAACTTCTTCTGAATAGACGTGACATCGAACGATGGAGGAATCACTGAAATCAAAGTCGGACCTGCTCCACTAATCGCGGTTCCATAAGCGCCTAAGCCATTCACAATGGATTTATACTCCTGAGAAGAAGGAATCAGCGACATTCGGTAAGGTTCATGGAACTGATCGCTCCCCATCATTTTTCCAACCAATTCCGCATTACCTGTTGCAAGTCCAGCGACTAACATATTGGCAGCCGCACTGCTAGCGACGGCTTGTTCACGCGTGTAGCTTGTTGGTAACACTTGTCGCGCTTTCTCTGTTTTTAGTTCTGTAGGCGGAATCGCTACTAGCCACTGGAAAGAAGGTAGTTCAAAACGTGAATATAGTACTTGGTCAGAAGATTGATAACTCACGATACACCCTCCGTAAAGAGCTGCGGCGACATTATCTGGATGTCCTTCGCACGAAGAAGCAAACTCCAAAAGCGCGTCCTTTTCCAATGCCAATTCGGCAAAGTGATTGGCTAGTAAGCAAGCAGCTACTATAGCGGCTGCACTACTTCCAAGCCCTCGTGCAAGAGGGATTTCACTAGTGACATGAAGGAGAAGTGGTCGGAGTACTTTTCCGTGAAGTCGCGCAAGTTCTTTTGCTGTCTGCATAATTAGATGAGTCTGCACATCCTCGACCGCTGGAAGGTGAGGACCTTCATGATGGATTTCCCAAGATTCATGAAGAGATGCTTCAACAGTTAAATAGAAGGGTAAAGCAACTCCAACAGAATCAAAACCCGGTCCTACATTCGCCGTGCTTGCCGGGATTTTGAGCACTACTGTCATGGGGATAACACCTCCTCCAGATAGTGTTGAAGAGCTGGTGCTGTCGAATCGAGTTGACGGGGACGAATCACTTTGCAGTCCATCGCTGTTTGTGGATCTTTTAAACCGTTCCCAGTCAACACAGCGACGACTGTAGTCCCTGGAGCAATTTGTCCTTGTTGAACTGCTCGAATCACACCAGCAACAGAAGCGCTCGAAGCGGGTTCAACAAAAACGCCTTCTCTAGATGCAAGGAGCTGATAGGCAGCGAGTAGTTCATCATCAGTTACTGATTCGATGGCTCCGCCAGATTGGTCGCGTGCATCGACAGCTGTTTGCCACGAAGCCGGATTTCCAATGCGAATGGCCGTAGCCACTGTTTCTGGAAATTCGATTGGATGCCCTTTGACAATGGCAGCGGCGCCTTCTGCTTCAAATCCAAAGATTTTGGGAAGACCTGAGTTATGGCGCTCGTTATATTCCAAGAATCCTTTCCAGTACGCTGTGATATTCCCGGCATTACCGACTGGAATGACAAGGACGTCTGGTGCTTTACCTAGAGCATCGACAATTTCAAAGCTCGCTGTTTTTTGTCCTTCGATGCGATAAGGGTTTACCGAGTTCACGAGCGTTACAGGAGATGTCTCACTGATGGCACGTACCATCTCAAGTGCACGGTCAAAATTTCCTTCAATTTGAATGACTTCCGCACCGTACATGTACGCCTGTGCAAGCTTTCCAGCAGCCACTTTACCTTCAGGGATGACGATGATTGCTTTCATACCAGCGCGTGCTGCATAAGCTGCAGCTGCAGCAGATGTATTCCCCGTAGATGCACAGATGACGGCTGTACTTCCTTGTTCTTTGGCTTTTGCGACAGCCATAACCATGCCACGGTCTTTGAATGAGCCGGTCGGGTTTGCTCCTTCAAGCTTCAAATGAAGATCAATACCAAGCTCTTTTGATAAGTTCTCTGCATGTAGTAAAGGTGTGTTTCCTTCAAGTAGCGTGAGAAGTGGAGTGTCCTCTGTAATAGGTAAATACTCTTTATACTGTTGCAATAATCCGGACCAAGCCATTTCTCATTCCGCCTTTCTGTTCTTTTGATAAAAACAAATGTCTTTTAATAAAGGACATTTTACAGCACAATCACTTGAAATTCAACCTGATTTTTTTCGTTGTATTTCCCGCAATTTAGGCGTATACTCAAACACGACATGTGTAAAGACAGGAGTTAGGGAAATGAAATCAACAACAAAAAAGCCTCTTTCTCGAAATAAATTGCTCGCTATCGCTGGATTCGGGTGGATGTTTGATGCGATGGACGTCGGAATTTTGTCCTTTATCATTGCGGCTCTTGCTATCGAATGGAGTTTGTCTCCAGAACAGATGGGGTGGATCGGCAGTGTCAACTCGATTGGAATGGCGGTTGGAGCAGTATTCTTTGGTTTGATTGCGGATAAGATCGGTCGCAAAAATGTATTCATGATTACGCTTCTCATGTTCAGTCTTGCGTCTGGAGCTTCCGCTTTAGCTGGAGGGCTTGCGATATTTATGATTTTACGATTCTTTGTAGGAATGGGGTTAGGTGGAGAGTTACCTGTAGCTTCGACTTTAGTATCTGAATCTGTCCCTGCTGAAGAACGCGGAAAAGTAGTCGTGCTTCTTGAGAGCTTCTGGGCAGTAGGCTGGATTCTTGCCGCATTGATTGCGTACTTCGTGATTCCAGACTACGGATGGCGCTGGGCACTCGCACTCACTGCATTACCGGCATTTTACGCCATTTACTTGCGCTTAAAACTACCAGACTCACCACGCTACAAGAAAGTAGAAAATGTGAAACGGACAGTCGTTCAGAATATCAAAGAATTATGGACACCGACTTATAGAAGACGGACCCTCATGTTATGGATTTTATGGTTCACAGTTGTCTTTTCCTATTACGGCATGTTCTTATGGTTGCCATCAGTTATGGTCATCAAAGGATTTAGCTTGATTAAGACATTTGAATATGTACTCATCATGACGCTCGCTCAGTTACCTGGTTACTTCTCGGCAGCTTGGTTGATTGAACGTGTGGGACGTAAATTTGTATTGATCACGTATTTACTCGGGACTGCAGCAAGTGCAGCAGTATTTGGATCTGCGGAGACACTTACGATGCTCATGATTTCAGGAATGCTTCTGTCATTCTTTAACCTAGGGGCTTGGGGAGCATTGTACGCTTATTCTCCGGAACAATACCCAACTGTCATTCGGGCAACAGGTGCTGGTATGGCCGCTGGAGTTGGCCGGATCGGCGGAATTCTTGGTCCGCTCCTAGTCGGAACGATGGTAGCAGCAAGTTACAGCATCGGCATTATCTTTGGGATTTTCTGTGCAGCCATCGTCGTCGGTGTTCTTGCCGTCGCTTTCCTTGGGACAGAAACGAAACAACAAGAGCTTCAAGATACACTCTAGCCATCGCACTCGCGGTGGCTTCTTTTTTTTCACTCCCATTTCGTTTACACTGAATCTATACACTTACACTGAAGGACGTGGATTTATGACGAAAGAATTGACAGCAGAACAAGTAATTGGACTGATTCCTGCTCAAGCCGATATCGTGTTCCCACTTACAAATGGAGAACCAAATAAACTACTAGATTACCTGGAGGCGCATCAAGACCGTCTGTCAGAAGTTCGGATCCATCAATTGCTACCGCTTCGGAACCGTTCGTATATGGCAAATGAGAGTGCAGACCACTTGAAGCATATCAGCTACTTTTTAAGTGGAGCGAATCGCAAAGAGTTCCACCAAGGGACTGCTGATTTGATGCCGAACAACTTCCACGAAGTGACGAAAATCCTTCGTAAGGTCAGCCGCACTATGATGGTCATGGCCGTGGTATCGCCAATGGACGAGTACGGCTACTTCTCGCTTGGGACGCAAGCCGATATCGTCAGTGAGTTCATTGGAAAAGTGCCATTTATTGTGGAAGTAAATGAGCATATGCCACGAACGTTTGGACAGAACCAAATTCATATCAGCCAAATAGAAGGGTACGTCGTCAATCATCAACCGTTAGTTGCGGACGAACCTGCGCCAGTGTCTGACATGGACATGAATATTGCATCATACGTAGCAGAGCGTATTCAAGATGGCGATACGTTGCAAATTGGGATAGGCGGAATACCGAACGCGGTCGTCAGTCAGTTGAAGACACATCGTCACTTAGGGATTCACACAGAAATGTTCGTAGACGGCATCATCGATCTAGTTGAGGCTGGTGCAGTGGATGGAACGCGGAAGTTCACGAACCAAGGAAAGATGATAGCGACATTTGCACACGGGTCTCAACGCTTGTATGATTTCCTGAACGGCAACCCAGCGTTACAGTTCTTACCAGTCAGTACGGTAAATGATCCGCGTGAAATCGGAAAAGAAGAGAATATGATTTCCATCAATGCGACGACAGAAGTCGATTTATTTGGCCAGTGCGCAAGTGAAACGGTAGCAGGGCGTTACTATTCCTCTACAGGGGGTCAAGCAGATTTTGCGCGAGGCGTACGTTTTTCGAAGAACGGTAAAGGATTTATCACTATGTCCTCAACAATCAAGAACGGAGAAATGTCGCGTATTAAAGTAGCACTCTCTCCGGGATCTGTCGTGACAACGAATAAAAACGATGTGGACCACATTGTGACAGAGTATGGTGTTGCCGAGATGTTTGGACGTCCATTATCAGAGCGTGCTGAACAACTGATTGCGATTGCGCATCCAGACTTCCGTGAAGAATTACGGTTCGAAGCGAAAAAGCTTGGGTTGATTTTGTAAATGCGCATTGTTCCGAAAGAGTTTTACGAACTACCGACACTAGAGCTCGCTAGGGCACTGATTGGAAAGCTTCTTGTACATGATACACCGGAAGGAAGACTTTCTGGTTACATCGTCGAGACAGAGGCCTACATGGGACCGCTCGATCAAGCTGCTCATAGTTTTGGGGGCAGGAAGACAAAGCGCACAGAAGTCATGTTCCGTGAGCCCGGACACATCTACACATATCAGATGCATACGCATACTCTGATCAATGTGGTGGCAGAAGACGTCGATGAGCCGCATGCAATTTTGATTCGTGCTGTTGAACCAGTAGAAGGACAAACGGTAATGCAGGCGAACCGAAATCAACTTCCTAAAAAGCAGTGGACGAATGGGCCTGGGAAGTTGACGAAAGCACTCGGTATTACGATGGCGCATTACGGAGAGCTCTGGTATGAACCTCCTCTCTATATTGCGGAAGGAAAAGAAGTAAGTGGAATTTCTACCGGTCCCCGTATCGGAATCGACAATAGCGGGGAAGCTGTTCACTATCCGTACCGCTTTTGGGAGACCGATAATCCATTTGTCTCGAAATACAGAGCACCAAAAACGCCACCTAAGTAAGGTGGCGTTATGCGTGTCAATCAATCATTTTCCCCATGTAAAACTCATCTACATAATGCCCGTGAATGCGTAGTGCATTTTTACGCGTTCCTTCAAGTTCAAACCCGAGTTTGTTGTAAAGTTTTTGTGCAATGACATTTTCTTTGATCACTGTCAGCTCGAGCTTTTCGATCCCGACGTCTTTTGCCCAGTTCTCTCCGTGGTACATCAAGGTAGAGGCAATGCCTTTATTAGAGAATTGCTGTTTTACCCCAATCACAATAGAAGCGCGATGGGACGCGCGAGGAGAAGGGCCTCCGATTACAACAAGGTAACCGGCATATTCCCCGTTCATAATGGCAAGAAATAGATTGGAGTTGCGGGATTCTTTCCACTCCTCTAGGCGTTTGCGTATTCCCTGGACCGATTGTTTCTGTTCCGACTTCCCGTATAGCATGAAGTCTGTCTCGGAGTAAATAGTTTCCTGCAATTGAATAAATGCGCGCGCATCTTCCGTCTCTGCTTCACGAACAATTAAGATGTCCTGCTTTTCACGTTCTTTTGAAGTATCATGTTCATGTATAGAATTTTGAAATACAACATATTGATTCAACTCAATTTCACTGACCCCATAGCCATTCTCTGTCCAGGCAAGAAAATGTTGCGCTGGTGGCTTCGTTTTCTTCCACCAACTCCTGCTCAAGTAGGCAGCATTGGGGAGGGGTTGACCGAGAATTGCTTCCATTTGGTCGAATGTTAATTTCACAGTCTTTTGGTCGGTCTTTTTAAAAAAGTCATGCAGTGGTAGGTACTTTGCTTCAGTTGTCCGTGCCATGGTATCCCCCTTGATTTCACACTACAAAATAAGTAACAGTATACCATGAAATTTCAAAGGAAACGCGGCATATCCCACATGTCGATTTGGGAAAAAATATGCTAAACTGAAGAAGCATAAAATTTGAAGGAGGCATTTTTCATGTCGAACACATTTGTATTTGGTCATAAAAATCCCGATACTGATACAATCACGTCAGCTATCGTCTACGCATACTTGAAAAATCAAATCGGTCACAGTGCTGAAGCAGTCCGTTTAGGAGACGTTGCAGGGGAGACTGCATACGCTTTAGGTTTCTTTGGAGTAGAAGCACCACGCCTTGTAACATCCGTTGAAAAAGGTCAACCAGTTATCTTAGTTGACCACAACGAATTCCAGCAGAGCGCAGATGGAATCGAAGAGGCACACATTTTAGAAGTAATCGACCACCACCGCATCGCAAATTTTGAAACAGCAGATCCGGTTTACTATCGTGCAGAGCCAGTAGGATGTACAGCGACGATTCTGTTGAAGCTTTTCAAAGAGCATGGAGTGGAAGTGCCGAAGGAAATCGCAGGTCTTATGCTTTCTGCTATCATCTCGGATTCTTTACTATTCAAATCTCCAACATGCACAGAGCAAGATGTAAAAGCAGCGCGTGAGCTCGAGCAGTTGGCGGGTGTGAGTGCGGAAGAGTACGGATTAGATATGTTGAAGGCTGGAGCAGATGTATCATCGAAAACAATCGAGGATTTGTTGACGCTAGATGCGAAAGAGTTCGGCATGGGCGATTACAAAGTTGAAATCGCGCAAGTCAATGTTGTGGATCCACAAGACGTATTGGGTCGTCAATCAGAGATTGAAGCAGCGATTCATGAACGCATCTCTGAAAAGGAATTGGATCTTTATTTCTTCGTTGTAACTGATATCTTGAACAACGATTCAGTGGCACTAGCTCTAGGCAAAATGGCAAACAAAGCAGAAGACGCATTCAATGTTGTATTTACAAACCATACAGCAGTTTTAAAAGGCGTCGTTTCACGTAAAAAACAAGTGGTTCCTGCTTTGACAGAAGCACTTTCAAACTAAGCTCAATTCGTTGATTTTTTCATGAGGACAAACTATGCTGACAGAGAGGTGATTGTATGGAAATCGCAATCTGGTCAGACTACGTTTGTCCTTTTTGTTATATTGGAAAACGACGTATGGAACGCGCATTACAAGAAACAGGATTTGCACAGCAAGCAACGATTCAACTGAAAAGTTATCAGTTGGATGCGAGTACGCCGGAAGTGGTGACAGAATCCGTCTATGAATCACTTGCCCGCAAATATGGGACATCCATTGAGCAGGCAAAAGCGATGTCTGCAAATGTTGTTGAGCAAGCGAAGACTGAAAATCTGCATTACAACATGGAAGATGCAAAGCCTGCCAATACGGCACGTGCGCATCGTCTTGTAAAATGGGCAGATACGCAAGGCAAAGGAAATGAACTGGGTGAAGAATTGCTGAACGCCTATTTCATTGAAGCAAAAAACATCAATGATGTAGACGTTCTGGCAGACTTAGCAGTAGCCACTGGACTTGACCGTGAAGGCGCTTTAGAAGTTTTAGAGAGCAACAAGTTCTTCCCGGAAGTTCAAATTGATCAAACGGAAGCATCTCAAATTGGAGTCCGTGGAGTACCCTTTTTTGTTCTCAACAATAAATACGCAATCTCTGGTGCACAACCTATCGAAGTTTTCAAAGAGGCGCTACAAAAAGTCGCTGAAGAAGAAGGGATAAAACCCACTCTTCAAACCATTGGTGGACAAGGTGCTACATGTGATGGAGACGTATGTGACGTATAAGCCAAAAACCTGTGATTTCACAGGTTTTTTTGTTTGCCATCTGAGACTTTCGGGGTATATAGATAAGGAAATTTAGATATGTGAGGAGGAAAGCTTATGGAATGGTTAAATTCTATTGTGGACTGGGCAAATAATTATTTATGGACGTACATATTAATTGCCCTTTTGATTGGTGCCGGTCTTTATTTTTCTATCCGTACTAAATTTGTTCAGTTCCGCATGTTCGGCGAAATGTTCCGTGTCATCACGGAAAAGAAAGAAACAGATACAGGTGTGTCAGCATTCCAAGCTTTTACAATCAGTACCGCATCACGCGTGGGGACAGGGAACATTACCGGGGTTGCCCTCGCAATCGGTATCGGTGGCCCTGGTGCAGTATTTTGGATGTGGCTCATCGCAATTATCGGGATGGCCACTGCATTCGTGGAAAGTACACTTGCGCAAGTATACAAAGTGCGTGACGGGGATGAGTTTCGTGGCGGCCCAGCGTACTACATGGAAAAAGCGTTAGGACAGCGAAAGCTTGCAGTAATCTTTAGTGTTCTATTGACTCTGAGCTTTGGTTTTATTTTTAACTCGGTGCAGTCCAACACAATCGCAGTGTCTGTAAGTGATGTGTTTAACGTACCAACATGGGCGATTGGCTTAACATTAGTGGTTTTAACAGCCATCATTATTTTCGGTGGAGTTCATCGCATCGTCAAAGTTACACAAGTCATCGTTCCAGTGATGGCCCTGTTGTATATTGCAATTGCACTATTTGTGGTAGTCACGAATCTATCTGAAATTCCTGCATTTTTCGCACTCATCTTTAGTCATGCATTTGGTCTACAAGAAGCGGTAGGAGGCGGTGTTGGTGCAGCCATCATGCAGGGTGTTCGACGAGGCTTGTTCTCGAATGAGGCAGGTATGGGGTCTGTTCCAAATGCAGCAGCAACAGCGAACGTATCTCACCCAGCGAAGCAAGGACTCGTGCAAAGCTTAGGGGTATTCTTTGATACCATCATCATCTGTACAGCTACAGCCTTTATCATTTTATTATCAGACTTCTATAAAACAGCTACAGACGACGGAATCATTTTGACGCAAAATTCATTGGCAGATCACGTGGGGAGTTGGGCTCCGTATTTCGTTGCGATTGCGATTATCTTCTTCGCCTTCAGTTCAATCATGGGGAACTATTACTACGGGGAAACAAACATTGAATTAATCAATGCTCATCGCGGATGGCTGCAAGGGTATCGTGTACTAGTACTAGCTATGGTCATGTTCGGTGCTCTTGCAAAAGTCCAGCTCGTCTGGAATATGGCAGATCTATTTATGGGGATGATGGCAGTTATTAATATCGTGGTCATTATCTTATTAGGAAAATTAGCAGGGCAAGTACTTGAAGATTACATCGGGCAACGAAAGCGTGGAGTGGATCCACAATTCTATGCGAAAAATATCGGTGGTTTAACTAATACAGAGTGTTGGGAAGAGGATGCACCGGAAACAAAATAACTAGTTCTTACCCTTCCGTTTTATCCTACAAACGGAGGGGTATACTTTTTTTAGTAAGATAATTAATTTTAGGAGGTGATTCGGATGAGTGAAGTCTCCCATCCGATTGTAAAAGAAACATTAAAAGCACTACTTGAGCGTAAGGAATTCCTTCCTGTGTGCCAAGGCGAAAGTCGTGATAAAGCCTTCAAATCTATGGAAGCCATTCTTTCGACACCGAATCAGATCCATAAAGCGTATATTCGTATGCCGCTAGCAAACGGAGAAATCGTGCGAATTCCAGCATTTCGTATTCAACACAACAATGCATTAGGGCCGTATAAAGGTGGAATTCGTTTTCATGAATCGGTAAACGAACACGAAGTAGAAAACCTTTCATTTTTAATGACGCTAAAGAACGCCCTACATAACGTTCCCTACGGTGGGGGAAAAGGTGGAATCATAATCGATCCACGGTCACTTTCTGAAAAGGAACTCCATACATTGTGCGTCAAATATGTTCGGAACTTTAACGACATTATCGGTCCGGACAAAGATATTCCGGCCCCGGACGTAGGTTCTGGAGAGCGTGAAATGGACTGGATGATGGCAGAGTATAAGAAAATCAATCATGGACAGCCTTATTTGGGCAGTTTTACTGGAAAGAGTGTCATTAACGGAGGTTCCCTAGGCCGAAGAGAAGCGACAGGCAAAGGGGTCTATTTCACGATGCGCTACCTTCTTCATGATTATGTGGAGAAGAACCGTACGAATTTAGAGAAGTCTGAAAATCGCTTTGCTAAAACAACGCTTGATCATTTTGGACGCCCGTTAAGTGTTGCAGTTCAAGGATTTGGAAATGTGGGTTCTGTGACCGCATTAGAAGCCTATCGTGATCAAAAACTTCAAAACAAAGTCATTGCGGTTTCCGACCGAAACGTCACACTCGTGAATCGCGATGGTTTAAACATTCCAGCGCTTGTTGAATTCACGATGAAGAATAAAGGAGACTTACCGGTTTCTGAGGACCAATTAAAAGAGATTAATGTAGAAGCAACGATTGAATCGCGTGAAGCCATTTTAACTATGGAAATGGACGTATTGATTTTAGCAGCGCTTGAAGACCAGATTCATCAAGACAACTGGAGCGACATCAAAGCTAAAATTATTGTAGAAGGTGCGAATGCTCCAGTGACACAAGAAGCAGATGAGCAGCTTGCCAAAAATGGTGTTATCATTATCCCAGATATTCTAGCTAACGCTGGAGGAGTTATTGTCTCATACTTAGAGTGGCTTCAAGGCCGTGAAACACAATTTTACACGGAGGAAGAAGTATTCAAAAGATTGTATGAAAAAATGGGCGAGACGATGGAAACAATACTTCCTCAATATTACGCGGACCCATATGCGCTGCGTCAGAATGCATTCATTCATGCAGTCGGAAGGTTATCTGAAGTCCTGTATAAGCAAGGGAAATTATATTAAAAAAGGAGAGGGCCTAAGCCTTCTCCTTTTCTAGTTCTTTCAGAATTGGGTCTTTTGTATAGGTCAGAGCTTCTCGCTTATGTTCAAGCTCAAGACGCAGTTTTTCTGTTTCTAAAATAAAGTTTTCATTGCGTAACTTCTCAAGTTCCAATTCTTCTTTCAAATGCCCGAGTTTCAACTCTTCTAATTTTCGTTTGTTTTTCATCCAACTGTCAATTAAGCCAGCCCCAACACCAATCGCCACAATCGCTACAATCCACCACATTTAACATACCACCTTTGTCCGTTTCTTTTCTTTTACGTCTTGGTGGCAGGAAAGTTTCATTTGATTGATGCGAATTAGTTTCCATAATATCAGCAATTGCCAAAAGTGAGAAAAGAAGTGGTGAAACTCTCGTCACAATTAGCGAATCTCTTACAATAGACATCGAATCGCCCGACACAATTGCCAAACGCTCATATAAAAACGCCACCCTAGGAAAGTATCTTCCCTAGAATGGCGTTCTCCACATCTAAAAATTAAGCAGGATTCAATTCAAGCTCGATGTCAATCTTGATATCTTCGCCTACAAGAACTCCACCAGTTTCAAGAGTTTGGTTCCAAGTTAAGCCGAAGTCTTTACGGTTGATTTTTGAGCTTGCTGAGAACGCAACCACTTCTTGACCCCATGGGTTCGTTCCTTTTCCTTCGTACTCCACATCAAACGTAACTGGTTTTGTTACATCTTTAATCGTAAGATCGCCTGTCACTTTGTACTCGTCATCGCCTTTAGACTGAATGTCTGTCGCTTTGAACGTGATAGATGGGTAGTTTTCAACATCGAAGAAATCAGCTGAACGTAAGTGATTGTCACGATCTGTGTTGTTTGTATTAATAGATGCTACATCGATTGTAAAGTCGATTGTTGCACCAGTAAGGTCTTGTTCATTTCCCTCTAGATTTGCAGAGAATTCATTGAAGTTCCCGCGTACTTTTGAAACCATCATGTGTTTCACTGAGAATCCAATGCTAGAGTGAGCTGTGTCGAGGTTAAAGTTTGTCATGAAAAAAATCTCTCCTTTGTTTTTCGAATTATCTAAAAGTATACGGATAATTTATTTCGAAATCAAGATATATGATTAAAAAAAATAAATTACTGGTTACTTTATGTAACTTACTATAAAATAATACTAAGTAGACGTCAAGAGATATCATCGTGATTTTTTGAGTTTTTTAGATTTTTTTACTATACTAAATAAACTAGGAGTGAAAAGTATGAAAGAATCAGCGCTTTGTCCACGCCTTTCTAGCGCAATGGATCTGTTAGGAAAACGATGGACTGCATTAATTATTTATCAGTTATTAGAAGGATGTAAACGATTTAATGAAATCGAGTCCTCTATGCCGATCAGCGGAAGACTTTTGTCTGAGCGATTAAAAGAATTAGAATATGAAGGTCTAGTTACACGTAAAATTTACTCAGAAGTTCCAGTACGAGTGGAATATTCCTTAACGGAAAAAGGACAAGCATTGCGTCCGGTAATCGAAGGAATAGAACAATGGTCACAACAATGGACGTAACGAATGGTTCTTGTGTAAAAGAGGATTCCCTCGCATACTAAGAAGACAAACGTTTAAGAAAGAAAGGATTTGGCTTTTTTGTCTAAACAGAAATGGTTTGAAGAGCTTTCGGCAGTTTTGCCTGCACATACAGTTAAATTAGATGAACCTCTCTCACTGCATACGATAACGCGCATGGGAGGACCAGCAGATGTATTCGTTTCACCTGAGTCTCAAGCGCAAGCAATTGTCGTCATCAATTACGCGGCTCAGTATAAAATTCCTTTATTGCTTTTAGGAAACGGTTCGAACATGGTCGTGCGTGATGGGGGAGTTCGAGGAATCGTCTTACAGTTGACGAAACTTCAAGAAATCACAATTACGAATACACACGTCTATGCTGAAAGTGGAGCACCTATTATTCATGTCTCTAAACAAGCTGCAGCTGAGGGTCTGACAGGTTTGGAGTTCGCATGTGGGATTCCCGGAACTGTTGGCGGCGCAATGGTAATGAATGCAGGGGCTTATGGTGGTGAGATTCAAGATATCATCAAGCAGTGTACTGTTGTTACGCCAGAAGGGGAACTGTTGATTTTAAAGAAAGAAGATTTAGATCTTGGCTACCGCACGAGCGTCATATCGAAAAAAGGCTATTTCGTATTGTCAGCTGAATTTGAACTGACGCATGGTGAACATAAAGAGATTGACAGCAAGATTGAAGACCTGACTTTCCAACGTACATCCAAGCAACCACTTGAATATCCTTCTGCAGGAAGTGTGTTCAAACGTCCTCCAGGATATTTCGCTGGGAAACTGATTCAAGATAGCGATTTGCAAGGAAAAGGGTACGGGGGAGCGGAAGTTTCTACAAAACATGCCGGATTCATCGTCAATAAAAATAATGCAACAGCGACTGACTATATCCAAACTATTCAGCTTGTACAAAAGACTGTCAAAGAAAAGTTTGGCGTGGATCTGGAGTTGGAAGTGAAGATAGTCGGCGAAGAATAAAATTAGAATGAATTAGTGGGCACTTTCTCTTTTTAGAGAAAGTGTTTTTTTATACCCACACAATGCCCAAACTTTTTCGGGTTATGAAGGATTTTATCAAAGTTTGCCGAATAAGTAGCAATAAGGGGGAAGGGACATGAAGAAAGGACTAAAAATCACACTGACGATTGCTGGAATTCTTCTAGCTATTGTAGTTATAGCTTTACTTGGCCTCAATTGGTTTATCGCGGGCTCTAAGCCGCAAATCGAGGGACAGATGGGCTTAAGTAGTATTGAACAAGAAGTTATCGTGATCCGAGATGAACAAGGCGTGCCTCATATTGAAGCTGAAAGTGATGCAGACTTGTATCGTGCACAAGGATTTGTGCAGGCTCAAGATCGTCTGTTCCAAATGGATTTAGCGCGTCGCCAAGCGAGCGGCCAATTATCAGAAGTAGTGGGGAGTGCTGCTTTATCCACCGATCAATTCTTTTTGACATTCAGTCTTCGGGACGCAGCAGAAAAATCGTATGAAGGCTACAGTGATGAAGCAAAGCAAGTACTCGCGTGGTATGCAGAAGGTGTGAATGACTTTATTGCACACGCGAAAGAAGAAGGCAAACTGAGTTATGAGTTTTCACTTCTCGGCTATGAGCCAAAAGAATGGACTCCTGTAGATTCCCTGACGATTGGAAAATACATGGCGTATGATCTTGGTGGCAACTGGTCGACACTGGCTATTCGCCACTGGGCACTACAAAACTTAGAGGAGGATAAAGCGCGGGAGCTCTTCATTACGTATCCTGAAGGTGACCCAGCAATTTTAGAAGCAAATAAAGAGACGTATGTCCAAGTAGGGGCGAACTTTCCGCTTGAAGTGATGCCTCACCCATTTAACGGGAGTAACAACTGGGTCGTTTCTGGAGACAAGACAGCAACGGGTGAACCACTTTTAGCCGATGACCCACATCTCGGCTTGAGTACACCGTCTATCTGGTATCAGATGCACCTCCAGTCGCCTGAACAAAATGTCAGTGGCGTCATCTTTGCAGGGATTCCAGGAATCATTCTAGGACATAACGAAGACGTCGCTTGGGGAGTAACGAATGTAGGTCCAGACGTTCAAGACTTGTATATCGAGATTCCGAACCCAGAGAACCCGTATCAATTCTCGTACGACGGCGAGTGGGAAGATGCGGAAGTTCGGTCGTATGAAATCGCAGTGAAGGATGAAGAGTCCGTGCCTTATGAAGTCGTAGTGACCCGGCATGGGCCTGTGATTTCTGACATCTTGTATGACGAAACGAATCCAGAAGCTGTGTTTTCCATGCAGTGGACCGCACTTGAACCCACGCAGGAGCTACAAGCCATCTTGGAAATGAACAAATCTTCTAACTGGGAACAATTCGAATCGGCGCTTGAACAATTCCATGCGCCAGCACAGAACTTTGTTTTCGCTGCAAAAGACGGAACCATCGCCTATAAAGCAAATGGACGACTACCTCTTCGCAAACAAGGGGACGGGCAACTTCCGGTTCCAGGAGACTCTTCTGATTACGGGTGGGATGGGTATGTTCCATATGACGAACTACCGACTTCAGTGAACCCTGACGAGGGCTTTATCGCAACAGCCAACAATCAAGTGGTAGACGATAGCTATCCCTATCACATCACGGACTTCTGGGCGCAATCCTACCGTTACGAGCGGATCGCAGAGGTGTTGGAGGCAAGTGATGAGTTGACTGTTCAGGATATGATGGACCTGCAGATGGATCAAGAGAACTTGCAAGCGCGTAGATTTTTAGAGCAACTGTTGACTGGACTTTCTACAACAGAAGCAGGTAGCACATATACAGAGCTTTTAAGTAAGATGGAAAGTTGGAACCTTGTCGATGACAAAGAATCTCCATTTCCACTCGTCTTTAATAAATGGATGAAAAAACTTCCCAACGTGTTATTTGAAGAACAAGTTCCAGAAGATATTTACGATATGATGCCAGGAAAAGCGAATATCACCGATCAACTGCTCCAACTTTATGCGGATGGAGAGACAAGTGTATGGGTCGAGGAATTTGGCGGTTTTGAAGCATGGGTAGAGGCGAGTTTCGTAGAAATGATGGCGGAGATGGAAGAAAAGCATGGGGAGGACTGGTCTGAGTGGCAGTGGGGAGAAGAACATTTGCTGACTTTTGATCATCCTCTTGCAGGCGCATCGCCACTACTTGCACGCTTCTTGAACCCGACACCTGTTCCGATTGGTGGATCTGGAATTACAGTACAAGCAGCAGCATTCAATGAACAAGGTGAAGTCACACATGGGGCGTCATGGCGATTTGTAGCAGACCTCAGTGACTTATCGAGTGCCTATCATATAGTGGGCCCTGGACAGAGTGGGCACGTGAAATCAAAGTGGTTCCACAATCAAGTGGATGATTGGGCAAATGGTACTTTCCATGAAACCCGGCTAGATGGGGAATATGGAGAGTCGTATGAACTGCGTTTAGTACCTGAAAAGATTGCAAATTAGACCGAGAAAGTATATCTTTGCTTTAGACAAGAAACGGTATACGGGAGGTCTTTATGAGACTAACAGAATGGACAATGGAAGAACAAGAGCAGCTCATACACTTTTTAACAACGAATTCATGGCCATTTCACGGAAATGCAACGCCTGAACGCGAACTGATAGAGAAGACGATCGGGGAAGGCGGCTACGAATCGGATGACGTCAAGACCTTCTGGGTAGAGAATGAAGACGCCGAAAAAGTAGGGATTGTAAAGATCCATGATTTGCAAGATGAGATCCCGCTATTTGACTTGCGAATTGCAGAAACAGCTCGTGGAAAAGGGTACGGGTCAAAGGCACTAAAGCTTGTGACGGAGTATGTATTTTCGCTTCCAGAGAAAAAGATTCGCCTTGAAGGGCATACACGTCTAGACAATGTAGCGATGCGTAAAACATTTGAACGGGCTGGATTTGTGAAGGAAGCACAACTTCGACAAGCTTGGTTTTCTCCAAAAGAAGAGCGGTACTATGATGCCGTCACCTATGGTATGACGCGTGAGGACTTCTTAAAAGGAACGTCAACACCCGTTGCATGGGATGAAATGATGACCGGTGCTACTCAAACGGAGCGACCTCTTGTACCGGATCAATTGGAAACAGAACGTCTACTCGTACGTGCGCCACAACTATCAGACGGTCCTCTTGTGTGGGAAGCCATTTCAGAAAGTATGGCTACTTTGAAGCCATGGATGATTTGGGCACAACAAACACCAAAGATGGAAGAGACGGAGGCCAGTTTACGTAAGGCGATCGCAGCTTACGTGACACAAGAAGATTTCCGGATGCATTTGTTTGAGAAAGAAACAGGGAATTTTATTGGGTCCACAGGTTTTCACCGAATTGACTGGTCACTAGGACGTTTTGAAATCGGCTATTGGTTGCGTTCAAGCTATGAAGGAAAAGGCTACATCACGGAGGCCGTCCAGATGTTGACGGACTTTGCATTCCGAGAAATGAAAGCTGTGCGCGTAGAAATTCGATGTGATGAAGATAATCAAGGGAGTCGCCGTGTTGCTGAGCGATGTGGGTATAAACTTGAGGGGATTTTACGCAAAAGTGCGCGAAAAGCAGATTCAAAAGAGTTTACAAACACGTGTATATACGCAAAAATTCAATAAGAAAAGCCGCAGCGCGATGCTGCGGCTTTTTCTATACGGCTCGTTTACCTGTGATTAACTGGATAACGAAAATGATACCCGCGATAATCAGAAGAGTGTGGATCAATCCACCACCGATTTCGAATAAGAATCCTAATAACCAAAGAACAATAAGTACGACAACTACTAACCATAAAATGCGGCCCATGTATGCCACCCCCCTTTCTAACAATAAGTAAATTGCTTGACTACTAGAAGAATACCCTAGCTACATTTTACTTAAACATGCGACATGAAAATAAATTAGCGGTTTGTCCGCACTCGTGGAGTGTAGTAAACTTAAACCACTGAGTAGGAAAGGAAGAACGCAAGTGCCAACACCAAGTATGGAAGACCACATTGAACAAATCTATCAATTGATCGAACAAAAAGGGTACGCACGAGTATCTGATATAGCCGAGGCTTTGGAAGTCCTTCCTTCATCCGTTACGAAAATGGTGCAAAAGCTCGATAAGGATGGCTATTTACACTATGAGAAATATCGTGGTTTAACTTTGACGCCAAAAGGAAATAAACTTGGAAAAAAACTCGTGAAACGACATGACCTTCTTGAGAATTTCTTACGATTGGCTGGTGTTTCAGAAGAGTTGATTTATCAAGATGTAGAAGGAATCGAACACCACTTGAGCTGGGAGTCGATTGACCGCATTGCGGAGCTAGTATTGTTTTTCGAAGAACATCCCGAGCTCCAAGACAAGTTAGAACAGTTTCGCTCAGATACAAAAGTAGAGGAATAGAGGAGGGCTCGTATGGCTGAACTAGAAATTGCTGCAGTCGTGAAAGTGAAGTTGCTTGAAAAAGAAGGGTCAAAATGGATTGCTGTAACACAAGATAAGGACGTTGTAGTCATTAATGAATCAGAAGCTATTGAAGCATGGGAAGAAGGCCAAGAGGTATCTGTTTTTACCTATGCTGATCGCAAAGGGAACATTTTAGGGAGTGGACATATCCCGACAATTCGAAAAGGTACGTACGGGTGGGCGAAAGTCATGAAAGTGACAGATCGCGACGGAGCAACTGTTGATATTGGCGGCACGCAGGCGGCCATTGTCAAAGGAGAAGATCTTCCAAAACTACGTGAGCTATGGCCACAACCGGGTGATTGCATTTTCATGACACTTCGCACAGATCGCGATGGAAATCTACTTGGCCGATTAGCAACAGAAGAAAAAATTGAAGAGTTGTATGTCGAAGCGCCTTCTACTGTATATAACAGTGATATCCAAGCGCGTGCTTATCGACTTTTACCAATAGGAACTTTCCTATTGTCTGCAAAAGGCATGTATCGAATTTTTGTCCATCAATCGGAGCGTCAAGCTGAGCCTCGCCTAGGTGAAGAAGTAAAAGTTCGTATTATCGAAGTCAAAGAAGATGGTACGCTGAACGGATCACTTCTTCCTAGAAAACAAGAACGACTTTCTGATGATGCAGAGACTGTATGGCGCTATCTACAATCCGTTGGTGGAAAGATGCCGTTTGGTGATAAATCAACACCGGATGAGATCCAAGAAATGTTTTCAATGAGTAAGGCATCATTTAAGCGTGCATTAGGTAAACTAATGAAGGATGGGAAAATTGAGCAGCAAGATGGTTGGACACTTTCGAAATTGTAAGGCAACCTTTTGACTGCCAGAACGTTTCAATTAGTAGAAAGGGGTCAAACAATGAAAAAAATACTTCTATCTTTACTCGCACTTCTACTTTTATTCCCTGCAATTACTCTGGCAGACGGAGAGAATCAAGAAGTTATAGATGAAAAATTGGGTGTGCCCATTGTTGTATACGGAGCCAACCTGACTGCTGAACAAAAAGCTAGTGTACAAAAAGCATTAAATGTATCGGAATCCTCTACTGTAGAGGAAATTACAGTAACTGGTGAAGATTTAGCCACATATATCAAAGACGGAAACTCGTCTGCGCGGATGTTCTCTTCTGCGAAAATCACACGTACAGATGCGGGCAAAGGCTTAGTTATTTCAATTGTCACACCAGACAATATCACACAAGTAACCAATGAAATGTATGCCAATGCCATGCTCACAGCTGGAATTGAAAATGCTACGGTTGAAGTCGCTGCGCCAAGTCCAGTAACGGGTCATTCTGCTCTTGTAGGGATTTATAAAGCTTACGAAGCAACAGGGGAACAACTGGATTCAGAACGAACAGATGTTGCAAATGAGGAGTTGTCTGTCGCTACAATCCTTTCTGAAGAATCTGGGATCGATCAAGACAAAGTGAGTGAACTTTTAACTGAAATCAAGCAACAGATTGCAGAGCAAAATCCTGCATCACGTGAAGAAGTCGAACAAATTGTTACAGAACAATTGTCAACCCTTCAAATTGAGTTATCAGAACAAGACCGCCAACTTTTGATTGATCTAATGGACCGGATTCGCCAATTGGATATTGATTTTAGTCAGTGGTCAACGCAATTAGAAGATTTAAGCCAATCGATTCAAGATCAAATCGGCTCGATTGTAGAAAACGAAGGATTTTGGAACGGCGTAAAGAAATTCTTTAACGACTTAGTTTCTTCAATCCGATCTATATTTAATTAAAACTGGAGCACCTTAAATGGTGTTCCTTTTCTTTTTTTGAAAAAAAGAGTATACTGAAATTATCTCGAATTCAAGATAAAGGAGTGGGAGACATGCAAGTAGGTGGCATTCATCACGTTTCAGCATTAACAAAAGACGCCGTGAAAAATCATTACTTCTTCACGCATATATTAGGTATGCGCTTAGTTAAAAAAAGTGTCAATCAAGACTCTCCAAGTTCCTATCATCTGTTTTATGCAGATGCGAAGGGTACACCAGGAACAGATATGACGTATTTTGATATACCTATGGCGGGCAAGACATATCCTGGAGTATCAAGTATTTCTAATACGGGATTCCGGATAAAATCCGTGGAGGCACTAGATTTTTGGGAACACCGTCTGCAAAGCTTTGCTATTCCAAAACTAGAACGAACAACTGCTTTTGATCGTGAGGTCCTTTATTTTGAAGACTTTGAAGGATCTAGATTGCATCTAGTAGTTGATGATGGGAAGGGAATTCCTTACGGAGAAGCGTGGGAGAAAGAGGATATACCAATCGAATATGCGATAGTCGGTCTCGGGCCGTCTTACTTAACAGTTAGACATGCAGAAAGAACAGTAGAAACGCTGACTAACATTTTAGGTTTCACTATCATTGGGAGTTACCCATCACGAGTAGAAGGACAACCTGATAGAGTAGTCGCTTCAGTGGCTGAAGGGGGACCTGCTGGAGAGGTACATGTTCAAACTCGTACAGATCTTCCTGTAGAACGTCCAGGCCGTGGTAGTGTTCACCATGTTGCATTTCGAATTCCGTCCATGGAGGAGTATCCAAAATGGCAAGAACGTCTAACCCAAGCAGGGTATCAAACTTCAGGCTTAGTAGATCGGTATTATTTCAAATCCATCTATTTTAGAGAACCTTCAGGAATTCTGTATGAACTGGCAACCGACGAACCTGGCTTTGATTCAGATGAAAGTCTGGAGACACTTGGTGAGAAGTTAGCACTTCCTCCTTTTTTAGAACCTCGAAGAAATGAAATTGAATCAAAGTTGCGCCCTCTTTCGTTTGATATGATAGACTGATAAAAAGGAGTGATTGTTCATGGATTTTCAATTTACGGAGCTAGGAAATGATGTGTTTGCGTATCAAGTTCGTGAAGGCAATGAGAAGGTCGGAGAGATTACGTGGACATTACTTGGAGATATAATGGTGATGGATCATACATTTGTATCCCCTAAATTGCGTGGTGGAGGGGTAGCTAAGCAATTACTAGACCAAGCAGCTGACTATGCTAGAAAAAACGACTACAAAATGGATGCAGTTTGCTCGTATGTTGTAACAGCATTCGACCGTTATAAAGAATATGATGATGTGAAGGCATAATAAAAGGCAATCCCTGTTCAGTGAACGGTGGATTGCCTTTTATATGTAAGTAGAGTTCATTCCAATCATACGAAGAACACCACAAGAGCAGTTAATGCAGAAGCACCTGCTAACGTGTATAAAAAATCACCTTGTGAGAATACTAATTTCTTTTCCATAGTCTGTCATCCTCTCTAATTGTTTGTTAGTATATATATACCCGAGGTTTTTATACTAAATCTAGTTTTTTTGAACTATTTTTAGGGGATACATCAATTAAGCGAAACATTTGTGATTGTGATTCGTATCACTAATGAATACAAATTAAAGGAGGACGTCAGAATGAAGTTTTCAAGGACAGGCGAGATTGTATTAGGAGTAATTAGTGCTGTCTTCACCGCATTATCCATTATTTTAATGACCTTATTTGTTTCAGGTGGAAGCGCAGCGTTAAACGATCCTGCATTTCTAGAAGAGTTTGAAACAGGAATGCAACAAGGGATCGAAGAAGATCCAACATTGCAGCAACAAGATGTGGATGCAATCATGGATATTGTACAAGGTAGCATGGGCGTTTTTGAAGTGTTTGGTTGGGGATTAGTTATTTCCCTCGTTATTAGCCTAGTCTTCAATATCTTAGCGATCTTAAACATCCGTAATAACAAAAATCCAAAGCTTGCAGGTATCTTCTTTATTCTAGCTGGAGTATTTGCTTATTTACTCTCTTTAACATCTATACTTCTGTATATTGCAGCAATTATGTCGTTTGTGCGCAAAGCACCATATGTTTCAGAAACTGAAAGCGACTTAGATTACTACGAGCCGAATCGCCCTCTATAACCAAGGAAAACTCCCACTCTCAATTAAATGAGGGTGGGAGTTTTTAATGGTAAGACGTATTGTGCGGTAGTTGTTGGATAACCTTCAAAATACTCATCAAATTCTTCTAATAAATGAAAGCCTAGCTTTTCATAAAATGAACGTGCTGTAAGATTTACACTTTCTACATAGACGTAAAGATTGTGACCTTTTGTTTGAAGAGTCTCAACACCTTTTTCAACTAAAGACGTACCTAATCCTTGCTTAGTATGCTTCGGTAAAATGTATAAAGCAGTCAACTCACTGTCTCCGTCCTCATCTACTTGTGTAAAACTAGCAAAACCAACGATTTGCTCATTTTGCTCGACTACGAACATGTTTGTTTTTTCGATTTGTTTACAGAGCATAGCAGATGAATAGTTTCTTTCAAACCAATCTACTAATACTTCGTCAGGAAAAAGAGAACTGTAGGTTTCTCCCCAACTGGCCAGGACGATTTGCCGTACAGAACGAATATCCTTTTCAGTCATCACACGGATCATGGCCATCACCTCTAAACTATTTCAACTAGCATACCAAAATTCTAGTTGCCTGGCTACTGCGTATGTCATAATTAAACAAAAAGGAGGAGGTCTAACTTATGTGGACATGTAAAAAGTTTCACGAGTTAACTCTTGATGAACTATATCAGTCGTTAAAATTACGGTCGGATGTTTTTGTTGTGGAACAGAATTGCGTTTATCCAGACATTGATAATTTTGATCAGGAGTCCCTACATATCTTCTATAGAGAGAACGAGGAAATTCTTGCATACTGTCGAGTTGTCCCAAGTGGGAAATATGAGGAGTTATCAATTGGACGTGTTATCGTTCGAATGGACAAGCGAGGCACGGGATTGGCGCAACAATTGATGACCAAAGCGCTTGAATCAGTAGATAACGAATTTGGTAATCAGCCGATTCGTCTTTGTGCACAAGCACATTTGCAAAACTATTACGGGGCATTTGGTTTTAAAACTATCTCCGAAGAGTTTTTAGAAGATGGCATTCCACATGTGTACATGATTAAAAAATAATCTTGAAAATTGGTTAATTTTTCTCGTCAGCGGGTATTACTAGATAATAGGAACTAAAATTCATATTAACTGGAGGTTTTACGAATGGGGAAAAAATCAAACGGTTCATCATTAGTAGTAGCAGGGATTGCAGCAGCAGCATACGCATATTTTAAAAAACCGGAGAATCGGGACAAAGCAATGGTCCAATTCAATAACTTAAAAACTAAATTCAATGCTTATATGGATCAAAACTCTACAAGTAAATCAACTTACAGCACAGCAGGTCACCCTGACCCACAAGACGTAGACGATAACAAAATGGTTGATGAAGGCGCGATGACGAGTGTGCAGTACTACAACGAGGAAGTACAAGACAAGTCATCTAAAAAAGAGAAGACAGACGTATCGAATAAAGAAGTAGACTATCAGTAAGATAAAAGAGCTCTCGTAGCTCTTTTTTTATAGACAAATTTAAAAAATAGGGAGAGTATCTACATGAAACAAGCTGTACTAATCTATAATCCTTCATCCGGTAAAGAGCTTGCTAGTGACTATAAAGACCGAGTTGTAGAAGTTGTATCGTCCATGGGTTATGAAGTTCAAGTGAATGAGACGACAGGGCCAAAAGATGCGACTCGCTTTGCTGAACAAGCATGTAAAGACACTATAGATTTTGTCATTGGAATGGGTGGAGACGGGACAATTAATGAAATTGTGAATGGTCTTGCTGAACAGAATCATCGCCCTCTTTTTTCGTTTGTTCCACTTGGAACTGTAAATGATTTTGCACGTGCGCTAGGAATCCCGCTAAATGCTGAAGAGGCAATTGAGGCATTAAAAGTAGGGAAAGAACAGCATGCAGACATTGGAAAAATAGGGGATTCTTATTTCATGAATATCGTCGCAATAGGAGAAATTGCTTCGAAAGTAGCGGATACATCTGTAGAATCAAAAACACGTCTTGGCCCATTAGCGTATTTACTAGAAGGAACTAAGGCGATTCTTCAAGATAATGAAGTGCAGATGAAGATTACCCATGACGAGGGCGAGTGGAGTGGCGGCTTAACACTAGTATTAACTGCGCTGACGAATTCAGTCGGCGGGTTTGAAAAACTTGCACCTGATGCAGAAATCGATGATGGGTTTCTCCACTTATTTATCGTGCATGAGTCTGGAATTCCAGGGTTTTTACGTGTTGGATCCAAACTGTTACAAGGGAGAATAGCAGAGGATGATGGTGTAGAGTATATTAAGACCAAAAAAGTGCACATTGAAACCTCCGAAGAGCTATTTTGCAATGTGGATGGGGATGAAGGAACATGTACACCTGTTGAAATTCAAGTACTTCCAAAGCACCTTCGTGTCCTAGTACCGGAAAAATTGGAAAATAATTAGTAAGAAGTATTGGTAATGTGAGCATTATGGTTTAAAATAAGTAGATACTATGTGGTTAAGAAAAAGAGGTTAAATCATATGCTCACTAAAATTCATAAAAATCCGCTTTCTTCAGACAAATTATTTTTAGAAGCTTTTTCAAATGCTTTTGTAGAAAACAGTGTGGATTCAAGTCATGATGCTCTAGCCGAACGATACTTTTTATTAGAAAAAGAGATGTTTCACGACATGCAAACTCTGGATTTGGATCAAGCTCGTGAGCGCCTCCGTTTAATCATCGACGCGCTAAGTCAGCTCACAGGAAAAGACATGATTCGTGCTGCCCGTCTATTTTATATTCACCTTGCAGCAACAATGGCGCGCAAATTGATTGATAGTCAAGTGCCCCCAGTAAAGGCATTTGCATTTAGTCGTTCATGCATGGATGTGATTGATAGCCGAATGAGCGATGTATTATTTTTACAATGTGGAGAAGAATTGATTGAATTTTATGTTCATGTTTTATCTGAACGAACGAAACCGCAATTTAATCACCAGACCGTGAATAAAGTAATTCTGTACATAAATGATGAAATCGAAAGCGATTTATCGGTAGAAGCCATTGCTCAAAAATTCTCCATTAGTACGAGTCACTTGTCTCGGATCTTTAGGGAACATACAAGCATTACTTTAGTAGAGTATTTAAACATTCGAAAAGTAGAAGAATCTCAATACTTTTTACGTCATACGTCTAAATCGATATCAGATATCTCGGACCAATTCCATTTCTGCAATCAATCGTATTTCACGCGAATCTTTAAAAAGTATACGACAGTAACGCCAAAACAATTTAGAGACCAACCTGCTACATCCTTCTTCCAATTCACATTTAAAGAAAGTGTCAACTGAGTGAACTTCCCTATTAGCGTTTGATTAATAGGGAAGTTTTAGTATATAGTAGGGATAGTTTGAAAAATGAAGGTGACCAATGTGAAGAAAAAATGGAGCTTGGCTGCACTACTTGTAGCCACTGTAGTATTCCTCGGCGGATGTTCTGGCGTGGAAAATAAAGAAGGTACGTTTTACAGTATTTTTGTGCGACCGTTTGATTGGGCACTTGATTACTTTGGGACGCTATTTAATGGGAGTTACGGCTTAGCTATTATCGCTATTACCATTATCATTCGTTTGGTATTAATGCCTTTAATGCTTCGTAACTACAAAGCGCAACAAGGTATGAAAGTGAAAATGGATAAGTTAAAACCTGAAATGGACGATATTCAAAAGCGTCTAAAAGAAACAAAATCAAAAGAAGATCAAATGGCACTTCAGCAAGAAATGATGGGACTCTATCGCAAGCATAACGTGAACCCTTTAAACATGGGGTGTCTCCCAATTTTGCTTCAAATGCCGATTATCATGGGTCTTTACTTTGCTATTCTGTACTCGGAAGAAGTCAAAACACATGAGTTCATCTGGTTCAGCCTCGGTACACCAGATATTGCAATGACATTGATTGCAGGAGTTGTTTACTTCCTACAAGCAAAAGTCTCTCTGTGGACAGTTCCAGAGCAACAGAAACAACAGATGAAAATTATGATTTGGATTTCTCCAATCATGATTATGTTGATCTCGTTTACGTCTATGGCTGCGCTTCCGCTTTATTGGGCAGTTGGAGGAGTATTATTGATCATCCAGACGTATATCGGACGTAAGTTTTATTCAGAACACCCTGAGAAAGCAGCTGATGCAGCATGAGTGAAAAAATGCCGTCACGAACTCGCAATCTAGCATTTGGAATTCCAGTTGTTTTATCCAGTGCACTTGCTATTTATTTTGTCATTCAAAATTCTTTAAATCTAGCAGTACTCTTTATGACATTGGTATTTGTATTTACCAATACGTATCGAGCCATTACATTTAAAGAGCGTGGAATGGAAAAAGAAGCAAAGTGGATGAGAGGTATGGCCGTCTTTTTTGCAGTGGCATTTGTAGTTGTGCTAGTTATTACTCTAACGTAATTAAAAAAGTACCTTCCTTGATTAGATTCAAGAGAAGGTACTTTTTTTATGTGGTCAATTTTTTGCGTTGTAAAATAAGCATTACAATCGCTGGGAATGAGAATGCCGCCATACCAAGGAATGCATAGCCCGCTTGAATATCATATAAATATCCACCTAAGAATGTAAGAAGTGCAGTGCTTAAACTCATCGCAAATGCAGCATATAACCCTTGAGCGGTTGGGATAGATGACTTCGTCAACGAGCGCGCAATGAACTGAATAAATGCATAATGTGCGAGACCAAAGGAAATCGCATGCAAGACTTGAGTTAGAACAAATACTCCAGCTGTCGGCACCAACCAAATTAAAATCCATCGGACGGTTGCACCTACTGCAGCAATCATAAATAGTGTATAGACTTTTGATTTGCCAAACACTTTGTCAGCCACCATGAATAAGACGATTTCAGCAAGTACGGCTACGTTGATTATTACACCGATCCATGAGTTGCTCACGCCTATATCCTGCAAATAAATAAAACTATAGGAATTGTACGAAGCGTGAGAGCCTTGAATCAACACAACAATGACTAGTGCCGCTAAGAATTCCTTTTGCTTGAGTAACACTTTTGCAAGTTGCCATGTACTTTGTTGTCCTTCTCGAACAGGGACATCCGTTAATGCGGCAGGTGCTCTCCAAGAAGTAGCAATCACCACAAATGCCAACGCTCCAATCATTACCCACAAGATTGCTTGCTCACCAAATTGCGCAGTCGTGAAACCTATAACAAGTACTGCTGCCATAAAGCCGGCAGAGCCGTATGATCTGCTTCGTCCATAATGGATGCGGTCGCGTTGCATCAATAGAGAAGCACAACTCTCCATTGCGGGTAATAAATTTGGATAAACCAAACTAAAAAGAACTGTAATCAGTAGCAACATGGTGAAGGATGACAGTGGAATATAGAGAACGAATGTTAGAAGCGATCCGAGCGCCAATATCCGAAGGAAAACATGAATACTATAGCGTTTAGTTAACTCAGGGAAAAGTACAAGAGTGGAAAAGGCACGTGCTATCATACCTGCTCCCATGATTAAACTTGCTGAGTACACGCTCATGTCTTTCACATTTGTTAGGTATCCTGTCCAGTACGGAAGGAAAACACCCCAAGTGAAGAAGAAAATAAAAAACTGTACAGACATCCATTTTTGAGACTTCATGCAAACGACTCCTAAACTATCGATTCAATTCTTTCATTATACGCCACTCTGTTGAGAAAGGAAGAATTATTCCAGGGAACATGATACACTTAAGATACTTTGTAGACAGGAAAGAAGGCTTCAGATGAATACGCGCTCTTATTTATATCAAACGAAAAAAAAGAAAAAGTGGCCTTGGATTATAGGCTTACTTTTCATTTTATTAGCGGGGGGTGGTGCATTTTTTGCGCACCAACAAGGCTATCTCGCCCTCAATGAACTCTTTGATGAAGTTCCTCAAGAAGAGCCAGAGCCAATTGTGGAACAACAACCTGAAGAAGTTGAACCGGAGCCAATTCCAGAGCCTGAACCAGAGCCTGAACCAGAACCAGAAGTGGACCGGTCGGGAGCAAAAGGGTATGAAGGAAATGAGGTATTACCGCAAGAACCCACGTATATGAGTGGTATTTTAATGGCCAGTAAGCAGTACCCATTGCCTCAAGATTTTGTTCCAACCGACGAGATGCTTCAAGAAGTCCAACAAGCTTTTGCAGAACTTGCTGCAGCGGCTAGCCTAGATGGATATGAACTCGTTGCATTTAGTGGGTATCGTTCATTTGAACGTCAGCAAGAACTTTATGAGCGCTATGTGGCTAACGACGGTCAAGAAGAAGCGGACAGATACAGTGCACGACCTGGACACTCTGAACATCAGACAGGCCTTGCACTTGATATTGGAGAAAAAAACTTTGAGCAGCACTTTGCACGGGTGAGTTTTGGAGACACAGAGGCAGGGAAATGGCTTGCTGAAAACGCTCACCTTTACGGATTTATTTTAAGGTATCCAGAGGGGAAAGAGAAAATCACGGGGTATATGTACGAGCCGTGGCATTTCCGTTATCTAGGTAAAGAGCTCGCATTAGAGATAGTTAATTCTGGATTGACTGTAGAAGAATATATCGAACAATAAAAATAGGAGTTTCTCAAATTACGAGAAACTCCTTTTTCACCAATTATCACTTCAAACCGGTAAATCCCTCCACCCAGGTCGTCATTTCCTGGGAGGATTTCCCCGAGCCTCCCCACGTAAGATGAAAGAAGAGCGCTTTCATCTTCGTTGCCGGGTCTCGGGAAAACCCTGATGGCCCGGGAAATGACGACCTGGCTTCCGGGATTTCTTGCCATTGAACAATCATCTATTATAAATCATTTAAATACTTAGTAAGTGTGCACTTGCTCGCTGTCCTCGATTATGATTTTAGGGAATTGAATCAGGCCTTGCGTTAGCACAGCCTGGAACTAAATTTATTACTTGCAACACGATAGTTAGTTGAGAATAAATGATAGAGGCGAAGCAGAATTTGAAACGATGAAAGGAACAACTTCCTGATAAGAAGCACTTGAACTAGCCAGATTCAGCTGGAGATGATTGCGCAAGAGCAAACTAAGAAGACTCGCGCTGGGGCCGCTCGATTCGAGCGGCCCCAGTCCTTTTCGTTCTCAATTTGATCTTAAAAGCAAACATCGTAAGATGAATCTGGATCTCTAAAGTATGCAGTGCCTTACAGGCAGTCGGCTCCACATCTTAACGAAATCGAGTTGCGCCTCCTAGAAATCCCGCAAGAAGCCATCGCGGCCCATGAAGCAAAGAACGCTTCACGGTCCACGCTGTCTTCTCGCACAATTTCTGACCAGTCGGCTCCACATCTTAAAGAATTGGAGACAGCAACCTTGCGATTGATTCTTTTGCTTTGATCAGACGTGTACGATTCAAATAAATTTCTCTCGTTAATTCTGTAGAGAATGTCATATCCTCTTCAAATAACAGCGCAAGTTGATGGGAAGTTTCGCGATCATAAATAAATGCGTTTACTTCAAAATTTAATTTAAAACTTCGCACATCGATATTTGCTGTCCCGACAGAAGATGCTTCATCATCGATAACAATCATTTTTGTATGCAAGAAGCCATTTTGATAAATGTAGATTTTCGCGCCAGCCTTCAGCAACTCTCCAACGTGTGAATACGTAGCCCAATAAACAAAGATATGATCTGGCTTATTTGGAATCATGATGCGCACATCAATCCCACAAAGTGCAGCTACACGCAGAGCATCCATGAAGCTCGCATCCGGAATAAAATAGGGCGTTTGAATATAAATATACTTTTTGGCGGACGAAATCAATTTTAAATAGCCATTCTTGATTTGTTCCCATTCTTCATCCGGTCCACTTGATACGATCTGTAATCCAACGGAACCTTTCATCGGAATGGTAGGGAAATAGCGTTCGTCATACTCGATATCATGATCAGCTGAAGCCTGATTCCAATCTAATATAAAGCGAGTTTGAAGGGGATGCACAGAACTGCCTTCGACACGTAAATGTGTATCACGCCAGTACCCAAATCTTTTGTTGAGACCTAAGTATTCATCACCTACATTAAATCCACCTATATAGCCAATATGTCCGTCGATGACGACAATTTTTCTGTGATTGCGATAATTGAGGCGCATATTGATCATTGGAAGAATTGCGGGGAAGAAGGCTTCCACCCGACCGCCTAAATCTGTAAGCTCTTTAAAATGTTTTTTGCGTAATGTTCGAGAACCCATTTCATCATAGAGGATGCGGACTTTTACGCCTTGACGTGCTTTTTCTAGTAAGACCTGATAGATTTCATTACCTAGGTTATCGAGTCGTAAAATATAGTACTGCATATGAATATGATCTTTTGCTTTTCGCATATCCTCTAGTAACGCATCGAATTTCGCTCGACCATCATTAAAAATCTGTACAGCGTTATCTTGCGTGAGGACTGCCTGATTGTTATTTAAATGCATCACAATTAAGTCTTTATAATTATGTGCATCGTCCAAACGAAATTCAAACCGGTCTTCTTCGATTGCGCTCTTCTGGTAACTGATGAGTTGTTGGATTCCAACTTTCTTTCGACCTTCCCACCTAAAAAGAGTTTTCTTTCGGATTTGACGACCGAAGAATAGGTAAATAATAAATCCTAATACGGGCACAAAGAAGAGAACAAGAATCCAAGCCCATGTGGAGCTTGCGTCTCGTCGCTCAAGGAAGATAAGTGCTACGGCTAAGAATATATTTAAAATAATGACGATGGATGCCGCTACACTAAAAATAGTATATGTCATGACAGCTCCTCCTTTCTATGGAATTTCTACCTTAAGTATACCGAATGCAAACCAATTTACATAGTTTCTCAGTAATTCATACTTTACAGGTTGGAATTAGAAGCATATAATACGATACATCGTTTGAAAAAAAGGAGGAAATTAACATGTTTGTAGTAATCAACAGTCTCGCTCTCTTAGTCCTCATTGGAGTATTAGTATGGATGAAGCGTAAAAATAAATCATTCTCAACTCGTGTCTTTACAGCACTAGGACTCGGAATACTTTTAGGACTTATTTTAAATCTAGCATATGGTGCGGATTCGGAAATCTTAACAGATACGTCCGCTTGGTATAATGTCATTGGGGTCGGCTATGTACGACTGCTTCAAATGATTGTTATGCCACTCGTGTTCATTTCAATTATTGGTGCTTTTGCAAAGTTGAAGCTGGGCAATCAATTAGGGAAAATTGCAGGAATCATATTAGCTATTTTAATTGGAACAACAGCTGTGGCAGCTGCTGTAGGTATTTCATCTGCTGCGTTGTTTGATTTAAATGCTGAGCAGATTTTTAGCGGAGAAGCAGAAGAGTCACGAGGCGTATATATCGAAGAGACATCTGCAGAAGTAGCGGATCAGACATTCCCAGAGCAATTGATCAGTCTATTACCTGCTAACCCATTCCTTGATCTTACTGGGGCTCGTCCAACTTCTACAATCGCTGTCGTAATCTTTGCAGCATTCATCGGTTTTGCCTATCTGTCCGTTGTTCGCCGCTCACCTGAGACGGCCGCAACACTTAAAAAAGGCATTGATGCCATTTATGAACTAGTAATGGGTATTGTTCGAATTGTTCTCCGTTTAACGCCTTACGGAATATTAGCTATCATGGCGCGCACAGTAGCAACATCAAACTTTGAAGCCATTTATACACTAGGCAAGTTCGTATTGGCATCGTATGTAGCACTCGGCGTGATGTTCTTGATTCACTTATTGATCTTACTTGTTTCTGGTGTAAATCCAATTACGTATGTAAAGAAAGCTTCAGAGGCTTTATTATTTGCGTTTACATCTCGTTCAAGTGCAGGTACTTTACCACTGAATATTCATACGCAAACACATAAACTAGGAGTTCCTGAAGGAATTGCAAACTTCTCAGGCTCGTTCGGATTGTCTATCGGTCAAAATGGATGTGCGGGAATTTACCCAGCGATGCTTGCATTCATGATTGCACCGACTGTAGGAATTAATCCACTCGATATTTGGTTCATCTTAACGGTCATAGGGATCGTGGCCATTAGTTCTTTTGGTGTCGCAGGAGTAGGGGGAGGCGCAACGTTCGCTGCTATCCTTGTCTTATCTGCGTTAGATTTACCGGTTGCTTTAGCGGGTCTGTTAGTATCGGTAGAACCCTTGATTGATATGGGCCGTACAGCAGTAAATGTCAGTGGAGCAATGACAGCGGGCGTAACAACTGCGAAGGTGACAGGCGAACTGGACGAATCTGTCTACAATACGCCTCAGTCTGAGCAAGCTTTAGATGTGTAGAACGCCACTCTAGAAACTCCGAGGAAATCAGACGTGCCCGTGAAGGCGCTCTTCAGTCTTTGCGGGTGCGGCTGATTCCGGAGCGTGTTTCTGGCGTTCGCAACTCGATTCCGATTTAGATGTGTAGCCGACTGTTCTGGAGTCAACGCCTCCATTCCACTCAACTTTAGTTTTAGATTTGGAGAACACCACACGACTTCGCTATAAAGTAGACAAAAGGAGTTTCTCATTCATTATGAGAAACTCCTTTTGCATTGCTAGGACGCTGCCAGTTTAGTTTGTAGAATTCAATTCTGCAATCAAATCACGCATGCGCGTCTTATAAGGAGTCTCAAGAAACGTATCAAGTTGCTCCCAAGCTTCTTCTGCAATTGCCAACGCCTTGTCTGATTCACCTTGCTGCTGATAAATCTTAGCTAGATAATACTCCCGTTCAGAATACATACTCAAGTCAATCGGGTGAGTGACAAAGTAGGGTGGAGGTGGAGTGTTTTCTAAAACTTCTTGCGCTTTATCGATTTGCTCTTTGTAATATAAAATCTTCGCATATTCCACACGCTCAGAATCCAACTCTTCAAGCGGCTTTGATGTTTTCAATATTTTCTGCATCAGCTTATCGGCTTCGTCTATTTGTTTTGTGTAGCTCGTATAATAATGAACCCAAATCAGTTGGATGAATTCTGTCACTTCCGCATCATCAGTAAATAGACCATACGCCTCTAAGCGAGAAATGTACATTTTTGCTTCTTTCTCATTTCCGGCCATGATAGCATGAATGATTGCTAAGCGGTAGAGGTGATCGAGGCGATAAAATACTTTTTGTTGTTTTGAGAATTCAATTGCAGCATGCATCGTATCAAGCGCTTTGTCTTGCTGACCGACCGCATAGTAAAACACAGCTTCCGAATAATCATAGTCAAGTCGAGATAACGGATCCGTCCATACAGATTGTTGTTCTAATGACTGTCGCTCTTCAAGTAATTGCCGAAGAGCTTCTTCATACTGTTTTTCACGGAACTTTACAGAAATTCGGAACAGACGAAGAGATGCTGCGCGGCGTGCTACTTGAATTTCCTCATAGAGAGTAATGGCACGGGAACAATAACTTTTCCAATCTGGATTTCCACTTTCATACGCAATTCGTGTGTACAGGTCGAGCAGTCGAGCATCTAGATACCCTCTTCCTTTTGCAGGCAGATGAGGTGCAATTAAATTCAAAATTTCACTAAATATCTTGGTGTCTGGATAACTAAGTTTTTTGTATAGTTCTTCAGCCTGACGAACAATTTCTTTTTTTTCAGCGGAAGACGAGTCTTCTAATAAATCACTCACAGAAACTTCCAAAGTAGATGCGATATGTTGAAGGCTTTCCATCGAAGGTTTTGCCTTGTTGTTTTCAATAAGACTCAACATGCCCTTTGTAATAGCATCGCCAGCAAGTTGCTGTAATGTCATTTTCTTTTCTTTACGTAGTTCACGGATACGTTCCCCTAAAGACATACGGATTCCCTCATTTCGTGTTAGTTTAATTATATTAAACTTTAGTGTTGACTTCAAGAAAATGGTATGATATATTTTTGTTTAATAAAATTAAACATTAAGGAGGCTTTATGATGGATGACGCAGTGAAGTTGAAAAAAGCAACTCAACATCTCTGGACATTTACGATTAGTAAGTTGATTAGTACGTTTGGTGCCTCGGTGTATACATTTGCCATTAGTTTTTACATTTTGCAAATGACCGGATCTGCATCTAGCTTTGCGATGAATCTGATTTTTAGTATCCTCCCAAGAGCTGTACTCGGTCCATTTGCAGGCTATGTTGTAGATAAGTATAACCGAAAAGTGATTGTCATTTCAGCGCAAATTATCACGGTGCTTACTATTCTCTCGTTAATCGGTTACATGATGGCATTTGGACTCTCGTTACCCGCAATTTATACGGTCACAGCAATCCTTGCGATGACATCGACTTTTTCAGGTGTCGCATTTAGTTCATCCATCTCAAGCCTCATTGACGAAACGCGTATTCAAAAAGCGATGTCTCTTAATCAAATGTCCATCTCATTTGCTGCGATTGCAAGTCCAGCGGTAGGGGGGATTTTGTACGGGACAGTTTCACTGGAAGTCTTTCTCGTATTGTTTGCAGTAGCTTCTGCAGTGGCTGTAATTTTAGAGTCGACCATGAACTTTACACTCTACTCACGTCGCACAGAGGAGAGCGAGCGAAAACAAGAAAAGATGCTTGAGAATATGAAAGCAGGTCTGGCATACGTCAAACTACAGCCGATACTTCTTTCTATCATGATTATTGCATTGTCCGTCAACTTTATGTTCGGAGCGTTTCAAGTTGGCTATTCTTTCGTATTGATTGATCAGTTGAAAATGTCTGCCCAGCACTTTGGATTTACAGAAGCAGCATTTGCCATCGGAATGCTTCTTACTTCGATTTACATGTCGTCACGGAAAGAATTTAAGTATCCGTTACTAATTTCGAAACGTGGAATACTAGTGCTTGGGATAATGCTTGCAGCAATTACTGTACCACTTTTACTTCCTATCTCCTATATGCAAATGTTGATCTTCTACATTGCGCTGATGTTCATACAAGGAGTCATGATTATTTTCATCAATACTCCGATGCAAGTGTATTTTCAAAAGACAATTGATGATGATTACAAAGGACGTGTATTCTCGCTGCTTGAGACATTTGCAATTGCACTCATGCCGATTGGAATGGTGCTGTTTGGGGTATTATTTGATGTCTTCCCACCGGAACCGATCTTCCTCATCTCAGCAGTTATCCTCATTGCGACGGTACTGTATTTGACGAGAACATCGGTGTTAGTAAAAGCACATCCAGAACTTGCAAAGAAAAGCGTTGAATCATTGAATAAAGAGGTCCAGCCACTATAAAACAGCTAGTCCCATTACGGGGCTAGCTGTTTTTTTGTTTCGCGTAAAGAATTTGAATTGGCGCGGAATAGAATGATTAGAACAATGCTTGCTAAAGACAAAACTGCGGAAACGACATAAAGCGTGTTTGGAAGTTGCGTAAAGATGAACGCGAATGTTAAGGGTCCGATGATACGACCTAGGTTGTCCATCGAATAACTGACTCCGGCAGCTGTACCATAGTTGCCGCCTGATTCTTTTGTTGTAAGAGCAACAAGTGTTGTTCTTGCTAAGGCATTTCCAGCAGTAAAGATACAAAGTGTAATCCCCGCCATAACAAGACTAGTTGTAAAGAAAGTGAGGCCCAATCCAATTGCAGCAATCACTTGGGACCAAATAATCCAAGTTGTTTCGGTTCCATTTTTAATACGTCGCACGATTCCACCTTGAACGATGGCATCAACGAGTCCACTAAAGAGGAATAGATACCCGAGCTGAAGCGGTGTGATTTGAATCCGTTCGATATGGAACAACTGGAAGGTTGCTTCAAGTCCTGCTAGTAAGAATGTGACCATAAATGAGAAAATAAATAAGTAACGAATACGGTACATCCACAACGTTCGTGCTCCTTTCGGTAGCAACTGACGTTTATTTGCTTCGCCTGTTCGTTCAGGTTCTTTTAAAATGATTTGTGCGTAAACCAGAAGTACAAGAGTCAACACCGCAGACGCAATGAATGGGAGTTGTAAACTAATATCCCCGAGAATACCTCCAATGGCTGGTCCGAATATAAAGCCTAAGCCGATAGACATGCCGAGCAGTCCTAAATATTTATTGCGTGTTTCTTCAGTAGAAATGTCTGAAGCATACCCCGTCACAGCACTGTAAAGCGCTCCTGAGAAGAGTCCGCCAATAATCCGTGAAAGATAGAGAAGAATCAACGAGTCGAATGAAAAAGCAAATACCCAAAAGCTTAAACTGAAGCCCAATAGACCGACTAGTATTAATTTTTTGCGCCCTGTACGATCCGAGTATTTTCCCCATAAAGGAGCTACAAAAAAGGATGCGAGAGCATACACAGATAATAATCCACCAACGTGGATCTCTGAATAGTTTTGTTGAAGGATCACTTCAGGTAATACGGGAATAATGATGCCGAATCCTAAATAGACGAAAAACTGGACGGACATCAAAAGAGCAATGGATTGTTTCATGGTTTGACCTGCTTTCTTCGTTCTGCTCTTTATTCTACACCCTTTTTAACAAGAAAAAAACCACCTCACGAGGAGATGGTTTTTGGTTTGACGCGTTGCAAGCGCAGGGCATTTAATACGACCGATACAGAACTGAAAGCCATTGCTGCACCTGCAAGCCAAGGAGCCAAGAAACCAGCTGCGGCAATTGGAATACCTAAGCTGTTATAGGCAAAAGCCCAAAATAAGTTTTGCTTGATATTACGAACGGTCAGGCGGCTCATTTCAAGTGTTGCAGGGAGTGTCAGTAAGTCACCTTGCATCAGTGTGACATCTGCCGTCTCCATCGCTACAGAAGAACCTGTACCCATCGCCATCCCAATATCTGCTTGAGCAAGGGCCGGTGCATCATTAATTCCGTCCCCAACCATGGCTACCTTATGACCTTTGTTTTGCCACTCACGAACGACGTCAGCTTTTTGTGTAGGTAACACACCTGCAACGACTTCCGTAATCCCAACTTGTCTTGCAATAGCTTTTGCCGTCTCCGGTTGATCACCGGTCAACATGACAACTTGCATGCCGAGTGCGTGCAACTTTTCAATAGCTGCTTTTGACGAATCTTTTACGGTATCTGCCACTGCAAAAGTTGCCGCGTACGTTCCGTCGACTGCCATGTACAAAACACTCTTTCCTTCAGATTCCCACACATCGACGTGTGGAGAAGGGGAGCCGTCGCAGTTGTTTTCAGCAAGTAGCGCACGTGTACCAATCACGATAGATTTTCCGTTCACTTCAGCTTTAATACCTTTACCTGGGATAGCTTTGAAACCTTCGGCTGGAAATAGTTCTCCTAAATAACTAGACGTAATTGCGCGAGCAATGGGGTGTTCGCTGCCTTGCTCAGCAGATGCTGCAAGTTGTTGTATACCGTCTTTATCGAATCCATCCGCAACTTCAATGTGTACAAGTTCAGGTAGACCTTTCGTAATGGTTCCGGTTTTATCTAAAATGACCGTATCAATATGTTTGGTCTGCTCCATTGCTTCAGCGGTTTTGAACAAAATCCCCAGCTCAGCAGCCCGACCTGAACCCGCCATAATCGATGTCGGTGTAGCTAGTCCAAGTGCACATGGACAAGCAATAACTAACACGGCAATCGTGCTCATAAGACTCGTTTCCAAATTACCGTTTGTTAAGAAGAAGTACCACACAATAAACGTTACAATTGCAATTCCAACGACTATCGGGACAAAAATTCCAGAAATTTTATCTGCAAGTCTCTGGATTGGCGCCTTTGAACCTTGTGCTTGTTCTACGACGCGAATGATTGACGACAACATCGTCTGCTTGCCAATCCCTGTTGCTTCCATGCGTAATGAGCCATGATCATTAATTGTGGCCGCATAGACGATGGCGCCTTCAGTTTTCTCTACAGGTAAACTTTCACCTGTGAGCATCGACTCATTCACGGTAGATGTTCCTGAAATGACTTTTCCATCGACCGGAATTTGATCACCCGGACGAATGATAATCACATCACCTTGTACAACATCGTGAATCGAGATTTCTTGTGATTGACCATCTCGTTCAACCGTTGCAGTTGTAGGTTGAAGCTGCATCAATTTCTTGATTGCTTCGGATGACTGACCTTTTGCACGCGCTTCAAATACTTTTCCGAGAATGATCAATGTAATAAGTACCGCGCTTGTTTCAAAATAGAGTCCTTGGTGATGCCCAGCTCCAGTCAACGTTAAGTAGACACTGTAGAAGTACGCTGCTGATGTACCAAGTGCTACGAGTACATCCATATTCGCGCTACCGTTACGAAGAGCGTTGTATGCACCTTTATAGAACATCGCTCCAACGTAGAACTGAACAGGTGTAGCGAGTGCCCACTGGACGTATGGATTCATCAAAATATCCGGTAAGTACATCCACTCTGTAAAGGAGAAGTGAGCCACCATTGTCCATAGGAGCGGTAAAGATAAAATCGCTGAGAGATAGAATAAGCGTTTCTTATGTCTATAAGCTTCTGCCCGGTGATCAACAGGTTCTTCTTCATTTGGTACAGATGCTCCATAACCGAGAGATTCTACTTTCTTGACGAGTTCCGCTGCAGAAATCTGTGACGGATTGTAGTGAATCTTTGCGGTCTCCAATGCAAGATTGACTGTTGCCTCAGATACACCGTCCACTTTACCTAATCCTCGTTCGATACGGGCAGAACAAGCAGCACATGTCATTCCTTGAATATCTAAGTTTGCAGTTTCGTAGGCTACACCATAGCCAAGTTTTTCAATAGTGGCATTTAAATCAGCAGGCTTTATTTTGGAATCGTCAAACTCAACGTGTGCTTTTTCATTCGCAAAGTTGACAGAAGCTTTTGAGACACCTTCAAGCTTGGATAGGCCACGCTCTACACGATTCGAGCAGGCGCTACACGTCATACCGGTAATCGGAATTTCAGTAGTCTTCATAGAAATCACCTTCCTTTATACTATATAGGGGTATATGTTCGTCGAAAAAATAACTGCATAGAAGCAGCTATTTTCACCGTATTAAAAAGTTTTCACTTTATAACCTTCGTCTTCGATTGCTGCGATGATATCGCGGATTTCGATTGCTTCTGGATCAAACTCGATATCGACTTCACCAGTTTCTAAATGTACATCAACTTCATCAACTGCATCAATTGCTTTCACACGGTCGTGGACTGCTTTCACACAATGCCCACAAGTCATACCTTCAACATGTAATTTAAGTGGTTGGATCATGAATAATCCTCCTTATTTTTTCGTCAGTTTCTGTACAGTTACGAGTAGTTCATCAAGAATTTCTTCGTCCCCAGCGAGCATCTTGTTGCGAACGCAACTTTTCAAATGCCCTTCTAACAAAATATTAGCTACAGAATTAAGTGCGGCTTGTGTAGCAGAAATTTGGGTGATGACATCATCACAATACGCATCGCGTTCAATCATTCCCTTAATACCCCGAATCTGACCTTCGATTCGATTTAAACGAACCGTTAAGTTGCGTTTCGTATCTTCTGAATGATGAGATGTACGTGCAACTGGGACGGCTTGAAGATTTTCCATAGAATCACCTCGAATCTGGATTACTGTAAGTATAGTATACCCACAGAGGGTAAGTAAAGTGAAAGGTTTTAATACGGAGTACGAAGCTTTTACAGACTTTCTACAATTGTAACAAAATTGAAAGATTTAAAAGTGAAGAAAAGTGGTACACTAATAGAGAATTCAAGTTACGAACGGTTTTTATTTTATGGAAAGGGTGAGGTATCGTTGGCTACAGAAATGGATGTTAAAAACTTGGTGAGCAATCTTGCAAAGTTAGGCGTCAAAGTAACCAAAACAAAGTCCCGCCTAGAAATGCTGAAAGCTCTAGCACCACCTGCTGCTCCAAAACCGCAGCACGGTTAAGGCTCCTCGTTTGAGGGGCTTTTTTTATTTGCCTTGCTATCCCTTACTTTTTAGTAGTATGCGCAATTTGAGTTCCATTTTGGGGTTGATTTCCTAGAATTAGTTTCCATAATATGACTTCGATAGAATAAATGTGGATTTGGGTAGAATAAATCTCAGTTTCGGTAGAACAAATCTCGGTTTCGGTAGAAGAACGACCGCTCAGTTCGCAAACAAAAAACCGGCATACACAAAATCGGTGTATGCCGGCGTTCTTCACATCTAATCGTCATCCTGGTTCCCAAACATATACGTCTTATGATGAAACTTCATACTGAAAATCAAACCGAGCGCGAGCATATTCCCCATAAGCGAACTTCCTCCGTAACTAATAAACGGAAGAGGGATCCCTGTGATCGGCAATAACTGAATCGTCATCCCGATATTCTCAAATACGTGGAACGTAATCATCGCGATGATCCCAGCAGCCACATATGTGCTGAATGGATCTTTAAGTTGCAACGTGATTTTTGTTAAATGATAAATTAACACAAAGTAAAGAACGATGACTAAACTTGCACCGATAAATCCATACTCTTCTCCAATTACTGCAAAAATAAAGTCTGTATGATTCTCTGGAACATACACTTCACGTCCGCCATATCCTTTTCCGAAAATTTCACCTGATCCAATTGCGTTTAGCGAACTGATCAAATGCATACCTTCATTGGAAGCGTAGGAATAAGGGTCTAGCCAGGAATAAATACGCGCGAGTTGATACGGACTGAAGCCGAGCGTATTGACGATGAAGTCTTGCATATTTAAAGCCATCCAAATTAACGCTCCACCGATCCCAATTCCAGCTCCAAGTATCGGAAGGATAATCTTCCAAGTGATACCCGCTACAACAATCAAAGCTACTGTGATAGCAATAAAGACGAGCCCAGTGCCAAGGTCAGGCTGTAACATGATAAATGCAAATGGAATGATGAACAAACCACCGATTTTTAGTAAGAGCAAAAAGTCACTCTTTATCGTCTTGAACGGATGGTTCTCATGGTGCTTCACAATAAGTCGCGCAGACCCTAAAATAAAGAAGGTTTTCATAAATTCGGCAGGCTGAATACTACCAATACCCGGTAAGTGGAACCAACTTTGTGCACCGTTTCGTGCTTCTACGAAACCGAGCGTTTCCGGTAGGATAAATAATATAATCAGTGGTACTAAACCGATACCATAAATGAACCATGCCATTTTTTTATAAGTCTCGGGTTCAATTAACATGACGACACCGATTATACCTGCTCCAACTATGTACCAAAACAGTTGCCTTGGAAGGAAGTTAATCCCGTACTGGCCCGTTGTCTGAGCAGACGAGATCGCCATTAAACTGATGATTAAAAAAAGCAATAACAGGAAACCTAAGACCCAATCAAAACGGTCTGTAAATTGTTTATTTGAATTCATTTTGTCACCCACATCTAAATTTCATCCCTTTATTATAACGCACAACCACTTTTTATGCCTGCTTCATTAGACGCAGATAGAAGGAAGATGTTGCAACGGATAAAAGGTGTTAAACTAGAAGGGAGGAGGGACGTCTTATGAAAAAAGTAAAATTACCATCAGTAGATGAATATGTGCACCACTTATTTGTACATGGAAATGAAGGACAAAATTTTGCGCTCTTTAGCGGTTTGACGTTCCCTACAGTGCTTCATTACTTTGCAGATACAAACGTAATTGTGTTACTTGAACATGGCTACGAGGACGCTTCATTTGATATGCATACGCAGTTCGAATACATCGTGCAAGAAGAATTTAAAGATTTTGTGACATCCTTAAAAGATCAAAAATCGCGTCTTTGTTTATTGGATGTAGCCGATGAAAAACGATTGATTCAACTCTCTCCGCAGGAACAAGCAGAACTGCTATATGTCGCACACAAAAAAGAGACATTCCGGAGTCCGTTTTATCATACGTTGAAAAATCGCTTTGTCTATCTTGGTGATGAAAGTGATAGGATTTCAAAAGTGTATTTCCGGGAATACGATGAGATGATGCGTCTCGTCGTTCATTTGTTCAATCAACTTGCAGCACAAAAGACTCGATCAAACATGTTCTTCAGAAGACGTGTTCAGCAAGTAGTACCTGAATTGATCCATGAACAATTTATACTCTTTGAAGATTTACTTGAAGATGGGGCCTTGCTGTCACTTGCAAGGTTAGATGATGGGAGCTTTCGACTTGAACTTCGAGAAATAGCAGACCCTTCGTTTCCAGATGAAATCATGCAAGATGTCGATACGTATTTAACACAACCAACCCTGGGCTTACTCCCATTTGTAGCCCGTTCGAAAATGGAGGACTAATTATGAAGAAAATTGGAATTGTGTATGGTGGAAAGTCCGCCGAACACGAAGTATCGTTGATGACCGCTAAAGCAGTAATCGCTGCACTAGATTTTTCAACGTATCAAGTTACACCGATTTACATCACACTAGATGGAGAATGGGTGTGCGGAGAAAAATTAACAGCACCTGTTGAGGAGGCAGAAGCGCTTCGTTTCACAGGCACTGACCAGCCAAATTCAATCGCTCAGTTTGTAGAGCTTGCGTCAAATCCAGAGACACGTTTTGATCTGGTGTTCCCTGTTCTTCATGGACCTAATGGGGAAGATGGTACGATTCAAGGCTTGTTTGAGATGATGAACTTGCCATACGTAGGAAATGGCGTCCTTGCTTCGTCAGCAGGAATGGACAAAGTCGTGATGAAACAATTGTTCACACAAGCAGGTTTGAAACAAGTACCTTATGAATACTGCTTACATAGTTACTACAACGCCCACAAAGAAGAATTCTTAGATGCCTGCGAACAGAACCTCACATACCCACTGTTTGTAAAGCCTGCCAACTTAGGTTCAAGTGTCGGAATTTCCAAAGCGAAAACACGTGAAGAACTAGAAGCTGCGATTCAGTTTGCGTTTGAATACGATCGTAAAATCGTCGTCGAACAGGGAATCACGGCGCGTGAAGTCGAGCTTTCGGTTCTAGGAAATGACGAGCCTAAAGTATCCATTGCTGGAGGAGTATTGCCGACAAAAGACTTTTATGATTATTCGGCAAAATACGTAGATGGTACGACAAACTATGCAATTCCTGCTGAAATCACAGAGCAAGAACTAAGTGACCTGCAACAAGCGTCAATTGACGCATTTAAAATTCTGGATTGCTCTGGTCTAGTTCGTGCAGATTTCTTCTTAACGACAGATGGCGACGTGTACATTAATGAAGTCAACACATTACCAGGATTCACTCCAATCAGCATGTATCCAAAACTATGGATTGCATCTGGAAAAACGTATGCGGAACTAGTTGAAGAATTAATTCAACTTGGACTTGAGCGTTTTGAGGAAAAGAAACATCGTGCCTACACGCGAGACGAGGATGGTTCAAAATGAAAAAGACATTACGTGAACTAGCAACATGGTTAGGAGCTGACGCAAAAGAATTTGGAGACGTCATCGTGACGGGTGCTTCATTAAATACGCGTACACTACAGCCGGGAGAATTATTTATTCCCTTCCGCGGTGAACAGGTCAATGGCCATAAATTTGTTGAGCAAGCATTCGAGCAAGGCGCGAGTGCAGCACTTTGGTTAAAAGATGAGCCGAACCCACCTACAGATCGCCCGCTTCTCTTTGTAGAAGATTCCGCGAAAGCTCTTCAAACGCTAGCAGCTGCCTATCGTCAAGAATTGAAGGCGACGTTTGTTGGTGTGACCGGATCAAACGGGAAAACATCGACGAAAGATTTGCTTGCTGGACTTTGTGAACCGTATTTCAAAACAATCAAAACACAAGGGAATTTCAATAATGAACTCGGGTTACCATTGACACTTCTTGCAATTGATGAAGATACGGAAGTTGCAGTTCTTGAGATGGGCATGAGTTCATTTGGAGAGATTGAATTTTTATCAAACCTTGCCAAGCCTGCATTTACAGTGATTACGAACATTGGAGAAGCGCATTTACAAGATCTTGGCTCTCGTGAGGGCATTACAAAAGCAAAAATGGAAATCATCTCAGGAATGTCACCTGAAGGGAAATTGTTCTTTGATGGAGATGAGCCACTTCTGCTCCAAGCCGTTGCTGAAAAAGCTGATTTGCACGCCATCCCGTATGGCAAGGGAGAGAACTGCACACTGCGCCTCACATCAACTGCATTTTCGACAGAAGGAACACAGTTTACAACAGAAGGTGAAGTAGTAGGCGATTTCGTACTTCGCGTACTTGGTGAACATCAAGCGAAAAATGCACTTGCTGCGATTTTGATCGGTCGCGAACTAGGGTTGACGGTAGACCAGATCAAACAGGGGTTGAAAGACGTTATTTTAACGGATATGCGCATGCAAGTGATAGAGACGGATGGACCTACATTTATTAACGATGCATACAATGCCGCACCAACTTCCATGCAAGCCGCAATTCATTTCCTCCGTGACGCCGATTTTGGGAAGAAAAAATGGCTCGTACTTGGAGATATGTTAGAACTAGGAGAGGCCGAACTTGCTTACCATGCACAACTTGCCGCTTCCATTAATAAGCAAGATTTCACTGGAGTCGCATTGATCGGACCACGTATGAAGGCTCTCTATGAAGAATTGCAAGGGTCATTTGGGGATGCCGTGTACTGGACAGATGAGATGGAAAGCTTACAACAACATTTGACAAAAAAATTAACATCGGACGATTTGGTTTTACTCAAAGGCTCAAGAGGTATGAAAGTAGAAAGAGCCATGGAGACATGGAACCGAAAGTGAGTGAAGTCTGATGAAGACCGGTGTGTTATTTATCCATGGCTATACAGGTGCACCTTATGAAGTCGAGCCGTTTGTGGAGTATGTTGCGAAACATACAGACTGGACATTGTCTGTCGTCACGCTTCCAGGACACGGGGAAGAACTCGAATTGACTGAAATGCTAGCAGAAGATTGGACGATGGAAGCTGAAATCGCCGTCCGAAAACTTTTGCCTCAAGTCGATCGACTGTATGTCGTCGGATTTTCGATGGGCGGGCTGATTGCGATGTATCTGTCTCTTCGTTATCCTGTCGAACGCCTCGTGCTTTTAAGTGCAGCAGCCAAATATATAGCACCTGGACAGATGCTACAAGATATTCGTGAAGTAGCTGTTGATTTGTTGAAAAAACAAGCGGATCAAAATCCTGTCTACATGCGCTACCGTCAAAAAGCAGGAAAGACCCCGATTCGATCTGCTTATCAGTTTACGCGTGTACTAAAACTTGTTGAACCGTACTATAGTAAGATTACGATTCCGGTATGTATCGTCCAAGGGAAGAAAGACGGGATTGTGCCTTTTCAAGCAGCAGAGTATCTCTATGATCAGCTAGGGTCTGAAGAAAAGGAACTTATTTTCTCAGACTGTGGAAAACATCATATTTGTTACAGTGATGATTGTGATGACTGGTTTGAAAAAGCTCTTTCTTTTTTGAACAAGCCGATTCCTATCCCTCAAGACATGCAAACGCATACAACTTGAACAATTTGTGAATAGAATTAGAAGTAGTGGGAACACTAAGTGCACATGCGTTGCTTTTTAAGGTGACGCATGATACACTGTTTTGAGCAATGGATACATTTTGTGTAAAGACTCTTCTGTTAGTTTGCGAAGAGCGCTTTTTTTTTGAACTTAACGGCTGTGCTAGACGTACTTAAACGCTCACCAGCCGCTCGGCAATCACCGGGCTTTCCTATTATTAATTACCTCTCGTGAAACCCACAGAGATTTTCGTAACGGAGACGTTCCTCTTTATTTGGCTCGAAATTTGCCGCCAGTCATCTGAAAATGTAACCATTTGTCAAAACAGAAACAAAGGAGATTAGTATTTTGACAAATTTTTCAGAATTAAACATCAGTGCTTCAACATTAAAATCTATTAAACGTATGGGTTTTGAAGAAGCAACCCCAATCCAAGAAGGTACAATCACACATGCAATGGAAGGGCGCGACGTATTAGGTCAAGCTCAAACAGGTACTGGTAAAACAGCTGCTTTCGGTATTCCATTAATTGAAAAGATTGACCCAAAAAACCCGAACATCCAAGGATTGATCATTGCACCAACGCGTGAGCTTGCAATCCAAGTATCAGAAGAACTTTACAAGCTTGGTTATGACAAGCGTGTAAAACTTTTATCTGTATACGGTGGACAAGATATCTCTCGTCAGATTCGTGCGCTTAAAAACAATCCACAAATAATCGTTGGTACTCCAGGACGTATCTTGGATCACATCAACCGTCGTACATTGAAACTTGAAAACGTCAATACATTAGTTCTTGACGAAGCAGATGAAATGTTAAACATGGGCTTCATCGAAGATATCAACACGATTCTTTCGAATGTTCCAGACACGCGTCAAACACTTTTATTCTCAGCTACTATGCCTGGACCGATCCGCAAAATTGCGAACACGTTCATGAAAGAGCCTGTAGAAGTGAAAATCAAATCAAAAGAAATGACAGTGGAAAACATTGAGCAATTCTTCGTGAAAGCAGCAGAACGCGAGAAGTTCGATGTGTTATCACGTATCATCAATGTTCACCAACCGGAACTTGCGATCATCTTCGGTCGTACAAAGCGCCGGGTTGACGAACTATCTCACGCTCTTAGCATCCGTGGGTATATGGCAGAAGGAATCCATGGTGACCTTAGCCAAGCAAAACGTATGTCAGTATTGAAGCAATTTAAAGAAAATAAAATTGACATCCTAGTAGCGACTGACGTTGCTGCACGTGGATTAGATATCTCAGGCGTTACACACGTTTACAACTTTGATATTCCACAAGATCCTGAAAGCTACGTTCACCGTATCGGTCGTACAGGCCGTGCAGGTAAGAGTGGAATGGCGATTACATTTGTAACACCACGTGAAATGGGTTACCTTCGTATTGTTGAAGAAACAACGAAGAAGCGTATGACACCATTACGTCCACCAAGTGAGGACGAAGCATTACTAGGTCAACAACGCGTGGCAATGGAAACATTGACAGAGCTAGTTGAAAAGAATGACTTAGGTGATTACCGCGCTCTAGCAACTGAGCTTCTTGAAAACTTAGATGCAGTTGATTTGGTAGCAGCAGCTATTAAATCAATGACAAAAGAACCAAGTGATCAGCCTGTGACAATCTCTGAAGAGCGTCCACTTCCAATGCGTGGAGAACGTTCTGGTGGAGGTCGCGGAGGATACCGTGGTGGAAACCGTTCAGGCGGAGGCCGTGGTGGTCGCTCAGGCGGTTCAGGTGGTCGTAGTGGAGACCGTGGCGGCGCTCGTCGTTCATCGGGTCCACGTGATGGTTCGACTCGTCGTTCTGCACGTCCAGCATCATCTGCACGTCCAGCACGTCGTAACGACTAATTCAATTTCAAGCTTCTCTTCCTTTTGGAAGGGGAGCTTTTTTTTGAAACTTCATAGCATATAATACGTATAGGAGAGTAAGGAGGGATTATCATGCAAACGGGAAATCATTTATCACGCAAAGGGCTCACGGTCTGGCGCATTTATGGTCTTATTCAATCATTAATTCTTGTGCTGATTGCAGGTGGAATCAGTGCGTTTAATTTTTTCTTTTTCGGGCTCGGTTGGCTCTACATAGTGACCATCAGTTTATTAGTGATTTTAATCGTACTGATTATTGGGGTACTGCCAAGTTTACGGTGGAAGCGCTGGCGTTATGAGGTACGAGAACATGAAATCGAATTGCAACATGGGCTTTTTATAGTGACACGAACATTAATTCCGATGGTTCGCGTACAACATGTCGATACTGAACAAGGCCCGATTTTGCGCAGTTACAATTTAGCCTCTATACATATTTCGACGGCTGCCACTTCGCATACGATTCCATTTTTAGACGAAATAGAAGCCGAATCGATGCGCAGAAGAATTTCGGAGCTTGCAAGGGTGGCGGAAGATGATGTCTGAGACACGATATAAACTACATCCGGTGGCTGCAGTCATCACATTTGTAAAAGGGTTGAAAGATCTTATTTTTCCACTAGTGATTTTTTTGATTTTAGGCAATACAGGGGGAGAAGATGGTGGCCTCTTTCGGTTCATACCCTATGTTCTAGGTGGACTTGCCTTACTTCTCTACCTTATATCGGGAATCATCAAATGGTGGAAGTATGAGTATTGGTTTGAAGATGGCGAACTCCGCATCGAATACGGCTTGATTGTCAAAAAGAAACGGTATATTCCGTTTGAAAGAATTCAAAGCCTGGATTACACAGAATCCATTTTTCACCGACCGTTCAAGCTTGTGAAAGTGAAAGTAGAGACAGCTGGTGGGGGTGTAAGTGGAGAAGCGGAAGCCGAGTTAACAGCGATAACACTCGCTGCAGCCGATCAAATCAAACAAGAAATGATTGCCGCAAAGAAAAAGGGTGTAAAAGTAGTAGATGAAGTGGAAGGAGATAGTTTGGAAGAGGGAGTTGACGCAATTCAGCCAATTGAATTAGAGTCAGAAACTGAATCTCAAACGTCCACGACTCGACTGCTGCACAAAATGAAATCCAAAGACTTACTACTACTCGCCGCAACATCTGGTGGGATCGGAATCATTTTCTCTGGGGCCGCTGTTGTGCTCTCTCAGTTTTCAGAATTTATTCCTTACGAAGCGATCTATAATGAAGCATTGGAGCTGTTCCGTTTTGGAGCAATGTTTGTAGCGTTACTTGTTTTTGCGGTGGTGTTGATAAGTTTCCTGGTCAGTGTAGTTTTAACCTACTTACAAAACTATGGCTACACAGTCACGCTCGACGATAAAGAGTTGATTATTCAGCGCGGGTTATTAGAGAAAAAACGAACGACCATTCCGATGCACCGTATCCAAGGGATCCAACTTGTTGAAAATCCATTTAGGCAGTTATTCGGCTATGCGACCATCGTGCTGGATAGCGCAGGGGGGAGTGTGTTAGAAAAAAGTGAAACGGTCAAACTCGTTCCGTTAATGAAACGAACGGAGGCTGTTACCTTACTGACAGACTTATTCCCAGAATGGGACTGGGATCCAGAGTTTACCCGTGCACCAAAACGCACACGTAAGTTTTACTACCGAATCAATTTACTACTCATCGCGATAATAGGGGCTGTGTTAAGTTATTTCTTCTACCCATATGGACTCCTATTCTTCTTACTGATTCCTGTGAGTGTGGCATTTGATATTTGGAACCATAAGGCAAGTGGTATAGCTATACGAGATACTTATTTAGCGATGCAGTACCGCTTTTTCTCTCGTAAGACCGTGTGGCTTGCAAAGAAACGAATTCAAGCAGTGACGCTTTCCCAGTCTTACTTTGAGAAGCGGGCGGATGCAGCTTCTATACATGCTACTATCAAGTCAGGCGCGCTCGGTAGCCAGCATAGTTTAAAAGCGATGGAACGAGACGATATGCAACGCATTATGAACTGGTATTTACCAAACGTATAAAAAAACCGCGACCGGCTGCTAACGACGCAGTGCGGTACGCGGTTTTGTTTTTTTCCATTTCGATAAGCGACTTGGGTGGAAATAATAGAACCCAAGAATGAATCCTGTAATCAACCCACCAAAGTGAGCTGTGATGTTGATATTCGGCATTACAAATGTCATGACGATTCCAATCAAAATGATAGGAAGGATGATTTGTTTCAATTGAGGGAGTGCATTGCGTGTGTAATAGACGAGTGCAGCAAAAGCGCCAAAAATTCCGTAGATGGCTCCACTTGCTCCGAGATGCATATAATTCGCATCTTCTAACACGTATGATGCAAGTGTACCTGCGATTCCGGATAAAAAGTAGATCGTCAAAAAGCGTGTGCGACCTGCGATCCGTTCTAGTTCTGGTCCGAATAAAAACAGGGAGAACATGTTGAACAGTAGATGCATGATGCCGCCGTGTAGAAACATCGGGGTAATCAGTCTCCAATAGTCACCTGCGGCAATAGAGCCGTTGTGGCCGATTCCAATCCCATAAACATAAGGCCCGATGATTGGGAGATTTGCTATAATGTGAATAGCAATAGTTACAACGAGAAGGGTAAAGACGACCGGATAATATGTTCGGTATTCTCGGAAATTTTCATGTCGTATAAACATAGTAGGTTTCACCTCATTCGATTTTAGTATACATGGTAGAGAGGAGCAATAGAAGCAGAATGATTAAAGGGATTGGACTAGACATTATTGAACTGGACCGGATTGGCCGGTTGATTCAAAGGTCACCAAAATTCTATAAACGCATCCTGACACCAAATGAGCAGGCATATTATGAAACAGCAATACCGAGTCGTCAAATTGAATTTTTAGCAGCCCGCTTTGCTGCCAAAGAGGCATTTGCGAAAGCACTCGGAACGGGAATAGGCGCCAGCTGTAGTTTTCAAGATATTGAAGTTGTGAAAAATGAACTCGGTGCACCTTCCATCGTTTATAAAGAAAATCAATTCCAAGCATTTCTCTCCATTACACACACAAAAGAGTATGCGGCCGCGCAAGTGATTCTGCTGTCATAGGAGTCAGTCCTTCGCATAGAATGACCTAGAATGGTAGGAAGAATTGAAACGGCAGAAGGGAAACGGGTCATCTTGCACTACAGTGGAGACAAATCCTTTACGATTGTTCAACAACCTTCTGCACCAAATGCGCTGCTACCTGTATTTGCACCAGGAGATCCAGCACCCCTAGATTTTCAACTTGGTGCTATGACGGACTATTCGATGCAGTGGGAAGAAGCGGGTGTCTCTTATTTCCTAGCCTCCACACAGTTGACTCCAGATGAAATGATTCAAGTCGCTGCTTCGATGTCGGCGCATTCACAAAAATAACAACTTATCCTACGACAAAAGAAGGTAAACATCATGACACATTATCGTCCAACCTATTTAGAAATCGATTTAGATGCAATCTCTACAAATATCGCAACGTTAAAAAACCAACTAAACGAAGAGACAATGATTATTCCGGTAGTCAAAGCAAATGCCTACGGTCACGGGGCAGTCCGTGTTGTGCAGCATATAGAGGCGCAAGGTCTCCAGTTCTTCGCAGTGGCCACACCGGATGAAGCAGTAGAATTAAAAGAGGCGGGGAGTCAGTCGGAGATACTTGTTCTCGGCAACTCTCCGCATTCGTTTATACCGTATGCAGAGCGTCACCGTATTCATTTAACCGCGCACTCTTTGGAATGGATTCAAAACATCCCGACTACTGCATCTCCGTTTCTCCATATCAAGTTAGATACGGGGATGGGGCGGATTGGGTTACAGTCTGAACAGGAGTTAAAAAAAGCATTGCGAGTGATTGCGCAACATAAGAACTGGAGGATTGAAGGTGTTTATACACATTTTGCAACTGCTGATGAAGCGATAAATCCACACTTTGAACAGCAGTTGAAAAAGTTTGAGAAGTGGCTAGCTTTATTCCCTGAACGTCCTCGACTTGTGCACGCTGCAAATAGTGCGGCCGCTATCCAGCATGGGGGAGCAGCTTTCTCAGCTGTACGGTTTGGAATATCGATGTATGGCATTGCAGCCTCTGATTGGATGAAAGAAAATCGTCCATTTGTGTATACACCTGCTATGCGATTGGTATCGGAGCTTGTTCACGTTAAGCAAGTTGAAGTAGGTACATCGATTGGGTATGGCGCATATTATACAAGCGCAGAACCTGAGTGGATCGGTACCCTTCCAATTGGTTATGCTGATGGATTATTACGCGGGCTAAAGGGGCTCTCTGTATTGATTGAAGACACAGTTGCACCTATTGTCGGCAAAATTTGTATGGATCAAACCATGATTAAATTGCCGAAAGAGTTTAAAGTAGGTACAAAGGTGGTATTACTAGGTTCAAATGGGGTACATACCATTCCTGCTGAAGAATGGGCGGAATACTTACGTACAATCCCCTATGAAATCTGTTGTCAACTTTCGTATCGCGTTCCACGGATTTACCCACAATCTGACAAATAAAACTAGTACTTCCTACGTAAATTTCTATTAGATTGTCGAAATAACCTTTCTATGAGAGGGAATCGATGGTAAGATGAAAGAAATTGTCGTATAGAGGAAAGTTTTGTCGGAGGTGTTTTTTGTGGGGGGAAAGTCAGATAAAATAGAAACAGTTTATCTGTTAGCAGATTATATGGAGGAAGTCCGTCCCGTATACGGAAAGCGTGTTTTGAAAAAACACGTTACGAAACTGCATGGACAAACATCAATTATACGAGAAGCCATGATACAGGGGTACCTGGAAATGTCTCGTATTAATTTGTCTATTTGCAGTGAATGTCTTCATGCAGAGTATGAGGCGCATGATACCACTGAGCGACTCGTAAGTGGAGGCTGACATATTTGATCGTAAAACGAGGAGATATCTTCTACGCAGACTTATCACCGGTAATCGGGTCTGAACAAGGTGGCACAAGACCCGTACTGGTTCTGCAGAATGATATCGGAAACCGATTTAGTCCAACCGTAATTGTCGCGGCAATTACAGCTCAGATTCAAAAAGCAAAGTTGCCTACGCATATCGAAATCGATGCGGAACGGTATCAGTTAGAGCGCGACTCCGTAGTTTTACTAGAGCAGTTACGAACTATTGATAAATCCCGACTCACAGACAAACTCACACACCTAGATGACGAAGTGATGGAAAGCGTAGACCATGCAGTGGCTATTAGTCTAGGCCTCATCAAGTTTTAATACATACATAGAAAAAGCACAGTGCGCTACTGTGCTTTTTTTCATGGAATAATCAGCAGGTGCTAAAATAAACAATTTCAGCTACAATAAAACTACTACAGAATTTAAAGGAGTGTCTCCGTGAAATGAACGTTACACTAGCAAGTTACATACGTGAGAATCTAAATCCGATTCTAGAAACGTGGAAACAATTTATGGAAGAAGAAGGAGATGGCAAGTTCTTTCAGATCATGTCAGACGGTATGATTGATTCAACTGCCCGTGAGCTAGGCGAATTACTCATTGTCAATCTCACAGAAAATGACGAGGAATTCTCACAAAAAGTAGAAGAATTCTCTATAAAAATAGCACGTCATGGCTGGTCCATTTCATTTGTCATGAAAGCCTTATCGAATTTCACAGAAGCAATCTATGATCATATGGGAAAATCCGATTTCTTAAATGACAACAAATCAGGTAACTACATTCGGTTAATGAACAATTGGCTGACGCCTTTAAATCACAGCATTGTGGAAGCCTACTCGAAAACGTGGGAACGAACAGTGCACCTGCAAAAAATGGCTTTACAAGAATTGTCTGCGTCGCTTATTCCGGTCTTTGACAAGATCTCAGTCATGCCACTCGTTGGAACGATTGATACAGAGCGCGCAAAATTAATTATGGAAAACTTACTTCAAGGTGTGGTGAAACACCGTTCAGAAGTTGTACTTTTAGACATTACGGGTGTCCCAGTTGTAGATACTATGGTGGCACACCATATCATCCAAGCAGCTGATGCTGTTCGTTTAGTCGGAGCAAAATGCATGCTCGTTGGTATTCGACCAGAGATTGCTCAAACAATTGTGGCTCTTGGTATCAACTTAAATGAATTCACAACGACGAGTACACTACAACGAGGGATGGAACAGGCCCTCGCCATTACAAATCGACAAATTGTAGAGGTGGAAGAAGAATGAGAACTCGTATTCCGATATTAAAACTACGTGACACATTGATCGTTTCAATCCAATGGGAACTTGATGATCAAATGGCGTTATCGTTTCAAGAAGATTTATTAAATAAATTACACACTACAGCTGCACGCGGAGTTGTGATTGACCTGACGTCAATTGATTTCATTGACTCATTCATTGCGAAGGTTTTAGGGGACGTCATTAGCATGTCCGGATTAATGGGAGCAAAAGTTGTCATTACTGGTATCCAACCAGCGGTAGCAATCACACTTATCGAGCTTGGTATCCGTCTAGAGGATGTCGCAACAGCTCTTGATTTAGAGAATGGATTGGAAAAACTTGAACGAGAATTGGAGGACTAATCCATTATGAGCATTGAGTCTTCTGTAGATATCATTACGGAGTGGGATATCGTTGCAGCGAGACAGCTTGGACGTAACGAGGCAAAGGAAGTCGGTTTCGGAACTGTTGACCAGGCTAGAATCACAACAGCGATAAGTGAACTCGCTCGTAATATATACTTATATGCCGGCAAAGGGAAAATAACAATTGAACGCGTCACAGACGGTGCTATGAAAGGCATTATTATCATTTCAGCTGACCAAGGACCAGGAATTGCCGATCTTCGAAAAGTTATGGAAGATGGCTACACAACATCTGGTGGGCTAGGAGCAGGTATGCCAGGGGTCAAACGTTTGATGGATGACTTTAAAGTAGAGACGGAAGTAGGCGTAGGAACCACGATTACAGCTACGAAATGGCTGCGTTAAGGAGTGAAATCGAATGCCTCAAGAAGTTGAAAGGCAATACAAAGCGATTTTGCGAAACTATTTAGAACAGCAAAATGAGCTGAACCTCTATGAGGGGCAAACGTTCAGTAAACAGCTGATTCAAAAGAATATTTCTCCGGAAGAGATGATTGGCATACATAGAGCGGCGCTCGAAGAAGTTGTTTCTGAGGTCCCGGAGAAAATTGAGCATTCCTTCGATTTATTAATCGAAGTGATGATTCGCTATGGCTTGGCATTACATGAACACCAAAATTTAATACAAAAACAAGAGAACTTCCGTATAGAAATGGATTTAGCTACAAATGTTCAAAAAACACTGCTTAAGACGACTGTTCCACAAGTCGATGGATTAGACATTGGTATGCTATCGGTCCCAGCAAAAGAGATGAATGGAGACTATGTACACTTTTTGGCAGACTCACAAGCAGTGGGAATTGGTATTGCAGATGTTATCGGTAAAGGGATTCCTGCTGCACTATGCATGTCCATGATCAAAAATGGAATGGACAGTGTGGATTCTGCTACGGTCGATCCAACCATTGTGTTGGATGTAATCAATCGAATCGTCGAGAGAAGTGTAACAGACTCCATGTTCGTTTCCATGATGTACGGAAATTACGATACGACAACAAATACGTTCACATATGCTTCAGCTGGTCATGAACCTGCACTGCATTATTCTTTGGAAGAGGGGGCCTTTCACGAATTATTCGTAAAAGGTCTCCTTCTCGGTGTCTTGCCTCAAACGACTTATCACTCCCAGACGACGAAGTTAGAAGTTGGAGACTTTATCGTGATGATGACCGATGGAGTGACAGAGTGTCGTTCGAAAGAAGGGTTTATTGAGATAGAAAAAGTTATGTCCATTATTGAAGACGTCAAGTCAGAGTCGGCGCAAGAGATGGTGGAGTATGTATATCGCGAGTTGATTTTGTTACAAGATTTTGAACTTCGCGATGATTTTACGCTTGTGATTGTGAAAAGGACCGTTTGATATGTTTACTCCCTGACAGATGAGGGGTATAGAACGTTAAACTTATATACTAGACAAGGGGAAACGATTATGAATATTTCAGTAGACTTACAACGAGAAGATAACAAGGTTTTAGGTTTTATCGAAGGTGAGATAGATGCATTCACGGCACCAATGCTACGCGAAAAATTAGCTGAAATCACATTGGAAGATTCTAAAGAAATTGTACTCGACCTTTCAGAGGTCTCTTATATGGACTCGACAGGTCTTGGCGTATTTGTAGGATTTTTTAAGAATGTAAAAGCAGAGAATGCGAAATTGAAATTAACTGGTTTGTCTTCACGACTCAAGCGTTTATTTGACATCACAGGTCTTGGAGAAATTATGGACATAGAATCATCAACAGGAGAGGTGAAGTGAAGATGAAGCCATTTGATTACGTAGAAATACGTGTACCCGCAAAGACACAATTCGTCAGTGTGGCTCGTCTTACGATATCAGGTTTAGCCAACCGTTTAGGATTTTCGTACGATGACATTGAAGACGTGAAAATTGCAGCCTCGGAAGCTATTACAAACGCAGTGCAACATGCCTATCAAGAAAACGAAGAAGGCGAAGTCGTTATTGGATGTGCTCTATACGAGGGGAAAATGGAAATCATGGTTGCAGATCATGGAAAGAGCTTTGACTTCCAAGAAACTCGCGCGAAATTAGGGCCTTACTCAGACACGGAGGAAGTATCTTTTATGCGTGAAGGAGGCCTTGGTCTTTACCTAATTGAAACGCTCATGGATGAAGTGAAAGTTCATCATCAAGAGGGCGTGACGATCTTTATGACGAAAAACGTCGGATCTGAGCAGGTGAACGGCAATGTCGAAAACGTCTCATCATAATCAAGCTTCTAAAGAACAAGTGATGGACTGGTTAAAAGACTATCAAGCCACGCAGTCTGAAGAATCCCAAACTCAGCTTGTTCTACATTATCAACGCTTAGTTGAATCAATTGCACGAAAGTATTCAAACGGTAAGTCTCATCATGAAGATATTGCGCAAGTAGGTATGCTTGGGTTATTGGGTGCGATGAAACGATATGATGAAAATTTCGGTCGCAGCTTTGAAGCCTTTGCCGTACCTACTATTATTGGTGAAATCAAACGGTTTTTGCGTGATAAGACGTGGGCTGTTCATGTACCACGACGTATCAAAGAATTAGGACCTCGTATCCGCGCGGCTGCTGAAGAACTAACTACGCAACTCCAACGTTCTCCGCAAGTATATGAAATCGCGGAGTATCTAGAGGTAGATGTAGAAGATGTTCTAGAAGCAATGGAGATGGGCAAGAGCTACCAAGCCCTTTCAATGGACCATTCTTTAGAAGCAGATTCAGAGGGAAGTACGATTACATTGTTTGATGTGATTGGCCAAGAAGATGGCGAGTTTGAAAAGACAGATCAACGAATGCTCGTTGCAAATGCACTCCAATACCTATCCGATCGTGAAAAAGAAGTGATTCAGCTTACATACATTGAGCAGCTTAGCCAAAAAGATGCTGGTGAACGCCTGGGTATTTCGCAAATGCATGTTTCCCGTATCCAGCGTAAAGCTATCAAAAAGCTACAGGACGCTATTCTATCAGCAGGTGGAATGGACGAGTGAAGCAAATTGATTCACAAGTGATGCATGTCCGCGTATATAATGAAGCGAAAGATGGGAATCGTCTCTCAGGGGACACATATTATATCGCGGAATATCCGAATTTCTTTTTATGTGCAATCGCAGACGGCTTAGGAAATGGGCCGGTAGCTAAGGAGTCAGCAGATGTGATACCAGAGATTCTTGCCGAATATGGCGAAGAATCTATCGACTCGTTAATGGAACGTTGCAATAATGAAATGATTTATAAGCGTGGTGCTGCGGTCGCTTTAGTAAAAGTCGATTACAAGGCCAGAACACTTTCATATAGTTGCGTTGGAAACGTCAAATTTTATATGTATCAAAAAAAGTTTGATAAAATGATCTATCCGCTTCCGGTCATGGGGTATTTATCTGGTAGAAAACAATCACTACGGACTCAAACATATCCCGTCTACCCAGGCGATACTTTCCTACTGCATTCAGATGGGGTCAACATCCGTAATCCTAAAGAAATAATTCGTTCTGCACGCTCAGCTGACCATTTATACGAGCGTGTAATGACAGATATGAAGTTTGGCGACGATGCAACATTTATCGCCGGACGGCTACTTTTTCATGAAGAGGTATAGAACCTTCTGCATTTGCAGGAGGTTTTTTTGTTTGGTTCTTTCTATGGTATTCTAGGAAAGTAGTTCACTAAGAAGGACGTGACAAAATGAAAATTCATGAACAAATCGCGAAAGAACTTCAGATAAAAGCTTCTCAAGTCAGTCAAGTCATTGCGCTACTTGAAGATGCCAAAACAGTTCCGTTCATTGCACGCTATCGAAAAGAGCAGACGGGTTCTTTAGATGAAGTGCAGATTAAAGCAATTGAAGACCGCTTTGCCTATATGAATCAATTGGCTGATCGAAAGGAAGAAGTGCTACGTGTCATAGAAGAACAGGGGAAGTTGACGCAAGAACTTCGAAAACAAATTGAAGAAGCAACCGTCTTACAACGAGTAGAAGATTATTACCGTCCTTATAAACAAAAGAAGCGCACGAAAGCGACAATTGCCAAAGAACTTGGTCTCGAACCGCTCGCTACGGAGGTTTTAAAATGGCCGTCGACTACTCCTGAAAAACTAGCAGGTCCTTATGTCAAAGGGGATATAGAAACTATAGAGCAAGCTTTACAGGGAGCATCCGATATTATTGCTGAAATGATTTCGGATGATCCGGACGTTCGATCCACTTTACGCGCTTTCTACAAGCGACAGGCAAGAATAACAACAAAACTTAAAAAGGGTGCCGTCGATGAAAAAGCTGTATTCGAAATGTACTATGAGTATTCAGAAGCGGTGTCGAAAATCGTTCCACACAGAACACTCGCTATAAATCGCGGAGAAAAAGAAGACGTGTTACGTGTCGCTATCGAAGTAGATGTGGATCAAGCTGTCGCAAAAATCGGCAGTCGGTGGACACCGCCAACAAGTCATCCACTTTTCTCCTATACGCAAACTATCCTTTTAGATGCATGGAAGCGATTGATTCATCCCGCACTTGAGCGAGAAATACGAAGTGAATTAACAGAAGTGGCAGAAGCACAAGCAATCCATATCTTTGCTGAAAATCTAAAGAGTCTATTACTACAACCACCGATAAAAGGAAAAGTAGTGTTAGGTGTTGACCCAGCATTTCGAACAGGTTGTAAGTTGGCAATCATCGATGAAAACGGCAAAGTGCTCAAAATTGATGCCATCTATCCACATGCACCGATGAATAAAGTGAAAGAAGCACAGGACAAGATTATCCGTCTGTTGAAAGACTTCCCAATCTCCTTGATTGCAATTGGCAATGGGACGGCTTCACGTGAAACCGAACAGTTCATCGCAGAATGCCTTCGCATTTCCGGAAGCGATGCGGCTTATGTGATTGTCAATGAAGCGGGTGCCTCTGTCTATTCAGCATCTGAGACGGCTCGTCAGGAATTCCCTGAACTGCAAGTGGAACAACGTAGTGCGGTATCCATTGCGCGTCGACTGCAAGATCCTTTGTCAGAGCTCGTGAAAATTGAACCAAAAGCGGTTGGTGTCGGCCAATACCAACACGATGTGACGCAAAAGAAGCTGGCAGAATCCTTGCACTTTGTAGTAGAAACTGCGGTAAACCAAGTCGGAGTTGATGTAAATACAGCCTCTTCCTCACTTTTGCAATACGTTGCAGGACTATCCAAAGCAGTGGCTGAGAATGTAGTGGCTCTTCGGAACGAAACGGGAACATTTACGTCTCGTACACAACTGAAGAAAGTTCCGCGACTTGGCGCAAAGACTTATGAGCAAGCAATCGGATTCTTACGCGTACCTGAAGCAAAAAATCCGCTCGATAAAACAGCTATCCACCCTGAAAGTTACTCGGCAGCTGAGCAGATAATCAAGCAAGCGGGACTCACTTTAAAACAAATCGGAACTCCAGAAGCCCAACAAGCACTTGATGCAATTGTCTATTCCGAAGAGTTAGGAGTAGGGAAAGAAACATTTAAAGATATTGTGGATGCTTTAAAACGACCACAGCGTGATCCGCGAGACGCCTATCCCCAGCCACTTCTCAAGACAGACATTTTGAAGCTTGAGGATTTGAAGCCAGGTATGGAACTTCAAGGCACTGTTCGAAATGTTGTGGATTTTGGAGCATTTGTTGACATAGGTGTAAAACAAGATGGTCTTGTCCACATTTCGAAATTAAAAAAAGGCTTCGTGCGACACCCGCTTGAAGTGGTTTCGCTAGGAGATATTGTTACGGTTTGGATTGAGGGTGTGTCTATTGAAAAAGGAAGGGTCGCACTGACTATGGTTTCTCCAGAGAAGAACTGAGTATGAAATGGTAAGCCTCCATCCAGAACGTCATTTCCTGGGAGAGTTTCACCGAGCTTCCTCACATCGACTTCGTCTCGTTGTGGGGTCTCGGTAAGACTCTAACAGCCCGGGAATTAACATTCCGGATTCCAGTCAATGTGAATTTCAACCTAAACATTTCATTTAGCATTTTAGAAGGAGAGGCAGATTATGTCTGAAGAGGAATTACAAGTTTTAGTTGAACAGCTTTCTTTAAATTATTTTTATAAACCTTTTCGTCATACCGCTCGCTTTAATTCAAGACTCCGAACCACAGGAGGGCGCTACCTATTAATTTCTCACGACATTGAAATTAATCCACGCTATGTAAGTCACGGAAGTCTGGAGGAAGTGGAGGGAATTATCAAACACGAATTGGTTCATTACCATTTACATTTGGAAGGAAGAGGGTATAAACATGGTGATCAGGAGTTTAAACAACTATTAAAAGAAGTAGGGGCTCCTCGTTTCTGTCGAGCAATCTCGGACACAAAACAAAAGAAGAGACCTCACATACACCTGTATCGATGTCTAAAATGCAGTCAGAATTATAGTCGGAAAATTCGAATGAATACCGATAAATACAGGTGTAGCAAGTGTTCTGGTCGGTTGGAGTACGGCGGAATAAAAAAACTATAAAAATATAGAGAAAAACTGTTGACCTTTCTATAAGGTGTATCTATAATAATAAAAGTCAGCTGATGACGCAGCAACAAAACAACAACATTCCGAAGTAGCTCAGTTGGTAGAGCATCCGGCTGTTAACCGGCAGGTCGCAGGTTCGAGTCCTGCCTTCGGAGCCATTCATGGCCCCTTGGTCAAGCGGTTAAGACACCGCCCTTTCACGGCGGTAACACGGGTTCGAATCCCGTAGGGGTCATTTTTCTTTTGCTATTATACATAATGTGGTCCCGTGGTGTAGCGGTTAACATGCCTGCCTGTCACGCAGGAGATCGCGGGTTCGATTCCCGTCGGGACCGCCATTTTATTACTGGGGTATAGCCAAGCGGTAAGGCAACGGATTTTGATTCCGTCATGCCTAGGTTCGAATCCTAGTACCCCAGCCATTTTTTATAGAGAGCCATTAGCTCAGTTGGTAGAGCATCTGACTTTTAATCAGAGGGTCGAAGGTTCGAGTCCTTCATGGCTCACCATTTTCCCTTGACAGTAAGTAAGGAATTATAGTAGAATAGTGATTGTCGCATCAATTCATGATTGATGACTACGCGGTCGTGGCGGAATGGCAGACGCGCTAGGTTGAGGGCCTAGTGGGGGTTAACCCCGTGGAGGTTCAAGTCCTCTCGGCCGCACCATTCAAAAATAGCGCCCGTAGCTCAATTGGATAGAGCGTCTGACTACGGATCAGAAGGTTGTGGGTTCGACTCCTGCCGGGCGCGCCAATAACTTTATTCTTACTAACATACAAATCACGCGGGTGTAGTTTAGTGGTAAAACCCCAGCCTTCCAAGCTGGTGATGAGGGTTCGATTCCCTTCACCCGCTCCAATTTATTTGAGAGCATTAAAGCTGAACATTGAAAACTGAACATGCAAGACGTTAAGATTAACCTTTCGAAGCTAACCCTCGTTAGTGGAGAAGGATATTTTTTTGGATATCGATATTGGAGTGTTTAACACTCGAATAAATGATGCCAGCAACAAAATGAGCTTCTATTAAGTTCTCTTTTATGGAGAGTTTGATCCTGGCTCAGGACGAACGCTGGCGGCGTGCCTAATACATGCAAGTCGAGCGGATGAAGGAGGAGCTTGCTCCTCCAGATTCAGCGGCGGACGGGTGAGTAACACGTGGGCAACCTGCCCTGTAGATTGGGATAACTCCGGGAAACCGGGGCTAATACCGAATAATCCACCAGACCACATGGTCCGGTGTTGAAAGGCGGCCTCGGCTGTCACTACAGGATGGGCCCGCGGCGCATTAGCTAGTTGGTGGGGTAACGGCCCACCAAGGCGACGATGCGTAGCCGACCTGAGAGGGTGATCGGCCACACTGGGACTGAGACACGGCCCAGACTCCTACGGGAGGCAGCAGTAGGGAATCTTCCACAATGGACGAAAGTCTGATGGAGCAACGCCGCGTGAGTGAAGAAGGTTCTCGGATCGTAAAACTCTGTTGTGAGGGAAGAACAAGTACCGGAGTAACTGCCGGTACCTTGACGGTACCTCATTAGAAAGCCACGGCTAACTACGTGCCAGCAGCCGCGGTAATACGTAGGTGGCAAGCGTTGTCCGGAATCATTGGGCGTAAAGCGCGCGCAGGCGGTCCCTTAAGTCTGATGTGAAAGCCCACGGCTCAACCGTGGAGGGTCATTGGAAACTGGGGGACTTGAGTGCAGAAGAGGAAAGCGGAATTCCAAGTGTAGCGGTGAAATGCGTAGAGATTTGGAGGAACACCAGTGGCGAAGGCGGCTTTCTGGTCTGTAACTGACGCTGAGGCGCGAAAGCGTGGGGAGCAAACAGGATTAGATACCCTGGTAGTCCACGCCGTAAACGATGAGTGCTAAGTGTTAGGGGGTTTCCGCCCCTTAGTGCTGCAGCTAACGCATTAAGCACTCCGCCTGGGGAGTACGGTCGCAAGACTGAAACTCAAAGGAATTGACGGGGGCCCGCACAAGCGGTGGAGCATGTGGTTTAATTCGAAGCAACGCGAAGAACCTTACCAGGTCTTGACATCCCGCCGACCGCCTAGGAGACTAGGCCTTCCCTTCGGGGACGGCGGTGACAGGTGGTGCATGGTTGTCGTCAGCTCGTGTCGTGAGATGTTGGGTTAAGTCCCGCAACGAGCGCAACCCTTGATCTTAGTTGCCAGCATTCAGTTGGGCACTCTAAGGTGACTGCCGGTGACAAACCGGAGGAAGGTGGGGATGACGTCAAATCATCATGCCCCTTATGACCTGGGCTACACACGTGCTACAATGGATGGTACAAAGGGCTGCGAACCCGCGAGGGGGAGCCAATCCCATAAAACCATTCTCAGTTCGGATTGTAGGCTGCAACTCGCCTACATGAAGCTGGAATCGCTAGTAATCGTGGATCAGCATGCCACGGTGAATACGTTCCCGGGCCTTGTACACACCGCCCGTCACACCACGAGAGTTTGTAACACCCGAAGTCGGTGGGGTAACCTTTATGGGGCCAGCCGCCGAAGGTGGGACAGATGATTGGGGTGAAGTCGTAACAAGGTAGCCGTATCGGAAGGTGCGGCTGGATCACCTCCTTTCTAAGGATTATTTCGGAACAGACCCTTTGGTCTGACTTGACGTCTTGCAGTTCAGTTTTGAATGTTCAACTACAATTGCATTCTTTTGGGGCCTATAGCTCAGCTGGTTAGAGCGCACGCCTGATAAGCGTGAGGTCGATGGTTCGAGTCCATTTAGGCCCACCATTTTTTAATTAGATACCCATTCTCGGGGCCTTAGCTCAGCTGGGAGAGCGCCTGCCTTGCACGCAGGAGGTCAGCGGTTCGATCCCGCTAGGCTCCACCAATTCTTGTTCTTTGAAAACTGGATAGAACGACATTGATTGTAACAAAACACAACGTCAAGCAATTGACGTGTGACCTTAAGTCTCTTCTTTATGGAGAGCACTAACTTAGGTTAAGTTAGGAAGGGCGCACGGTGGATGCCTTGGCACTAGGAGCCTATGAAGGACGGCACTAACACCGATATGCTTCGGGGAGCTGTAAGTGAGCTTTGATCCGGAGATTTCCGAATGGGGAAACCCAGCACGCGTAATGGCGTGTTACCTTCCAGTGAATACATAGCTGGTCGGAGGCAGACCCAGGGAACTGAAACATCTAAGTACCTGGAGGAAGAGAAAGAAAAATCGATTCCCTGAGTAGCGGCGAGCGAAACGGGAAGAGCCCAAACCAAGAGGCTTGCCTCTTGGGGTTGTAGGACACTCTATACGGAGTTACAAAGGCAAGGGGTAGACGAAGCGGTCTGGAAAGGCCCACGACACGAGGTAAGAGTCCTGTAGTCCAAACCCATTGCCCTCCAGAGTGGATCCTGAGTACGGCGGAACACGTGAAATTCCGTCGGAATCCGGGAGGACCATCTCCCAAGGCTAAATACTCCCTAGTGACCGATAGTGAACCAGTACCGTGAGGGAAAGGTGAAAAGCACCCCGGAAGGGGAGTGAAAGAGATCCTGAAACCGTGTGCCTACAAGTAGTTAGAGCCCGTTAATGGGTGATAGCGTGCCTTTTGTAGAATGAACCGGCGAGTTACGATTCCATGCAAGGTTAAGTCGAGGAGACGGAGCCGCAGCGAAAGCGAGTCTGAACAGGGCGAATGAGTATGGGGTCGTAGACCCGAAACCAGGTGATCTACCCATGTCCAGGATGAAGGTGAGGTAACACTCACTGGAGGTCCGAACCCACGCACGTTGAAAAGTGCGGGGATGAGGTGTGGGTAGCGGAGAAATTCCAATCGAACCTGGAGATAGCTGGTTCTCTCCGAAATAGCTTTAGGGCTAGCCTCAGATGAAGAATCTCGGAGGTAGAGCACTGTTTGGACTAGGGGCCCATCCCGGGTTACCGAATTCAGACAAACTCCGAATGCCGATGATTTGTATCTGGGAGTCAGACTGCGAGTGATAAGATCCGTAGTCAAGAGGGAAACAGCCCAGACCACCAGCTAAGGTCCCCAAGTAACCGTTAAGTGGAAAAGGATGTGGCGTTGCTTAGACAACCAGGATGTTGGCTTAGAAGCAGCCATCATTTAAAGAGTGCGTAATAGCTCACTGGTCGAGTGACGCTGCGCCGAAAATGTATCGGGGCTAAACGGTTCACCGAAGCTGTGGATGCATACCTAGGGTATGCGTGGTAGGAGAGCGTTCTAAGGGCGTCGAAGTCTGACCGGAAGGACAGGTGGAGCGCTTAGAAGTGAGAATGCCGGTATGAGTAGCGAAAGATGGGTGAGAATCCCATCCACCGTATGACCAAGGTTTCCTGAGGAAGGCTCGTCCGCTCAGGGTCAGTCGGGACCTAAGTCGAGGCCGATAGGCGTAGACGATGGACAACAGGTTGATATTCCTGTACCACCTCCCCGCCATTTGAGTGATGGGGGGACGCAGTAGGATAGGGAAGCGTGCCGTTGGATGTGCACGTTCAAGCAGTGAGGTGTGATGTGAGGCAAATCCCGCATCTATAACACCAGGCTGTGATGAGGAGGACGTAGTCCGAAGTTTCTGATTTCACGCTGCCAAGAAAAGCCTCTAGCGAGGCGGGAGGTGCCCGTACCGCAAACCGACACAGGTGGTCGAGGAGAGAATCCTAAGGTGAGCGAGTGAACTCTCGTTAAGGAACTCGGCAAAATGACCCCGTAACTTCGGGAGAAGGGGTGCTCTGACAGGGTGAAAGCCCGAGAGAGCCGCAGTGAATAGGCCCAGGCGACTGTTTAGCAAAAACACAGGTCTCTGCAAAACCGTAAGGTGACGTATAGGGGCTGACGCCTGCCCGGTGCTGGAAGGTTAAGAGGAGTGCTTAGCGCAAGCGAAGGTGCGAATTGAAGCCCCAGTAAACGGCGGCCGTAACTATAACGGTCCTAAGGTAGCGAAATTCCTTGTCGGGTAAGTTCCGACCCGCACGAAAGGCGTAACGATCTGGGCACTGTCTCAACGAGAGACTCGGTGAAATTATAGTACCTGTGAAGATGCAGGTTACCCGCGACAGGACGGAAAGACCCCGTGGAGCTTTACTGTAGCCTGATATTGAACTTTGGTGCAACTTGTACAGGATAGGTAGGAGCCTAAGAGCCCGGAGCGCCAGCTTCGGAGGAGGCGTCGGTGGGATACTACCCTGGTTGTATTGAAGTTCTAACCCATGCCCGTGACCCGGGCAGGAGACAGTGTCAGGCGGACAGTTTGACTGGGGCGGTCGCCTCCTAAAGTGTAACGGAGGCGCCCAAAGGTTCCCTCAGAATGGTTGGAAATCATTCGAAGAGTGTAAAGGCAGAAGGGAGCTTGACTGCGAGACCTACAAGTCGAGCAGGGTCGAAAGACGGGCTTAGTGATCCGGTGGTTCCGCATGGAAGGGCCATCGCTCAACGGATAAAAGCTACCCCGGGGATAACAGGCTTATCTCCCCCAAGAGTCCACATCGACGGGGAGGTTTGGCACCTCGATGTCGGCTCATCGCATCCTGGGGCTGTAGTCGGTCCCAAGGGTTGGGCTGTTCGCCCATTAAAGCGGTACGCGAGCTGGGTTCAGAACGTCGTGAGACAGTTCGGTCCCTATCCGTCGTGGGCGTAGGAAATTTGAGAGGAGCTGTCCTTAGTACGAGAGGACCGGGATGGACACACCGCTGGTGTACCAGTTGTCTTGCCAAAGGCATCGCTGGGTAGCTATGTGTGGACGGGATAAGTGCTGAAAGCATCTAAGCATGAAGCCCCCCTCAAGATGAGATTTCCCATTACGCAAGTAAGTAAGATCCCTCAAAGACGATGAGGTAGATAGGTTCGGGGTGGAAGCACGGCGACGTGTGGAGCTGACGAATACTAATCGATCGAGGACTTAACCAAAAAACGAGATGTGAAGTGACCTGCGCAAGAAACTCCGAGTAGATCGGACGTGCACGAGAAGACGGTCTTCGTCTTATCGGGTGCGGCCGGTCTGGGAGTGTGTTTCTAGGTCACGGAACTCGACAACATTTAGATGTGGCGGCGACTGTCCAGAAATGCCGAGATAAGATGGCAGACACAGCGAGGTTCTACCTCGATGGGGCTGACAGCTTGTGGAGTGTATTTCTAGGAGCCAGAACTCGATTCCATATCTGAACACAATCAATTGTCATTCTATCCAGTTTTGAGCGAACAGGCTCAAGGTCTAGTGATGATGGCGAAGAGGTCACACCCGTTCCCATACCGAACACGGAAGTTAAGCTCTTCAGCGCCGATGGTAGTTGGGGGTCTCCCCCTGTGAGAGTAGGACGTCGCTGGGCAACAAGAGAAGAAGGTCATCCCGTCAGGGGGTGGCCTTTTTTGTATGCAAAAAAGTAAGACAACCTTTTCATACGCTGTTTGTCTTCTCTCAGATGGATGTGTCTCCCCTGCGATGTTCGTCTGAAGAGCCAGTCCACGAACGAAGAGGACAGCAAGTGAGATCAAACTTCACTTTCTTGTAAGAACTGAAGTCACAAAACCCTTGCTAGTAAGACCTGAAATGTCAAAGACTTCTTTCTAGCAAATGCTTGAATACAAAATGCGTTTCTAGGAAGCCCTTAGATCTCCAAGTGTATTTCTAGCAAGCTCCGATCTGTCAGTGGTCGAACGCCAGTCTACAAAGTTTAAATAAGAAATTAAGAGGGATAACTTCTCAGTGGCAATCAATCATGGAGTCCAGGTCGTCATTTCCCGGGCCATCTGAGTTTTCCCGAGACCCGGCAACGAAGATGAAAGAGCTCTTCTTTCAGCTTACGTGGGGAGGCTCGGGGAAAGTCCCCCAGGAAATGGCGGCCTGGATGGAGGGATTGACAGCTAAGAAATACCCCCACCTGTCCTCTTCGTTCTTACTTTAATCTTTAGAACAAGCATCATAAGATAGACCTTGCAATTTGAAGTACACATCGCTTTGCAAAAAAGCTTACTTCTTCTTTTTCTTTCTAGGCGGCCGCTGCATTCCCGCCAATTTCTGATTATCACTCGTCAACTCAATCGTAAACGGATACAGCAAGAATACAGCTAAAAACAATCCTACAGAAAGTAAAACAGACGAAGTGACAGACAAATCAACAAGAACACGAATCAGTAAAATAACGACCATTACCATCACAGCATACGTCCCACTTCGCATACGCGAGTGAGCAGACAAGTACTGTCGTGCGCCACACTTCTCACAGCTCTGTTCAGAATTTGATAGCCATGCACGTTTTAAAGCTGCTGGATAAGACCAGATATGCCCACAGTTCTGACAAATACGTTTGTTATTCAAAGTACCAACTCCTAAATGATTCTTCCAAAAATATCTAAACCAAATGCTGTCGCTAAGGCAAAAGCAAGACCCCAGAGAACAATACTAATGATCGACCAAAGGGTAGTATGACCTTTTGTTCCACCGACTAGTAAAGCTATGAAGGCCGCGACGTGTGTACCGATTAAAATTGGCCCTAGCATAATCATTCCAGGTAAGCCGTACTTTTTCCATAACTGCATTGCACGGTTACTTCGTTTTGAATTTGCAACAGGTTTTGACTTGCGTCGAGAAGCCAACCAAACCTGTAATTTTTCATAGCCAATAATCAATAAGAAAACCGTTAAAAGGTTTCCGACAACTGCAACAATCGTAACTAGAAAAGGATCGAGACCCGAGAGAATTCCAACAGGTATGACTAGTCCCATTTCTAACCAGGGTATGGCAGCGCCGAGGAAAACTAAAAAGTATTCAAAGATAAAAATCGACTCCCTTCAGAGTGTATAGTAAGTATACCATGGAAATAGAGCTTGTTATTCAGCTGACTATACGTGAAAATAGAGAAAACAAGGGAGGTGAGCGAATGAAAGTTGCAGGACTGTTACTAGTAACTGTTTTGATAGGAGTTTTCATTTATGCAATCAGTGGTCGATTGATGGGAACGCGAATTAACTTTGTCAAACGCTTTCTTGCCGTATTGATCAGTATGATTTTAACAACAGTTGTCTACTGGTATTCGTATTTACGCACAACGAACTTCTTGACGAATGATTTTTATGATATTGTGACGGATCCAAGTGCCATCATTTGGACGGGGAGCATGTTATTAATTGCGATGCTTTTGTACTTATTCTTTGAACTTTTTGACCCTCGTGCGCTCACAGAGCGTGGGAAGCCGTCATCTCATCATTCATTCTTCACACGGCTATTTGTCTATAGAAGACGTCAAAAGCGATTTCGAGCAGTACTTCAAATAGCAATGACAAATGGATTTACAAGGACTCTGCAGTATGCGAGGCATCGTGAGAATGAAGAGGAGCTAGCCCGGGCTTTTCGCGATACACTCGAACAAGCAGGCGGTATTTTCGTGAAGTTTGGACAAGTGTTATCAACACGATCTGAATTGTTTCCGCGTGCATTTATTCGTGAGCTCAGCAATCTCCAACAACATGTGACGCCACTTTCAAATGAACAAGTCGTGCGTCTTCTTGATGAAGCGTTACCTGGGACTACGGAGGATGTGTTTAGCGAATTTGATTATACGCCTCTCGCTGCTGCTTCAATTGGTCAGGTACATAAAGCGCGGCTCAAAGAGAGTGACGAAGTAGTGATTGTAAAGTTATTGCGGCCAGATGTTTCAGATATTATGGAAGACGATTTAGGCATCCTCATTGATTTTGCTGAGTGGATTTCTGAGCGGTCTGATTGGGCAGAGAGTATCGGATTCCGGGAACTGGCACATGGGTTTGCGGAAGGTTTGAAAGAGGAAATTGATTTTTCGATCGAAGTAAGGAATACGCTACAGATTGCCAAGACGGTCAATGCAAGTGTCTATCCTGTAAAAGTGCCTATGGTGTATACACGTTTTAGCAACAGCAAAATGATTGTTCAGGAATATGTGGAAGGTTGTACAGTGGCAGAGGTGGACGAGTTGATTATTCGTCACGATTTAGACCGCTATGAGCTTGCACAGACGATTTTATATTCGTTCTTTGAGCAAATGATAGGACCTGGTATATTCCACGCAGACCCGCATCCGGGAAATATATTTATCAATGGAAAGACCGGAGAGGCGACATTGCTTGATTTTGGGGCAGTCGGTAGATTACCGAACGAACAACAAGATGCGTTCCATTTGTTTTTATTGGGTCTTCATCAACAAGATGAGAGTGTCATTTACGATTCGCTGACGAAGATGATTTCAGATTCCGCGCATATTGATCGTATCCGACTAGAACAAGAAATTGGGCAGCTGTTGTTGCGTGTATCGTATATCGATAAGATTCCAACCCAAGAATTGATCTTCTCATTGTTTGCTCTGGTGAGAAAGCATGGCTTGCATTTCTATCCTTCTGTTGCGCAGGCTTTGCGTTCACTAGTGACGCTTGATGGGACATTGACAGCGATTCATCCAAGTTTTGATACATTTACAGAAGCCAAAGAGTTTTCAGAGCGCTATATGCATGAGATGTGGAAGAAGCCGTTTCAAGAACCGAAGCAGGTATGGAAAGAGTTTGAGGAAGAAATGGCACTTGCTTTACCAGCACTTCGTAAATTTCCAAGACGTATCGATCAGTTGATTAAGCGGGTGGAGAGTGGAAAAATAATTCTCCATCATGATATTTTCTCAGATAAAGCGAACAATCAATTTGTAACACTGTTGTTCTCTAAGTTTATTTTGTTGATGGTAGGTATTACGTTTGGAATCATCTCCGTTGCTTTATTGGCAATTGCACAAGTAGTAGAAACCGCATATGGAGTTTATTTAAATACAGTGTCGTATGTTGGATTGTTCTTGTGTGCGATTTTATTAGTACGCCTGTCTGTGCAGGCGATTCGGGATATTAAAAAGCTTTAAAATTTAAAGGAAGCAGACAAACTCATTGATATAGGGTTTGTCTGCTTTTTTGTTCTTGTTGTTTAAACGGTGTTCTGCTACTATCAAATAGTAGCTTGATTAAGGGGGCTTAGCTCAGCTGGGAGAGCGCTTGCATGGCATGCAAGAGGTCGTCGGTTCGATCCCGATAGTCTCCATCAAAACTTGGGAAAACTGCAAAACGGCGAAAAGCCGTTTTTCTTTTGTTGAAAATACGAACATATGTACGGTATAATGGGAACATAATTAAAGGAGTGAGGCGCATGACATTTTTTGAAGGAATCACGTTAATGATCGGGTTTGGCACACTCATCGTCAGTATACTGGCTCTCTCTTATTCATTTACGCAAAAAAAATAACTGCCCCGAAGGACAGCTCTACTATGCGACAGATCGGCAAGCCTCTGCACATTTTTTACAAGCTTCTGCACACGCTTGGCAGTGATCATGTGAATGATGCTCACACTCAGCAGCACAACGCTCGCAAATCTCAGCACAAACAGCTGCTAGTTCCTTCACAAAAGGAGAATTCCGCATAATGGCTTGTTCCAAGTACGAACAAAAATCAGCACACTCCCGATCGAGTCGAATACACTCTTTCATCATCGTGACATCTTCTTCTTGCAAACAAGCATCAAAACAATGGTTACAAGCAGCCGCACAATCATGAAGAGTCTGAAGTAAATCTTGATACGTAGAATTCATCCAATTCCTCCTCTATAGTAGTTACTATTTTGTTTCCCTTTTACGAAGCCGTTAAACATTTCCCAACATACCGAGCATTTATTGAAAAGTAGTAATTGGTATACTTGAAGTACGACCCCCTCAAATAAAAGTGGTATTTCGAATAATACTATATAAACTAATCGCAGATAAGGAGGCAAGAAAATGGTTCAAGCGGATACGACATATCAGGTGGAGGAAACAGTTATGATTCCGAAGATTGTGAAACGAAGTGCATTTACAATAGTAGGTTTTCAATTCGAAGCTAGCCTTTTAGAGGTAGAGCAGCTAAACCCGATACATAGTTATTTTAATGAATTGATACTGAACAAAGACTTGATTCAAAACCGGTTAAGTGATGAAGTCTTAGTTGTGCAATCCTATCCTTTAAAAGATAATTTCAATCCAAAAAAGGATCGATTCAAACATGTTATCGGGTATCGCGTGCAGCGTGCATTAGAACTACCTGAAAATATGGTGAGCTTGACCATCCCTTCTTGTGAATATATGAAGGTCAGACACACTGGAAGTTCTGCAACTATCCATGAAGTGCATGATTATTTATATTCGTATTGTGAGCAACAAAAGGACTATTCGCCACTAGGATTTGATATAGAAGAATGGCGCACAGATTATAATCCGTTCCAAGCTACTAATGAAATTGACGTACTGGTAGCTGTTCGATAACTCTTCCTCATTTTTGGCGAAGAGTTTTTCTTTGTAAAGTTCTGACATAGCTAAGGTTCAACTGAATCAAAAGGAGCAATTTGAAAAAGAATTGTAAAAAAGCATTGTAATATTGTGAATTCACGCTATAATAAAATTAAATTTATGCAAACGTTTTCACTGCTTTCACGTAGTTTCCGGATGAATTATAAAAATGCTTACATATCTGGACGATGTGAAATTTATTTATGAGCGGTGTGCAAACGCTTGCATGAGTGGGGAAAACCTAAGAGGAGGGGCATTATGAAAAAGAATTGGTTAGTTTTATTGCTAGTATTATTCGTAGCGATGATTGTTGCAGCTTGTGCACCAGATCGCGAAGAACAAGCTGAAGCACCAGAGGGGTCTACAAATACAGAAGAAGCAGCAACAGAAGAAAAGCCTGAAAAACTTGTTATCTGGGAAGATATCGACAAGTCTGCAGGTTGGTTAGAAGATGCAATTGCTTCATTTGAAGCAGAGCACGGCATTCAAGTTGAATTTAAAGAATTAAATATGGCAGACGCTATCCGTGATCAATTACGTTTAGATGGTCCTGCTGGAAATGCACCAGATATCGTAACACTTCCACACGATCAAATTGGTCAAGTTGTAACAGAGGGTCTAATTCAAGAAATCTCAGTTGAAGATGACGTATTAGCTCGTTACAGCGAGTCATCAGTATCAGCTCAAATGTACAATGGGGCTCTTTACGGATTACCAAAAGCTACTGAAACACCAGTATTTATTTATAACAAAGCATTGATGGACGAAGCTCCTGCAACGATGGACGAGCTTTACACATTCTCTAAAGATTTTACTTCAGGAGACAACTACGGTTTCCTAGCACTTTGGGATAACTTCTACTTCGCACACGCTGTACTAGGTGGTATGGGTGGCTATGTATTCGGTGAAGGTGCTGAAGGTCTTGACCGTGAAGATATCGGTCTAAACAACGAAGGCGCTGTTGAAGGTGCTGACTACATTCAACAATGGTACTCTGAGGGATTATTCCCAGCAGGTATCGTCGGTGAAACTGGTGGAGCAGCAATGGACGGCTTGTTCAACGAAGGTAAAGTGGCTTCAGTTATGAACGGACCATGGGCATTCCAAGGTATGCGTGACGCTGGAATCGACATCGGTGTAGCAGCAATGCCAACACTTCCAAACGGTGAGCCAATGAAAACATTCATGGGTGTTAAAGGGTGGAACGTAACATCATTCACTGAATACCCATACTGGTCAACAAAATTAATCGAACACTTAACAAGTGATGAAGTATCACTTGCGCGTTTCGAAGCAGTTTCTGAAATCCCAGCAAACGTAGCGCTAGTTGAAGAGCCTGCAATCGCTGACAACGAAGGCGCTAAAGCTGTAGCCCTTCAATCACAATACGCTGTGCCAATGCCAAACATCCCAGAGATGGGTGAGGTTTGGGGGCCAATGGCTTCAGCTCTACAAACAATCGCAACAAGCAAATCAGATTCGAAATCTGCTTTAGACGAAGCGGTTGATCAAATCAAAACAAACATCGAAACAAATCATTAATCCTAACACTTAGGAAAAGCGGGTAGGCATTCACGTGCCACCGCTTTTCCTTCCATTTTTTATACATATTCGAATTATGAACACGTGCACTGCACTTAGGAGGCTAGGCCGAATGAAAGAATCAACATCTTCCACAAAACACAGGAAAACGGCGATGCTGTTATCCTTAATTCCAGGGGTCGGGCAATTTTACAACAAACAAATTCTTAAAGGTCTTGTCTTTCTGATTTTGGCTGTTTCATTTGGCTCAGTATTTTTTCAATACATTGGTTTTGGTTACTGGGGCCTTATAACCCTTGGTGAAATTCCGAAGCTAGATCACTCCATTTTCTTATTGATTGATGGAATTATTGCTGTATTACTTACTTTAATGGGACTCGGGATTTACGCATTTAACCTTTATGATGCGTATCATAACGGAAAGCGTCGCGATCTAGGTGAAGGGGTCAATTCTGTTCGTCAGCAGTATCATAACCTGATTGACAATGGATTCCCGTATCTGATGATTTCACCGGGGTTCTTCTTGTTGATTTTCGTAGTTATTTTCCCGATTATCTTCGTATTATTATTAGCGTTTACGAACTATGATTTGTATCACTCCCCACCTGCAAACTTAGTGGACTGGGTAGGTATTCAAAACTTCAAAGACATCTTTACATTAGATGTCTGGCGTTCTACATTCTTCTCTGTATTGACTTGGACGATTGTGTGGACGTTTGGGGCAACGACGCTGCAAGTGGCACTTGGTATTTTCTTAGCCATCTTGATCAACCAAAAAGATTTAAAAGGAAAAGTTCTTTTCCGTACGATTATGATTTTGCCTTGGGCAGTACCATCATTCATTACAATCTTGATTTTCTCAGGAATGTTTAATGATACGTTTGGGGTCATCAACCGTGTGATCTTACCAATGATTGGTATGGATGCAATCCCGTGGATGACGAACGAAACATTTACGCGGATAGCATTGATTATGATTCAATCGTGGCTAGGCTTCCCGTTCATCTTCGCGATGACAACAGGTATCCTTCAGTCGATTCCAGAAGAGTTGTATGAAGCAGCGGACGTAGATGGAGCTTCTGTTTTCCAGAAGTTTTTCTCCATCACGTTACCACTTGTTTTGTACGCAACAGCACCTATTTTAATTACGCAATATACATTTAACTTTAATAACTTCAACGTAATCTTCCTGTTCAATGGAGGGGGACCTGCACTGCCGAGTCAGAATGCAGGGGGTACAGATATCTTGATCTCGTGGATCTACCGCTTGACGATGACCAGTGCCCAGTACGGAAAAGCAGCAGCTATCACGATGATACTTTCCATCATCGTTATCACTGTAGCTTTATGGCAGTTTAGAAGAACGAAGTCGTTCCAAGAGGAGGATATGATGTAATGTCGAAGAAACAAGGGAAATTAATTCGTTTGACAGTATCGTATCTAATCATCTTGACGATGTGTGCGATTGTATTGTATCCACTCCTATGGGTACTAGGTTCTTCATTTAACCCAGGGGATAGCTTGTCAGGGTCACGTATGATTCCTGAAAACCCAACATTAAAACATTATGCATTCTTGTTTGATTTAGAGCGTTCGAATTATTTGTTATGGTACTGGAATTCCATGAAGATCAGCTTACTGACGATGGTTCTTTCTGTAATTTTAGTATCGTTCACAGCCTATTCATTCTCACGTTACCGTTTTGTTGGACGTAAAAATGGTTTGATGACGTTCTTGATTCTTCAAATGATTCCTAACTTCGCTGCATTGATTGCCATCTTTGTTCTAGCGACACGCTTAGGATTGATCGATAGCCATTATGGATTAATTCTGTTTTATGTAGGTGGACAAATTCCGATGAGTACGTGGTTGATGAAAGGGTACTTGGATACGATTCCAAAAGACTTAGACGAGTCAGCACGTATGGACGGAGCGGGACACTTCCGTATCTTTATCCAGATTATCATGCCACTGGCTAAGCCGATCATCTCTGTTGTTGCGCTCTTTGCGTTTATTGCACCACTAGGAGACTTCATCATCGCGCGTATTTTATTACGTTCCAATGAGCAGTTTACACTAGCTGTTGGATTGTATGATTTGGTTGCGAAGCAGTTCGGGAATTCATTTACGACGTTCGCTGCAGGAGCAGTACTAGTCTCTGTGCCGATTGCCTTGTTGTTCTTAGCTTTCCAAAAGTATTTCGTTTCTGGCTTGACGGCTGGAGGAACGAAAGGGTAATAGAAAAAGCACTTCCCGCAGATCACCGGAAGTGCTTTTTTTATTGTCCAGACCACTCAAAATTTTCAATTGTCACTTTTTCACCATCGAATTGTTCAGCAAGTGACCAGACATCTAACTGGTACGTGCCTTCTGGAACAGACATCGCGGCAAGATCTGTTGAAAGTTCTAGAGGAAGCTCCCATGTATCTCCAGCAGCTACTGTTTGCTCAGTTAGTGCTTGAGTGAACATTTTATTCATGGAATACGTGTAGACGGTCTCACCCGCGTCATCAAGCAGTTGGTATTCGAATAATTGACCACTTGTAAATGAGAGTGTCACATCCTCATCCGTGCCATTCGTAATCACAAGTGTATACTCCCCATCTTGTTCTTGAAGTTGCTGTGTCAATTCATTTGTCATCTCTTCTCCTCCTTCGCCCGAAGTCTCTCCTTGTTCAGTTGAGCCACAAGCTATAAGTAAGAAAGTGAGCATGAGTAAACCGAGTAGAACTTGTAATTTCTTTGCCATGTGCGATTCCTCCTTTAGCCATTAGACTTGCTGACTCTTTTTTTCGTTACATAAAAGCGCGAAATATTTCCAAGCAACACTTCGCCATGAGGAATGAGCTTCTGTATGGCAATAGATGCGAGAATCGGGAAGACAATTCCTGCTACTGTGAATCCAATAGGTCCAAGTAAGAAATAATCGTTTAAAATCATGTACGTAAAGATATGCAAGTACATGATGGCGATCGAGTGTTTTTCAATGACTTGCATAGGCTTCATCTCAAACTTGCTAGCAAGCAATTGGAAAATCCAAACAAACGAGAGAATCATCGCAATTGGAATGATCAAGTCCAAGAAGAAATGGTTGTAGCGCAAGAATTTGAGACTCAAATGGTAATCGATCCAACCAATTTTATCGACCACAACAGCGATTGTTGTTACTGCTATGCCTGCAACACCTACTTTATGAGGTACCTCCAACCAAAACGTCTTCAAATAGCTTCCGATTGCAAAGTACACAACGGCAATAAATGCGACATCCAGGTTCCAAAGCATCGGAATCGTCTGGCTCGCTTCATCCGGTGCTCCCCCGACGACATCCATTGCCCAGAAGCTTTGGATATGTGCGATAGTATATAATAGAGCAAGAATCACCCATTGTGTGTAGCGTTTCGTATAGAGCGTCAAGAAAGTGAAAATCACATACGAGAAATAAAGAGTTGTAATAAACCAGATGACTCCGTATGCACCTCGGGCAAATCGTCCTCCAACGAAGATTTTCAAGAAATCTTCTGCATACCAACGCCAATCGAAGTTCAACGTAGCAAGCTCAATGGAATACCGAACGGTTGTGATTGCGATTAAGAAAAAGAAATACGGGAATAACAGTTGCATAAACCGTTTTGTTAGAGACCCTTTTGCGTCTTTTAACGAATGTACTTCTTTAAAGAAAATGCCGCTAAGTAAAAAGAAAGCTGGCATATGAAACCAATAAATATATTGAATCAATGGGAATGGCATGTCATGCGGGTAATGGCCAAGAACGACGAGTATCATCAAAAATCCTTTGGCAGCATCCAGCCAGTGAATCCGTTTTTTTGCCACGGATAATCCCCCTTTCTGAAACCTGGACGAAATGGTCCACACGATATAATACCATCATTACACGCCATCTGAAACCTGGAGGAAAGTCACTATGAAAATCGTACTATTTGGAGATAGCTTAACAGCACGTCATGAAGGACTCGATAAACCAATGATCAATGCGCACCTAGAACCACATTTTCCTGAACACCAGATTCGTAATAAAGGTGTTAGCGGAGACACAACTAATGATGCGATGAAGCGGCTACAAAAAGATGTGATAGCCGAACAGCCAGACCTTGTTGTCATCCAATTTGGTTCGAACGATTCATCAGCTCATAAACACGTTCCGCGTGAGATGTATAAAGCGAACCTGGAACAAATGGTCAAAGCGATTGGTCCAGACCGTTGTATCTTAGTGACCCCGCCACCTGTTGATGAGGACAAGCAGACGCAGCGCTCCAATCAAGTCATTGAAGCGTATGGAGAAGCTTTAAAAGAAGTGGTAGCGGAGTTCAATACAGGGTTTGCAGACTTATACGATGCATTCATCAAACAAACTGATATGAAAACAGCTTTAAAAGGACAAGATGATGACGGACTGCACTACGGAGAAGCGGGTTATAAAGTTGTGGAGCAGACTCTTGTGCCAGTCATCAGAGAACGTCTTCAAACGCTTCCAGAACGAAATCTCTCACTTTTTGAACGCGTCAGAAGCTGGTTTGCATAGGTGGCATCAAACAGCGCTTCATATTATAATGGAGAGCAGTGACTAGAACGGAGAATGACAATGCAACAATTTAACTTTACAACGTTACAACAAACAGAGCGCCATGCCCAAGCACTTGCAGACCGCATGTCAGGAGGCGAGGTCATCACGCTTGAAGGAGACCTAGGTGCTGGGAAGACGACATGGACAAAATACTTTGCAAAAGCGCTCGGTGTGGAAGGGACCGTTAACAGTCCAACGTTCACAATCATTAAAGAGTACGAGGGGAGAGTCCCTTTTTATCATATGGACGTATACCGTTTGGCAGACAGTGAAGAAGACCTTGGGTGGGAAGATTACTTCCGCCAAGACGCAGTCGCTGTTGTGGAGTGGGCACAGTATATCGAGTACGCTTTGCCGGATGAACGAATCGATATGACCATTCGATTTGCATCCACAGGCGAACGCGTCTGTGAAATGACGGGTACAACTCCCCGAATGAACCAATTGATTAAGGAGATGGCACATGATCTGGCTGGGAATTGATACATCGAATACACCACTGAGTGTGGCACTCGTTGAAGACGGGCAACTTTTGATTGAACATACGGATAGTTTTAAAACGACCCATTCGGTAGCTGCAATGCCGACTATCGAACGTATTATGAAAGAAGCGGGCATCACACCGGACCAGCTGTCAGCGATTGCTGTAGCGAAAGGACCTGGATCTTATACGGGCATTCGTATCGGAATGACCTTAGCGAAGACACTAGGTTGGTCACTCAACATTCCTGTCTATCCAGTGTCGAGTCTCGCGGTCCTTGCAACGCCTGGAAAGTGGTTTGACGGATTGACTGTTAGTGTGATGGATGCGCGACGCCAACACGTTTTTGCTGGTGTCTATGACAAACAAACGGTACTTACAGAAGCGCACCGCTCATTTGCAGACCTACTTGATTTTTTACACCAACAGGAACGGCCTGTTTTGTGGTGCGGACAAGATGCCAAGCTGTTTGAAGAAGCAATTTTGGCTTCCGGTCTGGTGTCGTATTTTGCAGGTGTTGGAGAGCAGCTACCACGTGCGTCTGAATTGATCAGTCTTGCACAAAAACTAGAACCAGCTACTTCCATCCACGAGCTCACACCGGACTATTTGCGGTTAACAGAAGCTGAAGTGAATTGGATGAAAGCCAATGACTGAGTTCATTACGTTTCGACGGATGACACTAGACGATGTGGATGCCGTTTGGGAACTAGAAAAAGAAGCATTCCCGACGCCTTGGTCACGAGAAGCGTTCGTCAATGAAATGCTCGCAAATCGTTTTGCTTATTATATTGTCGGAGAAAATCAGGCGTCTGAAGTGATTGCATTTTGTGGAATGTGGCTTGTGACAGATGAATGTCATATCACGAATGTAGCGGTGACGACTCGTGCTAGAGGGAACGGTTTTGGAGAAGCCTTGATGCGAGAAGCGATTCGCGTCACGCGCGAAAACGGTGGACGCGTTATGACACTCGAAGTGCGTGTCTCGAATGATACGGCGCAAAACCTCTACCGGAAGCTAGGTTTCCAAGAAGGCGGTATACGAAAAAATTATTATACGGATACGCATGAAGATGCGCTCGTAATGTGGGTGGAATTTACATGACATATATATTAGGAATTGAAACAAGTTGTGATGAGACTGCAGCTTCTATTGTAAAAGATGGAACAGTGATTGTCTCAAATGTGGTTGCTTCCCAAATTGAGAGCCATAAGCGTTTCGGAGGGGTCGTACCCGAAGTGGCGTCTCGCCATCACGTAGAGCAAATCACACTTGTCATAGAAGAAGCTCTGACGCAAGCAGCCATTGAGCCAAAAGAGTTAGACGCCGTCGCTGTGACAGAAGGTCCCGGACTTGTGGGTGCGCTTCTCATCGGTATCCAAGCTGCAAAAGCCTTTGCATTTGCACATCAGCTACCACTCATTGGCGTTCATCACATTGCTGGACATATTTATGCGAACGCACTAGAGAATCCAATGGAGTTTCCAATGCTCGCACTGGTCATCTCTGGAGGGCATACAGAACTGATCGTCATGCAAGAAGATGGTCACTTTGAAAAAATCGGAGAGACACGTGATGATGCAGCAGGCGAAGCGTATGATAAAGTAGCCCGCGTACTATCACTTCCATATCCAGGTGGACCTCATATCGACCGTCTTGCGTCTGAGAGTGACGGAGCAGTCGATTTCCCCCGCGTCTGGTTGGAAGAAGGTTCGTATGATTTCAGTTTCAGTGGTTTGAAGTCTGCCGTCATCAACTACCAACATAATTTGCAACAAAAAGGCCAAGAGATCAACCCATCACATGTCGCTGCAGGCTTTCAGCAAAGTGTAGTAGAAGTTGTCGTTGAGAAGACGCGCCGAGCAGCGAAAGAGTATGGCGTGAAACAAGTGATTGCAGCAGGAGGGGTTGCTGCGAACAAAGGGCTACGTAAGGCGTTGGAAACAACTTTCGCAGAAGCGGATGTGCCATTTTATGTACCTAGCCTTTCGTTGTGCACGGATAATGCAGCCATGATAGCAGCAGCGGGATATTCTAAATTTATAGCAGGTGCTCGAAGCGATTATGCAATGAATGGGCGACCTGGCATGCCACTTTCGAGCTGGAATGGACTGTAGAGAAATTCTCTACGGTCTTTTTTATTACAAAGATTACAGTCTTTGATCAAATGTGACATCATTCGTCAAGAGGGAACATCTGTACTTATGCACAATTTGTGGGTAACTTGTGCATAACTATGGATAACACAATATATAGTGGGTGTATTTTGTGTACGAAACTGCAAAACCACAAAAAACACATGTGGATAATGTGTATAAGTCTGTTGATAGTTTATTTAAAGCCATTTTCAATGTGTGCAAATCTGTGGAAAAAAACTTTCTTAAATTGCCTCTTGACCAATATGTAGATGCTTCTTGTCGAATAAAAAAGAACCAGCACGAATGCTGGTCCTGTTACAACGTTTCAAGCTCTTCTTGCAACTCAAGCCACTCCATTGACAGGGTGTCATGCTCGTCTTGTATGACTTCAAGTTCTGCATTGAGCGATGCTACTTGTTCGTGGTCACCGAATACTTCCGGTTTGCATAGCTCCTCTTCAATCACTGCTTTCTTTTGTTCGAGAACGGCTAGTTGATCTTCGAGCTCTGTTACACGACGCGTGATTTGACGTTCGCGTTTTTTCGCAGACTTATCAATCTGTGTTGTCGTGACAACAGGAGTAGGAGTAGATTGGTTTGCTTCTATCTGAGCTAGCTGTTTCAGTTCGAGCTCTTCTTCTTTCTTTTCTAGATAATAATCGTAATCACCTAAATAGACATGACTGCCTGTAGGCGAGAGCTCCACAACTTTTGTGGCAATACGGTTGATAAAGTACCGGTCATGAGAAACAAACAATAGTGTTCCCGGAAAATCGAGCAGGGCATTCTCGAGGACTTCTTTGCTATCAAGATCCAAGTGGTTCGTTGGCTCATCCAACACAAGTGTATTCGCTTTTAACAGCATTAATTTTGCTAGAGCAAGTCGTCCTTTTTCTCCTCCAGATAAAGAAGTGACAGGTTTCAGCACATCGTCACCTGAAAACAAGAAGCGACCAAGAGCGTTTCGCACGTCTTTTTCATTTAACATCGGCCACTCGTCCCAAAGCTCTTGCAGGACAGACTTGGATGATTTTAAATCTGCCTGATCTTGATCGTAATAGCCAAATTGTACATTGGTTCCGTAATGAACCGTACCTTCAAAAGCAGGTACTTTTTTCATCACTGTCTTCAGCAACGTCGATTTGCCGATTCCGTTCGGACCAATCAGCGCGATGCGGTCTTTCTTATAAATAGGAAACGTAATGCCAGATGCGACTTGTTTAGATTCGTAGCCAATAGCAAGATTGTCGATACGAAGTACATCATTGCCACTTTCACGTTCGATGGAGAAGCCAAAAGATGCAGACTTTTCATCGCCAGCAGGAGAGTCCATCCAATCGGTCTTTTCCAATACTTTACGTCGTGACTGGGCCATCTTCGTTGTAGAAGCACGTGCCAAGTTACGACTGATGAAATCTTCAAGTTTCGCTTTTTCTTCTTGTTGGCGTTCAAAGGTCTTCACATCTTTTTCGTAATCCAGCGCCTTTTGTTCAAGGTACGCAGAATAGTTTCCGACATAACGGGTCATTTTCCGGCGTGAGATCTCGTACACGAGATTCGTCACTTGATCTAAAAAGTAGCGGTCATGGGAGACGATGACAATAGAGCCCGGGTAGTTCTTCAAATAATTTTCTAAAAAGCCGAGCGTTTCAATATCCAAGTGGTTGGTTGGCTCGTCTAAAAGCAGCAAGTCCGGCTGAATGAGCAGTTGTTTTGCGAGCGCTAAACGGGTCCGTTGTCCACCGGAGAGGGACTGCACAGGTTTGTCATAGTCTTCTGGGTAGAACTGAAGTCCGTGTAAAATGGACCGTGTGTCACTTTCATAGCGGAAGCCGCCTGCGTCTTTAAAGTCTTGTTGTAGTCGGTCATAGTCTTGCGTCACTTTTGCATAAAGTTCCGGGTTGTTGTAAACGTCCGGGTCGGCCATTTGGTGCTCAAGTTCGCGCAGTGTAGCCTCTTGTTTTTTGATGGGTTCGAACACAGTCATCATCTCAGCCCAAATGGATAGGGGACTGTCGAGACCAGAGTGTTGCTCCAAATAGCCAAATGTCTTGTTTTTTGGCATGACGATTTCTCCGGAGTCGTAACTCATCTCACCTGCAATAATTTTCAAAAGCGTTGATTTTCCTGCACCATTGCGGCCGACTAGTGCGACACGCTCACGTTCTTTGACTTCTAATTTACAATTGATCAAAACCTCTTCGCCTGCGAAGGATTTTGTTATATTTTGTACTTGTAGTACGATCATGCGACCACCTCTATTCTCTTCTATAAGTGTACTGGATAGTACGCCACTCGGCAATGTGCCTGCTTTACAGGAAACTCAGCTAGGTGTAAGATAAAGCTGATTTACAGGAGGCGAACAGAGTGACAGCTGACAAACAAAAAATACCTCAGGCAACGACAAAGCGTCTGCCTTTATATTATCGATTTTTGCAAAACTTTCATAAAGCCGGACAGACCCGCGTATCGTCTCAAGAACTGAGCGATGCGATGAATATCGATTCTGCAACGATCCGTCGGGACTTCTCGCACTTCGGGGCACTTGGAAAGAAAGGCTATGGCTATGATGTCGAGCATCTCTTGCAGTTTTTCCGCCAAACACTCGATCAAGATGAGGCCACAAATGTTGCTTTGATTGGTGTGGGAAACTTAGGGACAGCATTTTTAAATTACAATTTCCACAAGAACCACAACACACGGATTGTCGTCGCCTTTGATACACACGCGCCACTTGAAGGAGAAACGAAGTCAGGAATTCCTGTTTTTCATCCCGATGTATTAGAAGACAAGATTCATGAATTCGGAATCGAGTTATGTATTTTAACAGTTCCGAGTCGAACGGCACAACAGACAGCTGAACGGCTTGAAGCGACAGGGATTAAGGGGATTCTGAACTTTACACCTGTCCGTTTGAACGTCAGTCCTTCGATTCGTGTACAGACGATTGATTTATCTGTTGAATTGCAGACGCTGATTTATATGATTCGTAATCACAGTTGACGTTAAACTGTCACATCTGGGGTCTGTGTAGAAATAGCAAATTGCTAGTAAATGATGTAAGATGAAGGCATACTACTTAAGGAGGTGCCCGCAATGGGAGCAGGTCCAATTAGCTTAATTGTTATTGGTATCGTTGCACTTCTTTTGTTCGGGCCGAAAAAATTACCAGAGCTTGGACGCGCTATGGGTTCAACTTTGCGTGAATTTAAAACGGCTACAAAAGGCTTAGCAGATGACGACGATGATGATGTTAAAAAAGTAGATCCACCGAAATCTGACGTGAAGTAAGTTAAGTTAGGATGTTCTTTCATGAATAATAATGAATTTACAGTGGTGGAACATTTAGATGAGCTCCGAAAACGGTTGTTTGTTATGGTCTTCTTCCTAACGATTGCTGTGATTGGTAGCTTTTTTTTAGCGAAACCATTGATAAACTATTTACAAAATGCGGAACCCGCTCAAAATATTACGTTAAATGCTTTACAGGTCGTTGATCCATTTTTGATTTACCTGAAAGTAGTGTTGTTTCTAGCCTTTACGTTTACGTCTCCGATTATCTCGTACCAACTGTGGGCATTTGTAAGCCCAGGACTGCAAGAGCAGGAGCGACGTGCCACACTGAGCTATATCCCGTTCGCTTTTCTATTGTTTCTTGGCGGGGTATCGTTCTCGTATTTCTTGTTGTTCCCTTACCTCATGACGTTTATGACGGGACTTGCAACAGAACTTGGAATTACACAGATTATCAGTATCAACGATTACTTTAATTTCATTTTCCAGATTACGATTCCGTTTGGGATAATCTTTCAACTCCCCATCGTGTTGTTATTTTTGACGCGACTCGGTCTTGTGAATCCACAGATGCTCGTAAAAGCACGGAAGATGGCATACTTTGTGCTCTTCATTATTGCCGCGTTTATCACACCACCGGATTTGATTTCGCACTTGTTCACGTCGGTACCGCTGTTCATATTATATGAGATCAGTATCGCGATTTCGCGTGTCGGGTACCGGAAGTATTTGGCGGCTGAGGCAAAACGAAAGCTTGAAGAACAGCAACTTCATCAGACGAAGTAAAAGACCATCCGCGGATGGTCTTTTTTTATGTCAGGAATTGAATGAAGAACTGGATGAACAATTGGCCTTGGCGTTCTGCAAAGCGTTCTAAGTCTTCTCTAAAGAATTGAACGAGGACAACAAATCCGTTCAACAGCATGTGTGCAATGATGGATGCTGCAATGCGTTTTGTTTTGTAGTAAATAAACGCGAATATAAAACCAGAGACCGAATACAGTAGAATGTGGCTCAGTTCAAAGTGAATGATCCCGAACATCACGGAACTGATGAGTGCTGCAATAAAGAAATTGGTCTTTGGAAGCAGCATGCCGAATAAGATACGACGGAACAAGATTTCTTCTAAAATTGGTGCGAAAATTGCAATCGCAAAAATGACGACAGGCACCGAGCGTGCGATTTCGATGAACAGTGCTGTATTTTCAGAACCTGGTTCAATTCCAATCAATTGCTCAATCCAAGCAGCACCTGCTTGTCCAAACAGCACCATGAAGAATCCTGCGATACCCCAGCCAAGTACGCCAAAGTTCGAGGCGGGTTTCGGGCCAAGTGGTTTTAGAAATGTTTTATCTTTTCGAATGAAATAGAAGAAGATAATTACTGCTGCGAGCATGCTAGAAAAGATCCACCAGCCGACTGCTTGCATCCTAGGGTCTTCTACACCCATGCTTTCAAAGAGAAAGAGGAGCGGGATTGGGCCGACTGCACCTGCGAGTTGCATGATGACGTAGGTAATCAGCAAAGAGAATGCTATTTTTTGATGTGACATGTATAGGTAAGTCCTTTCTGAGCTGTGGTTCTTCTATTGTAACGCATGAAAAAAATTTAGCCAAAAATTCACCTTCTGACTTGCAATCGTTCCTGTCGTTTATTATTATAAGAATTGTGTTAGCACTCTGTGAGTGAGAGTGCTAATAAATCATTTACCATTTATCAGGGAGGTCGTTTCATTTGTTAAAACCACTAGGTGATCGTATTGTTATCGAATTAGTCGAGGCAGAAGAAAAAACAGCTTCAGGTATTGTACTTCCAGATTCTGCGAAGGAAAAGCCACAAGAAGGTAAAGTACTTGCTGTCGGTACGGGTCGCACCCTTGATAACGGCACACGTGCTGAATTAGATGTGCAGGTTGGGGATCGCGTCTTGTATTCAAAATACGCAGGAACAGAAGTAAAGTACGACGGTAAAGAACTACTTATTCTTCGTGAAGCTGATATTTTAGCGGTTATCCAATAACAAGGAGGAACATCAATTATGGCAAAAGAAATTAAATTTAGTGAAGACGCACGTAGCGCAATGCTTCGTGGTGTAGATAAATTAGCAGATGCAGTAAAAGTAACGCTTGGGCCAAAAGGGCGCAACGTCGTTTTAGAAAAGAAATTTGGTTCACCACTCATCACAAATGATGGTGTAACGATTGCAAAAGACATCGAGCTTGAAGATGCGTTTGAAAACATGGGCGCAAAGCTTGTAGCAGAAGTAGCTTCAAAAACAAACGATATCGCAGGGGACGGTACGACAACTGCAACAGTCCTAGCACAAGCGATGATTCGTGAAGGTTTGAAAAACGTAACAGCTGGCGCTAACCCAGTTGGTATCCGTAAAGGGATCGATAAAGCAGTTGCAGCAGCTATTACAGAATTAAAAACAATCTCTAAAGAAATCGAAGGCAAAGAGTCGATTGCACAAGTTGCTTCTATCTCTTCTGGCGATAATGAAGTCGGCGAATTGATCGCAGAAGCGATGGAGCGCGTTGGAAACGATGGCGTCATCACAATCGAAGAATCAAAAGGATTCACGACTGAGCTAGACGTCGTAGAAGGTATGCAGTTTGACCGCGGATATGCGTCTCCTTATATGGTGACGGATTCTGATAAGATGGAAGCGGTCCTTGAAAATCCATATATCTTAGTAACGGATAAAAAGATTGCAAGCATTCAAGAAATCCTACCAGTGCTTGAGCAAGTCGTACAACAATCAAAACCACTTCTATTGATCTCTGAGGATGTGGAAGGCGAAGCACTAGCCACTCTAGTTGTGAACAAATTACGTGGAACATTCAATGCAGTAGCAGTTAAAGCTCCTGGATTCGGTGACCGTCGTAAAGCGATGCTTGAAGATATCGCAACATTAACTGGTGCAGAAGTGATCACAGAAGACCTAGGTCTTGATCTGAAATCAGCGAACATCACACAACTTGGTCGTGCTGCGAAAGTCGTGGTTACAAAAGAAAACACGACAATCGTTGAAGGTGCTGGAGACTCTGACCGCATTGCAGGTCGCGTCAACCAAATCCGTGCACAATTAGAAGAAACAACTTCTGAGTTCGACAAAGAGAAGCTTCAAGAGCGTCTAGCGAAACTTGCTGGCGGTGTTGCAGTAATCAAAGTCGGAGCAGCTACTGAAACAGAATTAAAAGAGCGTAAACTTCGCATTGAAGATGCTTTGAATGCTACGCGTGCAGCTGTTGAAGAAGGAATCGTATCCGGTGGAGGTACAGCTTTAGTTAACGTCTACAACAAAGTAGCAGAAACTTTAGATACAGTAGAAGGCGACGTAGCAACTGGAGTGCGCATCGTGTTACGTGCTCTAGAAGAGCCAGTGCGTCAAATCGCTACAAACGCAGGTCTTGAAGGTTCTATCGTTGTAGACCGCTTGAAGCGTGAAGAAATCGGTATCGGTTTCAACGCAGCAACAGGTGAATGGGTGAACATGATGGATGCAGGTATTGTGGATCCAACGAAAGTAACGCGTTCAGCTTTACAAAACGCAGCTTCAGTCGCTTCTCTGTTCTTAACAACAGAGGCAGTCGTTGCAGATATTCCAGAGCCAGCTGGTGGCGGTATGCCAGATATAGGCGGCATGGGTGGAATGGGCGGCATGATGTAACATTAATGAAAAAAATGAGAGAGAAACCCTCGTGTATCAAGGGTTTCTCTCTTTTAATTCTGTCCGGTAAATTATAAATGTTAATAGATCTGGAAAAGAAGTGATTATTTACCTGTCGAAAGCTAAATTTTAGTATTATACTTACAATATTAAAGATATTTTTTCTAATAAGCTTATTGTCAATATACTATCAGCAAAGAATATATTATTGGGGGGGAAATTATGACTTTACATACTATAGAGACTGGGTTGGAACTCGGAAGTAGGTTTTTATCTAAAGAAACAGCATATTTTCTGGGAATGTTATTGGCAGATGAACAAATAAAGTTTCAGAATGATATTTACTGGCAGGCTTCTGTAAGACACAACCCGACACACTTTACTCAACAACAATTGGAAGACCATTTAATCTTTATCAAAAGAATTGCTCGCTCACTTTCTAAAGATAGTTTCACCCACTTAACGGACTTTTATAAAGAACAAGATGTTCCTATAATGAAATTTAATGCAGGGAAAAAAGGAATAATAACTTTGTTCAAACAGACAGCTACTATATATTCTATCGATGACTTCATTCAAGATATAACGGTTCCATTGCTTGCTTCTGGGGAGGATGTCCAAAGAGCTTTTTTAGTTGGTGTTTTTGATGGCAGAGGTTCATATGACAAAACTGCAAAATTTGTCGTAGTAGACTATGATGGCGAGAATACTGAAGGATTGATGAGAAGAGTATTGAATAATCTTCGTATCGAAACTAACTTGAATGCATTAGCTTCAGCAAGAGTAAGGAAAGGGAGTTCTTCGGCTTCTCGTAAGAAGCAGATACGCATTAAACACGAAAGTTTCCTTAAAAGTATTGGATTCATTTCACCTGTACGATATCAGAAGGCTACAGTAGATATTTCTCCAGAATTCAGAACATGTAAGAACCCTAATATTCTCCCGGGCTTAAAGGGGATTGAACAAGTTTAATCTTTGTTACTACAAATTACTTCTTGGTAGGAAAGAATCACTTCTTTTTAGAAAGGAATAAGATAATGGGGCAAAATATTATATTCTATGGTCCACCAGGGACTGGAAAAACATATACAATGCAGAAACTTAAAAATAAGTACACTGCTTATGATATAGAAGATGAAATAATAGTTGATGCTTATATTAATACATCGAAAGATTGGTTGCTGGTTACTCTTATACTGCTACAGAATAATGGACCGATGACAAATGCTGAAATACATGCAAGAGTAGAAGTGTTACCATTTCCTGTGTCAACTTCGTTGAATATTAGAACATCAAGTATATTAGAAAACCATTCAATCGGTTTAAATCCTATTTTCACTTCTCGCGAGCCGAAGGTATTCTATCAGATCGACAGTAAGTGGTTTGTTGATGTTGATAAAGTTTCTGCTTATCATCCGACTTTTCTAGAGGATTATTTGTCCCAAGATAATATTGAAGAGCGATTTAAGTTCGTCACGTTTCATCAATCGTTCGTTTATGAAGATTTTATTGAAGGCATACGCCCAGTAGTGGCAGATGAAGGAGAAAATATAGACGAAGAAACAAGCGAATTGAAGTATACTGTCCAACCTGGAGTCTTCAAGGAAGTTTGTCAGATAGCAGAAGCGAATCCACACAACAACTATGCAATATTCATAGATGAAATCAACCGAGGTAATATTTCATCTATTTTCGGAGAATTGATTACGTTGATTGAACCAGATAAAAGATTAGGTGAAGTAAATCAATTAGAAATAATTCTTCCCTATTCCAAAAGTAAGTTTGGTGTACCCAAAAATCTTGATATCTATGGAACAATGAACTCTACCGACAGAAGTATTGCCCTTCTCGATATTGCGCTAAGAAGGCGCTTTAAATTTATCGAACAGACTTATCGCAAAGATCATCTTATTAAAATAATGGAGGAGAGAGGTATAAACCCAAGGGATATTGAAGGTATAGATTTGGTTATGTTTATTGAAGCTGTCAATCGGCGAATTGAAGTATTGCTTGACGCCAATTTCATTTTGGGTCACGCTTTTTTCACGAACCTTTCTAACTTTAACGATTTGAAAGAAGTTGTAGTAGAAAAAATCATTCCACTTTTAGAAGAGTATTTTTATGACGACCTTCAAAAAATTCAATTAATCTTTTCAGATTTGGATGAAGATGGAGAACTAAAACACGATGTAATTTATAAGCATCAAGAGTTGGATGCAGATAGGCTTTTCGAATATCCGGGGGAGTACGAGTTAGAGAATAAAAAAAGCTACCGTACCAATTACGATGCAGGAACAGACGCCTTCAAAAAAGTGTATACGAATTAAGGGGGGGCTTTATGAGATATGAAGTATTGGAACATCAGAGAATATATATATCTAGCAGACGAGACCCTTCTCGTTATTGTATATCCAAGGAAGATGCCGATCATTTAAGAGTTCTTGAAGAGAAGCAAGGAAAGCAGATATTTAAATGGGGTGTGAATTACTTAACCCCTCAACAGTGGATTGGGATTGTTAGTACTCCCGATATAACTATTGAAATTCTCCCTAAGATAGCTGAAGAACAAAATATAAATCTTATAAAAAGCTCATTCATTGAAATGTTGAAAGTTACAAATGATATTCCTATCAGAAAAAATATAAATGCCAACACTTCATATGGAAGTCATGGCTTTATTGATATAATTGCTGCGCTTTTCCTTAAAGAACTGGAAAAGCAAGTGATGCGAGGAATGATTAAATCCTATGAGACACTAACAGAGAATTTAAATACAGTAAAGGGTAGTATTGATTTTACGAAACAAATTGGAAAGAATACAGTGATGCATCATAAATTCTATTGCAATTATCCTGTATTAAACTTCAATAATCCACTCAATCAGCTAATTAAATATACACTCACTATTTTAAAGAGACTAACTCGCAGGCAAACCAATATTAGTCTTATAGCGAAAATTTCTCCATACTTTGACCTTGTTGAATCAAAGTTTTTTACAAAGGAAGATATCGAAAAAATTATACTTAACAGGAATTCTATTCGTTTCAATGAAGTGATATCTTATTGCAAAATTTTTGTTTCCGGTAAGTCACTTGAATTAAATGCTGGAAAGGTTAATATTGATTTTATGCTTTTTGATATGAATGCTTTATTCGAAAAGTTCATTTATAAATGCTATAAAAAAATATATAAAAACGTTTTATTTCAATACACAAAACAAAAACTTTTAAGTAATACAGAGACAGGAATCAATAGATTAAGACTCAAGCCAGACATCATTTTGAACTTGCCGGATAACTTGAAAATAATTGATACAAAATGGAAAAGTAAGGGTGTTGTTGAAGAAAGCGATATTTATCAGATGAATTCCTATTTGAACACCTTCGAAGGTATTCATGAAGGAGTCTTATTATATCCTAAAAGCAAAAATAATGCTAAAATGATAGGGGATTACAACTTTAATAATCAAGAGGATTTGCTCTTAGTAAAGATTAGAGTGGTTGATTTAACTGAGCTTGGAAGAAATAGACAAGCTTTTTTTAATTGCTTGAAAGAGATAGTTGAAGGATAGAAAGTAGGTTGGCATTAAAATGACAGAAGTAAATATTGAAAATGAAATAGTATTATACAACGCTGATTGCCTACAAACTTTGAAGAAATTGGAAGATAATAGCGTCGATTTAGTCCTAACCGATCCCCCTTATAATTTAGGGAATTTCATGAGGGATAGACAAACGAATTTAAAAAAGATGAGGGATAACTTTTTTGGTGATGCAGGTTGGGACGACTTAGGAAATGAAGAATGGAAAGATTCTATGGACATCCTTTTCAAAGAGATATCTCGTGTTTTAAAGAAAAAAGGTTCGGTTATTATGTTTATGTCATTGATTAGAGTTGAAACTATAGTAGAATTGGCAGCTCGACATAAGTTCTATTATAAAACCACTGGAATTTGGCACAAGAAGAATCCTATGCCGCGTAATATGAACTTACATTTCATTAATTCAACAGAGGGTTGGCTGTACTTTATCAATGATGGAAAAACTGGTACCTATAACAACGAAGGTAAAGTTATTCATGATTTCATAGAAACATCCGTGACACCTGGAAGCGAGAAAAAGTTTGGCTCGCATCCAACACAAAAACCAGAAGCACTTTTTGAGCACTTCATTGACTTGCTGACTAATGAGAATGATACGGTCCTTGACCCATTTATGGGTAGCGGAACTGCAGGGGTAGTAGCTAAACGTCGTGGCCGAAATTTCATTGGGTGCGAACTTGAGAGTGATTACTATGAGGGTGCTTTAAAACGGATAACTTCGGAACAAAAGAGTTTGGTGCTCAACAATTCGAGTGGAGTTAACTAGGAGTTGAATTAATGTTGAAAGTAGTTGATTTATTTTCTGGAGTCGGCGGACTATCCTTAGGATTTACTATGGCTGGATTCGATGTAGTCTTTGCTAATGAAATTGATAAAGAGATATCCGATTCATATAAAAAGAATCACCCTAATGTAAAAATGATTAATGATGATATCACTAAACTGGATATTCCCACTGTTTTTTCAGAGCTTAAAGGAAGTGTGGATGTGGTTATTGGTGGTCCCCCTTGTCAAGGCTTTTCCCAAAAAGGTGCTAGAAGAATTTGGGATGACGAACGAAATTACTTGTACAAATACTTTTATCAAGTCGTTGAATACCTTAAACCCACCTATTTTTTAATGGAAAACGTACCAAACCTTTTGACTTCAGGAGGCGGAGTATTTAAGGACCAAATTCATCAGAATTTTATTGAACTCGGATATGAATTAGATTCAAATATATTGAATGCCTATGATTATGGGGTTCCGCAAATTAGAAAAAGAGCATTTATCTTAGGAAAACAAGGTAACTCCGTCTCATTACCAGGGAACTTGTCGGAACGAATTTCAATTAAGGATGCTATTTGGGATTTAGCATATTTAGAGTCAGGTGAAGGTGATTTTCTCCAAGAATACCTTTTGGAACCGACTTCTGATTATCAGAAAGAAATGCGTAAGAATTCAGTTGCACTTTATAATCATGCAGCTACAAAGCATTCGGATTTAGCTATTGAGCGGATGATGCTTGTGCCACCGGGTAAAGGTAGAGAAGTGTTGCCAAAAGAACATCTAACCAAGTCAATTTATAGTGGAACATGGTCTAGAATGATAGAAAATATGCCTGCTGTCACTATTACTACTCGATTTGATACTCCGTCTTCAGGACGATTTACTCACCCTTATTTACATCGAGCAATTACTGTTAGAGAAGCAGCAAGAATTCAATCTTTTCCTGATACGTTTGTGTTTCACGGAACGAAGACTTCACAAATGAAACAGGTTGGTAACGCAGTGCCACCACTGCTCGCTAAAAATATTGCGTTCACTATACTAAAAGACTATGAGGGAAGTAATGAGATAATTGTCGCCAGTGAGATGTGTGAAGTAAAGTAGCAGGATGAGCCTGCTACTTTATTTTTTTATAGAGCTTTATGTTGGAAAGGGCATTTGCCTAAGATCGGCTCGCTGTCATCTCCGATGAAGAATTGTTTCCATTCGTTGTGTGTTGGATCACCGAAATGACTGATGTCCGGATGCTTCGGAAGGTTGTCCCATGCCTCGACTCGCTCTCGTACTTTTTCGCGTGACATGATACCACCTTTTTCAGTTCCCTCGAGTCCTTGGAAGATTAACCGTGGCTGGAATCCGATGACCATCGAATTACCAAGGTCACGTGTTTTGCGTTGTTTGTATGCTGGTGTATTCCCAAATGCAAAGATCGGTTGTCCTGCATAACGGAAATCCCACAAATAATGATCTGGATCTTTTGGAGCTTCCTGTGGCCACTCTTCATCATCTACTTCATGCAAATACTGCAGAATATCCCAGAACTGCTTGCGGTAGGCTTCTAATGACTGCTCCGTTTCAAAGGGCTCAACAAATAAAAACAACCCATGACGTTTGTGGTTTGGGTCTTCAAATAATGCTAAGAAATCTTTCAAAGCACTCGCTGCATTCGTCCAGTCTTTTTGTTCGATAAATGCATAACGCAACTCACCACGTAAATGACCTGTTCGACCAAAATAACAAGGGAACGTTTTGTCAGTGACGGTATTCTCAAATGTTTGGTATTCCCGTTTGAACCACTCAGGTAAATCCGTGCGTGTCTCGACATCTTCTTTCGTCAATAGTGTATGTTTTGCAGCAATCATCTAAACAATCCCTTCATCTATCTATTTGTCTTCTGATTCCCTACTTTCTCAAAAAGAAACCAAAAAACTTCCAAAAGAAGTTTAGCGGTACTAAAAGAGGAAATAGTATTCATATAAAATAGGAACGGAAAAGGTGGAGACAAGATGGGACTTGAAAAACAACAACACCAATGGGACGGCTGCTCAACAGAATATGACACACTCACTCAAGTCATTGTTTGTGAACCAACCTATATGAAAATTGAAGAAGTCATCAATACTGTACAAAAACGGTACGCAAAGGATAATATCGATGTGGAAACCGCTCTTCAGCAACACGCTGCTTTTACAGATGTGCTTAAAGACAATGGAGTGGAAGTCATTACACTTCCAGCGCATGAAGAATTCCCCGAACAGGTCTTCACTCGTGATATTGGTTTTACGATCGGAACTCGTGTGTTCATTTCCGAAATGGCGAGCCCGATTCGTCAGGGAGAAGAAAAAATTCTGCGTGAATGGGTTGGATCAAACGGCATTCCGTATCAGAAGATGACAGCTGGATCGATTGAAGGTGGAGATGTAGTGGTAGACGGTAGCAAAGTGTTTGTAGGTGTCAGCCACCGCACGAATCACGAGGCAATTGACTTTTTAGAGAAGCAATTGCCGACAAATGAGATCATCCGCGTTCCGTTTGACGCATCTTGTCTTCACTTGGACTGCGTCTTCACAATTCTCTCTCCGACGCATGCTCTAGTATATCCCGACGCTCTTTCATCCGAGACATTGGATATGTTAGGGAAACACTATACATTGATGGAAGTGAAAAAAGAGGAGCAGTTCGCAATGGGGACAAACGTACTTGCAATCGGCAATAACAAAATCATCAGTCTTCCACAAAATAAAGCTGTGAATGAAAAATTGCGTGCGAATCACTTCGACGTAATCGAAATCGACTTCAGTGAAATTATCAAATCCGGCGGGTCGTTCCGTTGTTGTACGATGCCACTAACAAGAACCAACTGACCAAGACACATCGACTCGCTTAGCGGGTCTTTTTTTATGGTAAACTAAATGCGGACAAAGGAGGCAGCAACATGAAACTCATCTCATGGAACGTCAACGGCATCCGCGCCTGCGTCAAAAAAGGATGGCTCGACTACTTCCACACACAAAACGCTGATTTTTTCTGTATTCAAGAGACTAAGATGCAACAAGGTCAACTCGATCTCGACCTACCCGGCTACTATCAATACTGGAACGATGCTGAGAAGAAAGGCTACTCGGGTACCGCGATCTTCACTAAACACGAACCACTTTCTGTTCATTACGGACTTGGTGAAGATCTTGATGAAGCAGAAGGGCGCATTATTACACTCGAATACCCAAATTTCTATCTCGTCAATTGCTACGTGCCAAACGCAAAACGCGATTTGTCGCGCCTTCCCTATCGATTAGAATGGGAGGACCGTATGAATTCGTACTTAACACTTTTGAACCTTACAAAACCCGTCATCTATACAGGCGATTTAAACGTCGCGCATCAAGAAATCGATATCCGCAACGCCAAGTCGAACATCGGGAACTCTGGATTTACATATGAAGAACGTGAAAAAATGACGAAGCTCTTGGAAGATGGATTCGTCGATACATTCCGCTACCTGCACCCGACAGCAGAAGGCCACTACACATGGTGGAGCTATATGGCGAAAGTGCGTGAGCGCAACATCGGATGGCGCATTGACTATTTCCTCGTCTCCGAAAAGCTTGCACCTGCAATAAAAGAAGCGGGGATGCACCCGGAGACAATGGGGAGCGATCACTGCCCAATCTTTTTAGAACTAGACAAAGAGTTTTTGACGTAAATAGCATACAATATAGAAAAACGTAGGAGGTCCGTTAACGTAAATCTGGAAGAATTATTTGAAAAACTTGAAGAGTATAACCCGGTTATGGTCGATTTTAGAAGAAATCTTCACATGTATCCCGAGCTGTCATTCGAAGAAGATGAAACCCCCAAAAAAATAGCAGAATTTCTTAGTGAATTGGGTATGGAAGTGAAAACTAGAGTAGGCGGAAGAGGTGTTGTTAGATACCTTAAGGAGGGGCAAGCCCGGCAAAACGGTTGCATTGCGTGCAGATTTTGATGCATTGCCTATACAGGATGAAAAAGAGGTCTCGTACAAATCAAGAATTCCTGGTGTCATGCATGCATGCGGACATGACCTGCATCATCCGAAATTTGATGCGGACGAACGTTCCATGATTAATACCGGTAAAGTTTAATGCGGCAATCCAAGGCTACTTGAATACTGAGTCTGAGGTTAGTGGGCAGGAAAAAGTAGAAATTTTAAGGTAAGCGAAATTTATAATATAAGGTTTAAAAAACCATAGGTGAAGGAGCTTTTATGATGAGTACATTGACGTCTACATTAAGAACGGTAACATCTGAAGATCTTTATAAATTTCAATGGCCAAGCACTCCGGTCATTTCGCCGGATGGCAAGCAAGTAGTATATGAAAAAACGATCGCGAAAAAATCCACAAACGGCTATGAAACACATCTTTGGCTTTCGGACATTGGTGGACAGTCTCGCAAGGTTTTGACCTCAGAAGGAAACCTAAACACATCTGTTATCTGGTCGCCTGACGGGAAAAAAATAGCCTATCTTTCAAATGAAGAATTTGGGACACAGGTTTGGGTACTATCATTGGAATTCGGTGAGAAAAAAAGGATTTCACAGTTTAAACGCGGTATCAGTTCCATCCTATATTCTCCAGATGGGGAAACCATTTATGGGTTGGTTCCGGTTAAGCTGAACGAAGAAATAGAAGTGTTTCAAGAACGAGATTCCGATGACGAAGCAAAACAATGGGGTCCAAATGACCATATTGCTTGGAAAAACGCTCCTAAACGTTACAGTGGATTGTACTACAAACTTGATGGAACGGGTCTGCAAAAAAACTTAAAGCTACAACTGGTCTCCATTGATGCGCATTCTGGATCATTCAGCCAAGTGACTAATGCAGCTCACGATGTTACAGAACCTGCTATCTCCCCTGATGGGAAATATTTACTTTTTTCATCTATCAGCAGCGACAATGACAATATATTGTATAAAGGCGAACTAAATAGGATTTCTGTAAAGGGAGGAGAAGCAGAAAAACTGTATGATGCATCAAAAGTTGCCAGTCCTTCTTATTCACCGGATGGAAAGTGGATCAGTTTCATAGGTGGAGATGTGGTACATCGACAATTGCTCATCATTCCTGCCGATGGTGGAGAATCGATAAGTTTGAGTGATGATTATCCGGATACATTAGCTGACTTGAACTATACCGACATGCGATATATCAAATCTTACGTAAAACCGCAATGGTCGAAAGATAACCGTTTTATTTATGCTCTTACTACACACCAGGGAACGAATGAAGTTGTGCGTTTTTCAGTTTCAGAAAATGGTAGTCAAACAACAGTTGTAGGTGGACAACGTGCTATATTCCACTTTGCCTATGATGGTGATGAGACGGTTGTTGCCGCATATTCTTCTCCTTCGCATCCAGGAAAAATAACTGCCAATCGAATATCGGAAGAAGAATCTGTTGTTCGCACCATTCGTAATGTAACGGATATCATTGAAGTATATAATCCAATATTTCCTAAAAATGAAGTACGTATAGACGATTGTAACGATGAACTTTTGTCAGAGCTGAATGTGGTTGAACCAGAAACATTTTCATATGAATCGGTAGATGGCTGGCAAATTCAAGGATTTTTGCTGAAGCCAGCTAATGTGGTACCAGGTAAGAAATATCCTGTCCTCCTCGAGATTCATGGTGGCCCACATTCCATGTATGGCTATACTTATTTCCACCAATTGCAGTTAATCAGTGCCCAAGGCTACGGTGTTGTATTTACAAATCCTCGGGGCAGTTCCGGATTTGGAAGAGAATTTACTGAGGCGGTACAAGGCGATTACGGCGGGAAGGATATGCAGGATATTCTCAATGGTGTGAAAGAAGCCGTTACAAGATATGATTTTCTAGACGGTGAACGAGTCGCGGTCAATGGACTTAGCTACGGCGGTTTCATGACAAATTGGCTGGTAACTCATACAGACCGCTTTTTTGCTGCTATTACGGAAGGCTGCATTTCGAATTGGGTATCATTTTTCGGAACAAGCGACATTGCCCCTGGTTTTATATCCCAGGAGTTTCTTGGAAAAACAGATCCGGAATCACTTTGGAAATTTTCACCGCTTGCCTACGTTGAAAATGTTCAAACCCCACTTCTCATTGTCCATGCAGAAGATGATCTGCGTTGTCCGATTGAACAAGCGGAACAGTTTTACTCTTATATAAAGCGACAAGGAAAAGAAGTAGAGTTTTTGCGTATCCCGAACGCCAGCCATGGCATGTTACAAAATGCAGAACCGGAAAATCGGATAGCAAGGGTCGAAGCGATGGTCGATTGGATTAATACCCATCTGCCGGAGTAAGAAGGGGGAAATGACGTGTTGAATCTACAGCAAAAATTAGATGCCACTTTAGAAAATCTTCCAGGAACATTTGGTGTTGCCATAAAGAATCTGGAAACTGGTGAAAGTGCCTTTATTAACGGGGGTAGTCAATTTCAATTGGCCAGTACATTTAAAATCCCGATATTAGTGACACTGTTCCGAGATGTGGAAGAAGGTAAGCTTTCACTTAGTGACAGGATTGAAATTAGCGAAGAAAGCTATGTACCAGGATCTGGAATTCTCCAAGAGATTGATCACGGAATAAAGGTAACAATTAAAGATTTGGCAACGCTTATGATTATTCTGAGTGATAATGTTGCTACTGATGCCATCCTGAAGCTTGTCAGTATTGAAAGTGTTTCAACCTATATGAAAGAACTCGGGCTGAATGAACTTTATATCAATCAAAGTTGTTGGGATTTAATCACAACGAGCTTAGGCATGGATGCAAAAACATATTCAGCTGAAGCAGCCCATACACTTCGGACAACTGACTTCACACCAGAATCATTTGATACGGACAGTTTTGTCTTTCATCCAAACAAGAGAAGTAATGAATCAAGTCCAGTTGAAATGAACCGGCTGTTAGAGATGATCGCAAAGAAAGAATTACTTTCAGAAGCCTCCAGTATTGGAATATTAGAAATTCTATACAAGCAGCAGTATAGAAATAGAATTCCACATCATTTGCCTTACGGGACTAAAGTTGCAAGCAAAACGGGAACTATTCGTGATGTAGTTAACGATGTCGGGATTGTTTACCTGCCGGATGGAAAAGGTGCTTACACCATCTCTGTTTTTTCCAAAAATAACGTGACCATGGAAGAGGGAGAAAAAACCATCGCTCAAATAGCTAAAATTGCTTATGATCACTTTACAGCAGTGTAAATCCATTTAATTTAACAATCGTTCATCATAGTATGTGGTGAACGGTTTTTTCTTTTGTTAGGGCCCATTATATGGGAGGGGAGATTAATGGCTCAATCTGTTGAAAGAACATTGATACTGACAGTCCATACAATACTGACTATGAACGTCCTGCATTGGTGAATATGACTACAAATCAAGTACCGTTCCAGTAATAGATCGGATGGTAACGGCTATAACGAATTCAAAAAGAACTCCTTAATAATATTTAAATATTTGCGGCTGTATCTCTCTGAACATTTAGGAGTTAGCAGCCTTTTTCGATTCTAATCAAAGAAAAGAAAAGGTTCATTCTTTTTATAAATATTTAAATTTGAAAATATTCAAAAAAATATAAAAATTAAGTTGTAATTCAAAGATAATAGTCATATAATGTATGAAAGTTTAAACTTTATCACAAAAAATAATTGAAGTTTAAACTTCATAAATTTTTTATTGTTCAAGGAGGAGGAGTTTTGAAAATAGAAAGAGTTGAATTGCAAGAAATATTAATGCCTTTAAAATCACCATTTGTTACAAGTTTTGGGACGCAGGAAAAGAAAGTAATAACGATTGTCCGGCTACATAGTGAAGGCAAGGTTGGCATTGCAGAAAGTGTGGCATTGGCATTTCCTTTCTATAACGAAGAAACGAATGGCACTATTTGGAACATTATGGAGGAATTTTTGATTCCTATATTATTAGAAAACGAAATTTCACACCCAGATGATGTTTCATCATTATTTTCACATATACGCAGAAATAATATGGCAAAGGCTGTGCTGGAAAGTGCTGTTTGGGACTTATACAGCCGAACAAACAATCAATCCTTGTCCACCGCACTTGGGGGATCTTTTAAAGAAATTGATGTCGGTGTCAGTATCGGGATTGAAAGCAGCATAGAACAACTTCTTACAGTTGTAGGTCAATTTTTAAATGAAGGCTATAAAAAAATCAAAGTCAAAATCAAACCGGGCTGGGATGTAGAGCCAATCAAAGCCATCCGGGAAAAGTACGGCTACGATGTTCCCCTTATGGCAGATGCAAACTCAGCATACACATTACAGGATATTGATCTACTGAAAGAGTTGGATCGATACAAATTGATTATGATCGAACAACCGCTAGCCCATGACGATATTATCGACCATGCGAAATTACAGGCTCAAATTTCAACCTCTATCTGTTTGGATGAAAGTATCCACTCACTAGAAGATGCCAGAAAAGCCATAGAATTGGGCAGCTGCAAAATTATTAATATAAAGGTTGGAAGAGTAGGGGGGCTAACAGCAGCAAAACAAATTCATGACTACTGTGCATCAAAAAATATTCCCGTGTGGTGTGGAGGCATGTTAGAAGCAGGTGTAGGAAGAGCACATAATATTGCCATTGCATCCTTGCATAATTTCAGTATTCCGGGTGATACATCGGCCTCAAACCGTTACTGGAATGAAGATATTGTCTTACCGGAAGTAACCACGATTAGACCAGGGGTTATTGAAGTCCCTAAAGGCGACGGCATTGGTTTTGAGCTGAATGAACAAGTGATCAGAAAGTATTTAACAAAAGAAGTTTCATTCGGGGCAAAATCTCAATTAGGGGAGGAAGAGGTAGTTTGAAATTATTAATCGGCGAAATCTTACATGAGACAAACACGTTTTCCAATGTAAAAACAGAAGTCGAAGCTTTCAAGTTATGGGGCTGGAACAAAGGTGAAGACCTTCTCTCAAAAAACCGAAATGTAAGAAATTATTTAGGCGGCATGATAGGTCAGGCAGAAGCATTAGGAATTGGATTGATTCCTACCTTTGCTACCTTTGCCTATCCAGCAGGAATCATCACTTCTGAGGCCTATGAAGCACTATTGAATGAATTGATCGAAGGCATCAAAAGTGCTGATGGATACGATGCTATTCTTCTTGCGCTTCATGGAGCAGGAGTTTCTGAAGTTACAGAAGATCTGGAAGGTTCCATTCTTAGTAAAGTAAGACAAGTTGTCGGAAATCATATTCCGATTATCGTTACGTTGGATCTACATGCAAACGTTACATTCGAGATGGTCAAGCATGCAACGCTCATTTTGGGGAATCATTTGTATCCCCACACAGATAGCTATGAAATAGGAATGGAAGCAGTTGACTGTGCCGTGCAAATCATTGAAGGAAATCTAAAACCGACCATGTTTTTGCGACATCTTCCATTGATGATTCCCACTTCCACAACGAATCTCCCTCCGGCAAAAGAAGTGAATAATCTATGCTTTGATTGGGAAAAGAGCGACCAAGTTGTGGATTGTACCTTTTTCCATGGATTCCCCTACACGAACATTTCTCAAGTAGGAGTATCCGTTTTAGTCACAACCAACAATAGCAGTGAGTATGCAGAAGATATTGCGAATAAAATTAGTGAATATATTTGGGATAACAAAGAAAAGTTTCTGCAAAAACAGCCATCTCCGGATGAAGGCATAGAACTTGCCCTTGCACATGTGGGGAAGCCAGTAGTCATCAATGAAACATCGGATAACCCTGGGGGGGGAACTCCTGCTGATGGGACGTATTTATTAAAGGCAATGATTAATAAAGGCATTGAAAAAAGCTGCTTCGGTTTTATATTTGACCCAGAAGTGGTGAAACAAGCAGTCGAGTCCGGCATCGGCACCACCATTGAGACCCAATTAGGTGGAAAAACCGATAGTTTGCATGGCGAACCGATACAATTAAAAGCTTATGTAAAAAGTATTACAGATGGTGTATTTATTCAATCCTCTCCTATGGGGAAAGGTTCTGTCATTAATTTAGGACCTTCTGTCAGATTGCAGAGCAATGGCGTAGATATCATTGTCTGCTCAGTAAAAGCACAAACATTAGATGAACAGATCTTCTTACTCCATGGCATTGACGTACAAGATTATAAAATCGTTGCGTTAAAGTCAAGTCAGCACTTCCGCGCAGGTTTCGAACCTATCAGCTCCAAGATCATCACTGTAGATTCTCCAGGCTTAACAACATTAGACTTTACATCCTTCAAGTATACAAATTTAAAAACAGAAGTATATCCGCTAAGTGAAGTATTAATTAAATAATAGATTAGGGGGAAGAATTATGGGGAAAATGAAACCATTTAAAATTTGGTCTATGCTGCTTGTACTATTACTGGTAATATCAGCCTGCTCGCCGAGTGAGTCTTCAGAAACTGAAACAAGCGACGGCCAGGCAGAAGCTTCTGAAGGGGGCACAATCGTGGTTACCTCTGTCCGTGAGCCTGATACGGTCGACGTCCAAAGGACTACATGGGTAGATGATGCGAATAATCACTTGTATGAGCCTCTTCTTCGATTCGATTTTGATGGCAATATTGTTCCTGCATTAGCGGAATCTTATGAAGTTTCAACTGATGGTCTTGTTGTTTCTTTCACGCTTAAGGAAGGCGCCACTTTCCATACAGGCACCCCAGTAACATCAGACGCTGTAAAAATATCCTTTGAGCGTTTTATTGAATCATCTCCAACAAGCTACATGATCGGTCCATTGAAAGAAATTAAAGTCATAGACGATAGGACATTTGAATTCCACTTTTCAGAACCATTTGCGCCTTTTCTTAGCAATGCTACTGTCTCTTATTTAGCACCTCTTGATCCATCTGTAATTGGGGAATATAGCGAAGACTTAACAGATGTTGCAAGTTCAGCTGGTATATTAAAAGTTTCAGAAATAAAACGCGGATCCTCCATTACGTATGTACCTTACGAAAATTTCAATTTAGGCCCTGCCTATTCAGAAAACAAGGGGGCAGCTACTTTTGATGAGGTCGTTTTCCGTTTTATTTCAGATGATGATACAAGACTTCTTGAATTCAAGCGTGGAAATTCACAAATCATGATGTCCGTTCCTCCCAATTATATTAAGGAATTGGAAGCAGATCCGAACGTCACGTTAGAGCGGACATTGGCAAATGGACACGTATACCTTGGTTTCAACAATCAAAAACCAATTTTCCAAGACAAAAATATTAGACAAGCTATAGCATTAGCTGTCGACCGTTCAACAATCGTAGATTTCGCGCTTGAAGGGTCTGCACAACCTATATACGGCCCCCTTCCTCCAACGATTCCAGGATATAGCCAAACTGTTGAGGACGAGGCTGCAGCAAAATATGCTCGTGACTTAGAGGAAGCAAAAAGCTTGTTGGCAGAATCCGGATATACAGAAACAAATGGAGATGGATTTGTCGTAAAAGATGGGAAACCTTTATCAATCGAGCTTTGGGTAACACAAGAACCGACTATGCAGCGAATTGCACAAGTACTTCAAAATCAATTGAAGGAAGTGGGTATTGAAATCAGGATTTCAGTTCAGGAAGATGCAACAATACGTGCACAATCCCCTGAAGGTGTTCATGAAATGCTTCTCTGGACTTACGGCTGGTATGATGCAGACATCTTAAATTCCATGTTTGGTCGTGGTTTGTCAACTCGCGTACATTATCAAAATGATGAATTAATCAGTATATTGGAAAAAGCTCGTGTTGTAGTTGATACAGATGAACGTATGGCACTTTATGAGGAAGCTCAGAGAATCATTGTTGAAGAGGCTCCGTGGGTACCATTGTTTGTTAGGGAAAATGTACTGGCACACCGTGACTTGGAAGGATTGAAAATACATCCAATAACGGGGACGATTATATGGTCGGACGTAAAGCTTAAGAAATAGGCTTCAATATTAGGGGAACGGCATAACTTCCTCCCCTAATTATTGGTTTTAAGGAGGTTAGTTGGTGTGTCAGGATATATTGTGAAACGATTATTTACTACGCTCTTAACTTTATTGGGTGTTTCCATCATTGTATTTTTAATGGTACATCTTATTCCTGGTGATCCTGTTACCTATATTCTTGGTGAGTTTGCGACCGAAGAAGCGGTGAATAAGCTGAAAAGCGAATTAGGCTTGGACAAAAATCTTCTCATCCAATACTTTGTATTCTTATTAGGTGTCATACAGGGTGATTTAGGCACTTCTTATATTACAGGCTTAAGTGTAATAGAAGAAATAATAAATCGAATTCCGGTAACCTTTCAGTTAGCCGTGTTTAGCTTGATCATCGGCTCCATAGTCGGAATATTGTTGGGGATTATAGCTGCTGTTAAACAAAATACCATTTTTGATCAATTGGCCATGTTAATCTCCCTCGTGGGAATATCTGCGCCAGGGTTTTGGATAGCACTATTTTTAATCTATTTGTTTTCATATTTAATACCTATTTTTCCTATATCGGGATATGACGGCATATATTCTTTAATTCTTCCTTCAATCACTCTTGGTCTTGGCACATCAGGAAATATAGCTCGTATGACCAGATCAAGTATGCTGGAAGTTATTAAACAGGACTATATGCGGACTGCAGAAGCAAAAGGAGTCAATGTATTTCAGTTAATTTTTGGACATGCATTACAAAATGCTTTGATACCTGTTATCACACTCATTGGAATTCAATTTGGAAACTTGTTAGCAGGAGCGGTTGTAACTGAAACGGTCTTTGCATTGCCCGGAATAGGAAGTTTGGCAATCGATGCAATTGCAACAAGGGATATGCCGACAGTCCAGGGATTGGTGTTATTTATGGCCTTTATGTTTATTGTAGTAAATCTAATCGTAGACATTTTTTATAGTGTAATAGATCCACGTATTAAATATGAATAGAAAGGAGGAAGTGTAAATGAGCGGAATAATTACTTCAAAAAATATAGATCCTTCACTTATTCACCTCCAAAAAAACAACACGAAATCATATTGGCAAATCGTATGGGGAAGACTGATGAAAAACAAAGGTGCAATGGCTGGATCATTTATATTGATTTTCTTTATAGGGGCTGCTCTATTGGCACCTGTTTTGGCTCCTTTTCCTATCGATGAAATGAAGATGGAAAACCGTTTTTTGCCTCCATCCCTTGACCATTTGCTTGGAACAGATGAATTTGGAAGAGATATATTATCACGGATGATGCATGGCGGCCGGATATCATTGATGATGGGACTTGTCGCTGTCTCTATTGCAGGTATTACCGGGGTGGTCCTCGGCGTGATTTCCGGCTATTATCGAAGAATTGATATTTACATTATGCAAATGATGGATATTTTACTTGCATTTCCTTCTTTGTTATTGGCAATCGCAATTATTGCAGTTCTTGGTGTTGGGCTGACAAATGCCATGATCGCTGTTGCTATTTCGGTTATACCATCCTATGTCCGTGTTGTACGTGGTGCAGTATTATCAATTCGTGAAAAAGAGTACATCGAGGCTGTTCAAGCATTGGGTGTCAGTGATTTTAAAATTATTGTCAAACATATATTTCCTAATGTGTTATCTCCAGTAATAGTATTGTCTACTTTACAATTTGGCACAAGTATACTGGCAGCTGCTGCACTCAGCTTTTTAGGCTTAGGTGCTCAACCACCCACGCCTGAATGGGGGGCAATGGCTTATGTAGGAAAATCGTTCTTGTTACAAGCATGGTGGATGTCTTTATTCCCTGGCATTGCAATCATGTTGGTCGTTTTAGGATTTAATCTATTGGGAGACGGTCTTCGTGATGCACTTGATCCAAGACTAAAGTAAAGGAGGTAATGACTATGACAACCAATTTACTTGAGCTATTAGAAAAAAACCCAGAAGCTGTTGACGAGGATGATTTACTAGTTGTTGAAAACCTGGTGATTCAATTTGCAGCGGAAAAGAAAAGTCATGTTCGAGCAGTAAATCATGTAAACTTCAATCTGAAAAAGAGAGAAACTGTAGCACTTGTTGGGGAATCAGGTTGCGGGAAGAGCATTACATCACTTTCCATCATGGGACTTATTCCAAAGCATGCAGGCGATGTCTTAGGAAGCATACGACTGAACAATAAAGAACTTAATGGGCTATCACCAAAGAAGATGCGTCAAATTCGGGGAAAAGAAATTTCCATGATCTTTCAGGAGCCAATGACTTCGCTAAATCCTGTCCACAAAATCGGAAAGCAGATTGGTGAAGTAATCAGGTTACATACAAAAGCTTCTAAAGAAGAGATTAAAGTAAAAACGATTGAAATGTTGAAAAAAGTGGAAATACCAAGACCCGATAAGATTATAAATGATTATCCTCATCAGTTATCAGGTGGGATGAGGCAACGTGTCATGATTGCCATGGCCATGGCATGCAATCCAAGCTTGCTTATTGCAGATGAGCCCACAACTGCATTGGACGTAACCATTCAAGCACAAATATTGGATTTAATGAATGATTTAAAAGATCAATTTGATACAACGATATTGTTGATCACTCATGACTTAGGAGTAGTTGCTGAAGTTGCAGACAGGGTTATGGTTATGTATTACGGGCAGATAGTAGAAGAGGCAGAAGTCACTACATTATTTACACAACCAAAACATCCTTATACATTAGGTCTACTAAACTCTATTCCTAATTTGGAGGAAAATAAGGATAGATTAGATCCGATTGTAGGGAATGTACCAAATTTAGGGGAAATTACTGAAGGCTGCCCTTTTCGTTTTAGATGCCAATTTGCTTTAGAAAAATGTTCAACGGAAAATCCACCATTATTTAATATTGAAAAGCAAAAAGTCAGATGCTGGTTATTTGAAGAGGAAGGGGAAGTATCATGAAAGAAGAATTACTGGAAGTCAGTGATCTCAAAACACATTTCCCTATCCAAAAGGGCATTTTAAAAAGAAATACTGGATTCGTTAAAGCTGTAGACGGAGTCTCATTTAAATTAGCAAAAGGAGAAACGTTGGGAATTGTCGGGGAAAGCGGCTGCGGTAAGTCGACAACGGGAAGGAGTATTCTTCGTTTAATCAATCCTACTAGCGGTTCCGTCAAATATAAAGGAAAAGAGGTAACGTCACTTTCCAAAGGTGAACTTCTTAAGCTCAGAAAAGAAATGCAGATTGTTTTCCAGGATCCTTATGCTTCATTAAACCCAAGAATAACGATTGCCTCTATATTAGAGGAAGCATTATCCACGCACAGCATTGGGAAGGATAAAAAAGAACGAAGAGAAATTGTCCTTCAGCTATTGGAAAGGGTAGGTTTGAATCGACAGTTAGCCAACCGATATCCTCATGAATTCAGTGGAGGACAAAGACAGCGTATAGGAATTGCACGTGCAATTGCTGTAAATCCAACTCTAATTATTGCAGACGAGCCTGTTTCAGCTCTTGATGTTTCCATACAAGCTCAAATCTTGAACTTATTTCAAGATCTACAGGAACAAATGGGCTTAACTTATATTTTCATTGCCCACGATTTGAGTGTAGTGAAACATATTAGTGACAAAATTGGCGTCATGTATTTAGGAAGAATGGTGGAATATGCTTCAAAAGATGATTTATTTTCCAATCCATCACATCCATACACACAGGCACTAATGTCCGCAGTTCCAGTTCCGAATCCTTTAATGAAAAAAGAAAAAATTTCATTGAAAGGTGACGTTCCAAACCCTGCAGCTCCACCCTCTGGCTGTACATTCCATACGCGCTGCAATGCATGCATGGAAGTTTGCAAAACAATAAAACCGAAAGACATTGAAATCTCACCTGGTCATGTTGTATCCTGTCACTTATATGATAGTGCTTACAATTAATCCACTTAAGGGCACTTAAAAGGAGATTTCAATGAAAAAACTCAAGCAACAAATTAAAGAAAATTATAGTGAACTCACACAAGGCTTGAAAAGTGTAGCAAATTTCATAGTGGCAAATTCCAACTCTGTTGCTCTATATCCGGCAAAGGAAATCGGGAATCTGACCAATACAAGTGAAACTACTGTGATCAGATGTTGCCATGCCTTGGGGTATTCAGGTTATGCAGCATTACAGGAAGAAATCAGAAATTCGCTGCTCCAGCCTGATAATGATCCATTCAAAGCATTGACCGATGGAATGAAGAATGAATCGCCTGATATTCAGGCGTCAGTGGAACAAGACATTGAATTCATGAGAAAAACATTTGATTCTATGGACAAGGACCACTTTAATGAGGCGATTGATAAAATCATTGATTCCAAAAAGGTGTTAATTGTTGGTCTTCGTACTTCATATGCGGCTGCCAATTGGCTATCCTACAGCTTGAATATTGTTAAAGGTGATACGTACTTATTTAAGGGTGACATCGACGACGCACACCATTTGCTTACATTGATTGATGAAGACTGGTTGGTTATCGCACTCTCTTTCAGACGCTATTCCCAGCAAACCATCTCTTTTGTCAGTGCCACAAAAGAACAAGGTGCACAAATCGTTACGATTACTGATGATGAATTATCACCTTTAGGCCTCATGTCTGACATTACACTTAATGTGATAACACCTAATCCTTCAAGCTTGAAAGGCATGCCAACTATTTTTTCTATTCTGAACGCCATGGTGTCAGGTGTGATGATTAAAAATAGTCAAGAAGTCGAAAAGAGACTTGAAGAATACCAGCGGACAAGTGATGTATATCCTACGTTTTATAACCAAAGAGAATGATATTCACGATCTTTACAGCTTTTTTTATCTGAATAAAAAATAAGGGGATGTTGAGATGATTAAAACATTGGACATGAAGCCGTTTGAAAATGCCGGACAGGAGTTGATTGACAAGTACCTCATTCCGGGAGTAGCTATTGGTATTGCTCAGGATGGTGAATTGGTTTACGGTAAAGGATTTGGTTATCGTAATATTGAGAAGGAAAAGCCGGTAACAATGGAAACTATCTATGGCATTGCATCCGTCACAAAATCTTTTACCTGTGTTGCCATCATGCAGCTGCAGGAACTAGGCAAGCTAAATGTACATGATCCAGTTGTGAAGTATTTGCCTGAATTTAAGACTCTTACAGATAAAACAGATCAAATGACAATCCATCATTTCATGACTCATTCAGCTGGTTTACCGCCGCTCCCGTCTCTGGTGTACGCAAATAAAAGAAGCTTTGATAGCGATCCTTCTGTAAACGATTATCCTGGACTCAAGTTGAAAGAAGAAGAAGAACAACAAGGACCAATCGATACATTTGAAGAGCTGATGGAGTTTATTGGGAAGCAGCAATTTGAATTGCTAGGCGATCCCGGTAACGAATTTAGTTATTCGAATGACAGCTATGCTTTATTAGGTGCCATTATAGCTCGTGTTAGTGAGCAATCCTATGAAGATTTTGTGAAAGAACATATTTTGGAACCGGCAGGCATGAATCATTCAGGGTTTCTAATAGAAGAATTCGGAGACTACGATAATATCACATCACTCTACGCCATTCAAAAAGGCGAAAATGGCGAGGAAGTGTATGAAGCTCCCGTATGGTGGGATTCGCCTTCAATGAGAGCTGCAGGCTATTTGAAATCGACGGTCGAAGACATGTTGAAGTATGCCGAGATTTTCAGAAACAATGGAAAAGTCGGAGATAACCAGATTCTTTCTGTAGAAAGTGTCCAAGAAATGATTAAACCTCACATAGAGTGCTCCCTAGGTCGATATTACGGGTATGGATTAATGATTACACCGGATTACTATGGCGGTACATTAGTGGAACATGGAGGCAATTTAAAAGCGATTGCTTCACAGCTATGTGTCATTCCGGAAAGAGGGGTCAGCGCCATGATCCTTACAAACCTAGCAGCAGTTCCAGCTTCATCAATCATGGCTCGTGCATTGAATGTATATGAGGGAAGGGAGTTCGATGCATCTCCTGTAGAATTCGATGATTATACACATACACCAGAAGAATTGGCTGAATTCGTGGGGGAATACGTATCCAACGAGGGTATGAAACTCACAGTGGATTTAAAACAAGACAGCCTTGAGTTTTCAGTGCCAGGCTTTAATTTCCCGGTAAAAAGTATAGGGAAAGATTTATTTTTGGCTGATGTCAATGACCAAAAAGAAATTATTCGTTTTGTGCGAAATTCCGAAGGGAAAATAGATAGAGTCGCTTATCATTATCGTCAATTCCCAAAAACTAATTAGTTTCTTCATCCTTAGCTATCCCGTATAGCTAAGGGTTTTATTTAAGACAAAACTTTTATGGAAAGGAGATACAATCATGTCTCCACATATTGTTTATCGACAAGTAACCGATATTCAACGTTTAAAAGAAATCGTAAAATTTCAGGAATGGATTTGGAGTATTGAAAGTGTAACGATGCTGCCCCACTTAATTGCAGCCATTCATAATGGCGGAGTTGTCATCGGTGCGTTCGACGAAGAAAAATTAGTAGGATTTTGCTATGGATTTGCCGGTTTTAAAGACAGCCAAAACCTTCTCATTTCACATATGATGGCCATTCATCCGGAATATAGAAACATGGGAATTGGTGAAAGCCTAAAAATATCGCAAAAATCCTGGGCTGCTGATTATGGTTACACCAAAATTGTTTGGACATACGACCCTTTGGAGTCAAGAAATGGATATTTGAATATTCACAAGTTAGGGGGATATGTCCGAACTTATTACAAGGAGTATTACGGTGAAATGACGGACGAAATCAATAAGGGAATGCCCGCTGACCGTTTTTTGGTTGAATGGGATGTCCATGGAGCTGAAAAAGAGTTGATGAAAAGGACGCAAGTGGACCTTGACGTGATTGACCACCTGGTAGATGGTGAAGTTGTGGCTGACCTACTATCACCGATCGGATCTTTACAGGAGCTGGTGGATGATTATTATGCAGTAGCAGTTCCAAGAGACATTCATTTCATCAAAAAGCAAAGCATCAAGATAGCGCAACTCTGGAGACATGAACTGCGTAAAGCTTTTGTAAAGGCGTTTTCATCAGGGTATCGGGTGGTTGATGTCATCCGTCACAAAGACAGTGCTGCGATGAATTATTACATTTTACAGAGACAGAAAACAAGTGAGGCACATACATGATACACCAAATAGATGAGTGGTTAAGGGAGATTCGTTTACTTTGTGAAAGAAATTAATGATAGGTGAAAGTTGTATCAACAAATAATATCGGACTTGCCTAGCGAGTCTTTTTTTTATGGTAAACTAGTCTCGAACTAAAGGAGGCGGCAGCATGAAACTCATCTCATGGAACGTAAACGGCATCCGCGCATGTGTAAAAAAAGGATGGATGGAGTACTTCCACGCGCAAGACGCTGATTTTTTCTGTATTCAAGAAACGAAGATGCAACAAGGGCAGCTGGACCTGGATCTTCCGGGATATCATCAGTACTGGAATGACGCTGAGAAAAAGGGCTACTCCGGCACAGCTATTTTACGAAGCATGAGCCGCTGTCGGTTCATTACGGATTAGAAGACGATCCGGATGAAGCGGAAGGGCGCATCATTACACTTTAGTACGACAACTTTTATCTCGTGAACACCTACATATCGAACGCAAAGAGAGACCTGTCACGTTTACCGTACCGACTCGAATGGGAAGACCGTATGTATAGCTATTTGACGCTGCTCAATTTGACGAAGCCGGTCATCTATGCAGGAAATCTAAATGTCGCGCACCAAGAAATCGATATCCGCAATGCGAAGTCGAGCATCGGCAATTCCGGATTCACCTTTGAAGAACGTGAGAAGATGACACGTCTGCTCGACAATGGATTTGTGGATTCTTTCCGCTATCTTCACCCAACTGCAGAAAGCCATTATACGTGGTGGAGTTATATGGCGAAGGTGCGTGAGCGCAATATCGGGTGGCGCATTGATTACTTCATCGTTTCCGAAAAACTGGCTCCATTAATTAAAGAGGCAGGGATGCACCCGGACACGATGGGCAGTGACCATTGTCCAATCTTTTTAGAATTAGGGAAAGAATTTTCAAAGTAAATAGCGTACAATAGAGAAAAACGCAGGAGGTTCTGACTCGTGAATCCATTAGCACAGCAACTGAACACCCAGATCCAAAACGAAAGCCCGGCTGTCCACGACATGTTGTCGTCGCTTGGGAAAAACTTATTCTATCCAAAAGGCATCTTGAGCCAAGGAGCTGAAGCGTCTGAGAAAGCGCATAAATTCAATGCGACGATCGGAATTGCGACTGAACATGGCGAACCGATGCACTTTTCACATATCCAGAAACGCATCGACTATGCACCAAAAGATGTCTACCCGTATGCATCCCCTCAAGGGAAGCCTGCACTGCGTGATGCATGGCTTGAAAAACTCTACAAAGACAACCCGTCAATGGTCGGCAAATCCATTGGGAAGCCGATTGTCACCAATGCATTGACGCACGGACTATCGATTCTCGCGGACTTATTTATGAACGAAGGAGACGCGCTCGTCGTACCGAACCACTACTGGGGCAACTACAACACCGTATTCGGAGTTCGTCGTGGTGGAAAGATCGTCACGTTCCCGCTGTTCGCGGAAAACACGCGTTTTGATACAAACGGACTTCGCGAGGCGCTCGCAGAACAATCCGGAAAAGCGATTGTGCTGTTAAACTTCCCGAATAACCCAACTGGTTACACACCGCACGAAGACGAAGCGAATGAAATCGTCGACGTGTTAAAAGAAGCGGCAGACAATGGATTAAACTTAGTCGTCGTGTTAGACGACGCGTACTTTGGTCTATTCTATGAAGATTCAATCACTGAATCCCTATTTGGGCGCCTAGCAGGAGTGCATGACCGCATTCTTCCGGTGAAGATTGACGGAGCGACGAAAGAGAACTATGTTTGGGGCTTACGAGTAGGCTTCATAACGTATGCTGCAGGCAAAGAGACGCTGGCTGCTCTTGAGCAGAAAACGAAAGGTATTATTCGTGGGACCATTTCAAGTGGGGCTCACATTTCGCAGACGATGATACTAGAGTCGCTTCAGTCACCTGAATTTGAAGTCGAGAAGCAACAGAAGTTTGACGTCATGAAAGGCCGAGCCGTGAAGACAAAGGAGATTTTATCAGACGCGAAGTTTGATAAGCACTGGACGTACTATCCGTTCAACTCTGGCTACTTTATGTGTGTGAAGTTGCATGAAATCGATGCAGAAGAGCTTCGTTTACACTTACTCGACCAGTACGGCGTGGGTGTCATCTCGAACAACCAGACGGATATTCGTGTCGCATTTAGTTGCGTGGACGAGGAAGACCTGACAGAGCTATTCGACTTGATCTACCAAGCGTGCGAAGACTTAACAACCAACTAAATGACGAAAGCCGACGTATGGAAGCATCCACGCGTCGGCTTTTTTAAGTGGGGTAGATCTTGCTAGCAAGGGCTTGGGCAGCTAGGGTTTTGGGTTTAGTGCATGCGGGCAGGTTAGCGTGTGGTGAGCCGGCCGGGAACAAGCTTGTAAAGATCGACAAATCGATTTTCTGCTAGATGAAAGTTCTATTTCGTCACGACAAATCACTGTTTTGTCACGAGAAATGCACGTGCTGTAAGGTGAACTCCCGCTCATCCACACTCCAGCCCTGACTAAGCCCCATTCACCCCATCACATATCGATAAAAATTCTTATACATCCACTTCTCCACTTGGTCGTCACTAAAACTCGAGCGCAAACGTTCTAATAGGTGAGGGAACTGTCCAGCGTGTTCCAGTCCATCCACTTTGATATTAATCCCGTCGAAATCTGAACCGAATCCAATAATGTCTTCCCCACCGAGAGCCACAATGTGCTCGAAATGAACAATCAATTCATCGATTTCAGCATGGTCTTTACCTGAAATGAACCCCGGATAAAACACAATATGTAACGGTATGCCTTTTTCAATCATGGCTCGCAATTGAGTATCCGATAAGTTCCGAGGATGGTCACAGAGCGCACGCGCATTCGCGTGGCTGACAATCGGAAACTCGGCAAGCTCGAGTGTCTCCCAGAACCCTGCTTCCGCAATATGGGCAAGATCGACGAGAATCCCTCGCTCATTCAACCGAGCCACCACCTGTCTACCGAACGTCGTCAGTCCAGCACCACGGGGTTCCCCACAGCCGTCCGCTACCAAGTTTGCAGGATTCCAAGTGAGCCCGACAGATAACACACCTGCGTCCAAAAAAGCATCGAGTTTCGTCAGTTCATTGCCGATACACTCGAGTCCTTCGAGCGTTAAGAAGACAGAGATTTTGCCGTCCGGACGTTCAGCAAGCTCTGGCCAGTTGCGTACCCAGTGCACGTCTGGATGAGACAATACATGCTTGTGAAAAAGCTCTACTTGATGCATGGCTGCTGTATAGGCGGTTTCCGCAGAAAGCGAAGGTTCCACATAGATCGCAAAGGCCTGAGCAGTAATCCCGCCAGCCCGTAAGCGTTCAATCGATGTATCTAGTTCACCCTGAAAATTCTTCTGTAATTTATACAAGTGGTCACAATGTAGATCAATAAGTGTCATAATTAAGCTCCTTTGTGTGTTTTATAAATGCAGCAAATAATGTACTGGAATGCAGGCAATTCACCATCGTTTCGGGGTGCCATTGTACGCTATACCAAGGAGAAGCCTTGCGCTCGATTGTTTCCACAACTCCGTCAGACGATGTGGCACTCACGCGCGTGCCATCACCTAAACGATGGACGGCTTGGTGGTGAAATGAATTTACGGGGAGTGATGTGCATCCTGTCCGTTTTTCTAAGAAGCTTCCAGAAACAACGTCAACAACATGATGGGCTTCTTCGCGTGAACGCTTCGGGTTATGTTGGAGGAATGACCCATCTGCAATCGAATAGAGGTCTTGGTGAATCGTTCCACCACACGCGACGTTCAACATTTGCATATCCTTGCAGATCCCGAGTACAGGTTTACGCACCTGTGTCAGTTTCCTTAAGAAGGCGAGTTCCCGGATATCTCGTGACCCGTTAATTTCCCCGAGACCAGGAAGGGGGGCTTCTCCGAAATGAATCGGGTCAATGTATCCGCCGCTAGTAAGCACAAATCCGTCCATCTTCTGAAGAATCGACTCGTCAAGAGAGCCGATTAAATAAACCGCACTGCAACCCGCATCCTCAATCGACCGCATATAACCACACGCGAGCGTGAATCGTTCATTTTCTTCTGAACCAATCTATATGCTCCTCATATGTCTGTAATTCGATTGGGACTGAAGTGCTTAGTTCTATTACCGTTGTAACGAACTTTCCTTATGTGGCGATCATCCACTTTAAGTTTACGCTACTATTTTGAGTATCATTATACCTTGAGTGAGCATCATTGTGAAGAAGTATAATGATAGAGAACAGGTCTCTTTATCTCGATTCCAAAAGAAATGATTTTTTGTCACATTTTCGGGGAAAAGGGTATACTAAGAACTAATTATGTATGGAAGAAGGCGACGAGATGAATCATCCTTATGCAGATGACAGTTTAACATTACATACCGATCTCTATCAGATCAACATGGCAGAGGCCTACTGGGCAGACAACATGCACGAGCGCAAAGCCGTGTTTGAACTGTTCTTCCGGAAGCTCCCGTTTGGCAATGGGTATGCAATTTTTGCTGGGCTAGAACGGATTCTCGACTATATAAAGAACTTCCGTTTCAGTGAATCAGACCTCGCATATTTAGAAGAACAAGGCTATCAGGCAGATTTCTTAGCGTATTTGAAGGACCTGCGATTTACCGGCAACATCTATGCCATGCGTGAAGGAGAGCTCGCTTTCCCGCAAGCCCCACTCGTGCGTGTAGAAGCACCCCTAATCGAAGCCCAACTCATTGAGACGGCGCTCCTGAACATCGTCAATTTCCAGACGTTGATTGCGACGAAATCATCACGCATTAAACAAGTGGTCAAAGACGAAATCGTCATGGAATTTGGTTCACGCCGAGCGCATGAGATGGATGCAGCTATTTGGGGAGCACGTGCTGCCTATATTGGGGGAGCAGAAGCAACAAGTAACGTGCGCACAGGAAAGTTATTTGGCATTCCGATTTCAGGAACACATGCCCATTCTATGGTTCAGGCGTATAAATCTGAATACGAAGCATTCCATGCCTACGCCAAGCGCCATAAAAAGTGTGTGTTCTTAGTCGATACGTATGACACGCTTAATATTGGTGTACCGACAGCGATTCAGGTAGCCAAAGAACTAGGGGACAAAATAGATTTTGTCGGCATTCGACTCGATAGCGGGGATATTGCGTTCTTGTCTAAAGAATCACGTCGCATGCTTGATGAAGCAGGTTTCCCAGACGCAAAAGTGGTGGTTTCCAACGATTTAGATGAATACACAATTTTGAACTTAAAGGCACAAGGGGCCAAAGTCGACATGTGGGGAATCGGGACAAAGCTGATCACTGCGTATGATCAACCTGCACTCGGCGCCGTTTATAAACTCGTGTCTATCGAAAATGATGCGGGAGAAATGGAAGATACGATTAAGATTTCTTCTACGACTGAAAAAGTGACGACTCCCGGTGAAAAAAGGATTTACCGCATCATCGACCGTGAAAACGGAAAAGCAGAAGGGGACTACATTACACTTAAAGAAGAAGATCCGACGAAAGAGGATCGCTTGAAAATGTTCCACCCGGTTCATACATTCGTATCAAAATTTGTTACCAACTTTGATGCCATTGATTTGCATCATCACGTAGTGGCAGATGGCCGTGTGATTTATGACAACCCAACTTTACCTGAGATGCAGGCTTACGCGAAGTCCAACCTGACACTCCTTTGGGATGAATACAAACGTTCGTTGAACCCAGAAGAATATCCTGTCGACCTGAGTCAAAAATGCTGGGACAACAAAATGCGCAATATTCAAGAAGTGAAAGAAATGGTCGACATGCATAAAGCGACAGGAGGGAAAGTTCAATGACAATGCAACAAGAAATTATTCAAGAGCTTGGTGTAAAGCCGCAAATTGATGTGAACGAAGAGATTCGTGTGACGATTGATTTCATGAAAGACTACATGAAAAAACATAGCTTTTTAAAATCACTAGTACTTGGAATTTCTGGAGGGCAAGATTCTACGTTACTTGGTAAACTTGCTCAAATGGCTGTAGACGAATTGAATGAAGAAACAGAGGGGGGCTATGAATTTATTGCAGTCAGTCTCCCTTATGGTGTGCAGTTTGATGAACATGATCGTCAAGATGCGCTCGCATTCATTCAACCTAGCCGAAAGATTACTATTAATATCAAAGAAGCTGTGGATGCAAGCGACCGAGCATTGCTAGAAGCAGGAGTTGACTTGAGTGATTTTGCAAAAGGAAACGAAAAGGCACGTGAACGAATGAAGGCTCAGTATTCGATTGCTGCAAGTTTCAATGGTGTGGTGCTCGGTACAGATCACGCAGCTGAAGCTGTTACTGGATTCTACACAAAATACGGCGATGGGGGTGTGGACCTTACCCCTTTATTCCGTCTGAACAAACGCCAAGGTCGTGCGATGTTAAAAGAACTTGGAGCTCCAGAACATCTTTATATGAAAATCCCGACTGCGGATTTAGAAGAAGACCGTCCGGCGATTCCAGACGAAGTGGCATTAGGCGTTACCTATGATCATATCGACGACTACCTTGAAGGAAAACAGATTGATCTAGAGGCGCAAGAAAAGATTGAAGGCTACTTTATCCGCTCGCGTCATAAACGTACGATGCCCGTCACTGTATTTGACACGTGGTGGAAAAAATAAACCTAGTGAAGAGGCTGCATTTGCAGTCTCTTTATTTGTTTTCTTGTAGGTCATTGGGTATGCTAAAAGAGAACTGACGTAATTTTCGAAAAATGACCGGACCTATAGAGAGGACGAGCGCAATGGACGCCAAATTGAAGATTGACCAAGTATTAGAGAATATCAGTAAAGTGATAATAGGAAAACGTGAAGTCGCAGAACTATCGGTAGCAGCTCTATTAGCAGGAGGCCACATTCTATTAGAAGATGTGCCTGGTGTTGGGAAGACGATGCTTGTTCGTGCTTTAGCAAAATCCACAGGTGCTAATTTCCGCCGCATCCAGTTTACCCCAGATTTACTCCCATCTGACGTTGTAGGCGTCTCCATCTATAACCCGAAAGAAATGGCATTTGAATTTCGACCTGGCCCGATCATGGGGAACATTGTTCTTGCCGATGAAATTAACCGGACATCGCCAAAGACCCAATCTGCACTACTTGAGGGGATGGAAGAATCCTCTGTCACCGTAGACGGAGAGACACTTGCGATCCCTAAACCGTTTTTTGTTATGGCTACACAAAACCCGATTGAACATGAAGGGACGTATCCACTTCCAGAGGCCCAGCTCGACCGATTCATCATGAAGCTCAAAATGGGCTACCCGACTGTGACGGAAGAAGTTCAGGTATTAAACAGTCTTGAACACAATGTGCCAATCGAGGAACTTGAGACGGTGATTTCACTAGCAGAGCTGACAGCGATTCAAAAAGAAGTGCGGGCGGTGCATGTCTCGGACGTCTTGAAAACATATATTGTCGAGCTTGCAACACGTACGCGAAACGATCCGTATGTCTATTTAGGTGCGAGTCCACGTGCTTCTATAGCACTAATGAGAGCAGCGCAGGCGTACTCCTTAATGAAAGGCAGAGACTTTGTCATGCCTGACGACATTCAATATCTCGCCCCATTCGTATTCTCACACCGTATTATCTTGAAACCAGAAGCTCGATATGAAGGGATGCAGGCGCAAGCGATTTTGAAAGAAATCATCAAGCGCACTCCTGTGCCTGTGGAACGGAATGTTGCGACATGAAACACCATGCAGGCTTGATAGGCCTCTTACTGATAGGAGTTGCAAGTTTTGCATACGCAATGTTTCAAGGTGGGTTTGTCAGTTGGTTTTTACTCTATGCTATCATCCCATTTCTAATTTTTGCGCTCATTATTTATTTTTACCCTGTCCGAAAAATGACAGTGGAGCGCGAATTGACTTCAGGTGAACTCACACGTGGTCAAACACTTGAAGTCACTCTCCATATAACACGAAATGACTGGTGGCCCCTCTACTATATGAAAGTAAGAGACTATCCACCGTTTAAAGACTATGAACCAAAACAACGTATTGTATTTGTAGGCTTCCGCCGATCCATTACGCTCACGTATGCCATTGAGAAATTGCCACGCGGTATATACATATTTGACGATGTAGAACTTGAACTCGTCGACCTTCTCGGCTGGTTACGCAAATCGTGGATAGTCTCAAGTCCGCACCAGATAACGGTGTATCCTCGTGTGACAGACCTTTTCTATACGCCGATTGCTTCCAATTATGATCAAGGTGCAGCACGAGCGCGTTTCCAAGCGCATAAAGAAAACTCTGTTGCAACAGGAGTCCGTGAGTATCAACCAGGTGACCGGGTTTCCTGGATTGACTGGAAATCGTTTGCGAAAAGTCAAACCCTGCGAACAAAAGATTTCGAAGATCGTCAAGCCCAAGATACTTTGTTGTACCTTGACCGAACAGAAGGACAAAGCTTTGACGATGCCATCGACTTCACACTCTCTGTCGTTCATGCAATGGAAAAGTCGGATTCCACCGGTGCATTCATCATTCCAGGTTCCAAGGGCATGATGCTGACGACTGTTCAGCACCAAGGACATGTAGAAAGAGCAAAACGAGAATTGGCCACAACGGAAGCAATCGAAGCTCAAGCGATGCGTCGATTGATTTCTGAAGACAAACGACTGGGTACGTTCAAGGGCATTATCTGTATTACTGCTTATCTTGAAAAAGCACGAATTGAAGCACTTACACACATGACACCGAATTTACGAGAAGGCATTTGCTTTGTAGTAAAAGGGGAAAATGCTCCGCGGCTGACTTCAGCTGAACTGCCAGTCGAAGAGTATGCGAAAGCACGAGGTTGGTCGGTCATCACCGTCTCACCGTCTCAATTCCCGGATGCATTCGGGGAGGTGGCCAAACGATGAAGCAGCGCACATTTATTATGGAGGCCGTGACGTTTTTAGCTGCCTTATTGTTACTTATTGAATGGTTAGGCCCAATTGCGGAATTGACGAATATTGGTTTTATTCGCGTGTTCTACATTTTTGTCGCGATTTCCTTCATCTTGTTATTTTTGAAAACCCCTTGGTGGATCAGTGGATTTGTAAAAATTGCTTATATTTATTGGTTCATCGTTTCTATTTATTCAGAGTTCACGATTTTAAGTGGAGAGAGTATTCGCTTCTTTTTGACTGAACTCATTTTCAATATCACACAACTGATTACATTGGATTTGACACAAATGACTGATCCGTTCCGCACAATCCTATTTTTTGTTTTGTTGTGGATGACTGTCTATTTGATTGGCTACTGGATTCGCATGCGTGCAACTATATTTGTATTCTTTATTTTAACAGTCATTATCATCGGCATTCTTGACACATTTACTCCGTATGACGGTTCTGCAGCGATTGTTCGCGTCTTTGTCATCGGTTTAGGAGTCAGTGCCTTCCTATTCTTATTTAAGTTGCACGAGAACCAAAAGCAAGTTCGCTACATTGGCATTGCGTTTACAGCAGCACTTCTTCTTCTTTCTGTATCACTTGCCATCGTGCTCCCAAAAGCTGGACCATTATGGCCAGACCCCGTGCCGTATTTCTACTCAACCAATCCGCAGTCAGGGACTGGTCCAGGTGGGGCAGGAGGAATCAATAAAGTCGGCTATGATGAAAATGATGAACAACTCGGAGGCTCATTCATCAGTGATGATACCGAGGTATTCCAAGTAACTTCCACCTCTCGTGGCTACTACCGTGTAGAAACAAAGGATACGTATACATCGAAAGGGTGGATCCAATCAGAACCTCAGCTTGTCTATGATTACTATCAACAAGAGGAAGAATTTGCATTAGACTTCCCACCTAGCGTAGAAGACGATGTGCAACAAATGACATTCGACATGCAAACGGATTTCCCTTTTCTTTTCCATACGTACGGGGCAACGTCCTATACGAGCGGAGAACCCTTTGACGTCCGTTTCAACCTCAGTACAAACAAGTTTGATGCAGTCGATCAAGAAGCAATTGTAGAACCGCAAAGTTACAGTGTCGACTTTGCAGAGCCAAGTTATTTGTTAAGTGAGCTTCGATCAACTGCCATCGAAGATTTACAAACGATTGGTTCAGAATTTGACCGTTACTTGCAGCTTCCGAATACACTTCCGCAACGTGTGCGAGACTTAGCGCTTGATATTACTTCTGAGCAACAAAGTGTTTATGACCAAGCAAAAGCCATCGAACAGTATTTCCGAACGAATGGCTTCACCTACAGTCAAAACAACGTGGCCGTTCCGGAAGGGGACACAGATTACGTTGACCAGTTCTTGTTTGATACAAAAATCGGGTACTGTGACAACTTTTCGACGTCTATGGTCGTCTTGCTTCGTGCAGCTGATATTCCAGCGCGCTGGGTGAAAGGATTTGCTCCTGGCGAAGTTGTACAAGCTGAAAACGGTGAGCAAATCTTTCAAGTGACGAATAACAACGCGCACTCATGGGTCGAAGCGTATTTACCTGGAATCGGCTGGATGAATTTTGAGCCGACTATCGGATTTACGAATACACCGGATATCGAGTTTGACATCGAGTTAAGTCCAGACGATGCACTTGCAGCAGAGCAACAAGAAATTGAACAACAAGAGCAACAACAGCAAGAAACACCAGATCAACAGACGACACAGCAATCGAACTTCTCATTAGAACCTGCTGTTGAATGGCTCGATGCCAACAAATGGCGACTGCTCGGTTTATTCGGTTTACTCGGTGTCATCGGAAGCTTACTTTATAAGTTCCGTTTGAAATGGTTGCCGAAATTCTGGCTGCGCCGCTATTTGGCTTCAGATCAATCAGCAGAAGAATTTGAAAAATTATATACGCGACTGCTTCGTTATTTGGCGCTGTATGGATTACCGAAAGAACCAGGGCATACACTGACGCGCTACGCCGCCCAGATCGACAACTATTTTGGCGAAGGGCACATGCGTAATTTGACTACCCATTACGAGCGCCATTTATACGGAAAAGGGACACCAGAAAAACCGGAGCACTTGCGGGAAAGTTGGGAATATTTAATCAATCGCCTAAGCAGTTGATTTTGCCCTACGAAGGCTGTACACTAGGTACAATTCAATAACTACACAGGCCTCGTATATGTCCATTAATCTGGTATGGATGTCTCTACCAAGTCACCGGAAATGACTTGACTATGAGGACGGATTTCGTCATGCACATGCAGGGGCGTTATTCGTCCTTTTAGTTGTTCATTTTAGATGGACTTCAGTAGACCACACCAGACGCATAGATCAAGGCATCTATGCGTTTTTTTCATGACAGAACCTGTGATACTAATCAATGAGGTGGACAAACACATGACAGCTGCTCCTTTATTACAGGAACAAGAAAAAATCGTCGTACTCGACTTTGGTAGCCAGTACAATCAATTGATCACGCGTCGCATTCGTGAATTTGGCGTATACAGTGAATTACATCCCCATACAATTACAGCAGAAGACATCAAAAAGATGAACGCTGTCGGAATCATCTTCTCAGGTGGTCCGAACTCTGTGTATGACGTGAATGCATTCCACGTCGATCCAGCAATCTACGAACTTGATATTCCAATCCTAGGTATTTGCTATGGTATGCAATTGATGGCACATTATTTCGGTGGAACAGTGGAGCGCGCAATGCAACGTGAATACGGAAAAGCAGACATCGCTGTTCAAAACCCTACACATCTATTTGATTCTTTACCAGATTCACAAGTTGTATGGATGAGCCATGGTGACCATGTAACAGTTGCACCTCCAGGATTCGAAGTCATCGCAACAAGTCCTTCATGTGAAGTGGCAGCGATGGCGAACGTTGAAAAAAATCTTTATGCTGTCCAATTCCACCCAGAAGTTCGTCATTCGATTTATGGAAACCAGTTAATCGAGAACTTCGTGTTCAAAGTTTGTGGAGCAAAAGGGGACTGGTCGATGGAAAGTTTCATCGAGCTTGAAGTCGAGAAAATCCGTGAGCAAGTCGGCGATAAAAAAGTACTTTGCGCACTATCAGGTGGCGTTGACTCATCAGTAGTTGCGGTACTGATCCATAAAGCAATCGGCGATCAATTGACATGTATGTTCGTTGACCACAATCTTCTTCGTAAAAATGAAGCAGATGAGGTAATGAAAATTTTCGCTGACGGCTTCAATATGAACGTCATCAAAATCGATGCTCGTGAGCGCTTTATGTCAAAACTTGCAGGTGTTTCAGATCCTGAAAAGAAACGTAAAATCATCGGAAATGAATTTATTTATGTATTTGACGACGAAGCAGCGAAGCTTTCAGACATGGACTTCCTCGCACAAGGGACACTTTACACGGATATTATCGAAAGTGGTACGGCTACTGCTCAAACAATCAAATCACACCACAATGTTGGTGGCCTTCCTGAAAACATGAAGTTTGAATTGATCGAGCCATTAAACACACTCTTTAAAGATGAAGTACGTGCATTAGGAGCAGAGCTTGGTCTTCCTGAAAGTTTAGTTTGGCGTCAGCCTTTCCCAGGTCCGGGTCTTGCGATTCGTGTGCTTGGAGAAGTGACAGAAGAAAAACTAGAAATCGTTCGTGAATCCGATGCAATCCTTCGTGAGGAAATTGCAAAAGCTGGTCTTGACCGTGACATCTGGCAGTACTTCACAGTGCTACCTGATATCCGCAGTGTAGGCGTAATGGGTGATGCACGCACATATGATTACACAATCGGAATTCGTGCCGTAACGTCAATTGACGGTATGACATCTGACTGGGCACGTATCCCGTGGGATATTTTAGAGAAAATCTCTGTTCGTCTGGTCAATGAAGTAAACCACATCAACCGTGTTGTCTATGACATTACTTCTAAGCCACCAGCAACGATTGAGTGGGAATAACGAACTTTCGTGGAATAAATATAAATAATGTTCGGTTTTTCTGTTGACGGAGAAAAACTGAAATGTTATCCTAAGATTATAAAATTGAATCATGTCGTCGTATATATTTGGGAATAAGGCCCGAACGTCTCTACCGGATCACCGTAAATGATCTGACTACGATGAGCACAGCACTCCCACTTTTGTCGGTTTGTTTTGCTTATTGAGGGAGTATGCGAATTCGTATACTCCCTTTTTCTGTAGACAAGGCTATTCGCGACAGAAATCAGGAGGAAATTATGAAGAAGTATTTTCGTTTTGAAGAATTAGGCACCAACTACCGAAGAGAAATCATCGGTGGACTCACTACTTTCTTAGCAATGGCGTATATTTTAATCGTCAATCCAATCACGCTCTCTCTAGAAACAGTACCAGGTCTACCAGACTTTATGTATATGGATAAAGGGGCAGTCTTTACTGCAACTGCATTAGCAGCAGCAATCGGATCACTCGTCATGGGGATTCTTGCTAAATACCCGATTGCACTGGCACCAGGTATGGGACTTAATGCATTTTTCGCTTATACCGTTATCTTAACAATGGAAATCCCTTGGCAAGTTGCTTTAACAGGTGTTCTATTTTCTGGTATTATCTTTATTATCTTATCTTTAACTGGAATTCGTGAAGTCATTATCAACTCGATCCCAAGTGAATTAAAATATGCTGTGGGAGCAGGGATTGGACTTTTCATTACATTTATTGGCCTTCAAAACGCTCAAATTATTGTAAATAACGACGCTGTGTTATTAGGCCTTGGAGATTTCACAGACCCGAATGTCTTACTCACAATCTTTGGACTTGTGATCACAGTCATCATGATGGTAAAGGGAATCAAGGGCGGAATATTCTACGGATTGGCTATTACAGCAATCGTAGGAATGGTATTTTCATTAGTTCCTATGCCATCAGGAATTATCGGCGAAGTGCCAAGTGTCAGCTCAACATTCGGTGTTGCGTTTGAACCAATTTTTAATGATCCAGCTTCACTACTGACAGTTCAATTCTTAATCGTTGTTTTAACATTCTTATTCGTTGATTTCTTTGACACAGCAGGAACTCTAATCTCTGTCGCAAACCAAGCAGGTCTTATGAAAGACGAAAAGCTTCCACGTGCGAGTAAAGCTCTATTATCAGATGCGATTGCCACGACAGCAGGAGCAATCGTTGGAACATCGACAACTACTTCCTATGTAGAATCAAGTGCAGGTGTAGCAGCAGGGGCACGTTCAGGTTTTGCAGCCGTCGTAACAGGAGTATTATTTTTACTATCTTTATTCTTTTACCCATTACTGAGTGTCATTACGGCAAGTGTGACAGCTCCTGCTTTAATTATTGTAGGGGTATTGATGGTAAGTTCAATTGGTAAGATCGACTGGTCAAAATTCGAAGTCGCAGTACCAGCATTTTTCGTAATCTTGATGATGCCACTGACATACTCGATTGCTACAGGAATCGCAATCGGATTTATCTTCTATCCAATTACAATGTTAGTTGCAGGAAGAGCGAAAGAGATTCATCCGATTATGTATGGCCTATTTTTCATTTTCTTGGCTTACTTTATATTCTTATAAGAAGAAACTCCAATTCCTCATCATTTATTGATGAGGATTTTTTTGTTTGTATTACTTAAAAATACACTTGTATTTTTAAGAATAAAATGTTATTATATTTCTACTGAATTTTAGTTGACTGGCTATTGCAAAGGATGCTAAGATATAAAGGTCGCCAAGAGAGAATAAATAAATAGTTGACAACACATTGAATGTTTTGTTACTATATAAAAGTTGTCTCAACACGACATATGAACATTGAAAACTGAACATGCAAGACGTCAAGATAGAGCGTCACCGCCCCGACCCCCGTTGGGTGTGCGTGACGCAAACACGAACCAAGTCGCATCCTTTAACGGGATGTGATGGACGTTCAAAAATGGACATCATTATGATGCCAGCAACAAAATGAGCTTCTATTAAGTTCTCTTTTATGGAGAGTTTGATCCTGGCTCAGGACGAACGCTGGCGGCGTGCCTAATACATGCAAGTCGAGCGGATGAAGGAGGAGCTTGCTCCTCCAGATTCAGCGGCGGACGGGTGAGTAACACGTGGGCAACCTGCCCTGTAGATTGGGATAACTCCGGGAAACCGGGGCTAATACCGAATAATCCACCAGACCACATGGTCCGGTGTTGAAAGGCGGCCTCGGCTGTCACTACAGGATGGGCCCGCGGCGCATTAGCTAGTTGGTGGGGTAACGGCCCACCAAGGCGACGATGCGTAGCCGACCTGAGAGGGTGATCGGCCACACTGGGACTGAGACACGGCCCAGACTCCTACGGGAGGCAGCAGTAGGGAATCTTCCACAATGGACGAAAGTCTGATGGAGCAACGCCGCGTGAGTGAAGAAGGTTCTCGGATCGTAAAACTCTGTTGTGAGGGAAGAACAAGTACCGGAGTAACTGCCGGTACCTTGACGGTACCTCATTAGAAAGCCACGGCTAACTACGTGCCAGCAGCCGCGGTAATACGTAGGTGGCAAGCGTTGTCCGGAATCATTGGGCGTAAAGCGCGCGCAGGCGGTCCCTTAAGTCTGATGTGAAAGCCCACGGCTCAACCGTGGAGGGTCATTGGAAACTGGGGGACTTGAGTGCAGAAGAGGAAAGCGGAATTCCAAGTGTAGCGGTGAAATGCGTAGAGATTTGGAGGAACACCAGTGGCGAAGGCGGCTTTCTGGTCTGTAACTGACGCTGAGGCGCGAAAGCGTGGGGAGCAAACAGGATTAGATACCCTGGTAGTCCACGCCGTAAACGATGAGTGCTAAGTGTTAGGGGGTTTCCGCCCCTTAGTGCTGCAGCTAACGCATTAAGCACTCCGCCTGGGGAGTACGGTCGCAAGACTGAAACTCAAAGGAATTGACGGGGGCCCGCACAAGCGGTGGAGCATGTGGTTTAATTCGAAGCAACGCGAAGAACCTTACCAGGTCTTGACATCCCGCCGACCGCCTAGGAGACTAGGCCTTCCCTTCGGGGACGGCGGTGACAGGTGGTGCATGGTTGTCGTCAGCTCGTGTCGTGAGATGTTGGGTTAAGTCCCGCAACGAGCGCAACCCTTGATCTTAGTTGCCAGCATTCAGTTGGGCACTCTAAGGTGACTGCCGGTGACAAACCGGAGGAAGGTGGGGATGACGTCAAATCATCATGCCCCTTATGACCTGGGCTACACACGTGCTACAATGGATGGTACAAAGGGCTGCGAACCCGCGAGGGGGAGCCAATCCCATAAAACCATTCTCAGTTCGGATTGTAGGCTGCAACTCGCCTACATGAAGCTGGAATCGCTAGTAATCGTGGATCAGCATGCCACGGTGAATACGTTCCCGGGCCTTGTACACACCGCCCGTCACACCACGAGAGTTTGTAACACCCGAAGTCGGTGGGGTAACCTTTATGGGGCCAGCCGCCGAAGGTGGGACAGATGATTGGGGTGAAGTCGTAACAAGGTAGCCGTATCGGAAGGTGCGGCTGGATCACCTCCTTTCTAAGGATTATTTCGGAACAGACCGTTTGGTCTGACTTGACGTCTTGCAGTTCAGTTTTGAATGTTCATACATTCAACAACCTGTTCTTTGAAAACTGGATAGAACGACATTGATTGTAACAAAACACAACGTCAAGTGAATTGACGTGTGACCTTAAGTCTCTTCTTTATGGAGAGCACTAACTTAGGTTAAGTTAGGAAGGGCGCACGGTGGATGCCTTGGCACTAGGAGCCTATGAAGGACGGCACTAACACCGATATGCTTCGGGGAGCTGTAAGTGAGCTTTGATCCGGAGATTTCCGAATGGGGAAACCCAGCACGCGTAATGGCGTGTTACCTTCCAGTGAATACATAGCTGGTCGGAGGCAGACCCAGGGAACTGAAACATCTAAGTACCTGGAGGAAGAGAAAGAAAAATCGATTCCCTGAGTAGCGGCGAGCGAAACGGGAAGAGCCCAAACCAAGAGGCTTGCCTCTTGGGGTTGTAGGACACTCTATACGGAGTTACAAAGGCAAGGGGTAGACGAAGCGGTCTGGAAAGGCCCACGACACGAGGTAAGAGTCCTGTAGTCCAAACCCATTGCCCTCCAGAGTGGATCCTGAGTACGGCGGAACACGTGAAATTCCGTCGGAATCCGGGAGGACCATCTCCCAAGGCTAAATACTCCCTAGTGACCGATAGTGAACCAGTACCGTGAGGGAAAGGTGAAAAGCACCCCGGAAGGGGAGTGAAAGAGATCCTGAAACCGTGTGCCTACAAGTAGTTAGAGCCCGTTAATGGGTGATAGCGTGCCTTTTGTAGAATGAACCGGCGAGTTACGATTCCATGCAAGGTTAAGTCGAGGAGACGGAGCCGCAGCGAAAGCGAGTCTGAACAGGGCGAATGAGTATGGGGTCGTAGACCCGAAACCAGGTGATCTACCCATGTCCAGGATGAAGGTGAGGTAACACTCACTGGAGGTCCGAACCCACGCACGTTGAAAAGTGCGGGGATGAGGTGTGGGTAGCGGAGAAATTCCAATCGAACCTGGAGATAGCTGGTTCTCTCCGAAATAGCTTTAGGGCTAGCCTCAGATGAAGAATCTCGGAGGTAGAGCACTGTTTGGACTAGGGGCCCATCCCGGGTTACCGAATTCAGACAAACTCCGAATGCCGATGATTTGTATCTGGGAGTCAGACTGCGAGTGATAAGATCCGTAGTCAAGAGGGAAACAGCCCAGACCACCAGCTAAGGTCCCCAAGTAACCGTTAAGTGGAAAAGGATGTGGCGTTGCTTAGACAACCAGGATGTTGGCTTAGAAGCAGCCATCATTTAAAGAGTGCGTAATAGCTCACTGGTCGAGTGACGCTGCGCCGAAAATGTATCGGGGCTAAACGGTTCACCGAAGCTGTGGATGCATACCTAGGGTATGCGTGGTAGGAGAGCGTTCTAAGGGCGTCGAAGTCTGACCGGAAGGACAGGTGGAGCGCTTAGAAGTGAGAATGCCGGTATGAGTAGCGAAAGATGGGTGAGAATCCCATCCACCGTATGACCAAGGTTTCCTGAGGAAGGCTCGTCCGCTCAGGGTCAGTCGGGACCTAAGTCGAGGCCGATAGGCGTAGACGATGGACAACAGGTTGATATTCCTGTACCACCTCCCCGCCATTTGAGTGATGGGGGGACGCAGTAGGATAGGGAAGCGTGCCGTTGGATGTGCACGTTCAAGCAGTGAGGTGTGATGTGAGGCAAATCCCGCATCTATAACACCAGGCTGTGATGAGGAGGACGTAGTCCGAAGTTTCTGATTTCACGCTGCCAAGAAAAGCCTCTAGCGAGGCGGGAGGTGCCCGTACCGCAAACCGACACAGGTGGTCGAGGAGAGAATCCTAAGGTGAGCGAGTGAACTCTCGTTAAGGAACTCGGCAAAATGACCCCGTAACTTCGGGAGAAGGGGTGCTCTGACAGGGTGAAAGCCCGAGAGAGCCGCAGTGAATAGGCCCAGGCGACTGTTTAGCAAAAACACAGGTCTCTGCAAAACCGTAAGGTGACGTATAGGGGCTGACGCCTGCCCGGTGCTGGAAGGTTAAGAGGAGTGCTTAGCGCAAGCGAAGGTGCGAATTGAAGCCCCAGTAAACGGCGGCCGTAACTATAACGGTCCTAAGGTAGCGAAATTCCTTGTCGGGTAAGTTCCGACCCGCACGAAAGGCGTAACGATCTGGGCACTGTCTCAACGAGAGACTCGGTGAAATTATAGTACCTGTGAAGATGCAGGTTACCCGCGACAGGACGGAAAGACCCCGTGGAGCTTTACTGTAGCCTGATATTGAACTTTGGTGCAACTTGTACAGGATAGGTAGGAGCCTAAGAGCCCGGAGCGCCAGCTTCGGAGGAGGCGTCGGTGGGATACTACCCTGGTTGTATTGAAGTTCTAACCCATGCCCGTGACCCGGGCAGGAGACAGTGTCAGGCGGACAGTTTGACTGGGGCGGTCGCCTCCTAAAGTGTAACGGAGGCGCCCAAAGGTTCCCTCAGAATGGTTGGAAATCATTCGAAGAGTGTAAAGGCAGAAGGGAGCTTGACTGCGAGACCTACAAGTCGAGCAGGGTCGAAAGACGGGCTTAGTGATCCGGTGGTTCCGCATGGAAGGGCCATCGCTCAACGGATAAAAGCTACCCCGGGGATAACAGGCTTATCTCCCCCAAGAGTCCACATCGACGGGGAGGTTTGGCACCTCGATGTCGGCTCATCGCATCCTGGGGCTGTAGTCGGTCCCAAGGGTTGGGCTGTTCGCCCATTAAAGCGGTACGCGAGCTGGGTTCAGAACGTCGTGAGACAGTTCGGTCCCTATCCGTCGTGGGCGTAGGAAATTTGAGAGGAGCTGTCCTTAGTACGAGAGGACCGGGATGGACACACCGCTGGTGTACCAGTTGTCTTGCCAAAGGCATCGCTGGGTAGCTATGTGTGGACGGGATAAGTGCTGAAAGCATCTAAGCATGAAGCCCCCCTCAAGATGAGATTTCCCATTACGCAAGTAAGTAAGATCCCTCAAAGACGATGAGGTAGATAGGTTCGGGGTGGAAGCGTGGCGACACGTGGAGCTGACGAATACTAATCGATCGAGGACTTAACCAAAAAACGAGATGTGAAGTGACCTGCGCAAGAAACTCCGAGTAGATCGGACGTGCACGAGAAGACGGTCTTCGTCTTATCGGGTGCGGCCGGTCTGGGAGCGTGTTTCTAGGTCACGGAACTCGACAACATTTAGATGTGGCGGCGACTGTCCAGAAATGCCGAGATAAGATGGCAGACACAGCGAGGTTCTACCTCGATGGGGCTGACAGCTTGTGGAGTGTATTTCTAGGAGCCAGAACTCGATTCCATATCTGAACACAATCAATTGTCATTCTATCCAGTTTTGAGCGAACAGGCTCAAGGTCTAGTGATGATGGCGAAGAGGTCACACCCGTTCCCATACCGAACACGGAAGTTAAGCTCTTCAGCGCCGATGGTAGTTGGGGGTCTCCCCCTGTGAGAGTAGGACGTCGCTGGGCAACAGAGAAGAAGGTCATCCCGTCAAGGGGTGGCCTTTTTTGTGTGCAAAAAAGTAGACATAATCTTTTCCCGCGCCGACCCTCTCCAGTACGACCCATCCGTCCAAGACAAGACCTTCTTGCAGGAATGACTGCATCCAACTAACTCTCCATCTAAAATAGTTTCCATGAAACGACTTCGGGTGTAGAAATCGATTTACTTGCTGCAGAAAAAGGGTCACTTGTTGCAGAAATCAAGTTACTTGCCTTAGAAAACACATTATTTGCTCCAGAACGCCCGCTCAGTCACAAAACCCTTGCTAGTAAGACCTGAAATGTCAAAGACCTCTTTCTAGCAAATGCTTGATTACAAAATGCGTTTCTAGGAAGACCTTAGATCTCCAAGTGCATTTCTGATAAGATCTGGTCTGTCAGTGATCGAATGCCCGCTGTCCTACACAGTGCTTCTTGTGAAAATGACTAGAGCCTCGCGTTAGCGCAGCGAGTCTCGACTCTGAAGTGGTGCGCACTAATTCTAGTAAAAGACAGACTAGAGGCGGAGCCGACTCGAAGAAGATGCAGGGCACACCTTTCCTGCAAGAAAGCACTTGAACCAGCCAGGTCCAACTGGAGATGATTGTGGGAGGTTAAACTAAGAAGAACCGCGCAGGGGCCGCTCGAATTGAGCGGCCCCTGTCCTCTTCCTTTTTAATTTGATCTTTAGAACAAGCATCGTAAGATGGATCTGGCTCTTTAAAGAACCCTCCGCCATACCGATGCCATCTTATTTTGACCTTTAGAACAAGCATCGTAAAATGGATCTGGTTCTTTCAAGAACCCTCCCCCGTACCGATGCCATCTTCCTTTGATCTTGAAAAGCAAGCATCATAAGATGGATCTGGCTCTCTCAAAAACCATCCACCATACCGATGCCATCTTCCTTTGATCTTTAGAGCAAGCATCGTAAGGTGGATCTGGGCTTTTTCAAAAATATTCAGTGTCACACAAAAAAACCTCTTCCCACCAAAGTGGAAAGAGGTTCTTCAAGTAATTAGATTACTCGTTGATTGTAACGTTACGTAATTGGTAGATACCATCAGTACCGATATCGAAACCTTGTACGTTATCAGAAACACCAGTCAAATACTCAGTGTGAAGTAAGAATGCCATTGGAGCGTCATCAGTTAAGAGCTGAGCCACTTCAGCATAGATCGCTTCACGAGCTGCTGGATCTGGTTCTTGGCGACCTTGGTCAAGTAACGCATCTACTTCAGCGTTCTCGTAGAATGAACGGTTACCTGGGTTACCTTTTTGTGAAGAGTGGAACAATGCATACATACCGTAGTCAGCGTCACCAGTTGGGTTAGACCAACCTAGGATGAACATATCGTGTTGACCAGCAGCAGTTTGCTCTAGGTACGTACCGAATTCCATAACTTCAATTTCAGCTGTGATATTCAATTCAGCTAGAGCTTCTTGAACAAGTACAGCGATTGCTTGACGTTGTGGGTTATCGTTCGTCCAGATTGTTGTAGAGAAGCCATCAGCCATGCCTGCTTCTTCTAGAAGAGCACGTGCTTCATCCATGTTGTACTCAACAGCATCGATGTCTTCAGTGTAACCAAAGATTCCAGGAGCTAGAGGCCCGATAGCTGGAATTCCGTAGTTATCATAGATACCGCTGATGATTGCTTCGCGGTCGATTGCTTTAGAGATTGCTTGACGAACTAATGGATCATTGAATGGTTCTTTTTCTGTATTGAATCCAAGGTAAGCTAAGCTTGAAGAAGCTTTTTGATTTACAGTTGCAACGCCAGAGTTGTTGATACGCTCAACTTCGTTTGGTTGAACTGGATCGATAATGTGTACGTTTCCAGTTTCAAGGTCAGCTGCACGTACTTGAGAATCTGGAACAACGCGGAATGTTACAGAATCTACTTTCGCGCCATCTTCACCCCAATAGTTTTCATTCTTCACAAGTTTGATTTCTGAGCCAGGAGTCCAAGAATCAAATTGGAAGAATCCAGTTCCAACTGGGTTTTCTGAAATAACAGAACCTGGGTCAGAACCACCATTTAATGCTTCGTAATCTGCTTCGATAGAAGCTGGAGATACCATACCACCACCGTTGTGTGAAAGGTGAGCTAATAATGGTGCGAATGGATACTCAGTAGTGATGTTTACTTCGTAGTCACTCACAACTTCAACATTTGTAATCATTTCGAATAAGAAAAGACGTGGAGAAGCTACAGCTGGATCAAGGATACGATCCAAGTTTGCTTTTACAACTTCAGCGTTGAACTCTTCACCATCGTGGAAAGTAACGCCTTCACGTAATTTGAATGACCAAGTAGTTTCATCTACTTGCTCCCAAGACTCAGCAAGACCTGGTACGATTTCGTTGTTCTCATCACGGTTAACTAGTGTTTCATAGATGTTTGCCTGAACGACTGAAGATGGAACATCATTTGAACCAGCAGGATCAAGTGAAGAAGCATCTGATAATACAGCAAGGATTAAGTCGCCGCCTTCTGCTCCAGCATTTTCAGTACCTTCTGTGCCTTCTGTTTCTTCTGCTGGATCTTCAGTAGTGTTTTCGTTATTACTACCACCTGCGCAAGCTGCAAGAACTAGTGCAAGCATAAGCGTCAGCAGAAGGAACAAAAGTGACTTTTTGTTAATAGCCATACGTGAATTGCCCCCTATACATTAAATGTTTTGAATATTAAAGTGAACATAATATTCAAAAAATAATATACCATACTCTGAATTGTGGTACAAGGTAGTTTATTCCAATTTGACAATCAAAAGGGTAGATTTATAGCTCTAGTTAAATGAAAAAAATAATGTTTTTATGATTTCCTTGCCAATATCATACATATATATTGCGATTAAATTATATTAAAATAGTTAGAAAAACGAATGTATGCGCTTTCTTTTTAGAATAAGCTTTCCCTAATATAATAAATTTTTGTTCTGTATATTCTGATAATAGAGATTTGTACATTTTTTTCAATAAATCTAAACTAGTCATATAAGCGTGAATCTTGTAAAATAAGCTAGTCTACGTTTTTGACAGAATTGTTAAATAAGAAAGGGTGTAAACTTCATGAGTGAGGAAACAGTGAATCATCCTGTGACAGCCAAAAAAGTGAATCCGCAACTTGAGAGCTTCAAGCAATTTTGGCGTCGACTTGCCAAAAACAGAGCTGCTCTAATTGGGGGCATTATGATTCTATTTTTTATTGTCATGGCATTTGTCGGTCCGTGGATCATTTCAACCTTCACGGATATGCAACCTAACAAAACAAGTGTTGCCAACAAACTTCAAGGCCCATCTGCTGAACACTGGTTTGGCACGGATAGTTATGGACGAGATATTTTCACACGAATCGTATTTGGTATGAAACTTACATTATATGTAGGATTCTTATCAGTATTTGTTGGGGGAGTAATTGGAGTCGTTTTAGGAATTGTTTCAGGGTATTACGGAGGGAAAGTTGATACGATCATCATGCGTTTGATGGATGTCCTTCTTGCATTCCCTGGTATCCTACTAGCTTTAGCAATCGTAGCTGTACTAGGTGGAAGTTTAACAAATGTAATTATCGCAGTAGGTATTTTCTCAGTTCCAGCCTTTGCGCGTATCGTTCGTGGATCTACTTTGTCTGTGAAAAAATTAGAATACATTGATGCTGTGCGAGCATTAGGGGCATCCGATTTGCGGATTATCTTTAAGCATATTTTGCCGAACGTTATGTCGCCAATTATTGTTCAAGCATCCCTGCGTATTGCAACTGCAATTTTAACAGGTGCAGGACTTGCCTTCTTAGGACTTGGTGCACAGCCTCCAGCTCCAGAGTGGGGAGCTATGCTAAACGAAGGTCGCCAATACATGTATGAAGCGGGCCACGTGGCATTATTCCCAGGACTTATGATTGTACTTGTAGTACTAGCGTTCAATATCTTTGGTGATGGAGTTCGTGACGCATTAGATCCAAAAATGAAAAAATAGGGGTGACTAACGTTGACTAAGTATATTATCCGAAGACTTCTTCAGACCATTCCAGTACTGCTCGGGGTAACGATATTAGTATTCTCGTTAATGCACCTCGTACCTGGTGATCCAGCAAAAATCATTGCTGGTGAGGGAGCGTCTGAACAAACTGTTGATAACATCCGTGAACGTCTTGGCTTAAATGATCCAATTCCTGTTCAATACGGAACATTTTTAGGAAATGCATTACAAGGAGACCTTGGTTCATCTATTCGTTCAGGACGACCTGTTATGGATGAAATCTCCGCGCGGTTCTGGGTGACCTTCGAGCTCGCCTTTTATTCGACCATACTCGCAGTATTCTTGGGGCTAATTGCGGGAATCATTTCTGCAGTTCGCCATTACACGCTAACCGATGTTACGGTTATGATTATTGCGTTATTCGGTCTTTCAATGCCAAACTTCTGGTTCGGGTTACTTCTGATTCAGTGGTTCGCTATCGGAAACTGGATGCCGGAGTCTTTAGAGTTCTTGAAAATGCGGCCATCTGGTTGGGGAGACGACTGGAGACAGATTGTCTTACCAGTAGTGACTCTTGGAACCGGTGGAGCTGCCATCATTGCCCGAATGACACGTTCGTCTATGCTTGAGGTAATTGGTCAAGACTATATCCGTACAGCCCGTGCGAAAGGTTTAACAGAACGTATCGTAGTTTACCGTCATGCATTAAAGAATGCGCTTATCCCGGTAGTAACCGTTGTCGGACTTGAATTTGGTGGTTTCCTAGGTGGAGCTGTACTGACGGAGACAATTTTTGCGATTAACGGAATGGGACGTTTGACGATTGATGCGATTCGTACACGTGACTTCCCGATCGTTCAAGGAACTGTACTTGTCATTTCAGTCTTGTTCGTACTTGTAAACTTACTTGTTGATATTTCATATCGCTACTTAAATAAACGTATTGATCTAAACTAGGAAGGAGTGTCTCAACTTGATTTCAAAAGATAATGTTCTTGAAGTGAGAAACCTGCAGACGTCCTTCTCTACGGATAAAGGTGAAGTACGCGCAGTAGATGGCGTAAGCTTTGATGTTCCTAAAGGAAAGACAATTGGAATCGTTGGAGAGTCAGGTTCAGGGAAGAGTATCACGTCTCTATCGATTCTACGACTGCTTGCTGAGAACGGTAAAATTAAAGGTGGAGAAATCCGCTACAAAGGTGAAGATTTAACAAAGGTAACGGAGAAGCGCATGCGTGAATTGCGTGGGAATGATATCTCCATGATCTTCCAAGAGCCAATGACATCGTTAAACCCTGTCTACACAGTGGGGCAGCAAATTAGTGAGAGTTTAATAGCGCACAAAGGGATGAACAAAAAGCAAGCGATGGTTCGCTCAGTCGAACTTTTAAAACTTGTTGGAATCCCGTCGCCTGAAAAACGCGTGAAAGCCTATCCATTTGAGCTTTCGGGTGGTATGCGTCAGCGTGTCATGATTGCCATGTCACTAGCGTGTGATCCAGAAATTTTGATTGCTGATGAGCCAACTACCGCACTTGACGTAACAATTCAAGCACAAATCCTAGAGTTGATTAAAGACTTGCAAGACCGCCTGGGTATGTCTGTTATTTTCATTACACACGACCTTGGTGTTGTGGCAGAGACATGTGATTACGTTGCAGTTATGTATGCTGGACAAGTAGTAGAGTATTCGGATATTCGAACACTGTTTAAGCAACCGAAACATCCGTATTCCATCGGTCTTTTAAACTCGCTACCGCGTCATGATATTGACCAGGAGAAGTTAGTTCCTATTAAAGGAAATGTACCAAGTCCACATGAAATGCCAACAGGATGTCGTTTTGCACCACGTTGCCCAGCTGCTACTGATCTTTGTCGTGCGAAGTTGCCGGAGCTTATGGAAGACGAAGCAGGAAATCAAATCCGTTGTTGGATCTATTCGGACGAATGGCCAGGCGAGAAGGAGGTAACTGTTTATGGCGAAAAAAGAATTGCTAAAGGTTGAAGGCCTCAAACAATACTTCCCGATTAAAGGTGGATTTTTAGGGCGTACAGTCAACCACGTAAAAGCTGTTGATGATATCAGTTTCACAATCTATGAAGGTGAAACAGTCAGTATCGTAGGGGAATCGGGTTGTGGGAAATCCACAACAGGTCGTTCTATTCTTCGACTTGAAGAGCCAACGGAAGGGAAAGTTGAATTCCAAGGCGTCAACCTTGCTGATATTAGTAAACGTCAGATGCGTGATTACCGCAAAGATTTGCAGATCATTTTCCAAGATCCGTATGCGTCGATCAATCCTCGTCAAACGGTCGCATCTGTTTTAAATGAAGCGATGGAAATTCAAAAGGTCTTACCTGCAAACAAGCGTCGTGCACGAATCGAAGAACTTCTTGAAACAGTTGGGCTTCTTCCTTATCAAGCCGATCGTTTCCCGCACGAGTTCTCAGGTGGTCAGCGTCAGCGTATCGGGATTGCCCGTGCGTTGTCAGTGGATCCGAAACTGATTATCTGTGATGAAGCAGTATCGGCACTTGATGTATCGATTCAAGCGCAGGTTCTGAATTTGCTTGAAGATTTGCAAGAAGAGTTCAACTTGACGTATCTCTTCATTTCCCATGACCTAGGTGTCGTTCGTCACATCTCGGACCGGATTATTGTTATGTATCTTGGGAAGATTGTAGAGATTGCTGACAAGATAAGCCTGTTTGAAAATCCTCAACATCCGTATACGAAAGCCTTATTGTCTGCGATTCCGGTTCCGGACCCAGACAAGAAGAAAGAGCGTATCGTGTTGAAAGGTGATGTGCCGTCACCGATCGACCCACCAGAAGGATGCCGTTTCCATACGCGTTGTCCGTTTGCAACAGACAAATGTCGCACGGAAGAGCCAAAGCTGCGTACTTCTGATTTGATGAAGGACAAGCACGAAGCTGCGTGTCACTACATGGAAGAAATCACTGCAGGCACAATGCAACCGAATTACTAAGTGTCTGAACCCCACCAATGCTGGTGGGGTTTTTTGTTTGAGATGGGGAGAAGGTCGAGCCGCTTGGGTGAGCGAACGTTCTTCTACTGAAATCGGATTTTATTCTACCGAAATCGGATTTTATTCTACCCAAATCGAAATTTATTCTACCCAAATCGAAATTTATTCTACCGAAGTCATGTTATGGAAACTAATTGCAGAGAGTATAAGTAGCTCTAGAGCACAAGGTGATTCTGCACCCACACATACCACCCAATTTTGGTATACTCGACAAGTGAGGTGGTTGAATGAAAAAACAGTGGGTCGCAATTGACGAAAATGAAACCGTAGCAAGCGCGTATGATCGCTTGCAGCAGCAAGGCTATCAAATCATTGGGAGACGTGAAGTGCCCATATTCGAAGAAAAAGACGGACAACCCGTACCCATACGACAGCAAATTGAATTTTGTGTCACCCCTCTAAAAGACGAACGATGAATTGTCAGAAAAATTTAATGTTCGGTTATTGGGTTGACGTTGCCTTGATAGCCTGCTAAACTAGCGATAGATTGATGAATAGATTTCCCCATATATGCTTAAGGATTGGCTTAAGTGTTTCTACCATGTCACCGTAAATGACAGGACTATGCGGGAAAGCGGCTTTTGATGTTTCGGCAGGAAAGGTGTGTTTACGAATGGGTAAATGCGTGGCTCCTCATGAATTCCTCAAATAGTCTGCTTTCGTGCGTATGTCCGAAGCAGATTATTTGGGGGATTTTTGTTTTATAAACGGATAAAGGCGGGATTTCACTATGACAGCAAAAGTTGGCGTCATCATGGGCAGCACAAGTGATTGGGAAACGATGCAACATGCCTGTGAGGTCTTAGAGGAACTTGAGATAGCTTATGAAAAGAAAGTCGTATCAGCACACCGAACACCAGATGCTATGTTTACTTATGCGGAGCAAGCACGTGGCCGTGGCATCCAAGTGATCATCGCAGGTGCTGGAGGGGCTGCGCACCTTCCGGGAATGGTAGCAGCGAAAACGACGCTTCCAGTAATCGGTGTCCCTGTGCAATCAAAAGCACTGAACGGTTTAGATTCGCTACTTTCTATCGTACAGATGCCAGGCGGTGTTCCGGTAGCAACTGTTGCAATCGGAAAAGCTGGCGCAACGAATGCGGGTTTACTAGCAGCGCAAATGCTCGGTATGACAGATGCTGCAGTTGCAGAACGTTTAGAAGCGAGACGCGAAAAGACACGTCAGGCTGTTGAAGAAAGTTCAGGTGACCTTGTATGACGAAAGTGATTTATCCGGGTCAAACGATTGGCATCATTGGTGGCGGGCAATTAGGACGAATGATGGCTCTTGCTGCTAAAGAAGCAGGCTTTCGCGTCGCTGTACTTGATCCTGCTATGGATTCCCCATGCGGGCAGGTGGCAGATATACGCATTGTCGCAGCTTATGATGACCAACAGGCGCTTGCAGAGCTTGCAGAAGCAAGTGACGTCATCACGTATGAGTTTGAAAACATTGATTACGAAGGCCTGAAAAAAGTGATGGATTATGCATACGTTCCTCAAGGGGCAGAGCTGATTCGCATCACGCAAGACCGTCGCATAGAGAAGATGGAACTTGAAAAAGCAGGCGTGCCAGTTGCACCGTTTGTCATTATCGAGTCTGTAGAGGACTTGGAAGAGCAGGTCGGGAAAATCGGCTACCCTTCCATTCTGAAAACTGCACGCGGAGGATATGACGGCAAAGGTCAAGTAAAGCTCACATCACCTGAAGATCTTTCTGAAGCGGCCGAACTGATTCGCAACACACCATGTGTACTTGAAAAAGTGATCCCATTCACGAAAGAAATTTCAACCATCATTCACCGAAATGCAGCAGGAGAGTGTCACATCCTGCCAATCGCTGAAAATATTCATGTCAATCATATTTTGCATCAAAGTATCGTTCCAGCACGTGTCACACATACGATTGAAAAAAAAGCAGAGCAAGCTGCAAAGCAAATTGCAGAGCACCTTTCTCTTGTCGGAACACTCGCTGTCGAGATGTTCGTCATCGAAGACGACTTGATTATCAACGAATTGGCACCACGGCCGCATAACTCAGGTCACTATTCTATTGAAGCCTGTAACGTCTCCCAGTTTCATCAACACATTCGCGCTGTTTGTGGATGGCCATTACGAAAGCCGATTCTGTGGGAGTCTTCTATCATGGTGAACTTACTAGGTCAACATGTTGCACCTGCTGCCAACCAATTGACGAAGCACCCGGAATGGTCACTTCACTTATACGGAAAAAAAGAGGCAAAGCATGACCGCAAAATGGGGCATATCACAGTGATGACCGATGACTTGGAACGAACATTGTTTGAATTAGAAGAGACCGGCATTTGGTCATAGGAGGAACTAGCAATGATTGAACGTTATACACGTCCCGAAATGGGCGCTATCTGGACAGAACAAAACAAATACGAAGCATGGTTGGAAGTCGAAATCTTAGCGTGTGAAGCATGGGCTGAGCTTGGCGAGATTCCAAAAGAAGACGTGAAAGTATTACGTGAAAACGCAACGTTTTCTGTTGACCGTATTTTAGAAATTGAAGAAGAGACACGTCATGACGTGGTGGCATTCACACGTGCTGTCTCCGAAACACTTGGTGAAGAGAAGAAGTGGGTGCATTACGGCCTGACGTCTACGGATGTTGTCGATACGGCGCTTTCGTATTTAATCAAACAAGCAAACGTTATTTTACGCCGTGATATTGAAAACTTCATTGAAATCTTAGGTGTCAAAGCGAAAGAACACAAATACACGGTCATGATGGGACGCACACACGGTGTGCACGCAGAACCGACAACGTTTGGTCTTAAGCTAGCATTATGGCGCGAGGAAATGAAACGAAACCTTGAGCGTTTTGAAGCAGCTGCGAAAGTGATTGAGACTGGTAAGCTTTCGGGTGCCGTTGGAACATACGCAAATATCGATCCGTTTGTTGAAAAGTATGTATGTGACAATCTTGGTCTTGCGGCAGCGCCAATCTCTACACAAACACTGCAACGTGACCGTCACGCTCAGTACATCAGCACAATTGCTTTGATAGGTGCTTCGATTGAAAAGTTTGCTACAGAAATTCGTGGTCTTCAAAAATCAGAGACACGTGAAGTGGAAGAGTTCTTTGCAAAAGGCCAAAAAGGATCTTCTGCAATGCCACACAAACGTAATCCAATTGGTTCTGAGAACATGACAGGTCTTGCACGATTACTTCGTGGACATATGGTGACGGCGATGGAAAACGTTGCACTGTGGCATGAACGTGATATCTCGCACTCGTCAGCAGAACGTGTGATCTTGCCGGATGCGACAATCACGTTGAACTACATGTTGAACCGTTTCGGCAACATCGTGAAAAACTTGACGGTATTCCCAGAAAACATGAAGCGCAACATGGACTCGACATTAGGTCTTATTTATTCACAACGTGTACTTCTTGCGTTGATCGACAAAGGTATGTCTCGTGAAGCGGCCTATGACACAGTACAACCACTTGCCATGAACGCTTGGGAGACACAGTCTCACTTCAAGCCACTTGTAGAAGCAGACAAGACGGTTTCAGAGAAGCTTTCAGCAGCGGAAATTGAAGAATGTTTCGATTACAACTACCACATCCAGCAAGTAGATGCGATTTTTGATCGTGTTGGCTTAAACAACTAGGAGGCGTTTTACGTGCAAAAAGGTGCTCTTGTGTATGAAGGGAAAGCGAAACAACTGTTTACAACGGACCAACTGGACGTGTTGTATGTGCAGTATAAAAACAGCGCAACGGCTTTCAATGGAGAGAAGAAGGAAGAAATCGACGGCAAAGCGCGTTTAAACAATCAGATCACCGCCGTCCTTTTTGAAAAACTTCATGCGAAAGGCATTCCCTCTCACTTTATCGAACAGCTCTCGGAAACGGAGCAACTTGTGAAAAAAGTCGACATCATTCCACTAGAAGTTGTCGTTCGCAACATCGCAGCTGGGAGCTTGGCAAAACGCCTTGGCTTTGAAGAAGGAACTCCACTAAAGCGGCCGCTTGTAGAATTCTACTACAAAGACGATGCGCTAGGTGATCCACTTCTGACAGATGCACATATTGCGTTACTTGAGCTTGTGACAGACAGTGAAAAACAAACACTCGAGCACCTTGGACGTGAAATCAATACAGCGCTTCTTTCCATTTTCGATGAAATCGGCGTAACACTAGTTGATTTCAAGGTTGAATTTGGACGCACAGCAGACGGTGAAATTTTGTTGGCAGATGAGATTTCACCTGATACGTGCCGTCTCTGGGACAAAGAGACAAAGCAAAAACTAGATAAAGATGTATTCAGACGCAACTTAGGAAATCTTACAGATGGCTATTCCATTATTCTTTCTCGCTTAGGAGGCAAATCTCAATGAAAAAAGTAAATGTCTATGTCACGTTACGTGAAAGTGTTTTAGATCCACAAGGTTCTGCAGTCAAAGGTGCGCTTCATGCTATGGATTATAAAGAAGTGCAAGATGTCCGTATCGGGAAATTTCTCGAACTTCAAATCGAAGAAGGGACACGTGATTTAGACACGGTCATTAAAGAGATGTGTGAACGTCTTTTGACAAATACAGTCATTGAAGATTACCGCTACGAGATTGAGGAGGCGGTCTCGCAATGAAATTCGCAGTGATCCAGTTTCCTGGCTCGAACTGTGATTTGGATATGTTTCATGCCATTCAAGATGAACTCGGACAAGATGTCGAGTACGTCTGGCATGACAAAGCCGATCTCAGTGGCTACGACGCCATTTTATTGCCAGGTGGCTTCTCATACGGAGATTACCTTCGTTGCGGCGCTATCGCTCAGTTCTCCAACATCATGAGTGAAGTGAAAAAAGCAGCAGAACAAGGTAAACCAATTTTAGGAGTTTGTAATGGATTCCAAGTACTAACAGAAGCGCGTTTGCTTCCTGGGGCACTCCTCCGCAACAAAAACTTGAAATTCATTTGCCGCACAGTGGCATTAGAAGTCGTCAATGCGGACACGCTATTCACAGGTGAATACGAACAAGGCCAAACGATTCAAATTCCAATCGCACACGGCGAAGGAAATTACTTCTGCGACGAAGAGACAGCAAAACAACTCGAAGCCAACAATCAAATTGTGTTTAAATACGTTGGCGAAGGGCCAAACGGTTCGTTATCCAACATCGCTGGCATCATCAATGAACAAGGAAACGTACTGGGCATGATGCCGCACCCTGAGCGTGCTGTACACGAAGTGATGGGTGGAACAGACGGTCTGCCTTTATTCCGATCAATCTTAAAACAGTGGAGGGAATCCCATGTCAGTCATGCTTGAACCAACAGCTGAACAAGTGAAAGAAATGAAGTTGTACTCCCAAATGGGGATGTCGGATGAAGAGTTTGAACTAGCAACTTCCATTCTTGGACGTACGCCGAACTACACGGAAACCGGCTTGTTTTCTGTCATGTGGTCCGAACACTGTTCGTATAAAAACTCGAAACCTGTTCTTCGCAAGTTCCCAACGACAGGCCCACAAGTATTACAAGGTCCTGGGGAAGGTGCCGGAATTGTAGATATTGGAGACGGTCAAGCCGTTGTTTTCAAAATGGAATCGCACAACCACCCATCTGCTATTGAACCGTATCAAGGCGCTGCAACGGGTGTCGGTGGAATCATTCGCGATGTATTTTCAATGGGTGCGCGCCCAATTGCTCTATTAAACTCCCTTCGCTTTGGAGAACTTGAGACACCACGTGTGAAGTATTTGTTTGAAGAAGTCGTCGCTGGAATTGCAGGGTACGGAAACTGTATCGGCATTCCAACGGTCGGTGGAGAAATCCAGTTTGATCCGTGTTATGAAGGAAATCCACTCGTCAACGCGATGGCAGTGGGACTCATCAATCACGAAGACATCCAGCGCGGAATCGCAGCGGGTGTCGGCAATACTGTTCTATATGCTGGTGCAAAAACTGGCCGCGACGGAATTCACGGAGCAACATTTGCTTCTGAGGAATTAAACGAAGAATCAGAGAAAAAACGTCCAGCTGTACAAGTTGGCGATCCATTTATGGAAAAACTTTTACTTGAAGCCTGTTTAGAAGTTATTAAATCTGATGCATTGATCGGGATTCAAGATATGGGAGCCGCGGGTCTGACATCCTCGTCTGCTGAAATGGCTTCAAAAGCTGGTTTCGGTATTGAGATGCACCTTGACCGCGTGCCACAACGTGAAACTGGGATGACAGCGTATGAAATGATGTTATCCGAGTCGCAAGAGCGTATGCTTCTGGTCGTCAAAAAAGGCCGCGAACAAGAAATCGTCGAGATTTTTGAAAAGTACGACCTCGACTGTGTAGCTGTCGGAGAAGTGACAGACGATAAAATGCTTCGTTTGATCCATCACGGTGAAGTGGTCGCAGAAGTTCCTGCGGATGCTTTAGCTGAAGAAGCACCCGTTTATAACAAACCAAAGCAAGAGCCTGCTTATTTCAGAGAGTTCCAAGCACAAGAAAATACAGAACCTCAAGTGGAAGATGTTCAAAAGACACTCGTATCGCTCCTTTCACAACCGACGATTGCCTCGAAAGAATGGGTGTATGACCAGTATGACTACCAAGTGCGCACATCTACTGTTGTAACGCCTGGTTCGGATGCAGCAGTCGTTCGCGTTCGTGGCACCAATAAAGCGCTCGCAATGACGACAGACTGTAACTCACGCTATATCTATCTTGATCCTGTAACAGGGGGCAAGATTGCGGTTGCAGAAGCAGCTCGTAATATTGTGTGTTCGGGTGGAAAGCCACTTGCTATCACAGATTGCTTGAACTTCGGCAGTCCTGAAAACCCAGAAATCTTCTGGCAACTTGACCAGTCTGCAGACGGTATTTCTGCAGCATGTCTTGCGCTAGATGCACCGGTTATCGGTGGGAATGTTTCATTATACAACGAGCGCAGTGGTGCGGCAGTGTATCCAACACCGACAATCGGTATGGTCGGATTAATCGATGACCTTGCGCATGTGACAACACAACACGCAAAAGCAGCAGGCGATGTCGTCTATTTGATTGGTGAAACGGCAACGGAGTTCGGAGGTTCGGAACTTCAAAAACTTGTAGAAGGTTCAATTTCCGGAAAAGCGCCGGCACTAGATTTAGAAATTGAGACGCGTCGTCAAAAAGCATTATTGACAGCGATTCGCTCTGGCCTTGTCGCATCTGCACACGATGTAGCAGAAGGTGGCGTGGCAGTAGCTTTAGCAGAAGTCGTCTTTGGCACAAAGTTTGGTGTCGACGTAACACTTGAAGGATCTGCAGTAACAGCTCTTTATAGTGAATCACAATCTCGCTTTATCGTAACGGTTGCAAAACAACATGCTGAAAAGTTCGAACAAGCTGTACCGGATGCACAAGCAATCGGTGAAATCACAGAGCAAGATGAATTCAAAATTCATTCGACAACTGGTGATACGTGGATCCAGTTACCGGTAGCGGAATTATTCGCTGCCTGGAAAGGAGCTATTCCATGCTTACTGAAATCCGAGGACTAAATGAAGAGTGTGGCGTATTTGGCGTGTGGGGTCATCATGATCCTGCACCCATGTGCTATTACGGGCTTCATGCGCTTCAACACCGTGGCCAAGAAGGAGCTGGAATTGTCGCTACAGACGGAGAGTTCTTACGTGCCGTTCGCGGGGAAGGGCTTGTCAACGACGTATTTGATGAGACAAAGTTAAAAGCACTACAAGGCAAGGCTGCTATCTCACACGTTCGCTATGCGACAGCTGGTGGCTCTGGACTCGCAAACGTTCAGCCGCTCCTTTTTAACTCTACGACTGGTGCACTAGCGATTGCCCATAACGGAAATATCGTCAACGCAACGGACTTGAAACGTAGTCTAGAACGTCAGGGAAGCATCTTCCAGACGACTTCTGACACGGAAGTGCTGGCACATTTAATTAAGCGCAGTCACCTGCAATCGTTTGAAGAGCGTGCAAAACAAGCGCTGCGCCTACTAAAGGGTGCATTTGCATTTTTGATATTAACGGAAGACTTCTTAATGGTTGCACAAGATCCGAATGGCATGCGTCCACTTTCTCTTGGTCGTTTGAACGGTGGGTTTGTCGTCGCCTCTGAAACGAGTGCGTTTGACTTGATCGGTGCAGAAGTCATTCGTTCTGTAGAGCCTGGTGAGATGTTGATTATCGATGACAAAGGGGTTCGCTCTTCGTATTACACAGAAGACCGTGGACGTGCAATCTGTTCAATGGAATACATTTATTTCTCGCGTCCCGACTCAGACATCGATGGGATAAACATCCATTCAGCGCGTAAACGCCTTGGAATTCAACTGGCGAAAGAGGTGCAAATTGAAGCGGATATCGTGACAGGTGTTCCTGACTCGAGTATTTCAGCGGCAATTGGCTTTTCTGAACAGTCCGGAATTCCTTATGAGATGGGCTTGATTAAAAACAGGTACGTAGGGCGTACGTTCATTCAACCGTCCCAAGAACTGCGCGAGCGCGGTGTGAAAATGAAATTATCTCCGGTTCGTCAAGTAGTGAATGGCAAACGGGTCGTCATGGTGGATGACTCGATTGTGCGCGGTACAACGTCTCGACGCATCGTCAACATGTTAAAAGAAGCAGGAGCAAGTGAAGTGCATGTGGTCATTAGTTCGCCACCACTGAAGAATCCATGTTTTTACGGAATCGATATCAGCTCAGATTCGGAGTTGATTGCTGCGAACAACTCGGTTGAAGAGATGCGTGAAATCATTGGAGCAGACTCGTTGTCTTTCTTATCAGTAGACGGTCTGTTAGGTGCAATCGGTCGTTCACCTGAAGCGAAAAACTGCGGTCAGTGTCTCGCATGTTTTACAGGAGAGTATCCAACATCGATCTATTCCGATACAAAATTGCCGCATGAAAAAGAATTGGTGCGCTAGGAGGCTGTACAATGTCAAAAGCATATGAACAAGCAGGAGTGAATATTGAGACGGGGTATGAAGCGGTCAACCGAATGAAGAGCCACGTCGAACGCACGACACGTCTCGGAGTACAAGGAACATTTGGTGGTTTCGGTGGCCAGTTCGATTTATCCGCACTTGGACTGAAACAACCGGTCTTGATTTCTGGAACGGACGGTGTCGGAACGAAGCTGAAACTTGCGTTTATGGCAGACCGTCATGACACAATCGGTATCGACTGTGTCGCAATGTGTGTAAATGACATCGTTGCGCAAGGTGCAGAACCTTTATTTTTCCTGGATTATGTAGCGCTTGGAAAAGCAGTTCCTGAAAAAATCGAGCAAATCGTCAAAGGCGTAGCAGACGGTTGTGTGGAAGCTGGAGCAGCACTTATCGGTGGTGAAACAGCTGAAATGCCAGGACTTTACGAAGAAGACGAATATGACTTAGCAGGTTTTGCGGTCGGGGCTTGTGAAAAAGCGGACGTCATTACAGGTGAAGAGATCGCAGCGGGCCAAGTGTTGATCGGTTTGTCTTCTAGTGGCATTCACTCCAATGGCTATTCTTTAGTGCGTCATATTTTGTTCTCGCAGCATGACATCAACCTTTCCGATGCGGTGCCATTTGCTGACAAAACCTATGCAGACGTACTCCTTGCACCAACAAGAATCTATTCAAAACAAATTGCAGCACTTAAAAAGGCTGTTTCGATCAAAGGGATGGCGCACGTTACGGGTGGTGGGTTCTTCGAAAATTTACCACGGATGTTACCGGAAGCACTGGGCGTATCGATTTCTCTTGGCAACTGGCCAGTTCCAGAAATTTTCACGCATCTGAAAGAACTTGGGTCTTTAGAAGACCGGGACCTTTATGGCGTGTTCAATATGGGGATTGGATTTGTTGTCGCAGTCGACGAAAAAGATCAAGAGCGCGCACTCAAAGCTTTACACGAAGCTGGAGAGACAGCGTATGTGATTGGAACTGTCACCGAGACGGCAGGCGTTGCGTTTACTGGCGACCAGGATGGGAGTCTCTAACATGACCATTCGTTTTGCAATTTTTGCGTCGGGCAACGGCTCGAATGCAGAAGCGCTTTACCAAGCAACAAAAGAGGGTCATCTGCACGGCGAAGTCGTCGGTGTGTTCAGTGACAAAGAAGAGGCATTCGTCTTAGAACGTGCAGCAAAGTGGGACGTTCCTACTGCTCAGTTGTCACCAAAAGCGTTTGCATCTAAAGTAGACTATGAACAAGCTGTTCTTGACCAGCTGCGCAGTTGGCAGGTGGACTTTTTAGTACTTGCCGGATATATGCGGCTAATTGGCCCAACTTTACTAAACGCGTTTCCGAATAAAATCGTCAATATCCATCCGTCTCTTCTTCCTGCGTTTCCTGGAAAAGACGCAATCGGTCAAGCACTCGCGTATGGTGTACAGGTGACAGGTGTTACGGTCCATTTAGTCGATGCGGGAATGGATACAGGCCCGATTTTAGCGCAACGAGCGGTGGAAGTTCAGGCAACACTAGAGCAGACAGAAGCATGCATTCATGCAGTAGAACATGAACTTTATAGAGAAGCACTAGACCAGCTATGGAATGAGGAGAGAATGAAATGAAACGAGCATTACTCAGTGTGTCCGACAAAGTGGGCATCGTAGACTTCGCACAACAATTAGTGGAACTTGGGTACGAATTGTTATCTACGGGAGGGACGAAAGCGGCTCTTCAAGAAGCAGGAATTCCCGTAACCGCTGTTGGCGACGTGACCGGTTTCCCGGAAATTTTAGAAGGGCGTGTCAAAACGCTGCACCCTAAAATTCATGGGGGATTGTTGTCAAAACACGATGATCCCGCTCACCTTGCACAACTAGAGGAGCATGCGATTCAGCCTATTCAAGTAGTTTGTGTGAATCTCTACCCGTTCCAATCGACGATTCAGCGTCCAGACGTAACACCAGAACTAGCAATTGAAAATATTGATATCGGCGGCCCGAGTATGCTTCGTGCGTCCGCAAAAAATCATCAGTATGTCACGGTCGTCACAGATCCTGCTGATTATGCAAGTGTACTAGATGAACTGCGCACGTCAGGTGAAACAAAACTTACGACGCGTCAACGACTTGCTGCAAAAGTGTTCCGCCACACAGCTGCATATGACGCTTGGATTGCGGCATATTTAAGCGACATGGCAGGCGACGAGTTCCCAGAGTCACTGACATTGACGTATGAAAAGAAACAAGATTTACGGTATGGGGAAAACCCACATCAGCTAGCTGCATTCTATCAAAATAAGATGGGTTCTGCTTTCTCCATTGCTGCAGCGACCCAAGTACACGGCAAAGAACTTTCGTACAACAACATCCAGGATGCAAACGCTGCGATTCAACTGGTGAAAGAATTCGATGGTCCTGCTGCAGTTGCAGTGAAGCATATGAATCCTTGTGGCGTTGGTGTTGGAAAGACGATTGCAGAAGCGTTCCAAAAAGCGTATGAGTCGGACGAAACAAGCATCTTCGGTGGCATCATTGCACTTAATCGCGAAGTCGATGCGGCAACTGCGAAAGTGCTTGGTGGGATTTTCTTAGAGATTATTATCGCTCCGTCATTCTCAGAACAAGCTTTAGCGATGTTGACGGCAAAGAAGAATATTCGTCTGTTAACAATTCCATTTGAAGATGGTTCACAAGAAGCGTTCAATGTCGTGTCAATTGAAGGCGGACTCCTCGTCCAGTCTCCAGACACTGCATCTCTTGCCCATGCAAACGTTGAAATCGTAACAGACCGCGCTCCAACAGATGAAGAGTGGGCAGCACTTGAACTTGGCTGGAATGTTGTCAAACACGTGAAATCAAATGCCATCGTTGTGTCAGATGCGCAAATGACACTTGGTGTCGGAGCGGGGCAGATGAACCGTGTCGGTGCAGCGAAAATTGCACTTGAACAAGCAGGAGACAAAGCACGCGGAGCAGCACTAGCATCAGATGCATTCTTCCCGATGTCCGACACAGTCGAGACTGCAGCAGCTGCTGGTATCACTGCAATTATTCAACCAGGCGGATCTGTCAAAGACCAAGATTCCATTGATAAAGCAAACGAGTTAGGCATTGCCATGGTCTTCACAGGAATTCGTCACTTCAAACACTAGGAGGAAATCGAATGAAAGTACTTGTGATTGGAAGTGGCGGTCGCGAACACGCTATCGTCCGTCAGTTTAAAACTTCACCCAGTGTAACCGAAGTCTTTGCCATTCCAGGAAACGATGGCATGAAAGACGAAGCAACGTGTATAGCCATCTCACAACTGGACTTTCCGGCAATAGCTGAAGTCGTTCGCCGTGAGAAAATCACGCTGACATTCGTCGGACCCGAACAACCGTTGTCTGAAGGAATCGTAGATTATTTTCATTCGGAAGGGTTGACGATCTTTGGACCAACGCAAGCAGCAGCTGAACTTGAAGGAAGTAAGGCGTATGCAAAAGATGTGATGGACCGCTATGCAATTCCGACTGCATTTTATGAAGTGTTTGAAGAGGTCGAGCCGGCTCTTGCCTATGTGAAAAAGCAGGGTGCGCCGATTGTCATCAAAGCAGATGGTCTCGCAGCAGGAAAAGGTGTCGTTGTGGCGATGACGGAAGAAGAGGCGGAACAAGCAGTTGTCTCAATGTTAGATGATCAGCGCTTTGGAGACGCGTCTTCTCGAATTGTCATCGAAGAGTTTTTGGAAGGGGAAGAATTTTCCCTTCTCGCATTCGTCCATGGTGGCCACATTATTCCAATGCCAATTGCACAAGATCACAAACGTGCGTATGACGGTGACAGAGGGCCAAACACTGGAGGAATGGGTGCGTATTGTCCAGTCCCTCATTTGCCAGAAGGTCTTGCCGAACAGGCGCTTGAAACAATTGTTCGCAAAACGGTTGATGCCATGGATGCAGAAGGTCGCTCGTTTACAGGCGTCTTATATGCGGGATTGATTGCGACGACTGAAGGACCAAAAGTGATTGAGTTCAACACACGTTTTGGCGACCCAGAAACACAAGTCGTGTTGCCGAAGCTTAAAACCGATTTTGGGAAGTTACTTGTTGATTTACTTGAGAGGCAAGCACCGACTGCAGAATGGGACGATTTACAGCATCTTGGTGTTGTCGTTGCAGCAGAAGGGTACCCGGATGAGCCGGTGAAGGGGCAATTGCTGCCAGAGCTTCACAAGCTAAAGGACGTACAGGTATTCCACGCCGGAACCACGCTGCAACAAGACCGTTTCCGTGGATCAGGTGGGCGACTGCTGTTGGTATCGGCTGCAGCTGAAACACCAGCCGAAGCAGCGAGCAAAGTCTACGCTGCACTCGACTCGGTCGACTGGCCATCTTGTTATTACCGAAAGGATATTGGGTGGCGAACACTATCTTAGATGTGGAGCCGACTGGTCTATTTCTTCCCAGGGAAGATTTCAATAAGAAGTTAAGTCTTTTTATGAGAAACTCCCTGGGAAGGATTTCTCAAGTTCTTTCTAGTAAGATCTTAGGTCGCTCGGGGTTTGTTCCCTGGGCGGCTTTCTTTGTGCCCTGAATTATTTCTTCCCAGGGAAGATTTCAATAAAAAGTTAAGTCTTGTTATGAGAAACTCCCAGGGAAGAATACTTTCCCCTCCTACTACCTCGAAAACCTTATCACCTGAAACAATTCTGTCACTTTCACGCTTCACTTTACTAAAGCGTTATGCTAAACTGGAAAAGAATTGTGTAAAGAGAGGGTGTTTCCATATGCAATACCCGATTTGGAAAATTGAAGAGATTCGTCATCAACTCGAAGTTGTGAATGGACAGGGTGAACCTGATAAATTGATCACAAATGCGACTTACCTCCACAGTCACCTTAAAACGTGGGTGGACGGCAACATCTGGATTGTCGGAGACCGCATCGTATACGCGGGTAAAGAACTTCCTGCCTCCACTGAAGGAACTGAAGTGATTGATGCAACAGGACTAAAAATTGTCCCTGGTTATATCGAAGCCCACAGTCATCCGTTCCAACTCTATAACCCGGAAACATTTAGTGACTATGCTGCACAAACCGGAACAACGATGTTGGTGTCGGACAACTTACCGTTGTTTTTGACAATGGAAAACAAGAAAGCGTTTTCATTTATGGACAGTTTACGCGAGTTGCCGTTTTCATTTTACTGGTGGGCACGTTTTGATTCCCAAACAGAACTCGAGCACGAAGAGGAATTGTTTACGACAAAAGCGATCACTGAATGGATTGAACGACCTGATGTCATCATGGGAGGAGAACTCACCGGATGGCCACGTCTGTTAAATGGCGACGATCAAATGCTGTACTGGATGCAAAAAGCAAAAGCAAGCGGAATGAAAATAGAAGGGCATTTCCCAGGTGCATCGGAGCGAACATTGACGAAGATGCGTCTGCTCGGAACAGATGGTGACCATGAGGCCATGACGATCGAGGAAGTCGAAAAACGTATTTTACACGGGTACGCGGTCACGCTTCGTCATTCTTCGATTCGTCCGGACTTGCCGAATTTGTTAAAGGAAATCGTCGATAAAGGTTGGAAGATTTTTGATCATCTCATGATGACAACAGATGGCAGTACACCAGGCTTCCATAAAGACGGCGTGATGGACAAATGTATTCAAGTCGCACTTGATGCAGGAGTAGATCCAGTAGATGCGTACTTGATGGCCACGTTCAACCCAGCGAAGTATTACAACTTGTCGAACCTTCACGGAGTCATTGCGACAGGTCGTTTGGCGTCGCTGAATTTCTTAACGGACGACCATTCGCCGACGCCGATCAGCGTCTTATCAAAAGGTGTTTGGATCAAACGAGATGGCGAACGCCAAGTGACGTTTAGTGGAACAGATTTTTCCATGTTCTCAAACGGACCACTTCAAGTGGAGCTTGCCGATACAGACTTCCAATTTTCGATGCCATTTGGACTTGAAATGGTCAATGACGTCATCATCAAACCCTATCGCGTACGTGTGGATACAACACATGACCGCTTGAAGGATGATCATGATGAAAGTTTTCTAGTATTGATTGACCGGAATGGGAAATGGAAAGTCAATACGCTACTCAAAGGGTTCGCGACAACTCTGCAAGGATTTGCGTCATCGTATTCCAATATGGGCGATATACTATTGATCGGGAAAGACAAAAATGAAATGAAAAAAGCGTATGAAGCTATCAAAACCCAAGGCGGAGGTATCGCTGTCAGCCAAGACGGAAAAATCACAGCGAAAATTGATTTGCCGATTGGTGGCGGCCTCTCCACACATCCTGTTTCAGAACTTATAGAAATAGAGAAAGTTCTCAAGGATGAATTGGCTGCTCACGGGTTTCACCATGGAGATGCTATTTATACACTATTGTTCCTTCAGGCCACGCATTTACCATATGTCCGCGTGACACAACGAGGAATCGTCGATGTCTTAAAGAAGCAAGTCCTATTCCCGTCTGTCATGCGTTAAGGGGGAACTAAAATGAAAAAATGGGGAATTGTTGTAGTGTGTTCAGTGCTTATCCTGACAGGCTGCAAGGATAAAGAAGAGACAGCCACGGAAGAGCCGATTGTAAATGAAGTAGAAGAAAATGAACAAGAAGTAACCGAAACCTTAAACTTTATCACGCCACTATCTGGGGAACCCGTCTCTCAAAAAATGACGGCGCGACCAGTAGTCGTCACCATTAACAATCATCCACTTGCTCGGCCACAGTCGGGCCTTGCAGAAGCAGATGTCATTATTGAATTAATTGCAGAAAGCAACATCACGCGTTTTTTAGCCGTGTACGAAAGTGAAATGCCAGAACGAGTTGGACCGATCCGAAGTGCACGTGACTACTTCATTGATCTAGCCAATGGCTACAATGCGTTTTATGTGGCGCATGGCTACAGCCCGGACGCGAAAGCGATGCTCGACCGCGGTGACATCGACCATATCAATGGTATGATGTACGACGGAACTTATTTTCACCGTTCCTCGGACCGGAAAGCTCCACATAACTCGTACAATACAGGTCCTGAAATTCTCGATGCTGCTGAACAAGTAGGTGCCTCGATGACACTTTCGGAATCTCAAATGCCAACCTATGTTTTTTCAAAGGAAGCAATGAGTGGAGAGACTGTCACAGACCTCACCATTAGCTATAGTGGGGACCAAAATTTTGTTACTAGCTATTCGTACGATACTACATCTGGTTTCTATACAAGGTCATCTGGAGGAATAGAGACAACGGATGCGGAGTCAGGAGATGCCCTGCAACTCGCTAATGTTGTCATCGTAGAAGTTCCCCATCAAACAATCGATGCAGAAGGGCGTCAAGCACTAGACTTCGCAGCTGGTGGAAGAGCGTGGCTGTACCGAGATGGAACTGTACTTGAAGTAACTTGGCGCGAGGATTCTGGGATGCTCCGACTTTACAACGGAACGTCCGAAGTGGAGTTCGCACCAGGTCAAACATGGATGTCTTTGATTCCAACCGCTCGCGGTTTCGACCAAATGGTCACCTATTCAGAATAAAGGAAGTGATTCGATGCAAGTCGATAAAATTCGTGGTCATCAAACGGACCAATTGTTTAAAGCCGTACTCGAACTAAAGAATATCGAAGAGGCCTATGCCTTCTTTGATGACTTATGTACAATTAGCGAGATTCAATCCCTCGCACAACGCTTTGAAGTAGCCCACTTGCTACGCCTACAAAAAACGTATGAAACGATTAAAGATCAAACGGGTGCAAGTACAGCGACAATCTCTCGCGTGCGTCGCTGCTTTGATTACGGCAATGATACGTATGATGAAATGCTCGGAAGACTATATCCAGATGAGCCTTCCTTCAAGCCCACGACGAAAGGTCGTCGCTAACAGGTTTCCCCTTTAGGGAAGCCTGTTTTTTTGGTATACTGACACTACATAACTTACTAGACACGAAATCGACTCGTCCCGGGTCGATTTCAGTGTGTCTGATTGAAGAAGGTGCCTTAATGCTTACGGACTATAGAGAGTGGAAACATGTATGTAAACTTGACCCGGCGAAGTCATTATCTGATGACGATCTTGAACTCATTTGTGAATCTGGCACAGATGCCATCATTGTTGGTGGATCTGACAATGTTGAGCTAGATGATGTGCTTGAACTTCTGATGAAAATCCGCCGATTTGCGCTTCCCGTCTGCCTCGAACTGTCGACCCTCGAAATGATCACACCAGGTTTTGATTATTATTTTATCCCTTCCGTTTTAAACAGCCCGAACACTGCTTGGGTAAAAGACTTGCATCATCAAGCCCTTGTCGCGCATGGCGACTTCATGAACTGGGATGAAGTGTTTACAGAAGGCTATTGTGTATTGAACCCAGCTGCTAAAGTTGCGGAGTTGACAGAAGCGAATACAGCGCTGACTGAAGAAGAAGTTGTAGCCTACGCCCGACTTGCACAAAATTTGTTCCATCTGCCGATTTTTTATTTGGAATACAGTGGGACATATGGAAATCCAGAAGTCGTAAAAGCAAGTAAAGACGTTCTGACAACGACACGATTATTTTACGGTGGCGGAATCGAGACAACTGAACAAGCCCGAGAAATGGCCCAGTATGCAGACACAATTGTCGTCGGCAACAGTCTCTACACCGACTTAAAACAAGCACTCAAAACGGTAAAAGCCGTTAAGGAGGAACTATGAAGCGAATTGCAAACCAACTTTTAAACGGCATGAATCCAAAACAGGAAGAAGCTGTTAAACATACAGAAGGACCGCTTCTCATCATGGCGGGAGCAGGATCTGGGAAAACGCGCGTGTTGACGCACCGCATCGCCTACTTAATCGTAGAAAAACAAGTGTACCCGTCAAAGATTTTAGCGATTACCTTCACAAATAAAGCAGCCAAAGAAATGAAGCAGCGAATCGATGGTATTTTAGGCGAAGGATTTGGCGACCAGATGTGGGTCTCCACTTTCCACTCAATGTGCGTAAGAATCTTACGTCGGGATGCCGATCGCATTGGGTACTCAAAAAACTTTTCGATTCTTGATAGCACAGACCAACTCAGTGTCATCAAAGGAATTTTAAAGCAAGATAATATCGACCCGAAAAAGTATGAGCCACGCGCTTTGCTCGGCATCATCAGCAGTGCAAAGAATCAGCTGAAGACAGCGGATGACTTTTTAGCGGAAATGAATCCGATGAATCCGTACGAGAAAATTGCAGGACAGGTGTACAAGTCGTATGAGCGTCGTTTGAAAAAGAATCAGTCGATGGACTTTGATGATTTGATCATGCGCACGATTGATTTGTTTACACGTGTTCCGGAAGTGCTCGACTTTTATCAAAATAAATTTCACTACATCCATGTAGATGAATACCAAGATACAAATAAAGCGCAGTATCAACTGGTTGAGATGCTTGCTGAAAAATTCCATAACATTTGTGTTGTTGGAGACTCGGACCAATCGATCTATCGCTGGCGTGGGGCGGATATCGGAAATATCTTGTCATTTGAAAAAGATTATCCGAACGCAAAAGTGATTATGCTTGAGCAAAATTATCGTTCTACAAAGCGCATTTTACAGGCGGCCAATGAAATCATCGGGAACAATAAGAGCCGCTATCCAAAAATACTTCGAACTGATAATTCGGAGGGTGAAAAGGTTCAACTGTACCGTGCGTACAACGAACAAGAAGAAGCGCAGTTTGTAGTCGGTAAAATTCAACAACTGATGCAAGATGATGGGCTTCGCTACCAAGACTTTGCTGTTTTATACCGCACGAATGCGCAGTCTCGTGCAATGGAGGAGACATTAGTCAAATCCAATATGAACTACAAAATCGTCGGCGGAACCAAGTTCTATGACCGTAAAGAAATTAAAGATCTACTTGCTTACTTGCGACTTATCGCGAACAATGACGACGATATTTCACTAGCTCGTATTATCAATGAACCAAAGCGCAATATTGGCGCAACATCGTTTGAACGAATTGTTACGTATGCTTTGATGCACGATATGACGGTGCTTGAAGCACTTGAAAATGCTACGTTGATTCCTGGTATGACAGGACGGGCCTTAAAATCTGTTTCTGAATTCTTTACATTAATTGATCAATTGTCTGCTATGCAGGAGTATTTATCTGTCAGTGAAATCGTTCAAGAAGTTATTGACCGTACAGGATATAAAGAGATGCTCCAACGTGAAAACAGTATTGAGTCAGAAAGTCGACTAGAGAACATCGGAGAATTTGTGACGGTGACAAAAGCATTTGAAGAGCGTAGCGAAGACAAGACGCTCGTAGCTTTCTTGACGGACCTAGCTCTGATCTCTGATATCGATGCTTTGGATCAAGTGCCGAATGAAGACCAAGGTACTGTGACCTTGATGACGTTGCACGCTGCAAAAGGCCTTGAATTCCCAGTCGTATTTTTAATCGGGATGGAAGAAAATATCTTTCCACATAGCCGGTCAATCGGTGACGAAGAGGAGATGGAGGAAGAACGCCGTCTGGCTTACGTTGGCTTGACCCGCGCAGAACAGCGCCTTTATTTAAGTTGCGCCCAGACACGTATGATTTTCGGTCGGACGAGCATGAATCAACCCTCTCGTTTTATCGGAGAGATTTCTGGAGATGTGATTGAACCAGTAGGCGGAGAGCGAGCAAGACAAGTGCATCCGTCCGTTGCTGGCAATCGCTACATCAAACCACGAAAAGTTGCACCGAGTCAGCCGGTTTATACAGAGTCAGGCGGGGACAAACTGACGTGGAACATCGGCGACAAAGCAGCCCACAAAAAGTGGGGAGTAGGAACGGTAGTCAGTGTTCGTGGAGAAGGCGAAAATCGCGAACTTGATATCGCATTCCCAAAACCAACGGGCATTAAGCGACTCTTAGCTAAATTTGCTCCAATCGAAAAACAGTAGGAGGCTCACTTATGGAACATGTTGAAGCGCGAATGAAAGAACTGCATGAGCTGTTGCATGATTACGGCCATGCCTATTATGTGTTAGATGAACCGCTCGTTTCCGATGCGATTTATGATCAATACATGCGCGAGTTGATGGAACTTGAAGAACAACATCCTTCTCTTATACTTCCGGATTCTCCTACGCAACGAGTTGGCGGCAAACCTTTAGAAGGATTTCAAAAAGTACGCCACCGCACACCGATGCTTAGTCTTTCAAACGCCTTTTCAGAACAAGACTTACGTGAGTTTGACCGACGCATCAAAGAACTTGTGGATAGCGACTACCGCTATGTATGTGAACTGAAAATTGATGGGCTGGCTGTCAGTTTGTTATATGAGGATGGAAAACTTGTACGCGGGGCAACGCGCGGAGACGGTACGACCGGAGAAGACATTACTGCTAATATCCGAACGATTCGTGCAGTGCCGCTTCGCTTGAAGGAATCTGTCACGCTAGAAGTGCGTGGTGAAGCGTACATGCCAAAAGCTTCTTTCCAAGCATTGAATGGACTGCGCCAAGAACAAGAACTTGAACTGTTCGCAAATCCACGAAATGCAGCAGCGGGAAGCTTGCGTCAGCTTGACCCAAAAATTGCAGCGAGTCGCCAACTCTCTGTATTCATTTATGGGTTAGGAAACCCCGAAGAGTTAGGGATTCAATCACACTCTGAAGCACTTGATTACTTAAACAAACTGGGCTTCTCTATGAACCGTGAGACAAAAGTATGTGAAACAATTGAAGACGTTCAGGCGTTCATAGAAGAATGGACAGCAAAACGAAATGACTTGCCGTATGAAATCGACGGGATCGTCATCAAAGTCGACCGCTATGACCAACAAGAAGAACTAGGATTTACGGCGAAGAGCCCACGTTTTGCGACAGCCTATAAGTTTCCGGCTGAAGAAGTGGTCACGGAACTTTTGGATATTGAATGGACAGTCGGCCGAACGGGCGTTGTAACACCCACTGCTATTTTACAAGCTGTGCAAGTGGCAGGGACGACAGTTCGCCGAGCATCCCTTCATAACGTTGATTTGATTCAGCAAAAAGATGTCCGTATCGGAGATAAAGTGATTGTCCGCAAAGCGGGAGACATTATTCCAGAAGTAGTCGCAGTCCTTGAAAACGAACGAAAAGAATCCGCTGTGCCGTATGAAATGCCAACAAATTGTCCGGTGTGTGAGAGCGAATTAGTCCGCATCGAGGAGGAAGTGGCACTTCGTTGTGTGAACCCGGCCTGCCCTGCTCAAATCACAGAAGGCATTCGACACTTTGCTTCTCGCAATGCGATGAACATTGATGGCTTAGGGGAAAAAGTGGTCGAGCAACTGTTCCAAAACCAGTTGATTCACGACGTAGCGGACTTATATTCACTAACAGTAGAGCAACTAATTGAACTCGAACGTATGGGAACGAAATCTGCAGAGAATTTAGTGCGTGCAATTGCTGTGACAAAAGAAAATTCGCTTGAAAAAGTACTTTTCGGTCTTGGGATTCGTCATATTGGAGAAAAGGCAGCGCGTCTACTTGCTGAAGAATTTGGTGATATTGATCAACTGATGCTAGCAACACGCGAGCAATTGACTGCCGTTCATGAAATAGGGGATAAAATGGCGGACTCTTTGGTCACGTATTTTGAGCAACCTGAGTCTCAGCAACTAGTTACAAAATTAAAAGACGCAGGCCTGGTACTCCAGTATTTAGGTCGTAGAATTGACAAGGAAGCGCTAGCGGACAATCCTCTTTTCGGGAAGACCGTTGTCTTGACTGGAAAACTTGAGCAGATGGGCCGAAACGAGGCGAAAGAAAAGCTCCTTGAAAAAGGTGCAAAAGTTGCAGGCAGTGTCAGCAAAAAGACGGATCTTGTCATTGCTGGAGAAGATGCCGGTTCGAAGTTAGAGAAAGCCACGGAACTTGGGATTGAAGTTTGGACAGAGCAACAGATGATGGATGCCCTGGCAAACTAGGAAGGAAGAACAACACATGAAAAAACTACTTGGAGGACTGCTCGCGACAACGCTTGTACTTTCAGCATGTACGCCAAGCCAAGAAACTGAAGTCGTACAAGACCCAGCAGAATCGGAAGCACGGACGGTTGTACTTCCCTCTGTTCGTTTAGATGATAACTATTACTCTACGATCTTGCCGTACGCAGAGAGCAAAAGCCGTGGCTTGGTCGTGTCCAATATGGCTACAAAATATGACATCGTAGAAGTCGAAAAAGGACTCATGCGCTTGTCTCAAAATGAATTTCCGACTGACCGTTATTTCTTTCAAGAAGGCCAATACTTGGACCGTTCAACAATCAGTTCATGGTTAGCACGAAGCAATCAAACAGAGCAAGGGTTAAATCCAGATGACGAGGGGCTAGTAGGCCGTGAAAAGGCGGAGAAAGCACCTGTTTATTTGACACACATCGTAGAGCAGAACTATTTAGAACTTGATGAAAATACGATGAAGCTTGCAGGCATTTCCATTGGACTTGCTCTGAATTCCATCTACTACTACACCGAAGTGGATTATGGGCCAGTGTTTGAACAACAATTGACTGACGAGCAAATCACGGAAAATGGACGACGTATTGCGCAAGAAATTGTAAGTCGGATGCGCGCGATGCCGGGTCTCGAAAACATTCCGATTACAATCGGTCTGTTCAAACAAAATAGCCGGAACGCCATTGTTCCAGGTACGTATTTCAGTTACGGCGTTTCCTCAAGTGGGAATGAAATCGGAGACTGGACGTCACTCAATGAGCGCTACGTAACGTTTCCTACTTCGGACTCTAGTGAACAGTTCCGAGATACAGATACGGCATTCCGTAATTTCAAACAAGATGTCGAGACGTACTTCCCGAATTACACGAGTGTCATTGGAACAGGGTTTTATAAAGATGATTTTCTACAAGAGTTGAAAATTGATATCCCGATTCAATTTTTCGGGAAAGCGGAAATCATCGGCTTCACACAATACATTTCAGGCCTGATCAATACGCATTTTGTGGCGGATCTTCCTGTTGAGATCAACATCACGTCAATAGAAGGCGAGCAGGCGCTAATCAAACGAGAAGCAAACCAGGAGACACCTTTCGTACATATCTACGAATAACGGTACTCTGTTCAAGTAAAGCGAAAAATGATATGATGGCTTGTATGATTGAATTTACTGGAGGTGTCCATAGTGGCAACAATCACAAAAGAAGAAGTGCGTCACGTCGCGCATTTGGCACGTTTGGCGATTACGGATGAGGAAGTTGAACACTTTACAGAACAACTGGCAAAGATTGTTCAATTTGCGGATAAATTAAATGAGTTGGATACGACGAATGTTGAACCTACAACACATGTCTTACCGCTTGAAAATGTACTTCGTGAGGATAAGTCAATTGCAGGGTTAGACCGTGAAGTCATGATGAAAAATGTGAAAGACCAAGAAGCAGGTCAAGTGAAAGTTCCTGCAATTATGGACTAGAGAGGCGGACTGAAATTGGCTTATTTTACACATACAGCAAAAGAGCTGCAACAAAAACTTGCAGCAAAAGAAGTTTCTGTTCGTCAAGTAACAGAACATGCTTTTGAACAAATTGAAGCAGTGGACGCAGAGGTTCAGGCGTTCCTTGTATTAAATAAAGAAAACGCACTGAAGCAAGCAGATGAACTGGAAACAACGCCGTTTGAAGAGCGTGGGCCACTGTTTGGTTTGCCTATCGGTGTGAAAGACAACATCGTGACTGAAGGAATCGAAACAACAGCTTCTAGTAAAATTCTAGAAGGTTTCAATCCAATCTACGATGCGACTGTAGTACGCAAACTTCGTGAAGCGGGTATGATCACCGTTGGGAAAATCAACATGGATGAATTCGCTATGGGTTCATCGAATGAAAACTCAGCATACAAGAAAACGAAAAACCCTTGGAATTTAGCACATGTTCCGGGTGGTTCATCGGGTGGTTCTGCAGCTGCAGTAGCAGCAGGCGAAGTACCATTTGCATTAGGATCTGATACAGGTGGTTCAATCCGTCAACCGGCAGCATTCTGTGGGGTTGTTGGAATGAAACCAACGTACGGTCGCGTGTCTCGTTTTGGATTGATTGCGTTTGCGTCTTCTTTAGACCAAATCGGACCCATCACACGTACTGTTGAAGACAATGCTCTACTTCTTGAAGCGATTTCTGGTGTGGACGAAATGGACTCAACATCTGCAAACGTTGAGGTTCCAAAATTCTCAGAAGCAATCGGCAAATCGATCAAAGGATTACGCATCGGCGTGCCTAAAGAATATATGGGCGAAGGTGTCAGTGAAGAAGTACGCGCATCTGTCTTAGAAGCCTTGAAAGTGCTAGAAGCGCAAGGAGCGGTTTGGGAAGAAGTATCACTTCCTCACTCTGAGTATGCGTTAGCGACTTACTATCTATTGTCTTCATCTGAAGCATCCTCAAACTTAGCGCGTTTTGACGGCATCCGTTACGGCTACCGTGCAGAAGAAGCGAAGAACTTGTTAGAGCTTTATAAAATGACGCGTGCACAAGGATTTGGTGATGAAGTGAAGCGTCGTATTATGTTAGGTACGTATTCACTAAGTGCCGGTTCGTATGATGCATACTACTTGAAAGCACAAAAAGTCCGCACATTGATTAAGCAAGACTTCGAAAACGTATTTGAAAACTACGACGTCATTGTAGGACCTACGACACCAACACCTGCGTTTAAAGTAGGCGAAAATGTCGACGATCCATTAACAATGTATGCAAATGATATTTTAACAATCCCTGTCAACCTTGCAGGCGTCCCTGGAATCTCGATTCCTTGTGGCTTTGCTGCAGACGGGTTACCACTCGGTCTTCAAATCATCGGAAAGCATTTCGATGAAGCGACAATTTATCAAGTGGCATCTGCCTACGAGTCGGCAACTGAGTTTCACAAACAGACTCCGGCTTTATGGGAGGTAAAGGCATAATGAACTTTGAAACAATTATCGGACTTGAAGTCCACGTAGAATTGAAAACTGAATCGAAAATGTTTTCTCCTTCTCCAGCGCACTTTGGAGCAGAACCAAACACAAATACACACGTGATCGACCTTGGGTATCCAGGTGTTCTTCCAGTCGTTAACAAAACGGCTGTTGAATGGGGAATGCGTGCTGCAATGGCACTGAACATGGATATTGCACCTGTCACAAAATTTGATCGTAAAAACTACTTCTACCCAGACAATCCAAAAGCGTATCAAATCTCGCAATTTGATAAGCCAATTGGTGAAAACGGCTGGATTGAAATTGAAGTAGATGGCAAAACAAAGCGTATCGGGATCACTCGTCTTCACTTAGAAGAAGATGCTGGGAAACTGTCGCATACAGACAAAGGCTACTCGCTTGTTGACTTCAACCGTCAAGGAACGCCTCTTGTTGAAATCGTATCGGAACCAGACATTCGCACACCAGAAGAAGCATACGCCTATTTAGAGAAACTGAAATCAATCATTCAGTTCACTGGTGTTTCGGACTGTAAGATGGAAGAAGGATCTCTTCGTTGTGACGCGAACATCTCACTTCGTCCCTACGGGCAAGAAAAGTTTGGAACAAAAGCAGAACTGAAGAACTTGAACTCCTTTAGCTACGTGAAAAAAGGTCTTGAGCACGAGCAGATTCGCCAAGCGGAAGTGTTGAAAAATGGAGGGGAAATCCTTCAAGAGACGCGTCGTTATGATGAGTCTACTGGTAAGACGATTTTAATGCGTGTGAAAGAAGGCGCGGATGACTACCGCTACTTCCCAGAGCCAGATCTTGTGAAAATTGTGATTGACGATGCTTGGATGGACCGTGTTCGTTCCGAATTACCGGAACTTCCGGATGCTCGCCAAGCGCGTTATGTGAACGAACTTGGCTTGACAGAATACGATGCGCGCGTAATGACATTGACAAAGGAAATGTCCGATTTCTTTGAAGAAACGATTTCACTAGGAGCAGACACGAAACTATCAACGAACTGGTTGATGGGGGATGTATCAGCCTACTTGAATGCGGAGCAAAAAGAATTGAAAGACACGAAACTTACACCACAAGGTCTTGCAGGTATGGTGAAGTTGATCGAAGATGGAACAATCAGTTCAAAAATCGCCAAAAAAGTATTCAAAGAGATGGTGGAAAACGGTGGAACTGCAGATGAAATCGTCAAAGCAAAAGGCTTAGTACAGATTTCAGATGAAGATGCACTGCGTGACATCGTGACTCAAACATTGGATGCAAATCCACAGTCGATTGAAGACTTCAAGAACGGGAAAGACCGTGCAATTGGGTTCTTAGTCGGTCAAATTATGAAAGCAACAAAAGGTCAAGCAAACCCGCCGATGGTCAACAAATTACTAAACGAAGAAATTCAAAAACGCTAACAAACTGGCTCGCCCTGACTTGGGGCGAGCCTTCTTTTGGGAATTCATGCTATGCTAGTGTCAAGGAGGGGTTTTTTGATGAAAACAGAACAACAGTATTTTGAAGAAGGCCGTCCACTTGCAGTCTATATGGACGAAATGACAACAAAAAAAGAGCAATCCTTTCACGTCTACGAAAGCTTCACAGTTCCTGCGGACGATGAGTTTATCACACGTTTGTCTGAATCCAATGTCCACATTTTAGGAATCACCGAGGACTGGTGCGGAGATGCGATGATGAACAATGCTATTTTGCGTAAAATTACTGAAGCAGCAGGAGTCGAGGTACGTGTCGTGCTACGTGATGCGGATACAGAATTAATTGATCGCTATCTCACAAATGGGGGCCGCTCGATTCCAAAATATCTTTTACTAGATGCACAAGGACAAGTGATCGCCACATGGGGGCCTCGTGCAGATTTAGTGCAAGAGTACGTGATGGGTGAAAAAGCAAAACTTCCAGAAGCCGGTAGCGAAGGCTTTGAAGAGGCGCAGCGTGCCATTTTTGAAGAATTGACTACACAATTAGAGACAAACAAAGACTTTCATTTGGCAACATATAGCAGCATCCGCGAAGCATGGTTCACAAAATTGCCTTCATAAGGAACCTGCTAAAGTATTATACTGTCTATAGCAGAGAGAGTTGTGAAGAAAGAAGGTTCTGTACATGCAACGTGCACGAATTATATATAATCCAACTTCCGGGCGAGAATTGTTTAAGCGTCACTTACCGGAAGTTTTAGAAGCAATGGAACTAGCAGGCTACGAAACATCGTGTCACGCGACAACAGGTGCTGGTGATGCAACAGAAGCTGCAAAGCGAGCTGTTGAAAACGGCTTTGATTTGATTGTGGCAGCAGGGGGCGATGGTACACTAAACGAAGTCGTAGCAGGCGTCAGTCTATTTGATGAGCGTCCGAAACTTGGTTTGATTCCAATGGGAACAACCAATGACTTTGCACGTGCCTTGCACATTCCGCGTGACATTCAACAAGCTGTAAAGATTATTACAGATGGTAAGTATGTACCGGTAGACGTAGGGCACGTGAACGATACATTTTTTATCAATATTGCTGGTGGGGGACGCATCACGGAACTTACATATGAAGTCCCAAGTCGTTTAAAGACGGTGCTTGGCCAACTTGCGTATTATTTAAAGGGAATTGAGATGTTACCGTCTATTCGCGCAACGAAACTACGCATCGAATTTGATGATGAAGTATTTGAAGAAGAAGCCATGATGTTCTTAATTGGCTTGACGAATTCAGTCGGTGGCTTCGAGAAGCTTGCTCCAGACGCTATTATCAACGATGGTCAATTTACTCTGCTCATCTTGAAAAAAGTGAACATGGCAGAGTTTATTCGACTTGCCACGCTTGCAATTCGTGGGGAGCATTTGAATGATCCACACGTCATTTACCGCAAAGCTTCAAAGATTCGTGTCCTGTCGGAAGAGACTGTCTCCTTAAATCTCGACGGAGAATACGGTGGAACATTGCCTGCAGTTTTTGAGAACTGGGCACGCCATATTGAAATCATGGCACCAGTAGATTTATTACCGGAGCAAGATCTCGTTGAAAGAGACTAATAACTAAACTAGCTACTCTAGCTTTTTAGAGGGGCTAGTTTTTTTGTTTCCATTCTCCTCTGTTGTTCTCAATTTTCGAACTTTTCACAACCCGTCATAACCTTGTAACAACTTGCCTGAAAACAAGTTCGGCTGATTAGATTAAACCCCTTCAACTAGGGTAGAATAAAGGCATGAAGCTCGTTGAATGACCGTTAGCCAATACTCTATATGAGGTGAACGAAATGGGAAATGAAGAAGCTGTATTTTTTAGTCGGCTACTTACAGAAATGACACTCTCGTTCCATATTATCTACGCCACAATCGGTGTAGGGGTGCCACTGATGATCATGCTGGCACAATACGTGGGAATCAAGAAAAACGACGAACACTATATTTTACTTGCCCGTCGCTGGGCACGAGGGTTCGTAATCACAGTAGCTGTCGGAGTTGTAACGGGGACCGCCATCGGACTCCAGTTGTCACTACTTTGGCCAAACTTTATGGAGCTTGCCGGCCAAGTGATTGCCCTGCCACTGTTTTTAGAAACATTTGCTTTCTTCTTTGAAGCAATTTTCTTAGGAATCTATTTGTATACGTGGGACCGTTTTGAAAACCAAAAGAAACACCTATTGTTACTTGTTCCAGTTGCGTTTGGTGCCGCGATGTCTGCAGTATTCATCACAATGGTGAACGCTTTTATGAACGCACCACAAGGTTTTGACATGGTCGACGGTGAACTGGTCAACATCAGTCCACTCCTTGCAATGTTTAATCCGGCCATGCCGACGAAAGTGGCGCACGTTGTCTCGACCGCCTTGATGACGAGCGCTTTCGTACTAGCATCAATCGGGGCTTTCCGATTGTTAAAAGGCTCGAACCATATTTATCATAAAAAAGCTGTGTACTTAATGGTCAAAGTTGGACTTGTGTTCTCCATAGCCACTGCAATCATTGGAGACTTCTCAGGTAAATACCTTGCTGAGTACCAGCCGGAAAAATTAGCGGCTGCTGAATGGCATTTTGAAACATCTGAAGCTGCGCCACTTATTCTTTACGGTATTTTAGACGGAGAAGAAGTGAAATATGCGATTAAGATTCCATTCGCATTAAGTATTCTTGCACACAATGATCCCAATGCAGAAGTGATTGGACTAGATCAATTCCCAGAGGATGAGATACCACCGCTCTATATCCACTACTTCTTTAACATCATGATTACAATCGGAATGTTCATGGTGATGTTATCAGCCTTTTATGTTGTCGCGAAATGGCGTAAATGGAAATTTGCGAACTCGCGCTTTATTCTCTGGTTGATCGTGGCAGGTGGACCACTTTCCATGATTGCGATTCAAGCAGGTTGGTGGATGACCGAAGTCGGCCGACAACCGTGGATTTTGTATCAAATCATGACTGTTGAACAAGGTGCAACATCCAGTGGAAGTGTGGATATCATGGTCGTCGCATTTGCAATCTTGTACTTGATTTTAGGAATTGGTTCTGTCGTCGTCTTGCGCAGAATGTTCCGTAACAATCCAGTTGAAAAAGAGCTAGACAAACTAGATCAAGAGCGATTGGAAGGTGATACGAAATGACATTAGAAATCATAGGGATCACGGTCCTTTGGTTCTTCCTATTTGGATATGTCATCGTTGGGTCTATCGACTTTGGCGCGGGGTTCTTCAACGCCTATAGTTTGCTGACCAATCGCCAACATATTTTAACGAATATTATTCAAAGGTATTTGTCGCCCGTTTGGGAAGTTACGAACGTATTCCTCGTATTTTTCTTCGTAGGAATCATCGGGTTCTTCCCGAAGACCGCCTTTTATTACGGAACAACACTTCTTGTTCCAGCGAGTATTGCTATCATCTTGCTCGCGATACGGGGATCGTACTATGCGTTTGAGACATACGGTTCACGCGGGCACAAAGGCTACTCGTTTATGTACGGGGCAGCGGGGATTTTAATCCCTGCGTCGCTTTCCGTTGTATTAACGATTTCTGAAGGTGGATTCATCGATATGGTGGATGGCCAACCGGTACTTGATTATAGCCGCCTGTTCTTGAGTCCGTTAACATGGAGTATCGTTGTATTAGCCATTGCCGCCACACTTTATATTTCGGCTGTGTTTTTAACATGGTACGCAAGTAAAGCAGAGGACGCTGGTGCTACGAAGTTACTACGTAAATACGCATTGATCTGGGCATTGCCGACGATGATTACAGCAACAGGAATCATTGTAGAACTTCGTGCACATAACCCAGAGCATTACGCGAATATCTTGGATGTCTGGTGGGCGTTCTTGATTTCAGGTTTGATGTTCTTCGGAACGGTGTATCTATTGTGGACAAAACGAAATTACGGATGGGCTTTCTTGTTGCTCGTCGGGCAATTCTTTATCGCCTTTTTCGCATACGGCTGGTCGCACAGACCGTACTTGTTGTATCCGTATTTAACGATTTATGATGGGTTCACAAATGAAACGATGGCGATTGCACTGATCATTGCGTTCATTGCAGGCCTGTGTTTATTGTTGCCGTCACTGTACTTGCTCCTGCGCCTATTCTTATTCAACAAAGATTATGTCGCTGGCAAAAAAGAAGACAATCACGCTTAGGAGGATATCATCATGACAAACTTTTTTATCTTTTACGCTCCGTTCATTGTACTGTTTGGTGCCATCGCAGCGGTCTTCTGGTGGGCGCCTAAAGACGGAATCATTCGAAAAGAAAAGTAGAATCAGCTCCTGCCGCGGCAGGAGTTTTTTCATGCTATAATGAAGAAATCATGCAAAAAAGAACGGGGTTTAAAGAATGACTGTAAAGAAAAATGACCGTTTGACGGTTTTTGTAGAAGATTTAACACATGATGGCCAGGGCGTCGCAAAAGTCGATGGCTACCCTATATTTATTAAAGGCGCATTACCGGATGAAAAAGTTGAAGTTCATGTGGTGAAAGCATTGAAAAAATATGGTTTCGCAAAGCTTGTTGAGATTGTCGAGTCGTCTCCGTTCCGAGTAGCTGCTCCTTGTCCGGTGTTTGACTCGTGCGGTGGTTGTCAGTTGCAACACCTTAGCTACGAGGGACAACTGATGATGAAAGAGAAACAGGTGCGAAGTGCAATGGAGAGAATCGGCAAAGTGCATACGACCGTTCTTCCTGTTCTTGGCATGGACAACCCGTGGCGGTACCGCAACAAGTCTCAGATTCCGTTTGGCGTAGAAGAAGGTCGCGTAGTGGCAGGATTTTATAAATCTGGCTCTCATGATATCGCCAACACACCGACGTGTTTGATTCAAAGTGAAGAAGCCGACCGCTTGATGCTCGCTTTAAAAGAACAGGCAGTAGAATTTGGTTTAGAGCCTTATGATGAGAAGACAGGTCGCGGCCAACTCCGTCACCTAGTCGTTCGTAAAGGTCGCACAAGTGGCGAGACGATGGTCGTGCTCGTGACGAAAACGAAAAAGATTTCACAACCTGAACGTTTGATTCACTTCATTCTTGAAGTGGAGCCGACAACAGTGTCGATCGTTCAAAACATCAATCCAACGCGTACAAATGTGATTTTTGGAGAAGAGACATTTGTTCACTGGGGAAAATCGCATATCGTCGATTCCATCGGAGATATTCAATTTGAAATATCTGCTCGCTCGTTCTATCAAATCAATCCGCTTCAGACAAACGTGCTCTACCAAAAAGCACTTGAAGCAGCAGGTCTGACAGGGAACGAAACGGTGATGGACGCGTATTGCGGAATTGGCACGATCTCGTTGTTCCTCGCACAACAAGCAAAACAAGTTCTGGGTGTTGAGATCGTACCACAAGCAGTGGAAGATGCCCGCCGCAATGCAGAACTGAATGGCTTTACAAACGCTGAGTTTGAAGTCGGAGCAGCAGAAGATGTGATTACACAGTGGTATGAAGACGGAAGACTTCCAGATGTCGTCGTTGTCGATCCACCTCGAAAAGGGTTGGATGGCAAGTTGATTGATACGCTGATAGAGCATAAACCACGCCGCATTGTCTATGTATCGTGTAACCCAGCAACGCTCGCTCGGGACTTGCGCCTGTTAGAAGATGGTGGTTACAAAGTGCACGAAGTACAGCCGGTGGATATGTTCCCACATACAACGCATGTCGAGTGCGTGACATATTTAACGATTTAGAACATTGGTTTAATTTTGTAGGAGGATTTACAACATGTTGAAAGAAAATTTTTGGCAGGAGTTGCCGCGTCCATTTTTTGTATTAGCGCCGATGGAAGATGTGACCGATGTTGTGTTTCGCCATGTCGTCGCGAAAGCAGGCCGTCCAGATGTGTTTTTTACAGAGTTTACGAACTCCGATAGTTATTGCCACCCTGATGGTATCCAAAGTGTCCGTGGCCGTCTGACGTTCACAGAAGATGAACAGCCGATGGTCGCTCACATTTGGGGAGACAATCCGGATTATTTCCGCCAGATGAGCATCGGAATGGCCGAGATGGGCTTCAAAGGGATTGATATTAATATGGGGTGCCCGGTACCAAACGTCGCAACACGTGGAAAAGGAAGCGGTTTGATTCTTCGTCCAGATACCGCAGCTGAGCTAATTGAAGCTGCAAAAGCTGGAGGTCTTCCAGTCAGCGTGAAGACGCGTCTTGGGTATTCGGAGATTGAGGAGTGGAAAGAGTGGCTCGCGCATATTTTGAAACAAGACATTGCCAACTTGTCGATCCATTTACGTACGCGGAAAGAGATGAGTCAAGTCGATGCGCACTGGGAGCTCATTCCGGAAATCAAAGCTTTACGCGATGAGATTGCTCCGAATACGATGTTAACAATCAATGGAGACATTCCGGACCGTGCAAAAGGTCTTGAGCTTGCGGAGAAGTATGGGATTGATGGTGTCATGATCGGGCGCGGGATTTTCAAAAATCCATTTGCGTTCGAAAAAGAGCCACGGGAACATACAAGTCAAGAGTATCTCGACTTGCTTCGTTATCAGTTGGACTTGCAAGACAAGTACGCAGAGGAAGTGCCACGTTCGATTTCGGGATTGCATCGCTTCTTCAAAATTTATGTAAAAGGCTTCCGAGGTGCAGGAGAGTTGCGCAACCAGTTGATGCATACAAAATCGACGGCTGAAGTGCGACAAATCCTTGAAAACTTCGAGCTTCCGGAATAACTAGCACGCATAAATCAGTATCTTTTCTCAAGCTTAGATTGAGACAGGGTGCTGATTTTTTAGTGGAGCCAGGTGTTTAGTTTTCATAACATGACTCAGGGCACACAAATGAGTTTTGAGGGCACAGAAACGCTCGCTCGGGTCACAAAACACGGTCCGCAGGTCACAAAAACGGGCAACCAAGTCGTAAACCCCTAGCTGCCCAACCCCTTTCTATTCAAAGATGTACGCAAGAACGTCGACAGCTTGGTCGACTGTTTCCACAGTCACATTTGCTTTATTCGATAACTCTTTCAAAGGATGGATCAAAGATTCGGGACGCACTATGATAGTTGGTTTTCCAAGTGTGATTGCTGCCGTCGCGTCCATGGCTGTATTCCACTGTTTATAGGACTCCCCAAACAACGCAATACAAACATCAGCCTTATTTAGGAGAACTTGTGTCCGTAAATTATTAATACCTGAAGCGGCATCATCTTTATAATACGCGCTAGGTTGCTTCCCTAAAATATCTTCCCCTACTGCATCCGATCGATCATGATTAGTCTGAGGAGAAACAAACGTAATCGCGGGGTTCTTCTCTTGTGCTTTTGCTTTTACCTCATCACGCCAATCGTCATGAATCTGTCCTGCTAAATACACTACAAGTTCCATAGTATTAACTCCTCCTTTAGCTCTTGATTTATCAAGTGTATCGAAATCGAGTTGCGAACGCCAGAAACACGCTATTCACGTATTTATGGAGAGTGTCACTAGCCTGGTGAATGACCATACTTATAATTCGTATTTCTTGTGCCTAAACTGTATACTGTTTGTACAACGTTTCAACACGAAAGGAAGACCATTTATGCAGTTCACGCAAAGCTATCTAACACTTCCAGCAACATTCTATAAAGAAATCCTTCCTACACCTGTTGCAGATCCGCAACTCATCATCTGGAACGAAACGGTCGCGGAGCAACTAGGCTTTGCTGGTAATCCGGCTGACTACACAAAGTTCCTAGCCGGCAACGAGACGTTTGAGAACAGCCAGCCAATCGCACAGGCCTATGCCGGCCATCAATTTGCTAACTTTACGATGTTAGGAGATGGGCGCGCGATTTTACTAGGTGAGCTACAAGGTAAAGATCACATAACCTATGACCTTCAGCTGAAAGGTTCAGGCAGAACACCGTTTTCACGCGGAGGAGACGGCCGTGCAGCCCTCGGACCGATGCTAAGGGAGTATATAATTAGTGAAGCCATGCATCACTTAGGGATTCCCACAACGCGCAGTCTTGCCGTCGTCTACTCAGGGGAAGGCATCCAGCGAGAAACAGTAAAACCGGGTGCTGTATTGACTCGAGTCGCGAAAAGCCATATTCGTGTAGGTACGTTTCAGTATGCTGCCCAGTTTGGAAGTGTAGAAGATTTGCGCAGTTTAGCGGATTACACAATCGAACACCTTGCCATTCCGGTAAATGAACATCCATACAAATCTCTATTACAAGAAGTCATAAAAAGACAGGCAACCCTCATTGCACAGTGGCAGCTCGTTGGTTTTGTGCACGGCGTGATGAATACAGACAATATGACACTAAGTGGTGAAACGATTGATTATGGGCCATGCGCATTTCTCGATACGTATGACCCGGCGACCGTCTTTAGCTCGATTGATCAACAAGGGCGTTATGCATATGGAAATCAACCTGGCATTGCGGGCTGGAATCTTGCACGATTCGCAGAAAGTTTGCTGCCTCTGCTAGGGGACACACAAGAGAAAGCAATCGAAGTGGCACAGGCAGTATTAGATAGCTATCCTGAACTTTTCCAACAGGCATATAACGAGGGCCTATCCAAAAAAATTGGTCTTCCTAATACAGAGCAAACATTGAAACTTGCATCCCAATTTTTGCAATTAATGCAGCAACATAAAGCCGATTTCACAAGAACATTCGTAGCACTCACACTACAGAACTATTCCGATGAATTCTTTAAACATGCGGATGTTCAAGCGTGGCTAAAGCAGTACGAACAGCAACAAGGGGAACGAACACCTGAACAACAACAATTGATGGAAGCTTCCAACCCCGTCCTCATTCCGCGAAATCATTTAGTCCAACAAGCACTCGATGAAGCGGAGACTGGCTCGATGGAGAACGTGATGACCTTGTTAAAACACCTAGAAAAACCCTATATGTATTCACAAGAACAACTTGCTTTTGATCAACGTCCACCTGAAACAGGACAAGATTTTGTAACCTATTGCGGTACTTAATTTTGAGAGGAGAGAAGACAATGAGATTTTCAGACAAAGTAGTTGTAGTAAATGGCGGTACATCGGGTATTGGTGGAGAAGTAGTAAAACAGTTTGTGAAAGAAGGAGCAGTCGTCTATTTTAGCGGTCGGAGTGAAGAAAAAGCTGTACAAATCGAATCAGATCATGCGCATTTCATCGCAGTAGACAATCATGAGCCAGATCAAATCGAAGCGTTCTTCAAAAAAGTGCTGGAGCATGAAGACCGCATCGATATTTTATTTAACAACGCAGGAGTGCTTTCCGTTGCGACCGGTCCGCTGTCTCGCGTGAAACTAGATAAGTGGCATGAGTTGATTGCAGTCAATCAAACCGCTATCTTCCTCTACATGCAACACGCGTTGCAAGTCATGTCTAAACAAAAGTCAGGTGTCATCATTAACAATGCGGCAATTTTAGGTGGTGCTAAAATCAACCCAATGTTACCTGCTTATAGCGGAACAAAGGCCGCAGTCATTGCGATGACTAAGAGTGCTGCACTTCGTCATGCTGGGGAAGGTATTCGTATAAATAGTATTTCACCAGGCCCCACTGAAACCGAGCTAGCTGTTAAAGCATATGGCAGCCAGCGTGCATTTGATGAAAATTCCTCTCATCACCCAAGAGGCAAGTACGGCCAACCCCATGAAATTGCAGCTCCAGTACTATTTTTAGCTTCAGATGAAGCCAGTTATATCAATGGAACAGACCTTATCGTTGACGGAGGATACTCCCTCAAATAAACCGCAGACACCTGCGGTTTATTTTGTTTTTTTTGAAAAATGATTTACCTTTTGATGGCTATTCCATACAATCAAATAAAGAGCAAGGGGGGAGCAAAGTTGGAAGAATACGTTAAACAATGGCAACAAGACATAACTAAGCATCCAGAACGGATAATAAATGAAGCGCTTCAGTTGCTTGAATCTTGCGAACGAGTAGACCAACGTGCGACTCTCCATTTCTGGATTGCTCTCGGGAATCGGTATTTGACAGTTATGGATAAATGTCTGGACCATGCCTATAAATCTGAAAGGCACTTCAGAACATTGCATGACGACGAGGGACTTGCTAAAGCCTTGAATTTAATTGGCGTTGTTTATTTTTACAATGGGTTTTATGAAAAAGCGGTGCGCTATTTTTACCAAGCTAAAACGAGTGCAGATCAGGTGAATGCGATTCAAGTAGCATGCCGAGCAAATAACAACATCGGTGAAGTGTATCGAGAGACAGGAGAGTTTGAACTATCCGAAAAACATTACAAAGAAGCGCTAGAACTCGCCATCCAATCTGATGAACTGTATTTCCAAGCTATTATTTATGAAAACCTTGGGCAGTTGGCATTTCAATCGGAGCTTCTTGATGTTGCGTTCTCCTACTATCAACAGAGCAAAGAGTTGTTGCTGCAACAAACAGACATATCCGCATTAGCAGATATAGAAAATAAATTAGGTGCCCTCTATATACGGAAACGTGATTTCACACAAGCTGAAAATCATTTGCGTATGGCTTATTCTTATATTCAATCTGGTGGCAACCGTCTCTATAAAACTGAGATTTTGTTAAATTTGGCAGAGCTTGTGCAAGACTTTTCATTTAGTTATACGGAGCTTTTAATAGAGGCCAAAGAATTAGCACTATCATTAGATGCGCACCACTTACTAAGAAAGATTTATGAAAAGTTATCTTCGTTTCATGAGAAGAATGAAGATTTTGAATCCGCACTTGCCTATTACAAACTTTTTCATCAGACAGAGCAGGCAATCGAATCGACAAGTGTTCGTAATAAACTTGAATTACTCCGCATTGAAGTAAAACACTCAACAGATCTCTCGCAGATGGCCACACTCAATGAGCAATTGACGTATGAAATTGATCATCAACGACAAATTGCTGAGCAATTAAAACAATCAAATTCTCAATTGAAAGAAACGACATATAAAGATGAGCTGACAAAAGTGTATAATCGTCGGGGCTTGATCCAGTATTTAGCCACAATGCGACCAGGTTCATATGTCTTCTTGCTTTTAGATATTGATTATTTTAAGCACTACAATGATAGCCAAGGACATGTTGCGGGTGACCATGTGTTACAACAAGTAGCTTCTGCCCTTGAGACTGTTGTTGTTCAGTTAACTAATGATGGAATTGTTACGAGAATGGGTGGGGAAGAATTTTTGATTGTTGCGTCATGTGGAGATGAGCAATTCCCAAATAAGTTGATCGTGTCCATTCAACAGGAGATAAAGCGACTTGGAATCATGTATGAATATAACGGGAAACAACAGGTTCTTACAATAAGTGGTGGCGGTATAGAGACAACCGAGCAAGTAAAAACTCATTTTGAGACAACGTACGCCACAATTGATCGCATCTTATATGAAGCGAAACAAAAGGGACGAAATCAGATTTATTTTTATTCAGAGGAGCTCACCTAGAGCTTCTTTTTTTACGCCATAAACTTGTCATACTTTCATAAGTCCAACAAGTCGATTTTTTGCATTTCTATTCTCTCTACGTTTACTATTAAAAAAGAGTGGAGGGACGCCCGTATGCTAGACAAAGCATTAGAGTTTTTACAAATATACTGCCAAGAGCTTGAAAAGTCACCGGACTTTTTTGAAGCGCGCAGAAATGAAATAGAAACAGAGATATACACTACTGGAACGTATACGTTGACACGCGAAGAGCTAGAATATGGGTCGAAGTTGGCATGGCGTAATAGCAATAAATGCATAGGTCGCTTGTTTTGGCAGACGATGCACGTTCATGATCACCGCACCCTTGAGTCAGAACAAGAAATCTTCGACGCTCTTATATACCACATTGCGTTTGCTACAAATGATGGGAAAATTAAACCGACGATTTCTATTTTCCATCCAAATGTTCGCATCTGGAATCATCAATTGCTTCGCTATGCCGGTTACGAGCGAGAAGGAGAAATAATTGGAGATCCAGATTCTCTAGAGTACACCAAAGTCTGTGAGCAGCTGGGTTGGCAAGGTGCGGGAACGAGCTTTGATTTATTGCCTCTCATCGTACAAGTAGGTAATAAATCTCCACAACTTTTTGAAATTCCGTCTGATGTTGTACTAGAGGTACCCATTACTCACCCGGAACATCCAGAATTTTCTTCCTTAAAATTAAAGTGGTATGCTGTACCCATCATTTCCTCGATGAAGCTTGAAATTGGAGGGATTACCTTCCCGGCTGCACCGTTTAATGGATGGTATATGGGAACGGAAATCGGCGCACGCAATCTAGCGGATGAAGATCGTTACAATGAGTTGCCACGTGTCGCAGAGTTATTCGATTTGAACCAAAAGTCAGCTTCTAGTCTATGGAAAGACCGTGCATTAGTGGAGTTGAATTTGGCGGTTCTCCATTCTTTTAAACAGCAAGGTGTGAGTATCGTGGATCATCACACGGCAGCTGTGCAGTTTAAGCAGTTTGAACAGCAAGAAATGAAAAATGGACGAGATGTAACGGGTATGTGGAGTTGGTTAATTCCGCCGATGTCACCTGCGGCTACCCATGTATTCCATAAACCTTACGACAATACTACGAAATCTCCAAATTTTTATTATCAAAAGAATCCCTATTGAAAAAGCAGCAAGCCATCTGAATGAGGCTTGCTGTTTAAACGTTGAGTTCCGTTGCGGGGCTGCTTTCCGAGGGCGCGTCGTGAGCCTCCTCAGCGCAAGTTCACGCCTCCGGGGTCTCACGTTCCGCTTTTAATCCCTCCGGAGTCAGCCCCTCCTCTGCACTCAACTTCAGTTTCATAAAAAGATTTTGTGTCGAGTATTTAGTGCAGTAGCTTTAGACAGTAATAAGGTGCCTGTCACCTATTTTGCTGCGGGAGTGCTGTAAATAGTTGTTGTTACTTTTTTCAATCGACAAGAGAAGGCAGTGAGTTCCTGGGGAGACGTTCTATTAATCTAAATGAAATCGAGTTACGCCTCCTAGAAATCCCGCAAGAAGCCATCGCGGCCTATGAAGCCAAGAGCGCATCACAGTCCACGCTGTCTTCTCGCACAATTTCTGACCAGTCGGCTCCACATCTAAAACTAATACGTAGTCACTTTAATCAGCTTCTGAAAACTATAAATCCAACGCTGCCACCATGTAAAGCTATCCTGGTACTCTTCCACATCCACGGTAAATGCAGCATCTTCATTCGTCCACAGACGCTCAAAATAACTAGAGAATTCTTCTGCCAACTCACTATCACTGTCAGCAACCACTCGTAAGTTCGCCTCCAAATTATAATTATCCAAAGTCCGCTCCGTATAATTGGCTGCACCACTTGAAATCACCGAACGGTCTGTTTGAATATGAATGGCTTTTGTATGATATTGACCGACCACCGTATTGTACCAGCGTACTTCTATCTTACCCTCGGTATCTTCTACCATTTCCTGAACAACAGGTCGATTAGGGAGACCGGATTTTTGACGCCCAAAAGAATTTTCATTCGGATCTAAAATCATGCGCACTTCAACCCCACGATTGGCTGCATCGATTAGTGCATTGACGATATCTCTTTTTGCGATGAAAAACATCATCAAATCAATAGAATCACCTTCTTCTGTAGCGGCGATATCTGTTAGGAGCGCATCTAAAATCGTCTTCTCTGTCAATAATTGACCTTCGTACTCAGCTTCCTCCTCAACTTCTTGGACGCGGGGAAGCTTCGGACCACCGGACATCAAAGAAACCGCTTCTTCTGCTTCAAGCATGTCGTTGAGAAGAGGAGAACTGGTGAACTTTAGTGCAATATTGCCGTGCAGTCCACTCGCATCGTGCGGGTTTGCTGAAGAAACTAAGCCCTCTTTTTCAGTAATGACTAATTTCCTGTGATTAGCTTTGACATTTAATAATGTTAAGTACGAAGCAACCGTCATTTTTGGTGCTTCACTCGCCATGGCATTTGGAATCCAACCTTCTCCTCCAAAATCAAACCACTGGAAAAACGTTCGATAAATTCCTGAATAAATCGGTGTTGAATCTCGTAAAGGGTCTAAATCGGTATAGACGATTTCAACTCCAGCATCGCGCATTTTTTTGAACCACTTGTTTTCATATGAACCGTATCCTTGATTTAAAGGATCCGTTATAAAAATCACTGGCATCTCTGGATTTTCTAATTTCTTCGTTGCAAGAGTTTCGGATAATTCATCTGCAATAGGGGGAAACCCCTCGTCTTCTTCATAAAAACCATCGACTAAAAAGAAATCTACGACAACGAATTCTTCAGCTTCTTCAATCATTTGATAAATGCTCGAGAAAATTTCATTTTCTGTTTGTCGCTCTTCACTATTTTCATTCACTGCGTATGTTAAATCCGTGAGCATATCTATTGAAGAAATAGGCTGTAAGTCACCTGCATACGAAATACCTTCAGGCAATGGCTTGAATGTGTGCCATAAAATCATTCCTGCATAGATTACAATCAAAGCTATCACTACAATAAATAGAACTTTTTTTCGTTTCGACCACCTTTTAAATCTCCCCATTTTTTCAGTCCTCTTTCCTAGTCTCTATGTATAGTTCTTTCTTATCAAAGATACCCAAACAAGTATAAAAAAAAACGTGCACACAGTGTGTACACGTTAGTCGAGAAGTCGTGAAAAGTTTAAACGTTTGTTCAGTGCAATGAAAATTGGAATACCAAGTAAAAGTACTGCTAATTCGCCGCCAGCAACAGTTAACCAAGTCAAGAAGAATGGCAGTCCAAGAACTAACACAAGCTGATAAGCAATTATAAACATTGTAAATGTAAAAACGAGTGTATTAATTATCATTTTATGCGAATCTTTTTTTACTAACGGAATTACAGCTAAAACGATTAGTAGAGAAATCACGGAATGTCCTACTCCGAACAAAACATCATAAATCCCATTAGGTGAAAAGATGTTCGTGATAAATACACCAGCTACAATACCAAAGAAATAGCGCTTGTCAAAGATAATCAAATGATTGAACATCTCCGCCAAACGGAATTGAATTGCCCCATAAGCAAGTACAGGGACCGCCAATGATACAGCTACATATAGTGCAGCAATAATTGCATTGACCGCAAGTGTTTTCATTTTCATTTGTCAAAACTCCTTAGTTTTTTTGCGTGGGAGGATCTCGAACCACGAAGTCACAAGAGTTGATTTTACAACAAAGACAGAAAAGCGTCAACTGAAGTTTAAAGGGAGAGATTTAGTGAAAAACTAATTATAAACAAACTACTTGAACATTTATACCCCCTATGGTATATTTTCCGTACAAACAAAAAACTAATTAAGCGGAGGGAAATGATTATGCTATTTCGTTCTTTCTTTGATGATAAGCTCGCACAATACACGTATCTAGTTGGTTGCCAACGCACGGGTGAAGCGATCGTAATTGATCCATCTCGTTCTATTGATGAAATCGTTCAAGTTGCAAAAAAAGAAGGGCTTACACTTACAGCAGCTACTGAAACACATATTCACGCAGACTTTGTTTCTGGGTCGAGACAACTAGCAGTAGACCATGGAGTGAAACTCTATCTTTCGGACGAAGGTGATGAAAACTGGAAGTACGGGTACACAGAAGGTCTTGATGTGGAATTCGTGAGAGATGGAAGCAGGTTCTCCATTGGAAATATCGACTTTGAAGTGATGCACACGCCAGGTCATACCCCAGAGAGCATTTCATTTATCCTTACTGACCGTGGTGGCGGAGCTACGAAACCTATGGGAATTTTTTCAGGTGACTTCGTATTCGTTGGAGACGTTGGTCGACCAGATCTATTAGAAAAAGCAGCTGGCGCAGAAGGCACTGCAGATAGTGGAGCACGCGACATGTTTCGTTCTATACAACGATTTAAAGAGCTACCCGACTATTTAATGGTTTGGCCAGCACATGGAGCAGGTTCTGCTTGTGGAAAATCTCTTGGGGCCGTTCCATCCTCTACAGTTGGGTATGAAAAACAATTCAACTGGGCAATGCAAATTGACGATGAACAAGCTTTCGTAGATGAACTATTAAAAGATCAACCAGAGGCGCCTGTTTATTTTGCAGAAATGAAAAAGGTAAATAAAGTAGGTCCGACAGTATTAAAACATACAGACCGTGTGCCTGATCTTTCGGCAGAAGACGTGAAGCAGGCACTTAAGAATAACAACACACTAGTCATTGACACGCGCCCGGCGACATTAGCTGAAAAAACACTTATTCCAGGCTCAATTACTATTCCGTATAATAAATCGTTTACAAACTGGACAGGATGGCTAGCGAACTATGATGAAGATTTAGTAATCATTGGTGAACCTTATGATAAGGAAGCGATTATTGAATCGATGCATTCTATTCATTTTGACCGTATCATTGGTTATGCTCCGGTAGATGTTGTAGCAGAATGGAATCAACATGATGCCTATGAGACGCTGTCCGTTGAAGAATTTTTAGAGGAAGCGGAAAAAGAGTCAACGTATGTAGTAGATGTTCGCAACGATGTGGAGTGGGGAGATGGACATTTAAATCAAGCCAACCATCATTTCCTCGGGAAAATTCGTGACACGGACATTCCAAAAGACAAGACAGTCCTTGTGTATTGCCAAGGAGGCGCGCGCTCAGCGATTGCATCCAGTGTATTGAAATCACTTGGTTATGAAGATGTGAAACATATGGCGGGTGGCTACGGGGCTTACCTACGTGAACAAAAAAATAAGTAAAAGAGGATGATAAAAATGACAAACACAGTAACAGTTTACTCAACTACAACTTGCCCTTACTGCGATATGATGAAAAACTTTTTAGACCAGCAAAACATTCCATATACAAACGTCGATGTACAAAAAGACCCAGCTGCAGCCAATCGGCTCGTTGAAACAACAGGACAAATGGGCGTACCTCAAACGAATGTGAATGGTCAATGGGTTCTCGGTTTTGATCCAAACCGCGTCATGGAACTTTTAAAATAAGCAGGCGATCATATGGATTATCCAAACGAAATTAAAAATCGTATCAAGCGTGCAGATGGTCAATTGGCAGGTGTACTGCGCATGATGGATGAACAGAAAGAGTGCACGGATATCGTGACACAACTAACTGCAGTTCGTGCAGCTGTTGATAAAGCAATCGGGCTAGTCGTAAGCGCTAATCTTGAGCGTTGTGTGCGTGAAAGTGCTATATCAGGTTTAGCTGATGCAGAAAAACTCGTTCACGATGCAATGAATTTAGTAATTAAAAGTAGATAGGGGAATTAGAAGATGGAATGGATAGTGATTGCTGGTGTAGTTGGTTTTATCGCATGGCGAATGATGGGTGCGAAAGGAACGGCATCCATCAATACGACCGATTTAAAAGCGGCCTTGAATGATAACTCGAAACAGTTCATAGATGTTCGAACACCAGCAGAATATAAGGGACGTCATATCCCACAGTTTAAAAATATGCCACTAAATACATTGCCAAACCAATTGGCAAAGTTAGATAAAGAAAAAGAAACTGTAGTCATCTGTCAATCTGGCATGCGCAGTTCTCGTGCTTGCCAAGTATTAAAACAAGCTGGATTCACAAACGTTACGAATGTGCGTGGCGGTATGAGCCAGTGGAACGGATAATAGTGTAAGCATTTTATTTTGAAGTTGTTAAAAATGGGGCTAGACTAGATAAGGAAAGGTCGTGAAAGCAGTGACAAAATTATCATTCCTAGACTTAGCCTCGGTTCGACAAGGCGAAACGCCAGCAGAGAGCTTTTTACAAAGTAAACAGCTTGTCCAGCAAGCTGAAAAATTAGGCTATACCCGGTACTGGGTAGCAGAACATCATAACATGCAAGGAGTTGCGAGTTCAGCAACCTCCGTTTTAATCGGCTATTTGGCCGGCCATTCCTCTACCATTCGTATTGGAGCAGGAGGCATTATGTTGCCAAATCACGCTCCGTATATCATAGCTGAACAATTCGGTACTTTAGATGCCATGTATCCTGGTCGGATTGATCTTGGACTCGGACGCGCTCCGGGAACAGATATGATGACGGCTCGAGCACTTCGCCGTGACCATCAAGGCGCGGATGATTTCCCGGAACTAGTCAGTGAATTGTTGCATTATTTAGAGCCAGTTGATGAAGCTAGAATTCCTGCCGTCATGGCAGTACCCGGCGCAGGAGCAAATGTTCCAGTCTGGCTATTAGGATCAAGCACATATAGTGCACGCTTAGCGGCTCAACTTGGACTTCCTTTTGCTTTTGCTAGTCATTTTGCTCCAGATCAATTGATGCATGCATTGCAGCTTTATCATCAAAACTTCCAACCGTCGAAGTATTTGAAAGAGCCCTATGCGATGGCAGCTGTCAATGTTGTCGCTGCAGAGACAGATGAGGAAGCGGAAAAACTGAGTACAACTTTAATCCAACAGTTTTTGAGTATCGTGCGTGGCCATAAACATAAAATGCGTCCACCGATTGCAGTAGAAGAGCTTGACTGGTCGAGTTCGGAACAGATGATGGTAGAGCGCACAGTGAGCGCACGAATTGTCGGGTCAGAAAATACGGTTCGTGAGCAACTACAGGCGTTTATACAAAAAACACAAGTAAAAGAACTGATGATCAGTACTCCCATTTATGATCTAGAAAAGCGATTGCGGTCTATGGAACTGACCATGCGCGCTTCACATTAAAAAAATGCATTGGCCAACTCGGCCAATGCATTTTTATTTGATGATTTTAATTTTAACTGTTTTGCGTCCCCAGTTGAGTGCTTGGGAAGTAGAAGGCATAAATACATCAATTTTATTTCCTTTGATTGCACTTCCTGTATCGCCAGCGATTGCATACCCATAACCCTCTACGTGAACTTTAGTTCCGAGTGGAATTACTTTAGGATCTACTGCAATTACTTTTAAATGTGGGTTTTTGCGAAGATTGATTCCAGTCTTTGTTATGCCTGAACAGCCTTTGCAATAAGCAGTGTAAGCAGTAGATGTTACATAAAACTCTTTAACCACTTCATTGCTAGTGGAGCGTGAAACTTTTTTTGTTGCTGGTTTCTTAACATGTAACTTTTGATTAATTTTGATTGTGTCTGATTTTAAATTGTTCCAAGACTTCAAATTAGAAACTGTTGTCTTATGATTCACAGCGATACGATAAAGCGTATCCCCTTTTTTTACTGTATATGTGCCAGTCGAAGCTGATGCTGCTGTAGTTGAAATGAATAGTACAAAAACCAGGACCAGTGTGCTAAGAATCTTTTTCAAGTTCTCTACCCCTATCTGATTAAGATAGAAGTATCATAGCAATTGAACATTACATTCACATTACAATTTATACGTTTTTTGTTTACAAAAATAAATCATTTTATGACATTTGTAGTTCTAAACGACTAATTCAATGGAACCTTTATACACCTCTACAGCTGGACCTCTCATCAAAACTGTTTCATCATTGTATAAAATCGCTAAATCTCCACCTAGTAGATGGACTGTTATCCATTCTCCAGCGGGGCTATGTCCGTTTCGAACAGCAGCTGCCACTACAGCACATGCACCAGTTCCGCATGCCATCGTTTCACCGGATCCGCGTTCCCAAACGCGCATAGATAATTCAGTAGGGGAGTGGACCACTACAAATTCAGTATTGATTCGCTCTGGGAAAGCGGGATGATGTTCAAATACGGGTCCAATGACCGTTAGATTCAAATCATGAATTTCATCAAGGAAGGTTACAAGATGAGGATTCCCCATGCTCACTGCCGTTACTTGATAGTCTCCAATCGATGTTGTGAAAGTATAATCAATCCATTCTGCCTCAGCACTTTTCACTGGAATTTCCGAAAGTACAAAATTGGCAGCTCCCATGTCTACAGTTGCTTCTGACACAAAATTATTTTCAATCACCAAATCAATTGCTTTTTTTCCGCTTAATGTATCAATAACAACTTTTTCTTTCGTCACAATACCATGATCATACATGTATTTTGCTACGCACCGAATCGCGTTTCCACACATTTTTCCTTCACTGCCATCCGCATTGTACATGCGCATTTTAGCGTCTGCGCCATCCACCGGGTCGATAATGACCAAGCCGTCTGCACCAATTCCAAAATTCCGATTGGAAAGTTGATGGGCAAGACGTGTTGCAGTATCTTGTGAAAGTGTAGTTTCAAATCCATTAATATAAATGTAGTCATTGCCTGCACCCTGCATTTTTGTAAACTCAAGTTTCATTTTAGATCCCCCTTATTCCCACATTCTGTTTCCTCATTGTAGACGAAATGATACGGTTAGGAAACCAAAAAATCCAACCCGTATGGATTGGATTTTATTTCCTTAAGGACGACTATTGAATGTGTCCCCACCTTGAATCGTTCCTGTTTCGTAGCCTTTTCTAAACCAAGTCATACGCTGCTCTGAAGTTCCATGTGTGAAGCTTTCTTCTACTACATAGCCTTGTGCCCGTTTTTGTAAAGTGTCATCCCCTACAGCACTTGCAGCAGCTAGAGCTTCTTCAATATCGCCATCTTCTAGATATCCTAGCCCATCTGCATGGTGCGCCCATACTCCTGAGAAGTAATCGGCTTGAAGTTCAAAACGGACCAGATATTTATTAAATTCTTCCTCTGATAATCGTTGGCGAAGAGGCATCACTTTATCGGTAGTGCCTAAGAGCGTTTGAACGTGGTGACCAACTTCATGGGCGACTACATAAGCCATCGCAAAGTCTCCAGGTGCATTATATTTTGTAGACAATTCTTCGTAAAAACTTAAATCGATGTACAGTTTGTAATCTGCTGGACAATAGAAGGGCCCAACAGATGCTCCTGCAGCCCCACATGCAGATTGCACGCTTCCCGAATAAAGTACGAGTGTTGGTTCTACGTATTCCATGCCGTTTTCTTCAAAAATTTGCGACCAAATCCGCTCTGTATCTGCTAATACAACCGATACAAATTCTTTCGCTTCGTCCTCCATGGCTGTCGTCTGTGCTGGAACAGATGCTTGATTGCTACTTACTTGATCAAGAATGACTCCAGGGTCTCCACTTACAAAGGCGAAGATTAAGGCAATAATCAATCCTAATCCTCCACCAATCCCAGCGATACCTTTTCCGCCCATTCCTCGTCTGTCTTCAACATTTGTACTTCTCGTACGCCCTTGCCATTTCATAGGTGTCCCTCATTTCTACTATCAAATTGTACTTTACTATTCCCCCGTGACAGCAACTTTAGACAAAGACGGCAAAGTTTTTTTGAAGGGGATTTTGCTTTATACTGACAACAGGAGGGATTTCATGCGAATACAAGTTATTGGAGGCGGAATCGCCGGAGCTTCAATTGCCTATCATCTATTAAAAGAAGGTCATGAAGTAACGGTTTATGACCGAGAAGATCAGGGGCAGGCAACGTGCGTATCTGCGGGCATTATTTCTCCTTGGGTCTCTCAGCGCCGAAACAAGGTATGGTATCAACTTGTTAGGTTAGGGGCAGCCTATTACCCAGAGTTTATTCAAGAGCTCGAATCATTGACGGGTGAACGTACGGGTCACCGTAAATCAGGAGCTATTTTATTTTTTAAAGACGAGGAAGTTTTACCAAAAGCATTCAAGCGTATCACTGATAAACAAGCAGAAGCTCCGGAAATGGGGGAGCTCACATATTTGACGAAGGACCAGCAACAAGCAAAATTTCCAATGCTGACGACTGAATTCCCGTCGCTCTATCTAAGCGGGGCCTCTATGGTAAACGGAAAGCAACTGCGAGACGTTTTACAAGTTGCGGTAGAAAAGCTTGGTGGGGAGTGGAATCAAGTTTCATCTCCTCCTGAACCTTCTGCTGATCTGACGATTTATTGTGCAGGCGCATGGGGGAACGAGTACCAACAAAACATACCCGTGTCCCATCAAAAAGCGCAACTTCTTCACTTTACAATTGAATCAGATGACACGTTTCCTGTAGTGATGGGACTCAAAACGCATTACATCGTATCGTTTGGAAATGGTCGATTTGCACTTGGCACTACACATGAAGATACGACTTCATTTGATGTATCGCCTACTAAAGAAGCACAGGAAGAATTAATGAAGCTTGCCGAGATGTATTTTCCTGGTCAAGAACTGAAAGAGTTGTCAATGGCAGTTGGATTGCGTCCGTATACACCAAATTTTTTACCAATAGTGGAACAAATCAGTGATTCACTTTTTGTTGTCAATGGTCTTGGTTCTTCCGGACTGACAGCGGGGCCGCTGCTCGGCAAAGAAATTAGTCATTGGGTTTCAGGGAAAGAGACGCAACTAGATCTTTCAAAATTTACCTGGAAGGAGGGAGACGGTGACCGTTAAACTGGCCTATTACAAAGTTCATCGGGAAATTGATTTTTATTATATGCAACAAAAAAAAGAGACAGAAGAATTTATTCATCTGACCGAACACGGGGTATCCTGTGAGATACGTAAGTACACATGGAAACAGGTACATGATATCTCCTATAAACCGTTTTCGAGTGGGGAAGGGCTTTTGTATCTTCACACATTTCAAGGGATGTTTAGTTATCGTGTGAAAGATGACCCGTCACAAGCCTTGCGATTCGCTGAAAATTATTTGGAGAAATACACGAGGTGAAACTTTTTCTATCTTCTTACGTAACAACTAGAAAGAAGGAGCATTCCTGTTAGAAGGATTTTCGAGGCCTTGAATTAAAAAAAGCCCTCTTTTATGATGATTGAGTGGTCACCCGATAAAATGACCCAATACACATAAGAGAGGACTATACAATGAATTCTAAAACGAATGAAAAGATTAATCAAGTCTCTGAAAAGACATTGGTCATCGGCATCGACATCGCCAAGCGGACACATTTCGCCTGTGCAGTCGACGACCGCGGACGTGTGCTCCAGAAATCCTTTGCGTTCACCCAGTCTCGGAACGGCTTTGAGGTGCTCTACACACGCATCATCGCCCTCAAAGAAGAACATCTGAAACAAGATGTCATTGTCGGTTTTGAACCGACCGGGCACTATTGGATGAACCTGGCGGCCTTTCTTACCGACCACGGCATCCCCTATGTGATGGTCAATCCGATGCACGTCAACCGATCGAAAGAGCTGGATGACAATCTACAGACGAAGAATGACAAGAAGGATGCCGTCGTGATTGCGCGACTGATGCGAGACGGGCGCTTCAACTATCCTCGGATCTTGGAAGGGATCGAGGCTGAACTGCGAAACGGTGCCACCCTTCGCTCGAAGATCCAAGAGGATATCAATGCGCTACAGAATCGGATTATCCGCTGGCTCGACCGTTTCTTCCCTGAGTTCACGATGGTCTTCAAAAGTTTTGGGAAGATGGCCTATGCCGTACTTGAGAAGACGCCTTTGCCGATAGACATCGTCGGTAAGGCTCCCGAAGAGCTCCTCTTCCTCTACCGTCAGGTAGAAGGTATGAAGAGCCCTCAGCTTCCGAAGGCCAAGAGATTGGTCGAGGTCGCTGCCTGTTCAGTCGGTCTGACAGAGGGGCATGTGATGGCACGTATCGAGATCGCCACGCTGCTCAATCAGTACCGTCTGTTACAATCGCAACTCGAGACACTGACAGATGAACTCATCGAACTTGCCCGTCAGACACCGGATTATGAATACCTTTCCTCCGTCCCGGGCATCGGGGATGTGACGATCATCGAGCTTCTCTCTGAGATCGGTTCTTTCAAACAGTACAAGGATCCACGCCAACTCATCAAACTAGCGGGCCTGACACTGAGAGAGAACTCCTCAGGACAACACAAAGGACAGAAGCGCATCTCAAAACGCGGCAGGAAGAGGCTCCGCGCCCTCCTGTTCCGTGTCATGATGCCACTGATCCTTCACAACTCTGCATTCAAGTCTTTACATGAACATTACACCACGCGAGCTGACAACCCACTTCGCAAGAAACAGTCGATTGTGGTGCTCTGTGGCAAGCTACTGAAAGTCTTACACGCACTCTGTACCAAGCACTGGATGTTTGACGAGCAACGGATGATGGATGACTTCACTTCTCTCCAGTCGGCAGCGTGACCTGGACCTTTAAGTTCTGACAACAAGGATGACACGGAGAAGCCGGCACCATCTATTCCATCCGACCGTCCGCTAGGACGAGTCCATAAAGGAGCATCGCCAGCCTCTGCCTTATGAATAGACCGAACGAAGGAATGTACGCGCAACGACGCCTAGAGACATGGGAGGGTCCGTCATCATAAGCTACGCAGAGATCCAATGTGCATTGAATAGGACACAGTATAGGAGCATTGTCTACCAATAAATACAAGCTCCTACAGCGTAGCGTACGGATCAATTGTAATATTCATGAAGAAATACAAAATAACGATAGATATTGGTGACGAAAAATATTTTTTCGGGCACTTGAGATGGTGAAAACCATTGATATATCAACATTTATAGAGGGAGGAATGGATAAAATGTTAGTAACGACAACGAATACAATTGAAGGTAAGAAGATTGCCGTGTACCACGGAATTGTAACAGGTGAAGCAATCATGGGGGCCAACGTAGTACGTGATTTGTTTGCAACAGTAACGGATATTGTTGGTGGACGTAGTTTTGCCTATGAAAACAAGTTATCAGAAGGACGCCAAATTGCGATTGAGGAAATGAAAGTGAAGGCGAGCCAGTTAGGAGCGGACGCTGTCATTGCGGTCGATCTAGATTTTGAAACGTTGCGTGAAGGTATGATGATGTGCATCGCGACGGGCACTGCTGTTACGTTTGAAAAGTAAACTCCACCAACAAAAAAACAGCAGCTCTTCTCTCAAAGTACACAGAGGAGCTGCTGTTTTTGTGTGGACGAAATCTTAGCTTTTTCGCATATAAGTTTGCGCATTAATAAGACCACCAATCAATAACACGGCTGCTGATAAGTACAACCAAATCATCAAAATGATGATCCCGGCAAGTTGACCATAAATTTGTGTATACGACACATAGCCTACCACTTGGCCGTAGAACCACGAGATGAACTGCCACGTGATAGTCGTGAACACCGCACCCGGAACGAGCGTACGAATCTTCAGACGTTGTTTTGGAAGAATGGAATAAAAGAAGAGAAAGAACAAAAATAAAAACAAACTACCGATAATCCATCTAAGCACTGGCCAAATCGTAAGCCAAAAAGACCAGGTTTCCAGTTCACCAGCTTGAGCTACAAACCATAGAATTCCTTTTTCAACAATGGGTACAAACAAAGAAACAGGGATCATAATCATGAAAATTGCAGTAACACCGAGGTCTTGCAACAAAGTACGCCAAAAAGGAATAGCTGTTTCTTTTGAATAAGCAGCTGCAAAGCTTCGGGCAAGTGACTGGACAGCCATACTTGCTAACCAAAACGCTGAAATCAAACTGACGGATAATACGCCGCCTTGATTGCCTTCCAAAATCCGTAACACATTGTCCTCAATAAATCCGTAAGTGTTGCCGGGCGCGTAGGGTTCAATAAAAGAAAGTAAAGAATCTAAATTGATGGATAAGAAACTCAGCAGGGATAAAACAAATAATAAAAACGGGAAAATGGATAGCATCAAATAATAGGCGGTCTGTGCTGCCTGATCATAGTAGCGCTCTGTAAAGAATCGAGCAAGAGCCGTCTTTGCGCTATGTACATATACTTTCATAGAGTTCACCTTTTTCGAATTATAGGCTATACACTAGCAGGACGTGGTAATTTACGCAATAAATTAGACGAGGGGCATGTCTAAGTGACATGCCCCTCTAGTATGGTGAAACGATTAAATTGAATAAAAATAAAAACCTCAATTGCCGCGGAAGTTGTTCTACTGGTGTCTTCTAACTTAAGCAACGAAAACCCTACCTACTTTTTCGTCATTGCGGCCCCATAGCCGCGCCAGTAAAGAATAAGCATCTTCAAAAACATGAGCAGAATGCCAGATTCAACTCAATAGTCTTACCATTTAACTTTACTATCTTATCATGGAATAAATGTTCTGTCAAGATTTCACCTTGACAGGTAAAAAGAAGGCATTATAAAGGGCACGTACAATCTTAACTTGATCTTCTTCTAACACACCAAACACTAAACTCACCTCTGAAGAACCTTGATTGATCATCTCGATATTGGCACCCGTTGCTGAGATAGCTGCAGTGGCGCGTGCAGCTAGACCTGTCGAGTTCTGCATCCCTTCCCCAACGAGCACAATCATTGATAACCCGTGCCGGAAGTAAGCTACTTCTGCACCAAGTTCCTGAAGCACGCGATTGACGATACGTTGTTCTTTGCGCGCATCAAGGTAATGGCTGCGAATGATTACGGATATGTCATCAAGGCCAGAAGGTGTGTGCTCATAGGATATTCCTTCTTCTTCAATGATTTGGAGTAGCTTTCGTCCAAACCCCAGCTCTCGGTTCATCAAATATTTGCTCACATACAAAATGGAGAATCCTTGATCAGCTGTGAGACCTGTTACTGGGCGTTCAGTTAGAGGTCGGAATCCCACAATCTTTGTGCCCGGAGCAAGAGGATTATTCGTATTTTTGATCGCGACTGGAATTTGTTTTCGGTACACAGGCATTAATGCCTCGTCATGGATGACTGTAAAACCTGCATACGACAGCTCGCGCATTTCGCGGAATGTAATTTCTTCAACTTGTATCGGATTTTCTATGATATTTGGATTGGCAGCATAAACAAAGTCGACATCTGTGAAATTCTCATAAAGTTCTGCTCCAACAGCTGCTGCAAGGATTGAACCTGTGATATCCGAGCCTCCACGTTCAAACGTGCGAAGTTTCCCATTTACTGTATACCCATAAAAACCAGGCACGATGTGAATGACAGATGATTCATTTAGCGCTTTCAACCGTGCATAGGAGTCTTCATGTAGGGTTGCCCGTTCAGGAGGTGACGTCATAACAATCCCGATGTCCCTTGGGTCTGCAAAAACAGCTTGAACGCCTTGACTTTGTAAAAAAGCTGCAAAAAAACGCGCACTAAATTCTTCTCCGATGGCTTTTACAGCATCCAGACGTTCTGAAAGTTCCCCGTCTGTTGAAGATACCCTTTTTTGAAGTTCATTTATCACGTCAGTTAGTAATTCCTCTGGAAGACCAAGTTGACTTTGAATCGCTGAAAATCGTTCGATGACTCGTCTAGAAGCTTCGGGAGATTGTTCATAAAAGGATTGGATCAATAAATCCGTCACCTTTTGATCACTCGGAAATCGTTTTCCAGGAGCTGACACTACAATGATTTGTCGTCTTGGATCTTGTTCGATTACTTTTTTGACTTGGTGGAATTGGGCAGCATCCGCCATCGATGTGCCTCCGAATTTACAGACTATCACGCTGTCCACTCCTTTTGAATGTATTCTCAGAAAAAACAAATGAATGTTATGAGTGTACAATCACTAAAATTAGAAGTCAATAAAATTATTTTTCATGATAGCGTTTACAAGTAGCCTGAATGTATTGACAATAAAAAAATCGTTGATAGACTTAGGATAACTTCAGATACAGCCAACTATTTTGATGGAGCCATGTTGATTAAGTAGCGTGCCGCAGAGAGCTGGTGGTCGGTGAAAACCAGCCCGCACTTTTTCAATTCCACTCCTAAATAGGCAGACGGAAATGTCTGTCCGATTAGAAGTCGTTACCTTCTTTCATTAAGATACTGAGAGTAGTCAGTAAATGAGGGTGGTACCGCGTGAGCAAAGCTCTTCGCCCCTTGTCAGAGGACAAGGTGTGAAGAGCTTTTTTCAATTGTCTGAAGGAAATTTATTTGAGGAGATGAGCAGATGGAAACGAATCAACTGATTTTACGCATTCCAGGTCCTACACCAATTCCGCCAAGTGTTCAACGAGCAATGCAGCAACCAATGATTGGGCATCGGGACCCTGAGACGGCAGAACTTTTAGCCTCCGTTCAACCTGGCTTGCAAACTATCTTTGGAACAGTACAACATGTCTCAGTGGTGGCAGGAAGCGGGACGTCGGGTCTTGAAGCTGCAGTTGTTAATATAGTCGCACCTGGTGAGAAAGTTATCGTATGTGTGACCGGTGCATTTGGAGAGCGCTTCGTTTCAATCTGTAAAAGTTATCAAATCGAAACAATCGTACTAGAGGAACAGTGGGGGAAAGCTGTTGATCTTAACAAACTAGAAGTAACTTTATCCGAGCATCCCGATTGTGCAGCAGTTTTTGTAACGTATTGTGAGACCTCGACTTCAGTTTTAAATCCGATTGCTAAAATTTCCAAACTCGTTCACGAAAAGTCTGACGCACTCGTTATTGTCGATGGCGTTTCTTGTATAGGAGGGGCAGAACTAAAAATGGATGAGTGGCAGCTAGATGTCGTTGTGACAGGTTCTCAAAAAGCATTTATGTTGCCAGGGGGACTTATGTTTGTAGCATCTAGCGAAATTGCTAGACAAAAGATGAAAGGCAATCCACGTCCTCGTTTTTATCTAGACTTATTGAAATATGAGAAAGCAACGCGTGAATTCTCTACACCATTCACCCCAGCTACGTCTCTTTTATATGGATTACAGGAAGTTATTCGACTGGTTGAACAAGAATCGATGGAAGGAGTCGTCAACCGACACCTCCAATTACGCGACATGACACGTGCAGCTTTAGTATCAATGAATCTAGAGCTATTGGCAGAAGACGACTTTGCTTCTCCGACCGTAACGGCATTTAGCGTTCCAGGAATCGAGGGGAAGCTCATCCGAAAACAACTCACTCAACGATTTGGTATTCGGATTGCTGGCGGGCAAGGACATCAAAAAGAAACTGTACTTCGCATTGGGCACATGGGCTACTGCTCAACTGCAGATATTTTATTGGTCATCAGTGCGTTAGAAGTAGTTCTTAGAGACCTAGGCCATGCATTTCCGGCTGGACACGGAACTGTTGCAGCACAAAACACACTTATAGGAGGACATGTTCATGTTTAAAGTATTGATCTGTGATCCACTTTCTGAAGAAGGGCTGAAACCTCTTCGTGAGAACCCGACAAGCCAGGTTGACGTATTGACGAACCTCTCAAAAGAAGAACTTCTTGATAAAGTGGGAAACTATGACGCACTTTTAGTCCGAAGCCAAACGACTATTGATGCAGCTGTCATTCATGCGGCGACCCGCTTGAAAATTATTGGAAGAGCAGGAGTGGGTGTCGACAACATTGACTTACAAGCAGCTACAGAACAAGGAATCTTGGTCGTCAATGCACCTGACGGGAACACAAATTCGGCTGCTGAACACTCCATCGCAATGTTGATGGCACTTGCACGAAACATTCCACAAGCGTTTCATGCACTGAAAAACAAACAGTGGGACCGAAAGTCATTCATTGGAGTGGAGTTAAAAGGCAAGACTCTCGGCGTCATCGGACTAGGTCGTATTGGAGCGGAAGTAGCCCAACGTGCAAAAGGTCAGCGTATGAAAGTAGTTGCTTACGATCCCTTTTTAACTTTAGAAAAAGCGGAAAAGTTAGGCGTCACGATGGGAACGGTAGATGAAGTCATTCAAGTCGCCGACTTTATCACAGTCCATACACCTTTAGTGAAAGAGACAAAACATTTACTGAACCGGGCTGCGTTTGAAAAAATGAAGCCAGGTGTACAACTGATCAACTGTGCTCGTGGGGGAATTATTGATGAGGACGCTCTATATGACGCCATCCAGAGTGGTAAAGTGGCAGGTGTGGCTCTTGACGTTTTTGAAGTGGAGCCGTTTGTTGATCATAAACTGTTGACCCTTCCGCAAGTTATTGCGACACCTCACCTCGGTGCCAGCACAGTTGAAGCGCAAGAAGTTGTTGCTGTCGATGTGTGTGATGACGTTGTGCGCTATTTCAATGGGCAAGCGGTAAAGAATCCTGTGAACTTGTCTGCTGTTCCGAAAGATGTATTGAAGAAAGTGGAGCCCTATTTACAGCTAGGCGAAAAGCTCGGATCATTTGTTCAAGATTTAGCAAATGGACTGATCGAAGAGTTCCGAGTTGTTTATTCTGGGGAACTGCAAGATATTGATGTATCACCAATCACGCGCAATGTTTTAAAAGGATTTTTAAGAAGTCGTTTAGGGGAATCGGTCAATGAAGTCAATGCGAAACTGTTTGCCGATCGCTTAGGCATCACAGTCATCGAGCAAAAAACGTCTCAGACAAAAGGGTTCACAAGTTTAATTACGGTAGAAGTTCTAACGAAAGCGGAGATGCGTAAAGTATCCGGTACATTGTTAAATGGACTCGGCGCTCGAATAGTTCGCGTCGATGAGTTTATCGTCGATGTACCATTAGAAGCGCATCTCGTGTTCATTCGCCATAAAGATCAACCAGGCGCAATTGGTCGTGTGGGCATGTCTTTAGCCGAAGAGCGAATTAATATCGCAACGATGCAGGTGGGACGTGCTGAACGTGGCGGTGCAGCGATTATGATGCTAACCGTCGATAAACACGTAAAAGCAAAAAGTGTCGAGAAGTTAAAGACCCTTGCAGATATTGAGGACGTCATTGCAATCGAGCTTTAGAGAATTGTTCTAAGACGAAAATTAGTTTCCATAAAACGACTTCGGTAGAATAAATCCTGATTTGGGTAGAATAAATCCCGATTTGGGTAGAATAAATCTCATTTTCGGTAGATGAACGCCCGCTCAGTGACAAGAATAAGGAAAATAAAGTGCCTGTCACCATTTGGTAATGCATTCCATTTGGTGACAGGCACTTATTACTAAGGAGGCTCACGCCGCGCCATCGGAAAGCAGCCCGTAACAGAACTTAACGTACTAAAGTCTGTTCAACTTATCAAAAATATCTAAAACTCCAGAAAGCCTTGCAACTGTATAGGTCGGCTTTGGAGATTCTGGAATTTCTAATCCGTGATGATTAATCCATATTGATTCCATCCCTAAAGAAGCAGCTCCTAAAATATCCGTCTTTAAATTATCGCCCACCATAATCGCATCCTCTAACCCAACTTCGAAGCGAGATAAAAGCTCTTGAAACGGTGTCTGATCCGGCTTGCCGATCCCGACCTCTCCTGAAATGACAATATGCTCGAAATAAGGACTCAACTCTGGTGTCAATTCAAGCTTCGTCTCCTGAAGACTCGGTGCACCATTTGTCAAAAGGCCTAAGCGGTACTTCGAAGACAATTCTTCAAGAACTTCTAGCGTCTTATCATACAAATAAGGAGAAGCAAGTCGATAAGACTTAAATGTCTTAACCGCTTTCTGCGCAATCGCTTCATCGTGAATTCCTAAACGCTGGAATGCCTGATGCCATGCCTGAAATTGATAGTCCCCAATCAACTCCCCCATTACAGGGAAATCAAATGTCTCATCGGGAAATGTTCCCCATAATCCTTCAAAGGGATTGATGCCAATCTTTTGTGTGAAGTCATAAAAAGGATAAGTGGAATAGACACCAGGGGCAGTATCTAGAATTGCTTGAAGCAATTTTTCCGCATTCTCAGGAAACACATCAGAGCAGGTGTTTTGAAGCGCTTCTTCCACACTGCGTTTATCCCACAGCAAAGTATCATCTAGATCGAACAAAATAACTTTTTTCATAGAACCTCCCAGAATTCCTTTTTTTGTTTATTGTACCGCAAACAAGGGTACAGGTTAGTGCACTAATTATTAAAGGAGTGTTCCAAGTGAACAGCATCAAGAAAAACTCAATGACCGAACTGCGCCGGGACGAATTATTGCAGCGTTTAATTGATCAAGGGATTTACAAAGTCGATGGCCGTCAACTGTTCGAATTATCCTTTTATGAATTACTGAAACTTTATACTGCGAGCCAAGAAACGGCCTAGACAAAAGCCCATCTCCTAGAGGGCTTTTTTTTGTTGACCTATGGTAAACTAGAGGATAGAAAAGAAGAGGTGTTAGAATGACAATTCAACAATTAGATGCCATTTGGCAAACGAAATGGAAAAATGAAAATTTCTCACAAGAGATGCCCATACAGAGCAAATTAATTCCACTATTTTTAGCGGGAGAAGATATTGTAGCAGAATCCCCAACAGGTACAGGGAAGACGTTAGCATTTGTCCTACCCTTATTGCAACTAGTTGATGGGAAAAAACCACACATTCAAGCAGTTATTATGGTACCATCCCAAGAGCTTGGCATGCAGATTATTGACGTGTTGCGTAAGTGGACAGAAGGAACAGACGTGACAGTGGCTCAATTAATTGGCGGTGCAAACATGCAACGCCAAGTCGATAAGTTAAAGAAAAAGCCAACAATCGTTGTTGGAACACCTGGTCGATTGAATGAACTTGTAAAAAATCGAAAACTCAAAATGCATGAAGTTCGGCATTTGGTATTAGATGAGGCTGACCAACTACTCAGTCGCGAACATCGTAGCACAGTGCGTTCTATTATTGATGCTGCAGTTGAAAAACAAATTGTAATTCTCTCTGCGACGATCACAGATGAGATTGAACTTGTGGCAGAACGCGTTCTGAACAACCCACATACAATCAAAGTCGAGGCATCTGAACTTCCCGCAGTTGGAAAAGTGGAGCATCACTTTTTGAAAGTGGATCGACGTGACAAAACGGACCTTTTACGTAAATTTAGCCATCTTCCAAATATGAAGGGTCTTGCATTTATCAATAGCTTAGACCAGCTGATGATGAAAGAGGAGAAATTGTTGTTCCGCGATGCACCCATTGCTGCACTGCACGGCGCTATGAAAAAAGACGAACGCCGAAAAGCACTCGATGACTTGAAAAAAGGTATCGTGAATTTATTGATCACAACGGATGTAGCCGCACGAGGACTAGATATACAAGATGTCACACACGTCATTCATGTCGATGTTCCACAAACAATCGAACATTACCTGCACCGGTCAGGTCGAACAGGTCGCGCAGGGAAAGATGGGACAGTTGTCACATTCTTAGAATACAAAGACGAAAAATTCTACAAAAAGCTTTCGAAAGATTTCCCATCAAAGCCTACTCAAGTCGTTTGGGGAGCAGGTCGTTTAGAAATTGGAAACTCTAAGACAGTTGAGAAAGGAAAGAGCAAACGATGACTTTCCATGACAATCTTGCAGAATACGCAGATTTAATCGTTCAAGTGGGACTCAATGTCCAACCTGGCCAGTATGTTCAAATCCATACAACTCTTGATTCAGTTGAGTTTGCTCGACTTGTAGTCAAACAAGCCTATAAAGCCGGAGCTAGCCATGTTGATGTTCAATTTAGTGATAACACCATCACGCGCGCATTCTACGAGCAAGCACCAGATGCTTCGTTCGACGATGTTCCAAAGTGGGTAGCAGCTCAGCGTGATGAGTTGATTGATCGAAAAGGAGCCTTGCTGTGGATTGACGCAGAGGATCCAGATTTACTTGAAGGGATTCCCGCAACAAAAATCAGCCGGTATCAAAAAGCGTCGTCAGCTCTTTTGAAGCGCTACCGAAAAGCTGTTATGAACGATGAAATTACATGGAGTATTGCAGCAGTACCTTCTGGGAAATGGGCGAATAAAGTGTATCCAGAGGTCTCCGAACAAGAGGCGATTGAAGCGTTATGGAATAAGATTTTTGAAGTGGTACGTGTGGGGCAAGGGACTGCAGTCGAACAATGGAAAGCACATATTGAACAACTCAATGACCGAGCTGCTTATTTAAATAGTCGCAACTACACAGCGCTTCATTATCAAGCAACGGACACAGATATCGTTGTAGGGTTACCGAAAGACCATATTTGGATGAGTGGAAGCAGTGTCAATAGTGACGGTGTTGCATTCATTGCGAACATGCCGACAGAAGAAGTTTACACATTACCAGACCGCATGCGTGTGGATGGCTACGTGACGAACTCGAAGCCATTTATCTACCAAGGAAATCGCATCGATGGATTTAAACTGACGTTTAAAGATGGAAAGGTAATAGAGTCTACTGCGCAACAAGGTGGAGAGTTATTGAATGAGTTACTAACAACAGATGAAAATGCTGCTTACCTAGGGGAAGTGGCCCTCGTCCCATTTGACTCACCAATTTCTAATAGCAATACGATTTTCTACAATACTTTGTTTGATGAAAATGCATCCAATCATTTTGCATTAGGTGAAGCTTATCCAACAACCATTCAAGGTGGGAAAGGCTTAACGGAAGAGCAATTACTTGAAAAAGGTGCGAATGTGTCTATCGTCCATGAAGATTTTATGATTGGTACAAGCGACATGACGATTGATGGAATTTTAGAAGATGGTAGTCGTGAACCAATTTTCCGCAATGGGAATTGGGCGTAAGTGAAGGGAGAAACGCATATGAAGAAATGGATAGTTTCTATTGTCTCAGTGCTTGTTCTATCTGTATCACTTCCGGCATTTGCAAGTGCTCAAACAATCTATGTAGCACTTGGTGATTCAATAGCAGCAGGTCAAACGCCAAATCGAGAAATAGATCAAGGATATACGGATCTTATTGCTGCAGAGTTAGCGCGCAATGGGCAGTTGCTGGCATTTTCAAAAGACCTAGCATTTCCAGGATTCACGACTGAACAAGTGCGTGAATCGATTCAATCTGATGAAGCGCAGGAGTTATTAGCTTCCGCTACACTCATTACGATTTCAGCAGGTGCGAATGATTTACTACGAATCGTGACCGCAAATCCAGAACTAGGCACCCTTTCTTACCAACAGCAACAAGCGAATTTTGCGCTCAATCAAGCACGCAAGTCACTCGAAGGACTGCTTCAAGACCTTGAAACTGTAGCACCGAACGCAGAAGTCTATGTAGTAGGGTATTATTTTGCGTATCCACATGTTGCGGAGTTTCAAAAGCAGGGAACAGCCAAAGAATTAAATCGACTCAACCAAATCTTAGAGCAAACCGCACAAGCAAACGGTGCAACATTCGTATCAGTGGAAGACCGAATGAATACTGACTTAAAGAGTTTCGTTCCAAACCCAGCGGATGTGCATCCAACGCAAGAAGGGTATCGTCAAATCGCAAACAGTTTTTTTGACACGGTCAATCCAAACTTGACTGTCTCACCATTTGAAATGCCGCAACCAAATCCTTTAAGTTTTGAGGAAATTCAAGCTGCTCAAGAACAACAATCCGAGGAAGAATCAGGAGACCAAGCTCGTGCACACACACCGCACGGCCTTGCACTTGCAGAGATCATCCCGTATATCTAATAAAAATTTTGATAGCAAATTTTCTAAGTTGAGGGGCGTGTAGGGGTTGACTCCAGTGGGATTAAAGTCGGAACGTGAGACCCCGCAGGAGCCTGCGACGAGGGAGGCTCACGCCGCGCCCTCGGAAAGCAGCCCCGGAACTCCACTCAACTCGCCTCAACTAAAAAAAGTACCCTCTCTTTTATTGTTAAAGAGAAGGTACTTTTTAAATGCTTTTTATAAAAATTACTACTTTTTAGTTGCCTTACGTGAATTTAAAAACTTTCTTACAATTGGGTACACTATAGGTGCCCACTTAATTGCTGATTTCAATAAATTAGACTTTCTCATTGTCATCTCTCCTAATGAATATCATGTTACTGATAAAATACCCCAGCATTACACTCATTAAACCTGTTCAGCCACGCCAGTATAGTAAGCGAATTCCATCAAGATATCTCGATAACGTTCCATAGAAGCAATGGAAACATACTCACCAGGACCGTGCCAATCGCCACCAGCAGGACCAAACTCAATAGCACCGGCACCAGTTACGGCGTAATGTCTTGTGTCAGCAGAACCATGTTGACCCATGATTTCTGTCTCATCCTTCATGATGTCTACTAACTGCATTACGCGAGGGTCTTCACGTTTAGTTGTGACAGCAGGCGAAATTCCTCTGCGTCGAATCTCTGCATTAGGAAAATGCTCTGTCAAAATAGCCGTTAATTGCTCTTCTACAAATTCGACAGTTTGTCCAGGAATAAAACGAATGTCATAACCAACTTCACACGTATCCGGAACCATATTAAATCGATCTCCCGCCTGAATTCGTGCTAAATTGATGGAAGAGTGCTCATAAAATTCCGAACTCTCCTTTGTCCATTCTTGCTCGAGAAGCAATTGGTGGAATCGGTGGGATTGTAAAATGGCATTATCTCCTTCCCAAGGACGAGAGCCGTGCGCCCCTTTGCCGTGGAATGTAATGAAAAATTGAGAAATACCTTTTGCCTGTAAGCCGATTTTTAAGAACGTCGGTTCACCACAGACCACAAAATCACCAGTGTAGCCTTGCTGCACGAGGTATTTTGATGTTTTCGAGCCACCCGTTTCTTCATCTGTCACTAAATGGAGCTGGACTTTTTTCGTTAAACGATCTGCGTGCTTTGAAATACCCACAAATGCAACCATCATGGCAGCACAGCCACCTTTCATATCTGCAGAGCCGCGTCCGAAAATCTTGTCGCCTTCTATATACGGTTCAAATTGTTCTTTTTTTCCTGGAACAATATCTAAATGTCCATTCCAAATAATCGTTTCATCGCCTTGTCCAAGCTCAGCAACCAACATTTTATAGCCTTCATTTTCTAAAATAGTCACTTCTACACCATGGTCTTCTAACCATTTTGCTGAAAACTCAAGAGCTCTATTTGCACCCTCTTGCGTATCACTTGGTATGCGAATTAAATCCTGGACTAAATCAATCATTTCAATCATCCTTTCAGGTCAGTTGATTAATTGTTCGTAATAAAGTAGAATGAGGGCAACTAAATAATTGTTACCACAAGGGGCGTCGCTTAGCGGCTGAGACAGTACCCTTCGAACCTGGAAGTTCATACTTGCGTAGGGATGTGGATAGAAACTGATGTTTATGACGTCTGGCTCTGTCCAGAGGTCATTTTTTTATTGTTTACCCATTCTTGCAGGTAAGGTAACAGGAAATGGAGAAATTCATGAGAAATCAAAAAATCATCATCATGATTGAAATTGCTTTATTGGCTGCACTTGGATTTGTTTTGGACAGAATTGGATTTGGAATGCCGCAAGGGGGAAGTGTTACATTTGTATTGGTCCCAATCATTTTGATTGCTTTCAGAAGAGGAGTTTTAGCGGGACTGATCACAGGTTTATTAATCGGGTTGTTGCAACTCGCAACTGGAAATGTCTATTTTGCGCCACTTAGTTTTGAAATCGTCATTATTCAAGTGTTTATGGATTACTTCTTGGCTTTCATGGTAGCAGGTTTCGCAGGCCTATTCCGACCCGCTTTTTTACGCGCGTATCAACAAAATAAGCAAAGTGGCATGGTCCGTGCAGTACTTCTTGGGTCCATTATTGCTGCCGTATTGCGGTATATTGTGCATGTGCTTAGCGGGATTTTCTTTTTTGGAGAGTTTGCTGGGGATCAAAATGTCGTCTTATATTCTTTAATCTATAATGCAACATACATGAGTGTTGTTCTCGTCTTTGCTGCTTTCATTTGTACAGTACTACTTGTAAAAGCACCGCGCCTTGTAATGCCTCAATCGGTATAAAATGTGCTATGATAGCAGGTAGTCAAAGAAGAAAGGGTTCGAACACATGATTATTCAAACACCACAAGAGTTAGAAGGATTGAAAAAGATAAGTCGCATTGTCGCAGAGATTCGTGACACGATGAAGGACGCTGCGAAACCAGGGATGACGACAAAAGAATTAGATGAGATCGGCGCAACACTTTTTGAAGAAAAAGGCGCTGTTTCAGCTCCAATTGCAGAGTACGATTTTCCAGGACATACATGCATTAGTGTCAATGAAGAGGTGGCGCATGGTATTCCGGGAAGTCGCATTTTACAAGAAGGTGACCTTGTGAACATAGATGTTTCTGGTAAGTGTGATGGATTTTATGCGGATACAGGAATTTCTTTTGTCCTTGGACAAGCCGATGAAGAAAAGCAAAAGTTAATCGATGTGGCACAACAAGCATTTGATCGTGCTATGTTGAAAGTGAAAGCTGGCGCAAAGTTGAACCAAATCGGTAAGGCTGTTGAACGTGAAGCAAAATCAAACGGTCTTACAGTCATTATGAACTTGACAGGTCACGGCGTAGGTCGCTCGTTGCACGAGGCGCCCCAACACATTTTGAACTATTATGATGCATGGGAGCCAACAATATTAAAAGAGGGAATGGTATTAGCAGTTGAACCATTTATCTCTCAAAAAGCAGAGTCCATCATGGAACTTGGAGACGGCTGGACATTTGTCACACCTGATCGTTCATTAGTAGCTCAAGTCGAGCATACGATTGTGGTAACAAAAGATGCGCCACTCATCTTGACAAAGCTTGATTGAAATTCATCCATCAAAAAACAGCATCCCTATGCGGGCATGCTGTTTTTTTGAGCTTAAGGCTTTCTAAACGGTTTATTCAGATAGAAAATTCCTGCCACTAAGACCGCACTTAAAAACAAAGCAGCAGCAGATACGAGCAACTCATCAAACCCTAATCTTACGGCGATGCCAATAAACGCCCAAATGAATACCAACTGCATAATTCGGTCATAGTAGTGATAGCGGAAATGCAGAGCTAATGCTGTGGCGAAAGTCAGCACAAATACTGTCCATAATTGGTCAGATAGTCCAAAACCGTTCCATTCATAGTACGTCAACACGTAAGAAATATTAGCTACAAGAGCTACATTCACCCATCCTAAATACACTGATATCGGACCACGCTCTTTCCAGTCAGATCCTTTTCTTGGATATGTCACGTATAACAGCGCCAATACAGTTACTAGACCTACCATCATGACAAGGGTCACTAAAAAGTATTCATAATGCCATGTCAAAATCCATGCACAATTAAATACACAACTAGCCAAGAACAGACCAGTCCGTTTCCAGCTAGGCTCAGTGCCTCTTTTTCGTAGTACGACTTGGTAACCAATCCAAATCACTAACAGAATGTAAATTACGCTCCAGATAGAAAATACATAACCTGCGGGTGTAAATAGGACCGGAAGTCGGTTTGAAATCTCACCAGTAGTTTGACCGTTGATTGGAAGGATATTCGCAAGCGCATTTATCGCAATTGTTGCAGCGAGACCGAGTCCCATTAAAATAAGCTTTAAAATAATAATCCCTCCTTTTTCTAGTTACTAGTATACAGGTGTTACTTGGAAATTAGAATTGAACCCTTTGTGAACAAGTAAGAATGATTGAAATGTTGAGAAAATTAAAGCCTTTCATGATATACTTAGGGAGACGAAATGAAAGGGGAATAACTATGACAGTAACTACATACCCACTTGTATGGGATCTTGACACATTTTTTCCAGGAGGATCAGATTCTCCACAATTAGCAAGCTATTTAGAGCAAGTTGAGGCTAAGATTGAAGCGTTTGAATCACAGCTCGCTAGTCTAGAAACTCCGCAATCGGCTTCTGAATCTAAAGCAATGCGTGATATCATCGAACAACTGAAAGATGTTGCAACAAACTTATCAGAAGCAGGAGCGACGATTGGTTGTTTCTTAGCCCAAGATACAACTGACAAAAAAGCAGCATTATTACAAGGGCAGGTTAGTAGCTTAGGTGCTCGTCTTGGCACAATCCTGATGACGATACAACAGAAGTGGTCTAAAACAGATGAATCGGTTTGGGCAGAACTTATAGCTTCTGAAGAATTAAACGAATTCGAATTTATTTTAAATGAATGGCGTGAAAAAGCGGCAAAAAAATTATCGCAAGAAGAAGAGGCACTGATCACTTCTTTAGGCGTCGATGGGTATCAAGGATGGGGTCAGCTTTATGATCTACTAATTGCTGACATGAAGGTTGCTGTCACAGTAGAAGGTGTTGAAAAGAAGCTTTCAATTGGGCAAGCAAGCAATCTATACTCTCATGAAAATCCAGAAGTTCGTAAAGCAGTAAAAGAAGCTTTAGAAAAAGCATTTGAAGAAAAAGAAGAATTCTTTGCTAAAACATTGAATCATTTAGCTGGTTACCGTCTAGCTGTTTACAAAAAACGCGGTTGGAATGATGTGCTAGATGAGCCGCTTTCAATCAATCGCATGAGTCAGGAAACGTTAGACGCAATGTGGGGCGCGATTACAGACGGAAAAGAACCTTTCGTAAAGTATTTAACGAAAAAAGCAAAACTTTTGGGTACTGAAAAAATCCATTGGCATGATATGGATGCGCCGATTGGTGAATCTGCAAAAACTATGGATTATCAACAAGGTGCTGAGTTCATTCTTAAGCATTTTAAACAATTTGGTCCTGAGCTTGAGTCATTTTCTCGCCATGCATTTGAAAATGGCTGGATTGAAGCAGAAGACCGTGACAACAAACGTCCGGGTGGTTTTTGTACAGGGATGCCTGTATCACAAGAGTCACGTATCTTTATGACATATAGCGGTTCGATGTCGAATGTATCGACACTTGCCCATGAACTCGGTCACGCTTTCCATTCGTATGCATTGCGACCAGTTCATTGGTTGAATCGTCAATACGCTATGGGTGTAGCAGAGACGGCATCCACGTTTGCTGAAATGATTGTTGCAGATGCGGCTGTTGCAGAAGCGACTTCAAAAGAAGAGAAAGCAGCTCTGCTTGAAGACAAAATTCAACGTAGTGTCGCATTCTTCATGAATATTCATTCGCGCTTCCTATTTGAAACACGTTTCTATGAAGAGCGTAAAAAAGGGATTGTAGCAAGTAGCCGTTTGAATGAACTGATGGCAGAAGCCCAACAAGAGGCTTATGCAGGGGCACTTGCAGATACGCACCCACACTTCTGGGCATCGAAGTTGCATTTTTACATTACAGGTGTACCATTCTACAACTTCCCGTATACGTTTGGATACTTATTCAGCCTTTCCATTTATGCAAAAGCAAAAGAAGAAGGTTCTTCATTTGAAGAAAAGTATATTGCTTTACTTCGTGATACAGCAATCATGTCGGTTGAAGATTTAGCGAAAAAGCATTTAAATGAAGATATCACGAAAAAAGACTTCTGGGCAAAAGGCATCGCTCTTTGTCACGCAGATGTTGAGGAATTCTTAAGCCTCGTGTAACAGGAGGAATGTAGATGATTCGATTAGATGGACAGCGCTGTATCTGTAAGACGTTTCAATTAAGTGATGCAGCAATTCTCGCTCAGCTTGTTCGAGACAACAAAGACTACTGGGGCCGATTTGAACCTGTCCATAGAGACTCGTATTATACAGCCATCATTCAACGGGAAAAGATACGAGAAACCCTAAAGTTAATGAAGGAGCAACGCGAATACAGCTTTGGCATTTACACGAAAGACACCTTCAAGCTTGTGGGGACCATTTCTTTGTATAGTATCAAAAGAATGCCTTTTCTAAGCGGAATGATTGGCTATGCGATTGATCAACAAGAGATTGGTAAAGGCTATGCTCAAGAAGCCATTCAATTGGTCTCAGAGTTTGCGTTTAGTCAGGTTCAGCTAAACCGAGTCGAAGCATATGTATCTCCATACAATGAGCCGTCTGTCCATTTGTTAAAGAAAACGGGCTTTTATGAAGAGGGATATCTCAATCAACTGCTCTATATCAACGGCAATTGGATGGATCATTTATTATTTGCTCAGACGAAAACAGATTTTCAAGCACGACACTATGCAAAACAAAAAGACTCGTCCACGTGACGAGTCTTTTTGATTAGTCTTTTGTTCCGTCATGGACAAGGTCTAATTTGCCTGTCGCAGGATCAATAATCAAGCCATGGACTTTGATTGTTGGTATTAAAAGTGGATGGTTTTTAATCATATCCACACTGTGTTGCACACTATCCGCAACATTGTCGAAGCCTTCTAACCATTCATGTACATTGACACCAGCATTGGTTAAAATATCGACTGTAGAGGCATCTACACCACGACCTATCATTGAATCAATCATTGCATTCGGATCTACAGAAGTCATCCCGCAATCATGGTGACCAATTACAAAGATTTCCTCTGCTTGAAGGGCATACACAGCTACTAATAAACTACGCATAATACCGCCGAATGGGTGATTGATGATAGCACCTGCACTTTTAACAATTTTCACGTCTCCATTTTGGATATTCAGTGATTTTGGTAAAAGCTCAACTAAGCGAGTATCCATACAGGAAAGAATCACCATTTTTTTGTTCGGGAATTTCGTTGTTGCATAAGGTTCATACTCTTTGTTGCGAACGAAGCTTTCATTATAAGCTAAAATTTCGTGTAAATTAGACATAAAAAAACACTCCCTTCTTCATCATTAGTATACTAGAAGAAAGGAGTGTTTGGCGAATTATTTTGCAGCTTTTACGCGCTTAAATTTAGGCATAACCGTTTTACCTGTACCAATGACAACTGCATGTAAAGGCTCTGGTGCCAAATTCACAGGCACATCGATAACAGTACTCAACCACTCACTGATGTCTTTTAATAGTGCGCCTCCACCTGTCAAGACGACACCGTGATCTACGATATCACCTGAGAGTTCAGGAGGACATACTTCTAATGTAGCACGGATTGCTTCAAGGATAGTCTCCAGAGATTCCCGCAACACTTCTTGGATTTCATCAGAAGACAAAGTGACGGATTTAGGAAGGCCTGTAACGACATCACGACCTGTAACAGTTATTTGCTCTACTTCATGAGGCACGAGTGCATGGCCAATCTCATGTTTAATTTCTTCTGCAGTTGGTTCACCGATTAAGATGTTGTACTGTTTGCGTACGTACATGATAATGGCTTCATTCATACTGTCTCCCGCAGCTTTTGTAGTATTGGATGCAACCACTCCACCAAATGAGATGATGCCAACTTCTGTTGTTCCACCACCGATATCCACGATCATACTTGCGACAGGTTCGTGAACTGGAAGGTCGGATCCAATTGCAGCGGCAACAGGCTCTTCTACTAAATATACTTCTTTGGCACCGCTTTGACGCGCTGCATCTTCAATTGCACGACGTTCAACTGAAGTAGCTCCAGATGGAGTGCAGATTGCAACGGTAGGTTTTCGTAAAGCGGTTCCGAGTTTCTTACTCGCTTGCTCCATAATGAGTTTCAATAATTGAGTCGTTCGTTCAAAATCAGCAATCACACCTTCACGTAAAGGACGAATAATTTCAATAGACTTGGGTGTTTTACCAATCATTTTTTTGGCTTGTTCTCCAAACGCAACTATCGAACCCGTGTTTTTATCTATCGCTACTACTGTAGGCTCATTTAATATAATACCTTTTGTATTTGAATAAACTAACGTATTGGCAGTACCTAGATCAATACCAATTTGAATGTTTTGGAACATAGTGACATCCTCCTCTTTCTAAGACGTTCCTATTATATAAGAAGGGGAGGGTTAGTTCACTTGTCAAATAATGGAGTGTTTCAATGGTTGCGTGAAAAAAGAGGAGAAAAGACATACCTAGAGCTTAAAATGTAAGGCATTAGGAGTGGAAATTCATAGTTCCGTAAATGTTTTGTTACGCAACTGTAAATGAAAAGTAAGTTCATGACATGAAAAAAAGAGCTGAAAAATCAGCTCTTTTAGTAATGCTCTGGACGTGGATCGATTTTCTCTGCATCGTGCGAATCCATTGCTGTATTAAAGTAATACATCATTACAGAACCCGCGATACCCATGACAGTTAGAAAACCAAAAACCGTTGCTAAAAATAGACCCATGGTTTTTCACCTCTTCTGAGATTCTACATGTAGTATACATGATTTTAGATCAAAAAGGTAGGTCACAAATGTGAATAGATTAAAATGCCCAATTTCCTTTACGGAAAATCGCTTCTTTTGTTCCGTCTTCAAGGATGCCATCAATCGCCATTTCGTCTGAACCGATCATAAAGTCAACATGTGTAATACTCTCATTTAGACCGTGCTCTGCCAATTCTTCTTGCGACATAGTTTTTCCGCCTTCTAAACAGAAAGCATACGCTGAACCGATTGCTAAATGGTTCGATGCATTTTCATCAAACAATGTGTTGTAGAAGAGAATGTTCGAGTTTGAAATCGGTGAATCGTGTGGGACTAGTGCGACTTCACCTAGGCGATGAGAGCCTTCGTCAGTTTCAACTAGTTTTTTCAGTACCTCTTCTCCTTCTTTTGCCTCTACTTGCGTAATACGGCCATTTTCAAATGTCAGCTTGAAGTCATCTATAATATTTCCACCATAGCTGAGTGGTTTCGTACTCGACACATAGCCATTCACACCGTCTTTATGTGGCACAGTAAAAACTTCTTCTGTAGGCATATTAGCCATAAAGCTTTCGCCTTTTTCATTTGTGCTACTTGCTCCTGCCCATAAGTGACCAGTAGGTAGATCAATTGTTAAATCCGTTCCTGGTGCAGTGTAATGAAGCGATTTATACTTCTTATTGTTCAGATAGTCGACTTTTTCATGAAGCGTCTTATCATGATCTGCCCATGCTTGAACCGGGTCTGCTTGATCTGCACGTACGGCTTTAAATATGGCTTCCCATAATAAATCCACTTGCTTTTCTGAAGGTGCATCTGGGAATACTTTAGCTGCCCAGCCTTGTGATGGAGCAGCAATCACTGTCCAGCTGATTTTATCAGATTGGACATACTGACGATAGTTTGAAAGGGCCTTACCAGCTGTCTTTTGGAAAGTCGCGATCTTTGTTGAGTCAATTCCTTTTAATAAATCGGGACTTTGCGAAACGATGTTCATGAATGCAGCGCCTTTTTCTGCGAGTTGTTCACGCTCCATAACTTTCCACTCAGGGAAGAAGTCGAAAGAGTCTGCTGGAGCATGTTCGTAGCGTATACGTGCCAATTGATCATCAGAAAGGTCAACAAAGACTTGTTTTGCCCCTACTTCGTAAGCCTTTTTTGTTACAGCACGCGTGAACTCCAGCGTATCTGTAGAAGCTGCAATGTAAAGATATTGACCAGGTTGAATATTCACACCGATCTCAACAGCGAGTGCTGCATAATTTTCAAGTAATTTATCAAATGACATGATGTTCCTCCTTAAATTCAAGACTAGTTTAAGAATAGCAGGTTAAAGGGAGGCAGTGCAACGGTCTAGATTTAATTTAATTAAACAATAACAACTTTTGCTATTTTTTAAACAATAGTTTATTATATAAACAAAAGTTTAAAAGGGTGGTGAAATCATGTATACAGAAAAAGAACTTCAGTTACTCGATTTAATTCGAACTAATCCTTATGCCAGTCAAGTAGAACTTGCAGAAAAACTTCACTTGTCTAGGCCATCTATAGCAAATTTAATTTCAGGATTAACAAAAAGTGGTGCCATCAAGGGACGTGCCTATGTACTGGCGGAAACGAATTCGATTTTAGTTTTCGGTGGTATGAACATCGATAGAAAAATGATTGTCAAAGATCAACTTGTTTTTCATACTTCAAACCCTGTTACTAGTTATCAGACGGCTGGAGGAGTAGCACGCAATATAGCGGAGAACTTAGGGAGACTTGGCCATGAAGTTAAACTATTGAGTGCAGCTGGAAAAGATTTGGAGTTTGAATTCCTTCGTGAGAAGACCGCCCAGTGGGCAGACATGCACTATTGTCTTCAGAGTGAAAATGAACGAACAGGAACCTATACAGCGATACTTGATCAACAAGGGGAGATGCAACTTGCACTTGCCGATATGGAAATTTATAAGTCCATTACACCGGAGTGGATTTTACAGAATGAAAACCTGTTCCCAAATGCCAGTCTTATTGTAATCGACTTGAATATTGAAAAAGATTCTATTACGACATTGCTTCACTTAGCCAAGCGATATAAAGTTCCGGTTGCCATCGTTCCAGTCTCTGGACCAAAGATGAAAAATCTACCGGAGGATTTATCGGGTGTGGAGTGGTTAATCTGCAATCATGGGGAAGCAGAACTCGTTACAAGTCTTCAAATAAATGATCAAAAGTCTCTCAAAAATGCCCATCAAGTACTTCAAGAGCGCGGCATTCGTAAAACAGTCATCACCAACGGAGAGAACGGTATTTCTTACTCAGCCAATGATAAAGTAGAGAAAATGTCTGCGATGAAGCCTAAGCAGGTTGTAGATGTTACTGGGGCAGGAGATTCATTTGTCGCGGCTACATTGCATTGTTGGCTCAAAACTGGAACGATAGAACCGGCATTAAAAGCAGGGCTGTTAAATGCAACAAAGACGTTAGAGTCAAATTACACAGTACGACCAGAACTCACAGAAGAAGGTTTAATAAAAGAAATGGAGGAATTAAAATGAAGCATTTAGTAGATTACACACAAGAGGTCAAAGAGGCATTAGAAAGCGGTAAAGCAGTAGTCGCTCTAGAGTCCACAATTATTTCGCACGGTATGCCGTACCCGGAAAACGTAAAGATGGCCAAAGAAGTGGAGCAAGTCATCCGTGAAAACGGAGCAGTGCCTGCAACAATTGCACTAATGGACGGACGCATTAAAATTGGTTTAACAGATGAAGACTTAGAGCTTCTTGCAACAAGTCAGAATGTACGAAAAACATCACGTCGTGATTTAGCTTATGTATTATCGGAAAAAGAAATTGGCGCAACAACAGTTGCAACAACAATGATTTGTGCAGAACTTGCGGGTATTCAAGTATTTGTAACTGGTGGTATTGGCGGGGTTCACCGTGGAGCCGAAACGACAATGGATATTTCAGCGGACCTTGAAGAGCTATCGCAAACGAATGTAGCGGTCATTTGTGCAGGTGCAAAATCAATCTTAGACATTGGTTTAACTCTTGAGTACCTAGAAACAAAAGGTGTACCAGTAGTCGGGTACGGAACGGATGCATTCCCGGCTTTCTATTCAGCGACTAGCCAGTTTAAATCAAACTTCCGTGTCGATTCTCCAGAACAAGTAGCGGAAATGCTCAAAATGAAGTGGGGAATGGGACTACAAGGTGGAGCAGTGATTGCAAATCCGATTCCGGATGAGTCATCATTAGATGAAAAGGAAATTACAGCGATCATTGAAGATGCGCTCCAACAAGCAGAAGCACAAGGAGTGAAAGGGAAAGATGTAACACCATTCCTGCTTGGCAAAGTGAAAGAGTTAACAGAAGGAAAATCTTTAGAAGCTAATATCGCTCTTGTTATGAACAATGCGCGTGTTGGTGCAGAAATCGCAAAGGCCTATAGCACTAACTAAAAAACAGGCAGCCCTCTTGAGGGCGCCGGTTTTTAGTTTCGTAAATTTCCAAGCTCTGAAGCGATTGCTTGCATTTCACTTGGACTGAATGAGTCACGCTTTGAAACCATTTCATAAAGATAACACAAGTCCTCATATTCAGAGGCTGTAAAATCTTCAGCTTTCATTGCATCCACATTGACCATTCGTAGCTTATCTTTGATTGCATTGATCATATACGTGATGTTTTCTTTAGATGGTTGAGTGAGATCCATACTGTACCGCCTTTCTCGTTCATCCATCTATCATTCCACGCTATGAGATGGTTGTCAATAGACTAAGCCTGTGCTTTTTCTTCTTTTAATTTTTCACGAATTAACTTCGTCTCATAGGCAATTACTCCAGATAATCCGAGTAAACCGATTAAGTTAGGAATCGCCATCATCCCGTTTGCAACGTCAGAGAACGTCCAAATCAAATCTAGAGAAATGACAGATCCTACAAATACCATTGCTATAAACAACACACGGTAAACAATTAGTAATGATGGATTTTTAAATAAGTATTGGAAACACTTCTCTCCATAATACGCCCATCCTAAAATTGTAGAAGATGCAAAGAAAATCAAACCAATTGCAACAATGATTGGTCCAACATCACCTAAGAAATAACCAAATGCATTAGATGTAAGTGTTCCAGCACCCGCTTGATCCGTAGTGGTGTAAAGACCAGACATTACAATCGTAATACCTGTGATTGAACAGATGATGATTGTATCAAAGAATACTTGCGTCATCGAGATTAAACCTTGACGACCAGGTAAGTCTGTCTTAGCAGCGGCAGCCGCGATCGGAGCAGATCCTAGTCCAGCTTCATTCGAGAATACACCGCGAGCTACCCCGTAACGGATTGCAGCACCGATAGCACCACCTGCAGCAGCCTCAGTCGAGAATGCCATTTCGATGATTGTCATAACAGCACCTGGAACTTCCGTAACATTAAGAATCATAATCAAAAGCCCACTAAATACATAGAACACAGCCATAACTGGTACGAATACAGAAGTTACTTTACCGATGGATTTAATACCGCCGATAATAACTAAAGCCGCAAATACCATTAGAACAAGGCCGGTTACCCAGTTTGGAACGTTAAACGTATTGTTCACAACATTTGCAACGGAGTTCGATTGTGTACCATTACCGATACCGAATGCTGCAAGAGCTCCGAAAATCGCGAATAGGACAGCTAACCATTTTTGCTTCAACCCGTGTTCTAAGTAGTACATCGGGCCTCCAGCCATTTCACCATTGGCATCTTTCACACGGTATTTTACAGCGAGTACCGCTTCACCATATTTTGTCGCCATTCCGAATACGGCTGACAGCCACATCCAAAAAACAGCACCAGGTCCCCCAAGAACGATTGCAGTTGCAACCCCTACGATATTACCTGTACCTACAGTAGCAGCAAGTGCAGTGGTTAACGCCTGGAATTGAGAGATATCTCCCTGAGCGGTCTTATCGTGCTTTTTAGAGAAAGTTTGCTTCAATGCTGCAGGTAACATGAAAATTTGTAAAAGTCCTAAACGAAATGTTAAATAAATACCTGTACCTACAATTAAGATTAACAATGGTGGTCCCCAAACCACGTCAGAAATTGCACCTAAAACATCATAGATTGCGTCCATATGTATCCCCCTTTGTTGTATCTTTCAATAAAGCAACTATCCTCCTTTATAGTAGATGCCGTACATATAACTAATATTCATAAAATTCTGCACTCTAGTCAAGACAATTTTTTTGAATCTAGTCGTTTCGTTGAATTTGTCTAAGGGTATAATAGACTATATTATGAAATAAATAATGATTTTGGAGGCGTTCTAAATGGGACAAAGTAAATTTTCTAAAGGTATTTTATTTGGAGCTTTAGCAGGAGCTGCTATTAGCTTACTGGATCGTCAAACGCGTGAAGTTATGAAAACTCGTGCACGATCTGCGCAGGAGAGAGCACGATACTACAGTGAAAATCGTGAAATTTTAAAACATGATATTGAAATGAAAATTAATCATTACAAATCTCTATACGAAAAATTATCTCAAGATGCACAGTATCTTTCTTCTCAAGTAAATGAAGTCAAGCAGATTGCCCCTCAAGTTCAAACGTTATTTTCAGAAACAAAAGATACATTTAGTTCTTCAAAAGAAGAATATAAAGAAATGATTTCTGAAGCATCAAATGAAGCAATACAAGAACAAGAAGCATCACATGATCCACACATGCAACAACAAACTCCAGAATATGCTGAAAAGTATGGTGAAAACGAAAAAAAGAATGGCTAATTCATGAGGATGTGATGCAAATGGAGGAGACTCCAAAAAATCAGAATAACAATGAAGAACCTTCATCAAGAGCAACGGACTGGAAAGAGAAATTAACCTTTATGAAGTTTGGTAAGGATAAGGAAAAGAAAACTACAGAAACCTATGACCCGACTACGTTAAAAGGATTTTTTCAAGATCTTCTTCAACATATCCAAAGGTCGGATGTTACAGCATTAGGTGCACAACTAGCATTCTTTTTCTTACTCTCATTATTTCCTCTACTAATCTTTATGGTTACTCTACTTCCTTTTTTAAATTTGCCAGAAGATCAACTATTTCAGTTTTTGAGGGAGTATGCACCAGCAGATGTGTACGTGTTACTTGAAGGGACGTTAACAGAGGTTTTGCAAAACCGGAATGGTGGATTATTATCACTCGGTATTTTGGGAACGATTTGGTCTGCTTCCAATGGTGTCAATGCTATAATGAAATCACTCAATAAATCATATGGTTTAGAAGAATCTAGACCCTTTTTCATTGTAAGAGGACTTTCGGTACTATTTACGATTCTAATTATCGGGTTATTCGTTATTGCATTGCTTCTGCCGATTTTTGGTGAACAAATAGGGGTATTTTTGTTCTCGTTTTTGGGCTTAGATGACATGTTCTTAACCGTGTGGAATAGCATACGCTTTATCATTCCTCCGTTTATTATTTTCTTGGTTCTGACAGCTCTTTACTGGCTTGTCCCAAATGCAAAACTGTATTTAAAGAGTGTCATTCCAGGTGGTTTATTCGCCACAGTGGGATGGATCATCGTATCTTTAGCATTTTCTTTCTATGTTAGTAATTTTGCAAATTATACAGCTACATATGGAAGTTTAGGTGCAATTATTGTACTGATGATGTGGCTTTACTTCTCAGGAACGATTTTGATGATTGGTGGACAAATTAACGCGGTCATGCAAGAGAGAAGAGAACGATTAGATGCTAAGCAAGTATAGACTAAAAAAACAGCTAGCTCTCTCAGGTTAACTCTAGAGAACTAGCTGTTTTTTTATTTCACAAACTTTTTAACATGCGTAATCCATTTACTATTACTAAAATAGTGGACCCTTCATGTCCAATTACACCTAGTGGCAAGTTTACGATTTGTAAGAAATTTGAAATAATTAAAAGAGCTATGACAGCGATTGAGAAAGCTAAATTTTGTTTTACAATCCGTTGCATTTTGCGAGAGAGTTCGACAGAGTAAGAGAGTTTTGTGAGTTCATTTTTCATCAACACGACATCTGCTGTTTCTAATGCTACATCAGTTCCATCGCCCATCGCAAAACCAGTTGTAGCGGTTGCGAGTGCTGGAGCGTCATTGATTCCATCTCCAACCATCCCCACATAAGGATATTTCTCTTTTAATTTCTTCAATTCAGTGACTTTTGTTTCAGGTAAACATTCTGCTACAAATTCATCGATTCCTGCTTCTTTTGCAATCGTTTCAGCAGTTTTCGCATTATCGCCAGTCAACATAATTGTGGTGATCCCTAGCTTTTTAAGTCGAGCAATAGTTTCTTTTGCTTCAGGTCTGACCTGATCTTTTAATGCAATTAATGCTAAAATGCCTTGATCGTCACGTATATAGGTAACAGTCTTTCCTTCAGACGCCAATGACTCTGAAATTCTTCCTGCAAAAGAAAATGCTTCTTCACGCCCTACAAAATCGGGTTTACCCACTTTATAGGTCGCTCCATTCATTACTCCACTCATACCAAAACCTGTGACATCTTGGACATCTAACTGAAGAGTAGGGGAGACTCCTTGATTTTTTGCATAGTTTGTAATTGCTACAGCTAGAGGATGATTAGATTTGTCCTCAATGGATGCTAGAATTTGAAGCGTTTTTTTCTCATCCACATCGGGTCGTGTAATGAAGTCCGTCACTTCGGGTTTTCCCCTAGTGAGTGTACCAGTCTTATCAAATGCTATAGCAGTGAGTTTTGTTAAACTCTCTAAATGGCTACCCCCTTTTACTAATATTCCATTCCGTGCACCATTCGAAATAGAAGCCAACGTCGCTGGCATGATGGAAGCGACAACAGCACAAGGGGATGCTACTACAAGAAGCACCATGGCACGATAAAAAGTTGTCGACCAATCCCATCCAACTAGGTAGTGAGGAAGGAAGAGCATGAAACCAACAGTAATTAATACTACTTTTACATATGTCCCTTCAAAACGCTCAATAAACTGTTGAGAAGGAGACTTTTCGTTTTGAGCAGCTTGAACAAGCGCAATGATTTTTTGGAAAAGGGAATCTGCGTTTTCTTTTATAACTTCTGCAGTCAATACACCACTGCCATTCACTGTCCCGGAAAAGATTTCACTGCCCACTTGTTTTGTAACAGGAATGGGTTCACCAGAGATAGCTGCCTCATCAACTGAAGACACACCATCAATAACTTTTGCATCTGCTGGAATCTTTTCACCGGGCTTGATGAGTATGCGATCCCCTAATTGTAAAGAGTCTACATCCACTAGGTGAGGGATATTCGATCCATCAAGTTTCCATGCCTGATCTGGTTGCATATTTACAAGAGCGGCAATTTCTTTTTTACTTTTATTCATTGTGTACGTCTCTAAAGCTCCACTTAATGAGAAGATGAAGATTAAAATCGCTCCCTCTGCCCAATACCCGATAATGGAAGATCCAACTGCAGCCAAAATCATAAGCAGTTCTACATTTAGTTTTCGATCCTTTACGGTTTTTTCAATTCCTTCTTTTGCTTTAAAGTAACCACCAATCGCAAACGCAAAAAGAAACACGATGACGGACGCCGTGTTCAAGTCATTTCTTGATAATATCCATCCTGTTAAAATCAAGAGGCCTGAAACCAATGCATTGATTAATTCGATGTGAGGAGACAATCTATGTAGCATATGCGCACCGTCCTTAAAATTATTCTTACTTTATAATAATTATAATTAAGAGAAAATGCAACAAAAGGGATCTTCATTTCTGAAAATCCCTCCCACCTAAATTAAAATACGCGTTCTTTATGAAGTGCTAGTTTTTCTAATGATGACTTATCGACATCTGCATGAAGACTGTTTCCGTGAGAGTCCATTGTAACAACAGCTGTAAATTCCTCTACACGTAAGTGCCACATGGCTTCAGGAATACCAAATTCCATTAAGTCGACACCGTCTACACCTTTGATACAATCCGCATAGTACTGAGCGGCTCCGCCAATTGCATTTAAATAAACACCGCCGTGCTCTTCTAGGGCAGCTAGCGTTTTAGGCCCCATACCACCTTTACCAATGACAGCACGAATACCAAATTTCTTCATGATGTCTCCTTGATAAGGTTCTTCACGAATCGACGTAGTAGGGCCAGCTGCACGAACGTGCCAATTGCCTTCCGCATCTTTTTGCATCACTGGGCCACAGTGATAAATGATTTGGCCGTCAAGGTCGACGGGTGCATCATGACTCATTAAATGATGGTGAATAGCATCGCGGCCTGTGTACATACGCCCTGAAATTGAGACAACGTCACCAACTTTTAATGAGCGGATTTTCTCTTCAGTAATAGGTGCTTCTAAGCGCACTACTTCTTTCACTTCTTCTTCAATAGTTTCTTGTTGTTTAAATTCAATTTTCTCGCCGTCCTGATAGTGCCAGTTAGTAATTTCACCAGTTGCCGGAGAGATATCAATTGCCATGCGGCGATACGCCCAACAGTTATAAGCTACCGATACATAGAAGCTTGCAGGAATACGATGCATAACCCCAATTTTACATCCTAACAAAGTAGCTTCTCCGCCGAAGCCCATTGTACCGATACCTAGTGTGTTCGCTTTTTCAACAATATAGTCCTCTAGCTCAGCAAGTTTGGCATCCGGATTTACATCTTCAACAGAACGGAATAATTGTTCTTTTGCAAGGTCATATCCAGACGAACGATCTCCGCCAATTCCAACACCGATAAAGCCAGCAGAACATCCTTGTCCTTGTGCTTGATACACAGAGTGGAGGATACATTTACGTATTCCATCTAAATCTCGTCCTGCACGGCCTAGGCCTTCGAGTTCAGCAGGTAGGCTGTATTGGATGTTCTTATTTTCACAACCGCCACCCTTTAAGATGAGCTTCATTTCAATGTAGTCATTTTCCCATTGTTCAAATTTCATCACAGGTACACCAGCACCCAAGTTGTCTCCACTATTTTCTCCAGTTAGAGAGTCGACTGAGTTTGGGCGAAGCTTCGCATCATTTGTAGCCGCTGCGATTGCACGTTTGATTGCTGCTTTGATTTCTAGTTGATTGACCCCGATTGGTGTTTTGATTTTAAAAGTTGGTAACCCAGTATCTTGACAGATAGGGGAGACTTTGTCGTCTGCCATTTGAATATTGTTCGCAATTGTATCTAAACTCATTGCTGCACGTGTTCCAGCGTTTTCAGCTTTCTTCGCTTTAGCGATGGCACGACGGACGTCTTTTGGAAGGTTCGTACTTGTCTCTGTGATTAACGTATAAATACTTTTTTCAAGATTTTCAGTGTACATAATTGATTCTCCCTTATATGAGGTATTACTTTAAGTATACCTTTCTGTGAACATGAAAAAAAGAGTAGCTAAGCTACTCTTGTGTTTTTTTGAATTGATCCATCTTTAGTTCTAAATCATCCATCATTTGAATTAAGCGATCGATATCTTCTACTTTTGTCGATTCGGGCTCAATTGAGTCAAGAACTTGTAAGAACATATTGAGACGGTCCTTCAGATAGCGGACTTGTTGCTCTTGATTGGTCACTTGGTTTCCCATCTGAGACACCTCCTTCAGCACTTATACTATACCCGAATCGTTGGGAAAAAGATAGGAGGATAGAAGTGTTTTAATAATTTATCTATTTTGAATATTTACATAACTTTTACTTTGTGATAAAGTTACTGTAATCTCTACTAGGAAGGAGGCCGTAGTGAACCTGTCGAAAACCAACAACGTTAGGAGGCGGTTCAGACATTTCACCGGCTGGATAGTAGCCGTTAAATGCAGTTATGAAACAAAATAAGGTAGTTAAAGACGTATAAAAGACCTCAACAGTGATGCAGACTGTCGAGGTCTTTTGTTGTGTGCATTTCCGTGCTAGACTGGTGAAAGTGAATAGAAAGAAAGAGGCTATATCTATGACAATTACAACACGCCAGCGTTTTTACATATTAGTATTGATTGTTGCCATATCCGGATTTTCACAGGGGATGTTACTCCCCTTAATTTCCATCATCTTTGAACAGGATGGAGTGAATGCTACATTAAACGGTTTGAGTGCAACAGGCCTTTATATCGGAACTTTGTTAGTCTCTCCATTTATGGAGGCACCACTTCGAAAATGGGGGTATAAACCAATCATTTTAGTTGGTGGGCTACTCGTTATTATTTCTCTAGCACTTTTCCCCTTGTGGAAGAGTGTATTGTTTTGGTTTGTCCTTCGTTTGTTAATTGGTATTGGAGATCATGCTCTTCATTTTTCGACTCAGACATGGATTACTAGTACGTCTCCGAAAGACCGATTAGGAAAGAATATTGCACTTTATGGTTTATCATTCGGTTTAGGTTTTGCAGTAGGACCCCTTCTAGTTCCTCTTGTCTCCATCCATGAAGGGTTGCCGTTTGTTGTTTCGTCGGTTCTTTGTTTGATTGCATGGTCGTTTGTGTTCTTTTTAAAAAATGATTTCCCTGAAACCTATACGACAAAGTCTTTATCCTCCGCCGGACGATTTAAAGCTTCGTTTGTCATTGCATGGGTGGCTTTCCTGCCCCCATTAAGTTACGGCTTTTTAGAATCTAGTCTTCACGCAATTTTTCCGGTCTATAGTTTGAGACAAGGTATCGAAGTGGCGAATGTCTCCATCATCTTAGCGGCATTTTCAATCGGAGGCGTTGTAAGTCAGTTGCCACTCGGTGCTTTGAGTGATCGTTTTGGTCGACGTCCGATGCTTGTAATTTTATTGGCGGGAGGGGCGACAGCCTTCTTTATCGGCGGTTTGTTCGAGACATACGTCATAGCCATTATCATTTCATTCTTTGTAGCAGGGTTGTTTGTTGGTTCCATGTTTTCTTTAGGAATTGCTTACATGACAGATTTGACTCCGAAGGCATTGCTGCCGACAGGCAATTTACTTTGTGGAATTGCGTTTAGTGTAGGCTCATTAACAGGTCCTTTTGCAGGGGGACTGTTCTTGCAATTTACTTCTTCGATTAGTTTTTTGTGGTTGGTATCCGGGTTATTACTTTTGATTATGCTTCCGATTGCGTTGCGAAAGCCTGTGCCAGTATCAAGTTGAGTTCCGTTAAGGGGCTGCTTTCCGTGGGCGCGGCGTATTTCATACGATGAAATCGAGTTGCACCTCCTAGAAATCCCGCAAGAAGCCATCGCGGCCTATGAAGCCAAGAGCGCTTCACAGTCCACGCTGTCATCTCGCACAATTTCTGAGCAGTCGGCTCCACATCTAAAGGTTGCGGGGTCTCACGTTCCGACTTTACTCCCACTGGAGTCAGCCCCTTCACTCCACTCAACTTTATCAATGCATAAATTAATCTCTTGATTGTAATAGTATCAATGATTTGGAAACTAAAAATCCGTCTTGTTCCTCAAACAGAGAGACAAGACGGATTTTAGTTTAGTTTAAGACCAGCTCTACCACACACTCGATTTGAGAAGTTTGTGGGAACATATCGACTGGCTGAATGGAAACCACTGAATATTTTTTTGTTAGACGCGCTAGGTCTTTAGCTAGAGTGGAAGGATTACAAGACGTGTACACGAAGCGTTTCGGTTTCGTACGTAAAATAACATCCATCAATTCGCTATCAAGACCGGTACGAGGTGGGTCAGCTGTTAAAACATCGATCGCAAATCCTTCTTTTTGCCACTTTGAAACCCACTCTTCAGGAGTTCCCACGACAAATTGTGTGTTTTTCCGGTTGTTACGGGCCGCATTTTTCTTCGCATCTGAAATAGCTTCCGGAACGATGTCCATACCGCGTACTTCTTTTGCGTCACCTGCTAACCAAAGGCCAATTGTGCCAACGCCACAATAAGCATCTACAACATTTTCAGTACCCGTCAGATGAGCGGCTTTTTTCACTTCGTTATAAAGGTGAACGGTTTGTACGGGATTCAATTGGAAGAAAGCACGAGCGGATAGGTCGAATACAAGACCGTCTAATTTTTCAACCATTGTTTCCTTACCCCATAAGTTAAACGTAGTTTCACCAAAAATCAAACTTGTTCGGTCTGCATTAATGTTTTGACTGATTGAGACAATGGAAGCATTCATTTTAGTGATAGCCTGTGTCAATTCTTCTTTGTGCGGGAATTTCTTTTTTGTTGTAATGAGTGTCACTTGAATCTGGCCGCTTTCGATTCCTTTACGAACAACGATTGAACGGATGATGCCTTGTGGGTCTTTGTCATCGTAAACAGGGATCTTGTACTGCTCAATAAATGCTTTGATTTCGTTTGTGATCTTTGTAGTTTCCGGTTGTTGCACGAGACAGTCATCGATATCGACTAAGAAATTTGAACCGGCTGCAAATAAACCAGCCATCACTTTCGCACCTTTTTGACGTACTTGGAATTGACTCTTATTCCGGTAATGCCAAGGATCTTCCATTCCGATAGTCGGTTTGACAAGTTCCTCCGTCACATCTGGTGAGTAGCGTTCAAGCGCTTGGAGAACGATATCACGTTTTTCAACAAGCTGCCGCGTATACGTCATATGTTGAAGTTGGCACCCTCCGCAAGCGTCATAAACCGGACAAGGAGGAGTCACGCGGTCTTCAGATTTTTCGCGGATCTGCTTGATTTTTGCAGTTGCAAAGCGGCGTTGCACTTCTGTTACATGGGCTGTAATGACTTCTCCAGGAAGTGCTCCTGGAACGAACACTACATGCTTTTTGAAGAATCCAACCCCTTCACCGTTGATACCGAGTCGTTTGATTGTAAGCGGGAACTCTTGCCCGATCTTAATTGTTACATTTTCACTCATTCACTTCACGTCCTTCTTAGTATGTCCTCATTATACAGGACGAGAGAAGTCAATGGAAAGAGATGGGCGTATTCACGGACTGTTTGCGCAATTCATCTAATTCTTTGAATGTGTAACCGAGACGTTTTGCTTCAGCAATAAATTCAGGCAAAGAAAAGAAAGTAGCTTTGATGTCGTGTTCTTTCAACGTGTCTAAAATAGAAGTTGTCTGGCCGTTTTCATAGCCATTATCGAATGTTAAGTAAATTGTTTTTTCACCACTTTATATGCACGATACGCAAAATAAAACACACCCTTTTTAAAGTAGGGTGTGCTCATAAATCTCAATTATCCGTAAATATTCTTAAGGGCTTCTTGTGCTGTTGGAAACTCAAATTTAAATCCATGTTGCAACAAGACTTCTGGAATGACTTGTTGACCTTCAAGCACAAGCTGACTTTTTTCACCTAGAGCCGCTTTTAGAGCGACACCTGGGACAGGTACTAAGTGAGGTCTATGTAAGACTGTCCCAAGTACTTTTCCAAAATCATCGTTTCGAAGTGGTCGTGGTGCGGTTACATTGAAAGCACCCGAGAGCTCATCTGTAGTAAGTGCGAAATAAATCGCATTTGCCACGTCTTTTACATGTACCCATGAAAGCCATTGTCTCCCTGAACCTACTTTGCCACCGACAAATAATTTATAAGGTAATGCCATAAGTGGGAGAGCACCTTCGTCTTTTCCTAAAATGACACCAAATCGAGCACAGGCTACACGAACACCATGTTGTTCAGCCTTTTTAGCTTTCTTTTCCCAGTCCTCAACGGTTTTGGCTAAAAAGTCATCTGCTCGTTCAGGTGAATCTTCTGTATATGTTTTGTGCTTAGAGCTAGGATAAATTCCTATTGCGGAAGCATTCACGAGAACAGATGGTTTCACTGAAAGAGTTTCGATAATCCGGAGCACTTCATCAGTTGCCTCCATGCGACTTTCATAGATTTTCTTTTTCTGATCATCCGTCCAGCGACCCTCGTTAATTGAAGTGCCTGCAAGGTTGATAATCCCATCAATACCTTCTAATTCTGTTTCAGGCGTTGCGCCTTCTGTAAGCCATTTGACAAACGTGATAGATGAATCACTTTTTTTATCGGAGCGTGTAAGAATAAACACTTGATGACCTTGAGAAAGTAGCAAATTTGTTAGTTCTTTCCCTACAAAGCCTGTGCCACCCGTAATTGCAAACTTCATCGAATGACCTCCTTTTTTTTGTATGATACTATAGAAGTTACCCTAAAATCTCGTAGATGAACCTGAGGAGCTGAAAATATGCCAGTCATCACAAAGATTACACGTCAGAAAAGACATCAAGACCGTTATAATATTTATTTAGATGAAGAATATGCATTTAGCGTGGATGAAAGTGTACTCATTCAGCATCAACTCACTAAAGGTAAGGTCGTTGCAGACTTTGAAATGGATGACATGGTTTATGAAGATGAAGTGCGAAAGGCATTTAGTGCAGCACTCAATTATTTAAGTTTTCGTATGCGAAGTGAACAAGAAGTAAAGAAGAAATTACTCGACTCGGGTTACGGAGAGTCTGTAGCACTTGAAGCAATCAAAAAATTACATGATTACAACTACTTAAATGATGAAGCATTCTCGAAAGCGTTATTGTCTACTGAAAAGAATTCATCTAAGAAGGGACCGAACGCAATCAGACAGTCTTTAAAACAAAAAGGTATTGATGAAGACACACGTCAACAAGTTCTCGACACGTACACGGAAGAGGATCAGATAGAAGTAGCCATGGCGCTTGCTGAAAAAACATTACGCTCTGCTCAAAAGCTAACGCCATCCCAACAAAAAAAGAAAATCCAAGATCTCCTAGCGCGCAAAGGCTATCCTTTTCATATTGGAAAAACTGTAATAAGCCGATTAGAAGATGAACTCGTCACAGATGAATGGGATGCAAAGTTACAAGATCAAGGCGAGAAGGCATGGCGTAAAGTGTCAGCAAAATACAACGGGCGTGAAAGACGCCAAAAAGTGAAGCAACAACTTTACGGAAAAGGCTTTCCATTAGAAATTATTGATCAATTTATAGATATGAAGGAGCAAGAAGATGGATAAGAAATATAGTCATATGAACGAGCAAGAATTGCGACAGGAAATCGCAAACCTAAAAGAAAAATCCCGAAAAGCAGAGCAACTCGGTATTGTAAATGAATACGCAGTGTACGAACGCAAAGCAAAAATGGCTCAAGCATACTTGATTGATCCTAAATCTATCATTCCGGGTGAGTTGTATAAAATAGAAGGAGACCCAGGAGTCTACTTTAAAGTGGAGTATTTAAAAGGACGTTTTGCATGGGGATACCGACTAGGCGGAGAACGTTTTGAAGAAGCTTTGCCAATTTCAATGCTTGAAAAAGTAAAGTAACCTCTAGCAAACGCTAGAGGTTACTTTCATGATTCATCCAAGTTAAAATCAAGTTTTTTATGCAATTTATCTTCACTGAATATCCAACCTGTATAAGAGTTCACGATTTCTAGCTCACTGTTCAAGTGTGCAACTGCAACAAAAGGATAATAATCATTGCTACGGTAACGTAGGTCGATAAAACGTACTTCATGCACTTCTTCGTGTTTTGTGATTTCCCATCGGTAAATAGGGGAGAACGAGAGAAAGGCATCAATATTTTTATCTTTAAGTGCAGCGCGGACAATTTTATTTTCCGGAAGTGGCTGACGCTCGAACTTGTCATATATCGTAATATTCCGTCCGTAAGCGCGTCCTACATAGTAGTGATTGCCATCAATCGCCGCAATGCGCCACTGATAAAAACGCATAGTTGGGGCAATGATAATTCGTTCGGCATTTGGTATTTTTAATTTCACAGCATGTCGAACGGCTGCTTGTACTTGAAAACGAACGATGTAATAAACAATGATAATCGCATACATGATTAAAAAGGTGATTACAGGATTTGCTCCCAAAGCCCATGTCAGCAATCCTATAATATGAATTCCAAAAATAATGGGATCAAATGTATTGATTACCCCAAGCGCGACCCACTGATTTGAAATCGGACGGAGTGCTTGCGTTCCATATGAGTTGAAGATATCTACAAAAACATGAAGAAAGACTGCCAAGAACGTCCAGAGCCAGACATGTAGCATGTCAGCAGATGGAAAGATGAAGCTTAGTCCGAGTGTAATCAATAGGGGCCAAGTGATCACTGCAGGAATGGAGTGAGTGGCTCCTCGATGATGTCGAATATAAACCGCATTGTTCCGAAGTTTTAATACAGTGTCTATGTCAGGTGCCTGTGAACCAATAATTGTTCCCGCAAGGACCGCGGTGAATGTTACAGAGTGGTTTGCGACGACCGGATCAATTGTGGCCAATCCTCCGAGGGCAATACCCATCACGATGTGTGTACCAGTGTCCATGCAAACGTCACCCTCCTTTATAAATGGATTGATACTAGAATATAAGAAAATTACTCAGATGCCTAGCACATTGACTTTACCCTTTCCTCATCAAATGTAATCCGAAAGGAAGGAACACAATGCTTGATCAAAAAGGAAAAGAGATTCAACAAAATCTTGTTAAGTGGTATCTAAAAGAAAAACGAGATTTGCCGTGGCGACATACTACCGATCCTTATCATATTTGGATTTCGGAAGTCATGCTTCAACAAACACGGGTGGATACAGTTATTCCGTACTATAATCGCTTCACTAAAGCTTTTCCAACGATGCATGACCTCGCAAATGCGGAGGAAGAAGAATTGCTGAAATTATGGGAGGGACTCGGCTATTACTCTCGCGCAAGAAATTTGCAGCAAGGTGTCAAAGAAGTAATCGAACTTTACGATGCTAAAGTTCCAAATACACGTGAACAAATCAGTGCGATTCGAGGGATCGGACCTTACACAGCAGGTGCTATTCTTAGTATTGCTTATGGTGTCCCAGAGCATGCAGTAGATGGAAATGTTATGCGTGTGTTAAGTCGTCTCTATGCAATAGAAGAAGATATCGCAAAACCGAAAACAAAAAAGATTTTCGAAAACTTAATTATGATCATTATTGACAAGGAAGATCCGTCTTCATTCAATCAAGGAGTTATGGAACTTGGTGCAACAATTTGCACACCGGGGAAACCGAAGTGTTTACTATGTCCTGTACGAGAGCAATGCGCTGCATTTGAACAGGGGAAAACTGACTCTCTTCCTATTAAAAGTAAAAAATCGAAAGTGAAAAAAATCACATACAATGGCTATATGCTGAAACGTTCAGACGGCAAGTGGTTGGTCGAGCAAAGGGAAGAAGGGCTGCTTGCGAAACTATGGCAGTATCCTCTTATCGAAACGAATCAGACAAATTGGGCGGATCTGTATGGCATCACGTGGTTGGAAGTCGAGAAAGTTGGAGAAGTCACGCATCTATTTAGTCACTTAAAATGGGAGATTGAAGTCTTTGTAGGTAAGGTTGAAGTGAAAGACGCCGAAAAGTTTGCGGGTCGCTGGGTGACAGAAGAGGAGTTGAATCAGCTTCCGCTTCCAGTTCCCATACAGAAAATGAGAAATCTTGCTGAATAAGAAATTTTGACAAGGCTACTGTTATACTACTTTTTTCCTTCTAGTATTGTTATAATGTGAAACATCACAGATAAATTAGATAGGTTTTTCAGCTTGTCATTTGAGAAGGTGGCTACATCATGACTATTCCGGTGGAAGGAGAAATGATCCAGATTCACAGCTATAAACATAATGGCAATATTCATCGTGTCTGGCATGAGACGATGGTGCTGAAAGGGACAAAAAATATTGTCATAGCTGCAAATGATCGAACATTAGTGACGGAATCGGATGGAAGGACATGGGTGACGCGTGAACCGTCGATCTGCTACTACCATGCCGAGTACTGGTTCAATATTATTTGCATGTTGCGTGAAGATGGAGTATATTACTACATCAATTTAAGTTCGCCATTCGTCTATGAAGACAAAATGTTGAAGTACATTGATTACGATCTGGATATGAAAGTATTTCCAGATCAATCGTACACACTCTTAGATGAAGACGAGTATGAGCAACACAAGAAAGAGATGGACTACCCTGACGAGATTGATATCATTTTAAAGCGTACAATCCAGACTTTAAAGAACTGGATACAGCAACGGAAAGGTCCGTTCGCACCCGACTTTATTGATGCTTGGACAGCACGCTATCAACTTCATAAGGAAATCCGCAAACCTGACTAAACCTGTTGCTATTCTAGCAGCAGGTTTCGTCTTGCTTACAGAAAGGAGTGACAGCATGGATGTAATTAAACGCTATATGCAGTTTGTAAAACCGTACAATTGGCAAATTGCCATTACGATCTTCATCGGAATCATAAAGTTTGCCATCCCGCTTTTCATCCCTATTCTTATTAAAATTGTTATCGATGATATCATTGGCGGAAACATGTCAGATGCCGAGAAGTTGCGTCTGTTATTTTATTGGTTAGGAGGAACCGCACTAGTTTTCTTCCTCGTACGGCCACCGATTGAATACTATAGACAATATCTTGCGCAATACGTGAGTAACAAGATTTTATTTGATATCCGGGAAAAATTATTCGACCATCTGCAAAAGTTGAGCTTGAAATACTATGCCAACACACGTGCCGGTGAAGTCATCTCGCGTGTAATCAATGATGTCGAGCAAACAAAGAACTTTGTTGTGATTGGGTTAATGAATGTATGGCTGGACCTTGCAACAATTTTGATTGCTATTGGAATAATGTTGACACTCAATGTGAAATTAACGCTCGTCACGCTTATTGCATTCCCGTTTTATGCGTTCAGCGTCAAATATTTCTTTGGTCGACTAAGAGATCTCACACGACAACGCTCTCAAGCTCTAGCAGGCGTTCAAAGTTACTTACATGAACGTGTTCAAGGGATGAGTGTCATCAAAACATTCACACTCGAGCAGCATGAACAAAGAAATTTTGACGAAGCAAATGGGGAATTTTTAGACAAGGCGATGGACCAGACAAAGTGGAATGCAAAAGCTTTTGCAGTCGTCAACACCATTACAGATGTGGCCCCACTACTTGTCATTGCTTACGCTGGTTACGAAGCAATTACTGGTGACCTTTCAGTCGGAACAATGGCAGCATTCGTAGCCTATATTGAAAGACTCTATAGCCCACTGCGTCGACTGGTCAACTCATCGACGACACTAACACAATCCATTGCCTCGATGGACAGGATGTTTGAATTGATGGATGAGGGCTATGAGGTACAAGATCGACCAGGTGCAAAAAAACTAGATAAGGCCAACGGGGAACTTTCTTTTCAAAATGTTTATTTCCAGTATGAAGAAGAAGGAACGCCTGTATTGCGTGGTATCAACTTTACCATCCATCCAGGGGAAACTGTCGCATTTGTTGGGATGAGTGGTGGTGGAAAGTCGACAATCATTAGTTTGCTCCCACGTTTCTACGACGTGACGGATGGTGCAATTCGCTTAGATGGCACGGATATTCGCGATGTTACGATAGAGTCTCTCCGAAAGCAAATAGGACTTGTTCTGCAAGATTCCTTATTGTTCAGTGATTCTATTAAAATGAATATCGCGATGGGAAATCCAAAAGCGACAGATGAAGAAATTATTGCAGCAGCTAAAGCAGCAAATGCACATGATTTCATCATGGGTCTGCCAAACGGCTATGATACAACAGTTGGGGAAAGAGGCGTCAAACTGTCAGGTGGACAAAAGCAACGAATCGCTATTGCACGTGTCTTTTTGAAGGATCCTCGCATTTTGGTACTAGACGAAGCAACTTCTGCACTCGATTTAGAGAGCGAAGCACTCATTCAAGACTCGTTAGAGCGACTCGCGAAGGATCGAACAACTTTAGTGGTCGCGCATCGTCTATCGACGATTACACACGCGGATCAAATTCTGGTCGTCGAACATGGTCAAATTACCGAATCAGGAACTCACGCTCAATTGATGAAAAAGCAAGGTGCTTACTATAACTTATTCCAAGTGCAACAATTAGAAGACTAGAAACCAGTGCGTTTACTTAAAGTAGAGTAAACGCATTGGTTTTTTATTTTGAACGAAAATATTAGTATAGCTTTTTAAATATAATTTATTTATAAAAAAAGTGATTGCAAGGAAGGATTTCTTGTGTAAAATAATAATTACATAAAATTCATTTAATAAAGAATTTTCAGATAGTGGAGAGGGGCGCATCATGACAAAACGCAAAGCTGTCCTAGAAGTCAAAAACCTTCAAACATCTTTCTTCACAGACGACGGAGTTATTCCTTCAGTCGATTATGTAGATTTCGAAGTTCGTGAAGGAGAAATCCTAGGAATCGTTGGAGAGTCGGGAAGTGGAAAAAGTGTAACCAGTTTATCTGTAATGGGACTTATTCCTTCACCTCCAGGAAAAATCACTTCAGGTGAGATTCTTTACAACGGCACAGACATTTCAAAATACAATGACAAGAAAATGAGAAGTATACGTGGAAATGAAATTGCGATGATTTTCCAAGAACCGATGACGTCACTGAACCCACTCTTTACGATTGGGAGTCAAATGAAAGAAGCTGTTCTCTTACATAAAAAAGGTTGGTCTAAAAAACAAGCGCATGCTCGATCTGTTGAGATGTTGAAACTCGTAGGTCTTCCTCGTGCAGAAGAATTGATGAAAGATTATCCGCATCAATTGTCTGGCGGAATGAGACAACGTGTGATGATTGCCATGGCCCTAGTCTGCGATCCGAAAGTATTGATTGCTGATGAACCGACTACGGCACTCGACGTGACGATTCAAGCACAAATTCTGAAGTTGATGAAAGACTTAAACACACGTTTAAACACGGCGATCATCCTCATTACACATGATTTAGGCGTAGTAGCTGAAACGTGTGAACGTGTTGTCGTCATGTATGCAGGTAAAGTGGTAGAAGAAGGACCGGTTGAAAAGATTTTCACAAACCCAGAGCATCCGTATACAAAGGGTCTTCTTGCTTCGGTACCGGATATGCGTTTCAAAAAGCAGTCCCTGTACTCGATTCCAGGTAACGTACCAAAACCTGGTTCTATCAAAGAAGGCTGTCGTTTCGCAGCGCGTTGCTCGGAAGTATTTGGTCGCTGTACTGTGGAATCACCTCCTCTATACCAAACAGCAGCTGAACATAAGACACGCTGTTTCTTATACGACACGGAGGAGGTAGCTAATCATGACAGAGCCATTGTTGAAAGTTGAAGGGCTTAAAAAATATTTCCCAGTAAGAAATGGCCTGTTCGGAAAGACGACGGGGCATGTCAAAGCAGTGGATGACGTTTCTTTCTATGTGAATGAAGGAGAAACACTTGGCATTGTTGGAGAATCAGGATGTGGGAAGTCCACTACGGGACGGATGCTCATGCGCCTTCTGGAACCGACAGAAGGAAAAGTAACCTTTGATGGACAAGAACTTACGACATTGTCCGCACAAGAAATGCGTAAAGCACGTCGAGAAATCCAAATGGTGTTCCAAGATCCCTATGCGTCTTTGAATCCACGTCACACAGTGGAAAAGATTTTGATGGAGCCACTCATTGTTCACAACATTGGTGATACGAAATCCCGTAAGAAAATGGTGAAAGACTTTTTAGAAATAGTAGGACTCAGTAGTTATCACGCTAAGCGTTATCCTCACCAATTTAGTGGGGGACAGCGCCAACGTATTGGGATCGCACGCGCATTGATGACCAATCCAAAGCTGATCATTGCAGATGAACCCGTTTCCGCTCTTGATGTGTCGATTCAAGCACAAGTATTAAATTTGATGCAAAAACTGCAGCGCGAGTTGAAATTGACGTATATCTTCATCGCCCATGACCTTGGTGTCGTTCGGCATATCAGTGATCGTGTAGGTGTGATGTATTTAGGGAAGATGGTGGAACTTGCGTCGAGTGAGAATCTTTACGCAGAGCCGCTTCACCCTTATACAAAAGCATTGCTTTCAGCTGTACCTGTACCTGACCCGAACTTTACGCGCGAAGAAATTCTGTTAGAAGGGGATATCCCAAGCCCTTCGAATCCACCAAGCGGGTGCACATTCCATACACGCTGTCCATTTGCAATGGAACAGTGTAAGCAAGTCGTTCCTCAACTCGAGGAAGTCAAACCAGGTCATTATGTTGCGTGTCATTTATATGATGCAGACATGATAGATAAAAAAATCGTGGAGGGGTCTTAATGAGAAATAAGAAAATTTGGTCGTTCCTGTTGTTCTTCGGATTGATCATGATGCTCTTCTTAGCAGCTTGTAGCTCGGATGAACAAGGCTCAGAAGGCAACAATGAAGAAGGTACAGCAGAAGAATCAGGCGAACCAAAAGTATTAATCTTTGGCCGTGGGGGAGATTCGGTCAGCCTTGACCCAATCGCTGTAACGGATGGAGAGTCTTTCAAAGTTACACAAAACGTTTTTGAAACGCTTGTAAACTTTGGTGAGCAAGATACGACAATCAACCCAGGTCTTGCAAAAGAGTGGACTGTCTCTGACGACGGATTGACGTATACGTTCATGCTTGAAGAAGGCGTGAAATTCCATGACGGCACTGATTTCAATGCAGAAGCTGTTGTAGCAAACTTTGATCGCTGGTCTTCAGGTACAGCAGATAAGTACTACTATTACAAATCGATGTTCGGTGGATTTGGTGATGAAGAAGGTCACGTAATCGAATCTGTTACTGCAGATGATGAGTTCACAGTGACATTCAAGCTGAAGCGTCCACAAGCACCATTCTTAAAGAACATCGCAATGAGCCCATTCGGTATGGGGTCACCAACAGCATTTGAAGCAGCTGGCGATGCATTTGGAGATGAGCCAGTCGGTACTGGACCATTCAAATTTGTAGAGTGGAAGCGCAATGACTCGATCACAATCGAGAAGTTCGAAGATTACTGGCAAGAAGGGTTCCCGAAACTTGATCGCGTTGTATTCCGCGCAATTCCGGACAACTCAGCTCGTCTTAACGCATTACTTACTGGTGAAATTGATTTAGCAGATGGTGTAAACCCATCAGACGGAGCTTCAATTGAAGGAGATGCTGCACTTCAATTGTTCGAGCGTCCATCTATGAACGTTGGTTACCTTGGTTTAACAAACACGCGTCCTCCATTTGACAATGTATTAGTTCGTCAAGCGATGAACCATGCAATTGACAAACAAGCAATCGTGGATGCATTCTTTGAAGGTCGTGCAGAAGTGGCTGTGAACCCAATGCCACCAAGTATCTCTGGATACAACGATCAAATCGAAGGTTATGACTATGATCCAGAACGTGCAAAAGAGCTACTTGCTGAAGCAGGTCTACCAGACGGATTTGAGATGGAACTATGGGCAATGCCTGTACCACGTCCATATATGCCAGATGGTATGAAAGTTGCTGAAGTTATGCAGAAAAACTTAGCAGACGTTGGAATCACTGCTGAAATCGTGTCATTCGAGTGGGCTACTTACCTTGAAAAAGCACGTAACGGAGAAGCAGATGCGTTCATGTTAGGTTGGACGGGTGACAATGGTGACGCTGATAACTTCCTATACGTACTTCTTGATGGAGACAACATCGGAAGCAACAACTACACATACTATGACAACGAAGAATTACATGAACTTTTAATCGCAGCGCAATCTGAAGTTGACGAAAATACACGTAACGAATTGTACATGCAAGCACAAGAAATCATCCATGAGGATGCTCCTTGGGTTCCACTTGCTCACTCTACACCGTTACTAGCAGGGAAAGCTGAACTTACTGGGTTTAAACCACACCCAACAGGTTCTGACAAACTGCACACTGTTGATTTCGAATAATATGCTGAGAGGATGAGGGGAATCTTCGAGATTTCCCTCTCTTTTTATGACGTTTTACTAAAGGGGAAGAGGTGAAGAGCGTGGTCAATTATATTGGTAGACGCTTATTACAGTTAATCCCAGTTTTGCTCGGAATGACGTTCGTAGTATTTATGATCATTCGTGCAATACCCGGAGATCCTGCTCAAGTCATTTTAGGTCAATTGGCTTCTAAAGAAGCAGTCGAAGCATTACGAGCAAAGCTCGGATTAGATAATCCCTGGTATATTCAATACTTTGAATACCTTGGAGGATTGTTCCAAGGCGACTTAGGGGAATCCTTACGAACAAAACAGCCTGTAGCTGAAGAGGTATGGCCTTATCTGGCTGCGACATTTGAACTGGCTTTCTTTGCCATCTTAATTGCCGTAATTATCGGAGTGAATGCTGGAATTATCTCTGCATGGTTCCAGAACTCATGGTTTGATTACACTGCCATGGTACTTGCACTTGTTGGAGTATCCATGCCGATTTTCTGGTTAGGTTTAATGGAACAATGGATTTTTGCTATCGAGTTAGGTTGGTTCCCAACATCTGGTCGAGAGGATGTGCGAAATCCGATCAGCGCACAATCTGGTTTTTACATACTCGATACAATCATGCAAGGTCGTTTTGATCAGTTGGGTCAAGTTCTGCGTCATCTAGTATTACCAGGTATTGCGCTTGCTACAATACCAATGGCCATCATTGCACGGATGACACGCTCTAGTATGTTAGAGGTCATGCGCTCTGATTACATCCGTACAGCGCGTGCAAAAGGTCAAAAAATGTTCTGGGTTGTATACAAGCATGCATTGAAAAATGCAGTTATCCCAGTATTAACTGTTATCGGTCTTCAAATGGGTCTACTTTTAGGTGGGGCGATTTTAACGGAAACCATCTTTTCTTGGCCAGGAATTGGGCGCTATGTATATGAAGCGATTCAGTTCCGGGATTACCCTGTAATTCAATCTGGTATTTTAATCATTGCTTTCATTTTCGTTATGATCAACCTGATTGTTGATATTTTATACGGCTTGATTGATCCACGAATCAAATATGACTAGAAAGGAGGATATTTTATGACGACTCCAGATCCGAAAAATTTAGTGCCTGCAGAGCAGGAAGTGCAAATGGAACGTGAAACGGGTCCATGGCGTGATGCTTGGAAGAATTTCCGTAAAAACAAGATAGCTCTTGTTGGAAGTGTGATTGTCTTTTTCTTTATCTTACTAGCGATTTTTGGCCCATGGATTGCACCAGAAGGTATAAATGATCAAAAGTTAACGGAACGATTGAAATCTCCTTCTAGTCAATACTGGTTTGGGACAGATGATTTTGGACGCGACATTTTTTCTCGTGTTATTCTAGGGGCTCGTATTTCTCTTGGTGTTGGATTCTTTTCTGTAATTGGTTCAGTAATTGTAGGGAGCGCGCTTGGTATTATTGCCGGGTACTACGGAAAATGGGTAGACACAATCATCTCACGTATCTTTGACATCATGCTCGCGTTTCCGAGTATCTTGCTTGCAATCGCTGTTGTTTCAGTATTAGGTCCTTCTTTAGTGAACGCTTTGATTGCGATTGCAATCATCAACATTCCGAACTTTGGTCGATTGATTCGCTCCAAAGTACTGACTGTTAAACAAGAAGAGTACATTACATCAGCAAGAGCAATCGGTATGAAAGACTTCCGAATTTTGATATCGCATATTCTTCCAAACTCGTTGGCACCGGTTATTGTAGCAGGTACACTTGCCGTCGCCTCTGCGATTATCGAAGCCGCTGCACTTGGCTTCTTAGGTCTTGGTGCACAAGCGCCAGCTCCGGAATGGGGCAAGATGCTTGCGGATGCAAGAAATTATTTGCGAAATGCTCCTTGGACGATGATTTTCCCAGGTGTAGCCATTATGCTGACCGTTCTTGGTTTTAACTTAATGGGTGATGGTCTACGAGATGCACTTGATCCGAAAATGAAAACATAAAAAAAGCTGCCAGCGATGGCAGCTTTTTATAGTTCAACTTTCACATCAATCTCGTCCCCGTGGTACGTCTGATAGGAACTGATCAAAGTATCTAGGTGTTCGAGGTGTTCTTCATATGTCAAAATCGCAGACAGCAGATGCAATAAATGATAGGTTGAGAAATCTTCATCTCGTTTTGTTTCGTAGATTTGTGTCATGAAAATCTCCATCACCTCATGGCGCTTAATAAAGTGATCATCATTGATCCATTCCAATTGATCAGGTTTCAATCGTCCAATAAACTTTAAATGCAGATGTTCATGGTACGTCAGAAGTGTATCCAAGCGTTCTTGAATCATCATGTGAAAATGGTCTGGCAATTGCATGATGTCATGCTCATACGCAGATAAACGCCGGATGACATATAAACTCTTATAAGACGTCGTAATAAGTTCACGATAGATGACAAGTTTTCTTCCTTTAGCATACTTCGCTTTTTTCGTATAACCACGTTCTTCTTTGAAGAGTAAAAATAGCTGATCGATTTTGACGAGTTGCTCTTCTATTGATGTGACAGCTTGTTTAAGTGATTGATGGTCTGCAGCATGACGAATACCGATTCGAATCCAGCGAATGATTTCATCCTGCGTGGTGCTGATTTTCGTGAACAGTCTTGTCTCGTATTTTGGAGGAATAAAGACAAGGTTCACCGCGAAGGCAGACAATACACCTACACCAATTGTGGCTATCCGAAACATGGCAGCAATAAGGAAATCATCGCCTTGAATTTCCATCACCGCAATGATGGTAACAAGTGCAAGCGGAATCGTCTTCTGTAGCTTTAGTTTTAACATGACCGAGATGGCTATGATCGTCGTCAAACCAACCATGAAAAACGAATTACCAAAGAGCATAGCGAACGTCACGGCAAACGCCGCTCCGATCAAATTCGATTGAATCTGTTCAAAAACAGTCATATATGAGCGATAGATCGACGGCTGTACAGCAAAAATGGCCGCGATACCTGCAAAGATCGGCACAGGTAGCGCAAGTAGATCAGCAATATAAAGGGCAAGCGCTATAGCGATCCCGGTTTTAAATACACGTGCACCTAGTTTCACTAGGCATCACACTCCTTTTACTGAGCCATTTTTTCAAATGCATGATTCACAGCTTTTACTGTTTCTTCAATATCTTGTTCCGTATGAGCAGTCGTAACAAACCAAGCTTCGTACTTTGAGGGTGCTAGGTTGATGCCTTGCTCGAGCATCAAGCGGAAGAAGTGTGCGAACTGCTCGCCATCCGAAGCTTCTGCTTGCTCATAATTTTCAACCTTTTCATCTGTAAAGTAGATGGAAAGGGCTCCTCTAATACGATTCACTGTTATCGTAATTTGGTGTTGTTTCGCAGCAGCAAGAATTCCATCTTCCAAAAGTTTACCTAGACGGTCGAGTTCCTCATAAACCCCAGGCGCACGAAGAACTTCTAGACATGCGATCCCTGTTTGAATAGACGCGGGATTTCCGGCCATCGTTCCAGCTTGGTACGCTGGACCATTTGGTGCTACTTGTTCCATTACTTCTTTCTTTCCACCGTAAGCTCCGATTGGTAAGCCTCCACCAATGATTTTTCCTAATGCTGTTAAATCTGGTTCAAATCCAAGAAGAGTAGAAGCGGCACCGTAGTGGAAACGGAATGCCGTTATCACTTCATCGTAAATGACAAGTGTGCCATGCTTTTTCGCGTGCGTGTGAACAACTTCTAAGAATCCAGGGTTCGGTTCGACCATACCAAAATTCCCGACAATCGGCTCTACTAAGATACCAGCTAATTCATCGCCCCATTTGTCCATTGCTTCTATAAAACGTTCTGGATCATTAAAAGGTACAGTGATGACTTCTTCGGCGATCGATTTAGGTACACCAGCTGAATCCGGCGTCCCAAGTGTTGCCGGTCCAGAACCTGCAGCGACCAATACAAGATCTGAGTGACCATGGTAACAACCAGCAAATTTCAACATCTTTATGCGACCTGTATATGCACGAGCCACACGGATTGTCGTCATCACAGCTTCTGTGCCCGAGTTCGTGAAACGGACTTTATCCATCGAAGGGATGGCTTCTTTCAACATCTTCGCAAATTTGATCTCGTGTTCTGTCGGTGTGCCGTACAGCAATCCATTTTGGGCTGCTGTTGTAAGTGCTTGTGTGATATGTGGGTGCGCATGACCTGTGATGATGGGTCCGTATGCTGCCAAATAGTCGATGTACTTATTGCCATCGACATCATAAAAGTATGCACCTTGCGCTTTCGCCATCACTGTAGGTGCGCCACCTCCAACTGCTTTATAGGAGCGCGATGGGCTATTGACCCCTCCTACTATATGAGTAACTGCTTCATTATGCAGTTTTTCTGATTGTGTTCGATTCATGGATGTTCCTCCTCTAAGTGTTCTCCCTTATTGTAGACAACTTTAATAGGAACAACAAGAACTCTATGCTATCCTAAAAAGCAAATAGGAGGGATCAAGATGACTGTAGAAAACTTAGAAGGTTTACAAGCACCATCCGTATCTTTACCAGATGAAAATGGCACGACCGTATCACTAGAAGATTACAAAGGAAAGCACTACGTAGTGTTGTATTTCTATCCACGTGACTCAACACCTGGATGCACGACGCAAGCGTGTGATTTTCGTGATCGATTCCCTGAATTTCAAGAATTAAATGCAAAAGTCATTGGTGTGAGCACAGACAGCGCCAAAAAGCACCAAAACTTTATTGCGAAAAATGACTTACCATTTTCGCTCTTAGTAGATGCGGATGCCGAAGCGGCTGAAGCTTATGGCGTGTGGAAGAAAAAGATGATGTACGGTAAAGAGTTTTATGGTATTGAACGTTCCACATTCTTAATTGCCCCTACTGGTGAAGTCGTCAAAGAATGGCGCAAAGTAAAAGTCCCAGGCCACGTTGAAGAAGTTCAAAAAACTCTTGAAGAGTCGCAGAAGGAGAACGCATGAACATTTTATTTACATTTGAGCCAAAACCGACGATTCAACAAGGCTTACAAGAACAAAATCCGCAGCATGACTTTGTTTTTCAGAAAGGGCAAAAGCCAACAACGTCAACCGATGTATGGGTAACATACGGCGAGGATGTGAAAGAGAGTGACCTTGATGAAAAACACAATTTGAAGTGGATCAGTGTGGCATCTGCGGGTATTGAAAAGATGCCGCTTGAAAAACTCTCTGAAAAGGGAATTGTAGTTACCAATGCGCGTGGTATTCACAAAACTCCAATGGCAGAATCAATTCTCGGCCACATATTGGCGCTCTATCGCAACTTACCGGCCATCTATCAATTGACCGTTGAAAAAGAATGGAGAAGGCCAAAGGGGTCTCGTGAATTAAAAGGCAGCAAAGCGGTCATTATTGGACCTGGAGCAATCGGAGAAGAGGTGGCACGACTGCTCTCTGCTTTCGGCGTTACTGTGGTAGGCTGCAACCGAAGTGGAAGAGAAGTGGATAGTGCGCACAAGACCGTTCCATTTCAAAACCTTGTCGAAGAACTAGAGGATGCGGATATCGTACTCTCATTACTCCCGAGTACGGCTGATACAAAGCATGCGCTGACAAAGAGTCATTTCAAAGCTATGAAAGCAAATCCAATCTTTATGAACTTTGGGCGCGGTGATGTAGCTGATGAGGCTGTTCTTGTGGAAGCTTTAGAAAATGGCTGGATTCGGCATGCTGTCCTCGACGTATTTGAGATTGAGCCACTTCCTAAAGAAAGTCCACTTTGGTCACAAGATAATGTCACAATCTCACCGCATGTCTCGAGTCATTCAGATTATTATGTTGAAAGAGCATTGGAGATTTTCTCACGTAATTTGATTAAATGGGAACAAGGTGAAAGTGATTTAGAAAATCAAGTCGATTTAAAGCTAGGCTACTAAGGCTTGACGTAGTGAATCAGTTGACACTGCTGTTAGTTTCTTCTTATAATTAAGAATAACAATTCTAATGTAAGAATGAATCTGAAAGAGGTGCCGACTATGACCGAAGTGCATTTGCGTGATGCCTTAGATACACTGAAGTCAACAGGTGTTCGCATAACACCCCAGCGCCATGCTATTTTGGAATATATAATCCAGTCCATGACGCACCCAACTGCTGATGATATCTACCGTGCTCTCGAGAGTAAATTCCCGAGCATGAGTGTAGCCACTGTTTATAATAACCTTCGTGTTTTTAGAGAATCTGGACTTGTAAAAGAGTTAACATACGGTGATAGTTCTAGTCGTTTTGATTTCGTTACCAACGACCATTATCACATGATTTGTACAAGCTGCGGAAAAATCGTCGACTTCCATTACCCGGGATTGGATGAAGTAGAGCAACTGGCTTCGCACATTACTGGATTTGAAGTAGAATCTCATCGACTTGAAGTTTACGGAAAGTGTCCAAGTTGTAAAGGACAATCGAAAAATGTACAATAAAAAACTACCGTGACGATTCGTCCACGGTAGTTTCTTTTATTCACTCTTCTTATTGTAATCTTGACTAAATTCTTTTCCTTCTAGTGAAGGGTCAAGAGTAAGAGGCTCATTGCAATACATACATAAATCTACACGACCTAAAACTTTTGTGTGTTTACCACAGTTTGGGCAAACTACTTGAACAGCTCGAGTGGACAACAAACCGATCCAACCGTAAACAACTACGCTACCTAAAATGGCTAGCAATCCAAGAAGCATAAAAATAGTGACAAGAATCGGGTTTTCTCTGAAGAAGATTGCTCCGTACATGATGATAAACCCAATAAATATTAAAGCAAGTGCAAATGAACGAATCTTATTGATCTTATTTTTATATGGCGCCATGATTACCCTCCTAATTTCACCTAATACTATAGCATAATTTGCAGGAGAAAGAAGGACTTACGCATTCAATGTAGAATTTAATGCATAACAAGGTTCAAGCCGAGAAGGAGTGGAACGATGGAAGCTTTACTTAGACCAATCTATCAAGAGCGTGCAAGCGACCCCAACACATTAGGGATTTTACATATTCAAAAGAAAGAAAAGGTAAGTCCGTTAACAGACACGTTTGATTCCATCTTACTTGTCATTACAAAAGACGCAGAGCGACCTATCTTCACAAAACATTATTCCTATCACAATCAAAAAGCTGCTCTTCATACAATTACAGAGAAGCAGCTGCAAAAATGGCTGACTCTTGGCAAAAACCCAAAGTTAGTGGATTGGTTATTAAACAGCCGCATTTTATTTGATCGAAATGAATTTATTACACACTTAAAGAAGGAACTCGATGAATTTCCTGAGCGTGGAAGAAAAATTCGCATGGGAATTGAGTTCGCTCGCCTTACCCGTAGATATTTGGAAGGCAAAGTTTTTTACGATCAACAAAATTACTTAGATGCATACACCGAACTAGTCGATTCACTACATCATCTAGCAAGACTAGCAATATTTGAGCGTGGCATGCATCCAGAGGTACTGGTCTGGAAACAAGTGAAAGTCCTGGACCCAGCAATTTATAAACTCTATGATGAATTGGTTTCAAGTTCAGAGCCATTACAAAAACGAGTAGAACTTTTGTTTTTAGCAAGTGATTTCCTTATACATTCCCGCACGAAAGAAGCAGCTCTGCATATACAAGAAGTATTAGCACAGAAACCGTATTGGTCTATTCAAGAGATCCATGAACAAGCAGAGTTGAAGAATTATTCGACGGACTTAGAGGTCTATATTGAATTTTTAGTTGAAAAAGGAATCATCTTTATAGAAGAACATCAAACGAAAAGTTCGCAAATTATGCATAGATATTATCGTGTAGTCTAGTATTAACAAGGGCTCAGGTTATATGCTTGAGCCACCTTTAAATTATTTTAAAAAAATAGTTGACGTTATGTTTGAATATAAGTTATGATGATACACGTCGCTAAGGCAATAACGAATCAAACGAGCACTACAGCTTATATAACATTCGAAAAAAACTTCTAAAAAAAAACAGTTGACTCATATAAGCTCAACTGATAAAGTAGAGAAGTCGCCAAAACGAGTGACACACAAAATGAACATTGAAAACTGAACATGCAAGACGTCAAGATAGAGCGTCACCACCCCGACCCCCGTTGGGTGTGCGTGACGCAACACGAACCAAGTCGCATCCTTTAACGGGTTGTGATGGACGTTCAAAAATTAAGTCAGCAACAAAATGAGCTTATATTAAGTTCTCTTTTATGGAGAGTTTGATCCTGGCTCAGGACGAACGCTGGCGGCGTGCCTAATACATGCAAGTCGAGCGGATGAAGGAGGAGCTTGCTCCTCCAGATTCAGCGGCGGACGGGTGAGTAACACGTGGGCAACCTGCCCTGTAGATTGGGATAACTCCGGGAAACCGGGGCTAATACCGAATAATCCACCAGACCACATGGTCCGGTGTTGAAAGGCGGCCTCGGCTGTCACTACAGGATGGGCCCGCGGCGCATTAGCTAGTTGGTGGGGTAACGGCCCACCAAGGCGACGATGCGTAGCCGACCTGAGAGGGTGATCGGCCACACTGGGACTGAGACACGGCCCAGACTCCTACGGGAGGCAGCAGTAGGGAATCTTCCACAATGGACGAAAGTCTGATGGAGCAACGCCGCGTGAGTGAAGAAGGTTCTCGGATCGTAAAACTCTGTTGTGAGGGAAGAACAAGTACCGGAGTAACTGCCGGTACCTTGACGGTACCTCATTAGAAAGCCACGGCTAACTACGTGCCAGCAGCCGCGGTAATACGTAGGTGGCAAGCGTTGTCCGGAATCATTGGGCGTAAAGCGCGCGCAGGCGGTCCCTTAAGTCTGATGTGAAAGCCCACGGCTCAACCGTGGAGGGTCATTGGAAACTGGGGGACTTGAGTGCAGAAGAGGAAAGCGGAATTCCAAGTGTAGCGGTGAAATGCGTAGAGATTTGGAGGAACACCAGTGGCGAAGGCGGCTTTCTGGTCTGTAACTGACGCTGAGGCGCGAAAGCGTGGGGAGCAAACAGGATTAGATACCCTGGTAGTCCACGCCGTAAACGATGAGTGCTAAGTGTTAGGGGGTTTCCGCCCCTTAGTGCTGCAGCTAACGCATTAAGCACTCCGCCTGGGGAGTACGGTCGCAAGACTGAAACTCAAAGGAATTGACGGGGGCCCGCACAAGCGGTGGAGCATGTGGTTTAATTCGAAGCAACGCGAAGAACCTTACCAGGTCTTGACATCCCGCCGACCGCCTAGGAGACTAGGCCTTCCCTTCGGGGACGGCGGTGACAGGTGGTGCATGGTTGTCGTCAGCTCGTGTCGTGAGATGTTGGGTTAAGTCCCGCAACGAGCGCAACCCTTGATCTTAGTTGCCAGCATTCAGTTGGGCACTCTAAGGTGACTGCCGGTGACAAACCGGAGGAAGGTGGGGATGACGTCAAATCATCATGCCCCTTATGACCTGGGCTACACACGTGCTACAATGGATGGTACAAAGGGCTGCGAACCCGCGAGGGGGAGCCAATCCCATAAAACCATTCTCAGTTCGGATTGTAGGCTGCAACTCGCCTACATGAAGCTGGAATCGCTAGTAATCGTGGATCAGCATGCCACGGTGAATACGTTCCCGGGCCTTGTACACACCGCCCGTCACACCACGAGAGTTTGTAACACCCGAAGTCGGTGGGGTAACCTTTATGGGGCCAGCCGCCGAAGGTGGGACAGATGATTGGGGTGAAGTCGTAACAAGGTAGCCGTATCGGAAGGTGCGGCTGGATCACCTCCTTTCTAAGGATTATTTCGGAACAGACCCTCGGGTCTTGACTTGACGTCTTGCAGTTCAGTTTTGAATGTTCATACATTCAACAACCTGTTCTTTGAAAACTGGATAGAACGACATTGATTGTAACAAACACAACGTCAAGCAATTGACGTGTGACCTTAAGTCTCTTCTTCATGGAGAGCACTAACTTAGGTTAAGTTAGGAAGGGCGCACGGTGGATGCCTTGGCACTAGGAGCCTATGAAGGACGGCACTAACACCGATATGCTTCGGGGAGCTGTAAGTGAGCTTTGATCCGGAGATTTCCGAATGGGGAAACCCAGCACGCGTAATGGCGTGTTACCTTCCAGTGAATACATAGCTGGTCGGAGGCAGACCCAGGGAACTGAAACATCTAAGTACCTGGAGGAAGAGAAAGAAAAATCGATTCCCTGAGTAGCGGCGAGCGAAACGGGAAGAGCCCAAACCAAGAGGCTTGCCTCTTGGGGTTGTAGGACACTCTATACGGAGTTACAAAGGCAAGGGGTAGACGAAGCGGTCTGGAAAGGCCCACGACACGAGGTAAGAGTCCTGTAGTCCAAACCCATTGCCCTCCAGAGTGGATCCTGAGTACGGCGGAACACGTGAAATTCCGTCGGAATCCGGGAGGACCATCTCCCAAGGCTAAATACTCCCTAGTGACCGATAGTGAACCAGTACCGTGAGGGAAAGGTGAAAAGCACCCCGGAAGGGGAGTGAAAGAGATCCTGAAACCGTGTGCCTACAAGTAGTTAGAGCCCGTTAATGGGTGATAGCGTGCCTTTTGTAGAATGAACCGGCGAGTTACGATTCCATGCAAGGTTAAGTCGAGGAGACGGAGCCGCAGCGAAAGCGAGTCTGAACAGGGCGAATGAGTATGGGGTCGTAGACCCGAAACCAGGTGATCTACCCATGTCCAGGATGAAGGTGAGGTAACACTCACTGGAGGTCCGAACCCACGCACGTTGAAAAGTGCGGGGATGAGGTGTGGGTAGCGGAGAAATTCCAATCGAACCTGGAGATAGCTGGTTCTCTCCGAAATAGCTTTAGGGCTAGCCTCAGATGAAGAATCTCGGAGGTAGAGCACTGTTTGGACTAGGGGCCCATCCCGGGTTACCGAATTCAGACAAACTCCGAATGCCGATGATTTGTATCTGGGAGTCAGACTGCGAGTGATAAGATCCGTAGTCAAGAGGGAAACAGCCCAGACCACCAGCTAAGGTCCCCAAGTAACCGTTAAGTGGAAAAGGATGTGGCGTTGCTTAGACAACCAGGATGTTGGCTTAGAAGCAGCCATCATTTAAAGAGTGCGTAATAGCTCACTGGTCGAGTGACGCTGCGCCGAAAATGTATCGGGGCTAAACGGTTCACCGAAGCTGTGGATGCATACCTAGGGTATGCGTGGTAGGAGAGCGTTCTAAGGGCGTCGAAGTCTGACCGGAAGGACAGGTGGAGCGCTTAGAAGTGAGAATGCCGGTATGAGTAGCGAAAGATGGGTGAGAATCCCATCCACCGTATGACCAAGGTTTCCTGAGGAAGGCTCGTCCGCTCAGGGTCAGTCGGGACCTAAGTCGAGGCCGATAGGCGTAGACGATGGACAACAGGTTGATATTCCTGTACCACCTCCCCGCCATTTGAGTGATGGGGGGACGCAGTAGGATAGGGAAGCGTGCCGTTGGATGTGCACGTTCAAGCAGTGAGGTGTGATGTGAGGCAAATCCCGCATCTATAACACCAGGCTGTGATGAGGAGGACATAGTCCGAAGTTTCTGATTTCACGCTGCCAAGAAAAGCCTCTAGCGAGGCGGGAGGTGCCCGTACCGCAAACCGACACAGGTGGTCGAGGAGAGAATCCTAAGGTGAGCGAGTGAACTCTCGTTAAGGAACTCGGCAAAATGACCCCGTAACTTCGGGAGAAGGGGTGCTCTGACAGGGTGAAAGCCCGAGAGAGCCGCAGTGAATAGGCCCAGGCGACTGTTTAGCAAAAACACAGGTCTCTGCAAAACCGTAAGGTGACGTATAGGGGCTGACGCCTGCCCGGTGCTGGAAGGTTAAGAGGAGTGCTTAGCGCAAGCGAAGGTGCGAATTGAAGCCCCAGTAAACGGCGGCCGTAACTATAACGGTCCTAAGGTAGCGAAATTCCTTGTCGGGTAAGTTCCGACCCGCACGAAAGGCGTAACGATCTGGGCACTGTCTCAACGAGAGACTCGGTGAAATTATAGTACCTGTGAAGATGCAGGTTACCCGCGACAGGACGGAAAGACCCCGTGGAGCTTTACTGTAGCCTGATATTGAACTTTGGTGCAACTTGTACAGGATAGGTAGGAGCCTAAGAGCCCGGAGCGCCAGCTTCGGAGGAGGCGTCGGTGGGATACTACCCTGGTTGTATTGAAGTTCTAACCCATGCCCGTGACCCGGGCAGGAGACAGTGTCAGGCGGACAGTTTGACTGGGGCGGTCGCCTCCTAAAGTGTAACGGAGGCGCCCAAAGGTTCCCTCAGAATGGTTGGAAATCATTCGAAGAGTGTAAAGGCAGAAGGGAGCTTGACTGCGAGACCTACAAGTCGAGCAGGGTCGAAAGACGGGCTTAGTGATCCGGTGGTTCCGCATGGAAGGGCCATCGCTCAACGGATAAAAGCTACCCCGGGGATAACAGGCTTATCTCCCCCAAGAGTCCACATCGACGGGGAGGTTTGGCACCTCGATGTCGGCTCATCGCATCCTGGGGCTGTAGTCGGTCCCAAGGGTTGGGCTGTTCGCCCATTAAAGCGGTACGCGAGCTGGGTTCAGAACGTCGTGAGACAGTTCGGTCCCTATCCGTCGTGGGCGTAGGAAATTTGAGAGGAGCTGTCCTTAGTACGAGAGGACCGGGATGGACACACCGCTGGTGTACCAGTTGTCTTGCCAAAGGCATCGCTGGGTAGCTATGTGTGGACGGGATAAGTGCTGAAAGCATCTAAGCATGAAGCCCCCCTCAAGATGAGATTTCCCATTACGCAAGTAAGTAAGATCCCTCAAAGACGATGAGGTAGATAGGTTCGGGGTGGAAGCACGGCGACGTGTGGAGCTGACGAATACTAATCGATCGAGGACTTAACCAAAAAACGAGATGTGAAGTGACCTGCGCAAGAAACTCCGAGTAGATCGGACGTGCACGAGAAGACGGTCTTCGTCTTATCGGGTGCGGCCGGTCTGGGAGCGTGTTTCTAGGTCACGGAACTCGACAACATTTAGATGTGGATTCGATTCCACAACTGAACACAATCAATTGTCATTCTATCCAGTTTTGAAAGAACAAATTTTATTGAGAAAACACTTGTAATACTGAGTGGGTTTGATATAATAAGTCTTGTCTTTCAAATAAGTCTAGTGATGATGGCGAAGAGGTCACACCCGTTCCCATACCGAACACGGAAGTTAAGCTCTTCAGCGCCGATGGTAGTTGGGGGTCTCCCCCTGTGAGAGTAGGACGTCGCTAGGCATTATTTATTCCGAAGTAGCTCAGTGGTAGAGCAACCGGCTGTTAACCGGTTGGTCGTAGGTTCGAGTCCTACCTTCGGAGCCATTCTATGGAGAGCTGTCCGAGTGGCCGAAGGAGCACGATTGGAAATCGTGTATACGTTAATCGCGTATCAAGGGTTCAAATCCCTTGCTCTCCGCCATAGAGCTCTTACAAACAATGGCCCCTTGGTCAAGCGGTTAAGACACCGCCCTTTCACGGCGGTAACACGGGTTCGAATCCCGTAGGGGTCACCATTCATACGGAGGATTAGCTCAGCTGGGAGAGCACCTGCCTTACAAGCAGGGGGTCGGCGGTTCGATCCCGTCATCCTCCACCATTTATTTTTTATTAGTATTGTCGCGGGGTGGAGCAGCTCGGTAGCTCGTCGGGCTCATAACCCGAAGGTCGCAGGTTCAAATCCTGCCCCCGCAACCAAGGTCCCGTGGTGTAGCGGTTAACATGCCTGCCTGTCACGCAGGAGATCGCGGGTTCGATTCCCGTCGGGACCGCCATTTTTTAATAAGTAGATTTTACATAAGCCATATCGCTTACATAAAATCTTGTTGGCTCAGTAGCTCAGTTGGTAGAGCAAAGGACTGAAAATCCTTGTGTCGGCGGTTCGATTCCGTCCTGAGCCACCATTTTTAGGCCGGTGTAGCTCAACTGGTAGAGCAACTGACTTGTAATCAGTAGGTTGAGGGTTCAAGTCCTTTCGCCGGCACCATAGTTTGTGGAGGGGTAGCGAAGTGGCTAAACGCGGCGGACTGTAAATCCGCTCCTTAGGGTTCGGCGGTTCGAATCCGTCCCCCTCCACCATTTTTTTATTTAGGGGCATAGTTTAAAGGTAGAACTACGGTCTCCAAAACCGTCAGTGTGGGTTCGATTCCTACTGCCCCTGCCAATTCTTACATTGATAAATCGTGGCGGTCGTGGCGAAGTGGTTAACGCACCGGATTGTGATTCCGGCACTCGGGGGTTCAATTCCCCTCGGTCGCCCCATTATTTGTCTTTTTTTATTTGTCTTGATATAGTTTTTATAATCGTGGCGGTCGTGGCGAAGTGGTTAACGCACCGGATTGTGATTCCGGCATTCGGGGGTTCAATTCCCCTCGGTCGCCCTTTTGATGGGGTATAGCCAAGCGGTAAGGCAACGGATTTTGATTCCGTCATGCCTAGGTTCGAATCCTAGTACCCCAGCCATTTTGCGGAAGTAGTTCAGTGGTAGAACACCACCTTGCCAAGGTGGGGGTCGCGAGTTCGAACCTCGTCTTCCGCTCCAAAAAATTGGCGGCATAGCCAAGTGGTAAGGCACAGGTCTGCAACACCTTTATCACCGGTTCAAATCCGGTTGCCGCCTCCATATAGCGCCGGTGTGGCGGAATTGGCAGACGCGCTGGACTCAAAATCCAGTTCCTTCACGGGAGTGTCGGTTCGACCCCGACCGCCGGTATATTATGTAGTACGACTCTACCTCTGCCAGGTAGAGTTTTTTTATTTGGTTTTTGGGTAGTTAAGTTTGAAAGAGGTGTTGTAGAAATGGAACGACAAAAGTTATGGACGCGAAACTTTATTCTTATTTCGAGTGTCAATTTTCTACTGACACTCGTTTTTTTCTTATTAGTTGTGATCATTGGTCTTTATGCTGTTGATTCGTTTAAAGCCACAACGAGCCAAGCTGGTTTGGTTACTGGAATTTTTATTGTAGGAACCTTGATCGGTCGATTGCTCATCGGTGGAAAGATTGATGAGATTGGACGAAAAAAGACATTACTTATTGGGTTTATTTTGTTTAATGCAGTCACTTTGTTGTACTTTGTGCAGGTAGACATAACGATTTTATTACTTACGCGCCTGTTGCATGGTATTTCACTTGGAATTGCAAGTACAGCTGCAGCAACGATGGTAGCTTCTATTATTCCAATGGCAAGACGTGGAGAAGGGATCGGCTATTTTAGTATGAGTTCAACCCTAGCTACAGCAATTGGTCCGTTTGTTGGATTAATGCTGACACGCGTAACTACTTTCCCTGTAATTTTTTTGATTTGTTTCATTGTAGGAGTAGTTGGTTTAGTCATTGCTTCATTAGTTCAAGTACCTCCAGTAAAAGCTTTAAAGGATGAAAAGGAAACATCATTCTCAATCCGAAGTCTTATCGAACCAAAGGCAGTTCCTATAGCATTTGTAACACTTGTTATTGCGTTCTGCTTCTCGAGCGTTTTATCATTCATGAATTTCTATGCAATTGATTTAGACTTGATTGAGGCTGCCAGTGTCTTCTTCTTGGTGTATGCTCTATCCGTTCTTATTTCAAGGCCATTTACAGGGCGTTTAATGGATCGAAAGGGAGCAAACTATGTAATGTATCCTGCGTTTGTTTTATTAGCGTTAGGTCTTTATCTATTAAGTACAGCTACAAGCTCCCTTACGTTCTTGATAGCTGCAAGCTTGATTGGTTTCGGATTTGGAAACATGCAATCTTGTACACAAGCAATCGCAGTTAAGCTGACGCCGATGCATCGTATGGGCATGGCTACATCTACATTCTTTATTTTCTTGGATGCTGGGCTTGGTTTTGGGCCATATTTATTAGGAATCATGTTAGGGTTTTTAACGTATGCCGAGATGTACTTTGTGTTAAGCATTGTTGCACTCAGTGCTGTTTTGCTTTACTTCTTTGTGTATGGGAAAAAGGACAAAGAGTATCAGCAAATTTACTAGCTATTGCAGATACCATTAGAATTTGCTATAGTGAGGTTCATATAGAAGAGTCTTTGAAGTGGTCAAGTACGTAATGTAAACGTTCAGAAAGTGCAGTGAGTGATGAGAGCTGCGCCGTCCATGCATGCGGAAACCTCCCATGGAGATGCTGTGCAAACACAGCCGGTTCGTTCCCGATAAAGACGCTTGAGATCGTCCTTGTGACGAATGAAGGTGGTACCGTGTCTATCCAGCAGGAAGGCGCCCTTTTGGGTGTTTTTCTGCTTTTTATTTTGTCAAAATTAAAGGAGGCAATACAATGTCAGTACAACAAAATGATTTTTCAAAGTGGTACATCGATACGATTCAAAAAGCAGATTTAATGGATTATACACCTGTTCGCGGATGTATCGCATTCAAACCAGATGGTTATGAGCTTTGGGAGAGAATACAAGCGGAGATGGACCGTCGTTTTAAAGAGACAGGTCACCGCAATGCGTATTTCCCGATGTTGATTCCTGAGTCTTTCTTCCAAAAAGAAAAAGACCATATCGAAGGTTTCTCACCTGAATTACCATGGGTGACAGAAGCTGCAGGCGAACAGTTAGAAGAACGTCTCGCATTGCGTCCGACGTCTGAGACGATGATTGGTCATCTTTATTCAGATTGGATCAAAAGCTATAGAGACCTCCCTGTACTGATCAATCAATGGGCAAATGTTTTCCGCTGGGAGAAAAAGACGTTACCTTTCATTCGTACATCTGAATTTTTATGGCAAGAAGGACACACTGCTCATGTTGATGAAGAGGATGCACGTAAAGAGACGATGCAAATGCTTCAAGTTTACAAAGAAGTAGTAGAAGACTTACTAGCGATTCCAGTATACGACGGTCAAAAAACACCTTCTGAGCGCTTTGCGGGTGCAGTAGATACGTTCTCAATCGAGGCGATGATGAAAGACGGAAAGGCTGTTCAAGCTGGAACATCTCACTATCTCGGGACAAAATTTGCGGAAGCATTTGATATTAAATATTTGAATAAAGAAAATAAGCACGTGCATGTTCACACTACATCTTGGGGAACATCGACTCGCTTGATTGGTGCCATGATCATGGTGCACGGAGATGAACAAGGCCTTGTATTGCCACCAAAAATGGCGCCAACACAAGTCGTATTGATTCCAGTAGGACCTTGGAAAAAGAAGCCTGAAATCGTGGAGAACTTGGATAAAATCTTTGCTGAACTAAAAGCAAAAGGCATTCGTGTGAAATTAGATGATTCGGACCAATCTCCTGGATACAAATTCAACGAGTGGGAATTGAAAGGTGTTCCTGTACGCGTAGAATTAGGTCCTCGTGATTTAGAGAATGGCCAAGCGCTGATGAAAGCACGTGATGCAGAAGAGAAGACAGCAGTCGCTCTTGACGATCTAGTCGCATCGATTGAAAACGAATTAACAGTGATGCAGACTCGACTTTATGACAAAGCGGTTGTTTTCCGTGAAGAGAATAGTCATACGCATGTGGACACATTAGATGAGTTAAAAGCACATATCGAAACTTCACAAACAGAAGGAAAGATTCCTGGATGGATTCTTGGTGGCTGGTGTGGAGAAGACGCATGTGAAGAGAACGTCAAAGAAGAGACGAAATTCACGACGCGTAACATTCCTTTCAATCCACCGACTGAGAAGAAAACATGTATAAACTGTGGTAACGAAGCGAAACATAGCGTGTGGTTTGGTCGCGCGTATTAATAGCAAAACGCCTGCTTGTCACTAGGACGAGCAGGCGTTTTCTGATCCGGTTAAGATTTTGCTTACGCATCTAATTTTTGGTTGGTCAAAAGAGATGGGGAACGTTGGAACGAGTGAAGGGTTATGGGTTGGCTTCACAGGTAGTTGGTTGAGACCGGATCAGCTTCTGACAAGAGTCTCACTTGTCAGAAGGTTACTCGTAACGAGATGCATCAAACTCTAGTTCTACTTGATAGTTCTTAGAATTGACAAGACCTGAAACTTTATTGGCATTTCTTTCATATTGCAGCGCTTTTTCGCGGTATTCTTCTGGGTCGAAACGGGCAACACGCATATAGGCTGCCGCTTCTCCGTATCCATACTCCGGTTGTTCTTTAGGAGATGCACCAAGCTGTTTATAAAGCTTTGCTTGCGCACGAAGCTGCATCGCATACTCAATAGCCTCTACCAACGGAATTTGTTCTCCTTGATAGTCTATTGCTGTAGCAAGGTTTGCTTTATAAATTAAGCGGTCAAGAAGCATGATGTCTTGTCGAATCATTTTAATATCGCTATCGACATCATCTACGGAACGTCGTTGTTCTGGTAGAGCTTGGCCTTTTTCAGAAAGTGTAAATGCAACACGCAGCATTTCTTGTTCGAGTTCTTGTACTTGTTTCGTTAAAAGGCTTCGTAACCGTATACCATCTGCTAATGTAAAAGATGTCATTTAAATCGTTCCTTCCGGATTGGATTTGGATAAGAGAAGTTGTTTACAATCTCCACCATGAATTTGCGTGAACATGGACTGAACAGCATTTAAAAGTTTCCCAGCCTGTTGATCGGCCGTTTCAGGTGTAAGATACACGATATGTAAAGCATCTGTTGTCTGAGTCGTCACCGCAGTTCGCACCGAGTCGACATAGGGACTGCCGAATGGACCAGTTGCATCATGGGAAGTTAGAATACCTGTAAGAGTGGTTTCACGTCCATTTAATGCTTCGTAGGATGTGCTTTCGTCTCCAATGGCAAAATGTAGATGTCCATCAAGATGAGCCGTATCATATAAGCCAAACGGGATGCCGTAATAAAGAGAGAAGAATGTGTTACTATCTATGCCTGAATGCACAGGAAGCATGTAATTCTGCTTTGCCACCCGACGATAAAGGGCCTCAGCGGAAGGACGGTAACGGGTAGGGTTTGTACCTGTCTGTTTAAAAATGGTGCGGTAACTTGTAAGTGTAGGAAAATGTTCGAATCCATGCTCCTCAATTTCAAAAAAAAGTTGCTCTTGAAATAGTTGCAAGCGCCCTTTAAGCATTTGAGGAGAATCGCCTACAGAAATTTTGGTATAATGGATAAGTCCGATTTTCAGCTCAGGTACTCGTTCGATGAGTTGAGAATCAAGTGATACACGCATATATAACCACCCTTTCTATTTGACATCATACCACAGGAGGTGAGGCAGGTGAATGTACGCGATTTTCAAACCCAATTGATTCACTATGCCCACTCCATTGGGATTGATAAAATCGGCTTTGCGCGAGCAACACCTTTTCCAGATTTGAAGCAGCGATTACTTGTTCAACAACAGCTGGGGTTTGCTTCAGGGTTTGAAGAACCCGATATCGAGAAGCGTACAGAACCAGAGTTGTTGCTAGAACACGCGCAGTCCATCATCTCGATTGCAATCGCCTATCCGTCTAAAATGAAAGACGCTCCACAAAGTAAAAGAGGGGCGCGTCGCGGTATTTTTGCACGTGCTTCCTGGGGGATGGATTATCATACGGTGCTACGTGAGAAGCTTGCGCAACTAGAAGCGTTCATCCTTATTCATGTACCAGATGCTAAATTGAAGTCGATGGTGGACACAGGGGAACTTTCAGACCGAGCTGTTGCTGAGAGAGCTGGAATTGGCTGGAGCGCTAAAAACTGTTCCATCATCACACCGGAATTCGGTTCGTATGTCTATTTAGGAGAGATGCTCACAACGCTTCCCTTCGAGCCTTCTGTCCCAATGGAAGATGAATGTGGAGATTGTCGCTTATGTTTGGACGTTTGTCCGACAGGGGCTCTGATTGAAGGAGGCCAATTAAACGCACAGCGCTGCATTGCGTTTCTCACGCAGACCAAGACGATGATTCCTCAAGAGTTCCGTGCGAAAATTGGGAATCGGATTTACGGCTGTGATACGTGTCAGACGGTTTGTCCGAAAAATAAAGGCAAACATACAGCGCACCAACAGGCCTTCACCCCTGACCCAGAGCTTGTAAAACCATTACTCTTACCACTTGTTGAACATACCAATCGTACGTTTAAAGAAACATACGGGCACATGTCTGGTGCTTGGAGAGGGAAGAACCCGATACAACGAAACGCACTCATCGCACTCGTGCATTTTAAAGAGCGAGAAGCTATTCCGAAATTCATTTCGATTTTGCATGAAGATCCTCGTCCAGTGATGCGTGGAACGGCTGCTTGGGCACTTGGAGAACTTGAATCAGACGAGGGAACGAGTGCGTTAAAATTGCGCCTTGAAAATGAAGAAGATGCCACTGTGCGTTCTGAAATCCAACTTGCTTTAACTAAAGGAGAAAACTAATGGCAATTCATATTGTTTTATATCAACCACAAATTCCAGCGAATACCGGGAATATCGCGCGTACTTGTGCAGGGACTGGAGTCAAGCTTCATTTGATTAAACCACTCGGGTTCTCAACAGATGATAAAATGTTGAAACGTGCAGGGCTTGATTACTGGGAGCACGTCGACATTACGTACCACGAGTCACTGGAAGACTTTATTGCGGCTTATCCCCAAGGAGAGTTTTTCTTATTAACAAAGTTCGGTTCGAAGCCCCATACCGATTTTGATTATAGCGACCTGAATAAAGACTATTTCTTCATCTTTGGACGTGAGACAACCGGTCTTCCTGTTGAATTCCGAGAAGCACATCCAGAACGCGCTCTCCGTATTCCGATGAATGACAACATTCGATCACTCAATTTATCGAATACCGCTGCCATTTTAGCATATGAGGCGTTGCGTCAACAAAACTATCCTGGACTCCATTAAAAAAGGACAGCCTCCAAAACGGAGACTGTCCTCTTCTATTATTTTTGAGTTGTTGAACCTGGTTTGTCATCATAGCCTGCAGTTAAGATTGCAGAAAGGAATGCTACACATACACCGAGGATTAAAAGTAATTTCATGGGTTGTGCCTCCTAGCTTAATAGTCTGTTTCAAGTATACAGGATTCTATTTAAAAAAGAAATGCCGAGCAATCGGCTAATTATGGCGAAAAAGCGTCAATTGGGCTAACATGATAAGAAAAGGAGGAGACAGCACATGACGAAAGAGAACACTTCACGAGAGAATGGGTCCATGGCTTCGAATATGGATGAGCTTAAGCAGCTCGGTAAGCAGATGGAAAAATTACGTGATGAGCGAGAACTCTCACAAGATGAGCGCGTCGCCGACCCAAGTCAACACGATAAAGCACCAGAGATTCAAAAACGCGAGGAGTGACACGAGTGAACTTATCCCTACAGGCAACGAAGACACTACAAAATGGAATAGAAATGCCGCGTCTTGGACTTGGCGTATATAAAATGACAGACCGAAAGGAAGCGCTACAAGCGATTTCACACGCTTTAAAAACGGGATATCGCCACATTGATACAGCGTCATTATATGACAACGAGCAAGAAGTAGGCGAGGCGATACGTCATTCTGGCATTGTACGCTCTGATATTTTTGTCACGACAAAAGTCTGGAACACCGATCAAGGGTACGACCAAACATTACGAGCTTTTGAAAAATCACTTAAGCTTTTAGATATGGACTATTTAGATTTGTACTTGACTCATTGGCCAGTGGAAGAGACATTTGTTGAGACGTACCGAGCAATTGAACGCTTATACGATGAAAAACTGTTGCGTGCGACAGGCGTTTCTAACCACCATGCCCATCACTTAGAAAAAATCATGGCTTCGGCAAACGTTCCGCCAATGGTCAATCAAGTAGAATGCCATCCACGTCTTGCACAATTTGAGCTTCGTGAGTTTTGCGCAGAGCACAACATCGCCGTCACAAGCTGGTCTCCACTTTCACGCGGGCGACTGTTAGAAGAACCGAGTCTTGTGCGTCTTGCTGAGAAGCATGGCAAGTCGACTGCACAAATTATCATTCGCTGGCATTTACAAGGGGACCTTATTGTCATTCCTAAGTCTGTAAAGCCGCACCGAATCGAAGAAAATGCGGATGTGTATGATTTTGAATTATCAGCAGAAGATATGCGTATAATCGATGCCTTAAATCGCAACGAGCGTGTCGGAAAAGATCCGGACAATTTTCATTTTGATTTTTAACCTAAGAAAACGCCGTTCCCTTTTGCGGGAACAGCGTTTTTTACGATCTTGGAATTTCTACGTTTACGAGCTCGCCTGTGATCGGATGGCGGAACTGAATACGAAAAGCTTGCAGCGCATAATGTTCGGCCTTGATCGCTTTGGCACCGTATAATGTGTCGCCGACAATGGGATGACCAAGGTGCGCCATATGCACTCGGATTTGGTGAGTGCGACCTGTCTCTAGCAACACATGTACTTTTGTCATTTGTGGATTGCGTCCCACGACTTGATAGTGCGTGATGGCAGTTTGACCTGTTTGAGACACGCGCCGACGTGAGGGATGATGACGGTCTGCTGCAATCGCTGTCTTAATCGTTCCTTGATCTTTTTTAACAGAACCTTCAACAATTGCTTCGTACGTCCGCACAATTTGCTTTTTCTCAAGCATCTTATCCAAAAGGTTTTTCGCAATCGGATGTTTCGCAATCAATACTAAGCCACTTGTTCCTTCGTCAAGACGGTGAACATGCTCAGCGTAACTATGACCTTTCGCATCTAAATAGTGGAACACACCATTCATCAATGTTTGCGTTTCCGTTGGTTCATTCGGATGCGTTTTCAACCCAGCTGGTTTTCCAACAATCAAGAAATGGTCATCTTCATAAAAGGGGTGAACCGGTATTTTCGGGCTCGGGAAGTAGGATGAACCTTCGTCTTCAAAGGTGATTTGAATCAATTGCCCCACTTCTAGAGGTTTGCTCCAGTCCAGTGCGATTCCTTCCGGTGTTTGAAAAGCCTTTTGCATCCGAAGGGAATGGATAGTCTTTTTGCCAAGCTGCCAATTGTCTTTCACAAGTTCTTCAATTGTAATCGCTGCTGGACTTTTTACTTTTATTGAGAATTTCATAACAAACTCCTTACAGCCATTAGTTTTTTACAACTTCGTCAAAAAAGCGTTGGATGTCGGCTTCTGGCATTCCACCGACTGCACGCATTTCTTCTACGCCTTCTTCAAAATGAATCAAAGTAGGGGTTGAATTGATGCCGTACTCTGCACCAGCTTCAGGATATTCTAAAATATTATATTGAAGAATTTCTACATCCTCTTGCTCTGCAAGTGGCATTAACACTGGCGTCATCTCTTTACAGAAACTACATTCCGGACTGAAGAAGTAAACAGTTGCGGATTCGCCGTTTTCAAGTTTTTCTGTTAGTTCATCCGGCAAAATGATATTTTGATAATTCTCGTCATCAATCAAATCAATCGTTGACTGTGAAAGATTGTCTGTATCGTACGGGTTATTTGCAAGTTTGTCTTGGTTTTGAATATTTGTTAAGACGATGATTGCAACAAATGCTGCAACAATCACGCCTCCGAAAAGTAATAACTTCTTCATACTGCTTTTTCCTCCTTGATGGTTTTTAAAAGATAGGTACTCATCACTGCAATCCCACTAAACGCTACAAGAGCTAAAAACGGAATTGTAATGAACCCTAAATAATTGATGTATTCGCCTGTGCATGAGACAAGACCACACTCCGGTGCACGTTCCCCGAAGAAATCAATTTTTTGAATGGCGTAGTGATATCCGCTAGTCATGCCCCCAATCACTGAAAATACAAGTGTTGTAAGTGCGATTCGAGCGTTTTTCTGGTAAATCGCGATACCGGAAATCACGACGATTGGATACATAATAATTCGCTGGTACCAGCACAGTTCACATGGTTCATACCCTCGGATTTCAGAGAAATAAAGGGAACCAAGAGTTGCAATCAGCGCCAAACCAAAAATACCAAGTAAGGCATTTTCTGACTTTTTGTTCATAGGCAAGGAATCCTTTCAGAAGTTCAGTTTCTTTTCAAGTATAGACAATACGTGCAATCAAGTAAATTATTATCAACCTCTCCATTCTCACGGTATAATGAGGGATAACGTGTTCAAGGAGGGATAGTATTGAAAGAAGAATTCGATTCAACTCAATTTGAAAAACATATGATCATCCGTCCGATGACATTTGCAGATATAGACTCTATTTTGGAAATGCAACGACTGTCATTTCCAGGTATGGAACCATGGAAAGTGGAACATTTGCGCAGTCACTTGACCATTTTCCCAGATGGACAATTAGTGGCAGAACTTGATGGCAAAGTAATCGGGTCCTGTTCAAGCTTGATTATCAACTTTGATGAGTACGATGACCGTCACTCGTGGTCTGATGTAACAGATGGTGGCTACATTACGAATCACAATCCAGACGGCTATAATTTATATGGCATCGAAGTCATGGTACACCCTGAGTACCGCCGGATGAAAGTCGGGCAGCGTTTATATGAAGGGCGTAAAGATATAGCGCGCCAATACAATTTAAAGTCGATTATTATCGGTGGTCGCATCCCGAACTACCACAAATATTCAGAAGAGATGTCACCACGTGAATACGTGACAGCTGTATCGCGCCATAAAATTTATGATCCGGTGTTAACATTCCAATTGATGAATGGTTTCACATTAATGCGGATCAATCCAAACTATCTTCCGGACGACAAAGCTTCTGGGAAGTTCGCGACACTTATGGAATGGAATAATGTCGATTACATTCCACTGTCAAAGCGTCACTTCAGAACAAGCTACCCTGTGCGAATTTGTGTAGTACAGTACATGATGCGCAAAATCAACTCATTTGAAGAATTCGCAAACCAAGTCGAGTACTTTGTGGACGTAGCTTCAGACGCACAATCTGACTTTGTTGTGTTCCCGGAAATTTTCACGACACAACTTATGTCCTTCCTAGAAGAGCCGTCTCCATCTCAAGCGGTTCGAAGATTGACGGAATATACACCACAGTACATGGAATTGTTCAGTGATTTATCGGTTCGATACAATATCAATATCATTGCAGGGTCACACTTTGTCAAAGAAGAAGATGATGAAATCTACAACATCGCGTATCTGTTCCACCGGGATGGATCGATTGATAAGCAATACAAAATTCACATCACACCAAATGAACGCAAATGGTGGGGAATCAGTGCAGGAGACTCGGTTCGTGTATTTGATACAGATTGCGGGAAAATCGCTATCCAGATTTGTTATGACATCGAGTTCCCAGAGCTTGCCCGTATTGCAACAGACATGGGCGCGAACATTATTTTCACACCGTTCTGTACAGAGGACCGCCAAGGCTACTTGCGCGTGAAATACTGTGCACAAGCTCGCGCAGTGGAAAACCAGATTTACACCGTTATTTCAGGGACCATTGGAAATCTTCCACAGACGGAAAATATGGATATCCAGTACGCACAATCCGCTATTTATGCACCATCTGACTTTGAATTTGCGCGTGATGGAATTGTTGGAGAGACAGAAGCGAATGTAGAGATGGTGTTGATTGGAGATGTTGATTTAGAAATTTTACGTCGACAGCGCCAAGACGGTACAGTTAAACAATTAAAAGATCGTCGCCATGACGTCTATTCAGTAGAATACAAAAAGAGCTAAAGACTGGTCAGTGACCAGTCTTTTTCTACAGGAGGGCACTGGTTTTGAATGAACATATGACGCTACTCAAAGAAATCGCAGAATTTTTGAATGAAGAAACCGAAATGGAGACGATGTTACAAGGGGCGCTCAAAAAGCTACTGACGCGCAGTGTTTTTGCTTCCGGCTGGATTTTCTTTATTGATGCGAAAGGGAAGCATACACTGATTGCCGCAGAGAATCTACCAGACTCATTAATGGACAATGAGTGCCGCTCGATGAAACGCGGTGGGTGCTGGTGTGTCTCGCGCTATAACAATGGAGAACTACAAAAAGCCTCCAATATCATCGAATGCCAGCGTATCGAACAAGCAGGACGTCTTAGCACACTCCCTTTTGCCGGTATCACGCATCATGCAACCGTACCACTTCAGTCTGGTAAGGAAAAGTTCGGACTTTTGAATGTGGCGACCCCGCATACAATCGAATATGATCAGAGTGAACTAGCATTGTTGGAAGCCATTGCATTTCAAATCGGATCAGCCATCAAACGTATTCATTTGACGAAGCAAGAGCAAGAAATCGCCCTTGTTCAAGAACGGAATCGACTTGCGCGAGATTTGCATGATTCGGTCAATCAACTTTTGTTTTCTGTGACATTGACCTCTCGTGGAGCAATGGAGATGACAGAAGACACGGATTTGAAGCAAGCGTTTGGAGATATCCATTCCCTCACGCAAGAAGCACTGACAGAGATGCGTGCGCTAATTTGGCAGTTGCGTCCTAAAGGATTGGAGACAGGTTTATTAGAAGGTATCAAAGGCTATGCTGAAATGCTTGGAATTTCTTTGAAAACGCATGTCAGTGGAGTCATTCAACTGCCTTCACGAATAGAAGAGACGGTCTTTCGTATCGCCCAAGAAGGGCTTAACAATATTCGTAAACATTCGGGAACATTGGAAGCAGAGTTATTTCTAACAATCAACTCTACCGATATCTTATTCATTTTAAAAGATGAAGGAAGAGGGTTTGTAGCTGGGAAAATTCCTGAGAGTCTAGCATCTGTAGGAATGAATAGTATGCAAGAACGAGCCCGCTCAGTGGAAGGAACGATTGAATGGATCAGTGAACCCTCTAAGGGGACAGAGGTATTTGTACGAATTCCGTATTAAAGGAGTGTGCGTATGATTCGCATTGTTATAGCAGATGATCACCACGTAGTAAGGCGTGGGTTATTATTTTTTCTAAAGACGCAAAAAGATTTTGAAGTTGTAGGAGAGGCGACGAATGGGGAAGAGGCGATTGCTATCTCTAAAGAGGTTCGTCCTGATGTGATTCTAATGGATCTTGTCATGCCTGAAAAAGATGGAATCCAGGCAACACGCGAAATTAAAAAGCTAGTACCCGAAACGCATATCTTGATGCTGACAAGTTTCTCTGACCGAGATCATGTGATTCCAGCGATAGAGGCGGGAGCAGCAGGATACCAATTGAAAGATATTGAACCTGACGAGCTTGCCGCTGCGATACGTCAGTTAATGAAAGGCGAAAAACCGCTCAGTCCACTAGCTCAAACGGAACTTGAAAAAGATTGGTCAGAAGAAAAGCCACATCTGACAAATCCTTTAACGGCTCGTGAGCAAGATGTGCTTGCCGAGCTTACAAAAGGAAAGAGCAACAGAGACATCGCTTCTACTTTATTTGTAACTGAAAAAACGGTGAAGACACATATCTCGAATATCTTTTCGAAATTGAACGTCCAAGACCGCACACAAGCGGCGTTGTATGCAGTGAAGCATGGTCTTACAGAACCTAGCGGGAAGGGTTGAGTTTTCTGAGGACCTGAATTTTGCCTACTCATTAAGTTTTTGTCGTGAATTAGTTTCCATAAAATCATTTGGGGCGTTAAGTGAAGGATTACGGTCGTTAAAGGACTGAACTCGGTCGCTAAACGAGCAAGTTCGGTCGCTAATTGGCACCACTCGGGCGTTAATTGCGGAAGTCCTAAGCCCTTGCTAGAAAAAGCCCTTAACAAATAAGCCGTTATTGGTTTACTAAAAATCTAATTCGCTTTCTTGTTTGGATGACACATATCTTTTAGGATTTACTACTAAATTTTAGTGTAATAACTTTCGATAAGAATAAAAAAACGCTACTTACAAAGTATTGTTCTCTTTGCAAGTGGCGTTATTCAAATATGGAATAAAGTTGAGTGCAATGGAGGGGCTGACTCCAGTGGGGTCAAAGTCTGCCGTGAGATCCCGCAGGAGCCTGCGACGAGGAAGCTCACGCAGCGCCCACGGAAAGCAGCCCCGCAGTGGAACTCAACGTTCTAAAGGGGTTTCGACTTTGACTGGAATCGAGTTACGCCCTCTAGAACAGTCGGCTTCACATCTAATAATCCACCATGTCATACTCCGGCTCAATGTGAACAAGCACAATCGCATGCGGTTTGGCCTTGTGAATTTTCCGCTCGATTTCCTCCGTAATCCAATGACTCTCAATGACATTCAAATACGGATCTACTGTTACCGTCACATCAATTAATGCTTGGTTCCCATGCATCCGCCCTTTTAGATCAGGTACTTTATAAACACCGGGAGTATGAGACACAAGCACTGTCAAAGTCTCCGTATCTTCACTACTGAATCCGTCAGACAACATAAACGCAGCGTCATAAAAAATCCCATAGGCTGTGTAGAGAATAATCGCACCTACAATGAGAGCAGTAATGGTATCAAGAATTGGGAAGCCAACAATTGCGCCGATGATCCCAATAGAAGCTCCGAGAGACACAAGAGCATCTGAGCGATTATCGTAAGCTGCTGCACGAAGAGCCGAAGATTTTATTTTTTTCGCGAGAGCATTGTTATAGCGGTAGACTCCATACATGACAACTGCACTTCCTAGTCCTACCCATAAAGTTAAGAGAGAAGGGCTTTCTCTTACAGGATCCGCAAAACTTTGAAGAGACTGAATCACGACTTGTAAACCGATGATTGCCATAATAAATGCGGCAACTAACGACGCAATCGTTTCTGCCCGCATGTGCCCGTAAGCATGTTGGTCGTCCGGTGGTTTCTGTGATATACGTAATCCGATTAAAACAGCCACACTTGCTATGATATCCGTAAAGTTATTGAGGCCATCTGCTCGTAATGCTTCGGAATCACCGATAGTCCCTACTGTATATTTCACGCTACTAAGGATTATATATACAGCGATGCTAAGCCAAGCACCTTTTTCCCCTTTGCGTAAGTTTGTATAAAGCTCCAAAATGTTTCCTCCCTACAACTCCCTATAAACGACAAAAACGACTTCCAAGGAAGTCGTTCTGAACGCATAGATTGTGTGTATAGTATAAGTACTTTCTATAGTTTATAGAGGATTTGTTCACGTGTCAATGAAAGCAAAAATGGCAGGAGCTGTCGTTAGTATTACAGGAATGTAAAAATTGACGTTGGCGATATTCATTAACGCTTTCCTTTGCTAAAATATAAGCATATTCTTATTAGTAGGAGGCACTATGGGAAATTTACGAGAAATTGCTAAGGCATCTACAAAACTCGGTTTCACTTCATTTGGAGGACCAACCGCACACATCGGGTACTTCCGAGATGAATACGTAGAAAAACGAAAGTGGTTAGATGATAAATTATATGCAGACATTGTGGCGTTATGCCAATTCTTGCCGGGTCCTGCATCATCACAGGTAGGTATCGCAATCGGAATGATGCGCGGGGGAATCTTAGGAGGAATCGTATCGTGGGCTGGTTTCACTCTGCCATCGGTTCTATTTTTGATGCTAGCTGCTTACTTTGTAGTAGGATTCGGATTTACTGATAGCGGGATAATCCAAGGATTAAAAATAGTAGCTGTAGCTATCGTAGCTCACGCATTGCTTGGAATGCAGAAGAATTTAGCACCTGATGCAACGCGAATCGCAATAGCCATTGCTGCGGCCATACTTGTCTTGTTGATTCCGACAGCGTGGGGACAAATTGGCGTGATCGTTTTGGCAGGAGTGGTCGGATACTTCTTGTTCCGCAAAGATAAGACGCTAGATGCTGTTGAATTGAAACTTTCTTTCGGAAAGCGCGCTGGAATAGTGGCTTGGGTGATATTCTTTGGCTTATTGATCGCTTTACCATTTGCACGAACATTTTCTGAAAACGTGTATCTCGGAATTCTTGATACGTATTATCGTGTAGGATCTATTGTTTTTGGTGGAGGACACGTGGTACTTCCAATGCTAGAGCGTGAAGTAGAGATGTCGAGTGACCTGTTCTTAGCGGGATACGGACTAGCACAAGCAGTACCTGGCCCCTTGTTTACATTATCTGCATTTTTAGGACAAGTGACAGCTGGAATTCCAGGAGCACTACTTGCCGTATTTGCGATGTTTTTACCATCGTTTTTATTGGTGATAGGAACTCTTCCTTTTTGGTCAATCATTCGGTCAAAACCAGGAATTCAGTCTGCATTGAAAGGTGTAAATGCAGCTGTGGTAGGGATATTACTTGCTGCTCTGTATGATCCAGTTTTCACGAGTGCAGTGAAGTCTTCATTTGATTTCATTATTGTTTTAATTACTTTCACTTTACTTACAGTGTTTAAACTTTCACCCGTGAAGGTTGTGGCAGTGAGTGCTTTATTGGGCTTGTTAGTATACGGTGTTTAATCTAATTAAAAAAGTTGTTGACAGTTAAAATTTAGGTGTGCTAGTGTAAAGGGGTACTAAATAATCAGGAATGGAGGTAGGAGCAATGAAAAACGTAGTTACTATGAATCACCAGTTTAATTTGAAGTCCTACCTACTAGATATGATACATGCCGTATAACCTTTATTAAGGTATATATGCACATGTCCATTTCTATGGGCATGTGCTTTTTTGTGCTTATCAACTTCCATTATTTAGAAAAAATAGAAGGAGTGAAGTATGATGAATCGTATCATCACAGTTCGAAAATTATCAAAACCGGAGTCTCTAGAAAGTGGCTAGTGAAAGGAAGGGATATTTATGTTTAGTGTACTTGGAAAATTAAATTGGTTCTTTAAAGAGCATTGGATTCGCTATTCGGTAGCAATAACATTACTTATTATTGGAAGTGTAATAGAGGTAATACCTCCGTGGATTATAGGAGAGGCTATCGATTCTATTACTACAGGCTCATTAACAGAAAGTTCCTTAAGGGAATATGTACTCTTATTTGCAGCCATTATTTTAAGTGGGTATATCATCAACTTTATATGGCAATATCAATTGTTTGGAGGTTCCGTCAAGATAGAACGGATTCTAAGAACACGCCTGATGTCGAAGTTTTTAGCGATGACACCAGGTTTTTACGAGAAAAACCGAACGGGAGATTTGATGGCCCGTTCTACAAACGATTTGAACGCAGTTGCTACAACGGCTGGTTTTGGCATTATGACATTAATCGATTCAACGCTCTATATGCTAGCAATTATTCTTGCAATGGGATTTTTGATCTCATGGAAGCTGACATTTTTTGCTTTACTTCCAATCCCGATTTTAGCTATTATCATGCAATATTTAGGGAAAATCATTCATGAAAAGTATATGGAAGCACAAGATGCCTTTGGTGACTTGAACGACCGAGTACTCGAATCCATTGCGGGTGTGCGTGTTATTCGCGCGTATGTGCAAGAACGTCAAGATGAGCAGAACTTTGCGGATATGAGTGACATGGTTTATGAAAAAAACATGGTCGTTGAACGGATTGATGCATTATTCGGTCCGATTACAAAAGTCGGAACTGGTATCAGTTACGTCGTTGCACTCGGATACGGAGCGCATTTGGTATCTGTTGGTGAAATGACCGTTGGAAACCTCGTAACATTTAATGTTTACTTAGGTCTTGCGATTTGGCCAATGTTTGCAATTGGAGAGCTTATCAATGTCATGCAGCGTGGGAATGCTTCACTTGATCGTGTACAAGAAACCCTGAGTACTCCTCAAGATGTTATAGAGCCTGCCAGAGCTTCTCTTGCAAAGGAACAACCAACTGTTGGTTTCCGACAAGTGGAATTTACCTACCCAACCTCAGAAGTCGTCAATTTAAAAGATGTTGAGCTTCGTGTAGAAGCGGGTCAAACATTAGGTATTGTAGGAAAGACAGGAGCTGGAAAGACCACATTTGTGAAACAGCTACTAAAAGAATATCCGATGGGCAAAGGTGCTGTAGAAATAGGTGATATTGCGATTGCTGATCAGACACGGGAAGCTGTGCTATCAAAAATCGGATACGTTCCACAAGATCACGTACTCTTTTCAAGAACGATTCGAGAGAATATCTTATTTGGAAAAGAAGACGCAACTGAGAAAGACCTGCTAGATGCAATTCGTCTTGCTTATTTTGAAAAAGATCTTGAAAACTTGCCACGAGGACTTGAAACACTGGTTGGAGAAAAAGGGGTTTCCTTATCAGGTGGTCAAAAACAGCGTGTCTCAATTGCACGCGCGCTCATTAAAAATCCAGATATCTTAATTTTAGATGATTCACTCTCTGCAGTTGATGCGAAGACTGAATCCAAAATCATTGAAAATATTCAACAAAACCGGACTGGGAAAACTACGATTATTACCACTCACCGTTTGTCTGCTATCCAACATGCTGATCAAATTATCGTTTTAGATGATGGTGTAGTAGTAGAAAAGGGCACACACCAAGAATTACTCGCTAAAGGTGGTTGGTACCGAGAACAGTTTGATCGTCAGCAGTTAGAGGAGGTGTAGAGATGACGACCTCAAAACGACTTTATCTCTATGCATTAAAGTATAAAAAGACGATTCTTAGCGGACTTGGACTACTAACAATCGCAGTTATCGTGGATCTGATTGGTCCATTCATTGCAAAATATATTATTGATACACAAATTACAGCTGAGCAAATCGACTTTGTTGTCGTTGCACAGTTACTCGCAGTATTCTTCGGATTACAAATTGTTGCGGCCGTATTTCGCTACTTCATGTATATTCAGTTACAGATTGGAGCTAACCGCGTCGTCCAACATTTACGAAATGACGTATTTAAGCACATACAGCGTGTACCGGTTCATTACTTTGACCGATTACCAGCAGGAAAGATTGTGGCACGCGTAACAAATGACACGGAGGCCATTCGTAATCTATACGTACAAGTGCTTTCTCAGTTTGCGACAAGTATCATTTCGATTACTGGAGTTTATGTAGCACTATTCATTTTAGATGTACGCCTGGCCGCGATGGCGCTAGTGATTGTTCCCTTAGTTTATATTTGGATGATTCTGTACCGAAAATATGCGTCGAACTACAATCATATCGTTCGTACAAAACTGGCTGATATGAATGCGATGATTAATGAATCGATTCAAGGGATGTCAATCATCCAAGCGTTTCGTCGTGAAAAACAAATGGCTCGTGAATTCGAAGAAATGAATGAAAGTCACTTTAAGTATCAAAGCAAACTGTTAAAACTTGATTCAGCCACATCATTTAATTTAGTATTTGTGCTCCGTAACATGATGTTCCTCGGCTTTATTCTTTATTTTGGAGCAGCCTCTGTAGGAGCAGAAGCAGCCGTGACGGCAGGAACACTTTACGCATTTGTCGATTACATCACACGGTTGTTCAACCCATTGACTGGAATCGTGAATCAGTTTTCACAACTAGAGCGCTCTCTCGTGGCGGGAACACGCGTATTTGAACTTCTTGATGAACCAGGAGAGCAAGTATCTGAACAACGAGTTCCTCGCTATCAAGGAAATGTCGTCGTCGAAGATGTCTGGTTTGCGTATAAAGATGAAGAGTATGTATTGAAGAATTTAAACTTCTCGGCAAACAAAGGAGAGACAGTAGCGCTTGTTGGTCATACAGGATCAGGGAAGAGTTCAATCATGAATTTATTGTTCCGTTTCTATGACCCGTCAAAAGGCAAAATTTATATAGACGGTCAAGATATGACGTCTCTTTCTCGTCAAGCAGTTCGTGAACATATGGGAATCGTACTACAAGACCCTTATCTCTTCACGGGAACGATTGCTTCGAACATCAGCTTAGATGACCCACGTATTTCACGTCGTCAAGTGGAAGAGGCAATTGCAGCTGTTGGTGGGGACCGTATACTGAAGAATCTAGCACTCGGTCTGGATACGCCAGTCGTTGAAAAAGGGAGTACGTTGTCTTCTGGGCAACGTCAGCTGATTTCATTTGCACGTGCTTTAGCCTTCAATCCAGCTATTTTAATTTTAGATGAAGCAACGTCGAATATTGATACAGAGACTGAAGAGTTGATCCAACATGCAATGGATGTGCTGAAAAAAGGACGTACAACATTCATTATTGCGCACCGCTTATCAACCATTAAAAATGCCGACCGAATCTTAGTGCTTGATAAAGGTGAGATTGTTGAGAACGGAAATCACGACGAATTGATTGCACTTGGTGGTCAATATGAAAAAATGTATCGTCTCCAAGCCGGAACTGCCCAACTAGCGTGAAACTTTCTTATTTTCTCAAACGTACTAGTAAGTAATCTAACGTAAAGGAGCGTTTCTCATGTCTTTATTCAACAAAATGTTAGCAAGTATTGGTGTAGGTTCAGCAAAAGTCGATACAGTTCTCTCGAAAGCAGTATTTCATGCAGGAGAAGTGATGGAAGGCGTGGTCAAGATTTATGGAGGGAAGACAGAGCAAAAAATTGATGCTCTATATCTAGCCGTCTATACGACCTATATTCGTGAATCAGATGATCGAAAGTTTACAGACAAAGCAATGATTCAAAAGCACAAAGTTTTAGATGGATTTACACTTGCCGCGAATGAAGAAAAAGAAATTCCATTCTCATTCGTCCTTCCTTTTGATACGCCTGTCACAAAAGGGGCCACACGTGTCTGGATTCAGACAATGTTAGATATTGCCTCAGCTGTGGATCCGACTGATAAAGACTATATTCAAGTAGAACCTACCACCCTTGCCAATACGGTGTTGAAAGAGATTGAAAATCTAGGTTTCCGTTTACGTAAAGCAGAGTGTGAACAAGCATCAAGAAAATACAGAGGTGTCTATCCATTCATGCAGGAATTTGAATACGTGCCAATGACTGGAGAGTTTTACGGAAAGTTAGATGAAGTGGAAGTGGTCTTTTTAAGTCAAACTCCAGAAAAAGCAGAGCTGCTTCTTCAAATTGATCGAAAGGCTCGCGGGTTCGGAGGTTTCTTAGCAGAAGCGATGGATCAGGATGAAACATTTGTCCCGTTGACAGTACACAAGCACGAGACTTCTGAAATTAAATCGCGTATCTATCAGCTTCTTCGTAAATACTCATAACAAAAAACCAGTAGTTTCTCTTAATTAAGATTGAGAGAGCTGCTGGTTTTTTTGTACCAAGGTTTCATAGGTGCCTGTCACTCTTTACCAACTGTTTCCATTTGGTGCCTGTCACTCTTCTTCTTTTCTTGAGATACCACTTAAAATCGAAAAAAGTTTCCATAATATGACTTCGGTAGAACAAATATTGATTTGGGTAGAATAAATCATGAATAGTGTTCAATAAATCGCGCATTCGTCCGATGAACGTTCGCTCAGTTCTTGATATGCGGAACGCAACGTCTTGAACAGTCGGCTCCACATCTAAATGGAATCGAGTTCCGAACGCCAGAAACACGCTCCGGAATCAGCCGCACCCGTAAAGGCTGAAAAGAGCCTTCACGGGCACGTCTGATTTCCTCGGAGTTTCTAGAGCGGCGTTCTCCACATCTAAAACTCAATCATAAACATGAAAAACCATTAACTCATGGATAAAAGACTTCACCTTGTCCTCATCTTCCGGAACACCATCCAACCACTGAATCGTGCCATCCTTCTCGTAAATTCCACGATACTTTTGTTGACGATAATAAAAACTGATCTCCCACCCAGGGAGCGACTTGTTTTCATAAAGGGATTGATAACTAAAGTGTTGTAACATAAAGACACTCCTTTCCTAGCTACAATAAGTGTAGCATATTGTGTTTCTATGAGGAGGTTCGTCTATGAGTAATGAATTAGAAAAAGCGATTCGGGATGAATACCAAGCGTACTATTCCTATCGACAATTGGAACAATTGACCGAAGATCCATTTTGGAAAAAAGTAATCCGCCATATATGAAGATGAGAAGTCGCACTATGAGATGTTTCAACAATTGTATTTCTTACAAACTGGCCGCTATGTCACAGGTATTGAAAAGCCTAAGCCAATAGAATCTGTTCGGACATTTTTACTGCAAGCATGGGAAGAGGAATTGGAAGCTGCGGACTTTTATAAAGTAATGGTACTAAAAACACCTTCGCCACAACCTTTTTGGTATACTATCACCTAGAGACTAAAGAAAAAGGTGAATGACATGGAAATCGTAACAACTATCGTCTTCATGGCTCTCATTGGAGCTGTCATCGGCGCATTTACAAATCACATTGCCATCAAAATGTTATTTCGACCATACGAAGCAAAATATATTGGGAAGTGGCGTGTTCCATTTACCCCAGGACTTATTCCAAAACGCAGAGAAGAACTGGCTTCTCAGCTAGGGAAACTGGTCATCCATTATTTATTGACGCCAGAACTCATCGAGAAGCGGTACTTAAACAAAGAAGTTCAAGGGAGAATTCAACGTGTTGTTGAGGAACAAATTACTTCTGGTCTTGGATTTGAGACGACACCAATATCTAAGTGGCTTGAACGTGCAGAACTAAAAAATGTAACGGGTTCTGTGAAAGACTTAATTGATAGCCAAGTGGATTTTCAAGCCCTGAAAATTACGGATAAGCTTCAGACGGGCACAGTCCAAACCGTATTGCCAGTAGCTTGGCAGCTAAAAGTGGAAGCGAAGTTACCAGAGCTCACATCTTCCATTCTTCAAAAAGGAACCGACTTCATCGAATCACCAGAAGGCAATCGTACACTTAAACAATTAGTGGATGATTTTCTTGCCTCTAAAGGCACTTTTGGAAATATGATTCTTATGATGGTTGGCGATTCCAATACACTTGCGAACAAATTACAGCCAGAAATCAAGAAATTTCTAGATGCTCCTTCCACCCAAACATTGATTACAAATCTTCTTGTACAAGAATGGGACAAAATTAAAGAGCGTCCTTTAGTTGAGTTGTTGAACGGCTTTGATGCTGCACCAGTAGTAGAGCAAATCAAGGCGTATATCCATAAACAAGTCGCAATTGAGGAGCAATTGGAAAAACCAGTTACACACTTCTTCCCAACAATTGGAGCAGTGGTGAGCGATTCGATTTTGCCAAAAGCTTTTGACTATACATTTAAGCGCCTGCATGCGGAACTTCCAGCCCTGTTTGAAAAGTTGAAGCTCGATCAAGTGGTAAAAGAGCAAGTGAATACCTTCCCGGTTTCGCGATTAGAGGAACTTGTGTTAGGCTTGTCTAGAAGAGAATTTAAAATGATTACAATTCTCGGAGGGGTTCTTGGAGGTCTGATTGGGGTCATTCAAGGAATTATTGCCCTCGTTATTAATAGTTAGGAGCTGTTTTGATGAACATTTATGACGATATTAACAAATTAGAGACAACATTGCGTTCAACTTCTGAAATGCAAGGAGTCAAAGAAGCAATTCAAGCCGTGAAAGACGATCAAGAAGCAAAAGAACTTTTTGAGTCGTTCCGTAAGATTCAAATGACACTACAAGAAAAGCAAGTCAAAGGGGAAGAAATCCCTGGAGAAGAGCTTGAGTACGCTCAGAAGACAGCACAACTTGCTCAGTCAAATGAGAAGATTATGGCTATGTTAGAAGCTGAAATGAAACTTAGTCAGTTAATCGAAGAAATCAACCGTATTTTATTGAAACCAGTTCAAGAGCTATACGAGCAGTTTTAATAGACGTAAATCCAACCTCGCTTAACGGGGTTGGATTTTTTTGATGATTCAAGAAGTAGACATGGTGCCTGTCACCCTTTACCAACAGTTCCCATTTGGTGCCTGTCACTCTTCTTCTGAATAGACCTAAACAGAAAAATAGTTTCCATAATATGACTTCGGTAGAATAAATATTAATTTGGGTAGAATAAATCATGAATAGTGTAGAATAAATCTCACATTCATCCGATGAACGTTCGCTCAGTTTTAGTCCTCCAACGCAAAATTTCTGAACAGCCGGCTCCACATTTAATAAAAAAAGGACTTTTACAAAAGCTGTCGAATAGATACTAGGGGAGGGGAATCACAATGACATACGAAACACTAAAAATCGATCAAACAGGTGAAGTCCTGACAGTCACGCTCAATCGACCAGAGGCACTAAATTCTATGAATGGACAAATGATTGATGAACTAACAAATTTTTTTACAGACCTACATAACGATACAACATCAAAAGTTGTCGTTTTAAAAGGGGAAGGTCGTGCATTTTCAGCAGGTGGAGATATCAAAGCGATGCTTGCAAATGATGGGTCGTTCGACATTGGGGATATCATGAGTAAACTTGAAAAGTTAGCTCTCGCGTATTACACGCTACCAAAACTTACAATTGCGGCTGTTCACGGAGCAGCAGCGGGATTAGGGTTCAGTCTCGTATTGGCGAGCGATTTTATTTTAGCTGAAAAATCAGCAAAACTAGCCATGAACTTTATAGGCATTGCACTTGTTCCGGACGGAGGAGGCCACTTCTTCTTAAAAGAGCGAGTGGGTGTACCAAAAGCGAAGCAGATTATTTGGGAAGGCAAGATGATGACGGGTCAACAAGCTCACGAAGCTACACTTGTCGATCAAGTAGTAGAAGATGGTCATCTTCAGGCGACCCTCGATCATTTTACAAAACAGCTAACAGCATCTCCAGTTCAAGCTATGCTAGAGTCTAAGAAGATTTTACATGGAACTAAAACTAAAGAGTTGCAACAAGTTCTTGCAGGTGAAGCAGCTGCTCAGACAGCTATGCGTTCTGCAGCGGATCATCTAGAAGGCATCGATGCTTTTGTAAACAAGCGCAAACCACAATTCAATCAATAAAAAATAGCCGCTCTCTCAGGAGGCGGCTATCTTCTATACATGGAATAAAATTAACTTTCCAGAAGTATTGACTAAGCGATGCGTCGTTTCCCCGTATCCTAGTTCTTCAATACGCGATTCCCCTTGACGTTTCGCTTCTTCATCTGAAGCGTATTCCCATTTTTCTTCCGCTAAAAGTTTCCCCGTTTTTTCAAACGCAGTAAAAGTGTACGTATGCATGTGCTTCTTCCCCTTTCTCTCTACTATCAGTATACAGAAAAATCCCATATGATATAATAGAACAAATATTCGATTTAAGGAGTAGACTATGGTAATCCGATTCTTTCATGCAGCAGATCTTCATCTAGAGAGTCCTTTTGCAAAAATTCAAAGCATGCCGGAACACTGGCAACAACGCATCCGAAATGCATCGTTTGGCGCATTTGATTCCTTCGTCCAAGATGCTATTACGAATAAGCCGGACTTTATCCTACTTGCAGGAGATATTTACGATGGTGAAACCCGTAGTTTACGCGCACAAGCCTATTTTAAGAAAGCTATGGAAACACTTGCACAGTACGATATTCCGGTTTATATCATTCATGGAAATCACGATCATTTGGCAGGGAATTGGACGCGTTTTAAGCTTCCGCCAAATGTGACTATATTTGGTGAAACTCCTGAATCGTATGAACTCGAAATAGATGGACAAGTTGTTCAAATTAGTGGGTTCAGTTATCCACGACGTCATCTTCCTGAAAGTTATATTGAAAAGTATCCACCAAGAAAATCCTATGCAGATTATGCGATTGGCTTGCTTCATGGAAGTGAGCAAACACAACAAGAACATGATGTATACGCACCGTTTACACTAGAGCAACTTCGCCAAACTTCCTATGATTATTGGGCTCTCGGCCACATCCATAAGAGGCAACAACTTAGCACAAAACCAGCAATTGCGTACGCAGGGACTTTACAAGGTCGCAATCGAAAAGAGCAGGGAGTTCAAGGCTATTATCATGTCGAACTATCAAACAGTGAGCCTACCCTTACATTTCAGAAGGCTTCACAAGTTGTATTTGACGAAATTGAAGTTGTATTCGAATCGACAGCGTCAATTGATCACTTCCAAGAACAACTAATCAAAGCGCTGGAGCCGAAAACGGATCACATTTATACATTAGTACAAGTGACTATAAAGACTCCGAAAGAAGACTGGATGCTGACGACGAACGAAAACGAACTGCGAGAATTTATACTAGAGCAGGTGAATCAAACAATTCAAACTGTTTATATTACTCATCTAAACCTGCATTGGACTACTGAACTGGACCCAGCATTTCAACAGTTGATGAATCAGTTTGCTTTACCAACGATTCCTACAGCTATGCAACAAGTACTTGATTCATCTACTTTAGAAGATCAAGTGAAAGAGCGAATGCACGCCATTCTTACTGATCGGAGTGGTGGTCAATGAAACTTCTCGAAGTCCATCTATATGGATTTGGCAAACATGTTGATCGTACATTTTCATTTTCAACACAAACAGTGGTTGTAGGGAACAATGAAACAGGGAAGAGTTCTCTTTATGAAGCGATTCTGCAAATCTTCTTCGGATTTCCGACTCGTGCGTCTGCGAATCGTTTAGAACCTAAATTTGGAGTTCGGTATGGTGGCTGGGTGAAAATTGAGTTACAGGACAAGCTATATCAAATTGAGCGCGTGGAAGGGAAGTCCTCTGGAGTAGTTACTGTTACTGAAAATGGCATCTATTACGGAGGCGAAGAAGAACTACGGAGTTTACTTAAAGGATTAACAAGAGAACAAGCAGAATCTGTCTATGCTTTTCACCTTTTTGACTTGCAGCAAATTCACCAACTTTCTCAAGAAGACCTGACAGAACTTTTTTTTGCTAGTGGAACGACAGGTACGAATCCCTATGCGGTGTTAAATAAAGACGCAGCGAAAGAATTACAAGCGCACTATAAACCAGGTGGAAAGAAACCGCACATCAATCGCCAGTTAGAAGAATTGCGTGATTTAGAGAACCAACTCGTGAAAGGGTTGGAACAAGAGCGGTATTATGCAGAACTTACACAGCAACAACAGCAAGTAGAGAATCGTCTAGGTGAGGTTCGAAATGAAATTCGACTTACAAAACAGCAGATTTTTGAAGCGGAAGAACAGCAGATGTTGCATCCACTATTTGAGGAATATGAAATGTTGCTCCACGTTACAAATGAGAGAGTCGACGTCTCCCAAACCGACCAAGACGACGTTCGGGAACTCTCGAATCGCATTTTGGATCTCACGCAAAAAGAAACGACGCTTTTGAGTACTTCCGTTGATGCTAATCAGTTGCATGAAAAAGAACGGGAAATTGAAGAGTTAGAATTGATTTTAGCTGACGAGACGTCTTGGCGGGAAGTGCACAGTAAAATTGCCGAATTAGAGGAGCAACTTGAAGGTATCGTCCGCGAACAACAACCTGCACTTGCAGCTTTAGCAATTGACCCATTCGACTTGGAAACAAAACTGGAAGGGTACGATTTGTCTTATCAAAAAGAACAACAACTGGATACATTACTCAAACCCACATCTAATTGGGACAATACGAAATATAAGTTTCTTTTACTGACAGCTGGAGCTTTTGTCGTGCTTGGATTTGTGACAGATTGGCTATTCTTCTATCTTCTCTCACTAGTTCTCATTGTAGCTGGAATCGTTGTGCCTTCTCGATTTAGTGATGTGGAGAGCGATAAAGCAGACAATTTCTTAAAAGAGTACGGTGTAAAGCCAACAGGAAATTATAGAGCGCGAGATATTTTCGATCAACTACGCAAGTTGCAACAGCTGCAGCTAAGTTACCGACAAATCGAAGAGCGTTTAACTAGCACACTACTTGAACGTGCAAAAATTGCGGCAAAGTTTCCTCAACATGCACAATCTGAATCCGTATTCCAAGAGGCTAGAAGACGACTTACAAAGCTTCATGAAGACTATCGCCTTTTGAAAGTGCGAGAAGCTGAACATATGTATACTGTGGAGCAGAGAAAAAAAGCTCAGAAGGCTAAACAAGTAGTAGAGGCGCAGTTACAAACGATCTATGAAAAGTATAGCGTTCCTAGTAGAGATGCTTTCGACACCTTAGTCAAAGATGCACAAGAAACCGCCAAAAAGATGGAGCGGCTTCAAGAATTGAAACGTCGATTGCATGGCAAAGCTCGAAAAGATTTTGACAAAGCAAAGCTCATCGTTGAACTGGATCGTTTAGAATCGGAACAGACAGAACTTACACGATCTGTTGTCACAATCGAACAACAGATTGATCAGCTAGTGAGTGATGAACAAAGAGCCAAATTGCTTCAACAGATCGAAGCAAAAAAAGGACAGCTAGAAGAACTGGTCATCGACTATCTTGCGTGGCAAGGAATAGCATCAAGTATAGAAGCACACTATGAGCATTATCAAAAAGATGTCTTTCCAGCCACTATTCAGCGAGCTAGTGAGCTGTTTGCTCGGTTTACTGCAAGTGCCTACCGATCATTAGGTTATAGCGAGAACCGATTTGTAGCAGTATCAAAAGATGGTACGCTTTTCGAGATGAAAGAGCTGAGCCAAGCTACGAAAGAACAAGCCTATTTAGCGCTACGATTCGCACTTGCAGAAGAACTATCAAAAGAAAAACCATTTGTTATTTTGATGGATGATCCATTTGTCCATTTTGATGCGATTCGTTTTCAACAAGTGGTACAATGGTTGATGAGTGAGGAGAATCAATTGCCTTATCTATATTTCACATGCCGCGATGAGTGGCTGTCTCCACACAAAGTGCTGCATATGGAGACTGAAAGGAGCAAATCATGAAGGGGATTACAACACTTCGAGTAGGCGATCCAGTCGATCACTATTTACTAATAAAGCAAAGTACTGTTGGAGTTACAACAGTTGGAAAACCATTTATGTCTCTTGTCTTGCAAGATAAAAGTGGGGATATTGAGGCGAAACTTTGGGACACGACAGATGAACATGCCCGTCTTTATGGAGCGCAAAAAATCGTTCGTGTAGGCGGCGAAATCCACGACTACCGTGGAAAGTTACAACTGCGTGTTAAGAGTATCCGTCCTGTAAAAGATGAAGAAGGGATCACAATTACAGATCTTGTACCATCAGCAGAAAAGTCTAAGGAAGAGTTAATGAATGAATTGACTCCATATATTTTCGAGATGACAAATCCAACCATTCAACGTCTTACGCGTCATCTTTTGAAAAAACATCACCAAGCATTCACAACGTATCCAGCTGCTACCCGAAATCACCATGACTATGCAACAGGGTTACTGGACCATGTCGTGTCGATGTTACGTCTTGGCAAATCGTTAACGGAGTTATACCCGAGCCTTAATAAAGATTTATTGTATTCAGGTATTTTACTACACGATGTAGGAAAGGTCATTGAACTTTCTGGGCCTGTAGCTACAAGCTATACAATAGAAGGAAATTTGCTAGGACATATTTCAATCATGGTAAATGAGATTGCGATGGCTGCAAAAGAATTGGAAATCGAAGGGGAAGAAGTCATGCTTCTTCAACACATGGTGCTATCTCACCACGGCAAAGAAGAGTGGGGAAGCCCGAAACGTCCGATGCTTCGTGAGGCTGAAATTCTGCATTATATTGATAATATAGATGCGAAGATGGCGATGTTAAATCGTGCGCTTGAAAAAACAACGCCAGGTGAATTCTCAGAACGCCTATTCCCGCTCGAGAACCGTTCATTCTACCGACCTACGTTTGATATTTAGATGTGGAGCCGACTGATCAGAAATTTTGCGAGATGACAGCGTAGACTTTGAAGGCGAAGTATACTTGAGAAATCCAGATTCACCTTCCGACGATTGCTTTCAAGATCAAATTAAGAAAGAAAAGGACTGGGGCCGCTCGATTCGAGCGGCCCCAGCGCGGTTCTTCTTAGTTTGCCCTTACGCAATCTTCTACAGTTGAATCAGGCTAGTTCAAGTGCTTGTTGAGATGAAGTTGTGACCTGCAAGTTTAAGATTCGGCTTCGCCTCTATATAATAATTGAAATAACCTTTATAGCTACAACTGACATTAGTAGTGCCAGGCTGTGCTAACGCAAGGCCTGATTTAACAATCTATAGAACACAGTTTAGGACAGCGAGTCTTATGGTGATGAAAGGTGACAGACACCATTTGTAACTCAATCTCTGGCACTACCTCCTCTTGTCGATTGAGACTGCACTAGAAAAAAACTCCGATCACATGCTGATCGGAGTTTTTTGTATTATTCGTTTGTTTCTTCTTCTTCAGCTGGAGCCTCATAATCTAAGAAGTTTGCTAATGCGCCTTCAAGCTCTTCGTCTTGAATTTCAACATTTGCATCTTTCATTAGTTGTGCAACTGTACCGAATAAAGCAGATGAATCTGCTTTCGCAATTTTCACTTCACGCTCTAGCTCTTCACGCATATCCTCGAAAGATTCTTCCGTTTCACGCTTTTCAATTACTTCAATGATATGGAAACCAAAATCAGACTGAACAGGTTCACTAATAACGCCAGGCTCTAAAGAAAACGCTGCTTCTTCAAATGCTGGAACCATTGCACCGCGACCAAACCAACCTAAATCGCCACCAGAAGTTTGAGCTTGTGGCTCAGTTGAATACTCAGCAGCAAGTGCAGCAAAGTCTTCGCCTGCATCAAGCTTTTCTTTCACTTCGTTTGCAGTAGCTTCATCTTCTACTAAGATGTGACGAGCATTTACTTCTGTTTTAATCTCATCGTATTTCGCTTGAATTTCTTCTTCTGTTGCCTCAACACCATCAATTAGTGCTTCTTCTTGAAGAAGATTCAATTTAAGAAACTTTTTATAAGACTCTTCTGTATAGCCTTGTTGAGCGATGAATGCATCAAAGTTTTCACCTTGTTCTTCTTTGTCCGCAGCTAAAGCCGCTTCTACTTGCTCATCGGATACATCATATTCAGCATCAAGAGTTTTTTCAATCATTAACAATTGAAGTGCTTGATCACCGATAGATGCTTTCATTTCATTGTACAAATCATTTTGAGTAATATCGCCATATTCAGAGCTTACAACCACAGGTGATGAAGCTTCTTCGTCTGAGCATGCGCCTAAAGTAAAGATTGAGGCTGCCAGAGCAGTTGTCATTAATGTTTTTTTCATTTTGGTATCTCTCCTAACTAGATTCAGACAATGCTTACTATAACATAAACGTTTAAAAAACAAAATAGTTCCATATTTGCCTACGCACTCACAGAGACATCCGCATACTGTAAAGGACAAGGAGGTGATTGAAATGGGTCATAGCTATTCAAACGGCTCAGGCTTTGCCTTGATTGTCGTTCTTTTCATTCTTCTTATTATTGTCGGCGCAACATCCTTAATGTAACAAAAAAGAACGGATGCCATTTGGCGTCCGTTCCATCTATACTGCGTATGTTATTTTTACATAAAGTGAAACAAATAATAGAGTAATACAAATATTTACCATTCGGAATACTTTTGTCTGCTTCTCTTCTGATAGTTCGCGAGACGTGACAAATGCAAGTGCCATTCGATTTATTTGAAAGAAATAGAAGGCGGCAAATCCAAGTAGTGCCAAAATAATCATACTGTAACTCCCTTCGTGAACTCTTTCATCATAGCAAAACAACGAGTTGCTAGCAATAGTTACGTACGAGGAGAGACGAGGATCTCATAACCATCCTCAATTTCTTCAATCCAAGCCTTCTTAGGTGAACGAATTAACTCTTTTACATAAATCAAGTCAATGACACACATGCCACAATGGTATGCAAAAAGTAAGATGAAGTAGTGAGCGAACTCTGGGAATATATAGATTCCTAGTAAAAACACAGTGGATAGCACTAAAAACGGCAATAACAATGCAAAAATGAATCGACTTTTTCCAATCGGTTCACAAATTTTAATCATAAACATTGGAATCACACCGAAGTGCATAGATTTTTTTAATTTCACACGCCCCTTTAAACGAGAGAGGGGAATGTAATGCAACAACTTGTGCACAGGATATACTGCTAAAAATGAAGCAACAAAGATGATGAAATATTCACTAGAACGCGTGCTTTCACTTACAAAAGACAGGCCAATATATGCGAATGAAAAAATCAAGAAAACAATAAAAGATGAAATTAAAAACAAACGGTCATATCCGTACTGACGGCGGATATTAATGCTTTTCCAGCATTGCATGTAAAACACCCCTAAACTGATAGTTCAATAGTTTACAATACGATGTTTCACCAATTAATTCAAGAGGGAAATTGTAAATTATTTGATGGCGCTTTCATCTTTTTCGTCAAAATCGAATTCATGTTCAATATTTGCAAGTGATCGTTCGAAAATATCCATGAAATCATCCCCGTAAATATTGCGTATGACTGCCATCATATCCATAAATTCTGGGAAGCGACCGTAAAGTTGTTTGATAGGAAGAGAACCTTCAATGACTGAATGGGAAGTATTGTGATAATTTTCATACATTTCTTCTAACAAGTTTGCGCCTTTTTCTGTAACGGTAACATAAGTGTTGCGCTTATCGTCTTCTCTTTTTGAAAAAGCTAAAAGTTCACGTTGCTCCAACTTTTTCGAGAAGTTAAATGCCGTAGAAACATGCATCACACCGAACTTCGCTATATCAGAAATTGTGGCACCTTTTAAATGATAAGCAATCCACAAAATATGGTGCTCATTGATATTCAAGTCGTATGGTTTGATCCAAGTTTGCCAATCTTTTTCAACAGCTTTCCAGAGTGCTTTTGACAATTGACCAAGTCGCTGACTAAAAATCATTGCTTCTTTTAGAGAATAATTTTCTGACATAGGGTTCGCCACCTTTTCTTATTGGATTGGGAAGAAGACTTTGTGCATTTGGCTATGTAGTGAGTGGATTCTGTAGTTCTTTCTAGTATAACAAGTGAGAGGGGGAAACGGAAATATAGGAGTATAATATTATGACAATAAAAATAAAAAGCATCTTCTCTTACTAACAAAAAGAGAAAATGCTTTTTGATGTCAACCAGCCTTATCGGATTTTTTTGCCGGTAATGCTTGCTGAATTTCATCCATTGATTTTTGAATGGCCTCAAGGTCTTGTTGGATTTTTGCTTGAATAGGTGCAGTTTCTCGCTGCCACGTATCCACACTTTCTTTCATGCCTTGCAAAGCATCTGGTGCTACTTCTTTTGCAGACGTAATTAATTGTTGCAGTGAAGTTTTCATTTCTTGAAAGTGTGCCTTCAACTCATTGACATCATATTTAATAGTTGTTGAAGTAGCTCGAAGCTGACTGCGCACTTCAGGCCCACTTTTTGGAGCAGATAATAAAACGGCTGTCGCTGAAACGGCAGCACCTGTAAGTAGGCCCCAAACAAAACGACTTTTATCCATGGATTGTCCCCGCCTTCCAAACTATGTAGTTGTTTAAAGTATACCAACATACCTATGTATATAAACATAATACCATATAGATTAAAAAACCCTCCACCGTATACGGGGGAGGGAGTACGTATTATGAATTGGCTACAGATGTTCGCAAAGTTGAACGTTTCAATGTCTGCTGAACAATCGGATAGATGACCACAAATGCAATTGTATTTAATGCAATAGCTGGCAGAACGACACCAAGATACAGTGCTCCGAATGGAACGTCCGCGCCCATAATGAAAATTGCACTTGCTAAGAAAATTGCTCCTGAAAGTGCTGTTCCTAAAGCTGTGATAACTGCTTGCGCGGCAAGCTTTTTAGCGAATCCTTGAATAGCGACTGCAACTGCGAAAAACACTAATGCTGTAATGAATTTGTCGATCACGTTTGGTAGGAAGCCTCCTGGGAATGTTGTAAATAATCCAGAAAGAATTCCAGTTGCAAGACCGACAACGATTGTATGTTTAAGATTTAAAGAAAGCAAGATTGTGATGAACATCATTGTAAGTAGAAAATCGGGCTTCATTCCTCCGTTAATCCCTGGGATCACAAGGTATAAGACAGTTCCTACTCCTAATAACATTGCGGATAATACTAAGTTTTTTGTATTCATTTTTTTCTCTCCTCTGCTATGTCTAAACTCGTACTCTCCTTGTATGCACTCACTGCTACAAGCGAAAGCTTATTGATTAGTATACAACATTCATCTAATAGTGCAATAGATAGAGCTTATATATTTTCAGATAATTCAGTAGCAAGTGCCTGAATCTTCTCAAGTGGGTATTCTTTTTCTTTCGTTCTCCATGTTGCTTTAAATCCATCTGTCTCATCGTAACGAGGAATTAAGTGTAAATGGAAATGAAAAACGCTTTGTCCTGCAGGAGCTCCATTATTGTTTAATAGGTTCATTCCTGCCGGATGGAAGGTTTTTTTCAAAGCTTTCGCAAGTTTTGGGACCACTCGAAAGAGATTTGCTGCTTGTTCTTCTGAAAGGTCGTAAACAGATTCTTTATGTTCTTTTGGAATCACAAGAATATGGCCTTTAGTAAGCGGCATAATGTCCATAAAAACAAATACATGGTCATCTTCATAAATCTTCGTACTCGGGATTTCACCAGAAATTAATTTGCAAAAAATACAATCTGACATCGTGAACACTCCTTTTCGTATGACTAGTTGTAGTTTACCATATGCTAGAATGAGATAGAGCAAGATGCTAAATTGAAATGTGAAAGGGGTCACTTTGATGTCACTCTTAAAATTAGATAAAGTAACGGGCGGCTATTCCAAAAAAGCAGTTATCCATAACATTTCCTTTACTGTTGAACCGGGGGAACTGGTCGGACTGATTGGCTTGAACGGAGCAGGGAAAAGTACAACGATTAAACACATTATCGGTTTATTACAACCTCATTCGGGTGAGATCTCCATCAATGGTCATACGATTTCAACGCAATCGGAAGCCTACCGTAAATCATTCACATACATTCCTGAAACACCTGTATTATATGATGATTTAACACTGCAAGAACATCTTGAGTTAGTTGCCCTTGCTTATGAGATTGATGAAGACCAAGCAAAACAGCGAGTGGACGCTTTATTAGAAGAGTTTCGTATGCAAAAGCGATTAAAATGGTTCCCTACGCATTTTTCTAAGGGAATGAAACAAAAAGTGATGATTATGTCTGCTTTCATGGCGAATCCTGCACTCTATATTATTGATGAACCGTTTGTAGGTCTTGATCCACTAGCAATTCGAGCTCTTTTAAATCAACTTGAAGCGCGCAAACAAAATGGAGCGGGTATTCTTATGACGACACACGTTTTAGCAACTGCTGAAAAGTATTGCGATAAATTGATTCTTCTGCACAACGGAAAAATTCGAGCAGCAGGTACGATGGAGGATTTACGAAAAGCTCTAGGAATGCCCGGGGCGAGTCTGGATGACTTGTATATTGCGATGACTGAGGAGCAAGAGTATGCGTAATTTACAGTCACTTTATGGCCAACGCTTTCAAAGCTACTTCCTCGATATCCAAAAGTACATGCAATTTATTATTTCCGGTCACATCGCAATCGTTCTATTATTTGTTCTCGGTGCAGCAGGTTATTCCTATAGCGAGTGGTTGAAAACTCCACCTGAAGGGTTTCCTGTATTTTTGGTAGCGGCTAGTTTATTAATGCTCGTTGTCGTGCCTAATCGGCCCGCCTTGTTATTCAAGCAAGCCGATCACTATTATTTACTTCCAATGGAAAGTAAACTACTGTTCTATTTGAAACCTGCTTTGCGTTGGTCAGTCACCATTGTCGTCATTCGTGCACTCGTCGTAACAGTCGTGTTACTACCATTGCTTACGCGTGTCGGTGAACTCGAAACGTCTATGCTTCTTGCTCTAGGGGGAGTGGTGGTAGCGGCGAGTTACTGGAATGTGCACACGAAATTTCATGTACTATGGGGTAGACCGGATGCTTTGCTATTAGATTTTTTCGTACGTGCACTCCTGTTGTTTGGTATTTTTTATTTTCTACTCGTGGGCAATCTAGTATTGTTCATTGCTTGTGTGGGACTAGCCGGAGGATACTTCCTCGCTACGAAGAAAATGGCTATGACTCCATTCCCGTTTGATCGAATGATTGATTTTGAACAACAACGGATGCAACGCTTCTATCAATTTGCAAATTATTTTACTGAAGTGCCACATGTACGCAGTAAAGTATCCCGCAGAGCGTGGGCAGATGGGATTTTGACGAAAAAAGATTTACACAGCTTCTTAATCACCCGAAGCTTCGTCCGTAAAGATGAATTGTTTTATATGTGGATACGCCTTGCCCTGTTAGTAATTGTATTCCCATTTCTTTCATTTTCGTATGTGGTGGCAGGTTTGATGGTCGTTTTTACATTTGCGATTGCAATCCAAACGTACCAAGGCCTGTTGTTTAACCAATTGTTTCGGATGGATATGTTATATCCGCAACCACATCTCACAAGGTCACAAGCTGTCAGCCGTTTTGTGCGAATTGTGAGTTATAGTCCACTGGCAATCAGCCTTCTTGTTGCACTGTCGCAACATCCTCCAATTTTTGGGGGGCTTGGGGCACTTTCAGCTGTGGTGTCTGTAGAATGGTATTTACTACGTAAAAAGAAGCAGCCTTAATCGGCTGCTTCTTCGTCGTTTTTCGTACGGTACGTTTGTGTATAAGGCGAACTTGTGAAAATGTTTTGTTTTGATGCCAACGTCTCGAGTGACGTGAGGTGGCGGTCTGCCCATTGTTTATAACTTGAAGGACCTGACCACTGGGAAAGAATCAAATATGTGTCGGCTTTTTTAGGGCGTAATATTCGAAGCGCAAACAATCCAGGTTCATTCGTCACACCTTGCATCATTTGCTGAGCAGCATGTTCAAACACTGGCCTTCCTTCATCTGTAACAGGAATGTGGTAGAAGTAAAAGTAACCTTTCTCTTCAAAAGTGCCGTGACTCGCAAGTACTTCGTATGAACGAGGTGTTTGAAACTTTGTTTTGCCGGTTGTTTCATGAATGAGAAGTGTACCGGATGAGCCGTATAAAACGTGCATCGATTCCGAACTGTATTTCTCCTGAAGCTTTATCATAAATTCTGGTGTTCCGGACGTTGTGTAAAAATTAGTCATATATGTACCCCCTGTGGCTAGTTTTACTTTAGTATTTCCCATTGTTCACAATTTGAAAACACTTTCGCTTGATAGAAAGACAATTCTATGACATTTTGCCTCGAAATCTATACAATAGATGAGAGAAGTTCTAAAGTAGTAGATAGACTAATTGTGTAGGGAAGGAAAGACTTCAATGAAAATTACAAATGACACGCTATTGCGTGCAGCACGTGGCGAAAAAGTAGAGCATACACCGGTGTGGTTTATGCGACAAGCTGGCCGATCGCAGCCCGAATATCGTGAAATCAAGAAGAAGTATTCGTTAGAAGAAATTACGCGTCAACCTGAGCTTTGTGCATACGTCACAAAACTTCCTGTAGATAACTACAACGTAGATGCAGCGATTTTGTACAAAGACATCGTGACACCACTTCCTGGTATGGGTGTAGATGTTGAAATCAAAGCGGGTATCGGACCAGTCATCTCCAATCCGATTCGCTCTGTGGCGGATGTTGAGAACCTTCAACAGTTTGATCCGGAGACGCATGTACCGTTCGTGTTAGAAACAATTGAAATGCTAACAAAAGATCAGCTGACAGTGCCTTTAATCGGATTTGCGGGTGCACCATTTACACTGGCAAGTTATATGATTGAAGGTGGACCTTCAAAAAGCTACAACAAAACAAAAGCATTTATGGTCACTGAACCACAAGCTTGGTACGCACTGATGGAAAAGCTTGCGGACATGATCATCATCGATATTAAAGCGCAAGTAAAAGCGGGTGCTAGTGCCGTTCAAATCTTCGACTCATGGGTAGGGGCATTGAATGTAGAAGATTATCGTCTTTACATTAAACCTGTTATGACACGCATCTTTACGGAGTTACGTGAAACAGGTGTGCCACTGATTACATTCGGAGTTGGCGCAAGTCACTTGGCTAACGAATGGCATGATCTACCGGTCGATGTTGTAGGACTTGACTGGAGATTATCCATTGAAGAAGCCCGTCAGCGCGGGATTACAAAAACGGTTCAAGGAAACTTGGATCCATCGTACTTGATCGGCTCTTGGGATGAAGTTGAAAAGCGAGCACGACGTATCGTAGAGCAAGGGGTTGCTCATCCTGGCCATATCTTCAATTTAGGCCACGGTGTATTCCCAGAAGTTGATCCAGACGTTTTAAAGCGACTAACAGATTTAGTTCACACATATAGCCGTGAATTGATCTCCCAAAAATCGAATTGAGGTGTCTTTGATGAAGAAAAAAGTTGGATTACTAGTCATGGCGTATGGCACGCCTTATACAGAAGCAGATATTGAGCGTTATTACACGCATATTCGTCACGGGCGTAAGCCGAGTGAAGAGGCGCTAAACGACTTAACAGAACGTTACCGTGCGATTGGTGGTATTTCTCCTTTAGCAAAAATTACAGAAGACCAAGCAAAAGCAATTCATGAAAAAATGAATGCTTCACAAGATGAAGTAGACTACGTATTATACATTGGGTTGAAGCACATCGAACCATTCGTAGAAGATGCAGTGGAAGCAATGGCAAAAGACGGTATTAAAGAAGCCGTGTCAATTGTATTAGCACCTCACTTCTCGACATTCTCTATCAAGTCATACAATGGCCGCGCAAAAGAAGAAGCGGATAAATATGGCATTGCTATCAAATCTGTAGAAAGCTGGTACGATGAGCCAAAATTCATCGAGTACTGGAATCAAAAAATTTCAGAAACGTTCAATGCGATGTCTGAAGAAGAGCGCGCGAAAGCTGTCTTAGTCGTGTCTGCCCACTCGCTACCTGAAAAAATCTTGGCAAATGGTGACCCATACGCGCAGCAACTTGAAGAAACAGCACGCTTGATTCAACAATCCACAGGTGTTGAGAATGTTGAAGTCGGCTGGCAATCGGCTGGACAAACTCCTGAGCCATGGATTGGACCAGATGTTCAAGATTTAACAGAAGAGCTCTATGAAGAAAAAGGTTACCGAAGCTTCGTCTACACGCCGGTTGGTTTTGTAGCGGATCACTTAGAAGTTCTTTATGATAACGACTACGAATGTAAAGTTGTTTGTGATCGATTAAACGCAAATTACTACCGTCCAGAAATGCCAAACACGCATCCTCTATTTATTGAAGCGGCAGTTGATGCAGTAAATAAAGTGTTAGCAAAGTAATCTGAAACAGGAAGAGATGAATGAAATGGCTGAGAACAGAAAAAAAGTGGCTATTATTGGTGGGGGGATTACGGGTCTTTCGGCTGCCTACTATCTGCAGAAGCAGTGCCGTGAACAAAACTTACCAATCGACATTTACCTGATTGAAGCCAGTTCACGCTTAGGCGGAAAGATTCAAACGGTTCGCAAAGATGGTTTTACAATCGAACGCGGGCCGGATTCCTTCCTTGAACGCAAAAAAAGTATGGGAATTCTTGCACAAGAGCTTGGTATCGCGGATCAACTGGTCCACAATGCAACCGGACAATCGTTTGTTCTTGTAAATGATCAATTGCATCCGATACCTGGTGGTTCGATTATGGGTATTCCTACTGAATGGAAGCCATTTGTAACAACTGGACTTTTCTCATGGAGTGGTAAACTCCGTGCAGCAGGTGACCTCGTGATGAGTAGATCAGGTATAGAAGAAGATCAACCACTCGGTACGTTTTTCAGACGTCGTTTCGGTTCAGAAGTAGTTGAAAATTTAGTTGAACCATTGTTAGCTGGAATTTATTCTGGAGACATTGATAAACTCAGTCTTCACGCAACGTTCCCTCAGTTCTACGAAGTAGAGAAAAAACATAGAAGTTTAATGCTTGGTATGAAAAAGACACGTCCTGCTTCCTCGACTCCACAAGCTGCTAACCGGAAACCACAAGGGATCTTCCAGACATTTAGTGGTGGACTTCAGTCGATTGTAGAGGCACTTGAAGATGCCTTGACAGATGTCACGATTCTAAAGGGCTCAAAAATTCAAGGGGTTCATAAGCTATCGGATGATCAATTGAAACTTGTGTTTACAACGGGCGACAACTTGATAGTAGATAGTGCCATATTCACGTTGCTTCATCACCAACTCGCAGAGATATTTGAAGACCATGGCATCTTACAGCATTATGATGAAGTACCGCTATCTTCAGTGGCTACTGTTGCGATGGCATTTTCAAAGTCCCAAGTAGTGCAAGAAAAAGAGGGGACAGGATTTTTGGTGTCACGAAAAAGTGACTATGCGATCTCGGCTTGTACATGGGTCAATAAAAAATGGCCGACTTCAGCCCCAGAAGATAAAGTTTTGTTAAGGAGTTTCGTTGGCAAGTCTGGTGACGAGTCCATCGTCGAATTGCCAGACCATGAAATTGAGCAAATTGTCCTTCAAGACTTACGAAAAGTGATTTCCATAACGGGAGAACCAGAATTTACAATTGTGACACGCTACCAAAAGGCAATGCCACAATACTTAGTAGGTCATAAAGAGCGTTTACTAAAAGCAAAAGCCGAGCTTGCAGCGCATTTTCCAATGATTCAATTGGCAGGAGCGTCGTTTGAAGGGTCTGGGTTACCGGACTGTATCGATCAAGCAATTCGTGCAAAAGACCACGTCCTGGACTATTTAAAACCACATCTAACTTAAGGTGTGGTTTTCTTCTGTTTAAAATTGGTCATGTGGATTTCAAACATTTTTCACACTTTCCCAGTACACTAGAAGGCGAGGTGACAGGATGAGAAGACTTTTTGTGTTGATTGTGTTACTAATTCTAGCCGGTTGTTCATCTTCCTACCCGGGGATGACTGCTTCTGAAGAACCAACAATTTTAGTTTATAGTCAGCTAGATGCAACACTGTCGTCGTACTCAGAACAATTAAAGTTGGGACAGACTTGGGAGCTAGAACGAGCCTATACCGGAATGATTTTGTTGCCTGAAGATCAGATTTTATTTTACGGGTACGGGCTCGATACAGCTGGAATTTACAACTTGAGAACAGGTGAACTACTTGCAGAGGTCGAGACTCCTGAAGGGACAGTCGGTGGTTATAGCGATGCATACGGCTTTTACCTAGCTAATAGTCAAACAAATACTGTTACCATCTATGATTTTACATTTAACGAAATCAAACAAATTCAAACAGGTAGGTATCCGATGTCGATAACGTCCCAGGATGCTATGCTCTACGTTGTCAATTATCAAGATGACCATTTGACACTAATAGACCAAGTGCAATGGGAGACACATGATGAATTTTCAATTCCACGTGCTTCTCAAGGCGTCAAAATTCACAACGATTCAATTTACATTGGGGGGCATGGCAGCGGTTCTGAAGTGAATACGAAAGTGATTCAGTTGGACAAAGAGACGGGGGAAGTTGTTACTACTATTGAAGCACCGATTATGCCGATTTCCTTTATAACGCATAAAGACGAACTGTATACATTGAGTCATGGAAGTAATCAATTATATAGATTAGATGAACAATCGGTAACTGATGAAATGGAAGTAGCATCGAATCCATTTGCAATGGGGGCGTCACAAGAGTTTATTTATTTGGCGGGGTATGACGATGATACACTGTACAAAATAAACGAGATGGAAGTCGTCGATTCTATTCCTACAGGAGACGGTCCATTGCAACTTTTACTCTGGGAGGGATCAAAGTGACAACTGTATTAATCGTAGATGACGAGCAGTCCATGAGAAGGTTGCTTGACCTCCAACTTACTCAAAAAGGATACAATGTTGTTACTGCTTCAAGCGGAGAAGAGGCTTTGCATCTTCTTAAGTCCGTGCGTATAGACTTAGTCGTAGTGGACGGTATGATGCCTGAAATGGATGGATTTGAATTGAGTCGAAAAATCCGTGAAATTTCTGAGACGCCTATTGTATTTCTGACAGCACTAGATGATCGGGAATCGTTACTTAAAGGATTTGAGAGCGGTGTGGATGATTATGTGACAAAACCGTTCGATAGTGAAGAACTGCATGCGCGCATTCAGGCGATTTTAAAACGTTCAAAAGTGGAAGCGATGAATGGACATGAGCTTTTCCGCTCGGGCCTCCATGTGAATATAGAATCGAGATCCGTGTCAATGGACGGGGAGAAAAAGCAGTTGACACTAAAAGAGTTAGAACTTCTAATACTTTTGATGAAAAGTGAAGGACGAGCCTTTAGCCGGGAAGAATTACTGACTCATATTTGGGGAAGTCATTACGAAGGAACTACACGTACAGTAGACACACATGTCAAAACGTTACGTTTAAAACTAGGGTCTCCTGCTGATCAGTTTATACACACGGTTTGGGGGATCGGCTACAAATTCGAGGTGATGGAATGAAGCGTTTATCCACGAAAGTGTGGGTGCTCTTTGTAACCATTTCAGCTCTATCGATTGGTATCATTACGATTCTTTCCTATTATTTTTATGAATCGATCTATGTAGCGGAAGTTCAACAGACACTAGAACAAGAAGCAACTAACTTTGCAGTAGTAGCAGATGGCACAGTAACAGACACCTTTATTGAAGAAGTAGATGCCTACAATCAGTATGCCACTACGGAAATCTTTGCTGTACGAAACCCACGTGAATTAAGCGCTTGTCTACCGTTTGAAATTGATTATGATGCATTGATTTCAGGAGAGGATCGTCAGCGATTGGTTAATGGGGAAGTAGTTGTGAAAAGGGGCTATCAAAGTCGCTTTGATCGAGACGTATTAAGTGTCATTTATCCAATCAAAGAAGACACGCGGCTGAATGGAATTCTATATTCCTATGTTCCGCTTTCTCCCATCCGTGATTTCTTACAGAGCCATCTAGTTTTAGTGGGTGTAAGCGGAGGTTTATTGTTTATTTTGTTCGCTTTTATAAGCCGCTTTATTCTCCTATCTGTCTTAAAACCACTACATGATTTGCAGAAAGCTACTGAAGACTTTGCACAAGGAAATTATGGTGTACGCGTAGATGTGCATTCATCAGATGAGATTGGGACGTTGAGTACGACATTTAATCAAATGGCAGAAGCAGTTGAAACAGAAGACCAACGTAAGAAGCAATTTCTCGCGACAGTCTCTCATGAGTTGAGAACACCCCTAAGCTCACTTGTGGGCTATAGTCAATCTTTGCAACAGGGATCTTTAGATGCACAGCATTATCCAGAAGTCTTTCAATTACTGGCATCTGAATCGGCTCGAATGAAGCGGTTGACAGAAGATTTACTAGCTGTCGCACGTAATGAAGATCGGGTGCTGGCGAAAGAGCCGTTGGTAGCAGCTGAACTTGTTCATCAAACTGTTCGTATAGTAAAACAAAAAGCAGAGCAACGAACTATATCGTTACTAGTTGAACTGGATGATTCCCTCATCATTGAGGCAGAGGAACAGGCTATGATGCAGATTCTTGTCAATCTAGTGGATAATGCAATCGCATATAGCATAGAGGGCAAAAGTATTCACATACGTCTGACTAGCAGACAAAATGAAGCGATTTTTGAAATCGAAGATGAAGGGGTAGGCATAGCGCCCAACCATTTGCCACATATTACAGAAAGATTCTATCGAGTGAATGAAGCGCGCACCCGTTCTGATGGAGGATCTGGATTAGGGTTAACAATTGTCAAACAACTCATAGAGGCTTCTGGCGGGAAGTTAGAAATCTTTAGTGAACTAGAGAAAGGAACTACTGTAAAAGTAACGGTTCCCCTATGGAAGGAAGAGAAAGCATGAAGAAATTTTTAGTCATTGGAGCCATTACGTTGGCACTAGCAGGCTGTTCAAATGATGCGCACGAGGGAATGCATGAACCTTCACTAGAAGTAGTGGAAGTTGAAGTGTTAACAAATAAGCAACTAGAGCCTGGTGAACAAGTTACTTTGTCTGCTCGTGTCACGCAAGAACAGCAAGCGGTGAATGATGCAGAAGAAGTGAAGTTTGAAGTATGGGAGTCTGGTTTGCGCGATCAAGGTACTACCTTGGAAGGTGAATTAATTGAAGATGGCGTTTACGAAGTCGCGTATACATTTGAAACAGAAGGCGTCTATTACATGTTTGCGCACACAACAGCTCGCGGTATGCACGTCATGCCGAAGACAGAGTTCATCGTAGGAGACCCAGATATGTCAGAAGTGTTGGAAGATAACTCAACCGATACTATGGACCATGAAGAAGACCATAATGACCATAAGTAAAAAAATCCGGGTACCTTGTCTGTTTTAAGCAGGGTACCCGGTTACTGTTTCGTATTCATTTTTAATAAATCTCCTTTAAGCTTGCGAGTTACACTTTTCACATTGCGTTTGATAGCACTCATGCATTTCTTCTAGTTTATCGCCACAAGTAGCACATTGTTTTGCAGGTAGGTTACGGAAATACTCTACTACGTTTTCAATCATTGTGTCCACCTCCATCTGTTATAGTACTGTTTAACTTATTTGAAGTGTAATATAACACAGATAACTTTGTCAACCCAAAACTTTCAGAATCATGTAAAATACTTATGAAGGGAGTTTTGACAATGCTTTTTATTGATAATAAAGGAATTACAGATCCTCGTATAAATTTAGCGATTGAAGAATATGCACTGACTACAATGGATGTGGAAAAAGATTCTTTCTTCCTGTTCTATATCAACCAACCGTCAATTATTATTGGACGCAATCAAAATACAGTAGAAGAAATCAACACAGATTTTGTAGAGCAAAATGGAATCATCCCGGTTCGTCGTCTGTCAGGTGGAGGCGCAGTGTATCATGATCTTGGGAATTTAAACTTTAGTTTCATCACAAAAGATGATGGGGAGAGCTTCCGGAACTTTAAGAAGTTTACGCAACCGATTGTAGATGCGTTAAAAGAAATGGGCATTGACGCAGAGCTTAGTGGGCGTAATGATATTATGGCTGAAGGCCGAAAGATTTCTGGCAATGCACAATTTGCAACAAAAGGCCGTATGTTTAGTCACGGAACACTTCTGTTCGATTCGGAAATGGATGCCGTCGTATCTGCTTTAAAGGTACGAAAAGATAAAATCGAGTCAAAAGGGATCAAATCGATTCGCAGTCGTGTTGCAAACATATCTGAATTCTTAGAGCAACCTATGTCGATAGAAGAATTTAAGAAGCGTCTTTTGATTTCTATCTTCGGTGGAGAACAAAACATTGTCTACCAAGAGCTTTCCGAACAAGACTGGGAAAATATCCATAAGCTCTCTGAAAAGCGCTACCAAGCGTGGGACTGGAACTTTGGGAAATCACCGAAGTTCAACTTGGATCACACACAGCGTTTTGCTCCAGGGTCAATTGACTTAAAGCTTCAAGTGACTAAAGGAAAGATTGAAGATGCAGCGATTTTTGGTGACTTCTTTGGAGTAGGGGACATGGCCGACGTTGAACAACGTTTGGTAGGAATCGACTACTCACGCAAAGCAATCGATGAAGCGCTCGCAGATATTGATATCCCGACGTACTTCGGTGGTATTACACGTGAAGAATTTTTATCTCTTATTTATTAATATGCGTTGAAACTAAACATGCTCACTCAGTCCTTGGGAGAGCTGTTTTTTTATAAGGAGGCGACGAATTTGGAGAAACACCGGATATTTATTGTAGAAGATGACGTGAAAATAGCTGAGATGTTAGCAGGAATGCTTGCTAGATATCAATATGATACACGTGTAGTTGAAGATTTCGACAAGATTGCGGAAGAAGCAGCTGTCTGGAATCCTCACTTAATTTTGTTAGATATTAATCTTCCGACGTATGACGGGTATTTTTGGTGCCGCGAACTGCGTCAAGTGACGACCTGCCCTATTATTTTTGTCTCGGCACGTACATCTGAAATGGACCAAGTATTTGCGATTGAAAATGGAGGAGACGACTACATCACGAAACCATTTCATTATGAAATCGTCTTAGCTAAAATAAAGAGTCATATACGAAGAACTTACGGTGAATATGCAGTGAAGCAAGAGGAGCGCACAGTAAAGCTTGGTAGTATGACATTATTTATGGAGCGACTAGAGCTGGATTGCAAGGGGACAATCGTGCCTTTACAAAAAAAAGAATGCGTTATATTGGAGTTATTGTTCGATCAGCATCCAAAAGTAGTATCACGCGAACGGTTGCTTGAAGAATTATGGGACGACCAATCGTTTGTAGATGAAAATACGCTCAATGTGAACATGACCCGCGTCCGGAAGAAACTTACGGACTATGGTGTGAAATCAACCATCGAGACAGTGCGCGGAGCAGGATACCGATTGCTCCTTCATCCGGAGGAAGGATGACGTGATCCGTTTATTTATACGTGAACACCTTATCTCTCTTTTGTTTCCTGTATTCATTGCATTTTTAGGAATTTTACTGTACAGCTTAGACGGCTATCAATCTATTAATACAATGATATATGTCGTTGTATTAACAATTATTTTAACGCTACTCGTCCATTTTTATTTGTATTTACGAAAGTACAAGTATTATAAACGATTGCTCACACCACCTAAGGCGATGGAAGATTTATTAGAGAAAATTTACCCGTCTCCAGAACAGAAACAAGAGCAACTTTACTGGCAACAATTGTACCGGTTGTATCAGCAGGAAGTACAACGTCTCTACGCCGCCCAAAAAAGACATTTACAATTTATGAATGGTTGGGTTCACCAAATGAAGACGCCAATAGCAGTCATTGAGATGATGGCCCAGCAAGATGAAAAATTAGATAGTCAATCTGTCAGTGAAGAAACGGAGCGAATCAAAAAAGCATTAGAAGCTGTTCTGATGAATGCGCGTCTTGATACATTTGAAGAAGATCTACGGATTGAAAAAGTAAATTTAAGTGAACTGGTGACATCCGTAATCAATGAAAACAAGCGGTTGTTTATTAAACGACAAGTGTTTCCTGTGGTCGAAGTGGATGACAGTCTAGTCGTATCCACAGACCGTAAGTGGCTTCAATTCGTCATATCTCAGTTCATTACAAATGCGGTCAAGTATTCGTTTACTCCGCAATCCAAAATTTGGGTGTCGACTTCATGTGGCGAGTCCGATTGTCGGTTAATCGTCAAAGATGAAGGAATTGGTATTCCAAAGAGTGATTTAAAACGTGTAACGCGCGCTTTCTTTACAGGTGAAAATGGGCGTAAAACAGGCGAATCGACAGGTATGGGTCTATACATTGCAAATGAGGTAAGTACAAAGCTCGGTCATGAGCTGACAATTGAGTCAGAAGTTAATCAAGGAACAACGGTTACATTGACTTTTGGGGATTATGAGAAAGTAGGGGACTAAAATGGCAGTTGTTAAAGCAAATCATATTACCAAAATCTACGACGGGAAAGTTGCACACTCTGCCATTAATCAACTGTCATTTGAAGTGGAAAAAGGAGAATTCCTGGCCATTATGGGTCCTTCGGGCTCGGGCAAAACGACGCTTTTAAATATACTCTCCACAATCGATCAACCCACCTCTGGGACCTTAACAATTGATGGGCAAGACCCACAATCGTTATCAGCGAAGCAATCTGCTTTATTTCGGAGAGAACGTTTGGGGTTTGTGTTTCAAGATTTCAACTTACTACCTTCGCTAACAGTAGAAGAAAACATGGTATTGCCACTGACACTCGCAAATCAAACAGTTTCTGAAATGCAGACACGTTTAGATGAACTTGTCACGGAACTTCATCTTGAATCGGTGCGTGCTAATTTTCCAAATGAATTATCTGGGGGACAAGCGCAGAGAACAGCGATTGGACGTGCGCTTATTCATCAACCGACAGTCCTTCTTGCAGATGAACCAACCGGAAACTTGGACTCGAAAGCTTCGAAAGATGTGTTGGAACTATTGACACGGGTGAACAGAGAATTGGATACCACGATTATTATGGTGACACATGATCCGATTGCAGCAAGCTATTGCGACCGGGTGCTGTTTATTAAAGATGGGGAATATTTCAATGAAATCTACAAAGATGATTTACGCCAAACATTCTTCCAGCGTATTTTAAATCTACTCTCGCTACTTGGAGGGAACGTTAATGACCTTTCTACAGTTCGCCTATCGTAATGTAGTGCGAAACCGCAGGGTCTATGCGGCGTATTTTATGGCGAGCAGCTTTTCTGTCATGGTGTTCTTTATTTATTCCATGTTATTATTCCATCCATCCATTGAAAATCAATTCATACAAGACATTGCCTTTATGGGGATGGCTGTAGCGGATGTCGTGTTAGTCATCTTCACATTGTTTTTTTTATTGTATTCTTTGAGTGCTTTTTTACAGGCTCGATCCAAAGAATTTGGGATTTTGCAGCAACTGGGAATGGATCGTGGTCAACTACAGCGTTTAGTCTTTACGGAAACAATGATTTTAGGGATTTTCGCATTAGCAACGGGGCTCTTTTTTGGCTACATTTTCACGAAGTTTTTCTTTATGATCATTCGTGCCATGCTTGTTCTTGAAAGTCTGCCTCTTTACTTCAGTCTAGAGCCCTTTTTACTAACGACGGTTGTCTTTGTCACCCTTTTTATCATTATTTCAATTGCAGGAAGCGTGTTTATTAGGCAGAGCCCGATTGTTCAGTTAATGATTGGGGGAAATCGCGTTAGTGAGTCGACACATTACTCTACTGTTGGGGCATGGGTCTCATTCGGTTTGCTTTCTGTCGCCTATGGTCTCGTAATTTACTCCTTGTTTACTATGAATGTGTGGTGGTCACCAGTGATCGTGCTCTGTGCGATCTGGGGAAGCTACTATTTCTTTAAAGATGGAATGTTGTATTTAATCTATTCGTTACGAAATCATAAAAATGTATATTGGCGATCAACGCGTATTGTGACGTTTTCAGATGCCATTGAAAAGATTCGTGAGAACTCTCGTATGTACTTTATTGTGACGATGGTCTCGACTTTAGCTATAATCTCAGTTGGGGTGGTTGCTTCATTAACTAGCTTTGCAAATCAATATAGAGAAAGCAATCCCATCAGTGTACTCTATTTGAGCGAAGCGACAAACCCTTTTGAGCGCCAACATATCGCGGGTTTGACTGCAGACTTTTACGAGCAAAACTTAACTTATACTCTCTTGACTGCACCGATTGTAAAACAAACATCTGCCGCTACAAATGACCCGGTTCATTTATTACGTGAAACCGACATCAATACAATAGCCGCTGTATTAAAGGAACCCTTGATTGATCTTGAGCCAGGGGAAGGGATGCGATTTGGTCAACCGGTGAACGAGGCGAACCAGCAATTGATTCACCTCAGAGAAAATACAATTTATTTTCATGTGGGAGAAGGCTATATGCACTTCCCCCTACCAGAAGCCGCTTTTGACGGCCCGGCTTATATTTTGTCGGATGAAGATTATGACCGAATTTCAAATGCCTATCTCTATGGTCGATGGGATGAAAATTTGACAACAATATTTGCGTTTCACGTACCTGATTGGTTACGAACAGATGCTATTGGTTTGGATCTCGATCGGGAAATGATTGCCTCCTACGAAACAGGAGAACAGCTGCCGTTTTACTTTGATAACCCAGGACTCAACTATTCGTATATTAGTTCCACATTCTCGCTTTTACTTGTCACTGGACTCTTAGTAGCTGCTGTACTAATTCTTGCGGCGGGCAGCTTTATCTACTTTAAGTTCTACACAAATCTCGAGAAAGATAGACGACAGTTTGAAGTATTACGACATATGGGACTGACAAACCAAGAATTGCGTATGATTGCAGATCGCCAGTTATATCCGCAGTTTTTCTTACCGTGGGGACTTGCTATGCTCCATGCTACCTTCTCATTTTTATTTTTACAGGCAGTTTGGGTCGATATTGCAGCACTGTCCATTGCGATGGAAATGCTAATCGTACTTGGCGTATTCACAACCATTCAAGCAGCATATTATTTCTTGATTCGTTGGCGCTATTTAGCGCATCTTCAATTAAATGATGAGTAAAGCTCTCCTTTTGGAGGGCTTTTTTTTAACATTGCTATTCGGTGGAATTTTTAGTAGAATGAAAACTATGAAATGAATGACTATTCATTCAATTTGAAAGGGGAATTCTATGAGTCTAGTTTCACGCGTACAGCAACAGGCTGTGCAAAATCCAACGAAAGCAGCATACAGTTTCATGGGGAAAGAGACGTCTTATGCAGAGTTTGAAGGAACAGTCGCAAAATTTGCAGGAGCATTACAAACTCTTGGCGTTAAAAAAGGAGACAATGTTGCCTTTTTATTAGGAAATACACCTCATTTTTTGATTTCACTTTATGCAACAATGCGTTTGGGTGCTACAGCAGTACCGATCAATCCGATTTATACACCGGATGAAATTTCCTACATTATCAAAAATAGCGATGCAAAGGTAGTCATTGCTCTTGATTTGTTATTGCCATTCGTAGAGCAAGCTGCAGGAGCGTTCCCAAAAGTGGCACAATACATCATCTGTGAAACAACACCTGAAACAGGGGATAAGCTGCGTGCACTTCCAGAATCTTTACAAGCTAAAGTGAAACCGTTTTCAGTATTAGTTCAAGCAGGGGAGATGATTGCTCCGGTAGAAGTAGCGGACAATGATACTGCTATTATTTTATACACATCAGGAACTACAGGTCATCCAAAAGGCGCGATGTTGACGTTTGAAAACATTTTTTCAAATGCTCGAGATGTTGCAGAATATCTACAATTTTCGCCAAATGACCGGGTGCTTGCGACATTGCCTGTATTCCATGTATTTGCATTGACGGTCGTTGTAAACGCGCCACTCGTTACGGGGTCTACTATACTTTTAGTACCAAAATTCTCACCAGCAGATGTATTCCAAGTGGCTAAAGAAGAAAAGGCAACTGTCTTTGCAGGCGTACCTACGATGTACAATTTCTTATATCAATTCCCAGATGCAGATCCAGCAGACTTCTCAACTGTTCGACTTGCCATCTCGGGTGGAGCATCACTGCCTGTAGCGCTACTTCATAATTTTGAAGACAAATTTAACGTGCGTATTTCAGAAGGATACGGTTTATCAGAAGCCTCTCCAGTAACGTGTTTCAATCCACTAGACCGTGAACGAAAAGCAGGTTCCATTGGTACATCCATCATCAATGTGGAAAACAAAATTGTAAATGAACTTGGTGAGGAGTTACCTGTAGGAGAAGTTGGAGAACTGATTGTACGAGGCCCCAATGTAATGAAAGGCTATTACAACATGCCGGAAGAAACAGCCAATGCAATTCGTGATGGGTGGTTATATACAGGAGACCTTGCACGAAAAGATGAAGAAGGGTACTTCTATATCGTTGATCGTAAAAAAGATATGATCATCGTTGGAGGCTACAACGTGTATCCTCGTGAAGTGGAGGAAGTGTTGTTCGCGCATCCTGGAATTTTAGAAGCAGCTGTAGTCGGCGTACCAGATCTAAACTTTGGTGAGCAAGTGCTGGCATTTGTAGTTCTAAAAGACACAGCACTTTTAACAGACGAGGTAGAAGCATTCTGCCGTGAAAAGCTTGCGAAATACAAAGTTCCAACTCGAATCGAAATACTTGAAGAACTTCCGAAGAACACAACAGGAAAAATTCTCCGCCGTACATTAAAAGAACAATCCACTACAAACTAATACTATTGCCAGTTTTCTCCCTAGTACACAAATAGGGGAGGGAGCTGGTTTTTTTATTATCTTTTGTATGAATAGTTTGGCGATTTAAATAAATTCAAGTATACTGAGAAGGTATTTTGATAACCGAAATAAAAGGAGTGTGTCTTATGACGAAACAAAAAGTAACTGCTCAAGATATCACAGAAATTACATCTGTTGCGGCTCCAGTCTTTCACCCAACAGAAGATAAAGTTGCCTATGTAGCCACTGCAATCAATGCGGAAAAAAATACATATGAAAGCAGTATATATGTAACAACGGTCACAGGCGAGCCAGTGCAATGGACACATCAAAAAGACCGAATTTCATCGGTGAAATGGTCCCCAAATGGAAGCTATTTATCATTTCTGTCTAACCGGAATGAGAAAAATCAGCTCTATATTTTGCCAGTTGCAGGAGGAGAAAGCCGCCAACTGACAACACTCCCATATGGTGTTTCTAGTTATGAATGGGATCCTTCAGAACAAACTCTATGGATTACAGCACGTTATGATGACGAAACAGGATGGGAAAAACCTGAAGAAAAAAAGGATGAATTTCCAAAAACCTATACAGCAAAGAAGATGAAATACATTCAAGATGGCGGCGGTCTTGTGGATCACTCGAAGTATTCACAAATCGGCAGGATTTCACTCGATGGAAACCTTGAGTTATGGTCAAATGAACATAAAAACGAATCTGTTCAAGCGGTTTCACCCGATGGAAAACAACTCGTGATTTCATCAACTACGCTTGAAGATGATCAAGTGTTTGAATCTGCCGTGTATTTAGCAGATGTTGAAACTAAAACTAAAACTGCTGTAACCAATGAACCTGGATATTATGGAGGCGCTGCATATTCTAAAGATGGCTGTTATTTGGCATTTGTAGGATCAAATCGCACATTTGAAAACGCGACGCATTCGAACGTCTATGTATATGATCTACAAGCAAAAACAGTAGAAAGTCTTACAGAAGGTCTAGATGCACCAGTAGGCGATTATGTCGTAGCAGATGTACAACAAGGAGCAAGTGCGCCATCTGTTGTGTGGACGAAAGACAATCATCTGTATTTCCAACTCTCCACACAAGGAGACGTGCGCATTTACGCAGCGGCTCTTGATGGACAGATTTATCCAGTAACGGGTGAAAATGAACATGTCTATGGATATTCAGTGAATGCAGACGCAACTACACTTGCTGTAACTGTGAGTAATCCCGTATTCCCTGGTGAGTTAATTTTTCTCGAGATTCAAAGTGGAGAGAGAAAACAAAAAACAAATCATAACAAAGACTACATGGAGACGAAGCAGTTAATTGAGCCAGAAGCGATTGTCTTTGAAGGACCACTCGGTTGGCAAGTGTATGGCTGGTTAATCAAACCACCTGAAGCACAAGAGGGGAAAGTGCCACTTGTGACAAATATTCATGGTGGGCCTCATGCATTTTATGCAAATACGTTTTTCCATGAGATGCAGCTACTGGCATCACAAGGGTTCGGTGTCCTGTATATCAATCCGCGCGGAAGTCATAGCTACAGCCAAGAATTTGTAGATGCCGTGCGCGGTGATTATGGTGGCAATGATTATCAAGACATCATGGCAGCAGTTGATTATGTCGTAGAGCAGTATGAGTGGGTTGATTCAAATCGTCTTGGTGTGACAGGTGGGTCCTACGGCGGTTTCATGACAAACTGGATTGTCGGCCACACAGATCGTTTCAAAGCAGCTGTAACACAGCGATCTATTTCGAACTGGATTAGCTTCTACGGCGTCTCAGATATCGGCTATTATTTTACGGAATGGCAAATTCAAAGTGATATGACAGATATCGATAAACTATGGGACCATTCTCCACTCAAGTATGCGGCAAATGTAACTACTCCTTTATTGATTTTACATGGTGAAGATGATTTACGTTGTCCAATCGAACAAGCACAACAACTTTATATCACCTTGAAGCGGATGGGGAAAGAGACGGAGTTTGTGCGATTCCCGAATGCGGATCACAATCTCTCTCGTACAGGTCTGCCAAACCTACGCATTGCGCGTTTAGAAGAAATTACAGGGTGGTTCGTAAATCGCCTTTAAGTTGAAAGTTTACTATGTTTTATAGTGCGCAAAAGGAGTTTCTCAGTCCAGTCGAGAAACTCCTTTTGAATGTTGTATGGTGTGCAGGGGAAGCGTTCCGCGGGCGCGGGCTGAGCCAAGGTCGAGTTGCGAACGCCAGAAATACACTCCGGAATCAGCCGCACCCACAAAGGCTGAACTTCGCCTTCATGGGCACGTCTGATTTCCTCGGAATTTCTAGAGCGGCGTTCTCCACATCTAAAGCAAGGTCTCAGCTTCCGCTTTTAATCCCGCTGGAGTCACCCCTACACACTTTTTAAGTTTGATACTACAACTATTCTTGTGTAAAACTCAATTCTACCTAGCATAAATTTTATTTTCCTTTGAATTGTGGCTTCCGCTTTTCACCAAAGGCAAGCAATGCTTCCACACGATCTTCTGTAGGAATCGTAAGTTCATAAGCTTTTCGCTCAATTTGAAGGCCTGTTTGCAAATCTGCATTCATACCATTTTTTACAGCAAATTTCGCTTGAACTAAAGCGACAGGACCGTTCGAAAGTATCGAAAGTGCAAATTCTTCTGTCTGATCCACAAGGGCGTCATCTGGAGCGACTTGCGTAAGTAAACCATAAGAATGTGCTTCTTCGGCAGTCAATTTTCTAGCTGTTAAAATCAATTCAAGAGCTTTGGATTCCCCAATCAAACGAGGTAGACGTTGTGTCCCTCCAGCCCCAGGAATGATGGCCAAGCTAGTCTCTGTAAGACCCATTACACTTTTTTGTGAGGCAATACGGAAATCACAAGCAAGAGCAAGCTCCATACCGCCACCAAATGCAAACCCATCAATCATAGCAATTGTAGGCTGGGGCAAGTTTTCGATTGTTGTAAAAACCTCACCAATTTTGTATAGATTTCGTTTTACTTGTTCAGTAGTTAATGTCTTTCGTTCTTTGAGGTCAGCCCCAACACTAAACGCACGTCCGCCAGCTCCCCTAAAAATCACTAAGCGAATATCTGGGTTGATGCGAATAGCATCGACCACTTGACCAAGTTCTGAGAGCATATCATAATTAAACGCGTTCATCGCATCTGGTCGATGCAAAGTGACAACCGCCAGGTGTTCTTTTTGTTCGTAAAGCAATGTTTCCATGTCAATCCCTCCCCATTCTAGACTACCATTTTCAAAATTCGCTGTCACTCCATGAAAAAAGCCTTCCGCAGAGGGAAGGCTAGACTTTAGTTAGTTGTTGCATCTTGTGCAAATTCAGATGAACCCGGTTTTAAATCTAAATGAGTTTGAAGAATAGAGGATGTTTCTTCTAAGCTTTCTTGATCTAGCTGCCAGTAATATGTGCCTGTTGTCATATCATCATATCCTTCTAAGGTAAGTGTTTCCACTTGGGGGCGTCCTTTCGTCAAATAATCGAAAAATGAACGCATCTCATCAAATGTTAAATCGGTCTTCATATTATTTCCGACAGCATCGATGACATCTCCGTAACGTGTAAACGAGGAAGCAGAAGCAGCTTTTTGAATAATCGCTTCTAAAATCATTTGTTGTCGTTTTCCACGTTCGATATCATTGTCAAGTTTACGTGTTCGAGCTAGTGCCAAAGCTTCTCGACCATCCAATAGCTGGCGACCTTCTTTTAATTCGACTGTGTATTGATCATTTTCATCAAGTTCCAAGTGATCATAAGGAACGTCGACATTGACGCCGCCTAGGGCATCCACAGTATCAATAAACGCATTGAAATTCATTTTTACATAATAATCTATTGGAATATCCAAAAGCTCTTCGACTGTCTCAATTGAAGCTCGTGTGTCTCCATATGCATGCGCGTGTGTAATTTTATCTTCATAACCGACTTCTGGGATATACACATAAGAGTTACGTGGAATACTCACAAGTTTAATGGACTTATCTTCATTATTCAGTGTTGCAACCATTAAGGCATCAGACCGACTTGAATCTTGTCCTTCACTGCGTTTTTCGCTGTCATCAATTCCTACAAAGAGAATGGATACATTGTCAGTTAAAGGTTCAACTTCCTCTTCTCTTAATTCAGAGCCATTCGCGCGATCGGCTAGCGCTTCAAAACTACGTTCTGCAGCAACCTCGGCACGTTTTGTCAAATACACGCCATAAGTAGCAGATAAGATTGCCACCGTTCCGAACAAGATTAAAACGAATAAATAATCGTGCGCTTTTTCGATCGTTTTTTTGTTTGTGTTCTATTCATTTTTAAACGCCTCCTGAAGATTTTAAAATCTTCATTTATAATTCCGTGTCATGTTTATCAAATTCCAGGTAATGGATGGCTTGCTGGTGGAATTTACATGTAGCACTTGTCAAAGAAGTCATCCAATCCTCAAAAACTTGGGTGTCTTTTTCATTAACATAAACCAATAGTTCTACCTTATCTGTATACCTGATTTCATCCAGTCTATAAACATTTTGACGCAATTCATTTTCAACTTTGCCAAGTAAGGTGTAATCAATTTCTACACTATAGAGCTGATGACGTACACGTTGAACAATTCCTGTATGTTTAAGTCCTTCAGATACAGTACTTCCATAGGCGCGAATCAATCCACCGCCGCCTAACTTAATTCCACCAAAGTAACGAGTAACTACAGCAGTCACATTTCGAAGGTCTTGTTTTTTTAGAACTTCTAACATAGGAACGCCTGCTGTGCCACTAGGTTCCCCATCATCTCCAGCCTTTTGAATTGCATTGTTTTCGCCAATCACGTAAGCAAAACAATTGTGATTTGCAGATTTATGCTGTGTACGTATTTCATTGATAAATTCTTGCGCTTGTTGTTCAGAATCTGTCCGTTTTAAATGACAAATAAAGCGAGATCTTTGAATGACAATCTCATGGGAAGACGACTTTTTGATTGTATAATAATTAGAATTCATTGCATACTCCTTTAGTGAAATGAAATCGTTCTGTAACGTAATTTTAATATGTTATTGGGAAATTAGTGCTATAATGGTTTCTGTCAGGTTTTTAATTTGAGTAACTTGAGATACAGAAGTGCACATCCGAACTAGGAGTTGAAAACTAGAAGATAGAAGTGTATATCACGTACCTACAAAACTTCTAACTCGTGCAGGAGTTAGAAATGGGAACATTTTATGCGACAAGATCGTCTTATTATACGTGGTATTGGCTTACTTTGTAAAAGAAGTCGCATGAACGTTTAATGAGGCAATGAATGAGGAATAAGAATGATAAATGCATTGCTGATATAGGAGGATATTCATATGACGAAAATTGTAATTATAGATGATCACCAATTATTCCGCGAAGGAGTAAAGCGAATTTTAGATTTTGAAGAAACGTTTGAGGTAGTAGCAGAAGGGGACGATGGTACAGATGCAGTGCATCTATACGAGAACTACCGCCCTGATATTATTTTAATGGATATCAATATGCCGAATAAAAGCGGAATTGAAGCTACAGCTGAATTGATCAGTCACTACCCAGAGGCAAAGGTAATCATGTTGTCGATACATGATGATGAATCATTTGTTTCAACGGCTTTGAAAACGGGCGCTTCTGGCTATATGCTAAAAGAAATGGACGCTAATGCTATCGTCCAAGGGATTAAAGTTGTGGATAAGGGCGGGAATTACTTACACCCGAAAGTTACCAAAAACCTTGTGAATGAGTTTAAACGTTTAAGTGAACGTGAGAATAAAGGGAATTTCCATCAAACAGACATTCGCCGCCCATTCCACTTGTTAACGAAGCGTGAATGTGAAGTATTGCAATTGCTCACAGATGGTCAGAGCAATCGTACAATTGGAGAGACTTTATTTATTTCGGAGAAAACGGTGAAAAACCACGTATCGAGTATTCTCCAAAAAATGAATGTTAATGACCGTACACAAGCGGTTGTTACAGCAATTAAAAACGGCTGGGTAGAAGTACGCTAATTTCCAGGCACCCCTTTTAAAGGGGTGCTTTTTGTTTGTATTTGAACGAAAACACTCGGGCTGTGAGATAATTAGTTTCCATAATATGACTTCGGTAGAATAAATTTCGATTTGGGTAGAATAAATCGGGAGTAGGGTAGAATAAATTCTCTATTCGTCCGATGAACGCTCGCTCAGTTCCTTTAGTGGCGTTTCAAAGGTGAAATAAAGTTACTCTGAGCTGATTATAATTGGAAATCCCTCCACCCAGATCGCCACGCCCTCGAAAAGCAGCCCCGGAATGGAGCTAAACGTGTAATTCAACAAGATTTATATAGGGTTTATTTAAAAATGAGGAGAGAGAGGGAAGGAACCTTCCAAAACGAATCACGTCGTATAAAGTGTGTAGACGTTCCAACAAAAAGCGACAGTTTATTGACAATAGGAGATTCTGTTTGATTCCTTGTCAAAACTATGCCAAAATACGTCTAGCACAGGAGGAATGAACCCGTGAAAAAACTTGTAAAATTTGGTTTTCTCGCTCTCATAAGTTTTCTACTTTTAGCCGCTTGTTCATCACAGGATGAAGAAGTCAATTCAAGTTCAGCTGGCGACTTAGTGCCTCAAGGAGCAGGACAAATTGAAACACATTCTGCCACTGAGAATACTGAATCGACAGAAGGACAACAAACTGAAGTAGGATTTGAAATGTCTGGCGAATCTATAGAAGAAGCAGCAAATGTTCCGCAAGAAGAACAAGCAGCAATCTTAGAGGCATTTAGTACTTATATTGAAGCATTCAATGAAGAAGATATTGATACGTACATGTCTGTAATTTCGAGCGAACCAAAAGGTTTTAGCTATGAAACAGAGCATCAATTCGTGAAAGATACATTCGAACAATATGACACAGAGCGCATTGCAGAAGATGTTACCATCATCAACTATACAGAACAAGAAGCACAAGTTTACGCAAACATCGGAATCAACTTGGCTCAGAGTTCGACTGGTGGTAAATTTTCTAGTTCAGGTCGACAAGTAACTGTCTTCGCTAAAGAGGACGGGAACTGGTTAGTGACAAGTGTCTATTTTATTCGTGATTAATCCAAACCGCATCCGCTACTTAAGCGGGTGCGGTTTTTGATGTTTCACATAATTTGCAAGTGAGTCAGAAGGATTGTTATGATACGTGTGAGAGAAGCCTCCAAGATGGAAAAAGGAGAGCTACATGAACTATCAAGAGTACTTCGAAGGGAAAATTCAAGACCGAAAAACGATTCATCTTCCGGACAACGAGATTCAACAGTTAGTAGAACAGGACCTCATCGTAAGTTATCCAGGTGTAAAAGCGATAACGCCCTCTAGATTCTCCATGCTTAAATCCCCAATTTTTCAATGTATGCGTTGTCAATCTACTGATCCAAAAAAGTTTGCGACCCACTATTGTTTAAACTGCGCAAAAAATTGTACGTATTGTCGTCATTGTCTATCTATGGGCAAAGTCGCCCAGTGCACCCAACTTCTAAAGTGGAAGGGAACACTATCTTCTATCCAAGATACACCTTTGTTTACTTGGCAGGGGTCCTACTCAACTGACCAACGTCGAGCAGTAGACGAATGGATTGTAAGTTGTAATCAAGGGAAAAGTCATCTTGTGAATGCCGTCTGCGGAGCCGGAAAGACGGAAATTATGTTTGGAGCAATTCAGCATCTGCTCACGTTAAACAAACGTATTGCAGTTGCGTGCCCAAGAACAGATGTCATTCTAGAGCTCGAACCGCGATTTCAAGATGCATTTACAAATTGTCGAATCGACAGTTTGTATGGAGGGTCAGAAAAACCTTTAGGCCTGGGAACGATAACACTAGCTACCACACATCAACTTTATCGATTTCATGAAGCTTTCGATGTTGTGATTATCGATGAAGCGGATGCTTTCCCTTATTCAGCAGATCAGACACTTGTGAAAGCAGTAAAAAAATCATTGAAATCTGACGGTGTAATCCATATGATTTCGGCCACTCCAACGAAAAACCTTCTCTTTGATACTGAAACGGTATTGCCGAGACGATTTCACCAACACCCGCTACCTGTCCCACGCTATGAGAAATTACTCACCTATGAAAAGAGTTTAAAAAACAAAAAAATCCCTCCAAAGTTAGCAAACTGGATTTCTAAACAAATCGAGTCGAATTGTCCATTTCTTGTATTTTTTCCAAGCGTCCGTATGCTAGAAGAATTTCCAGGAGACTTAAAACGTGTTCACGCTGAACATCCAATGAGAAAAAACTATGTACAACTATTACGTAATGGAAAGATACCTGGACTACTCACAACGACCATTCTGGAAAGAGGCATCACGATTCGGAATTTACAAGTAGCCGTTGTGGGGGCTGAACAAGCTATTTTTACGAAAGAAGCATTGATTCAAATTGCTGGAAGAGTAGGGCGAGCTGCTGATGCACCAACAGGAGATGTCGTATTCTTTCATAGAGGCGTAACGGAAGAAATGCACAGAGCGAAAAAAGAAATTGAAAAGTTGAATGCGCTATGAACTGTTTACTTTGTGGAACCACCTATCATGAAATCAGTTGGTATGCTCTTGTTACGGGAAAACAGCCGCCAACTTGCAAGGATTGCCACTTGAAATTTAATTATATTGAAAGTACACCCAGTCGTACCTACTTTCAAGGTACACCACTTGAAGATTGTTTAGACTCGGTCACCTGTCTCTATGAATACAATGAGTGGATGAAAGACTATTTTCATCAGTACAAGCGTCTTGGAGATCACGCTCTGAGCAGGGTTTTTAGTCATCATTTCACTCGGGGTCCCTATATGCCGATTCCTATTTATCATGCTACATCTCCCTCTAAAACTTTCCCACACGTCGAAGCATTTCTGCCCAAAAAATCAACGCAACATCTTCTAATGAAGGTAGATGCAACTAATCAATCCCAGCGGACATTATCTGAACGACTTGTATCTTCCAATCCATTTCGCTGGATTTCAACGGAACCCCCACCTAAAGAAATTTATTTAGTCGACGACATTTATACAACCGGCACAACACTTCATCAAGCGGCGTATATAGCCAAACAAAATGGTGTACAAATTGTGCGAGGGCTTTGTTTAGCAGAAACTTTTTTAAAAAAAGAATAAAAATAGGACCGCGCACTATGCAACAGTTGTAAGCGATTACACCAATTCAAAACTTTCATAAAAAACTGATAATTCTAGAAAAGGGCGTTGACACAGGCATTTGTGGATTGTATGATAATTGCAATATATTTCATATTGCAGGATATTACATACAAAGATGGTGATGCAGTTGAGAAGTGACATGATAAAAAAAGGAATCGACAGAGCGCCACACCGTAGTCTACTTTATGCGACTGGTGTGAAGACGAAAGATCTTCAAAAACCATTTATTGGAGTTTGTAACTCATACATTGATATTATTCCAGGACATAAACACCTGAACCAATTCGCTGAGATTGTTAAAGAAGCGATTTGGGAAGCAGGTGGCGTACCTTTTGAATTCAATACAATTGGGGTAGATGACGGAATTGCGATGGGACACATTGGGATGCGCTATTCTCTTCCAAGCAGGGAGCTAATTGCTGATTCAGCAGAGACCGTTATCAATGCTCACTGGTTTGATGGAGTATTTTACATCCCAAACTGCGACAAAATTACACCAGGCATGCTGATGGCAGCTGTGCGTACCAACGTTCCTTCAGTATTTGTAACAGGAGGGCCTATGGAGGCTGGGGAATCTGCAGACGGTAAACCTCTTTCATTGACGTCTGTTTTTGAAGGGGTAGGGGCGTATAAGTCAGGGAAGATGTCAGAGCAAGAGTTGCTCGATATTGAACAAAATGCTTGTCCAACATGTGGGTCGTGTTCAGGGATGTTCACAGCAAACTCGATGAATTCCTTAATGGAAATTTTAGGTGTGACACCCCCAGGCAATGCGACAATCGTAGCGACATCAAAAGAACGTCATCGTTTGATAAAAGAAGCCGTTGGACACCTTTTACGGATGATTGAAGACGATGTGAAACCGCGTGACCTTGTCACAAAAGATGCAATTGATGATGCGTTTGCACTTGATATGGCAATGGGTGGTTCGACAAATACTGTGCTGCATACACTTGCCATTGCGCATGAAGCAGAAATCCCATACGAGATGGAACAGATTAACGAGGTAGCAAAACGAATTCCGTATCTTGCAAAGATTATGCCAGCGAGCGATTATTCGATGCACGACGTTCACTTAGCAGGAGGATTATCAGCAATCATTAAAGAGCTTTGTGAAATTCCAGGTGGGATTCATGGAGACCGGTTAACAATCACAGGAAAATCTGTATTTGAAAACGTAAAGGATGCAAAAATCTTAAATCCTGCCGTTATTCGACCAAAAGACAATCCCTATAGTCCTGTAGGAGGCTTGTCAGTTCTATTCGGAAATCTAGCTCCGGATGGAGGAGTAATTAAAGTTGGGGCAGTGGATCCCTCCATTCAAACATTTGAAGGGAAGGCAATCGTCTTTAATTCCCAAGAAGATGCACAGCAAGCAATTGACGATGGACGTGTGCAAGAGGGGCATGTTGTTGTGATTCGATATGAAGGACCAAAGGGTGGGCCAGGAATGCCAGAGATGCTTGCACCTACTTCGGCGATTCAAGGTCGTGGTTTAGGAACGAAGGTTGCTTTAATTACAGATGGTCGCTTTTCAGGCGCGTCGCGTGGAATCTCAATTGGACACATTTCCCCAGAAGCAGCAGAAGGAGGTCCTATTGCTTTAGTAGAGGATGGCGATACGATTGTGATCGACCTACCTAATCGCACGATACACCATGATGTAGATGAGAAAATTTTAGAAAAGCGCCAGCAACAATTACCAGTTTTCGAACCAAAAATCAAAAAAGGTTATTTAGCTCGCTACTCCAAACTTGTAACTTCTGCAAGTACAGGTGGCGTTATGAAAATATAAAGCGTTGAAGAGGTAAAAGATCAAGTGTGGACTATTGCAGAGAGCCGGTGGTGCTGAAAACCGGTATAGCCCCTTGTATCGACATCCCCTCTGAGCGAAGGATGAACGTCATCGACTAGTAAGTCCTTCCGGATCACACCGTTAACTAGTGACACACGAGGCAGCGAAAGCTGTGAAGTAGGGTGGTACCATGAAGTCAAATTCATCCCTATGCAAGGAACATCTCTGTTCATTTGCATAGGGTTTTTTTTATACCTAAAAAGGAGTGATACCAATGGTCATGCAGGCGGATAAACAGCAACTCAAACAACTTTCAGGTGCAGACGTGCTGATTGAACTGCTACACGAACAACAGGTTGAAATGATTTTCGGATACCCAGGAGGAGCTGTACTGCCGATTTATGACGCATTGTATCGCAACCCAATTCCTCATATTTTAGCGCGTCATGAACAAGGTGCTATACACGCAGCAGAAGGATATGCACGCGTAACTGGAAAACCGGGGGTAGTCATTGCTACATCGGGTCCTGGTGCAACAAATCTAGTAACAGGGATTGCAGATGCAATGATGGATTCATTGCCTCTCGTTATCTTTACTGGACAAGTAGCCAGCACGGTAATCGGGACAGACGCTTTTCAAGAAGCAGACATTATTGGTATTACGCAACCGATCACCAAACATAATTATCAATTAAAAGATGCAAAAAATCTCCCACGAATTGTACGAGAAGCATTTCATATCGCTTCGACAGGACGACAGGGACCGGTATTAATTGATATCCCTAAAAATCTGGCAGCGAACGCGGCCCAGCAGCTCAACTGGCAAGTTGAACCGATTCATCTACCTGGATATCAACCGACGACTGAACCGAATTATTTACAAATTCAAAAAGTGGCTGAGGCGATCAATCATGCGCAACGACCTTTGTTGTTGGTCGGAGCAGGGATTCTCGCTTCAAAAGCAACACAAGAAGTAGCACAATTTCTCGAGCTAACAAAAATGCCAGTTGTTTCAACTTTACTTGGTTTGGGTGTAGTGGATGCCGACCATCCGCAGTTTTTAGGAATGGCTGGGATGCACGGCACGTACACAGCGAATATGGCGATACAAGAATGTGACTTGCTCATCAATATCGGTGCACGATTTGATGACCGTTTGACTGGCAACCTAGCAGAGTTTGCACCGAAAGCAACTGTAGTTCATGTAGATATCGATCCCGCTGAAATCGGCAAGAATGTACCTACGTCCATCCCAATTGTGGCGGATGCAAAAACGGCTCTATCGGAATTGGTGCAATTTACGTACAACCCGACTACAAGCTTTGATTGGCAAGAAGCACAGCAAATCAGTAAGCAGCACTATCCACTTCACTACAGAGAGGATGGATTAAAAGCGCAACATATTTTGCAAATCGCACGAAATGTTACACGTGGGGAAGCAATTGTAGCAACGGATGTCGGGCAGCATCAGATGTGGGCAGCTCAGTATTATGGCTTTTCGGCACCACATAAATGGATCACATCAGGAGGGCTCGGCACGATGGGCTTTGGATTCCCAGCAGCAATCGGTGCACAGCTCGCATTTCCAGATGAGAAAGTACTTGCTGTTGTAGGAGACGCGGGTTTTCAAATGACCTTACAAGAGTTGTCGCTTCTTCAAGAAAAGAGATTGCCGGTCAAAATCCTTATCTTAAACAATCAAAGTCTCGGAATGGTAAGGCAGTGGCAAACGTCCTTTTATGAAGAAAGGTTTTCTCAGAGCTTGATGCCTGTCCAGCCAGACTTTGTGAAGCTCGCAAACGCCTATGACATTCAAGGTGTAAAGCTTGAGACGTTAGAAGAAGCCGAGCGATTGCTTCCAGAACTCTTGCTTTCGAATGAACCCGTATTAATTGATTGTAGAATCGAGCAACTAGAACCGGTGACTCCAATGGTAGCACCTGGAAAAGCATTGCATGAAATGATTGGAGTGAAGCCGTTTTGAGACGAATCATTACTGTTACTGTCCTGAATCAAAGCGGCGTATTGAACCGTGTGACAGGTTTGATGATGAAACGCCAATTCAATATTGAAAGTATGACAGTCGGCCATACTGAACAACCAACTATCTCGAAAATGACGTTTGTTGTCCATGTTGAAGATGCACAAAAACTTGAGCAGTTGTTGAAACAGCTGCAAAAACAAATTGATGTTTTAAAAGTACAGGATTTGACGGACCAAGCGCTGGTAGAACGCGAGCTCGCCTTGATTAAAGTCCAAGCAAGTGCCACCAAGCGACTAGAGCTCGCAACACTAATTGAACCTTTCCGAGCACAGATAATCGATGCTGGAAAACAAGTCGTAACGTATCAACTGACGGGACGCCCTGATAAGATTGATGCTTTTGTAGAACTTGTTAGACCCTATGGAATTAAAGAATTAACACGAACAGGTGTGACGGCATTTACTCGTGAGCACCAAAAAGTACAGACACCAATTAAATTACTAACCTACTAGGAGGAATGGAAAATGACAAACATGTATTATAACCAAAATATCAACGAACAGGTATTACAAGGAAAGACAGTGGCAATCATCGGATACGGATCACAAGGGCATGCACATGCGCGCAACCTTCAAGATAGTGGCTTCCAAGTAGTGGTGGGTGTTCGTCCTGGAAAGTCTTTTGATCAAGCAAAAGAAGATGGTCTGCAAGTCACAACAGTTGCACAAGCCGCTGAACAAGCGGATGTCATCATGGTCCTCCTTCCAGATGAACGACAAAAAGCGGTATACGAGGCTGAAATTCAACCGCACCTAAAAGAAGGAAAAGCACTAGTTTTTGCACATGGATTCAATGTTCACTTTGATCAAATTGTAGCTCCTGAAGGGGTAGATGTGTTCCTAGTGGCACCGAAAGGACCAGGCCACCTAGTGCGTAGAACCTATGAAGCAGGAGCAGGTGTTCCAGCGCTGTTCGCAGTCCATCAAAATGCTACAGGGCAAGCGACAGAACTCGCACTGGCCTATGCAAAAGGAATTGGGAGTGCACGTGCAGGAGTGCTTGAAACGACGTTCAAAGAAGAAACGGAAACAGACCTTTTTGGGGAACAAGCCGTACTATGTGGGGGTCTAACTGCACTTGTAAAAGCTGGATTTGAAACACTTGTGGAAGCTGGGTATCAGCCAGAACTTGCTTATTTCGAAACAATGCATGAGTTAAAACTAATTGTAGACCTAATGTATGAAGGGGGTATGACAGGAATGCGCTACTCGATCTCAGACACGGCTGAGTGGGGAGATTTTGTATCGGGGCCTCGTGTAGTTGATGCAGATACAAAACAGCGTATGAAAGACATTTTGACAGATATCCAGCAAGGGAAATTTGCAAAAGAGTGGATTCAAGAAAATGAACAAAATCGACCGAATTATACACGAATCAAAGAAAGTGAAACTACACATCAGATCGAGGAGGTAGGTGCCAAGCTTCGTGAAATGATGCCGTTTGTGCAAGCAGCTAAACAACCGAAGAAGGAAGTGGTGACCAGTGGGCAAAATTGATATTTTCGACACAACATTACGAGACGGGGAGCAATCTGCTGGTATCAATCTAAACACGGCAGAAAAAGTAGAGATAGCACGTCAATTGGAGCGGTTTGGAGTCGCAGTCATTGAAGCAGGTTTTCCTGCTTCATCCCACGGGGACTTTGAAGCAGTGAAGCAAATTGCTCAAACTGTGAAAAACTCTACTGTTACAGGTTTAGCACGCGCAGTTCAATCCGATATTTTGACATCTTTTGAGGCGTTGAAGTACGGCGAGCAACCTCATCTACACACGTTTATCGCGACTTCACCAATCCATATGGAATACAAGTTGAAAAAAACACCGGACCAAGTAGTTGAAATTGCAGTCGAGTCCGTAAAGCTTGCGAAAAAATATTTCCCGCTCGTACAGTGGTCAGCAGAAGATGCCACACGTTCGAATAAAGAATTTCTTGCACGCATCATCACCGAGGTTATAAAAGCTGGTGCAACAACGATTAATATACCGGATACAGTTGGCTATGCCACGCCTTCAGAATACGGGGCATTGTTCCACTACCTTCGTGAAACAGTTCCAGGAATCGAAAAGGTGAAACTGTCAGCCCATTGTCACGATGATTTGGGACTTGCAGTAGCGAATTCACTGGCTGCCATCGAGAACGGGGCAACTCAAATCGAAGGGACGATCAACGGAATCGGAGAACGCGCTGGAAATGCAGCACTTGAAGAAATTGCTGTGGCTCTAAAAATTCGCGGAGACTATTATCAAACGGAATCCGGAATTGTATTAAAAGAAACGAAACGCACGAGTCAGCTGGTGAGTCAATTGACAGGTGTAATTATCCAACCGAATAAAGCGGTTGTTGGAAAAAATGCATTTGCGCACGAATCTGGGATTCATCAAGATGGCATGCTGAAAAATCCAGAGACATACGAAATTATCACGCCTGCAATGATTGGGGAAGTATCTACAGAACTGGTTCTTGGCAAACATTCTGGCCGACATGCTTTCATCAGCAGAGCAAAACAAATGGGCTTTGAATTGACGAACGAAAATTATGCAAAAGCATTTGTCGCATTCAAAGATCTTGCAGATCGTAAAAAGGAAATAACTGAAGAGGATTTATTTGTACTCTTAACAGATCAACAAGTACAAGCAGAAGATGTACCTGTCTATGTGTTGGAAAGCGTTCAAGTGCAATACGGTACTTCTAATATTCCGACGGCAACAGCGCGTGTAACGAGCCCGACTGGAGAAGTTGTAACGGTTTCTGATACTGGAGCAGGTTCTGTAGAAGCGATTTTCAATACACTTGAAAAAGTGGTTTCTGGGACCGTTCGCGTACTTGACTATCGTGTCACATCGGTGTCAAAAGGGCGAGATGCTCTGGGTGAAGCTGTCGTGAAACTACGTTTTGATGACAGAGACACCATTGGACGAAATGCTTCCCAAGATGTATTAGAAGCAAGTGCTAAAGCGTATTTAAATGCTATCAACCGTCAATTGCAACAAACATTAGTCGCCACAGTTTAACTATAGGAGGAATGAATATGAAGAAACGAATCGCTGTATTACCAGGGGACGGTATTGGTCCAGAAGTCACGCAAGCGGCTGTCGACGTAGTGAAGGCTACAGCCAAACGGTTTCATCATGAATTTGAATTCCACTATGCAGCAATTGGAGGAGCCGCTTATGATGCGGTAGGTGAGCCACTTCCGGATCAGACGATTGAAGTATGTGCTGCATCAGATGCAGTACTTTTAGGGTCCGTAGGCGGTCCGAAGTGGGATCAGGTAGCTCCTGAAGTTCGACCGGAAAAAAGTTTATTAGCCCTTCGTAAACAGTTTAATCTCTATGCAAACTTAAGACCTGTCAAAGCGCATGAAGCGCTTCAAGAAGCTTCTCCTTTAAAACCTGAAATTGTAGAGGGCACAGATTTTGTAATCGTTCGTGAACTGACTGGAGGGCTTTACTTCTCTGAACCTCGTAAAAAGACAGAAGACTCAGCGGTCGATACGCTCGTTTACACAAGAAAAGAGATTGAGAGGATTGTTGAGACAGCGTTTCAATTGGCACGTAGCCGTAACGGTAAATTGACATCTGTTGATAAAGCAAATGTACTCGCTTCAAGTAAGCTTTGGAGAGAAATAGTAGAAGAAATGCGCACAGGTTACCCGGACGTTACGGTCGAGCACATGTTAGTAGACGCCGCAGCGATGCAATTAATCAAAGAACCATCTTCATTTGATGTCATTGTGACTGAAAATCTGTTTGGTGATATTTTAAGTGATGAAGCTTCTATGATTACAGGCTCTCTCGGTATGCTTCCTTCCGCTAGTGTACGTGACGATTCCTTTGGTGTGTATGAGCCGATTCACGGTTCCGCACCAGATATTGCTGGACAAGGAAAAGCAAACCCTGCCGGAGCGATTCTATCTGCAGCGATGCTTTTGAAGCAGTCGTTTGGACTGACAGCAGAAGCTCAGGCGATTGAAGATGCTGTAGAACGTGTGTTGAAAGACGGATACACAACAGCGGATTTAAAAGGAGGAAGAGTTCTTTCAACAGAGCAATGGACAGCAAAAGTGATAGAAGAATTGGACAGTGAATCTGTCTCAGATAGCATTTGTTTTTCGTACATTTCAGGATAACTGGGGGCACTTTATATGGCAAAAACAATTATCGAAAAAATTTGGGACACCCATATCGTAGTCGAAGAGCAAGGAAAACCAGATCTTCTCTATATCGATTTGCACCTGATCCACGAAGTGACATCTCCTCAAGCGTTTGAGGGACTTCGTATGGCCGGAAGATCAGTTCGACGACCAGATCTCTGTTTTGCGACAATGGATCATAATGTGCCGACTATCAATCGTCAACAGATTACTGATGTAGTTGCTAAAAAACAAATGACAACGCTCGAGAAAAATTGCGAGGAATTTGGAATCCAACTGGCAAACATGGATCATCCCGATCAGGGAATTGTGCATATTATTGGTCCTGAACTCGGGTTGACACAACCGGGGAAAACCATTGTCTGTGGTGATTCTCATACATCTACTCATGGTGCGTTCGGCGCTCTTGCCTTTGGAATTGGAACGAGTGAAGTGGAGCACGTTTTATCCACTCAAACACTTTGGCAGGCAAAACCTAAAACGATGGAAGTACGTGTCACAGGAGAACTTGGATTTGGTGTGACAGCAAAAGATGTGATTTTAGCGATTATCGCAAAGTTTGGTATCGATATGGGAACGGGCCATGTCATTGAATATACAGGTGAAGCAATTCGGAACATGACGATGGAAGAACGTATGACGATTTGCAATATGTCGATTGAAGCAGGAGCAAAAGCTGGTCTAATCTCACCTGATGCTACTACTATCGAATTCCTGCGTGGCAGACGGTATGCACCTCAAGAAAACTTTGAACAATTCGCTGCAGAATGGTTATCACTAGCTAGCGACAAAGAAGCAAGTTATGACACGGTACATGTGATTGACGCGAAAGAAATCTCGCCATTTGTAACGTGGGGAACCAATCCAGCGATGGGGGCGGGCATTCAACACACAATCCCAACACTTGCGGATTGTCCAACAGAAGCGGACAAAGTGGCGTTACAACAAGCTTTAAATTATATGGGTCTTGAACAAGGTCAAGCGCTTCAAGACATTGCCATTCAACATGTTTTCATTGGTTCATGCACCAATGCGCGTCTCAGTGATCTGGTGGAAGCGGCAAAAGTAGTGGAAGGACGACAAGTGGCGAAAGGTGTGAGAGCTCTAATTGTTCCGGGCTCCCAAACAACGAAAAAACAGGCCGAAGAGCTTGGCTTAGACAAGGTTTTCTTAGATGCAGGTTTTGAATGGCGAGAATCAGGATGCTCCATGTGTTTAGCAATGAATGATGACAGTGTACCTGCAGGTGAGCGATGTGCTTCTACAAGTAATCGAAACTTTGAAGGCAGGCAAGGTGCTGGGTCCCGCACACATTTAATGAGTCCAGCAATGGCTGCCGCTGCTGCCATCGAAGGAAAATTAACGGATGTCCGGAAGTATGAAATGGCATTTGTCTAAAAGGAGAGAGATGTATGAAGCCTATTCAATTAATCGCGAGTATCGTCACACCGCTAAATAAAAAGAATGTCGACACGGACCAAATCATCTCGAAAGAATTCTTAAAGCGAATCGAACGAACAGGATTTGGAAAGTACTTGTTTTATCACTGGCGGTATCAAGAAGATGGAGCAGAGAATCCAAGTTTTGTATTGAATGATCCAACATACAGTGATTCTAGAATTCTTGTTGCTCATGAGAATTTTGGTTGTGGGTCTTCACGAGAACATGCGCCATGGGCCATTGGTGATTATGGTTTCCGAGTCGTTATTGCGCCAAGCTTTGCAGATATTTTCTACAACAACTGTATGAAGAATGGTATTTTACCGATTCGTTTACCGGTAGCAGAAGTGGAAGAAATTTTAGCAAAACCGTATTACACTTTGACAGTCGATCTACCCAATCAACAATTGTTAGGGACAGATGGTGTCATGTATAATTTTTCAATCGATCCCTACCAAAAAAAGATGTTACTCAATGGCTGGGATGAGATTTCCCTCACTTTCCAGTACGAGAAGCAAATTAAGGAATACGAAGCGAAACACTTTAAGATGACTGCCATTTGATGGTAGTCATTTTTTCTTGAGTGAAACCTACAGAATTATTGGATAATTAGGCGGATTACGTGTACAATCTTCACAAGTCATCTTTTTTAATTCTTTCAAGAAAAAGAAGGGATTTTGAAGAAGATGTCGAAATAAGTAGTATAGCAATTATAAAGGAGGAGTTTTCATGCTAAACTTTAACATCCGTGGAGAAAATATCGAGGTAACTCCTGCAATTCGAGAATATGTGGAAACAAAAATCGAAAAAATTGATCGCTACTTTAATGAAGAGCTGAATTCTACAGCCAATGTAAACCTAAAAGTTTACAACGACAAACAGACGAAAGTGGAAGTCACAATTCCTATGAAAAATCTAACTCTTCGTGCGGAAGAGCGTCATACAGATATGTATGCAGCGATTGATTTAATTGTAGATAAATTAGAGCGCCAGATTCGCAAACACAAAACAAAAGTAAATCGTAAATTCCGTGAGCGTGAAGGTGTAGGCAGTTATTTTGCTACTACTGAGGGTGCTTTAGCTCCAGAACCTGAAACGGCAGAAGAAGACTACACAATCGTACGTACGAAAACGTTTGACTTAAAGCCGATGGATCAAGAAGAAGCAATCCTTCAAATGAACATGCTTGGTCACAACTTCTTTATCTTTACGGATGCAGAATCAAATGGCACAAATATTGTGTATAAACGTAAAGATGGGAAATACGGATTGATCGAGACAAACTAATTCAGTAAAGCTTCTGCCTCGGCAGGAGCTTTTTTTATGCAAACCGGTAGCTTCGCTTGATGAAGCTTTTCAAAAAGTGGTAAAATGAAAGATAAGTCTGAAATAGGAAGTGACCTTCATGTTAGGTGTATTGAATAAAGTGTTTGATCCAAACAAACGCGAAATTAAAAAACTTGAAAAAATTGCTGATTCTGTTGAAGCGCTAGCTTCTCAAATGGAATCGTTATCCGATGATCAATTAAAAGCCAAGACAACTGAATTTAAAGAGCGTTATACAAACGGCGAAACAATCGATAAATTATTGCCGGAAGCATTTGCAGTAGTTCGTGAAGCTTCTAGACGTGTGTTAAATATGTATCCATTCCGCGTACAAATCATGGGTGCTGCTGCTCTTAATGATGGCAACATTTCCGAAATGAAGACAGGGGAAGGGAAAACATTAACGTCTACAATGTCTGTTTACTTAAATGCTTTGACAGGCAAAGGTGTGCACGTTGTAACGGTCAATGAATATTTAGCAAGTCGTGATGCAGAAGAAATGGGTAAACTGTATAATTTCTTAGGGTTAACAGTTGGTTTAAATACAAATGCATTAACAAAAGCAGAAAAGCGTGAGGCTTATTTAGCAGACATCACGTACTCAACAAATAATGAATTAGGGTTCGACTACTTACGCGACAATATGGTCCTTTATAAAGAAGAGAAAGTACAGCGTCCGCTTCACTATGCTGTAATCGATGAAGTCGATTCTATTTTGATCGATGAAGCGCGTACACCACTTATCATTTCAGGACAAGCATCGAAAGCGGCCTTGCTGTACAAACAAGCCAATGCAGTCGTCCGCCTTCTTCGCAATGAAGAAGATTATAGTTATGATGAATCGACAAAGGGTGTAGTATTAACCGATACAGGTGTTGAAAAGGTCGAAAAATCTTTCGGGATCGACAATCTATTTGATTTGACGCATGTACGATTAAACCACGCTGTGAACCAGTCTCTAAAAGCGCATGTCTCTATGCATAAAGATGTGGATTACGTTGTTCAAGAAGACGAGGTTGTTATTGTTGACTCCTTCACCGGACGTTTGATGAAAGGTCGTCGTTACTCAGATGGTCTTCACCAAGCAATCGAAGCTAAAGAAGGCTTAGATATTCAAAATGAATCGATGACGATGGCAACAATCACGTTCCAGAACTTCTTCCGTATGTATGAGAAGCTATCAGGTATGACAGGTACAGCGAAAACAGAAGAAGAAGAGTTCCGTAACATTTACAATATGGACGTTGTTGTTATTCCTACAAATAAACCGATTATTCGTGACGATCGAGCGGATTTGATCTATGCGTCTACAAAAGGGAAGTTTGAAGCAGCTGCAGCAGATATTGCTGAAAAACACAAAAATGGCCAACCAGTTTTGATTGGTACAGTTGCAATTGAAACGTCAGAGATCATCTCTGCTCTTTTAACAAAACATAAAATTCCGCATAATATCTTGAATGCTAAAAACCATGAAAGTGAAGCGCAAATTATTGCCGATGCCGGTAAAAAAGGTGCAGTAACGATTGCTACGAACATGGCAGGTCGTGGTACGGATATTAAATTAGGTGAAGGTGTATTAGAAACTGGCGGTCTTGCAGTAATCGGAACGGAGCGTCATGAATCACGACGTATTGATAACCAATTACGTGGACGATCTGGTCGTCAAGGTGACCCTGGAGTTACACAATTCTACTTGTCATTAGAAGATGAATTGATGCGACGATTCGGTTCGGACAATATGAAATCAATGATGACTCGCTTAGGACTAGATGATACGCAACCTATTCAGTCAAAAATGGTATCGCGTGCAGTAGAATCCGCTCAAAAGCGTGTGGAAGGAAATAACTTCGATGCACGTAAGCGATTGTTACAATACGACGATGTCCTTCGTCAACAACGTGAAATCATTTACAAAGAGCGAAATGAAGTGCTCGAAACAGATAACATGCGTGCACTCGTTGAGAAAATGATTGAAGAAGTCATCGATCGTACTGTGGATGTGCACACGACTGCAGAACAGCCTGCAGAGTGGAACTTAAAAGCCATGACAGATTATATTAAAGCGACTTTATTACCTGAAGAATCTGAAGCAGAATTGAATTTTGAAGGAAAAGATCGCGAACAGATTCGTGAAGAGCTAAAACAGCTGATTACAGCAGAATACAATGGAAAAGAAGAACGCTTTACGGAAGAACGTATGCGTGAGTTCGAGAAAGTTATTTTACTTCGTTCGATTGATACAAAATGGATTGATCATATCGATGCGATGGATCAGTTGCGACAAGGGATTCATTTACGTGCTTATGGACAAACGGATCCGCTTCGTGAATACCAAAATGAAGGATTTGCCATGTTTGAAACGATGGTTGCCTCAGTTTCAGAAGATGTTGCGAAGTACGCAATGAAAGCAGAAATCCAACAAAATCTTGAGCGTGAAGAAGTAGCAAAAGGGCAAGCTGTTAATCCCAAAGATGATGGCAAGCCAGTCAAAAAACAACCCATCAAAAAAGACGCAGAAGTCGGACGTAACGAACCATGTCCATGTGGAAGTGGAAAAAAATATAAAAACTGTCACGGTGCAGTTAGCTAATTAGCGGAGGAATTACCATGATTGAATTATCAGCAGCACGCGCAGAGCTCGAACGCTCAACGCAAAAAATCCAAGACTTTAGGGGGTCTCTTTGACTTAGAAAACAAAGAGGCACGCATTCAAGAGCTGGATGAACTTATGACGTTCCCAGACTTCTGGGATGACGCACAAAATGCGCAAAAAACAATCAATGAATTGAATGGATTAAAAGCAATTGTTGACCAATACAATACGTTAGTAGACGATCAAGAAAATCTTGAAATGACAGTGGAACTGTTAAAAGAAGAACCGGACGAGGACTTGCATGCAGATCTTGAGAGTAGTTTAAAAGAGCATCAAACAGCACTTGCAAACTTTGAGCTCCAAATGCTACTTAGCGAAGAACATGATAGAAATAATGCGATTTTAGAACTTCACCCAGGAGCAGGTGGAACGGAGTCACAAGACTGGGGTTCTATGCTATTGCGCATGTATCAACGGTGGGCAGACAAACGAGGATTCAAAGTGGAGACACTTGATTATTTACCTGGAGACGAAGCGGGAATCAAGTCCGTAACTCTTCTCATTAAAGGACATAATGCTTATGGCTATTTAAAAGCGGAAAAAGGTGTACATCGTCTCGTGCGTATTTCACCCTTTGATTCTTCAGGTCGCCGTCATACCTCATTCGTTTCCGTAGATGTGATGCCAGAATTCAATGAAGAAATTGAAATCGACATTCGAACGGAAGATTTAAAAATTGATACGTACCGTGCAAGTGGAGCAGGTGGACAGCATATCAATACGACAGACTCGGCTGTTCGTATCACGCACTTACCAACAAACACAGTCGTTACATGCCAAACGGAGCGCTCCCAGATTAAAAACCGTGAACATGCAATGAAGATGTTGAAGTCGAAATTGTATCAATTGCGGATTGAAGAACAAGAAGCAGAACTTGCTGCTATCCGTGGTGAACAAAAAGAAATTGGATGGGGTTCTCAGATTCGCTCGTACGTATTCCATCCGTATTCAATGGTCAAAGATCACCGAACAAATGAAGAAAGTGGAAATGTTCATGCCGTTATAGATGGAGAACTGGACAACTTTATTCACGCATATCTTCGATCAAAAATCCAATAACGCATTCTCATCCACTATGGTATACTCTACCGTAGTGGATTTTTACGAGTTGAGAAGGATTAGCTGAGTGTGAAAGGCGAAGTGCTTATATGAAGGAAAGAAAACCTAGAAAAGAAGAAACGCCAATCGTCCGAGAAATCCGGGATTATATTTTTATTATTATTGGAGCAGCCATTGTAGCGGTTGGATTCAATGTATTTCTCTTACCAAACCAGATTGCATCGGGTGGGGTAAGTGGTATCAGTACGATTCTCTACTCTTTATTTGGATGGCAGCCAGGGATTGTACAATACGCATTCAACATTCCATTGTTTATTGCGGGTGTAATCATTCTTGGTAGAAACTTTGGAGTGAAATCATTTGTCGGAACTATCACTTTGCCAGCAGTGGTACTTGCTACTTCAAGTTGGGATGCTTGGACTATGAATCCTCTCCTTGGTGCCTTATTTGGTGGAATTGCTGTCGGTACAGGACTCGGCCTTGTCTTTAGAGGAAATGCTTCGACTGGTGGGACGGATTTGGCAGCTCAGATTATCACGAAATACACAGGCCTGTCGTTAGGTACCAGTGTCCTTCTCATTGATGGATTGATTGTTATTTCAGCAGCAGTGGTATTTGATATTGAACGGGCTCTTTATGCTCTGATTGGTCTTTTCACAACTACCAAAACAATTGATATTATACAACTCGGGTTCAGCCAATCGAAAATGGTGCATATCATAACGTCTGAAGAACAAGCTATGAAGGAAGCCATTTATCAACAAGTCAATCGTGGTGTCACAAAGATGACGGGGATTGGTGGTTATACGGAAGAACCACGTCCCATCTTAATGGTGGTTGTGTATCAAACAGAATTTACAAAGCTGAAACAAGTCGTAAGAACTGTAGATCCGAAAGCGTTTGTGATTGTTTCGGATGCATATGAAGTTCTTGGTGAGGGTTTTAAACGGTATTAACTTTGGTATACTATAGGAAAAGAGAAAAGGAGTGTTTTGGATGAAAAAATTGCTTCTTAGTTTGACAATTACTTCTGCATTTTTACTTGCTGCTTGTGGAGGAGATTCAACAGAAGAATCTGCACCTACGGATTCTGGGAATGTAGCAGATGTAGATGCTGAGGCTGTAGTGAATCAGCGTTGTATTAGTTGTCACGGTAACAATCTTGAAGGACAAGGAAACTTCCCAGCTCTTAATGATGTTGGATCACGATTAAGTGAAGCTGAAATCTTAACAGTTATTCTTGAAGGTAAAGGCGCGATGCCAGGTGGAATTATTGAAGGTGCTGAAGCGGAAGCAGTAGCAGCTTGGTTAGCGGAAATGAAATAGTATTAGATGTGGAGAACGCCACTCTAGAAACTCCGAGGAAATCAGACGTGCCCGTGAAGGCGTTTTTCAGCCTTTGCGGGTGCGGCTGATTCCGGAGCGTGTTTCTGGCGTTCGCAACTCGATTCCATTCGGAGGCGCAACTCGATTACTCTAGATGTCGAGAACGCCACGCTTGAAAAGTTGGGTTCCATTCCGGGGCTGCTTTCCGAAGGCGCGGCGTGAGCCTCCTCGTCGCAGGCTCCTGTGGGGTCTCACGTTCCGACTTGAATCCCACTGGAGTCAGCCCCTGCACTACACTCAACTTAATAGTAGATGCAGAAATTTTTGCAAAGCAATCTAAAAAATCTACTGAAGAGCTGAACTAAATCAGCTCTTTTTTTCATGGTAAAAGATAAACCTCTTTCATCGCTTTTTTAGCAAAATGAAATATACCTGTAACATTAAAACTTTTTTTCGATGTTATAATGAACCTGTTGCGCTTAACGAAGTATACAAAATAGGTGGTTAGAAATATGATCCAAATGAAAGATGTCTATAAGAAGTATCCAAATGGTATCGTGGCAGCGAACGGGATTACAGTAGACATTAAACAAGGAGAGTTTGTATATGTAGTTGGACCAAGTGGCGCGGGAAAATCTACATTTATCAAAATGATGTACCGAGAGGAAAAGCCTACAAGTGGTGACATAATTATCAATGGCATCAACTTAGCAAAAATAAAGTCGAAGAAAGTGCCTCTTTTAAGACGTCAGATTGGCGTCGTCTTCCAAGACTTTAAATTACTCCCTCGTATGAATGTGTATGAAAATGTTGCATTTGCATTAGAAGTAATAGAAGAAAGTCCAAAGGTGATTCGCAAACGAGTTATGGAAGTATTAGACCTCGTTGGACTTAAGCATAAAGCTAGAATGTTTCCTACTGAATTGTCAGGTGGAGAACAGCAACGGATTTCAATTGCGCGCTCCATCGTCAACAGGCCAAAGCTTGTCATTGCCGATGAGCCTACCGGAAACTTAGATCCGGATACATCCTGGGAGATTATGAATATCTTCAAAGAAATTAATTCTCGGGGAACGACCATTATTATGGCTACCCACAACAAAGAAATTGTAAACACACTCAAACACCGTGTCATTGCAGTTGAAGGCGGAATGATTGCCCGAGATGAAGCAGAAGGAGACTACGGGTATGAAATTTAGAACATTCGGACGTCACGTGAAAGAAAGTTTTCGAAGCATTGCACGAAACGGATGGATGACATTTGCTTCTGTAAGCGCTGTAACCGTTACACTACTCCTAGTAGGTGTGTTCGTCGTTATCATGATGAACTTAAACAAACTAGCAGACGATCTAGAAAATGATGTTGAAATGAAAGTGTTTGTAGAACTTACAGCAGAAGATCAACAGATTACGGAACTAGAACAACAGATAGCTGATACATTAGGTGTTCAAGAAGTGGTTTACTCCACGAAAGAAGACGAGCTTGTAAAGCTTGCACAAGATTTCGGGAATGATCTTCAGTTGTTTGAACAAGACAATCCATTACATGATGTATTTTATGTGAAAGCAGCAACGCCAACAGAAACAGCAGCAGTAGCTACTCGAATTGAACGATTGGATCAAGTCTCACGAGTTGAGTTCGGTAAAGGAAAAATTGAACGATTATTTGCGGTACTAGACGTTAGTCGAAATGTTGGACTTGTATTAATTTTAGGGTTGCTATTTACAGCAATGTTCTTAATCTCGAATACGATCCGCATCACAATTGTTGCACGACGCCGTGATATAGAAATCATGAAATTAGTTGGAGCGACCAACTGGTTCATTCGCATTCCTTTTGTGTTCGAAGGGATGTGGCTAGGAATTATGGGAGCTTTGTTGCCGATGACACTTGTAACAACAGCCTACTACGCAATTTACAATGAGCTTCAACCAAGACTTGCGCAAAGTGAACTGATTACACTCCTTCCACCAATGCCATTTTTACTGCAAGTGAATGGCTTGATTCTTGTCATGGGAATTATGATTGGTATTTGGGGAAGCTTTATGTCTGTTCGTAAGTTTTTAAAAGTATAGAGAAAACGTACCAGTGAAAGAAAGGGGAAAATGAACGCATGTCGACAACGTCTCGGAAAGTGAAAATGGCAACATGGCTTACAGCTGCAACCTTACTATTTACAAGTGGAACGGTTTCCGCTGCAAATTTAGATGAACTAAAAGAGCAACAACAAGAATTAGAGCAACAGAAAAATGAATTGAACTCTTCAATTGAACAGAAAAAGGGAGAGATTCAAGAAAAAGCGAGCGAAATTTCAACAATTGAGGACAAAGTCCAAAAGCTAAGTGATGAAATTGTAGAAACTGAAAAAAAGATTGAGGAAGTTCTCGCTGAAATTGAAGTGACACAAAACGAAATTGCAGACCTGCGAGCTTCTATCGTTGAACTTGAAAAGAAAATCGAAGAGCGTGATGCACTTCTGCGCGATCGAATTCGTGCGGTTCAATTGAGTGGGGGATCTGTAAATTACGTGGACGTTCTGCTTGGAGCAAATTCATTTATTGATTTCATCGACCGCTTCTCAGCTGTTAATACATTAATGGAAGCTGACCGACAAATCATTCGTGATCAAGCAGCTGATAAAAAACAACTAGAAGAAGAAAAAGCTTTGGTTGAACAAAAACTACAGCAGCAAGAAGATCAAAAAGCGGAATTGTTAAAACTGAAAGAATCTCTAGACGGTCAAAAAGCGCAAATGAACGATTTGTTAGACCAGCTTGAAGAAGAGCAAAACAAGCTGAAAAATGAGCAACAAGCTATGGAAACAGATTATGAAGAAATTGCGAATTTAAGTGAAGAAACAAAAAATAAAATTGTAGCCGAGCAGCAACGTATTGCAGAAATCGCTCGCCAACAAGCTGAAGAACAACGCCGTAAAGAAGCAGCTGAACGCAAAGCACGTGAAGAAGCTGCAGCACGTAATGCAAATTCAGGTGGTGGATCTAGTAACACAGCACCAGCAGTATCGGCGCCAGCAGTGTCAGCTGGAGCTTGGACGAAACCTGTAAATGGACGCCTTACTTCTGGTTATGGATACCGAGTACATCCTATTTATGGCACTGGACGCATGCATTATGGTGTAGACTTTGCCAACAGCATCGGTACACCAGTTGTTTCAGCAGCTGCTGGAGTAGTCAGCTATGCAGCTCCATTTAGCACGTACGGAAATGTTGTAATGGTTACGCATAATATTGATGGCCAAACATTTACATCTTTATACGCTCACTTAGACTCTATTGGTGCATCCGTTGGACAATCTGTAGGAAAAGGTCAACAGATTGGTACTTTAGGGAACACTGGGAACTCAACGGGACCTCACTTGCACTTCGAAATTCATGTTGGTGGCTGGAATGGTATGGCTGCAAACTCAGTGAATCCACTTCGCTATATTCCAATGTGATGAAAAGCAGTTCACTTTACGTGAGCTGCTTTTTTCTTTACGATAAGTGTAGCTAGGAGGAATAGTGTGACGACTACAGATTGGTACATTATTTATTCATTGACGATGCCATCTTCATGGCTTGCTTTTTTCATCTCGATTGTCGCTGTGGCAATAACTCTTTATTTACGTTTTGATAAACAACTGACAAGTATTTTTATAGATGCGTCACTTGCTTTTATACTTGTATGGAAGCTGAGCGTTATTGTTACTGATTTCCAAACAGTACTCAATCAGCCACTAAGCATACTCTACTTTAATGGCGGATACGTAGGAGTGGGGATGGGGACTATCGCCGGATTATATGTACTTTTTAAAACGAACTATTTAGAACCAAAAAACTATCGTACATTTCCTTTACTGATGAGTAGTTATTATCTGTTCTTTATGGTGCTACTTAACGAAAATAATCCAGCACTTGAGATTTTTATACTTGCAACTGCACTTAGTGCACTGGTTCTCACATGGATAGGAAATCAAAGATTACTGCTAGGAGTAGCCGTCCTTCTTTTTTTTAGTACATTTTTCCAACCCCTAGGGGTATTTCAGCCGTATACATTTCTGTTAATTGGCGTAGGTATAGGAATAGAAGTCTTTATCCGATTTTCAACTAAAAAGGTGGTAGCAACGTGAAAAAAATCATTGCATTACTAGGGCTTGCTGTTTTGATTGGAATGGCAACTTATTCATTTGCACAAGAAAACGCAGATACAGTAGACTCATTAAATAATGAACAACTAGGGACGGATATGGCTACTAGTCCAAACTCTACATTACAAAAAGGGGATATACCTCCTCAGTTTACGCTACAGACACTTGACGAAAAACAAATCACATTAAGTGAGTTGAAGGGGAAAAAGGTAATTTTAAACTTCTGGGCGACATGGTGCCCACCTTGTAAGGCAGAGATGCCGCACATGCAAAAATTTCATGAACAGTATGGGGATGAAGTCGAAATAGTTGCGGTAAATCTTACTAGTAAAGACAGTGGTATTGATAAAATCGAGCAGTTTGTAAGAGATTACGAATTAACATTTTCTATACCACTAGATGAAACAGGTGATGTTGGCGATGCTTATGAAGCGATTACGATTCCGACCAGTTATATTATTGGAACAGATGGCCGGATACAACATAAAATTGTTGGGCCAATGGATGAAGCAATGATGGAACAGTTGATTAGTTCTACGCCATAAACGAATAATCAGAATCCTCCTCTCGTATAGTACGATGAGGAGGCTTTTTTTGAAACGGTTTCTACTAGTAATCAGTAGTGTAATCCTACTTACTGCTTGTGATGTAACCAATGACCAACCTGCCGTTCGCGATTCACCAACTCTCCTACAAGATGTTCGTGAGCTAATTAAACGTCACAGCCTTTATGATGTTTCAGATTATACAGCTATTTGCTGAAAACAATGATGAAACGATTCGATTAGCACTTGATTACTTTTCTCAATCTCAATAAAAGTATACTTTTCTTATGGTTGCTTTGCTAAAATAGAAAGTAACCGCTGGGAGGGATACGATGGATCAACAATTAGTCATTGAAATACTGTGGAATATCGGACAATTCTTTGTTCATCCTGTTTTCTACTTAGCACTAGCAGCAGCCGTTGCCGCTGGATACTTCCGTGTGAAACGAGAGAGACGAGATTATCGAACACGATTAAGCCCAGGTTGGACAGAACTGAAAGGGCTTTTCTCAGGCGCATGGCTTGGTATTTTAGCATCAGCACTATTATTTGCTGTCGGCGTTCTCTATTATCCTGAGTTTTTACTTCTTCTTGCAGTTGTCGCACTTGTTGCACTGGTAAGTTTTCAATTTCAAGTGCTCTCTGCAGCTTACATAATTCCTGTAGCTGTTGTTATTTGGTTTATCATTTATCAACTATCTTATACATTATATGCGGGGCCATTTACGTTTTCTGCCTCAAACTTTTCCGTCGAGCAACTTTGGTCAATTGGTGTATTAGTCGGATTACTTCTAGTGATAGAAGGCATTGTGTTGAAGAAGCAAGGCTTAAAAATCATCTCACCACAAGCGGTACGTACAAAACGTGGTGGTTCAGCTGTGCAATACAAAACAAAACAAATCTGGTTAGTGCCTATGATTTTTTTAATTCCCGGTGACTGGTTTGGGACTTATCAAACATTTTGGCCGTTAGTCGAATTCGGTGAAACTTCATTTGCACTTGTGGCGTTCCCACTAGTGATTGGCTTTCAACAAATCACAAAATCTAGTTATGTTGCTGAATCTATTCCAAAACGAGCAAAAGAAATTCTGTATCTAGGAATCGGAATAGTCATCCTATCCATTTCGGGAATATTTGTAGCTTGGATTGGTGTGGTTGCACTGGTACTTGCTTTTGTTCTTCGTATGTATTTGGATAGTCGGAGCTATCATGCACAAAACACAGGGTACTACAAGGTAGCTCCAGTAGCTGAAGGCATTCAAATCGCAGGAGTTTTACAAGGGTCTCCAGCTGACAAGATGGGCCTCGAGATTGGAGAACGAATTATGAAAGTGAACGGACAACGTGTATTCAATGAACAACAACTTTATGAAGCAATACAAATTAATGCAGCACATTGCCGTCTTGAAGTTCTCGATCACAATAATGAACTTCGCTTGAAACAACATGTTTTGTTCAGGCATGATCATCATCGACTAGGTTTGATGATAGCAAGGCCGACATCATGAATGATTTAAGCCAAGGCACCCAGTTGTTGTTAGCACTGTTCGTACCTGGACTGTTGGTTGTTTTATTTACGCGCATAACTTTCAATAAGTGGGTAGCACTTGTAATTACGATTGCACTATTCACAGCATCTGTTATTGCAGGTTATACAAGAGAATGGATTCATTACATCGTGGATGCGGCATCTATGACAATCGGATTTTGGTACGCAACTCGTATGATGAAAAAACAAAATTCACAAGACGAAACGACTCTGTCTAAGTGACAGAGTCGTTTTTGTGAACAATGTTTTAGCAGCATCTGAAACGGCAATACTAGTCAAAAGAAGGTGATGCGGTTTATGAACGAATGGGCGAATTTAGAGACATTAGAAGAAATCATGAATACATATAAAACATTTGGACCGCTAATAGGGATTTTGTTACCGATGTTAGAAGCATTTTTGCCTTTCTTGCCATTGGTCGTATTCATAGTAGCAAATGTCACGGCATATGGTTTATTACTTGGTTTTATTTTATCTTGGGTGGGATCTGTTCTTGGTGCCTATATTGTATTTTTGTTTGTGCGTAGGTTCGGTAGAGCTCGTATTTTAAAATTTATTACGCGCCACAAACGGATTTCTCGTTTAATTCACTGGGTGGAGCGAAACGGATTTGGTCCATTGTTTTTGCTTCTTTGTTTTCCTTTTACTCCTTCTGCTATCGTCAATGTCGTGGCAGGTCTATCTAATATTAGAAAATCCACATACTTGACGGCTGTTATTTTAGGGAAATTCATTATGATTTTCATTGTAAGTTTTATTGGCTCAGATATTCGTGCATTAGTTACTGAGCCCGTACGAACTGCAATTGTTGCTGTAGTCATCGTACTTCTATGGGGCGTGGGCAAGTATTTTGAAAAGCGTCTTGATAAAAAAGTGGAAGAGGACTTTCGTGAGATTGCCAAACAGAGAGCAGGTGAACGGGTTCATGAGAACGTGGAAAGATGAGCTCAAAGAGTGGGGTCTTGCACTTATCATAGGTGTGGCGCTCATTGTATTTATACGTTCGTTTGTCGTCACGACGTACCATATCGAAGGGGATTCCATGCTTCCGACACTTCACTCTAAAGATCAAGTGGTGGTCAGTCTTGTAACTCCCATCAATCGAGGAGATCTGGTAATTTTGAAAAATAGGGACGACCAAGAAATCGTTAAGCGAGTTGTGGGTATACCTACTGATACGATTGAATTTAAAAACAACCAACTTCTGATAAATGGAGAGAGACTAGTGGAGTCTTATATTTATGAGCAAGACTATGAAGTTGATGATTTTCAAGTGGAGCTCGACGACCAATCTTATTTTGTACTTGGAGATAACCGGAAGAGGAGCCTTGACAGTCGTGTATTAGGAGTATTTACAAAAGATGATATTGTAGGCGAAGTAAAACTTGTTTACTATCCAGTTTCACATTTATCATGGCTACATTATTAGAACCTTTGTTTCTTTGCTACAATAGAAACAAAGGTTCTTTTTAGGAGGTGCTTGTATGGGACTACGCTTTATTACAGGACGAACAGGTAGTGGCAAGACAACGACAATTATGAATGAGCTTGTTGCTAAGACAAAAACACAATCACTAGGAGACCCACTCTTTTACCTCGTGCCGGATCAGATGTCATTTACTGCAGAATGGCATTTAGCACGACATCAAGGGCAACGAGGATTGATTAGAAGCCAAGTTACAACCTTTAAACGACTGGCATGGCGTGTTTTGCAAGAAACAGGTGGAATCACCCGTGAGGAAGTAAATGGTGTTGGCTACCGCATGCTCATTAGGAGTTTGCTGCGAACACACAAAGACAAGTTCTTGCTTTTTTCACGCGCTGCAAGTAAGCGCGGGTTTACTGATCAAATGGAGACAATGCTAAAAGAAATCAGTAGATATACCATTACGCCTGAAACGTTAAATGCGAGTCTGAAAAGGTTGCAGGAACAAGGTGCGCCCGTTCCACTGCAACAAAAAGCACAAGACTTGATGACAATTACACAAGAGCTTGAAGCGCGTCTGGGAACTGAATACATCGATGGCGAAGGACACCTGCGCCGATTGATTGAACAAATTCCGAAATCATCTTTGATTGCAGAAAGTGAATTTTATATTGATTCATTTACTGCGTTTACACCAATTGAGCTTTCCATAGTAGAGAAGCTCATGTGCCATGCTAAAGAAGTACATATTGCTCTACCTCTGCATGCACGTCACGAAGCGCTAGACGAAGATAGTCTTTTTCATGCACCGGCGACTACCCTTGCGAAGATAGAGAAACTGGCTTTTGAACAAGATGTACCAGTGCATCCAGATCTTCATCTTATTAATCAGCACAGGCTACAAACGAATGGCCTTCGTCATGCAGAAGCGCAGTTTGATCAATTGCGACCTGCTACTAGTTCAGATACAGAAGGAATCACAGTAATTGAAGCTACCAACCCTCGAGTAGAGGTACACGCGGTAGCAGCAAAAATTCGTCATTTAGTATTTGAAAAAGGCTATCGCTACAAAGATATTGCCATCGTTCATAGAGATGCACAAACATACGAGCAACTGCTGAAGACCAGTTTGTCTCAAGTAGATATTCCACACTTTAGCAATGAAAAAAGACCGATGCTAGACCATCCGTTGATTGAACTTAGTAAAGCGTTATTTGCAATCCTTCAGACCAATTTCTCGTATGAAGCGATGTTCCGCGCCATCAAAACGGGTCTTATAGTACCTAATGATGACACCTGGAGAACGCGTGTTTATCGTTTGGAAAACTTTGTTTTAGAAAGAGGCATCAGAGGAGACAGATGGTGGACGGATAGCTGGTGGCATGTCAAACGTATACGAGGAATGGAGTATTTTAAGTCGCCACAAACTGATGAAGAACGCGCAAGTGAACAAGAATTGAAAGCAACTCGAGACCGGATTCTTGCTGTCGTTCGTCCATTTGCAGAGACTTTAAATTCTTGTACATCTGCACTTGAGTTTGCGAATGCCTTAGTCACCGCCATTCAAACTGCTGCGGTCCCTCAAAAGCTGTCAGTTCTGCAACAACAAGCGGAACAACAATCTTTGCAAGATGAAGCTGTAGAACACCGACAAGTATGGAAAGAATGGACGCATGTTCTCGAACAATTTGAATTGATGTTCCGCAATCAATCCATTACACCAGAAGATGCATCTGCGATTTTAGAGGAAGGCTTTGATCAATTATGCTTTTCTAAAATCCCACCGAGTATCGATCAAGTCATTATTGGTCAAGCAGACACTGCGAGATTTTTAGGAATCAAAGCACTGTTTGTATTAGGGATGAATGATGGAACGTTTCCTAAGAGGATCGATAACGAAGGCTTACTGACTGATGAGGACCGAAGCTTTTTAGCATCAACAGGACTCGAACTTGCACCTACCACTAAAGAACAGTTATTAGAAGAAAATTATGTTCTTTATAAAGTACTTACAACAGCTAGCCATCACGTTTCAATCAGCTATGTGCTAGCGGATTCAGAAGGAAAAGCGTTGTTACCTTCTATCTATGTGAAGCGCTTAGCAAGCTTGTTCTCTGAATCACTAACACAAACAATAGCTTTAAAAGATTTTGATGGTGACACGCCTCATCTCATCAACCATCCACGTAGTGCATTAATAGGGTTCGGTTTAAAAAAATATGAACAGCACCAAGGTTTTCCACTTCCAATTTACTGGCAGGGTGTTGAACGTTTTTTGCTTGATGACCCTTATTGGCAATCGGTTGTCGAGCATATTGAAAAACCGCTCGAGCGAAAGCCAGGAACAGAAAAAATTTCACGACAAGCAGCTACTAATTTGTATACTTCAACAATTAAGGGCAGTGTATCACGTGTTGAAACGTATTACAGTTGCCCATTCAAGCAATTTGCAGCGTATGGCCTAGAACTGAAGGAGCGAGATGTTTTTAAATTAGAAGCCCCTGCCATGGGAGACCTTTTCCATGCAGCGTTAAAATGGATATCCGATTATACAACCGAGCACTCGATTGCTTGGAGTGATTTAACACAAAAACAGTCTACAGAACTTGCTAGTAAAGCTATTGCTCATATCGTCCCTTTATTTTTCAATCAATTGCTACTCAGTACGAACCGGTATCAATACATCACGCGTAAGTTGACTCGAATCGTATCTTCTACATTAAATGCAATGCGTCAGCATGCTACGCGTTCGAAGTTTCATCCGGTTGCTATCGAGGTCGGTTTTGGACTTGGAGAACAGTTACCGCCATTGAAATTGCAACTCGCCAACAACTCAACAATGGAATTGCGAGGGCGAATTGATCGGATTGATGCAGCGACGATTCATGACCAAAACTACATTCGCGTCATTGATTACAAATCATCCAAAAAAGGACTTGATTTAAATGAAGTGTATCACGGTCTTTCTTTGCAGATGCTTACGTATTTAGATGTCGCCACTCATTTTTCGTCCGAATGGTTAGACAGCCCTGCACAACCCGGGGGCGTCTTATATTTGCACTTGCATGAACCTACACACCAAACAAAAGAAGAGCTCCCTGAACAAAAAATTGAGGATTTGAAATTAAAATCCTACAAAATGGATGGCCTGTTGACGACAGAATGGGACGTACTCGAAGCGATGGATGATGAACTGAAAGGGCATTCCGATATTGTTCCAGTTCATGTGAAACGAGACGGCTCGTATGGCGTTACATCAAAAGTTGTGCCGCCTGAGGAGTTGAAAAAGACAGGCGAATTTATCCGAAAACGTCATCGGCAAGCAGGAGGAGGAATGCTTGCTGGGGATGCACGCGTACTGCCATATAAATTAAGAGACAAAATGCCATGTCAGTTTTGTGCATATCGCAGCGTCTGCCAAATCGATCCTCAAAATCCACAGCAACCTATTCGTAAATTGGTCGTTGAAAAACCAGAGATACTACTCGATAAAATCAAGACAGAGGTGGAACCGACATGATACCTGAAAAACCACAGACGGAAACGTGGACAGATGCCCAGTGGCAAGCCATTTGGCAACACGGTTCCGATACACTCGTCTCTGCTGCTGCAGGATCCGGGAAAACAGCAGTACTTATTCGCCGTTTAATTGAAAAAATCATTCGAAAAAATGACCCAGTGAATGTCGATGAGCTGCTTGTTGTGACATTCACAAATGCAGCAGCTGCAGAAATGCGTCACCGATTAGGAGATGCCCTTGAAAAAGCATTATTAGAAGACCCGGATTCTAAACATTTGCGCAAACAACTGCATTTACTGAATAAAGCATCCATTTCGACACTGCATTCGTTTTGTTTACAAGTGATTCGTCAGCATGGGTACCTCCTCGATATCGATCCAGGATTTCGCTTAGCAAATGAAAATGAAGCAGCACTCCTTCAAGAAGATGCATTAGAAGAAATCATTGAAGAAGCATATGAAATGGACCAAGAGCGAATGTACCGCCTTGCGGATTCATTTTCATCAGACCGCTCAGATCTCGCGCTAGAGCATTTAATTCGACAACTCTATAAATACGCACGTGTTCACCCAAATCCAGATGACTGGTTAAGTCGAGTAACTGCTCAATATGCATTAACAGAAACAACGGCAGTAGATGACCTTCCGTATACGGAACAAGTAAAGAAATCGATTTTGTATCGGGTGCAAACTGCGCTTTCTCAAGTTCAATTAATGGAATCTCTCGCGCGTTCAGGTAGTGGTCTTGATGCACTCGAGCAGACTGCAGCACTCGACCGTCAGCTTCTCTCTGCAGCCGAAGAGTGTGTGACGAGTGGCACTTGGCAAGACTTATATGATTTCTTTTCACACTTCAAATGGCCAACAGCTAAAGCTGTTAGAGGGGACCATGATGAAGACGTCAAACAACAAGCACAAGCCATTCGTAATCAGTACAAGACGCAACTAGTGGACATTAAAGAAGATTATTTTATGCGGCGACCGGAAAGATTACTTGACGAGATTCGCTTCATGCATCCAATTATTGAAACATTGGTCTCACGTGTCAACGAGTTTTCCGCTCGGTACGAAGAGAAAAAAGCAGAGCGTAGCCTATTAGATTTCTCTGACCTCGAGCATAAAGCCTTTGCAATTCTGTCGGACGAGAGGGCACCTTCTGACATTGCACTGAGCTATCGCCGAAAGTTCAAAGAAGTACTTGTAGACGAGTATCAAGATATAAACCTCTTGCAAGAAAGTATCATTCAGCGCGTAAAAAGTGGGGATGATGCAACAGGAAACTTATTTATGGTGGGAGATGTGAAGCAATCTATTTATCGCTTCCGTCTAGCGGAACCTATGCTGTTCCTCGGAAAGTACCAAGACTATAAAACGACAACTCAAAGTGGAGAGGCAATCGATTTAAATGCTAACTTCCGCAGCCGCAAACAAGTACTGAGCGGAATCAACTATATCTTTGAACAAATCATGGGAGAAGATGTTGGAGAAATTGCTTATGATGAAGATGCTGCCCTAAAGCCTGGAGCTCCTTACCCTGACTCTGATGTAGCGATTGACGTCCACATTTTGCAAAAAGATGTAGAAGGTGAGGACCTGTCAAAAGCGCGAGCTGAGGCCGAATGGGTGGCCACGAAAATTCAGACACTTCTCGCATCAGGAGCTGAAGTGACCGACCCTTGGACAGATAAAACAAGACTTGCCGAATACCGGGATTTTGTTGTATTGATGCGCTCGATGACGTGGACCGGTGACTTTAGTGACGTATTTAAGAAACACCACATTCCTCTTTACGTAGAGATGAAAACAGGGTTTTATGATGCCCTTGAGGTCATCTGGATGATGGAACTGTTAAAAGTGATTGATAATCCTATGCAAGATATCCCCCTTGTTGCCGTACTCCGTTCTCCTATGATTGGGTTGAACGATGAGGAACTAGCAACACTTCGGACTTTTGATAAAAAATGTTCCTATTATGACTTGATTATGAATCGTCACGCTCTTCAAGGACTGCCACAAGCAACGCGAGAAAAAGTACAGCATTTCGTAGTGCTGCTGAATGCATGGCAAAAGAAAAGCCAATCGGGTCCATTGAGTGATTTGATCTGGTCGATTTATCAAGATGTTTATTTGCTTGAACAAGTGGCAACAATGCCAAACGGAAGTCAGCGTGTATCTAACCTCCATCTGTTCCTTGACCAAGCAGAGCAATTTGAAAAGACATCATACCGCGGTGTTTTTCGATTCCTTCGCTTTATCGAACGAATTCGAAGTCGTGGAGATGATGTGGGAGAGGCAAAGGCGATTAGTGATCGGGAGAATGTAGTTCGAATTATGACAATCCATGCCTCTAAAGGGTTAGAATTCCCATACGTGTTCTTACCTGGAATGGCACGTGGTTTCAACCGAATGGATTTCAATGAAAACTACTTATTCGATCAACACTATGGAATTGCTGTGAAAGCCATCGATCCTGATTTACGAATTGCCTACCATTCCTTGCCGTATAACGCATTAAAAGAAACGAAAGAATTACAGGCAAATGCGGAAGAAATGCGGATTTTGTATGTAGCAATGACACGTGCACGCGAGAAGCTTTTCATGGTATTGACTGTTCCAGATGTTGATGCAGCGGTTGAGAAGTGGGGCACTGCAAGTTACGTCCCTGCCACTGCACCTGTCCCTCCATTCATGCGGAGTAATGCCAAGAGTTATTGGGACTGGTTAGGACCAGCTTGGATGCGACTTCCCGAGTTTCAACAGCTCCTCGGTCTCTTACCGAGTGCAATCAAGCCGTTGCCTGGAGTATTTCACTTCGAGCTCGAAATAATGGAAGAAAAAGAAGTTGCGGAATTTGAACAAGTGAAGCAATTTGATCAAATGAGTGTGCAAAATGCGTCTCTACCAAACTTCTATCTGGAACCTTATCCGTTTGAAGTAGCTACAAAAAAAGCGGCAAAACAGACAGTTAGTGAGTTAAAACGAGTGCAGCTCTATGAAGCAAGTAATGAAGACTTTTTTGCAAGTCCACCAAGTGCATTCCAAGAAGAAGAGTGGGAAGTTCCATCGTTTATGGAACGAGGATCTAGTATTTCTGCTACCTCTCGTGGAACGATTTATCATAGTGTTTTTCAACATATTCCGATTTCTCAGAGCGTAAACATTCCAAACTTCTTGAATGAACTTGTACAACGAGAAATCTTGACGGAAGAAGAAAAACAACTTGTACGAGTGAAAGATATTGATGCATTCTTGCAGAGTGAGTTGATGCAAGATTTGCTGGCTGCCAAACAGTACTACCGAGAGCAACCGTTTACTTATGCCTACCAAGATGACGCGGGAAATCATCAAATCATCCAAGGGGTCATTGACCTGTTCTTCCAAGATAAAAATGACAACTGGCACTTGATTGATTTTAAAACGGATGCGCTAGTTGAACTGAGAAATCAACCAGACAAAATCGCACAAGAACTTCGGAATCGTTACTCTGTGCAGATGACGATTTACGGCAATGCTTTAGAAGATATATTAGCAATCAAGCTAGCTTCTAAACGTATATACAGCGTCACATATAGAGAGATAGTCGACATTTAGGAGGAATGAGAATCGTGCAATTTCAACCGGTTACATCTAAAGAAAGATTTCGAGAAATCGATCAGTTACGAGGGTTTTCTTTATTGGGAATCCTCATCGTGAACATGTTATTCTTCCATTCACCCTATATCTATTTCGATCCATTTAACTGGTACACTGTGCCCCAAGATAAAGTGATGTATCAGTGGATTGATATATGGGTACAAGGCAGTTTTTATCCACTCTTTGCGATGTTGTTTGGGTTCGGTCTGGCTCTACAATTTGAGCGAATGCAAGACAAGTTTGTTTCATTCGGTTTAAAACGAATGGGCGTGCTCCTGTTATTTGGAATTCTTCATGTCCTCTTGTTATGGGCTGGGGATATATTAATTACGTATGCAGCAAGTGGTTTTGTTTTGTTATTTATGTTACGGCTGTCTGCAAAATGGTTGTTTGGATTAGCTCTATTGTTTTATATGATTCCGAACATCGCAATCACAGGTCTTTTGTTCTTAGTGACACGTCTTGATGCGAATGCACTAGCAATGTATAACTCGGTGCAAGGGATTGAGGCGTCCATTCTGGCTTATGGTTCAGGAAACTATGCAGAAGCTTTCTCGCAGCGCTTAGCGGACTGGATGTTTATGAATCAAGGTGGATTGTTCTTATTGTGGATGCTCTTTACGATTCTTCCGTTGATGATGCTTGGGGCTGCAGCAGCTAAAGGGAATCTGATAGGCTTTATTCGTGTCAATCCGGTGAGAAGTATCCTAATTGGGGTGAGTATTGCCACAGTAGGTACCGTTACGAAATGGGTGCCGTATTTTACAGAAGGCAATATCTTGACAGCAATGATTCAAGATTCATTTGGAGGACCCATACAAGCGATTGGATACGCATTTCTGTTTTTGGCACTGGCTGCTAAGTTCACATCATTTATAGCTTTCCGACCGTTTGAAACGGCGGGACGCATGTCTCTATCTATCTATATTTTAATGTCAATTCTTGCCACAACATTCTTCTATTCGTATGGGCTTGGTTTCTATGGACAGGTAGACGTAGTAGCAGGTACGTGGATTGCTCTTGGTATCTATGCACTCTGTGTGATTTTTGCAGAACTTTGGTTGTCACGTGCAAAACAAGGGCCGCTGGAGAAAATTTGGCGGACTTTGACGTACCCACGCAACAAATAGATGAAATTTTAGTCGAACTATAATAGACTGTAGTTAAAGGGAAAAGGAGCTGTCTTATGAAACTATTATCCTATCGCTATCAACAGCATGAGAAGTTTGGACCGAAAGTGAAAAAGCAAGAAGCCGTATGGGATGTTCAAAAGATCAATGAGCACTTTGGTAAATTTACAGATTTTCCTGCTACTCTTGCAGAGGGAACGGCAACGGGCATGGACTTCGTCGAGCAAATCAATAAGTTAGTAAAACTAGCTGAGATAAGTGACGAAGCAGGTACATTCAAGCATGAGTTTACGGATATTGAATGGTTGTCGCCGATTCCACGAACACCTAAAAACATTTTTGCTATCGGTAAAAACTATGCAGATCATGCAAAAGAAATGGGTGGAGAGGCGATTGATTTTGTAGTTTTCACAAAATCTCCAACAGCTATTGTCGGAGATGAGGCAACAATTTCTCTACACACTGACGTGACGAGTCAGTTAGATTATGAAGGGGAACTTGCCATTGTCATCGGAAAAGGTGGGAAGTCCATTCCAGAACGTATGGCCTTTGATGCAATCTTTGGTTATACAATCGGCAACGATATTACCGCACGTGACCTTCAAAAGAATCACCAACAATATTTCTTAGGGAAAAGTCTTGCAGGAAGCTGTCCACTGGGTCCTTACGTAGTGACAAAAGATGAACTTCCAAACCCACATGAACTGACAATTGTGACGAAAGTAAACGATGAAATTCGTCAAAATGGAAAAACATCGACTATGGTCTACTCGATTGAACAAATTGTTTCAAAATTGAGCGCGGTTGTGGAGCTCGAACCTGGAGATATTATTTTAACAGGAACTCCTGCAGGTGTTGGAAAAGGATTCGAACCACCAAAGTTTTTAGCGTCTGGTGATATGGTTAAAGTTTCCGTAGAAGGTATCGGTACGCTCGTCACACATATTGAATAATTAGGAGGAACGACATGGACTTTTTAGCATCAACGCATTTACACATCACAACTTGGGTGTTGGCAATTGCTCTTTTCTTCATCGCTTACCTCATGCCAGCAGCTGCAAAGAACACGAAAATCGTACATATGATTTTACGTGTAGATTATATTTTAGTAATTCTTACAGGACTTGCTCTTTTCATTGAGGGTATGGGCTTTGGAATGGGCATGCTGTACGGGTTTAAATTTTTAGCAGGCGTGTTGGTCATCGGTATGATGGAGATGGCGCTTGTGAAAAAGAAAAAGGGCCAGCCATCTACATTATTTGTTGTATTGATGCTTGTGTTCTTATTCGTAGCTCTATACTTAGGATTCAAGCTTCCAATGGGAATCAATTTCTTAGCGTAATCCATTTCACCACTCGACTTCGGTCGGGTGGTTTTTTGTTGGTCACATAATCTTCAGATTGTAGCAGGTGAATTTCTCTTTTGCTCTGGTACAATAAAGAAAGATGAAGGAGGAAGTAGCCGAATGAAACGCATACCATTACTAGTAGTAGCCGTCTTACTGCTAAGCATACCTACACCTGCATTTGCTTCATTGCAACAGGAAAGTATCTATGACTTACTCGTTGACCGCTACTTTAACCAAACGTCTAACAACGACATAGACGTCAATACACAAGACCCGCAAGCGTTTGCGGGGGGAGATTTTCTCGGAATTCGTGATCGTCTCGCACACATTCAAGACATGGGATTTACCTACATATCTATAGGTCCCATCTTTGAAACCGAAAAGTATGATGGCTCTGAGATTAGTAGCTATTCTTCAATCGAGTCTCGATACGGAACAGAAGAAGAATTTGTAGATTTACTAGACGAATTACACGCAAAAGATATGAAGCTTATGATCGACTTACCCATTGGTGATGCAACGCCTGAAAACCTTCAAGAGATGCAAGCGTTTGTTGAAAGGTTCCCTATTGACGGGGTGAAACTGACAAACATCCCTGCAACCATCACACCGGAAGTTGAACAATTTGTCGCTGCAATCAATACAGATGAACGTGATGTCATCAGTTTAGAAGAAACTGATCTCGAACTCGATGCAAACTATTCATCTGATACGACTACTGCATTTCAACAAGCGTTCAAAACAGTCGACCAACCGATGAGTGGCCTGATCAATTTTACTGAATCAGACATACTAACATTGGATACTTTAGTAACGGAACGCTTTACTTACTTCAGTACTGAAGAAAACATGTTCCCCCCTACACGTATTATGGTAGCTATGGGAGCGCTTCTTACATTGCCAGGAGTACCTGTAATGACATATGGAACAGAAATTGCCATGAACGGTGATTCACAAGAATCTAGTCACCAAATCATGAACTTCCGTGTTGATGAAGATATCATGCTATTTATCGAGGACTTACAAACCATTCGCAACCAATCGGAAGCCCTTCAGCGTGGTGATTTCGAATTGTTGCAAGAAGAGGATGGATACTTAGTTTTTAAGCGCTCTACAGAGAATGAGGCTTTTATCGTAGTCATCAATAATACGAGTGGCACGAAAACATTTGCTGCTTCAGAAGAAATTGTGGGAGTCGATAAGGAGTTGCGTGGTCTATTTGGGCGTGACGTGGTGCGTCAAGCAGATAATGGAGAGTATCGCTTGACGATTGACCGTGAATTAGTTGAACTCTACCATGTGAAAGAAAATTCAGGGTTAAATACGGCTTATATTATTGCTATGGCAATTGCTTATGCTTTGTTCTTAGGTTTTATTTACCTTGTTTGGAGAAAAGGGAAGCAAAAACGTGCACAACAGAACTAAAAAACCGGAGAGCCACTTTGGCCCTCCGGTTTTTTTACGTCAATTTATTGTAGAAGAATACAGATAAAGCACCCGGTCCAACATGGGCACCGATAGCGGAGCCAATCATCTGAATCTCAAAATCTTTTACTCCGTATGTTTCTTCAAGCAGTGATTTTAATTCATTGGCAGCAGTTTCATCGTCACCGTGTGAGATATGCACGGTTTGCTTTGCTAACTCACTTCCGTTTTCACCGACTAACTCCACGAGTCGTTTGATTACTTTTTTGCGACCGCGAATCTTCTCAATCGGAATCAACTTTCCATCTTCGACATGTAGGACAGGCTTGATGTTTAATAGCCCCCCTACAAATGCGCTCGTCTTAGAAACGCGTCCTCCACGTGCCATATAATCTAAATCTTCTACTGTAAAGAAGTGCTCGATTGTTGAAATTGTGTCAAAAAGTTGCTGTTCGATTTCTGAAACAGAAAGTCCTCTTTCACGAAGAGTGACAGCTTTTTTAACAAGCATTCCATAGCCAAGTGAAGCACATTTTGAATCGACAACAGCAAATTGGAAGTCAGGATAATTCTCTTGCACTTGATCACGCATCATTACCGCAGTATTATACGTTCCAGATAGTTCAGATGAGAATGCAACATAGACTCCTTGTTCTCCACGCTTTGCTAAAGATTCAAACTCTTGTAAAAACGTTTCAGGGGACACTTGAGAGGTTTTAGGTTGGTGGCCCTCACGAATTTTGTCATACACTTCTTTTGCTTGGATTCCTAGGATATCCTCGTAATCGTTTCCTTCGATATGTACACGGAGTGGGAACAAGTCCACGTCCGCTTGTTGGAAGTAGGCTAAAGGAAGATCAGTAGCACTATCCGCGTAAATTTTCATTGTATTCCTCCTATACATGTAGTTTTAAACTCAAACGCTCTTCTAAATAAATCCCGATACCATCTTCATTGTTTGTGCCGATGATTTCATTTGCAATTGATTTTAACGGATTGATGGCATTGCCCATTGCAACACCAGTTCCAGCGTACTCAATCATTTCCAAATCATTGTCTTCATCTCCAAAAGCAATAATACGGCTCTTTGGAATATTTAAGTGTTCAGCCACAGGTTGAATGCCTACAGCCTTATTCAACCCACTTTTGACGATTTCAATAACATGCCAAGGTGCGCCCCAGCGTCTGTGGTCGATCACTTCTGCATGAACGTCACGAAGGTGTTTTCGAATCGATTCAACATGTTGCTCATCTGCATGAATCAGCATACTTGTTGGATCTTGCGTCAGGTATTTACGTAGGTCACCCGTCGTAAACTTCGGGTCTCCCCATGCAAATGCATTCATGATTTTTTCATCATGTTGATGCAAATACACATCATCTAATACTTCTGCTAGCAAGTTTTTCACTTCGTAATCCTCAACCGCATCAACGACCTCTTTGACAACTTTTAAATTGATTGGTTCGTGTCGTGTTTGCCAGCTAGAAGATAGTGGGTGATGGACATACGCTCCGTTGAAGTTTACAACCGGTGTAGTCAAACCAAGCTCTTTATAATACATACCTGTTGCACGGAATGGGCGCCCCGTCGCAATCATAATTTCGTGCCCAGCTTCTTTTGCTTTTCTAAGTGTTTCTTTTGTGCGTGGTGAAATCACTTTCTCATCTGTTAATAGTGTTCCATCCAGATCTAGTACGATCAAATGTTTTTCCATACTTTCACCTCTCCCTACACACTAGTTTACTCTTCTCACGAAACAGCGTCAAAGGTGGCAATTGTAAAGTTCATTTGATACACTACAAGTAACGGAAAGGTGGGAATTAAAATGGATCAAGATATGAAAGATAGTATGATGAGTGCTCTTGAAGAAGTCATCGATCCGGAGCTTGGAATTGATATCGTCAACCTTGGTTTAGTATACGATGTTGACTTGTCTGAAGAAGGATTGGCTGTAGTAACGATGACGTTGACGTCAATTGGCTGTCCGATGGGGCCGATGATTGTTGATCAGGTTAAAACTGCTCTTGGTCAGTTACCTGAGGTAAAAGAAACAGATGTAAATATTACGTTCAATCCACCCTGGTCACGTGATCACATGTCACGCTACGCTAAAATTGCATTAGGCATTCGCTAAATTACTCAAAACTCGACAGTTGTCGAGTTTTTTTGTTTACAGCATTTTACTTTACAAGGTGTCGAATCAGTTTGTATAATCAAATTAGTCAAAGAAGGTCAAAGTCAGGAGGAACTTACGATGCAAATGAATCAAATGCCGTCAGATGACAAAACACCTTTAGAGCAATTTGGAAGAAACTTGGTCAGCTACGCCAAGGAAGGAAAAATGGATCCAGTGATTGGCCGCGATCAAGAAATTCGGAACGTGATTCGAATTCTTTCTCGGAAAACAAAAAACAATCCAGTTCTCATAGGGGAACCAGGAGTAGGGAAAACAGCGATTGTAGAAGGACTTGCCCAACGAATTGTTAAAAAAGATGTACCTGAAGGATTGAAGGACAAAGAAATCTATGAACTCGACATGTCTGCATTAATTGCTGGTGCAAAGTACCGAGGCGAATTTGAAGAACGCTTAAAGTCTGTCTTAAAACAAGTTAAAGATAGCGAAGGATCTATTTTACTGTTTATCGACGAACTCCACACGATAGTCGGGGCTGGCAAGACAGACGGTGCGATGGATGCAGGGAACATGTTAAAGCCCATGCTTGCTAGAGGGGAGCTTCACTGTATAGGAGCAACAACGCTAGATGAGTACAGACTTTACATTGAAAAAGATCCTGCATTAGAGCGTAGATTCCAGCAAGTTCTAGTGAAAGAGCCAACTGTGGAAGATGCCATCTCTATTCTTCGTGGGTTAAAAGAACGTTTTGAACTGCATCATGGTGTGCGCATTCATGATCGTGCGATTGTAGCAGCTGCAGAGTTATCGAATCGTTATATTACGGATCGCTTCATGCCAGATAAAGCGATTGATTTAATTGACGAAGCCTGTGCAATGATTCGTACAGAAATTGATTCAATGCCACAAGAACTCGATGAAGTGACGCGTAAAATCATGCAACTTCAAATTGAAGAACAAGCATTGATGAAAGAAAAAGATGTCGCTAGCCAAAAGAGACTACAGAATTTACGCCAAGAATTAAATGCACTTGAATCTTCTTCATCGGAAATGAGAAATCAGTGGGAAAGCGAAAAGGCAGAATTAAAAGCAGTTCAAGGCAAAAGAGAGGAATTAGACCGCTTGCGTAGAGAGCTTGAGGAGGCAGAATCGGCATACGATCTAACAAAAGCTGCGGAACTGCGTCATGGGAAAATTCCAGAAGCAGAAAAAGAAGTAGCGGCACTTGAACAAGCTACTCCTGTTGAAGGACGCATACTACGTGAAGAAGTAACCGAAGAAGAAATTGCTTCAATTGTAGCAAGATGGACAGGGATCCCCGTCACAAAACTTGTCGAAGGAGAACGCGAGAAATTATTACGGTTAGAAGAAATCTTAGCTGAACGCGTTGTAGGGCAGGAACAAGCCATTCAGTACGTTTCAGAATCTGTTCTCCGTGCGCGTGCAGGAATTAAAGATGCGCACAAACCAATTGGATCTTTCTTATTCTTAGGGCCAACTGGCGTTGGAAAGACAGAGTTAGCCAAAACGCTCGCTGCACAATTATTTGATTCGGAACAACATTTCATTCGAATTGACATGTCAGAGTATATGGAGAAGCATAGCGTATCAAGATTAGTGGGAGCGCCTCCTGGCTATATCGGATACGAAGAAGGGGGGCAGTTAACAGAAGCTGTTCGAAGAAATCCTTATTCCGTTGTGTTACTTGACGAAATAGAAAAAGCCCATCCGGATGTAGCGAATATTCTACTCCAGATTTTAGACGATGGTCGTATCACCGATAGCCAAGGACGTCTCGTCGATTTTTCGAACACAATTGTTATCTTGACGTCGAACATTGGTTCCTCTTATTTAATTGAAACAAAAACCGATGTGGATCAACATCATCACGATTTGGTCATGCAAGCACTTCGCCAACACTTTAAACCGGAACTGTTAAATCGGATGGATGATATTGTGATGTTCCATGCTCTTGGCAATGAGCACTTTGAGAAAATTGCAGCTAAATATATGAAAGAACTCGCTGTAAAACTCCATCAACAAGAAATTGAGCTGGAAGTCGATGATTCTGTTTATAAGTGGATTGTTGAACAAGGGGTAGATGCTGCGTACGGGGCAAGACCACTGAAACGATTTATACAGCGCAATATAGAGACTCAAGTAGCCAAACAGCTCATCCGTGCAGAAGTAGTACCAGGCCAAACAATCAAACTGTCAATTGAAGATGGTCAGCTTCAACTTTCTGTTTAAAATTGTGAATGAAGAACTGATTTTCAGATTTAGTGTAAGTCTACAATTCAACTAAAGAGTGTAGGGGTGACTCCAGCGGGATTAAAAGCGGAAGCTGAGACCTTGTTTAGATGTGGAGAACGCCGCTCTAGAAATTCCGAGGAAATCAGACGTGCCCATGAAGGCGCAATTCAGCCTTTGTGGGTGCGGCTGATTCCGTAGTGTATTTCTGGCGTTCGCAACTCGATTTTGGCTCAGCCCGCGCCCGCGGAACGCTCCCCCTGCACGCTCATTGAACGATCATTCTAAGCTCTAATATAAGAGATAAAAAAACAGTATCTTCTCCTGATTAAAACCAAGAGAAAATACTGTTTTTATTTTCTAACCACATCACCAATTAATGATGAGCATTTTTAGGCATCTTCGGAAGCAAAGCATCAATTAAAATGATAGCTACTGCCATGACAACACCCATAATAAGACCATTCGACAAAACGAAGTCTACATTAATTACAGCGCTTACTACATAATTTAACATTGTCACTAAAATTAGTGACCAAAAGAGAACTGTTACGTATTGCATAGTCGTCACCTCAGTCAATTTTCTTCTTGAATCATACCACAAATTATTTCCCGAATGTATGAAAAACCTAAAAAACATCCTAAACATCAGCAGAGTGTTGATAAATGTTCACGATTTCGATATGATTATGACCAGGTGCTAATAATAGATAGTAAAGAAAAGAGGATGACAAAATGGGTGTAGGCATATGGGGAATTGGATCCTACGTTCCAGAAAACCGAGTCACAAATGATGACTTGGCCGAACGAATGGAAACGTCAGACGAATGGATCAAATCACGGACAGGAATAGAGGCACGACATCTGGCAGATGAGTCACAAGATACTTCGGATATTGCATATGAAGCAGCACGGAAAGCATTACAGAACGCCCAAGTCGAAGCTACAGACATTGATTTAATTTTAGTGGCTACAGTAACTCCTGATCAGCCATTTCCTACGGTTGCAAACATGTTACAACACCGACTAGGTGCTACAAAGGCTGCTTCCATGGATGTGTCAGCTGCTTGTGCTGGATTTATGTATGCATTAATTACAGGTTCTCAGTTCATTCAAACAAATGTCTATAAACATGTTTTGATTGTAGGCGTTGAAAAGCTATCTAAGATTATAAATTGGGAAGATCGCACGACAGCAGTTCTGTTTGGAGATGGGGCTGGAGCGGTCGTCCTTGGGCCAGTTACAGAAGGGAACGGAGTTTTATCATTCGAACTTGGTTCGGATGGAAGTGGAGGCAAACATTTATCTCAACAAGGTGACCATATTCAAATGAACGGACGTGAAGTATTTAAATTTGCAGTTCGTCAAATGGGTGAGTCAGCAGTCAATGTGATTGAGAAAGCAGGACTCACAAAAGAGGATGTTGATTTCTTGATTCCACACCAAGCAAACATTCGTATTATGGAAGCTGCTCGAGAACGATTAGATTTACCGGAAGAGAAGATGTCCAAAACTATTCATTTGTATGGAAACACTTCTGCGGCTTCCATACCTCTATCGCTTGACTATGAACTAAAACAAGGCAAAATCAAAGATGGAGATGTCGTCGTCATGGTAGGTTTTGGTGGCGGTTTAACTTGGGGCGCCATTGCATTGCGTTGGGGAAAATAACTTGAAATGAGGGATTGAATTGGGTAGACGAGTAGTCATTACAGGAATAGGTGCCGTGACGCCTCTTGGAAATACAGCAGTTGAAACGTGGGAAGGGATTAAGGCTGGTAGATCTGGAGTCGGACCACTTACACGACTAGATGCAGATCAATTTCCTGCAAAAGTAGCTGCAGAGGTAAAAGGCTTCTCTATAGAAGACTTTATTGAAAAGAAAGAAGCTCGCAAGATGGACCGCTTCACACATTATGCACTTGCCGCTTCTATAGAAGCAATGAGAGATGCAAATTTGGAGCTAGATGAAAGTACTGGGCTACGAACAGGTGTCTGGATCGGCTCTGGAATCGGTGGGATGGAAACATATGAAAGTCAATTCCGGACGTTTTTAGACAAAGGTGTTCGACGTGTAAGTCCGTTTTTCGTACCGATGATGATCCCGGATATGGCTTCAGGTCAAGTGTCAATTTATTTTGGTGCAAAAGGAATCAATTCCTGTTCTGTGACAGCTTGTGCGTCTGGAACAAACTCTATAGGAGATGCGTTTAAAGTTATCCAGCGTGGAGATGCGGACATTATGATTACAGGTGGAGCAGAGGCACCTATCACCAATATGGCAGTGGCAGGATTCTGTGCAAATACCGCTCTGACTACGAATCCAGACCCTTCTACAGCTTCACGTCCATTTGATTCGAACCGTGACGGTTTTGTTATCGGAGAAGGTGCAGGAATAGTCATTTTAGAAGAATTAGAGCATGCACTTGCACGTGGAGCAAAGATTTATGCTGAAGTTGCTGGGTACGGCTCAACTGGAGATGCACATCACATTACAGCTCCAGCACCTGAAGGCGAGGGTGCCGCTAGAGCAATGAAACAAGCGATAAATGATGCGCAGGTGTCTCTTGATGAAGTAGGGTACATTAATGCACATGGTACAAGCACGCCTTACAATGACTTATTTGAAACACAAGCTATCAAATCTGTATTTGGTCACCATGCGCATAAGCTAGCAATAAGCTCTACAAAATCAATGACTGGTCATTTATTAGGTGCAGCAGGAGGGGTGGAAGCGATTTTTACGGCGTTAGCTCTCAAAGAAGGAATTCTTCCTCCTACAATAAATTTACAATCTCCAGATCCTGAATTAGATTTGGATTATATCCCAAATGAAGCACGTGAGAAAACAGTTTATGCAGCCATTTCAAATTCACTTGGATTTGGTGGTCACAATGCAAGTTTAGTTTTGAAAAAATATTAATTATATTGCGAAATAATAAAAGCTGCTGATAATTTATCAGCAGCTTTGTTTAATTCTACAATACTTTAGTGAGTTGTAGCGCTAAATCATTACACTATGCCATAAGGCGCATATGGAATGAATCATTACTCATTTCTTAAAAAAATTTTCCCAATATTGTATTTTGCGCAAACCCTTGTCTCTCTAAGGTTTACAAAGTTTTCTAAATAACTAGAATGCTCGAAATTATGAAATGAGCCAAAAAACTTATTGTCACTGTAATAATTCTGTAATAGAATTTACATCTAGGTGAACAATTAACTGAAAAATAGAAACTTTGAAATATCAACTTAGTAAAAACATCTTAGTGAAACTTGAGAGGAGCAGTAGGTTGAATAACGCATCAGAACTATTAACCATCTCAGATTTACATACGGGCTTCAGCATCAAGGATAAATATTACAACGCAGTGGATGGAGTTTCCCTAACACTTCGTAAAAATGAAATTCTTGCAATTGTAGGAGAGTCAGGATGTGGGAAAAGCACACTTGCCACTTCAATCATTGGACTACATAACTCCAACAAGACCCGTGTAATCGGTGAAATTAAATTTAAAGACTTAAACTTAGCCGCTCTTTCAGATGAAAAAATGAACAAAGTTCGTGGAAATGATATCGGCATGATTTTCCAAGATCCGCTTTCAGCATTGAATCCGTTAATGCGAATCGGGGATCAAATCGAAGAAAGCTTGATTTACCACACGGATTTAACGCAAGAACAACGCAAAGCACGCGTACTTGAATTGCTTGCACAAGTTGGAATTCCAAATCCTACTCGTACTGCTCGTCAATTCCCACACCAGTTGTCTGGTGGTATGCGTCAACGTGTTATTATCGCAATCGCAATCGCATGTAAGCCATCTATTATTATTGCGGATGAGCCTACAACTGCATTAGACGTAACGATACAAGCACAGATTCTAGATCTTTTGATTGAATTACAGAAAGAAACTGGCGCTGGTATTATCTTGATCACACATGACCTTGGTGTAGTAGCTGAAGTCGCTCACCGTGTAGCGGTTATGTATGCAGGTCAAGTAATTGAAGAAGCACCAGTAAATGAATTGTTCAATAATCCAAAGCATCCATATACACGTTCTTTATTAAACTCAATACCACAAGCGCACAGTACAGAAGATAGACTGCAAGTCATTCAAGGACTTGTCCCTTCTCTAATTAACTTACCGCGTGAAGGCTGTCGTTTTGCTCCACGTATCCCGTGGATTCCAGCCGAAGCACACGAAGCAGATCCAAAGCTTCATGAGATTGCACCAGGACACTTTGTGAGATGTACCTGCTGGCAACATTTTTACTTCCAGAGTGAAGAGGAAATGGGAGGTATCATCGAATGAGTTTCATGCAGATACAAGACCTTCGTGTACACTATCCGATTCGCGGAGGATTCTTTAACACCATTCAAGATCACGTTCTTGCTGTTGACGGCATTAACATGGAATTTGAACAAGGCAAGACATATGGTCTAGTAGGCGAATCGGGCTGTGGGAAATCCACAACTGGAAAGTCTATTATCGGATTAGAAAAAATTACTTCTGGAAAAATCATCTATGAAGGTAAAGATGTAACGAACTCTCGCAGACAACGTAATTCTGCCTACAATCGTGACATTCAAATGATTTTCCAAGATGCACATTCTAGCTTAAATCCACGTAAACGTGTATCAGAAATTTTAGCTGAACCAATTCGTAACTTCTTAAAATTATCGCCTGATGAGGAACGTCGTCGTATTAACGAACTACTTGCTATCGTCGGGATGCCTGAAGATGTGAAGTTGAAGTACCCACATGAATTCTCAGGTGGTCAGAAGCAACGTATCGGAATTGCCCGTGCAATTGCGACAAACCCTAAATTAATTATTGCAGATGAGCCAGTATCAGCACTTGACCTCTCTGTTCAAGCGCAAGTACTGAACTTCATGAAAGATATCCAACAAGAACTAGGTCTTACTTATTTGTTTATCTCTCACGATCTTGGTGTCGTTAAACATATGTGTGACGAAATCAACATCATGTATAAAGGTCGATTCGTAGAAACAGGAACTCGTGATGAAATATACGGGGACCCACAACACATCTATACGAAACGTTTATTATCTGCAATTCCAAACATTGATCCTTCTACACGCGATGAGCGTAAAATTGAGCGCCAACGTGTGGAAGCGAACTATCATACAGAAAACAAAAAATATTTCGATGAAAATGGTCGAGTATTTGATTTACGCCCAATCTCTGACACGCACCAAGTGGCGATGACAGCAGCAGAACAGGGGGGCAACTAACTATGTGGAAAACGGTAGTACGACGATTTCTCGTCATGATTCCTCAGTTGTTTGTACTAAGTTTATTAATCTTCATCATGGCAAAATTCATGCCTGGTGATCCCTTTACTGGTTTGATCACACCTGAAACAGATCCGGCTCGTGTTGAGCAACTGCGCCAAGCGGCTGGTTTTTATGATCCGTGGTACATCCAATATATTAATTGGATGGGGAATGCCTTCCAAGGAGACTTTGGGCGTTCTTATACGTTTAACCAACCAGTTTCAACACTGATTGGTGCACGAGCACTTAATACGTTCTGGTTATCGTTAGTGAGTGTTGGCCTATTGTATCTATTAGCTATTCCACTAGGGGTACTGGCGGGGCGCTATCAAGATACTATTCTTGATAAATCAATCGTATTCTACAGCTTTATCGTTTATGCGATTCCAACATTTGTACTCGGTTTAATCTCAGTATTCTTCTTCGGATACGAACTAGGTTGGTTCCCGACAAGTGGTACAGTTAGTATAGGTGCTGACCCTGGAACCTTTGGATATGTACTAAGTAAGATTTATCACTTACTGTTACCAGCGATGGTCTTCGCAGTATTAGGAACAACGGGTGTCATTCAGTATCTACGTACGGAAATCATTGACTCCAAAACAATGGATTATGTTCGCACTGCGCGAGCAAAAGGTATTCCAAATAATAAAGTTTATTCACGACACATCTTCCGTAACTCATTGTTACCAATCGCAGCATTCCTTGGATTTACAATAACAAACCTTTTAGGTGGATCGATCTTCATTGAAACGATTTTCGGTTACCAAGGAATGGGCCAATTGTTTGTACAGGCAATCAACGGTCGTGACTATAGTGTAATTACAACACTGGTATTGCTTTTCGGATTCTTAACATTATTGGGAAGTCTACTATCCGATATCATCATGAGTATTGTTGACCCACGTATCCGGATTGATTGACAAACATAATGGAAAAGGAGGATTCGAACGATGGCTGAAAAACAGACTATTGATGTAGAGAAAAAAACACCTGCAGCCGCGCCACCTACTGGATTTCAAGTAATCTGGCGTGAGTTTTCTAAAGATAAACTAGCAATGACATCATTGATTTTCTTAATTGTTTTGATTACTACAATTTATATTTGGTCATTTATGATTGATCAAACGCAGTTGATGCGAATCAGTTTACGAGATCAAATGGCACCACCAGGTAGTGACTTTTGGCTAGGCGCAGATAAAGGAGGCCGAGATATATTAGGCCAACTCATTATTGGAGCGCGTAATTCGATTACAATTGCCATCTCAGTAACTTTGATTACTGGTATTGTTGGTATAGCAATTGGTTTAATCACAGGGTATTTCGGTGGATGGATTGATAACATCTTCATGCGAATCATTGATTTCTTCATTACGATTCCATCATTGATGATCATTATTGTATTCATTTCTATCGTTCCAAAATATACAGTAGTAACTTTCGTTCTAATCATGAGTGTCTTCTTGTGGGTAGGAACTGCACGTCTCGTACGTAGTAAAGCTTTAACAGAAAGTCGCCGCGATTATATCAACGCCTCTAAAACAATGGGAACAAGTGACTCTGTCATTATTTTTAAAGAAATGATGCCGAACTTATCGTCCATTCTAATTGTTGAAATGACGTTAAACTTTGCTGGAAATGTTGGTCTTGAGACAGGATTATCGTATCTAGGATTTGGGTTGCCACCATCAACACCATCTCTTGGGACGCTCGTTGCGTATGCTAATGATCCATTTATTTTAGAAAATGCATGGTGGAACTGGTTGCCAGCTTCATTATTAATTTTATTACTAATGTTGGCAATTAACTATGTTGGACAGGCAATACGCCGTTCGGCAGATGCGCGTCAGCGCTTAGGGTGATATTAAACGTACATCGTTTGATATAAAAAGAGAGTATAAAAAGGAGGAAAACGAATGAATAAGAAGCTTTTAGCTATACTTGCGTTGCTAGTTGCATTCATGTTGTTCTTAGCAGCATGTAACAACGAAGAAGAAGCAACTCCAAGCGAAGAGCCAGGTACTTCTGAAGAAGGTACTGAAGAAGGCACTGAAGAGGGCGCAGAATCTACTGAAGATTTATTCCCAACTGTACTTGAAAACGAAGGTGACGCAATTGAAGGTGGAACTTTAAAGGTTGCATTAGTAAATGATTCACCATTCCAAGGAATCTTCTCTTATACATTATATGAAGATGCATATGATGCAGATATTCTTTCTTGGTCAAGTAACTCACTTTTCAAAACTGATGGTGACTTCTTATTGACAAACGATGGAATTGCTTCTATCGAAGTTGATGGAGACAACAACAAAGCAACAATCACAATCAATCAAGATACATTATGGTCTGATGGCGAGCCGTTAAAAGCTGAAGACATCGTGCAACCATACTTGATCATCGGTCACCCAGATTATGCTGGTGTACGTTACGATGCTGATTTCCAAAACATCGTAGGTGCTGTTGAGTACAATGCTGGTGAAGCTGATACAATCTCTGGTATTACAATCGTTGACGAGAAAACTGTAGAAATTCAATTCAACAAAGTATCTCCAGCTATCTACTCAGGTGGAGATGGTCTTTGGACATACGCAGAGCCAAGCCACATCGTTGGTGATATTCCTGTAGCAGAGCTTTTAGAGTCTGAAGCAGTTCGCGTAAACCCAGTTACACTTGGTGCATTCAAATTTGATCGCATCGTACCTGGTGAGTCTGTATCATTCGTCCGTAACGAAAATTACTGGGCTGGCGAAGCGAAGTTAGATGGCGTTGTCATCCAAACTGTACCATCAGCATCTGCTGCAAAAGCAATGGAGACTGGTGAGTATGACTTAGCTATGTCATTCCCAACAAGTGCTTATGAAAATGTAAAAGACCTTGAAAACATTACTCTTCTTGGTCGTGAAGAACTTTACTACTCGTACCTTGGTTTCAAGCTTGGGAAATTCAACTACGATACAAACTTAGTTGAAACTGATATTGAAGGTTCAAAAATGGGTGACATAGAGCTTCGTAAAGCTATGGGTTACGCATTAGATATCGAACAAGTATCTGAAGTATTCTACTTCGGTCTTCGTGAGCGTGCGAATTCTCTAATTCCACCAGTATTTGCTTCATTCCACGATCCATCACTTGAAGGATACGTGTATGACCCAGAAATGGCGAACCAAATTCTTGATGACGCTGGTTACGAAGACGTAGACGGCGACGGACTACGTGAAGATCCAAACGGTGAAAAACTTGAAATCATGTTAGCAGCTATGTCTGGTGACGAGACTCAAGAACAAGTAATCAACTACTACCTACAAAACTGGCAAGAAGTTGGTCTTGATGTGCAACTTGCAACTGGTCGTCTAATCGAGTTCAACACATTCTACGACAAAGTACAAGCTGACGATCCAGAAATCGATATCTTCATGGGTGCATGGGGTACTGGTACAAACCCATCTCCATCAGGATTATATTCTGAAACTGCAGTTTACAACTTCAGCCGTTATACGTCTGAAGAGCTAGAAGGCTTACTACAAGCTATCGACTCTGTAGAAGCTCTTGATGCTGATTTCCGTGCAAGTAAATTCCGTGAGTGGCAAGAATACATGCATGAAGTTTCTGCTGTAATCCCAATGCAGTTCCGATATGAGTTACTTCCAATTAACGATCGCGTTAAAAACTATGACTTCAGCTATGAAACAGATTTCGATTTAATCGACATCGAACTTACTGCTGATGCTCCAGTGAAATAATTCACGCCAAGACCCTTTACAGATTCTTCTGTAAAGGGTCTTTTTTTCATATAGTGAAAGGAAAGGGGAATACTATGTGGTTTTTTCTGTTTTGTAGTTGTTATTTCATAGCGGTATTTCTTCTTGCACAGCTTCTTCTAATGACAAATTACATAACGATAGGATTAAAAAAACAGCTTGTTCTCGAAATGATTTTTTTATCACTTGAGTTCAAGCTGCTTATCGGTTGTCTTCTATTTATACTTATACTCTCATTCGCCCTAAGCCCATCGCATTCTCCATCTCCCGAAGAGTAGCGATAGCAATACGATTAGCCTTTTCAGCACCTTTATCTAAAATTTCATCAAGTTCAGTTGACTCAATAAGTGCGTGGTAGCGCTCTTGAATCGGTGCAAGATGATCTATGACTACTTTCGCAACACCTGCTTTAAATTCTCCGTACTGGCTGTCTTGATACTTTTCTACGACCTGGTCAATTGATGTACCAGAGAGAGATGCCTCAATTGCTAGTAAGTTTGACACTCCTGGTTTGTTTTCTACGTCATAATATACTTTGCCTTCAGAATCTGTTACAGCACTCTTAATCTTTTTCTCAATTTGCTTAGGTGTATCCAGTAACCGCATAGTAGCTTTCTGATTTTCATCCGATTTACTCATCTTCCGAGTGGGTTCTTGTAGTGATTTAATTCGTGCACCATGTTTAGGTAACTGAATTTCAGGTAATTTTAGCACTTTTTTATACCGTTTATTGAATCTCTCTGCAAGATCCCGTGTCAACTCGATGTGTTGTTTTTGGTCATCACCAACGGGAACTATATCTGTCTTATACAATAAGATATCTGCTGCCATCAGTGGTGGGTATGTTAACAAAGATGCAGAGACAGCTTCTTTACCTGCTGACTTGTCTTTAAATTGTGTCATGCGTTCAAGTTCACCGATGCTTGAGATGCATTGCATGATCCAACCAGCTTGCGCGTGCGCTGGTACCTCTGATTGAATAAATAAAGTCACTTTGTCTGGGTCAAGTCCAACAGCCAAATAAAGGGCAGCTAGTGAGCGTATATTGTCTCTTAATTCTTTAGGATCTTGTTGTACGGTTATGGCATGTTGGTCAACGACGCAAAAGATACAGTCATATTCATTTTGCAAGTCAATAAACTGTCGGAATGCGCCGATGTAATTCCCTAATGTTACAGTTCCGGTTGGTTGTACTCCTGAAAAAATTCGTTTCATACTGATTCGCTCCTTTTTTTCCATAAATAAAAGCACCATTCTCCCTAAATAGGGACGAATGATGCTTAAATCCGCGGTACCACCCAAATTACCATAGAGATTCTATGGTCGCTTTGTCACTGCTAACGGGGTGAACCGGATTATACATCAGCTCTGAAGCCCATTCGTTTAGTCTAAACAGCTGCTCACACCACCCACAGCCTCTCTGAAGTTTAGGATCTAAAGTACTCTTCTTCATCATCGCATAGTTATTTGACAAAAGTATAGCTTACTTCGAACAGTCATGCAATGTCTATATTCAGTCTTTTCACATAGTGAAACAATTGGTACACTCAACGTAGAAAGGAAGATGTATACATGAGATCGTATCGAATGATAGCTCTTGCCACCAGTGTTCTATTAACAACTAGTCTTTTAGCACCGTCATCCGCGTTTGCTGAGGATGAAAGAGAACCTTTCACGGGAAAACAATTTACATATTCAACGATTGATGAAGAAGTTTTAGAAGCTTCTGCCTTATTTCGATTTTCATCAGGTTTAACTTTTGACTATCCTGACGCTGTCCGAGGAATTTATGTCACAGGACACTCAGCAGGTGGAGACCGCTTTTCACGTCTTGTTGACCTACTCGATTCAACTGACCTAAATGCGATGGTAATTGATGTCAAAGATGATTTTGGCAATTTAACGTACATACCAGAAGAAGATAGCCCGCTCGCTGCCTACGACATTGGTAAACCGTTTGTAAAGGATATGAGAGGCGTTCTTGAAATTATGGAAGAGAAGCAAATCTATCCGATTGCACGAGTAGTAGTATTCAAAGATACGGAACTTGCAGAACGTAAACCGGAATGGTCATTCCAAGAAGGATCTTCTGTCTGGAAGAATCGCCGTGGGGAAGCGTTTGTAAACCCATTCTTACAAGAAGTATGGGATTATAATGTGGAAATAGCGATTGAAGCTGCTGAGATGGGGTATAAAGAAATTCAATTTGATTATGTTCGTTTTCCAGAGGGGTTTGAGAATCGTTGGGAAAGTTTGAACTATTCTCAAGGAGATTATGCTACATCTGGTTTAGATGACGTTCAGAGCAGGGTACAAGCAGTAACCGACTTTGTTGCATATGCACGGGAGAAACTGAAGCCTTATGATGTAGAAGTTTCAGTAGATATATTTGGTTATTCTGCAACATTACCGGAAGCACCTGGAATCGGTCAAAATTTCTCTAAAATCTCCGATAACGTGGATGTTATTTCATCTATGATTTATCCAAGCCACTGGACATCGTATTTTGGTATTGCGAAACCAGATTTAGAGCCTTACCGTTTAGTGCAAGAGTATGCGAAAGTTGAAAATGCAAAACTTGCGGAATTAGAAAATCCTCCGACTTCAAGGCCGTGGATCCAAGATTTCACCGCTTCGTATTTAGGTGCAGGGAATTATAAAGTGTATGGCAAACAGGAAGTGGAAGATCAAATTCGTGCATTGAACGAGGCAGGAATTGATGAATTTCTATTATGGAACGCAGGTAACTCGTATACACCTAATGTAGATTACACTCCATAGTAATGCGAAAAGAGTAAACAAATGCCAGTAGTGCTCTAGACTATCTAGAGTAACTGCTGGTTTTTCAAATTTATCAATCAATTATTTTATATTTTATGCAACCTTTTGTGTTAGTTATGCGTACTACTATATATAGAACAGCAATTTTCAATGGGCCAGCTCTAAATGAGAATGATTTTTTCTATTTAGTAAGACGAATTATGTTTATAATTAGCTTATGCTGGGTAAACTAGTACTACACCTTGTAACTATGTATAGTCACAATTAGTACATAAAATTATTTTAAATTTAGGGTTTAAAATCAAAGAAAATTGATGTATACTAAAACTACAAGTTGTTATTTAGAGTTATTCTAATTTAAAGAATGTAACACACTTATAAATTTCTGAAAGGGCGTGTAATCAGATGATGGTGACCCTCTACACTTCTCCAAGCTGTACGTCTTGCCGCAAAGCAAAGGCATGGTTGGAGGAACATGAAATTCCGTATACAGAGCGCAATATTTTCTCCGAACCTTTAACGATAGCTGAGATTAAGGAGATTCTTCGAATGACTGAGGATGGAACAGACGAAATTATTTCGACACGTTCGAAAATCTTCCAAAAATTAAATGTTGATTTGGACAGTTTACCACTTCAACGCCTTTATGAGTTGATCAAAGATCATCCTGGACTTTTACGTCGTCCAATTATTATCGATGAGAAACGCTTACAGGTTGGCTATAATGAAGATGAAATCAGACGATTTTTACCACGCAAAGTGCGTGCTTATCAGTTGCTAGAAGCACAGCGCATGGTAAACTAATCAAAGATGGAAGGAGTTGATTGCTAGTCGATCAACTCCTTCTTTGTACCTTTTTCATCAAGCGGAACACTTTCAATTCAAAGCTATTCGTCATACAATAGAAATAAGCAGGACGCGGTTGAACCAGAGAGGAGATGTGTAGAATGAATTACGAACGTATTAATGACACTACTTTGAAAATTTACATTTCATACATCGACATTGAAGAACGTGGATTCAACCCAGATGAGATTTGGTTTAGCAGAGAGAAAAGTGAACAACTTTTCTGGGAAATGATGGATGAAGTTGAAGAAATCAATCCTTTTGATTTTGAAGGTCCATTATGGATTCAAGTACATGCTGTAGATAAAGGTATTGAAGTCGTCGTTACAAAACCAGATATTGCACAAGACGGTAAACCGGCAGATTATCCAGCACCCCTTGCAAAATTGATGGGTGAGTCAGAAAACCTATTTGATCAGGATTTACTTTCTGATGAAGAGCTTTATGATAAGGGACAATCCGTACTCTATCGATTCGCAGAATTTGATGATCTACTCCCACTAACAAGACGCTTACAAGATGAACTATTGTCTTCAAAGTTATTTTTCTATGAAGGGTACTACTATTTGGCATTAACTTTCAATGAAGATGATGTGGATGAATACAAATTAAATCTTGAAAGCATTGTAGTCGAATATGCTTCAGTTGCATCTGTAACAATTCATGTTCTAGAAGAATATGCTAAAACGATTTTAGAAGAAGACGTATTCAAGCAACTATCCAAACACTTTTAACCTCCTTTTTAGGAGGTTTTTTCTTTTGGATGTGCTATAGTGTGAGCAGTACATGAAAGGAGAGGATTTATGTTTACTGCAATCACTTCAGAAGGCTCAATTATATGCCTTTATGAAATGTCGCAACAAGCTATTCATCAGCTACCAAGGAGAGAGTATTATTGCCCCGAGTGTGAGCAGCGCCTAACATTAAAAAGAGGATCGGTAAAAGTCGCACACTTTGCACATGATGTATCATGCACGAACAGTGCTGCTTCACAACGTGAAACTCAAAATCACCTCACAGGTAAGTCCCTTATTTATTCTGCATTACGCACCCATTTTCATGACGTCCACCTTGAATTCTACATCCCTACAATTGTTCAACGAGCAGATGTCTGTCTACAATCTCCAATCCCCATGATCTTTGAATTCCAGTGTAGTAAAATCTCAGCTGAACAATTACAATTGCGCACAGCAGGGTATCTTTCGCTTGGCTATCAGTGCCGATGGATTTTACACGCAGATTTTCTTCCCAAAAACCTCACAGATTTATCCTACGTTAAACTCTCAAAATTTCTTCAAGCCGGCATTTTTACACACATGAATGGAAGTAAATCGATAACGTTTCTTTGTGTAAAAACCGCCACACTTCATCAACTAATTTTGTATGAATTCTATACAGGAGACTATGCTGTTTGTGAACGGATAGAACTCCAAGGGAATTCCCCGCTTTCTTATATTAGTCAACCAAAGGTGATACAACCAAAACCTCAAAAAGTACTCTATTTGTTAAAAAAGAATTATGAAAAGATGAGAAGGGAGGCATTCTTATTTTCGTTTTCAAAAGATAAACGTTTTCATTTCTTGATCACCAAATGGAGAAAAACAGAAGCAACTTTCCCTACTTATATTGGTCTCCCATGTATGCTTCCTCATTCACTTGGACCAGATATCTACTGGCAGTTTGCGTATGTCAATTTCTTAGTGACATGTAGAGAGGGAACAGCTGATGATTTTTTATTTAGTTTATCTGATCACACGTTGCACACGACAAGGAATCTTCAATTAATAGAAACCTATTCATCCTTTCTAAAAGCAAATCATTTGCCACACCGGCCATTTTCTAAATCATCCAGTAAAACCTGCTATATTTCGCAATGGTATAGTTTTCAGATAGTTGCAAAACGTTCAAAAGATTGAGAAAATAGGAAAGTATGCTAAGGAGGGAACAGCAAATGTCAGAATCAAACGTTTTACTTAGAAAAGATGTCCCTGTTGAAAAAACATGGAAACTTGAAGATATTTTTGCAACAAACGAAGAGTGGGAAGCCGAATATAAAGCAGTATCTACTTTGGCTGAAAAAGCTACGTCTTTCCAAGGGACGCTTAGTGATGGAGCAGATAAACTATTCGATGCACTTACGTATCGAGACGAGTTATCTATGCGCTTACGCATCCTCTACACATACGCGCACATGCGTCATGATGAGGACACAGCAAACAACTCATCACAGGCTATGGAGAGCCGTATTAAATCGCTATATGTAAAAGTATCGACAGCACTCTCTTATTTTGTTCCTGAGCTTCTTGAATTGTCCGATGAAAAAGTGGCGCAGTATTTGCAAGAACACGAAGAGTTGCAGCTATACAAACAGCTACTTGATGAAATTGCAAAGCAACGTCCACATGTTTTATCGAAAGAACAAGAAGAGCTAGTTTCAAAATTTGCAGAAGTTAGTGCTGCCTCGGCAGATACTTTTGGGAAGCTAAACAATGCAGACCTCGAATTCCCAGTGGTCAAAGATGAAAACGGTAAAGAAGTTCAACTGACACATGGTCGCTACATGCGCTTTTTAGAAAGTAAAGATCAACGAGTGCGTGAAGAGGCGTTTAAAGCGATGTATGCCACTTATGGCCAGTTCAAAAATACATTTGCTTCAATCCTTTCAGGCAACATTAAAGGCGATAACGTTCAAGCGTCTATTCGAAATTATAAAAATGCTCGCGCTGCTGCTATGGCAAGTAATCATATTCCAGAGACTGTTTATGACAATTTAGTATCGACAATCAATGACAATGTGCATTTGTTGCACCGCTATGTAAAACTTCGCAAGCAAGTAATGGGGTTAGACGAGTTGCATATGTATGACCTGTTTGCACCTCTTGTAAAAGAAGTTGAAATGGAGTACAGCTATGAAGAAGCCGCACAAACGATGGTAGAGAGTTTTGCGCCACTTGGTGAGGACTATGTGTCTATCGTCAAACAAGGTCTTAAAGATCGCTGGGTGGACGTAGAAGAGACAAAAGGAAAGCGGTCTGGTGCATACTCATCAGGTGCATATGGGACGAACCCTTACATTTTGATGAACTGGCAAAATAACGTGAATAACCTGTTCACACTTGCGCATGAGTTTGGGCATAGCATGCATTCCTATTACTCACGTCAAGAGCAACCTTATGCATATGGAGATTATTCTATCTTTGTGGCAGAAGTGGCTTCTACAACTAATGAAGCACTATTGAATGATTACTTATTAAAGACAATAGATGATCCGAAGAAAAAGATTTACTTGTTGAACCACTGGTTGGAAGGATTCCGTGGGACAATCTTCCGTCAAACGATGTTTGCTGAATTCGAGCACCTTATCCATGAGTTGGATCAACAGGGCGTTCCGTTAACAGCGGAGAAACTGACAGAAGAGTATTATGCCCTTAACAAGAAATATTTTGGAGACGATATGGTGGTAGATGAAGAAATCGGCTTAGAATGGGCTAGAATTCCTCATTTCTACTACAACTATTATGTTTACCAGTACGCGACAGGCCTTAGTGCTGCAACTGCACTGAGCAAGCAAATTCTTGAAGAAGGCCAACCCGCAGTCGATCGTTATATCAATAACTTCTTAAAAGCTGGATCATCAGATTATCCAATTGAAGTATTAAAAGCTGCTGGAGTAGATATGACTAGTTCAAAAGCTGTTGAAGATGCATGTAAAGTATTTGAAGAAAAATTAAGTGAGCTTGAAAAATTGCTTGCAAATCAGTAAAAAAGAGACCCTTTCTACAAGAAAGGGTTTTCATTTTGACGATATTGTGAAATACCCTTCACATCGATTGAAATGTACGGACAACCATGATAAATTAAGGATGTGAAATAATTCACATAAAACATACACCCCTTTGTTTAACGTGAACATTTCTCCCATCCCCTTTGTAAGTAGAAAAAGACCTTGTCAACGGTAGGTTGAACAAGGTCTTTTTCCTATTTTAATGATTTCCACTTCGTAATACCTCCAACTACTACACGATCGACTTCACGTTGAAGATATTTCTTTTTCATCTCATATTCTACTTGTTTCTCATGCATATTGTAATATATAGCAATCTCTTTAGAAGATAGCGATATAAATTGGTCTAATAAGTTTTCTACTTCTGGAGGATCTTGTTTGGTAATAGAATCTCCTACAAGTTCCGATAAGATGTGCTCATAAATTTCATAGGAATAAGTGCCGGAAATTTTAATGCCTTCGTCTTCGATGTTTTCATTAAAGACAACAATGGATGGAAATTGATCGATTTCCATTTCACAAGAGATGGAAAGATCACTTTGAAACGATTTTGCACATTCAGTAGACCGAATATCTTGTAAAAATTCTTTTACATCAATTGCAGAGTCTTGTGCAATTCCTTTTAGCGTAGTTAGCGAATTTACATTTTGTCTGTATACAAAATAAGCTTCTTGTAAGTTCGATAAAAATCGGTTAGCTACACGTTTTCCCTGAAATTCTGCAGCTTTTACAGCAATGCTTGGAAGAACAGGATGTTCAATTTCCATGATTGGCTGGTCAGATTGGATAGGGGCCGTGCAAACATTTCCTGAATTCAGCTTCAATAGATTGGTGCTTAAAATCACACGAAGACTAAAATAATGACCATAATCAATTTGTAAACGTTTGAGCGTCAATTGAAAACGCCAGGAATCTGGGCACAAAGGATCGAGAAATGCATAAATTTCAAGCGGGCGTTGCATACAACTTGTAGCAGTCTGCTCGAAATTTGGCTGAGATTTTGTCACAGCACATCCTCCTTATCACTTGGTGTATTGACCATATGATGTGCAGTCAAAACGAGTCTCTTATAATATTGGTCACGAAAAGGTCCTTCAAGGCCGACATCATCCATTGCTCTCTCCATACACAGTAGCCATGCTTCAGCACGTTCAGGTGTAATCGGGAATGGATTGTGGCGCATACGCATCATAGGGTGTCCATGCTCGTTTGTATATAAATCTGGGCCACCAAGGTATTGGGTCATAAATTGTTTTTGTTTTCTTGCCGTCTCAGTCAGATCATCTGGAAAAATGGGTTTCAATAATGGATGTTGACCGACATATCCATAAAAAACATCAATCAGTTGAGACAATTTTTCAGCCCCAATTTGGTCATAGGGAAGTATCGGTTTGTTGGTCATTGGTGAAACTCCTTTTATTAGTACTGTCTGTCTATTCTACCAACCTAGTACTGTTTTCTCAAACATTAGACCCTAGTCATAGCTTCTTTCATGCGAACTAGCTTCTTTTTTGCAGGTCGATAAGGAATAGAATGTTCTTGTAAAAACGCATGAAATTCACGCTCTCCGTCTTGAATGACAGGCACTTCAAATTCAAGCTCATAATCGTGTGTATGTAGAAATTTGGAAAAGTCGACCATGATGACGCCACTCTTATAAGGCATTTCATGGCGCAGTGTCTCCATAGATCCGATTGATTGTAACGGTTCTGAAAATTGTTCGTGAAGATACGATAAGTCTCCTGTCTGCTTAAATTCTTCGTATTGCTTTTTAGATAGGGACCAGTTCTGTTCGAGTGTTTCGAGTTCAGTAGTTGGCGTTTTTACAGTTACTTCATACTGACCATTTTTTGTCCGGATACGGAGGCCCTTTTTTTGCTTTGAAAAGCTGCCGGTTGTTGTGTCCAAATAGTCATTGAATTGAGTGTAAGATGTGAACGAATAAGAGCTAAGTAAATGCGTATACTCCTGTTCCGTCAGCATCGTTTTAAATTCAATTTCGTTATGCATTTCCATTTGATCACCTCTTACAACCATTATACCGCTAGTTTCATAGAGTATGCTAAAATAAGCCTATAGTAAGCAGAAAGGGTGTTTGAATTGGAAACACTAAACGTATTAGCAGTTATGCATGAACAATCTAAATGGACAGTAACTACCGATTATTTAACTGCGAGCCATTCAGCAAGTGGGCGCATGATAACAGATACAGATCGTATGAGTTTTGTATACTTATTAGAAGCAGGGGACGAATACTGCTATTTGCACTTCGACCATAAAGACTGGGGAGCGCTAAGTTTAGTCAGCAAAGAACCCGCTCCTGTTTTTGTAACCAATGGAGAGTTTACAATAGAGCTCACTCACTTTTTTGAAGAGCTGACATCTCTCTTGTATTCAATTGAAGGAAATGAAAATTATGGTCATCGCTTTGTAGAGGAAGTTGAAAAGACATTTCAACAATTTTACGCACAACAAAACTAGAGGGGGGTGTGACGCGTGGGACAATGGGAGCAATTTCTAGACCCTTATAAACAAGCGGTTAATGAATTGAAGGTAAAATTAAAAGGAATACGCGCACATTATACGGTACATAATGCCACCTCACCAATCGAATTTGTGACAGGTCGCTTGAAACCGCTCGCAAGTATATATGACAAAACATTAGAAAAGCGCATCCCGTTTGTTCCGTCCGAGCAACTTGCGGCTGAGATCCCAGACATTGCAGGTGTTCGGTTAATGTGTCAATTCGTAGATGACATTGAACATGTTGTAGAATTGATTTGTAAACGACATGACATGCGAGTCGTAGAAGAACGGGATTATATTTCAAACAAAAAGCAAAGTGGGTACAGATCCTATCACCTGATTGTTGAATATCCTGTTCAAACAATGCATGGAGAACAAAAGATACTTGCAGAGATTCAAATTCGAACTCTTGCTATGAACTTTTGGGCATCTATAGAGCATTCATTAAACTACAAATACAAAGGGGACTTCCCTGAAAATATAAAAAGTCGTCTTCAATCGGCAGCAGAAGCGGCATTTCGATTAGATGAAGAAATGTCCTTGATACGAAATGAAATTCAAGAGGCGCAAGTTTACTTTACAGAATACAAAGAACAGTCCACGCTAGGCTGGAAAGAGCGGAAGAGGGAGGAGTCAGAATGAAGTTTGCCATACAGTCAAGAGGCGACGCTTTGTCAAACGAACTACGTGACACGGCCATGCGCTACTTGAAAAGCTTTGAACTAGAGTATGATGAAAATCAACCAGATATCGTGTTATCCATTGGTGGAGATGGTACATTGCTTCACGCTTTCCATAAATACCGCTCTAGCTCATCACAAGTCGCCTTCGTTGGGCTTCACACAGGACATCTTGGCTTTTATGCAGATTGGAAGCCTACAGAAATTGAAAAGCTGGTTATCAGTATCGCAAAAGAAGAATTTAAATTTATCGAATACCCCCTTCTTGAAGTGACGGTCGACTACCAGTCCAGTGAAGACCCTGCCACGTATTTGGCATTAAACGAGTCCACTGTGAAATCACCAGATGTGACGCTAGTGATGGATGTGTTTTTAAACGAAATGCACTTTGAGACATTCCGCGGAGATGGTCTTTGTATGTCCACACCATCCGGTTCTACTGCATACAATAAAGCTTTAGGGGGAGCCATTGTGCATCCCTCTTTAGAAGCGATTCAGTTATCGGAAATTGCTTCGATTAACAACCGAGTGTTCCGTACAGTCGGCTCACCGCTCGTCTTGCCAAAACACCATACATGCACACTTAAACCAGTGAAAGCCGTTGATTTCATGGTGACTGTTGACCATCTTCAATTGCTTCATAAAGACGTATCTTCTATCAGTTACCGTGTGGCAGACGAGAAAGTACGTTTCGCCCGTTTCCGTCCTTTCCCGTTTTGGAAGAGAGTCCACGATTCCTTTATCGATGCGGATCATGAAGACTAATTTTAGCTATCAGTTCCTCCACGCAGGCGAAGATACCTACTTGCGGGAAGTAATAAAAATGCACGGCATTTCAAAACGTGCTTTGACTGCCATCAAATATAGTGGAGGAAAGCTAGTAGTGAATGGCGAAGAGAAAACAGTGCGAACAATCATCCGTGATGGTGATCAAATTGAAGTCATTTTCCCTGAAGAAGAGCTGAGCGACGGACTCATTCCGGTACAAAAAGAGCTTACCATTCTTTACGAGGATGATCACATTTTGATTGTAAACAAGCCATCCGGTTTACCCGCCATTCCTTCAAAAGATCATCCAAACGATTCACTGGCGAATCGTATTGCGGGGTATAACAAACAACAAAATTACAAAACTACAGTCCATATGGTCACTCGTCTAGATAAAGATACGACGGGTCTTGTGCTAATCGCCAAGCATCGTCATGCCCATCATCTGTTGAGTGAGGCAATGCAGCGTGGAGCTATTCAAAAACGCTATCGCGCAGTAGTGGAAGGAATTCCTATTCCACTTTCAGGAGAGATTACGGCTAAGATTGGGCGAGAAGATCACTCCATCATTAAGCGCTGTATTTCAGATGATGGAAAAACAGCACGTACAAGCTATGATTTCATTCGTACATTTCGAGTTGAAACTCAAGATTATGCGTATGTAGAACTCTATTTGTGGACCGGGAGAACGCACCAGATTCGCGTTCATATGGCCCATATTGGATGTCCTCTAGCTGGTGATGATTTGTATGGAGGGTCCCTACGGCTCATTCCGCGCCATGCTCTTCATGCTCACTCACTATCGTTTACACATCCAATAACGAGAACTGATTTCGTCATCGAATGTCCTCTGCCCGATGACTTTACCCACATACTCGAAAGGGGACATGTGTTATGAATGAAGAAACAAAAGAACAAGTGCTAGAACTTCAACAACAACGGCTACTCGATTACTTACAAAACGATCAGATTGATTTATTTCGCGATGAATTTATGGATTTGCACCCCTATGACCAATCTGTATTTTTTGATAAAGTCGATCCAGAAATTCGCAAACAAATTCTTCATTTTCTATCACCAGAAGAAGTAGCAGAAATTTTCGAGGCCAACAATTTTGATGATGACGACTATCAAGAGTTGCTTGAAGAGATGGAACCTTCCTATGCTGCTGACATGCTGTCTCACATGTATGCCGATAATGCCGTTGACGTGTTAAATGAACTGGATAAAGAGCAAGTTGTAAGCTATTTAAGTATGATGGATGCGGAATCCGCACAAGAAATTAAAGATTTACTCCACTACGATGAATATACGGCCGGTTCTATCATGACAACAGAATACGTTGCGATTCCTGAATCGTCTACCGTCCGATCGGCCATGACAATCTTACGAAGAGAAGCTCCAGACGCTGAGACGATTTATTACTTGTTCGTCGTGAATGATGACCATTTTTTAACGGGAGTTATTTCGCTACGTGATTTGATTATTTCAGATGAAGATACGTTAATCAAAGACATTGCCAACGAACGAGTTGTAAGTGTGCCGGTCACAGAAGACCAAGAAGAAGTCGCGCGAATGATGAAAGACTATGACTTCCTTGCACTACCAGTCGTCGATCATCGTGGTTATTTATTAGGAATTATCACAGTCGATGATATCATTGATGTTTTAGATGAAGAAGCATCGGATGACTACTCGAAGTTAGCGGCTGTTTCAGATATGGACACGTTTGATAAAAATCCATTACAAGCTGCCAAAAAACGCTTACCTTGGCTTATAATTCTTTTGTTTTTAGGGATGTTTACTGCAAATATTATCGGTATGTTTGAAGCGACTTTAGATCAAGTTGCACTGCTTGCCGTTTTTATTCCATTAATTGCTGGAATGGCTGGTAATAGTGGGACACAAGCTCTGGCCGTTGCGGTTCGAGGTATTGCGACAGGTGATATTGAAGAACAATCAAAATTAAAGTTGTTATTCCGGGAAGCGGGGACTGGCTTGATTACGGGTGTAATCAGTGGAATTGTTGTCGTGTTGTTAGTGTATTTCTGGAAAGGGGATATTTTGATTGGGCTACTTGTAGGAGCAGCAATCTCATCTTCAATCTTAGTTGCTACAATCGCAGGCTCTTTTATTCCGCTGTTGATTCACCGCATGAAGATTGACCCAGCCGTTGCCTCTGGTCCATTCATTACAACAATCAATGATATTATTAGTATTTTAATATATTTGGGTCTAGCAACGACATTTATTTCAGGACTATAAAAAAGGCACATCCACAACAGAGTGGAGTGCCTTCTTATTGAAGACTGTGACCTGTCCTGAGCGGTCGTTCTTCTACCGAAAACATACTTTCTTCTACCGAAACTGAGATTTATTCTACCCAAATCCATATTTGTTCTACCGAAGTTATATTATGGAAACTATTTTCAAATTTAGCACACAAAAAAGTAGGCGCTCACTCGAAATAACCGAGGAGTACCTACTTTTTTTAATCGATTTCTTTTATCATCGTTTTGTGGGGAATACCGGCATCCATAAATTCTGGAGATGAAATGGTATAGTGGCGTTTTTCATAGAAAGGAATCGCAGAAGTCTGAGAGTTCAACTTTAACTGACGGCACCCTTGCAATTTCGCTTCTTTTTCAATTTCATCCATTAGCGAATTCCCGATATGTTTCCCGCGATAGTCTGGCAATACGCATATGCGTTCAACTTTCGCGATAGCATCTGGTAATAAACGAAATCTACCTGCACCTATAGGGCGCAATTCATCATAAGCCACAAAATGAACAGCACTGTCTTCGAACTCATCTACTTCTAAATCCGGCGGAACAGCTTGCTCTTCGATAAAAACTGTTCTACGCACAGAAAGTGCATCTTCATAGTGTTTTTTTGACTGAACTTTGTGAGCAACAATCATGAATTATTCTCCACTTAAGCGGAAAGTTTCGTGAACCGTCCAAGAACCATCATCCAATTGATACAACAAATGAATTCGATCAATGACTTCTTCAAACTTTGCACCAATCATTTTAAGTTGTGGATAGATGTCGTCATGTTCACTAGACGTCATTTTTTGAGCAATTGTAATATGAGGCACAAAAGCATATTGCTCAGAATCTTGGTAGTCCACTTCCGTTAATTTCTTATGCAACGATACTAATTCTTCCGTTGGTTCCACTTTGAAATAGATGGCGTTGGTTACAGGAGCGAAAGAGCTGATACCCGTAGTATTTAATTTAAATGGTTTTTGAGAAGCAGCCACCTTAGCCACTTTAGCTGCAATTGTTTTAATTTCTTGATCATCTGCTTCAAATACGCCTTTTAAAGTCATATGCGGTGTGATCAACGCATAATGTGGGTCATATCGCTTTCGATATGAATTCGCAAAATCTTGAACTGCTTTTGATGGAAATGCAACGATACCGAATTTCATAGTCGATCCCTCCATATCTTATGGTTCTTTTATTAGTATACCAAATAATTTGTCTATTTCGTATAATTCATCAAGATTGCCCGATTCATATCTTTTTGCCATGTCTTCCATGTATGTCCACCAGATTGTTCTTCATAACGATAGGTGAATCCTTTGTCTTCAAATAGTGTTGATAATTCGCGGTTGTCTTCTAAAAAGTTCTTTTCGACACCATCACCTGTAGCAACAGCTGTTTCATCAAGACCGATTACATGATCAATGCTGAAATGAGTCGCCGAAGTATTTTTCACAGTTTTTAAAACAGCATCGTTTACATAAGGAGAGTGCAGAATTACTTTTCCGAATGTATGGGGATATGAACATGCCGTCATTAAGGAGACCGTTGCTGCTAATGAATCACCAATTAATCCTCTACCCATGCCAATTTGATAGGTTGGAAACTGTTCATCCAAATAAGGTACAAGCTCCTGTGCCAGAAATCTCATGTAAGCTTTGTTTTGATCACCATTTGGATGGTATTTCGACCGTCGATCTTTTACGTTTTCATAAGGAACGCCTACAACAATCAAGTTTTCAATTTCTTCTTCATGCAATAATTCATCGACTACACGAGAAATACGGCCTAGCTGAAAGTAATCTTTCCCGTCTGAAGCTATCAATAGTGAATATTTATATAAAGGTGAATAAGTGGCTGGAAGATAGACTAGTAGCGACACTTCTTGTTGGAGTGCTTCGCTATATAGTGATCTTTCTTCGATTTTTCCTCTTTCCATCGTCTCACTCCATTCGTACGTTGTATTCAAATTGTATCAAATCCTCACAAAATAGTATAATGGATGAACAACTAGGAGGTTAGAATTATGGATTCAAATTCACAACGCACACGTGTCCATTCCGACACGGTCTACCAAGCAACGAAAGAAGCATTAAATCGTCGAGGCGTGACAATTGAGGATATTGCGAAAATCGTCTATGAAATGCAACTCCCATATAATGATGGACTTACTATGGAACACTGCGAAGAATCGGTCAAATCGGTTTTAAAAAACCGTGAAATGCAACATGCCATTTTAGTAGGGATTGAATTGGACGAACTAGCGGAAAAGAAAATGTTGTCTGAACCGCTACAATCAATCGTCGAAAGCGATGAAGGGTTGTTTGGAGTAGATGAAACGATTGCTCTAGGTTCTGTCTTCACATACGGAAGTATCGCTGTAACGACTTTCGGCCATTTGGATAAAAATAAAATTGGAATCATCTCTCAGCTTGATACAAAAGCAGGGGAGCAAGTTCACACATTTTTAGACGATTTAGCAGCAGGTGTAGCAGCAAGCGCGGCTTCTCGAATTGCACATAGAACGCGTGATCTTGAGGAACAAAATGAGACGTTCCGTGATATCACACCAGAAGAGACAGCGCCAGAATCAAAAATTGATGGGGCTACAACTTAGATTTAGATGTGGAGCCGACTGTTCAGAAATAGTGCAAGATGACAGCGTGGCCCGTGAAGCGCTCTTTGCTTCATGGGTTACGATGGCTTCTTGCGGGATTTCTAGGAGGCGCAACTCGATTTCTTTTAGATGTGGAGAACGCCACTCTATAGTAAACCTAGATAAAAGGAGTTTCTCAAAATTCGAGAAACTCCTTTTTTGGATGTAATCCGCTAGTTTATTGTTGAGATTTTCGGAAACCAGCATCTCGGGCTTCTTGCTCAGAACAAAACCATTCTTCAGGATTCGTCTGTGAATAAAATCGTCCATCAGGCACATGATAGATTTTTTCACCTTGACGATTAATGTTTCCTTTAATCATGCATTCTGAACCTTGCTGGTCATAACTTGCTGCATCAAAACCACGATCCGTTACATAATAATCGTACTCCCAAATACCAATGCCTTGTTCTCTAGCTTCTTGTTGCACTGCTTCAAGTGCATCTAAGTGTCGAGTGCTTGGCGGGTAGACATAGGCTACACGTGCTAGTCCGGCAGCAATTAAGGCATCTTGTACGCGCTCGCCATCTGCATACACATAGGCGAGCAGCCGCCCATAATCATCGTATTGATTCCCAATATCTAGCTCTATAGTCAGCTCTTTTCCCTCTAAGAGTTCCGCATTGAGCAACTTTGCTTCTTCACCAAAAGGCTGTTTTCCCAATCGAGGATGATTGGTTTCAGGGGTATCCACTAACAAATAACGTACCGTTTCTTCTTTACCATTCCATATAATGCGAATCGTATCTCCATCGACGACCTCTACCAGTTCCGCTGAGGATTGTTCGACTGGCTCATCAAAAAATGTGCACCCACTAACAAATAGGGTCACTAAGAGCAAAAAGCCATATTTCCAAATTAGTTTCATAGTTATCACCTGCTCAAGAATACCATACGATTAAAACAAAAAGACACCCTTAGGAGTGTCTTTGTAAATCATCTGATTCGTCTAGTTGCGAAAAGTAGATAAATTGCTCTTCTTCAAGTTCTAACATGCGATCTTTATTTAGTCCAAGTGAAATAGGACCTGTAAATACTTCTTCCCACCAGTTTCTCGTTTCGTTCATCGTATTTCCTCCTATTCATACATCTATTTTATATCTTGTTATTGGTATATGTAGTTGTCTGAAAATTACCCCTAAAAGTTACAAATTAAACGCTGAATGCTTAAAAATAAGTCCAAAGACTTAGGAGTGAATGTTGATTCATTGTATGCAATGAAAATTACTCGTATACTAAAAATAAGACCAAGACGGGAGGAATACGATGAATTTCACAGAACAACAAGTGAGCCAGTGGATCAAAGAACAGCAATTCAAAGTATACAAAGGTGAGACGAAACCAGTAGAATTTCGATTAGAACAGCTTGATTTATTAAAAAGTGCTATTAAGAAATTTGAATCTTCCATAGTAGAAGCGCTCTATAAAGATTTACGAAAGGGAGAGTTTGAGGCATACATAACAGAAATCGGTATTATATATGAATCTATTTCGTATATGAAGAAAAACTTAGCAGAATGGGTAAAGCCTCAAGCGGTTAAAACACCAACAGTGTTACAGCCTGCGAAAAGTTATACCGTACGTGAACCATATGGAAGTTGCTTAATCATCGCCCCGTTTAACTATCCGTTCCAACTTGTCATGGAGCCTTTGATTGGTGCTATTGTTGGTGGGAACACTGCGATTGTGAAGCCTTCCGAAGCCACTCCTCATGTTGCAGAAGTGGTTAAACTATTAATAGAAGACACGTTTTCACCGGATTATATTCGTGTAGTTGAAGGTGAAAAAGAGGAAACTTCCGTTTTGATTCATGCTCCCTTTGATTTAATCTTTTTCACGGGAAGTGTGCAAGTAGGAAAAGTGGTTATGAAAGCAGCAGCTGAGAGATTGACGCCTGTAGTTCTTGAGCTAGGTGGAAAATCACCTGCAATTGTAGACCATACTGCTAATCTTGATGTTGCAGCTAAGCGCATAGTGTGGGGTAAGTTCATGAATTCAGGTCAGACCTGTGTGGCACCGGATTATCTGGTCATTCATGAGAATGTGAAAGAGGCGTTCATTCAAAAAGTGAAAGAGACGATTGCCACTTTCTATGGAGACAATGTACAAACTAGTCAAGACTTCAGTCGGATCGTCAATACAAAACAGTTTGATCGTTTAGAAGCATTACTAGAAAAATCTCGTGAAGATTTGATTCATGGAGGAGCTACAGATCGAGAAGATCTTTATATCGAGCCTTCATTGTTTGAAGTGGACAGTTTTGAACACGCGTTGATGGAAGATGAGTTGTTTGGTCCATTACTGCCAATTTTGACGTATTCAGATTTAAGCAGAGCCATCTACGACATTCGCAAACTACCTAAACCTCTTGCTGCTTACTTCTTTAGTGAGCATGAGCGGGCTCAAGATTATTTTGTCGAAGCATTCCCGTTTGGTGGAGGCTGTATCAACGATACGATTTCCCATGTAGGGAGCGTCAGTCTTCCATTTGGAGGAGTAGGCACATCTGGAATGGGTGCGTATCACGGAAAAGCAAGCTTTGATCAATTTACACATCAAAAGTCTATTTTCAAAAAGAGCACGAAACTTCCTATGAATTTGTTGTATCCACCATACAGATCGAAAGTTAAATTAGTGCGCTCAGTTTTGAAATAACAAAAAGCTAGTCCGAAATTCATTCGGACTAGCTTTCTTCATTTTCAGGAGGGGATACTTTTTTGAAGTGTAGGAAGAAGGTCGTTCCTTTTCCTAATACAGAATCCACTTCAATTTTCCCGTTTACATCTGCCATGATCTTTTCACTGATTAACATGCCAAGGCCCGTTCCTTCCGCCTTAGTCGTATAAAACGGATTGTAGAGATTTTCTAAAACTTCCTCCGTCATTCCTGTGCCCGTATCTCGAATCACGACGATATAATCTTCATGATTCTTTGAATAGCTATAAATATGAATCTCACCAGAACTTTCAATAGATTCAATAGCATTTTTAATAATATTTATAAATACTTGTTTAACATGGGATTCATCTCCCCGTAACCACATGTGATGCGCGTTCCACTTATGGTGGAGTTTGATTGATGAAGAATCTAAGTTTGGTCCAAATAAACTTACTACATCGTTTAATACAGATCTTAAAAAGAATCGTTCATTTAACGAAGGAGAGGGTTTAGAGAGTTGTAAAAATTCACTCACGATGTATTCAATCCGCTTGATTTCACTTTCAATCAATTTCGTATAGCGGTAACTGGGTGAATTTTTATCTGAATTCATCATTTGAATGAAGCCAGATATAACTGTCATCGGGTTCCGAATTTCATGGGCAACACCCGCCGCAATTTCACCAGCTAATTGCAGTTTTTCTGTTTGCAATTTCAATTTTTCAGTCTCTTTTTTAAAACTAATGTCTCTGGAAATTACAGACATTGCAATGATTTTGCCACGTTTATCATGAATTGGAGACAGTGTGAGCAGGACGTCAATCATTTTGCCATCTTTTCTCATATCTGTTGCTTCAAAATGAAAGACATTTCCTTGACGAATCTTTTCAGTCCGTTCTCTAGCGGCAGCCTCAGATTCTTGTGACACAAAAAAGATTTCGCGACCGAGAAGTTCTTCTCTTGAGTAGCCATACAATTCTTCGAAAGCAGGGTTCAAGTCGATTAAACGGTTTGAAAGGTCGAACACGGCAATGCCGTCTTTTGCAGTATCAAAAAATAATCGTAAATAGCCATCTTGACTCAATAGCTGATTTTTCATCAAACTGTTTTGAGAATTGATAGACTGAAGAATCTTTCTCTCGACCCACATATAGAGGATCGTTGTACTCAACAACATGAAGAAAAAGAACAATACCAGTTCAACATCATGCCGTGACAGTTGATTGGAGAAATTGCTTGAGAGCTGAGTAAAGATAAAAAATAGTTCTACATATGTAACCGCGATAACAAGGAAAATGACAGGGAAGACTTGAAAAAATGTCGCGATGAATATCGGATACGCTAGAAAAATCACATAAGAATATGTCATTTCAGTTGTATACTCGAGCATGATGTAACAATTCAGCGTCACAATAAACAAATACGGGGCCCAGTTGGGTAATTTCTTTAATCGAATCAGTGCGACTAAAAAACAAACGTAAATAATAGAATAAATATAAAAATAAATGGAATGTATTTGAGAATGAAAAAGTGCAAATATAGTATGAATGATAACAAATATACAAATTAGACTCGCAAAATAGCGAATGCGAAGCTGTAGTTGACGCTGTTTATCCATAGTAGCCTCCTTTCAGAGTAGTAGAATGGTGCTACAAGAAGTGTAGCAGGAATTATATCGGTTGACTATACGTTCTGGTATGATTGGAGAAGCAACGAATGGAGGGTACGTCATGAAAAAAGTATATGTATTACTTGAAGAATTAGTTACAATTCCAAGTCCAACGGGTTATACAAATAAAATCATGGGATGGGTTACTACCTATTTGAAGGGATTAGACTATGAAATTGAACATACAAATAAAGGATCCTTATTAATCAAACTTCCTGGAGAAAATACAACACAGGCGCGTCTACTTACGGCTCATGTAGATACTTTAGGGGCGATGGTGAAAGAAGTGAAGTCTGATGGACGTTTGAAACTCACTAAGGTGGGTGGCTTTATATGGAACTCTGTTGAAAACGAAACATGTACCATTCATACTCGGGACGGTAAAGAATATTCTGGAACGATTTTAATGCATCAATCATCCGTTCATGTTTATACAAAATCGGGTCAAACCGAACGTTCGGATGACACTATAGAAGTGCGTCTGGATGAAGTCGTGACTTCTCGTCAAGATACTGAAAATCTTGGAATAGCTGTAGGCGATTTCGTCAGTTTTGCACCACGCTTCACGAAGACAGCCTCTGGATTCATTAAATCACGTCATCTAGACGATAAAGTGAGTGTTGCATTACTCCTCACATTAGCTGAAACGTTACAAGGCAAAAAGCTACCGGTCGATACCTATTTTTATATATCTACAAATGAGGAAATCGGCTACGGCGGTAACTCGTCAATCCCTGCTAAAGTACAGGAATATCTTGCTGTAGACATGGGGGCACTTGGAGATGGTCAATCTTCAGATGAGTATACGGTCTCGATCTGTGCAAAAGACGGCTCTGGTCCCTATCATTACGAATTCACTTCTCACCTCATTAATTTGGCAAAAGAAAACGACATACCTTATAAAGTAGATATCTATCCTTATTATGCTTCTGATGCCTCTGCTGCTGTGTCTGCAGGTGTGGACGTGAAGCATGCATTGTGTGGTGCAGGTATTGAATCTTCACATGCGTATGAACGAACTCATGAAAAATCTATCACAGCAACGTATCAACTCCTAGAAAAGTATTGTCTCTCACCATTAGTGTAACTTGCTATATACGGCAAAAATACGTATGATTAGATAGGCAAAAATGAAGGAGAATATACAATGAATACAAAAGAAGAAATACAAAGAAGACGGACATTTGCCATCATCTCTCACCCGGATGCTGGAAAAACGACGATGACTGAAAAACTACTTTATTTTGGTGGAGCGATTCGTGACGCGGGTACAGTCAAAGGAAAGAAGACTGGAAAGTTTGCGACATCCGACTGGATGGAAATTGAAAAGCAACGTGGGATTTCTGTTACTTCATCCGTGATGCAGTTCGATTACCGCTCGAACCGAATTAACATACTGGATACACCGGGTCACCAAGATTTCTCGGAAGATACTTACCGCACGTTGATGGCTGTCGATAGCGCAGTGATGATTGTCGACGCCGCAAAAGGAATCGAGGCACAGACACTAAAACTATTTAAAGTGTGTCGTATGCGTGGAATTCCAATCTTTACATTTATCAATAAGCTCGATCGACAGGGAAAAGAACCATTAGAGTTAATGGAGGAAATCGAAGAAGTCCTAGAAATTGATTCATATGCAATGAATTGGCCAATCGGGATGGGGAAAGAATTCTTAGGAATTTACGACCGCTACAACAATCGAATTGAACAGTTCAGAACGGATGAACAAGACCGCTTTTTAGAAGTAGATCAAGAGGGAGAGCTCGTAAATGCTCATCCAATGAAAGAAACTTCTTATTATAAGCAAGCAATGGAAGATATTCAGCTTTTAGCTGAGGCCGGAAATGACTTCGATGAAGAGCGCGTGAGAAGAGGAGAACTTACACCGGTATTCTTCGGAAGTGCTTTAACAAACTTTGGTGTTCAGACATTTTTAGAGACCTATCTAGATTTTGCACCAAAACCACAAGCGCGTTTAACAAATGATGGAGAAGTTGTTGAGCCAGACTCAACTGATTTTGCTGGTTTTGTGTTTAAAATTCAAGCCAATATGAATCCTGCACACCGTGACCGGATTGCGTTCGTACGAATCGTATCTGGAGAATTCACGCGTGGCATGAACGTGACATTAGCTCGAACTGGAAAATCTTTTAAAGTTTCATCGTCTACTCAGTTTTTGGCAGATGACCGTGAAACGGTGGATTCAGCAGTTGCTGGAGACATCATCGGTTTGTATGATGTGGGGAACTACCAGATTGGGGACACCGTAGTCGGTGGGAAGAAAGCTTTTGAATTTGAGAAGCTTCCACAGTTCACACCTGAGCTCTTTATGAAAGTCACAGCTAAAAACGTAATGAAATCTAAACACTTCCATAAAGGGATTCTTCAGTTAGTACAAGAAGGGGCTATCCAGTACTACAAAACGTTGCATACGGAAGATGTAATTCTTGGAGCGGTAGGCCAACTACAGTTCGAGGTATTTGAGCATCGCATGAAGAATGAATACAATGTTGAAGTGCGGATGGAACCAATTGGTTCAAAAGTAGCCCGGTGGATTGAAAATGAAGAAGAAGTAAAAGAGTCAATGACAGGTCCGCGGAGTATGTTAGTGCGCGATCGTTTTGACCGTTACGTATTCTTGTTTGAAAATGATTTTGCTATGCGCTGGTTCCAAGATAAATACGAACATTTAAAGTTATACAACTTATTATAAGAAATGCGAACAACTTTTGACGAAGTTGTTCGTTTTTTTTCTCTTTCAAGTACTCCAATTTGTAATCTTCCCGTAATAAATCTATGATTAAAGTAATGCACTTGGAAGGAGTCCGTTTTATGAACCTTAGTAAATTTTCAATTCGAAGACCAGTCTTTACATTGGTCACGATGCTGGTCATTCTCATACTGGGAGGTGTGTCTTTAACACGCATACCCGTCACGTTAATCCCAAACCTTAATCCACCAATCGGTGTAGTCGTTACAAATTATTCAGGTGCTTCACCTATTGAGGTGAATGAAAAATTAACAAGACCGCTTGAATCCCAATTCAGTACGCTTCCAGGTATTGAAACGGTAAGTAGCACCTCACAAGAAGGTGCAAACTTTATCCTGCTTCAGTTTGACTGGTCTACAAATATTGACGATGTGCAACTCGATATATTACAACGGATTGATTTGGTCCCTTTACCTGAAGGTGCACAGCAACCACGTTTTTTAAAGTTTGATCCAGCACAATTTCCTGTCATTCAACTTGCCATCAATTCGACAGGAGAAGAAAATATTGCAGACCTTGCAGATGAAATCGAACAGCAACTTTTACGAACGGAAGGAGTTGCAAGTGTAAGTATTTCAGGGACTGTAGTGGAAGATATCTTAATTGATACAGATCCTGCTCTATTAGAAGAACAAGGGCTGACTTTGCAAGACGTTGTACAAGCGATTCAAGTATCCAATGTCTCGTTACCAGGGGAACCCATTCAAACAGAAGATAACCAAAGTTTAACGACACGCGTTGTTTCAAGTGTGACTTCTGCTGAAGATGTGGCTGCTCTAGCGATTACTGTGAATCCACTAGATGGTGAATCAATTACAGTCGATGATGTAGCGGACGTCCGAATTGGTGAGCGAAATCAATCAACAATCACTCGAGCGAATGACGAGCCAGCGATTTTAGTATCGGTCTTCCAAGAATCCAGTGCGAATACAGCGAGTGTTTCAACGAACTTCCAAGAAAATTTAGATGATCTATTGAGTCAACCAGAGTATGAAAATGTTCAAGCCAATATACTTTTTGATCAAGGAGATTATGTAAAATTAGCGATTAATAATATCGGTCAGTCTCTCCTATTTGGTGCAGTCTTTGCGATGTTAGTATTGTTTGCCTTCTTAAGAGGTATACGGAGTCCTATCATAGTAGGTGCTGCTATTCCGTACTCTGTCGTCGTAACGTTTGTATTGATGTACTTTACCGGCTTCTCTTTGAATATCATGACACTCGGAGCACTCGCACTAGGAATTGGAATGCTTGTGGATAACTCTATTGTCGTTATTGAAAATATCGAACGCCATATGGGTCTAGGAAAAGATAGAAAAGAAGCAGCACTTGAAGGTACAAAGGAGATGGCTGGAGCGATTACAGCGTCTACTTTAACAACTATTGCAGTATTCGTACCAGTGATTTTCTTGTCTGGACTAATTGGCCAGTTGTTTACAGAGTTTGCTTTAACGATATCCTTTAGTTTATTTGCATCTTTAGTAGTCGCATTAACTATTATTCCAATGGCGGCAAGTCTTCTATTGAAAAAACCTAAAGGTAATATAGAAGCAAAAAGAAGACGCTCGCGCACATACAATAATTATGAAAAATCAATTAAATGGGCACTACGAAATCGTTTTGTGTTAGTAGGAGTTACGACAATTCTAATTGCTCTCTCTGTATTTGGCTTATTCCGTGTAGGAACAGAGTTCTTACCTGCTACAGATGAAGGATTTGTGACCGTCCAAGTAGAACTTCCGAACGGAGCTTCTGTGGATGCTACGGAAGAGGTTGTCACTGAGATAGAAGAATTATTTAAACAGCAAGAGGATGTAGAAGTCTATACTTCTTTAATCGGCAGCACGCAACAAGGTCAATCTCAAGGATCAGGCTCACAAAATGAAGCCGAGATTTATGTGAAATTAACAGAACTTGATCAGAGAGATCGCTCTGTCTTTGCTTTTGTTGATGAAGTACAACCGGTTGTAGAGGAACAAATAGGAGAGCGTGCTGAAGTAGAATTTGCACTTCAGACAGCAGCAGGATCAACACCGAACTCATTAACGTTTAGAATGACTTCGTCGGATAATCAAGCTTTAGAAGCAGCCGTAGCACAAGTAGAGTCTGACATCCGAGAGGATGAATTTGTGACGGAAGTTTCAAGTGATTTATCTGAAACTGTAGATGAAGTAGTAATTTCAATTGATCGAGACCAAGCTCTCGATTATGGATTTGTACCTGCGCAAGTTGCACAGACCGTTACAGATGCAACTCGTGGTGTATTTGCCACGCAAATTGTCACCGAGCAAGATGATGTGTTTAGTGTCTTTGCTCAGTATCCAGACAATACGTACGAGTCAGCAGGAGAACTTGCAAACTTTAATTTGCGTGCGCCATCTGGTGGATTCGTAGCACTTGATGAAATAGCAGATATTTCAACAGTGTCTTCACCTGTTTCAATTCGTCAAGTCGATCAACAACGCGCTGTAACTGTCAATTTAACGTATGCATCTAGTCAAACATTAGGCGATATGTCTGCACGTGTAGATCAAATTATTGCAGACGCAGAACTACCTGAGTCTGTCGAAGTCACGTTTGGTGGAGATCGTGAGTTGTTGGAAGATGCAGCGGCAGACATGATAATGGCGATTATTTTGGCAGTTGTTTTAGTGTACTTGGTTATGGCAGCTCAATTCGAATCGTTTAAGTATCCATTTGTCATATTATTTACTGTTCCATTAATCATTATAGGTATTGGGATAGGATTATTTGTTACATCAACACCACTTAGCATTCCGGCAGTAATTGGTGTGTTAATACTCGTCGGAATAGTCGTAAATAATGGAATTGTATTAGTAGACACGATTAACTCAAGAAAAGCGCAAGGCATTCCTTCTTATGAAGCAATTGTCTCAAGTTCTAAAGATCGTATTCGTCCAATATTGATGACCGCATTAACAACAATTCTCGGTCTTGTACCATTAGCTCTGGGTATTGGCGAAGGAACGGAGATTAACCAACCGATGGCAATAGCTGTAATCGGAGGTCTCGCATCGAGCACATTCTTTACACTTTATATCGTCCCAATCATCTATAGTTTCTTAGATACCGAGACGAGAAGAAAGTCTAACCATCCTGTATAATTTTTGTTTACAAAAAAAGTGGATATGCTATACTATTCCCATAACAAAATAGACCTTGACTCTTTGTCAAAGGGGAGTAGCTTTAGGGGAGACCCTATTTCATAGTCGTCATCTCGTGGCTTGTGCCATTGGTTATGAATGGTAGATTACATCTGCTTAGCAAGACCTTTGCCTTTTATTAGGCATAGGTCTTTTTTGTTTCAAAAAATAAGGACTGAGCGAGATGGAAATACTATTAGAATATGGATGGGTACTTCTTGTACTAATCTTGTTAGAAGGTCTTTTAGCTGCTGATAACGCAGTCGTGATGGCCGTAATGGTAAAGCATTTACCACGAGAGCAACAAAAGAAAGCTTTGTTTTATGGATTAATGGGAGCTTTTATCTTCCGATTCGCTGCATTATTCCTAATCACATTCTTAGTGAATATCTGGCAGGTGCAAGCACTTGGAGCAGCTTATTTACTTTTCATTTCCATAAAACATATATGGGATCAAAGAAGGCACAAGGAAGAATTAGCGGACACGCATAAACTTGAAACAAAAGGCTCAGGATTCTGGATGACTGTATTAAAAGTAGAACTGGCCGATATCGCTTTTGCAATCGATTCGATGCTAGCAGCTGTAGCGATTGCTGTTACACTTCCTGAAGTCGGCAATAGTGTAATTGGTGGGATCAACGGTGGCCAATTTGCTGTTATGCTCTTCGGTGGGGTAGTCGGATTAATTATTATGCGTTTTGCTGCACATAAGTTTGTTCAGCTACTTGCAAAGTTTCCTTCCCTTGAAACTGCTGCTTTCTTGATTGTCGGCTGGGTAGGAGTGAAACTATTGGTTCTTACACTGTCACATCCGGATATTCAAATTCTTGATGAGCACTTCCCACACTCGACAGAATGGAAACTTATCTTCTGGTCTGTACTAGTAGTGATTGCAGTTGGTGGTTATTTGCTTGGTGTTCGACAAAACCGAAAAGTAGAAGCGTAAAAGAAAAAAATAGGAGAATTCCTATCTTTTTTTTCATCAGTTTTCTATACTAGGAGAAAGGAGACATAAGCATGAAACAAGTACCTATTCCATCTACTAAAAGTTTTACTCCTGCACAAATCATTGTTTCCTATTACTTTATAGCGATTGCGATTTCTGTAGGACTGCTCTCTTTACCGGGAGTAAAAGAAGTAGACGCAAGTTTATCGTTTATTGACAAAGTATTTGTAGCAGTTAGCGCAGTCAGCGTGACAGGCCTTTCACCAGTAAATATTGCAGATACTTTCACTTCATTTGGTTACGTCATTATTATGATGATTCTTCAGCTTGGTGGTATTGGTATTATGTCAATCGGTACGTTTATCTGGTTGCTTGCAGGAAAAAAAATCGGATTACGTGAACGACAGTTAATTATGATTGACCATAACCAACCAACATTAGCTGGAGTCGTCAAGTTGATTCGAGAAATTGTGAAAATTCTTCTTCTCATTCAATTGGTTGGAGCTATTATTCTATCGCTTTATTTTATGCAATTTTATGACGATACACGTTTTGCCATATTAAATGGTGTGTTTTCTACTATTTCAGCAACTACAAACGGTGGATTTGATATAAATGGAGATTCACTTCAAGCCTTTCGCAGTGATTACTTTGTGCAAACTATCCATATGCTCTTGATTATTTTAGGCGCCATTGGTTTCCCTGTTTTAATCGAAGTAAAAGAGTTTTTATCAAATAAAAATAAGACGTTCCGCTTTTCTCTTTTTACTAAAATCACTACAGTTACATATGGTGCATTGTTGATAATCGGAGCCATCGGAATTTTTATCATCGAATATTTTAATACATTCCGCTATTTAAGTTGGCATGATGCAGTTTTTGGTGCACTCTTTCATTCTGTTTCTGCGCGTTCAGGTGGACTCACAACGATGAATGTGGAATTATTCAATCAAGGAACAAACTTTTTTATGTCTTTCTTAATGTTTATCGGAGCTTCTCCTAGCTCTGTGGGTGGAGGAATACGAACAACAACATTTGCGATTGCCTTATTATTTTTAATTAACTTTTCACGAGGGAAGAACCAAATTCAAATCTTTGGTCGAGAAATTCATTTAATTGATGTTTTCCGATCCTATGCAGTGATATTGCTTGCGGCAATGATGGTGATTTTTGCTACAATTCTTTTAACAATTACAGAACCAACTATTCCAATACCCGCGCTGATCTTTGAAATTACAAGTGCGTTTGGAACGTGTGGAATGTCACTCGGGGTTACCGATGAGTTATCGACCGTAGGAAAAGTGACAATCATGTTGCTAATGTTTATAGGGCGAGTCGGCATTATCTCGTTCCTTTTCACTCTAGGAGGTAAATCGAATTCAACCAAATTCCATTATCCAAAAGAGCGCGTAATTATTGGCTAATAAAAAACCAGATTCCTTTTTAGGAAACTGGTTTTTTTTCTGTTCGGGCTTCAAAATGTACATGTGGTGTATCAAAAAAGTATAGAATTGGAGCTATCCCATCATTTGTCATCATTTCTGTAACAAACGCTTTTTTGAAAAGTTCACGCTCGAATATCTGATTGGTGACGAGGTAATCATAGTTTTCCCGACTTCGTAAAACCTCATGTAACAATTCTGAACGTTGTTGCTGATTGATTGTCTCGTTCCACCAAACACTGCGAGGAATAAACTTTTGATGGGCGAGATAGTCGAATTTCATTTCAGACAAAATCGCATCGTCCCATAGATTTTCTGATAGTAGAAAGCTTTGCAACCGAGTAAACAAGTCATCGAACTGATGACCAATTCTAGACCAATTATGACCTTCCCAATATCCGCCAAATTTTTGGAAGAAATCAAATGGAGATTCAAAACTATGCGTTACAAGATACTCGATTGTTCGCTGGAACTTTTGACTATTCCAATACTTTTCTAAAATATCTTCTACTTGTTTAATTTTTATAATTTCATCAAAGGATAATACAGAATTCCCTACAATTTCGTAAGGCGCCTGATCTACATACTGATAGCCATATTTTTCAGCATCAATTCGTAATCCGGTTCCTCGCAATAATTTCAGAAACCCTAATTGTAATTCTTCTGGACGAAGTGCAAACACATCATTAAACGTTTTACGGAAAGAATTGTAGTCTTCTTCCGGCAGACCAGCGATTAAATCAAGGTGTTGATCAATTTTGCCACCATCTCGAACCATCGTTACAGTACGCGTTAACTTTTCGAAATTTTGACGACGTTTCACCAAATCATTCGTGTGATCATTTGTTGATTGCACACCGATTTCAAAACGGAATAAACCCTTAGGTGCATGATCATTCAAATATTGAATTACTTCGGGACGCATAATGTCTGCTGTAATCTCAAATTGGAACACTACACCTGGTTGATGTTCTGTAATGAGGAACTCGAACATCTCCATAGCATAGCTTCGAGAGATGTTAAAAGTCCGGTCGACAAATTTAATTACTTTAGCGCCATTTTTCATCAAGTAGCGGATATCCTCTTTGACATGCTCACGTGCAAAGTAACGAACGCCTACTTCAATGGATGATAGGCAGAATTGACATGAAAATGGACATCCACGGCTAGTCTCGATATAAGTCACACGTTTGCCTAACTCTGCAATATCGGCTGGGTCACGGTAAGGAGATGGGGAAGTACGAAGGTCCAATTTAGCAGGTAGAGCGTGCATCTTAAATCTGCCATCCACCATATAGGCAATGCCTGCAACTTCTTCAAGTTCGCGAGTACCCGACTGATACTGGAGAAATTGTTTAAATGTCTCTTCTCCTTCTCCAACTACAATGTAATCTACTTCAGGATGATTTTTTAGCCAATGATTTGTGTCATAGGAGACTTCAGGACCACCCAATATGATTGTAGTCTGCGGAGAAATCAACTTATACATAGCCACAACTTTTAGCGTTTCTTCGATATTCCAAATATAGCAACTAAATCCGAGAACATCAGGCTTGTATTGATGAATCTCACTTACAATAGCGAGTGTAGGGTCCTTGATAGTAAATTCTTTTAACTGAATCGAAAACTCATCTTCAGAATAAGCCTTAAGGTGTCGAATGGCTAAGTTTGTATGAATATATTTTGCATTTAATGTCGTTAATAATATGTTCATGGAATCTTCCTTTCATCCTTATTATTCTATCAGGCAGACCCTGTCGACAATATAGGAAAATAATACTATGCGCATTCAGAGGCAGAGATAAGTATTCATGACCCAGGGAACTGGGATAGATTTAGAGAACTTACAGCAATACTTCCATCCATTCTTCACGACTAAGAAGAGTGGTACAGGTTTGGGGCTTGCCCATGCTGCACGCGTAATGGAAGAAATGAAGGGGAGAATCGAAGTAGCCAACAACTTAGCTGGAGGCGCAAGTTTTTATTTCTATTTTCCTAGTGTAGTAAAGAACTGATTTTGACATCTTATTCCTTACCCTCTATAATTGTACTCAGCGTAAATGGAGATGGGTGGGACAAATTATGGTATCTGAAAATGAGCGTTTAGAAGCTCTCAAGTTATTTATTGTACTTTCTAGATCTCACAAAGTACTTCATGAATCTACAAATCAATTTTTTCAAGATAATGGTCTGAATCCAACAGAATTTGCAGTGTTGGAGCTGCTGTATCACAAGGGGAGACAAGCATTACAAAAAATTGGAAGTAAGATATTGTTAGCGAGTGGATCGATTACGTATGTAGTGGATAAGTTGGAGCGTAGAGGACTCATTAATCGAATTGCGAGTGAGGAAGATCGTCGTGTAACATACGCTGAAATTTCACCACAAGGAAGAGCCTTTATGGAAGAGCTATTCCCTAAACACGAGATTCAACTTGTTGAGTTGCTAAATGTTTTAACCTCTGAAGAAAAGCAAACATTAACAACATTATTGAGAAAGCTAGGACTTTCCATAAAAAATCTTTCAGAATAAAATGCACCCAACCGGTTTTAAACCGGAGGGTGCTTTTCTTTTAGTTTGATTGAAGTGTTGAGAGCATTTCGAGATAATCACCGGTCTTCATAACATCACTTACATCATAAATGATAACACGAACCATATGTGCTTCTGTCTCAAACACATAACCCGTCACCTTCCCATTTTCTACCGCTATTTCATATCCAATAGGCATATCGACATTTGGGAGCTTCGCAGGAGTAGAAATCTCCATTAAAGTGGCAGTACTATCGGAAGCTTGGACAGTTTGCTTTAGTGTGTCAACAAGTGCTGTTCGGTCAGCTTCTTCTTTCGCAAATGTTTCAATCCGCATAAACACGGAATCATTCTCATCAAAGAATAGTACATCACGATTCGGCTCTTCAGCAGTCAATGTGTACCCTTCCATTACTTCGATAGAGAATGGTTGATTATCACTACTGACTCGCTCACCAATTGTCACTTCTTCCGTACCTTCATCTTCCGTTGCTTCCTCTTCTTCAGTAGATCCTTCTTCAGAATCCGTTGAAGTTTCCTCAGAGCCAGATGTTGCTTCTTCTGTTTCTTGTTCTGTTTCAGTAGAAGATGTTTCCTCAGAAGTTCCACATGCAGCTAATAATAGAATAAGTGCGAGTGTAATGGCGAAAACCTTAATTCCCTTCATTTTCATCACTCCTTTACTTTAGTAGACGAGCCTTTTGATTAAATGTTTCATTGAATTGGTAATATGAGAAACAATAAAACGAGGGCTGTACTATGCGTTACAATTAATAAAGGCATACTTTTCTTCCATTCGTAGAGGAACCCCCAGAGTATACCTACAACTAGTCCTGCTATAGCACCATAAATAAAGCCTCCCACTACTAGTGCTCCGGCAAATAAAAAGGCTGCTGCAAGCACAGCATAAAACGTAGGAAGGTACTTCTTTAAATACTGTTGGACGAATCCTCTCCAAAAGAATTCTTCTGCTGGAGCGATAATAAAAAATAGTAAGATGAAATGCCAGATGTTCGTGGGTCCATAGCGATCTAAAAATCGATGAATCTCACTCACGGATGTGAACGGAGAAACATCTAGTAGCCAATAGCTTGCTACAAAAAACAAATAAGTAAGTGTTCCATACCCAACACCTAACAAAAGATACTCAAGCGTCTGTACTTCATCTTCAATTTTAGCGTATAGTAGTGAAACACCCATCAAAAATAGAATGGTAAACGAATAAAAGTACCAAAATGTTGAGGCATTTTGAAATGTAAAATAAAATAAGCTATAGGCTATGGCAAGAATTATGAAAACCTTATAAAATTGTAGTGATTGCAACTGTATTCTCCTTTCATAAGTATAGGAAGAAAGAAAACCGCAAAACCATAATGGTCAGGCGGTTTATTGATCTTCGGAGCCGTGAATGATTTTGTAACGTTTATGGTTTATGACTGTTTTTTCTTCCATTTCAAGTTCATCAAAGTTCTCCATGAACGTTAAGTCAACAATAACAGAATTTTCATTCACTTTTTCAACGATTCCTTGTAATCCATCTTTAAATTCTATGATGTTTCCAACTTCAGCAATTTTCAACTAAAAATCCCCCTTCTCTATACTCACAGTTTGCCTTAAACAGAAGGCTACGTAAAGGGAAAACTCTAAAAATAAGTCAAGAGGTGTAGTATGAAACGTTTTGAGCAATTAAAATCAGGAGAATTGAAGGAAGTAATCCTATCGAAAGATGAATTTTTACAACTACGTGAACAGTTAGTTCAGCGTCCAGATTTCAAACATTTTATTGGTACAGCGTATCCTGGAGGTAAAGTGAAATTTATTTGGAGTGAAATGCAGAGAACTTAATTGAAATCTGATTTCCAAATAGTGTACACTGTTAAAAAGTGGATGGGAGGTGCACAATGACAAATGGGTTAATGACACGAATGGAAAAAGTCAGACAGGACATGATTCAATGTGCATCTGAAAAAGGTCTAACTGATGAATCTACTATTCGACTAAGTGAAGAATTAGATCAACTCATTAATGAATACTATAAAGAATTTAAAAAAAATCTTGAAAAATAGGTTTAATACATACGCTCTGTGGAAATACTAGTAAAGAACACAGCAACATTCTCATTTCCCCCTTTTTAGAATCATTCAAGCAATTGAATGGTTCTCTTTTTTTGTAGTGTATACTTAAAGAAATACGTTGGTTGAAAGGGGACTTATGATGAATATAGGGTTTATTGGTACGGGTGTAATGGGAGCAAGCATTTGCAAGCATTTACTAAAGGCAGGACATACCCTACATATTTATACACGAACAAAATCAAAAGCAGATGAACTTATCGAGTTAGGCGCGGCCTGGTATGCAACGCCCGTAGAAGTTGCAAACCAATCCGAAATTGTATTTACAATGGTTGGGTATCCAAAAGATGTCCAACAAGTTTACAAAGAAAAAAATGGATTATTTGAATCTGCTAAAGCTACTACCTTTATAGATCTGACAACGTCTACACCTCAACTTGCTGAAGAGTTGGCAAAAGTCGGCGAAGAAAAAGGATTTACAGTAATAGATGCACCTGTTTCAGGCGGAGATATTGGAGCGCGTGATGGTGTGCTCTCCATTATGATTGGTGGAGATGAAAAGACGGTGATGGATCTATTGCCAGTCTTCGAGTTATTTGGCAAGAATATTGTGTATCATGGGGAGCCCGGCGCAGGACAACATACAAAGATGTGTAACCAAATCGCCATTGCTTCTACTATGATTGCGGTTTGTGAGTCCCTTTCATACGGAAAGAAGGCAGGCCTTAACCTTTCTAAAGTACTTGAATCGATTACGCAAGGAGCAGCAGGTTCTTGGTCATTAACAAACTTAGGTCCAAAAATGATAGCTGAAGATTATGCACCAGGATTTTACATCAAACATTTTGTCAAAGATATGGGCATCGCTTTAGATGAAGCCTCTCGTATGAATATAGATCTGCCTGGACTTGCGCGCGCTAAGTCTATTTATGACGAGCTGATTGAGCAAGGGTTCGAAGAGGAAGGCACTCAAGCAATTATTCGATACTACAAAACACAGTGGTAAAAAAAACAGTCCCTTCTCTTTGATTAACTCTAAAGAGAAGGAACTGTTTTATTTTTTGAATGGATTTTTTTGAGTACGTCGATATTCTGAAGGAGAAGGCGTTAATTTGAACGGCAACGGCAATTTTTTTTCAGAAGGACTACGTTTTGAAGTGGTCGAAGGGGTACCTACATACTCTATAAGTATTTGTTTTGCTTGAAAGAGACTCATCTTCACATCTGGATTTTGGTAAGTAAAGTCCAATTTACCGAGATGAGGAAGTAATTTATCATCTGCACTGGATGGTATATGAAATAAATAGTTAGCAAATGAGACTAATGTTGTAGAGTGCTGTTTGCTATTCTTAGGATTCTCGGAAAAATGTAAGCCTTCCTTTTTTGCATACTTTTGATGTAAAAGTTTATTCAATACGTTTTGCTTTAGTTGATAAAGTGGTTTTTTGTCTTGGGCTGTTTTAGCATGTCGGTTGACAATATAGAGTGCTTGGGCAATCTGTACTTGTTGGTCCTTGGATAACTTCATGTGAAAACCACCTCCTATTTTCAGTATACCAGAAAATAGTGGCAAGCTTTTACATTCTCCTGTAGAATTATGAGTGAATATTCATTCAATTTGGAGGGGTAGATATGGGGAAAACGTTTATCATTACTGGTGGCTCATCGGGTATGGGGAAATATATGGCGCAAAAACTGCTTCAAGAAGGGCACAATGTAGTTATTACAGGCAGAGATTTAGAACGTTTAAATGGAGTGAAAGACGAATTCTCATCTATTGGAGAAATTGATAGTTTCCAGATGGATGTGCGGGATCCTGAGCATGCAAAAGCTATGGTGGCGTTCACAGTAGAGCGATTTGGGAGTGTCGACGGGCTAGTAAATAATGCTGCCGGAAACTTTTTGGTAGCTGCTGAGAAATTAAGTCCAAATGGGTGGAAAGCTGTTATAGATATCGTTTTGAATGGAACCTTCTACTGTTCGCATGCTGTCGGAAATTACTGGATTGAAAATAATAAAAAAGGGTCTATCTTAAATATGTTAGCTACATACGCATGGGGAGCAGGTGCAGGTGTTATTCACTCCGCGGCAGCCAAAGCGGGAGTCATGTCACTCACGCGTACACTGGCTGTTGAATGGGGGACAAAGTACGGCATACGTGTCAATGGAATTGCACCTGGGCCCATTGAGCGGACTGGTGGAGCGGACAAGTTGTGGGAGTCACAAGAAGCTGCCCAGCGCACGTTAAAATCTGTTCCACTAGGTCGTTTAGGAAAACCTGAAGAAATTGCAGAGCTTGCGAACTTTATTTTATCAGATAAAGCGGAGTATATGAATGGGGAGATAGTGACATTAGACGGTGGGCAATGGTTAAATAGCCATCCGTTTTGACGAATGTTTCGTATTCCATTTTTTTCTGTGATATGATGAAAGAGCAGAAAAAAGGAGTAGATCGAAATGCTATCAGTTAGCTCTAGAGATTTTCTTAAGCTGCCGATCAAAGACTTCATTATTCCATCTGATAAAGTAGCACATGTCCAAATCGGAAATAATACAGAGCACGCTTTGCTTGTTCTGACCAAGACTGGCTATTCTTCTATACCTGTACTTGATATGAGATATCGAATGCATGGTATGATAAGTGTTCAACAAATTACAGATGAAATATTAGGTCTAGACCGGATTGAATACGAGCGGCTAGAGACATTAAAAGTAGACGATGTCATGACACGGGATTTTGTCAAAATCTATGAATGTGATACATTTCAACGTGCACTAGATTTGTTGATTAATCATCCGTATGTTTGTGTTGTTGATGATGAAGATACTTTCCTTGGTATTATGACGCGACGTGTGGTTATGAAACAACTAAAAAAACAATTGTATTTGTCATTAGAATAGCCAAAAGACCCTGCATAGGGTCTTTTTATATGTCAAATTAAGGAGGAATGTATGTGTATTCCGATTATGAAATCATTTCTATCCTTTCAAAAGAGCAGAACATGCGCAGAGCCGCTGAAAAGCTGTTTCTGACACAGCCAGCACTTTCACTTCGTTTGCAAAATATCGAAAAAGAGTGGGGAACACAACTCTTCATTCGTTCTCAAAAAGGGTTAATGCTCACACCATCTGGAGAAATTGTGGTCGCATTTAGTCAAGATGTCTTGCAAAAGAAAGAATTGGCGATGGAACAAGTTCAGTTGTTGTCGTCAAAAGTGCACGGAACGCTAAAAATAGCATGTGCATCGATTGTGGGGCAAAACTGGCTCCCAACGGTGTTGAAAAAATATGTTCAAACGTATCCAGAAGCCAAAATCTCTCTTCACACCGGGTGGAGTTCAGAAATTGTTCGTTCACTTGTTGAAGGTGAAGCACATATTGGAATTGTACGAGGACAAACAGAATGGAAAGGGAAAAAGATTCATCTATTCAAAGATACGCTTTATTTAGTCGACCAGGACATGACATCACTGGAAGAAGTAAAAAAATCCAATAAACCATTTATCCAATTTAAAAGTGATTCGAGCTATTACCAAGAAATCCAGCAATGGTGGCAAAAAAACTTTTCTATGACACCCAAACAACAAATTGTAGTCGATCAAATCGAAACGTGTAAACAAATGGCACTAAATGGTTTGGGCTATGCGATTTTGCCATCTATTACCTTATCAGATTATGATCAAATCAATAAAATCCCACTCAATCATGAAGATCCAGCATTTGAATTGACGCGCGACACATGGTTGATTGGCTATGAGGCCGCATTCGAACTTCCTCAAGTTGCAAGTTTTGTTGAGATGGCAAGCAATGAAAAAGAGCATGGTACCTTTTAAAGGGGACCATGCTCTGTTTGTGTTGCTTGCAGATTGATGTCTTTTTTCTTCATCCAAATATACGTCATAAAGAATGTACCTAACAAGACGATGGCACCGACAGTGAACGGTAAATTGTAATCAAAATCAAATAAAATTCCCGCTAACGCTGGACCTACCATATTACCAAGACTCATATAAGCATTGTTCATCCCTGCTGCAAATCCTTGCTCGGCTCCTGCAAGTTTCGATACGACCGTGTTAACAGCTGGTCGAATTAAAGTTACAGCAATTGAGAATAATGTAGCGACCAATAAAATACTGAAGAATTGATTCACAAATAACATGCCATAGAGTGTTACAGCAGCAAATGCCAGGCTACTTAAAATAATCCCCATTTCACCAAAGCGCTTGAATAGACGATCAATCAAGAACATCTGAATGACAACACCAACAAATCCACCAGCAGTCAGAACAATTGCGATTTGCTCTGGCGTGAAGTCAAATTTGTAATTCATGTAAAGAGCAAACGTTGCTTGGAAATTCGCAATACCAAATGAAAATACGAAGATGATGAGCAACATGACGAAATATGGAGTATGAAAAGATCGTCTCATTTGTTGTACGATATTTTCGCGTTTTTTGTCTGGCGCCGCTACTTCTTTATTACGGATGTCAGGTAATACGAATAATGAAACTATCATGGCAACAATCGCGGTTCCCGCTGAAACATAGAACGGGAAGTTTAGACTTATTGCTGAGAATAGGCCACCGATTCCTGGTCCAATCATAAATCCTAAACTCATCGCTGCACCAATGTAGCCCATACCTTTTCCTCGTTCTTCATATGTTGTGATATCTGCTACAAACGCCATTGTAGGTGGAATCAGGAAGGCTCCACCAATCCCACTAATGAAACGTGCAGCATAAAGCATCCATTCATGTGTAGCAATTCCAAACCATAACTGAGAGAAACCAAAGAGAGCTAGACCGATGACGATTAATTTTTTTCGTCCATATTTATCGGAGAGGTCTCCAGCGATAGGTGAAAACACAAATTGAGCAAATGCAAACGCTGCAATAATCAGTCCAAGCGCCTGTCCAGCAGCTCCGAACGTTTCGAGATAGCGTGGCATAATCGGTACAATCAATCCAATACCTGCCATTATGATAAACATATTAAACATTAAGAGGTAAATGACAAATGGATTTTTCTTCATATATATTCCTGCTTTCCTGTGATTCTATATAGCGAAAGTATAGCATAGGAAATCGCATTGCGAAAATTTCGTGACTCAAAAAAAGCCCCCTTCGTGTAGGAAGGGGACAGAGAATTAGTTACGATTCATACTCATTTTAAATTCTAAGAAATACTCATTGTATTTTCCAAGCATGACAGGGCCTAGATTACGATAAACCTCAAGTTCTTCGCGCATGTCCTCTGTTGGGTAGAAGCGTGTATCGCCTGTTACTTCTGGGTCCATCAAATCAAGCGCAGGCAAATTTGGAGTAGAATACCCTACATAGTCTGCATTTTGCGCAGCTATTTCTGCATCTAGCATAAAATTAATGAATGCATGAGCGCCTTCCACATTTCCAGCTGTTTTCGGAATGATCATGTTATCAAACCATAAATTAGACCCTTCTTGTGGAACGCTGTAATCGATATCTTCGTTCACATACATAATATCTGCTGCTTGACCAGACCAGACAAGAGCAATTGCAGCTTCGCCACGACGCATCGTTTCAACGATTTCATCCCCGATGATTGCTTTTACATTAGGTCCGAGTTCTTTCAGTCGATCGGTTGCTTGTCGAAGCTCTTGTTCGTCTGTTGAGTTCAATGAGTAGCCAAGTGTATTCAGCCCCATGCCCATCACTTCTCGGGCACCATCGACTAAGATGACTTGTTGTTCAAGTTCTGGTGACCATAAATCACTCCAACTCTCAAATGTTTGACCATCTAATAGTGTCGGGTTAAATGCAATCCCAACTGTTCCCCAGAAATATGGAATGGAGTACTGATTTCCAGGATCAAATGGTAAATCTAAAAAGTAAGGATCAATATTCTCGAGGTTCGGAATCTTTGATTGATCAATCGGAAGGAGAAGGTCTTCTTCTTTCATCTTTTCAATCATGTATTCAGAAGGTACAGCAATGTCGTAACGTGTGCCACCTTGCTGAATTTTTGTAAGCATAGCTTCGTTTGAATCAAATGTTTCATAAATCACTCGAATTCCAGTTTCTTCTTCAAATTGAGTGACCAGCTCCGGATCGATATATTCTCCCCAGTTGAAAACAGTAATGGTACCACTACTTGCTCGACTAGATGTATCCGTTAACTGACTGTTGATATAAATCAGGACAGCTACGGCTACTAGTAAGACTCCTGTTATTTGGAGTAATGATTTCATTTTGGCACCCCCGTTTGGAATGGCGTTTTTGCCCGATTCACAACAAAGTAATAGCCAAGGACAAGAATGAGCGTCACGATAAACAATAGTCCAGATAATGCATTAATCGTTAAAGTAATTCCCGCGCGAGCCATAGAATAAATTTCTACAGAAAGTGTAGCAAACCCATTTCCAGTAACAAAGAATGTCACAGCAAAATCGTCTAGTGAATAGGTGAGGGCTAAGAAAAAGCCTGCGAAAATACCTGGACGAATGTACGGAATGATGACCCGTGTGAAGACATCACGACGAGTAGCACCTAAATCACGTGCAGCATCGACAAGAGTAGAACTCATTTCTTGTAGCTTAGGCAACACCATAATTACGACAATCGGTACACTGAATGCAATATGAGAAATTAAAACCGATGCGAATCCTAAACGAACGCCAATCATCGTGAAAAGAATCAAGAAAGAAGCACCAATAATAACATCTGGGCTAACAATTAATACATTATTAAGTGATAAAAGCGACTGGCGAAGGCGTTTATTCGTGATATAAACGATTCCAACTGCGCCAACTACCCCAATTGCAGTAGATATCAATGCGGATAACAAAGCGACAATAATTGTATTGACGACAATGCTTAGTAAACGCGTATCTTGGAAAACAGCAGCATAGTGTTCCCAAGTAAATCCTTCAAAATTCGACATGTTTCCAGCACTATTAAACGAATAGAATATTAAATAGAAAATAGGTGCATATAAAATCACAAACACCAGTGCTAAATAGACTTTTGCGAGCTTACTAGTAGTTCCCACGCTGATTCACTCCTTTCTCACGGTCACCGGTAAGAACCATAATAATGACCATAAAGACAATTAAGAAGACGGCAATCGTTGAACCCATTCCCCAGTTTTGAGTTACTAGGAATTGTTGTTCAATTGCGGTACCGAGCGTGATTACTTTGTTTCCAGCAATAAGCCGCGTAATCATAAACAGTGAGAGGGCAGGAATGAATGTCGCTTGAATTCCTGCTTTTACTCCACCAAGCGCAAGTGGCCAAATGACTTTGCGGAATGTAACCCATTGACTAGCACCTAAATCACGGGATGCATCTAACAGAGCTGGATTCAATTTATCGAGCGCATTAAATATTGGTAGAATCATAAAAGGAATGAAAATATAGACCGATACAAAGATGAAACTAAAATCGGTATATAGGATTTGTTGACGCTCCAATCCTAAAAATGATAAGAAATTGTTGATAGAACCGTTCATTCCGAAAATCCCAATGAATGCATAGGTCTTCAATAATAAATTGATCCAAGAAGGAATGATAATTAATAAGAGCCATAATTGCTTTTGTTTTGTTTTCGTAATCCAGTATGCTGTAGGGTAAGCAATCAGAAGCGTGAAAACCGTGATTAAAAAAGCGTACCAAAATGAGCTCAAAGTAAGTGATAGATAAGTGCCTGTAAAGAAGTTTTGATAATTCTCTAATGTGAAGTTCCCTTGGATATCAAAGAAAGAGTAATAGCCGACTAAAACAATTGGTGCTACTACAAATAAGACCATCCATAAATAGTAGGGGACCATCAAAAATGTGCGTGACTTAGTTTCCATTGGCAGCTACCTCGTAGGATTCAAGGCGTCGATCAAAGTCTTCTTCAGATTCATTCAAACGCATAATGTGGATTGCTTCTGGATCAAAGTCGAGTCCAATTGTCGAGCCGACCTCTGCTTTTCGAGTGGAGTGTACGAGCCACTCGTTTCCATCTTGATCATAAGTCGAGAGCTCATAGTGAACACCGCGGAACAGTTGTGTATCCACACGAACATTCATCTTTCCTTGATCGACAGCTTTGATTTCCAAATCTTCAGGACGAATGACAACATCAACTTTCTCACCAGGAGTCAAGCCTTTATCGACGCACTCGAACTCTTTCGTTCCAATTTGAACACGATAATCGGCAATCATAATACCTTCGACTATATTTGATTCTCCAATAAAATCGGCAACAAATCGGTTGATTGGTTCGTCATAGATGTCGAGAGGAGTCCCACTTTGAATGATTTGACCTTGACTCATTACGAAAATCTCATCGGACATGGCAAGTGCTTCTTCTTGATCATGTGTGACAAAAATAAATGTTTTGCCTAGTCGTTGTTGCAATTCACGTAGTTCATATTGCATCTCTGTGCGTAATTTCAAGTCAAGTGCGGATAATGGTTCATCAAGTAAGATGATTTCTGGATCGTTAACAATCGCACGCGCGATAGCAACACGTTGACGCTGTCCACCTGACATCTCACTGATTTCGCGTTTTTCGTAGCCCTCGAGATTGACGAACTTTAAAGCTTCTTTAACTTTTGTATCGATTTCTGCTGCTTTTAGTTTTTTGATTCGAAGACCAAATGCAATATTTTCGTATACATTCAAGTGAGGGAAGAGCGCATAATCTTGAAAAACAGTGTTGACCTGACGATTGTTTGCTGGAACGTCATTGATTTTTTTTTCATTTAAATAGATATCTCCAGACGAGGGCTGAATAAAGCCAGCAATCAGACGTAGGATGGTTGTCTTACCGCAACCAGATGGACCTAATAATGTGTAGAACTTTCCACGTTCTAACTCAAAATTAATTGTATGTAAAACAGGTTCGTTCGTTCCGTACGATTTACTAACATTTTCGAAACGAATGATGGGTGTGTTTGACACGGCGTTACCTCCATATTGACAAAGATTAAGGTTCATTTTATCATAAATTTCTTTCGATAACGAAAGTTTTTGATGTATGATGTATTTAGCTCGATTGAGGAAGTGGGGAGCATAATGAAAAAAGAATTTGTAGTCATTGGACTAGGTCGTTTTGGTGGGAGTATAGTCAAAGAATTAATCGAACAAGGTGCCGATGTAATGGCCATTGATATCGAAAGTGAGCGTGTGGATGAGTTTGCACCGATAGCTACACAAGCTGTAGTAGCCGACACGACAGATGAGGCAGTGTTGAAGTCTTTAGGGATTCGCAACTTTGATCATGTGATTGTGGCAATTGGAGACAATATCCAATCAAGTATTTTAACTACGTTGATGTTAAAAGAGTTAGGTGTAAAAAAAATCACAGTGAAGGCACAAAATGATTATCATGAAAAAGTTCTCGTTAAGATCGGTGCAGATAATGTAGTGCATCCCGAGCGTGATATGGGAATTCGAATTGCCAACAACATTTTATCGAATAACGTGCTAGATTATTTAGAGCTATCTGATGAACACTCTATTATGGAGCTTATTGTGAACTCTAAACTTGCTGGGAACACGTTAATTGATTTAGATATCCGTGCAAAATATGGAATTAACATCGTTGCCATCAAAAGAGGGGACTCTATTATTGTTTCCCCACAAGCGGATGAATTTTTACAGGTAAATGATATTCTAATCATTATTGGTGCAGATGTGGATATCAATCGATTTGAAAAGAAAGTATTTAATTAAAAAAACAGTGATTTGTCCCAAGTGGACAAATCACTGTTTTTATTAAATTTCCATAATAACTGGAAGAATCATTGGTTTACGTTTTGTTTTATCATACAAATGTGGTCCGAGTACATTGCTGATTTCAGACTTCAAATCATCCCAACCTTCAGGATTTTCTTTAGCAAGGCTACGAAGATGGCGATTGAGCATCTGTTGCGCCTCATTGATCATCATGCCTGACTCTCGCATATAGACGAATCCTCGGGAAATCAAATCAGGTCCGGATACAATACGTTTTTTCTTCATATCTGCAGTCACAACAACGATGACCAATCCTTCTTCAGAAAGGACGCGACGGTCACGAAGGACAATGTTTCCAATGTCTCCGATGCCACTTCCATCGATATACACATCACCTGAAGGAACTCGTCCTGCAACAGAAGCTTCCTCTGCTGTTAAAGCGAGTACATCTCCATTTTCCATAATGAATGTATTTTCTTCTGGAATGTCACAGTCCACAGCTAATTCACTGTGAAGTTTCAACATACGGTATTCCCCGTGAATCGGCATAAAGAATTTCGGTTTCATTAAACGAAGCATTAGTTTTTGTTCTTCTTGTGAACCGTGACCAGACGTGTGGATATTGTTCAATGAACCATGAATTACTTCAGCACCAGCACGGTACAACAAGTTAATGGTACGATTGACGCTTCCTCGGTTACCAGGAATAGGGGAAGACGAGAAGATGACTGTATCTCCTGGTTGAATCTGGATCTGTCGGTGTGTACCGTTTGCAATCCGAGATAAGGCAGCCATTGGTTCCCCTTGAGAACCAGTACAGAGAATTAGCACTTCATTCGCTGGTAAGCGATTCAGTGTGTTCGTATCAACAAATGTTTCTTTTGGGGCTGTGATATAGCCGAGTTCACGACCAATAGTGATTGCATTGTCCATACTCCGACCAAATACTGCAATTTTTCTACCGTAGCGAACCGCTGCATCTGTTACTTGTTGAAGTCTATGGATATTAGAAGCAAAAGTAGCAAAGATGATGCGTGTATCCACTTTACGGAAGATACTGTCCATACTTTCTCCAACTTTACGTTCAGACATTGTGAAATTTGGAACCTCAGCATTTGTTGAATCAGAAAGTAAGCATAGAACGCCTTCTTTCCCAATTTCAGCCATCTTTGTTAAATTGGCAGGTTCTCCTACTGGTGTGAAGTCAAATTTGAAATCACCCGTATGAACAATATTTCCAGAAGGAGTTTTTACAACTAAACCATAAGCATCTGGGATACTGTGTGTAGTTAAATAAAACGATACAGAAGTCTTTCGGAATTTAATAACATCTTCTTCCGAGATTTCCGTCATTTTTGTTTGGCGTAAGATACCATGCTCTTCTAATTTATTGCGAAGAAGGCCTAATGCAAGTTTACCGCCATAAACTGGCATGTTCACTTGCTTTAACAAATAGGGAATACCACCGATATGATCTTCATGACCATGGGTGATAAATAGTCCTTTGATTTTATCTTGGTTACGCACAAGATATGTGTAATCGGGAATGACATAATCAATTCCCAATAAATCGTCTTCTGGGAACTTGATACCTGCATCGATTACGATAATTTCATCTTGAAATTGAACAGCATACGTATTTTTTCCGATTTCCCCTAGTCCGCCTAGAGCGAAAACAGCTGTTTGATCATTTCGTACAAATTTCATATATTATTCTTCAACCTTGTAGTTCTCACTAGCTTGCTCGTACGCCAAATGCGCACCTTCAAGTAGTTGTACGAACTCGATCATAATTGGACGTTCGCTAAGCTTAGCACGCACTTCTCGTTCTGATTCTGCCTCTACGTATAGACATTTTGTGTTTTCGCGGACTGGAACTTGTGTTGCGTTTTCTTGGTACATTACTTTGAAAATCATGTTTATTCTCCTCTTTTACGTTCAGATTCATTACAATTCTCTTTATCTTAGCATGTGCAACTTTGAAAATAAAGAAAACCCCTCTAAAAAAATTCTAGAGGGGTAAAGGTTAGGCAACTGTTTTTTTACCGAGAATTTCGCCGAGACGTTTGAGCATTTTCCGTCGTAAACGTTTCAACATTGTACTCACTCCTTACTTATTCATTATAAGCGAAAAGTACAACATAGTAAAGTATTTATTCGGAAAAGTCAAATAATTCACTCTTAATTATCTATTTCTTTTGGTTTTCTCTCATACGGTACAGAATTGGGCACCTGCTCATAGGGATTTTCCTTATTAATATGATCATAAAACATAATGCCGTTTAAATGATCCAGTTCATGTTGGAAAGCGATTGCTTTTAATCCTTTTAGTCTGAGTGTCATCACATTGCCTTCACGATCAGTACCTGTCACTGTGATGCGTGCATAACGAGGAACATACCCTTCGATTTCCTCATCGACAGATAGACAGCCTTCTCCTGATGTAATATAGGTCTTCTCGATGGAATGACTTTTAATTTTAGGATTAATAAACACTTCGCTAAGTAATTCGTCATTTTCCTGTATGTGAAGAGCAAACATTCTTACTGGACGATTCACCTGTGGTGCGGCAAGTCCGATTCCCGGTCGCAACCCATATTTTTCAGACAACTCGCTGTCTTGGCTCATGATCACGTAATTTAAGAGGTCGTCTGCCAATCGTTTATGCTCGTTTGAAAGTGGAAATGGAACCTCTTTAGCTTTTTGTCGTAGAGTGGGGTGGCCATCTCTTATAATTTCGTTCATAGTAATCATAGAAATCAATCCTTTCTAACCTAGAGTATACCAAATTCTAAGTCAATGTTCTTATTGAAAATAATTGGGTAAATCGGTATAGTGATGGAAGTAATGGAGGTCGTAAAATGAAAAAATGGGTAGGGTTAGTATCGGTTAGTGCTTTGTTATTAGCTGGGTGTACATTCGGGGATTCAACAGAGCAACAACTTTCAGAAGTACTACAACAAATGCATACGGCAGAGGAAGAGTATCGCTCTGTACAAGACCCTTTAAATGAAGCTGAGCAAAAAGAATACGCACTTTTTGAAGAAGTATTGGCACTTGAACAAGAACAAACAGATGAACTTACAGAAAAGCTTGAAGAACTCTCTGCACTTGTTGCAGAAAGAAGAGACCTTTTATCGACTGAGAAGCAATCTATTGATGCAGCTTTAGAAGCAAGTGATTTCAGCACATTAGATATCCCGGAAGAGAATCAATCCTATGTGACTCAAATTGACGAAGCTTATGATGCACGATACGCTACATACGAACAATTATATGCTGAATATGAGAAGTTACTTGCTTTACAAGAGAATTTGTATACGGAAATGGCTAGAGAAGATGTAGCGATTGATCAAATTCGCGATCTTGTGCAGCAGGTGAATGCACAAAATGAAGTGGTGCAAACACACGTCACTGCAATGAATGAACAGACAGAACAATTTAACCAAACTACAGATGAAGTGTTTGAATCATTGCAAAATGAGGAATAAGAATAGATAGAAATGAAAAGCAGCTCTTTTTTGGGGCTGCTTTTGTGTTATATAAATAACTTCACAGTCTCAATCTGATATAATACAGATTGAATTTGTGACTGATACAGACAACTATTATTTAATTTTTTCGAACTTTTTTGTATCGGTTCAAACGATTGACCACGCTATTTAGGTGGGCTATACTAGGGATTGATACTGACGTGTATTACTCGGAAGTGATTTTATTTTAATACAGACTAAAAGGAGAGTTGTTTTATGGCGGAAAGCAAAAACAATCATTTCGATCCAGTAAACGTACTTCATGAGATCGAAGAGAAATTCGAAATGGTACAAGTTTTAGACGAAGAAGGAAATGTAGTCAATGAAGAATTAATGCCTGACTTATCAGACGAACAATTAGTCGAGTTGATGTCTCGTATGGTCTACACACGTATATTAGACCAACGCTCGATTTCTTTGAACCGTCAAGGGCGTCTTGGCTTCTACGCACCTACTGCTGGACAAGAAGCATCTCAACTTGCATCTCAATTTGCTCTAGAAAAAGAAGATTTTATTTTACCTGGATATCGTGACGTACCTCAAATCGTATGGCACGGTCTACCACTTTACCAAGCATTTTTATTCAGTCGTGGTCACTTCATGGGGAACCAAATTCCTGAAGGCGTAAATGTATTCCCACCACAAATTATTATTGGTGCACAATACATCCAAGCTGCGGGTGTGGCAATGGGCTTCCAGAAGAAAGGTCAAAAGGCTGTCGCTGTAACTTACACAGGTGATGGTGGATCTTCTCAAGGTGATTTCTACGAAGGCCTAAACTTTGCTGGAGCCTACAAAGTGCCAGCAATCTTCTTTGTGCAAAACAACCAATTTGCAATTTCAACACCACGCTCTCTACAAACAGCTGCGAAGACAATTGCTCAAAAAGGTGTAGCTGCTGGTCTTCCTTCTATTTTAGTGGATGGTATGGATGCACTAGCTGTCTATGCTGTAACAAAACAAGCACGTGAGCGCGCGGTTGCTGGTGAAGGCCCAACATTTATTGAGGCGCTTTGCTACCGTTACGGCCCACATACGATGGCTGGGGATGACCCAACCCGTTACCGTACATCTGAAACAGATTCTGAGTGGGAAAAACGTGATCCACTTATCCGTTTCCGCACATTCTTGACAAACAAAGGTCTTTGGACGGAAGAAAAAGAAAACGAAGTAATCGAACGTGCAAAAGAAGAAATTAAAGAAGCAGTTAAGAAAGCAGATGCTGCTCCAAAACAAAAAGTTACAGATTTGATCGATATTATGTATGATGAAAACCCATATAATTTAGACGAGCAAAAAGCGTACTACACAGAAAAGGAGTCGAACTAAACAATGGCACAAATGACCATGATTCAAGCAATCACAGACGCATTGCGTTGTGAATTAAAAGATGACGAAAACGTTCTAGTATTTGGAGAAGACGTTGGCGTAAATGGTGGGGTATTCCGTGCGACTGAAGGACTCCAAAAAGAATTCGGTGTAGATCGCGTATTTGACACGCCACTAGCAGAGTCTGGTATTGGTGGACTTGCAGTCGGACTAGCTATGACAGGATTCCGTCCAGTTCCAGAAATTCAATTCTTCGGGTTCGTATTTGAAGTGATGGATTCAATCAGTGGACAGCTTGCGCGTATGCGTTTCCGCACAGGTGGAAGTTTCCATGCACCTGTAACAATTCGTTCTCCATTCGGTGGAGGCGTTCACACACCTGAAATGCACGCAGATAGCTTAGAGTTGCTTATGACGTCAACACCAGGTGTAAAAGTTGTCATCCCTTCAACGCCATATGATGCAAAAGGACTTTTGATTTCTTCAATCCGCGACAACGATCCAGTTATTTTCTTAGAGCACATGAAATTGTATCGTTCATTCCGAGGAGAAGTGCCGGAAGAATCGTACACAATTCCACTTGGAAAAGCAGATGTAAAGCGCGAAGGTACTGATATTACAATTATTGCTTATGGTGCAATGGTCCATGAAGCCTTAAAAGCAGCTGACGAGTTAGAAAAAGATGGCAAGTCTGCTGAGGTCATTGACTTACGAACAGTGCAACCATTAGATATCGAAACGATTATCGCTTCTGTTGAAAAAACAAATCGCGCTATGGTTGTTCAAGAAGCACAAAAACAAGCAGGGATTGCTGCAAATGTTGTAGCTGAGATCACAGAACGTGCGATTTTAAGCCTAGACGCACCTGTGCTCCGCGTAACTGCTCCAGATACAGTGTATCCATTCTCTCAAGCTGAGACTGTTTGGTTACCAAACTATAAAGACGTAGTAGCAACGGCTAAGAAAGTACTTGAATTTTAATTAAGAAAGGATGACGCGTAGTGGCATTTGAATTCCGCTTACCAGATATTGGAGAAGGTATCCATGAGGGAGAAATCGTTAAATGGTTCGTAAAAGCTGGTGACGAAATCAACGAAGACGATATTCTATGTGAAGTACAAAACGACAAAGCTGTCGTTGAAATTCCTTCACCTGTTAAAGGGAAAGTCGAAGAAGTGATGGTTGAAGAAGGGACGGTTGCCGTTGTAGGTGACGTACTTGTTCGAATTGACGCTCCTGGTTATGAAGACTTGAAGTTTAAAGGCGACGATAAAGAGGACGCACCTTCTAAAACTGAAGAACAGGTGCAAGCAACTGCAGAAGCAGGACAAGACGTAGACAAAGCGCCTGCAGCTGAATCGAAAGAAACTGAAAAACAAGAAACGAAAGAGCAGCCAGAACCTGCTGAGCAAAAAGAGAAACCAAAAGGTTCTGAGCGCATCATTGCAATGCCTTCTGTACGCAAATTCGCTCGTGATAACGGTGTGGAAATTAGTGAAGTTTCAGGCAGTGGGAAAAATGGTCGAATCATGAAAGAAGATATTGAAGACTTCATGAATGGGGATCAATCACCTAAAGCTGAAGCTTCAGGACCAGCTGCAGAGACGGAAGCTGCGACTGAAACTGCTAAAGAAGAAGCACCTAAAAAATCTACTCCACAAGTTTCTGAAGGTGAATTCCCAGAAACGCGTGAGAAAATCTCTGGAATCCGTAAAGCTATCGCGAAAGCAATGGTTCACTCGAAGCATACCGCTCCTCACGTAACGCTTATGGATGAAGTAGATGTGACAGAACTAGTTGCACACCGTAAGAAGTTTAAAGAAATCGCTGCTGAAAAAGAAATTAAGTTGACGTACCTACCATATGTCGTAAAAGCATTGGTAAGCACGCTTCGTGAATTCCCAGCGTTGAACGTTTCTTACGATGATGATGCACAAGAAATTGTACACAAACACTATTACAATATTGGAATCGCAGCAGATACTGAAAAGGGTCTACTGGTTCCAGTTATTAAAAATGCAGACCGTAAATCGATGTTTGCGATTTCAGATGAAATCAACACACTTGCGACGAAAGCACGTGACGGCAAATTAAGCCCACAAGAAATGAAAGGTGCTTCATGCTCGATTACAAATATCGGATCAGCTGGAGGCCAATGGTTTACACCAGTTATCAACCATCCTGAGGTAGCAATTTTAGGAATTGGTCGAATTTCTGAGAAGCCTGTCATTAAAAATGGTGAAATTGTAGCTGCACCTGTGTTAGCATTATCATTGAGCTTTGATCACCGTATGGTGGATGGTGCAACTGCCCAACATGCGCTGAATCACATCAAACGATTACTGGGTAACCCAGAACATCTATTAATGGAGGCGTAAAAACTATGGTAGTAGGAGATTTCCCAATCGAAGTAGATACACTGGTCGTTGGATCAGGCCCTGGTGGTTATGTTGCAGCCATTCGTGCAGCACAAACAGGACAAAAAGTAACAGTTGTTGAAAAAGAGCACATCGGTGGCGTATGTCTAAATGTTGGTTGTATTCCTTCAAAGGCGTTGATTTCTGTAGGTCACCGCTTTGAACAAGCGAAACACTCAGATAACATGGGTATCACTGCTTCTGAAGTGAAAATTGATTTCTCTAAAGCACAGGAGTTCAAAAACAGCGTAGTTAAGAAATTAACAAACGGTGTTTCTGGTCTATTAAAAGGCAATGGTGTTGAAGTTGTAGACGGTGAAGCTTACTTTGTCGATGCAAACACTGTGCGCATCATGAAAGAAGACAGCGCGCAAACTTACAAATTCAAACATGCAATCATTGCAACAGGCTCACGTCCAGTTGAAATTCCGACTTTCAAATATTCAAAACGTGTGATTAACTCAACAGGTGCATTAGCACTTGATGAGGTACCTGGTAAGTTAGTAGTAATCGGTGGTGGATACATTGGGACAGAATTAGGAACTGCTTATGCAAACCTAGGTTCTGAAGTAACAATCATCGAAGGTGGAAACGACATCTTAGCTGGTTTTGAAAAACAAATGACACAAATCGTGAAAAAAGCTCTTAAGAAAAAAGGAGTCGAAGTAGCGGTAAAGGCGTCTGCTAAAGGTGTTGAAGAGACAGATACTGGCGTAAAAGTTACTTATGAAGTTGGCGGAGAAGAAAAAACAATCGAAGCTGACTATGCTTTAGTAACTGTTGGTCGTCGTCCAAACACGGATGAAATCGGTCTTGAAGAAATCGGCATCAAATTCGGTGAACGTGGTTTGATCGAAGTAGATGAGCAGTGCCGTACAAGTGTAGACAATATCTATGCAATCGGTGATATCGTGGCAGGTCCTCAACTTGCACACAAAGCTTCTTACGAGGGTAAAGTGGCTGCTGAAGCAATCGCTGGAGAAAAATCAGTTGTGGATTACCTTGCAATCCCAGCTGTATGTTTCACAGATCCAGAATTGGCAACAGTTGGTCTTTCTGAAGAACAAGCAAAAGCGGAAGGGTACGAAGTGAACGCTGGGAAATTCCCATTCGGCGCAAACGGTCGTGCACTTGCTCTTGATGCAACAGATGGCTTCGTGAAACTTGTTTCACGTAAAGAAGACGGATTACTACTTGGTGCTCAAATTGTAGGTCAAGGTGCATCAGACATGATCGCTGAACTTGGTCTAGCAATTGAAGCAGGCATGACGGTGGAAGACATCGCTATGACAATCCATGCTCACCCAACGCTTGGTGAGATTTCAATGGAAGCTGCTGAAGTTGTAATGGGTCACCCTATCCACATCTTAAGCAAATAATTTCCTAAACCCTACCTGAAAAGGTAGGGTTTTTTGGTATACTGGCTACAGAAAGGGTGTGTCATCTATGAAAAAACAGCTGATCGGCGTTGCTGCACTTGGATTATTACTTGCAGCTTGTAGTGATGAACAGACGGCAGAACCTGAATTTCAAGAGCCCGCTCAGGAAGTCAAGCAAGAGGAACCTGAAGAGGTGGAGGAAGTTGAAGAAGTAGGGGGCGAAGAAGACGTGGTCGAGCCCGTTGCTGCTGAACCGTTGTACAAATTGAATGAAGCAAACTGGACGTTGGTACCTATTGAGCAAGCGGAAGAAAAAGTAGTACTTCTTACAATTGATGACGCACCGGATACATATAGTCTTGAAATGGCAGAAACCCTTGCCCAACTTGAAGTACCTGCCATCTTTTTTGTAAATGGCCACTTTTTAGATACGGATGAAGAAAAAGAAAAGTTAAAGAAAATTCATGAACTTGGATTTGCTATCGGCAACCATACACAAACTCATCCAAATTTGAAAAACAGCTCGGAAGAACAGCAACAACAAGAAATTCTTGCATTAAATGACACCATCGAAGACGTGTTGGGAGAGAAACCACAATTCTTCCGAGCACCTTTTGGGGTTAATACAGACTTTAGCCGTGAGCTAGTGAAGCAAGAAGGCATGTTATTGATGAATTGGACGTACGGATATGATTGGGAGAAAGACTACATGGAAGCTTCCGCACTTGCAGATATTATGGTCAATACACCGTACTTAACGAACGGTGCAAACTTATTGATGCATGATCGGGAATGGACGGCAGGGGCACTAGAGCAGATCGTAACGGGCCTTCAGGAGAAGGGTTACGGGTTTGTAGACCCGGATGAAATTCAAAGTGTGGAATAAAATTAAAACCAGCATTTCTCAAATTGAGTGAGGAATGCTGGTTTTTTTTCGTGGCGGCGTTTTCCACGTCTAAATCTAAAGTTGAGTGGAATGGAGGGGCTGATTCAAGTGGGATTACAGTCTGCCGTGAGATCCCGCAGGAGCCTGCGACGAGGAAGCTCACGCAGCGCCCACGGAAAGCAGCCCCGCAGTGGAACTCAACGTTTTAAAGGGGTTTCGACTCTGAATGAAATCGAGTTCCGAACGCCAGAAACACGCTCCGGAATCCGTCTCACCCGCAAAGGCTGGAGAGCGCCTTCACGGGCAAGCCGGATTTCCTCGGAATTTCTAGAATGGCGTTCTCCACATCTAACTGGAATCGAGTTGCGCCTCCTAGAAATCCCGCAAGAAGCCATCGCGGCTCATGAAGCAAAGAGCGCTTCACAGTCCACGCTGTCATCTCGCATAATTTCTGAACAGTCGGCTCCAAATCTAACAATTAGTTTCCATAATATGACTTCGGTAGAAGAAATGTGGATTTGGGTAGAATAAATCTCAGTTTCGGTAGAAGAAAGTATGGTTTCGGTAGAAGAACGACCGCTCAGTCCACAAACAAAAAACGAGCATACACCAAAATCGGTGTATGCCGGCGTTCTTCGCTTCTAAATCTAAAGTTGAGTGGAATGGAGGGGCTGACTCCAGTGGGATTACAGTCTGCCGTGAGATCCCGCAGGAGCCTGCGACGAGGAAGCTCACGCAGCGCCCACGGAAAGCAGCCCCGCAGTGGAACTCAACGTCTTAAAGGAGTTTCGACTTCGAATGAAATCGAGTTCCGAACGCCAGAAACACGCTCCGGAATCCGTCTCACCCGCAAAGGCTGGAGAGCGCCTTCACGGGCAAGCCGGATTTCCTCGGAATTTCTAGAATGGCGTTCTCCACATCTAACTCTAAAAAATCGCTTTCGTCTCTTTAATCACATGAATCATCTCAAGCGTATCGTCTTCCGGCCCTTGAACGGGTAAACCTGCTTCAATATTCATTGCGATATAGTCGATATTATCTTGCGCAATGATTTCTCCAGGAATGAATATTGGAATACCTGGTGGGTATACCATTACAAACTCTGCAGAAATGCGTCCTGCCGCTTCTGATAACTTCACTGTTTCTGTTTTTGCATAAAATGCATCACGCGGAGACATCGCAAGAGCCGGGATTTCTGGCAAAGTTACTTCTGTTTCTTTAATTTCAGCGTCTGACTCAAATGCAGCAGACATACGTGTCAAAGCATTGATCAACAAATTGACCTCTTTGCGTGAGTCACCAAGTGTGATCAAACACAAAATGTTATACAAGTCGGAAAGCTCAACTTCGATGTTCGCTTTTTCACGCAGCCATTTTTCTGCATCGTAGCCCGTGATACCCAAATCTTTTACACTGATCAAGATTTTAGTAGGGTCCATATCATAAGTTGCTGATGTGCGTAACTTCTCAACTCCTGCACAGTACAAGTGAGGGATTGAATTAATACGTTTTCGTGCATCTTTAGAAATCTTAATCGCTTGATCAATCAAATCATATCCATGAATCGCAAGTTGACGTCTTGCCGTATCTAAAGACGCCAGCAGTGGATAGGAAGTAGATGTTGTTGTTAACATCGATAATATCGATTGAACACGTTTTGATGACACAAGTCCTTCACGAACGTTCAACACAGATGTTTGGGTCATCGAACCACCTAATTTATGAACAGATGTCGCAGCCATGTCGGCTCCAGCTTCCATTGCAGAAATCGGGAGTTTATCGTGGAAGTGAATGTGAACACCGTGTGCTTCATCAACAACGACTGGAATATCACGAGAATGAGCCAGATCGACAATGCGCTTTAAATCCGCTGCAAATCCAAAATACGTCGGGTTAATGACGAGTAAGCCACTAGCATCAGGGTGTGCATCTAGAGCGCGTTCTACAGATTCTGCAGAAATCCCGTGAGAGATTCCCAGTTCCGTATCGACTTCTGGATGAATAAAGACTGGAATTGCGCCTGCAAATACAATTGCAGACATAATGGATTTGTGAACATTACGAGGAACTAATAACTTATCTCCCGGTCCACAAATTGTTAGTATCATTGTCATGATGGCACCACTTGTCCCTTGAACAGAGAAAAAAGTGGCGTCCGCACCAAACGCTTCTGCGGCTAAATGTTGGGCATCTTTAATGGCACCTTTAGGAGAATGAAGATCATCCAGAGGGGCAATATTAATCAAATCGATCGACAATACATTATCGCCAACGAACTCTCGAAATGCCGGGTCAATTCCTTGTCCTTTTTTATGACCAGGAATGTGGAACTGAATCGGATGCCTGTTACGGTGCTTGAGAAGAGCATCGAACAAGGGAGTTTCTAATTGTGACAACGTGCTAACCACCTTTATTGTTGAAATAGAAAACAAGTGAAGTATAGCATTTCCATGCTACTAAAGAAAGTAAAAAATTGATAGACTGAAAGAGGGAGGGATAGAGATGAAAACACGTGTTACAGAATTGCTAGGGATTGAATTTCCAATCATTCAAGGGGGGCTTGCCTACCTTGCCTATTCCGATTTATGTGCTGCCGTTTCAAATGCTGGTGGACTCGGACAAATCACGGCCATGAGCTTGCCGGGGCCGGAAGAGTTACGAGCAGAGATTAAGCGCGTTCGTGAGTTGACGGACAAACCATTTGGCGTAAACTACGCAATCGGGCAGCACGGACGTCCGTTTGAGCATATGCTACAAGTAGCAATTGATGAAGAGGTTCCTGTAGTGACCATGACAGGAGGAAATCCTGCGCCACTATTTGACATGTTACGAGATGTCCCTGTTAAGAAGCTCGTTCTAGTAGCGGCTGTTCGGCAAGCAGTGAAAGCGCAAGAATTAGGTGCAGATGCCGTAATGGTCGTTGGGCAAGAAGGGGGAGGGCATCTTGGACGCGATGACGTTTCTACTCAAATACTAATTCGTAAAGTGACAGATTCGGTTCATATACCTGTAATCGCTTCAGGCGGAATCGCGGATGGATATGGAATTATGTCAGCCTTGGCACTTGGTGCAGAAGGTGTGGAGATGGGAACACGCTTTATTGCAACAAAAGAATGTGTGCATGCATCAGAAACTTATAAACAAGCGATTCTCGCAGCGGGTGAGCAAGACACGGTCGTCATAAAGCGTAGTATCGGTGCGCCGGCACGTGCCTTGAAATCTGAATGGACAGAGCGCATCCTTGCTATTGAGAGTGAGACGCCAGAATATGAAGCTCTTAAAAACTATATTAGTGGGGAAGCAAATAAAAAGTTTATATACGAAGGACATGCGCATGAAGGCTTTGGCTGGGCGGGACAAGCGGTTGGCTTAATTGATGATGTGCCATCCGTCGAAGAACTTTTTGAGCGTATTTCGAAACAAATCAATGATGTAAAAGAAAGATGGTGTAACTGATGGCAAATGAGTATAGCTATCCGCTGGAATTCGACTGGACGACAGAAGAAATCGTTGCTGTGATCGAGTTTTATCAAGTCGTCGAGGCAGCTTACGAAAAAGGGACAACGCGTGATACTGTGATGACACACTATAAACGCTTCAAAGAAGTGGTGCGTTCAATCGCTGAAGAAAAAACTTCATTCCGAGAGTTTGAGGGAGTGAGTGGGTATGCTGCATACCCAGTGGTGAAAGCTGCAAAAGAAGGGCAAGAAAAAATTAAAATCATGAAAAAGAACTAAACGGCACAAGCCGTTTAGTTCAGTGAAGTCATTTCACGATAGAGTGGAAGTAACTCCTCAAATGTTTCATCGACAAACTGATAAAACTCTTTTTTCGACAGGGCAGCTGCTTCATCGACGTTTAGGTGACGTCCGATGACGAGCTCGCCTTTTTTTATTGTGCGAAGACGTGTCAAATAGTGACTCGTCGTGGGTTTTGTAATCGGTTCAGCATCTGGTTTCATGTGGTCACCTGCAATCAAGAAATCGCTCGGCAAGGATGTAATCAAAGACGTTTTTTTACCGAGACGATCCGCAATTGCCGATTTAGTCGGCGCTTCATAAATCACAGCGAGAATGACAAAGAGGTGACTTTCCCATAATCCGATTTGAAAGTGTGGCAATGCTTTGTAGCCGCGCTTATAAGGTGCAAAGGCTACCCAACTATCTTTAGGTGGATTGACCGTTCTGCGTGCATGCTTGGCAACATGTGGAAAAATTTCGTGACCAAGCTTTGCAGCAAGTTCATCCGAAAAATGAGCCCCTAGCTCATGAAATTTCGGTCGAATATGTGTGTCAAGTCCCTCCATTCTAGCCTCGAGTCCTTCTTTTTTAAATACGTTGAAATCTTTTTTTGTCCAATAACTCATGAAAAAACTCCTTTCCTCTAGGTTTAGTTTATATGACATCCGGGTAAAAATCTTGTAACAAGTATTCGACAGAAAGGGGGACTTACAATGCGCCAAGTCATTCACATTGTTCGAAAAGATGAGATAGACAAACAGAGAAAGCAAATGCTAGAGCTAGATCTTGATTATTTCTTAGCTTCCTTGCATGATGCTATCGAGAGACAAGACAAAAAAGAGATAGAAGGCGTAAAACACCGACTTTTCGAAATCACAAATGAACTGAAGGAGTTATCGACCTAATGAAGAGCTTAATAACGTAAAGCACCCACTGCAACTTTAATGCCAGAGGGTGCTTTTTTTGTTACACTAAAGCCACGTACAGGAGGTGGAGAACAAATGAATTTATCCCAGCTAGATACACTTGCTCAAGACATCATCATTCGAGCAGGAGAACGCATCAAGCAATCGCTACATAAAGAAATGACAATCACTGAAAAAAGTTCTCCTTCAGATCTTGTCACCAATATCGACATGGAGACAGAACAATTTTTTGTGAAAGAAGTGAGTGAAGCTCTACCTGAACACCGTTTACTCGGTGAAGAAGGATTTGGTGATACCATTACAGATTGGGACGGCTATGTTTGGATTGTAGATCCTATCGATGGAACAACAAATTTTATTAATCAACAGCGCAATTTTTGTATAACGGTTGGTATCTATAAAGACGGAGTAGGCGAACTCGGCTATATCTATCAGGTGATGACAGGGGAACTGATTTCAGCCATTCGTGGCCAAGGTGCTTATCAAAATGGAGTTCTCTTGCCTCGGTTAAAAAATGTAGAATTTGAAGATAGTTTAATAGGCGTCAATGCTTCTTGGGTAGCACCAAACCGTCACATTGACCATCACCAAGTCGCAAAGCTTATCAAACGTGTTCGTGGTACAAGATCTTATGGGTCAGCTGCACTTGAGATTAGCTATGTCGTCACAGGAAGATTGGATGCGTACTTCTCGATGCGTCTTTCAGCATGGGACGTAGCAGGTGGAATGGTCATTGCAAACGAAGTGGGAGCACTTTGTGGAACGCTTGGTGGCGGGGAATTTGATCTGTTGAAAAAACAGCCGTTCATAATTGCTAATCCTGCTTTATTCGAGGAACTCGTTAAAGATTATTTAATTTCATAGAAAAAGCTGCCAAAGTCGGCAGCTTTTTTTAATCGAGTAATCCTTTTTCTCGGTACTCTTTTTTAGTTTTAAAACCAAGGCCCATTACTACAGCAAGTGCTAAAATTGCAAGAATGACAAAAGGAACACTGCGGAATGAAACAGCAATACCAATAGAAGCCATCGCTAAAATAGCAAGGATTGAATATAGGACGAATACCCATTTAATCGATTTCATCGGACTTTTCCTCCTTAAGGGAAAAACTCAAAGGTGTTTTTTATATGCTTTCTGTGCTATAATATCACAGTTATGGACTCGAAAAAAGAATATGGAGTGGAAAAATGACTAATACTCGTCAAGATTTACGTAATATCGCTATTATTGCTCACGTTGACCATGGAAAAACAACGTTAGTAGACCAATTATTGAAACAATCAGGTACGTTCCGTTCAAATGAACATGTAGAAGAACGTGCAATGGACTCAGGTGACATTGAAAGAGAGCGCGGAATCACGATTCTTGCTAAGAATACCGCGATTCAGTATAAAGATACTAAAATCAATATTCTAGATACACCTGGACACGCCGATTTCGGTGGAGAAGTAGAACGTATCATGAAAATGGTAGATGGTGTTCTTCTTATTGTAGATGCATATGAAGGTTGTATGCCACAAACTCGTTTCGTATTGAAGAAAGCTCTAGAACAAAACCTGCAACCAATCGTTGTAGTAAACAAAATTGACCGTGACTTTGCTCGTCCGGAAGAAGTGGTTGATGAAGTTTTAGAACTATTCATCGAACTAGATGCAAATGATGACCAATTAGAATTCCCTGTAATTTTTGCTTCAGGCATGAACGGTACTGCGAGTCTTTCATCAGACCCTGCAGACCAAGAAGAAAACATGCAGGTGATTTATGATGCAATCATTGAAAAAATCCCAGCACCAGTAGACAACAGTGACGAAGGACTTCAATTCCAAGTAGCACTACTTGACTACAACGACTATGTCGGACGTATTGGAATTGGCCGCGTATTCCGCGGAACAATGACAGTAGGTCAACAAGTTTCACTAATGAAACTTGATGGAACTGTGAAAAACTTCCGTGTAACGAAAATGTTTGGTTTCATGGGCTTAAAGCGTATTGAAATTCAAGAAGCAAAAGCTGGAGATCTAATTGCGGTTTCTGGAATGGAAGACATCAACGTTGGGGAGACGGTTTGTCCGATTGAACAACCAGAAGCTCTTCCTATTCTACGTATTGATGAGCCAACTCTTCAAATGACGTTCCTAGTAAACAACAGTCCTTTTGCAGGTCGTGAAGGGAAATGGGTTACAGCTCGTAAGATTGAAGAACGCTTGCTTGCACAACTTGAGACAGATGTTTCTCTACGTGTAGAAGAAACTGATTCTCCAGATGCTTGGGTCGTTTCAGGTCGTGGTGAGCTTCACTTATCGATTTTAATTGAAAACATGCGTCGTGAAGGATTCGAGATTCAAGTTTCGAAACCAGAAGTTATTGTACGTGTAATTGACGGCGTCCGTATGGAACCTGTTGAGCGCGTTCAAATCGATATTCCGGAAGAGCACGTTGGTTCTATCATTGAATCAATGGGTGAACGTAAAGGTGAAATGCTTGATATGATCAACAACGGATCAGGTCAAGTTCGTTTGATCTTCATGGTTCCTGCTCGTGGATTAATTGGATACACAACTGATTTCTTAACACTTACACGTGGATACGGAATCATCAACCATACATTTGATAGCTACCAACCAATGGCACAAGGCCGTGTGGGTGGACGCTCTAAAGGTGTTCTTGTTTCTATGGAAACTGGAAAAGCATCGGAGTATGGGATTCTTGGAGTAGAAGACCGTGGTACGATTTTCGTAGAGCCAGGAACAGATATTTACGAGGGTATGATTGTTGGAGAGCATACGCGTGATAACGACTTAACTGTCAACATTACAAAAGTAAAAGCTGCAAACAACATCCGTTCTGCAAACAAAGAAGCAACAACTACGCGTAAAAAGCCACGTATTATGACACTTGAAGAAGCGTTAGAATACTTGAATGACGATGAGTACTGTGAGATTACACCTCAATCGATTCGTTTACGTAAAAAAGTGTTGGATAAGAACGAACGTGAGCGTATTGCTAAGAAATTGAAGTACGCGGAGCAATCCTAGGAAGGAGAGACTCTAAGTGGAAGAACAAGAATTTGTCTTTGGTCGGATGTCAGCACTATCCCGGTTCATATACGAGCAGATGCCTAATTTTGATGTGGCAGGGTATGTCTTGTTTTTTATCATTTTCGCCTTGTCTGTTCTCGTTTATAAACTTGGATTCGCCAAAAGATTGCGCTTAGGACAAAACATTGTGATCTATCTATTTTTGTTCATTGGCTGTCTAGTACTGACGTTTTTGGCATTTTTCCTGCCAATCGTCGAGGGCTTGATTGTCGCTGCGATGATCTTAATCATCTATAAAATCCGTATGCGTCTTGAAAAACGAGGCACGACGGCATAACAAAAAACCTCGGAGAAATTTTTCTCCGAGGTTTTTTAAAATTCATTTTCAGCAGGGTGAGAACTTCTAAAGAATCGAAAGTTTCCAGTTGCTACTCGTGCTTCTGTCTTCACACGAATACGTTCGTCACATTCAGGACACATATAGGTCGTGATTGAACGATTTCGCAATTTCTTTGCTAGTGGCAGATCATCTTCTAAGCGGTCAATACGGTCACAAATCACACATTTCACACGCATCCTATTCCACCCGGAAAGCACTAACATACTTGAGAGGGGCGTTCAGATTGCTTCCATCTTTATGAAGCAGATAAACAGGACCATCTTCTTTTAATGGCTTTCCTTCCTTGGAAAATTGGACAAGCAATGTCGGTAGGTCTGCCAGTGAATAACGAACTTCTGAGCCCTCTGTTTCAATGACCAAGTTTGAAGCGTCTGGAGCTGGTTCGGCATTTTTGATAAATGACTCTAGCGGCATAGCGTATGAATTCGTGAGTAATTTTGTACGCTCGTATTTCTTCTCGGACTTTAAAGTAGGTGGAAATACGGCACCTTCTGTAATCTCACGAGACCACTGCTTTGATGTTACATCTGTGTACTCATCTTCTTGATTCACTTCTTGATACTGCTCACTAAAAAACTCATCTAGATCGACTTTACGATCATCAAAAATCCATACTGTAGGATCAATTGTGATTGGAAATTTCACAGCACCTTTTACTGGAATAATCATATCCATAGTTTTTCCCTCCAAGTTCTATCTGTAGTTAGTATACCGTGAAAGGAAAGAGGAACAAAGTATTTTTCCTTAACTGCACCTCGTCTCTGCTTGCAATTTTAGTGGTAGAAAGATACACTTTAAGAAGGCAAACTAGAATTTTTAGATGGGGGCGTCCTCATATGGATATACAAATCGAGCAATCGTATCGTGACAAGGCCCTATCGCTTTTGAAAAACGATGCTGATAAAATTGCTCAGTTGATTAAAGTGCAACTGGACAACCTAACAATGCCGCAATGTCCTCTTTATGAAGAGGTATTAGATACGCAAATGTTTGGTCTCTCTAGAGAGATTGACTTTGCTGTGAAGCTTGGCCTGATTCAACGTGAAGAAGGCAAAGAAATTCTCGCGTCACTTGAAAAGGAAATGTCACTTTTACACGAAACATATACTGATCGTAAATGAACTCAAACAGTCCGTGTTTGAGTTTTTTTACTACATAAATCCTGCACACAAAATCTATTACGAACAAGAGCAAGGTGACTTCTAAATGAAAACTTATTTGAAACGTTATTTTAGTTATACAGATTTTTCAATTGTCTTTGTCTATTTGGTGTTGTGTATTTTCGGACTCGTCATGATTTACAGTTCTTCATTTTATTGGGCAGTAGAAAAATATGACTGGGCCCCCGACCACTTTTTCCAACAACAAAAAACCAATCTGCTACTTGCAGTGCCCGTCTTCTTCTTCATGTCCTTATTTCCTTACAAACACTTTAAAAATAAATATATGATGATGTTGATGGTCAGTGTGATGTTCCTATTGCTGATACTCGTGCACTTTATCGGAAGTGGAGGAGCAGCTGGTTCGCAGAGCTGGTTATATCTAGGACCGATCAACCTTCAACCTTCTGAAGTAGCAAAGATTGTGCTCGTATTGTATTTCTCAGGTTTGTTTGCTAAGAAGATTCAAAAAGGGACTTTAAATGATTTAACGAATTCAATCTATCCGCCAATTATCATCATGGCAGCAGCGGTCGCATCCATCATGTTAGAGACAGATGTAGGGAACTCTATGATCATTACATTTGTATGTATTACAGTGATCGTTGCGAGCGGCGTGAAATTTAAAGTGTTCTCAAAATTACTTGGCTTAATTTTTGGCGCTTTTCTGATAATTGGTATTTTGCTATACTTTTTTAGAGAGTCAATAATTACACCAAGACGTCTTGGTCGACTCGAAGCATTTTTTAATCCATTTGCCTATGAGGATTCCTTCGGCTATCAGATTGTAAACGGCTACTTAGCGATTGGTTCTGGTGGGCTTACAGGCCTTGGTCTTGGAAACTCCAATCAAAAATATGGCTACTTACCTGAGCCTCATACGGATTTCATTATGGCAGTGATTGCAGAAGAACTTGGGATTATAGGTGTAGGGATTATTTTACTCGGCATTTTCTTCCTAGTATTTAAAGGCCTTTCGATTGCACTTACGGGTCGTGATCCACATGGACGAATGATAGCAGCTGGAATCGCATCCATTTTTGGTTTCCAGACATTTGTGAATTTAGGCGGAATGCTAGGGGTTATTCCACTTACAGGTGTGCCATTACCTTTCATCTCGTATGGAGGGACCGCACTGATCTTATTTTCAGCAGCACTTGGAATTTTAGTAAATGTATCGATGTTTGCACGGTATGAAAAATCTAAAAATTGATGCAAAGGGTGGCGATGAAACATGGGTAAAATTAATAAGATTTTAGTAGCAAACCGCGGAGAGATTGCAATTCGAGTATTTCGAGCTTGTACCGAACTAGGTATTCGAACAGTTGCCATATATTCTCGCGAAGATAGCGGCTCATTTCATCGCTTCAAATCAGATGAATCGTATCTGGTGGGAGATGGGAAAAAACCAATTGATGCGTACTTAGACATCGAAAACATTATTGAAATCGCGAAAGAAGCTGGCGTAGATGCTATCCATCCAGGATACGGTTTCTTGTCTGAAAATCTAGAGTTCGCGAAACGTTGTGAAGAAGAGGGAATCATCTTTATTGGCCCGACTTCAAAACACCTCGATATGTTCGGGGATAAAGTAAAGGCACGTGATCAAGCGATTCAAGCAGGTATCCCTGTCATTCCAGGCAGTGATGGTCCAGTCAGCTCTCTAGAAGAACTAGAAGCGTTCGGTGATACATACGGCTATCCACTTATGATTAAAGCAGCACTCGGCGGGGGTGGTCGAGGCATGCGTATGGTACCTACAAAAGAAGATTTACAAGAAGCATATGATCGTGCGAAATCGGAAGCAAAAGCAGCTTTTGGTTCAGATGAAGTGTACGTTGAAAAATTTGTCGACAAACCAAAACATATTGAAGTACAAATACTAGGGGATCGCCATGGCAACTTGATTCACTTGTATGAGCGCGACTGTTCTATTCAACGTCGCCATCAAAAAGTTGTTGAGATTGCGCCTTCTAACGCACTTAGCAATGAGTTGCGTATGGAGATTTGTGATGCGGCTGTCAAACTGATGAAAAACGTTGATTACGTCAATGCAGGTACGGTTGAATTTTTAGTGACAGATGATGAGTTTTATTTCATTGAAGTAAATCCTCGTATTCAAGTAGAGCATACAATCACTGAAATGATTACGGGAATTGATATCGTGCATGCACAAATTAAAATAGCCTGTGATCTAAGCTTAGACAGTGAAGAGATGGGTATCCCAGCACAAGACAAAATTCCATTGTTTGGGTACGCTATTCAGTCGCGTGTAACGACAGAGGATCCATTAAACCAATTCATGCCAGATACAGGGAAGTTAATGGTGTATCGTTCTGGTGGTGGTTTTGGAGTGCGTCTTGATGCCGGAAATGGCTTCCAAGGTGCTGTTATTACGCCTTACTATGATTCATTATTAGTAAAAGTCTCCACTTGGGGGATGACATTTAAAGAAGCGGCTGCGAAGATGGACCGAAACTTACAAGAGTTCCGAATCCGCGGAATCAAAACCAATATTCCGTTCTTAGAAAATGTAGTCAAGCACCCGAACTTCATCGAAGGAAAGTTCAATACAAGTTTTATCGATACGACGCCTGAATTATTTTTGTTCCCATCTCGTCAAGACCGCGGGACAAAATTATTATCTTATATCGGGAATATATCAGTGAATGGATTCCCAGGAATCGAGCGCAAACCGAAGCCTGTGTTCCATATTCCGCCACAAGCGAGCCAAAAATTCGATGTATCCTCTCTTTCTGGTACGAAGCAGCTCCTTGATCAACATGGACCAGAGGCGGTCGTGAAGTGGATCAAAGAGCAAAACGATGTGTTGATTACAGATACTACTTTCCGTGATGCACACCAATCATTACTAGCGACACGTGTGCGCTCATACGATATGTATCAAATCGCCAATCAAACAGCTCATGGCATGAAAGACGCCTTCTCGTTAGAGATGTGGGGCGGAGCAACATTTGACGTTGCGTATCGTTTCTTGAAAGAAGACCCATGGGAGCGCCTTTTAGTTCTTCGTGAACGCATTCCAAATGTATTGTTCCAAATGTTACTTCGTGGTGCGAATGCTGTCGGGTATAAAAACTATCCAGACAATGTCATCCGTGAATTTGTTCAAAAATCTGCAGATGCAGGAATTGATGTTTTCCGAATCTTTGATAGCTTGAACTGGATCAAAGGAATGGAAGTAGCGATTGATGCGACTCGTCAAGCGGGCAAGATTGCAGAAGCAGCCATTTGTTATACAGGGGACATATTAGACGACAGCCGTCAAAAATACACGGTGCAGTATTACAAAGATATGGCGAAAGAACTTGAGGCTGCTGGAGCTCATATTTTAGCGATTAAGGACATGGCGGGGCTTTTAAAACCAGAAGCTGCGTATCGATTGATCAGCGAATTGAAAGAAACAACGGATCTACCGATTCACTTGCACACACACGATACAAGTGGAAACGGAGTCTTCCAATACGCACGTGCTATCGAAGCTGGTGTAGATATCGTGGATACAGCATTAGGGTCGATGAGCGGACTCACGTCTCAACCTTCAGCTAGCTCACTCTCTTATGCTTTAAAAGGCATGGATCGCACAGTACGCACAGATGTTGGGGAACTTGAGCAATTGTCTCAGTACTGGGAAGAAGTACGAAAATACTACAGCGACTTCGAAAGTGGCATGAAGAGCCCGCACTCTGAAATCTATGTGCATGAGATGCCAGGAGGTCAGTACAGTAACTTGCAACAGCAAGCGAAAGCTGTTGGACTGGGCGAGCGCTGGGAAGAAGTAAAAGACATGTATTCCCGCGTCAACTTATTATTTGGAGATGTCGTCAAAGTTACCCCGTCCTCTAAAGTAGTGGGAGACATGGCACTCTTTATGGTACAAAACAATTTAGATGAATATACAGTGTTAACAAAAGGGCAGTCACTCGACTTCCCAGACTCGGTCATCGAGTTCTTTGAAGGATACATTGGACAGCCATATGGCGGTTTCCCGGAAGAGTTGCAGCTTGTCATCTTAAAAGATCGCAAACCAATCACAGTTCGTCCAGGTGAGCTTTTAGAACCTGCGAATTTCGAGGCCGTTCGCGATGAATTGTTCAACAAGTTAAACCGACCAGTAAGCAGCCATGAAGTGCTTGCACACATTCTTTATCCAAAAGTCTTTGAAGAGTATCGTGCGACAGTGGATCAATTTGGGAACGTTTCAGTTCTCGATACGCCAACATTCTTGTACGGAATGAAACTTGGAGAAGAGATTGAAGTGGAAATCGAAAAAGGGAAGACGCTGATGATCAAATTAGTTTCAATCAGTGATGCGAACCTTGAAGGACAGCGAACAATCTACTTTGAGCTAAATGGACAACCACGTGAAATTTATATTCAAGATGTCAATGTGGAAGTCAGCCATGTAGCGAAGCGTAAAATTGAGCCGGGCAACGAGCAGCATATCGGTGCAACGATGCCAGGAACTGTTTTAAAAGTCGCTGTGGCAAAAGGAAGTAAAGTGAAACGTGGGGAGCACCTGTTGATCACAGAAGCCATGAAGATGGAAACGACGGTTCAAGCACCGTTTAATGGAGTGATCCAAGAAATCCATGTAGTAGCAGGCGAAGCCATCTCACCAGGTGACTTACTAATCGAAATTGAAAAAGCTTAATAGAACTATAAAAAGCACCGCTTCTTGTGAACTGTACAAGGAGCGGTGCTTTTTTTGGAAAGCATTCATCGACAATACTATTTCTAGTTGAGCGTAGTGGAAGGGCTGACTCCGAAGGGATTAACAGTCGGAACGTGAGGCCCCGCAGGAGTATGCGACGAGGAGACTCACGCCGCGCCCTCGGAAAGCAGCACTGGAAAGAAGCTCAACTTGTGTAAATTGATTCCTGAAAATTAACTATAAACTTATAAAAAAAGCCTGCTCGTGATAAGCGAGCAGACCGTCAATTAATCGCGCGTATAATTCGCTCGGCTTCGTGAAACAAGAAGTATCATGTAACAAAGGAGTCCGAACAATAACGTAATAAACAATGAGTGGAACAGAGCCACATATAAGTTTAAGCGAGTCAAAACAGATAACATGCCCGTCGTTGCTTGAAGAGCAACCAATGTAAAAGCAATAATCCATCCGTAGTAAATCACTTTCTGAGACTTATAATTCTTAATGGCATAAATCATAATGTACAGTAACCAAATGAAAATCAACGCTGCTGCAGCTCGGTGGCCCATTTGTACCCATTCGTACATATTGCTAGGGAGTGCAAATTCATCATTTCGACAAAGCGGCCAATCGCGGCAGATCAAACTCGATTCTGTATGGCGAACTAAAGCGCCTGTATAAATGACGACATAGGAATAAAGCGTAACACCGATTGTATGCCATCTTAACTTTTTATCGATCACTATTTTGCTAGAAGCAAACTTCTTATCTACTTCAAATACCAATAATGTTAATAAGAAAACTGCTGCAAATGAAATTAATGAAATTCCAAAGTGAAGAGCAAGGATGAAATCACCTTGTCCCCATAATACTTGAGCCGCACCGATAAGTGCTTGTAACACTAGGAAAAAAACAGAAGTGATTGCTAAAAATTTTGTCTCACGCACATGTCCGATTCGTCGCCAAGACCAAATCGCAAGAGCGAGAATAAGAACGCTGACAGCTAATGTGACCGCGCGGTGTGAAAACTCGATTAATACTTCGGGTGTAATTTCTTTTGGAATCAAATTTCCGTTACAGTCTGGCCAGTTCCGACCACAACCAAGACCACTTTCAGTCTTTGTAACGAGAGCCCCTCCAAGCAAAATCATCAACATACCAAGTGTCGAGAGTACCGAGAGGACTTTTAATAATGGATGTATTTTCACTGCTTCACCTTCATTTCTATACCTTGTCTGCTCTTTAGATGATAGCGAAAAAAGCACTAAAAAACAACGAACAAACAGGTACCATCCTGTGACGGCTATATGATTTCACACTTTGTTCATAAATTCGTACCTTCCTTTTCACAACTCGACAACAGAAATCCATTACTATTAAGATGTTATGACAAAATGACGATGTAGGCCATAGATTTGTGAAATTCTCGGAACACGCTAGAAATTCATACGGTTTTTAGTTATAGTTAAGAGTAGCAGATTATGCTTACATGAATGAAAGGAGGCGCAACATGTCGAACAGTACGACATTAGCTACAACGTCTGAGCCGACTGTCGAATCGACAACGTGGATGCAAGATTTTTTAGCACTTATTAAAATTGGCATTGTGAATTCCAATTTGATTACTGCATTTACAGGTATGTGGTTGGCTTTTCAATTGACGGGACGTAGCTTTATACAGGAATTTGATCTAGTACTGCTGACAATTGGAGGATCTGCACTCATAATTGCTGGTTCGGCAGCGATGAATAACTGGATTGACCAAGATATTGATCCAATTATGAAGAGAACACGCAAGCGTCCAACAGTAACAGGTCGTTTTTCAAGTTCGTTGGTTCTGACGATTGCTCTGACTTTGCTCGTTGTAGGCGAAATATTGTTATTTATGGCATCTACATCTGCTGGTGTTTGGGGACTTGCCGGCATCATTAGTTATGTCGTGCTCTACTCTATGTGGTCAAAACGGAAACATGTCAGCAATACAGTTGTAGGAAGTATTTCAGGAGCTATTCCACCATTAATCGGGTGGGCGGCAATTGAACCTGTGATTGGCTGGGAAGCTTGGGCATTATTCTTAATTATGTTCATCTGGCAACCACCGCACTTCTATGCACTTGCTATGAAGCGAACAGAAGAATACCGAGCAGCTGACATTCCAATGTTACCAGTAGTAAAAGGCTTTAAACGCACAAAGCGCTCCATTTTAATTTGGGTACTTGCATTGTTACCAGTTCCTTTCTTACTAAGTTCATTAGGAACAGGGTTTTTAATCCTTGCAACAGCTCTCAATCTTGGATGGCTATGGCTTGCTCTAAAAGGCTATCGTACGCAAGATGATTTAAAGTGGGCAACAAAAATGTTTGTTTATTCCCTAAACTACATGACGATCTTATTCGTATCGATTGTGATCTTTGCAATCTTTATCTAATAAAAACCATGTAGAGCACATCCGTAAGCGAAGAACATTACAACTATGAAAGTGGGGTTTGATTTAGCGATGATGAAAGGGCTAAAAAAATGGCGACTCTTTTCAATGCTAGCGGCGCTTATGTTTTTCCTAGCTGCCTGTGGCCAAGAGCAAATTTCAACTTTGACTCCACGAGGTCCAGTAGCCTCTGAACAATTTAACTTGTTGATTCTTTCTACTGCAATTATGACCTTCGTAATTATTGTCGTTGTTGTTATCTATGTACTGGCACTCATGAAATTCAGACGCTCTAAAGTTGGGGAAGATACAATCCCTGAACAAGTAGAAGGAAATACAAAACTTGAGATTCTTTGGACAGTTATTCCAATCATCTTACTCGTTATTTTAGCAGTTCCGACTGTGTATTATACATATACACAAGCTGAAGTAGCTGGAATGGAAGAAGTAGACGAAGAAGGTAATAAAACAGCATTGACTGTAAACGTAAATGCACACCTTTACTGGTGGGAATTTGAATATCCAGACTTAGGAATCGTCACTTCACAGGAGTTAGTCGTTCCTACTGGAGAACGCGTTTACTTCAATTTGATGGCAGCAGACGTGAAACACTCGTTCTGGATTCCATCCATCGGTGGTAAACTTGATACGAACGTTGAGAACATCAACAAATTTTATTTAGAGTTTGATAAAGAATCTGAAGGCTTAAAAGATGGCGTTTTCTACGGAAAATGTGCTGAGCTATGTGGTCCGTCTCACGCACTAATGGACTTTAAAGTAAAATCTGTTAGCCGCGAAGATTTCGACGCGTGGGTAGCAGCTGCGAATGAAGAACCATCTGCACCTGAATCTGATCTAGCAGTTCAAGGTGAAGAGTTATTCGTTCAAAACGGTTGTATCGGATGTCACGCAGTATCTGCAGTTGGCGGAGCTGTTGCACAAGGACAAGGTCCAAACGTGGCGACATTTGGCGATCGTAACCGAGTAGCTGGTTACTTAGATTACACGGAAGAAAACTTAAAAGACTGGATCAAGAATCCACAAGAATACAAGCCAGGAAACAATATGCCTGAGTACCCTAACTTATCAGATGAAGAGTTAGATGCTTTAGCTGCGTATTTAATGGGCTTATCAGTAGAAAATAAGCAATAGTCGAAGGAGGTAGGAACTGTGAGCGCAATCGCACAGAAAAAAGGCTTTGGCTCCGTATTATGGGACTGGCTTACAACAGTTGACCATAAGAAAATTGCCATCCTTTATTTAGCATCAGGTGGATTCTTCTTCATTGTCGGTGGTATCGAGGCAATGCTGATTCGTATCCAGTTAGCTGTACCGGGTAACGACTTCTTAAGTGCCGGTCTATACAATGAAATCCTTACTATGCATGGTACGACAATGATTTTCCTTGCCGCCATGCCGATATTATTTGGATATATGAATGCCGTAGTTCCACTTCAAATTGGAGCACGTGACGTTGCATTCCCATTCTTAAACTCACTTGGTTTCTGGTTGTTCTTCTTCGGAGGAATTTTCCTTAACCTATCTTGGTTCATGGGAGGAGCGCCAGATGCTGGATGGACATCGTATGCATCGCTCTCGCTTTACTCACCTGGAAATGGTATTGACTTCTACGCACTTGGACTTCAGATCTCTGGGGCCGGTACGTATATTGCCGGGATTAACTTCCTAGTAACAATCATTAACATGCGTGCACCTGGTATGACATATATGCGTATGCCACTATTCACGTGGACAACGTTTGTCGCATCTGCACTTATTTTATTCGCATTCCCACCACTTACAATCGGTCTTTTCTTCTTGATCTTTGACCGTATGTTCGGTGCGAACTTCTTTGATCATACAATGGGTGGAAACACAATTATCTGGGAGCACTTATTCTGGATCTTCGGTCACCCTGAGGTATACATCCTGATTTTACCGGCATTCGGTATTTTCTCTGAAATCTTTGCCATCTTCTCACGTAAACGTTTATTCGGTTACTCAGCGATGGTATTTGCAACAGTTCTTATCGGTTTCTTAGGATTCATGGTATGGGCTCACCACATGTTCACAGTAGGTCTTGGGCCAACAGCAAACGCAATCTTCGCTGTAGCGACCATGGCAATTGCGGTACCAACTGGTGTGAAAATCTTTAACTGGCTCCTCACAATTTGGGGCGGTAGCATCAAAGTCACAACACCAATGCTTTACGCTTTAGGATTTATTCCTTCATTCGTAGCAGGTGGTGTAACAGGGGTCATGCAGGCAGCTGCACCACTTGATTACCAATTACACGATTCATACTTCATCGTAGCTCACTTCCACTACGTAATCGTAGGTGGGGTAGTACTAGCAATCTTAGCGGGTCTGCACTTGTACTGGCCGTTAATGTTCAACCAAATGTTAGATGAGAAACTTGGAAAAATCACATTCTGGTTATTCTTCTTCGGTTTCCATGCAACATTCTTTATCCAACACTTCTTAGGATTAATGGGTATGCCACGTCGTGTATTCACATTCGTAGGAGATCAAGGTTGGGACGCATTCAACGCAATCAGTTCTGGTGGTGCCGTATTCATGGCACTTGGAGTTATCGTGTTAGTGGTGAACATCGTGAAAACTGTTGTTCAAAACAAACCGGCTGGAACGGATCCTTGGGAAGATGGACGCACACTTGAGTGGGCGATTCCACAACCAGTACCATTCTACAACTTCAAACGTACACCACTTGTTCGTGGTCTAGATACATTCTGGATCGAGAAACAAGAAGGAAATAAAGAAGGTATGACATACGCTGAACCACTTAGCGATATTCACATGCCAAACAACTCATTCATTCCATTTGTAATGTCACTTGGTCTGTTCATCGCATCATTTGGTGCACTTTACAACGGTGAAAAAACGTGGGCTGTTCCGGTACTAGTAATCGGTCTAGCCATCACACTTATCTCTATGGGTGTCCGTTCATGGAAAGATGACCACGGATATCATATCCATAAAGAAGATTTAATGGATGACAAAGGGGGTAAATACTAATGGCTGAAGAAATTAAATATACCCCACAAACGTGGCCGGAACATCCGGAAACGGCTAATCTTGAAGGTAAAAATAAGTTCTTAGGTTTCTGGTTATTCCTTGGTGGAGAGACTGTTCTCTTCGCATCTTTATTCGCAACATATTTAGCGTTGAAAGATAAAGGTCCAGAAGGTATGACATTCACGACACAGTCTTTGTTTAGTGAAGGATTACCTCTTGTATTCCTTATGACGATGTTACTTTTAACATCTTCTTTAACATCTGTTTACGCAATGTACCACATGAAGAACTTTAATTTCCGTGGTATGCAAACATGGATGGCAATCACTGTATTACTAGGTCTAGGATTCTTGGCTCTTGAGATCTACGAGTTCTATCACTATGTACACATTGGTTTCTACTTCTCACAGAGTGCTTTCTCTTCTGCATTCTTTACATTAGTTGGAACACACGGTCTTCACGTAGTGATTGGTTTAGGATGGATCATCCTTCTTATGCTACGTAATGCAAAACGCGGATTGTCTGTATACAATGCGCAGAAGTATTACACAGCTTCACTATACTGGCACTTCATTGATGTTGTGTGGGTATTCATCTTCACAGTAGTTTACTTGATGGGAGTGATGGGTTAAGATGGGTCACGATACACATGTTGTTGTAGCGAAAAACAAGACACAATATGAATACGCGCGTCGCAAACGTTCACATCACATGCAAATGCAAGTCGTTACTTTTGCGATTATGATTTTCTTAACATTTATCGCTTTTGCAACAGTAGCTGCAGGCATGTCTGCATTTTATGTAGCACCTGTCATCTTGCTGCTTGCAGCAGTACAAGTAGTCCTTCAACTTTATTATTTCATGCATATGAGTGATAAAGGCCATAACATGGCTGCGTTCTTCTTATACAGTGGCGCATTGTTCGGCTTCACATTTATCATCACATTCTTAACGATTGTTTGGTGGTAAGTGAGAAAGGCCCCCGGTTTTGGGGGTCTTTTTTTATTTATAGGTACCTGTCCCAAACACTATTCTGACATTCATGACTATTCATTCATCATGCAAATTGACAGCTGATTTTTGCGTTATTATATACATATTTATAAATTGTGTTGGAATTGTTTGGGGGACAGGTACCTTTTGGGAACTGCTGGGATTTATTTATTTCACTTCATTTGATTGGGTGACAGGTACAGATTCTTCCAAGACTAGAGTTGAGTGGAGGGGCTGCTTTCCGAGGGCGCGTCGTGAGTCTCCTCGGCTGCGAGAAGTGCAAGCTTCTCGTATGCCAAGAGGAGGCTCCGGTATGCTCCCCCTGGAACTCACTACCGTAGCGTCAGAGATTGACGACATTAAAAGTTCTAGAGTGGAGTTCTCCACATCTCGGGTTATCGGGTTTCGACTTCGAATGAAATCGAGTTGCGCCTCCTAGAAATCCCGCAAAAAGCCATCGCATCCCATGAAGCAAAACACGCTTCACGGGCTCCGCTGTCATTTCGCACAATTTCTGACCAGTCGGCTCCACATCTAATAAGAATGTTCACTCCCTGTTCATTGATGTGAACGCATTTCGGGGCTATAATACAAGTAGTGACTGCATAAGGAGAGGTGAGATACCTTGTCAATTTCAGAATTCGGTTTTGTCGCAAACTGGAGTCCCTATCTATTTGTTATTCTAGCTCTACTCACAGCGGGCTATTTCTATATCACCGGACCAGGACGTCATCGCTTTGCTGTGTCTGAGCCAGTAACATCTTCAGAACGTTCATACTTTGTAGGGAGTATGCTACTTCTGTACATCGTCAAAGGATCACCTGTTGACTTGATAGGTCATATTTTATTCTCGGTACATATGGCACAAATGGCTATACTGTTACTATTAATTCCGATTCTCCTGATGAAAGGGATTCCATGGTGGATTTGGGAGACGCTTCTCAGCAAACCGCTTTTTGCAAAACCCTTTAATTTTGTAACAAAGCCATTGCTAGCGCTAGTTGTATTTAGTGTATTCTTTTCTTTCTACCACATTCCATTAATTTTTGATCAAATCAAAATGAATGAAATTTTACACACCGTAGTGACATTCGCGTTATTCTTATCTGCCATCTTTATGTGGTGGTCTGTGGTCGATGTGACGAAAAATCAAAAAACGCTACATGGGCTCAAAAAAATTGGATTTATTATAGGAAGTGCCGTATTAATTACACCCGCTTGTGCGCTTATCATTTTTGCAAGTGACCCGATGTATGCTACTTATACAGATGCAGATGCTTGGCAAAAAGCGATGGAGCTTTGTGTTCCAGCATCGACTCTTTCCCAATTATCTTTATCTGGACCAGAATTATTTACAAGCATGTCAGCTCATGAAGATCAACAGCTTGGCGGAATCATTATGAAAATTATCCAAGAGCTCATTTATGCTGTATTGTTATCGAGTGTATTTTTTGCTTGGTACCGTAATGAGCAAGACCGAGCAGATGAAATTACAGAACAAGCTATTCGCGATCTTCAAACGAGAGTATAAAGACTTAAAGGAGAATTGGAATGACGCTACCCTTATTGCCAACAATCAGTACATTTTTTATTGTACTCAGTGCTATACTAGTCGCAATTGGCTGGTACTTGATCAAGCAAAGAAAAATTGAAGCACATAAAAAAACGATGCTAGCTGCTGCTGCATCGGCATTAACATTCTTTATTATTTACGTATCGCGCACACTTTTTGTTGGAAACACAGCATTTGGTGGACCAGACGATATCAAAATTTATTACACGCTATTTTTAATCTTCCATATTATTTTGGCGACTACAGGTGCTGTGTTTGGTCTTACCACACTTTACTTAGGTCTCAAAAACAACATCGAAAAACATCGCAAATGGGGACCAATTACATCAGTAGTCTGGTTTTTTGTAGCTATTACAGGAGTCGCTGTCTATTGTCTTCTTTACGTATTCTATACTGGTGGAGAAACGACTTCACTTTTTAAAGCAATATTAGGGAATTAATAAAAAGCCTTTCCGATCACTTTGATCGGAAAGGCTTTTACTATAGTTTGAAATCTAATTTAATAATGCCAGCTTCTTTAGCTGTCGTGAAAATGATAACGACCAATGGGCCTACGATAAAGCCTACCAAGCCAAATAATTTAGCACCAATAAACATAGCGATTAAAACAGCAAGTGGGGAGAGTCCCATTTGAACACCCATAACTTTAGGTTCGACTGTTCGGCGAATGATCAGAAGAATAATTCCTAAAATAGTTAATTTTGTTCCAAGTGCGATATTTCCCATCGCGAATGCGCCAATTGCCCAAGGCGCCATAATAATAATGGAGCCGAGTATTGGGATTACATCAATTACCCAGATAATAAGGGCCATCACTAATGCATATTCCGGAATAATAATATATAAGCCAACTAAACTAGCAAATAAAATGATGAAACTCACCATTACTTGGGCTTTCATAAAACCAAAAATAACGCGTTTAATTCCAGAATACATAAATAAGATTTTATCTGCAGTTTCGTTAGAGAAGTAACTAAAAAACTTCCCACGCAAGTTTGGTAGATCTAACATAAATAAAAAGAGAGCAATTAAAAACACAATAAAACTTACAAGCAAATTTGGAATTCCAGCCAACAAGCTTGTGATGTTGTCGTAATTGACAATTGCTAAAAGTGAAAGTTGTAAACTATTTAAAGTGGCATCGACTTCAGTTTGAATGGACTCCACGACTTCGAGGGGAAGACCTGCAGTTAAATCAAAAAGTTGATTTTGTAAATTGATCCATATAACACCCAAATCGTTTAAGTAAGAAGGGAAGGCTTTTGACCATTCGATAATGCGTGAAATTAATGAAGTAATCATAAAGTAAAATAAGAGGATAAACAATCCGAACGTTAGTGTGTAATTCACTATTACGGAAGTTTTGCGGCTCAACTTAAAGCGATTTTGTGAAAAATGTACAAGTGGTTCAACAAAAATGGCAACAAGTAATGCCAAAATGATAGGTACCGAGACCGGCAAAATGACAAGTGCGAGAATAGCTAAGATAGTTAGTAAAATAATATTTCGTACTAGTGTACGATCGATTCGTTTCACTTTCACTGCATGCGCTCCTTTAGAAGTAGGTAAGAAAAAAGAGTAGAGTGACCTCTACTCCTTTCAAATTATGCGCGAATCTCAAATGCTTGTAAGTCAGCACGGATAGCTGCAAGCGTTTGTTCACATGATTTTAGTAAGTGTTTTGGGAACACTTCATCTTCTCCGTATTCAACACCGTGTGGATAGTAGTGCTTTCCAACAACCGGCTTCATTAGAGTCATCATCGCATCGTGTGCACCGACATCTCCATCCGTTGTATACGTAAACACGCGAAGGTAATATGTGCCCTCACGAATTACAAACTTCTTGTCATACGTAGCACGCTCATAGTCCCATGCACCAGCACGAACCATTCCATGTTTGTTCATAATGTCATCCAGTAGGTTCAAATCCACTACTAAATTCTCTAGACCAGTATTTTCAAAATACATGGAACACCCTCCTTTAGGTTTTCACCCTATTTCTTCTACTTAATAGTATAGGAAAATATGATCTGATGCAATGACAACATTGTGTCAGAACAGCGCTCACTGCTATACTAAAATGAAAAGGGAGGAGAGCAGATGAACAATTTAGCGAAGTTATTTATAGCAGCAGTTATAGTTGTCTTTGCTTTCGTCTTATTTGATCAACCGGTTCAAGAAAATGAGCTTTTAACAGAAGAAAGACAAACAGGACAAGTATTGCCTCAAGAGAATTTGACAGACTCAACTCCTGATTACAATGTTTTTTCGCGACCGAAAGAAGGAGTCTCGACTTTTGTAGGGAAACCAATTGAAGAATGGCGAAAGGCTTATGGTGATCCACTTCGAATCGAACCTTCTTTGTATAATTATGAATGGCATATTTATAAACATGATGTGATCAGTTATCAAATGGTGGGTGTAGAAGATGGCATCATTAATCAAGTATATGCTGCCGGAGAAGATGCACAGGTCAATCCTTATAAGGTGGGGCAATCACTCGAAGAGATTTATAGGTTCACATTAGTGCTTCCTGAAATCGGACTGGAGTTAAATGACAGCACCTATGTCCTGTCATTGAGTCCTTCCGATACACAACGCCGAATCTTGGTTCAATACGAAGGTTTATTCGCCCAACTCTACATTGATACTTTCGACAATCAATTAGAAGGGGTGCGTTTTATTACTCCTGAAGTATTGTTGATGCACCGTGCATACGACACCTACTACGAGGGGGAAATGGTCGAAACTACGTATCCAACGTCAGCAATTCAAAATGCTGTGGACCGAGCTGCTGAACGAGAATTGTTCGACTTGACCAATTTGTATCGTATGCGTCATGGCGTCGAAGCTTTAAATACGTATCCTGCGCTTGCTCAAATTGCTAGAGAATATAGTCAAGAGCTTGCAAAGAGTGAGACAGTGATGCAAGAGGAATTTGAGCTTTCTAAATACGAAGACAAACTGGAAGAGTTTGAAATCCCATTCAAAAGAGCTGGAGGGAATAGTGCCGCCCTCTACAGAGATCCTATAGAAGCCATCAATGGTTGGATCAATTCAAAAGTGCATAGAGAAACGATTCTTGAACCTACTTATACGCATCTTGGAGTAGGAGTCTTTTCAGAGTATTACACGCAAAATTTTATAGAGATTGCTCAAGAGGAGTCCGAATAACAGTACCGCCGCCATCTGTCATAAATGACCAAATGGTGAGCGGTATTTTAATAGTACGATTGTGATTGGATATGGAGGGGACAGAGACCGCAAGAAGAGGGGAACGATTGGTTGCATCGCATCAAAACAATGCAAGAGAGTTATATTCACTTTAGACAATCCACGTTTTGAAGAACCTTTACAGCCACTGCTAGACATGAAAAAAAACGCACCAGACGCACTTGTCATGCCTGACAGAAAAGTGGCGATTTGGTACGCGCTCGAGACGAGTAATGTAGGTGAACCTATAATAATTGCTGGAAAAGGGAACGAACGAGAAATTGCGTATCGTGGTGTTTCCATTCCTTCTCATGATAAAGCCATTATTTTTGAGTGGGCAGGTCAATCACAAAGAATGAGCCTGTAGCATACGCGATTCTTGTCCCTTTTGCATCATATGCAGAAGCTTCCAATACAAGTGTTTGACGACCTTTATGTAAGTAAGAGGCAATGCTATATACAGACGGCTCAGTTGTTGCTTTCGTATAATGAATCGTCAAATTCGTGGTAACAGCGCCTTTTCCTTGCGGGCGTAAATCTTTGTTCACTAAGAAGCCCATTGCATTATCGATTAACGTTGCTACAATTCCTCCGTGTGGCATTCCGAACGAATTGACCGTTAAAGGTGTGATCGGCATGTCTACTCGGCACGTCTCATCTGGAAAGGATATATCAAACTGGAATGCTGCATTGACAAATGTCGTATAACGACCTTGACGTTTTTCTTCAAGACTGTTGACGAATGTCTCCAGTAAGTTTCTTTCAGTCTCTGTAGCTTGTTCTAAAAAGCTTTGAATGGTAGAAGTTGTATGCAAGTTGGTTTTCCCCTTTATAAAAATTTGGTATGATGAAGCGGGAGGGATCATCATGCAGATGACATCTGACTGGCTTACGATCTTGGATGAAGTAGATGAACTTAACACGTTCGTCATGAACTCTGAAATCGTGTCAGCTTATTATAAAGCCCACACGGACGTGTACGCGTCCCCAGAAGTGGCGAAAGTAGTTCATGAGTTTTCACGTCTGAAAGAGACGTATGAAGAAGTTCAACGATTTGGAAAGTATCACCCAGATTATAAAACTATTAATTCCAAAATCCGCATCAAAAAACGAGAGATGGACCTTATTCCACAAGTTGCAGAGTTGAAAGCGGCTGAAAATGATGTTCAAGATTTGCTAGATGAACTCAGTCTGCTTATTGCTCACGCGGTTTCAACAGATATTAAAGTACCTGTCAGCAACCCTTTCTTTCAGAGTGCGACAGGCTCGTGTAGTACGGGATGTGGAACGGGATCTGGTTGTGCATGTTCTGCTTAAAAGCTCCTACGGGGGCTTTTTTTTAATGGCCTTCTCCTTGAATGAGTTGCACGGCCACTTCTGGACTGTCGGTCACAATTCCATCCGCTCCGTTTTCAAGTAGACGCTTCATGTCTTCTTGTTGATCAATGGTCCAGTAATGCACTTTAATATTTAGTGAATGCAAGAATCGAATAAAGCCGGCGGTGTCTAAGCGAATTGATTTATGTTTCGTAGGTAGCTGGAATACATCCGCTTTTGGGTGATAGAGATGTTTGAACTGACTCGTGTATGCGGTATATGCTTTTCGTACTTCTTTTTCACCTGCCCCTAACGCTACCCGGTTTTGTGCGTACAGATTGAAGCGGTCGATTTGTTCGTCGAAGAAACTCGTCACTACAACACGGTCCAGTGCTCCAGCTTCTTCTATAACGCGCCATAATTTAGAAGGCATCAGTGAGCCTTCATAAGAGGTAGGGGCGTCTTTCATATCCATATTTATATAGAGAAACGGAAAACGATCCAACAGTTCTTGTAACGTTAGGATTCTTGCTTTTTCAAGTTCCTCGGATGAAAATTTTGCGCGGTCTACAAACTTTTCACTAAAGTCGATGGATTGAATCTCATCAAGCGTCATTTCACTGACTAAGCCTGTAGCTCCGCTTGTGCGATCTACAGTGTCATCGTGAAAGACGATAATTTGTTCATCTTTTGTCATACGTAAATCAATTTCGAAGCCGTGAACACCCAGTTCTGCGGCTTTTTCAAACGCAAGCCAAGTAGATTCAGGCGCATTATTAGAGCCACCTCGATGAGCTAATACAATCGGTTGTTCTGTTGCAAGTACAGATTTCTGCGGGCGTGGTTGCGGTTTGGAGAGTACTTTCGTTCCCGCCCAAGCTGTACCAGCTGCCGCAGCAACAACTAAAGCTATGGTTCGTTTACGTGTCATAAAAATTGCCTCCAATACATTCAGTTTTCAGAATTTCCCTGCTGTGGTAGACTAAACTTACTATGAATTCGTCATTTGAGCAAATTTAGAAGAGGGGGATCTGTATGATTCCAAGACAAGGGTTAATCGTCTATGTTAATCATTTAAAGCATGCGAAGACACTTCGTAAATACGGACATGTCTACTATATTTCTAGAAAATTAAAATACGTAGTGTTGTATATGAATCAAGAAGATATCGAGTCTGTTACAACAAGACTTTTAAAACTTCCGTTCGTGAAAAAGCTAATGCCTTCAGAGCGACCATTTATTAACACGGAATATGAAAACTCGAAACCTGATAAAGCGAAAGAATACGATTATAAAATCGGATTATGATAAAGGCGGCAGCAAATGGTTTAGACGCATTATCGCAATGAGTGCTTGATGGTAATGATCAATCGATCCAAATTCACTAGAATGTTTTACTTCAAGTGTGACGGGTACGACATCAAGTTCGTGCAAAGTACGTTCGAACATGAGCTGTCTTTCGGTTTTCGGCTCTTGAAAAGGGATACCTTCCCGACAACTATATATAGGGATAAATGGTACGTCTCCAGCTGGTTTCAATGCCAATGCCAAGGAGACACTTTTTTTGTCATTTTTCTTGCCATGTAAAATAAACGCATGAAGAATTCGATGTTTGTTTGTTTTTGCTAGTTCACAAAGCTCAAACACATCCCCATACCCTTCGCCTAACTCTATAAATCGCTGAATCATGAAAATCGTCCTTTCTTGGTACAGTTCTTATGTTAATTTACTAAATATCGCACAACTTGGAAAGGGGAAACACGATGCGTATCGTTTCCGGAAGTCGCAAAAGTATACCATTAAAAGCAGTACCAGGGGATGCGACACGCCCTACAACAGATAAAGTAAAAGAATCTTTATTTAATATTCTTGGACCTTATTTTGAAGGAGAATTTGTTCTCGACTTATTTGCTGGATCGGGTTCTCTTGGTTTAGAAGCACTTAGTAGAGGTGCAAACTATGCAGTCTTCGTTGAAAAAAACGGGAAAGCCGTAAAAGTTCTTCAAGAAAACGTAGAAAAAGCACGCTTTACTGAACAAGCTGAGATTATGAAAGGTGACGCACGGCGAGTTTTAGAGGATTTGCAAGTACGAGGAGTTGCATTTGATTTAATTTTTCTTGATCCTCCTTATGCGCAAATCAAGTTGTATAGTTTGGCAGAAACAATCATAGAGATGGGGTTGTTGAAAGAAGATGGTCTCATTATTTGTGAACATGCAAAAGAAGTAAACGTAGAAGATTTCATTCCGTCTGCTAGTTGTTATCGTAAAGAACAATATGGAAGTTTAAGCATCTCATTCTTTGAACATAAAAGGAGTTCGACACAATGAAAATTGCAGTAGTTCCAGGTTCGTTTGATCCTATCACCAATGGTCATTTAGACATCATCACGCGAGCATCGGTGATTTTTGACAAAATCAAAGTAGTCGTTTTAAATAATTCATCGAAAAACCCACTATTTACTGTAGAAGAGCGTATGAACCTGATTGAACAATCTACAGCACATCTTGGGAATGTCGAAGCGGACACCTTTTCAGGTTTATTAGTAGATTATGCGAAACAAGAAAATGCACAAGCTATTATACGCGGATTACGCGCTGTATCGGATTTCGAATATGAGATGCAGATCACGTCAATGAACCGAAAGTTAAACGATCAAGTGGAGACATTGTTCATCATGACTAAAAATGAATATTCCTTCTTGAGTTCTAGTATTGTAAAAGAAGTTGCCAAATATGAAGCACAGCTCCATGAATTCGTCCCTGCACCTGTTGAAAAAGCACTGCGCGAAAAATTTACGAATTCGGAAGCCTAGTGCTTCTTTTTTACGTCAAAAAATAAAGAGCACTCACTAAAACAATCATCGTATAAATTCTGGCTATAAAGTAAGGGGAAAATGATATCCCAGAACCTCTAAGTATCAGCAAGTTCTGCAAGTGAATACTCATTCCAGTAAAACCAAGAACTAATCCATAATAAGGCAATGTAGCGCCAGTAACCGATGCTAGCTCAATACCAGCAGATAGTTCAAGTAAACCATAAAGAAGAGTGGGCATAGTATCTGGCAAGACAAAAGTATGAATGACTACTTCAGCAGCTGAACTACTGACAATGACGGACACAGCACTAATGGTTAATGTCTCAGCTATTGATTGAAAAAATGGAGCTGGGACAGCCGAACGCTTAGCAACAGGAGAAGTTGTAGATGTTTTGCGAAGCATCCATAAACCCACTATACTCAAATTAATACCATGGATGAGCAGAAGAAGTTGAAAGCCGATTGTTCGATCACCTAAACTTTCTAAACCTACAAACAAAACAGCGAAAGCTTTTTCTTTATTTTCAAGGTGATGTGCATAAAAAGTTTAGACAATGTTAGAAAAGGTAGTAGATAAGGAATGAGTACAGTTAAAAAAGAGTAACGCCTTTAGAGGCGCCATCAAAGAATGCAGAAGGGAACAGTAGACCAAGAAACATCAGTGTAAGGCAACTGACCTGCACAATGTGGTGAATGGGCTTCGCTCCTTACTCAAGTTGCTAGAGGGGGAAAAGAGATGAAAAGATGGGCAGGTCCAATTGGAATTGTACTAGCCTTACTAATTTTGTTTTATCCGCTGGATTATTATATTTCAAAACCCGGTGGCGCATACGAACTGTCTCCAATTGTAAAAGTAGAAAATAAAGATGCGGGAGATACGGGTGAATTACGTCTATTGACAATCGCTTTATCTAAAGCAACGCCCGCTACTTATATTTATCAGTCATTGAAAGATCCAGACCATTTAATGAAAGCTAATCAAATTCGGCGAGAAGATGAAGATGATGAAGCCTACGAAGTGCGTCAGTTAAAACTGATGTCGAATTCACAACTCAATGCTATACAAGTAGCATATGACAAAACTGACGAACCATATGAATTGATAAACAATGGATTATTCATCTATTCAGTTGTCAAAGGAAGTCCAGCAGACGGTACGCTTCGTCCTGGAGACCGGATCCAAGCGATTGACGGGAACGCGGATGTGAGTGAACAAGCGCTTCAAGAATTTATTTTAACAAAAGAAGTCGGCGATACGATTCAATTATCAATTGATCGTGACGGAGAGAAACGAGATGTTGAAATTACTTTAGGAAGCATCCCAGAGATTCCAGACCGTCCGGCTGTTGGAATTTCCTATCAGCAAGATCAAGAGATTACGACAGAGCGTGAAGTGTCATTCCAATCTGACGAAATTGGGGGGCCATCTGCGGGATTAATGTTCACGTTAGAAATCATGAATCAATTACTTGAAGGCGACTTAACAAAAGGGTATAGCATCGCAGGGACTGGTGAGATTCTGGCTGACGGCCGAGTGGGTCGCATCGGTGGAGTGGATTTAAAAGTCGTAGCGGCAGCTGAAGAAGGTGTCGATTTTATGTTTGCACCAGATGATGAGATTTCAGAAGACCTTCTTGCAACGAACCCAAACCTATTGAGTAATTATCAAGCCGCCATAGAAACAAAAGAAGAACTAGGTTTAGATATTGAAATTGTGCCTGTCAAAACAATCGACGACGCACTTGATTACTTAGAAAAGCTGCCCCCTAAATCCTAAGGGGCAGCTTTTTATATTCTTGACCTACTTTTTTATGAAGCTGTTTAGATGAGTACCCTAAGTAATAGACATCCGAAGATCGGGTATCGTGGGCAAGGAAAAGTGAATCGCTACTGGCTAGACGAGAGACGAGCGGCAGCTCAAAGTCTTTTTTGCGGTGATTCAGGTACGCCTGTCCAGCTGATGTCATGCCGAGGAGTCGAACAGCGTCTGGCATCTCTTTCGTGCGTTGTGATTCCAGAAATCCTGTATAAATATGGGTCATCATACGTTGGAGTCGAGTCCATGTATAGCGCTTTGATTTTAACAACTGCATAAACTCCTGATAACTTGTGGCTGTCTTCGCATGTTTATGAATTGCAAATTCTATACCCTCTGTCACTTCAGCATGCTCTCTTAATTGATCGGGTGTTTTTGAAAGGATGGCATAGCGTAATGTCGGCCAAAATTGTTCCCAACTCGCAAATTGTTGGTAGGTGTTATACCATTCATTCAATAATCGGTAGGTAGCTGCTGGTACGTGATCGCCTGGAATACTCATCGTCTTAAACAACGAATGGCGAATACCAGTCGCACTCGCTATTGTTTGGCCTTCTTCGATAAAATCATGATACCCAGCCCCGATACGCTGAATAGTGACAGGTTGAATCGGTTTTCCTTGTGCGGCTTCTACGTAATGATAGCCGAGAATATTGTTAGGTTGCGCTAAGTCAACAGACGTTTCTGAATGAGGATGTAAGCTTTGAAAAGCATCTTGTAACGCCATAGGATAACTTTTTCCTTGGGAGAGGGAATGCTTAATTTGTGAATTATAGTACTCTCGATTGGTAGCAATTAGATGATATGTCGTGATAAAATCTTCAATTTCTCCGTGCTCACTTCCGAATACAAAGGAGTCACATTTTAATTCATTGGCCAGATGAATGGCTCCTTGTGCGAACTCCGTTGCAGATGCGGTAGCAAACCGGTATGGCAACTCGACGACAATATCGACACCACTAGATAGTGACATTTTTGCTCGCGTCCATTTATCGACTAGAGCAGGCTCACCCCTTTGCAAGAAGTTGCCGGACATTACTGCAATAACAATGTCTGCGCCTGTAACTTTTCTAGCTTGTTGAACATGATAAGCATGTCCATTATGAAAAGGATTATGTTCTACAACGACCCCTGTTGCTTTCAATTTTCATCGCTCCTTCGTATACTAGTAACAGTATACGCGCAGGGAAAACAGGTGACAAGAAATTATCTTGACATCTATTTCTGCACGTTATATAATCAACTTTGTTGTCTTGAGGTGATAAACGTATGAAATGGACAATTCATCAATTGGCGAAATACCGTCGTAGTCATATGGAAATTGACGAAGAAGTTCAGCTTCCTGAACTGATGAAGCGAAATCCTGAGATTCGGCACGTATCACCCGTACATGTAAAAGCCCGTTGTACAGTTGGTGCAACGAGTTTAACTTGCCACTTTCATTTAGAAGGACACCTCATTTTACCAAGTTCTCGGACATGGGAAGATGTGGAGTTTCCGTATTCGATCGATTCAACAGAAGTGTTTGATTGGTCAGAGCATGCTGAGGAAAGCGATAATGTCCATCCTGTTGAAGGAGAAGTCATCAACGTTGACCCGGTATTGGAGGAACTGATTCTTTTAACCATTCCTCTTCAAGTTTTTAAAGAAGATGCAGACGAGCCGAGACCTGAGGGTGGAAGCTTTTGGAGCTATGCAACGGAAGAAGAACTGAAGGAAAAGGAAGCTGGCGAACAAAAAACGGATCCAAGACTTGCTGAATTAGCTAAGTATTTTGATCAAACAGACGAATAGATCTGTAAGGAGGTGCCATCAATGGCTGTACCATTTAGAAGAACTTCTAAAACTGCAAAAAGAAAGCGTCGTACGCATTTCAAACTATCTGTACCTGGTATGGTAGCATGCCCAAACTGTGGTGAAGCGAAATTGGCTCACCGCGTATGTAAGTCATGCGGACACTACAAAGGGAAAGAAGTTGTAAGCAAATAATTCAGTATTTGCGACACACTTAATACTGATAACTTTCTGAGTTATCCGTATAATAAAGACTAGCAGAGAGGCCATGGCTCTCTACTAGTCTTTTTTCTATGGGAGGAATTTTTCATGAGCTTTCGTATCACAAAGTTAGATGGAATTGTTCAGTTTCAAATTACACGACCTGAAATACATAATGCCGTCAATCATGAAGTGGTAGACGGATTTGCTCTATTTATTGAGCAACTCGCCCAGGAAGATGTGCAGTTTGGGGTTGTCACGGGTGAAGGGGACAAGGCGTTTTGTAGTGGGGGGGATTTATCTGTGTTCCACTCTCTACGTACGGAGCAACAAGCTCTTGAAATCCACGAACGAATGGCGACCCTTTTATACAAATTAGCCACTCAACCTGTACCGGTCATTGCGCTTGTGAACGGCACCGCAATCGGTGGCGGTGCTGAGATCGCATCTGCTTGCGATTACCGGTTGGTTAGTCAACATGCACGAGCGGGCTTTGTACAAGGGACCCTCGCTATCACGTCTGGGTGGGGCGGTACGACATTCCTTCAGCTAAAGGGCATTCCTTACGATAAATTATTGAAATTTACAACAGAGGCAAAGCCACTACCCGCAGATGAACTAAAAGATCTGGGGTGGGCGACTTCCGTTTATTCAGGCGACAAGTGGGCCGCAGTAGCTGACTTTGTAAAACAGATGAAGCAATTGCATCCGTCCGTTGCAAAGTCTTATAAAACTCTTTTAACAACTGAGTTGCGTAAGCCTGAAGTATATGAACGAGTGCTAGATGAGGCGCGCATGTGTGCAAAGTTATGGGAACTGGATGCACACCACGAAGCGGTAGACCGATTTTTAGCACGTAAGAAATAAAAAGTGCGGACAATTTGAATTAATTTGTCAATTCATAGTTGAAATCGCTTTCATGTTTCGTATAGACTTAGAACGTGTGGGAAGGGGAGAAATGTTTTGAAACGTATACTTATTGCGAATCGGGGAGAAATCGCAAGTCGTATCATACGTACATGCGAAAAAATGGGGATTGAAACAGTGGCTGTCTATTCAGAAGCTGACGCAGAGATGCTTTTTGTCAAGCAGGCAACAGTCGCGCATCTGATAGGGCCAGCACCTGTTAACCAATCCTATTTAAATAAAGCAGAAATACTACGTGTTGCAAAAGAAGAGCAGGTAGACGCTATTCATCCTGGCTATGGGTTCCTCTCTGAAAATGCAGAATTTGTTCGGGAGATTGAAGCGGCAGGAATTCGCTTCATCGGTCCCTCTGCTGAGACCATTGATAAGATGGGAGACAAAATTGCTTCACGGGAGACGATGAAACTGGCTGGGGTGCCAGTTGTCCCTGGGACTGAAGAAGGATTGGCGACTGCTGAAGATGCCGTGACATATGCTAACTCGATCGGATATCCCGTCATGCTTAAAGCATCGGGCGGCGGTGGTGGTATTGGCATGGTGAAATGTGAAAATGAGCAAACGCTCGCTCAACAATTCACTGGCATCAAAACACGCGCGAAAAACTACTTTGGCAACGATGCTGTGTTCGTAGAAAAGTTTGTCGAGCCGGCACGTCATATCGAAGTTCAAATTTTTGGAGATGCAACAGGTAACGTCTATCACTTGTTTGAACGAAATTGTTCTGTGCAACGACGCAATCAAAAAGTCATCGAAGAAGCGCCGTCACCTGCATTATCGGACGCAACAAAAGCAAAACTTTATGAAGCGGCAGTTAAAGCAGCGCAGGCCGTGAACTATAAAAATGCTGGAACTGTCGAATTTATTATGGACGCAGATGAAAACTTCTATTTCTTGGAGATGAATACACGTCTTCAAGTAGAACATCCGATAACAGAGTTGATTACAGGACAGGATTTAGTTGAATGGCAATTACTAACAGTAATGGGCAACGAGTTACCAATTCGTAGTCAAGATGACTTGTCAGTGGCAGGTCATGCGCTCGAGTTTCGTCTCTACGCAGAAGATTCAGAGCGCTTCATGCCATCACCAGGGGAATTAGAGACACTTGAGTTTCCACAAGGCGAGGGGATTCGAATCGACGGGGGCTATGCGCAAGGTACCTCTGTCACACCTTATTACGATCCAATGATTGCGAAAATCATTATCTCAGGTGATTCCCGCGAACAAGCAATCGAGCGTGCGAAAGATGCTCTTGCACAGGTCCAAGTTGAAGGGGTTAAATCGAACTTGTCGTTCTTTAAAGACTTCCTGACATTTAGAGAGTTCGAGCAAGGAAGTTATGCAACGAATGTAATCGATCACTATAGAAAACACAAACTGGAGGAACAATCATGAAAACATTACTTTCAACAATGGCAGGAACAGTATTCACAGTAAATAAAGCAGTCGGAGAAGAAGTCGTCACAGGAGACGTCGTTTTAGTTCTTGAATCAATGAAAATGGAGATTCCTGTGGAGTCTGATCAATCGGGAAAAATCACGCAAGTACACGTAAACGAAGGGGATTTTGTAAACGAAGGGGACACGCTCGTCACATTCGAATAAGACAACAAGGGGGGAGATGGGTATGGTCACAAAACCATATAATGAGCGTTTAGAAGAAAAGGTGTCGACAATCTTTGCGGGTGGAGCTTCAAAATACCATGAAAAAATGAAAGAGCAGGGCAAGATGTTTGTTCGTGATCGTCTCGCGCTGTTATTTGATAATGGCGAGTATAAAGAAGACGCAAAGTTTGCAAATAGTGAGGCAGGCGATCTTCCGGCAGATGGCGTGGTCACGGCGATGGGGAAAGTCGGCGGCCAAATGGTGTGTGTCATGGCGAATGATTCGACAGTCAAAGCTGGTTCATGGGGTTCACGAACTGTGGAGAAGATTATTCGCATCCAAGAAGTCGCAGAAAAAAACCGTTTGCCACTTCTCTATTTGGTGGATTCGGCAGGTGCGCGTATTACGGATCAGTTAGATATGTTCCCGAACCGTCGCGGTGCAGGACGTATTTTCCACAACCAAGTGCGTCTATCAGGTTTTATACCACAGATTTGTTTATTGTTCGGCCCATCCGCTGCAGGTGGTGCATATATTCCGGCGTTCTGTGATATTGTCATCATGGTCGATGGGAACGCATCGATGTATTTAGGTTCACCACGTATGGCCGAAAAAGTAATCGGGGAGAAAGTAACGCTCGAAGAAATGGGTGGGGCGCGCATGCACTGTTCAGTTAGTGGATGCGGAGACGTGTTAGCTGACAATGAAGAACATGCGATTGAACTTGCCAAATCATATCTTGCGTTCTTCCCAGCCAACTTCTTGGAGCAGCCTCCGGTTGTAGATGCTGTGAAACCAAAAGCGGGGCGCTCGCTTGAAGAGATTATTCCAGAAAACCAAAATGCACCATTTGATATGTACGAAGCCATTGATCAATTGATTGATGAAGGGACTTTCTTTGAGATTAAAAAGTTGTTTGCGTCCGAGTTGATCACGGGTCTTGCCCGCATTGACGGTAAACCTGTTGGTATCATTGCGAATCAACCGAAAGTAAAAGGCGGCGTGCTATTCATTGATTCAGCGGATAAAGGCGCGAAGTTCATCTCGTTATGTGATGCGTTCCATATTCCACTCTTGTTTTTAGCGGATGTTCCAGGATTCATGATTGGAACAAAAGTTGAGCGTGGTGGCATTATTCGTCACGGGGCGAAATTGATTGCAGCAATGAGTTCGGCTACTGTACCTAAAATCTCTGTAGTTGTCCGAAAAGCGTATGGAGCTGGGTTGTATGCAATGGCTGGCCCTGCATTCGAACCAGATGTCTGTTTAGCGCTTCCGACAGCCCAAATTGCTGTCATGGGTCCAGAAGCAGCAGTGAATGCAGTGTATTCAAACAAGATTGAATCCATTGAAGATCCAAAAGAAAGACTTGCATATGTACAAGAAAAACATGCAGAATATAAAAAGGAAATTGATATTTACAAATTGGCATCTGAGATGATTGTCGATGAAATCATCCCGCCATCTGAGTTGCGTCAAGAGCTTGTGGATCGTCTAGCGCTGTATGCGACGAAACACATTCCTGCACCACCACGTAAACATCCAGTATTTCCTGTTTAAATAGTCTACCCTTTAGGGGTAGGCTTTTTTCTAACAGAGAAGAGGTGAGTCTATGCACATTGCAGTTGTGGGAGCTGGAGCGATTGGATTACTTGTCACGAAGTTGCTAGAAGATAGTGGACACTCAGTAGTGGTGTACTCACGATCTGAAAAGTCGTTCCCTGTCCTCTATCAATCTCCAGAAGGTTCAGTAGAACTTGTCTCATTTATGGGGACACAAGATACCACATTACTTAATGAAGTTGACCTCGTTTTTGTTGCGACAAAAACGTATCATTTAGAGAGTGTTTATCCGCTTTTACACAATAGAACCGGGCCAATTGTATTTTTACAAAATGGACTCATTCGTAAGCAGGTTGAGGCCGCATTAGGAAAAGACTATTGCTTATTTGGAAGTATTGATCACGGGGCAGGCATTGAAGAAGACCTGTTGGTGCATACCGGCAATGGTTCTATTCGTGTCGGTGACAATCCGCTGTATGAACCTTTCATAAAGCAATTGGCTCCAGTTGTATCGTGGGCGGATGATATTGACCTGGTGCTAATGCGAAAAGCTGTATTGAATACGTTAATCAATCCATTAACTGCTTTGTTAGATGTACCCAATGGTGAACTGGCTGTAAATGATTCGTTGCAACAAGCGGTCATTGCTCATTACGATGAACTAGTGGTGGCATTTCCGACTTTAGAAGACTATGTACAATTGGAGGAAGTGTTTGAATTGATCAAACGCACAGCTACCAATTCTTCTTCGATGCGTCGAGATATCAAGGCTGGCAGAGAGACAGAAATTTCAGCTATTGTCCTGCCGCTACTCGAGCAAGCAGAAGCTCGAAATGCATACTTGCCTATCACTTCTTACCTCTATTCCATGATTCAATCTAAAAAGGAGTGAGTTCCATTCAAACGATTTTATCTATATTGATTGTTTTTCCGGTGATAGTGTTTGTCGGGGCATGGTTCATTGGCCGGCTACTTCGAATCCGGAAAAGAAAACGTTTAGGAATAGCCGCAGATGTGACAACAGTCGTATTATATTTTGCGGTTGCTGCAGTCTATGACTGGCTATCCGTCCCAAACGCGTGGACAAATCTTCTCTTGCTTCTTTTATTTATTGCTATCCTAGTTGTCGCTATTTTATGGAAAAACAAGAGTGATGTAGGACCACAAGTCATCATGCGCTTACTTTGGCGCATTTACTTCTTAGTTTTATCAACATTGTACTTTTTAGGTTGGGTGATTGGTCTTGTTCGTTCTATCTCTCAATATGTAAGCGGATAGTTTTAATTAAAGATAGTTGTTTGCTATACTCGTATACGTATTGAATTCAGAAGAGGTGTCCTTATGAACGTAACCACACATCCGCAGCCAAAAGCATCGGATTTTTATTCTACATATATAACAAAATTTAATCAGGTCGAGAACTACTTCGCATACCCGTGGGGAGAAACGGAATGGGAGCGTCGTTTTCAAGAACTGCGGTTTTCAGAAGAAAGACGAGGAATGCTCGTCGAAGCGATTCAAGACTCTATGAAAACTGTTTCATTGAGTACTAGCCAAAAAGAGTCGCTACAGTTGCTTTCAGAAGGTGCAGCAGTCACCATTACAGGACAACAAACGGGCTTACTAACTGGACCCTTCTATTCGATTCACAAGGCAGTCACAGCTATTGATTTAGCAAAGCAGATAACAGCTAAAACAAATAAACCAGTAGTGCCGGTTTTCTGGATGGCAGGTGAAGACCATGACATCTTAGAGGTAAATCATTTCTTCATTGAAAAAAATCGAGATGTTTCAAAGCTCTCATTAGCGGTTGAACAGCTCTCAACTGAAATGGTAGCAGATAAACAAATCGATGCTCAAGAGTTGCGTGGTCTACTTAGTCAAGCCTTTCATGAATTGCCGGAGACAGCGTATACAAAAGAATTGTGGGACTTTCTAGTGACGCTTTCAGAACAACACGGCTCTTATAAAGAATTCTTTTTACAGGCGTTCCAGCATTTCTTTAAAAATTATGGTCTAGTGTTTATCAATTCTTCTGACCAAGGGATGCGTCATCTAGGAAAGCCATTTACAAAACTGTTAATTGAACGAAATGATCAATTAAGACGTGCAGTTTACGATGCGGAACAGAGATTAGCAAGCGAAGGGTTTGGCTTCCCGATTCAGTGCCGAATTGAAAATGCTCATTTGTTCTATGTAAAAGATGCCCATCGCTACTTACTTGAAGCGACAGAAACGGGATTTACGAACAAAGAACTCGGACAATCTTGGACGAAACAGCAACTACTTGATGAAGTGGAAATGAATCCTGAATGTATTAGTCACAACGTAGTGACGCGTCCACTCATGCAACAGTTCTTGTTCCCTGTGCATACGTTTGTCGGAGGTCCGGGAGAAATTGCTTACTGGGCATTGTTAAAAGACGCATTTGAAGTGATGGATTTAAAGATGCCCATTGTCGCTCCGCGCTACAGTGTTACGGTTCTTCCTAATTCAATCGAGAAAAAGATGCAAGATCTTGGAGTGACAGTCGAAGATGCATGGGCAGGTCATCTTCCGAGCCAGATGCATGCGTTTATTGATGCGCAAAAAAATGAACAAGTTGTGGCATCGATTCGCGAGATGAATGCGTGGCTTGATGCCAAGTATGAAGAGCTCCAATCTACACTACATGAGGAGTCTATTAAGATAGATCCTTTACTTGAAAAGAACAAAGCGCTTCATAAGCGACAATTTACATTTTTAGAGCACCAAATCGAAGATGTGTATTTGCAACGATTTGATACTCATGTTGCTGCTTATAAAGCGATTGAAAATGAGTTAGTACCTACTGGGTCACTTCAAGAGCGTATTTATTCACCACTTGCCTATTTGAATAAGTACGGATTTGGATTGATCGATGAGTTACTGGCAGTACCTTATAAATTAGACGGCAAGCATTACGTTGTGCATATGAGTTAACGAAGTCGCCCTTGTGGCGGCTTTTTTGTGTCTCAAAATCAAGTCATCTAGTACTTTTGAATTTTTTTATCTACTTTCTTGAAAATTAGTGGAGGAAAGTGGGGGATTGTGGTATGTTTAACTCATAAAGTGGGGTGAGTAGCATGTTCATGGGAGAATATCAGCATTCGCTTGATGCAAAAGGCCGCCTGATTGTGCCAGCGAAGTTTCGCGATCACTTAGAAGGCAACTTTGTCATCACACGCGGACTAGACAATTGTTTGTTCGGATACCCTATGGACGAATGGCGAAAACTCGAAGAAAAACTCAAACAGCTACCAATGACCAAAAAAGATGCTCGCGCATTTACTCGCTTTTTCTTTTCTGGTGCTACCGAAGTCGAAATTGATAAACAAGGGCGCATTATGTTACCTGCGAATCTTCGCGAGTACGCAAAGATGGAAAAAGAATGTGTCGTACTTGGTGTATCCAGTCGCTTTGAAATTTGGGCAAAAGATGCTTGGGACGGCTATGCAGAGGAATCAGAAGAATCCTTTAATGAAATAGCTGAAAACATGATTGACTTTAACATTTAGCCGAAGGAGAGGATCGTTTGTTCAACCATACAACCGTATTACTTACTGAGACAGTCGATGGTTTAGCGATTCGACCAGAGGGAATATACGTAGATTGCACATTAGGTGGCGCAGGCCACAGTGAATATTTAGTACAACAATTATCCGATGCGGGTCACTTGTATTGTTTCGATCAAGATACAACCGCAATTGAAAATGCAAAACAAAAACTTGCACCCTACATACATCGTGTAACATTCATACATTCAAATTTCCGGAACTTAAAAGAAGAACTTGAAAATCTAGGCGTAACAGAAGTGGATGGTATCCTTTATGACTTAGGTGTCTCATCGCCACAACTGGACACACCAGAACGTGGTTTCAGTTACAACCATGATGCGCCTCTTGATATGCGCATGGATCAAACAAGTGAATTAACTGCCTATCACGTAGTCAACGACTGGCCTTATGAAAAGCTCGTCAAAATTTTCTTCCGCTACGGAGAAGAGAAGTTTTCTAAACAAGTAGCACGAGAAATTGAACGTGCACGTGAGAATCAACCAGTCCAAACTACATTTGAATTAGTCGATTTAATTAAACGCGGAATTCCAGCTGCAGCGCGTCGTACAGGTGGACATCCAGCGAAACGAATCTTTCAAGCGATTCGCATTGCAGTAAACGATGAACTAGGAGCGGCGGAAGAGTCATTAGAAAGTGCCCTTACGTTACTCAAACCGGGTGGCCGTATCTCCGTTATTACATTCCATTCACTTGAGGATCGTTTAGTGAAGACAATGTTTAAAGAAGCATCTAGTCTTCCAGAACTTCCACCGAATCTTCCAGTTATTCCAAAAGAGATGCAGCCGAAGATGAAGCTCATTACGAGAAAACCCATCTTACCATCGGAGGAAGAACTATCTGTAAACAATCGTTCACGCTCTGCGAAACTACGAATTATTGAAAAACTTGACGAGAAAGGGAGTTATTAAATGGCGCTACGACAGTATCAAAGCCAACCGCAACACCAACCGCAAAATCCTGCCGTACCACATACATACAAAACCCCTGTCAAACGTATTTCAAAAGGGGAAAAAATGCTGGCTGCTCTATTCGTTGCTGTCTGTGCCGTCTTGATGGTTTTCATTGTTCAAACACAAACCGAAGTTCGAGCAGTGGATGTACAGATTCAACAAATGGAACGACAAATTGATACAGTAAACCGTGAAAACACTGACCTTGAAATCCAAGTCGCTGAACTTTCAAGCTACGAGCGTATCTGGCTAAAAGCGAAGGAACTGGGCTTAACATTAAATGAGAACAATGTGAAGGTTGTGTCTGGTGAATGAACAAAAAAGTACGTTTTCAATGGGGAGCCTTCCTGCTATTTCTGCTATACGGGGGGCTCTTTTTCCTATTATTAGGTAGATTTATCTACATACAAGTCACGGGAGAAGTAAATGGTGAGGTATTGCAACAACGTGCGGAAGAAAAATATAGTCGCGCGCAAGTGTTAGAAGCGCATCGTGGAACTATTCAAGACCGGAATGGCAATGTTCTAGCAGAGGATACGTTGACATACAAACTGTATGCGGTAGTTAGTGAAGAGGCTACTGCGCACGCATATGATCCACGCCACGTGCTGGATGTTGAGGAAACTGCGACACGTTTGAGTGAACATCTCGACTTACCAAAAGAAGAAATCGCCACACGCTTGCAAGATGGAATTACAAACGAGCGCTATCAAGTAGAATTTGGAGCAGAAGGACGTAATATCTCCCACCAAGAGATGAAAGCGATTGAAGCGCTGAATTTACCAGGTATTAATTTTGAGAAAGATTTGAAGCGTCTCTATACAAACGGGCGATTCGCATCCCACTTAATTGGCTTTGCAATTAAAGAAGATGTGGAAGAAAACAAAACGCGTCTTGTCGGAAAAATGGGACTTGAGCGCATCTACGATGAAATTTTGACGGGTACGCCTGGTCGTGTCGAGTACAAAACAGACCGAGGCGGTATGTTGCTTCCTTCATCTGAAAAATTGATTACAGAACCGCTGCACGGAGCTGACGTCAAATTAACGAATGATCGAACGATTCAAAACTTCCTAGAAGAAGCTGTATCAGATGTGCAAGAACAATATGAACCTGAAAAAATTACAGCTCTTGTCGTCAAAGCCGATAGTGGCGAAATTCTAGCGATGACGCAACGACCAACATTCGATCCTAATACACGTGAAGGACTCACTACGAACTGGTTAAATGAAAGTGTGGAAAACACGATCGAACCCGGATCAACGATGAAAATTTTCACATTAGCTGCTGCCATTGAAGAAGGCAAGTGGGATCCGAATGCTTGGTATAAATCAGGATCCTATAAATTGCTCGACCGTACCATTTATGATCACAATGTCGTCGGGTGGGGAAGTATTACTTATTTAGAAGGCTTCCAACGTTCTTCTAACGTTTCAATGGCCTATTTGCTTGAGAAACTAGGAGATGAAACATTCATCAACTACATTAAAGAGTTTGGTTTTGGGGAAAAGACGGGAATTGACCTACCGAATGAGGCGACAGGTATTATCAGTGACCGCTACCCGATCAACCGTCTAACAACAACGTACGGTCAAGGTACAACTGTCACACCGCTTCAGCTTATTCAAGGTATGACGGCTATAGCGAATGAAGGAACAATGTATCAACCGTATATCATTGATGAAATTGTAGATCCAAACACAGGTGAAAAACTACTCAACCATGAACCCGTTTCAAAAGAGTCACCTATCTCAGCTGCTACTGCAAACCAAGTGAAAGACATCCTTGCGAGTACTGTTACGAGTGAAAAAGGAACTGCGCAAAAGTTCAAACTGGATTCGTACACATCTGCTGGAAAGACAGGTACTGCTCAAATTCCAGATTCAAATGGAAACTACTTATGGGGGCGTCAATTGTTCCTTTATTCATTTTTAGGAATGGCACCTGTCGAAGACCCAGAATTAATCGTCTATGTAGCTGTGCATAAACCTAAAATTGAAGCTACAGAAGTGGGATCGGATCCGACTTCCTACATCTTTAACTATGTCACAGAGAATTCATTAAAATACATGAATATCTCACCAGATGAAACAGTAGAACGTCAGCGCATCGAATTAGAAGATTATGCAGGCCAAGACGTTGCGACAGTTCAATCAACACTGCAAGCACAAGGCTTGGAAGTTGTGACAGTTGGTGCAGAAGGTGCAGTAACTGAACAATTCCCAACAGAAGGAACACCTGTTGTCACGGGTACGAAAGTATTTTTGAAATCTCAAGGCGAGAGCGGTTTACCGGATATGACAGGATGGTCCTCTCGTGAAGTGCGTGTATTCAAAGAATTTACCGGGTATCCAATTGAAATGACAGGAAGTGGATTTGTGATTCGTCAAAGTGTCACACCGGGAACTGTGTTGAACCCTGACACACCTTTAGTTATTGAACTTGGCAGTCCTGAAGAAGTGTATACGAGTGAACCGATAGAGGTCGAAGGAGAACCTATTGAAGAACCGGTTGAAGGGGAATAACCTACTCCTGTAATCATATAGTGCTTCAGGAGGGAATTTTATTTCTACTGGTCGTACAAAATTTCTCGCAATTGCGGTAATTATGGTCTTTCTAGCCATTCTGTTGAAAGTGCTGTATATTCAATTTTGGCAGTATGGATTCTTGAATCAGAAAGCGTATAGGTCGAAAACGGGTAGTATGTTGATGGGGACTATATTGTGTCATTTATCGGTTTTGCTCCGATTGATGAACCTGAGTACTTGATCTACATCGCAATTGATGGACCTAAAGGACCTAGTCAGTTTGGCGGAACGATTGCAGCCCCGATTGTAGGGGAATTGTTTGAAGTGCTGGCTGAAGATTCTCCACGTATCCATGAAAAAGAGCGGTCGTGGGATGAAATGCGAGAACTTGAAGTCCCGAACTTGATCGGCCAAACTAAAAAAGAAATTACACCACAGTTACACCAATTCAACTTGATTTGGCATGGAGATGGAGATCAGGTGATTGATCAACTTCCAAAAGCAGGTAGCTCATCAAAACCGCCTTATACCCTGCATCTCTACACGAATTAATTAAAGGAGTTTCACTATGTCACTACTATTTATCACACTAACCATTGCGCTAGGATTTATCATTTCAGCACTACTTGCCCCTATTTTTATTCCTTATTTAAGAAGAATGAAATTTGGTCAAAGTATCCGTGAAGAAGGACCACAATCACACATGAAAAAAGCAGGAACGCCGACAATGGGGGGCTTGATTTTTCTTGTGGCAATTGTTGTAACAACGTTCGGAATATCGTATTTCACGGATACACTTACAACACAGACGGTTGTTCTATTGTTAGTTTTAGTTGGTTTTGGAGTACTTGGTTTTCTTGATGACTTTATTAAAGTCGTGATGAAGCGAAACCTTGGTCTGACATCACTTCAAAAGCTGATTGGTCAAATCGTTTTCTCTATTGCAGCTTATTTCTTACTGCAGTTAGGACCTTTTGATACATCGATTGCAATTCCATTTACATCTTGGTCTATAGACTTTGGACTAGTTTATGTAGCATTTATTGTTTTTTGGCTCGTAGGATTCTCTAATGCTGTCAATTTGTCAGACGGTCTAGATGGTCTTGTGAGCGGGACAGCTTCTATTGCATTTGCGACATTTGGAATACTTGCAGTGCTTTACAATCAAAACGATGCAGCAATTTTTGCGTTTTCAGTTACTGGGGCACTTTTAGGATTCTTACTGTTCAATAAAAACCCTGCCAAAGTATTTATGGGGGACACAGGCTCACTAGCTCTAGGTGGAGCATTAGCGATGCTTTCAATCATTCTAAAACTTGAGCTTCTCCTTCTGCTGGTCGGAATTATTTTCGTAGTGGAAACGGCGTCAGTTATCTTGCAAGTAATAAGCTTTAAAACAAGAGGAAAGCGTATTTTCAAAATGAGCCCAATCCATCATCACTTTGAACTTTCGGGTTGGTCGGAACAAAAAGTTGTATATGTATTCTGGACAGTTGGATTTGTTGCAGCTCTTGTTGTCCTAATGCTGGAGGTCTTTGTATGAACCATATAAAAGAATTACGTCACCAAAAAGTGCTAGTTTTAGGGCTTGCCAAAAGTGGGACAGCTGCAGCTGAAATGCTTCATGAGTTGGGGGCATTTGTTACAGTCAACGATGCAAAACCTTTTGAACAAAACGACCATGCACAACAGTTATTAAAACAGGGAATGACAGTGATTTGTGGTAGTCACCCTGAAAATTTATTGGACGAAGGATTCTCTTTGATTGTCAAAAACCCTGGTATTCCTTACTCAAATCCTGTCTTGCAGGAAGCAAAAAAGCGAGAAATTCCAATTTGGACGGAAATTGAGCTTGCGTATCGTATTAGTGAAGCACAAATGATTGGTATCACTGGATCAAACGGAAAAACAACGACAACAACTTTAGTTGCAGAAATGCTAGCAAAAGGCCCACTACAACCGCTTGTTGCAGGGAACATTGGTACAGTTGCGACGTCTGTTGCTAAGGATGCTACAAAAAATAATATTATCGTAACAGAGCTGTCATCTTTTCAACTCATGGGTACGGTAAAATTAAAACCTTCGATTGCGATTATTACGAATATCTATGAAGCGCATCTTGATTATCATTCTGATTTGGAAGAGTATATTGACGCAAAATTGACAGTTGCTAAAAATCAGACATCTGAAGACATCTTGATTTACAACGCAGAACAACCAGTTCTTGCAGAGCGGGCAGAAAAGTTGAATACGACACTCCTGCCGTTTTATGTATCTGCCAAAAATGCAAATGGGATTAGTGCAGATGCAGAATGGGTGTATTGGAAAGGCGAACCTCTTTATAAGAGAGAAGAGATTCGTCTGCCAGGAAAACATAACCTAGAAAATGTATTGGCAGCGACTGCTGCTGCACTTTTAGTCGGTGCACCACTCGAACAGATTCGTGCGACTGTTTCTACATTTGCAGGAGTAAAACATAGAACACAATATGTTGGCGAATGGAACGACCGCCTGTTCTACAATGATTCAAAAGCAACGAATGCATTGGCGACAAAAAGTGCTTTAGAAGGTTTTACACGACCTGTCATTCTTCTTGCAGGCGGAAAAGAACGGCACCATTCCTTTGATGAGCTGATTCCTTATCTACCATCCATCAAGGCTATTTGTCACTTTGGAGAGACTTCTGAGCGTCTGCAACAGTTTGCGAAAATGCATGACGTTCTTGCCTATCCGTTCGAGAATTTAGCAGATGCTTTTTCAAAAGCAGTGGAGTTGTCGGCACCGCTAGATGTGGTTTTGCTATCACCGGCTTCTGCAAGCTGGGATCAGTATGAGAGCTTTGAAATCCGAGGAGATGAATTTATTCATTTAGTAGACCAACTGATAGCGAAAGGATGACGAAGTGCTCTATGAGCAAGCAAAGACTACACTTTTCTTTATAAGTGGGATGTTAACGACTCTTGGCATTTTTTACATTGCCAGTGCCAGCAGCTATTGGTCGGCCGTCCATTATCCATCAAGCTTGCCGTTTTGGGTGAAGCAGTGTGTGTTTGCATGTATTGCAGTTTTTGTTTTCTTCTCTGTTAGGCGAGTGCGTCTCACCAAAAACTTGATCACCATTTTATATAGGCTAGGTATTCTTGTTGCGTTAACCGTATGGATTCCTGGCCTCGAAATTGTCCGAAATGGGGCACGAGGATGGGTGACACTCGGAGGTTTCTACTTTCAACCGGCAGAATTTACAAAAATCACGACGCTACTTTATACAAGTGCTCTTATTTACAAGAAAACTTCCCATTGGAAAATTGGCGTAGTCATTTTGCTACCTTGTGCACTTTTTATGATGCAGCCTGATTTTGGCTCCACATTTCTCGTTGTAGCGACATGTAGTGCCTTGCTTTTTCTTTCTGGTATTTCCATCCGACTTATTTTATCAGGAGTAGTATGGGGAGCTTGTGGTACTTATGATCGTACAAACAACTGTCAATTTAGGTGTTGTCACCGGTCTATTGCCGGTTACGGGTGTAACGTTACCTTTTATCAGTTACGGCGGCTCGTCACTCGTTACATGCTGGATGATTACAGCACTGATTACCACACTTTATATACAAGGAAGGGAGGCGGAAGAATGGAAAAACTAATCGACATCGAAGATCGTATACCTGCTCTTAGAAGAAAAAGAAAACGCAGAATGACATTTACCTTTTCTATTCTTCTGTTTCTTTTCTTTACGGCATTGCTCTTAGTACTCTATTTGCAATCTTCTATTAGTAAGATTCAGCAAATTACAGTAGAGGGGACATACATAGTAGACGAGCAACAATTACTGGATGCCTCATCATTAGAAATCGGTCAGTCGTTATGGTCATTTCGTGCGTCTGTCATAGAAGACCTCTTAGTAGAGTCTCCTGGAATCGAACAGGCAGAAATCTCCCGTAAAAGATGGTCTGAAGTTGTCATTACAGTATCGGAATATCAGCCCGTTGCATTTCGACAAACTGATGATTCTCTATTACTTCTGGAAAACGGAGAAGAGATGAGCGCACAATTTGCAGGAAGTCTTTTTGGACCTGCACTACAAAACTTTGACAATAAAGAGGTAGAGCAAAAGTTGATTTCGGAGCTAGGAAAACTAACGCAACAAACTCGCCTTTTAATTTCTGAAATTGCTTCTACACCAAGTGCGTCGGATCCTAACCTAGTAACCCTTTACATGAACGACGGCAATACAGTTATTGTCAGTGCCCTTGACTTCTCTGAAAAATTATCGTTTTATCCCTCTGTGCTTCAACAAATTCCTGTTGGAGAAAAAGGGATTGTCGATATGGAAGTCGGTACATTTTTTGAAAGTTATTCTAGTATTTACGGCGGGGAAGGAGAAGAAGTAGAACTCGATGAACAACAAGAAAACGAATAGAGGCAAGATTTTACTTTCTCTCGTCAGTCTCACGCTCGGCTTTATTTTGGCATTTAGCTACAGTCTTTCTCAACAACGGTCTGCTGAACAAGTGGATTCAATCACCTTTAACCAAACAGAAGAAGTTCGAGAGCAGTTGATTCAGCAAAAAGAGCGAAATAAAGAACTGTCAGAAGAACTCCAAGCTGTACAGACAAAGATACGAGAATATGAACAACAGGCAGGTGGCAATACCTCGTCATTAGAGGAACTTGTAAAAACTGCCGAGGCATTGCGACTACTTACAGGTGAAGTCGCTGTAAAGGGACCTGGATACAAGGTGGAGTTGCAAGACGGGGAATATGACCCAAATCAAGTCAATCCAAACGACTACATCGTACATGAGGGACATGTCTACATGGTGATCAATGAGTTGAAAATTGCAGGGGCAGAGGCCATCAGTGTAAATGGTAAGCGAATCCACGAGACCAGTTATATTCGGTGTACAGGACCCGTTATTACAGTAGACGGTGAGACCTTTCCCGCACCATTTGTGATTGAGGCAATCGGAAATCCGGAAACTTTAGCAGATGCCGCAGAATTATCAGGTGGAATTTTAGACCAGTTACGAATAGAACAAATTCGTATAGAAACACAAAAATTGAGTGAGCTCGTGATGCAATCGATGCACTCCGGGTCATAACAGGAGAGGTTGTATGAAAAAAGGAATTTCACGTTTCACACTCATCCTCTTTATCATCGGCTTTATGCTCGCTGTGCAATACAATTCGATTCAAAGTCCTGAGGAAAGAGATACGCGGGATATTTGGGAGATTCGTAAAGAGTTGACAACAGAAGCGACGTATCATTCTGAACTGCTTACACGAATTCGTGAGGCGCAACAACTTGCAGCGCAATACGAGACAGAGTCTGCAGAGAGACCTGAGCGTCTGGTTGAGCAGACAATCGGTCAGATGCGAGAAGAAATCGGATTAGATCCTTACACAGGGCCAGGCGTCGTTCTCACAGTCAATCCTTCTGCTGAAGCTATAGCATTTGGGTTTACTATCAATCCGTTGTCGCCTGAGTTGTTGGTTCGGTTTGTTAATGAAATGAATCGTTTCCAAGCAAAAGCAATTGAGATTGATGGAAAGCGCCTCATTTATAGCAGTGCGATCCGTGATATTAATGGACGAACTACAGTAAATACATTACCGATTGCTTCTGCACCATTTGAAATCAAAATCGCCACAGACTCCCTAGAGACCACGGAGCGAATGATAGCTCAAATACGTGCCAGTGGTTTAGCGGATGACTTTTATATTGAAAACTATGAACTTGCGATTGCAGAACCGGTGAGTGAGTTGACTTTAGTTGGATATGATCAGCCAGTGGCTGTCACACATCTTACAGAATGGAAGGAAGGGAATTAATTATGTGGCTACCACTGCTAGGTCTGTTACTTGGTATAGTTCTTGGCTTTATGACAGACTTTCAAATTCCTGCTGCATATGAAAATTACCTTTCGATTGCAGTTTTAGCAGCGCTCGATACACTCTTTGGAGGGATTCGAGCACAACTGCAACAAGTATACGATGACAAAGTATTTGTCTCAGGGTTTTTCTTTAATATTGCGTTAGCTGCAGCACTCGCTTTTTTAGGCGTGCATCTAGGCGTAGACCTGTATCTGGCAGCGATTTTTGCTTTCGGTGTACGTTTATTCCAAAACATTGCGGTTATTAGACGAATCTTGCTTTCTCGTTTTGCAGAAAAAAACGTCTCTACAAAATAAAATAATTGTTTGACTAGTAAGAAACATTTAGACTTTACAAGGTCTTTGCTCTAAAATGAGAAGTATATACCTTTTTAGGAGGTGCCACATAGTGAATTCATCAGAATTATACGTATCACTGGACATTGGTTCATCATCAATTAAAGTGGTAATCGGAGAAATCAATAATCAAATTATTCATATTATCGGAGTAGGTAACGCAAAATCGACGGGTATCCGTAAAGGAGCCATCGTAGATATCGATGCCACAGTACAATCCATTAAAAAAGCAGTACAAGAAGCCGAACGTATGGCAGGGATGGAAATACGTGAAGTCGTACTAGGGATTCCAGCGAGTCAAGCATCCATTCACCATGTGAAAGGTGTCGTGGCTGTCCAGTCGGAAGACAAAGAAGTAACAGGAAAAGATTTAGAGCGCGTGCTCGACTCAGCGAAAGTGATGTCGATTCCACCAGAGCGAGAATACCTGAACATTATTCCCGTGCAATACGTGTTAGACGGAGTAGAGGAAATAAGCGACCCACGAGGTATGATTGGTACACGCCTTGAAGTCGATGCCAACATGATCACAACATCTAAGACAATTTTACATAATCTCCTGCGTTGCGTAGAGCGTGCAGGTCTTCAGATTCGTGACATTTACTTACAGCCATTAGCAGCTGGTCAATTTGCGCTCTCAGAAGATGAGCGTAATCATGGCACTGCTTATATCGATATCGGTGGTGGAGCGACAACGATTGCGGTATTCCGTGATGGACACTTGACGCACACATCTACTATTCCTGTCGGTGGCGATCATATGACCAAAGATTTGAGCATTGTTTTAAAGACACCAACGGAACATGCTGAAGAAATCAAACGTCATTATGGACATGCATTTTATGATGATGCTTCTGAAGATGAACTGTTTGAAGTTCCAGTCATTGGAGCAGATATGCGTGAACAATATTCTCAGAAATACATCTCTGAAATTATTGGTGTTCGACTTGAAGAGCTTTTTGAGATGATAATGGAAGAACTTTACCGCATCGGTGTACGCGACTTACCAGGTGGTATTGTACTGAGTGGTGGCGTTTCTAAGCTCGAAGGATTAGCCCAACTTGCACGCCACGTACTACAGACACGTGTACGTATTTACACGCCAGATTATATTGGCGTGCGAGAGCCGCAATTCTCTACTGCGATTGGACTTATCCAATACATTTATAAAGAGGATTTATATTATGGTTTGTCGAATACTACATCAAGTGCAGTAGCTGCTCGTCATGACACAGCTACCCTGTCCAAGCCAAAACAAAAAGCAAAACCGAAAAAAACAGAAGATCAAGAGCCAAAAGAAAGTGGCATGACAAAAATCAAACAATTTTTCGACCGGTTCTTTGAATAAAAAACCGGCAATCTACTATAGGAGGCAATTGCATGTTACATTTTGAAACGAATGATGAATCTTTAGCAATTATCAAAGTAATTGGAGTCGGTGGCGGCGGAAACAACGCGGTTAACCGCATGATTGAACACGGTGTACAAGGTGTAGACTTTATTGCCGTGAATACAGATGCACAAGCATTAAATATGTCAAAAGCACCAGTGAAACTGCAAATTGGTGGAAAATTGACACGTGGTCTTGGTGCAGGTGCAAACCCAGAAGTCGGTCGTAAAGCTGCAGAAGAAAGCAAAGAGCAAATCGAAGAAGCACTTCGTGGAGCAGACATGGTATTCGTTACTGCTGGAATGGGTGGCGGAACGGGTACGGGTGCTGCACCTGTTATTGCTCAAATCGCAAAAGAACTAGGCGCATTAACAGTAGGTGTTGTGACACGTCCATTTACATTCGAGGGTCGCAAACGCTCAACTCAGGCCGTTGGCGGAATCTCTATGATGAAAGAAGCAGTTGATACGCTGATTGTCATTCCAAATGATCGTCTACTTGAAATCGTAGATAAAAATACACCGATGCTTGAAGCTTTCCGTGAAGCGGATAACGTTCTTCGTCAAGGTGTACAAGGTATTTCAGACTTGATTGCTGTCCCAGGACTTATCAACTTAGACTTTGCAGATGTAAAAACAATTATGTCCAATAAAGGATCTGCGTTAATGGGTATCGGGATTGCTTCCGGGGAGAACCGCGCAGCAGAAGCAGCTAAAAAAGCAATTTCAAGTCCACTTCTTGAAACGTCCATCGACGGAGCAAAAGGTGTGTTGATGAATATTACAGGTGGATCGAACTTGTCCCTATTTGAAGTGCAAGAAGCTGCAGATATCGTGGCAAGTGCTTCTGATGAGGAAGTCAACATGATTTTCGGTTCTGTAATTAATGATGATTTAGAAGACCAAATCGTTGTAACAGTGATTGCAACTGGTTTTAATGAGGAGATTCTCACACAACGTCAGCCACGTATGGCAGGCGGTGGTATGAAGCGCCCTGCAGCAACTCCTGCGCCTCAAGCAGCACCACAACGTGAAACACGTTATGAAGAAGAGCCAGTGCAAGAACGTCCGCAACAGCCTTCATTTAAGGAAGAAGACGCTTTAGACATTCCGACTTTCTTACGAAACCGTAATCGTCGATAATAAGTTTAAGGTATATACAAATCAGTACTTTTTCTTGGTTTATCCGAGAAAAAGTACTGATTTTTTTGTCGTGAAAAGAGATGGATTTACGCCTACTCTGACATGTTTTGCACCATCAAGAATTTACCAACAGTCTCCGCTTTGGACAATCGGAGCCGTGATTTGTGCTATCTGTTGTCTACCAATCGGCCGCAGTACTCTGTTGTCCCATCACACAAAAAAGTGCGTACGTGAAATTCACATTGGCTCCTTGCGCGTACAAGCATTTTGGGATAGCGGAAATCTATGTACAGAGCCTATTTCATTCCTACCTGTACACTTTATCCGTCAAGAACTACTTGATCAATATCCGTCATTGTTTATCCCAACAAACCGTCGTGTAGCGGCATCTAGCATATCTGATACAGAATTCTTCACACTCGTAAAACCTGCAAAGCCACTCTATTGTCATGGCAAACCTCTAGGAAATTGATAACTGTACATGAAATCTCTTCCGTTGATTCTGATTTCATCTTTGTCAACCGTACGAGCATTGATTAAACGCTTCTAGATTGGTACAATTAACAAAACACTAAGTAAAGTTGGGTACCGTATGATACAGCAGCAACTTAAAAACATTCAATCACTAATAGAACAAGCAAAACAAACGCCTGCTCATCAAGTTGAAATCATTGCCGTGACGAAACAATTATCTGTCGAACAAACACGAATCGTTCTTGATGCTGGCCTACAGCATTTAGGTGAGAACCGACCTCAAGGTTTTTTACCAAAAGTGGAAGCGTTTGGACACGAACCAGTTTGGCACTTTATAGGCTCACTACAGACTCGTAAAGTACGAGATGTCATTGACCATATTGATTTCTTGCATTCACTTGATCGAATGAGTTTGGCGCAAGAAATCCAAAAACGTGCTACAAAACCTGTGAAATGTTTTATTCAAGTCAACGTTTCCGGTGAGGACTCGAAACATGGATTAGCGGTAAAGGATGTTCGGGACTTTATAGAACAAGTTAAACCAATGGATAAAATGGAGTTGGTCGGCTTAATGACCATGGCACCGCTAGAAGCGAGTCGTGAAGAAATTAAACAACAGTTCCATCAATTGCGTCTGCTTCGTGATGAACTTCGAGAAAATCTTGGACCTGAATTTAAAGAGTTATCTATGGGGATGTCAGGCGATTACGAACTAGCCGTTGAAGAAGGTGCAACCTTTATCAGAATAGGAACAGCACTAGTAGGAAGTTTAAAGGAGTGAGACGATGAAAAAATGGTTCAATTCATTTTTTTTACTGGATGAAGAAGAAGAGCAAGATATGCAACAGACAAAACAAAAAGAACAACCAGCAGCACAACCGAAACAACAACCTGTGAAATCTGTGAGAGAACGTAAAATCTCAAGTGCTCCACAAACTTCACCTCAACTAGTGAGTATTCAAAATGTACAAAAATCTTCAAAAGTGATTTTAATTGAACCGCGTGTTTATGCGGAAGCGCAAGACATCTCAGAACATTTAAAAGGCAAACGGGCAGTTATTGTGAACTTGCAACGAATTGATAAGGAGCAAGGAATCAGAATCATCGACTTTTTAAGCGGAACAGTGTACGCTTTAGGTGGAGATATACAGCGTATTGGCACAGATATATTCCTGTGTGCACCAGATACCATAGAAGTAGACGGAGCTATATCTGACTACTATTATGATGAACATCAATAAGTAAGGAGAATTGCCTTTCATGTCAGTTGCATTTTTAGTTTCAATTTTATATTCAGTCATGAATATTTACCTTTTCATGATTCTTGGCTACATCATCATGTCTTGGATTCCAAGTTTACAACAGTCTGCAATCGGAAATTTTTTAGCTGCAGTTGTTGAACCATACTTGTCAATCTTCCGCCGTATCATTCCACCAATTGGAATGATTGATCTATCACCGATTATTGCAATTTTCGCTTTACAGATTGCGTTTCGAGGATTAACTCAAGTACTATACTGGATTTTCTAATAAGCAAAGATGCGCCCCACGAGCTATAAAGCCGTGGGGCGATTTTTCAATGAGGAGAGAACACCTATGGACAGCATCTTCCAGCATTTTCGAAAAGAAGAACAACCATTTATTGAAGCCATGATTAGCCTGACACGCGATGTCGAGGACCGCTATGCGCCAAAACTGACAGATTTTCTTGATCCTCGTCAACGCTTTATCGTTGAAACGCTTTATCGTCAACGAGACTTGATAGGGTTCACATTTGGTGGATTTGATGGTGCAGAAAGACAACGTATGCTCGTTGCGCCATCGTATTACGAAGCAGCACTAGAAGATGCACAAATTCAATTAGTGAAAGTATCCTATCCGATTAAATTCGTAACATTAAATCATTCCGATGTTCTCGGATCATTGATGTCGCTGGGACTTGACCGTTCAAAATTTGGTGACATCCGGTTGCAAGATGGACTTGTTCAAATTGCTGTCGCAGCTGAAATCGTTGATTACGTAAAAACAAACTTAACGTCTATTGGAAAAGTAAAAGTCCAAGTTGAAGATCTCTCTTCAGATGAAGTTGTCTTTATCGAACCGGAAACATATGTCGACGAACTACATATCGTGAGTTCCATGCGATTGGATACAGTTTTGGCGTCCGCTTGGTCGATTTCTAGACAAAAGGCCGCTGCATTTATTAAAGGTGGCAAAGTGAAAGTCAATTGGTCGGTAGTTGAAGATATCGCGTTTCAAGTGAACGAATCGGATATGGTTTCACTCCGAACATTCGGTCGTTTCCAGGTAGGATTGATTGAGGGACGTACAAAAAAAGAAAAAATTCGCTTACAACTCGCGAAGCTCGAGCAAAAAAGTTGAATTTTTATGAAATTGTACTGATTTCCTAGTCCGTGAACGGTATAATACTAGATAGCCATACTTGATAAAGGAGCTGTAAATATGCCATTAACACCTTTAGATATTAACCAAAAAGTCTTCAGCAAATCATTTCGTGGGTATAGTGAAGATGAGGTCAACGAATTTCTAGAGCAAGTAATGAAAGACTTCGAAACACTGATCCGTGAAAAGAAAGAGTTAGAAGCACAATTGAAATCTACTACAGAGCGTGTCGGTCATTTTACAACAATTGAGACGACGCTTCAAAAATCTATCGTCGTTGCTCAAGAAGCGGCTGAAGAAGTACGACGCAACTCGCAAAAAGAAGCGAAACTCATTGTCAAAGAAGCTGAGAAGAACGCAGATCGTATTTTAAATGAATCGTTAACAAAAGCGCGTAAAATCGCTCTTGAAATCGAGGAGCTAAAAAAGCAATCTAAAGTGTTTAGAAACCGCTTCAAGATGCTAGTGGAAGCGCAACTTGAGTTGATCAATACAGATGACTGGGACCACTTGATGGAAACAGATGTTGATACAACGTCGCTTGAGCGCATCACAGCTGAAGAAGTTTGACGTCTTGACGATACATACAACACTCTTTATAATTAGCACATAGAAAAAAGGCACTGACAAAGACGGCAGTTTTAAAAAGAAAACAAGCGATTCAGGGATAGTGAGAGCCTGGACGGACCTTTAAAACAATGCCCATCACTTTTGAGCCGGACTAGACAACTAGTCCCGTTCGACCACGTTACGGTCATCTAAGTGGCAGAGCAATCTGCAATTAGGGTGGTACCGCGATGATCTTCGTCCCTTTCCAAGGGGCGGAGATTTTTTGTTTGTCAAAAAAAGGAGAGATAACTATGGATTATAAATCAACGTTACGCATGCCAAAAACAGACTTCCCCATGCGTGGAGGTCTTCCAACGAAAGAACCTCAAATCCAAGAAATGTGGAAAGAAAAAGAAATCTATGCCAAAAATTTAGAGCGCACAAAAGACCGTCCAAAATTCATTTTGCACGATGGCCCTCCTTACGCGAACGGAGATTTACACATCGGTCACGCATTGAATAAGGTATTAAAGGACATGATTGTACGTTATAAATCGATGTCTGGCTTCCAAGCGCCATATGTTCCAGGTTGGGACACGCATGGTCTACCAATTGAACAAGCGTTAACAAATAAAGGTGTAAAGCGCAAAGAAATGACAGTTGCTGAGTTCCGTAAACTCTGTGAAGAGTATGCATATGAGCAAATCAATAACCAGCGTGAGCAGTTCAAGCGCATCGGTGTGACAGGTGATTGGGATAATCCATATGTGACACTAGAGCCGAAATTTGAAGCACGACAAATCCAAGTCTTCGGTGAAATGGCGAAAAAAGGCTATATCTATAAAGGATTGAAACCCGTTTATTGGTCACCTTCATCAGAATCGGCACTCGCTGAAGCGGAAATTGAATACAAAGACAAGAAATCACCTTCAATCTATGTGAGTTTCGAAGTGACGGATGGTAAAGGAGTTTTAGATGCAGGCGTTCGCTTCATCATTTGGACGACGACACCTTGGACAATCCCTGCAAACCTGGGAATCTCTGTTCATCCTGACTTCACGTATGTACAAGTACGTGTGAACGAAAAATCATTTGTCATCGCAAAAGACTTGTTAGAAGAAGTGAGCAAAGAGCTTGGATGGGAAGCCTATGAGGTCGAGCAAACTTTCGAAGGAAAACAATTCGACCGCATTGTTGCGAAACACCCACTCTATGACCGCGAGTCACTCGTTATGCTTGGCGAACACGTGACGACTGAGTCTGGTACAGGCTGTGTTCATACAGCACCAGGACACGGGGAAGATGACTTCCACGTAGGAAAACAATATGGTTTAGACGTATTGTGTCCAGTAGACGATCGTGGTGTCATGACAGCAGAAGCTCCAGGATTTGAAGGGTTGTTCTATGACGAAGCAAATAAGCCGATTACGCAAGCTTTAGACGAAGCGGGCGCTTTAGAGAAACTAACATTCTTCACGCATTCGTATCCACATGACTGGCGTACAAAAAAACCCGTCATCTACCGTGCGACAACCCAATGGTTTGCATCTGTTGAAGCATTCCGCGGTGAGTTGTTACAAGCAATTCGTGATACTAAGTTCACACCGGCATGGGGTGAGACTCGTTTATTCAACATGATTCGTGATCGAGGCGACTGGAATATTTCTCGTCAGCGTGTATGGGGTGTTCCAATTCCAGTGTTTTACGCTGAAAACGGAGAGCCAATCATCGAAGAGCAAACAATCCAATACGTTTCAGAATTATTTAGAGAACATGGCTCTAACATCTGGTTCGAGTGGGACACAAAAGATTTATTACCAGCAGGCTACACGCATGAGGCTAGTCCAAATGGAAAGTTTACGAAAGAGCTAGATATCATGGACGTTTGGTTTGACTCTGGTTCTACACACCAAGGTGTGTTGGCAGAACGTGAAGACCTACAGTTCCCAGCAGATCTTTACTTAGAAGGGTCAGATCAATACCGTGGATGGTTCAACTCTTCATTAATCACTAGTGTGGCGATGTTTGGACATGCACCATATAAAGGACTTCTAAGCCACGGATTCGTTTTAGACGGTGAAGGGCGTAAGATGAGTAAATCGATTGGGAATGTCATCATCCCAGCGAAAGTAATGAATCAGCTAGGTGCAGATATCCTTCGTTTATGGGTAGCATCTGTTGACTACACGGCAGATGTGCGTGTATCAGATGCGATCTTGAAACAAGTATCTGAAGTGTACCGAAAAATCCGGAACACATTGCGCTTTTTACACGGAAATGTGCACGACTTCAATCCGCAAACTGACCGTGTAGCTGTTGAAAACATGCGTGAAGTAGATCAGTATATGTATGCAAAATTACAACAGATGATTCAAACAGTGATAACTTCTTATGAAAACTATGAGTTCTCGACGGTTTATCACACAATCAACAACTTCGTGTCAACAGAACTAAGTGCATTCTACTTAGATTTAGCAAAAGACGTTGTGTATATCTACGAACAAGACCATAAAGACCGCCGTGCAATGCAAACAGTGATGTACGATGCACTTGTTGCACTAGTGAAACTATTAACGCCTGTTCTTCCGCATACAACAGATGAGCTATGGGGCTATATGGACTTTGAACAGCAAGAAAGTGTGCAGTTGACAGATATGCCACAAGCACAAGAAGTGCCAGGAGCCGAGGAACTTGTTGCGAAATGGGAAAAAGTTCTCGATGTGCGTGATGATGTGTTAAAGGCACTTGAAATGGCACGTGCAGAAAAGCAAATCGGGAAGTCACTCGAAGCACACGTTCAACTATTCGTAAAAGACAGCGTGAAGGACTTGTTCATGGACGATTCCATCGATTATGCACAACTGTTCATCGTATCTGGTTTCACACTTGCTGGAACGACTGAACAAGCTCCAGACGGGGCTGTACAGCTAGATCATTCAGCTGTTGTGGTTTCTGCTGCTGAAGGTGAAAAATGTGAACGTTGCTGGACGATTTCAGAAACAGTTGGTCAACATGCAGATCATCCGACACTATGTGCTCGCTGCGCTGAAGTTGTTTCAAAGTAATACACTACCTCTCCTTGACGGGAGAGGTTTTTTCATGCATCGAGGCGACTTAAAATGTGGTACACTTAACTACATGTAAATGGAGGGTTTGACTGTGTGGATTTTTTATTTAATCGCAATCATCATCATTGGTGTTGACCAATGGACAAAATGGCTCGTCGTAAAAAATATGGAGCTTGGCGAACGTATCTCAGTTGCTGACCCATACCTTGGTCTGTTATCTCACCGTAACCGAGGAGCGGCATGGGGGATATTAGAAGGCCAAATGTGGATATTTTATATTATTACAACCATTGTTGTGATCGGAATCGTTTACTATTTTCATACGCATGCAAAAAATCAGCCATTGTTCCAACTTGGCTTGATGGTTTTATTAGGCGGCGCAATCGGGAATTTTATTGACCGACTGTTTCGTGGGGAGGTAGTGGACTTTGTTGATGTCCTCATCCCCCTCATCAACTATGACTTCCCGATATTCAATGTTGCAGATGCAGCACTTACAGTTGGGGTAGTCCTTATATTTATTTTTATCCTTTTGGATGAAAGAAAGCAGAAAAAGGTGAAGAAATGAAAGAAATCGAAGTAATCATTACAAGAGAACAAAATAGAGAGCGTTTAGATAAGCTTTTGTTGCCGGTTGAAGCTGATTGGTCTCGAACACAGATTCAAAACTTGATGAAACAAGAATTAATTTTAGTCAATGGCGAAGCTGTAAAGTCAAATTACAAGGCATCCGAAGGTGATGTTATTACCATAAAGATTCCAGACCCGGAAGTATACGATATTGAGGCAGAAGATTTACAACTCGAAATCGTTTATGAAGATGCAGATGTTGCTGTCATCAACAAACCTAAAGGGATGGTCGTCCATCCGGCTCCAGGGCACTTGACTGGAACACTCGTTAACGGTTTAATGCACCAGATCAAGGATTTATCTGGAATCAATGGTATTATGCGTCCTGGAATCGTCCACCGTATTGACAAAGACACAAGTGGACTACTCATGGTTGCAAAAAATGACAAAGCTCACCAATCACTCGTTGATCAATTGGTAGCAAAATCCGTTACACGCAAATATACAGCACTTGTGCATGGTCATATTGCACATGACAAAGGAACAGTAGACGCACCAATTGGACGTGATACGCGAGATCGTCAGAGTATGAATGTAGTCGATAAAGGGAAGCACGCTGTGACCCACTTTGAAGTAAGAGAACGTTTTGGCGCATATACGTTAGTAGAGTGCCGATTAGAGACTGGACGTACACATCAAATCCGAGTGCACATGAAATTTATCGGGCACCCACTTGTAGGAGACCCAAAATACGGACAGAAGAAAACAATGGATATCGGTGGTCAAGCGCTTCATGCAGGAGTTTTAGGCTTTATCCATCCTAGTTCTGGCGAGTACTTGGAGTTTGAAGTGCCACTACCAGAACCATTTGAACAATTATTATCTGAATTAAAGAAAAACTAGCCATCTGTCACTTTGTAGTGTACACTGACTAAGATAACTAAATAAGGGTCCTTTAAAGACAGTCCAGAGAGGCTGAAAAGGCATACGGCTTCAAATGCACATGAAAACTGCGGTTTTCTGTCATTTGATACATTTTGCTATGCATAGTCAACCTCTTAAGCGCTGCTTAAGAGGTTTTTTTGTACCCAAAAGGAGGAAAAACGACATGGAAAAAGCAGTTTTACTCGATGACCAAGCGATACGGCGCGCTTTAACTCGCATCGCTCATGAGATCATTGAACGCAATAAAGGAATAGATGACTGCGTACTTGTTGGAATCAAAACACGAGGTGCATTCATTGCTAAGCGACTTGCAGAGCGCATCGCAGCCATTGAAGGGAAAGACATTCAAACAGGCGAACTTGATATCACATTGTATAGAGATGACCTCACCGTGAAAACGGATGATCAACAACCGCTCGTGAAACTAGTAGATATTCAACATGATGTGACAAATAAAAAAATCATCTTAGTCGATGATGTTCTCTATACTGGCCGTACAGTTCGCGCAGCAATGGATGCCATTATGGATGTTGGTAGACCCTCTCAAATTCAGCTGGCTGTTCTTGTTGACCGAGGTCATCGTGAGCTGCCGATACGGGCAGATTATGTTGGAAAGAACATCCCCACTTCAAGTGAAGAACGCATCGTCGTTCGAATGATAGAAAGTGACCAAGAAGACCGCGTACTTATCACGGAATAGAAAAGAGGAACTACGGTGTCAAAAAAAATTGGGATTCATGAACGACCAGTACTTCACAAATGGATAGTGTTAAGCCTGCAACATATGTTTGCGATGTTTGGCGCAACAATCCTGGTGCCAAAGCTTGTGGGCCTTAGTCCAGCAATCGCACTACTGACAAGCGGAATTGCAACAATCATCTTTATTCTTGTAACACGTTTTCAAGTGCCAGCCTATCTTGGTTCTTCGTTTGCCTTCATAGCACCCATTTTACTCGCAACATCTACAGGTGGTATTGGCAGTGCGATGATTGGTGCGATGTTCGTATCCCTTGTCTATGCGCTAACGGCTCTTGTTATCTGGAAAACAGGTCATCAGTGGATAATGAAAGTGTTACCACCGATTGTTGTCGGACCGGTAATTATGGTCATTGGACTCGCGCTGGCACCTGTAGCTGTGGACATGGCCATGAACATCGATACAAACGGAGATGGTCTCCGCGATACCTACAGTATGCTGCATTTTTCGGCAGCATTAGTGACACTAGCTACAGCGATTATCGTACAGCTTTTCTTCCGTGGTTTGCTTGCTCTGATGCCAGTAATTATAGGAATTATCGTAGGATACATCTATTCCGTCATCATCGGAATTGTCGACTTCACAGTAGTAAAGTCAGCAAAATTCTTTCAAGTGCCTGAATTCTTACTACCAGGGATTGATTATGAATTTACTATCACCTCTCAACTCTTGTGGATCATGGTGCCGATTTCAATCGTAACTATCTCGGAACATATTGGTCATCAGTTGGTTTTAGGGAAAATTGTCAATCGCAATTATATCGAAAATCCAGGTTTGCATCGTTCACTGATTGGAGATGGGCTCGGGACTTTTGTAAGTGCGCTGATCGGGGGACCACCAAAGACGACATACGGTGAAAATATTGGAGTCCTTGCCCTGACGCGTGTGTTTAGTGTAGCCGTAATTCTTCTCGCAGCAGTATTCGCAATCATCTTTAGCTTTTTAGGACAGTTGATGGCCGTCATTGACACAATTCCAGCACCGGTACTTGGTGGAATATCCATTCTGTTGTTTGGGATCATTGCTTCTTCTGGACTAAGAATGTTGGTGGAGAGTCAAGTAGACTTCGGCGATTCACGTAACTTAATCATTTCATCGGTCATCTTGATCATCGGAATCGGCGGAGCAATGGTGAAGTTTTCAGAGGTCTTCCATATTGAAGGAATGGCACTCGCTTCAATCGTAGGTGTACTATTGAATCTACTCTTACCAAAATCACCACCCAAAACTGAATCATAACCTTTTAATTTCATCCGAGAGGTGAGAAAGGGACGGGAAGAACCACGGGTCTGTAGACTGCGTGTCTTTCCACATACCCTTTCCCACACCGGAAAGGGTTTTTTTATAGGAAAGGGAGAGAAAACATGCGCGCATTGACATCTATCGAACACCTGACAACAGACGAACTGCTCTATCTTGTCAAACGAGCACGACAATTAAAGGCAGGAAGTCCTCCACAAGTAAAGGACGGATTGGTTGCTGCAAACTTGTTTTTTGAACCAAGTACCCGCACCAAGATGAGTTTTGAAATGGCTGAACGAAAACTCGGATTGACGGTCCTACCCTTTGAAGCGGGATTTTCAAGTGCGACAAAAGGAGAATCACTCTACGATACAGTGAAGACACTTGAGGCGATTGGTGTGGATGTGCTTGTTATCCGGCATCCAGAAAACAACTACTACGAGCCAATCATTGATCAAGTCAAACCAGTGATTATCAACGGAGGAGATGGGACAGGAAATCACCCGACCCAGAGTTTACTAGATTTGATGACAATGCTTGAGGAGTTTGAAACATTAGAAGGAAAAACGGTGACAATCGTTGGGGACCTGGCGCATAGTCGAGTCGCACGTTCAAATGTTCACGTGTTATCAAAACTTGGCGCACAAATCCAATTTGTCAGCCCGCCCGAGTGGCAGGCAGAGTTTCAAGTCTTGTTTAGCTTAGACGAGGCGATTGAAACAAGTGATGTGATCATGCTTCTTCGGGTCCAACATGAACGCCATGATGGCACACAGTCGTTCACAAAAGAACAGTATCACGAAGAATATGGTCTCACTGAAGCACGGATGGCTGCGATGAAAGACAACGCAATCGTGTTACATCCTGCACCTTTTAATAGAGGAGTCGAAATTGCTGACGCTGTGGTAGAAGGTGACAAGTCACGAATCTTTGAGCAAATGAAAAACGGTGTTTACATGCGAATGGCTATACTAGAGTTTTTATTAAAGGAGGAAGCGGAATGAAACGACTTTATACGAACTTACAACGCTTAACAGATCAGGGGGATTTGATTCCAACAGATTTGTTAATAGAAGACGGGAAGCTAGTATCCTTTAACAACAGTGGACATGTAGATGAAACAGTTGATGGAAACGGCGCACTGCTCCTTCCAGGATTGATTGATGTGCACGTCCACCTACGTGAACCAGGCGGAGAACACAAAGAAACGATTGAAACAGGGACACTAGCAGCGGCAAAAGGCGGGTTTACAACAATCTGTGCAATGCCAAACACACGCCCAGTTCCCGACACAGAAGAAACGATGAGTTCGTTGATGAATCGTATCAAAGAAACTGCGCATGTGCGTGTACTTCCATACGGATCTATCACGATTCGCGAAGCGGGCAAAGAACTGACCGATGCGAAACGGTTGAAGGAATCAGGAGCTTTTGCTCTAACGGATGACGGCGTAGGTGTTCAAACCGCTGGGATGATGTACGAAGCAATGAAACAAGCAGCAAAAGAGGGAATTTCAGTCGTTGCGCACTGTGAAGACAACAGCTTATTGTTTGGTGGTGTCATGCACGAAGGTACCAAAAACAAAGAGCTCGGCCTTCCAGGCATTTTATCGGCATCTGAAGCAGTCCACATTGCACGTGACATATTGCTCGCTGAAGCGACAGGTGCACATTACCACGTTTGCCACGTCAGCACGAAAGAGTCTGTGCGCGTCATACGGGATGCAAAGCGTGCGGGAATTCACGTGACCGCTGAAGTATCACCACACCACCTTTTGCTCTGTGAAGACGATATTCCTGAAAATAATGCAGAGTGGAAAATGAATCCACCCTTGCGTGCTCATGCAGATAAATTAGCCTTGATTGAGGGTCTAGAAGACGGGACACTGGACTTCATCGCTACGGACCACGCACCACACACGGCTGAAGAGAAATCACACGGTTTTGAAAAAGCACCGTTCGGTATCGTCGGACTTGAAACCGCGTTCCCGCTTCTCTATACGCATTTTGTAGAATCAGGAAAATGGTCTTTGCAGCAACTTGTAAGTTATTTTACATCGAAGCCTGCAGAAGTGTTTGGTCTTCCGTTCGGAACACTCGAACTAGGAGAACCTGCCGAATTTACACTAATCAATTTACATGATGAAAAACAAATTGACCCGACAACATTTGTCTCGAAAAGCACAAACACACCTTTTGGTGACTGGGCATGTAAGGGCTGGCCAGTAGAAACATGGTTTGATGGAAACTGTATCTGGAGGGAAAACCAATGAAACGTTATTTGATCTTAGAAGATGGCACAGTATTTGAAGGTACGGCTTTTGGTTCACAAAACGAGAGTACAGGTGAGGTGATTTTCACAACGGGAATGACAGGGTATCAAGAATTCATCTCAGACCCGTCTAACTGTGCACAGATCTTAACACTGACGTATCCACTGATAGGTAACTACGGAATCAATCCAGAAGATTTTGAAGCGATGGCCATCACACTTGCTGGAGTCGTTGTGCGTGAATGGACAGAACAACCTTCGAACTTCCGCTCAAATCGAACGTTCGGAGAGTTAATGGAGCAACGCAATGTACCAGGAATTTCTGGTATTGATACTCGCATGCTAACAAAACTTCTTCGAACACACGGCTCACTTCGAGGAAAGTTGACAGCTGCGGGTGAACAGCCAGATGTTGAAAACGTTGTAGCGGAGTTAAATGCATGGTCTCTTCCGCACGATGAAGTATCTCGTGTGTCAACACAACGCCCATATCCAAGTCCGGGCCGCGGGTGCCGCGTTGTCATGATGGACTTTGGTATGAAGCACGGTCTACTTCGCGAATTGAATAAGCGCGATTGTGACGTAACCATCGTGCCATATACTACATCTGCTGAAGAAATTCTTGCGATGCAGCCAGACGGCGTGATGTTATCAAACGGTCCTGGAGACCCAACAGATATTCCAGAAGCTATTGAAACTGTGAGAAAACTAATTCCGGAAGTACCGATGTTTGGCGTTTGTCTCGGTCACCAACTGATCTCGCTAGCAAGCGGGGCAACAAGCTTTAAATTAAAATTTGGGCACCGCGGTGCTAATCATCCAGTAAAAGATTTGACGACAGGTCGCGCGGAACTTACTTCTCAAAATCATGGCTACGCGATCGACTTAAAATCACTTGAAAATACAGACCTAGAGCTGACACATATCGCATTAAACGATCAAACGGTCGAAGGCGTTCGCCACAAGCACTACCCAGTGTACTGCGTCCAATTCCATCCAGAAGGTTCCGCAGGCCCAGAGGATTCCGTCCATTTATTTGATCAATTCATTTCACTTATGACGAAAGCGGGGAAACAACATGCCTAAACGCCACGATATCAAAACCATCTTAGTCATCGGATCCGGTCCAATTGTAATCGGACAAGCAGCAGAATTTGATTACGCAGGTACGCAAGCCTGTATCGCACTTCGTGAAGAAGGCTACCGTGTCATCTTAGTCAATTCAAACCCAGCGACCATCATGACAGACACAGAGATGGCAGATAAAGTATACATGGAGCCTTTAACTCTCGAGTTTGTATCAAGCATCATTCGCAAAGAACGTCCAGATGCCCTGCTTCCAACACTCGGAGGCCAGACAGGCTTGAACATGGCGATTGAACTCCACGCATCGGGAATTCTTGATGAATTGAATGTGGAGATTTTAGGCACCAAGCTTGATGCAATTCATCAAGCTGAAGACCGCGACTTGTTCCGAAGCTTAATGAATGAACTAGGAGAACCAGTACCGGAAAGTACGATTATTCACAACCTTGCAGAAGCACAAGCATTCGTAGCACACATCGGATATCCAGTCATTGTCCGTCCAGCGTTCACACTCGGTGGTACGGGTGGAGGAATCTGTCACAACGACCAAGAACTGGCGGAAATCGTGACAAGTGGTTTGAAGTACAGCCCTGTAACCCAGTGCCTACTTGAAAAATCAATTGCAGGATTCAAAGAAATTGAGTACGAAGTAATGCGTGATTCTGCAGATAACGCAATCGTTGTCTGCAACATGGAAAATTTTGATCCAGTCGGGATTCACACGGGTGACTCCATTGTTGTAGCCCCCACTCAAACATTGACAGACCGCGAAAATCAAATGCTTCGTAATGTGTCACTAAAAATTATTCGCGCCTTGAAAATTGAAGGGGGATGTAACGTTCAGTTAGCACTCGATCCGCACAGCTTTCAATACTACATCATTGAAGTGAATCCGCGTGTCAGTCGCTCATCGGCTCTTGCATCAAAGGCAACGGGTTATCCGATTGCAAAACTTGCTGCAAAAATCGCAGTCGGTCTCACACTTGATGAGATGATGAACCCAGTAACGGGCAAGACGTTTGCATGCTTTGAGCCAGCACTCGATTATATCGTCGCCAAGATTCCACGCTGGCCGTTTGATAAGTTCGAGTCAGCAAAGCGTAACCTTGGAACACAGATGAAAGCTACAGGTGAGGTTATGTCACTTGGTCGCTCTTTTGAAGAGGCGATTTTAAAATCAATTCGTTCTTTAGAAACGGGTCACATGCATCTTGAAATGAAGCATGCAGATCGTATCACGGACGAATGGATTGTTAAACGAATCAAGCGTGCTGGAGATGAGCGTCTATTCTTCATTGGAGAAGCACTTCGCCGCGGCATGACTGTCGAAGACATTCACGAGTGGAGTCAAATCGATTTCTTCTTCTTGAATAAATTAAAAGGCATTGTTGATTTCGAAACAACAATTAAAGAGCAAATAGGCGATCTAGACGTTCTCTACCGAGCAAAACGCATGGGATTTGCAGATGTAACAATCGCAAAATTCTGGAACTGGACTGAACAACAAGTGTACGATTTACGCAAGACTGAAAAAATGTTCCCGGTCTACAAAATGGTAGATACATGTGCAGGGGAGTTTGAATCGGAAACGCCGTATTTTTACGGCACATATGAGCAACAAAACGAATCCATCCGTAGTGATAAAAAGAGCGTCATGGTGCTAGGTTCTGGTCCGATTCGCATCGGGCAAGGGGTTGAATTTGACTATGCGACGGTTCACTCTGTATGGGCTATTAAAGAAGCAGGGTATGAAGCCATTATTGTGAACAACAATCCAGAAACGGTTTCGACCGACTTCTCAATTTCCGACAAGCTTTATTTCGAACCGTTGACACTAGAAGACGTCATGCACATCGTGGAACTTGAGCAACCAGAAGGTGTCATCGTTCAGTTTGGCGGACAAACAGCCATCAATTTAGCAGCTGGCTTAGAGGCTCGAGGCGTGAAAATTCTCGGAACGAGTTTAGAAGACTTAGACCGCGCCGAGAACCGTGATAAGTTCGAAGCTCTTCTTCGTGAGATCGGTATTCCACAACCGGAAGGAAAGACAGCCGTGTCTGTTGATCAAGCGCTAGCAAATGCTAGAGAAATCGGCTTCCCGGTTCTCGTTCGCCCTTCCTATGTACTCGGTGGCCGCGCGATGGAGATTGTTTACAACGAAGAGGAACTAACGCATTACATGGAGCACGCAGTTGAAGCGAGTCCGGAACATCCGGTGCTTGTCGACCGTTATCTCACAGGTACAGAGATTGAAGTCGATGCGATATCAGACGGTGATTCGGTCGTTATTCCAGGCATCATGGAACACATTGAACGTGCAGGCGTTCACTCAGGAGATTCAATAGCTGTCTATCCTCCGCAAAATTTATCAGCGCGTCATATCGAGCAACTGGTCGATTATACAACACGGTTAGCAAAAGCATTGAAAACAGTTGGGTTACTAAATATCCAATATGTCATTTCACGCGATGAAATCTACGTGCTAGAAGTGAACCCACGCGCAAGCCGAACTGTACCTTTCTTAAGTAAAATCACGGGAATCCCAATGGCAAACTTAGCAACAAAAGCTATCTTAGGAGAAAAGCTCGTCGAAATGGGGTATACACCTGGACTTGCTCCAAACCAAGAAGGCGTCTATGTAAAAGTTCCTGTCTTCAGCTTCGCAAAATTACGCCGTGTGGATACGACGCTCGGACCTGAAATGAAGTCAACAGGAGAGGTGCTCGGTAAAGATCGTACACTTGAAAAAGCATTATATAAAGGACTTGTCGCTGCTGGTCTCGAATTACAACCTTATGGGACAGTTTTGATGACTGTAGCGAATAAGGACAAGCAAGAAGCAGCAAATCTCGCAAAGCGATTCCACGCAATTGGCTTCCGCGTTTTAGCGACTGAGGGTACAGCACGTGCTTTCGAAGAACAAGGTATACCTGTACAAAGTGTCAACAAAATTGGGGATTCAGGTGAAACACTTGTTGATGTGATTCAGTCAGGAAAAGCGCAGTTCGTCGTCAACACGCTGACAAAAGGAAAACAACCTGCTCGTGACGGATTCCGTATCCGCCGTGAAGCAGTAGAAAATGGAGTACCTATTCTTACATCACTGGATACAGCAGAAGCGATTTTGCGCGTGATGGAATCGATGACATTTACAACAGAAACGATGAATCCAATGGAGGTGCGCCGATGATTCGAACCGGCTTGATGGAGGTTGTACGAAATAAAGAAATTGCAGATCGCGTATACGAGATGACGGTGATTGGACAACAGACGATTGCGATGCAAACACCTGGCCAATTCGTACACATCCGGGTTGCAGATCACGCAGAACCTCTTTTGCGCCGTCCAATCAGTATCTGTTCGATTGATCAAGACATTCTAGAGTTTACAATGATTTTTCGAGTAGATGGCAGAGGCACAGAGCTGCTTGCAGCAAAACGTCCAGGAGATACGATTGATGTGATAGGACCACTAGGAAATGGCTTTCCGGTCGTCGCGTCTCCCGAAGAGCGCGCATGGCTCATTGGTGGGGGAATTGGTGTTCCTCCACTCTATGAACTTGCCAAACGATTGAAAGAGTCGGGAGTCCAGCTAACGATTATACTGGGTTTCCAATCTGAAAAAGATGTATTCTACGAACAGCGATTTAGAGAACTTGGAGACACATTTATTACGACAGTAGACGGTACGCATGGACTACCAGGGTATGTAACGGATCAAATGGCACTCTTGCAAAATGTACCGAGCATTTATTATAGCTGTGGACCACATCCGATGCTAAAAGCAGTCGAGAAGGCGCTGCCGAATATTCCAGGATTTTTATCCTACGAACAGCGCATGGGGTGCGGTATTGGTGCTTGTTTTGCTTGCGTATGCCCGACGACTGAAGGACAAGGTAGCTATGTGAAAGTCTGTTCAGACGGACCAGTATTTCAAGCGGGGGTGATTGCGTGAATTCACTTGCAATAAAATTACCAGGTCTTGATTTACGCAATCCGATCATGCCGGCATCTGGTTGTTTCGGATTTGGTCAAGAATACGCGAAGTTTTATGACCTAGCTGTTTTAGGTGCGATTATGATCAAAGCTACAACTGAAGAAAGTCGGTTCGGTAATCCGACACCCCGCGTTGCGGAGACATCTTCTGGGATGTTAAACGCTATCGGACTTCAAAATCCAGGTCTAGAGCATGTTTTAGCTCATGAATTGCCGTGGCTTGAGCAGCATGACGTGCCGATTATTGCCAATGTTGCCGGCTCCGAAGTAGAGGATTATGTAGCCGTGGCTCGAGAAATTTCAAAAGCGTCAAATGTCCATGCGCTTGAACTGAATATTTCTTGCCCGAATGTGAAATGTGGTGGAATTGCATTTGGGACGGATCCAGAGATTGCAGCATCTTTAACGCGGGCTGTAAAAGACGTTTCAGAGGTTCCAGTCTATGTGAAGCTCTCTCCAAACGTCACAAATATTGTATCGATTGCTACAGCAGTCGAAGCAGCGGGTGCGGATGGTCTGACAATGATCAACACACTTCTCGGCATGCGACTAGACGAAAAGACTGGTAAACCTATACTTGCAAATAAAACGGGAGGACTTTCTGGTCCTGCTATCAAACCTGTTGCGCTTCGAATGATTCATGAGGTGTATCCACACGTATCGATTCCAATCATTGGTATGGGCGGTGTGCAGACGACACAAGACGTTATCGACTTCTTATCGGTTGGTGCATCAGCAGTAGCTGTCGGTACCGCAAATTTTGTCGACCCATTTGTCTGCCCAACACTCATCGACGAATTGCCAGAAGCTTTACATAGTCTTGGCTACTCATCGGTCGAAGAAATTAGTGGGAGGTCCCATCGATGACAAAACCAATTGTGGCGCTCGATTTCGCAACTCAACAAGATGTTGAAGCGTTTTTAGGAAGATTCAACGAACAGCTCTATGTAAAAGTCGGCATGGAATATTATCTTCAAAATGGACCAGACGTGATTCGTTCACTTAAAGAAGACGGTCATTCAATTTTTCTTGACTTAAAGTTACATGACATTCCAACAACAGTTCACAAGGCGATGAAGGGGCTAGCTACTCTTGGTGTTGATATGGTCAATGTCCACGCAGCAGGAGGTATTGCCATGATGAAGGCTGCGAAAGAGGGTTTGGCAGAAGGATCTCAGGGAGATATGACGAAGTTGATTGCTGTTACGCAACTCACATCGACGACAGAGGGCCAAATGCAACAAGAGCAATTAATTCAAACATCACTTGAAGAATCTGTTGTGCATTATGCGCGGATAACGCAACAAGCTGGCCTAGACGGTGTCGTTTGTTCTGTGCATGAGGCGAACATTCTTCGTGACACTTTAGGCGAAAGTTTTTACAAAGTCACCCCGGGTATTCGCTTAGCTGGTGGCGACCTTCATGATCAAAAGCGAATCGCTACACCAACTGATGCGAGAAAGATAGGTTCTACGCACATAGTAGTAGGTCGAGCAATTACGGCAGCTGCAGACCCAGTTGCTGTCTATCATCAAATTTTAAAAGAATGGGGTCATGAAGAATGAAGACAAAAGCGGCACAAGCTTTATTGGAAGCACGCGCAGTACAACTATCAACAGAGCCTTTGTTCACGTGGGCTTCTGGCATCCAGTCGCCAATTTATTGTGATAACCGGTTGCTGATGGGGTATCCGAGATTGCGTGAACAAGTTGCAAGTGAACTGTCTACTTTAATAGAGACCCATTTTCCTAAATGCGAAGTGGTGGCAGGTACGGCAACTGCTGGAATTCCACATGCAGCATGGGTAAGTACGAACCTTCAATTGCCGATGGTCTACGTTCGCTCAAAAGCAAAAGAGCACGGTCGAGGAAATCAAATAGAAGGGAAACTTGTGAGCGGGCAAAAAGTAGTAGTAGTCGAGGATTTGATTTCAACAGGTGGCAGTAGTATTACGGCTGTTGACGCATTAAGAAAAGAAGGAGCGGACGTCCTTGGTGTCGTCAGTATTTTCTCGTACGATTTACCAAAAGCTACTGAAGCATTTGAACAAGTAGGTGTTCCTGCTTACTCATTGACTACCCTAAACGATTTATTGATGGAAGATACTTCTTTATCAGTGGAAGACCGGACGTTTATTGAATCTTGGCATACAGAGTTGAAGAGAAATAGTTTAAAGTGAAAATCAAAGAGGCTGTGACAAAACCCAGCAAAGGGAGTTTCTCGTCATGAGAAACTCCCTTTTTGTATGTTCTATTGGGTGTAGGGGAAGCGTTCCGCGGGCGCGGGCTGAGCCTCGGTCTCAGCTTCCGCTTATAATCCCGCTGGAGTCACCCCTACACACTTTTCATTTTGTTATCTTTAACTTCATTTGTGGAATTAACTGAGTTATGTCCCTGCCTCTTTTTATTGAGTCATAGCTCTTATTTCTGCAACGACCGTACAACCTCTTGGTCAGGCGTCACAAATACTGTCTTCTGCTCAAAATAAATCACAAAGCCAGGCTTCGATCCATTTGGTTTCTTGACATGGCGAATCTCCGTGAAATCAACTGGGACAGAGGATGAGTCACGTGCTTTACTGAAATACGCAGCTAGTACCGCTGCTTCGTGAATCGTTTCTTCGGATGGCGACTCCGAGTGAATGACTACATGTGAGCCTGGTATGTCTTTCGTGTGTAGCCAAGTATCAGTCCGTTTCGCAAGCTTAAACGTCAAGAAATCATTCTGCTTATTGTTCTTACCCACAGAAATCGCCGTCCCGTCTGACGAAATATAGGCTTCAGGTTTCGGCTTACTTTCTTTTTTAGCTTTTGCTTTCGCGCGTTTCTTCAAATACCCTTGATCCATTAGCTCTTCACGAATTTCTTCAATATCAGAGGGCGATGCTTGTTCTAGTTGGCGCATCACTTCATCAAGATAAATCAACTCACTATCGGTTTTATCCATCTGTGCCCGTACCTCTTGTAGAGCTGTTTTTGCTTTCGTGTATCGATGGAAGTAATTTTGGGCATTTTGAGAGGGAGTCTTTTTTGGATTTAATGCGATGACAATGGTCCCTTGATTCTCATCGTAATAATCGATAACCGAAATCTCTTTCATCCCTTTGGTGATGGCATGCAAATTCCCCCTCAACAGTTCGCCTTTTTTCTGATCTTCTTGCAGGTTCTCTGCGCGTGTTAGATCTGCTTGAAGTTTTTTCTTTTTTGTTGTCAGTTTTTTACGCTCATTTACCAACCAGCGCTCTAAGTCTCCAGCTTGTTGTTTCACACGGTCACGCTCTGCTTTTTGATAATACACACGGTCTAACAAGTGACCCAATGTCGCAGCAGGCATCCACTCTGTTTCTAAATGAAGGAGAGGGGATGCAGAAAACACGGTTTTGCCGCCAACTTCCGTACTACCGGGTTGATCGCCACCGCGCATAAAGCTCATTAAAAAGTCGTACGCGTCTTGGCCATCTCGAGAAGCGAGTTCTGTCGCATGAAGTTTCGCAACTCCTTGAAAATTTGCCATCCACTCTTCTGCACTTGCAGGTAGTTCTGCAGAGTTCGCTAAAGTAAATGGATTTTCTTTGTCTTGCTTTGGTGGATAAATATAGTCCTGTCCGGGCATCATCGTGCGATACGAATTCATCGAAGGAGGAAGGTGCTTCATCGTCTCAATGATTTTTGATGTATCACCGTTTACAAGTGTTAAGTTGCTGTGACGCCCCATAATTTCCATGATGAGAATGCGGCTAGTATCGTCTCCAATTTCATCTTTACTTCGAATCGTGAATTGAATGATCCGATCCGCTTCAATCTGCTCGACTTTTTCAATGAAGCCACCTTCGATGTGTTTACGCATCATCATACAAAAGAGCGGTGGAGTTGGAGGGTTATCAATCGATTCATACGTCAAGTGAACACGAGCATAGGAAGGATGGATTGAAAATAATAATTTATGGTTTTGGCCGCCTGCACGGATATGAAGCATCAGTTCTTGGGTGTTCGGCTGATGAACGCGCGTGATTCTTCCTGTTCTAAGCTGTTGAAGTTCTTGATTTACTGCTGCTGTGAATAATCCGTCAAATGCCATTTTAATTCCTCTTTCAAAACGTTTTGTTCTATTCTAACATGATGTGCTATAATCAAGTAAGTATGTTGAATGTGAAGGAGTCATTATGTACAAAGAACGCGGCATCTTAATTGTTCTCTCCGGTCCCTCTGGCGTCGGTAAAGGAACGGTGCGAAAAGAGCTCTTTTCCACCCCAGAAACAAATTATGAATATTCGATTTCTATGACAACACGGAAAGCGCGCGAAGGCGAAGTAGACGGTGTTGATTATTTTTTTAAATCGAAAGAGCAGTTTGAAGAATTGATTGAACAAGGAAGACTCCTTGAATATGCCAATTATGTTGGCAATTATTACGGTACGCCTCTTGATTACGTGAATGCCACGTTAGACGCAGGTCGCGATGTGTTTTTAGAAATTGAAGTGCAGGGTGCCAAGCTCGTCCGAGAAAAAGCACCAGATGCGCTCTTTATTTTTCTAGCACCACCTAGCTTGTCGGAGCTAGAGAGTCGATTAGTCGGAAGAGGAACGGAAACGGACGATGTGATTCAAGCACGAATTGCAGCTGCACGTGAAGAACTTGCGATGATGGATTTGTACGACTATGTTGTTGAAAATGATCAAGTCGAGCGTGCATGTGATAAAATTAATGCGATTGTGACAGCTGAGCATTGTAAGCGTGAGCGTGTAGAGCAACGCTACAAGGCCATGTTGAAAGGAGAACTCTAAATGTTATATCCATCAGTGGATTCGTTAAAGAAAAAAGTTGATTCTAAGTACTCATTGGTGAGTATCGCTTCCAAGCGTGCACGCCAGATGCAAGAAGAGAAAAACATGCGTTTAGTAAAGTATGTTTCTGATAAAAACGTTGGCAAAGCACTTGAGGAAATCGCTACAGGCGTATTAATCAATGAAGTCGCCGACCAAAATGTAGTATACGAAGACGAAGTATAAAACCTACCTCCCAAAGATTGTCTTTGGGAGGTCATTCTGTATAAAAGGGGATTTTCGAATGACTGGGTCAACAAAAATTTTACTCTGTGTGACAGGTGGGATCGCGGTTTACAAAGCAATTGCGCTTGTTAGTAAACTTACACAAGCGGGTGCAGATGTACGTGTCATTATGTCACAATCAGCAATGGAATTTGTCCAACCACTTTCGTTTCAAGCGATGTCCCGCAATGACGTCTATTTTGACACATTTGATGAAAAAGATTCACGTGTCATTGCTCATATTGATTTAGCAGACTGGGCAGATTTAGTTGTAGTTGCGCCGGCAACTGCAAATGTCATCGGCAAGTACGCAAACGGTATTGCTGACGACATGATCACTACAACACTTCTTGCAACGACAAAAGAAGTATGGATGGCACCTGCGATGAATGTCCATATGTATAGTCATCCTGCAGTACTTCAAAATATTGATACCCTCCATAAACGCGGCATTCGCTTTATCGAGCCTTCTGAAGGATATCTTGCATGCGGATACGTCGGAAAAGGGCGTTTAGAAGAGCCAGAAAAAATTACAGAGCTCATCATGAATCGTAAACAAAAATCAATGCCCTTAAAAGGGAAGTCGGTCGTAGTAACTGCTGGGCCTACGCGTGAACGAATTGACCCAGTACGTTACGTATCAAACTTCTCAACAGGCAAGATGGGCTTTGCGATGGCCCGTGCAGCAGCAGACCTTGGGGCAGAAGTGACATTGATTGCAGGGCCAGTAACACTAGAAACGCCAGCCGGAGTAACGCGTGTTGATGTTGAAAGTGCAGCGGACATGTTACGTGAAGTGGAGACACGTTTTGCATCTACAGATATCCTTATTAAAACGGCAGCAGTTGCCGATTATAAACCGAAACTTCAAGCAGACCAGAAAATTAAGAAACAAGATGGCGATACAGTACTGGAGATGGAGCGCACGACTGATATTCTGGCGCATATGGGCTCGATCAAATCGAACCAAGTCGTCATTGGTTTTGCAGCAGAAACGAATGATGTTGAAGCGTATGCGGAGAAAAAACGTGTGAAAAAGAATGCCGATTATATTATAGCCAATGATGTCATGCAACAAGGTGTTGGATTTGGCACAGATACAAATAAAGTAACTGTGTTTTCAAAATCAGGAAAATCAGATTTTCCATTCCTACCGAAACAACAACTTGCACTTGAATTGCTACAGTTTGTTGCTGAGCAGGAGGGATGGCACTCGTGATTGCACAGGTCATTGTAGATGTTTCTACAGCGGCAATCGACCGGCCGTTTGATTATCACGTGCCTGCCCAACTCGAAAGTTTTATTCATCCAGGTATTCGTGTACACATTCCTTTTGGACCTCGTAAAGTGCAGGGGTTTGTCATTTCAACGTCAGATGAAACAGAACTTGATGAAAAAAAATTGAAGCCTATTGAATCAGTAGTTGATATTGAACCGGTATTGACAGCAGAAATGCTCGAGCTAGGTAAATGGCTAAAAGATGATACGTTGTGTTTCTATAACGATACGCTCCAAGTGATGATTCCTGCAGCTCTCCGAGCGAATTACACAAAACTTGTTAAGGTTGAAAATGCTTCAGTTTTATCCGAGCCTTTTCAAAATTTATTGTCCAAAGATCTAGAAGTTGATTTCGCATCACTTGAAAAACAACACTTGATACAAGAACTGAAAGTCCACCTCGATACGGGAAATGCCACGATAGAAACTCGAATTCGTCAAAAAGCGAAACCAAAACTACAAACGGTCTATCACGTGATCGATGCATCGATTGAGCTTTCTGGTCAAGCGAAGAAGCAACAACAAGTTGTAGATTGGATTTTAGAGACAAATTCAAAATCTTTCACCATAGTAGACATTCAAAAACATGTCCAAGTGGCGACGCCTGTACTAGATGCGCTCGTTGAAAAGAAGATTTTAAAAAAATCTAAACAAGAAGTGTACCGTGAAATCGAATTACTTGCAGATACATCAATTGATAAAGTGGTCACACTTACAGAGGCTCAAAAAGAAGTTCTTGAGACGATCAACCGAGCGCAACAAAATCAAAAAAGTGAAACATTCCTTTTGCACGGGATTACGGGTAGCGGGAAAACAGAAATCTATTTACATGCGATTGAAGAAGCACTTGCTCTTGGAAAAGAAGCCATTATGCTTGTGCCAGAAATTGCTCTTACACCACAGATGGTTACGCGTTTCAAAATGCGATTTGGGAATCAAGTGGCAGTGATGCATAGTGGTCTGTCTGTCGGAGAAAAGTACGACGAGTGGCGTAAAATTCATCGCCGAGAAGTGCGAGTAGTAGTAGGGGCGCGTTCAGCCATTTTTGCACCGTTTGAAAACGTAGGGTTACTAATACTCGATGAAGAACATGAGTCCTCTTACAAACAAGAAGATTCTCCGCGCTACCATGCACGAGAAGTCGCAAAATGGCGCGCGCAGTTTGCAAATTGTCCTGTGATTTTAGGAAGTGCGACACCTTCCATCGAATCCTATGCTCGTGCAAAAAAAGGAGTCTATATACTGCTTGAGCTCCCGAGTCGAGCGAATGCTAAAGCTTTACCACCTGTTGATTTAATTGATATGCGGGAACAACTAAAGGGTGGAAATCGCTCCATGTTCAGCATGGAATTGATTGATGCGATTCGAGATCGATTAGCAAAAAAAGAGCAGATTGTTTTATTTTTAAACAAACGAGGCTTCTCATCTTTTGTATTGTGCCGCGATTGTGGAACGACAGTCCAATGTCCAAACTGTGATATTTCCTTGACCTATCACAGGATGGGCGAAGCTTTAAGATGTCACTATTGTGGATATGAAGAACTAGTTCCCACCCAGTGTCCCCATTGCGAAAGTGAGCACATTCGATTTTTTGGCACAGGTACTCAAAAAGTAGAAGAAGAGATTACAAAGCTATTTCCAGAAGCCCGAACGCTGCGAATGGATGTTGACACAACGCGTACGAAAGGTGCACATGAACGAATCCTGCATCACTTTGGACAACGACAGGCGGATATTCTATTAGGTACACAAATGATTGCAAAGGGATTAGATTTTCCGGAAGTGACTTTAGTGGGTGTGTTAAATGCCGATACTTCTTTGCATCTTGCGGATTTTCGGGCGGCCGAAAAAACGTTCCAGTTGATTACGCAAGTGAGTGGTCGAGCTGGTAGACATGAGAAAAAAGGCCACGTCATCGTCCAAACATATGATCCGGAACATTATGCACTCGTCAATGCCCAGACACATGATTATTTGGGCTTTTACACGCAAGAGATGCAAATGAGAAAAGCTTATCAATACCCTCCGTTTTATTATTTGACCCATATTCAAATCAGTCATCCAGAGGTCATAACGACTGCAGACTATGCGGGTAAGACGGCAGAGTGGTTGCGAGAAAACCTTTCGCAATCAACCGCTGTAATAGGTCCGACTGCTTCTGCAATCAGCCGCATACAAGAGCGGTACCGTTATCAATGCATGATTAAATATAAGCGAGAGCCAAACTTAACGACTGCGCTTCATCAGTTATTAAAGCTTTCCCGAACGCAATGGGAAAAGCAAGGGGTGCGAATCAGCATTGATTTACACCCATCTACGATTGTATAGAAATGAGGAACGAAGAATGACAGTATTAAAAATAGTTGAACATCCCAATGATATTTTGACGACTCCGGCAGCAGATGTCACCGAGTTTAATGAAGAACTAGGCAAATTGCTTGATGATATGTATGAAACTATGGTGGCAGCAGATGGTATCGGCCTTGCAGCTCCACAAATCGGAGTATCAAAACGCATAGCCATTGTAGATATGGGAGAAGGCCAAGAAGTCATTGAAATGATCAACCCACAAGTTGTTGCTATTGGTGGTAAAGAAGTTGAAGTAGAAGGCTGCTTAAGCTTCCCGGGATTGTACGGAGAAGTAGAACGACCGTATTATGTAAAAGTTGAGGCGGAAGACCGTGACGGCAATTTGTATGAATTAGAAGCAGAAGATTATGAAGCACGTGCCATTCAACATGAAATCGACCACTTAAATGGTATTTTATTTACTTCAAAAATTATTCGTTATGTCTCTCCTGAAGAATTCATGGAGGAAGGTGAAGAACAATGACGTCCATCGTATTTATGGGGACACCCGCATTTTCTGCACCCGTTCTTCGTATGTTGGTTGAAGAGGGCTATAACGTTTTAGCAGTTGTCACACAACCTGATCGTCCTGTTGGGCGGAAAAAAGTGTTGACGCCACCACCGGTTAAAGAAGAAGCGCTTCGTCACGAAATCGAAGTACTACAACCTGAAAAGTTAACAGGCAGTGCGGAATTAAAAAGACTGCAAGAATTAAATCCAGATTTGATTGTGACAGCAGCATTTGGTCAATTATTGTCTGAAGAGGTGCTAACACTTCCTCAATTAGGCGCCATTAATGTCCACGCATCCTTACTACCAAAATATCGCGGCGGTGCACCAATTCATCAAGCGGTTCTAGACGGGGAAGAGAAAACGGGTGTCACTATCATGTATATGGTGAAGAAACTAGATGCAGGAGATATTATCTCGCAAGTAGAAGTTCCCATTACAGAACAAGACACTACAGGAACGCTCTTTGACAAGCTCAGTGCAGCAGGAACAGCCTTGTTAAAGGAAACACTTCCATCAATTGTTGCTGGAACGAACGCACGAACACCTCAAAATCCTGATCAAGTAACGTTTGCACGAAACATCTCACGCGAACAAGAACGAATCGATTGGGCAAAGCCTGCTCGGGAGGTATTCAACCAAATTCGTGGTTTGAATCCGTGGCCAGGTGCGTACACGACGTTTGATGAGGCAAGTTTTAAAATTTGGTCTGCACGTGAAGTGAACGGAAACTCGCATGCTGTACCAGGTGAAATCATTGATACTACAGGCCGTTTTGTTGTACAGACAGGAGACGGACAAGCATTGGAACTACTTGAAGTACAACCTGCAGGAAAGAAAAAATTAGCTGTTGACGAATTCTTACGAGGTGTTGGGCAGCAATACAAACTAGGAGATCAATTTAAATGAAGCGAAAACAACTAGGCAACCCTAGGGACGCAGCTCTATTTGTTCTAATGGATGTCGATAAAAATCAAGCGTATAGTAATTTGTTGCTCACAAAACATATGAATCAACACAAAATTGCAGGTATTGATAAAGGTCTTATGACAGAACTTACGTATGGGACGTTGCAACACAAAATGACACTCGATTTTTTCCTGGCTCCTTTTATCAAAGGAAAATTAGAAAACTGGGTTCAGTGGGTATTGCGCATGGCCGTTTACCAGATTCACTACCTGGATCGTATTCCGAACCACGCAGTAGTAAATGAAGCTGTTCAACTCGCTAAGTATCACGGACACAAAGGTGTTTCAGGTTTAGTGAATGGTGTGTTGCGTGCATTTCTTCGTGAAGGTGTGCCAAGTTTTGATTCGATTAAAGACCCATTAGAACGTTTGTCAATAGAAACTAGTCACCCAGAGTGGATGCTAGAAAATTGGATCCAAGCATTTGGTTTTGAAAAAACAGAACAAATTGCACGCCAAAACAATGTCGCACCTCCTCAGACTATTCGTGTCAACACGATGAAAATATCAATTGATGACGCAATTCAAGCGCTCGAGTCAGAAGGGTTTACTGTACGAAAAGGAATCTTGCCAGAAAGCTTGCATGTTGCTGGGAAAACAGCAGCGACTTCAGCACTTTTCGCATCGGGTCAGTTTACGATTCAAGACGAGAGTTCGATGATGCCAGCACATGCACTCCAACTTGAAAAGGGTATGTCGGTTCTTGATATGTGTGCAGCACCTGGTGGGAAAACCACACATATTGCGCAACTTCTTGCCAATACGGGTCATATTACAGCACTTGATCTTCACGAGAATAAATTAAAGTACATTCATGAGAATGCCGAGCGTCTTGGTTTTACACACATTTCGACGGTTGCGGCGGATGCAAGACAAGCGCAAGAAGTTTTAGAGCAAAAGCAATTTGATCGTATTTTAGTGGATGCTCCGTGTAGTGGATATGGTGTCATTCGTCGCAAGCCAGATATGAAATATGCAAAAAAACCACAAGATGCAGAACGATTAGCTACGATCCAACTTGCTATTTTAAATGAAGCCTACTCTCTTTTATCGCCTGGTGGCATACTGGTCTATAGCACATGTACGATTGAACCAACTGAGAACGATGAAGTGATTGATGCTTTTTTACAATTGCATCAAGATATGCAAGAACTCTCTCTTCCGGATGTATTTACTGCTCTTCCGCATGGCGCTGCGAAAGTAGGTCATCAAGTACTTCCGTATCCAGACGGCGATGGATTTTATGTAGTAGCTCTTCAAAAAGCATAATCAAGGGGTGACAAAATGGAATTTGTTCATCGCACGGATGTAGGTAAAAAGCGTGCAATCAATGAAGACTATTTGCAAGTCTTCGAAAAATCTAAAGGTATGACGTTAGCAGTACTTGCTGATGGAATGGGTGGTCACAATGCCGGGGATGTTGCTAGTGAACTGGCAGTAAGGTTTTTAGTAGACCGCTTTCAGAAGTCTTCTCTACAAGTTGAAAGTGAGGAGACACATGTTTCTAAATGGTTAACAGAAGCCTATGAGGGTGCAAATGACCGAATAAGCACTATAGCTGAATCGGATCCTACATGCAAAGGAATGGGTACAACACTGATTGCTGCAGTGTTCCAAGATAGAAAAGTCACGTTTGCACATATTGGAGACAGTCGCGTGTATCTCTATTCTAAAGGGGAAATCCATCCATTGACGAAAGATCATTCCTACGTCAATGTTTTGCTCGATTCGGGAGAGATTGATGAAGAGCAGGCGAAAACACATCCTAGAAAGAATATGCTGATGAAAGCGATTGGGACAGAGATTTCTATAGATCCTGATATTTTAACTGTGACAATGCGTGAAGGGGAGTATGTTCTTATGTGTTCTGACGGATTGAGCAATATGCTGTCATCCGAACAAATCGTTCATGTCCTTCAAACTGAAGCCACTCTTACAGCAAAAGCGGATACACTTGTCACACTAGCCAACGACCAGGGTGGAGAGGACAACATCTCACTCATTCTTAGTCACCTGAAGGTAGGTGAGTAACGATGTTAATCGGAAAACGGATAAGTGGACGTTATAAACTAGAGAAACATATCGGCGGGGGTGGCATGTCCAATGTCTACCAAGCACACGATATGATTTTAGATCGAGACGTTGCCATTAAAATATTGCGTTATGACTTCTCAAACGAAGAGGACCTACACAGACGATTTCAACGGGAAGCCCTTTCTGTCACATCACTGACACACGACAATATCGTCACAATCTATGATGTAGGCGAGGACGGGGATATCCATTACATTGTAATGGAACACGTAAAAGGACAAACATTAAAAGAATACATAGCTGACAATGCGCCTGTGCAACCCGCAAAAGCAGTGACGATTATGAAGCAGCTGTTATCAGCGATTGAACATGCACATGAGCACCATATTGTGCACCGTGACATCAAACCTCAAAATATCTTGTTAGATGAAGAGGGCAATGTCAAAGTGACGGATTTTGGAATTGCGATGGCGTTATCTGCGACATCCTTTACCCAAACGAATTCAGTTTTAGGTACTGTTCACTATTTGTCGCCTGAACAAGCGCGTGGTGGCACAGCAACTCGTAAGTCCGACATCTACGCATTAGGAATTGTATTATTCGAATTATTAACAGGTCAACTTCCGTTTAAAGGGGAGTCAGCAGTTTCGATTGCACTCAAGCACTTACAAGCAGAGACACCTTCTGTTCGAGCAATCAATGCAGCGATTCCCCAAAGTATAGAAAACGTAGTCCTTCGAGCTACAGCAAAAAAACCTGAAGACCGATACGTCTCTGTAAAAGAGATGCATGCGCATATTGCACGTTCTTTGGATACGGACTATTTAAATGAACCAAAGTATGTACCGAGTGTGGATGACGATGCGACAAAAGTGATGCCTGTCATTAAACAGCCGATTCCGCTCGATGAAATCCAAGAAACGCGTAAACTAGAAGACCGGAAACCAAAAGTTGATCCGGCTCCTGCTCCTGTGAAGAAAAAATCGAAAAAGGGTAAAATTATTGCTCTGATTATTGGTGCGTTACTGTTAATAGGGTTAATTGTTGTACTCGCTTTTCCTGGTATGTTCCGCCCTGCGAAAATTGAGGTGCCGGATGTTGTAGGGATGACACTTGAAGAGGCAACGGAAGAACTCGAAGCCACTGGATTTGTTATTGGAGAAGTACGCGAACAGTATTCAGAAGAAGTGGAAGAAGGACAAGTGATCCGCACAACTCCTGAGGCTGGTAGAATGCGTGATCCTGAAACGGAAATCAATTTGTATGTATCGCAAGGACCCGAAACGATTAAAGTAAATGATTATGTAGGAAGAAGTATCGAGCAAGTTCGACCGCTTGTTGCCGACTCCTTCCAATCAGTTACAGAAAACGAAGAGTTTTCGGATGAACCTATTGGAACGATTATTGCACAACAGCCTGAAGCTGGTGAAGAAGTCAACGCACTAGAAACAGAGTTGATTTTAACTGTTAGTAAAGGACCTGAAACGCGAGAACTTTTAGATTTACGCGGTTACAATGCTCGAGCTCTTGAAGATTACGCGGCGTCTTCAGGGTTTGTCATTAACTCGTCTGCCCGTGAAAATTCATTCGAAGTACCCGCAGGTGAAGTCATACGACAAAGCCCTGAACCGGGAACTATGTTAAAGCCAGGTAGTGAAGTAGCAGTTGTTATTTCAGACGGGCCGGCAGCGGCAGCTACCAAATTATATATCGTGTCCATTGAAATCCCGTATGAAGTAGAAGAAGGTCAAGAGCAGGTAGAGCAGTCTGTTCGAATTTTTGTACAGGACCGCACGCGAACTTTAGCAGAACCGATTGAAGAATTTACAATCACGGAAGACGCAACAAGACGACTTCAGTTAGAAATTGTGGAAGGTGCACAAGGGGCGTATCGCATCGAAGTAGATAATGTTGTAGTAGCACAAGAAACAATTAATTACGCAGATCTACCATAAGGAGGAATGGCATGCCAACAGGCCAAATCAGAAAAGCATTAAGTGGTTTTTACTACGTCTATGATCAAGGTACGGTTATCCAAACGCGGGCACGCGGAGTATTTCGCAAAAGAGGCCAGTCGCCACTCGTGGGTGATATGGTAACTTATACAGTCGAAGGAGAGAATGACGGTGTCGTGACGGAGATAGAGGAACGCAAAAACGAGCTTGTACGGCCACCTATTTCGAACGTCGATCAGGCGCTCCTCGTATTCTCTGCGATTGAGCCAGATTTTAATGAACATTTACTTGACCGGTTTTTAACAGTCATCGAAGGGTATGGAATTGAACCTGTCGTGATTGTAACGAAAATGGATTTATTATCGGACGAACAGCGCTTGAAAGTTGAACACCAAGCTTCTTATTATGAGCAAATTGGCTATCCTTTGATTTACACATACAAGGGAGACCCGTTGCTTGCAGAAAGTATCGCTAAGTTGTTACCAAATCGTCTTAGCGTACTAGCAGGACAATCAGGCGTTGGGAAATCGACATTACTCAATACGTTGTTACCAGAACTGAAGTTAAAGACCGGCGAAATCTCTATGGCTTTAGGACGCGGGAAGCATACAACCCGTCATGTTGAGCTAATAGAGGTAGCAGGAGGTCTTTTAGCCGACACTCCAGGATTTAGTAATTTTGAACTCGATCATCTTGAAAAAGAAGAACTAGGTGAATGTTTCCCGGAAATGAGGAAATTAACGTGCAAGTTCAGAGGATGTCTTCATCTGAAAGAGCCAGGGTGTGCGGTGAAAGATGCCGTAGACGTAGGCGAAATTGCCGAGCATCGTTATGATAATTATCTTCAATTTTTACATGAAATTATGGATAGAAAGCCGAGGTATTAACAATGGTAAAAATAGCACCTTCAATTTTAGCAGCAGATTTTGCAAATCTTCAAAGTGAAGTCCAACTCGTCGATCAAGCGGGGGCGGATTGGATTCATATTGACGTTATGGATGGTCATTTTGTTCCAAACATCACTATGGGTGCACTTGTAGTAGACGCTATTCGTCCACATACAAAGCTACCACTCGATGTGCATTTAATGATTGAAAATCCAGATCAGTATATTGAGTCCTTTGTAAAAGCTGGTGCGGATATTATTACGGTGCATGTAGAAGCTTGCCGTCATTTGCATCGAACATTGCAACATATCAAATCTCAAGGAATTCAGTGTGGAGTTGTGCTAAATCCACACACGCCAATTTCTACAATCGAACACGTACTGGAAGAAGTTGATGTCGTGTTGTTCATGACGGTAAATCCTGGTTTTGGGGGACAGTCTTTCATTCCGTCGGTGTTAAAGAAAGTGAAACAATTGGCTGATTTAAAACAACAGCACGGCTATACATTTGAAATTGAAATTGATGGTGGTGTCAATAAAGAAACCGTTAAAGAGTGTGTGGCTGCTGGCGCGACAGTCGTTGTAGCGGGTTCCGCAATTTATGGTGCTGCCGATAAAGAGCAAGCACTTCGTGACATCAAGGAAGCCTAGTATGCGTATTGGGATTTGTGGGGGAGGACCGCGTGAGCAACTTCCTCTAACTCTTGAAGCAGATTACTGGATAGGAGCGGACAGTGGAGCCATTCGATTGTTGGAGAAAGGTGTAACACCTGACTTTATAATTGGTGACTTGGATTCTATTCAAAATGCAGAGCGTGAAAAGTGGCAGTCTCAGTTGATGCAAGCCGTGCAAGTTTCACCTGAGAAAGACGAAACAGATACGTATTTAGCACTTGAAAGGGCAGTCGAAATGCTCCCAAAGCAAATCGTACTCGTCGGCGTCACAGGAGGTAGACTTGATCATTATCAAGCAGTCTTGCATGACATGTTGCGTTTTCAACTGCAGTTTCCGTCTATTCAGTTTGAACTACTAGACCGCGACAACAGAATTCTCTTTTTGCAACCTGGCGTTACAGAGGTTGAGAAAAATGAATACACCTACTGTTCTTTCTTTTCGTGGCAAGGGGATGTTCTAAACGTTTCTCTCACTGGATTTAAATATCCCGTGCAAAACGACTTGATCAGTAAAACCAGCGCGCGCTTTACAAGTAATGAGATTGTCGAACAAGTTGGGTCTATCTCATTTTCCTCCGGCATATGTTTATGTATACAGAGTCGCGAGGAAAGTGGGGATTAAATGAAGGTCATTACAATTCTACTTCCATCGAGTGTAACAAAGCTTTTGAGATGGTTCTTCCGAGATACCAAAAAAAACCGCCATTAAGGCGGTTTTTTACGTACAAAGAAAAAACCACAGCATATGCCGTGGTCTTTACAAAAGGGAGGCGATTAAACGCGCTCCACTTTTCCTGATTTTAATGCACGAGCAGAAACCCATACGCGTTTTGGTTTACCATCTACAAGAATACGAACTTTTTGTAAGTTAGCACCCCATGTACGCTTAGAAGCGTTCATAGCGTGTGAACGGTTGTTTCCAGAACGAGTCTTACGGCCTGTAATGACACATTGTTTAGGCATACTAATTCCCTCCTCACAACAAGAAGCTATGCTTTTTGTTTTACTTCGTTATTTCACATACTTTAGTAATTTACCATACTTTTTTTATGTTCGCAAGTGTTATCAAGAAAATTTCCTTTACAGCTCATCAGTAAATCGTTTCTTTTCAGGACACGCTTCGTATAGTACAATGGGGAGTAGTCAGTTTGACTTAGGGAGGAATTGCAATGTCAATTGAAATAAAAAATGACTTTGGCCAGATTGAAATTTCACAAGATGCGATTGCTCAAATCGCAGGTGGAGCAGCGATTGAATGTTACGGGATCGTAGGCATGGCTTCGAAACACCAAGTGAAAGATGGCTTATCTGACATTTTACGAAAAGAGAATTTTACAAAAGGTGTACTTGTTCGTGAAAAAGACGGAAAAGTGCATATTGATATGTATATCATTGTGAGCTACGGGACAAAGATCTCAGAAATCGCATACCAAGTCCAATCAAAAGTAAAGTATACGCTTGGCAAATCTTTAGGCATGGCTGTCGAATCGGTGAATGTCTATGTGCAAGGCGTTCGCGTTGCGACAATGTAAGGGAGAGAAATTTATGAAAACGATTAATGGGATTCAATTTGCTGAAATGGTGCAGATGGGTGCACACCACCTGGCTCAAAATGCAGCATATGTAGATGCATTAAATGTCTTCCCGGTTCCGGACGGAGATACAGGGACGAACATGAATTTATCGATGACATCAGGTGCAACAGAAACAGCTAAAGGAATAACAGAACACCTAGGTAAAACAGCTCAAGCACTTGCAAAAGGCTTGCTAATGGGCGCACGAGGTAATTCTGGAGTTATTTTATCCCAGCTTTTCAGAGGGTTCGGTAAGTCTGTTGAAGGCTATTCTGAAGTAACAGCAGAACAATTTGCTGCAGCACTTCAGTATGGTGTAGATACAGCCTACAAAGCTGTGATGAAGCCAGTTGAAGGTACAATTTTAACTGTCGCAAAAGATGCAGCGAGAAAAGCAGTAGAGGTAGCTAAAGAAGTTGATGCGATCGATGAACTCATGACACTTACTCTAGAAGAAGCCAAGGCTTCTTTAAAACGCACGCCTGATTTACTTCCAGTATTGAAAGAAGTAGGCGTTGTCGATAGTGGTGGACAGGGACTAGTCTATGTATATGAAGGGTTTTTAGCTTCTCTTAAAGGAGAAGCATTACCTGAGAAAACGTCCGCTGCTTCGATGGACGAAATGGTGAGTGCTGAACACCACATGGCTGTTCAAGGCTTTATGGATACGTCAGAGATTGAATTCGGTTTCTGTACAGAATTCATGGTTCGTTTAGATGAAACGAAAAAGTCATTTGATGAGACAGATTTTCGGAATGATTTAAGTGCATATGGTGATTCGTTACTTGTCATCTCAGATGAAGAAGTCGCGAAAATCCATATCCACTCTGAACAGCCTGGGGAAGTTTTAAACTATGGGCAGCAATACGGAGATCTCATTAAAATTAAAATTGAAAACATGCGTGAACAACACACAGATATTGTGGGTGATAAACCGAAACAAACAAAAGAAGTGAAACATCCATATGCCGTTGTGACGGTTGCAATGGGCACAGGAGTTAGCGAATTGCTGAAAAGTTTAGGGGCATCTGCAGTGATCGAAGGCGGTCAAACAATGAACCCGTCTACTGAAGATATCGTGAAAGCGATTGAAGAAGTCGGTGCAGAGCGCGTATTGATTTTACCAAACAATAAAAATATCATTATGGCAGCTGAACAAGCAGCTGAACTTCTTGATATTGAAGCGGCAGTTGTTCCAACGAAAACTGTTCCACAAGGTATGGCAGCAGTCCTAGCATTCAATCCGGAGGCGTCTGTTGAAGACAATAAAACATCGATGACACAAGCCTTCTCACATGTGAAGACTGGACAGATCACACATGCAGTGCGAGATACGTCGATTGATGGTGTCGAGATTGCAAAAGATGATTTTATGGCGATTGCTGAAGGTAAGATTATTCTGTCAACGAAGGATTTAGACGAAGCTGCGAAAGAGTTACTAAACAAAATGGTAGACGCGGAAGCAGAATTGTTAACGATTCTGTATGGCCAAGATACTACAGAAGCGCATGCCAACGAACTTGCTGAGTGGATTGAAGAAAATTATCCGGATGTAGAAGTAGAAGTTTACAACGGTAAACAGCCGCTGTATCCATACATCTTATCTGTCGAATAAGTATAGTTTTAATGTAATGCTAGAAGGGGAGTTTCTTGTTACTGAGAAACTCTCTTTTTATATGGTGTCTTTAGTAATAGGGGTTTTGGCGACTGTACTAGTTTCCATAACATCAGGAATGTCATAATGGCGACCACTAACGTTATAATCAACCTAGTAGTGTGCTAAAGTTAGTAGCGTTCTTCACATCGAAAAATAAAAGTTGAGTTCCGTTCCGGGGCTGCTTTCCGAGGGCGCGTCGTGAGCCTCCTCAGCGAAAAAACACGCTTGCGGGGTCTCACGTTCCGCTTTTGATCCCTCCGGAGTCAGCCCCTGCTCTCCACTCAACTAATTAACTGCCAGTGTGAAAGCTACTTTCATATAGTGTCTGCCATCGAAGTTAAGAATAAGAGGATTTCAATGGTTTCACCAGTTAGTGGTAATAAAGCCCGGAACCCAGGGCGTCATTTCCCGGGTTATCAGGGTTTTCCCGAGACCCGGCAACGAAGATGAAAGTGGACTTCTTTCATCTTACGTGGGGAGGCTCGGGGAAATCCTCCCAGGAAATGGCGACCTGGGTGGAGGGTTTTACAGTTTAGAGTGGCGTTCTCCACATCTAAGAACTAGAAGTAAAAGCGTTTTCATAGTAAACTAGTAAGGATAAAGGTTTGGGGGAATGACGTATGAAATTTAAATCAGTTTTCGATATAATCGGTCCAGTCATGATTGGACCTTCATCTTCTCATACAGCAGGTGCTGCTCGCATTGGACGCATTGCGCGTGACTTATTTGGGCGTCAACCGAAATGGGCACGTATCCATCTTTATGGATCGTTCGCCGAGACATACAAAGGGCATGGAACAGATGTGGCCATCATCGGGGGTCTACTTGACTACGATACAGACGATGAGCGCATTAAAACAGCATTTGAAGATGCAGCACGCCTTGACTTGTATTTTGAATTTATTCCAGAGACCGGTCATACAGAACATCCGAACACGGCCCGTATTGTGATTGGAGACGACGAACAAGAAATGTCCATCGTCGGTATTTCCATCGGTGGAGGAAAAGTTGAGCTTGTGGAATTGAATGGATTCCCTCTTCGTTTATCTGGCGGTGGAGCGGCAATTCTTGTTGTCCATGAAGACCGATCTGGCTGTATTGCCAGTGTTGCAAAATGTTTAGCAGATCAACACATCAACATTGGACATATGGAAGTGTCACGGAAAGAAAAAGGAAACATGGCTTTAATGGTCATCGAAGTAGATCAAACTGTCAGTGAATCCGTTTTAGCAGAAATCGCGACATTGCCAAATATCACGCAAGTCACACGAATTGCAGAGTAGGAGGAACAAAAATGGAAGTATTATTTCGGAATGTTCGGGAACTTGTCGAACGTGCAGAAAATGAAAATAAATTAATATCTGAAATTATGATTGAACAAGAAATATTAGTGACAGGTCGCACGCGTGAAGAAATTATGAAACAAATGGATCGTAATCTGACTGTCATGGAAGAAGCGGTTGAAAAAGGATTACTTGGAGTACGTTCGACATCGGGATTGACGGGTGGCGACGCCGTACTTATTCAAAACTATATGAAAAAAGGCAACTCCTTATCTGGTGAGCTATTACTCGACGCTGTCAGCAAAGCCGTCGCTACGAATGAAGTAAATGCGGCTATGGGAACAATTTGTGCGACTCCTACTGCAGGATCTGCTGGGGTTGTACCAGGTACTTTGTTTGCTGTCATTCACAAATTAAACCCAACGCGCGAGCAAATGATCAACTATTTATTCACTTCAGGGGCTTTTGGCTTTGTTGTCGCTAACAATGCATCGATTTCAGGTGCAGCTGGAGGTTGCCAAGCTGAAGTGGGGTCTGCGGCAGGAATGGCTGCAGCGGCAATTACAGAAATGGCAGGCGGATCGCCACAGCAATGTTCAGAAGCCTTTGCGATTACATTAAAAAACATGCTTGGCCTTGTGTGTGATCCAGTAGCCGGACTTGTAGAAGTCCCATGTGTAAAGCGCAATGCAATGGGTGCTGCGAATGCACTTGTAGCAGCTGATATGGCACTTGCTGGTGTAACAAGTCGCATTCCTTGTGATGAGGTAATCGATGCGATGTACAAAATCGGACAGACGATGCCAACAGCACTGAAAGAAACTGCGCAAGGTGGATTAGCTGCAACACCAACAGGTCGCTGGTTAGAAGCAAAAATCTTCGGTGGAGCCGTCGCGAGTCGTGAACAATAACCTTTTGCATGAGCCACTCACCATTTTAAAAGGTGTTGGGAAAGCAACTGCAGAAGCATTACAAGAATTGGGCATCTCCACATTGGAAGATGTCCTCTTCACATTTCCCACCCGACATGAAGATTTTCGATTAAAAGATCTGACCCTGACCGATCACAATGAACGAGTAACAATTGAAGGCCGCATTGAAAGTGACCCAACTATCCTTTTTATGGGGAAAAAATCAAGACTACAAGTGAAAGTGCTGACAGGAAGACACTTGATTAAAGCGGTGTTTTTTAACCAGCCTTATTTAAAAGCCAAGTTTATACCAGGTGAAATCGTGACGATTTCCGGTAAATGGGACAAAGGCCGTCAAGTTATTCAAGCTTCTGCGCATCAGCTTGGGCCTCGTACAGATGATCATGATTTTGAACCTGTCTACAGTTTAAAAGGGCGTGTGACTCAAAAAGTATTCCGTAGACTACTGACGCAAGCATTTGAATTAACGAAAGAAGAACTTGTGGACCCATTGCCGGAGTCTGTTCGTGAGTCGTATCGGTTACCGAACTTATACGAAGCGCTTCAAGCTATCCATTTCCCAGAAGATGCAGCGCAGACAAAGAATGCACGTCGACGTTTTGTGTATGAAGAATTGTTGCAATTTCAATTAAAAATGCAAGCATTGAAAAAAATTCGAAAAGATGCGAATGTCGGTCGGCCCGTCGAGTATGATCCGCTACTTATCAAGAGTTTTGTAGCTTCTCTTCCGTATGAATTAACGCGTGCACAAAATCGAGCCGTGGATGAAATCTTAAAAGATTTACGGGCGCCCTACCAAATGAATCGATTGCTTCAAGGAGATGTTGGATCAGGAAAAACAGTCGTTGCTGCAATCACAATCATTGCGGCGTATAGTGCAGGCATGCAAGGCGCCATCATGGCACCCACAGAGATTCTAGCTGAACAACATGCCAACGCATTCTTTGATTGGTTCTCTCCGCTTGGCATCCAGGTTGCATTATTGACGGGCTCGACGAAAGCTAAGATGAAGCGCCAGATTCTAGAAGGGTTGCAAACAGGGGAAATCGATGTCGTCATTGGGACGCATGCGTTGATTCAACCTGACGTTCAATTTAAAAACTTAGGTGTGGTCGTCACAGATGAGCAACACCGTTTTGGAGTAGAACAGCGCCGCGTGTTAAAACAAAAAGGTCTAGAGCCCGATATCTTGTTCATGACCGCTACACCTATTCCTCGAACACTGGCAATCACAGCGTTTGGAGAGATGGATGTAACAATCGTTGATGAAATGCCAGCAGGTCGAAAGCCAATTGAAACGTATTGGATGAAAGAACAGCAATTACCTGCATTATTGTCTCGCCTAAAAAAAGAGCTGATTGCTGGGAGGCAAGCGTATGTAATCTGTCCGCTCATTGAAGAGTCCGATAAATTGGATCTACAAAACGTACTCGATATTTTCCATGAATTGCAGGCTTATTATGAACCTGAGTTCAAAGTAGAATTAATGCACGGGAAATTACCTTCCGATGAAAAAGACGCTGTCATGCGAAAGTTTTCGGACAATGAAAGTCAAATTCTCGTGTCGACAACAGTTGTGGAAGTAGGCGTAAACATTCCGAACGCGACGTTCATGATGATTTTTGACGCTGAGCGGTTCGGCCTTGCACAGCTTCATCAACTGAGAGGAAGAGTAGGTCGAGGAGATCATCAGTCATATTGTGTGTTAATCGCTGATCCCAAGACTGAAGTGGGGAAAGAGCGAATGACATCGATGACAGAAACTACCGACGGTTTCGCGCTTGCTGAAAAAGATTTAGAACTTCGGGGGCCTGGAGACTTTTTTGGGAGAAAGCAAAGTGGGATGCCTGAATTCAAAGTAGCAGATCTTGTGCATGATTACCGGGCACTCCAAACAGCTCGGGAAGATGCAGAAAGATTAGTGGATAGCCAGTATTTCTGGCATTCAGAAGAGTGGAGTCTGATTCGGGCAAAGCTTGAGCAATCAGGTATTTTGGAAGGCCAGCGAATTGATTGAGAATGCAAAGAACGAAACAGTTCTTGCATTCTTTTTTTTCTATTTATATACTGATATTAGTACCAAGTGCTAAAAGAGGTGATAATCATGCGCTATTCCAAAAAAGAAAGACAATCGGGGCTGAAAACGATGTTGGATGAAAACCCGTTTATAACTGACGAACAACTTGCCACACATTTTACGGTGAGTGTACAAACGATTCGTTTGGACCGCATGGAACTATCCATTCCCGAACTTCGTGAACGGATTAAGCATGTAGCAACGGATAGGCTGTCAAGGGTACGCTCTCTGACAGAAGATGACGTGATTGGCGAGATTATTGACTTATCACTTGGTGAATCGGCAATTTCCATGCTTGAGATTGGCGGGGAGCATGTCTTCCAAACCCGTAACATTGCGCGAGGGCATCATTTGTTTGCGCAAGCCAACTCATTAGCAGTCGCATTACTGGATGATGAACTTGCGTTGACGAAAAAGGCGACCATACACTTCGTCAAACAAGTGAAAAAAGGAGATCGAGTAGTTGCGAAAGCTCGTGTATTAGAGCGGTCAAATGAACGAAACTCCATCATTCATGTCATCAGTAAAGTTCATCAGGAAAAAGTATTTGAAGGGGAATTTGAGATGTACCACGTTTCCCAATCCAAAGAGAAGGTGACAAAATGAAACTTGCATTAGACGCAATGGGTGGCGATAACGCACCTGGTGAAATTATTAAAGGCGCCTACCGTGCACTCGATGAATTTCAAGATATTGAGATTATGTTGTATGGTATCGAGCAAGAAATGGCGCCGTATCTTAAACAACATGATCGCTTGAAAGTAATTCCAACAACTGAAAAGATTGAAGCGACGGATGAGCCTGTTCGTGCGATTCGTCGCAAAAAAGACGCTTCGATGGTCCGGATGGCACAAGCTGTGAAAGACGAGGAGGTGCATGCTGCGATTTCTGCTGGGAACACGGGCGCGTTAATGGCATCTGGCTTGTTCATTGTTGGCCGTATACCTGGTATCGAGCGACCTGCCCTAGCACCAACTCTTCCAACTATAGATGGGAAGGGGTTTGTCATGTTAGATCTTGGTGCGAATGCGGATGCCAAGCCGGAGCACTTAGTGCAATACGCGGTGATGGGAAGTATTTATGCTAAAAATGTTCGGTCTATCGAAAAGCCGCGTGTAGGGTTACTAAATATCGGTACAGAGCCTGGTAAAGGAAATGACTTAACAAAACAAGCCTATAAACTGTTGGAAGAGGCACCTATCCATTTCATTGGAAACGTTGAAGCACGTGACCTGTTGGACGGAGTAGCGGATGTTGTTGTGACGGATGGATTCACAGGCAACATGGTACTAAAGACAATCGAAGGAACTGCAGGTAGTTTATTTAAAATGTTGAAACAAACATTTATGAAGTCAACCAAGACAAAACTGGCTGCTGCTCTTGTGAAAAATGATTTATCGGATTTAAAAGGGTTGATGGATTATACAGAGTACGGTGGAGCAGGACTGTTTGGTCTCAATGCACCGGTGATCAAAGCACATGGCTCTTCTAATGAAAATGCTATCTTCCACGCCATTCGCCAAGCACGTACGATGGTGGAATGGGATGTAAGTGGCGTGATCGCGGAAACCATTCGAAAGGAAACTGAACAATGAAGGTAGCATTTGTATTCCCAGGGCAAGGTTCTCAATCTGTCGGTATGGCAAAAGACCTTGTTGAGAACTTTAAAAAGTATGACCAGTACTTGACGACAGCTGAAAAAGCAATGGGTATTCCCATCTCGAACATAATGTTTGAAGGACCACTTGAAGAATTAACAAAAACGTATCACGCACAACCGGCTCTTCTTCTAAGTAGTACAATCGCTGCGTCTATTCTTATGGAAAACGGCTTGAAGCCCGACTATATGGCGGGGCACTCCCTTGGGGAATATTCAGCACTTGTGATGGCGGGGGTTCTCTCTGTTCAAGACGGTGCATCAATCGTTCACAAACGTGGGAAATTCATGAACGAAGCCGTTCCTGCAGGACAAGGTGCAATGGCAGCGATTCTTGGTATGGCCGCTGACGACTTAGCAACTGTAACAGAAGCTGTTACTACTGAAGGTCACTCTGTACAAGTGGCAAACTTGAACTGTCCGGGCCAAATTGTCATTTCAGGTACTTCTGAAGGTGTAAAATTAGCGTCTGAGCGAGCAAAAGATCATGGAGCAAAGCGCGCAATTCCACTCTCGGTTAGTGGGCCTTTTCATTCATCATTAATGCGTCCAGCTGCAACCAAGCTAGGTGTTGAGTTAGCGATGATTCCACTACGTGAACCAAAAGTGCCGATTATCGCAAACGTTACAGCAAAGCCGGTTGAAAGTGCAGATGAAATTCGCAAACTATTGATAGAACAAGTAACGGCTCCTGTTCGATGGGAAGAATCTATACGAACGATGCTGGATTTAGGTGTCGATACATTCATTGAGTGTGGACCAGGAAATGTATTATCAGGATTAATTAAGAAAATTGACCGATCTGTAACGACTTATTCAGTGTTCGATACACTCAGTCTCACCAATACGTTGTACCATTTGAAAGGAGATTCACAATGAGCTTACAAGGAAAAACTGCCGTTGTAACGGGTGCATCCCGCGGAATCGGAAGTGAGATTGCAAAAGATTTGGCTGCACGAGGTGCTCAAGTGGTTGTCAATTATAGTGGGAGCAAAGAGAAAGCGGAATCCGTTGTGGCGGAAATCACACAAGCTGGCGGCCAAGCGATTGCTGTGCAAGCGTCTGTTTCAAACGCAGATGATGTCACAGCACTGATGAAAGCAGCGCTTGATGCATACGGTTCTATCGACATCCTTGTAAACAATGCGGGAATCACGCGTGATAATTTGCTAATGCGTATGAAAGACAGTGAGTGGGACGATGTGATCGACACAAACCTCAAAGGTGTGTTTTTAACGACAAAAGCTGTTACGCGTCAAATGATGAAGCAACGCAAAGGACGTATCATCAATATCTCCTCAATCGTCGGTGCATCTGGGAATCCGGGTCAGACGAATTATGTAGCTGCTAAAGCGGGTGTCGTCGGCATGACAAAGTCTGTCGCACTCGAACTTGCATCACGCAATATTACAGTCAATGCGATTGCTCCAGGGTTCATTGAAACAGAGATGACGGATTCACTACCTGAAGAGATCAAATCCGCAATGCTTGCACAGATTCCACTCGGCCATTTTGGAACTGCAAAAGATATTGCAGCAGCTGTTGCATTTTTAGCTTCGGATGAAGCTACATATATTACAGGGCAAACACTCCATGTCAACGGTGGAATGTACATGTAATCTAGGCAAGACGCAGGTTTTTGCGTATACTAATGAGGGGAGGTGACATGAAATGTCAACAGTATTAGAACGCGTAACAAAAGTCATCGTAGACCGCCTTGGTGTCGATGAGAGCGAAGTGAAAATGGAAGCTTCTTTCCGTGAAGATTTAGGCGCTGATTCATTAGACGTAGTTGAACTTGTAATGGAGCTTGAAGATGAGTTCGACATGGAAATCTCTGATGAGGAAGCTGAAAATATTTCAACTGTAGGTTCTGCAGTAACGTACATTGAAGGTAAATTAGGCGAATAAAGAAACGTAGCCAGAGAGTGCAGACTCTCTGGTTTTTCTTTTTTAGGCCGAGACTATGCAAGGCTTGTAATAAACAGTAAACTAAGAAGGATAGACATGTAGAAAGGCTGAGGCAAATGAAGGAATCAAAGAAAAAACCAGTGTACAGTGCAGAGGCAAAAGCAAAAGTGGCCGAGTTTCAAAAACAAACAGAATTTGTATTTACAAACGAAAGTCTATTGTTTGAAGCGTTCACGCATTCATCTTATGTAAATGAACACCGCAGAAAATCGTTTATTGACAATGAACGGTTGGAGTTTCTTGGTGATGCCGTACTCGAACTAGCAGTATCCCAATACCTTTTCCATCGTTATCCGAAAATGACCGAGGGAGAGTTGACGAAACTTCGTGCGTCGATTGTCTGTGAACCGTCCCTTGTTCATTTGGCAAATGAGTTGGATCTTGGCTCGTATATTTTGCTTGGCAAAGGAGAAGAGAATACGGGTGGGCGTAATCGTCCTGCGCTTCTAGCGGATGTATTTGAAGCATTAGTAGGCGCTTTGTATCTCGATCAAGGATTAGATAAAGTCACTGAGCTTCTGGAAACTGTGATGTTCCCAAAAGTTGAAGTGGGAGCATTTTCAAAAGTCTCGGACTACAAGAGTCAACTTCAAGAGCTTGTCCAGCAAGACAATTCTGGACAATTGAAGTATGAAATCATTGAAGAAAAAGGTCCCGCTCACAATCGTATCTTCATCTCACAGGTGTCTTTAGATGCAGAACCTCTTGGAGAAGGTAGCGGAAGGTCAAAAAAAGAAGCGGAGCAACAAGCTGCGCAACTGGCAATACAGAAATTAAAGGCGGATGAGTAAGTATGTTTTTAAAGAGGCTTGAAATTGTAGGCTTCAAATCGTTTGCAGAACGCATTGCAGTGGACTTTGTTCCAGGTGTGACAGCAGTCGTCGGACCAAACGGAAGCGGTAAAAGCAATATTACAGACGCGATTCGTTGGGTACTTGGTGAACAATCTGCTAAATCGTTGCGTGGAACTAAGATGGAAGACGTCATTTTTGCAGGGAGTGACTCCCGCAAACCACTCAACTTTGCAGAAGTCACGCTCGTTCTAGATAACCAGTCCAAAGCGCTGCATACCGAGTATGCGGAAGTGAGTGTGACGAGACGCGTTTACCGTTCAGGAGATTCCGATTACCTACTGAACCGTCAAACTTGTCGTTTAAAAGACATTACGGAACTGTTCATGGATTCAGGGTTAGGGCGTGAAGCCTTTTCGATTATCTCGCAAGGAAAAGTCGATGAAATTCTAAACAGTAAGGCAGAAGATCGTCGCGCGATATTCGAAGAAACAGCAGGCGTTCTAAAATACAAACAGCGGAAACGAAAAGCAGAATTTAAATTAATTGAAACAGATGACAACTTAAACCGGGTATTGGATATTTTGCATGAGTTAGAAGGGCGTATTGAGCCGCTTCAAATTCAGTCATCCATTGCGAAGGATTATTTGGCATTCGCTGAAGAGCTTCGAACACGTGAAGTAAGTTTGGCCTTATTCGACATTGAACAGGCTGAGGATCAATTGGAAGTCCTTGCAAAACATGCAGAAGAAGTAGCAAAAGAAGTCCAGTCTACACGTACTCAAAAAGAAGAACTCGTTCTTCATCTTACACAAGCGCGTTCACAACTTTCACAACTTGAAGAATCACTCGATACGCTTCAAGATGAGGCTGTTACAGTTTCTACAACTTTAGAGCGTCAAGAAGGAAGAAAGCTAGTCTTAGAAGAAAAACAAAATAATCGGAAACAACAAATAGAAAAGCTTCAAGCTTCACTTGCGGTCGCAAAACAAGAAGCAAAACAGCTAGAAGAGAAACATGAACAACTAGAGATGCAAAAAAAGGAGCAAGCGAAAAAAATAAAAGAGTTGCGTGATACACGTAACCAGCTCGAGCAAATTCTACATACGTCTGAAGAAGATTTAGAAGTGCAAGTAGAGACATTAAAAGCGGATTATATAGAACTCTTAAATGAATCCGCGGCACTAAAGAACGAGCAACGAATTTTAGAACAGCAAACAGAAAAGCAAAAGCTCCATTATGCTCGTTTCTCAACGGATTTAAAAGAAATCGAGCGTCAACTGGACGAGGCGAGAAATGCCCACAACCTTGCTAATGCTTCAAAAGAGCAACTCGATCACAAGCTCGAGCAGGCCTTATTAGCATTTAAAGAAAAAAAAGTGGTCTATGATGATGTTTCACAATCGTATGAAAAGAAACGACAACTTCTCTTTGATGGCTATCAACAACTTCATCAGCTTCGTGCAAAACGAGACTCCCTTGTAGAATTAGAATCGGAATTCAGTGGCTATTTCCAAGGTGTGAGAGAATTATTAAAACAACGAAATGAAGAGAGGTTTAACGGCATTCGTGGAGCTGTCGCGGAACTATTAGATATCCCTACAGCATATGTAACGGCCATCGACACAGCGATCGGAGGCCAAGCACAACATGTTGTAACGGATACTACACGTGATGCGCAGCATGCAATTGCCTATCTGAAACAACAGCGATTAGGGAGAGCAACATTCCTTCCGATGGATGTTATAAAGCCACGTCAACTTCCAGATTTTCAGTTGAAAAAGCTTGAAAATCATGCGGCATTTGTAGCAACGGCAAATACGCTAGTTTCCTGCGAACCGGAATATCGTCCTATTCGAGATAATCTACTCGGGACTATTGTGGTCGCAAAGGACTTGAATGGTGCATCTCAACTGGCAAAGCTGATCAACCACAGTGCACGAATTGTTACTCTAGATGGCGATATCGTTCACCCTGGAGGGTCATTGACAGGCGGAACTACGAAAAAGCAAAGTTCAGTGTTCTCAAGGAAAGCAGACCTTGAGAACTATTCTACGCTCGTTGTGAAACTAGAGACAGACCTCGCGCGTGCTGAGCAACAGGTGGCAGATTTTAAACGCAAGAAGGACCAGCTTGAAACAGAACTTGAAACACTTCGGTCCTCTGGTGAAGAACTCCGCAGCAATCAACAACAAGTTTATTCTGAAGCTGCCAGCGCAGAAAACTTAGTCGAAAAATGGCAAGACAAAAAAGATATGTTTCATCTGCAACAGCAAGAACATGGAGATGACCAACAACAAGCGACAACTCGTTTAAATGAAATTGAGCAATTACTAGCAGAGAGATCACAGAAGGCGCAGTCCATACAGAGTCAAATTGATGAGTTGACGGCTCTAAAGTCTAAGACGGTGGAACAGAAAGACGCGATTCAAAACCAACTGGGGACTGTGATTACAGAAGTTGCGCTTGCAAGTGAACGGGCACACCAACTTGATCGAGAATTAACCGCATTGTCTGAGTCTATCGCGAAGGCGACTACACAGATTACAAGTTGGGAAGAAGAACTAGCATGGTATCAAACAGGTCATGAAGGGCAAACAGCCGAAGAATTAGCTGCAGAAATCGAGCAGTTGGTGATCTCTCGTAATTCCTTGCAAACAACGATTCAGTCCGTACGGGAAAAGCGTAAAGAGCTAAATCATCAAGTGCGCGCCGCCGAGTTAGAAGAAGAAGCGGTATCCGAACGTCTGCACACGCTATCCGTGCAACACGAGAAGTTGAACATGCAAAACGAACAACTAGAATCTAGCTTGGAGAGCTATTATTCTGTGTTAAAAGATGACTATGAACTGACGTATGAAGATGCGAAACAGACATTCTCACTACCGGAAGATAGTGATCGTGAGCGCTCTAAAGTTCGATTGTTAAAGCGTTCAATCGAAGAGTTGGGACCGGTAAACATCGCTGCCATAGAAGAGTTTGAGCAAGTCAACGAACGCTATCAGTTCTTAACAGAACAACGCAAAGACTTGATTGATGCAAAGGATACGCTTCATTCAGCGATTACAGAGATGGACGAGGAAATGACAGAACGTTTCAGCCGTACATTTTTTGAAATACAGAAACATTTCCGAGATGTTTTTCGTAAATTATTTGGAGGCGGACAAGCGGATCTCGTGTTGACCGATCCAGAAAATATGCTTGAAACCGGAGTCGACATTGTCGCACAGCCTCCAGGCAAGAAATTACAAAATCTATCGCTACTATCGGGTGGAGAACGTGCACTGACAGCGATTGCACTTTTATTTGCCATTTTACAGACGCGTCCAGTACCGTTCTGTATTTTAGATGAAGTAGAAGCAGCGCTTGATGAAGCCAATGTCGTACGATACAGTGAGTATTTAAAGCAATTCTCGGGTGATACCCAATTTATTGTTATCACTCACCGCAAAGGGACGATGGAAGGTGCAGATGTTTTGTACGGTGTGACAATGCAAGAGTCTGGTGTATCGAAATTAGTCTCAGTAAAATTAGAAGAATACGTATAAGGGAAGGGTTAACATGAGTTTTTTTAAGAAATGGAAAGAAAAAATGGCAGGTACGCCTGAAGAGCAGGTTGAAAAACAAAGCATTACTGAAAAGTTTAAAGGGGGTCTCACGAAGACTCGTGACCAATTTACATCTAAAGTCAATGACTTAGTAGCAAAATACCGCAAAGTAGATGAAGATTTCTTTGAAGAATTAGAAGAGCTTCTCTTGCAAGCAGATGTTGGCTTTGAAACAGTTATGGAACTCATGGACAAGCTGCGTTATGAAGTGCAACGCAAAAATATTAAGGATACATCTGGCATTCAATCCGTCATCGCTGAGAAATTAGTCGAAATTTATGAGGATGGAGAAGACCAGCTAGCAGAAGTTACGTTACCAGAAGAAGGGTTAGGCGTTATTTTAATGGTAGGCGTGAATGGTGTCGGCAAAACGACGACAATCGGAAAGCTTGCATACCAGTACAAGCAACAGGGAAAAACCGTCATGTTAGCAGCGGGAGACACATTCCGCGCAGGTGCGATTGACCAACTGCAGGAGTGGGGAAACCGTGTAGGTGTAGAAGTCGTTAAACAAGGCGAAGGGTCAGATCCGGCAGCTGTAATGTATGATGCAGTGCGCGCAGCGAAAAGCCGTGGTGTCGATATTTTAATCTGTGATACAGCAGGGCGTCTTCAAAATAAAGTCAACTTGATGAATGAGCTGGAAAAGATTCACCGCGTTATTTCACGTGAAGTGCCAGATGCGCCGCATGAAGTGTTACTTGCTCTTGATGCGACGACAGGTCAAAATGCATTGATTCAAGCCCAGACATTTAAAGAAGTGACAAATGTATCAGGGATCGTGTTGACGAAGTTAGATGGCACAGCAAAAGGCGGAATCGTTCTTGCTATCCGTAACAAACTTGGTATTCCTGTAAAGTATGTAGGACTTGGAGAGAAAATCGACGACTTGCAGCCTTTTGATGCAGATAAATATGTATATGGCTTATTTGCTGAAGGATTGGATTTAGAACAACAAAACGAACAAGACAAGTAAAAATACTTGACAGCACTTGGTCGACCTACTACACTAGTGGGTGTAACCGAAAGGGAGCGACAAGATGATTGAAAAAACAACCCGAATCAACTTCCTGTTTGACTTTTATCAATCACTTTTAACAGATAAACAACGCTCATACATGGAACTTTATTATTTAGATGATTTGTCTCTAGGTGAAATCGCAGAAGAATACGAAATCTCCCGTCAAGCGGTCTATGACAACATACGTCGTACAGAGATGATGCTTGAAGAATATGAGACAAAACTAACACTTCTTGAAAAATTTCAGCAGCGCCAACAGTTGGTTGAACAACTCGAAGCGGCTGTGAAACAAAATCAATCACCTGAAAATGTACTCGCTTTATTAGAGCAACTAAAAGGCGTCGAATAGGAGGAGCAATCATGGCTTTTGAAGGTTTAGCAGAACGACTCCAAGGGACGATGCAAAAGATTAAAGGTAAAGGAAAGATTTCCGAGGCGGATGTCAAAGAAATGATGCGCGAAGTCCGCTTTGCTTTGATTGAAGCAGACGTCAACTTAAAAGTCGTCAAAGAGTTTATCAAAACGGTATCTGAACGTGCGGTTGGTCAAGACGTTATGAAGAGTTTGACGCCTGGTCAACAAGTCATCAAAATTGTAAAAGATGAATTGACGCAATTAATGGGTGGCGAACAAAGTAAAATCGCTTTTTCTACACGTCCGCCAACAGTCATTATGATGGTCGGTTTGCAGGGTGCCGGTAAAACGACGACAAGTGGTAAGCTTGCGTCTGTACTTCGTAAAAAATATAATAGAAAACCTCTATTAGTAGCGGCTGATATTTATCGTCCAGCAGCCATTAAACAGCTTGAGACGCTGGGTAAGCAATTATCGCTTCCTGTCTTCTCGCTTGGCACTGAGGTATCACCTGTAGAGATTGCAAGACAAGCCATTGAACACGCTAAACAAGAGCATCATGATGTGGTGATCATCGATACAGCGGGTCGTCTGCACGTAGACGAGACGTTAATGGATGAATTAAAACAGATCCGTGCTTTAAAAGAGCCAGATGAAATCTTCTTAGTAGTCGATTCAATGACAGGGCAAGATGCTGTGAATGTCGCATCCAACTTTAATGAAGCCATCGGTATCACAGGCGTTGTATTAACAAAACTTGATGGAGATACACGCGGTGGAGCTGCGTTATCCATACGTTCCGTTACTCAAAAACCGATTAAATTTGTCGGTATGGGTGAGAAGATGGACGCTTTAGAAGAATTCCACCCAGATCGCATGGCTTCTCGAATTCTTGGGATGGGCGACATGTTGTCGCTCATTGAAAAAGCACAAACGGAAGTCGATGAAACGAAAGCAAAAGAGCTTGAAGAAAAGATCCGCACGCAATCATTTACGTTTGATGATTTCATCGAGCAACTCCAACAAGTGAAAAAGATGGGACCGCTTGATGAGATTTTGAAGATGCTTCCGGGCGCTGGAAAAATCAAAGGTCTTGAAAATGCAAAAGTCGATGAGAAACAGATGGGGCGTGTCGAAGCGATTATTTATTCAATGACGCCTCATGAAAAATCACATCCTGAGAGCATCAATGGCAGTCGTAAAAAGCGAATTGCAAAGGGGTCGGGAACTTCTATTCAAGAAGTAAATCGTCTTTTGAAACAATTTGAAGACATGAAAAAGATGATGAAACAAATGTCTGGTATGCAACAAAAAGGCAAGAAAAAGATGAATTTCCCAGGTATGGATGGGTTATTTCGATAACTTTTAGTAGTGTTAAGAAAAAACACTTTACAAACTAAAAAAAGCTTGGTAATATACTATCTTGTGTGAAACTATTCGGAGGTGCACTAACAAATGGCAGTAAAAATTCGTTTAAAACGTATGGGAGCTAAAAAGTCTCCTTTCTATCGTATTGTAGTAGCTGATTCACGTTCACCACGTGACGGCCGTCAAATCGAAACAGTAGGTACTTACAACCCACTAACTAAACCAGCTGAAGTAAAAATCAATGAAGAATTAGCATTGAAATGGCTTCAAGATGGTGCAAAACCATCTGACACAGTACGTAACTTGTTCTCTGAACAAGGCATCATGGAAAAATTCCATAACGCAAAATTAGGTAAATAATCGGGGGTGATTGCATGAAGCAGCTGATTGAAACGATCGTAACACCACTTGTCGACCATCCGGAATCCATTGAGATTCAAGAACAGGTCTCCGGGAACCGGGTTGTCTATAAGCTTTCTGTACATCCAGAAGATATGGGGAAAGTCATCGGCAAACAAGGACGTGTCGCAAAAGCGATTCGAACAATTGTGTATTCAGCAGCAAGCAGTCACCAATCAAAACGTGTATTTGTCGATATTTTGGATTGACCGAAAGGAAGAACTCAACTAGTTCTTCCTTTTTGTTCGTCTACGACTAGCAAAGGAGCGGTACAATGACACATTGGTTAAATGTAGGAAAGATTGTCAATACGCATGGGATTCGTGGAGAAGTTCGAATTTTAGCATCGACAGATTTTCCCGAGGAACGCTTTAAAAAAGGCAGCGAGCTGGCATTATTCAAAGAGGATCACCATATCCAAACGGTAAAGATTGCAAGCCATCGCACGCATAAGAACTTTGACTTAGTTACATTCGATGGCATGCCATCAATCAACGACGTTGAAAAATTCAAAGATCATTTTCTGAAAGTAGATGCGGCCACATTAACGGAGCTTGAGGACCATGCCTATTATTACCATGAAATTCTCGGCTGCGACGTTGTCTCGACGGACGGAGAAGACATTGGTAAAGTCACAGAAATTTTAGCTACAGGCGCAAACGATGTGTGGGAAGTAACGCCTGTAAAAGGGAAGAAACATTATATCCCGTATATCGAGCAAGTAGTCAAATCAGTTGACCCACAGGAAAAGAAAATCGTGATTGAAGTCATGGAAGGTTTGCTGAGCGAATGAAGATTCAAGTACTGTCTTTATTTCCAGAGATGTTTGAAGGAGTATTTGGTTCGTCCATCTTAAAAAAAGCGCAAGAATCTGGCAGAGCCAAACTTGAAGTCATCAACTTTAGAGACTATTCAGAGTCGAAACACAAGCAAGTCGATGATTATCCGTATGGTGGTGGGGCTGGGATGGTATTAAAGCCGGAACCTTTATTTGCAGCAGTGGATGCAGTAAAGCACCAAACTGCAAAATCACCTCGCGTCCTATTAATGTGTCCTCAAGGGGAACGCTTTTCTCAACAAAAAGCAGAAGAGCTTGCGAAAGAAGAAGCACTCATCATCATCTGTGGTCATTACGAAGGATACGATGAGCGCATTCGTGAGCATCTTGTGACGGACGAAATTTCAATAGGGGACTTCGTGCTGACTGGTGGAGAAATTGCAGCGATGACAGTAGTCGATAGTGTTGTGCGCTTATTGCCAGACGTTCTAGGTAAGCAAGCTTCTCACGAACAAGATTCTTTTTCCACAGGATTACTTGAGCACCCCCATTATACGCGTCCAGCTGACTTTAACGGCATGAAAGTTCCAGAGGTGTTATTGTCCGGAAATCATGCGAAAATTGAACAGTGGCGACGTGAAGAGTCTTTAAAGCGCACGTTCGAGCGCAGACCAGATTTGCTCGAGTCAGCTACACTGACGGAGCAAGACTTGGCCTTTTTGGAAACATTGAAAAACTAGCTGACAAGTATTGCAACTTGTCAATGTCTATGGTATGATGTTTGATGTGCTTCTATACAGAAGCATCTATTTTGGGTGTTCCGCTGCAGCGGATAAGCGTGTAAGAGCATTCGTATAAGGAGAGAAATGATTATGCAAAACATTATTTCAGAGATTACAAAAGATCAGCTTCGTTCTGACCTTCCATCGTTCCGTCCTGGAGACACTGTACGTGTACACGTTAAAGTTGTCGAAGGTACTCGTGAGCGTTTACAGGTATTCGAAGGTGTTGTAATCAAACGTCGTGGCGGCGGTATCAGCGAAACTTTCACAGTTCGTAAAATTTCTTCTGGTGTAGGCGTTGAGCGTACATTCCCTGTACACACACCAAAGATTGCACGTCTTGAAGTTGTTCGTCGTGGTAAAGTACGTCGTGCGAAATTGTACTACCTACGTAACCTACGTGGTAAAGCAGCTCGTATTAAAGAACTTCGCTAATTGGAATACTGTGTGTTGTCGTAAGACAGCATGCAGTATTTTTATTTATAAAGACTTAACACATTGTGAGATGGTTACAATTAGAGAAAACCCTCTATTTTTTGTAAGATAGAAGGTGAGGGGAGAGCTGAGCGAATGGAAACAGCCAAAAAGAAAAATGAAGTATGGGAATGGGCAAAAGCAATTTTAATTGCATTTAGTATTGCAGCATTGATTCGTTTCTTTCTATTCACACCAATCGTAGTTGACGGGGAATCCATGATGCCCACCTTAAACAATGGTGACCGTATGGTCGTGAACAAAATTGGCTACGACATCGGTACGCCGGAGCGCTTTGAAATTATTGTGTTCCACGCACCAGAGCAGAAAAATTACATTAAACGTATTATCGGACTGCCAGGGGACCATATTGCATATGAAGATGATCAACTGTACATCAATGGTGAAGCTGTGCCGGAGCCTTATCTGGATCAGTATAAAGCTGAGATTACAGAAGGAACACTCACAGAAAACTTCACTTTAGAGGAGCTTACACAGCTTTCAGAAATCCCAGAGGGGTATTTCTTCGTAATGGGAGATAACCGTCGTTATTCAAAAGATAGTCGCGCAATCGGCCTCGTTCCAGAAGATGAAATCATCGGGACGACAAGTTTGATTTTTTGGCCGTTAGAAGATATTAGTATTGTAAAGTAGAGGTGTCACAATGACGATTCAATGGTTCCCGGGACATATGGCAAAAGCACGCCGGGAAGTAACAGAAAACTTAAAGCTTGTGGACATCGTTTTCGAACTGGTAGATGCACGTCTACCAGTTTCTTCACGTAATCCGATGCTCGAGCAAATTGTTCATCAAAAAACAAAATTGATGATTTTAACGAAAGCTGATATGGCGGATGAGCGCGAGACAGCTAAATGGATCGAATACTACGCTACTCAAGGTATACAAGCTGTTGCCATCAATTCATTTGAGGGAAAAGATCTTCAAAAAGTTTTAAAAGAAACACGTGTACTTTTGAAACCAAAGTTTGACCGCATGAAGTCTCGTGGAATGAAACCACGCGCGATTCGTGCGATGATTTTAGGGATTCCAAACGTTGGGAAGTCAACATTGATTAACCGGTTTGCGAAAAAGAATATCGCCCGAACAGGAAATACACCAGGTGTTACAAAGTCGCAACAATGGATCAAAATCGCAAAAGAACTAGAGCTTCTAGATACACCTGGGATTCTTTGGCCAAAGTTTGAAGACCAGCAAATCGGCTTTAAACTCGCTTTGTCAGGCGCTATCAAAGATGCAGTTCTTCGTATGGAAGACTTAGCCGTATATGCCCTTCGATTTTTAGAAGCGCATTACCCAGAACGTTTACAAGAACGTTTTCAACTTGAAACAGTGGGAGACGACTTAGAACAAGTGTTTAATCATATCGGTCAACTACGTAAGGTATACGCAACAGGTGGAGAAGTGGATTATGACGCTGTTGCAGAACTTATCGTTCGAGATGTCCGAAATGAGCATCTTGGTCGCTTGACATTTGATTTTGTAGAAGACGAAGCCCCTTTGGAATAGTTCCAAAGGGTTTTTTATGTAGGAGGAGTCTAGTTGGAATCACTCAAACTAATTAAAGAAAAGCTAGTAGCTGCAACAAGTGAAGAGGAATGGATCACAGCACTTCGGTCAGATGAACGCACAGGTGTAAAAAAACTACTGGCATCATTCGACCGGAAAGTACATAAAGAACAACAAAAATGGTCAGACTATAAAGCTCGTCATGAATTTGATTCAACGTTTGGAGAAGGACTCGTTGCTGGAGTCGACGAAGCCGGGAGAGGACCACTTGCAGGGCCAGTAGTAACAGCAGCAGTCATTTTGCCAAAAAACACTGAGGCACTCGTCGATGTCAACGATTCAAAGCAGCTCAAGAAAAAAATACGAGAAGCGCTTGCCGAGTTAATTAAAGAGCATGCTGTAAGCTACGCTGTTCATATCCAACCGCGACAAGAGATCGACCGATTGAATATTTATGAGGCAACTCGTCAGTCCATGTTGGCATCAATCGGAGGGTTACAAGTAAAACCTGACATCGTCCTGTCAGATGCAATGCCACTTCCGATTGAGCAGCCATGCTACGATTTGATTAAAGGAGATGCGCGTAGTTTGTCGATTGCAGCAGCCTCAATTCTTGCTAAAACAACGCGTGATGCGTATATGGAGCAACTTGCACTAGACTATCCACAGTACGGGTTTGACAAGCATTCTGGGTATGGCACAGCTGTTCACCTTCAAGCAATCGATACGTATGGGATTTGTCCTGAACATCGTCACTCGTTTGAGCCAATCAAAACACTCGTTCAATTTATGAGAGAAGATTGAAAATTCGCAGTTTCAGACTTTTATGGACATATTGTGACAGGTTTTATACAATGGGGAAGGTAGTAAACTCAATAGTTCGATTGGAGGACGCACAATGAATATCCATGAATACCAGGGAAAACAATTGCTACGTCAATATGGAGTTGCAGTGCCAAACGGAATCGTTGCTTTCTCACCAGAAGAAGCAGTTAAAGCAGCGAAAGAATTAGGCGCAGCAGTAACAGTTGTCAAAGCTCAAATTCACGCAGGTGGTCGCGGTAAAGCAGGCGGCGTTAAGATTGCAAAAAATCTTGACGAAGTACGTGAATACGCGAAAGAACTGATCGGTAAAGTTCTTGTAACGCACCAAACAGGTCCTGAAGGTAAAGAAGTAAAACGCATTTATATCGAAGAAGGTAGCGATATTCAAAAAGAATATTACATCGGACTTGTATTAGATCGTGCAACTTCTCGTGTAACGCTTATGGGTTCTGAAGAAGGCGGTATGGATATCGAGGAAGTAGCAGCAAACACGCCTGAGCGTTTGTTCTACGAAGAAATCGATCCAGTTGTTGGTCTTACAGGCTTCCAAGCGCGTCGCATGGCGTTCAACATGAACATTCCTGCTAAGCTTGTCAACAAAGCTGTAAAATTCATGTTGGGTCTTTACAAAGTATATGTTGAAAAAGATGCTGCAATCGTTGAGATCAACCCACTTGTTGTGACAGGTGACGATCAAGTTATCGCGCTTGATGCAAAATTCAACTTTGATGCGAATGCATTGTACCGTCATCCAGAAATTATGGAAATGCGTGACTATGATGAAGAAGATGCAAAAGAAATCGAAGCTTCTAAATATGACCTTAGCTACATCTCATTAGATGGAAACATCGGATGTATGGTTAACGGTGCCGGACTTGCTATGGCAACAATGGATACGATCAGCTATTACGGCGGATCACCCGCTAACTTCCTGGACGTTGGGGGCGGTGCGACAGCTGAGAAAGTAACAGAAGCATTCAAAATCATTCTTTCTGATAAAAACGTAAAAGGTATTTTTGTTAATATCTTTGGCGGAATCATGAAGTGTGACGTTATTGCTGAAGGTGTTATTATCGCAGCAAAAGAAGTTGGACTACAAGTACCACTTGTTGTTCGTCTTGAAGGTACAAACGTAGACCTTGGTAAGAAAATGTTGAACGAATCAGGTCTTAACATCATCGCAGCTGATTCTATGGCTGACGGCGCACAAAAAATCGTGAAACTTGTAGGATAAGAAAGGCAGGGAGATAAAATGAGCGTATATATTAATAAAGATACGAAAGTACTCGTTCAAGGAATCACGGGCTCAACTGCTCTTTTCCATACAAAACAAATGATTGAGTACGGTACGAAAATCGTTGCAGGTGTTACACCTGGTAAAGGCGGTACGGAAGTTGAAGGCGTGCCAGTATTTAACACAGTTGAAGAAGCTGTAAAAGCTACAGGCGCTAATGTTTCTGTTATTTATGTACCTGCACCATTTGCGGCTGATGCAATTTTAGAAGCGGTTGATGCTGAGCTTGATATGGCAATTTGTATCACTGAGCATATTCCAGTTCTTGACATGGTCAATGTGCGACGTTACATGGAAGGTAAAAAGACACGCTTAGTCGGTCCTAACTGCCCTGGTGTCATCACAGCTGACGAATGTAAAATTGGAATCATGCCTGGTTACATCCATACAAAAGGTCACGTCGGAGTTGTTTCACGCTCTGGTACACTTACGTATGAAGCTGTTCACCAGTTAACACAAGAAGGCATTGGTCAAACGACTGCTGTCGGTATCGGTGGAGACCCTGTAAACGGGACAAACTTTATCGATGTTCTGAAAGCATTCAACGAAGATGAAGATACGTATGCAGTGGTAATGATCGGTGAGATCGGCGGAACAGCAGAAGAAGAAGCGGCTGAGTGGATCAAAGCGAACATGAAAAAACCTGTAGTCGGATTCATTGGTGGGCAAACTGCACCTCCAGGAAAACGTATGGGTCACGCTGGAGCTATCATCTCAGGTGGACAAGGAACTGCAGAAGGCAAAATCAGCGCTATGAAAGATGCTGGTATGAAAGTTGCAGCAACTCCATCTGTAATCGGTGAAACTTTAATTGAAGCAATTAAAGAAGCGGGTCTTTACGACGCGTGTAAAACACACTAATATTAGAGATACGGCACACGCCGTATCTTTTTTTATCCCCAAATCTAACCTCGAGGTGATATGTGAACGACCGCCAAAAACTTCTCGCCCTCCATAGTCTGATTCCTTGGCCTTGGCCCCGCTTCAACCAAATTTCTACTTTTCTTGCTAATAATCTGCAGGATCATCTACCCACAATAGTTAAAGAAAACTATAGGACAGCCAGTTTGTTTCCATTTGAAAGCTATTATGCGGCGTCTGACGTAGCGGTAGTTACTTATCTTGACCCGGACTACCCTCCACTTTTAAAAGAGCTTCACGACCCACCAGCTGTGCTTTATTTAAGAGGGAATAAACAACTCCTTACGAATTCCATGCTTGCCATCATCGGTTCTCGCAAAGCAACTTCGTATACACACGATATCATCGACTACTTTATGCCACAGTTTAAAGCGGCCGATTTAACCATTTGCAGTGGACTGGCAATTGGAGCGGATACGCATGCGCACAAAATTGCAATAGAACATGGTGTGAATACTGTAGCTGTAATCGGGTCAGGATTTCACTATCCTTATCCGAAACAAAACATAGCTTTATTTTCAGAACTAGCAAACAATCATTTGCTTGTCACGGAATACCCTCCGAACACACCGCCTCAACCCCATCAATTTATTGCAAGGAACCGCGTCATTAGTGCACTTTCTAAAGGGATTTTTATAACTGAAGCAGAGTTGAAAAGTGGAACGATGTCAACTGTTGACTTTGCTTTAGATCTTGGAAAAGAGGTGTATACAGTTCCTGGTTCCATATTTTCTACTCTCAGTTCTGGCCCTCATAGCTTGGTCCAACAAGGGGCAACACTTGTCCATTCTAGCGAAGATTTTTCAGAGCAAATCTTGCCACGTTCAAAAGCTTTGAAATGAAAAACCTTGCAATCGCTTTAAAACTGTTATACATTTTGCATCAGGTATTTGTTTTTATCGTGAAGCGGATTACCTTCTATTTAAAGGAGGCCAATTATGTCAGATTATCTAGTAATCGTAGAGTCCCCAGCAAAAGCTAAAACAATTGAAAAATATTTGGGGAAGAAATACAAAGTAAAAGCTTCAGTTGGCCACGTTATTGATTTACCCCGTAGTCAAATGGGAGTCGATGTAGAAAATAACTATCAACCGAAGTATATTACCATTCGCGGGAAAGGTCCCATCTTACAAGAACTGAAAACAGCAGCTAAAAAAGCTAAAAAAGTCTATCTCGCAGCTGACCCCGACAGAGAGGGAGAGGCAATTGCGTGGCATTTAGCAAATGCATTATCCATCGATGCAGATTCAGATTGTCGTGTGGTATTTAATGAAATTACAAAAGATGCGGTCATAGAGTCGTTCAAACATCCTAGACCGCTAAATCGTGATCTAGTCGATGCACAACAAGCACGCCGTGTACTCGATCGATTAGTTGGGTACAATATTAGCCCAATTCTATGGAAGAAAGTCAAAAAAGGATTGTCTGCAGGGCGGGTTCAATCTGTAGCATTGCGGTTGATCATCGACCGTGAAAATGAAATCAAGGCATTTATTCCAGAAGAATATTGGTCAATTGAGGCAGAGTTTGAAAAAGGAAAAAGTCGTTTTGAAGCTGTCTATTACGGAGATAAATCCGAAAAGAAAAAATTGACCTCGCAAGAAGATGTAGATGCTGTCTTAAAATCAATGAAGGGCAAGCAGTTTACAGTGGACAAAGTTGTCAAGAAAGAACGTAAACGCAACCCATCTCCATCCTTTACAACATCGTCTCTACAACAGGAAGCAGCACGTAAATTGAACTTCCGTGCTCGAAAAACCATGATACTTGCACAACAGTTGTACGAAGGAATCGACTTAGGTAAAAAACAAGGTACTGTAGGTCTCATTACGTATATGCGTACAGATTCAACTCGTATCTCGGATAGTGCAAAAGCAGAAGCAACAGGTTACATTGAAGGCAAGTATGGGAAAGAGTTTTTATCGACTGCCCAAGCTGCCAAATCAACTAAAAAAACACAAGATGCACATGAAGCGATTCGTCCGACAAGTGCCCTTCGTACGCCGGATGAAGTCAAATCTCTATTATCGCGTGATCAATATCGCCTCTATAAATTGATTTGGGAACGTTTTATTGCAAGTCAGATGGCATCAGCTGTTTTAGATACAGTTGCTGTTGACCTTGTGAATCAAAACGTACTATTCCGAGCAAACGGCTCTCAAGTCAAGTTTGCTGGATTCATGAAAGTGTATGTTGAAGGATCGGACGATCAAATTGATGACAAAGATAAACTTCTGCCAGAACTTACAGAGGGTGAAAAAGTAAAGGCAGCGCTGATCGATCCGAAGCAGCACTTTACACAGCCACCACCACGTTATACGGAAGCGCGTCTTGTGAAAACGCTTGAAGAACTTGGAATAGGTCGTCCGTCGACTTACGCACCAACTTTAGATACGATTCAAAAACGTGGGTATGTACAACTTGAAACGAAACGTTTTGTGCCAACAGAACTTGGAACAATCGTGCATGAATTAATGACGGAATTCTTCCCAGATATCATCAATATCGAGTTCACAGCACAAATGGAGAAAGATCTGGACTTGATTGAAGAAGGTCAGATCGAATGGATCAAACTCATCGACCGTTTCTACGGTGGATTTGAAAAACATGTCAAGCACGCAGATGAAGAGATGGAAAAGATTGAAATCAAAGATGAGCCGACTGGCGAAGACTGTGAAAAATGTGGATCTCCTATGGTTTATAAACTGGGACGCTACGGGAAATTCATGGCGTGCAGCAACTTCCCAGACTGCCGTAACACGAAAGCAATTGTAAAAGAAATTGGCGTACCTTGTCCGAAGTGTCAAAAAGGTCAACTTCTAGAGCGTAAAAGTAAAACGAAGCGAATCTTCTACGGATGTGATCAGTTCCCGGAATGTGACTTCGTCTCTTGGGACAAGCCAATCAATCGTCCATGTCCGAAGTGTGAAGAGATGCTTGTTGAGAAGAAGCTGAAAAAAGGCGTTCAAATTCAATGTGTATCTTGTGATTACAAAGAAGAAGTACAAAGTTAGAAAGAAGGCATTTACCTCATGACTCAAACAGTAAACGTAATCGGAGCCGGCCTCGCAGGGAGCGAGGCGGCTTGGCAGTTAGCAAAACGCGGTATTCAAGTGAAACTTTATGAAATGCGACCTGTGAAGCAAACACCTGCTCACCATACAGATAAATTTGCAGAGTTAGTTTGTTCCAATTCTTTGCGTGCCAATAATTTGACGAATGCTGTCGGTGTGATTAAAGAAGAGATGCGTATGCTCGATTCATTAATTATTCATTCAGCAGATAACAGTGCAGTGCCTGCAGGTGGAGCACTTGCGGTCGATCGTCACGATTTTGCTGGACGCGTTACAGAGACGATTCGTAACCATCCAAATATTGAAATCGTTAACGAAGAAGTGACAGATATTCCAGAAGGTATCACTATTATTGCAACGGGACCTCTTACGTCGCCTGCACTTGCAGAAAAAGTGAAAGAGCTGACTGGACAAGACTATCTTTACTTTTACGATGCAGCAGCGCCAATCGTTGAAAAAGACAGTATCGATATGGACAAAGTCTACCTGAAGTCTCGTTATGATAAAGGCGAAGCAGCGTATTTGAACTGTCCAATGACAGAAGAAGAATTCGACCGTTTCTATGATGCTTTAGTAGAGGCAGAAGTCGTGCCTCTTAAAGAATTCGAAAAAGAGATTTATTTTGAAGGATGTATGCCTGTTGAAGTGATGGCATCTCGTGGACGTAAAACTTTATTATTCGGACCGATGAAGCCAGTGGGTCTTGAAGATCCGAAAACGGGTAAGCGTCCGTTTGCAGTCGTTCAACTTCGTCAAGATGATGCGGCTGGAACGCTTTATAACATTGTTGGATTCCAGACACATTTGAAATGGGGACCTCAAAAGGAAGTCCTTCAACTGATTCCTGGACTTGAAAATGTTGAAATCGTGCGTTACGGTGTGATGCACCGAAACACGTTTATTAATTCACCAACAGTACTTGAGCCAACTTACCAGTTGAAAGCTAACCGCAACATTTTCTTCGCAGGTCAAATGACAGGTGTCGAAGGATATGTAGAGTCTGCGGGAAGTGGCTTATTAGCTGGAATCAATGCAGCGCGTTTAGTGCAAGGTGAAGAGTTAGTTGTATTCCCATCTGAAACAGCGCTTGGCAGTATGGCACGGTATATCACGGAAGCAGATTCGAAGAACTTCCAACCAATGAACATTAACTTTGGTTTGTTCCCGAACTTACCTGAACGTATCCGTGATAAGAAGGTTAAAGCTGAAAAATTGGCTGACCGAGCACTTACAACAATTCAAAATTTTGTGAAGACTAATTCACTTTAATTGAAGTTGCCCCTACAGATTGATATAATCTTAGGGGTTTTTACGTGGAGGAGGATGACCAATGGAACGTCCAGAAGTACGTGATTTTATTGAATTTATTCAACTTGATAAGAACTATTCTCCGCATACTGTAAAAGAATACGAAAATGATATTAATCAGTTCATCACTTTTTTGAATGAAGAAGCAATTACATCTTTTGAAGAAGTAGAATATTTGCATGCACGTCTGTATGTGACAAAACTTTATAATGCGAAACTTGCACGTACATCGATTTCACGCAAAATTTCAGCCATCCGGACATTTTTTACGTATCTTTCGAAAGAACGAGACGTGAATTCAGATGCGTTCCAAGCGCTGTTCCACCCAAAACAACAAAAAAAACTTCCTCAGTTCTTTTATGAGGAAGAGCTAGAAGCATTGTTTACAGCCGCACAAGGGGAGAAACCTCTTAATATTCGCAACATAGCATTACTTGAACTGTTGTATGCAACGGGCATGCGTGTTAGTGAACTGACGGAACTTGAAGTTTCAGCGGTTGATTTACCGTATGGAATCGTCCGGGTAATGGGAAAGGGTCGTAAAGAGCGCTACATCCCCATTGGAAGCTTTGCAGTAAGTGCACTTGAAACTTATTTAGAAGTAGCGCGTCCTCGGTTAATGAAGAACACGCAACACGATAAACTATTTGTGAATAATCGCGGCGAACCACTTACGGACATGGGTGTTCGCTACATTCTTCAGGAAATTGTGAAAAAGAGCACGTTAACTAAGTCGATTTATCCGCACATGATACGCCACACATTTGCAACGCATTTGTTAAATAACGGAGCGGACATGCGGACTGTTCAGGAACTACTCGGCCACAGCAGCTTAAGCTCTACACAAATCTATACCCATGTAACAAAAGATCATTTACTTACAACTTATAAAAATTCGCATCCACGCGCATAGGAGGCACACGGAATGACAATTCATGCAACTACAATATTTGCGATACAGCATAAAGGGCAGTCGGCAATGTCAGGGGACGGGCAAGTCACACTTGGCAATCAAGTCGTAATGAAGCATACAGCAAAAAAAGTACGCCGCTTATTCAATGGGCAAGTCGTAGCCGGATTTGCAGGGTCAGTTGCAGATGCGTTTACACTTTTTGAGAAATTTGAAGCGAAACTTGAGATGTACAACGGCAATCTTCAGCGTGCCGCAGTCGAGCTTGCAAAAGAATGGCGCGGAGATAAGATGTTGCGTCAATTAGAAGCGATGCTACTCGTAATGAACAAAGATACACTCTTACTTGTATCAGGTACGGGTGAAGTGATCGAACCAGATGATGGGATCTTAGCGATTGGCTCTGGTGGAAACTATGCGCTTGCAGCTGGTCGTGCTTTGAAGAAGTTCAGCGGTGACGCCCTAACTGCAAAAGAAATTGCACATGCTGCTCTTGAAACTGCAGCAGATATCTGTGTATTTACGAACCACAATATTATTTTGGAGGCGATCGATCATGACGAAAGAAACAACGCCTAAACAAACAAAAGCCTATTTAGACCGCTACATTATAGGTCAGGACGAAGCGAAAAAAGCAATATCTATTGCCTTGCGCAATCGCTATCGCCGGAAACTCTTGAGTGAAGAATTACAACAAGAAGTTGTACCGAAAAACATGTTGATGATTGGTCCGACGGGTGTTGGGAAGACAGAAATTGCACGACGAATTGCAAAATTGACGCGTGCACCTTTTATTAAAGTAGAAGCAACCAAGTTTACAGAGGTCGGCTATGTGGGTAGAGACGTGGAGTCAATGGTGCGAGACTTAGTAGAAGCGTCTATTCGACTTGTAAAAGATGAAAAAACTGAGCAAGTTCGTCCGCAAGCAGAGCGCTTAGCAGAAGAACAACTTGTAAAATATTTAGTGCCTTCATTAAAAAAGAAATCCAATCCGTCGAATCCTTTCGAAGCATTGCTTGGTGGTCGTGTTGAGCAAGAAGAAGAGGAAGATTCATCCGTACGATTGAAACGTAGTGAAATTGCTGAAAAGTTAAAAGCCGGACTTTTAGAGGAAGAAGAAGTGACTGTTAGTGTAACAGAAGCTACACCGTCCCTATTCGATATGATGCCAGGTGCGGATCAAGGGCAAGGAGCACAAATGCAAGACATGCTTTCAAACTTGATGCCGAAAAAGAAGAAAAAACGCAAAATGAAGGTAAAAGATGCAAGACGTGTATTGATTCTTGAAGAAGCCAGCAAGCTATTAGATACCGATGAAGTGAATCAAGCTGCTATTGAAAAAGCTGAACAAGATGGCATCATCTTCATTGATGAGTTTGATAAAATCGCTGCAAAATCTGGACAAGGTGCAGATGTTTCGCGCGAAGGTGTGCAGCGTGACATCTTACCAATCGTCGAAGGTTCAACAATTGCCACAAAATATGGAGCTGTCAAAACAGATTATATCTTGTTTATCGCAGCAGGTGCGTTCCATATGGCAAAACCGTCCGACTTGATTCCTGAACTGCAAGGACGTTTCCCGATTCGGGTTGAACTCGAAAAGTTAACGAAAGACGATTTCGTTCGAATTTTAAAAGAGCCGAATCATTCTTTGATTCAGCAGTATGTTGCGTTACTTGCTACAGAAGGTATCGAAATAGAGTTTACGGATGAGGCGATTGAGCGGATTGGTGAACTTGCATTTGAAGTGAATCAGGAGACAGACAATATTGGGGCGCGCCGCCTGCATACATTGCTTGAGAAGGTAATGGAAGATTTATCCTATGAGGCATCAGACATTTCTCCTGCCCATATAGACATTACACCGGCATTTGTAGACAGTAAGCTCAAAAATATCGTAAAAAACAAAGATTTGTCACAATTTATCTTATAAATGAAACTTTTTTGTTTTAAAAACAATTAAAAAGCTTTAGAATATTTTATAAATAGAAAAAATTTAAAATGGAGGTTCATAATGAATCTATTAGAAAAAACACGTAAGATCAATTCGATGCTCCAAGCGTCTGCTGGGCAACAAGTAAACTTTAAAGAAATGGCTGAGTCGTTATCACAAGTAATTGAGTGTAACGTATTTATCGTAAGCCGTAAAGGGAAACTTTTAGGGTTTGATATCAATCAACAAATCGACAACGATCGTATGATTCGTATGTTAGAAGATCGTCAGTTCCCAGAAGTGTATACTAAAAACTTATTCAAAATTACTGAAACATCTTCAAACTTGGACGTAGAGAGCGAGTTTACTGCGTTCCCGGTCGAAAATAAAGATTTATTCAAAGAAGGTCTGACTACAATCGTGCCAATCAACGGTGGCGGTGAGCGTCTAGGTACTTTAATCTTAGCGCGTATCAAACAAGCATTCGGCGATGATGATTTAATCCTTGCTGAGTATGGTGCTACAGTTGTAGGTATGGAAATTCTTCGTGAGAAATCAGAAGAGATTGAACTTGAAGCACGCAGCAAAGCAGTTGTGCAAATGGCAATCAATTCACTATCTTATAGTGAGCTTGAAGCAATCGAGCACATTTTCGAAGAATTAAATGGTAACGAAGGTCTATTAGTAGCTTCAAAAATTGCAGACCGCGTTGGAATCACACGTTCTGTTATTGTAAATGCACTGCGTAAGTTGGAGTCTGCTGGTGTTATCGAATCACGTTCTTTAGGTATGAAGGGAACATATATCAAGGTTCTTAACAACAAGTTCTTAGAAGAACTCGAAAACATGAAACTATAATTATAACGTTTCTACTCTCTCCATAGCTGGAGGGAGTTTTTTTATGAGGATTACTAAATTGAGTCTGAATGTTGAGTTCCATTGCGGGGTTGCTTTCCGAGGGCGCGTCGTGAGTCTCCTCGGCGGAGGAGCACGCCTGTGGGGTCTCACGTTCCGCTTTTAATCCCTCCGGAGTCAACCCCTCCATTCCACCCAACAACTTAGTATTTACTCTGAACTGTACTATCCGCCAATCGCGATTAAATGTTCGACCAAACTAAAATGCCATTATACTGGTTGGATTTGATTTAAAAACTAGGTTTTTTTGTTGTCAACTTGTCCAATGTATGGTACATTATAAGACGGTATGATTATACACGCTATTCAGATGGCCAAGCAGGTGCCTACGGGTCGTTTGGTCACAGGAAGAATGGCGGAAGTTTAAACCAATAGGAGGAAATATCATGTCAGTAATCTCTATGAAACAACTACTTGAGGCTGGTGTACACTTTGGTCACCAAACTCGCCGCTGGAACCCGAAAATGAAGAAATACATCTTCGTTGAGCGTAACGGCATCTACATCATCGATCTTCAAAAAACGGTGAAAAAATTAGAAGAAGCTTATGCTTACATGCGTCAAGTTGGCGAAGAAGGCGGTAAAGTCCTATTCGTTGGTACGAAAAAGCAAGCACAAGAAGCAATCAAGGAAGAAGCAGAACGTTCAGGTAACTACTACATCAACCAACGTTGGTTAGGTGGAACACTTACAAACTTCGGCACTATCCAAAAACGTGTTGCTCGTATGAAGCAAATCGAAAAAATGGAAGAAGACGGTACTTTTGCTGTACTTCCTAAAAAAGAAGTAGTTCAACTTAAAAAAGAACACGAGCGCTTAGTGAAATTCTTAGGCGGAGTTCGTGATATGAAATCTCTACCAGACGTTATGTTTGTTGTAGACCCACGCAAAGAGCGTATCGCTGTTGCTGAAGCAATCAAATTACACATCCCAATCGTAGGTATCGTTGATACAAACTGTGATCCAGATGAAATTGATTACGTAATCCCAGCTAACGACGATGCAATCCGTGCTGTAAAACTTCTAACTGGTAAAATGGCAGACGCTTTACTTGAAGCAAAACAAGGTGAAGAACTTGCTGAATCTACTGAAGAAGTAGCAGCTGAGTAATTTTTAACACAAACAGGTGATAAGCGGCCAACCCACTTATCACCTTTTTTTAAGAACTTGACTAGGAGGAACTTAACATGGCAGTTACAGCTCAAATGGTAAAAGAATTACGTGAAAAAACAGGCGCAGGTATGATGGACTGTAAAAAAGCATTAGTAGAAACAAACGGCGATATGGACGCAGCTGTTGATTTCTTACGTGAAAAAGGTCTTTCTTCTGCAGCTAAAAAAGCAGATCGCATTGCTGCTGAAGGTATTACAGCAATCGAAGTACAAGGTAACAAAGCAGTATTAGTAGAAGTTAATGCAGAAACGGATTTCGTTGCGAAAAACGAAAACTTCCAAACGGTTGTTAAAGATCTTTCTGCTCACCTTTTAGCTACTGAGCCAGCTACTGTTGAAGAAGCTTTGGCTTCAACAATGGAAAACGGTTCTACAGTGGAGAACTACATCTCTAACGCTGTAGCAAAAATTGGTGAAAAAATCACTCTTCGTCGTTTTGAAATCAAAACAAAAACAGACGCAGATGCTTTCGGACCATACTTACACATGGGCGGACGTATTGGTGTTCTTGCACTTCTTGAAGGAACAACTGACGAAGCAGCAGCGAAAGACGTTGCAATGCACATCGCTGCACTAAACCCACAATACATCTCACGTGACGAAGTTTCTGAAGAAGAAGTTGAGCGTGAGCGCAAAGTATTAACTGAGCAAGCTCTTAACGAAGGTAAACCAGAAAATATCGTTGCAAAAATGGTAGAAGGTCGCCTTGGCAAGTACTTTGAAGATGTATGTGTACTTGATCAATCATTCGTTAAAAACCCAGATCAAAAAGTTCGTGATTTCGTAAAAGCTACTGGCGGAGAGTTAGTATCATTCACTCGTTACGCTGTTGGTGAAGGAATCGAAAAACGTGAAGACAACTTCGCTGAAGAAGTTATGAGCCAAGTTAAAGGAAACTAATTCAATAACAACAGGCCAGTAGGGAACACACCTGTGTGTTCCCTATTTTTCAAGACAAAATCTGGGAGGATATAAATGACGACACCACAATATAAACGAATCGTATTAAAGCTGAGCGGAGAGGCTCTTGCAGGAGAGCAAGGGTTTGGTTTATCGCCAGCCATCATTAAATCTGTTGCTGAACAAGTGAAAGAGGTAGTAGATTTAGGTATCGAGGTAGCTGTAGTCGTGGGCGGCGGAAATATCTGGCGCGGAAAAGTAGGCAGTGAGATGGGCATGGACCGTGCAACAGCAGACTATATGGGGATGCTTGCAACGGTTATGAATTCACTTGCTCTACAAGATGCACTTGAGAAAACAGGTGTAGAATCACGTGTTCAAACATCCATCGAGATGCGTCAAGTAGCAGAACCTTACATTCGCCGTAAAGCGATTCGTCATTTAGAAAAAGGGCGTGTTGTCATTTTTGCAGCAGGTACCGGCAACCCGTACTTCTCAACAGATACAACAGCTGCACTACGCGCAGCGGAAATCGAAGCAGATGTCATCTTGATGGCAAAAAATAACGTGGATGGCGTATATTCTGCTGATCCAATGGTAGATCCAACTGCTGTGAAATACGAGAATCTGTCGTTCTTAGAAGTTATTCAAAATGGGCTTCAAGTAATGGACTCAACGGCGTCTACTCTATGTATGGACAACGATATTGATCTTATTGTATTCTCAATTATGGAAAACGGTAATATTAAAAAGGCAGCACTCGGTGAAACAATTGGGACTGTCGTAAGGAGGAATTCATAATGACGAAGCAAGTAATTGACCAAACGAAAGATAAAATGGAAAAGTCAGTAGGTGCCTTTTCACGTGAAATCGCAACAATTCGTGCAGGACGTGCCAACGCTTCTCTACTAGACAAAATTACAGTAGACTACTATGGTTCACCAACACCAATTAATCAAATGGCTGGTATTTCTACGCCAGAAGCTCGTCTTCTAGTCATCCAACCATACGACAAAACTGTGATCAATGATATTGAGAAAGCAATTATGAAATCTGATTTAGGGATTTCTCCAACGAACGATGGTTCGGTGATTCGTTTAGCTGTACCTGCTTTGACGGAAGAACGTCGTAAAGACCTTGCGAAACAGGTGAAGAAAGAAGCAGAAGAAGCAAAAGTTCATATCCGAAATGTCCGCCGTGATGGAAATGAAGATTTGAAGAAGTTAGAAAAGAACGGTGAAATTACAGAAGATGATCTTCGCAGCTTCCAAGATGACGTTCAGAAACTAACGGATTCCTATATTGCGAAAATAGATGAACTTGCAAAAGAAAAAGAAAACGAAATCATGGAAATCTAATCTCAGGCGTCCTCTTAGGAGGATGCTTTTCTTTTTCTTTGAAACCTTCTGCTCAAAATCGCGTTCATATGGTGAAAGTAAAAAAATACAACTCAATGCTGTATGAAATTTGGTATGATAGGATATATATGTTTTGATACGAGCGTTTGGAGGAACCAATTTATGTTTAAAAAGCTTTTCACTCAAAAGGAAGAGGTGCCTGTCACAGGTCCTGTGCCGTCCCACATTGCCATCATCATGGACGGAAATGGTCGCTGGGCAACAAAGCGTGCCCTTCCACGGATAGCAGGCCATCATGAGGGAATGAAAACTGTTCGTAAAATCACACGATATGCCAATGATCTTGGTGTACAAGTACTAACGCTCTATGCATTTTCTACAGAGAACTGGTCTCGACCTAAAAAAGAGGTCGAATTTTTAATGCGTCTACCTGAAGAATTTTTAGGTACTTATTTGCCGGAACTGATTGAACAAAATGTTCGTGTTCAGATTATGGGAGACTTTCACTCACTACCAGAGCACACTAAACGAGCTGTTCAAAAAGCAATTGATGGAACAAAGAACAATACCGGCCTGATTTTAAATTTTGCACTGAACTATGGAAGTCGAGCAGAAATTCTACAGGCAGTGAAGACAATTTCTGAGGCTGTACAAACAGGCGAATTAGCACCAGAAGATATTACGGAAACTTTTATAGAAGAACACTTGATGACGAAAGATTTGATGGCACCGGACTTATTGATTCGAACGAGCGGGGAAGTTCGTCTAAGCAACTTCATGCTCTGGCAACTTGCCTATACAGAGTTTTTCTTCACAGATGTTTTGTGGCCAGACTTTGATGAAGCTTGTTTAAGAGAAGCGGTCTCGGTTTATCAATCGAGAAACCGTCGCTATGGTGGACTGGAGGAAACTAAGAAATGAAAGAACGTATTATTACAGCGTTAATTGCTCTGGCGCTGTTCATTCCCATCATATGGGTGGGGGGCATTGTTTTTGCGGTGGCGATCTATTTGATTGCTACAATTGCTCTTTATGAAATTTTGAGAATGAAACAAATTCGTTTGAAATCAATTCCAGGGTTCTTAGCACTCATAAATTTATATGTGCTACTATTACCAACTCAATATGAAGAGACGTTGATTGGCTTTACAGGTCACGATAAAATGACTTTTGTTTACGTATTAGTTTTCATGCTTTTGTTGTATGCAGTACTTGTGAAAAATACATTTACATATGATGACGCAGCATTCGTCTTTTTTGGAATGATGTACATCGGTATTGGTTTTTACTATTTAATTGAGACACGTATGGATGGACTCATTTATGTGGTCTTTGCTTTACTTATAGTTTGGACGACAGACTCAGGGGCCTACTTTACCGGAAGAAAGATTGGAAAGAAAAAACTTTGGCCGGAGATTTCTCCAAATAAAACAGTTGAAGGATTTTACGGTGGAGTTGTTGCAGCGCTAGTTTTTGCTTTCTTGCTAAACTGGTTATTCCCTTTTGCAGATACACTTCTGCAACTTGTTCTTGTGACGATTGCGGCTTCTATTATTGGTCAGTTCGGTGATCTTGCCGAGTCCGCTATTAAGCGCCATTATCACGTGAAAGACTCGGGTACTTTACTACCGGGTCACGGTGGTATCCTTGATCGATTCGATTCCTTATTATTCGTAATTCCTTTACTACACTTTTTACACTTTATTTAATGTCACCATCTGAGGAGTAGATGAATGAAGAAAATTAGTTTATTAGGAGCCACTGGTTCTATCGGTCAACAAACATTAGATGTATTGCGTACACATCCTGAGCAATTCGAACTTGTCGCCTTTTCTGTCGGTCAACAAGTCGATGCAGCACGTGCAATCGCTCGAGAATTCTCGGTGCCTTTGCTCTCTGTAGCAAATCAAGCAGATGTGAAAGCACTACAAGAAGATCTCCCTTCTACAGAAGTAGTCTGGGGAAGCGAGGGCTTAGTAGCTGTAGCGAGTGAGTCCGGTGCGGATTTACTTGTCAACGCAGTCCTAGGAAGTGTTGGCCTACAACCTACGTTACGCGCTATTGAAAAAGGCATTACGATTGCTATAGCAAATAAAGAGACACTTGTTACAGCCGGACATCTCGTGATGGCAGCAGCAAAAAAACACAATGTAGCCATTCTTCCTGTGGATAGTGAGCATTCCGCTTTATTCCAAGCTTTAAATGGTGAAAATCCAAAGCAAATTAAGAAGTTAGTTATTACTGCTTCTGGTGGAAGTTTCCGGGATAAAACGCGTGCGGAATTAGAAGGTGTAACCGTTCAAGATGCCCTCAATCACCCGAACTGGTCGATGGGAAGTAAGATTACTATAGATTCAGCAACGATGATGAACAAAGGGCTTGAAGTCATTGAAGCACATGTACTCTTTGATATGCCGTACAGTTCCATTGACGTTGTACTTCACCGTGAGAGTATTATCCATTCCATGATTGAGTTTGTAGATACAAGTGTCATGGCGCAGTTAGGTACGCCAGATATGCGTGTTCCGATTCAGTACGCTTTAACGTATCCTGATCGTCTTCCATTGCCACAAGCGAAAAGTTTGGATTTAGTGGAAATCGGTAAGTTGCATTTTGAAAAAATGGATTTAGAGCGTTACAAGGCACTTCACCTCGCAATTGAAGCAGGAAAAGAAGGTGGAACAGCAACGACCGTTTTAAATGCAGCAAATGAAGCAGCAGTAGCACTATTCTTGCAACAGAAGATTTCGTTTTTAGCGATTGACTCCTTCATTGAAAAAGCTCTTGAAGCGCATACAGTTACTGCTAATCCGACCTTAGAGACCATCTTGACAGTAGATGTTGAAACGAGAAGATTCGTCGAAAAAATGGTACACTAATCGTACTGTGAGAAATGAAGGTGGGGTAACTTGGAAACAGCAATTGCGTTTATATTAATATTTGGTTCTATTGTCTTCTTCCATGAATTGGGACATTTTATTTTTGCAAAACGTGCTGGAATCATGGTACGAGAGTTTGCAATTGGAATGGGACCCAAACTACTTGGCTATACAAAAGGTGAAACTGTTTATACAATCCGCATGCTACCAATCGGTGGTTATGTGCGAATGGCGGGTGAAGATCTGGATGCCATTGAATTACAACCGGGTTACCGGATTGGTGTTCGCCTAAATGAAAAAAATGAAGTGGATTTACTCGTTTTAAATCAAAAGAATTACTTGCCTGACATGCAATTTTTAGAAATAGAACGTGCGGATTTAATGAACGACATGTTCATTGAAGGATACGATGAGTCCGAAACATTTGTCCGTTACACGATTGCTCGTGATGCAAAAGTGAATGAGTCGGGCAGAGTTTCATTAATTGCACCGTATGATCGTCAGTTCCACTCGAAAACGGTAGGGCAGCGTTCACTAGCTATTTTTGCAGGACCTTTGTTCAATTTTATTTTAGCGTTTCTTGTGTTTACAGCACTTGCAATCTTCCGCGGAATTCCAACCGATGAGCCGCTGATTAGCTCAGTAGTTGACGATTCACCAGCGGCAGTTGCAGGACTTGTTCAAGGCGATGAAGTGACAGCAATTGACGGAGAGTCTGTTGCAAGTTGGTCAGAGCTTGCCCTTATCATTCAAGAGAATCCTGAGACACCTCTAACATTTGATGTGGAACGCGATGGACAACCTCTATCTCTTGAAATAACGCCCAATGCAGTAGAGAACGGGGAACAAGTCATTGGACAAATCGGCGTTCAAAGTCCACTAGAAAAGTCGATTTTAGGTTCTTTTGCGTATGGGGCAACCCAAACGTACGAATGGACTGTGTTGATTTTCCAACTTCTCGGTAACTTGATTACGGGTCAATTTTCTATCGATGATCTCTCAGGACCAGTAGGAATTTATAAAGCAACAGAAGAAGTAGCGAAGTTCGGAATCTTTAATTTGATGAACTGGACTGCTGTGTTGAGTATTAACTTAGGAATTATGAATTTACTTCCTCTTCCAGCACTTGACGGAGGTCGCTTGTTGTTCTTCGGATTCGAAGCACTTCGTGGCCGACCCGTTGATAAGCAACGTGAAGGAATGGTCCACTTTGTCGGGATTATGTTACTGATGGTTCTCATGATCGTTGTTACGTGGAATGATATCCAACGATATTTCTTTTAATGATGTCTAAGGGAAAGTTCACAAGTTGAACTTTCCTTTATTTTTACGGCAAGGGGGGATGTTCGTGCAAACGAATAAAATGAAGATGTTGCTACTTTTGCAACAATTAGAATTAGAAGAGGAAGCATATTTAGATGCTTTCGATAGTTATGAGCTTGAGAAACTGACTGTACATAAAAAAGAGCGCGTATGGTGTTTTCGGCTGACGGGTGAAAAAGCATTGCCAGGACCTATTTTTCATGAATTCAAAAATCGATTAGTCGAACGCTTTAAAGGAATTGCCATTGTCGAACTTGAAATAGCTTTGACAGGTGACTATGAACTAGCAGAAGTCATTCCGGCTTATTGGTTAGATGTTGTGGAATCATTCTATGAGATGAGTCCACCTTTAAAAGAATTGCTTGCATCTCAAGTGCCTCAAGTAGAGGGCCAGCTAGTCAAAGTGAAATGCGCACAGGAACTGGAACTTCGCACGTTGCAGACCAAATATTTCCCTAATCTTGCAGCTGCCTATAAAAAGCTTGGCATTGAAAATGTGCGTTTTGATTGTATTTTAGATGAGAATCCAGAAAAACTTGCAGAGATGCAACGTCAATTCCATGAGCAAAAGCGTGCAGAAGAAGAGGCACTTAGCCGCAAAGCACTTGAAGACCAGATGAACCGCGAGCAGTCTTCGGGTGAATCAAGTGTACCTGAAGGACCGTTCCAATTAGGAGTCCAAATTAAACAGGATGAACCTATCGTAGAAATTCGACGCATCCAAGATGAAGAACGTCGTATTACAGTCGAAGGCTATGTATTTGATGTTGAGATTAAAGAGCTTCGTAGTGGTCGTTCACTACTCACAGCAAAAATTACGGATTATACAGACTCCATTCTTGTCAAAATGTTCTCGCGAGACAAGGAAGATGTGCAGATGATGGAGCGACTGAAAAAAGGTATGTGGATCCGAACGCGTGGATCGATTCAAAACGATACGTTTGTGCGTGATTTAATTATGATGTCTCAAGACATGATGGAAATTCGCCCAGAAGTGAAGCAAGATAAAGCACCTGAAGGTAAAAAACGCGTAGAGCTCCACATGCATTCACCTATGAGTGCGATGGATGCGGTAACGCCTGTAGGGGAACTTATCAAACAAGCTGCCAAATGGGGGCATCCTGCAATTGCAATCACAGATCACGGGAATGTCCAAGCGTTTCCTGATGCCTATGCAGCTGGGAAAGCGAATGATATTAAAGTTATATTTGGCTTAGAGGCGAATCTTGTTCATGACGGTGTGCCGATTGCCTATGACGCAATCGACCAGTCACTTGAGCATGCAGAGTTCATCGTATTTGACGTGGAGACGACAGGTCTTTCTGCGACTTACGATAAAATCATCGAGCTTGCTGCAGTGAAAATTCGAGATGGAAATATAGTGGATAAGTTTGAACGCTTTGTAAATCCGCATCAAACACTTTCCGCAACGACGATTGAGTTGACAGGTATCACGGATGATATGGTGAGAGATGCACCGGAACTTGCTCAAGTGACAAAAGAATTCCATGAATTTATCGGTTCTGGAATTGTGGTCGCCCACAATGCTTCATTTGATATGGGCTTTTTATATGAGGCGTACCGTCAAAGTGGCGTTGAGACGTTTGACCATCCAGTAATAGATACATTAGAACTTGCCCGTTTTTTGCATCCGGAAATGAAAAATCATCGACTTGGTTCTTTAGCGAAGAAATTTAATATCGAACTTACACAAGCTCACCGCGCAATTTATGACTGTGAGGCTACGGGTTATTTACTTCTTCATTTATTAAAAGAGGCTGAACAACAAGGAATCACCAATCACAATCAATTGAATGATTACGTAGGAGAAGGCGACGCGTATAAGCGAGGGCGGCCGTCACATTGTACAATTCTTGCTATAAACGACGAAGGATTAAAGAATCTCTTTCATCTAGTATCGATTTCGCACGTTCAGACATTCTATCGTGTCCCACGCATTACTCGTTCTACTTTACAAAAATACCGAAAAGGTTTACTGATCGGGTCAGGCTGTGACAAAGGAGAAGTGTTTGAGGGATTGATGCAAAAACCGCTCGAGCAAGTGGAGCAAATAGCAAAGTTTTATGATTACTTAGAAGTGCATCCGAAAGAAGTATATCAGCATTTGATTGAACTAGAACTCGTGCGTGATGAATGGAACTTAGAAGACATCATCCGCAAAATGATCAAGTTAGGGAAACGTGTCAATAAACCGGTTGTTGCCACGGGGAATGTTCACTATTTAACGGAAAATGATGCAATTTATAGAAAGATTTTAGTGAGTGGTATGGGGGGAGCAAACCCATTGAACCGCCATGAGCTCCCGAAAGTGCATTTCCGAACAACAGATGAGATGGTACAAGCATTTGATTTTTTAGGTGCAGAAACAGCGCACCAAATCGTAGTAGAAAACTCTCAAGCAATTGCCGAACGTATCGGAGACGTCAAACCAATCAAAGATGATTTGTTTGCACCGAAGATTGAAGGGTCAGATGATGAGATTAAAGAATTGACCTATACGCGGGCGAAAGAGCTATATGGAGATGAATTACCTGAAATCGTGTCGGCTCGTATTGAAAAAGAATTGACGTCAATTATTGGTCACGGTTTTGGTGTTATTTATTTAATTTCACACAAACTTGTGAAGAAGTCTCTCGACGATGGCTATCTCGTAGGGTCACGTGGGTCTGTTGGTTCGTCGCTAGTCGCGACTTTGACGGATATCACAGAAGTGAATCCACTGCCACCGCACTATGTCTGCCCAGAATGTAAAAAATCGGAGTTCTTCCAAGACGGATCAGTCGGTTCGGGATATGATCTTCCGGATAAAGAATGTCCAGACTGCCAAGTGTTGTATCGAAAAGACGGTCAAGATATTCCGTTTGAGACGTTCCTTGGATTTAAAGGTGACAAAGTCCCTGATATCGATTTGAACTTCAGTGGAGAATATCAACCAACAGCACACAATTATACGAAAGAACTGTTCGGTGAAGACAATGTGTTCCGTGCAGGGACGATTGGTACGGTTGCTGAGAAGACTGCATATGGCTATGTCAAAGGCTATGCATCCGATCATAATTTGATTATGCGCGGAGCGGAAGTGGACCGGCTTGTAAAAGGGTGTACCGGCGTCAAACGATCGACTGGACAACACCCGGGTGGAATTATCGTAGTCCCTGATTACATGGACATCTACGATTTTTCACCAATTCAGTTCCCGGCAGATGCACAGGACTCGAGTTGGAAAACGACACATTTTGATTTCCATTCGATTCATGACAACTTGTTAAAACTTGATATACTCGGTCACGATGATCCGACCGTAATTCGTATGCTGCAAGACCTTTCGGGGATTGATCCAAAAACCATTCCAACGGATGATCCGGAAGTTATGAAGATTTTTAGTGGGACAGAATCATTGGGTGTCACGCAAGAACAAATTGACTGCAAAACCGGAACGCTTGGAATTCCGGAATTTGGTACGCGCTTTGTTCGTCAAATGTTAGAAGAGACTAAGCCATCGACATTTTCAGAACTTGTCCAGATTTCAGGCTTATCTCACGGGACAGACGTTTGGCTTGGCAATGCGCAAGAACTGATTCAAGCGGGTACATGTCAGTTAAGTGATGTAATTGGGTGTCGAGATGACATCATGGTCTACCTTATCTATCAAGGATTAGAGCCGTCACTCGCATTTAAAATTATGGAGTCCGTGCGAAAAGGGAAAGGGTTAACACCAGAGTTTGAAGACGAAATGAAGAAAAACAATGTTCCGGGATGGTATATCGACTCATGTAAAAAAATCAAATACATGTTCCCGAAAGCCCACGCCTCAGCGTATGTGTTGATGGCTGTTCGGATTGCTTTCTTTAAAGTGCATTTCCCAATCCTCTATTATGCAGCTTACTTTACAGTACGTGCATCAGATTTTGATTTGCAGGCAATGGTCAATGGCTCGCAAACGATTCGCGCACGCATTCAAGAAATTAATGCAAAAGGATTGGAAGCTAGCCCGAAAGAGAAGAGTTTGCTAACCGTACTAGAAATTGCACTTGAAATGTCTGAGCGAGGCATTCGTATGCAAAAAGTGGACCTTTATAAGTCAAAGGCTACAGAGTTTGTCATAGAAGGCACTACACTGATCCCGCCATTTAATGCTGTACCTGGACTTGGTACGAATGTTGCACTTCAAATCGTCCGTGCTCGTGAAACAGGTGAATTCTTATCAAAAGAAGATTTACAACAACGAGGCAAGGTGTCTCGAACGATTATTGACTATTTAGATTCCCTCGGATGTTTAGAAGGAATGCCGGATGCGAATCAATTGTCTTTATTTTAGCTACAATTTGCGTATGCCTCTCATATATGGTATGATTGGCATACGAATGGTAGATAACTTTTGCGCAAAGAGTGGGATTTCCCGCTCTTTTCTGTTGTTTAAAGACAAAAGTAAGGAGGATTTTATGCAAGAGATAGCCACAAAAATTGAGGGAATGATTGCTCCGATCGTTGCCGAAATGAATCTTGAATTAGTAGATGTTGAGTATGTAAAAGAAGGCCGTGATTGGTTTTTGCGCATTTATGTCGATGTTCCAGGTGGTGGAATTGACATTGAACAATGTGCACGTGTAAGTGAGCGAGTGAGCGAACTACTCGACGAAAAAGACCCAATAAAAGAAAACTATTTTCTTGAAGTGTCATCACCAGGCGCTGAACGCCCTCTAAAAAAAGAAGAGGACTACGTGCAAGCAGTTGGAGAATATGTTTTCTTCAAAACCTATGAGCCGATTGACAACCGCAAAGAATTTGAAGGTACGTTAAAAAGTTATTCTAAGGAAGAGGGAGCAGTAATCGAGTATCGTGATAAAACACGTGTCCGCACTGTTACGATTCCTCGCGATAAGGTTGCACTAGCGCGTCTAGCGATTGATTTTTAAGCATACTAGGTAAAATAAGGAGTGATAGCTGTGAGTAGCGAACTATTAGATGCCTTGACGGCTCTTGAACAACAAAAAGGAATTAAGCGTGATGTATTGATTGAGGCGATTGAGGCAGCACTTGTTACTGCATACAAACGTAATTTTAATCAAGCGCAAAACGTGCGAGTGGATATCAATCTTGACTCTGGATCTATGATTGTTTATTCCCGTAAAGATGTAGTGGAGGAAGTAGAAGATGAGCGTTTACAAGTTTCTCTTGAAGATGCACATCAAATAAATCCACATTATCAAGTTGGAGATGTTATTGAAGAAGAAGTGACACCTCGTAACTTTGGTCGTATTGCAGCGCAAACAGCAAAGCAAGTTGTAACACAACGTGTTCGTGAAGCTGAGCGCGGATTGATCTACGAAGAATATGTGGATCGTGAAGAAGATATCGTCAACGGAATTGTAGAGCGCCTAGACGCACGAAACATTTACGTAGGACTAGGTAAAGTAGAGGCTGTTCTTCCAGCGAATGAACAGATTCCTTCAGAAACATACCGTCCGCATGACCGAATCAAAGTGTTTATCACAAAAGTTGAGCGTACTACACGCGGACCTCAAGTATTTGTTTCTCGAACACATCCTGGATTACTTCGCCGTCTGTTTGAGATGGAAGTGCCAGAAATTTACGATGGAATTGTTGAAATTAAATCGATTGCACGTGAGGCGGGAGACCGTTCTAAGATCTCAGTAGTTGCACATAACGAAGATGTAGATCCAGTTGGTTCTTGTGTTGGAGCAAAAGGTGCTCGCGTACAAACGATTGTAAACGAACTCGGTGGCGAAAAAATCGATATCGTAGAGTGGTCTGAAGATCCAGTACAATTTGTAGCAAATGCATTAAGCCCATCACAAGTCTTAGATGTACAAGTAAACGACGACGATAAATCTACAACAGTAGTTGTTCCAGATTTCCAATTATCGCTAGCTATTGGAAAGCGCGGACAAAATGCGCGTCTTGCAGCAAAATTAACTGGCTGGAAAATTGATATTAAGAGCGAAACAGATGCACGAGAACTAGGTATTTACCCACGTGCGTATGAAGAACAAGAAGATCTCGAAGACTTTGTCCAAGACGAAGAGTTCGATTTTTATAAAGACTAAGTTAAAGAAGGTGTCTGCATATGGCAATCCAAAAAAAGATCCCCATGCGCAAATGTGTGGCAACCAATGAAATGTTTCCGAAGAAAGAAATGATTCGTGTTGTGCGGTCAAAAGAAGGAGACGTTTCTGTAGACCCGACTGGTAAGAAATCAGGTCGCGGCGCTTATCTTTCGAAATCGTTAGATGCGGTTGAAGCGGCGAAAAAGAAAAATTCATTAGGCAATCAATTAGAAGTCGCGATTCCACCTTCTATCTATGATGAATTGATCGTATTGATTGAGCGTGAAAAGTTAAAATGACACGTGAAGAGCAAATTACAAACCTTATAGGTCTCGCAACTAGAGCTCGCAAACTTGTCACAGGTGAAGAGCTAGTGATTCGAGAAGTAAGAAGGCAACAAGCCAAGCTGGTCATATTAGCGACGGATGCATCAGCTAATACAGCAAAAAAAGTGACTGATAAGTGTGCATCATACAACGTTGATTTAGGTGTCTTCGGAAATCGATATGATTTGGGACATGCAACCGGGAAAGAAGCCCGAGTTGTTTTAGCAATTATGGATAATGGTTTTGCGAAAAAATTGGCATCACTAATCAACGAATATAACCGGGGGTGAGCGAATGACGAAAATCAGAGTTCATGAATACGCCAAAAAAGTAAATAAATCAAGCAAAGATGTCATTACAGAGCTTGAAAAATTAAATGTGAAAGTTACGAATCATATGTCAACGATCGAATCCGATACAGTAAAACAATTAGATTCTAAATTCACACCAAGCCGTCCACAAGGCCAAGGACAACAACGTCCACAAGGCCAAGGACAACAACGTCCACAAGGCCAAGGACAACAACGTCCACAAGGCCAAGGACAAAACCGTCCACAAGGTCAAGGACAACAGCGTCCACAAGGTCAAGGGCAACAGCGTCCACAAGGCCAAGGGCAACAGCGTCCACAAGGTCAAGGACAACAGCGTCCACAAGGCCAAGGACAAAATCGTCCACAAGGTCAAGGACAACAACGTCCGCAAGGCCAAGGACAAACACCAAGCCGTCCACAAGGCCAAGGTACTGCACCTAACCGCGGTCCACAAGGCCAGAATCGCCCGAACTCAGGTGGCGGTGGCCGTCCAGGCGGAAATCGTGGTGGATTCCAAGGGCGTCCAGGTGGCAATCGTCCACACCGACGCAAAAAGAATTCAACACCAGTTCAACCACCAGTTCCACGTAAAGAGCGTGAACTACCAGCAAAAATTACGTTCACAGAGTCGCTCTCTGTACAAGAACTTTCAAAAAAATTAGGTCGCGAGCCAGCTGAACTGATCAAAAAGTTATTTATGCTCGGCATTATGGCTAACATCAACCAACAGCTTGATAAAGATACAATCGAATTAATCTGTGCGGACTATGGTGTAGAAGTAGAAGAAGAAATCAAAGTCGATATTACAGACCTTGAAGTACACTTCGAGAACGAAGAAGAGAGCGAAGCGGATTTAAAAGAGCGTCCGCCAGTTGTAACAATCATGGGTCACGTTGACCACGGGAAAACTACACTTCTTGACTCGATTCGTAATTCAAAAGTTACTTCTGGAGAGGCAGGCGGTATTACACAACATATCGGTGCTTACCAAGTAACGGATGAAAACGGCAAAAAAATTACATTCTTAGATACTCCTGGTCACGCAGCGTTTACTACAATGCGTGCACGTGGAGCAAAAGTTACAGATCTAACAATTTTAGTTGTAGCAGCAGATGATGGCGTTATGCCACAAACGGTTGAGGCAATCAACCACGCGAAAGCTGCAGAAGTTCCAATTATTGTAGCAGTAAACAAAATGGATAAACCATCTTCAAATCCAGATCGCGTTATGCAAGAGTTAACGGAACATGGTTTAGTTCCTGAAGATTGGGGCGGAGATACAATCTTTGTACCAATTTCAGCTTTAAAAGGTGATGGAATAGATACATTACTTGAAATGGTACTTCTTGTATCTGAAGTGGCTGAGTTAAAAGCGAATGCTAAGCGCAAAGCAATCGGTACTGTTATTGAAGCGCAACTTGATAAAGGTCGCGGTTCAGTAGCTACTCTACTTGTTCAAGACGGGACATTACGTGTTGGAGATCCAATCGTAGTAGGTCATGCATATGGACGTGTTCGTGCAATGGTCAATGAGACAGGTCGTCGATTAAAAGAAGCGGGTCCTTCTACTCCTGTAGAAATTACAGGATTGAATGAAGTGCCACTTGCAGGAGATCGTTTCGTTGTATTCGAAGACGAAAAAACTGCTCGTCAAGTTGGTGAATCACGTGCATCTACAGCGATTCAAGAACAGCGTTCAGAGAAAACGCGTGTAACACTTGATAACTTATTTGATCAAATGAAACAAGGCGAAATGAAAGAGCTAAACTTGATTGTAAAAGCTGACGTACAAGGTACAGTGGAAGCAATGGCAGCTGCTCTCATGAAGATTGAAGTCGAAGGCGTAAACGTCCGTATCATCCATACTGGCGCTGGCGCAATCACGGAATCTGACATTTCACTTGCTGCAGCTTCTAATGCAATTGTTATCGGATTCAATGTACGTCCAGATACAAACGCAAAACGTGCTGCGGAAGAAGAAGGCGTAGATATTCGCTTGCACCGTATTATTTACAAAGTAATTGAAGAGATTGAATTCGCAATGAAAGGGCTACTTGACCCTGAATTCGAAGAAAAAATCATTGGTCAAGCAGAAGTTCGTGAGACATTCAAAGTTTCTAAAGTTGGTACCATTGCAGGTTCTTATGTCACAGAAGGAAAAATCACTCGTGACTCTGGCGTCCGCGTGATTCGAGACGGCATCGTAATCTTCGAGGGCGAACTAGATACATTGAAACGCTTCAAGGATGATGCGAAAGAAGTAGCACGTGGCTACGAGTGTGGTATCACAATCAAAGGATTTAATGATGTAAAAGAAAACGATATTATCGAAGCCTACATCATGCAAGAAATCGTACGTAAATGATCCTTTATCTCGAGTGTGAATTTATTCTGCCAAATGTGCACACCCTAAAAGAAAAGCGGGCAGTACTTCAGCGAATGTTGAAACGCACGAGTCAAAAATACAATGTCGCTGTCAGTGAATTGGACTTCCAAGACCTCTGGCAACGCACCAAAGTCGGAGTTGTGACGGTCTCTTCCGACCGTCGTCACTCTGAGCGCGAGCTCCACCGAGTGCTCGAGTTTTTAGAATCAAACTCTGAATGGGAATGTCTTCATTACCAAATTTTAGAGCTGTAATTGAGGTGAAGAAAATGTCGATGAGATCAAACCGTGTTGCGGAACAAATGAAAAAGGAAATCGCAGATATCCTAAAGCGTAAAGTGAAAGACCCACGCGTAGAATTTGTGACGGTCACTGACGTAGAAGTAACAGGTGACCTCCAACAGGCAACTGTTTATGTCACTGTGTTAGAAAACGAGCAGGAAGCACTGAAAGGTCTTGATAAGGCAAAAGGAATCGTTCGCTCTGAAGTAGGAAAACGTATCCGTCTTCGCAAAACACCTGAGCTTGCTTTCCAGATTGACGAATCAATCGCTTACGGAAATCATATAGATAACCTTTTGCGAAAACTAAATCAGCAAGATTAATCTGAAGCCTGCCTCCACTAGAGGCGGGCTTTTTTGTAAGGAGGGGTAGTATGCATGAATTAGAAGGAATTTTGCCGCTATGGAAAGAATCGGGAATGACGTCGCATGATTGTGTATTTAAATTACGTAAGATTTTAAAGATGAAACGAATCGGTCATACTGGCACTTTAGATCCGGACGTAGAAGGTGTACTTCCTATTTGTGTAGGACAAGCCACTAAAGTGGCGGAGTATGTGATGGCACAAGGGAAAGCATACAGAGCAACAGTGTCACTCGGAGCTTCTACGACTACTGAAGATGCCTCTGGTGAAGTGGTTGCACGAGCACAAGGTCCTGTAGTAATCACAAAAGAGGAGCTGCTTTCTGCATTAGCAGAACTTACGGGTACAATCACCCAAACTCCACCCATGTATTCAGCAGTGAAAGTGAATGGTCGTCGCCTCTATGAATACGCGCGAGAAGGAAAAGTAATCGATCGTCCGAGTCGTGAAGTGACGATTCATACCCTTGTACTTATTGAAGAACCTAAGCAGTGGAGTGGCGATGAACTTACTTTTGTCGTAGATGTTGCATGTAGTAAAGGGACATACATTCGAACTCTTGCTGTTCAAATAGGAGAGCTTCTCGGTGTTCCAGCGCATATGAAAAAGCTCGTTCGTACAAATGCTGGCGGTTTTGAATCATCTGAAGCCGTTACACTAGCTGAGCTCGCTGAACTGTTTGAAAATGATCAAATCCAATCTGTGTTACAACCCATTGAACGTTCGTTAAAAGAGTGGCCGTATCATGAGATCCCGGTAGATCTTGAAAAAGCTTTTTCAAATGGGCAAGTTGTTCCTGCTCACACGGACTTACAAATTCATGATAAGATTGTAATTGGAAAAAATGGAGTAGCGCATGCGGTTTATCGAGCGCATCCAGAAAAGCCAGGTTACATGAAACCTGAAAAAATGTTTACACGTCCGGAGATGGAAATCCAATGATTACCCAGTACATCACTTATCCCTCAAAAATGCCTGCTCCTGATAAAGTAGGATATGCACTTGCACTAGGCTTTTTTGATGGATTACATAAAGGGCACCAACAATTGATCAACCAAGCGGTAAAAAGTGCAAAAACGAATGCGCTGCGTAGTGCCGTCATGACATTTGATCCGCACCCTTCAGTCGTACTTGGGGGGAAAAAAGAAGATATCTTCTATATAACACCACTTAAACAAAAACTTGAATTACTTGAAGAGCAAGGTGTAGATACTGTTTTTGTTGTTCGTTTCACATCGGACTTTGCACGGTTATCACCAGAGACATTTATCGAGCAATTTATTTTGGGCTTAAATGTGCGTCATGTCATTGGGGGATTTGACTTTTCGTTTGGAGCGTTTGGAAAAGGTTCTATGGAGCTTATGAAGACATACGAATCAGAACAGTTGAACGTCACGACGATTGACAAATTTTCGCAAGATGGTGAAAAGGTCAGCTCTACACGTATCCGCGGGGAATTAAAAGAAGGCAATATGCAACAAGTATGTGAACTTCTAGGACGACCATTCCAGCTTGATGGGGTAGTCGTTCACGGAGATAAGCGTGGCCGTACTATTCAGTTCCCAACAGCGAATGTAGAACCAGACGAAGGACAATTCATACCAGCAACTGGTGTTTACGCCGTCCGTATGAAAGTACAAGACCAATGGATTGATGGAGTATGTAACGTCGGCTATAAACCAACAGTCCAATCCGAGAAGAAATTGTCAATTGAAGTTCATTTGTTCGATTTCAATCGCGATATATACGGTGAAGAAGTGCGCATTCATTGGTACTATCCGATTCGCAAGGAACAAAAGTTTCCATCACTTGATGCATTAAAAGTTCAGATTGAAAAAGACAAAGACCAAGCGATTCGATTATTGGCCGGTGAAGGCTTGCAACCCTAACTGCAGTCTGCTATACTGATTCAGTACGTCTTGTACTTAACCTTATCTTGGCTTTTCGATTCTCCAACGATTGCTCAGGTACAGGGGATATTTTATTTTCTAGGAGGAAACCAACATGGCAATTACAAAAGAACGTAAAAATGAACTGATCAATGAGTATCGTACACACGAAAGTGACACGGGTTCACCAGAAATCCAAATCGCTATGCTTACTGAAGAGATCAACTCTTTAAACGAGCACTTACGTACACACAAAAAAGATCACCACTCACGCCGCGGTCTATTCAAAATGGTTGGACGTCGTCGTAACCTATTGAAGTACCTACGTGAAACAGAAGTTCAACGTTACCGTGAATTGATTGCAAAATTAGGCTTACGCCGCTAATTCGAATATTCAATTTAGTAGACTCAACTTGTGATACAGGTTGAGTCTTTCTGCTAATAGAAAGTTGTTTTCATCATATAGAGTAGTCTGATACACTACAAGAGGATACATAACAAGGATTTGGATGTTGAGAGGAGTACGCACATGACCGAAAAGAAAACGTATACGTATGAATGGGCAGGTCGCCCGCTGACGATTGAGGTCGGACAGCTTGCCAAGCAAGCAAATGGAGCCGTTTTAGTACGCTATGGAGATACAACTGTATTGTCTACAGCCACTGCTTCAAAACAGCCGAAGAACTTAGATTTCTTCCCACTTACTGTAAACTATGAAGAAAAATTATATGCCGTCGGTAAAATTCCAGGGGGCTTTATCAAGCGTGAAGGCCGTCCATCAGAACGTGCAATTTTAACGAGCCGCTTAATTGACCGTCCAATTCGCCCACTATTTGCCGATGGTTTCCGTAACGAAGTACAAGTGATTTCAATCGTCATGTCGGTTGATCAAAACTGTTCTTCAGAAATGGCAGCAATGGTTGGATCTTCTCTAGCACTATCGGTTTCAGATATTCCATTTGAAGGACCAATTGCGGGTGTGCAAGTTGGATATGTTGACGGAGAATTTCTGATCAACCCAACAACAGAGCAAATGGAAAACTCATTAATGGATTTAGTTGTCGCTGGAACAAAAGATGCGATTAACATGGTAGAAGCGGGCGCGAAAGAAGTTTCTGAAGAAATCATGTTAGAAGCCATCATGTTCGGGCACGAAGAAATTAAAAAGTTGATTGCATTCCAAGAAAAGATTGTTGCAGAAGTCGGTAAGACAAAGACTGAAGTAACACTTTATCAACTTGATGAATCAATCGTAGCAAAAGTGCGTGAAATGGCTGAAGTTGAAGTAAACACAGCTGTACAAGTAGCAGAAAAAGCTGCACGTGATGAAGCAATCAATGAAGTACGTACGCGCGTAATTGAAACATTCGAGGCTGAAGAAGCAGACGCCGATACAGTAAAGCAAGTGCGTCAAACTGTTGATATGCTTGTGAAAGAAGAAGTTCGTCGTTTGATCACAGAAGAAAAAGTACGTCCAGATGGTCGGAAGCAAGACGAAATTCGTCCACTCTCTTCTGAAGTGAGCGTTCTGCCACGTACTCATGGTTCGGGACTATTTACTCGTGGCCAAACACAAGCACTCAGCATTTGTACATTAGGTCCACTAGGCGATGTTCAAATCATCGACGGACTCGGTATTGAAGAATCAAAACGCTTTATGCATCATTACAATTTCCCACTCTTCAGTGTTGGAGAAACTGGTCCGATTCGTGCACCAGGTCGCCGCGAAATTGGACACGGTGCTTTAGGTGAACGTGCTTTAGAAGCAGTGATTCCAGATGAAGAGACATTCCCATACACAATGCGACTTGTTTCAGAAGTATTAGAATCGAATGGCTCTACATCTCAGGCAAGTATCTGTGCATCCACTCTTGCGATGATGGATGCTGGAGTGCCTCTTAAAGCGCCTGTTGCGGGTATCGCAATGGGTCTAATAAAAAAAGGTGAGCACTATACAGTGTTAACAGATATTCAAGGGATGGAAGATCACCTTGGAGACATGGACTTTAAAGTAGCTGGAACTGCAGCAGGTGTCACGGCTCTTCAAATGGATATCAAAATTGATGGGTTATCTCGTCAAATTCTAGAAGAAGCTCTAGCACAAGCAAAAACGGGCCGTCTACAAATTTTAGAGTCAATGCTTGCAACACTTCCTGCTTCTCGTGAGAAGTTATCACAATATGCACCGAAAATTGATGTACTGAAAATCAATCCGGATAAAATCCGTGACGTTATCGGACCGGGTGGTAAAGTGATTAACAAGATCATTGATGAAACAGGTGTTAAGATTGATACTGAACAAGATGGTACAATCTATATCGCTTCTTCAGATGAAGAGATGATTGCGAAAGCACGTGCCATGATTGAAAATATCGTACGTGTAGCAGTTGTCGGAGAATACTATCTAGGGAAAGTGAAACGCATTGAAAAATTCGGTGCCTTCCTTGAACTCTTCCCAGGAAAAGATGGACTTCTTCACATCTCTGAAATTCAAGAAGAGCGAACAAAAGCGGTGGAAGATGTCTTGAAAATGGGCGATGAGCTCCTAGTCAAAGTCATCGAAATCGACAACCAAGGACGCGTCAATCTTTCTCGTAAAATCGTGTTGAAAGAAGAAAAAGAACGCGCTGAACAACAACAATAAGAGAAAGCTGCATGCATTGGCATGCGGCTTTTCTAGTCTTTTTGAAAGGTCGAATTAGCATGACGAAATTAACATTACCAAATGGTGTCCGTGTATTGACACATCCGATGGAACACACACGTTCCGTTTCAATCGGGATATGGGTCGAGGTTGGGTCACGCCATGAGCAACCTGAAGAGTCCGGAATGGCTCATTTTATAGAACATATGCTATTTAAAGGTACAAAGACACGGTCAGCAAAAGATCTTGCGATTGCATTTGATACAATTGGCGGCAATAGTAACGCGTATACATCGAAAGAGCAAACTTGTTATTATACACGTGTTGTTGATCGTTATGCGGAACGGGCAATTGAACTCCTTGGTGATATGCTGTGGAACTCTGTATTTGACCCAGAAGAAATGGAGCGAGAGAAACAAGTGATTATTGAAGAGATTCATATGGTAGAAGATACACCCGATGATATCGTCCATGAATATTTGTGGGAAGGAATTTATAAAAATCATCCTCTCGCACGTCCAATACTTGGAACGAGTGAAACTGTCGCTTCTTTTTCACGAGAACAAGTCTGTGCATTTTACAACAAAATGTACCATCCTTCTCGAATCATCGTCTCCGTCGCTGGAAATGTAAATGACAGTTTGATTCAGCAAATCGAGAAAACATTCGGTGCAGTAGAGTGGGAAAATCAAGAGCAGGAGGAAGTGCTGCCAGCCCCGTTCTATTCTGTTGAAATCGTGAATGAACGAGAAATCGAACAAGCCCATGTGACACTTGCTTGGAATTCTCATTCTGTTTTAGATGAAGATATTTATGCAATCGTACTGCTTCAGACAATGCTTGGTGGATCGATGTCATCACGACTTTTTCAAACGATACGTGAAGAAAAAGGCTTGGCCTACTCGATCTATTGTTATCATACTTCTTACATCGATGGAGGAGTTTTTGCCATTTATGGTGGGACGTCAACAGATCAAGTAAATGAGCTTCTTGCTGCAATCGATGAAATAGTGAAAGACATTTGCACGACTGGATTTACTTCGCAAGAGCTCGACAACGCACTCGCGCAAATTGAATCTAATTTAATTTTGTCTTTAGAAAGTTCTACAACATGGATGAACCGTCTCGCACGTAACGAGATTTTATACGGAGAGCAACATTCAGTAGAAAGCTACTTAGAAAAATACAAAGCTGTCACACTAGAGGATATTTTGCGTGTCGCACAATTGTTCCAAAATCCAAAATCTTGTTCTATTTTAAAACCATATGCTTCATAATTCATGAAACTCCTCTTTCCCAGTAACATATAGTACTGGGTAAGGGGGGTTTATGTGTTTATCGGAGTTGATTCGTAAAGAATTGGTCGGTGTGCAAGAAGGTAAAAAATATGGACTGCTAGAACATGCGGAACTGGAAGCCTGTTGTTGTAGGCGTATCTACCAATGACGCTTTAGGTATGAACGGATCAAATGTGATGGCACTACTTCGCAGTAAACATATTTATATGATCCCACTTGGTCAAGATGATTCATTTAAAAAGCCGACATCACTTGTAGCTGATTTCTCAAAACTAGCAGATACGGTAGAAGCAGCAGTACGTGGGGAGCAGCTACAACCTTTATTGATCTCCTCTGTCTAAAAGGTTGCCTTCTAAAAATAATAGTAATAATTATTTAATCCCGTGAATTATCATACGAATTGTGGTACAATATCGCCATTATGAATGCAGGAAGGGGAGTTTAGAGTGAGTGAACAATACCAGGTTGCCATCGTAGGGGCAACAGGAGCAGTAGGACAGAAAATAGCTGAGAAACTAGTTGAGAGGAATTTTCCATACTCCCATATAAAATTATTGGCATCCAGTCGTTCAGCAGGCCAAACTGCTAAAGTTGGTGGCCATACCTATACAATCGAAGAAGCGAAACCGGAAGCGTTTGATGGTGTGGATTTTGCGTTCTTCTCAGCAGGTGGAGACGTCTCCAGAAAGCTTGCAAAAGAAGCGGCGGCTCGTGGAGCAGTTGTCATTGATAATACAAGTGCTTTTCGGATGGACCCGGATACGCCGCTTGTGGTGCCGGAAGTGAATCCGCAGGCATTACATGAACACAACGGAATCATTGCGAATCCAAACTGTTCAACAATTCAAATGGTATGTGTACTTGAACCACTTCGACAAAAAGCAGGTTTGAAAAAGGTGATCGTTTCGACATATCAAGCCGTTTCTGGTTCGGGTGCAGCGGCAATCGATGAGTTGACGAAAGAAAGTCATGCTTTGGGACTTTCGGAACCGTCGCCACAAGTGTTACCAGTAAAGAGTCAACCAAAGCATTATCCGATTGCAGGGAATTTACTCCCACAAATCGATGTGTTTGAAGAAAATGGTTTTACATTTGAAGAGATGAAAATGATGAACGAAACTAAGAAAATCATGAGCTTGCCAGACCTTTCAATTGCAGCTACATGTGTGCGTGTTCCAGTCGTCACAGGACACTCTGAATCCGTCTATTTAGAAACAGAACAAGAGCTATCATTACAGGAGATTCGAGACGTTTTAACAGCGGCTGAAGGCGTGGTCCTACAAGATGATCCAACAGCTCAAGTGTACCCGATGCCACTCTACGCGACAGATGAAGATCCAGTATTCGTCGGCAGAATTCGTAAAGACCCAGTTGAAAAGACCGGAATTCATTTATGGATTGTTGCGGACAATCTGTTAAAAGGTGCCGCTCTGAATTCCATTCAGATTGCCGAAAAAATGATTGCACAAAAAGAGGTGTCCTCGTGAATTTAGGTAAAGTTTCAACAGCACTGATCACACCGTTTACATCATCTGGTGAAGTAGACGTTAACCAACTACAAAAAATTGTAGAGCATTTGCTACAATCAGGTACAGAAAGTATTGTAGTGAATGGGACTACGGCCGAATCACCAGTGTTGTCTCATGATGAAAAGGTACGTGTCATTCAAACAGTACTGAATCAAGTAGCAGGTCGTGTGCCTGTAATCGCTGGAACGGGTTCAAACAACACAGCACAGACGATTGCTTTCACAAAAGAAGTCGAAGCACTCGGTGTTGATGGTTGCATGGTCGTCGCACCTTATTACAATAAACCAAATCAACGCAGCATGATTGCCCATTTCACAGCGATTGCTGATGCTGCGACAAAGCCATTAATGCTCTACAATATACCCGGACGTTCAGTTGTCAATATGACCGCTGACACTACAGCTGAATTAAGTAAGCATGCAAACATTCACTGGATGAAAGAAGCAAGTGGAGACGTTGGCCAAATTACACAGATACTCCATAAATCATCAATAGATTTCAAAGTATATAGTGGAGATGATGGTCTGACATTGCCGTTGTATGCGATTGGTGCTAGTGGTATCGTCTCTGTTGCATCTCATATTGTCGGCAAAGAGATGCAAGAAATGATTCAAGCTTTTGAGCAAGGAAATCACTCGCTTGCTAGAGCATATCATCAACTTCTACAACCACTTTTTGATGGGCTGTTCACATCTCCGAATCCAACAGTCATCAAATATGCACTCGGAAAGCTGCACGGTTTTTCAGAGGACGTGCGTTTACCCCTCGTTCCATTAAGTGCCGAAGAGAAAGCAAACTTTGATACACTTTGGGCAGAATTTGAAGAAGGCCGGAATAAATTAACACGCACGATCCAAGACTGAGGAAACTCAGTCTTTTTTTCGTTTCACCCCTACTTTCTAAAACGCAACGAGTAAGCTATAATGAAGACTAGTGAAAAGGTGCGGGTACTTATTTAGGAGGAAATCAATTGAAAACTGTTAATGAATCAATTCGCGTGATTCCACTCGGTGGAGTTGGAGAAATCGGAAAGGCTATGTACGTTGTGGAAATTGACGATGAAATCTTCGTTGTCGACAGCGGACTGATGTTCCCGGAAAATGAAATGTTGGGGATCGACATCGTCATTCCTGATTTAAGCTATTTAGAAGAAAATAAAGATCGTGTAAAGGGTATCTTTTTAACACATGGTCATGAAGATGCGATTGGATCAATTGCATACTTACTTCAAAAAATATCAGCGCCTGTTTATGGTTCGAAACTTACAATCGCGCTTGCAAAAACGCATTTAAAAGATTTAAAACCAAAGCAACCGGTAAAGTTTTTCGAAGTAACAAACGCAAGTCGCATGAACTTTAGTCGTACGCACGTGACATTTTTCCATGTGACACACAGCATTCCAGACACACTTGGGATTGTGTTCCATACATCAGAAGGTCCAATCGTTTACACAAGTGAATTCAAATTTGATCAGTCAGCGCAAGGAAAATACGCACCAGACCTAGCCAAACTTGCAATGCTTGGTGATCAAGGTGTATTTATGTTGCTATCCGACTCAACAGAAGCAGAACGTCCAGGGTATACAACGTCTGAGACCGTTATTGCAAACCAATTATCAGACACGTTCTATGCTGCAAAAGGGCGCGTTATTGTAGCTCTTTACGCGTCTAACTTTATCCGTATCCAGCAAGTGTTAGATAAAGCTAAGGAAACCGGTAAAAAAGTGGCATTTGCGGGACGTACTTTAGAAACGACGATGAAGATCGCAATAGACTTGGGCTACATGATTGTCGGAGAAGATGTATTGATTCCTTTAAAAGAAATCAGTTCAGTTGATGAAGATAACCTCGTTATCATCGTATCCGGTACACAAGGTGAACCATTAGAAGCACTTGAAAAAATGGTGCGCAAACAACATCGTGAAATTAAAATCAATGAAAATGATACAGTACTGATTACGTTCACACCATCTCCAGGTATGGAAGTAAGCATGTACCACACGATGAATAGCATCGCAAAAGCGGGAGCACGCGTGTTGACATCTGCTAAAAATGTCCACGTATCCGGTCACGGTAGTCAAGAAGACTTGAAGATGATGATCAACTTCTTAAAACCGAAGCATTTCATTCCCGTTCAAGGTGAATATCGTATGCTGATTGCTCACTCAAAGCTGGCTCAACAAACAGGCATGTCGAAGTCTCAAATCTTTATTGCGGATAAAGGGGACATTGTCGAGTTTAAAAACGGCAAGGTGCGCATGAGTGGCCGCGTTACAGCAGGGAATGTGTTGATTGATGGGATAGGAGTAGGAGATGTTGGAAATATCGTGCTTCGTGACCGTAAATTATTATCGCAAGATGGTATTTTCATTGTCGTCGTGACGTTAGATCGCAAGAAGCGTAAGATTGCCAGTGGACCTGAAGTATTATCTCGTGGATTTGTGTATGTACGCGAATCTGAAGAACTACTGCAGGAAGCGCAACAAAAAGTGAAAACGGTTGTTGAAAAGTATACAGAGAAAGAATCGTTTGAGTGGACGAATATCAAGCAAGAGATTCGGGATACATTGCACTCGTATCTTTTCCAGCAAACGAAGAGACGCCCGATGATCATTCCGATCATTATGGAATATTAAATTGTACAGGGTTTCCACCTTCCGGGGAGGAGGCCCTTTTTACTTATGAAAATGAGGTGAGCGAAGTGGCACGAAAACAAACAAAACGAAAGACCACAAAAAAGAAGAAAACACCCATGCATCCTTTGTTGTATGAAGTGATTGGTCTTTTATTAATTGGACTCGCTGTCATCGGTTTGTTCGAATTTGGTCCTGTTGGATCTGCAATTCACTTTGTGGGTGAAGCGTTATTTGGAAACTGGCATATGGCACTTCCCTTTTTCTTTATTCTCTATGCACTTTGGATGATGGTAAAGCAAACCTTTCCAAAATGGACAAATCGCATTACTAGTGGCTCGATTTTAGTGTTTACGGGAATTTTGATGCTCAGCCACCATTTTATGATTACTCAACGAACCGAAATCGGCTTTGCTGTAGATTCTTCTGTTATGAAAGAAACTCTGACAGTATTGTTTTCTGACACAGTGACGTCAAACCTTGGAGGAGGCCTTTTAGGTGGTGTGTTGTATGCTTCTGCAAGTGCTTTAGTTGCATCGACTGGCGCCGTGATCGTCGCTTGGATTATCCTATCAATTGGACTTATCATTATTACTGGAAAAGCGTTAATTCCATGGCTTGCTGCGTTTTCAAAACAAGCAAGTGTAGCAGGCTTTGATTCTGTAAAAGGATGGATGCAAGCGCAATCTGAAAAACCAAAAAAGAGGGCTCAGCACGCAAAGCCAAAATCAACTCCAGAGCAGTCAATTCAAGTTGGTGTGCATGACGAGCAATTGTCTACTAAAGAAGAGATAGAAGAACTTCCTCAACAAGCACCCATTATTTCGGCTTTCAATGAACGACCAAAACCGAGCGTGGAAAAACAGCCAGAAGAACCTGTAAAAGATGTGGAAATCACGATTGCAGGTGGAGAGCTTGAAAATGAAGATTATTTATTGCCAAGTTTTGAATTATTAACGCCTTCTCCACATGCGGATCAAAGCTCTGAGCTTGGCGCAATTCAATCCAACGCAAAGAAATTAGAACAGACATTTTTAAGTTTTGGAGTGAAGGCAAAAGTCACGCAAGTGCACCTTGGTCCTGCTGTGACAAAATATGAAGTACTTCCTGACGTGGGAGTAAAAGTGAGTCGCATTGTTAGTTTAAGTGACGACCTAGCACTAGCTCTTGCTGCACGTGATATTCGAATTGAAGCGCCGATTCCTGGAAAATCTGCAATTGGGATCGAAGTACCAAATTCTGAAGTGGCGATGGTTAGCTTACGTGAAGTATTAGAAGAGAGTTCACTAGGCAACCCTGGAAAACTTGCTGTGGCTCTCGGGCGCGATATCACTGGAAAAGCAGTTGTTGCTGAACTGAATAAAATGCCTCACCTTCTCGTGGCAGGTTCTACTGGTTCTGGGAAGAGTGTTTGTATGAACGGGATTATTGTCAGTTTGATGATGCGTGCAAAACCGCATGAAGTGAAAATGATGATGATTGACCCAAAAATGGTCGAATTAAATGTATACAATGGAATTCCGCATTTGCTTGCACCTGTTGTAACAGATCCGCGAAAAGCTTCACAAGCACTGAAAAAAATTGTTTCTGAAATGGAGCGGCGCTACGATTTGTTCTCTCATACGGGCACACGAAATATGGAAGGCTACAACCAATATGTAGAGAACTGGAACAATGAGAATGAAGAGCAACATGCAAAGCTTCCCTATATTGTTGTGTTCGTCGATGAGTTAGCGGATTTGATGATGGTTGCTTCAAATGATGTGGAAGACTCTATTACACGTCTTGCACAAATGGCACGAGCTTCCGGCATTCATTTAATTATCGCTACACAACGCCCGAGTGTTGATGTTATCACAGGTATTATCAAAGCAAATATTCCATCTCGTATTGCGTTCTCGGTATCTTCTGCAATCGACTCTCGTACGATTTTAGATATGGGAGGAGCAGAAAAATTACTGGGACGAGGGGACATGTTATTCCACCCATCTGGAAATTCCAAACCGGTTCGTGTGCAAGGAGCATTTGTTTCCGATTCTGAAGTTGAACGCATAGTAGATGCTGTAATTGAGCAACAAAAAGCAAACTACGTAGAAGAAATGATTCCGACAGAAGTGGAGGAAACAGTTCAAAAAGAAGAGCGCGATGATTTATTTGATGACGCTGCACAACTGGTAATGGAAATGCAAACAGCTTCAGTATCGATGATTCAAAGACGTTTTCGTGTAGGCTATTCCCGTGCAGCTCGAATTATTGATCAGCTTGAATTAGCTGGGATAGTTGGCCCATACGAAGGGTCTAAGCCACGTCAGGTATTAATGAATCGTGGGACATACGATATGGAAGAAGTATGACAAAATGATTACAAAAAGATTAAAAGTTTTGCGGTTTAAGTGAAAAAACTATTTATTTTTAAGATTTTAAATGGTATAGTATGACTGATTAGTAGGAATGTTTTACATCAGAGGTCTGATCTCTTTGGTTATTGGTGGTGTAGTGTGTGTCAATTAAGGTTGATCAACGACATTTATATTTGCAGGTAATTGATCGTATCAAAAAAGATATCGACAATGGTGTGTTCAAAGAGAAGGAGAAACTTCCCTCTGAATTCGAACTCGCAAAAATGCTCGGTGTCAGCCGAGCCACTTTGCGAGAGGCTCTTCGTTTGCTCGAGGAAGAGAACATAATTGTCAGACGCCATGGAGTAGGGACATTTATTAATTCAAAACCTGTCTTTACATCTGGCATCGAGCAGCTTTCCAGCGTTTCATCCATGATTAAGCAAGCCGGTATGGAACCTGGAGTTATTTATTTAAGTTCTTTGCAATCGCTTCCAACAGAAGAAGATGTTCAACGTTTTGGATGTTCTGAAGACGATTTAATCGTCACAATTGAGCGTGTACGAACCGCTGATGGTGACCCAGTAGTGTATTGTGTTGATAAAGTTCCAGCGAAGTACCTTCCGGAAGATTACTTGAGCCGGCAAGAAGGGTCACTTTTCTCAGCACTCGAACAATCTGGTGAACTACGCGTTTCACATGCTGTGACATTTATCGATCCAATGGGCTACCATGATGTGGCTTCACCGACATTAAACTGTGAGCCAGAAACGGCACTTCTTGTGTTGAAGCAGCTTCATTACGATGAGCAAGATCGCGTAGTTCTCTACTCGAAGAATTATTTTCGGGCAGATAAGTTTAGCTTTCACGTAATTCGTAAACGGGTGTAATCGTCAATTCCTACTAATAAGAAACTAATTTTGGGGGTTTTTAACGTGTCAAAACGCAAATACGGTTTAGGTCTTTCAGTAATGTTAGCAGCAGGTACTCTTCTTGCAGCGTGTGGTTCTGATGAAGAAACTACAGAAAACAACACTGGTTCAACTGGTGGGGATACAGAGACAGAAGAAACATCTGATTTCTCAGTAGCAATGGTTACTGACGTAGGTGGAGTGGATGATAAATCATTCAACCAATCTGCTTGGGAAGGTATTAAAATGTTTGGGGAAGATAACGGCCTAGAGCAAGGCGATGGCGGTTATGATTACCTACAATCAGCTTCAGACGCTGACTACGTAACAAACCTTAACAACCTAGTTCGTCGTGACTTTGACGTCGTGTTTGGAATTGGTTTCTTAATGGAATCAGCGGTAAATGATATCGCTGTACAGCAACCGGATGCACAATTAGCAATCATCGATGCTGTTGTTGATCAGCCAAACGTTGCATCTGTTCTTTTCAAAGAGCAAGAGGGAGCATTCCTAGCAGGAGTTGCAGCAGCTTTAATGTCTGAGTCGAAGCAAATCGGTTTCGTTGGTGGAATGGAAATTCCAGTAATCGAGCGTTTCGAAGCTGGATTCTTAGCAGGAGTTGCAGCAGTTGACCCAGAAATCGAAGTCGATGTTCAGTACACAGGATCATTCGATGACGCTTCACTTGGTAAAACAACTGCTAACCGTATGTACTCTTCAGGCGTAGATATTATTTTCCACGCTGCTGGTGGTACAGGTAACGGAGTATTCGCAGAAGCGAAAGAGCGTAAAACAAAAGATGCTGACGCATTTGTATGGGTAATCGGAGTTGACTCTGACCAATACGAAGAGGGTGCAGTTGGCGATACTAACGTAACTTTAACATCTATGTTGAAGCGTGTTGACCAAGCGGTTTACCGCATCTCTGAAGAAGCAGCAGCTGGTAACTTCCCTGGTGGAGAGCAAACAGTTTATGGCTTAGCTGAAGAGGGCGTTGGCCTTGCAGATTCTCGTGGAGCAATCTCTGAGGATGTAATGGCACAAATCGAAGAGTTCAAACAACAAATCATTGATGGTGAAATTACAGTTCCTGAAACAGTGGAGTAATTGAACGGCAAGAATCATAAAGACCGATTTACGAATCGGTCTTTATGTTCTTTTTTTAGCTAAAATTCCAAATAATAGATGAAAGATCTAGGCCATCTAAATCTTTCATGTGTTATTTAGAAAGTAGAATTGGAGTGATACAAGTGGAGTATGTAATCGAGATGCTGAACATCCGAAAAGAGTTTGGAAACTTCGTAGCAAATGATAATATCACCCTGCAATTAAAAAAGGGAGAAATCCATGCACTTCTCGGAGAAAATGGTGCCGGAAAATCCACATTGATGAATGTTCTTTTTGGTCTCTATCAGCCTGAAGCCGGCGAAATCCGTGTAAAAGGTCAGACTGTAAATATAGCAAACCCAAATATCGCAAATGATTTGGGAATCGGGATGGTTCACCAACACTTTATGTTAGTGGAAAACTTTACGGTGACGGAAAACATCATTCTTGGTAACGAATTAACTAAGGGCGGCGTCATAGACAAAAAAGTAGCTGCAAAAAAAATCACGGAATTATCTGAAATGTACGGGCTTGATGTTGACCCAAATGCAAAAATTGAAGATATTTCAGTCGGTATGCAACAACGTGTCGAAATCTTGAAAACGCTTTATCGTGGAGCGGAAATTCTAATTTTTGACGAGCCGACTGCTTCTCTAACGCCACAAGAGATCGATGATTTGATTCAGATCATGAAACGATTAATTGCAGAAGGAAAATCCATCATTTTAATTACGCATAAACTAAAAGAAATCATGGAAGTGTCTGATCGCGTTACAGTTATCCGAAAAGGACAAGGGATTGGAACAGTTGTTACATCAGAAACAAATCCTGGTGAATTGGCATCTCTTATGGTAGGTCGCCAAGTAGAATTTAAAACAGTGAAAAAAGATGCCACTCCAGGTGAAGATACACTTATTATTAAAGATCTATCAGTACAAGATTACCGTGGCATCGATAAAGTGAAAAACCTATCACTCACTGTTCGAAAAGGTGAAATTCTTGGACTTGCGGGAATTGACGGAAATGGTCAGAGTGAATTGATTGAAGCCATTACAGGACTTCGCAAAATTAAATCCGGTACGATTTCTCTTAACGGTAAGGACATAACAGGATTGAAGCCACGCCAAGTAACGGAAAGTGGTATCGGACATATTCCAGAAGATCGTCATAAGCATGGTCTTATCTTGGATTTCCCAATTGGCCACAACATTGCCCTGCAAACGTACTATAAAGAGCCAATTGCAAAAAATGGCATTATGAATTACAACAAAGTTTCTGAACTTGCGAAAAAAATTATTGCTGATTACGACGTGCGTACTACAGGTGAAGATGCATTAGCTCGCTCACTTTCTGGAGGAAATCAGCAAAAAGCAATTATTGGTCGGGAAGTGTATCGTGATCCGGAAATTCTTATTGCTGCACTTCCTACGCGAGGTCTAGACGTTGGGGCTATCGAGTTCATTCACCAACGCCTAATTGAACAACGAGATAACGGGAAAGCTGTATTACTACTATCGTATGAATTGGACGAAGTCATGAACGTTTCAGATCGTATCGCGGTTATGTACGACGGCTATATCATCGATACACTTGATCCAAAACAAACTACGGAGCAAGAGCTTGGTCTGTTAATGGCAGGACAAGCAAAGCAGAAACGATCAAAACAGGGGGAGACAACTCATGTCGAATAGAGTAATCAACATCCTCGTGCCTGTTGTTTCCGTCGTATTGGGTCTTATTGTAGGAGCAATTATTATGCTTTTCAGTGGATATGATCCAATCGAAGGCTATGGAGCATTGTGGAGGGGTATTTTTGGAGACGCGTATGCCGTCGGAGAGACGATTCGTCAAATTACACCGTATATTTTAGCTGGACTTGCAGTTGCGTTTGCATTCCGCACAGGCCTTTTCAACATTGGAGTTGAAGGACAGCTCATTGTCGGATGGTTTGCAGCAGCATGGGTAGGTGTAACATTTACGGATCTACCAACAATTGTGCATTTGCCACTTGCACTTATTGCAGCGGCTTTAGCGGGAGCGTTCTGGGGATTGATTCCAGGCCTATTAAAAGCAAAACTTCAAGTTCATGAAGTAATCGTCACAATTATGATGAACTACATTGCACTATTTGTTACAAACGCATTGATTCGCTCAATTTCAGATGGTGGGGACAATACAGGTCGTATTGCAGAGAGTGCTTCTCTAGCATCGCCTTTTTTACAAGGACTTACAGACTTCTCTCGTTTACACTACGGGATCCTAATTGCCCTTGCGATGGTATTCGTCATGTGGTTCATTTTAGAGAAAACAAAAACAGGGTTTGAGTTAAAAGCGGTTGGATTTAATCAAAATGCTTCAGAATACGCAGGTATGAACGTGAGCCGTAACATTATCATGTCGATGGTAATCGCTGGGATGTTTGCTGGTCTTGCAGGTGCGATGGAAGCATTAGGAACTTTCCAGTATGCCAACGTTAAAGGTGGATTCACTGGAATTGGTTTTGATGGAATTGCGGTTGCCTTATTAGGCGCCAATACGCCACTTGGTGTCGTATTTGGTGCAGCCTTATTTGGTGCATTGAAATACGGATCTCTTAACATGCCAAACGAAGCAGGTGTACCAGTAGAAATTGTATCGATTGTAATTGCAGTCATCATTTTCTTCGTAGCATCTGGGTATGTCATTCGTTTGTTCTTAGAAAAAATCGGCAAGAAAAAGGAGGCGAAATAAATGAGCGCCTTTTTAGATGCACTTTATTTCATTATCCCCGTTTCGATCGCCTATGCAGCACCTCTTATCTTTGTAGCAATCGGTGGTGTGTTCTCTGAGAAGTCAGGGGTTGTCAACATCGGGTTAGAAGGACTTATGGTGATGGGAGCATTTGTTGGGATTGTGTTCAACTTAACATTTGCCGATCAGCTTGGTGGAATGACGATTTGGTTTGCGCTTCTTGCAGCCATGGTCGTATCAGGAATTTTCTCACTACTCCATGCGGTTGCATCCATTACATTCCGTGCAGATCAAGTAATCTCAGGGGTTGCCATCAACATGCTTGGAGTAGCATTATCGATCTTTGCTGTAAAACTGATTTATGATAAAGGCCAAACGGATTATATTTCTCAACAATTCATTCGTTTTGATATTCCGGGATTAAGCGAAATTCCTGTAATCGGTCCAATGTTCTTTAATGATGTGTATGCAACGTCTATTTTGGCAATTACGATTGCTATTCTTGCTTGGTTTGTTATCTACAAAACACCATTTGGACTTCGACTTCGTTCAGTCGGTGAACATCCAATGGCGGCAGATACAATGGGTGTAAAAGTAAACCGTATGCGTTATATTGCGGTTGTCATCTCAGGTATGCTTGCAGGTATTGGTGGAGCTGCCTATGCACAGACGATTTCATATGAGTTCTCTCAATCGACAATCAATGGTCAAGGATTCATGGCTCTTGCAGCTATGATTTTTGGTAAATGGCATCCACTAGGTGCAATGGGAGCTGCTTTATTCTTTGGACTTGCACAATCGCTCAAAATCGTTGGTGGATCCATCGACTTTATTAGTCAAGTACCAAGTGTGTATTTGGATATTTTACCGTACGTGCTGACGATTCTAGCTTTAGCAGGATTTATTGGAAAAGCAAGTGCACCAAAAGCAATTGGTAAGCCATATATTAAAGGAAAACGGTAATACTAAGAAGGTCTCCGCTATGGAGGCCTTTTTTCATGCCGAAACAATAGTCGTAGTGACTTGATAGTGGTACACTAAACGATAGAGAAAGGGGCTTTATTCTGTGTTTACTACTTCTACTCTCGCACCTGGTGTGCGACTTTATACAATGCCAACAAAACAATTTAAAACGATCACACTTTCCATTAAGTTCACCACAAAACTAACTGCTGAAAATGCTGGTGTACGAACGGTGCTTTCAAACCTGTTGCAATTTAGCAATCAATTAACACCAACTACAACTGCGTTTCGAAAAAAATTAGATGACTTGTATGGTACATCACTTTATCTCGACACGATGAAGCGTGGAGACCAACATACGGTGTATCTGAATGCAGACTTCGTGAATGATGCGTATCTACAAGATCGTAATTTGACAGAAGATGTGTTTGAACTTATTCAAGCTGTTCTATTCAAACCTCTATTTAATGAAGATACATTCGATCAGCGTATTTTTGAGCGTGAAAAAAAGCAAGTGATAACTCGAGTGGATTCTTTATATGAGGATAAATCTCGTTACGCACAACATCGTTTACTAGAACTCATTCGTCCGAATCATCCAGCATCAATCTCTGCAATGGGTGAGAAAAGTTTATTAGAAAACGTAACTTTAGAGGACGTGAAACAAGAATACAGCAAAATGATTGAATCCGATGAGATTTCTATCTATGTCGTAGGTGATATGAATTCTGAAACCTATAAGAATGTATTGAAAAATTATCTTTCTTTTTCAGCTAGAGAAACATCTCCGAGAACAAACGATACTGCTATGACAACAGAATACTTAGAAACTGTTGAGAAGTTGGACATGAAACAAGCGAAATTACACATCGCTTATGAGACACCTGTCACTTCTAAATCAAAAGAGTTTCCTGTCATGCAAGTTTTGAACGGCGTCTTTGGTGGATATCCTCATTCCAAACTTTTTACAAACGTGCGTGAGAAAGAAAGTTTGGCTTATTATGCGTCTAGCTCATTTGCCTCATCATACGGATTGTTATTTGCCGTAAGCGGGATTGACCCTGTAGAAAAAGAAAAAGCAGAAGCAGTTATTGATCAACAGTTGATTGAAATTCAAAATGGGAACATTACAGACCGAGAATTTTTACAAACGAAGTCCATGTTAAAAAACCAATTAATGGAGATTAAAGATTCTGCGCGTGGTTTAATCGAAGTGTACGAGTCGTATCAAGAAATTGATTCGAATTTCACATTAGATGGCTGGGCAGAAAAATGGACAGCAATTACGAAAGAAGATGTGAGTGAACTTGCAAAGAAAGTCACAAAAGTGCATACATTCTTTTTAACTACAAAGGAGGGAGCATCATGAACAAGTTGAACTTTGAACAAGTGAATGAGACTCTCTATTATGAAAAACTTGAGAACGGATTGGAAGTCTACGTGTTACCGAAGAATGGATTCTCCAAGTCGTATGTCACGTTTACAACAAAATATGGTTCAATAGACAATCACTTTATTCCTCCTGGAAAAGAAGAGGTCCGCGTTCCAGACGGAATTGCGCATTTTCTGGAGCATAAAATGTTTGAAAAAGAAGATGGAGATGTTTTTCAAAAGTTCAGTGAGGCGGGAGCATCTGCAAATGCTTTTACGTCCTTTACTCGAACTGCCTATTTATTCTCTGCAACGGATCATGTCGAACAGCACACAAAGACGTTATTAGACTTTGTTCAAATTCCGTATTTTACAGAAGCGACTGTCAACAAAGAAAAAGGAATCATTGCACAAGAAATTACAATGTACGATGATATGCCCGATTGGCGGTTGTATTTTGGTACAATTGAAAACATGTATCACGCACATCCTGTGAAAATCGATATAGCAGGTACAATTGAATCGATTCAAGAAATCACTGCTGATCACTTGTATCTATGTCACGAAACCTTCTATCATCCGTCTAATATGGTGTTGTTTGCAGTTGGAGCTGTTGACCCAGAATCTTTTATTCAGTTGGTGAAAGACAATCAAGCGGAAAAACAGTTTAAAAATAAGCCTGAAGTCGTCCATATCCTCCCTGAAGAGTCGGATGATGTAGCCGTCGCATACCGTGAAATGAAAATGGACGTAGTTCAACCAAAAGTTTTGTTTGGAATTAAAGCACCTTCACAGTCTCTTCAAGGAAATGCGATGCTGCGATACGAGCTGGCATTGCAAACTGTTTTAGATAGCTTATTTGGAAGATCTTCGGAATTCTTTGAAAAAGCTTATGAAGACGGTCTAATTGATGAATCGTATTCAGCAGATTTCTCAATGGAAAGTAGCTATGGCTTCTCTATGATTGGATCAGATACGGATAAGCCGCAGGAGTTGATTGAGCGTATAAAACAACAACTTACTGTTCCATTTTCAGAATACACTTCAATCTCGGAACAACTTGAGCGGACAAAGAAACGGAAAATTGGTACATTTATGCGTTCATTGAACTCAATTGAGTTTATTGCCAATCAATTCACACGGTATAAATTTAATGAGATGGAATTGTTCCAAGTGTTGCCTGTGGTCGAATCGCTTACTGTGAGCGACTTACAACAAGCCTATCACCATTTACAAAATCAAGCTGCACATACGCAGTATGTCATCTTGCCATCACATGACAAAAAGTAAATTTGTCTGTATATTTGGTGCAACAGGATCCATTGGTCAAGCATGTGTAAAACGCCTTGCGAGTGAGGGATGGAGCGTCTATCTTCATTACCATCAGTCCAATAAGACGGCGACTTTCTTGCAACAAGAATTGACAAGTCAGTATCCACATCAACACTTTATACCATTCCAAATGGATTTAAGTTCATTAGAACAGCTTGAATTTCCTTTTCTATTTGAGTTGGATGCTATTGTGTTTGCACATGGACAAACGGTTTATGAAGAATTTATAGCGACCTCGACTGTAACAACGCAAAATTTACTAACGACCTATCTACTTGCGCCACAAGAAATTCTTAAGAAGCTCTACCCAAAATTAAAGGGTGGCTCGGTTGTACTGATCGGCTCGATTTTTGGAGAAAAAGGAGCGGCTTGGGAAGTGAGTTACAGTGCTGCTAAGGCAGCACAAATAGGGCTTATGAAGAGCATAGCAAGAGAGTGGGCAGCGATCCCGATTCGAGTCAATATGATAGCAGCAGGGTATATCAACAGTTCCATTCACGAGCATTTAACTGAGGAAGATGAGCAAGTATCCATAGCTCAGATTCCCCTTAAGCGTAAAGGTACTGCTGAAGAGGTAGCATATGGAGTTAGCTTTTTGGTGTCTGATGCCAGTAGTTTTATTACTGGACAATCCTTTGCTATCGATGGTGGATGGAATCTAATTGGATAACTGAGAGTAGAAATGGAGAGATGACAATGTCAACAGAGTGGTTTTTTGAATATGAAATCCAAATCAACAGACCGGGGCTTCTTGGAGACATTGCGTCGCTTCTAGGAATGCTTCGAATTACAATTGTGACAATTAACGGTGTGGATCAGGGGCGCCGCGGCATGCTATTGAATGCGCAGTCTAAAGCAAGCATCGACCGTTTTGAACACATTATCTCCACTATGGAAACAATCCAACTCACAAAATACCGTGAGCCAAAACTACGAGACCGTTTGGCTGTGCGCCACGGTCGCTACATACAGCGTGATTTAGATGATCGAAAGACGTTCCGTTTTGTTCGAGATGATCTTGGTTTACTGGTTGACTTCATGGCAGAGATATTTAAACAAGATGGGCATAAGCTGATTGGGATTCGCGGGATGCCGCGGGTAGGGAAGACAGAGTCTGTAGTGGCTGCTAGTGTGTGTGCCAATAAAAAATGGATTTTCTTATCTTCGACGATGATTAAACAAACAGTCCGAAATCAACTGATGGGAGACGAGTTCAGCAATCAAAATATCTTTATCTTAGATGGAATTGTCACCCGCAAATCATCGGATGAACGCCACCATCAGCTTGTAAAAGAAATGATGCGGATGCAGACGATTAAAGTCGTAGAACATCCAGATATGTTTGTTCAACACTCGGAGTATTCCATTGATGATTTTGACTATATTATTGAGTTACGCCATACACCGGATGAAGAAATTTCATATGAAATCCTAGAAAAAAATCGTGGAAACAATGATTTTGGAGGATTTGGTGGATTCGGCGGATTTGAATTTTAAAAAAGGCAGGTGAATGATGTGTCAGAATTAGGTGCTCGTCTTCGTCAGGCGAGAACAGAGAGAAATCTCTCAATAGAAGATATTCAAGCATTAACAAAAATACAAAAGCGCTATTTGCATGGAATTGAAGAAGGTAACTATGATTCGATGCCGGGCCCTTTTTATGTGCGCGCGTTCGTTCGCCAATATGCAGAAGCGGTCGGATTAAACGGGGATGAAATCCTTGATACGTATAAAAGTGAAATACCTGTAGCGACTAAAGCTACACCAACACCAACTCAGGCTTCTACAAGTCGTCGTACATATCGTGGGGGTGGTAACCGGTTGATGGAAATCTTCCCAATGATAGTGGTCGCATTATTTGTAGTAGCTATTTTAGCGATCGCCTACCTACTTTCTCAACGAGCGCCAGTAGATGCACCAGTGGATGAAGTGGGTGATTCCGAAATCATTATCGAAACGCAGCAACCAGAAACAACGCCATCTGGTGAAGAGGAAGAAGAGACTGAAGAGTCACAGCAAGAACAAGAACCGGAGGAGCAAACCTCACAAGTCACAATCACTGAGACAAGCACACAAGGTGAGAACTCTTATTTCGACCTATCCGGAGATGAAGAGATAGCAGTTAGAATTCAATTAACGGGAGATTCGTGGTTATCGATTCAAAATGAAGCTGGACAAGAGTTGTTAGAATCAGCTCGTGTTTATACCGCTGCAGATGAGTCAGTCACATTTGATCTTCCAGCACAGGGAACTTACAGAGTTCGATTAGGGTTTAGTGATCGAGCAAATGTCTTTATTAATGATCAGCAGGTTGAATACCCAACTAGCAGTAATCCAAGAAACTTGTTCTTCACATGGACGAACTAGTAAACGCCTTGTCCGATAAGGGCAAGGCCTGTTTTCTTAAAGAAAGGAGTAAGCCAATTGAACTTACCAAATAAAATATCACTGTTTCGCATTTTTTTAATTCCTATTTTTATGGTGTTTATGTTAGTGGACTTTGGATTTGGAGAGGTCAGTCTTTTAGGCGCAACCATTCCGGTGGGGCATCTAATTGGCGCGTTAATCTTTATTTTTGCATCGATTACGGACTTTATCGATGGATATATTGCGCGAAAACATAACCTAGTAACAAACATGGGGAAATTTTTAGATCCACTAGCGGATAAGTTGCTTGTGTCTGCAGCACTTATTCTTCTCGTATCATTAGAATTGGCGCCAGCTTGGGTAGTGATTGTCATAATCAGTCGAGAGTTTGCGGTAACAGGTCTTCGCTTGATCTTAGCAGGAGGCGGAGAAGTCGTTGCTGCAAATCAGCTAGGTAAAATTAAGATGTGGACTCAGACTGTTGCAATTTCAGCGCTATTACTGGGGAACATTGGATTTGAAATGATTGGCTTCCCATTCGCAACAATCATGTTATATGTTTGTTTAGTATTTACAGTATGGTCAGGATGGGATTATTTCTATCTGAATCGTCGTGTTTTACTTGATTCAAAGTAAGGAGGGTATTGTATGCGCGCAGAAATTATTGCAGTAGGCTCAGAATTATTATTAGGTCAGATTGTGAATACGAATGCCCGCTTTATTTCTACGCAACTTGCTGAGATGGGAATCACTATTCATTTCCACACAGTAGTAGGTGACAATAAGGGGCGTCTTGTAGAGGCGATTCGAATTGCTGAGGGTCGCGCTGACTTAATTATTTTTTCAGGTGGACTAGGACCTACAAAAGATGATTTGACGAAGCAGACAATTGCAGACCATTTACATGCAAAACTTGTAATTGATCAGCAAGCGTTATCATTTATTGCAGACTTTTTTGCGAAGCGAGGACGGCCTATGACGGATAATAATCGTCAGCAGGCATTGGTCCTTGAAGGGGCGCAAGTGTTGAAGAACGATAATGGGATGGCGCCAGGGATGTTTTATCGAACTTCTACGCATACCTATATTTTACTTCCAGGACCCCCGAAAGAGTTAGAACCAATGTTTCAGTTTGAAGCAAAGCCACTCTTAGCAGAACAAGTATTGGATAATCAACTCATTTTCTCCCACGTCATTCGTTTTTATGGAATAGGAGAGGCAGAATTAGAGACGGAGTTGTTGGATTTAATTGAAAATCAAACAAATCCAACGATTGCTCCACTTGCTACGGATAGTGAAGTGACGATTCGATTGACAGCTACTGGTGCAACTGAAGATGAGGCTTGGAGTGCAATTAAAGACGTACAAGCGGAAATTTTGAACCGCGTAGGAAAGTATGTGTACGGGTACAACAATGACTCATTGGCTCAAAAGCTAAAGCAAACATTGATTGCACATCATCTCACGATTTCTGCTGCTGAGAGCATGACAGCAGGTTTGTTCCAAGCTGAACTCGCATCGATACCTGGAATGGCTGAAGCACTGGTTGGTGGTGTCGTTGTCTACAACGAAGAAACTAAAATCAAGCATCTAGGCATAAATAAAGAGACAATCGATACATTTACAGTTGTGAGTCGAGAAGTAGCTGCTGAGATGGCCAAAAAGGTTCGTGAAAAGTTTGCAACCGATATCGGCGTTAGTATAACTGGTGCTGCAGGACCAGAAGGCCATGGTGGACAACCAGCAGGGACGGTTTGGATTGGCATTGCTTATAAAGAAGAAGTGCACACATACGAACTTCATTTAGCGGGAATGCGTAACACGAATCGAATCCGTGCAGTGAAATTTGCGATCCACTATATTCTGCGTATAATTATGAACGAAAACAGGTCAAATATTTAGTTAAAAAACCGTAGCTGAGGCTGCGGTTTTTGATTTACAAAACTTAGATTTGCCAAAATGAAGTTGTGTAAAGAAATGCGAATAAACGTTCGCTTTTTCCTTGTATTTTTCTCAATAAAGGAGTATAGTAAGTATAGAAACAACATTTGATTTCTTAGGAGGAATTTCATTTGGCAGATCGTAAAGCAGCCCTTGATATGGCTTTAAAACAAATAGAAAAACAGTTCGGTAAAGGTTCTGTTATGAAACTTGGAGAAAAGACGGATCGTGAAATCCAGACATCTTCTAGTGGCTCATTAGCCCTTGATGCGGCTCTTGGTGTGGGTGGATATCCACGTGGGCGTATCGTAGAAATTTACGGCCCTGAAAGCTCAGGTAAAACAACAGTAGCTCTCCATGCTATCGCAGAAGCACAAGCGTCAGGTGGTACAGCAGCATTTATCGATGCTGAGCACGCACTTGACCCAGTGTATGCACAAAAATTAGGTGTAAATATTGATGAGTTGCTTCTATCTCAACCGGATACAGGAGAACAAGCACTCGAAATTGCGGAAGCACTTGTACGCAGTGGAGCAGTAGATATTTTAGTAATTGACTCCGTAGCCGCATTAGTTCCAAAAGCTGAGATTGAAGGTGAAATGGGAGATTCTCACGTAGGTCTTCAAGCGCGTCTTATGTCTCAAGCTCTTCGTAAACTTTCAGGTGCTATCAATAAATCAAATACCATTGCAATCTTTATTAACCAGATTCGTGAAAAAGTTGGTGTTATGTTTGGAAACCCTGAGGTTACTCCAGGTGGACGTGCGCTTAAATTCTATAGCACAATCCGTCTAGAGGTCCGTCGTGCTGAAGCAATCAAGCAAGGGACAGACATTATGGGGAACAAAACGAAAATTAAAGTAGTGAAAAACAAAGTAGCACCACCATTCCGTACAGCAGAAGTTGATATTATGTATGGGGAAGGGATTTCACAAGAAGGTGAAATCATCGATATGGGGTCCGATCTTGATATCGTTCAAAAAAGTGGTTCTTGGTATGCATACAACGATGACCGCTTAGGACAAGGTCGCGAAAATGCAAAACAATTCTTGAAAGAAAATGAGTCGATCAAGCATACGATTGCATCTCAAATTCGTGCTTCTCTTGGCATGGCTGCAAGTTCATACACGATTGCTGCACATGAAGAAGAGGAAGATGAAGAATTTGAATTAGTTTTAGATAAAGAATAATACGCAAGCGCTCGTCTTTTGACGAGCGCTTTTTTCCATCAACTTGACAGTGATTTTTTATATCGATACAATGAATTTGTATTTTCTATTATTTTCATGCTAAAACGAAACCAGGCAGACAGAAGTCAGCCGACTGAAAACAACAAATAGCAAGAGGGGGTGTCTGCATGATTGAAATCATCATTCCCGCTTTGCTTGGTCTATTTGTCGGTGCCGTTGTTGGGTATTGGTATCTTAAAAAACTTAATGATTCCAAAGTCACTGGAGCGAAACAGTCCTCTGAACTGATTCTAGAAGAAGCAAAGCGTGAAGCGGAAGCACTTAAAAAAGAAGCACTTCTAGAAGCAAAAGACGAAGTACACACATTGCGCACAGAAGCAGAAGCCGACATTCGTGAACGACGTTCTGAACTGCAAAAGCAAGAAAATCGCCTTGTACAACGTGAAGAAAACCTTGATCGTAAGGATGAAACACTTGACAAGCGTGAAGCGGGACTTGAACGAAAAGAAGAAGCGTTGGCGGAAAGACAACAGCATATTGAACAAAAAGAGAGTAAAGTGGAAGAGCTTGTTCAAGAACAACAACTTCAACTCGAACGTATTTCTGCACTTACTCGAGAAGAAGCACGCAGCCTCATCTTACGTGAAGTGGAAAATGAATTGTCGACAGATATTGCGGTCATGACAAAAGAATTTGAAACACGCGCGAAAGAAGAAGCCGATAAGCGCTCTCGTGAAATCTTATCACTGGCCTTGCAGCGTTTTGCAGCAGACCACGTGGCAGAAACGACAGTATCTGTTGTGAATTTGCCTAACGATGAGATGAAAGGACGCATTATTGGTCGTGAAGGTCGAAACATTCGTACAATTGAAACATTAACTGGTATCGATTTAATTATTGATGACACGCCAGAAGCGGTCATTTTATCAGGATTCGACCCAATTCGCCGCGAAACAGCACGACTCGCTCTTGAAAAACTGGTACAAGATGGACGCATTCACCCAGCGCGTATCGAAGAAATGGTCGACAAATCGCGTCGTGAAGTAGATGAGTACATTCGTGAAGTTGGAGAACAAACATCATTCGATGTGGGAATCCATAACCTTCACCCAGACTTAATCAAAATCTTAGGCCGACTACGTTACCGTACAAGTTACGGGCAAAACGTATTAAAGCACTCTACAGAGGTTGCTTTCTTAGCTGGATTACTTGCTGCAGAACTTGGCGAGGACGTCACTCTTGCACGCAGAGCTGGACTTTTACATGATATCGGAAAAGCAATCGACCATGAAGTAGAAGGTAGTCACGTTGAAATTGGCGTGGAACTAGCAAAGAAATACAAAGAACATCCAGTCGTCATTAATAGTATTGCTTCTCACCATGGCGACACAGAAGCAACATCCGTGATAGCGGTATTAGTGGCAGCAGCTGATGCTTTATCTGCTGCACGTCCAGGTGCTCGTAGTGAAACACTCGAAAACTATATTAAGCGCCTACAAAAGCTCGAAGAAATTTCAGAGTCTTATGATGGTGTTGAAAAATCGTTTGCTGTCCAAGCAGGTCGAGAGATTCGTATTATAGTGAAACCGGACATTATTGATGACATTTCTGCGCATCGTCTTGCACGCGATATACGCAAACGTATTGAAGAAGAATTGAACTACCCGGGCCATATCAAGGTCACTGTTATTCGAGAGACACGATCTGTTGAATATGCAAAATAACAACCATACGCAGGAATTCCTGCGTATGGTTTTACTTATGTTAGAGAGTAGGAAATTGTAATGAAAATTTTATTTATTGGGGATATTGTAGGATCAATCGGTCGGGATGCACTGGAGTCATATTTACCTCGGTTGAAACGCAAATATCAACCGGATGCTATTATTGTAAACGGAGAAAATGCAGCAGCCGGTCGCGGTATCACAAAAAAAATCTATGATGAATTACTGTTTATGGGTGTTGATGTAATCACAATGGGTAACCATACATGGGATCAAAAAGAAATCTTTGATTTCATAGATGACGCAGATTATTTGATTCGTCCTGCGAACTTCTCACAAGAAGCACCGGGCAAAGGGATGGTCACAATCGAGAAGAATGGTAAACAATTGACGGTTATGAATCTTCATGGCCGTGTATTCTTACCAGCTCATGATTGTCCGTTCAAAATGGCAGATGAACTTGTAGAAGAAGCCAAGCAAAAAAGTCCGTATATCTTTGTCGACTTCCACGCAGAAGCAACAAGTGAGAAAATTGCATTTGGTTGGCATCTCGATGGACGCGCTTCCGTAGTTGTAGGTACACACACGCATGTTCAAACAGCAGACAATCGAATTCTTCCTGAAGGTACTGCGTATATTACAGATGTAGGAATGACTGGCCCTTATGATGGCGTATTGGGGATGGGGAAAGAAAATGTGCTTTATAAGTTTAAAACTAACTTGCCTGCACGCTTTGAAGTTCCCAAAACAGGTAGAGCAGTTGTCAGTGGCTATTTTGTAGAACTGAACGAGCAAGGAAAAGCAGTGCATCAAGAGCGAATTTACATTAACGAAGACCAGCCTTTTTCAAATTAGTCTATCTCCCTTATTCTTCGCATATTCTCTAGTATGGACACTGTCCTAAGCCTTCAATGGAAAGGAAAGAGAAATGGACTCACTAAAAGTATCATCCCGGTCAAATCCAAATCTTGTAGCAGGTGCGCTGGTCGCAGTTATTCGAGAAAAAGGCTATGCCGAAATGCAGGCGGTTGGAACAGGAGCTTTAAATCAAGCTGTGAAAGCTATTGCGATTGCCAGAGGGTTTGTAGCACCAAGTGGACAGGATTTATATTGTAGCCCAGCATTTGCGGACATTGAGATTGGTAGACAAGAGCGCACAGCATTGAAGCTGTTTGTGGAAAAAAAGAAAAAGTAGGATGCAGCAGAGGGCCTCGGTTCTCTGCTTTTTGACGGGATTGTGGCAAATTACTTGTGATTTATCCGCCTATAGACTGAAATTGCTGATTTTCAATTGCAATACATAGAGGAATCAAATTCTTCATGATAAACTAATGTAGGATTCGAAACGTATACAATAAGGAGAGATTAACATGTTGCAGCAGCTCGCATGGAAAGTTGGAGGGCAACAAGGTGAAGGGATCGAAAGTACCGGCGAGATTTTCTCAATGGCGATGAACCGCCTTGGGTACTATTTATATGGTTACCGTCACTTCTCATCACGAATTAAAGGTGGACATACGAATAATAAAATTACTGTACGTCCTACAGAAGTTCGCACGATTGCAGACGATTTAGATATACTCATTGCATTTGATCAAGAGACTATTGATTTGAACTATAAAGAATTAACAGAGTCAGGCATTATCTTAGCAGATGCTAAGTTTTCACCTGAACAACCAGAAGACTCAAAGGCTCCTGTCATCGCCATTCCATTTACAGAAATTGCTTCTGAACTTGGAACGTCTTTGATGAAAAACATGGTAGCGATTGGCGCGTCAGCAGCACTTTTAAAGTTAGATGTCGCTGTGTTTGAAGCGGTCGTAAAAGAAATCTTCTCGAAAAAAGGAGAAGAGGTCGTTGCGAAAAACATGTTAGCAATTGAGCAAGGATATGCAAAGCTCGTTGAAATGACACCAGAAAAAGCGGGAAGTTACGCTTTACAAGCAGCGGACGGTCAACGCCGACTCTATATGATCGGCAATGACGCCATCGCACTCGGCGCACTTGCAGCGGGGGTTCGCTTTATGGCTGCATATCCAATCACGCCAGCTTCTGAAATCATGGAGTATTTAATTAAAAAGTTGCCATTGTTTGGTGGAACTGTCATTCAAACAGAAGATGAAATTGCCGCAGCAACAATGGCAATCGGATCGAACTATGGGGGTGTACGTGCGTTTACAGCGTCTGCGGGTCCTGGTCTATCTTTAATGATGGAAGCGATCGGTCTGTCAGGTATGACAGAGCAACCACTTGTAATCGTTGACACACAACGTGGTGGTCCTTCAACAGGCCTTCCAACGAAACAAGAACAATCGGACTTGATGCAGATGATTTTTGGAACACACGGCGATATACCAAAAGTAGTGCTTGCTCCAAGTACAGGGAAAGAAGCATTTTATGATACAATCCAAGCATTTAATATTGCAGAAGAATTGCAATGTCCAGTTATCATTCTGTCAGACTTACAATTATCACTTGGAAAACAAACGGTAGAGCCATTTGATTATGACGCAATCACTGTAACACGAGGCAAACTATTGTCAGGTGAAGAGATTCCTGAAAACGAGGACAAATCGTATTTCAAACGCTTTGAAATCACAGAGGATGGTATCTCACCACGTGTCTTACCAGGGATGAAAAATGCGATTCACCATGTAACGGGTGTGGAGCACGATGAGACTGGGAAGCCGTCAGAAGCAGCAGGCAACCGACAGCATCAAATGGATAAGCGCATGAAAAAGATGAAATCTGTCCAGTTTGATCAACCGATTTACTCGAATGCACCGCATGAAGAAGCAGACGTGTTATTAGTAGGATTTAACTCGACGCGCGGTGTCCTTGAAGAACTTCAAAGTTCTCTAAACGCACAAGGTATCCGCACAAACCATGCGCATATTCGTTTGATTCATCCATTCCCTGCACAAGAGATGCAAACACTTATGCAGTCAGCGAAAAAAGTTTTAGTAGTTGAAAATAATGCGACAGGTCAACTTGCATCTATTGTGAAAATGAATGTAGGGGGGCATGACAAGATTCACAACGTGCTTCGTTATGACGGAACACCTTTCTTGCCACGTCAACTTGAGAATCAAGTAAAGGAGATGCTCTAAATGGCGACATTTAAAGATTTTCGAAATAATGTAAAACCAAACTGGTGTCCAGGTTGTGGGGACTTTTCTGTACAAGCTGCAATTCAACGTGCAGCTGCAAATGTCGGTATTGAACCTCATGAATTAGCAGTTGTATCAGGAATCGGTTGTTCAGGTCGTATTTCAGGGTATATTAACTCGTATGGGTTCCACGGGATTCATGGCCGCGCACTTCCAATCGCACAAGGCTTGAAAATGGCAAACCGTGATTTGCACGTTATCGCTTCAGGCGGCGACGGTGATGGATTTGCAATTGGAATGGGCCATACAGTTCACTCGATTCGACGAAATATCGACTTGACGTATGTCGTAATGGACAACCAGATCTACGGTTTAACAAAAGGACAAACATCACCACGGTCTGCAGCGGGCTTCAAAACGAAATCGACTCCAGGTGGAGCAATCGAGCCTTCACTTAAACCGATGGAAATGGCGTTATCTGCTGGCGCAACATTTGTCGCGCAAGGATTCTCTTCTGATATTAAAGAGTTGACAGCGATTATTGAAGCGGGAATTCAACACAAAGGTTTTGCATTCATTAATGTTTTCAGCCCATGTGTTACGTACAATAAAATTAATACGTATGACTGGTTCAAAGAGAACTTAGTGAAGTTGTCTGAGCGTGAAGATTATGACAACACGAACCGTGAGCAAGCGATGCAAGTTGTGATGGAAACTGAAGGTCTTGTAACGGGAATTATTTATCAAGACAAAGAAACAGCTTCTTATCAAGAGCGCTTAACAGATTATGCACAAACGCCATTAGTTGAGGAAAATTTAACGATGAGCCGCGAGCAATTTGAAGCTTTACAAGCTGAGTTCCTATAACTAGAATCTGAAGCTCTCCAGCCAGAACATCATTTCCTGGGGGACTTTCACCGAGCCTCCTCACATCGACTTCGTCTCGTTGCGGGGTCTCGGTAAAACTCCGATAGCCCGGGAAATGACGTCCTTGCTTACGAGCTTCAGATGTTGTCCATAATTTTCTTAACTTATATGTTCAGCATCTTAAATCAAAATTCTAAATCAGTATTTCTCTCGCAAGTGGTGAGTTAGAAATACTGATTTTTTTAGTGCATTTGAATTGCACAAAGCTGTGAACTTTGTAGGCAGTCTAAAGAATATTCGCTATAATGAAAGGATGAAACTGAATGAAAGGGGATTCGGTGCGATGAACGAAGAATCGAGATTACAAAGCGCACAAGTCAAACCTGCACAAAAACCAGAAAAAGACTACAGCCAGTATTTTCAATCTGTCTATCAACCACCTTCACTAAAAGACGCAAAAAAGCGTGGGAAAGAATCCATCAGTTACCATTCCGATTTTACAATTGAAGAGCGTTTTAAAGGAATGGGACAGAATCGCAAGTTCTATATTCGTACATACGGCTGTCAGATGAATGAGCATGATACAGAGGTCATGGCCGGATTGTTTTTAAGTCTTGGATATACGCCGACTGATACAGTCGAAGATGCGAACGTCATTTTATTGAACACCTGTGCAATTCGAGAGAATGCAGAAAATAAAGTGTTTGGGGAACTCGGTCACTTAAAGAGCTTGAAACGAAGAAATCCAGATGTATTAATTGGTGTATGTGGTTGTATGTCTCAAGAAGAAGCTGTCGTTTCTAAAATTTTGAAAACATATGATCAAGTAGATATGATCTTTGGTACACACAACATCCATCGGTTACCACAAATTTTGAATGAAGCCTATCTTTCAAAAGAAATGGTAGTTGAAGTATGGTCAAAAGAAGGTGACGTTATCGAAAACCTTCCACGTGAACGAAAAGGTCAAATCAAAGCTTGGGTAAATATTATGTACGGATGCGACAAATTCTGTACATATTGCATTGTGCCTTACACGCGTGGTAAAGAGCGGAGTCGTCGTCCGGCAGATATCATCCAAGAAGTGCGCGAGCTAGCCGCTGCGGGGTATAAAGAAATTACGTTGCTCGGCCAGAATGTGAATGCGTACGGAAAAGACTTTGAAGACGGCACGTATCGTCTTGGGCATTTGATGAATGATCTACACAAGATTGATATTCCACGTATACGTTTTACTACAAGTCATCCGCGTGACTTTGATGACCATTTAATTGACGTTTTAGCGCAAGGTGGAAATTTAGTAGAGCATATTCATTTACCGGTACAATCGGGTTCATCCGATGTTTTGAAAATTATGGCTCGTAAATATACACGCGAGCAGTATTTAGATCTTGTTCGTCGTATGAAAGAACGTATTCCAAATCTGTCCTTATCGACAGACATAATTGTAGGATTCCCAAATGAGACAGAAGAACAGTTTGAAGAAACACTCTCTTTATACAAAGAAGTAGGATTCGAACTGGCTTATACGTACATTTATTCCCCGCGTGACGGAACTCCAGCGGCAAAGATGCAAGACAACGTACCGATGGATGTGAAAAAAGATCGTCTGCAGCGTTTGAATGCTGTAGTGAACGAACTTTCCGCACAAGCAATGGTAAAACATCAAGATGAAATCGTCGAGGTGTTGGTTGAAGGGGAAAGCAAAAAGAATGCAGATGTACTTGCTGGGTACACACGAAAACATAAACTCGTCAACTTTACAGGATCAAAAGAGTTGATTGGAAAGCTTGTCCTTGTTAAAATTACAGATGCGAAAACGTGGTCACTCACTGGCGAATTCGTAGAACTGGCAAACACAGAAAAGGTGGAACTCGTATGAGTCAATATACAAAGCAAGACATTATCGAAAAAGCGCATGAAATAGCAACGATGATTGCACAGACTGAAGAAGTTGAGTTTTTCAAACGTGCAGAAGCACAAATCAATGCGAACCAAAAAATCAGAGAAAAAATTGCAAGCTTAAAAAGCTTACAAAAACAAGCAGTGAATTTTCAGCATTTAGAAAAAGAGAAGGCATTGAAATTGACGGAAGCAAAAATCGCAAAAGTTGAAGAAGAAATTGATGCATTTCCAATTGTTCAAGAGTTCAAACAATCTCAAGGCGAAGTGAACAACCTCCTTCAGCTTGTAGCACACGCAATTTCTAATAAGGTAACAAATGAAATTATTGAGTCTACAGACGGAGATCTTTTACAAGGTGTTACAGGGTCAGCACTGAAAAAGAACCAACCCTCTCAAGAATCTTAATTGCTTAGGTAGTGTGTCTTAGTTAGTTCGACACACTGCCTTTTTTTTATGGTAAAATGAAAGCGGGTCCAAAACCTATTCGAGAAAAGGGAGGAAACAAAATGAACAAAAAGTTTAAGTTTCTAGGAACTACTCTTGCAGCTTCAGCACTATTGCTTGCAGCATGCGGAGGCGGAGATGGCGGAGGAGAGTCTTCAGGCGAGAAAACAAAAGAAGATTTTGATTTCTTAAGTATTGTTACTGGCGGAACACAAGGTACATACTATCCGCTAGGTGGAACATTCGCAAACTTAGTTACTGAAGAAACAGGTATCCAGACAACTGCAGAGGTTTCTCAAGCTTCAGCAGCAAACATGACTGCACTTAAGAACGGTGATGCTGAAATCGCATTCGTTCAGACAGATGTTGCGTTTTATGCAACAGAAGGTACGTTCATGTTTGAAGGGGATGCAATTACAGATATCTCAGCAATTGGTGCACTTTATCCTGAGACTATCCAAATTGTAACTCTTGAGAATACGGGGATTACATCAGTTGAAGATCTACGTGGTAAAAAAGTATCTGTAGGAGCTCCTGGTTCAGGAACTTACGCAAATGCAGAGCAAATCCTTGAAATCCATGGGATGACAATGGATGATGTCGATGCACAAGCACTAGACTTCGGTGAGTCTCAAGAAAGCTTACAAGCTGGTCAGATTGATGCGGCATTCATCACTTCAGGAACACCAACTGGTGCTGTTGAAGCTCTAAATGCAGTAGCAGATGTTACAATCGTTCCAGTTGAAGCTGATAAGGCTGCTGAACTGATTGAAAAATATCCATACTACGCAGAAGATATGGTTCCTTCAGGCACGTACGGTTTAACGGAAGATGTTCCAACAGTTTCAGTACTTGCGATGCTTGCAGTTTCTAATGAACTACCTGAAGATTTAGTGTATGAGATCACAGCTGCCATCTATGGTAACACAGATCAAATCACACATGCTAAAGGTGCTTTCATCAAAGCTGAAACAGCTCTTGATGGTATCGGTATCGATGTTCACCCAGGTGCACAACGCTACTTCGATGAGCAATAAGTTGTAACTTAAAAAGCAATGGTTCCGGCCATTGCTTTTTTCATCCTTATGAATAGGCTATAAGCCGAAATTCAAAACTCTTTTTTTTGATTTGGGCTTATAACCCTGAAGGGTATGGGTATATGTTAAAAGGGGTATTCAGTTTAATCGTCGGTCTGTTTCTATTAGTTATTCTCTTCATACCGTCCCAGGATGTGCTTGTGTTTACCGAAACACGCACGACTAAGCCTTCCGTGCATTATATTTCGTTATCTGATGAACAAGAGTTTGCGATGACATTTACGCATTCGATTCATTTATCAGATGTCACAGAGACGTATACAATAACGCAAGATGGAAGGTTTCAATTTCTTCAAATGATTTACGAAGACTTGGCAGTCGGCATGCCAGGGGATGCTGAAGAGAATCAAACATTCGAGTTTGTAGATGGCAAATGGGTGTTGACTTCAGAAGACACATATACAGACTCTTTCACTCTGTATAATTCATCCATTCACAAAAAACTTGAAGTAAGGTACGATAATACAATCTACGATTTGAAAACCGAATTACCAACCGGACGTTCTTATCGTATCGAGGCGATAGAACTTTCTATTGCAGATGTTTGGAAAGGAGAAAAGATTGATGGAAGAAAATAAACAGAAACCAGAAAAGCAAGATGTCGATCTACTTTCTGAAGAAGAACAAAAAGCGATTTTAGCGAAATATGATGCGGAATCGAACACACGTAACCATCAAGGTATTATGCGTAAAATCGTGTACTTTTCTTTACTGGCGTTTACATTGTTTCAATTGTACACGGCTATTAATGGACAGTATACAGCTTACATCCAGCGCTCGATTCACTTAGGATTTGCGCTAGCATTAATCTTTTTACTATTCCCCGCTAGAAGAAAGTGGGCAGACAAACCATCGATTCCATGGTACGACTACATATTAGCCTTACTTTCGGTAGCCGTTGGACTTTACTGGCCCTTGTTTATCGATGATTTAGTATTACGAGTAGGTAACTTACAGACGCCAGATTTCATAATCGGTATATTGGCAGTTGTGTTAACCTTAGAAGCCGCACGTCGAGCAGTAGGTTTACCAATTACGATTATTGCCGGTGTATTCTTAGTTTATGCATTTTTCGGCCCATACTTCCCTGGATTCTTAGCTCACCGCGGGCAGTCCATTGAAAGCATCGTTCAACTCATGTTCTTTACGACGGATGGAATTTTAGGTACACCACTGAGTGTATCGGCGACATTCATCTTTGTGTTCTTACTGTTTGGGGCATTTTTGGTCAAAACAGGTGTTGGTCAATACTTCAATGATTTAGCTGTAACACTTGCAGGTAAATTGACAGGTGGACCAGCAAAAGTTGCAATTTTCTCGAGTGCTTTACAAGGTACAATTTCAGGATCTTCTGTAGCAAACGTTGTTACATCCGGTTCGTATACGATACCAATGATGAAAAAACTCGGCTATCGCAAAGAGTTTGCCGGAGGCGTAGAGGCTGCAGCTTCAACAGGTGGTCAGATCATGCCACCTATCATGGGGGCAGCTGCTTTCTTAATGGTCGAATTTATTGGGAATGGAATCACGTATTGGGAAATTGCAAAAGCAGCAACTATCCCTGCCATCCTTTATTTCTCAGGCGTATGGATCATGACGCACTTCGAAGCGAAGCGTGTAGGATTGAAGAGCCTACCAGATGACCAAATGCCAAACCGCAAAGAGGTCTTTAAAAAGATTTATTTGCTAGGTCCAATCTTAGGGATTATTATTATGCTATTTGTTGGGGTTCCGACAATGCAAGCAGCCCTATGGGGAATTGTATTGGCGATTGTCCTAAGTGCTATTGATAAATCTACTCGCCTAGGCTTCAAAGATATCATTGATGCAATGGTAGACGGTGCACGAACTGCTTTAGCAGTTGCAGCTGCAACTGCAGCTGCTGGTATCATAGTGGGAGTTGTTGTAAAAACAGGTCTCGGTCTTGGTCTTGCAAACGGTTTAATCAGTGCAGCAGGCGGTAGCATTTTGCTTACATTGTTCTTTACAATGATTGCTTCAATCATTCTTGGTATGGGTTCACCAACTACTGCCAATTATGTAATTACGTCAACTATTGCAGCTCCAGCCATTATCACGTTGTTAATGTTGGATGAACCAGCAGGTGCTGCGGTGCCACTAGTTATTGCATTATCTGCACACTTCTTTGTATTCTACTTCGGGATTGTTGCAGATATCACACCACCAGTTGCTCTGGCAGCATTTGCGGCGTCAGGTGTGTCGGGTGGAGACCCAATTCGAACGGGAGTTAATGCAGCCAAGTTAGCTATCGCGGCATTCATTATTCCGTACATGATTGTATTCTCACCGCAGCTTTTAATGATTGATACAACACCACTAGAAATCCTTTGGGTACTGTTCACAGCAATTTCAGGTATGATTGCTATTGGTGCAGCCATTATTGGATTCTGGTATCGCAAAGTCTTCTGGTATGAGCGTATTGTGGCACTTGCTGCAGGACTACTTCTCATCTATCCTGAAGGCATGACAGATACTATTGGTCTTGTAATCTTTATCATCCTTGTTGCAATTCAATTTGTTACGAAAGATAAATTCGGTGCAAAACCAGCACAAGCTTAAAATTACGTGCATCTCACATTTGAGATGCACGTTTTTGTGTTTCTATGCATAGAGTGTGTGGAGGAGGCATGTGTTTGAAAAACTATCGCCATATTATTACGAAGGCGATCATCGGACATGGTAAAAAGAAGATTGAAAACAAATCTGTCATCTCACTCCCTCAGCGTCCCAACCGGATTCTCGGCTGCTGGATTGTGAACCATCATTACCAAGTTAAAAAAGTGTCAGATAGCGTTGAAGTAGTTGGCCAGTTCGATGCATTTGGTGGTTCTAAAAAAACAGCTGTACATGCGGAAGCCATTCATTACAAAGGAATAGCTCCCATCACCCACACCATGATGAGAGCTCATCCCCTTTTTAGAAGAAACCTAGCGATAGGTTCCTTTTTAATGCTCGCAAAAAGTCTGCTATACTTACACTACATTGATCGAAGAGAAGGACGGATTTCAGATGACATATACTCCAATGATGCAACAATATTTATCAATAAAAAAACAGTACCCAAATGAATTTCTATTTTTCCGATTGGGCGACTTTTACGAACTTTTTTTTGAAGATGCGAAACAAGCCGCATCTATTTTAGAAATCACACTGACGGGCAAGGATGCTGGCGCAAAAGAACGGATTCCGATGTGTGGAGTTCCCTATCACTCTGCAACAGGATACATCGAAACGCTTGTCAGTAAGGGACACCATGTCGCGATTTGTGAACAAGTCGAAAATCCGAAGTTTACAAAAGGAATCGTTAAGCGCGAAGTAGTTCAAGTAATCACGCCGGGAACATTATTTGAAGGTAAGTCGATTTCTTCTGCTACGAATCATTATGTCGGAGCTGCACTGCTAGGTTCTCCAATACAACTCGCTTACTTAGATGTGGCGACAGGTGAGGCCTACTCTACGAGCATTCGTGAGAACCATAGAGCGTTATTTGCAAAAGCCAATGAATTGAACATAAAAGAGCTAGTTCTCCTTGAACAAGATGCATTGCTCGTAGAAGAGCTTAGTGAGCTATACGATGTTCACTTGACTATACATACTCCCGATGAATTGTCCGGGTATAGCGATTTATCTCATGAAGCAAGTAAATTATTACTTTCTTATCTTCATGCAACACAAAAACGAACGCTTACTCACCTCCAAACGTTTCAGCATTACGAGGAAACGGCATTTTTATCCATTGATAGTGCTTCAAAACGAAATCTTGAGCTTGTTCAATCTATCCGCTCGGGTGATCAAAAAGGAACGCTCGCTTGGTTACTTGATGAGACAAAGACAGCAATGGGATCACGTAAGCTCAAGCAGTGGGTACATCAGCCACTTGCGAATCAGGCAGGCATTGAAAAACGTTTAGACAAAGTGGAAGCATTTTTAGATGATTTTATGGTGCATGAGGAAGTGAAAGAAGCATTAACTACGGTTTATGACATGGAACGACTTTTAGGAAAAGTGAGTTTCGGTACATTGAACGGAAAAGATGCTGCGCAGTTGAGAAAAACCTTACAACAAGTACCCGTTTTGAGAGAGATTTTATCCGAATCTACAAATTCACATTTACAACAATTGGGACACCAACTTTCAGATCCGGTTGAATGTCGAGAGCTTTTGGAGAGGGCGATTGCCGATTCACCCCCTCTTGCATTAAAGGACGGAGGCGTAATTCGCGAGCAATTTTCACAACAGCTCGATGAATTCCGCTATCTCGCTACTAACGGAAAAGACTGGTTAGCTGAACTCGAGCAACGCGAACGTGAGTTGACGGGAGTCAAAAACTTAAAGATTGGGTACAACCGGATTTTTGGTTATTACATCGAGTTAACGAAATCGATGGTTCATCTTGCAGATGAAGCACGATACGTTCGAAAGCAGACACTTGCAAATGCTGAACGCTTCATAACCGAAGAATTGAAGGAAAAAGAGACAATGATTCTAACCGCACAAGAAAAAGCATTAGTTCTTGAAACAGAACTATTCGAAAAAGTGCGGGATGACATTAAACAACATATATCTGTCCTTCAGCAGCTTGCTGATGCTCTAAGTGAATTAGACGTCCTGCAATCTTTCGCGACATGTGCAAACTACTATCAATTGACACGCCCTACATTTGAATCGGATACGAAAATGGAAATTCGAGATGGACGACATCCCGTTGTGGAAAAAATGATGAACAACCACCACTATGTCGCAAACGACTGTGTGTTGACGAACGAGAAAAATATGTTATTGATTACTGGACCGAACATGTCGGGTAAAAGTACGTATATGCGTCAGGTTGCCATCACCATCATTATGGCGCAAATGGGGTCGTTTGTTCCTGCATCCTATGCACTCCTACCGATTACAGATAAAATTTTTACGCGAATAGGGGCTGCTGATGATCTTGCAGGCGGACAGAGTACGTTTATGTTAGAAATGGTTGAATCAAAAAATGCAATTGTCGGTGCCACAAAAAATAGTTTGCTGTTATTTGATGAGATTGGCCGGGGAACCTCTACTTATGATGGAATGAGCTTAGCGCAAGCAATGATGGAATACATCCACGATAAGATTGGAGCAAATACCCTTTTCTCTACACATTACCATGAACTTACAGAGCTTGATGGGCAATTGCCACGCCTTAAAAATGTGCATGTAGCTGCGACAGAACAAGATAAAAAAGTAGTGTTCCAACACAAAGTGAAAGACGGAGCCGCCGATAAAAGTTATGGCATTCATGTCGCAGAATTAGCGGAACTTCCAATAGCTATAATTGAACGAGCGCAACAGTTGTTATCGGATTATGAAGAACAAGAAGACCGTCAGTTATCCTTATTTGATTTCACTGCGACAAGTGAGCCAAAACTAAAAGAACATGACGTTGTGGTTCAACTGCGAAAACTAGACGTGATGGATATTACGCCACTCCAAGCGTTGAATTTATTACACACACTCAAACAATCTGTAGAGGAGTGAGGGACCTGTGACGAAAATAAAAGTAATGGATGAACTGTTATCCAATAAGATCGCAGCTGGAGAAGTCGTCGAGCGTCCTTCAAGTGTTGTGAAAGAACTTGTAGAAAATGCGATTGATGCAGCGAGCACATCGATTCAAATAGAATTGGTTGAAGCAGGCTTACAAAAAATCGAAGTCACTGACAACGGGGACGGAATGGACCGAGAAGATGCGGAGTTAGCATTTTCTCGGCATGCCACGTCTAAACTATTGACTGAACATGAATTGTTTCGTATTCGTTCGCTTGGATTCCGGGGAGAAGCACTTGCAAGTATTGCAGCGGTCTCTAAAATCTGGATGCAAACCTCAACAGGAGAGGGCTCTGGCACGCAATTGACAATGGAAGGTGGTCGGTCTAAAAATGTGCAAGACGGACCACTACGCAAAGGAACGATCATCCGTGTCGAACAGCTCCTTTATAATACACCGGCTCGTTTGAAGCATGTGAAATCGATACAAACTGAATTAGGTCACTCAATCGACTTGATCAATAAATTGGCCCTAAGTTATCCATCTATTGCCTTTACTCTGATTCACAATGGACAAACGCTTCTTCAGACGTCTGGACGTGGCAATCTTCAACAAGTGGCAGCGTCTATATACGGAACGGGTACAGTAAAGCAAATGATAGCGTTTGAAGCTGAAAATGAAGACTTCAAAATTACGGGTTTAACGTCACAACCGACCGTGACTCGGGCATCAAAAAACTATTTAACGATTTTTGTGAATGGTAGATGGATCAAGCACTTCGGGTTAAATCGTGCAATCGAAGAGGCATACCACACGTTTTTACCAATTGGTCGTTATCCGATTACTTTACTTTCCATCACGTTAGATCCGTTACTTTCCGATGTGAACGTGCATCCGGCGAAACATCAGATTCGCATTAGTAAGGAAAAAGAACTCGAATTGTTTGTGACAAAAACACTTCGTGAAGTACTACGTGGGAAGCAAGATATCCCAAAAATGACGGTTCCAAAAGAAAAGCCAGCTCCTTCGACTCAAACCTCTTTTTTTCAAAACACGACGAAAACCTATGACTATAGTGCACCACCTGTAGTCGACCGAGAGTATATCGAACAACCAGTAGAGCAAATTTTTGAAAAGTGTGCACAAGAGTCGCTTGATGTTTTAGAAGAAGGTGTAGAGGCCGTATCTGCGCCGGTTTTACCGGAGATGGACATCGTCGGACAGATTCATGGAACCTATATAGTCGGTCAAGCGCAGGATGGATTTTATTTGGTTGATCAACACGCGGCACAAGAGAGAATCAAGTACGAGTTTTACCGAACGAAAGTAGGGGAAGTGAATCATGAAGAGCGTCAAATGCTTTTGCTCCCATTAACCTTTCATTTTACTCTCGATGAGGCGCTTCGTATTAAAGAAAATCGACAAGAACTTGAGTCGGTGGGTATTAGGGTTGAAGAGTTTGGAGATTCCAGCTTTGTCGTTCGTGAATACCCTTCTTGGTTTCCGAAAAATCAAGAACGTACGATTATCGAAACAATGCTCCAAGCAGCGCTCGATAAAAAGCACGTAAATGTAGCAAAATTACGGGAAGAAGCAGCGATTTTGATGAGCTGTAAATTATCGATTAAAGCGAATCACTACTTACCACGTGAGCAGATGGCGACATTACTTGAGGATTTGCGACACTGTGAACAGCCCTATACCTGTCCGCATGGTCGACCGGTCGTCATTCATTTTTCAAGTTACGAGATTGAAAAAATGTTCAAACGTGTCATGTAAAGGAGACTGGATATGGACTTTATTTTATCAATTGACCAAGGAACAACGAGTTCTCGCGCGATTTTATTCAATCGAGAAGGGAAGCCTGTGCATACGGCTCAAAAAGAGTTCACGCAACACTTTCCGAAATCCGGTTGGGTCGAACACGATGCACAAGAAATCTGGGGATCGGTGTTATCTTGTATCGCAGGCGTGCTTACCGAAGCAAATGCCCAGCCGGAACAAGTGAAAGCGATTGGTATAACAAACCAACGCGAGACCACTGTCGTCTGGAACAAGAAAACCGGCAAACCGATTTATCATGCGATCGTATGGCAGTCTAGACAAACGAATGGCATTATTTCAAAGTGGAAAAAACAAGGGTTTGAACAACAAGTGACGGAAAAAACTGGATTACGACTGGACCCGTATTTTTCTGCTAGTAAAGTCGCTTGGATTCTAAATGAAGTAGAGGGAGCTCGTGAACAAGCAGAAAATGGGGAATTGTTATTCGGGACAATTGAAAGCTGGCTCATCTGGAAGCTTAGCGGAAACAAAACGCATGTCACCGACTATTCGAATGCTAGTCGCACACTGCTCTTTAACATTCACGATTTACAATGGGATGACGAGCTTCTTGAGATGTTTAACATTCCAAAATCTATGCTTGCTGAAGTTGTCGATTGTTCCGGAGAAATTGCAATGACTGATCCGTCGGTATTCTTTGGGAAAGAAGTGCCAATTGCAGGCGCTGCGGGGGACCAACAAGCAGCTTTGTTCGGTCAAGCATGCTTTACAAAAGGAATGGCCAAAAATACGTATGGCACAGGATGCTTTATGTTACTCAACACTGGCGAAGAAGCAGTAACTTCAGATGATGGACTCCTCACAACAATTGCTTGGGGAATTGATGGGAAAGTTCATTACGCACTTGAAGGAAGCGTATTTGTCGCAGGATCGGCTATCCAGTGGCTCAGAGATGGTTTGCGTATGCTTCGCAAGGCATCGGATTCCGAGGCCTATGCAGCGCGTGTTGCGTCAACGGATGGTGTATACGTCGTCCCAGCATTTGTAGGACTCGGTACACCATACTGGGATTCGGATACGCGTGGCGCAATTTTCGGGTTGACTCGAGGGACGGAGAAAGAACACTTTATACGCGCAGTACTGGAGTCCCTTGCGTATCAGACGAAAGACGTGCTAGATGCAATGGAACAAGCAGCGGGAGTGTCAATCGAGTCGCTTCGTGTGGATGGAGGTGCTGTGGATAATTCATTTTTAATGCAGTTCCAAGCGGATATTTTACATGCAGCGATTGAAAAAGCGGGACTCAACGAAACGACAGCACTTGGTGCAGCCTATTTAGCGGGTCTTGGCGTAGGTTTCTGGAGTTCACTTGATGAGTTATCAGAGCTACATGAAACGACGAAAACATTTGAACCAAAAATGGACGAAAAAACGCGAAAAACATTGTATTCAGGATGGCAACAAGCAGTTGCTGCTGCACGCTCGTTTAAACCGACTGAAGGAGAGGATGTTTCATGAAATCGTATTTAGACCGTGCATATTTAAAAGACACATTAGGCTCGTATCACTTTGACGTAGTTGTCATCGGTGGCGGAATTACTGGCGCTGGAATTGCACTGGATGCTATTTCACGAGGACTAACAGTTGGCTTGATTGAAATGCAGGACTTTGCTTCCGGTACTTCTTCACGTTCAACGAAACTTGTTCATGGTGGACTCCGTTATTTAAAACAATTTGAAGTTCAAATGGTAAGTGAAGTGGGCAAAGAGCGAGATATTGTTTATCAAAATGCAAAACATGTCACAACGCCAGAATGGATGATGTTGCCATTTTATAAAAAAGGCAACTTCGGACCGCTTTCTACTTCTTTAGGACTGAAAGTGTATGACTATTTAGCAGGTGTGAAAAAGGACGAACGACGTGAAATGCTTTCGAAACAAGAAGTGATTGACCTCGAACCTTTAATTAATACGAAAGGGTTAAAAGGTGGCGGTTACTACGTAGAGTATCGAACAGATGACGCACGATTGACAATTGAAGTAGTAAAGAAGGCGATTGAACTTGGGGCAGTGTGCTTAAACTATATCAAAGCCGAAAACTTCATCTATCAAAATGAAAAAATAATCGGTGTGCGCGCGAAAGATATGCTATCGGGTGACCAACTCGATATCCATACGACGACTGTCATCAATGCTGCAGGTCCGTGGGTAGATGAAGTGCGTGGGAAAGATCGTCTTGAAAATAATAAACATCTTCAACTTACCAAAGGAGTTCATATCGTGGTCGATCAAAAGCGCTTCCCACTCCAGCAAGCGATGTATTTTGATGTACCCGATGGTCGTATGATTTTTGCAATTCCAAGAGATGGTAAGACGTATGTCGGAACAACAGATACGTTTTACGATGCAGATCCACTTAATCCTATAGCGACTGAAGAAGAAATTACATATTTAGTAGATGCTTCGAATCAACTTTTCCCTTCCATCCATTTAAAAAGAGAGGACGTAGAATCCACATGGGCTGGCGTCCGACCATTGATCTCAGAAGATGGCAAATCCGCTTCTGAAATCTCTCGAAAAGATGAAATCTGGGTGTCGAGCACAGGGCTCGTTACGATTGCAGGTGGTAAATTGACGGGGTACCGGAAGATGGCAGAAGATGTGATTGATACAATCAAAGGAAATTACCCCCGCGAGATCCCATCGTCACCAACTAAGCAGCTTCCGTTATCGGGTGGTGATTTTGGACTGCTCGACTTTGATGAATATGTTTATGAGCGTTCAAAACAACTCATTTATTATGGCTTGTCACTCTCTGAAGCTAAAAACGTCGTGACGTTTTTAGGCAAAAATAGTGAAGTGGCAATCGGTTATATTCCATATGTTCAGAGCTGGGAAACACCAACACTTAGTTTGAAAGATCGTATCTTACTTTACTATACGATTCAAAACGAAATGGTAACGAATTTAAGTGATTTCTTCATCCGTAGAACAGGTTATCTTTATTTTGATATCGCCCGAGTTGAGTATACGTGGAAAGAGGTAAGTGCAATCCTAGCGCAGGAGTTACAACTCTCCGATGAACAAAAGCAAGCAGGAGAAGACGAGTTGAAACAACGCATAGAAGAAGCAAAGGGGACTGGAGTATGACGACAAAGTGGATGGAGATGACCGATCAGTCAAAACTTTTCGTACGCGACTATCCTGTTGAAGACGCAACTACAACAGTCGTCGTGTTACATGGTTTAGCAGAACATTCGGCTCGTTATGAGCAGTTTGCTGGTGAATTGAATGACAAAGGCTATCATGTACTTGTTCCCGATCACCGGGGGCATGGCCAAACTGGAGAACGTGCGGGCCGCCTTGGTTATTTTGCGGAAGAAAATGGGTTTGAGCGCGTGGTGGATGACGTAAATGAGTTGATACAGCACCATCTCCTCGATTATCCGTCACGTGCAATTTTCTTGGTCGGCCATAGTATGGGGTCATTTCTCGCTCGTAGATATGTTCAAAAGTATCCGGCTGTCGTTGATAAACTTGTTTTGATTGGCACTGGAGGAGACCCAGGACTTCTTGGAGCTTTTGGGGCGCGTCTTGCAACTTTCAAGGCCCGCGGGGAAGGTGCAACACAGCCGGGGACACTTATGAATAAGTTAACCTTTGGAAATTACAATAAAGGTATAGAAGATGCAGAGACGGAGTCGGATTGGTTATCTACTGATCCTGAAGTAGTGAGAGATTACCTCGCTGACCCGTATTGTGGTTTTGTACCCACGAATAAGCTGTATCAAGACTTATTACAAGGATTAAAAACGATTTACGCGACAGACCAGCTTGCACGTATGAGAAAGAGTCTTCCTGTGTTACTGATTGCAGGTACAGATGATCCAGTGGGGGATTACGGGAAAGGTGTTCGTAAAGTTGCTCTAAGTTTTCAAAAAGCAGGTAGTGAAGATGTCAAACTTGTCTTGATTGAAGGGCAGCGCCATGAAATTTTAAATGGTAAAGGGCGTCAAACGGTCGTTGATCAAATTTTAGGATGGTTGTAAATGAAACAAAAAGTAGTAGTCCTGATAGGACCGACGGCCGTTGGGAAGACGGCAACAAGTATTGCCCTTGCAAAAGCAATTAACGCTGAAATCATCAATGGGGATGCGCTTCAAGTTTATAAAGGATTGACGATTGGAACGGCAAAGATTTCTGAAGAGGAAATGGAAGGTATTCCACATCACTTACTCTCCATAAGAGAACCAGATGAAGCTTTTTCAGTTGCTGACTATCAATCCATCGTAAGAAAGAAAATACAAGAGATCGCAGCAAGAGGAAAAGTCCCTCTCATTGTTGGGGGAACAGGTATGTACATCCAATCTATTCTCTATGACTTTCGCTTTAATTCATCACCACAAGATATGGAATTACGTGAAGAGTTGGAAAGTGAAGAAGCTATCGCATTATGGAACAAGTTAGACACACTTGACCCAGAAGCAGCTACTACCATCTCTTATCAAAACAAACAGCGTGTCATTCGTGCATTAGAGCGTGTCATGAGTGCTGGTATTACGCAAAAAGAGCAGCAACAAGATACGGGCAATGAACCCTATTATGATTTTTACATCATCGGATTAAACCGTGACCGACAAGAACTTTATGATCGGATCAATTACCGTGTAGAAGTGATGATAAAACAAGGGCTACTAGAGGAAGTAAAGCAATTACTTTCATATGTACCGAAAGAGGCGCAGTCGTTCAAAGCGATTGGGTATAAGGAAGTCATCGAAGCAATAGATGGTAACTGGCCTCGCCAACTTTTAGTGGAAACGATTCAACAAAACACTCGACGTTATGCAAAGCGGCAGTTGACCTACTTCCGGAATAAATTGCCTGTTAACTGGTATCACCCTGAAAAGGACATCACTCAGATCGAACAAGATTGCCAAAAGTTTTTGAAGGAAAATAACGAGGAATTAGCGAATAAGTAGGTAGAGACGAGGACAAAGGGGAGATTCTAATGGCGAATGTAAATATGCAAGATACGTTTTTGAATCAGTTGCGTAAAAATGAAGTGTTTGTGACTGTATTTTTACTAAACGGTTTTCAACTGAAGGGGTTAATCAAATCGTATGACAACTTCACCGTATTACTTGAGTCGGATGGGAAACAGCACTTGATTTATAAACATGCGATTTCGACATTTGCTCCAAGTAAGCGCGTAGAATTAAATTTAACATCAAATTAATGGAGAGCTCGTCCTCTAGCGGAGGCGGGCTTTCTTTTCAGTAGGGAAGGAAATAGGTATGACACACTTTTTATTACCACAACAACTAGAGTACATTGAACAAATAGAGAAAGAGATTGCCCCACAACAAAAAGAAGCAGAGCGTATTGCTTTTTACAACCAACAAAAAGTTTTGCATGCGTTTTGGAACCATTCAGTGAGTGAACATCATCTCACGCCTTCATTTGGGTATGGATATGACGACGAAGGACGGGACACCTTAGAAGCTGTCTATGCGGATGTATTTAGAGCAGAAGCAGCCTTGGTCCGCCCGCAAATCATTTCGGGTACACATGCCATTACCATTGCACTCTTTGGCATTTTACGTCCTGGAGATGAGCTCATCTATATTACCGGTAAACCGTACGATACATTAGCATCAATCGTCGATGGGGGAGAAGTAGATACTGGTTCATTGAAAGATTTCGGTATTCGCTATCGCCATATTGATCTTGTGGGTGGACTGGGAATTGATTGGGAATCCGTGAAAGCGGCGTGTAGCTCTTCACCAAAAGTAATGGCGATTCAGCGTTCTCGAGGCTACGCGAACCGCCCTTCATTCACGATTGCACAAATCAAAGAGATGGTCACTTTCATTAAAACCTATAGTCCGCATACCATCATTTTTGTAGATAACTGTTACGGGGAGTTTGTTGAAGAGTTAGAGCCAACAGAAGTGGGTGCAGATTATATGGCGGGATCTCTCATTAAAAATCCTGGTGGAGGACTTGCGAAAATTGGTGGGTATATCGCAGGAAAAGAAGAAATTGTTGAAAAATGTGCATTTCGCATGACATCTCCGGGTATAGGGGGAGAGGCAGGAGCATCCCTATATGCGCTACAAGATATGTATCAAGGATTTTTTATGGCACCACATATCGTCCTGCAAGCAGTAAAAGGAGCTTACTTTACAGCAGCTGCACTGGAGAATAAAGGATTTACAGCTTCACCAGCTTCTACTGAAAAGCGCACCGATCTAATTCAATCCGTTATCTTCACTACGCCTGATGAAATGATAAAGTTCTGTCAACAAATCCAAGCGTCTTCTCCAATTAACGCGAAGTTCGCTCCAATTCCAGCATATATGCCTGGGTATGAAGACGATGTCATTATGGCGGCTGGAACATTTATTCAAGGGTCGAGTATTGAACTGACAGCAGATGGTCCAATTCGCCCCCCTTATACAGCTTATGTGCAGGGTGGACTGACATATGAACATATTAAACTTGCGGTTATACGGGCTCTCTTCTCACTTTAATTTTTTATGTTAGATTAGCTCACATTCTGTTGACATGTAAGCTAACATGACATATACTATTTTTAGATGAAGAGAGGAGGTGCAGCATGGAAAAGCAGTGGAGACGGTCGATGCCCATACTGTCGATGAACATCGTGATGCAATTGACAGGCTTGACGGCTCGACAAATTCGGTATTATGAAGAAAATGAATTGATTTTTCCTTCTCGTACAGAGGGGAAGCAACGCATGTTTTCATTAGATGATATTGATACGCTTCTTGAAATCAAAGATTTACTTGCTAGTGGAGTGAATATTGCAGGAATCAAACAGATTTTTGAGATGAAAAAGCAACCAGCTGCTACCTCCGTACATAAGATCTCGGATGTAGAACTTCGCTCAATTGTCAAAGAAGAGCTGAAGAAATCGCAACTGAATCAGCGTGTCTCTTTAAGGCAAGGCGATTTGTCACGGTTTTTTAACAATGGCAAATCTTATTAATAAATAGGAGAGTGAAAAAATGGGTAAGTACACAAAAGAAGATATTAAGAATCTAGTAAAAGAGCATGATGTTCGGTACATCCGACTTCAGTTCACAGACATCTTAGGGACAATCAAGAATGTTGAAATTCCTGTGAGTCAGCTAGACAAAGCACTCGATAATAAAATGATGTTTGACGGTTCTTCCATCGAAGGATTTGTGCGTATCGAAGAATCTGATATGTACCTAGTTCCTGATCTAGATACGTGGGTAGTGTTCCCATGGATTACTGGTAAAGGGAAAGTAGCTCGCCTAATCTGTGACATCAACCGTCCAGACGGTTCACCATTCGAAGGTGACCCACGTAACAACCTGAAACGTGTCTTAAAAGAAATGGAAGAGCTAGGATTCACGTCGTTCAACTTAGGGCCTGAGCCTGAATTCTTCTTATTCAAATTAGATGAAAAAGGTGAACCAACGCTAGAATTGAATGACCACGGTGGTTATTTTGACCTTGCACCAATGGATCTAGGTGAAAACTGTCGTCGTGATATCGTTTTAGAACTTGAAGAAATGGGCTTCGAAATTGAAGCTTCTCACCACGAAGTGGCACCAGGTCAACATGAAATCGACTTTAAATATGCAAATGCTGTAGAGGCTTGTGACAACATCCAAACATTCAAATTGGTTGTTAAAACTATTGCACGTAAACACGGTTTGCATGCAACATTTATGCCAAAACCATTATTCGGTGTGAATGGTTCAGGGATGCACTTTAACTTGTCATTGTTCAATGGCAAAGAAAATGCATTCTTTGATGAAAATGCAGATATGCAATTAAGTGAGACAGCAATGCAGTTTATGGCTGGAGTTTTGAAACACGTACAAGGCTTCACAGCAATCACTAACCCAACTGTTAACTCATACAAGCGTCTAGTACCAGGTTACGAAGCCCCAGTGTATGTAGCATGGTCAGGTCAAAACCGTAGCCCATTGGTTCGTATTCCTTCATCACGTGGCTTGAGTACACGTATCGAGGTGCGTTCTGTGGATCCAGCTGCAAACCCATACCTTGCAATGGCTGTAATCTTGCAAGCAGGTCTTGATGGTATCAAGAACAAATTGACACCACCACCTGCAGTGGACCGTAATATTTACAACATGAATGAAAAAGAGCGTGAAGAAGTAGGAATCGCAAATCTTCCTGGAACTCTTCAATCAGCGCTTAAAGAACTTTCTAAGAACGAAACTGTTATTCAAGGTCTTGGTGAGCACATCTACCACAACTTCGTGGAAGCGAAAGAAATCGAGTGGGATATGTTCCGTACAACAGTACACCCTTGGGAACGCGAGCAATACTTGAAGATGTATTAATAGAGTCAAAACCTTCGTTGGAAGCAATTTCAGCGAAGGTTTTTTAATTGTGGAGGTAATAAATGGAATAGATTGATGGAATAAAAAAACTTCGCTGGACAGAAACCCAGCGAAGTCTTTTTAATGAATATGGCGATATACACCGACAACTTTACCTAAAATGCTTACTTGATCCACAATAATTGGTTCAAGTGATGAATTTTCAGGTTGGAGTCTAAAATAATTTTTCTCTTTAAAGAACCGCTTTACAGTCGCTTCATCTTCTTCTGTCATCGCTACTACAATATCCCCATTGTTTGCAGAATTTTGTTGCTTCACGACAACATAATCTCCATTTAAAATTCCGGCTTCAATCATACTATCTCCCATGATCTCAAGCATGAACAAGTGGTCATCAATCGTACCAAATGTCGTCGGAAGAGGGAAGAACTCCTCAATGTTCTCGATAGCTGTAATTGGTTGTCCTGCTGTAACTTTCCCGATTAAAGGTACTTGAACAACAGAAGCGGGTGAAATATCTGTTACATCTAATTCTTCTAAAATCTCAATTGCACGTGGTTTTGTAGGATCTCTGCGAATCAAGCCTTTGCTTTCTAAACGCGCAAGATGACCATGAACTGTAGAACTCGAAGCCAGACCGACAGCTTCACCAATTTCTCTTACGGAAGGCGGATAGCCTTTTTTTCGTACTTCTTCTTTTATAAAAGCGAGTATATCTTCTTGTCTTTTTGAAGCCTTTCTCATTAGGGTTCCCCTCCAAGTCACGATCATTATTTCATATCTAAAGTATAGCATTTGAACCAATGAAATGCAAACATAGGTTCTAAAATGGTTTGACAAGAAACGTGTGTTCGTATTATGATGAGTACATATATACGAACATACATTCTTAAGGAGTGAATTATCTTGAAAAACAAATTGTCGATTGTTTATACTACATGTCTTGTACTCATTATACTTTTTACTTTCACATCACTTCATTTTAAAAATCAAACTACAGGAACGAACGAAATTGTCATCTCACAAGGTGACTCTCTATGGACTTTAGCAGAGAGCTACGTGGAAAAAGACGAACGACTCCATTGGATTGATCAAGTTATGAAGTTGAACTTTATGACAGATAGCAAAATTCACGTTGGGCAAACTCTTACAATTCCATCAACTGAACAATTCAATTACTTAGGAGAACCAACGCAGTTAGCGGGGACAGAACAATGATAACAAAACAAGCAGTTATTTATAGTCGTGTCAGTACAGATAAAGAAGCACAAGAAACGTCACTTGTTCGTCAATCCGAAGAACTCCATGCATTAGCAGCGAGTCACGATTTACACGTCTTGGCAGAATACAGCGATCAAGAGAGCGGTTATGATGTCGATCGTGAAGGACTCTTAGACCTTCTTACAACAATTAAAGAAGAGGACGTGGATTATTTACTAATTCAAGATGAGACGCGGCTTGGACGTGGACATGCACGCATGGCAATCCTGCATTTGCTGGAAAAAGAAAATGTGCAAATTTTAACAGCACGTGAGGACGGTGCTCTTGCTCTCTCGGAAACCGATACTATGGTCCTTGGTATCTTATCAGTTGTAGAAGAATACCAACGCAAAATTCACAATGCAAAGATTCGAAGAGGAATGAAACGAGCTGTACAAAACGGCTATCAACCAGAGCGCAACTTAAAATCAAGAGGCAATCTACTAGGGCGAGAACGTATTGAAGTACCCATCGAAGAAATCGTGCGTCTTCGTGTTGCTGGTCTCACCTATGAAGAGATCAGTACAACCTTATCTGCTCTTGGACACTCCATCAGTAAAGCTACTGTCCATAGACGTTACAAAGAATATAAACAACAAGCCTAGGTATTCCGCGCTGGAATGCCTTTTTTCTTGCACTTTTAATGAATTTCTCCTATCGTGTAGTAGAAAGCAAGGAGGTAGAACAATGTTAAGTCCTGAAAAACTCGCACGTATAAGCGAACTTTCTAATAAATCTAAGAAGCAAAAGCTTACTGAAGTGGAAGCAAAAGAACAATCATCTCTTCGTAAAGAGTATCTTGAGACTTTCCGCTCCACAATGCGAAAAACAATTGAAAATGTGAAAATTGTGGATCCGGAAGGCAATGATGTAACACCTGATAAGGTAAAGCAAGCAAAAGAGAATAACCGCCTCAATTAATAGAAGTAGTTGCTAGATGGCACGAGGTTGACTAAACTAAGAGAGTAATCAAATTTGAGAGGATGTCGTTCATGCAAGCAGAAAAAGATTTACTAGCAATCAATACGATCCGTACATTATCGATCGATGCAATTGATAAAGCCAATTCAGGTCACCCAGGTTTACCAATGGGAGCTGCTCCAATGGCTTATACATTGTGGACACGTCACTTACGCCATAACCCACAAAACCCGAACTGGTTTAACCGCGACCGTTTTGTACTATCCGCAGGTCACGGATCAATGCTTTTATATAGCCTGCTTCACTTAAGTGGCTATGATCTTCCGATGGAAGAAATTAAAAACTTCCGTCAGTGGGATTCTAAGACACCTGGCCATCCAGAGTACGGTCACACAGCAGGAGTAGAAGCAACGACAGGACCACTTGGTCAAGGAATTGGTATGGCAGTCGGTATGGCAATGGCAGAAGCGCATCTTTCTGCGACGTATAATACGACACATGATATCGTTGATCACTACACATACGCGTTATGTGGAGACGGAGATTTAATGGAAGGTGTTGCAGCTGAAGCTATTTCACTTGCAGGTCACTTGAAATTAAACAAATTGGTTGTTCTTTATGATAGCAATGACATCTCACTTGATGGAGATTTAGACAAATCTTTCTCAGAATCAGTTCAAAAGCGTTTTGAGTCTTACAACTGGAACTATATTTTCGTAGAAGACGGAAACGATGTAGACGCAATCGATCGCGCAATCGCAGAAGCAAAAACATCAGACCGTCCAACACTTATCGAAGTGAAAACAGTCATTGGATTTGGTTCACCAAACCGTTCCGGTAAAGCGGATGCTCACGGAGCTCCAATGGGCGCTGATGAGACGAAACTAGTGAAAGAAGCATACAAGTGGACATTTGAAGAAGACTTCTATGTGGACGATACAGTTTATGCAACTTTCAAAGAGGCCACTGACAAACTTGGTGCAGAGGAAGAAGCAAAGTGGAACGACTTGTTCACACAATTTGAAGCGCAAAACGCGGACCTTGCAAGCCAGTTGAAGCAAGCGATTGATGGAACATTCTCAATCGACTGGGATTCTGCAAAACCAACGTATGAAGTAGGCGCTTCTGTAGCGACTCGTTCTGCTTCTGGTGACGCAATCAATGCGATTGCAAAAAACCTTCCGTCATTCTTTGGAGGCAGTGCAGACTTAGCAGGTTCAAATAAAACGACAATTAAAGGTGTCGGTGACTTCTCAGCAGATTCTTACGAAGGCAAAAACATTTGGTTCGGAGTACGGGAATTTGCGATGGGTGCTGCACTAAACGGTATGGCACTTCATGGTGGACTCACTGTGTTCGGCGGAACTTTCTTCGTCTTCAGTGACTACGTGCGACCAGCGATCCGTCTATCTGCACTCATGAACTTACCTGTAACATATGTATTCACACACGATTCAATCGCAGTAGGGGAAGATGGACCAACCCATGAGCCAGTTGAGCAGTTAGCATCACTTCGTGCAATGCCGGGTCTTTCAATCCTTCGTCCTGCAGACGCAGTTGAAACGCAAGAAGCATGGAAACTTGCAGTGGAATCAAAGGATACGCCAACACTTCTTGTCTTATCTCGTCAAAACCTACCTGTACTTGAAGGAACGGTTTCGGGGGCAGCTGAAGGTGTTGCAAAAGGTGGATACGTGGTATCTACTGGAGAGAACCCGACAGGTCTTTTACTTGCAACTGGTTCTGAAGTAAGTCTTGCAGTAGAAGCGCAAAAAGTTCTAAAAGAGCAAGGTGTTAAAGTTTCTGTAGTTTCTATGCCATCTTGGGATCTATTCGAAAAACAAGATGCAGAATACAAAGAATCTGTTCTTCCACGCTCCATCACGAAACGTCTTGCAATCGAGATGGGTGCATCTCTTGGTTGGCACAAATATGTTGGCTTTGACGGAGATGTACTTGCAATCGACCGCTTTGGTGCAAGTGCTCCTGGTGAGAAAATCATGGAAGAGTTTGGTTTCACAGCACAAAATGTTGCAGACCGCTTCCTAAAACTATAAGAGTTTTGTAGAGCATCCGAAAAAGGGTGCTCTATTTTTTTCAAGCTCTAGTCAATTTGAGGAAACATGTAGTATACTAGTGAATGGTGTCTGAGACACGTCGATAAGCCAGCAAAGGAGGATGACATACATGAACTTAGCACTTGCGATTACGTTGATTATCGTTGCTCTTATTCTCGGTCTTGTTGGAGGATTCTTTGCAGCACGTCAATATATGATGAAATATCTAAAAGATAATCCGCCGATCAATGAACAAATGCTTCGCATGATGATGGCCCAAATGGGACGCAAACCATCTGAGAAGCAAGTCAAACAAATGATGGCGCAAATGAACCGCGTACAAACTAAACCAGGTAAACAAAAGTAAAAAGCAGCTCAATTGAGCTGCTTTTCGTTTGTATATAAGTCGTATTTCACTAAGAAATCTAACACGGTTTGTTCATACTCTTCAGGGTTTTCATTGAAAGATTTAGCATGAGCGCCTTTATCGAAAAATTTGAGTTCTTTTGCGCCAATTTTTTTGTCATACAGCTCTTGAGTCATCTCCGGAAGAATGAAGTCATCCGGTCTAGAATGGATAAAAAGTACAGGTTTTTCAATTTTATCGACGACGTCAATTGGAGATACGAGACGGAATGTGTAGCCTTCACGTAGTTTCATGAAAAGATTCGCGACACGAACTGTAAACATCGACCGAATCGGCGTTGTTTGCATCATAACATGATGCACTTGACGTTCAAAATCAGAAAATGCACAGTCTGAAATGTAAAAATCCGCATCATCTCGAATGGAACCGGCGTATAAAAGTGTCGTTGCAGCCCCCATTGATTCTCCGTGAATGCCGATGACACCACCTTCACCTACGCGATCGCGTAGCGCATCCACAACAGCTTCTAAATCCATTTTTTCATAATGTCCAAAACTTGTCGTCTTACCTCCCGAATCACCATGACGCCTATGATCGTAAATGACACTGTTGTATCCAAGACGTTCGAACATACGCACAAAGCGCAATGAATTGACTTTGTTCTCGGTGACACCGTGGCATATGATCACGTAATTCTTCGTATCATGCGGTCGAATAAAGATCGATTTTAATTGATACCCATTTTTACTTTCAATCCAGACTTCTTCTTTCTTTATGGCATCATACCAAGATTGATCTAATCGTTTTTCTGAAATCTCCCGGTTTAATACAAAATCCGGTTCTTTTTGTTTGATATACATCAGTCGATTTGTCGCTACAAATCCAATCAATGTTGTTAATGCCGTGATGAGACTCGTGACAAGACTTGTCCAAATGATGACCCTCTTTTTCATCTCCATCATCTCCGCTATTCGTTATATCTCACTGTACCCACAACTGCTTACATTGACACATACGGTCGGATTTCTTTAATTGTTTGTTGTAACACGTTCTCATCAATACCTGTTTCGATCGACATTCTGTGCAGCATATGCACGACTTGCTCCGTCGCTACATTACCGGTCGCTCCTGGAGCAAATGGACACCCACCTAACCCACCGGCAGAACTATCAAACCGGTCCACACCTGCTTGCATGGCAGCAAATATATTAGCAAGCGCCATTTTTTCTGTATCATGAAAATGGGCAGTAATCAGTGTGTTTGGAAATTGGTCTTTGAGTAATGAGAACAGGGTATAGCTCTCAAGTGGCGATGCCTTACCGATCGTATCAGCGACGCTTAATTCTTGAACGCCCATTTCAACAAAAGTGCGACACAGATGTATGACATCTTCAATGGCCTGTTTTCCTTCATAAGGGCAATAAAAGGCAGTCGAAATACAAGCGCGTACAAAGATTCCCTTTGAAAGCAACTGTTGAATCGGTTCCGCTAACTGTTCAACGGCTTGATCAGTAGTTTTATTTATATTTTTCTGATTAAACGTCGAGGAAACCCCGACAAAAACTGCCACATGCTCTGCGCCAGCGGCTATGGCATTTTCCATTCCTCGTGCATTTGGCGTCAACACGAATTGGCGCCCGATTTTTTCAACGGATGTCATTATATCAGCCGCATCGGCCATTTGTGGAACCCATTTTGGCGATACAAATGAAGTAAGTTCCATTTCTTTGACCCCTGCTTTTTGAAGCCCTTTTATATACCTCAGTTTATGCTCCGTTGCTACATTTCTCTTCTCATTTTGTAAGCCATCCCGTGGCCCGACCTCGATAATTGTCACTTTATTTGGTAAACTAATCATGGTACCAATCCCCCTTACTAGTAGTTTACGCTTAAGTGGGGACAGGTCGCAAGGGATGACAAGGAGGAATTGGGATGTCTACTGAAGTTGTAATTGTAAGCGCTGTCCGAACAGCAATTGGCTCTTTCCAAGGAGCATTGAAAGATGTGCCGGCTACAAAGCTAGGGGCACTCGTTATTGAAGAGGCACTAACACGTGCGGGAATCTCAAAAGACCAAGTGGATGAAGTGATTATGGGGAATGTGCTTCAAGCAGGACTTGGACAAAACCCGGCACGTCAAGCCTCGATTTTAGCGGGCCTTCCGCAACAAGTGCCAGCCATGACTATCAATAAAGTGTGTGGATCGGGTTTGAAAACAATTCATTTAGCGACGCAAGCTATTAAAGCTGGGGATGCAGAAATTGTTGTAGCAGGCGGAATGGAAAACATGAGCCAAGCGCCATACCTGTTAATGGGTGCTCGAGACGGTTATCGCATGGGGAACCAACAAGCAGTCGATAGTATGATTTCAGACGGTCTATGGTGTGCATTTAACGACTATCATATGGGTGTTACAGCAGAAAACCTTTGTGCAAACTACGGGTTAACTCGTGAAGAACAAGACGAATTTGCAGCGCGCTCACAACAACGTGCGACTGCTGCAATTGAAGCAGGAAAGTTCGAAGAAGAAATCGTGGCAGTAGAAATTCCACAACGCAAAGGGGACCCAATCGTATTCAATGTAGATGAATACCCGAAACATGGATCGACTGCAGAAAAACTTGGCAAACTTCGTCCGGCATTCAAAAAAGACGGCTCTGTCACGGCAGGAAATGCTTCAGGTATTAATGACGGGGCAGCTGCTGTAGTGGTGATGTCCAAAGAAAAAGCACTTGAGTTAGGCGTGCCAATTTTAGCAACGGTTGTGGCGAACGCATCAGCAGGTGTTGACCCATCTATCATGGGTATTGGACCAGTAGAAGCGGTTGCGAAAGTAATGAAGAAGTCTGGATTGACAGTTGCAGACATGGATTTAGTCGAAGCAAATGAAGCCTTCGCAGCACAAGCGCTTGCTGTAGATCGCGAATTGAAATTTGATGCAGAAAAATTGAATGTAAACGGTGGCGCTATTGCTCTTGGTCACCCAATCGGTGCCAGTGGGACACGTATATTTGTCACACTTCTTCATGAGATGAAAAAGCGTGATGCGAAGACTGGTCTTGCAACATTATGTATCGGTGGAGGACAAGGCGTAGCAACCATCGTTTCCCGAGGTGAGTAATACGTGAAAAAGAAGAAAAAGCATACTCAAAATCACCGTCAAGTTGAGAAGCAAGATGATTCTCTCACATTAAAAGACCAACTTTCAGAAGATGTTTTCTCAAAGCTTCAAGCGGCTAAGACGGCTCTGTCAGAAGAACAAAAGAAGAAAGAAGAAGAAGAGCATGCACGTAAATTGTTTGAGAAGAAACAACGTGAAAAGAATATGAGCTTTGAAGAACTTTTAGAGCAGTACGGCGATAAAGGGTCAAAGTTTTAAAAAAAGAGCATGTCGATCAGTCGACATGCTCTTTGTATTTCTCAGGCTTTGTGAGCGCCACGTATGTTGCAATTTCATCATCTGTAACAGAATGATAATAATTTTTTAATGTGTCTTGCAACTGACTGAGCTTACTCGTTCCGATAACAACAGAACTAACTGCTGATTGCTTCAAAATATGGTGCAGGCTTACAGCACCTAAGTTTGGAATATCATGGGCCAACTGTTTAACAATAGTAGGAAGATCCTCTTCTGTATAACTCCCAAATGAAGAGATTTTTTCTGACTTTTCGAGTGCGGCATCTGTTAAAAGACCCTTAGCTTGGCCACCCCGGACAAGTACTCCAATTTCGTGTTGTTCCAAAAATGGAAAAACACTTTCCGGTCGTCGATCTAAACCGGAATATTGCATCATCACACTGACAGCGCGTGACTTTTCAAAGTACGGATAAATCACATTTGGTCGGATTGATGAAATCCCGTAATGGCGAATCAAACCCTTATCTTGGAGTTTCTCAAATGTTTCGATGATAGCGTCCCAGTCATCTTCTTTTGTTCCCCCGTGAAGTTGATACAAATCGACCACATCCGTGTTCAACCGTTTTAGAGAGTGATGAATTGCTTCTTCAATCCATTTTGGATTAGGATCCCAAGTCCAGCCTTCTTTTCCTTCTTCAAATCGATTTCCGACTTTTGTAGAAAGTAAAACATCTGATCGTCTTCCAACTATACTTTTTCCTATACGTTCTTCGTTCGCTCCTTGTTCATACAAGTCTGCCGTATCAATCCAATTAATACCTGCATCAAGTGCAGTATGAATAATTTTATCAGTTGACGCCTGATCTTTTGGAAGGGTCATCCCTCCAAGAGATAATTCAGATAGTGAAAGTGAACTATTTCCAAGTTGTACATGTTTCATCTGCTCTCCTCCTTTCCATAATGGTACAATGAGAGTAGAAATTATACAAAGAACAGGAGCGAGACGATGACAAACTTTGAAGAAAAAACGACAAACACGACACCGATTTATTCCGGTCGTGTGATTTCTTTATCTGTTGACGATGTTGTGCTACCGAATGGTAAACCATCGAAGCGAGAGCTCGTAAAACATCCAGGTGCGGTAGCGGTCATTGCCATTACCCAAGACCACAAAATTGTTTTGGTCGAGCAGTACCGCAAAGCCCTTGAACGAACGCTCGTTGAAATTCCAGCAGGGAAAATCGAGCAAGGAGAAGATCCGAAGGAAACTGCGTTTCGAGAGCTTGAGGAAGAAACAGGCTATACAGCGTCCGACCTACATTTTGTTCAAAGTTTTGCGACCTCACCCGGTTTCGCAGATGAAATCATCCATATTTATGTAGCACAAGGATTAAAGAAAGTTACAGAAAATCGCCAACTTGATGAAGATGAGTTTGTGGAGATTCATGAATGTTCTCTTGCGGAAGCAGAAAAATGGATTCAAGATGAGAAGATATACGATGCCAAGACTGCTTTTGCGATTCAGTGGTGGCGACTCCATAGGTTCTAGTTTTTCATGCACGATGCATACATTGTCTCAAGAGGGGGAGTGTATGCAGCATGTGCTGCTCCAGTGGTTGACGATGTTTGTAGTCTCAAGTTTAGGTAGCTGTTTTTCTGCCTTCTCTTTTACTCGCGAGCAATTGGTTGGCGTCTATTGACTGTGGCCGTTCTAATCGGGCATGGCAGTTCGCAGTGGCTACTTTTTAATTAGAATAATTATAAAAAAATAAGCATTCTAAGAAGTTACACTTGTCACTTGAAAATGTCATTTGGTATACTAGTCTCATGTTAGGAGGCGTCGTATGGAAGGCCGAATCGATCGAATCAAAAAACAATTGTCCGGCGCCGGCTATAAACTGACGCCGCAACGAGAATCAACTGTACGTGTTCTACTTGAGAATGAAGAAGCACATTTAAGTGCAGAAGACGTTTTCTTATTGGTACGAGACAAGTCTAAAGATATCGGACTTGCAACAGTTTACCGGACGCTCGAGCTTCTCAATGAATTAAATGTCGTCGACAAAATCCAATTCGGAGACGGAGTTTCCCGTTATGATTTACGACAAGAGGGCGCTGCTCATTTCCATCATCATTTAGTATGTATGGAGTGTGGAGCCGTAGATGAAATTCAAGAAGATTTATTAGGAGATGTCGAACAAATCGTGGAGTCGCGCTTTAATTTTCAAATTAAAGATCATCGCTTGACGTTCCATGGTATTTGTCATCGCTGCCATTCAAAATAATCAATGACGTCAAAGTCGAAGAGGATAGCCTACTTGTGCTATCCTTTTTTTATTATTAGATGTGTAGAACGCCACTGAGTAAGGTTATCAATCTCTGTCGTTACGGTAGTGAGTTCCAGGGGGAGCATACCGGAGCCTCCTCTTGGCATACGAGAAGCTTGCACTTCTCGCCTCCACTGCGGGGTCTCCGCCATACTCTGATTCCCCAGGAACTCACTACCTCCTCTTGTCGATTGTTAAAGTCACAAAATCTTACTAGTAAGACCTTACGAAATCAGGTCTTTGGACAATGCGCTTCAAGGACCATGTGAAGTCAATTAACGCCCGTAACTGCTCATTTGGCGACCCAATTGACTCCTTTAACGCCCGTAAAAGTCGAATTAGCGCCCGTAATGATAGTATGGAAACTAATTACCCGCATCAACCATTAAAAATCACTAATCCTACTATGAAAAAGGTGAATGTATTGAAAGAAGCACTTGAAGATTACCTACATTTTTTACGGATAGAAAAACAAGTTTCGGATAATACTCTTGTTGCCTACCGTACAGACCTATCCGCTTACATACAGCAACTCGAGCACTTGAACATCACATCATTCCAAAACGTTTCAAAAGAAGACATTTCACACCACTTGCGTAGCCAAAAGCTAGAAGGGAAATCTGCGCGTACAATAGCACGCAAAGTCGCAGCACTTCGCTCATTTCATCAATTTTTACTAAGAGAGCGCGTAACTGATCATGATCCGTCCTATCAAATCGAACATCCCCAGTTTGACAGCGTGTTGCCAAAGTTCCTAACGATTGATGAAGTCGATCAGCTCACCGGTGCCATTTCAAAAGAAAAGCCACAAGGGATGCGTGATTATGCCCTCATCGAATTGTTGTACGCGACAGGAATGCGAATATCCGAGTGCACGCAACTTGATCAAGAGGACGTTCAGTTATCGATGGGGTTTGTTCGAGTTACAGGAAAAGGACATAAAGAACGAATCATCCCACTTAATCAAACATCGATTCGACTTATCACACGTTACCTAGAATCAGCAAGGGGTAGATTATTCAAGCCGGGAGGAGATGAGAAGGCACTTTTCATCAATCAAGCTGGAAAGCGACTGACAAGACAAGGGATTGCAAAACTGCTGAAACAACATGCGCAACGTGCGGGACTGACAAAAGAAATAACGCCTCATTTGTTACGTCATACATTTGCGACACATTTGATTGAGAATGGTGCAGATTTACGCGCCGTTCAGGAGATGCTTGGGCACTCGGACATTTCGACAACTCAGATTTACACGCACATTGGCAAGAAGCGATTAAAAGAGGTCTACAATGAATTTCATCCACGTGCTTAATTTGTAAGAGGTCTGACGTGTATTTTTTCCATAAAAGATGCTACTATTACCGTATACCATATAAAGTGAGGGATTTTGATGTCATATTCATTCAAACGAGCACATGTTATCGTAATGGATTCAGTCGGAATTGGAGAAGCTCCAGACGCAAAAGCTTTTGGTGATGAAGGGTCGAATACACTCGTTCATACAGCAGAAGCAGTAGGAGGACTTCACCTTCCAAACCTTCAAAAGTTAGGCCTAGGGAACATCGAAACGATTCCTGGTGTGGAAGCGGTCTCACAACCACTCGCACATTACGGAAAAATGCAAGAAGCATCTGTTGGAAAAGACACGATGACAGGTCACTGGGAGATCATGGGCCTTCACGTAGATCAACCATTTAAAGTGTATCCAAACGGATTCCCACAAGAGTTGATTACGCAACTTGAAGAAAAGACAGGCCGCAAAGTACTTGGGAACAAACCTGCAAGTGGAACAGAAATTTTAGACGAACTTGGGAAAGAGCACATGGAAACTGGAGCAATTATTGTGTACACATCTGCTGACCCTGTGCTTCAAATCGCGGCTCACGAAGAAATCATTCCACTAGATGAGTTGTACCGCATCTGTGAAATTGCACGTGAATTAACACTTTCTGAAGAATTTTTAGTCGGACGCATCATAGCTCGTCCATTTATCGGCGAGCCTGGCAACTTCCAGCGCACAACAAATCGTCATGATTATGCATTGAAGCCATTTGGTCGCACTGCTTTAAATGAATTAAAAGATAACGGTCTAGATGTGATTGCTATCGGAAAGATTGATGATATTTACAATAGCGAAGGAATCACGGAAGCCGTTCGTTCAAAAGACAACATGGACGGTATGGATAAACTCCATGAGGTTCTTGGACGCGACTTTACAGGGATCAGCTTCTTGAACTTAGTAGATTTTGATGCATTATATGGACACCGTCGTGACCCGAAAGGATACGCGTCTGCACTTGAGGCATTTGATGCGCGTCTGACAGAAACGCTTGAAAAATTAGCTGAAGACGATTTACTGATTATCACAGCTGATCACGGAAATGACCCAACAATGCCTGGAACAGACCATACACGTGAATTCGTACCGCTTCTAGTCTATTCAAAACGCTTTGAAGGCGGAAAAGAATTGCCACTACGTGAGACGTTTGCTGACATTGGTGCTACTTTGACAGATCTATTTAAAACAAACCCCACTTCATTTGGAACTAGCTTTTCATCTGAATTGGTTTAAGGAGAGGTAAGACTATGAGAATGATCGATATTATTGAAAAAAAGCGTGATGGTCATGAATTGACAGAACAAGAAATCCGCTTTTTTGTAGAAGGTTATACGAATGGAACAATTCCTGACTATCAGATGAGTTCATTGCTTATGGCGATATACTTTGAAGATATGAACGACCAAGAGCGTGCTTTCTTAACGATGGCGATGGTCGAATCAGGAGATCAAATTGACCTTTCCGCAATCGAAGGAATCAAAGTTGACAAGCACAGCACAGGTGGCGTTGGCGATACAACGACTCTAGTGCTTGGTCCCCTTGTAGCTGCTGTCGGTGTACCTGTTGCAAAAATGAGTGGACGCGGTCTTGGGCATACAGGAGGAACAATCGATAAGTTAGAAGCAATCGAAGGATTCCATGTGGAGTTAACAAGTGAGCAATTCACAAAACAAGTCAATGAGTTGAAATTAGCCGTCATCGGGCAAAGCGGGAACTTGACACCTGCAGATAAAAAGCTCTATGCACTTCGTGACGTTACAGCGACAGTGAGCAGCATCCCACTGATTGCAAGTTCGATTATGAGTAAAAAAATCGCTGCTGGTGCAGATGCAATTGTACTAGATGTAAAAGCTGGAGAAGGCGCATTCATGAAGACGATTGAAGATGCAGAAGCGCTGGCAACAGCCATGGTCCGTATTGGGAACAATGTAGGCCGGAATACAATGGCAATCATCTCGGATATGAGTCAACCGCTTGGCCGTGCAATCGGTAATGCGCTTGAAGTCGAAGAAGCAATTGATACATTGTCTGGTAAGGGCCCAGAAGACCTTACAGAGCTATGTCTAGTACTTGGAAGCCAGATGGTCGTTGTGGGTGGAAAAGCAGAAACTCTTGATGAAGCTCGTAAAATGCTAGAAGCTGTTATTGCAGATGGTTCTGCACTTCAAATCTTCAAAGATTTTATTAAGTGGCAAGGTGGAAACCCAGCAGTAGTCGACAATCCAAAACTTCTTCCACAAGCTGCACATAAAATTGATATTTTGGCTCCAAAATCAGGAACGATTAGTTTTATGGAAGCAGATGAGATTGGGACAGCAGCAATGATTCTTGGTGCAGGTCGTGCAACGAAAGAATCGGAAATCGATTTAGCAGTTGGAATTATGCTTCATAAAAAAGTTGGAGATACTGTATCTGAAGGCGAAGCACTTGCAACGTTTTATGCAAATAGCGAGGACATTGAAGATGCAAAAACGAAGTTCCTAGAGAACATCACAATCTCAGATCAAGCTACAGATGCACCACCACTGATTTATAAAATCATTACAAAATAAAGCCACAAGGCGTGAATCGATTTATCGATTCGCGTCTTTTTTTTGTTCTTTTTTCTAGTTTTGTCGACTAGCAGGAATAGAAGAACTCCGTTGCGAAATTCACAGAAAACAAGGAGGAATGTTTATGTTATCAACTATTGAAAAAGTCGGAGATCAAACGTTAATCGTTCGTCTACAAGGAGAAACTAATTCGTATGCGCTTTTACTCAGATTATACGCAAACTGAAGTCGCGAATAGATTAGGTGTTTCTCAAGTGCAAGTTTCACGAATGGAGAAGCGAATATTAGAGCGGCTAAGAGGTTGGATTCCAGCGAATAGACTATGATGCGCATTGAAAGCGGAACTTCAGTGTGGTAAAGTGTGTGTAGTAAAAATCCAGGGAACGTGAGGGATTCGCATGAACCAAACACTGAACTATCCAACAAATGAACAAGGTCATTTAACGATTGCTGGGCTGGATGCCACAGCATTAGCAAGACAATATGGTACACCTGTTGTCGTCTATAATATTGAACTAGTCCGTGAACGTGCGCGTAAGTTTAAAGAGACGTTTGAAAAAAATAATGTAAAGGCACAAGTCGCTTATGCTTCAAAAGCATTTTCATCTATTGCAATCTATGAAGTAATGAAAGAAGAGGGGCTTTCACTAGATGTAGTGTCAGCTGGAGAACTATATACAGCACTTCACGCCAAGTTCCCCGCGTCAAAAATTCATTTCCACGGCAACAACAAAAGTATGGAAGAGTTGGTCATGGCATTTGACGCAGAAATTGGTTGTATTGTAGTCGACAATTTCTACGAAATCGAGTTAGTGAAGCAGCTAGCTGAAGAACGAAAGCAAGAGATTTCGATTTTACTCCGTGTAACGCCAGGGATTGAAGCCCATACCCACGATTACATCACGACAGGTCAACAAGACTCGAAGTTTGGATTTGATTTAAATAACGGACAAGCAGACGATGCATTTGAGGCGGTTGCACATCATCCATACGTCAACTTATTAGGGCTTCATTGTCACATCGGGTCTCAGATTTTCGAAACACAAGGTTTTGTTGCTGCAGCAGAAAAACTATTGACAAAGATGCAAAACTGGAGTGAATCACAAAATTATTCGTGTACGGTTCTCAATCTCGGCGGAGGTTTCGGTATCCGGTATACAGAAGAAGATGCCCCACTTGCGCCTGAAAAATATGTAGAAGAAATGATTAAAGCTATCAGTCGCCTCTCGTCGGAATCCGCTTATCAGATGCCTGAGATTTGGATTGAACCTGGACGTTCTCTCGTCGGGGATGCAGGAACAACTCTTTATACAATTGGCAGCCAAAAGACTGTCCCGGATGTTCGTCATTACATTGCTGTTGATGGGGGAATGTCTGATAATATTCGGCCAGCTCTCTATCAGGCCCGTTACGATGCGCGTGTAGCCAATCGCATGAACGCGGATGCAACTCAGCTGGTGACGGTAGCCGGAAAGTGCTGTGAATCAGGTGATAAATTGATCGAAGATATCACGTTGCCAGAAGTAGAAGCAGGAGACATTCTTGCAATCTTCTCAACAGGAGCATATGGATATGCGATGGCGAGCAACTACAACCGATTGACACGACCAGCAGTAGTCTTTGTGGAGAACGGAAAGGCGCGCCTCGTCATAAAACGTGAATCACTTGAAGATTTAGTACGAAACGACTTGTCTCTTTATGGGGAGGTCGAAGGACAGTGAAGCTAAAAAATCGAAACATAGTGCTGTTTATATTGTTGTTGGTAATGGGACTAGGCTGGGGAGTCGTGTACTGGATGTTTATAGCGCCGACAGTTTAGATGTGGAGCCGACTGGTCAGAAATTGTGCGAAATGCCATCGCGGGCTGTGAAGCGCTCTTTGCTTCATAGCCCGCGATGGCATTTTGCGGGATTTCTAGGAGGCGCAACTCGATTTCATGTAGATGTGGAGAACGCCACTCTAGAAACTCCGAGGAAATCAGACGTGCCCATGAAGGCGTACTTCAGCCTTTGTGGGTTCGGCTGCTTTCCGAGGGCGCGTCGTGAGGTTTCTCGTCGCAGGCAAGATCTTACTAGTAAGGCCCTTAGGAAATCAGGTCTGAGTTTTGTATTAGTTTCCATAATATGACTTCGGTAGAAGAAATCACGTTTAGTGTAGAAGAAAAATCAGTTTCGGTAGAAGAAATCCTGATTAGTGCAGAATAAATTACGTATTCATCCGATGAACGTTCGCTCAGTTTGATACCGACCAGCTTTCTTAAAGGTGACATCCCCTTGTGGGAAATCCTGGATGGAGGGGTTTCTGCTAAAACAATCATAAAAAAATAACAGTTGCCTACTGGTGACTGATTTAAAAACAAGTCCCCTCACTTGAACATTTGTTCGAGTGAGGGGACTTTCCACTTTATTTCCGCCGTTTCAACAAAGCCTGTTGTCGAGCTAAGATGACGTCTGAGCGGTCGCGTGTCGAGTGTCTATGAATGATCTCGTCTCCTACGTGAAGCGCTGGAGGAAACGACGCAATCTTTGCTTTTAACTCCATATCGCGAATAGGTAACTGGATTGATTCATAAGGAGAATGATTAGCTACCTCTCGAATCAATTCCAAAAACAATGTATCAAGCTTTTCAAAATCTAAATAATCCTCTAAAAGAATTCTATTAGTTACAAGTAGCTTCAAAGATTTTTCTAAACTTCTCAAAGCCCCATCGAAATTTGCACGTCGCCAGTGGTAGAGTCCCGTCGCCAGCAACACAAACCCCACTAAAAAATGGGACTTCTCCCGCGGTGCGACCTCTTTCCATAACTCCTCGCCGATCTCATGGCATTCAAAATAGTCTTTCGTTACATAAAAATGATACAAAAACTCTTCCATTTCAGGTCTTTTCATAAGGTGCATTGTGTCATCACATCCGGTATAATAAGAATCATTGTGCAATAAAGGGTGAGTAGATGGCATACGAAGTAAAAGTTGAGGCGTTTGAAGGTCCATTGGATCTTTTACTCCATTTAATTAATCGATTAGAGATTGATATTTATGATATAAAAATGACTGAGATTACCTCTCAGTATATGGAACATGTACATGCCATGCAAGTGCTGGAGCTAAATGAAGCTAGCGAATACTTGGTTATGGCGGCTACGCTATTAAGTATTAAAAGTAAAATGTTGTTGCCTGTTGTGACAGTAGACCTCGATTTAGATTCTGAATATGATGTCTATGATCCACGGGATGAACTCGTGACGAGACTACTTGAATACAAACGATTCAAGGAAGCAGCCCAAGAACTGAAAGAACGTGAACAAACGCACAGCCAACACTTTTCAAAACTGCCAGCAGTTTTTGAAACACAAGAAATCGAAGTGGCTGAAGTTCTAGAACAACAATACGAAGCGTATGATTTGCTAGGTGCTTTTCAAAAAATGCTAAAACGAAAACAACTGCAAGCACCGTTATCGACACGTATCGCTAAAACTGAGATTTCGATTAAAGCGCAAATGCAAGAAGTTGTCTCAAAGCTTCAAGCAGCTCATGGGAAGATGGTATTTGAAGAATTGTTCGATACAAATGAGCGCTCCGTATTAGTAGCGACATTTCTATCGGTATTAGAGTTGATGAAGCGGCAACTAGTGCTCGTTCATCAAATCGAAAATTTTAAAAACCTTGAAATAGAGTTAGTTAAGGAAGTGCATGAAAGTGAAATTGAATCAGAGTTTGATGAGTCAGCTCGAGAGCCTGTTGTTCATAGCAGGTGATGAAGGACTAAGTTTTGCTAGTTTACTGAAATTTACAGAGCATTCTGCAGATGAAGTGAAGTTTCACTTAGATGCTATGATGGAGAACTATAAACAAGATGAAGCGCGTGGAATCGAATTGGTTATTCTCGCTTCCAACTATCAATTTGTTACGAAAAGGCAAAATGCAGAAGTCATTCAACGTATGGTGGATACAACACACTCTACATCTTTGTCTCAAGCTGCGATGGAAGTGCTTGCGATCGTCGCTTATAACCAACCTATCACACGTGTTGAAATAGATGAAATTCGTGGTGTGAAATCAGATAGTGCGGTGCAAACACTAGTATCCCGCGTATTGATCAAAGAAGTAGGGAGAGCTGAAGGAACGGGTCGCGCCATATTATATGGAACAACACCTGAATTCATGCAAGTTTTTGGGCTGCAAAACTTGAGCGACTTGCCTCCACTTCCAGAGTCGAATGAACTTGAAGATGAAACAGACCTCTTTTTATCAAAGTTCCAAGAGCAGTTTGATTTGAACTCGACAGAGAATGGATGAAGGTTTGGTAAGACAAAAGTGTTCAGTGGGACTGCGCATATGGTCCTGCTGTTTTTTTATTTGGATTTTCATAAGTAGTCCGGCAACTCTGCAAGCGTCGTTCGCAGTGGTCGATGCAGAATCAGGACGAATACTAGCCGAGCAAGAAGCAGCTGTAAAGATGCCTCCTGCTTCAATCACCAAAATAACGACAGTCTACGTGGCGCTCCAAGAGAGTACACCGGATGAGCAAGTGCGTATCAGTCGAAATGCTAGTAATCAAGAAGGCTCCTCCGTATACTTAAAGAAAGGCGACGTATGGAGATTAGAGAGCTTACTTTATGCGACTATGTTACAATCAGGAAATGACGCTGCTGTTGCAGTAGCGGAACACGTAGCGGGAAGCGAAGAAGCATTTGTCGAGTTATCGAAGTTTGAAGACTCGCGTGTTTAATGAAGTTGAGAGGGTTGTTATGGATGGCGACTATAGTGCTCAAGATGGAATTAAGATATCGATTCAAGAGCCTTATGCTTTCTTGAAGAGAAAAGATGAAAAACTAACGAATAGTGTCTATTTAAAAAAAGGACAAACAACTGGTGAGTGAGAGATCAAATTAAACAGTGATTCGCTTCGATTTCCCATCACTTATACTATGGAATGAGGGTTTAGAATGGAACGTTTACAAAAAGTAATAGCAAATGCAGGAATTGCATCTCGCAGAAAAGCCGAACAATTAATTTTAGAAGGAAAAGTCAAAGTGAATGGGGTTCGAGTGAAAGAGCTTGGAACCAAAGTTTCAAACTCAGACGAAGTAGAGGTAGAAGGTGTCGTTCTTGAGAAGGAAACGAAAGTCTACTATCTCCTATACAAACCTCGCGGAGTAATCTCAGCTGCAACAGATGACAAAGGACGCAAAACCGTCGTTGATATTATCGAATTTGAAGACAAACGTATTTTTCCAGTAGGGCGTTTAGATTACGATACATCTGGCTTGATTCTTTTGACAAACGATGGAGATTTCTCCTATGCACTAACTCATCCGAAGTTTAAAGTCGATAAGACGTATGTTGCGCGTGTAAAAGGAATCCCTTTCCGTGAAAAAATTAAGCAATTGCAAAAAGGAATTCAGCTTGAGGATGGAAAAACTGCTCCAGCAAAAGTGAAGATCTTATCAGAAGATAAAAAACAAGACAAAGCTATCGTTGAAATTACAATTCATGAAGGAAAAAATCGACAAGTGCGTCGTATGTTCGAAGCAATCGGTCACCCTGTTCAAAAGTTAAAACGTGAGAAGTTCGGACTATTAACATTACACGGTCTCAACGCAGGTGAGTACCGGAAGCTTACAACGCATGAAGTGAAGCAGATGCGCGTACTTGCGGATACTGGAAAAGTCGGTCATATCTAACAAGAAAAGTCTATATTCGTATAGACTTTTCTTGTCGTTCACAAAGCCTTCATAACTGAAGACTGTGAGACCTCAAATATTTGTTATACTAATCTATAGCACGAATTTCAGAGAACTATGTATAAAGGAGGCATCAGCAAATGGCTCAGTCAAAAAAGACGCGATTTTACATTCGGACTGCCATTTTAACTGTGTTGGTTGTTGCAATCATCGGAACCATTTATGTGAATGTCACGAAAGAAAAAAATGCCGTTCTAGCGGTTGGAGATCAAGCACCAGACTTCCAACTTGTTGACATGGAAGGAAACGTTCAAAGACTTTCGGATTATGAAGGACAAGGCGTATTTTTGAATTTCTGGGGAACATGGTGCAAACCATGTGCGAAAGAAATGCCGTACATCGACAAACACTATCAATTGAACAAAGATCAAGGTGTACAGACGATTGCAGTAAATATTGCAGAATCCGACTTTAAAGTAAATAGTTATACAAAACAATATGGCATGACATTCCCAGTCGTTATCGACCGAAAGAAAAACGTCATGGAACTTTATAATATTGGACCACTTCCCACAACATTCCTTGTGAATCCAGATGGAGAAATTGTCCGAATTATTCAGGGTGAGATGACGGAACAAGATGTGGCAAACTTTATGGAAGAAATTAAGCCACTTTAAGGAGTTAGGGAAATGAAAACGCTTGAATGTAAATGTGGCCATATCAATCCAGAAGGTACACAATTATGTGAAAGTTGCGGTCGCCCACTAACAGAAGAGGCACGCAATAAACCACTGGCGGATATGCGTTACGAAGGATCGGCTCGACGATCACAAACGTATAATAAAACAATTATCGATAAAGTATGGAACTTCTTCTCTAGTGTAAAGGTAGGTATGTGGATTATAGTGGCAATCTTGGTTGCTGCTGCAATTGGTACGATTTTACCTCAAGTATTTTATGTACCTGCAAATAATGCTACACAAGCAGCGGCCTATTATGAGAGAGTCTATGGCACATTTGGAAAAATCTATAATGATTTAGGGCTATCGGATTTATATGGCTCATGGTGGTTCCAAGGGTTAATTGGATTGCTTGGAATCTCTTTAATTATTGCGAGTTTGGACCGAGTCATTCCACTTTATAAGTCTTTGAAAAAGCAAAAAGTTAGACGACATCTTTCATTTTTACAACGCCAAAGACTATTCACAAAAGCTGAAGGTGTTCAAGAAGATGTTTTAACAGATGCTGAGAAAAAGCTGAAAGAGCTGAAGTATACTGTGCGTCGTGAAAATGGTGCGCTTTTAGCTGAAAAAGGCCGTTTCTCCAGATGGGGTCCCTATGTTAACCATTTAGGACTTATCATCTTCCTTGGAGGAGTTATGTTTCGAGCGATACCTGGTTGGTATGTGGATGAAACGATGTGGCTCCGTGAAGGTGAAACATTAGCAGTTCCAGGGGCTCCTGGATATTACTTAGAAAATAATAGCTTTGAGTTTGATGTCTATGATCCAACTGACTCGAACGAAGTATTCTCCGATGCAATCGAGCGTGTAGGCACAATAGCTTCAAATTACCAAACAAACTTAACTTTGTATCGTGGTGAAAATGAAGAAATTACTGGTGATCCTGGTGAATTAATAGAGATTACTGAAGGACCTACGATTGTAAATAAACCGTTTAAATTCGAGTCGTATAATATTTATCAAGTGGACTTCCGCTTAGATGAGTTGCGATCCATGACATTCCAACTGCAAGATAAAGAAACAGAAGAAGCATTTGGTGAGCAATTTACAATCGATTTAGTGAATCCAGAATCTGATTACGATTTAGGAGACGGTTACCGAGTTGAGTTGGTAAACTATTATGCGGACTTTACTGGATTTGAAGATGGTGAGCCTCAATCTAAATCACCAATACCTAACAATCCTGCATTTTTAATTCGTATGTTCACACCAGACAATCCTCAGCCTGAAACTAGTTTTGTATTAATTCGTGAGACGATTGAGCCATTTGGTGAAAATGAATACAAAATAGCGTTTCAATCTGCCGAAACACGTGATATTTCAGGTTTAACCGTTCGGAAAGATCTCACACTCCCTATTCTAATGGTGGGTGGAATCATCTTTATGATTGGTGTTGTTCAAGGCTCTTACTGGAATCATCGACGTATTTGGTTACAACAGACTGAAGATGGTGTAGTCTATGTAGCAGGGCACACAAATAAAAACTGGAACTCTGTGAAGAAAGATTTGCACATAGTTACGAAAGATACTCAAATCCCACGTCCGGTGGATCAACAAGACCCAGAAGCGGATATGGACTTTGATGAAGGGGACGAGAAGTCATGAGTTTAGTTGAAATTAGTAGTGCGGCACTTTATGTGGCATTCGTGGCTTACCTGTTAGGAACAATCTTCTTTGGAGGTGCAGTGAAATCTGCATCCAAAGAAAAATCAGCTTACAATAAGCGATGGGGTTTCTACGGTATAACGATTACGGTAATCGGATTTATAGCGAATCTTGTTTACTTTATTACACGTTGGATTGCAGCAGGTCATGCACCTGTAAGTAATTTATTCGAATTTACTGCAGCATTCGGAATGATGATTGTCGGAGCATTTATTCTGATCTATTCAATGTATCGTATTGCTGCTCTAGGTCTATTTGCATTACCAGTCGCAGTTATCATCATTGGGTACGCAAGTATGTTCCCAACAGATGTATCTCCTTTGATTCCTGCTTTACAGAGTCACTGGCTGACGATTCACGTTATTACAGCGGCTTTAGGTGAAGCGATTCTTGCAATTAGTGCCGTGGCCGGTTTAATCTGGCTATTAAAAAATATCGACATGACTAAGAAATCAAAACAACGTTTTTGGATCGAAGCAGTAATGTATGTACTTGTCGTAACAATCGGTTTTATCGTTTCAACAACTGTCTTCTCCTTAACATATGAGCCGGTGCAATATTCGTATGTAAATGCTGAAGGAAACGAAAGTGTTATTGAATATAAAAAACCTGCCCTGTTTGGGATGAATGAATCTCAAGCTATTACAGAAGGCGCTATGGAGCCACTCGTAAACGTTCCTGCGCTTGTAAATGGGAATAAACTGACGACAGTCGTTTGGTCCGTTATTTTTGGTACCATCTTGTATGGGTTGATGCGTCTCGTCTTCCGCCGCAGACTTGCGGAAGTGGTTCAACCATTCACGAAGCGCACGAACTCACAATTATTAGATGAAATTGGGTATCGCTCTATACTGATCGGATTCCCGATATTTAGTCTTGGAGCATTGATTTTTGCGATGATCTGGGCACACGAGGCGTGGGGTCGTTTCTGGGGATGGGATCCAAAAGAAGTTTGGGCTCTTATTACCTTCCTGTTCTACGCAGTCTACTTGCACTTACGTTTAACAAAAGGTTGGCAAGGTGAGAAGAGTGCATGGCTTGCTCTGATTGGGTTTATCATCATCATGTTCAACTTGATTGTAGTAAACTTGATTATAGCTGGACTTCACAGTTACGCGTAACACAACAAGCTGTCACATAAGTGGCAGCTTTTTTCATAAAGTTTTCTTTCCGAACGTCGTCATGTACAATATGAAGAGAAGACAAGTGATTACAGAAAAGGGAGTGTCGACATGTCTGAATCCGTGAAATTACTAGTGGTGGATGATGAAGAGCGTATCCGCCGTTTATTGAAAATGTACCTAGAGCGTGAAGGGTATGAAATTGTTGAAGCTGAAAATGGTCAACAAGCGGTTGAACTTGCAGCACAAGACGATTTTCATGCAATTTTACTTGATATTATGATGCCAGTGAAAGATGGCTTAGAAGCCATGAAAGAAATTCGTGAAGTGAGTGCGACACCAATATTATTACTTACTGCAAAAGGTGAAGAATCAAACCGTGTAGAAGGTTTCGAACTGGGTGCAGATGATTATATTGTGAAGCCTTTTAGCCCACGAGAAGTGGTCCTTCGTATCAAAGCAGTACTGCGCAGGTCGGCTACTGTCATTTCGCAATCAAACTCATCCGTGAGTAAAGATATCGTAGTGTTTCCTCACATAACAATTGATCATGATGCGCACAGAGTAACTGCAGACGGAACAGAAGTCAGTTTGACGCCAAAAGAATACGAATTATTGTATTTTCTCGCTAAGTCACCTGACAAAGTCTTCGATCGTGAACAATTATTAAAAGAAGTTTGGCACTATGATTTCTTTGGAGATTTGCGTACGGTCGATACTCATGTGAAGCGTCTGCGCGAAAAACTAAACCGTGTTTCTGAAAATGCAGCAAAGATGATTGTAACTGTATGGGGCGTCGGCTATAAATTTGAGGTTATAAATGAATAGAATTTGGAATAGTGTGGTCGGGAAGTTATGGGGAACCATAATGCTTCTCGTCCTCTTTGTATTGTTTATTGTTACTGTACTTATGCTCGAATTCTTAGAAGATTTTCACACGCAACAAGCTGAAAACAAATTGCGTCAAGAAGCGTCGTTGATCACTACTATCTTTAATCAGCAATCATCGATTGATTATCCGTATATACAAGAAATTTTAGCTGATGAAACGAATTTAATGATTTTTTCTGAGGAAAAACAATTACAAGATGTCATTCATGAGGGCTTAGGTCAACAAGAAGCAGAGCAAAGATTGCAGTCAAATGAACTATTTACACGTGCATTTGAAAGTGATCAAGCCACACTGAAGACGATGTTGCTCCCTTCACTCTCTGAGCCCGACCGGATGGAAAACTTTTTAGTGCTTGCCTATCCACTCGACGAAACTACTTCGCCGCATGGAGTTGTGTTTATTTATCAAAGCTTGAAAGAAGTAAACAATACTTCGAATCAAACGACAAAAATCGTGTTCCTTTCAGGATTTCTAGCGATGATTCTAACAACCCTCTTATCCTTTTTCTTATCTACTCAGATCACATCACCACTCCGAAAGATGCGGGAAGGGGCTCACGAGCTTGCAAAAGGAAATTTCCATACGCGTGTCCCATCGTCTCAACGAGATGAGATAGGAGAGCTTGGAGCTGCTTTTAACCGTATGGGTATGCAGATCAAACACAATGTGGAAGTCATTAACCAAGATAAAGAACAACTATCGAATATTTTATCGTCCATGACGGATGCTGTTATTACATTTAACAAAGATGCATCAATTTTATTAAGTAACCCACCAGCAGATGAATTGTTGCGGAGATGGTCTACCCATGCAACAGATTCGAACTCTCCGTTACCGGCAGCTCTCATCCATATGTTAGAGCATACGGTAGAAAATGAAGAAGAGTTAGAAGAAGAATTTGAATTGGATTCTCATTATTACAGCATTAGTTTATCCCTACTTTACTCAAAGAATATGGTTCGTGGAGCAGTTGCCGTCATTCGCGACATGACCGAACAACATCGTCTAGACAAAATGCGTAGTGACTTTATTGCAAATGTGAGCCATGAGTTGCGAACACCGATTGCGATGCTTCAAGGGTATAGTGAAGCAATTTTAGATGATGTGGTAGAGACGGAAGAAGAACGGAAAGAAATGGTCCGTATTATTTCTGACGAATCGAATCGTATGGGGCGTTTGGTTACAGAACTGTTAGACTTAGCGCGCTTAGAATCAGGGTACTTGCGCATCTACCAGGCGGCTTTGCCGATTTCCAAAAGTGTGGAGCGCATGACCTCTAAATTTGTTCAACGGGCAAAGGAACGGGACATACAAGTGACATTCCAGTCCTTCGTAGACGAATCCGTTGCCATTTATGCAGATGAAGACCGGATTGAGCAAGTTCTGACAAACTTGCTTGAAAATGCACTTCGTCATACGGAACCTGGTGGACAAGTTAATGTGGCTGTGAAAGAAACACAATCAACCATTCAAATCGAAATCCAAGACTCTGGCTACGGGATCCCAGCTGAAGATCTCCCATATGTTTTTGAGCGTTTTTATAAAGCAGATAAATCGAGAACACGTGGGAAAGGTGGTACTGGTTTAGGTCTTGCCATTGCCAAAAATATTATCGATCGGCATGAAGGAACTATTTGGGTAGAGAGTGAAGTCGGTACTGGAACAACTTTCACAATCGAGTTAAAAAAGATGTAACTTATTTCGAATTCAAACGACTAATGCAATGAACGGGGGGAAATCATATGAACGACTCCGTTTTTCACCGAATCTATGATTCGTACCATCAAGATTTGTTTCAATTCTTGATTTATTTGGTGCAAAACAGACAGGTAGCTGAGGATTTGACGCAAGAAGTATATATACGAGTATTGCGCTCGTATGACTCATTTCAAGGTAAAAGTTCTGAGAAAACATGGCTTTTCTCAATTGCTAAAAATGTAGCAATTGATCACTTTCGAAAACAGAACGTACGTAAAAAGCGTACGTTCGATTCGTTTGATTGGGAAGCTATACAGTTAACATCTACAGATATGAGACCAGATGAGCTAGTACAGCTTGATCATGAGAAAAAACAACTTTTAGATACTTTGAATGAATGTACAGGTGATCAAAAGATGGTCATTGTCTTACGTTATTTTCAGCAATTATCCATTCAAGAAACAGCAGATGCACTTGGCTGGACTGAATCAAAAGTGAAGACAACGCAACACCGTGCCATCCAACAGTTAAAGAAAAAGATGTCACGTGCACGAGAGGAGGAAATGCAGCATGACGAACGAATTTGATGCAGACAAACGTCTTGAAGAGTTGGTATCTTCTATGCCAATTCAACACGATACTCGTTCAAAGGATGAGGTCTGGGCAGCAATTAAACAATCTGCAAAGCCTCCTATCAAGAAGAAAAAACCGTGGTTACCAGCAGTTATCACTGTTGCGGCACTTTTTGTTTTAGTGCTATTTGTTCAATCCTTATTTAGCACGCTTGACTCTACTAGTGAGACAACGATGACGCAGGAAGCAAATATGTCAGAAGGTGGAATGGATGAAGCTGGGACAGAAGAATCATCCATGTCTATGAGCTCTGTCGAGGAAAGTGAAGAATCCGCAGACTCTGCAGTTGCAACAGGTGAAGCAGAAAGTGCATCTTTACAATTAGCTGAGGATGCAACACTAGTTTTTACAAATGATCCGCTTCTAGAAACATATACACCTATGAATTTTTCGATGAACTATCAAGCAATTGCCTTTCCTATCACAGTTCTTATCCCGAATGAACGTATCGAGCAAGACTTCGAAGGCCGTGTACCTACACAACTCGAATTGTATAGAAATTACGCTGCAGAGATTGATGAAGAGGCACTAGGATTTGATAACTATCATCCACTAGTTGGGGATTACGAAGAAGGCGAGAGTCTGCGTGTTACATTGCCAGCAGACCATCCTTACGATATGGCTTCTGCCACTATGGAAGTCTATTTCAATACTTTAGAAGATGTATTTGGATCAACTTTCAATCAAGCAGTTATAGTAGATGAAAATTCGCAACCAATTGAGTGGGATCAAGTGGGACCACTCACGGAACCAGTTGACCTTATCTCTGAAAATCTAGCCTACAATGTCATGCAAAACGCTATAGGGGAGACGTATTTAATTCCTTACACACGTGCACAATATGCAACAGTTGAAGAAGCAATTGGACAGTTACAGACACCTGACAATACTTTAGTGGAAGCGGTTATTCCAAGTTCAATTGAGTTTACTGTAGAAGAAACAGAAGATGCTGTATCTATTCAGTTTGCTGAGATGTTTACAGCAGACGCATTGCCTAGACGAGATATGGTAGCTATGATCGAGTCACTTGTTGCTACAGCAGCTTCATTTAACAAATCACTACTGCTAGAAAATTGGGATACGACACTGTACCCTCTACCTGAAGATACAAATTCTTTAGTTGGAGTGAATCGTGTATTCCTACAAAGCGAATAAGCGTACGTATTGCAACAATAAACACTGTCTGATATGATTAATAATGCATACACTAGTATGTAAAATTTAATCATATGATTCATCTTCGGGGCAGGGTGCAATTCCCGACCGGCGGAAATGACGAAAGTCTAGCCCGCGAGCCGCAAGGCAGATTCTGGTGTGATTCCAGAGCCGACAGTATAGTCTGGATGGGAGAAGGTGAAGGTGCAGCGTTTATGTGATCTCAAACGCTTATTTAAGTGTACCTTTCTCCCTTAAGTCGAACCTGGCTTAAGGGTTTTATTTTACACGCAAATAAGTGCGCATATTCTGTGAACCTTTCCTCTTGTGAAGAGAATCGCAAAAGGAGCGGAAAGTCATGTTTAAAAGCAACACACGCAAGCTTATTGCGGTGGCTATGCTCAGCAGCTTATCATTTATTTTGATGTTGTTAGCATTTCCACTACCAGCACTACCAGCCTATTTAAAGGTTGATTTTAGTGATGTACCAGCTTTGATTGCTGCGATCACAATGGGACCTGTAGCAGGTGTAGCGGTGGCATTTTTAAAGAATGTTTTGGATTGGTTCTTCTCAGGAAGTCCAACAGGTGTACCGGTTGGCCATATGGCGAACTTTGTCACATCAATTTTATTCATCGCACCTGTATATTTCATTTATAAAAAAGTTACATCGTCTAAAGGAATGTATGTAGGATTAGTAGCAGGAACGCTTTCAATGGCGATTGGAATGACACTACTGAACTACTTGGTTTTTTTACCGATGTATTCATATTTCTTGAACTTCCCTATGGAAAGCGGTTCAGCTTTAATGAACACATTAGTCTATGGAATCTTGCCATTTAATTTGATTAAAGGAGCACTGATTACTGTAGTGATGGTTTTACTATTCAAGAAACTAAAACCTTATTTAGATAAAGTTTCGAAAACGTATCAAGTAGCCTAAAAAAATCGTCTAGTTCGTAGTGAACTAGACGATTTTCTTCATATCTATTCGTATTTTAATGCATCTCCATCAAATGATTCGTCTGCAACTTTGATTGAATCTGTCGGACACCCTTCGAATGCATCTTCTAAATCCTCTAATAACTCGTCTGGAACAGCGGTAGTCCCCATGTTATCATCTAAAATAACGAATGCAATTCCTTCGTCATCATAGTCATAAATATCAGGCGCTGCAGCTCCGCAAGCACCACATGCGATGCACGTATCTTTATCAACAATTGTATATTTAGCCATTACGGTCTCTCCTTTTTTATCAAGCAACTCTTCGTATAGCTTTCATTTTATAGATTGTAAGACTGCATTTCAACCATTAAACATGAGGTGTGCTATGTTTTTTCATAAACTATTAACTTCACTATTTCACCAATTGAACGGGGAACGTTCTGTCATGGCTCCTTATTATATCTTACGAGGTAAAAAATCTGGACAGACACTACAAGATATCCATTACTATAAAGTAGCTGGTTTTTTTGGTGTGGGTCAAGACCTTTCGAAAGAATCTTATAATCAATATGTACAAGAATTGATTGATTTAAAGTGGATTCATTCGATAGAAAAGCCTATAGTGACGGATAAAGGCAAAGAACAACTAGATGAATTTTCGACTCTATTTCATAGAGGTGTAGTCCCGCCAGCACTGCTTTCTGTCGAGGCAACGCTTCTTTTGATTGCTCAACTTGCATCCAATGCTTTATATGAGAATAACCGATACATTCCCGTTATAGATAATCAAACAATTCAACACCGTGTAAAAGAATGGTTATATACACAGCCATCACTTTCAACAGTAGCGAATGAAGTGAAGAAGACACTACATAGTTTTGTGACTGAAGAATTATCAACAGAGCTTGAGAAAAATCTGTTCGTTTATCGGATAACCGGATATCAAACGGCAGGACTGACGTGGACTCAACTTGCGGAACAATTTAATACAGCAGCAATTGATTGTCTGTATGTATACCGACAGAGCGTCTTGCGATTTTATGGATATCTTGAGCAACAGCGTAGTCCCTTAGTTCGCTTGTTCGAGCCACCCTCTCCATTGACTGAAACTGCAAAAAATACGCAAAGTCTATTGCAAAAAGGGTATAGCTTAGAGGAAGTGTCAATGGTACGAAGCTTAAAATTAAGTACAATTGAGGATCATATTATTGAACTGGCCAGTTATACGACCGGCTTTAACTATCAAGATTATATTACTGAACAAGATGTGATGAAAATCAAAAAGAAGCAACTTCAACTCAATACACATAAGTTGAAGTTGCTTAGAGAGCAGTTGCCGCAATTTAGTTATTTTCAAATTCGGCTAGCGCTTGCGTTAGGAGGGGATCTGAATGAGTAATTTAGAGCGACAGTTGGCTGAGCGATTTGGGTTCCCTGCTTTTAGAATAGGGCAAGAAGATGTTATTCGTAACTTCTTAGAGGGACGTGACGTGTTAGCCGTTCTGCCCACTGGAACAGGAAAATCTATACTCTATCAATTTCCGAAGCCCTATTATAGTGGGGCAGTTGTGATTGTATCACCACTAGTTTCGTTAATGATGGATCAAGTGGAACAATTGCGTTTAAAAGGCGTCAAAAGAGTAGTAGCACTTACTTCTTTTCAATCAGTCGGTGAACGTAAAAATACTTTACGCAACTTGCATACTTTCGACTATGTATTTGTTTCTCCTGAAGTAATGCAAACAGAACAGGTGAAGCATGCTTTAAAAAGTTTACATATAGGGTACTTTGTATTTGATGAAGCACATTGTCTAACACAATGGGGATATGATTTCCGTCCTGATTATTTGCGAGCAGCAGAATGGATACATAAAGAATTTAACAAACCATTACTTGCATTGACGGCAACAGCCTCTCCGCAAGCTCGCCAAGATATCAAAAATTTATTGAAAAGACCGGATATGGTAGAAGTTGTGAGGTCAGTTGATCGACCTACTATAGCAGTAGAATCCATCGTAGTAGACTCTGAATCATCTCGAGAAAAAGAAATTGTTCAACAAATTACCACGCTTAGTGGACCTGGAATTCTCTATACCCAGTCTAGAAAGAAGGCTGTTTATTACGCAGCACAATTACGAAAAAAAGGCATTCGTGCAGCGGCTTATCATGGCGGGATGGAAACGATGGATCGCACGCTTATTCAGCAACAGTTTTCATTAGGGCAACTAGACTGGGTATGTGCAACAAATGCTTTTGGAATGGGCATCCATAAAGAAGATATTCGGCAAGTCATTCATGATCATATTCCAACATCGGTTAGCAACTATTTGCAGGAGATTGGACGTGCTTCACGAGATGGAAAGCAGTCCTTTGCAACACTTTATTATCATCCTGACGATGTCTCAAAAAGCGTGTATATAGCAACTTCGGACATTCCTGATGAACAGGACATACAGATGTTTCGTGAAATGGAGATTGGAGAACAGAAGCAGCGTATCTTAGACTATTGGAAAACAAAATTGGATGATAAACACCTTGTAGAATTGTTTGAAGGGATACGAAGTACAAAACAACGAGACATTTATTCTTTGTATAATTTACTAACTTCTTCTCGTTGCATCCGTAGTTCATTAGTTGAAGCATTTGGTGAATCTTTGAGTGAGCGACCAGAAATCTGCTGTTCAAACTGTACAAATACTTTGCTAGCTAAGCAAAGCTTAAAACTAAAAGACCAGAGTCAAATAGATAACTCAAAATTGGATTATTCGACAAGACTCGCACAATTATTCCCTTAAGTATCATTTACTTTCACACTTCAATTCGGCATAATTAGACAAAAGAACGCATGTGGGGGCAAGTATCATGGCAAATAATGACTATCAAAAAAGGCTAGATGAGCATCGAAAACCTATTGACGAGCCTGTAACAGCCACTCGTAGAGCTCGTCACCAGAAGAAGATAAAAAAACAATCTTCTAAAACTCCACGTAGTTGGTTTTTGCCTACATTGTTTACGTTGGGGATTATTTCACCAATCATTTTATTTGTATATGTTTCTGTGTTTTATAATCCACTAGCAAATGAAGTACCTGCCAATCAACAAGTCATTCAATTAGACGTTCAACCTGTTACTCCAGTGCAGCAAGAGGAGGAAGAAGAGCAGGAAGAACAACCTGTAGAAGAAGTAGAGGAAGTTGTCGAGCAAGAACCGGTAGAACAAGAACCAGTAGAACAAGAGCCTGTTGAAGAAGTGCAGGAGCCTGTGCAGCAACCAGAGCCACAACAACCAGCAGCTCGCACACACACTGTTCAAGCAGGGGAAACTCTTTATCGTATAGCGGTTACTTATTACAATGATCCAAGTGCAGTAGACCGAATCAAGCAAGCAAACAATTTAACTTCCAATGAAATTAGTACGGGCCAACAACTCGTATTGCCATAGCAGCTCGCTCCTTAGGGGGGCGAGTTGTTCGTTTCCTTAAAGAAAGAAGGAGAAACTATGTTGGTTTTAGTGAAAACAGGACTTCAACTCGTGTATTATATGAAACGTTTAGCGACTGAAGTCAATATCAAACATCATGTCGTCCATACATCGAAGTTTTCACAATCTGTGCGATGTTTATTTATCTCAGATGTTCATCAACGAACTATTCCTAAGTCGTTCACCAAATGGTCCTATGATTTTGTGTTGATTGGAGGCGACCTGGTTGAAGGCGGTGTTCCGCTGTCTCGCGTCGAAAAAAATATTCAGCGCTTGTCTACAGTTGGTCCCTGTTATTATGTCTTTGGAAATAATGATAGAGAAGTAGGGGAACCCGAACTTCTTCAGCTGTTTTCAAAATACGATGTGAAGGTATTATCAAATAGAACTGAAAGACTTGAAACAATTCCAATGCAAATTGTTGGGATTGACGATGGCTATACTGGTACAGTAGATATAGACAAAGCATTTGAAGATGTTGATCCATCCATTTTCACTCTATTTATGACACACTCACCTCATTATTTTTCTAAAATAGAGGGTATTGATTTAGAAGTTGCAGGTCATCACCACGGTGGACAGATCCGATTTTTAAATTATGGCATTCAACCAGTTGGAACTTTCACAAAGAGAAATAATCGGCATAGTTTAATTTCAAATGGTTTTGGTACGACAGCACTTCCGTTGCGCCTAGGCGCTGAAAGTGAAGTGCATAGCATTCAGATAGTAGGAAAGAAGTGATAGAACGTGATGTATGATGTTGTCATCATAGGAGGCGGACCCTGCGGACTAGCCGCAGCGATTGCCGTAATAGAACAAGGACTTAGTTATGTTTGTATTGAAAAAGGAAACGTAGTGAACGCCATTTATAACTACCCAACGCACCAAACATTTTTCAGTACGAGTGAAAAGTTATCTATTGGAGATGTTCCTTTTCTAGTAGAGGAGAGAAAGCCAAGAAGGAATCAGGCACTTGTCTATTATAGAGAAGTTGTGAAACGTAAAGAGTTAAAAATAAATACATTTGAATCTGCCAAAAGTATTTCAAAGGTTGGAGATGTATTTCAAGTTACAACATCCAAGGACACATATCAAGGAAAGAACTTAATTTTAGCGACTGGCTATTATGATCAACCGAATTATTTAAACGTTCCAGGTGAAGAACTTGACCATGTTTCCCATTACTTTAAAGAAGGGCATCCTTATTTTCAGCAACGTGTAGTGGTAATTGGTGGGAAAAATTCAGCCATCGACGCTGCATTAGAATTAAATAAAGCAGGCGCGTTCGTTGACGTTTTCTACAGAGGGGATACTTATTCTCCAAGTATCAAACCATGGGTCTTACCTGAGTTTGAAGGGGCAGTCAAAACTGGGGAAATTGCGATGCATTTCTCAACAGAAGTGTTAGAAATCACTTCTGACAGTGTACGTGTAGTAAAGCAAGGGGAAGAAAACGTAGTACCTGCTGATTTTGTATTCGCGATGACAGGGTATCATCCAAACCGACAGTTTTTATATGACTTGGGTATTGAATTCGATCAAGAGACTGGCAGACCCTACTTAAATGATGAAACGATGGAGACCAATATTCCAGGCGTGTATATTGCAGGTGTCATAGCGGCAGGAAATAACGCCAACGAAATTTTTATCGAAAATGGACGATTTCATGGTGAGTTAATCGCAACACACATTGCAAAAAAGCATAATGAAAAGGAGTTTCTCATTTGACGAGAAACGCCTTTTTCGTGTTTATAGGCTTATAATTACTTTCCATACTATCAGAAATGTCATAATTAAAGCCGCTACCGTATCAATTGAGCAACTTATTGTACTAATGGATGCCACTAACGTCATAATCAACCGATTTAATGTAATAATCAACCTGATAGTGCACTAAAGTCCATAGGCTCCACCGTGAGATTGCGCAGGAGCCTGAGACGAGGAAACTCACGCAGCGCCAACGGAAAGCAGCCCCGTAGTGGAAATAAAGTATCATACATGGTACAGGTACTGAAGTAAGACTAAGAGAAATTCAATGGTTAAAGTAATTAGTGCCAACAAAGCCCGGAACCCAGGTCGTCATTTCCCGTGCCATCAGGGTTTTCCCGAGACCCGGCAACGAAGAGGAAAGTGTCCTTCTTTCATCTTACGTGGGGAGGCTCGGGGAAATCCTCACAGGAAATGTCGACCAGGGTGGAGGGCTTTCCAGTTTAGAGTGGCGTTCTCCACATCTAACTAGTCTTCCTCAAAAGGAGACTGGAAAAAGTGGAACAGTGCCTTGTCGACATCATCTTGATGAAGTGCCGCAAGCAAAGCAAGCCGAGCCTTCTGTCCATTCAAACCATGCGCAAAATGAACGCCACGATTTTTTAAATCACGTCCTCCTCCTGCATATCCATAGACGTCGAGAGCAATCCCATTAAAACAGCGTGAAACTAAGACTACAGGAATTCCGCGATGTTGTAATTTCTCAATCTCGGGCACGAGGGCAGGTGGTATATTTCCTTGTCCAAGTCCTTCTAACACAATCCCATCATAGCCTGTATTAAATATGGCTTCGATAATTTCAGGTTCCATTCCAGCATATACTTTTAATAAGCCCACTCGCTTCTCGAGAGTTGCAATTGGTAACGAGGGTGTTCGAAGTGGGGTATGATGGAAATGAATAATTTTCTTTGTGACGTGTCCAATGGGTCCGTATGAAGGGGATTGGAACGTACTCACATTGCTAGTATGAGTTTTTGTAACACCTTCAGCAGTATGAATCTCGTCATTTAGAACGACTAATACTCCTTTTGCATTTGCTTGTTTGTGAAGTGCCACTCGTGAGGCGGTTAATAGATTATATACGCCATCTGCCCCCAGTTCATTTGAAGAGCGCATAGCTCCTGTCAGTACGATAGGTGTATCCGTCTGAAGCGTTAAGTCTAAAAAATAGGCTGTTTCTTCAAGCGTGTCTGTACCATGCGTGATAACTACTCCATCGAAATGAGAAGTCGCTAGTTTTTGTTCAATTATCGATTTGAGTTCAAGCATATGCTGTGGCGTAATATGTGGGGACGGTAAATTGAACACTTCGAGTTCTTCAATCTCAGCAAGCGCGGCTAATTTATCCAATTCTGCGGATAATGGATTTTTTTCAGATGTCATGACGGCAGCAGATTCTGCGTCCGCATGCATAGAGATAGTTCCACCTGTATGCAGCAACAATAATTTTTTCATTTTCCCACTCCTTATATAAAATGGTACGATAAGAATATAGTACCACGAGAGGAGGAGAAAAAACTGTTCATACTAGTATCAGTTGCAATTGCACCATCTCTTGCTCTCCTCAGCTATTTCTATTTACGTCGAGAAATTGAGTCTGAACCAACTAGATTACTTTTTTATTCATTCATATACGGAGCCATCTTAACGTTCCCGATTCTCTTCATTCAATACATAGTGCAGCAAGAAACTGCTTTAACAGACAACTCGTTTTGGAGTGGCTCTCTATCTGCGATGTTAGAAGAGTTCTTTAAATGGTTGATCTTACTTGTCGCTATCTATCGCCAAACAAAATTTTCGGATCCTTATGACGGTATTTTGTACGGTGCTAGTGTTGCATTAGGCTTTGCGACTGTGGAGAATATCTTATTCTTGGTTAGTTTTGGGATAGATAATGCGTTTATCCGTGCACTCCTTCCTGTTTCTAGTCATGCATTGTTTGGAGTTGTGATGGGCTATTATTTAGGAAGAGCTCAGTTTGTGAAAAAAGGTGAAAAATTACAGTTAACGCTTGCTCTTTTTGCACCCTTACTTTTGCATTTTGTCTATAATTCCATTCTTTATACGGCAGACGATGAAGTAATGGTATGGTCTGTGTTCATGTTAGGACTTTGGATTTTCGCACTGTCACGTGTTAAGCAAGCGCACATCTTATCGAGAAAGTATCGCCTTATGCAACATCCGTTTTACGACTCTAATAAGCCTTCTTAAAACTTTCGACTTGTCGGAAGTTTTTTTGTATAGTTTTTCACTTTCTCCACACCTTTACTAGAAAAGGAGGAGATTTTGTGATTCAAAAAAAATGGGCAACTGCTATCATTGTTGCACTACTTGCTCTTTTCAGAGGGATGAGTTCAACAACAGCTAGAGGAGTTTTTATGGTAAACTATTTCTGATGAACTGGAGGAAACTGACGATGAAAACTATACGTATTGCCATTGATGGACCTGCGGGTGCCGGCAAATCAACAATTGCTAAATTAGCAGCAGAAAAATTGAATTATACATATGTTGATACAGGAGCAATGTATCGGGCCATTACATACAAATCAATAAAAAATGGTCTTGATCTTTCTTCAGAACAAGAAATCGTAAAACTATTAGAAGAGACTAGTATAGAGCTTCAACCCTCTGAAAACGGGCAACAAGTGTATTTGGATGGTGAGAATGTATCGGAAGCTATCCGTACTCAGGATGTGACAGCAAATGTATCACAAGTTGCCGCTCATGCTTTGGTACGTGAAGATTTAGTGAAGCGACAAATGGTACTTGCAAATACAGGAGGCGTGATCATGGATGGCCGTGACATCGGTACGCATGTCATACCTGACGCTGAACTGAAAATCTTTATGTCAGCATCAGCGGATGAGCGCGCTCGCAGACGTTTTGTAGACAATGAAAAAAGAGGCATTCATATTGAATTTGAAGAACTAAAAGCAGACATCATTCGTCGAGATAAGTTTGACAGTGAAAGAGAAGCCTCTCCACTTGTTCAAGCAGAAGATGCACTTTATTTAGACACTACTGAATTATCGATAGAGCAAGTGGTAGATGAGATTTATATGCTTGCAAAGGCAAAGGAGTCTGAACAATGAATTTATATCAAGTAGCAAAAACTGTAGTGTATGGTGCTCTTTCGCCTATCTATCGCTTCGATGTTCATGGAACAGAAGACTTCCCGAAAGAAGGGGGAGTACTTGTCTGCTCAAATCATATACATGCACTGGATCCACCGGTTGTTGGAATTTTGGCACCAAGACCGGTACATTTTATGGCAAAAGAAGAATTATTTAATGCGCCAATTTTAAAAACTTTAATTCCGAAATTAAATGCTTTTCCTGTTAAACGTGGCATGAGTGACCGGGAAGCCATGAGAAAAGCAATCCAGCTTCTTAAAGACGGGAATGTGGTCGGTCTTTTTCCGGAAGGTACACGTTCAAAAGATGGCGTTTTAAAAGAGGGTCTAGCGGGTGCAGGGTTTTTTGCACTACGCGGAGATGCGGTTGTAATTCCTACGGCTATCGTAGGGCCTTATAAGCCGTTCAAACGTCTTAAAGTGATCTATGGTAAACCAATGGATATGACACCTTTTCGTGAACAACGTGCATCCGCAGACGTTGTGACAGCAGCTATCATGGCTGAAATTCAAAAGCTATTGGATGCACATAAGTAAAGTTCTAAGAATACTTTTGACCCTCCTGCCATATAGTAGGTAATGGCTAGGTTTTGTATTATCAGCCAATTTCGACTAAAATAAGCTATAGACGTAGTGGAGGAGGATTATCTTATGACAGAAGAAATGAATGTAAACGATATCCCAGTACTCAAAGAAGGCGATATTGTTCAAGCGAAAGTAGAACAAGTCGATGAAAAGTCGATTACAGTTACAATCGAGAACGCTCCGTTTAACGGTATTGTACCGATCAGCGAGTTATCTAGTCTTCACGTAGAAAAAGCTTCAGACGTAGTAGCAGTTGGCGATGAACTGAAACTAATGGTCACAAAAGTAGAAGAGCAAAATTATGTCCTCTCAAAGCGAAAAGCAGCAGCTGAAGAGGCTTGGAACGGACTTGAAGAGAAATTTACAAACGGTACAATTATAGAAACAGAAGTAAAAGAAGTAGTGAAAGGTGGACTTGTCGTCGATATCGGCGTACGAGGATTTATTCCTGCTTCTTTGATAGAAGATCATTTTGTCGAAAGCTTCGATGACTATAAAGGCAAGACACTAGAGTTCAAAATTGTTGAACTCGACAAAGAAAAAAACCGAGTCATTCTTTCACACCGAGCTGTTGTAGAGGAGCAGAAATCTTCTTTAAAACAGCAAACTCTTGATCAACTTGAAGTTGGAAGTGTAGTTGAAGGAACTGTGCAACGACTTGCTTCATTTGGAGCATTCGTTGATATTGGAGGGGTTGACGGACTTGTGCACATTTCACAAATCTCTCACGATCACTTAGATAACGTGGCGAGTGCCTTAAGTGAAGGGCAAAAAGTGAATGTCAAAATCTTATCAGTAGATCGTGACGCAGAACGAATTTCACTGTCCATCAAAGATACACTACCAGGTCCTTGGGAAACTGTATCAGAAAAAGCCCAAATCGGATCCGTTCATACAGGTACAGTAAAACGACTTGCTTCATTTGGAGCATTCGTTGAGGTGTTCCCAGGAGTGGAAGGACTTGTGCACATTTCACAAATCTCTCACCAACACATCGGTTCTCCGCACGAAGTGCTAAGTGAAGGGCAAGAAGTTGAAGTGAAAGTATTAGATGTGAAACCTGAAGAGCGCAGACTTTCACTGAGCATCAAGGAGCTTCAAGAAAATACGGCGGATGACTTCTCAGATTACGAAATGCCGGAAGAATCTAAAGGCTTTTCAATCTCTGATGTGTTAGGGGACCGTTTCAAAGATTTTAATAAAGAGTAATGTAACAGAGGCTTCTATGCCTCTGTTTTTTCTTTTTGGCCCGTATTCGTGTATAATACCTTTTAGATGAAGTTGGAAGGATGAACGAAATGACAAAACCAGTAGTAGCAATCGTCGGTAGGCCGAACGTCGGCAAATCGACTATTTTTAATCGTATAGTAGGAGAACGCGTATCGATAGTAGAGGATACACCAGGTGTTACTCGTGATCGTATCTATAGTTCAGCAGAATGGCTAACACATGATTTCAGTATCATCGATACAGGTGGTATTGAATTAAGTGATGAGCCATTTTTAGAGCAAATCAAACAACAAGCAGAGGTTGCGATGGAAGAAGCGGATGTCATCATCTTCCTCACAAACGGTCGTGAAGGTGTCACAGCTGCGGATGAATACGTGGCAAAAATTCTTTACAAAACTAAAAAACCTATTGTGCTTGCAGTTAACAAAATAGACAATCCAGACATGCGTGATATGATCTATGATTTCTATTCACTCGGCATGGGTGAGCCTTTTCCGATCTCAGGTTCTCACGGACTTGGACTTGGTGACTTATTAGATGAAGCTGCAAAACACTTCCCAGAAGATGATGCAGAGGATTATGGTGATGAAGTCATTAAATTCTCATTGATCGGCCGTCCGAATGTCGGTAAATCGTCACTAATTAACGCGGTTCTTGGTCAAGAACGTGTTATCGTGAGTGATGTAGCAGGTACAACACGTGACGCGATTGATACACATTATACATTTGATGATCAAGAATATGTGATGATCGATACGGCAGGAATGCGGAAAAAAGGGAAAGTATATGAAAGTACTGAAAAATACAGTGTCCTACGTGCATTGAAAGCGATCGAACGTTCAGATGTTGTCCTAGTAGTCTTGAATGCTGAAGAAGGAATTCAAGAGCAAGACAAGAAGATTGCAGGATATGCGCATGAAGCAGGCCGCGGTGTCATTATCGTTGTAAACAAATGGGATGCTTTAGAAAAAGATGAAAAGACAATGAATGTATTTACACAACAAATTCGTGAACATTTCCTATTCTTAGATTACGCGCCAATTGTTTTTGTTTCTGCTCTAACGAAACAACGCGTGCATAACATCTTCCCAATTATCCAACGTGTAAGTGAAAACCATGCGATGCGTATCCAGTCTTCTATTCTTAATGAGGTAATAGAAGATGCAGTAGCACGAAATCCAGCTCCATCGGATAAAGGGAAGCGTCTGCGTATATATTACGCAACTCAAGTTGCCACTCGTCCACCGACATTTGTTGTGTTCGTCAATGAACCTGAGCTGATGCACTTCTCTTATATCCGTTTCTTAGAAAACCGTATACGCGAAGCATTTGATTTTGAAGGGACTCCAATTAAAATCATCGCGCGTGCACGCACATAAAAGGGGGAGCAGAGAATGCAAACAATCACGGTCATAGGGGCAGGAAGTTGGGGGACAGCTCTTGCATTTGTACTAGCTGAAAATGATCATAACACTTTGATTTGGTCTCATCGACAAAGTCAATCAGATGAAATCAATTCCCACCACACAAACTCAAAATATTTGCCTGATCGTCTTTTACCTGAATCGCTGAAAGCAACGAGCGATTTACAGCAAGCGATTGCGCATTCTGACGTTATCGTACTAGCAGTTCCTACTAAAGCATTTCGGGAAGTCATCAGTAACTTTATGCCTTTCTTAAACACGCCTAAAACATTTGTTCACGTATCTAAAGGAATTGAGCCAGATTCCTTAAAGCGAATTTCTGAAATTATGGAAGAGGAAATTCCAGCTGAACTTCGATCAAGTATCGTTGTTTTATCAGGGCCTAGTCACGCAGAAGAAGTCGTGTTAAAGCATCCAACTACCGTAACTGTGGCTAGCACAGATATTGAAGCGGCAAAAAAAATACAAGATTTGTTCATGAATCACTATTTCCGCGTCTATACCAATGAAGATATTATTGGTGTGGAGCTCGGCGGTTCATTAAAGAATGTGATTGCTCTGGCTGCTGGTATTGTAGACGGTTTAGGCTACGGGGACAATGCTAAAGCTGCTTTAATTACGCGAGGACTTGCGGAAATCAGTCGACTAGGTATTCAAATGGGAGCAGAACCTTATACGTTTATCGGCTTGACTGGTATGGGAGATTTGATTGTGACGTGTACATCCGTCCATTCCCGAAATTGGCGAGCAGGAAATCTATTAGGCAAAGGCAATTCTCTTGAAGAAGTATTAGAAGATATGGGTATGGTTGTGGAAGGTGTTCGCACAACGAAAGCAGCGTACCAGCTGTCCCAAAAATACGACATCGAGATGCCGATTACAACAGCACTCTACAAAGTATTGTTTGAAGGGTTAACACCTAAAGAAGGTGTAGATCAATTGATGCTTCGTACAAAGAAGCACGAACTAGAAGATTTTAAATCGTTTTAAGAAAGTGGGATTATCATGTCGTCATTAGACAAAATGTGGGTCTCTTTTGGATCAATGGGATTTATGTTTGTTGCGATGTTATTGATGTTATTTGTAAACACTAAAATTCAAAATAACTGGGTCGCTTGGCCAATCCGAATTGTGGCCTGGGTTTGTCTGCTGCTTGGTTTTGTCTCCATGCTATATATCATATTTAACCCAACACGAGGAACAGCATGATGAAACAAAAGCAGCTGTTTATCTATCTTATTGGTGCGATGCTCCTGCTATCAGCCTGTGGATTCCAAAGTGGCTACCAACCGGATAACGTCAATCCATATCCAGAGCAACTTGAACAAGTTCAAAGAGCGGTTGATCAGTACAGTGAGAACACTGGGGGATTATTGCCTATCAAGGAACGCGATCAAACGGTCGATCAATTTATCAAATATCCAGTAGATTTCATGAAAATCGTTCCTTCGATCATGGGACAAGTACCACCGAACTCTTTTGAAGCTGGAGGATTCTATCAATACATTATTTGGGATGTAGAGGAGAATCCTACTGTTAAACTTGTCGATCTTCGCGCCACAGATATCTTGCGGGATTTAAACTTTCGCCGCTCTATTAATGGATATGCGCCAATTGCTGAAACGTTAGCAGAAGGTGTCTATGCACTTGATTATGAAAAAATGGGATACTCGTCTGAAGTGACGGTACCAAGTCCATATTCCACCGCTCAATTGCCATTAGTGGCTATTGGAACGGGAGAAATTTTTATTGATTATTCACTTGAACTCAATTTGAAGTTGCAAGAACTCGATGAACCGGTTGAACCAGGTACAGATATTCGGGACTTGTTAATTGACGATTCACCGATTGTTCCTGCATATTCACTTCCATATACCGTGAATGAAGATAATGAACCAATTTTTATGTTGCCAGAATGATCCACAGGTCTACTGTGGGTCTTTTTTTCATAGTGTGAACTATGAAAGGGGGATGGCGATGAGCGCTCTCAATGAACTAGTGAAACGAACAAATGGAGATGGATATATAGGCGTCGTGGGACCAGTCCGCGTAGGCAAATCCACTTTGATTTCAAAATTACTTGAGCATTTAGTCCTCCCATCGATTGAAGAGGCCGAGCAAGAAATTGTGGCACAACTAAAATCACTTGGTAAGCCGTTTGTATTGTTGATTAATTCAGAATCACCTTTTTCAGAAGAAACGCAGTGATTGGTTGGACAAGTAAAACATCGGCTTGTAAGAACAATTGAAAAAATAGTGAAGCAAGAACAACAAGGATTGGTTTCATTTATTTTGTGAGAAGAAAGGAGCCTATACGGCTTCTTTTTTAGTTTCAATAAAAATATTATGGAAACTATTTGCGTATTTCCAAATGTTGTGCTTTCTTAAAATGCTGAATAGTCCCTCAGAAATATGCTCAAAATCCTTGTATAACAACGATTTGTGTAGCAAATTGAGTTGCATCCGTTATTTCGTTGTGATACTCTTTTTACAGATTGAATGTATCTTCCTTGAGAGGAGGTGAATGATGTGAATAAAACAGAATTAGTTAATGCTGTAGCAGAATCAGCTTCTCTTTCAAAGAAAGATGCTTCTAAAGCGGTTGATGCTGTATTTGAATCCATCCAATCTGCTCTTGCAGAAGGAAACAAAGTTCAATTAATCGGTTTTGGTAACTTTGAAGTGCGTGAGCGCGCGGCTCGTAAAGGTCGTAACCCACAAACAGGTAAAGAAATCGAAATCGCTGCTTCTAAGGTTCCTGCGTTCAAACCAGGGAAAGCACTTAAAGATGCAGTAAAATAATGGTCTACATAGAACAGCCCTAGTGGCTGTTCTTTTTATTTGCTCTAATTCAAGATATACAATTTCCCCATTACTACCCATTGTGTTAAGATTCTAATGATGAATGTACGAGGGGGAACCGCGATGACAACGGTCGATTTACATAAAATAGAGAATGCAGTAAAAATGATTTTAGAAGCTGTAGGAGAAGACCCTGCTCGTGAAGGTCTTATAGAAACACCTAAGCGAGTTGCCAAAATGTATGCGGAGATGTTTGAAGGTCTACATCAAGATCCAAAAGAATATTTTAAAACGATTTTTCATGAAGACCATGAAGAATTAGTGCTTGTAAAAGATATTCCGTTTCATTCGATGTGTGAACATCATTTGGTTCCTTTTTACGGGAAAGCGCATGTTGCCTATATTCCTCGTAACGGAGTTGTGACAGGTTTAAGTAAATTAGCGCGTGCTGTAGAAACGACAGCGAGACGTCCTCAATTACAAGAACGTATAACTTCTACAATTGCGGACAATATTATGGAAATGCTAAACCCTTACGGTGCATATGTCGTGATTGAGGCAGAACATATGTGTATGACAATGCGCGGAATTAAAAAACCAGGTGCTAAGACAATTACTGCTGTTGCACGTGGCGTTTTCCAAGAAGATGATGTAAAACGTGCGGAAATTCATTCCTTCATACAAATGTCCTAATTATTACGTTCTCTCTATGGTAAACTTAAGAAATACAGATAGGAGACATGACAATGGCGACTAATGAATTTATTGTAATTAAAGCTTTAGAAGATGGTGTGCATGTAATCGGGTTGACGCGTGGGACGGATACAAAGTTCCATCATTCAGAAAAGCTCGATACAGGAGAAGTCATGATTGCACAGTTCACAGACCACACATCTGCTGTAAAGATTCGTGGAAAAGCTGAAATTCAGACTGCTCATGGAGTTGCTGTTAGCGAGTCGAAATCAAAATAGTTGGTGGTCGTACAGATGACAAACATTTATCAAAAACAAGTAAACAATTGGCGTGACGATATAGCGAAGATTCTGTATCATCCGTCACTCGTTAAACATACAGGGGTACCCAAGCTAAATGACTTGCAGATGACCTCGTTGTTTTTACCTTTGTTAGTAGGTGAAAACGAAAAGGAACTTACTTCTTACTACGCAACAGCGATTATCTATATTGCGCTGTCAAGTCATGACGATGTTATAGAGCGAGGGACTTTAAACAAAAGTCAGCAGTTACAAGTACTTGCTGGAGATTATTATAGTGGTAAATATTATCAATTGTTATCCGTTGAAGGCAAAACAGAGCTGATTGGTCAGTTAACAAACTCTATTCGTCTTATGACAGAAGCACGCACACGGCTTCTTTGCGTAGACAAAACTTCAGAAGTGCAACGTTTAACTGCTTCTCAGACGATCGTGACTGCACCTACTCAAGCTCTTTTTCAACAACTAGGACTGACAAAGTATGTACCACTGGCAAAAACAATCGCTTTTTGCCAACTCCCGCAGATGGACGTTTCAGACCTACTGGGTCAGCTCGAGGCGTATGAACAACTACCCTCCGATTTAAAAATGTATATTCGGTCTCTACTTCAAGAACAAGTCGAACTAGAGACAAAATTGTAAGGATGAAGGTGGACTTATGGCCAAACAAAAAGAACAACGCGTGCATGAAGTCTTTGAAAAAATCTCTTCCAACTATGATTCCATGAATGCCGTAATTAGCTTTCAACAGCATAAAAAATGGCGTGAAGATACTATGGACGCTATGGCTGTTAAACCAGGATCTGCAGCTCTAGATGTATGCTGTGGAACGGCAGACTGGACAATTGCATTAGGGCAAGATGTTGGCGAATCAGGAAGAGTAGTTGGACTCGATTTTAGTCAAAACATGTTATCTGTCGGACGTGAAAAGACGGCACCTTTTTCTCAAATTGAATTGATTCATGGCAATGCTATGGAGCTTCCATTTGCAGATAATGAATTTGACTATGTCACAATCGGTTTTGGACTTCGCAACGTACCTGATTACAAAAAAGTATTAAGTGAAATGTACAGAGTGGTGAAACCTGGAGGTATGGTTGTTTGTTTAGAGACATCTCAACCGGATTCAAAACTATACAATAGCTTCTTTCGATTGTATTTCCGTTATATCATGCCGATATTTGGAAAGTTATTTGCAAAAAGTTACGATGAATATTCATGGTTACAAGAATCGCAAAAAGACTTTCCAAATAGACAAGCACTTACAGCACTATTTGAAGAAGTAGGATTTAAAAATGTGACAAGTAAGCCTTATAGTGGAGGAGCAGCAGCTCGGCATATCGGCTATAAGATGTAGTTAGGAATGGTATTGAGTGGACAAGTTGAAATTAAAAGCCTTATATGCCGATTTACGACCTGACCTAGATCAAGTCGAAAAAGAATTGATAACTTCTGTAGCATCCGACGCTCCACTGCTAACAGATGCTTCTTTGCATTTGCTCCAAGCAGGTGGAAAGCGAATTCGTCCTGTATTTGTATTGTTATCTGCGAAATTTGGGGACTTTTCTATTGAACGCATCAAACATGTAGCTGTACCTGTTGAATTGATCCATATGGCATCACTTGTACATGATGACGTAATCGATGATGCCGATACTAGACGGGGCAGACCAACAGTGAAGGCCGAATGGAACAATCGCATGGCCATGTATACAGGGGACTTCCTGTTTTCAAAAGCAATTGCTTCCCTTGCGAATATCGAAAAGCCATATGCTCACAAGTTACTTGCTGATACAATGGTCGAATTATGCATAGGTGAGATTGAACAAGTGGAAGATAAACGCTTATATGATTTGTCTGTGAAAGACTATTTGCGAAGAATTCGTCGTAAAACCGCTCTGTTGATTCGTGTATCCTGTGAACTTGGGGCGCTTGCTTCTGAAGTCGATGATAAGACACGCATTCATTTACGGAATTTTGGTTACTACGTAGGGATGTCCTTCCAGATTGTCGACGATATTTTAGATATTGTATCAACGGATGAAATGCTTGGAAAACCAGCGGGTAGTGATTTACTCCTCGGTAATATTACGTTACCGGTCGTCTATGCACGTGATGAGGCAAACGTTTCGAGATTATTAGCACGCATCGAACAAGGTGACACGACAGAAGAGACGCGACATGAACTCCTCACAGTTCTTCGTAAATCCGAAGGCTTAGAAAAAGCAAAACGACTGAGCAACTTGTATTTAGAGAAAGCAATGAACGAGATGCGTAGCCTTCCAAATAGCCCCGCTAAACGATCTTTGCAAAATATTGCTCTATTTATGAGTAAACGCAAATTTTAATTGAACTTCAGTCAAGACAATGGTACGATTTTAAACGTGTGAAACTTGATTTTAAGGAGCGACTAAAATGGAAAAAACATTTTTAATGGTAAAACCTGATGGCGTACAACGTAACCTTATTGGTGAAATCGTTGGCCGTTTTGAAAAGAAGGGCTTCCAACTTGTTGGGGCTAAATTAATGCAAATCCCAACTGAACTTGCTGAAGAGCACTACGGTGAGCACAAAGAGCGTCCTTTCTTTGGCGAATTAGTAGACTTTATCACTTCTGGACCAGTTTTCGCTATGGTTTGGGAAGGTGAGAATGTAATTTCAACTGCACGTCTTATGATGGGTGCTACAAACCCTAAAGATTCAGCTCCTGGAACAGTACGTGGAGACTTCGCAGTAACTGTTGGAAAAAATATCATTCACGGTTCAGATTCTGCTGAATCTGCTGAGCGTGAAATCGGTTTATTCTTTAAAGAAGAAGAGCTAGTTTCTTACACGAAATCTTCAAACGACTGGATTAACTAATCCGCTAAAAGACATCCATTTGGGTGTCTTTTTTTGTTTTTCTAGGTGTACACCATTTCAGATTCACGTATGATTGTGGTATAGTGAAAAACATATACTTTAGCACGTTGAAGGGAGAAAGTTATTTTGCGTTACTTAACTGCCGGAGAGTCACATGGACCTCAACTGACAACTATTATTGAAGGTTTACCTTCTCAACTTGAAATCTCAATTGAAAAATTAAATGATTCATTGCGTAGACGCCAGGGAGGACATGGGCGTGGACGACGTATGCAGATTGAAAAAGATTTAGTCGAAATCACAGCAGGTGTTCGTCACGGGAAATCTCTAGGGTCTCCTATTTGTTTGCAAGTGACAAATGATGATTGGAAACACTGGACACATATTATGGGTATTGAACCTCCAGAAGACGATACAGAAATGAAACGACAAATTTCTAGACCACGACCAGGACATGCAGATCTTGTCGGTGGGATTAAATACAACCACCGTGACCTTCGCAACGTTTTGGAACGTTCTTCAGCACGCGAAACTACTGTACGTGTTGCTGCTGGTGCGCTAGCAAAACAAATGCTAGAACAATTGGGTATTCACGTAACCGCGTATGTGACGACGATTGGGGGCATTCACGCCGACCGCTCTATTCCAGAAACACTTGAAGCTGCTGAAATCGCAGAGCGTGCAGCAGGTAACCCGGTCTACTGTTTGGATGAAGAAGTATCAAAACAGATGGTCGCTGCAATTGATGCTGCAAAAAAAGCCGGAGATACGATTGGTGGAGTCGTCGAAGTGCGTGTGACTGGAATGCCAGCAGGTGTTGGTAGCTATGTGCATTACGACTGTAAACTCGATGCTCGACTAGCATTTGCAATGATGAGTATTAATGCATTTAAAGGTGTAGAGCTTGGTCTAGGGTTTGAAATGGCCAATCTACCTGGTAGTCAAGTTCATGATCAGATTCGTTACAATGCACAAGATGGGTATACACGTGAGACCAATCGTCTTGGAGGAACAGAAGGTGGTATGTCTACAGGTATGCCATTAGTAGTTCGAGGCGTGATGAAACCAATTCCGACCTTGTACAAACCACTTGAGAGCGTAGATATCGATACAAAAGAAGTATTCAAAGCAAGTATTGAGCGCTCTGATGCCTGCGCTGTTCCGGCTGCTTCAGTCGTAGCGGAACATGTCATTGCTTGGGAAGTTGCCCAAGCGTTGTTAGAAACATTCCCTGCAGATCACCTAGATCAATTGCGAAATGCCGTCAATGAGCGACGTAAGGCTGCAAAGGAGTTTTAAAATGGAACTTACTATTCAAACAGCTAGTGCGGCTTATCCCGTTATTCTGCAAGAAGGGGCTATTCAGTCAATTTCAAACGTGTTGCCTGCTCAGTATGACAGATTGGTCGTATTTGCAGATCAGCATGTCTGGACTCTGCACGGAGAAGAATTTAAGCGACAGCTCGACTTGGAATTCAGTTTACATCTTGTTCGTGCGGGTGAGTCTGCAAAAACACTGACTCACTATGAGCAATCGATGACATTCCTACTTGAAAATGCTGTGTCAAGAAAGTCTGTGCTAATTGCATTTGGGGGAGGGGCTATCGGAGATTTTGCAGGATTTGTCGCAGCGACCTATATGAGAGGGATCCCCTTCATTCAAATCCCAACAACGATTCTTGCACACGATAGTGCGGTTGGAGGGAAGACAGGGATCAACCATAGTCTTGGAAAGAACATGATCGGAGCTTTTCATCAGCCTCTCGGTGTTTTGTACGATCCAACTTTTCTGAAAACTCTCCCAGATAGTGAAGTGCGTTCAGGTTTTTCAGAAGTTATTAAACACGCTTTCCTTTCAGATGGTACTTGGTCGAATCACCTCCAAACGATTACTTCTATCAATTCTCTACGCAAATTAGATTGGCAAGCCGAGCTAGCAAAAGGCATACAGGTAAAAGCAAAAATTGTGGAACAAGATGAGAAAGAGGCTTCTGTGCGGAAGTATCTCAATCTTGGCCATACTTATGGTCATGCCTTAGAAGCTCTTGCCGGTTTTGGTCGTCTGAAGCATGGAGAAGCCGTTGCGATTGGTCTTGTTGTAACGTTCTACTTGAGTGGCCTAGAGCAACTCGCGACGAATTGGTTTAAACAACTTTCAAAACTTGGCTACCCGCTAGAAGCTGTAACTCAGTTTTCTATAGAAGAAATTATCACGTATATTCGAAAAGATAAAAAAAATAGCGGCGAAGATATCCAATTTGTACTTTTACATGAAATTGGAAAACCGTATGTGAGCACCGTTCATGAAGAAGCAATACGATTGGCTCATGATCGTTTAGTAAACTTAGTAAAGGAGGAGCGAACATGATTAGAGGAGTGCGAGGAGCAACTACGATTCCAGCAGATCAGCCAGACCAAATTCTCATCGCTACTCAAGAACTTGCGATGGAGATGGCCCGTGTAAATTCTATTCAGGCTGAAGACGTTGCATCTGTAATTATTTCTACAACCCCTGATGTCATTTCGGCTTTTCCAGCAAAAGCCGTTCGTACGATTGAAGGGTGGGAGTATGTGCCCGTCATGTGCATGCATGAAATGTCTGTTGCAGAGAGTTTGCCACGATGCATTCGAATTATGATGCATGTCAATACAACAGTAGCTCAAAACCAAGTAGAACATATATACTTGAATGAGGCAGTGACATTGCGCCCAGACTTAGTGAAGAAATGAGGAATTGCAATGAAGTTTAAAAAACAATTAGCGGGTTTACAAGCGTACAAACCAGGAAGAACGATGGAAGAAGTAAAAAAGCAATTTGGTTTAAATCAAGTAATCAAACTTGCCTCTAATGAAAATCCACTAGGATCCTCTCCGAAAGTCCGTGAGTATCTAGCAACACAGTCCATCGACTTTGCCCTCTATCCAGATGGGTATGCGCAGACGATTCGCGATGCAGTTGCAGAACACTTGAATGTAAAACCGACACAACTGATCTTTGGGAACGGGTCGGATGAAGTGATTTTACTAATTGCGCGAGCACTTTTATCTCCAGAAGTGAATACGATTGCAGCGGATATCACGTTTAGTCAATATGCGCACAATGCCAAGATTGAAGGTGCAGATTTCATCGCAGTTGCTTTAAATGAGGATGGTACGCACGATCTAGAAACGATGCTTCAGAAGGTGACAGATCAAACTGCCGTTGTGTGGATTTGCAACCCGAATAATCCAACAGGTTCTTTGACGCCTTCATCCGCTATTTATTCGTTTCTTCAACAAGCACCAAAAGATGTTCTTGTCGTTGTAGATGAAGCCTATTTCGAGTATGTAGACGCAGAAGACTATATAAATCCAATACAGTGGCTTGAAGAATTCCCAAATCTGTTGATTTTACGCACATTCTCTAAAGCATATGGATTAGCAGCATTCCGTATCGGTTACGGAATTGGCTCAGAACAGGTGATTGCGCAATTAGAACCGACACGTGAACCGTTCAATAACACGACACTAAGTCAAGATGTGGCGCAAGTCGCTCTACAAGATCAACAGTTTATTGCACATACAGTAGAACAAAACAAACAAGAAAAACAGCGCTATGTGGCATTTTGTGAAAAGCACGGGCTACGATATTTTCCAACACAGACAAATTTTATATTGATTGATATAGAGCAAGATAGTGATGAAACTTTCCAGTATTTGATGTCGAAAGGATATATTGTACGTAGTGGGAATGCATTAGGACTTCCTGGAACACTGCGTATCACAATCGGCACACCTGAACAAAATAAAGGTCTTCTACAAGAATTAGAGCAATTAGTTTTAAAACAGAAAGTGTGATTGAAATGAAAACGTCAGTAGTTGTGGTAGGACTTGGGCTGATTGGTGGAAGCCTATCACTTGCACTACGAAGAAATACAGAGTGTCATGTGATAGGCTATGATGTCGACGCTAACACGGTCCGAACAGCACGAAGGCTCGATGTAATCGATGAAATGGCTTACTCACTTGCGCGATCCGTTCGTGAAGCGGATATTGTGATTTTAGCGACACCAGTGAACACGACGAAAGAATTGCTTCAAGAAGCTTTAAAATGGACGATGAAACCGGGTGCTTTTATAGTCGACACGGGGAGTACAAAAAAAGAAATTGTGGATCTTGCTAATGAATTAGAATTGCCGTTCATTGGTGGGCATCCAATGGCAGGTTCACATAAAAGTGGAATAGAGGCAGCCCGTGCTCATCTATTTGAGAATGCCTATTTTGTTTTATGTCCATCTAATCAAACTTCCAACGAACAGCTCGAGACATTCCAAAAGCTTCTTGCACCTTCAAAAGCGAAGGTGGTAAAAGTGACAGCGGAAGAGCATGACGAAATGACGGCGACAGTAAGCCATTTTCCACATCTTATTGCATCCTCACTTGTTCATCAGTTGGCAACAAAAGCGAAAAACCCTTTGACTAAGAGGCTAGCAGCAGGTGGATTTCGTGATACGACAAGGATTGCATCTGCGAATCCTGTCATGTGGCGAGATATTACATTGCAAAACCGAGATCAGTTATTAGATCAGCTAGACAGTTGGCTAGACGAGATGCAAAACGTGAGACAACTTGTAGCTACAGGGGACGCTGCAGCTATTGAAAACTACTATCTTGAAGCGAAACGAGAACGAGATATCTTACCGATTCATACACAAGGGGCACTTTACAGCACGTTTGACCTGTACATTGATGTACCCGATTATCCAGGGGTGATTTCTGAAGTAACAGGTTTGCTTGCATCCCATAAGATTAGTATTTTAAACATCCGTATTATTGAGACACGGGATGATTTGTTTGGTATTTTAGTGATTAGTTTACAGTCTGATGAAGATCGCGTGCGTGCGATGGAGTGTATTCATCAAGAAACAACCTATGAAACGTATATTGCGTAAGGAAGTGATAGTGTGAAGAGTTTACAACATACTGGTAGATTAAAAGGGACTCTTTCTATCCCTGGAGACAAATCCGTTTCTCACCGTTCAATTCTATTTGGAGCGATGGCAAAAGGTGTGACAACCGTTGAAGGTTTTTTACAAAGTGACGATTGCCTTAGCACTATTGACTGTGTGCGTAAGTTTGGTGTGGATGTCGCAGTAGAAGGCGAATCCGTCACAATAACAAGTGACGGAATTGAGAACTGGGTTGAGCCGGACACAATTTTGTATACAGGTAACTCAGGAACGACAACACGTCTTCTTTCAGGGGTGCTCGCATCGACAAATTTTGCTTCTGTGATGATTGGAGATGAGTCGATTCAAAAGCGCCCAATGAAACGGGTAACAGATCCACTTCGACAAATGGGCGCAGATATTATTGGTAGAAAAGGCGGTAATTTCACACCACTCGCTATTCAAGGTCGCGAACTCACCGCAATTGATTACCCGATGCCAGTCGCATCTGCACAAGTGAAATCAGCCATTCTTTTAGCAGGTATTCGTGCTGAGGGAACGACTATTATTACCGAACTTGAAAAAACTCGGGACCATACAGAAAAAATGTTGCGTCACTTTGGAGTGGAGCTTGATGAACAAGACAAAACCATTTCTTTACGGGGTGGACAAACACTGACACCGGCACACATCGTCGTACCAGGTGATATTTCCTCCGCCGCTTTTTGGCTTGTAGCAGGTGCGATCACCAAGGACTCTGAAGTGGAACTTGCGAACGTTGGCTTGAACCCGACGCGAGATGGTATTTTGGAAGTACTCAAAAATATGGGAGCTGACTTATCATTTGATTCAGCGGACTCTCCTTCTCACGAAGAAATTGGGACACTCAAGATTCGGACAAGTTCCTTACGTTCCACAGAAATTGGTGGAAGTCTAATTCCGCGTCTTATAGATGAGATTCCCATCATTGCGCTTCTAGCTACGCAAGCTGAAGGTACGACTATCATTCGTGATGCAGAAGAACTGAAAGTAAAAGAGACAAATCGAATAGATGCAGTTGTGACAGAGCTGAAAAAATTAGGTGCAGACATTGAATCAACGGAGGACGGTATGGTTATTACGGGTCCGACTCCTCTGACCGGTGGAAAAATAACAACGTACGGTGATCACCGAATTGGCATGATGGGGGCGATTGCTTCCCTACTAACATCGACTCCGATTGAGTTAGATGATCCAGAGTGCATTGCCGTAAGTTACCCTACATTTTTTGACCATTATTCAAAATTGACGGCAGACTCACATTAGAGTCTGTCTTCTTTTTGTTTTCTAGAAATTCGTGTAAACTAAAGGCAAGAAAGAAGTGATTGAAATGACATTAAATGAAATTCTCCGTCAAATCGAGACGGGTCAAAATGATTGGCAAGAACAATTAGAGACATATCTATTAAATGCAGAGCCAGATGAAATTTATCAAGCTTCTGAACAACTCGCAGCGTATGGTTTTGTTGAAGAAGCGATTCGTATGCTCGAGCATCTTGTCTACTTGTTCCCGGAAGAAGAACAGTTAAAAGTAGATCAAGCTATTTGGATGCTCGAGGTAGGTAGAGAAGAACAGGCACTCACAATTCTCCAGGAAATTCCACGACAGTCTGAAGTCTATCCACAAGTATTACTTGCAATGGCAGACTATTATCAAATGACGGGTCTTTATGAAGTAGCGGAACAAAAGTTAGAAGAAGCAACCAGGTTGATGCCTGATGAGCCACTTTTAAAACTTGCCAAGGCAGAACTAAAACGCGAGACAGGTCGATATTTGGAAGCAGCTCGTATCTATGAAGAAGTGTATCCACTCCGTTCAGAACTTCCACATATAGATTTGTCCCAAAAGTTAGCAGAAACCTATTCAGCAGGAGCTGCGTACGAAGAAGCGATTCCTTATTTTAAAGATTCTTTAGCACAGGGGGAAGCTCCTGATAAACTATTCCAATATGGGTATGCGTTGTTCCAAATCGGTGACTATAAAGCAGCGATTGAGCAATTAGACGAAGTACTCGCGGCAGACCCAGATTACTATTCAGCTTATTTATTATCTGCACAAGCTTATGGCATGCTCGAGGAGAACCAATCAGCTCTTGAAAGAATAGAACAAGGGATTGAAAAAGACTCTTTTGAAAAAGAGTATTATCTAGTTGCAGGGAAACTGGCACTTAAATTAGGCCAAGAAGATAAAGCACAACGCTACTTTAGTGAAGCGATTGCTCTTGATCCAGAATACATTGATGGCATTTTACACCTAGTCCACCTTTACATGCATCAAGAAGAGTATGAAGCTGTAGTTCAACTGGCAGCAGATGTTCAAGCAGATGGAGCAACATTGACTTCCCTCTATCCATTCTTGGCACAAAGTCATCATGAATTAGAAAATTATAATAAAGCATACGATTTCTATAAGCTCGCATACACTGAACAAAAAGAAGATGTCTATTTTCTTGAAAAATATGCATACTTCTTACTAGAAGAGGGGAAACGTAAAGAAGCGAAATCAGTCATTGAGCAACTGCTTAGTTTACATCCTCAAGCGGTAGAGTGGCGAGAAATGATAGATAACTTATAGGAGGGACTAGCTATGACTGCTTCGGTAACAGCAAATGAAAAGCGTGATTTTGTGAAATGGTTGCTGTCGAATTTTCAATTGAAGCGGCGTGAAAGCGTATGGATTTTAAATTACTTGGTGAGTCATGAAGAATTGCTTGAAAATGTTCATTTTGTTGAAGGGGTGGAACATTGTCCCCGTGGCATGATGATTTCGACTACGTCATCTACAGGTGCACCTTTCCGCTTCTATAAAGGAACAATCGTATCAGCAGATGCTGAAAAATCTTTTCATGATATGCGCTTACATCCAGATGAACCAATGTACATCGAGTTAAAATTCCCAGATAAGAAACGTATTCCCCAGTTCATTGCTGTGTTGGAAGACAACCCATTCTTGCCTATGAATGAAGAACTGAAAAAGATGGATCGAGTAACAGCAGATCAAGTGGTCGACAGCTCCTTAAAGCACTATCAACTGTTACAACTTGAAAAAGCAATTGATCGAGCACTTGATGCGCAAGACAGAGAGCTATTTGCTAGACTTTCTAAACACTATTATGAGTTGCAGTCGGAGGTTGACTAAATGTTTTATAACGGAAAAGACAGTACACAGTTCCTTCAACAAACAGATTTTATTGACACAGCTCTTGTACCCTTGATTTCAATTGGATTGAAAAAAGAGACGCTTCATAATGCAGCGTCTCAATCCGATTATGTGTTATCACTTGTGAATGCATTGGAGAATCAGTTTAAAGGGAGAGTTGTCGCTTTCCCTTCTTTTTGCTATGTCGAAGGACAAGAGAAAGAAGACCTGTATAGTAATTGGAAGCTAGCTTTTGAGAATTCACCATTTAAACATGTTTTATTTATCACTGGGGATTCAGAATGGCTAGCAATCGATGATTCTGTGCTGTGGACACCAACGATTCCATTGGATTCAATGGACGCAAAAATGAAAATGAAAATCTTGGATGATCAAGTGCGTCAAATCATTCCTCGTATCGCTGAAAAATGGTCTACATAACGGCATTTCTTTATTTTTCAATAGGATTCAACAAATGTTCACAAACTGTCGAATTCACCCCTAGCCAATATTGATTTTATTGCTAGGTTAAAGTATCATTGAACTGTCCTAGTATTATTTTATTCACGCAAGTATGTCCTTTGGACTGACCTTTACGTTAGAGGGGGGAAACCGATGAGCAACAACAAAGTAACAAGACGTCAATTTTTAAGCTATACGCTTACTGGAGTTGGCGGATTCATGGCTGCAGGTATGCTCATGCCAATGGTTCGTTTTGCAATTGACCCTGTTCTTCAGAAAAAAGATGGTGGAGACTTCGTTCTTACGGATCTACCTGTCGCTGATATTACTGAAGAACCGACTCGTGTCGATTTCAACTTCGAGCAAATTGATGCATGGTATTCATCAGAAGTAACGAGCACGGCATGGGTCTATAGAGATGGAGACACAATTGTTGCCTTATCTCCTATCTGTAAACACTTGGGATGTACAGTAGGCTGGGCGACTGACAGCGCACATCCAAATCGATTCTTCTGTGCTTGCCACGCAGGATTATATGAAAAGACTGGAAAGAACGTTCCAGGAACACCACCACGTGGTCCACTTGACATGTATGAAGTACGTGAAAGTGCAGATGGACTACTTGAGTTAGGTCCAGTTGTTCCGAATACATTAGTGTAATAAAGGGGGTACGACATCGTGCTGAACAAGATTTATGATTGGGTAGATGAGCGTCTCGATATTACACCAATTTGGCGTGACATCGCAGACCATGAAGTTCCTGAACACGTAAACCCTGCACACCACTTTTCGGCGTTTGTGTATTGTTTCGGAGGATTAACGTTCTTTGTTACAGTTATTCAAATTCTTTCAGGTATGTTCTTAACAATGTACTATGTGCCGGATATTGAAAATGCATGGAACTCTGTTTATTATCTTCAAAATGAAGTGGCATTCGGAGAGATTGTTCGGGGTATGCACCACTGGGGAGCATCGCTAGTTATCGTTATGATGTTCTTGCATACATTGCGTGTTTTCTTCACAGGTTCGTATAAAAAACCTCGTGAATTAAACTGGATGGTAGGAGTAGGAATCTTTGGTATTATGTTAGGCCTTGGATTTACGGGTTACTTGTTACCATGGGATATGAAAGCATTGTTTGCAACAAAAGTAGGTATTGAGATTGCAGCTTCGGTTCCATTTATCGGTGGAGCAATTAAGACATTGTTAGCAGGGGATGAAGTAATCCTTGGTGCGCAGACACTTACACGTTTCTTCGCAATTCACGTATTCTTCTTACCAGCAGCATTGTTCGGATTATTAGCAGCTCACTTTATCTTAATTCGTCGTCAAGGTATTTCAGGTCCACTATAATAGGTTAGTGGAAAAAGAGGATAACAAGGAGGGGACTTCATGCATCGCGGAAAAGGTTTAAAATTCGTGGGTGACTCTCGTGTTCTGCATCCATCTAGCCGTAAGAAAAAGGGACCTAAAGATTACTCTGAGTATCCAGGGAAAACAGAAGCGTTTTGGCCAGACTTTCTACTAAAAGAATGGTTGATTGGTTCTGTATTCTTAGTAGGTTATCTAATTTTAACGGTATCGCATCCAGCACCGCTGGAGCGTCAAGCAGATCCGACTGACACTGCATATACTGCATTACCAGACTGGTATTTCTTATTCTTATACCAACTTCTGAAATATGAATTTGCATCAGGACCATATAACATTATTGGTGCAATCATTATTCCAGGTATCGCATTTATGGCACTACTTCTTGTACCGTTCTTAGATACGTCGAAAGAACGTCGTCCATTCAAGCGTCCTCTACCAACTGGCTTTATGCTTCTTGCAATCGCGTCTATGATCTTCCTAACATGGGAGTCTGTAGTGAACGTAGATTGGGATGCAAAACGTGCAGCAGGTGAGATTCGTGAAGAAGTAGCTGTAGAATTCGATGAAAACTCCGAAGGCTATCAATTGTACTCCACATCGTCCTGTATAGCATGTCACGGGAATGCCTTTGAAGGTGGGCTTGGACCAACTCTAGTTGGTACTGGTCTATCAGCTGAAGAGATTTATGACATCGCTGTAAACGGTGTAGGTACTATGCCAGCTGGAACTTATCAAGGAACAGATGAAGAGCTTCAACAGCTTTCTGAATTCATCTCAACTTTAGAACCAGCAGAATAATACTTCTAAAAGAGAGTCAGTCATGACTCTCTTTTTTTTATCACTTGATGAGAGGACTACGAGTTATGATGACACTCATTCGTTCCGTATTGTATGCAAAGCCGTTTATGTGGCTGTTGTTTGTTGTGAACTTACTGGGTACGATTTACGGGTATTATTGGTATAAAGGACAATTGTCTATCACGGAACCCATCTACTATATTTTCGTTCCGGATAGTCCGACTGCAAGTTTGTTTTTCACACTTGCCTTATTAGGCTGGCTGTTAGGGAAGAATTGGCGACTAATCGAGGCGTTAGCTCTAGTCACGCTTGTAAAGTATGGGTTATGGGCAGTTGTCATGAATTTGCTGACCATTGGAGTAGATGGACCCATCGGACCTGTCGGATGGATGCTTGTGATTTCCCATTTTGGGATGGCCGTTCAAGCGATTCTTTATTTCCCGTGGTACCGCTTTGGCTGGATTTCATTGAGCATTGCAGCTATTTGGACACTGCATAATGATGTGATTGACTATGTATTTGGGCAGATGCCTATTTATCGTTCACTTCTCGAATTTTCATCACAAATCGGCTATTTTACATTTTGGTTATCAATAGGATGTATAGCACTCGCCGCTTGGAATATAAGTACGAAGCGATACATGACATTTGATAATTTGATCAAGAGTCGATAAAATAGAGGTATATCAGAAAAGAGGGGGAAAACAGTGGGTTTTCTAATTTACTTTGCTGTCCTATTAATTTTACCGCTTTATGCACAATTTAAAGTGAAGAGTACGTATAAACGGTACTCAAAAGTTCGATCAACATCTGGTATGACGGGTGCACAAGTTGCACGCACGATACTAGATGCACACGGTCTACAAGATGTTCAAGTCGTTGAGAGTAAAGGATTTTTAAGCGATCACTACAACCCGATGACGCGTATCGTTGCTTTATCGTCTCACAACTTTCACGAGGCATCTGTAGCGGGAACTGCGATTGCCGCACACGAAGTTGGACATGCGATTCAACATAAAGAAGCGTACTCGTTCTTAACAATTCGTCACAAGTTAATACCTGTTGCGAATATCTCTTCGAATGCTTCTTGGATCTTTATTCTAATTGGTATTTTATCGACAATACCAGAAATGCTATTAGTCGGTATTGGTTTACTTGCAGCTGGTGTAGTTTTCCAACTTGTAACTTTACCAGTTGAGTTCAATGCCTCAAGTCGTGCCATGAATGAAATGGTCAGTCTGAACCTAATTCGCAATGAAGAAGAACGTCATGCGAAGAAAGTATTGAACGCAGCAGCTATGACGTATGTAGCAGCAGCGGCAGTAGCAGTACTTGAGTTACTTCGTTTGATTCTAATCTATACAGGTATGCAACGTAGCGAATAAATAAAAACTGCTCAGAGCATTTTGCTCAGAGCAGTTTTTTTATGATTTACTCGGCATTTCTGGACGAGCTGTTTCACTTTTCTTATTGTCTAGTTCCACAGGCTAGAAATACACTCCCAAATCAGTCGCACCCGCAGAGACGAAAAGAGTCTCTACGGGCACGCCAGATTTACTCGGCATTTCTGGACGAGCCTGTTCCACTTTTCTTGTTAATCAAATGGCTTTTTATTCTCATCCAGCGTAAAGCCCTCGCCCATGACGTCATGTACATCCACTATCGAAACGAATGCATGTGGATCAACAGAAGTAATAATACTCTTTAATCGAACAATCTCGTTTCGACCGATGACACAGTAGAGCATTTCTCGTTTCGCTTTTGAATAGAACCCGTGCCCATCCAGTACTGTCACGCCGCGATCCATTTCTTTACCGATACGCTCTGCGATTTCCGCCTGGTGATCAGAGATGATAAATGCCCCTCGACCCGAGTAAGCACCTTCTTGCACGAAATCAATGACGCGAGCACCGATAAATACAGCAACAAGTGTATACATCATTGAACGTTCGTCTAAGAATGTTAACCAGGATAGTAAAATAACTCCTGCATCGAATAAGAACATTGTCTTTCCCATACTCCAGCCGACGTATTTGTGCACAAGTCGCGCCAAAATGTCCACGCCACCTGTTGTACCTCCGTACCGGAAAATGATTCCAAGTCCCACTCCGACAAAGACTCCGGCAAACAGTGAGGCTAAGAATAAATCGTTTTGTAAGCCGATTTGTACTTCATACACTTGAAAAATCTTTAAAAATACTGAAACACTGACAGTTCCAATCAATGTGTACAAAAATACTTTACGTCCCAAGAGCTTCCAGCCGATAATAAACATTGGAATATTTAATAATAAGTTCATGAGTGCAACGTCCCAGCCAAGCACAAAATAAAGTATCAATGTGATTCCTGAGAATCCACCTTCTCCCAGTTCATTTTGGATATTAAAATGAACAAACCCAAAGCTGAAAATCGCAGCTCCGAGCATGATAAAGAAGATGTTTTTAAATTTTAATCCTAATTTCATTCCATCCACCTCAATCCTCATTATCTGTCATTTGCTACGCTTTGACAACAACTCTTTCAATAGCTACGATAAACAGTAAGGAGTGGTGAAATGGAACAAAAAACGATGCATCAAATGCAACAAGAAGTCGATACATATATTGGTCAATTTAAAGAAGGATATTTTCCTCCGATGGAATTGCTGGCACGTCTGACGGAAGAACTTGGAGAGTTATCTCGTGAAGTACAGCATCTTTATGGCATGAAAAAAAAGAAAAGTACGGAAACGGAAAAAGCGATTGAAGAAGAGCTCGGAGACTTCTTATTTGTTCTCATCTGTTTTGCGAATGCGCAAAATATTGATATGCAACAAGCACTAGACCGAGTAATGGAGAAATTTAACACGCGTGATAAAGACCGCTGGACGAAGAAGGAGGAACTACAATGATTCGTGTAGCTATCGCAGGACCTCGTGGTAAAATGGGAGAAGAAGCTGTTAACATGGTAGTGGCACATGCTGAATTTGAACTTGTATCCGTCCTAGATTCAAAACAGTCAGGTCTAGATTTAGGTTCTGTACCTGTATATACATCAATTGAACAATTACTTGAGGAAACGAACCCGCAAGTCTTTATTGATTTAACCACACCTGAACTAGGTATGAAACATACAACCGCAGCAATTCAAGCTGGTGTTCGCCCAGTAGTTGGAACAACAGGGTTTACACAGCAGGACTTAACGGAACTTGAAGAGCTTTGTGAAAAGACTCAAATCGGTTGTATAATTGCGCCGAATTTTTCAATCGGAGCTATTCTTATGATGAAATTTGCTGAACAGGCAGCTCGTTATATGCAAGACGTAGAAATCATTGAGATGCATCATGATAAAAAGTTGGATGCTCCTTCTGGTACAGCAGTAAAAACTGCGGAGCTCATTCAAAATAATCGTCCTGCGCATCAACAAGGCCATCCTGAAGAACAAGAGTCTATCGAAGGCGCACGCGGTGCAGATTTAGAAGGTATTAAATTACATAGTGTACGACTACCTGGGTTAGTGGCTCATCAACAAGTATTGTTTGGTGGAGAAGGACAACTTTTAACATTGCGCCATGATTCTTTTACACGTGGTTCATTTATGCCAGGGGTTGCACTATGTATTAAAGAAGTCATGACAACAACAAAACTTATTTACGGGCTCGAAAACCTGATTGATTAGGAGATGACGATATGCGCATTGCACTCATTGCACATGATAAGAAAAAGGATGATTTGATTCAATTTGTAACAGCTTATAAAAATACTTTAGTAAAACATGATTTATACGCGACGGGAACAACGGGAAGTCGTATCGAAAGGGAAGTCGGCGTATCGATTCATAAGTTTAAGTCTGGCCCACTCGGTGGCGATCAGCAGATTGGTTCAGCAATAGCAGATAACTTGATGGACATGGTCATCTTTTTTAGAGACCCATTAACTGCTCAACCTCATGAGCCAGATGTAACAGCTTTGATTCGCTTATGTGATGTTTATCAAATCCCATTAGCGACTAATATGGGCACCGCAGAAGTACTTTTAAAAGGTATCGAAGAAGGATTTTTGGACTGGAGATTATTGGAGGATCGTCGTGACCGCTAATAGCAGAAAGTTAAAAATTGGGATTACATGTTATCCAACTGTAGGTGGATCTGGCATCATCGCAACGGAACTTGGTAAACAACTTGCTGAACGTGGACATGAAATCCACTTCATAACATCTAGTATGCCCTTTCGCTTGAAAGGGTTTTATCAATCTGTCACCTATCACGAGGTCGAAGTGAATAATTATTCTGTGTTTCAATATGCGCCATATGACATCGCCCTTGCAAACAAGATAGCCGAGGTCATTGATGATGAACAACTCGATGTGTTGCATATGCATTATGCTATCCCCCATGCTGTCTGCGCAATTTTAGCTCGTGATATGGCAAAGCGTGATGTAGGAATTGTTACAACGCTTCATGGAACAGATATTACAGTACTTGGCGTAGATTCTTCTTTAAAAGGAGCCATCCGGTACGGAATTGAAAAATCAGATATAGTGACGGCAGTTTCAAACTCACTTGCGAATCAAACAATGGATTTAATTGAACCAAACCAAGAAATTCGAACTGTCTACAATTTTATTGATACAGCTGATTATCATCCACAAGATGTAAGCCATCTACGTAAAATTCTTGGGATAGCCCCTGATGAAAAAATAATTTTACACGTCTCGAATTTCCGTAAAGTCAAACGTGTACAAGACGTTGTTGAAACGTTCTCATATGTTCGTAAACAAATGCCGTGTAAATTATTGCTGGTAGGAGATGGACCGGAACGGCATCCGATTTTAGAACAAACAAAAGGGACGGCTTATGAACACGATATATTATTTTTAGGCAAACAAGAGAATGTAGCCGAATTATACGCGCTTGCAGACTTGTTTTTGTTGATGTCAGAAAAAGAATCGTTTGGGCTTGTTCTATTAGAAGCAATGGCATGTGGCGTACCTTGTATTGGAACAGATATTGGAGGAATCCCAGAAGTCATCGACCACGGTGAGAATGGATTTATCGTTCCTGAAGGGGCAGTTGAACGCGCAGCATTGCTTGCAGTTGAACTGTTAACCAATGATGAAATGTTTGCGACATTTAAAGAAAACGCTTTGCAAACTGTTCACTCAAAATTTAACAGTGACACCATTATTTCTCAATATGAGAATCTTTACTATGAGGTAGCACGCTATGACGACTAATTGGACACATGCATTTGAAGTGGTCAAGATCCTTCAAGAGGCAGGTTACCAAGCGTATATTGTAGGCGGAGCTGTGCGCGATCATCTACTTGGCATTGCTTGCAAAGACATTGACGTAGCAACAGATGCATTACCAGAGAACGTTCAAGAACTTTTTCCAAAGACATTTGCAACCGGTATTGCACATGGTACAGTTACGGTGCTCCACGGTGATGCAATTGAAGTGACCACATTTCGTGTGGAATCAAAGTATATCGATAAACGAAGACCTTCCGAAGTACGTTTTGTGCGCGAGTTGAAAGATGACTTAAGCCGCCGTGATTTCACCATCAATGCTCTTGCAATGGGGATTGATGGTGAAATTATAGACTACTACGGTGGAAAAGAAGATTTACAAAATAAACTTATTCGGGCAGTTGGTCAACCAAAGGAGCGCTTCGAAGAAGATGCGCTCCGTATTCTTCGGGGTATTCGGTTAGCAGGTCAGCTCGGCTTTTCCATTGAAACTCAAACACGGCAAGCTATGACAGAGGCGAGTCATCTCTTACCTTGGATTGCAAAAGAACGCATCAAGCAAGAAGTGTCTAGAATATGGACCATGGTTGACCCTGAGATTTCGCTTCGTGAATTAAAACACCCACATTTTGATGAGTTTTTGCCAGGTGTTTTTACCATTCTTCCTGAGCGTCACACACCATTTGAATCTACTGCCGAAGGATGGGCATTGTTTCATTATTTCCAGTCTGACACGTATGAGTTTCCTTATTCAAATGACGAAAAGCGATTAAATAAAGAAGTAGTTGCTTTAATGAAGCGTGTATCAAAGGAAGGTTGGACCTATCGATCTGTTTTTAATTCAAGTGAGAGTGCAGTGCGAGTTTGCTGGGAAATCTCACAAAGCAAACCTTTTGCTACGAAACAACACCTTCTCCGTTGGCTTCAAGATGCACCAATTCGCTTTCCAAAGGATCTTGCACTGTCCGGACACGACTTAATGCAACTAAAACAGCGTAATTCAGGTCCATGGATCAAAAAGACGAATGAACGGATGGCTGACGAGATTTTAGCCGGCAACATTCTGAATACACGAGATGCATTAAAGAAGTGGGTGCTTGAACATGTCGAATAAACAACAACTACTATCCTTTCTTATGAACGCTGAAGAACCAATTTCTGGTGAACATCTCTCCGAACAATTAGGAGTATCCCGTACAATGATTTGGAAGTATATCAAATCGTTGAAGGAAGATGGACACGAAGTGGAAGCTATCAAGAAAAAAGGGTATGTTTTAAAGCAGCTGTCGTCTCAATTATCAGTTGAGACGGTTTCACCTTATTTAGAAACAACTCACTTTGCACGTGCTTTATATTATCTTGAGAGCTGTCCTTCTACCCAATTTGTAGCGAACGAACTGCTAGTAAAAGGCAAAGGTATGCATGGACTGGTCGTTGTCAGTGAAGAACAGACAGCGGGAAAAGGCCGTTTAAATCGACAGTGGGTATCGTCAAAAGGAAAAGGTCTTTGGACTACATGGATTGTTAAACCAGACTTGCTCCCTCATGAAGCACCACCTATAACATTAGTGGTGGCGCTAGCTCTTGCCAAAGCTATTCATTCAACGACAGGGATACAGGTCGATATTAAATGGCCCAATGACCTTTTAATTGATGGGAAAAAAGTCGGTGGGATTTTAACAGAGTTACAAGCAACGCCTGATAAAATCGAAGCCATCTTACTAGGGATTGGTATTAATGTATTGCAGGCAGAAGAAGAATTAAACCAGGACTTAACAAAACGTGCCACTTCACTCGCAATCGAATGTGACACTCCTGTTGACCGCACCAAACTACTTGCAGCTATGGCAAATGAACTTGAACAAGCCATTACGACTTTTGAAACACAGGGCTTTCGCCGCTTTCAAGTAGAGTGGGAACGACACTCGACTATGATAGGAAAGAAGGTCACAGCGACAACAGTTCGTGAAACGATTCAGGGAATTGCCCTTGGTTTAAATGAACATGGTGCATTACTTGTTCAAACGGGTGACGGCGTACGTACGTTATTCTCAGGCGATGTTACACTGAGTGGAAAACTGGACACATTTTCATAATATGCTACACTGAATTTGGATGGTATCTCTTGAGAACCATACCTATTGTAAGACTTGAACCTAACATATCGCCTTGATCAGTTTCTGACAGGGACGGAAAAAACCAATTCTGGCTATTTTTCTGCCCCTGCGTCTTTTTGCAGGGGCTTTTAGTATGGTTTTTTCCTTCTGAACACTAAAGGAGGGAAAACAGTGAAATCTACAACTCAATTTAAAGCGATGAAAATGAAGTATGAAAAGATTACGATGGTAACAGCTTATGATTACCCATCTGCCAAAGTAGCCGAACAAGCAGGGATCGATATGATTCTAGTGGGCGATTCATTAGGCATGGTCGTGCTCGGGTATGATTCAACGATTCCTGTAACTGTGGATGATATGATTCATCACGGGAAAGCCGCAAGACGCGGTGCACCTGATACATTTTTAGTCGTTGATATGCCATTTGGTGTTTGTCATTTATCAACGGACCAAGCACTCCGTTATGCGATTGAAATGATGCAGAAAACGGGTGCAGAAGCAGTGAAAATTGAAGGGGCAGGAACGATGATTCCGCTCATTGAGCGATTGACGGCTGCTGGGATTCCAGTTGTTGCACACCTCGGTTTGACACCACAAAGTGCAGCTGTCCTTGGAGGATTCAAAGTACAAGGGAAAACATCGTCTGAAGCATTAAAAATACTCGAAGATGCTAAAAAAACAGAGCAGGCTGGAGCATTTATGCTCGTGGTAGAATGCATTCCTCATCAGCTCGCCAAACAACTCTCAGAAGCATTGACGATTCCGACAATTGGTATTGGAGCTGGGAAAGATGTAGACGGTCAAGTCCTTGTTTTCCATGACTTAATAGGCTACGGAACGCATCATATACCGAAATTTGTGAAACAGTATGCGACCGTATTCCCAACGATGCAACAGGCATTGGCAACTTATGTGGATGAGGTGAAGTCTCTCACATTTCCAAGTGAAGCCCATCAATTTGTTATGAAAGAACAAGAAACGATTGCCTTGTACGGAGGAAAGAAATGAAACTGCTTAAAACAAAACAACAATTACGCGCATGGCGCAAAGAGCAGAGCGGGCCAGTTGGTTTCGTTCCAACAATGGGCTATTTACACGAGGGGCATGCTGAATTGCTAAAGGCATCTGTAGAGCAAAATGATGTAACAGTGCTCAGTATATTTGTAAACCCCACACAGTTTGGTCCAAATGAAGATTTAGACAGGTATCCACGTGATTTTGAGCGGGATCAAGCTCTAGCTGAATCACTCGGTGTAGATGCAATCTTTTATCCTTCAGTAGAAGAGATGTATAGCACCACAACAACTCTCTCTATTCAACCAGGTGCTATGGCCACGAAACTTTGTGGAGCAAGTAGACCCGGTCATTTTGATGGAGTTCTGCAAATCGTTACAAAACTCTTTCATATTGTTCAACCAACAAACGCTTATTTTGGGCAAAAAGATGCCCAACAACTTGCACTAATTGAATCTCTTGTTGAATCCTATGATTTTCCTTTAACCGTGCACCGTATCCCAACAGTTCGTGAACAAGATGGACTGGCGAAAAGCTCTCGAAACGTTTTTTTGAATAACAAGGAACGCAAGGAAGCAGCTGTCCTTTTCCAAGCGCTTCAACACGGAAAAGAATTAGTGGAGTCCGAAGCGCGGACAGATGATGTGATTCGATCTGTGAAAGCGATGATTGAAACAAATACGTCTGGCCGAGTAGATTATGTGGAGCTGTTGAGTTATCCAAATCTTGAAGTGCAAGAAAATGCGCCACTCTCAATTTTAGCGACAGCCGTTTTCTTCACAAAAGCCCGCCTTATTGACAATATATTAATAGAAAGAGTGAATGCCCATGCTTAGAATGATGTTAAACAGTAAAATCCACCGAGCGACTGTAACGGAAGCCGATTTAAATTATGTAGGAAGTATAACAATCGACCAAGACCTGTTGGATGCAGTTGGCATGCTTCCGAATGAAAAGGTCCATGTTGTGAACAACAATAATGGTGCCCGTTTTGAAACATACATTATTGCAGGAAAACGTGGCAGTGGTGTCATATGTGTAAATGGAGCAGCTGCGCGATTAGTGCAAAGAGGGGATATTGTCATTATTTTATCGTATGTCTATATGATGAATGATGAAGCAAAATCGCATAAGCCGACTGTAGCCATCATGAACGAAGATAATTCAGTTCGAGACTTGATTTCCTACGAACCAGAAGCAACAATTCTATAATTCAAAAAGCGCCGGTTTCTACGTGAACCGGCGCTTTTATGTTACAATTCTAAGGAATCTAAAAGTACTGTGAGTGAACGAGATGAATGATGTATATGCAGTGGTGGACTTAGAGACAACAGGGAGTTCACCAAAAAATGGAGACCGAATTATACAAATCGGTATTGTACGAATAGAGAAAGGGGAGATTGTCTCTACCTACTCTTCTTTTGTGAATCCAGAAAAACCGATTCCATACTTTATTCAGACACTTACACATATTGGGAACGACGATGTCAAACATGCACCTTTGTTCTCAGACATCGCGCACGAAGTGGCAAAACAACTAGAAGGTGCGATTTTTGTAGCGCATAACGTCAACTTTGATTTTCCGTTCATTCAAGGTGAGTTGAAACGTATCCAACAACCCGCTTTAAAGAATAAAAAAATTGATACAGTCGAGTTTGCACGACTCATGTTTCCGACAGCACTTAGCTACAAGTTGAGTGAAATCACAGTTGAACTTGGTATTCCTTTAGAAGATGCCCATAGAGCGGATGCGGATGCATACGCAACTGCAGAGTTGTTTTTGTCATGCGCGAAAAAGTTGACGACCCTATCTCTTCCAACTATCGAGAAATTACATAAGCGCTGTTTTAAATTGAAATCGCATTTAGCTCCATTATTTTTTGAGGCATTGAAAAAACAGCAGCAGCAGCTGACAACACGAGTGGAGAGCACGCAACCAATCGAGAGAGAGTTGCCTGCTTATCCTGATTCCTCTTCTTCAAAAATGGAGCTTTTGTCGACAATTTATCCAGGAGCCCAGGAACGTCCTGCTCAATTCCGTTATATGGACGCGGTCCATAGTGCACTAGTTAGTAAAAAAGAAGTCGCACTCGAAGCGGAAACAGGCATCGGAAAAACAATCGGTTATATACTTCCTAGCATCAGTTATGCTAACGAATCTCGGAAAAAAGTAGTGATTTCAACATATACCAACACTCTTTTGGATCAATTATACGAAGGTGAATGTGCAACACTGTTGAGTCATTTTCCACAATCTTTCCGTGTGTCTAAACTAAAATCCTATACACATTATCTCGATTTGAATTTATTTGAGTTACGTTTAGCAAGTCGAGATGAATCGTATGATGAAACGTTCGCGCTCATGCAGCTTCTCGTCTGGTTAGAAGAAACGACTACAGGCGACTTAAGTGAATTGAATACTACAGGTGGTGGACAACTGACGCTTGATAAAGTCCGAAAACATCAACGAACACCACAATTTGCAAACGATTTTTACGAGCGTGAATACCGTCGCGCGAAAGATGCAGATATTATTTTAACGAATCATGCGATGCTTGCAGGGCAACCTGAAATTCTGCGCTCGCTTGATCACGATATCGGTGCAGTTGTTATTGATGAAGCGCATCATTTCTTAACTGCGGTTCAAAAGCTTAATGAAAAAGTCATTTCATTTACAGAGTGGAAATACTTACTCAGTCAGTTTGGATTTGTGGACAAGACGCAAATTGGCTGGAAGCTTGAACAGATTGAATCGTACGCGTCAAAATTAGTAAAAATCAAAATCAAGACAGAAACTGTGAACGATGTCTTTGAACTGCTTACAAAGCAGTTGACAGATTGGACCAATCAACAGCGGACGAGTCGTGGAAATTCAAAGCTCCAGCTGCAGTTGACAGATCATAAGGATCTTTTTGTAGATCTCGTACAAGAAGTCAATCGTCTTGTAAGCCTGTATGATGCATTTCTTTATGAAAATGACATATCTTCTAAGGTTGTAAAAGAAGATGTGTTGTACTGGGTTCGTGAGTTACGAATCGCTGCATATGATTGGGAAGAGTTTGTAGATCAGCTCTCAAATGAGGCAAGTTGGGTAGAGGCAGACAAGCGAAGTCTACCGAGTTCATTTGTCTTTCATCAGCGAAAGCTTGATCAGCAGCTGACGACTGAGAAGCTGCTCGCTCCTCTTCGTGAAGGAAAAGCACTTATTTGGACGTCTGGTACTTTAACCGTGCCAAAGCAACCGTGGTTTATTTTAGATCAATTGTATTTACCAAAAGAACTGACGATTCAACGCTTTCAGGCAGAACCAGACTTTTACAAAGGAGCCGAAGTCTTTGTCGTCAAAGATGTCCCTGATGTTACCCAAGTGGATCAAAATACGTTTATCGAATCGATTGCAGATGTCATCATTCAAACTGCTCAAGTAGCAAATGGCCGTATGTTTGTATTGTTTACATCTCAAGATATGCTAAGAAAGACGGTTGAATTAATTGAAGAGACTGACTTACTTAGTGAGTATTTATTAATCGCACAAGGTATGAATGCTGGTAGCAAAATGCGCATGTTACGTACTTTTCAACGCTTCCCGAAAGCGATTTTGTTCGGAACAACAACGTTCTGGGAAGGAATCGATGTGCCGGGAGATGCACTTTCCACAATACTATTAGTTCGATTGCCATTCACAAGCCCTGATGATCCCTATTTTAAACAAAAAGCAGATCAGTTAACGAAGCAAGGGCGCAATGCTTTTACGCAGTATGCACTACCGGAGGCAATTATAAGGTTCCGACAAGGGTTTGGGCGCTTGATTCGTAGCCCGGAAGAAAAAGGAGCTTTTATAATTCTCGATCGTAGAATTGAAACAAAATCGTACGGAAAAGATTTTTTAGATGCCATTCCACAAGTTCCAAAAAAACAAGTTTCCATTGAAACGATGGTCGATACATTAGAAACTTGGTATAATAGCTAAGTATATTGAAGAAAGCAGGGATTGCAATGGAATCAAAAATTGAAGTCATCCAATCCGTGACCGTAACGTACCAATCCGACCTCTATAAGCTAGTAGACGCACTCAATCGTTCATTGAAACACGATGATTTGATGTTCGGTTTAGCGCTTGACAAAGAGGATGAATCAAAAGCGGTCTTTACAATTTACCGCACATGAAAATGAAATGGATCGTAGCGACAGTGCTGCTAATTGGAGTCGTCGTCATTTCCGGTCTCGGAATTCTCTATACAGTGGCAAAGAAGCCTGAACAAAACGAATTTGCAAAGTATGAAGAACTCGTCAAATCTCAGGGTCTTCTTAGTACTGTTTCAGAAGTTTATGCCTACAATAGTGTGACGAGTTATGTAACTGTCATCGGAAAGTCCTCTGAAGGGCAAGATGTGGCGTACATCATCGACAAAGCTGAAAACCAAACAGCGTATGAAGTAAACCTCTCTGATGGGATTTCTGCTGAAGAAGCCGAACAGCGAACGCGCGCAGAAGGCAATGTCGAGAAGATTATGTCCATAAAACTCGGTCATGAAGAAATAGGACCTGTATGGGAAGTCACCTATTTGAACACGAATGATGCGCTTGGCTATACGTACTTGGATTTTAAATCAGGAGATTGGTGGAAGCGGATTTCGAATTTATAAGATGGAGGAAATCATGAAGAAAATTTCAATTAATCAAATGCCTTCTCATATCGGAGAAGAAGTAAAGCTAGGGGCTTGGATTGCGAACAAGCGTTCAAGTGGGAAAATTGCATTTTTACAATTGCGAGATGGAACTGGATTTGTACAAGGTGTTGTAGTGAAGGCAGACGTTGGAGAAGAGCTTTTCCAAACTGCAAAAGGTCTGACTCAAGAGTCTTCGGTTTATATTACCGGAACAGTGACTGAAGATACACGCAACAGTTTTGGTTGTGAAATCCAAGTTTCAGAAATTGAAGTGTTATCACTCGCTGAAGATTTCCCGATTACACCAAAAGAGCACGGGACGGAGTTTTTGATGGATAACCGTCATGTTTGGCTACGCTCTCGTAAACAACATGCCATCATGAAAATTCGTAACGAAATCATTCGAGCGACCTATGAATTCTATAACCAAGAGGGCTTTGTCAAAATGGATCCTCCGATTTTAACAGGTTCAGCTCCAGAAGGTACGTCTGAACTGTTTGCGACAAAGTATTTCGATGAAGATGCGTTCTTATCACAATCCGGTCAGTTATACATGGAAGCAGCAGCGATGGCAATGGGGAAAGTATTCTCGTTCGGTCCAACATTCCGTGCTGAAAAATCAAAAACGCGTCGTCATTTGATTGAATTCTGGATGATTGAGCCGGAGATGGCATTTGTTGAGTTTAATGAGAGCTTAGAAGTGCAAGAAAATTATGTATCCTACATCGTGCAATCGGTATTGAAGAACTGTCAATTAGAGCTTGAGCGTTTAGGTCGTGACACATCGAAATTAGAAGCAATTCAAGCGCCATTCCCACGTATTACATACGATGATGCTATCACTTTCTTGCATGAACAAGGATTTGATGACATTAAGTGGGGCGATGATTTCGGAGCACCACACGAGACAGCGATTGCTGAAGCTTATGACAAGCCTGTATTTATTACACATTATCCAACAGGTATCAAGCCTTTTTATATGCAACCACACCCAGACCGTGATGATGTAGTGTTATGTGCAGACATGATTGCACCAGAAGGTTACGGTGAAATTATCGGTGGATCAGAACGTATTCATGATTATGATTTATTAAAGCAACGTATACAAGAACACAACTTAGATGAAGCTGCATATGCTTGGTACTTAGAACTCCGTAAATATGGAACAGTACCTCACTCAGGATTCGGTTTAGGTCTTGAGCGCACAGTAGCATGGATCAGTGGAGCGGAACACGTTCGTGAATCCATTCCATTCCCACGTCTATTAAATCGTTTATACCCTTAAGGAGGACATCACGTGAAAAACACGTCGAGTCGCCTGGAGCAGTGGATGAAGCAGGGAAATGTAACCATTTCCCAGCTTTTTTTTACTCATTATCGGGCTTTAGAGCTTTCCGACCAAGAAGCCATGGTGATTTTACATATTCAATCGTATCAACAAGCTGGGATTCATTTCCCGACGCCTACCGAAATATCCTCTCGAATGGAAATCACGGAACATCAAGTTGCAGCCATCTTACAACGATTGATGCAAAGGGGCTTATTGTTTATCGAACAATCCAACACAGATAAGATGGTAGAAGAGTCTTATGTGTTATATCAGCTGTGGGAACGACTTGTAGATTGTTTAGAGAAGGAACAATCTGCATCAGAGAAAAAAACATCGGAACAACAGATTGGTGAGTTATTCCGTACTTTTGAAGAAGAGTTTGGTAGGGTATTCACTCCACTTGAATATGAGACGATTTCAAAATGGATTGATGAAGATCGTCACAGCGTGGATGTGATCAGGCAAGCACTTGTAGAAGCTGTGCTTGCTGAAAAGAAAAGTTTGAAGTATATAGACCGCATATTATTTGAATGGAAGAAAAAAAATCTGACGACACTCGAAGAAATTCGTAAGCATTCTGAAGGGTTTCATAAATATACGGTAAAACGAACACCGTCTTCAGAAAGTCGACCAAAAGTGCCGTTTTATAATTGGTTGGAAGAGAGGGAGTAAGATGGTAACGAAGAAAGAGTGGCTTGAAATTCTAGATGTTATGGATACGATGTATCCAGATGCCCATTGCGAATTGGTGCATGACAACGCATTTGAACTTGTCATTGCCACACTACTCTCCGCACAATGTACGGATGTCTTAGTGAACCGTGTAACGAAAGATCTTTTCCAAAAATACAAGACACCCGAAGATTACTTGGCTGTTCCTTTGGAAGAATTGCAACAAGATATACGATCAATCGGATTGTATCGCAATAAAGCATCGAATATACAAAAGCTGAGTCAGATGTTACTTGATGAATTTGGTGGCGTGGTTCCCGAAGATCGCGACACGTTGACGCGCCTACCAGGTGTGGGTAGAAAGACGGCAAATGTAGTGGTATCTGTCGCATATGGAGTACCTGCTCTTGCCGTAGACACACATGTTGAACGTGTATCGAAACGGCTAGGTGTTTCAAGGTGGAAGGATTCACCGTTACAAGTAGAGGAGACGCTGATGCGAAAGATGCCTAAAGAATTGTGGTCCAAAGCGCATCATCAAATGATTTTTTTCGGACGGTATCATTGCAAAGCGCAAAATCCAAATTGTCCCGAATGTCCACTTCTCGAAAAATGTCGTGAAGGGAAAAAACGAATGAAAAGCACAAAAAAAGTGGCCCTATAATGGGCCACTTTTTTAATTACTATTTGTTTCTTCTTCATCTGTACCAGGTTCTGTAGGCTCAGTCGGTTCTTCTGAATCGCCATCGCCTTCACCTTCACCCGGCTCAGTTGGTTCCTCAGATTCATCTCCGTTACCATTTCCATTACCGTTGCCATTGCCGTTTCCATTTCCATTGCCATTTTCGTCACCTTCACCTTCACCCGGTTCAGGTTCCGTAGGCTCCGCAGGTTCTTCTTCCTCCGGCTCTTGTTCTTCAGCAAGTGTAATCGATACTGTGGCAGGGGCACTGGATATACCTTCAGCTGTTGCTACAACACTAAATGTATAGGTGTTTCCAGGTTGTAAATCCCTAACAATAAGCCCAGTGTCGGATGTCGTGTCTACCTCTTGAGCGCCACCATCGTTTACTCTCACAGATACGACAAACTCTACATCTTCAACACCTTCAGGAGCTTCATAGTTCCAACGAAGTGTTGCGGACGCGTTAGACTCATCAAAATCTGCCGCTAATCCTGTCGGAGCAGGGAGTTCCGTCAACTCGTATTCATCAGAAACTGCCGTTGGTTCTGAACCGCGAACGAATAATTCTGTACGACGTAGGTTACTTGGTGTAAATTCACTTGCTAATTGAAGGGGTGAAGTACCTACTTCAATAGTAGCTTCCACTACTGAGTTTGGACGGCTAAAGTCTGCAGCATTTGCAGAAATGGTCGTCATGATCTGCTTGAACATTTGTTGCGGTACACGACGCTCTTCAGCAGAAGTCATCGGTTCACTTCGTTTACTATTTCCTGACCAAATCGCTACTGAATAATCCGTAGAGTAGCCAGCAAACCATGTATCTGGGAACGAACCAGAAGGGAGGTTATTTGTTGCAATCTCGTCGGCACTATAGTTCGAAGTACCAGACTTACCTGCCAAGTCAATCCCAGGAACTGCAGCGGTTTGACCTGTACCATTTTGATTTTCTAAAACGTCACGTAACATATCCGTCACCATGTAGGCTGTAGAATCCTTCATGACTGTTTCTAAGTTGTTTTTCAAAACGTCTTCTGTTTCTCCGTCACGATAGACGATTTTTTCAATTGCATAAGGTTCCGCGTGATATCCGCCATTCGCAAATGCGCTATATGCACCAGCAAGCGTCATTGGTGAAATTCCTTCAATACCACCTAGAACAGACGATTCATAAACATTTTCAATGCCTAACCCAAAACGATTGATAAAGTCTCGAGAGTTATCAAGACCCACTTCGCGCAGTGTTTTGACTGCAGGTGTGTTTTGAGAGCGGTATAATGCTTCGCGCATTGTCATAGGACCTAAATAACGATCGACAAAGTTCCGTACAACTTGGTCAGTACCTGTGTAGGTGATTTGTTCATCGACTACAGTTTGCCCTGTTGACCAGTTCAGATTTTCTATCGCAGGCGCATACGCAAGAAGTGGTTTCATCGTAGAGCCAGGCTGACGGTCTTTATTATCATACGCATAGTTCCAACCACGATTTGAATAATTTCGTGCTCCACCTGAAGCAACAAGTGCTCCAGTTTTCGGGTCTACGACGGCGATACCTGCTTGTTGTTTCTCAGTAGCATAAATGTCAGAGTTGATCACTTCTTCTACTTTCGTTTGTACAGCAGGGTCTAAAGTCGTGTGAACAGTGATACCTTCTGATAGAAGAGAAGGGTCAATTTTGTTTAATTCACTTTCCACGATATCAATGAATGCTTCATATTTTAATTCGCTTGAAGCTTGACGTTGATCTTCTGGAATCAATGTCTCTGTAACGGGAATTGCACGAGCAGCATCCGCTTCTTCAGTCGTAATTTTTCCGTGTAACTCCATTAAATGCAGGACTGTATTTCGACGTTTTTCAGCAAGTTCTGGATTGTTGAACGGATTGTAATTGTTCGGACTTTGTGGAATTCCAGCAAGCATCGCTATTTCATGTAGTTCTAGTTCATTTAATTCCTTACCATAGAAATAATCTGCAGCTGTTCCAAAACCATAATTGCGACCTGACATAAGAATTTTATTGAAATACATTTCAAAAATCTCTTCTTTGTCATAGGCGCGTTCTAATTGGAACGATAGCCAAGCTTCTTGCGCTTTTCGTTTTAATGTCTTTTCATTTTGCAAGAAAGAGTTTTTCACGACTTGTTGCGTAATAGTAGAAGCACCCTGTGCTCCAAACCCTTGTGTAACGTTCGCAATTACGGCACTTCCTAAACGTAAGAAGTCCATACCCATATGGTCATAAAAACGAACATCTTCTGTAGCTAAAATCGCATCTTCCATCTGTTGTGGAATATCATCAAAATTGACATAAATTCGGTTTTCAGTTCCAGAAGTATAGAAAGCTTCGCCATTTTTATCAAGGAAAGTGGACGAAATCGGGTCTTTTAAAGACTCTTCATCAAGCGGTGGTGCAGAGCTTGCGTAATACACAAATAATCCAAAACCACTAAGTAAGCCAATAAGGCCAATTGCGACTAGTGCTAAGAATATCTTTTTGAAGATACCCCGTTTGCCAGTTTTTCCTTTTGTTTTCTTTTTGCTTTTTTGTTGCTCTAATCTAATTTGTTGCCGAGTTCGCTGTTCATTCGCCACGAGCTCATTCCTCACTTTCTTTGCCAGTCAAATAAAGATCGACAGCATCTAAATAGGGTACACGCGGAGCATACCCAGGAGTAATTTCAATACCAGTTTGTTCAAACTCATCAAGTGTGATCGATTTTCGACCACCTTGATTCATTCGATCCCAATACAAGTCAAGTGTTTGACTACTCATGAAAAAGTAGCGTTCAAGAGTTGAAAAAGCTACAACCAAAAATGCGATACCATTTTGCTCTGCTACTTGTCGCATGTGCAGGACTTGGTGTTCGTGAACATTTTGAAGAGGAAACGATGTTTTATTCTTCGTCTCTTTCGCTTCAAAATCTAAATAGTATCCATTATATACGCCATTGTAATCTGTTGTGGATGGTGTACGGTAATAAGCTTCTCGTATGACTGCACGCGCTCTTCCGGGGTAATCCACTTTTACGATTTGGATTGGGATTGGTTTTTTATGAATCACTGCTACTTTATGTTGCAAGTAATAGTCATTCGTTTCATTGACTTCATCCTCTAACGTCTTTCCCCGATTACTAAAAGAATAATCCTTTTTGGACGCAGTTTTTTTCGGGGAGGTAGGTTGGTACCGTTTTCCATTCGGATACCGTATGCTCATAGTCAACACCTCTGTGCCTTAGTGTAGCATATACACTAGACGCCTGACATGCCCCGAATGTTTCATTCGAATGTTTGTTCGTAAAACTAGTTGAAGTAGTGAACTTTTGATATGATAAAAGGATAGAAGTGAACAGGAAGTGACACAGATGAAACTTAAAGACTTAACAGAAAAATTGATTAGTGAATCAGAAGCGTGTCTTGCAAGATTTGAACAACTACGTGTCGAAGATCGCACACCTGATTTTTTCGAGGAAGTAAAACCTCATGTAGCAAAAGTGGACATATGGATTAGTGAGTGGAAACAAGAAGCCGAGCGCTACATTCGTCTTAACCGACCGAAGTATATCCATCAAAATCAAATCGATGCAACAGAAGATGGGATGAAACAGTATAGTGTACAGTCTTTTTTCAAAGAAACTTCGAAGAAAAGATTTTATCAAAGTGTACATGCCGTTCTTTACACACTGAAAACTTTGCTGACGGAATTGGAGCGTGAGGGCAATGACGACAATATCCCAACTACTTGATGAATGGGTAAAAGATCCTGCCAAAAAACAGCAGATCCAGTCGATACATGTCATAGAACCAAAAGAAGCAAAAACAGTCCCGTTTCCTCAAGACTTAGATGATAGTTTGATAGCTGCCCTCCATGCGAAAGGAATTTCAGAACTTTACACACATCAAGCGAGTGCATACATGCATGCTCGTGCTGGAGAGTCGTTTACAGCAATTACTCCTACAGCTTCTGGCAAATCATTGTGCTATCATCTACCAGTTTTGCAGTCGATTATTGAAGACCCCAAAAGCCGGGCGATTTATTTATTTCCAACGAAAGCTCTAGCGCAAGATCAAAAAGCAGATGTGAACAAATTGATTGAAGCCACAGGCAAGCAAATCAACAGTTTTACATATGATGGAGATACAGAGCCAGGGATTCGTAGAAAAGTGCGAACGAATGGCAATATCATTCTAACCAATCCGGACATGTTGCATTCAGGTATTTTACCGCACCACACAAAATGGGTGTCGATGTTTGAGAACTTGAAATACATCATAATTGATGAAATGCATACGTATAAAGGTGTGTTCGGCTCTCACGTAGCGCATGTTATACGTCGATTGAAACGAATTTGTGCATTTTACGGAAGCCACCCGGTCATCATCTGTACGTCTGCCACAATTCAAAATCCAAAAGAGTTAGCGGATTCACTCACACATGAAGACCATGTCGTACTCACAAATAACGGCGCCCCTTCCGGAACAAAGTACTTCATGTTTTACAATCCGCCGGTCGTCCATCCGACTTACAACGTGCGAAGAAGTGCTGTTCTAGAAGTTCGTGACCTCGCGCAAGAATTGTATGCAAAACGTTTACAGACAATCATTTTTGCGAAGAGTCGCGTTCGTGTAGAGATGCTCGTCACCTATTTGAAAGCATTGGTCAGTAAGAAACTAAATGATCGCTCCATTCAAGGATATAGAGGAGGGTATTTACCTTCTGAAAGAAGAGAAATTGAGAAGGGCTTGCGTGACGGAGACATTCGAACAGTCGTCAGTACAAACGCTTTAGAACTGGGTGTCGACATTGGGCAATTGCAAGTCTGTATTATGACAGGCTATCCAGGCAATATTGCAAGTGCATGGCAACAAGCAGGACGAGCGGGGCGTCGTCAAGAAGAGTCACTTGTTGTCTATGTCGCACAATCTACAGCACTGGATCAATACGTTGTTGACCATCCCGAGTATTTACTTGGCCAATCTCCAGAAGAAGTCCGTATTTTCCCGGAAAACATGTTGATTTTAATGGACCATTTAAAATGTGCAGCGTTTGAATTACCGTTCGAGAAACAAGAAGACTACGCGGAGTATCATGTGACGCCACTACTTGAGCTTTTGAAAGAAGAACGCGTCTTGTTAGAAACAGCAGATAAATGGCATTGGATGGCTGAAAGTTTTCCAGCGAGTAATATCTCCTTGCGTTCAGCCTCTCAGGACAATGTGATTATTATTGATCAATCCGTTCCAACCAAGACGCGGGTTATAGGAGAGATGGATTTATTTAGTGCGATGACATTGTTACACGAAGAAGCGATCTATCTCCATCAAGGCACTCAGTTTCAAGTAGAGCTTCTCGATTGGGATGAGAAAAAAGCATTTGTCACAGAAGTAGATGTAGATTATTTTACGGATGCAAACATTGCAGTAGAAATGAAAGTACTTTCGAAAGATAAACACCGAACCGAAAAGAACGTCGAGATGCATTATGGCGATATTATCGTGCTCGCACACCCTACACTCTTTAAAAAAATCAAATTTGATACGCATGACAATATTGGATCTGGAACAATCGATTTACCGCCACTTGAGCTTCATACATCTGCAACATGGATCACTTTTTCAAAACCGGAAGAAGGGAATCTGCATCTGTTCTCAGATGCAATGGTTGGTGCAGCTTATGCGCTACATTCTTTCATTCCACTATTTTTAGACTGTGATCGTAAAGATGTGCATGTCGTTCCGCAAATGAAATCCATCTTAGACCAGCAACCAACATTTTTCATTTACGACAGTTATCCAGGTGGTATTGGTTTATCTGAACGAATGTTAGACCGATTTGAAGAACTTGTGGAAGAAGCACATGCGCAAGTAGCTTCTTGTCCATGCTTGGATGGATGTCCTGCATGTATTGGTGCGCAGGAAGCAAATGTCGGTTTAAAAGAAGAAGTCCTTTTATTACTAACGAACTTGGTGCGTGACTGATATGTCCTATGAAAAAAAATTACTGGCTATGAAAGGCCTTATAAAAAAGCAACCTGAACAAGTCAAAGAACCTATCAAAGAAGTGAATCGCCCTGATTTTGTGAAATGGTCTTCGTCGGACTATGACTTGGTTCATACAGACCAAGGCGTCTACTATAAAATCTCAACGCTTTTGCCGCATGACTTTAAGCATGGAGGGACTCAGTTTTCAGAACTCTCCTCCCTTGTCGCGAAAGCAAAGCGCGATTTTAAAGGGCATCCACTAACTCCAGAAGAGTCAAGTCGCCTCTTTTTTTATGACACCGAAACGACGGGTCTAAAAGGTGTCGGCGTTCATATTTTTTTAAATGGCGTCTTGTTTGAAACGGCCACTGGGTTTCAACTCGATCAATTTATTTTGGCTTCTCCGCAACATGAATTGGCATTTTTAAAAGCGTTACCTTTTCAAGACCGTGACACAATTATCACGTATAACGGCAAAAGCTTTGACTTGACCCAGCTCGAAGTGCGTTGGACGATGAACCGAAAACTTCTTCCAAGTTTTCCGCAAGTGTTTCAAATTGATTTGCTTCACGGAAGTAAGCGACTGTGGAGAGGACAACAAGAGCGTTATAAGTTGCAAGACATGGAAAGAGAACAATTGAACTTTCATAGGGAAGATGACATGCCCGGACATCTCGCTCCGATTGTTTATATGGACGCTGTTAGATCGGGGAAAACCGAAAACTTGGATCGCATACTAGAACATAACAAATGGGATTTGTATTCTCTAGTGGCATTGTATATCCACTCTCTTCGTCATCTCGTAGATGCACCTGAGACCCGGTCTTCTCAAACTGAATTAAATTTAGCAAAATGGCTGCGAGATTTAAAATTGTTGCCAAACAGTCGAGAGCTTTATGGAAAAGTAACTGAACGTTATGAGAAACAAGATATACCACACGCTTATTATTATTTGTCTCTTTTACAAAAGCGTGAAGGAGAATTTGCATCAAGCCTTGATTTGATGGAGACAGCTTCAGAATTGCTAGTAGGAATTGAGAAGTTGGACGCACTCATTCATTGTGCAAAACTTGCAGAGCATCAAATGAAAGATCTCGGGCAAGCGAAGAATTACGTCCAACAAGCAAAAACACAGTTGTTATCATTAACAGCAATCTTGACGCGTGAGAAATTGGCTTTCTACTTGGCAGAATTGAAAAATAGGGACGAACGATTAGACCGGAAAATCATTTCTCGGGAAAGCGCAAGCTTCGACAAATAGATAGGTGTGTCAAGCGTTCCTATGCTATAATGAAGCCAATCACCAATGGATGGAAGGAAGATGGGTATGGGGATTCAATTTAAACCAAATGATATTTTAGAGAAACAATTTAAAACAACAATGCGTGGCTATAGTCAAGAAGAAGTCGATGCATTTTTAGATGAAGTCATTAAAGACTATGAGCAGTTCGATAAGCGAATCCAAGAGCTCGAGAAAGAGAACCGAGATCTTCGCACGCAATTAGAAGATACACCAAAATCAGCACCAGCCCCTCAGTCATCTACAAACTTTGACATTTTAAAGCGCTTGTCTAATTTGGAGAAGCATGTATTTGGTGCGAAGCTTTACGACTGATAGTTCTTGTGTAAACCAGTAAAATAACGTATACTCGATTGTGGCCTTCTATTCAGGCAATCGCTGCACATACTAATGTGTAGAGGAAAGTCCATGCTCACACAGTTCTGAGATGTCTGTAGTGTTCGTGCCTCGTGAAGTCATAAACGAGGGCAGCTGCCAGCTGACGGCAGAGAAACCACCTACGTCTTACGGGATATGGTGCAGTACTCTTGAAAGTGCCACAGTGACGAAGTCTTATCGGAAACGGTAAGAGTGGAACGCGGTAAACCCCACGAGTGAGAAACCCAAATTATGGTAGGGGCATTTCCATGAAGGAATTGAACGGATTGGAAGACGGCATGTCCGTAGATAGATGATTGCCGCCCAGTATGTACGAGGGAATTTCCCGTTTGAGTACAAGGGAGACAAAACATGGCTTATCGAATAGAAGGTTTTATGATAAACAGCACAGCTCTCCTTTTCGGAGAGTTTTTTCTCTTTATAGACTAAAAAGGAGTGGATACTATGACATATAAATTACTTGCGACAGCTGCAATGGGATTAGAGGGTATCGTTGCAGATGAATTGAAAGACTTAGGTTTTGAAACACAAACAGACAACGGGAAAGTGTTTTTTGAAGGGGACGAAGAAGCCATCGCAAAAGCGAACATTTGGTTACGTGTGGCAGACCGTGTGAAACTTGTAGTAGGGGAGTTCCCTGCCAAGACATTTGATCAACTTTTTGAAGGGACAAAAGCACTTCCATGGGAAAAGTACTTACCGGTAGATGCAAATTTCCCAGTGAGCGGGAAAAGTGTAAAATCGACATTATACAGTGTTCCAGATTGTCAAAGTATCGTGAAAAAAGCAATCGTTGAGCGATTAAAGTCCGCATATAAACGTATGAGCTATCTTGATGAGTCCGGTGCTCGCTATAAAATCGAAGTCAGCATTTTAAAGGACCGTGTGTTACTCACAATGGATACAAGCGGTGTTGGCCTGCATAAACGCGGATATCGAACGACGCAAGGGGATGCTCCTTTAAAAGAAACATTAGCAGCGGCTCTTGTAAAAATTTCAAAGTGGAGTCCAAGTCGTCCATTTGTCGACCCATTCTGTGGCTCGGGTACACTTTGTATTGAAGCGGCTATGATTGGTCAGAACATTGCACCCGGATATAATCGTGAGTTTGATGCAGAACACTGGAGTTGGATCAAACCAGCAGTATGGGAAAAAATACGTGATGAAGCCGACACACAAGCGGATTATGATCAAGAACTCACAATCCTTGGAACGGACATCGATCACCGTATGATTGAAATTGCGAATTCCAATGCATTAGAAGCAGGATTTGCGGATATCATTACATTCAAGCAAATGCAAGCCGCAGATTTTACAACTCGTTTAGATAACGGTGTTGTCATCAGTAACCCACCCTACGGAGAACGTATCGGTGAAGTTGAAGAGATTGAAAAGACATTGTCTCAATTTGGCTATGTGATGAGTAAATATCCATCGTGGTCTGTTTATTTGTTATCTTCTATGGAAAACTTGGAAACCGTTTATGGTAAGAAAGCAACGAAAAAACGCAAATTATTCAATGGATTTATCCGTACAGATTATTATCAATTCTGGGGTCAAAGAGTCTAAATTAGTCTAGAAAAGAGTGAAGTTATGCGCAAAAATATTCCATTCGAATTATCCAAAGATCAATCGTTCTATCAGTCGTTATCGAACTGGTTAGGTGATGTGTTTTATGACACCTTGCCGGAAAATGGATACGAGATTCGTGATGAACAAGTATATATGGCCTTCCAAATTGAAAAGGCATTACAGTCGAAATCCGTTCTTTTTGCCGAGGCCGGAGTAGGAACTGGAAAGACAATGGCTTATTTATTACCATCGATTGCGTATGCACGCTACACAGGTAAGCCTGTAATTATAGCTTGTTCGGATGAAGCCCTTATTGAACAGCTGATCAAACCAGAAGGGGATATCTCTCGCCTATCTGAGCTGCTCAACTTATCGATTGATGTACGTTTGGCAAAGTCGCGAGAAGAATATTTGTGTCTGCAGCGATTAGATGAACAACGTCGTGGGTTTGATGTGCCAGAATTTGTGGATGAGATTGATGACCGTCTTCCGGAGTTTGTATTTGGGGGATCTTCTCTTCAAAAAGTGTATCCGTATGGAGATCGCAAAGAATTCAGCTTCCTTACAGATGAGCAGTGGAAGCTTGTCAATTATCATCCGGTACAACAGTGTTCCATCTGTGACATCAAAAATCAATGTGGACAAACCATCTCTCGTCAATTCTACCGTCAAGCAACTGACCTAGTGATTTGCTCGCATGAATTTTTGATGGAACATTTGTGGACGGCAGAGTCACGCAAGCGTCAAGAACAATTGCCATTACTTCCTGAAGCTTCTGCGATTGTATTAGATGAAGGACACTTAGTGGAATTTGCCGCGCAGGAAGCATTTACATTAAAAGTGCAAAGCGAATCATTATTGGATTTGTTAGAGAAAGCACGAGTAGAAGGATTGCGTCCTAAAACACTTCACTATCTTGATGTTCTAGAAGAAGCTCATTTAGCGTTTTTTGAACTGTTACGTTCTTCTATTGACAATGACATGCTTGAAAAGATGACAATCCGTCATACCGATGAGTTGAAAGCTGCGAGTGGATTACTTGTCAGAACAGTAGAAGCTCTACTAGAAGAGTTTGTATTCGAGGGTGAAATGTACTCGATTGAATCCTACGATATGAAACTGATGGAAGAATACTTGGAAGATTACTTGCAAGCGTTCCAGTTGTTCACAGAAGACAATGAAGCGATTGATTGGGTAGAAGAGGTAGACGGGATTGAAACACTTGCCATCATGCCAGAACTTGTAGACGAACAACTTGCTGAAAAATTGTTTAATGGAACACTACCAATTATCTTCTCTTCTGCAACACTCAGTGTCGAGCAGACGTTTGACTATTTAGCTGGCAATTTAGGGATTGCAGACTATCAGTCACTTCAAGTTGCTTCACCATTTGACTACGAAGAAGTCATGACGATTCATGTGTCTGAACCCGTGGATAAAAGCGAAAAAGTACTCGAACTTCTAAAATCAGAAGAGCCGACACTTGTCTTGTTTGCGACAAAAGAATCGTTTGAACAGTTCCAATTGATGTATGGACATGAGGATATATTGTTCGAAGGGGAACAAGAAATGAGCTCGCTTATTGAGGCGTACAAAGAAAAGCCATCTGTTTTAGCTTCCTACTCACTTTGGGAAGGATTGGATCTACCGCAAGACTTATTGACGCGTGTCATTGTCTACGATTTGCCATTCCCACCGAATGATCCGATTTTCAATGCGAAGCGTGCAGCTTCTTTCAATGCATTTGAAGAAGTGGATTTACCATTTATGAAGATGCGAATGAAGCAGGGGGTCGGGCGTTTGATTCGTACAGAAAAAGATCGTGGCTCGATTGAGATTTTACTGACTGCATCTGAAAAAGCATTTTTACAAGAGCTCGAACAGGAACTTCCTGTCTCGCCAAAGTAAAGGGGTAGCGTGTATGAATGAACAACGACAACAACTGTATAGACGAACTGCGCTTTTAGGTGTCGTAACGAAGCAGCAAGGGAATGTTACTACATTTGATAAAGCGAAGAAATTTGGTCAAAAACTGTTTACGGAAAATCTGACGATTGCGTTTGCTGGGCACTTCTCTGCGGGGAAGTCCAGCATGATCAACGCGTTGACAGGTGAAAACTTGTTAGCAACAAGTCCAATTCCCACATCTGCAAATATAGTGACGATTCAAAAAGCTACGAATTGGAAAGCATACATCCACTTTATGAATGGAGACGTCGCCGTAGCAGAGGAAGAATTGGCTGTAGCCAACCTTAAACGTATGGCAAAAGACGGACAATCCGTTCGTAAAATCGAATTGTTTCACCCAGATACTCGATTGCCAAATGATATCGTAGTAATGGATACACCTGGAGTGGATTCTACGGACGATGCTCATAGACTATCTACAGAATCTGAGTTGCATTTAGCGGACTTGGTATTTTATGTGATGGACTATAATCATGTCCAGTCAGAATTAAATTTTACTTTCACAAAAGACTTGATGCGGACAAATCCGAACGTTTACTTGATTATTAATCAAATGGATAAGCACAGAGAACAAGAACTTTCACTAGAGGCTTACAAACAGTCAGTTAAGACAGCATTTGAGAGCTGGGGTGTCCATCCAAAAGGAATTTTCTTTACGTCTCTTCGTGATGCTAAGACCTATCCAGTGAAGGATGTTCAGGATGTCATCCAACACGCGCTCGAGAATAAGGAGACGGTTTTAGAAGAAAGTACTACAGGCACTCTTCAAAAACTTATTGATGAACACGCTACCTATTTAAAAGAAGATCAAGAAGACTTAGCTGCTACATATGAAGAGCTCTTTTCACCAGAAGAATGGCTCGATAAAAAGACGACCTATTCAGAGACAAAGCTTGCACTTCAATCATTTGAACTTCTGGATTTCACCAAGTGGAAAGAAGAACTTCAAAATGATGTCCAAGAAGTGCTATCGACGGCCTATTTGATGACGCCTGATGTCCGCGAGAGAATCCGTCTATACGCGGAGGCGAGTCAACCTGGTTTCAAAGTAGGCTTTTTTGGCGCGAAGAAAAAGACGGAAGAGGAGCAAGACAATCGTTTAAAAGCTGCAACGCAACTTTTGCAAGAAGTGTTTGATCAAACGACCTTACCACTACTACAACGAGTGATTGATCGCTATGCACGTGTAGTACAGTCGGACGAGACATATATTTCTTTCAAGATGGATCCAAAACTTATCGCTACAGAGTACAAACCTGGCACAAGTGCAACAGGAGACGGGCTTCTTCAGTTTTCGTCTCGGATCGAACAGGCTATTAAACGATTTATTGTGCAGACAACACTTGTTTGGGCGGATGAACGTTTATCTGAGTCAGATGGAGAAACAATTTTATCAGAAGACGATCAACTTAAGAAACAATCGTTAACGAGACGAAAACTAGCTCTAGAAGAGTGGTTTGCAAGTGAAGAACGTCTAGCCGATTACTCGCTACAAATGAAGTCACCAAATGAACAGTTACAAGCTGCTCGCATGCTTCAGTTAAAGACATGGGAAGAGGAGTATACAGAGTTTTACGCCAAAGCCAAACCGCTCAAACTCGGACAAGAAGTTGAAAAAGTGATCGATGAAAAGCAAGAGCAAGAAGCTGAAAAAGCGGCATCATTTGACGAGTCCGCGATTTTGTCAAAGGCGCAAAATGTCACGACGCAACTAGCAGACATACCGAACTTTAAAGATGCTGTGCGTGAACTAAAACAAAAAATCAAACGCGTGACGAATCGCTCATTCACTATTGCTCTATTTGGTGCATTTTCTGCTGGTAAATCTAGTTTTTCAAATGCGTTGCTCGGAGACGCAGTTTTACCAGTGTCGCCTAACCCGACAACGGCTTCCATCAATAAAATCGCTCCTATTGCAGAGGGCAAACCTCATCGTCACGCGGATGTAGCATTCAAGAAAAAAGAAGATTTACTGACAGAATTAAAGGCCATGGTTGCGCCACACGGTAAAGAGTGTCAATCTCTTGAGGAATTCAAAAGTCGAGCCAATGAGTTTTTAACTAAACCTCTCGATGAAACGAAAAAGTCCTTCATTCGCGCATTCTTATCTGGTAGTGACGAGCAACTTATTTATCTTGGAACCACGCGTCTAGTAGATCATGAAAACTTTACTGAATATGTCGCAGTCGAATCAAAAAGTTGTTTTGTTGAGACAATCACTTATTACTACGATTGTGAATTGACTCGAGCAGGGGTCACATTAGTGGATACACCTGGGGCAGATTCGATTAATGCACGGCATACTGGCGTTGCCTTCGATTACATTCGAAATGCAGATGCAGTTCTATTCATCACCTATTACAATCACGCATTTGCAAAAGCAGACCGTGAGTTTTTAATTCAACTTGGACGTGTAAAAGATTCTTTTGAACTCGATAAAATGTTCTTCGTAGTCAATGCAATTGACCTCGCAAGTTCTGAACAAGAAAAACAAGAAGTCATCGACTATGTGGGACAAGAACTGACCCAGTTCGGCATTCGCTTCCCACGCTTATATGGGGTATCTAGTCTACAAGCTTTAAAAGAGAAGCAGACTGGCGAAAACTTAACGAGTGGTATGCCTGCTTTTTCAGATGCTTTCCAAGCATTTTTAAGGAATGAGCTTCTTGATGTGATTTTACAGGCCGTTTCAGAACAAGCGGACGAGTTAGTCGAGCAATTCTCTAAGCTAATTGATTCTACTGAGGAGAATATGCTACGGAAACCACAACGATTAGCAGAACTCGCAGAACTCGAACAACAGTTGCGCACACGCTATACAAAGTCCCATTCACAATCGATGCGTACGGCTCTATTAAATGAAGCAGACACGCTTATTTATTATTTGAAACAACGACTGTTCTACCGATATCCAGACTTCTTTAAAGAAGCATTCAATCCGTCAAGGTTTGCTAGTAAGGATGGAAGACAAGCATTCGAACAAGCGTTACGTGAAGTCGCTGCAAGTATACAGTTTGATGCCGCGCAAGAGCTGCGCGTCACAAACTTGCGCCTTCAACAAGCAACTGACAAAAGTGTTCGGGATTACGAGCGACAAGAGCTTGCGTTCTTGTATGAACAGCCTGCTGCATTTGCAGTGAGTCCTATAGAGCTCAAAGCACCCAAACTTTTAGAGTTTCAAGAGCCTACTCTAAAAGTTGAAAACTATAGTTCGTTAAAGAGTGGATACAAGAACGCGAAACGATTCTTCGAAAAGAATGAAAAACATGCTGTGCAACAGGACCTCGAACGCATGATCAAAGATGATTTAGAAAATCCATTTGCTGCTGAGAAGTCACGCTTGCGCAATTGGACAGATAGTTATTTCAGCGAAGTAATGGATCAAATAAAGTTGCGACTCTTACAATCATCAGTTTCAACGATACAAGCAGAACGAGAACTTTTAGAACAACACGAAACGCTTACGAAATGGAAACAAAAACGCACACTACTTTAGGAGGATGAATATGATCATTACTAAAGATTTGCATGAACTTCCAAAACAACACGTTCGTTTCATCGACACACGATTTGATTTACAAAACCCCACTTGGGGCGAGCAAGCTTACCAACAAGACCATGTGCAAGGCGCTATCTATTGGCACCTAGAGGATCATCTTTCGGATATGTCTCGCTCTGAAGGCCGTCATCCTGTTCCGTCAAAACAACGGATGACAAAGCTAATTCAAGCATCTGGATTAACATACGAAGACGAACTCGTCATTTATGATCAAGGAAACGCACCATTTGCTGCACGTGCTGCTGTACTACTGCTGTGGGCGGGTTTTACGAATGTCTCGATTGCGCGTGAAGGATATGGCCGTCTAAAAGAAGTGTTTCCGCTAGAAGGAGGCACTGCTTGGTATCCTTCAACAAATCAAACTCTACAGTTCCATGATGGTCTTCTTGCGGATCAGCAGGATGTGAAAAATCATATTGCTCAAAATGGCATGTTGATTGATGCACGTTCTACTGATAGATACCGAGGAGTGACTGAGCCCATCGATGCGATTGCCGGACATATTCCAACGGCAGCAAACATTGATTGGGAGCAATTGAAATCGGACAGAGGTCTTTTAAAAGGTACAGAAGCAGAAGCGCTTTTTCGCCATCTCCCTGAAGAGAAGGAAATCATGACCTATTGTGGAAGTGGTGTTACAGCATCTCCCTTAACCATTGCGCTACTAGAGAGTGGGAGAGAGAACGTGCGTCTCTACGCTGGTAGTTACAGTGACTGGATTCAAACGAATGAAATTGAGACAAGTAAATAAACTTGTCACTCATCCAATCCTATAGTATAATGGGAAAATTGTAATGAGGATGAAATGAGGGACACCATAAAATGAAAAAATCAATTTATAGCCTGACAAAGGATCAATTAACAGACTGGTTACTTGAGCGTGGTCAGAAGAAATTCCGTGCAGAGCAAGTGTGGAATTGGTTATATGTTAAACGTGTACAATCGTTTGAAGAAATGAACAATGTGAATAAAGAATGCTTGCAACTACTGAGCGAACATTTTGTAATGCAGACATTGAAAGAATCTGTAAAACAAGAATCGGCAGATGGGACAATCAAGTTCTTGTTCCAACTAGAAGATGGCAACTTGATTGAAACTGTACTTATGCGCTTCCATTACGGACTTTCCGTATGTGTAACGACACAAGTGGGCTGTAATATCGGTTGTAGCTTCTGTGCTAGTGGACTCTTAAAAAAGAGCCGGGACTTAGATGCGGGAGAAATTGTTGGTCAAATCATGAAAGTACAAGAACATTTAGATGCTGCTGGGAAGCAAGAGCGTGTCAGCCATATCGTAGTTATGGGTATTGGTGAACCTTTTGATAACTATACAAACTTGATGAATTTCTTGACAGTTGTTAATGATCAAAAGGGACTTTCAATCGGAGCACGTCATATCACAGTGTCCACGAGTGGACTTGCAAAGAAAATCCGTGAATTTGCAGATGAGCAGACTCAAGTGAATCTTGCAGTTTCTCTTCATGCGCCAAACGATGACTTGCGCAGTAAAATCATGATTATCAATAAAGCATTCCCAATTGAAAAATTGATGGATTCTGTTGATTATTATTTAGAGAAAACGAACCGTCGAATTACGTTCGAATACATTTTGCTTCGTGACGTGAACGATCATGTAGAAGAGGCGAAACAGTTAGCGGATCTTCTCGAGAATAAGCGGCACTTGTCCTATGTAAACTTGATTCCTTACAACCCAGTTGATGAACACGGACAGTACCAGCGAAGCACACCAGAAGCAATCGATGCCTTCTTCCAAACGCTTAAAAAACGTGGCATCAACTGTGGTGTTCGTATGGAGCAAGGGACGGATATCGACGCAGCTTGTGGACAACTTCGTAGTAAGCAAATCAAAAAAGAAAAAGTTGCAAATTAATCGAGTCAGCAGAGATATTATCTCTGCTGATTTTTTTATTTGTATTATTTCTGAAAATTCGATTGACTTTCATACAAAACCAACGTACTATAGCTTTATAATACTTCGTCGCTTCAACGCGCTAAAGTTAAGGGGGAAATGAAATGAACTGGAAAAAATCACTCGGACTACTTGCACTATCATCTACTCTATTACTTGCTGCATGTGGTGACGCATCACAGCAAGCAGAAGGGGCAGAAGATCAAGTCACAATCGGTGTTACACAAATTGTGGAGCACCCTTCCTTAAATGCAGCATTTGAAGGCTTCCAAAAAGCAATTGAGGATGCTGGAATCGATGCAAATTACCAAATTGAAAATGCACAAAATGATACGAGTGCAAATACTACCATTGCGACGAACCTAGTGAGCGCAGAAGTAGATTTGATTTTTGCAAACTCTACACCTAGCGCACAAGCTGTCGCAAGTGCTACCTCTGAGATTCCAATTGTATTCACCTCTGTAACAGATGCAGTTAGTGCGGAACTTGTGCAGTCGATGGAATCACCGGGTGGAAACGTAACAGGTACGGTCGATACACAACCAGAAGCGATTCCAAGCACAATGAAATTTTTGAAAGATAATTTGAATGCAACATCTGTTGGAATGGTATTCAACTCAGGTGAGCAAAACTCTCGCGCTCAAGTCGGTCGAGTAAAAGAAGAAGCAGCTAAAATCGGAATTGAAATTGCAGAAGCCTCGGTAGCGACTTCAGCTGAGGTCAAGCAAGCAACAGAGTCATTGATTGGTAAAGTCGATGCACTTTACATCATTACAGATAATACAGTTGTATCTGCCTTAGAATCTGTCATCTCTGTGGCAAACGACAACCAATTACCGGTAATGGTGGGTGAATTTGATTCTGTAGCCCGTGGAGGACTTGGAGCTTACGGATTTGATTACTTTGATATCGGCTATGAAGCGGGTGAGATGGCTGCTCAAATTTTATCAGGTGAGAAAACACCTGCAGATCTACCAGTTCAATATCCACAAAACGTGAAATTTGTTGTCAATAAAGATGCAGCAGATACACTAGGTATCACTATAGATGAGAGCTGGAATGCTGAAATCGTTGAATAGAAAAGGGGAATACCTATGCTAGGAGCACTAACAGGAGCAGTAGAACAAGGATTGATTTATGGGATAATGGCACTCGGCGTCTATTTGACATTCCGGGTGCTTGATTTTCCTGATCTTACGGTAGACGGAAGCTTTGTTACGGGAGCTTCTACTGCTGCTATGATGATTGTACTTGGCTACTCGCCACTGCTTGCCACTATAGCGGCACTAGCAGCAGGATTTATTGCTGGAATAGGAACAGGGCTCTTGCATACAAAAGGGGGCATCAATCCTCTACTGTCTGGTATTTTGATGATGATTGCCTTGTATTCAATCAATTTACGTATTATGGGGCTCACTGTTGAAAATTCCGTCGGACGACCAAATATTCCACTACTACAATCTGAAACATTAATTACCAAGTACATCTCGTTCATCGAATCATTAGGTATCCCAACATACTATGCGATTGTAGTTGGTGCACTTGTTGTTGTCGCAGTCGTAAAAATTGCATTGGACCTCTTTTTAAAAACGGAAGTGGGTCTTGCTTTGCGCGCGACTGGAGATAATAAGCGAATGATTCGAAGTTTTTCAGGAAATACAGATCGTCTGACAATCATCGGTCTTGCGATTTCGAATGGTTTAGTGGCACTTTCAGGTGCTCTTATCGCCCAATACGGGAAGTTTGCAGATGTTGGAATGGGTATCGGAATGATTGTCATTGGATTAGCATCTGTTATTATCGGGGAAGCGCTTTTTGGAACAAAATCTATTGTGCGCATTACACTCGCTGTTATTGTAGGTGCTGTAATCTACCGTCTTGTATTAGCATTTGCCCTACGTATCGAGTTTTTAGATACAGGGGATATGAAACTGCTAACAGCTTTAATTGTTGTATTGGCTTTAGTTTTACCGACGAAGTTATCGAAACTTAAAAAACAGGCATTGCGTAAGCAACAAGTAGAGAAAAGAGGAGGTGTCGAACTTGCTAACCATTCATAACTTACAGAAACGCTTCAACGAAGGCAGTCATGATGAGAAGATTGCGCTCCGGTCGATTGATTTGACCCTTCAAGATAAAGATTTTGTAACGATTATTGGAAGTAATGGAGCAGGAAAATCGACTTTACTCAACTGTATTTCGGGGACATTGCCCATTGAGCAAGGAGATGTACTACTCGATAACCAAAATGTCGAACACCTGCCTGAACATAAACGTGCAAAGTGGATTGGACGAGTGTTTCAAGACCCGATGGCGGGAACGTCACCGACTCTGACGATTGAAGAAAACTTAGCAATTGCCTATTCACGCAATACAAAACGTAGTTTTCGATTCGCAGCGACAAAGCACCGCCGTGAGTTTTTTAAGTCGGAGCTTGAAGCACTTCATTTGAATCTTGAAAATCGCCTGACTACAAAAGTAGGCATGTTATCGGGGGGAGAACGGCAAGCTTTGTCACTTCTTATGGCCACATTTACCAACCCTTCGATTCTACTCTTAGACGAGCATACGGCTGCTCTTGACCCAGCTCGTGCCGAGTTGATCACCCAACTGACGAAACAATTAGTTGACCAAAAGGGACTGACAACATTGATGGTAACGCATAATATGCAACAAGCAATCGATCTTGGGAATCGACTAGTGATGATGGATCAAGGTTCGATTATTTTTGAAGCGGATGAGGAGCGCAAGAAGTCTTTGACGGTGCAAGATTTGTTGAATGAGTTCAAGCAGATCAAAGGTAGCCAGGCCTTGTCCGATCGTATGTTACTCGAAGCATAAAAGCAGCCTCCACTCAAAATGAGCGGAGGCTGGTTTTATGTGCCTATTTCATTAAACCAATAACTCAAATAATAAAGAGTCCGTGTTCACAACCTTGTAATCAAACCCATTCGACTCAAACCTCTCTACTAGTGCGGGATAATCTGCTGGGTCATGTAACTCAATTCCGACTAATGCTGGGCCGCTCTCTTTGTTATTTTTCTTCGTATATTCAAACGTCGTAATATCATCTTCAGGACCGAGCACGTCATGTAAGAATTGACGCAAAGCGCCCGCACGTTGAGGGAACTTTACTAAGAAATAATGGAGATAGCCTTCATATAATAAAGACTTTTCCTTGATTTCTTGCATCCTGGAGATATCATTGTTTCCTCCACTGATAATGGCCACAACTTGTTTCCCTTGTATATCCTCTTTTAACGTGTCAAGTGCAGCAATCGGAAGAGCACCTGCAGGCTCTACAACAATCGCATGTTGATTGTACATTTCCAAAATCGTCGTACATACTTTTCCTTCATCGACGGCAATAATCTGATCCACGGTCTGAGACGCTATTGAATAAGTAAAGGCACCAGCACATTTAACAGCAGCACCGTCCACAAACTTATCGATAGACTCTAACGCAACGGGTCTACCTTTCTCAAAAGCTGTGGCCATACTTGCTGCACCGCTGGGTTCAACGCCGATAATTTTTGTAGCAGGAGAAACCCCTTTAAAATAACTCGCAACACCTGAAATAAGTCCACCGCCACCAATACTTGCAACAATGACATCCACTGGTGTTTCTGCATCGTTTAAAATCTCGACACCAACTGTTCCTTGCCCTGCGATGATTTCATAATCATCGAATGGATGAATAAACTCTGCTTTCTTCTCGTCACAAAATGCGAGAGCGGATGCAGCTGAATCATCGAAAGTATCCCCTTCTAGACGAATCTCAACAAACTCGCCACCAAACATACGGACTTGATTCACTTTTTGTTTTGGTGTCGTCTTTGGCATAAAGATGGTTCCGAAAATCTTCAGTTCTGAACAAGCATACGCTACACCTTGTGCGTGGTTTCCGGCACTAGCGCAAACAACACTATTTTGTCTCGCCTTTTCTTCTATAGAAATGATTTTGTAATAGGCACCTCTCAATTTAAAAGAGCGCACATGCTGAAGGTCTTCTCGCTTTAAATAAATTTCCGCATTGTAGCGTCTGCTCAGTACATCGTTTCGTTGAAGAGGGGTATGTACCACGACATCCTTCAATTGATGAAATGCCTGAAGAATCGATTCAACTTTCACGGTTTGCTTGTTTTGTACTTCAATCATTTCATCACACCTTTTTTTGAATATTGCATTAGTTTAACACACCGACGCGATGAAGTGAACGTGAAATTATAAATATTGGTTCATTCGTTTAAAAAAGTCTTTCGAGAATTCAATGAACACTTTCTCAGACGGTGTGAGAATTCGAGTAGCAGGTGTGATTAAGCCAACTGAACGACTGAGTGTTGGTGTGGTAAGTTGGATTTTTTTAATTAATCGTAAAGAGCCATCCGGCAATGTGCTATCTGGCAAAATTGAAATGCCTAGTCCGGCTGCAACTAGCCCCTTGATAGCATCTAAATCCTCACCGATTGAACTGACCTGTGGCACGAAACCAACCGATTGACATGCCTGTATGACAGTCTTGTGCAGCACAAACTCTTCTGGAAAGACGATAAAAGGCTCTTTTTTTAGCTCGCTTAAATGGACAGAACGTTGACTAGCTAAGCGATGTTGAAGCGGGACAACAAGTGAAAACGACTCTGTAAATAATTCTGTTGTTTCAAGTTCAGGGTCACCTGCTGGAAGTGGACCTATGAATGATAAATTAATCGATCGTTCCTTCACAGCATCTATTAAAAAGTGATAATTACCTTGTCTAAGTTGAAACTCGACATCCGGATGTTCTTTTCGAAAAGCAGTAATAACACTTGGTAAAAGTTGCGTCGCAAAACTACTGGGAAAACCTATTCGAATTGTCCCTTTCTCAGGATCTAAATAGTTCCCGATTTCCTCCAAGCCATAATTAATTTCAGCAAGGGCTCGTTCTGTATGTTTTAAGAAATCTCTACCAATCGATGTCAGCTTTACATTGCGACCAATTCGGTCGAATAACTGAACACCAAGTTCTTTCTCTAAATTAGCGATTTGCCTGCTAATGGCAGATTGGGCAACATGCAACTGAAGAGCGGCTTCTGAAATATGCTCCCGTTTTGCTACTTCTTGAAAGTAGATGAGTTGGCGTAGTTCCAAGGTTTATCGACACTCCTATCTCAAATTGATATGGATATAATAGTAATTATATATTGTTTATATCAGTTTGAAAACTTACACTATTCTTACACATCAATGACATGGAGGGATGAACAATGACATTTCATCAATACCCACAAAAACAAGGTCTATACAATCCGAAAGATGAACATGATGCATGTGGGATCGGACTCTATGCAAATATAAAAGGAATCGCCAGCCATGACATTGTGATGGATGGACTTGAAATGCTTCACCGATTAGATCACCGAGCAGGTCGTGGGAGTGATCATAAAACTGGAGATGGCGCAGGAATCATGGTGCAACTACCAGATGCTCTATTCCGACAAGTACTCGACTTTCCATTACCAACTCGAGGGGATTATGCAGTAGCAATGGTGTTTTTCCCGAATGAAGCAGTCGTTGAGGACGTAGCAAAGTCGAAATTAGAAGAACTTGTAAATGATTCTAAAACTATAGATTTTCTCTCATGGAGAGATGTTCCATTGAATGCAGAAGGGTTATCTGAAGCAGCAACCCACTCGATGCCAATCATCAAACAACTTTTTGTAAAAAAGAATGAGGCATCACAGGAACGTTTGGCATTTGAACGTGCCCTTTACGTCATCCGAAAGAAATTCGAACATTGGTTACTACAAGAAGGATACGAAGTGTACATTCCCTCTTTCTCGAGTGAGACGATTGTCTTCAAAGGACTTCTCACACCGAAAGAGGTTAGCGAGTTTTATGTAGATTTAAAAGATTCACGTTTCGTATCTGCCTATAGTCTTGTTCATTCGCGTTACAGCACAAATACTTTCCCTAGCTGGAAGCGAGCACATCCAAATCGCTACCTTGTTCACAATGGGGAAATCAATACATTGCAAGGCAATGTGAACTGGATGAAAGCGCGTGAAAAACAATTTGTCTCAGAACTTTTTGGTGAAGATATTTCTGAAATTCTACCGATTGTGGATGAGACAGGTAGTGATTCGTCAATGCTTGATAATGCGTTTGAGTTTTTGGTACTTGCAGGACGTACACCTGCACATGCAGCGATGATGATGATTCCTGAACCGTGGAGTGAAGAAAATCCACATATGACGCCAGAAAAAGAAGCATTTTATACGTATCATTCTACATTCATGGAACCGTGGGATGGACCGACTGCGATTTGTTTTACAGACGGCAAACAAATTGGTGCAGTGTTAGACCGGAATGGACTTCGACCTGCTCGATATTATGTCACGAAAGATGACCGCATCATTTATTCATCTGAAGTCGGCGTAGTTGATGTGGAAGAGGGCATGATTGTTTCAAAAGAACGCCTAAGTCCTGGAAAGATGTTACTTGTCGATTTAGAACAAGGACGAATTATCGGAGACGAAGAATTGAAACAAACGATTGCGACTGCAGAGCCTTACAGCGAGTGGATTGAAAACCTTGAAGTGCTTGAATCCACGCAAGAACTTGTAGAAAACAGTGATGATTTGCTCTACAAACAACAGTTGAATCAATACACGTTTGAAGACATTCATAAATATTTATTACCGCTTGCAGCGGAAGGAAAAGACCCAATTGGTTCGATGGGCAACGATACGCCACTTGCTGTATTATCTGATCGACCACAACTTTTATACAACTACTTCAAGCAGCTATTCGCACAGGTCACAAACCCGCCAATCGATTCGATCCGTGAGAAACTGGTCACGTCAACAATCAGTTATTTAGGTGCGGAAGGAGATTTATTAAATCCACAAGCTTCGCATGCAAAACGCATTTTTATTAAAACGCCGATTTTGAAGGCAAGTGAGTTGAACCAGCTCTACAACCATCCGGTGATGATATCCAAGACTGTAGAGGTTGCTTTTGAAGGATCTTTAAAAGATAAGCTAGATCAACTATGTGAAGAAGTTGAACAAGCGATTCTCTCCGGTGTCAGCTTGATTGTACTATCTGATCGCTCGTTACAAAGAGGCCAAAAAGTCGTCCCGATTCTCTTAGCCTCTAGTGGCATTCATCATCATTTAGTTCGAAAAGGACTTCGAACACAAGCTTCTCTGATCATTGAATCGGCAGAAGTAAAAGAAGTGCATCATATTGCTGCACTGATTGGATACGGAGCGGATGCAATTTACCCGTATCTCGTATATGCGACACTCCATCAAGCTATCGAAGAGGGTCATCTACAAAAAACTTACACAGAAGCAGTCACATCCGCAGTAAAAGGATTTACAGATGGTGTTGTGAAAGTTATGGCGAAGATGGGAATCTCAACAATTCAAAGTTACCGTGGAGCGCAAATTTTTGAAGCGGTAGGAATTGGCCATGATGTCATTCATGCCTATTTCACGGGTACTAAATCACAACTCGGTGGTATTAATTTGGATACGATTCAGCTGGAGATGGAAAAACGTGTAGAAGCTGCCGTCAGTCTTGCTGCTAAACCACTCGATTCCGGAAGTCAATTCCAGTGGCGAGCAAATGGCGAGCACCATGCTTTCCGCCCGAAAACTATCCATACATTGCAATGGGCGACACGTCAAAATGATAGTGGACTTTATCGCCAATATGCAGAAATGGCAAATGAGGAGCGCATGGGCTTTTTACGAAATCTGTTTGACATAAAGTCAGACTTGGCACCTATTCCACTTGAAGAAGTAGAACCCGCAAGTGAGATCGTGAAACGATTTAAGACAGGTGCGATGTCGTTTGGTTCATTATCAAAAGAAGCGCACGAAACGCTCGCTATCGCCATGAACCGTCTTGGAGGGAAAAGCAATAGTGGAGAAGGTGGGGAACACCCTTCTCGCTACAAACGGGATGACAACGGTGATTTCCGTCGCAGTGCCATCAAGCAAATTGCATCAGGGCGTTTTGGCGTCAAAGCGATTTATCTTTCTCAAGCAGATGAATTACAGATTAAGATGGCACAAGGTGCGAAACCTGGAGAAGGTGGCCAACTCCCAGGGAATAAAGTCTATCCGTGGGTTGCGGACGTCCGAGGATCAACACCTGGTGTTGGATTGATTTCACCACCTCCGCATCACGATATCTATTCAATCGAAGATATGGCACAACTGATTCATGACTTGAAAAATGCAAACCGTCATGCACGCATTAGTGTCAAACTCGTCTCAAAAGGTGGAGTAGGTACGATTGCAGCAGGTGTGGCAAAAGGTGCAGCGGATGTCATTGTAATCTCCGGTTATGACGGAGGGACGGGTGCTTCGCCGAAGACAAGCATTACCCATGCGGGTCTGCCGTGGGAACTCGGTTTAGCAGAAGCCCATCAAACGCTTATGCTAAATGGGCTGCGTGATCGTGTGACGCTCGAGACAGACGGCAAACTAATGACTGGAAAAGATGTGCTACTTGCCGCTCTTTTAGGTGCTGAAGAATATGCGTTTGCAACAGCTCCGCTCATTGTCATGGGCTGTGTTATGATGCGGGCGTGTCACTTAGATACTTGTCCTGTCGGAATCGCCACACAAAATCCAAAGCTCCGTGATAAATTTACAGGTGCTGCAGATCATGTCGTGAACTACATGTTGTTTGTAGCAGAAGAAATGCGTGAGTGGATGGCGAAACTTGGCTTCCGCACAGTAGAAGAGCTAGTGGGTCGCACGGATGCCTTACATGTCTCACAGCGCGCATCATCGCACTGGAAAGCAGGGCAATTAGACCTCACGGCACTGCTTCACCGAACAGATGGGCCACGAACAAAACAACGTGAGCAAAATCATCGACTTGAAGAATCACTTGACTTACGAGAACTGTTGCCGCAAGTGGAAGCAGCTATCGAACAAGGTCAGTCCGTCCGTATATCGGCACGAATTAAAAATACAGACCGCGTCGTCGGCACAATCATCGGTCATGAGATCACAAAACAGTATGGAGAGCTAGGTTTACCAGATGATACAGTGGAAATCAGTTTGACTGGACATGCTGGACAGAGTTTAGGCGCCTACACTCCAAAGGGTATGACTATCAAACTTCTCGGGGATGCAAATGATTATCTTGGAAAAGGGCTATCTGGCGGGAAACTGATCCTTGAATCAAGAGCCAAAAATGAGAAAGAGCGTGACATGATTGCCGGGAATGTTACATTTTATGGAGCAACTTCTGGAGAGGCATACTTGAACGGTCGTGCAGGTGAGCGTTTTGCCGTTCGAAACTCTGGAGCTACAATTGTAGTAGAAGGAATAGGAGATCACGGGTGTGAGTATATGACAGGTGGAAAAGTAGTCGTACTTGGAAATGTCGGCAAGAACTTCGGTGCTGGAATGTCGGGAGGAACTGCCTACTTACTATTGGATCAAGACAAGGATATTCAAGCGCTCAGCAATCATGAGATGATTCAACTCGTACGAATTGAAGAAGACGAAGAATATCATGAGGTTCGAAAACTGATTATGGATCACTTCTACTATACAAAAAGTACGAAAGCTGGTGAAATACTTGCCAACTGGGATGCCCTGAAATATCAATTTATAAAAGTAGAGCCAGTAGAGTATGCGAAAATGAAGCAACGCATTGTCGACTTAGAACAACAAGGCATAGACAAAGAAAATGCGGCTTTGCAGGCCTTTTATGGCGCAACAGTCGTTTGATAAGGAGGAAAACAGATGGGAAAACCTACAGGATTTTTAGAAATCAAACGTGATAAGCCATTTGAAGAGCCTCCAAAAAAACGGGTGCGGCACTTTGGCGAATACGGTGAGCGGTTTACGGAAGAACAAATGAAAGCGCAAGGTGCACGGTGTATGGACTGTGGCACACCCTTCTGTCACATGGGTATTGAGATACGTGGTGTGGCAGCAGGATGTCCGATTCAAAACGTGATTCCGGAATGGAACGACTTGGTGTATAAGGGACAGTGGAAAGATGCACTTGATCGTCTCTTAATGACCAATAACTTCCCAGAATTTACGGGTCGTGTATGTCCGGCACCTTGCGAAAGTTCTTGTACACTGGCGATTTCTGAGCCAGCTGTTGCAATTAAAAGCATTGAACGTAGCATTATCGATAAAGGGTTCGAAGAAGGGTGGATCACTCCACGAGTTCCTTCAAATCGAACGGGTAAAAAAATTGCCATTGTCGGTTCAGGACCAGCCGGACTTACAGCAGCCGATGATTTAAATCAAGATGGACATACCGTGACAGTGTTTGAGCGAGATGATCGTCCGGGCGGTTTGTTGATGTACGGAATTCCTTCGATGAAACTTGATAAAGATGTGGTGACACGCCGCGTGCAACTGTTGTCAGAAGAAGGTGTACAATTTATCGTCAACACGGAAATCGGAGTAGATCGTACACTTCATGATTTACGTGAAGAATTTGATGCTGTGATCTTATGTGTGGGTGCGCAGCGTCAACGCGTGTTGCATCTTCCAGGAGATGATGCAACAGGAATTGTTCCGGCTATGACGTATTTAACAAGCACCACAAAGAATCTACTAGATGGTCATAAAGCTGAGATTGATGTCAAAGGAAAACACGTACTCGTAATTGGTGGGGGAGACACTGGAGCAGATTGTGTAGCAACTGCTGTTCGTCAAAATTGTAAATCTGTCGTTCAATTCGGAAAACACCCACGTTTGCCAGATGCGCGCGATGAAATGCACATGTGGCCATCTGACCCAAACATTTTTAAAATGGATTACGCTTATGAAGAAGCACAGGCAGTGAAAGGGCAAGATCCTCGCGAATACTTGATTCAGACGAAAGAAATCGTCAAAGGAGCAAATGGACAAGTAACAGCTCTACGCACTGTGCAAATGGAGAAGGTTATTGGAGAAGACGGCTTCCATTATTTCCGAGAGCTTCCTGGCACCGAAAAAGAATGGCCGGCAGATATCGTATTTGTAGCGATTGGATTTGAAGGAATCGATCCAGAAGTGGCAGAAGGCACAGACCTTTCCATGTCACGAAACCGCATTAGCGCTTCGAAAGTGGATTATGCAACAAATATCCCGGGTGTATTTACTGCTGGAGACGCACGTCGCGGTCAAAGTTTAGTCGTCTGGGCAATCCGTGAAGGAAAAGAAGCAGCACAAAAAGTAAATCAATATATTTATTCCGTTCAACCCGTCTAAAAGGCGGGTTTTTTTCGATTAATAACTTTCTCCTGCTAGTGAATTAAAGTTATTTCTTTCTATTTTGACAAGGAGGTGGCATAATGAAAAGCAGGAGGCGAGTACGATGATTGGCATACTGGATTATGGTGCTGGCAATATGCACAGCGTAGAAAAAGCAATTAAAAAGCTAGGATATCCGTCCATACGAATCGAGGACGGTACATGCACAGAAGAAATTGATCAGTTGATTCTTCCGGGTGTGGGTCACGCGGAACAAGCGATGATTCAACTTGAAGAACGTGGATTAATTCCTTATATTCAACGAAAAGTAGAAGAAGGGATTCCGCTACTTGGAATATGTCTTGGGATGCAGCTACTGCTCGAGAAAAGCGATGAAGGCAATACGCAAGGGCTCGGTCTCTTAAAAGGTACGGTTCCTTACTTTGATGAGACTAAATTGAAAGTCCCTCACATGGGATGGAATGAAGTGAAAGATGCAAAACAGCATTTTCTGCTGAAAGATCTTCCAGAAGCATCCGACTTTTATTTTGTTCATTCCTATTTTGCAGCTCCGATTTCATCAGACGATATTATCGGATTAACTGACTACGGTGATGAATTTGCGTCTGCTATCGGGAATGACTATGTCATGGGTGTTCAATTCCACCCAGAAAAAAGTGGCGAAGCAGGTTTGAAGCTGCTCGATAATTTCTGTCGCTATGCGAAAAAGAAGGTGACATCATGTTAAAAAAACGAATCGTACCAGCAATCGATGTATTAGATGACAAAGCAGTAAAATACGTTCAGTTCCGGAATCCAACTATTATTGGCGATCCGGCTGAACTTGGCCGTAAATATTCGGAAGATGGTGCAGACGAACTTATCTATTTAGATACGACAGCATCTTTGAAAAACCAAGAACTCAAATATGAGTGGATTCGTCGCGTGGCAGAAGAAGTGTATATTCCATTCTCGGTTATCGGAGGTGTGCGCACAATTGATGACTTCCGTTTATTGCTTAGAGCAGGAGCAGATAAAGTAGGTGTGAATTCAGCTGCCGTCCAACGACCAGAGCTTTTGAACGAGGCTGCCGCAATTTTTGGAAAGCAGTGTGTTGTTCTCGGTCTGGATGCAATGCCGATCATGCGAGAAGATGGCTCCATTGAACGTTGGGAAGTGTACACGCATTCTGGACATGAAAATTCTGGGCGTGATGTAGTGGAGTGGGCGCAAGAAGCGGCAGACCGTGGAGCCGGTGAGATTATCTGCACAAGTATCCATAAAGATGGAATGAAGACAGGGTATGATGTGGAGTTGATTCGACTTCTTTCGGAGAAGGTATCGATTCCAATTATTGCGTCAGGTGGAGCTGGCAAGCTTGAACATATTTCAGAGGTGTTTACAGAAGCGAATGCAGATGCAGCACTTGTTGCTTCCATGTTACATTACGGGCATTACACGATTCCGGAAATTAAAGCGCATCTTCGTGAGTATTCCATTCCTGTAAGATAGTTCGTTAATTTAAAACGTATGAAATAAAAAGAAACCAGTCCAACTCTAGCGAGACTGCTAAAGTTGGGCTGGTTTTTACACAAATGCAAGTAGTATGCTTCGGAGGCTTTTTTATGCGCTATTTTTTTGAATAGTTGTAAGCAGCTCTTCTACAAAATCAATTGTTTCCGCCACAGTAAAGTCGTCTCGAAAACCTTCGACGTACTCTAAAGGTAGATTGAGTTCGGCTACTCCTTCGTTTGCATCAAATGTGAATGCAAATTTAAACTCTGGATTTGTCCATTTCGAAAGAAGTACTTCTTCTATAGCCTTCATCTTTGCTTTTGGCACATAAATACCAACGAGCAAATTATAAAATCGGAAAATATCATCAAGTTCTACTACAAAACCTTCTATCTTTAAATCATCATATGTTGGTTTTGCTACATAGATGTAATTTTCGATTTGATCTTTTACTAGAGATAGTGGTCCTGCCAAATCTGATTCAGATAGTGAGCGAATATACTCGTCATTTTCTTTTGTAAATAAATCTTGTTCAATAGCCATAGCTTTCGCCTTCTTTCCATTTTAATTGTTCGGCTGTTTCATTCAAATCATAGGATGTGAGTTGTTCAATAAAATAAGTAGGTTGTCCTTCTTTATAATCTTGAACCAATTTCAAGAAAAATTTAGGGCTAGCGGGCTGTTCATCATCGTATACAAGTAAAGTACCTTCACTGTTTCGGACGAGAAATTTATCGCGTTCTTGAAATTGCCAAGGTCCCTGATAGCCACCACTTGTGAGCGGTTGATAAAAATCAGCTTCAATTCGGAGTTGCTGGAATTCTGCTTGTTTTTCAGGTTTTAGTCGTGCAGTAAAATCGGCAAAAGGTGGTGTGATGGACAACTTAACCGGGAGACCTTCTCGCTTTAAAGATAAAACGACTTCCGCAGCCCAGATTTCAACACCTTGCTGACCTGAAATCAATACCCATTCTAAACCTTCTTCTACATACAAGCGTAAGCGATCCTCGAGGGCCGTTTTGATAATTGTGATACCAGGATGTTTCGAGTCGAAAATACCGAGCTCATTCCCTCTATATCCTGTAATGACTAATTTTTTCACCGTATCACCTCACCCAATAGTGTACATCAAATTGGTCATTTCGTGTCACATTTCGAAGGGTTAAGAATAGGATAAAGTGAAAGAGAGGGATTATGTGAGTCAATCTTCACAGTATGTGGCGAACATTGAGAGGTATGTTATGCTCTATGCATAGATGCAGAACGCTTCCTACACAACAATAAAAAAGGAGTTTCTCGTAACATGAGAAACTCCTTATTTGTGTGGCTAATTACTCTTTCACAACAACCGGCGGTGCATGGTGCCCTGGTTCCGGTACGAAACGCAAAATAATGAATCCGATAATAAATAATACAATCAAACTGAACACACCCATTGAAGAATTCCCCGTAACTTGTGCAGTTACCCCAACTAATAATGGGCCGAGTATTGCGGCAAATCGTCCAAAAATATTGTAGAAACCGAAAAATTCATTTGAATTTTGTTTTGGTACCAATTTCCCGAAGTATGAGCGGGAAAGTGCTTGAATGCCACCTTGAGATGTACCGACAAGCATAGCGAGAATAAAGAAGTCTGTAACAGAATTCATAAAATACGCATACGTACAAACAATTATATATACAAAAATCCCTACATATAGCATATTCTTCTCACCAAATTTACCAGCTAAAAAACCGTACAAGAAAGCAAACGGTGCAGCGATCACTTGCGTAAGAAATAAAATCCCTAATAAAGACGTTGAATCGAGTCCAAGGTCTGTTCCGTATGCAGTCGACATCGCGATAATTGTTCCAACGCCATCAATATAAAAGAAATAAGCCAGTAAAAATAAAAACACAGCGCGGTATTTGCGAATTTCTTTAAATGTTGTAAATAACCGCTTGAAGCTTTGACTCACCGGATTCGGTTCACGCGGTACAAAATGAACCTGTTTCACATTTCTAAAAATCGGAATGGAAAACACGATCCACCAAGCAGCTGTAATAACAAATGCAATTTTACTCGCAGTATCCGCAGCTAAGGGTAATAGTCCGTTTTGACTGGCAACGATTATACCCATTGCGATAATAAATGGGAACAAACTCCCGATGTAACCCATCCCGTAACCTCGAGCAGATACCTTGGCCATCCGTTCATCACTGGTCACATCGACGATAAAACTATCGTAAAAGACGTTTGATCCGGTAGCACCTAAAGCTGCAAATGTATAGACAACGAGAAGCATTAACCAATTTTCAAACGGAACAAGTGCTAATGCAAGTGTGAAAATGACACCGATAGAGAAGAACACACCGAAAAATTTCTTTTTGAGTCCTTCATAGTCTGCGACTGTTCCCATAATGGGTCCAAGTAAAGCTAGGATAGTTGTAAAAATAGCGATTGTATAACCTAAATAAGCTGTAGAATCGGCTCCAGCGATGCCGGCAGCTGTTGCGGATTCTTTGAAATAAATCGGGAATATGGCTGTTGTAATGATGAGTGTGTAGGCAGAAGACGCCCAATCATACATGACCCAGCTTTTCTCTTTCTTCGAATACTTTTTCACAAGACCCCTCCCTTTTTTTCATTGTATCGCATCCACATGAATTTCAGGTAAATTTTCTGAAAAATAAAACCTTATGTTCAATCGTCCGGTATAATAAAAAGAAACGGCAGGTGACGACATGGAATCATTACGCGCAATTATTGATATCGGATCAAACTCCATTCGATTAGTAGTCTACAGTTATTCATACGAAAAAGGCTTAGAAGAACACCACAATATAAAAACAGTCGCTCGACTAAGTGGCTATTTAGATGACAACGATGTTTTACACGATGAAGGAATTCAACGACTAATCGAGACGCTTCAAAATTTCATATCGTTCTTAAATGACCTCTCTATCACAAAGCCTGTTGTTGCAGCTACGGCAGCCATTCGGCAAGCGTCTAATCAACAGGAGATTTTAGAAAGAGTATTCCAAGAAACAGGGCTACGCATTGACGTATTATCCACTAAACAAGAAGCGTATTATGGGTATCTAGCGGTTGTATTGACGACAAATTGTAAGGATGCATTGACAGTAGATATGGGGGGCGGTAGTACGGAAGTTACTCTTTACCGTAATAAACAACTCATCCATTCTTATAGTTTTCCGTTCGGTGTCGTCACTTTAAAACGAAAATTCATTTCTGGAGACCTCCCTACATTACAAGAGCGAAAAGCAATTAAGTCGTTTGTAGAAAATCAGTTGAAAGAACAACCTTGGATTGCAGAAGAAGGAAAAGGACTTCCGGTCATTTCAATTGGAGGAAGTGCGCGAAACATTGTCCAAATCGATCAAAATCGAAAAAATTATCCCTTATCCGGAACGCATCAATATGAAATGACGGTAGAAGATTTACGTTCTATAGATTATCTGTTGAAAAAAATCTCATTTTCAGAACGTAAAAAGATTGATGGTCTCTCTTCAGACCGAGCGGATGTTATTGATGGCGCAATTATCACTTTCGAGACATTACTTTCCCATGCAGCAACCTCAACTTTCATGCACAGTCGTAAAGGTTTACGTGAAGGAATCATTATTGAGCAGCTTGAATCAAATAATGAACATACTTTTTTTGTGGATGAAGTCGCATCTAGTGCAATTCGCCATGTTCACGGAAAATTTGCGATCCAATCATCGGAAGATACAGCGCTGATTGACACCTTTCACAAACTACACGATCAATTTGCAGAAGGGGGCTGGATTCAAGAGTGGTCGGATGATCCTGAAATGCTAACCTATGCCTACCAACTGTTCCACTTCGGAAAGCAGGTTGATTTAGAGTCGGCTAGTCAGCATACGTTCTATTTGTTAACGAATAGTACACTAGACGGGTTTACAAATAAACAAAAAGTAAAGTTGGCACTTCTTGCTTCCTATAAAAACAAGCAAACTTTTCAACAGTATATTCAACCGTATCAAGGCATTTTAACTATGCAAGAAATAGAAGAATGTAGAGAAGCTGGTGCACTCCTGCGCTTTGTACATGCCCTTCAAACGACTAAACATTCAAGTGTCCATGATGCAGAACTTGAAGCGGCGGGGGAAGATATTCAGTTAACACTTCAAACACATGGTTCAACGATACTGGAGTCCTATCAAGCAGAGAAAATGAAAAAACATATTGAAAAGCTGATCAATCGAAATGTCAAACTGCGTTTTGAAACGGAGGAACATGCATGACCCAATTCTTGTATGAACATTTTAATAATCGAGAACTCAGTTGGCTTGCCTTCAACGAGCGTGTGTTAGAAGAAGCGGAGGATCCAAAAAACCCTCTATTCGAGCGGTTAAAATTTCTTGCTATCTTCAGTTCAAATTTAGATGAATTTTTTATGGTACGCGTAGCAGGATTACAGGATCAAGTGCGTGTTGGCTTCACAAATAAAGAAGCAAAGTCTGGTCTTACACCTCAAGAACAACTGGACGCAATTGCGAAAAAGACGCAACTTCTCGTAGCAAGACAGATGAAAGTGTACCGTGAACTGATGGAGACTGAACTTCCAAAAGAAGGGCTTCATTTAGTCAGCTATAGTAAGCTAAGCTCAGAGCAAAAAAGAGTAGTGGACTTACAGTTTGATGAAGAAATTTACCCGGTTATCACACCAGTAGCTGTAGATGCCTACCGACCTTTTCCTATACTACTAAGTAAAACGATGAATATTTTAGCGATGATTGAAGATGGGGATGAAGAAGACGCATTGAAAATTGCGATTGTTCAAGTGCCCTCTGTTTTAAAGCGTTTTATTGTAGTGGAAACACAAAAAGATAATCACACAATCGTCTTATTAGAAGATGTCATCATCGGAAACTTATCAAAACTGTTCACTGGCTACACAGTGAAACATGCAAATCCGTTCCGTATTACTAGGAATGCCGATTTAACGATACACGAAGAAGGAGCTCGAGACCTTCTGATTGAAATTGAAAAAGAATTAAAGAAACGGAAATGGGGAGCAGTTAGCCGTCTTGAAGTAAAAGTAAGTGAAATCAAGCAAAAAGTACTGCATTATTTATTGGATGAGCTGGAAATAACTGAAGGTGATGTGTATAAAATAGATGGACCTCTTGATGTCACATTCTTATTTTCATTTACAAAGTATTTTGAACAGAGCTACCCTGCGCTTAGTTATCCCGTCTTTATGCCACAACAACCACAAGATCTTCGCCGGGAAGAAGATGTATTTGTCAAAGCGCAAAGTCAAGATCTATTCTTTTTTCACCCGTATGAATCATTCCAATCCATTGTCGATTTCATTGAAAAAGCAGCAGATGATCCATATGTGCTCGCGATAAAACAAACGCTGTATCGTGTCAGTGGGAACTCACCAATTATTAAAGCTTTAAAACGCGCTGCAGAAAATGGGAAACAAGTGACAGTGCTTGTTGAGTTAAAAGCTCGGTTTGATGAAGAAAATAATGTGATTTGGGCAAAAGAGCTTGAAAAAGCAGGTTGCCTTGTTATTTATGGTATGCATAATTTAAAAACACACTCAAAAATCACTTTGATCATTCGTCAAAAACACGGAAAGATTGAGCAATTCGTTCATCTAGGAACTGGAAACTATAATGATCAGACGGCAAAAATATACACTGATATGAGTATTATTACGACAAATAAAAAGATAGGGGCCGATGCTACAAAGTTTTTTAATTATTTGAGTGGCTATATGGATAGACCGGATTACCAGAAACTAGTCGTCTCGCCATTTGAAATCAAAGATCGTTTTGTGGAATTGATCGATGAAGAAATTGAGTTTCAAAAAACATTTGGAAATGGACATATTAAGCTCAAAATGAATTCTCTAACGGACAAAGATCTTATTGAAAAGTTGTATGTTGCGTCACAAGCTGGAGTGAAAATTGACCTTGTAGTGAGAGGGATTTGCTGTTTACGCCCTGGAATTAAGGGAATTAGTGATACGATTACAGTTACAAGTATTGTAGGAAGATTTTTGGAGCATTCCCGCATTTATTACTTCCATCGAAACGGTGCATCGAAGTTGTTTTTATCTTCTGCTGATATGATGACGCGTAACATGATCAAACGAGTAGAAATCCTTTTCCCCATTTTGTCACCGTCCATAAAGAAGAGAATTCTCTCGATAGTAGACATCGAGTTAAAAGACACAGTAAAAGCTAGAATTCAAAACGCAGAAGGTGTTTACACTTATAAAAAGTCTGATGAAGTCATTCATGCTCAAAATTACTTTATGAATGAAGCAAAGAGAAAACATGAATAATTGATACAGGGGTCTGCTGATAACTCAGCAGACTAGTTTATTGATAAATATTTCGATATACAAATAGTTTGAAAAGCTAACTACTTTAGTGTACGATGGACAGATGGAATTTTAGAAAGAAGGAACCCCTATGAAAAAACCTCCGTACGGAATGATTGCCATCTTATTCATTGGAGCATTTGTTGCTTTTTTGAATAATACACTTCTTAATGTCGCGCTTCCGACAATCATGATTGAATTTGATGTTACTCCGTCCCAAGTCCAGTGGTTGACGACAGGATATATGCTCGTGAATGGGATTTTGATTCCTGCGTCTGCCTACTTCATACAAAAATTTAAAAATAAAACGCTATTCATTACAGCGATGAGCTTGTTTTCATTGGGTACATTAATTGCGTGGATTGCACCTGGATTTTGGATCCTAGTTGCAGGTCGAATGATTCAAGCCTGTGGGTCAGCAATCATGATGCCTCTTTTAATGAATGTCATGTTGATTGCATTTCCGATTGAACGCAGAGGGACAGCGATGGGTATATTTGGTCTTGTAATGATTATGGCACCTGCAATTGGCCCGACACTATCTGGATTTATAGTTGAAAACTACAGTTGGCGTGTATTGTTTGCAGTAATATTACCATTTGCTTTGATTCCATTAGTACTTGCCATCTTTAAATTGAAGAACATAACCCCTCAGCGTGAAGTGACACTTGATAAATTTTCTCATGTATTATCGAGTGTTGGGTTTGGAGGGTTATTATATGGATTTAGTGTAGCTGGAGATGAAGGGTGGACGTCGTGGATCGTAGTAGCAACATTAGGTTTAGGAACAATCGGACTCGTTTGGTTTATTCTTCGACAACTTCGATTGCCTGAGCCTTTATTGGAATTTAGAATTTATAAATATCCAATGTTTGCTCTAGCATCCGCAATATCCATCGTCTTATCAGCAGCGATGTTCTCTGGAATGATTTTAACCCCCCTTTACGTGCAGACGATACGAGGATTCAGTCCTTTAGATTCTGGTTTGTTGATGTTGCCCGGTGCACTAGTTATGGCAGTGATGTCCCCTATTACGGGTCGCCTTTTTGATGCATTCGGCGCTAAGTGGTTAGCAATCAGTGGTCTTTCGATCTCAGCTATCACCACCTTTGCTTTAAGTGGACTGACACTAGATACTAGTTATGCATCTATTATGTTTCTTTATACAATGCGGATGTTTGGGTTTTCCATGATTATGATGCCGGTTATGACAAACGGACTGAATCAACTCGACGCTGTTTTATATCCACATGGTACAGCGATGAACAATACACTGCAGCAAGTATCAGGAGCAATAGGGTCGGCCATCTTCTTAACCATCATGAACGCTCGTATGTCTAAGTGGATTTCAAATGAAATTGCGATACAACGACAGAGTGGGGAATTTCCAGTTGATGAGGGTGCTCAACAAGTTGTTATGGAAGAACTGAGCCGGGTGGGGATGCTTGAAGGAATTACATTTTCATTTTTTATTGCAGCGATTGTAACTATTGTCGCATTAGTCTTATCATTCTTTATAAAAAGAGTAGTACCAAAGCGCGAGGCTATATAAAACCTCGTGCTTTTATTTATGTATACTGATATATTCATTAAATTTTCTAATAAAAAAGAAAAATTTATGTAGACGAATGAAAAAGCATCTATTACAATGAAGTTGTTCAAACAAGTAAGACAGTTTTGAATTGTATAAATAGATAAACAATTTAACTGTCAAAATTAAATGGGGGTCATGAAATGAAAAAATCGAAATTTGCTTCCTTGTTCTTAGCTTCAACGATGGTACTTGCAACACTGGCAGCCTGTGGTGACTCAGAAGGCGGCTCGTCAGGTGATGGCGATACGATTAAAATTGGAGCAAACCTTGAGTTGTCAGGTCCTGTAGCTTCTTATGGATCTTCAGAACTTGAAGGGATTGAAATGGCAATTGAAGAAATCAATGCCGATGGCGGAATCGACGGAAAAGAAATTGAACTTACGAAGGTAGATAATAAATCAGATGCAGCTGAGGCAACAAACGCTGCAATTAAGTTGACTGATCAAGATAATGTACTAGCAATCATTGGTGCTGCAACTTCAGGTAATACTGTTGCTCAAGTACAAGTGGCTGCTGACTCTGAAACACCACTTATTACACCATCTGGTACTAGCCCAACAGTTACTGTAGCTGAAGATGGCTCCGTGAATGAATATGCTTTCCGTACATCATTCATTGATCCTTTCCAAGGAACAGTAGCAGCAAACTTTGCAGCGAATGAACTTGGCGTTAAAACGGCAGCTGTATATGCAGATAACTCTTCTGACTATGCTAAAGGTCTAGCGGCATCATTCATTGAAGATTTTGAAGCAGCTGGTGGTACGATCGTTGCACAAGAATCGTATGTAGCAAAAGATACAGACTTCCGCTCAACATTAACTCGCCTAGCTTCAGCAGATGCTGAATTCGTATTTATCCCAGGGTATTACGAAGAAGTAGGTCTAATTGTTAAACAAGCACGTGAACTTGGCATCGATGTACCATTGATGGGTGCTGATGGTTGGGATTCTCCAACAATCGTTGAACTTGCTGGTGCAGAAGCACTGAACAATACGTTCATCATCAATCACTACTCTGCTGAAGATCCAGATGGAAAAGCAAAAGAATTCGCAGATAAATTCGAAGAGAAATATGGAAAGCTTCCAAACTCATTTAACGCTCTTGGGTATGACACTGTGTATCTATTAAAGGATGCAATTGAGCGTGCAGGTGAACTTGATGGAGAGAAAATTAAAGATGCACTTGCTTCTACTGAAGCTTTAGAGCTTGTAACAGGCGCTTACTCAGTTGACGAAAACCACCATCCGGTTAAATCAGCTACGATCTTAGAGTTCGTTGACGGAGTTCAAGTCTTTAATACGAAAGTTAACCCTTAAGGGGTGCGTTATTAGGGGGGAGAACGATTTCCCTCCTTTTTCTTTTGGCTCAACATCAGAGGGGGTTATGCTATGGAAATTATCCAGCAGATTTTAAATGGTATTTCCGTTGGTAGTATCTATGCACTAATTGCACTTGGATACACAATGGTATATGGAATTATCAAATTAATTAACTTTGCACATGGTGACGTATTCATGTTAGGTGCGTTTATCGGTTTTTATGCAATTACTGTCTTTCAATTAAACTTCTTTGTCGCATTGATTTTTTCAATGGCTGTTACGGCATTGATCGGAGTATTGATCGAGCGTATTGCTTACAAACGTTTGCGTAATGCAACTCGTATCGCTGCACTTATTACAGCAATTGGGGTATCACTATTAATCGAGTATGGATTTATTTATATTCGAGGAGCGCAACCTGAAGCCTATCCAGATGTTTTTGGTCGCCAGTCGATTTCAGTTTTTGGGGCAACAATCGATGTAAAAGCACTGCTGATTCTGTCGGTTTCTGTAGTGCTTATGATGCTTCTTCAGTTTATTGTTCATAAAACAAAGACAGGAAAAGCAATGCGTGCAGTCTCTCACGACACGGAAGCCGCGAAATTAATGGGAATCAATGTTGACAATACCATTTCAGCAACTTTCGCAATCGGCTCTGCGCTTGCAGGAGCTGCAGGTGTTATCTTCGGTTTGTATTATACAAAAATCGATCCTTTAATGGGTGTGATTCCAGGACTTAAAGCTTTCGTAGCGGCTGTTCTAGGTGGTATTGGAATTATTCCTGGGGCGATGGTCGGTGGATTAATATTAGGTTTAGTCGAAACATTTGTAAGTGCCATCGGGCTTTCATTGTGGCGAGATGCAGCTGCTTTTATTATTCTAATTTTAATTTTAATTTTCCGCCCATCAGGGATCTTCGGAAAAAATTCAAGAGAGAAAGTGTAGGTGGACAAAATGAAAAAACATTCACGTGCGTTTTGGCCACTACTAATTGGAGCTCTTGTCTTTTACGGTATTGTTCAAGGTCTCATCATGGCTGGCATGTTAAATACGTATTATACAAACACATTAATTTTCATTTCGATTAATATCATTCTTGCTGTAAGCTTGCATCTTGTTATTGGAATTACTGGCCAGTTCTCGATTGGCCACGCAGGTTTCATGGCAGTCGGTGCCTATTTATCAGCAATTGTGACGATGAAGTTTGATTTGCCGTTTATAGTGGCGATTATTGTCGGCGGTCTAGTAGCAGCTCTTGCGGGTTTAATTGTAGGGATTCCAAGTCTTCGTTTACGCGGGGATTATCTTGCAATTGCAACGCTTGGATTCGCTGAAATTATTCGGATCATTTTCCTGAATATCGATTATGTCGGCGGAGCAGCTGGAATGCAAGTGAGTAAAATGACAGACTGGACATACACATTCTTCTTTATGTTGATTACTATTTTAGTAATAGTAAACTTTACACGTTCACGTCATGGAATCGCTGCACTGTCTATTCGGGAAGATGAGATTGCTTCCGATGCGATGGGTATCAATACGACGTACTATAAAGTAGCGGCATTTGTTATCGGGTCGTTCTTTGCAGGAGTTGCTGGAGCATTGTTCGCACATAACTTCTACATCGTATTGCCTTCACAATTCGGGTTCTTAAAGTCTGTAGATATTTTGATTTTAGTAGTACTAGGTGGGCTTGGTAGTTTATCAGGAGCAATCATCTCGGCCATCTTCTTAACACTTGTTTCAACATTCCTTCAAGGGTACCCAGAAACACGTATGATCATTTATAGTTTGGTACTGATAATTGTCATGCTATACCGCCCACAAGGATTGATGGGCACAAAAGAAATCACGGATTATTTCCGGGGCTGGACATCAAAAGGAGGGAAAGGCAATGGAAAAGACACCACTACTTGAAGTCAAACAAGCGGGCATCCAATTTGGTGGACTAAAAGCCGTTCAAAATCTTAACATTTCCCTCTATCCAGGAGAACTAGTCGGTCTGATTGGACCCAATGGTGCTGGGAAGACGACAAGTTTTAACTTATTAACGGGTGTTTATGTTCCGACTGAAGGTGATGTGTTCTTCCAGGGCAAGCGCATCAACGGACTTGCCCCTTATAAAGTGACGCAGTCAGGAATCAGTCGTACATTCCAAAATATTCGCTTATTCCGAGATATGACGGTTTTAGACAATGTGAAAGTGGCATATCATGCACTCGCAAAACATACGATGCTTGCATCCATTCTCCGTTTACCATCCCATTTTGCTGGGGAACGTAAGATGGAAGAAGATGCGATTGAATTTCTAAAAATATTCCGTTTGGAAAAATACAAAGATGAGCTTGCGAAAAATCTACCATATGGCCAGCAGCGCCGTTTGGAAATTGCACGTGCACTAGCTGCTAATCCAAAACTTTTACTTCTCGATGAGCCAGCAGCGGGAATGAACCCTCAAGAAACACACGACTTAATGGAACTCATCGCATTTATTCGTCAAAAGTTCGATTTAACAATTTTATTAATCGAGCATGACATGAATCTCGTAATGGGTGTCTGTGAACGCATTTATGTATTAGATCACGGTCAACTTCTAGCAGAAGGTCCGCCAGAAGTGATTCGTAACGATCCGAAAGTTATTGAAGCGTATTTGGGTGAGGAGGTAACAGAATGACAATGCTCGAAGTGAAAAACATCGATGTGTACTATGGGAATATTCAAGCTTTGAAAGATGTCTCTGTTACAGTAAATGAAGGTGAAATTGTATCCCTTATTGGTGCAAACGGGGCAGGAAAGAGTACACTGTTAAAAACTTTATCTGGTCTACTGAAGCCTAAGAGTGGAGGAATCACTTTCCTTGGAAATTCGATTGCTGGTAAAGCGGCACAAGGAATTGTAAAATCCGGCATCTCACATGTTCCAGAAGGACGACGCGTATTTGCAAATTTGACTGTAGAAGAAAATCTTGAACTGGGCGCATTTCTTCGCAAAGATAAAAAAGCGATTGCGGAAGATATGAAAAAGGTATATGATACGTTTCCACGCCTTCTTGAACGGCGCAAACAGATGTCCGGGACCTTGTCTGGGGGAGAGCAACAGATGCTTGCTATGGGTCGCGCCATCATGGCGAAGCCAAAGTTACTACTATTGGATGAGCCTTCGATGGGACTAGCCCCTTTAATGGTAAAGACAATCTTTGAAGTCATTAAAGACATTAACGCTCAAGGAACGACTGTACTTTTAGTGGAACAAAATGCACATATGGCTCTATCGATTGCACACCGAGGGTATGTAATAGAAACAGGTAAAGTTGTATTGTCTGGCTCTGCCCAGGAATTGCAGTCTTCCGAAGAAATTCGAAAAGCGTATCTTGGTGGCCATTAAAAAAATCGCTCACACATCATTGTGTGGGCGATTTTTTCTTAAGTAAATATCGGATTCCTTCGATGATTACACCAAGAACTAATCCTAGAGCAGTAAAAATAAACAGGGAAAGCAATCCTGCAAGTTCTCCAAATTCACCTTGTGTAAATAAGAAGCTACGGAACATTTCAATAAATCCGATAGCGAGACCTACTACGAAGACAATAAATCCGACTTTTAGACCTAAAAATGCAAGTGCACCCGAGAACAGACCTGCAGCTAGTCCATACGCAATAATCGTTACGATATTGGAAGTTGCAAGTTCTTGATCTAAAATCACACCTACACCGAACAACAATAAAAAAAGAGTGATCGACATGACAATCACACCGAGTATTTTATAATTGGCTGTCATTTCATTTCCCCACTTTCATATTTCAAGTATACTAGTAAAAAAGAAAGGATGTAAACGGATGCGACATACTTTTCACCAAGTACTTCATTGGAATTCAAAACGCAATACAATAGGACAAGTGACGATTGCGAACTACACGCATGACTTTTCGATTCCAGCATCATTGGATGGTCCAGGACAAGGGACTAACCCAGACGAGCTTTTACTCAGCTCTGCAGCTGGATGCTATATCATGACACTCGGTGCGATGTTTGAGAGAAGTAACATCGAGGACGCTCACATTGAGTTAAAGTCCGAACTACTAGTTGAAGTCGATGCAGGTACATATAAAGTAAGTGAGCTTCACCATTACCCGACCATTTCTTACGTAAATCTTGAGAAGAGAAAACTCATCGAGCGCCTGGTTCACAAAGCAGATGAAAGATGCATGATCAGTAATGCTCTAAAAGGTAACGTTAAAATCACCATACACCCAACATTCAAGGAGGTAGCTCGTGAAGACAGTATTTTATAATGCTCAATTTTTTACGATGGAAAGTGAAACTGAGTCAGTAGAGGCCGTTTTAGTAGAAGGCGGAACGATTATTCAGACAGGTTCGTTCGAACAATTGAAAGCGCTCGCAGACAAGCAAATCTCTCTAGATGGAAACGTCGTATACCCTGGCTTTATTGATAGTCATATGCATTTGATTGGTCATGGTCAAAAGATTTTATCAGCAGACCTTTCAGAATGCCGTTCAATTCGTGAGATTTTAGATGTAGTTGGTGAGGCACATCCGGTTTCCGGTTGGATAGTTTTAGAAGGTTGGAATGACAATACATTAATGGATAACCGTGCACCGATTTCAGCAGATTTAGATGCACTTTTCCCGGATATCCCGGTAGTTTTAAAACGAATTTGTCGCCATGGGTTGGTTGCGAATTCTAAAGCTATGGAACTTGCAGGTATCACGCATTCTGTTGAAGAGGTTGCAGGGGGAGTGATTGGCCGCGATGAACAAACGAATGAATTAAATGGTCTGTTCTATGATGAAGCTCAATCTCTCGTCACGAATGCAATTCCGGAGTTAACCGTTGAAGATTTAACGACAATTATTCAAAAGAGTATTCAAGACTTACATAAACTTGGTCTCACAGGTGGTCATTCGGAAGATATGGCGTATTATGGACCGTATACCAATCCATTGCATGCATACCGAAAAGGGCTGAATAAATCATTTCGAGTACACTTACTAAGGCATCACCATGTATTTGCAGATATGACCCATGAAACAGGAGATGACTTCCTGTCATTCGGATGTATGAAGATTTTTATGGACGGGTCTCTAGGCGGCCGCACAGCTTGGTTGAGCAACCCATATAGCGATAGTGAGGATACTCACGGTGTCGCTATTCATACAAAAGAAGAATTAATCGAGATGGTTAAGCTAGCTCGTCAACATGAAGCTGGCATTGCAGTCCATGTGATTGGTGACCGAGCAACTGAAGAAATTGTTGAACTGCTTGAGCAATTTCCTGCCCCTCAACAGGCGCTTGACCGTTTGATTCATGTAAATGTGCTCTCAGAACATTTAATCAAACGAATTGCAAAGCTACGTGTTATGTGTGATATTCAACCGATGTTTGTCCCTTCTGATTTTCCGTGGGTAAAAGATCGACTAGGAGAAGAACGTCTTACCTATTCGTATGCGTGGCGTACGCTGTTAGACAACTCCATTGGTTTAGCTGGAGGTTCAGACGCACCTATTGAAACTGCAGACCCTCTTCTTGGGATCCAAGCGGCTATTAACAACCCATATTTACCTGATCAAGAATTAACACCTTTTGAAGCGGTGCGTTTATACACGACAAACGCAGCAGAAATCGCGATGCAGGAAACACAATTCGGAAAGATTGCCCCAGGATTTGAAGCGGATTTCACAGTCGTTTCCGACGAAATAACAAAAGAGTCGATCGTTCATTGCACAATTGAAGCGACAATTGTAAATGGAGAATTGGTTTACAGAAAGGAATTGTAATATGTGTTCTCTAGGAATAGATGCAGGGGGAACCTTGGTCAAGATTGCCTATTGGCAAAAAGACGAGATTGAGACCATTAATTTCCCTGCAACTCGTTTTGATTTAGTTAAAGAATGGATTGGCAAATCTAACGAGAAGCTTCAAATATGTATGACTGGCGGAAGAGCGAAACAACTTGAGACATATTTAGGATCTGAAAACTACCACTATGTTGTGGAGTTTGATGCAACCGTACAAGGTGTTCTTTACCAGTTAAAAAAACAAAACTTACAAATAGAAAAAACCATCATTACAAACATTGGAACTGGAACGTCTATCCATTATTTATCTGGCACCATACACGAAAGGTTAGCTGGAACTGGGATCGGAGGAGGGACTTTGCTTGGCCTAAGTAAAATCCTGATTGGAACTGATCAGTTCGAAGAAATCGTGAAAAAGAGTGAGCAAGGTTCTCGAAAATGGATCGATGTCCGCGTAGAGGACATTTATCAAAACAACCAGCTTCCTATCAAAGGTTCACTGACAGCAAGTAATTTCGGAGCTCTATTAACAGCTGAACAAGGCGTAAATGATGAAAATGACTATGTGGCCGGGATACAAGGAATGATAGGTGAAGTGATTTCTTCACTTGCCATTCAAGCTGCCGATACAAAAGGGTGTACCGATATTATTTACATCGGTACGACTTTAGAAGAGAATGAAATGCTCCAAAATGTTATAGCGTCCTATACAATTTTAAAGGAAAAGAACCCCCTGTTTTTGCCTCAACATGGCTATAGTGGGGCAATTGGAGCTCTTTTGACAATTTGATCATTCTATTTGCATTCTCTCCCAGCTCATGGTATATTGTAATAGAATTATTTTTGTTCGGAGCGTTAGTAGGTGGCAACACTTTTACTATAGTGTTGAGCAAGGATAGTAACAAAAGTGCACACACAGTGCATGAGGAGGATACACACATGGAACAAGGTAAAGTAAAATGGTTTAACTCAGAAAAAGGATTCGGATTCATCGAGCGCGAAGGCGGAGACGACGTATTCGTTCACTTCTCAGCTATCCAAGGCGAAGGTTTCAAAACTCTTGACGAAGGTCAAGACGTAACTTTCGAAATCGAGCAAGGTCAACGTGGCCTTCAAGCTACTAACGTAGTTAAAGCTTAATTCTAAACTTTCAAAGGACCTCTTCGGGGGTCTTTTTTTATGTCTAGATGTGGAGCCGACTGGTCAGAAATTGTGCAAGAAGCCAGCGTGAGCTGTGAAGCGCATTTTGTTTCATAGATTGCGATGGCTTCTTGCGGGATTTCTAGGAGGAGGAACTCGATTCCGCTCTATATATGGAAACTGCCACTCGGGATTTGTGCCCTGAGCGGCCATTTTTATGCCCTATTGGTCCGTTTTGTGCCCTCAAAACCGCCATTTGTGCCCTGAGTCATGTTATGGAAACTAATTCCTAGCGAGCCCACAGATATTTAACGCACTTCTCAGCTTTCACTTCCTCAAAGCCTCCGTCGCCATTCGATGCGCCGCCCGGTTCTCTTTGTCTGGAATCCATTTTACAAAGAACATCGGAATGCCATCAAGTAACGAATAAATTTCATCCAAAATCGGTTTAAATGTAGGGTTTTTCGTGTAATTACGTTCAACTGCATCAGCCACAATTTTAGAATCGACTCGAATCGATAAAATATCAGGCTGGAGAGGGAGGACGTGTCGAATTCCTTCTCGCAGTGCGATGAATTCAGCTTCGTGATTTGAGCATACGCCAATCTTCTCTGCGTGGTATCCTTCGTTTCCGTTGCCTTTCCAAAATACCCCTATAGCACTTTCTCCTGGGTTTCCACGCGTAGCTGCATCTGTGTACAATTCAATCATTCTCTAGTTCCTTCCCTTGCAACTGACTTCTAAAAACGATTATACTACTACAATAGGTAAGGTGGGATGAATGTGTTAACACAACAAATTACAAATGAAATAGATCGTTTGCTTTCTGTCTACTGTGAAGAATGTCCAATTAAACACGATCTTCGTTCACGACAAGGAAAAACAGCGGCACATCAATTCTGTATTTCCGGTTGTTCTGTAGGAAAACAATTGAAAGAAATCGGACAAAAACTTTATCAAAACACATAAAAAAACCCGCGCAAGTATGCGAGGGAGAAGATAGTCTATTCATCTAGGATCACATGAACATCTGCTGCCTGTGGTCCACGATTTCCTTCTACAGTACGATAATGCACTTTTTGGCCTTCTTCTAACGTACGAAATCCTTCACCATGGATACCTGTAAAATGAACAAATACATCTTCACCATCGTTTGACTCAATAAATCCGTAGCCTTTTTCTGCATTAAACCATTTTACTTGTCCTTGTTGCATTGTACGGGGACCCCCTTCGTTAGAAAAATCAGATAATTACTAGCTAAACTATACAGGATTCGACCTCATCCGTCAATTTGAAAGGGGAACACACCATGTGGAGTGAATTACGTCCTTACTTAGTGGACTATTATAATCAGTTTGATGCAAGCCACGACATGGCCCATATAGACCGGGTCTATGAAAATGCTAGGCGTATACTTGAAAATTACAAAGAAGCGAACCACCGAATTGTTACGCTTGCAGTAGGGTTACATGATGTTGAAGATAAAAAATATAAAAATGATAGAAGTGCAGATTTCATGCAATCTATCTTTACAACGTTTTCTGTGACAGAAGAAGAACAGAAAATCATCCGCACACTCATTGACCAAGTTTCCTTTAGTGGCGGGTTAACAGCAACTTCATTAGAAGCGAAGATTGTGCAAGACGCTGACCGTATAGATGCTATTGGGGCAATCGGCATAGCACGTACATTTGCATTTGGTGGTGCGAAAGATCGCAGTCTATACAATCACAAAGAAGTTGAGGAAGTAGTATCTGGTGCTAAAATTGACAACGGTTCATCCGTTACTCACTTCTATGAAAAGTTATTGAAGCTAAAAGATAAAATGAATACAGAAAAAGCAAAAGAGATTGCCGAGGAGCGTCACCGATTTATGGAAGCGTTTCTTGAGCAACTTTACAACGAATTAGGAGAATCTCCATGTCGCAATTAATTATTCAAAACTTAACAAAAACGGTTGGAGAAAAGACCCTCTTCAAAAACATTGAATTTACAATCACAAAAGGTGAAAAGATTGGTCTCGTTGGAAAAAATGGTAGTGGGAAGTCTACACTACTGCAAATCATTGAAGGTTCTATTGATGCTGATTCATTACATAAAGACCATCCGAATCACTATTCAATTAGCTATCTAGCTCAAGCACCGGATCTAGACCCTACAAAATCAGTGCTAGAAACGATGTTTATCAGTGACTTAGCTATCGTAGCACTTAATAGAAACTACGAACGTATTCGTAAGCAAGCTGAACAAGAACCAAACAACATGAAATTCGTAGAAGAGCTTGTTTCCATTCAAGAGAAAATGGAAGACGGCGGTTGGGATCTCAATACGGCAGCAAAACAAGCGCTTACGAAGCTCGGGATTACAGACTTCGAAAAACCTGTTGGTCAATTATCTGGTGGCCAACAAAAACGGGTTGCCTTAGCTCGGGCATTAATTGAACCACATGATTTACTTTTACTTGATGAGCCTACGAACCATTTAGATGTTGAATCGACGATTGCGTTAGAGGATCTAGTGAAAGCGTATGACGGTGCTGTTTTGTTTGTAACGCACGACCGTCTGTTTCTTGATGCAGTGTCCACTACAATTTACGAAATCGATCAGCTGACGGTTTATAGCTATAAAGGCAATTACGAGCAATTCCTTGAAAGCAAAGCGATTCGCTATGAGCAACAACAAGCAGAGCAATCCAAACTTCAAAATCTATATCGGAATGAACTCAAATGGGTTCGGCGCGGGGCCAAGGCTCGGACGACGAAACAAAAGGCACGACTAGATCGTTTTGAAGACATTAAAGATCGTGCTTTACTAAAAAACAACGAACAAGATTTCGATGTCAATCTTGCAACGAGCCGACTTGGCAAAAAAGTAATGGAAGGTCATGCACTTGGAATGGCGTTTGAAGACAAACGACTTTTTGATGATTTTTCATTCATTCTTCAAAATAAAGACCGTATTGGGATTGTCGGAGAAAATGGCGCAGGTAAGACTACGTTATTGTCCATAATAGCGGGAATTATACAACCTACTAGTGGAACTCTAGAAGTCGGGCAAACCGTTCGAATTGGATACTTTAGTCAAGAGCTTCCGAAGTTTGATGAGAATCAACGGGTGCTCCATTATATTACAGAAGATTCAAACTCTATTGAAACTTCTAGTGGCGAACGTCTAAGTGCCGTTCAAATGTTAGAGCGCTTTTTATTTCCGACATCTATGCACGGGACACCGATTTATAAATTATCCGGTGGCGAGAAAAAACGCTTATATTTACTCAAACTTTTGATACAGCAACCAAACGTATTAATTTTAGATGAACCGACAAATGATTTAGACTTAGATACTTTAGCGATACTTGAGGATTATTTGGACAGCTTTGCTGGTGTTGTATTGGTAGTCTCACATGACCGTTACTTCATTGACCGCATAACGACAAAATTATGGGCGCTTGAAAATCAAGCAGTAGTAGTGACACTAGACAGCTTTGCAGAATACTTGGAACAAAAACGTGAACTGGCGAAAATAGAGAAACAAGTCGTTACACCAAAACAAGTGGCTGAAGAGCCAAAACCAAAAAAGAAACGCATGAGTTATCAAGAAAAGAAAGAGTGGGAAACGATTGAAGATCAGATTGCACTTCTTGAAGAAAAAATCGCTGCCAGTCAATCTATCATCGATTCCGCGGGCTCTGATTACGAAAAAATCCGCGTAGCATCCATTGATTTAGAAGCGAATGAGGCTTTGCTTGAAGAAAAGATGGAACGGTGGGCATATTTAGAAGAAATGGCTTCATCATGATACACTACTTACAGAAGGAGTGATTCTATGAAAATCATCACAATCGAGCCAACACCAAGTCCGAACTCCATGAAAATTGTTGTGGACCAGGAATTGGCATTCGGAACTAGCCATAACTATAGAGAAGGTCAACTCGACGATGCTCCAGAAATCATTGCATCACTGTTTTCTTTAGAAGGAATTAAAGGGATTTATCATGTGGCTGACTTTATGGCAGTAGAAAAACATCCAAAAGCGAGTTGGGATACACTTGTCCCTCAAATCGAACAAGTATTTGGGAAGGAACATGTCTCAGAGACGCAAACGGAATCTGCTACAGATTCATTCGGTGAAGTGCGTGTGCACGTGCAAGATTATCATGGCATTCCACTTCAAGTGAAAGTGTTTGATTCACAAAATGAACAGCGCTTTGCACTTCCAGACCGCTTTATGGAAACATTTAATCAACGGATTCAAGACGACGAGAATTATATCTTGCAGAGAAAATGGATAGACTATGGCGTACGATACGGGGAGTTCGAAGAAATTGCAAACCAAGTGATTGCTGAACTCGATGCTGCTTTTACGACAGAAAGACTCACACAACTCAGCTCTCCAGAATCCAGTGCGGAAACAGAGTGGAAGAATACGCGCCATCCTGTTAGCCTTGAAGACTTTCAACATCCAGACTGGGAAGTCCGCTATCAATTACTTGACCGCTTGACTCATCCGACTCTTGATGATTTGCCGCTTCTCGCACTTGCTTTAAAAGATGAAAAGGTATCCATTCGCCGCTTGGCAGTTATTTATCTTGGTATTTTGGAAGATAAGATGGTCATTCCACATTTGACCATTGCGTTACATGATAAAAATGCTTCCATTCGTCGTACAGCAGGAGATACGATGAGCGACCTTGGGTACGAAGAGTTTGCACAAGCAATGGCCGAGGCTTTAGCAGATAAAAATAAATTAGTTCGCTGGCGTGCTGCGATGTTCTTCTACGAAGTAGGTACTAAAGAACATATCGACGTACTGAAAAAAGCACAAGATGATTCTGAATATGAAGTACGTCTTCAAGTGAAGATGGCTTTAGCTCGAATCGAGCAGGGAGAAGAAGCAAAAGGCTCTGTTTGGAAGCAAATGAATATGGCACGTGCAATTAAGGAGGACTAAACATGAATGCTTATGAAGAATATATGAAACAAATTGTTGCACCAATGCGCCAAGAACTCGTTGGACATGGTTTTAAAGAATTGACAACAGAAGATGCTGTGAGGGAACATGTGCAAACTGCTGAAGGGTTATCACTTGTTGTCATCAACTCTGTTTGTGGGTGCGCAGCAGGTCTTGCACGTCCTGCAGCCATTGAGGCTGTAGAGACAACAACAGCGAAACCCGATCACTTAGTAACGGTGTTTGCTGGACAAGATCAAGAAGCAACGGAAACTATGCGCGGTTACTTTGAAGATGTACCTCCGAGTTCGCCGTCGATGGCATTTTGGAAAGATGGCAAACTTGCGTATTTCATTCCGCGTGAACAGATTGAGAACTTTCCAAAAGAAGCGATTGTCGATCACATTCAAGGTGTGCTTGAGCAATTACAAGGTCAATGAATGTAGCAGTCACTAATTCATTAAAACTGAAGCAGGATGAACAACAAATGGCCATGCAATTTGCCCATTTTCATGCGATGGATTTTCTACCTAGAAACGGAAAGTCTCTGAAAAACTATTTTGAGCCCTACGACATTGTCTATATTTACACGTCTACAGGTATTGAGGCGGTCAAACCTACTGGAGAGAGGTATAAATACCATCCAGGAACGGCAATGTTTCGGTATAAGCGATGGATCGCTGGAGAACAAGAACCTTTGCTTCGTGCGCTAAATCTAGTGAAAGGTGATTCATTTTTGGATTGCACGATAGGTTTCGGAGCGGATGCACTGATGGCGAGTGTGGATCTTGGGGATTCAGGAATCATCGTCGGACTTGAAAAATCAGAAGTCCTTGCGTTTCTCATGAAAGTAAGTCAACAATTCACTAACTTTGAAAGTGAAGAGCTGCAACAAGCGTTCAGGCGTATAGAAATCGTACAGCAAGATGCTGTAGACTATCTGCGGAATCAACCGGATAACTCATTTGATGTCGTGTACATAGATCCACTGTTTGAGACTGCTATTGAAGAGTCGACTAACTTTACAACGCATAAGCAATTTGCAGTACGTGATCAGCTGACGGATGAATGGGTCAGGGAGGCAATTCGAGTGTGCCGAAAACGAGCGGTCATTAAAGCACATTATACGAGTGAACTGTTTGAAAAATATGGTTTTCACCAATTGAAAAGAAAAAGCGCAAAATTTCATTTTGGCGTTCGTAACAAAAAAGACCTATGCGAGTAATAATCGCGTAGGTCTTTTTCAATCAATGCGTGAAATTTAATGAAGTTAAGTATCCAAGTAATAATAAATATCCGATACCAATCGCAAGTCCTAAGCTCATGAGAAAATCTCTCCTTTAGAATAAAAGTGTTTTTGTTACATGTCATTGTTTCTTATTGTACAATGAAATCAGAAAAGAATGAAGCCTTAGTCATTTATTCAATGAAAAGTTGTTTCAAAAATGTTACGGATGGAAGTGAATATGTTGTCAGGATTTATTAAAAAGTTTTTAGCCGCTTTAGTCGCTGTAGTCACATTTGGTGTCATTACACCATCGCATGAGATCTGGAATTCCGTATTTGAAATCGAAGAAAACCAATTTACTGAAACCCATGCAGAGGAACGGGTACTGGATATTGGGCGACTTATTGATGAGGCGCGTGAACAGAGTGATGTGAAATTTGGTTCAAAAATTCAACCACGCATTCAGCAACGCTACGAAGCGGAAATCTTCCCATTTTATAAGCAAAAGATAGAAGAATATGCCACGGCATCTTCTGCAATTTCGCATAAGCCTTCCGGTGATTACGGCGAAAAAATTTTCCACTTGTATGATCAGGACACAAATGCTGATATTTTACGTGCGCATGTACGTGTTGAAAAACGACCATTGGAAGGCTATTACTTTACATTCCATTACCATACACATGATGATCAATTTGCAAAACATCAAGATATCGGAGAAATTTATTGGTCGAAGAATACGCCACCAAAATGGTTATCTTAGAGGAGTGTCATAATGAAACAATATCATGAATTATGTGAATACATATTGAAAAACGGTGAACGACGAGAAGACCGAACAGGAGTCGGCACTATCGGAGTTTTTGGATATCAGATGCGCTTTAATTTAGCGGAGGGGTTTCCGTTACTGACTACAAAGCATACTTCATTTAAATTAATTGTCTCAGAGCTTTTATGGTTCTTACATGGAGATACGAATATTCAAACACTCGTGCGTCAAAACAATAATATTTGGAATGAGTGGGCATTTGAACAATGGATTTCAAGTGAAGAGTATAATGGACCAAATATGACGGACTTTGGTTTACGTGCCTCAAAAGATCCTGATTTCAAAATTCTTTACGACCGAGAAATGAAAGCTTTCATCGAACGCATCAAAACGGATGACGACTTTGCGAAGAAATATGGTGAATTGGGGCCGGTATATGGGAGACAATGGCGCTCGTGGGAAACTAAAGATGGTGGTAGTGTAGACCAGATTCAAACTGTCATTGAATCCATTAAAAACTCACCGCATTCACGCCGACACATCGTCACTGCATGGAATCCTGCAGAAGTAGATGAGATGGCATTACCACCTTGTCATTCATTCATGCAATTTTATGTGCAAGGTAATAAACTGAGTTGTCAATTGTACCAGCGCAGTGCGGATGTTTTCTTAGGCGTTCCATTCAACATAGCATCGTATGCATTACTTGTTCATTTGATTGCAAAGGAGACTGGTCTTGAAGCTGGCGATTTCGTGCACACGTTTGGTGATGCACATCTTTATAGCAATCATCTAGACCAAGTCAATGAGTTGTTGGCACGAGAGCCAAAACCACTTCCAACGATCACACTACGCGATATCTCAATATTTGATATGAAAACAGACGATATTCAACTGATTGGATACGAATCACACCCTCGTATTCACGCGGAAATTGCTGTATAGGGGGAATTTGATGATTACATTTATAGTGGCACATGACGAGAAACATGTAATTGGCCATAACAATGAGATGCCTTGGCATATTCCAGAAGACTTGAAGTACTTCAAAGAAAATACACTCGGTCGTCCTGTCATAATGGGACGCAATACATTCGAATCAATTGGACGTCCACTTCCAGGGCGGGATAACATCGTCATGACACGAAATAAAGAGTTTTCTGCGGAGGGTGTTAAGATTGTCCATACATTTGAAGAAGCCTTGTTGTATGGACAGTCGCTTCATGAGGAAGTAGTAGTTATAGGTGGAGCGAAGGTGTTTACAGAGTACCTCGACTACGCAGATCGCTTACTTATCACTGAAATTCATAAGCAGTACGAAGGAGATGCTTTTTTTCCGGAATACAATGACTTCATCCTCGAATGGGAGTCCCCAAAACACACTTCTAAATCTGGCGTAGATTTCACATACAAACGCTACAGTAGAAAGGCCCGTGAATAAGTTGTTAAGAAGCATCGTAACGTATAGTTATATTATCGGGTATATCCCAACCCAATTGAACACGCTAAAAAAATTGAGGAAACGTAAAGCGGAATTAACGACTGCAGAGTACGATCAAGCAGTCTTTGAAACGCCTCAGCGATGGTCTCAAAACATTCTTAAAAAGGCGGGTGCAACAGCTCACCTTACTGGGACAGAAAATTTACAAGAGGGACCTGTCCTTTTTGTTGCAAACCATGAGGGGAATTTCGATATTCCTGTATTGATTGCCACTGTACCAAAACCATTTGGGTTTCTTTCTAAAGTAGAAGTGAAAAAAATACCTTTTATTGCAGATTGGATGGATGAACTCAATTGTGTTTTTATCGATCGCTCGAATCGACGCAGTGCACTCAACTCCATTTCAGACAGTGTTGAAAGTCTAAAAGCGGGTCACTCTTTATTGTTGTTCCCAGAAGGCGCACGTTCGAAAGGGAATGAGATGAAAGAGTTTAAAACAGGATTTGTTCGAATCGCAGCTAAGGCTCAAGTGCCGATCATTCCAATTGCAATCGTTGGTACGTCTCGATTGATGGAGCAAAATGAAAATAAAATAACTCCAGCAGAGGTGTTTGTGAAAATTTTACCTGCTGTTTATCAACAACAAGACGAGTCGACGGACACATTTAAAGAGCGGGTCGAACGTCTAATACAGGATGCACGCTCAGACTTACAGGGGGAATCAAGATGACGACAATTAAAATTGTAACGGATTCAACAGCTGAACTGACGCAAGATGTTTTCGAACAATTAGGAATAACTGTCGTGCCATTGACCATTCATGTGGATGGCCAGGATTATTTAGACGGTGTAACACTGTCTGCTGAAGAATTCATTAGTAAAATGAAACAATCGAAAGAGTTACCAAAATCTTCTCAACCTTCTGCAGGTACCTTCACTGAAATTTATGATGAACTTGGAAAAGACGGGTCTGAAATTCTGTCAATCCATATGACAGGTGGGATGAGTGGGACAGTTAAATCTGCTGAATCTGCTGCTAGCATTACATCTTCGAATGTCACTGTAGTTGACTCACGATTCATCTCACACGCACTTGCATTTCAAGTGAAAGAAGCAGCTCGTCTGGCTCAACAAGGCAAATCAATGGGTGAGATTTTACGTCATCTCGACCGTGTTCGTGAAAATACACGCCTGTTCGTAGTAGTCGATACACTTGATAACCTTGTGAAAGGTGGGCGGATTGGAAAAGGACGAGCAATGCTTGGCTCTTTACTCTCAATTAAACCAATCGCTTCACTAGCAGGAGGAGAGTACACACCAGTAGCTAAAGCGAGAAGTTACAAACAAGTCATTACGTACTTAATGAATGAATTTACTAAAGATTCAGCTGCCAAACGTGTAAAAGCTGTTGGGATTGCACAAGCTGACGGGTATCAAATGGCTACTCCACTAAAAGAAGCAATTGAAGCGACAGGATTTAAAGACGTGAAACTGTCCTTTACTACGCCTGTAATTTCTACCCATACAGGTCCTGGTGCGATTGGATTTATGTATTTGTTGGAAGGGTAAGCAGTTGAAAAAATTAGCATTTGTTGCATTGGTAGTTGTTGTTGTCGTTATAAGTGGATGTAGCAGTTTTGTAATCAAGCCTGTTTTTCAGGTGAAAGACCGTGAGGAACCTGTTCGCTATCAGGTTCCTTATAATGTCTTTCCTGATAATTTGTTATTTCTCGGACTTGGCGATTCGTTAACAGTTGGAATCGGTGATGAGTTAAAGAAAGATGGGTACGTTGGACGTATTCGAGATGAATTCTTGACAAGTGAGCAAATCGACCGAGTTGAATTGATCAATACAGCGAAACGTGGACGACGAAGTGATCAGTTGTTAACCCTTCTATCAAGCGGGAGTCTCGATAAAGAAATTCAAGAAGCAAGTCATATTTTCTTATCTATTGGTGGAAATGATGTCATGAAAGTAATTAAACGTGACTTGTTCTCACTTCAGTTAGAGGCATTCGAAGAAGAACGAGAACTATATGAGACACGGTACTATCATATCCTGGATTATATACGAGCGATTAACCCACAGGCCCCTATTGTTGCACTTGGCTTGTATAATCCGTTCTCATTAATTTCAGTAGAGTCACAGGAAGTAGAATCTATAGTCGTGGATTGGAATACGTCGATGGAAGCTACTTTGGGCGACTTCCAATCAACCTGTTTTGTACCCGTACAAGACCTTTTTTATACCAACGCAAATTTGGTGTATCACACAGATTTCTTCCATCCGAATGGACAAGGCTATGATTTAATCGCCAATCGGATGCTCCGTACAATGGAAAGCTGTGGTTTCATAGAGCAATCAGATGGGGAACTGTATGTAAATGGGGGCTGATAACTTTGAATAAATGGAAAATCGCATTTCTTGGACTTGTACTTTTGCTAGTAATTGCAATCGTTTATGTGGGAAGTTTACTGACTGGAACGTCTGAAAGCTATACACTTACTGACAGACCAGACCCTGCAGAAGGAGGTCAATTGTTTGTCGAGACATCCAAACAAGACTTTGAAAAGCTTGCGAACAAATACATTCAAGAAGCAGTTCGTGACCAGCCAATCCCATTACAATTGGTTGTGGAGGATAAAATTGCTTTGACTTCTGAACTCACCGTTTTTAGTTTAACGATTCCAGTTCAGATGTATTTTGATCCGGTTGTACTTGAGGATGGCAATATTCAACTTGTGCAAAATCAAGTAGATATAGGTCAACTATCGATTCCTCCTGAAGAGATCTTAAAATTATTGCGCAGTTCAATTGATTTACCAAACTGGATGATCGTAAGTCCAGCAGATGAGTCAGTCTTTATAGATTTAGGTGGATTACCGATTGATGGGGACTTAGATATTCGGGCTCAAGAAATTGACTTGGAGAATGATGAAATTATACTCTCCGTGACTGTTCCAACAGATCAATGACAGGGAGGTTTTAAAGATGGAAAAAGCAACTTTCGCAGGTGGCTGTTTTTGGTGTATGGTCAAACCTTTTGATTCGTATGATGGAATTGAAAAAGTAGTGTCTGGATACACGGGTGGCCATGTTGAGAATCCTACGTATGAACAAGTTTGTTCCGAGACAACAGGTCATTATGAGGCGGTACAGATCACCTTTGATCCAACGAAATTCAGTTATGAACAACTTGTCGAAATCTATTTTCAAAATGTTGACCCATTTGATGCTGGAGGCCAATTTTTTGATAGAGGAAAATCCTATCAAACGGCGATTTTTTATCATGATGCGGACCAAAAAGAAGTAGCTGAAAAAGTTATGAAACGACTTGAATCCGATGTCTTCACAAAAAAAGTAGCTGTTGAGCTACTCCCAGCTAAACCTTTTTACGAAGCAGAAGAGTACCACCAAGATTACTACAAAAAAAATAGTGGCCATTACGAGCGCTACTTTACTGGCTCCGGACGTAAAAACTTTGTTGAACAGTTAAGGAGGAATTATTTTGAAGGATAATCTACGTGAAAAATTAACGCCTATGCAGTACCATGTCACGCAAGAAAATGGAACAGAGCCACCGTATCAAGGTGAATACGATCAACACTTCCATGAAGGAATTTATGTGGACATCGTTTCTGGAAAACCATTATTTCACTCGAATGATAAATACGATGCAGGGTGTGGGTGGCCAAGTTTTACAAAACCAATCGATGCGCCTGAAATTGTAGAAGAATTTGATGACAGTTTTGGTATGCGTCGTGTAGAAGTGCGCAGTAAGACGGCGGACTCGCATTTAGGACACGTATTCCCAGACGGACCAAAAGAGTCTACTGGCTTACGTTATTGCATCAATTCAGCAGCTCTTCGTTTCGTTCCAAAGGAAGATTTAGAAAAAGAAGGATATGGCGAATATTTGTCTACCTTCAAGTAAAGAGGTGGACTTATGAGAGATACATTCTATCAATTTGTGTTGAGACATAGAGGCGGTTCAGCATCAAATCCAAAACATCGATTTGCTGAGCGTGTGTTTGAACTTCATGACTTCCCTAAAAATACAAACGACTTTTATGAACTGTCTACTTATATTGAGATGCAAGCAGATGATGCGATTCCTGCTTCTATTTTTGATGAGTTATGGGAAGAATATAAAACGAAGTAATAACATGAATTGCATTCAGTCGCTAAACTATGTATCATAAATTTATACGTTAAAGAAATGAGGTTACATGATGAGTGTTCATATCAGTGCTAAAAAAGGTGAAATTGCAGATACAATTTTACTTCCAGGAGATCCATTACGTGCAAAATACATTGCAGAGACATTTTTAGAAGATGTCGTTCAATATAATGAAGTTCGTAACATGTTTGGATACACAGGAACTTATAAAGGGAAACGCATTTCTGTACAAGGAACTGGGATGGGTGTTCCATCGATTGCAATTTACGTTACAGAATTAATGCAAGAGTATGATGTGCAAAAATTAATTCGTGTAGGTACATGTGGAGCCATCCAAAAAGATGTAAAAGTACGTGACGTAATCATTGGTCAAAGTGCTTCAACTGATTCTTCATTAAACAAAGTTCTTTTAAACGACCTTGCTTATGCACCAACTGCAGATTTTGATCTTCTGTACAAAGCATATGAAGCGGGTAAGGCAGCTGGACTTAACCTACGTGTAGGAAACATTTTCACGGCTGACCTATTCTACAATGATGAAGCAGACTATAAAAAATGGGCTGACTATGGCATCTTAGCAGTTGAAATGGAATCTGCAGCTCTTTATACACTTGCAGCTAAATTCAACCGTCAAGCGTTGTCAATCTTAACTGTAAGTGACCACATCTTAACAGGTGAGGCAACATCTTCAGAAGAACGCCAAACTACATTTAACGACATGATTGTTGTCGCATTAGAAGCAGCTATTCAAGAATAAAATGTTCTAGGGCGCTAGGCCCTGGCACCATTTTTAGACTGTCGACATGGACGACAGTCTTTATTAATGAGGTGAGAAAATGGAACAACAGCCTGAAACGAATCCTGAACAACCACCAGTTCGCCGAGCTTTTCGGATCAACCCATTTATATTCGTCATCGTATTGTTCCTAACAGCTATTGCTTCTGCAGGAGTGACGATGCTCGCCCTAACTACGGGTGAAGAAAAGGTGGCAGAAGTCATTCAGCCAACAGAACGACAAGAGTTTTCCCGACTCTATGATGTGTATGATCAACTACGCGAACAGTATTATACAGATTTTGATCAAGAGGAACTTGTAAACGGTGCCATCAATGGTATGGTTGATGCACTTGGGGATCCATACTCCGATTATTTGAATCAAGAAGAGGCTGCACAATTTGATGAAAGTATCTCTTCAAGCTTCCAAGGAATTGGTGCTGAGATTCAAGAGCAAAACGGTGTTATCACAGTTGTTTCACCAATTAAAAACTCTCCAGCTGAGCGTGCAGGAATTATGCCGAATGATAAAATTCTTTCAGTAGATGGAGAAGACATTCGCGGATTTAGTGCTTCAGAAGCTGTTCTTCTCATTCGAGGAGAAAAAGGATCAGAGGTCACACTTACGATTCAACGTGGGGAAGCTGAACCAATTGAAGTAACAATCACTCGTGATGAGATTCCGATAGAAACGGTTTATACGGAGATGTTGGACGGCAACGTCGCTCATATTTCAATTTCTAGTTTCTCTCATGACACATATCAGGAATTACTAGATGCACTCGATGAGATGGAAGCACAAGGAATGGAAAAATTACTTCTTGATGTCCGTCAAAATCCAGGTGGCTTATTGAACGTTGCTGTTGATATTGCTTCTTTATTTGTAGAAGAAGGTCAACCGGTATTGCAAATTGAGCAACAAGGTGAAGCTACGATTCTACCTGCAGTAGAAGCAGAACGTGTAACAGTGCCAACTGCTGTCATTATCGACGGAGGTAGTGCTTCAGCATCTGAGATTATTGCAGCTGCACTTAGCGAATCTGCTGATATTCCAGTTGTAGGTCTTCCTTCTTTCGGTAAAGGTACTGTGCAGAGTGTTGAAGATTTAGCGGATGGTTCGAATATTAAGTTAACAACTGCAAAATGGTTAACTCCAGAAGGTAATTGGATTCACGAGGAAGGTGTTCAACCCGATGAAGTGGTGGAATATCCTGACTATGCATCTCTTGCGCCATTAGATCCTGCAGTTGAATTGTCTCTTGACCTTCAGTCAGAACAAGTCGGTGTTTTGAAACAATTTATGACAGCACTTGGCTATTCGGTGGATGAAGAAGGAATGCGTTTTGATGAGCAACTCGAAACGGCTGTCGAAGAATTCCAACAAGAGAATGAATTGGAAGTGACGGGTGTAGTATCTGGTGATACCACACTTGCAATTATGGATGCTGTACGTGAAAAACTACGTACAGAAGATCCACAACTTTTACGAGCTATTGAAGTGCTTGATCAAGCAGCAGAATAAAACAGAAAGGACTGACTACGTGTAGTCAGTCCCTTTTTTTACAGGAGGGTTTTTAATGAAAGATGTCTATCTATTAAGTGGCTTTTTAGGGAGTGGTAAAACTACACTCCTCGTGAAGTGGCTGACGTACATCAAACAACAAGGTTTAAAGCCAGCGGTCATTATGAACGAACTAGGAGCACTTGGGTTTGATAGTGACGCAGTTGAGGAGGACGTGCCGCTTCGTGAATTATTAGAAGGATGTATTTGTTGTTCACCAGCAGAAAAAACAGAGGCACAAATACAACAAATTTTACATCAAGAAGAATTTGATGTTCTGCTAATTGAAACGACAGGGGCAGCACATCCAGTGGCCTCCTTAGATGTGATTTTGTCTCCTTTATTTGCTGACCACTTTGACTTTAAAGGAATTGTGACAGTGGTTGATGCGGTTCGATTTTTAGAACGTGATAAATTGCCAATACAAACAAAGGCCTTATTCTTTGAGCAAATCAAACATGGTCACTTGCTTGTATTAAATAAAGTAGATGTAGTAGATTCAGAAGAACTGGAGGAGGTTCAATTTTCACTCAGTCAATTAAACGCAAAAGCAAAGATTGTTCCCACTACATACAGTACAGTAGATTTTTCACAACTCCAGCATTTAGCACCTTCTTTATCCGCACATAAGCCGATGCGTGTCGGAATGGAGTTAACCTTAGGGACGCGACTAGAAGTACTTTCTTCTTCGTTTCCACAGTATGCAGTGGAAGAGTGGATTCAATCTCTATCAGAAACGGTTTACCGAGTGAAGGGGTATATTCAATTGCCTTCAACTTCTAAGCCTCATTTATTTCAATATGCATATGGAATGACACAGTGGATGCAAGAAGATGTGAATGTGAAAACACAACTTGTCGTTATCGGCGAAAATTTAACCGCCTGTCCAACGTTAGAAACCTATCAAGTACTTTCTACATTGAAGAAAATTTATCCCGAACGTGAACGCTTAACCAGCCTTTCAACAGCAAGTGACATCGATCAAGTGATTGATGATGAGTTGTTGGATGTCCAAACACACCCACGTACACGCCAAACATTGGAACAAAAAAATGAACAACTGCGTCAAAAAGTAACATTGCTGGATTGCTCAAAATGGGAAGAAGAGTACTTTTTACGTAAAGTCACTGAAAGGTTTAACGAACTCTCAACACGTTTTGCGCAGTAACAATTGTTTTCTTTTCCAGTATGAATTTAGTAATTGAACCAACCTTTGAGGTGAAAATAAATGACTCGGGCATTATGGTTTAAAAAGCACAGCCAATTAGGCTTGTGCTTTTTTACGTGCATACGTTTTTTGAACAATAAGCAATCGTATAGACAGAGTAATCGCTCCAGCTGTCAATCCTGCAATTAATCCAACCCAATATCCATACTGTACGAGTGAAGTGGTAGTTGCTAAGTAGTACCCAAGTGGTAAGCCGATGACCCAGTACGAGATAATCGCCATAATGAATGTGATTTTGACGTCTTTATATCCGCGAAGAGCGCCTTGTACAGGTGCTTGGATTGCATCTGATAACTGGAATAAAGCTGCAAATATCAAGAATTGAACAGCATACCCTACTACAACAGCATCATCTGTATAGAACGTCGAAATTTGCTCGCGGAAAAAGAACAGAATAGATGCGGATACAAAACTTACAGCTATGGCTAAAAGGACGGATAGCCATGCATAATGAGAGGCTTCCGTAAACTTCCTTGCACCAACAGATTGGCCCACAACAATGGTAGCTCCCATGGCAATAGATAGTGGAATCATATAAAGCAGTGAAGTAAAGTTCAATGCAATCTGGTGGGCAGACAATATTTCAGTTGTATAATTTGTCATCATTAATGTAACTGCTGAGAAAATTGTTGTTTCAGCAAAGATGGATAGACCAATCGGTACGCCCATTGCGATAATAGTCCAAATTCGCTTCATTTGAATTCCCGAGAACCCACTGAAAATCTGATACTCTTTGATTGAGGGAAGTGTAGCGATCAATCCGATTGTTATAAACAAGACAACCCAATAAGTGAGTGCTGAGGCCAGTGCAGCCCCTTGACCACCTAACTCCGGGGCACCGAACTTCCCGAAGATAAAGAGATAATTCAGAAATACATTAATTGGGGCAGATAACAAAGTGATGAACATCGTAATTCGTGTAAGACCAAGAGCATCGATGAACCCACGCAATACACTATAGATAAATAAAGGGATCAATCCAATTGAAATCGTTTTTACATAAGCAATGGCAATTTCTCGCTCAATAGCAGAAACATCCATCATGGATACAATAGGCTCTACTGCTAGAAAAATAAGTGCATAGACGAGTAATGACATTGTTATTGCAACTATCATACCTTGTTGAACAGTAGGTTTTACTTGTTGTTTGTTATTTCCACCTATGTAATGCGCTACAATAGGAGTTATACTAATAAGGATACCTGTTAAGCCTGTATAAACAGGTACCCATAGAGAAGAGCCGATTGATACACCAGCTAGATGTCCGATATCATATTTACTCGTCATTAAAATATCGAAAAAAGTCATCAAGTAAAGAAAAACTTGAGTGATGAGAATTGGCATGACGATTATGGATAAGGTTTTTAAATAAGTCGGTAAGTTTTTTACCACAATGTGCACGCCCTTTTAGATGAACTTGGAGGTCTATACAAGATGAAAACAGTATTTTTAACAGGCGGAGGAACCGCTGGCCATGTTTCTTTAAACTTAGCCATTATACCAGAACTAGAGAAAAGGGGCTATGCTATTCATTACATCGGCCAAGCGGGTGGAATTGAAGAAGAATTGCTCCAGGAGTATTATCCGCATATCCCGTTCCATGCAATATCGACGGGCAAGCTGCGACGGTACCTCTCCATCGAAAATATGAAGGATCCATTTAAAGTAGTGGCAGGTATCGCACAATCTGTCCGGTTAATTCAACGTCATAAACCACATGCAATTTTTTCAAAAGGTGGATTTGTGTCAGTGCCACTTGCGCTCGCAGCCAAACTGACAAATAAGCCACTATTCATCCATGAGTCCGATATGTCCCCAGGCCTCGCCAATAAGATTGCCTCTCGGTTTGCAAAAAAGGTGTTCACCGTATTTGAAACGACGGCAAAACACTTTCCTGGCAAAGGAGAACCTGTTGGTGCGTTGATTCGACCAGAGCTGTTTCAAGGATCTAAAGAAAACGCGTTAAAAGCTTTGAACTTTACAGCTAATCTGCCAGTAATTCTGATTATGGGAGGCAGTCAAGGATCAGCAAAAATCAACCAACTTATTCGAGAAACACGCTCAGAACTAGTGAAGTCTTTTCAAATCATTCATCTTGCGGGTAAAGGCCATGTTCACCATGATGAATGGACAGACCCAAATTATCGCATCTTTGAATTTGTTACCGATGAATTGGCTGATTTCATAGCAGCAAGTGATTTTATCATCTCACGTGCTGGTTCAAATGCGATTTTTGAATTTTTAGCACTTCAAAAACCGATGTACTTGATTCCACTTTCTAAGAAAGCGAGTCGTGGAGACCAAGTCGAGAACGCGCATGACTTTGAACGAAAAGGGTACGCAGTCGTTACAGAAGAAGATCTGCTGACAACAAAAGAGTTTACACAGGCTCTCACTAAGCTCGTGAACGAACAAGATTTTATCAAATCAAAACAAGCGGTAGCGAAACAACCTCCAAATCCACGTGATTTTGTCGATTTGCTAGAGAGAGAGTGGAACTAAACAAAAAAGCATTTTCTCGAGTTTGAGAAAATGCTTTTCTTTATAGAAATCACATAGCTTGTTCTTCTTGGTTCTGTTGCTGTAACATGGCAAACAAGAACATGTCTTTTGAGATACAAAATAAATCATATACTTCTTGATCACGATTGATTTCATTGTATAAAGCAGGATATAAATCATTCGCAAGAACCGAATAAGGTAGTTTACTAGCCGCACGTAAACTTTTTTCGTTTACTTTGCGAATGCGCATGAAGACTTTTTCAATTGAAAGTTCAAAAAACAATTCGCTTAAAAATTGTTCCTTCGCTTTTGAGTTGTACCCAAGACCTTGGAATGGTGTGCCAATCCACGTACCGAGAAACCCTGCATTTTGCTGAACGTCAAATAGATTGATCGTTCCTATCGGTTGCCCGAAATCACTTAAAATTGTGCGGGAAATCACAGTTCCATTCTCTTCTTCTTCCATAAGTGCTTTTGTGCTGAACAGATATTCTTCAGCAGAAGCTGCTTTCTGGCGTACAAATTTCATCACTGACGGGTCAGACATTAACTCATAAAGAGCATGGCAATCTTGCAACTCACGTCGTTTTAGCAATTCGATCTTCCTCCTAAACCGGTCTACCGGTCCCTGAAATTTTTCATTTAGTGCTGCATAAAAAATTTCGGGGTAGGAATCGAACCTACTAGAACCAATTGCTGGTGGCGCACCATTTGCCTTCCCTCATCAAACTATAGAATTTTATGTTGCTAGAAAAATATACTCTATTTTTTTTCGTTTGAAAAGTGAAAAATACGTGAACGAAAAAACTTGAATCTTAGTACCTAAATCCGTACGATTAAGGAAGCTTAAAAAAGTCCCGTGAAGGTTGAGGTGACAACGTTTGATGAAGATATTAGTTGTAGAGGATGAAGACAACATTGCACGTTTTTTAGTGCTTGAATTGCAACATGAAGGCTTTGAGGTCGTCGTGACTGCTGATGGAAGAGAAGCTGCACAATTGGTTTCACAAAATAATTTTGATTTGTTGCTTGTAGACATCATGATTCCAGGAATAAATGGTCTAGAGTTGACGAGGCGCGTTCGTAAGACGTCCCGTGTGCCAATCTTGTTAGTGACAGCGCGTGACGCCGTGATGGACAAGGTGTCTGGTCTTGAAGCAGGAGCAGATGATTATATTGTCAAACCGTTTGCGATAGAGGAATTGCTTGCAAGAATTCGGGCTATTTTACGTCGAACGGAGCGGATAGTTGATGAACGTAGCCAATCTCTTGTGATTCAGGAAGCATCTCGCAAAGTGTTTGCTGAAGGTTTAGAACTCGAGCTCACCAAAACAGAGTTCGATCTATTAAACTATTTGACGAAACATCCGGGTATCGTTTTAAGTCGATCACAATTGATTGAAAACGTCTGGGGTTTTGATTCAGAAGCAGAGACCAACGTCGTCGATGTGTATATTCGACACCTTCGAAAAAAACTACCAAGGCAAGTAGCAGACTCAATAGAGACTGTCCGTGGGGTGGGATACCGATATGAACCGGCTACAAACTAAAAGCCTTCGCTATCGCTGGTCACTGTGGACATCTTCAGTAATGGTTCTCACGTATATATTGCTTTCCATTGTATTATTCACCGCGCTAAGCCAGTGGGTGCTTGCAAATGAAAGAAGTTCAGCAGAAAATACTTTTTCTGAACTAGAGAGTTATATGCTTTCCCGTGGTCCTGAGCTGTCTGTTCAAGACTTTGAACGAAATACGGGATTACTCAATCAATTTTTATCCCGCAATCAAAGTGCGAAACTTTTAAATGCAGACGGTGTGGAACTTGTCGTAATCAATCCGACAATCCCGTATCCTCGTTTTACAGGAACGCTAAATGAATTTGAACGCTCTACTGTAGCAGATGAAGATGTTCTATACAAAGTAACACCGTTTGAAATCGGAAGCGGTTCATTATATATTGCCATGTCTCATTCTTTAGAGAACTACAGCAGTATGATGTCTTATTTACTTTTGGCACTTCTTCTTTTTGGCGTGTTGTTTGTCATATTATCTGGTCTCACCGGTTACTTTCTTTCATCTGTTCTCACCAAACCACTTGAGGAACTAAAACTAGCCATGCAAGAGAACATGCTCGGAAATAAACAAAAAGTCGAGTTCTCTTATGTGGGAGACGATGAGATCGGTCAACTCACGTCCGAATATTTGGAGATGGTGAAACGAATGGATGAGGTTTATGCGATGCAAGAACGTTTTATAGGGAATGTGTCTCATGAATTGAGGAGTCCTATTCAAGCGATTGAAGGAAATGCATCGATGCTAGCACGGTGGGGGAAAGAAGATCCAAAGCTAGTTGAAGAGACAGTGGACGTGATCCAATCTGAAACCTTGAAAATGAAGCGGATGATGGAGACATTGCTTGCACTCGCAAAAGAGCAAGAATTAGAACAACAACAGCTTTCTATAGATCAAGTGGTTAGAGAAGTAGTGAAAGAACTTCAGCAATCGAATCCTGATGTTCAATTTGAAGTCAGCGTTGAACCAATTATCATTACAAGTTCTGAGATTCTTATTCGGCAAGCTCTGTTAAATGTTATTGTAAATGGTATTCGATATAACGAAAAATCACCATTCATACAGATCACTGGTACATCCCAAAATGAGACATACGAAATCAAAATCAAAGACAATGGAATTGGAATAAGTAAAGAACAAGTAGAACGAATAACAGAACCTTTCTATACAGTTGATCCGGCAAGATCGAAAAAACTAGGGGGTACCGGCTTGGGCCTCACCCTTGTAAAGCAGATTGTCGAAAGGTCAGGGGGAGGTTTAGTTATAAAAAGTGAGCATGGAGTCGGAAGTGAATTCACACTTCAATTACCAATAAATAGGATATGAATAATCATTCACTTTGACACTCGTTTCGTACGAGTGTTTTTTCGTGATTAATTTCACAAAAAGGATTGTTTTTTTTCATGAGAGTAGTAAGATTGAAATGGAAAAATCGTTCATACCCCTTCGCTTTCATAAAGGGGGCATCAATGATACTATGAATATATATACTATTGATAGGAACTACAGTTGGAGGTTTTCTCATGTCGAAAACAACTACACCCTGGTCGGCTTTTTCTGGGCCAAACTTAGGGTATGTGATGGAGCAATATGATTTATTTTTAGAATCACCTGAAAATGTAGACAAAGAACTCGTTGCACTATTTGAACAGTATGGTGCGCCTGTGGATGCTACTGCAAGTGTTAAACCATCCGTTGAAGTGGACGATTCATTAATGGATGTTGTTTTGAAAGCGATTCAACTTGCGGATGCGATTCGTACGCATGGTCACGAGGCAGCAGACATTTATCCATTAAATGACCGCGAAAAGAAAACAGAACGTATTTCATTAGAGTTTTACGGACTTACGAAACAGGACCTCGAAAAGGTACCTGTGTCTTTGCTTGTCCAAAATGCGCCTGCTTCTGTTCAGAATGGTGCACAAGCAATTGATCACTTAAAATCTGTTTACACAAACAAAGTTGCGTTCGAATTTGCGCATGTCATTACACGTGAAGAGCGTGAATGGCTTCAAGCACAGATCGAGTCAACTCCAGCGAAGAAACTATCTGCAGATGAGAAAAAAGAAGTGTTGTCTCGTTTGACGCATATTGAAGGATTCGAGAAGTTTGTTCACCGTACGTTTGTTGGAGCAAAGCGCTTCTCAATAGAAGGGTTAGATACACTTGTCGTTTTATTTGATGAGCTTGTCAAACAATCGAACAATCAAAATGTTGAACAAATCAACATTGGGATGGCACACCGTGGCCGTCTAAATGTATTGACACATATTTTAAACAAACCGTATGAAATGATGTTTGCAGATTTTGCCCATGTGCCAAACAAAGCTTTCATTCCAAAAGACGGTTCATTAGAGTATTCAACTGGCTGGTACGGAGATGTGAAGTACCACAACGGTGCAACATACAATTCTCCTTCAGGTTTAAAAGTTAAACTAGCATACAATCCATCTCACCTTGAAGTTGTGAGCCCTGTTGTAACAGGTCAAGTGCGTGCTGCGCAAGAAACTACTGATGAGGCGGGTCTTCCAAAACAAGATCCTGCAAAAGCTTTTGCAGTGCTTGTACACGGAGATGCAGCTTTCCCAGGACAAGGGGTTGTAACGGAAGTACTAAACTACAGCCGTGTACCAGGCTACCAAACGGGTGGTTCTATCCATGTTATTGCCAACAATATGATTGGTTTTACAACAGAACACTTTGATTCACGTTCAACGCTTTACTCGAGTGATCCTGCAAAAGGCTATGAAGTACCCGTTATCCATGTGAATGCGGATCAGCCGGAGGAAGTGCTGCGTATTGCAAATCTAGCCTTTAGTTACCGTCAAAAGTTCCATAAAGATATCGTAATCGATTTAATCGGCTACCGCCGCTATGGACACAATGAGATGGATGAGCCAATGGTGACAAACCCTGAAATGTATAAACTCGTTCACAAACATCCAACTGTACGTGAACTTTATGGAAAAGCATTGGAAAGCGAATCTGTAGTGTCTGAGCAAGATGTGAAGAGTCTTGACGAAGAAACGTTTGCAAAGATGCAAGCAGCCTATGATCGCGTAAAAGAATTACCAGAATCCAAAGCGCATGACATCGTAATTCCAGATGCTGTTTTAAATGGCATGCCAGAACATGAGTCAGGTGTGGAAGAAAGACGTCTTCGCCAAATCAATGACGATTTACTCTCTTGGCCAGAAGAGTTTACACCGTTTAAGAAACTTGCACGTATCTTGAAACGCCGTGAAGAACCATTTGCAGGTAAAGGGAAAATCGACTGGGGCCATGCAGAGACATTGGCATTTGCTTCAATTATTCAAGATGGTCAATCCATCCGATTAACAGGTCAAGATGCGCAACGAGGAACGTTCTCACACCGCCACCTTGTTCTACACGATGAGACAAATGGCAATGAATTGATGCCAATCCATCATATCCAAGATGCAAAAGCTTCATTTGTCGTGCATAACAGTCCACTGACAGAAGCAGCAATCTTAGGGTATGAGTTCGGATATAACTTAGAAGATCCAAATGCGTTGACCATTTGGGAAGCCCAATATGGTGACTTTGCCAACATGGCGCAAGTGATGTTTGACAACTTTATCAGTGCTGCTCGCTCAAAGTGGGGATTAAAGTCTGGTCTCGTCATGCTTCTTCCGCATGCTGCTGAAGGACAAGGTCCGGAACACTCAAGTGCTCGAGTTGAGCGGTATCTGCAATTAGCAGCAGAGAATAACTGGACAGTTGCGAACCTTTCTAGTGCGGCAAACTACTTCCATATTTTACGTCGTCAAGCGGCGATGCTTCACGATGAGGCAATTCGCCCTCTTATTATCGTGTCACCAAAATCTTTACTTCGTCATCCAAAAGTTGGAGCGAATGTTGAAGAACTGACGACTGGTAAATTTGAGACAATCATTGAAGAACCGAATTTAGGGAAAAACCAAGACAGCGTTACAAAAATCGTTTTTGCAAGTGGTAAACTTGCCATCGATTTAGCAGATAATATTGATTCGGGTGAAGGGTATGACCACTTACACATCGTTCGTGTAGAACAATTGTATCCATTTCCTGAACAAAAAATTGCAGATATCCTTGCACGCTTCCCGAATGTGAAGAAGCTTGTCTGGGCACAAGAAGAGCCACAAAACATGGGCTCATGGCATTTTGCCCTTCCTTACTTACTCGAACTTGGCAAAGGCTTAGATATTGCATATACAGGCCGTACTCACCGCTCAAGTCCAGCTGAAGGAGACGGAGAAGCCTACAAGATTGAACAAGCACGAATCGTAGAAGAAGCAGTTTCGAACAACTAAAACGTCCAAGGAGGAAACAATCGTGGCAGATATTATCGTTCCAGAATTAGCAGAATCCATTACAGAAGGTACAATAGCACAATGGCTGAAACAACCAGGCGATACAGTAGAAAAAGGGGAATTTATCGTTGAACTTGAGACAGATAAAGTAAACGTTGAAGTCATCTCAGAAGAAGCTGGTGTTGTTCAAGAATTATTAGCAGCAGAAGGTGATACTGTACAAGTTGGCCAAGTAATCGCGCGTGTAGGAGCTGGTGAAAGCTCTGGTTCTGCTCCAAAAGAAGAGACAAAAGAAACACCAAAACAAGCAGAGGCACCAGCAAAAGCTGAAGAGCCTGCGAAAGAAGCTGTGAAAGAAGAAGTGAAGCACGAAGAATCTTCTGACCGCACAATCGCATCACCAGCAGCGCGCAAGCTTGCACGTGAAAAAGGAATCAATTTAAGTGACATTTCACCAGTAGATCCAATGGGGCGCGTACGTGTACAAGACGTTGCAGCACACGGCTCTAAGCCAGCAGCTGCTCCATCTACACCGGCAGCAAAACCACAAGCTACTGAAAAAGAAGACGATGGTCGCACAACGCGTGAAAAAATGACGCGTCGTCGTCAAACTATCGCTAGCCGTTTACTTGAAGTGAAACAAAATACAGCGATGCTTACAACATTCAATGAGATCGACATGACGAATGTGATGGCGCTTCGTTCACGCAAGAAAGATCAATTCTTCGAGCAAAACGATGTTCGCCTTGGTTTCATGTCATTCTTCACAAAAGCGGTTGTCGCTGCACTGAAGAAATATCCATACGTGAACTCACAAATCGATGGCGATTATATCGTGAAAAACAACTTCTTTGATATCGGTATTGCCGTTTCAACTGAAGGGGGACTAGTTGTTCCAATCGTACGTGATGCAGACCGTAAAAACTTTGCTGAAATTGAAGCAAACATCGGGGAACTTGCTGCAAAAGCACGCGACAACAAACTGACGCTTGCAGATATGTCAGGCGGTTCGTTCACAATCACTAACGGTGGTGTATTTGGTTCATTGATGTCTACACCGATTTTAAATGGTACACAAGTAGGTATCTTAGGAATGCACACAATTCAAAAACGCCCAATCGCTATTGGCGATAACGTTGAAATCCGTCCGATGATGTACATTGCATTATCTTACGATCACCGCGTGATTGACGGGAAAGATTCAGTTGGATTCTTAAAAACGGTTAAAGAACTTCTTGAAAACCCAGAAGATTTACTTCTTAACTCATAATACAAATAGATCCTGCTTTTGCAGGATCTTTTTTTCACTAGGAGGATACACATGATTCATACAAATTGGACTGAAAAACCAACCCTTCGTACAGTTACATGCAAGCACACAGATGCTGCGAAATTTTTAGTAAGCAATGTGCTGACGGCTGGAAAAACTTATGAAGTAAAAAATGAAACAGAAGAATTCATTTTTGTCGTAGACAATACAGGCAAAATTGGTGGCTATTATAAAGACTATTTCGAGTGACCGGTGGGCTTCCATCGGTTTTTTCTATAGGAGGACATTACAATGATTCGTTTAGAAAAGCAACAACTGCGTAACAAGCGTACTCACGGAGACGATACTTCGTTGATTCGTACAGGAGGCTATAAGAGCCCAGAACCCCATCTACTAGAAGACATTCAAACAGCAGTTGCTTTAGGGAAACCTGTATTACTAAAAGGACCCGCTGGTGCGGGTAAGACGAAGCTTGCAGAAAGTATCAGTGCTTACTTCAATCAACCTATGCAAAGTATCAATACTTCTGTCGACTTAGATGCAGAAGCCTTGCTCGGCTTTAAAACTCTTGTTCAGCGGGATGGACAAACGGCAATTGAATTTGTAGAGGGGCCAGTTGTTCAAGCAATGAAAAAAGGGCACTTACTTTATATTGATGAAATCAACATGGCAAAAGCCGAAACTCTACCGATTTTGCACGGAATACTCGATTACCGAAAAATGTTGACGAACCCGTTTACAGGTGAAGTAATTCAAGCACATCCAGATTTTGGCGTGATTGCCGCAATCAACGAAGGGTATATGGGAACAGCACCTTTAAACGAAGCGCTTAAAGACCGATTTGTATCGTTCCAAATTCCATACATCCAAGGAGAAGCTTTAAAAGAATTGGTTTCTGAGACGTTCTCGGACTACCCAAAAAGTCAGCTTGAAACAGTTCTTTCGATTACTTCTGAACTGCGAACACTTGCAGAGCAAGGCCGTGTCGCAGATGAATCTGCATCCATTCGTTCCTTATTCGATGTGATGGAACTGTCTTTACACATTCCACTTCGACGCGCGTATCGCTACGGGCTTCTTGAAAAGCTTGGTGATGCACAGGAAAAGCAATTAGTATCAGAAATCATCGAATCGTGGATGACCGAGTAATGGAACGCTTTATCAAATTTAATAATGAAGTAGTTGAGGCCGGTGAACTTCTTCACTTTGAAAGACTCGCACGTGCCTGGATGAATGCGGACAATTTCACGTTGAGTGAACGTCAATTGATCGAGATGAATCCTCTAGAACAAACCGTAGCAATTAGCGTATTTTGGCGACATCGTCCTCAAGACATTCAACATGCTGGTCGTATAACGGACGTTTTATTGTTAGCCCAAGGATTTTTTAGACGCTTTCATCTTCGAGAGTATGCGCGATTTAAAGAGGAGATAGTAGACTATCCGTATCCAGATTTACTTGAACAATTGGTATTTCTGCTGGAAGAATATCGGTTTGGTGAACAAATTCAAAAATCGCGTCCTGGCACCCGAAAATGGTTTCGTGCTCGTGAAAAAGCGACGATCCCCTATTATTGGCAACAATACAACTCACTAAAAAAACGTGGTCTTCTTTCAGATGCATTACTTTTTTATAGTGCCATCGCACTCTATGACGGAACCCTACAACTTGAAGGTGATGAGGACTTCGAAGATGTGTTGCCTTTACTTCGTATGCAGAACTTTTCACAATCGACGTCCGACTCAATAGATGTAGCCTATGGTATCCTTTACAGAATGCAAAATAAGCTAAAAGATGATCCCCAACTCACACACTTCCAACATCTAGTACTGCCGGGCTCTGTATTTGAAAACTTTACGTATCACCGGGGAATGAAAAAAGATGGAAAAGGTTCAGACCAAACCAAAGATTCGGTTGAAGAGATGATGCAAATGTGGCACCAAGAATCGGAGCAAGAAGAAGGGATGCATCTGCGCTTTGAAATTGAGCATGGACGTGACAGTGAACTAGTAGATCCAGAGGGTGCTGTGGAAGAGGGCAGAGAAGATCATGACCCGACAACGATTGCTCTTGGTGAGTCCGGAAGCACGAACCGTGAAGAGTATGACAAAACACTCTTCATCAAGGTACCAAAGATTCATCAAGCGGTGACTGAAATCGAAAAGCCGGTCGAAATCAATTCTTCTGTCAATTTATCAACAATTGTAAGGGATCGAGCTGAACAAGCACCGTATGTAAAGCAACTCGTCACTTTGTTCCAAAAAGAAATGGCACGAAAAGAGACCGAGCATTTGACGGGTCTTTCGAAAGGGCGGTTGCAGAAGAACTTATTACCTCTTTGGTTAGAGGAACGGCCAAAACTTTTTTACCGTAAAGGACAGGAAAGCAAAGATTTGGATGCAGTGTTTTACTTATTGTTAGATGGTTCTGCATCGATGCAGGAAAAGATGGATGAGACGAATGCCGCGGTACTCTATGTACATGATGTGTTGACGAAATTGGCTATTCCGCACAGAATCGTACAACATTACGAGGATGCGTATGATGCAACGGACAATTATCAACCAAATTACTTTGAAGTCGTACATGAATTTGATCGCCAAGAAGATGCAGCCCCCGCGATTTATTCTCTTGAAGCGCATGAGGATAATCGAGATGGATACGCACTGCGTGTAGCGGAAAACTCATTACTTGCGCGTCCTGAACGGCAGAAATTTTTAGTGTATTTCTCAGACGGCGAACCTTCTGCCTTTGAATACAGAGAGCAGGGGATTATTGATACAGCCGATGCGGTTCAAGCGATTACGAAAAAAGGAATCGCCTTCTTGCATCTCTTTTTATCAGATGCACCCGTGTCAGAAGAGCAACGCCAGCTATTTGAGACAATCTACGGCAATCGAACCGCTGCAACGGACTCGTTAAATCAGTTTACTGCAGAGGCTCATCGACTTTTAAAGCGAATGCTGCAGCAGTTGTTGCAGGTTCAGGGCTAGACGATAGAGTTTGTAGGTATGACCCGGGTGTTTAGTTTCCATAATATTACTTCGGTAGAACAAATTCCGGTTTGGGTAGATGAAATCACAGGTTCAGTCGAATAAAAGTTAATTTCGGTAGATGAACGACCGCTCAGTTGACTGAGCAGCGCTAAAAAAGGAGCAACCCTGTATAGTAAGGGCTGCTCCTTTTTTTAAATTGTAGAGAGAATTTAACGTTTAATTTCAGATGTATAAGTTATAAGTTCAATCGACAAGAGAAGGTAGTGAGTTCCTTGGGAGACGTTGTATTAATCTAAATGGAATCGAGTTGCACCTCCTAGAAATCCCACAAAATGCCATAGCGGCCCATGAAGCCAAGAACGCTTCACGATCCACGCTGGCATTTCGCACAATTTCTGAACAGTCGGCTCCACATCTAATTATAGTGGAGGCGAGAAGTGCAAGCTTCTCGTATGCCAAGAGGAGGCTTCGGTATGCTCCCCTTGGAACTCACTACCGTAACGCCAGAGAGTGGCTCAAGATTGAGTCTTCTATTGTGGTGTTCTCCACATCTAAAGTGGAATCAAGTTGCGAACGCCAGAAACACGCTCCGGAAGTCAGCCGCACCCACAAAGGCTGAAGAATGCCTTCATGGGCACGTCTGATTTCCTCGGAGTTTCTAGAGTGGCGTTCTCCACATCTAAATGTTCTGTCGATTCTCTGACTTCTCCTGAATCTGAAGAAGACGATTCTTCAACTCATCTTCCATACGCGCAATTTCGAGCTCCGCAGCTTTTCGTTTCATGCGGCCATCTGCTTGAATTTGTAGCGTTTCTTCGATTGTACTTAGAAGATTCTCTTGCGTTTTCTTCAGTGTATCGATTTCGACAATCCCACGCTCATTTTCTTTCGCAGTTTCAATCGAATTTACTTTCAACATCTCAGAATTCTTCAAAAGTAAATCATTCGTCGTCGCAGTTACTTGGCGTTGAGCCGACACCGCTTTTTGCTGACGATTCAACGTTAAGGCAATCGCAATTTGATTTTTCCAAAGTGGAATGGAGGTCATGATTGACGATTGAATTTTTTCAGCTAGTGTTTGATTCGTCTGTTGGATCATGCGAATTTGTGGTGCACTTTGAATCGTGATTTGGCGAGAAAGTTGCAAATCATAAATACGTTTTTCTAAACGGTCCACAAACTGCGTCATATCATGAACTTCTTGAAAAGCCATCTGGTCATTGGATTGTTCTGCTTTTTGACGAAGGGCAGGAATGACTTGCTGCACGATTTCATCACGCTTCAACTCTCCAGCGGCAATGTATATATTTAGTGCCTTGAAATAATTTTTGTTTTGGTCATACAGTTTATCTAGCATTCGGACATCTTCGACTAACCCACGCTTTGAGTGCTCGAGTTGAATTCCGATTCGGTCTACTTGCGTGCTCAATTTTTGATAGCGAGTCATCACTTCCTGCAAGGAGCGATTCATTTTCGAAAAGAGCTTGCGAATGCCTTTCTTTTCTTTTTGATTCAATTCTTCCGGGTTGATTTCGTTTAACTTCTTCATCAAATCCCCTAAAATATCACCAACCGGTCCAATGTCTTTCTTCTGGACGTGATCAAGCATCTGATGCGAGAACTTTGTTAATTCGTTTTGGGCAGTCGCCCCGTACGTCAGGATAGACTCATAATCACCGACGGGAATCTGTGTGGCGAGTTGTTTTGCCTTAGACTGTTCTTCTTCTGTTAACCGTTCCATTAGCTTTACTTGTTGCGTTTGCTGTTCTTGTGGCTTTGCTACGGGTTCCATCAGAAGTTCATCAAGTAGATAGTCTGTCTGATTTGTTTCGTTCGTCATGATTTATCGTCTCCTTTGGGCTCAGGTAGTCGGTTTGATAACTGCTTTGCATAGTCAAGTTCAAGTTGAAGTCTATTGATGTCTTGTTTGATGACATCGTTCACGTCTTGCTGCAATAAGCCATTGATCTCGTCCATCATGTCTCGTGCATCCATAAGTGCCACTTTTGTGGAAGCATCTTTACTTGGCTGTCGGACGAGAAGTGCATATTTTTTCGTGATTTCTAGTGCGCTGTCTATATGCGAGTAAAAGAAGTTTTCAACTAAATAAAAACGTCGTGGTTCTTCTTGAACAAGTTGGACTACACGCTTGGCAGCTCGATTCATCTCAATCAATTGCTTGATCGAACGAAACGAACGGACACGTGTATAGAATTGATTGAGCTCTCGAATTTTTGCTTGTGCATCTTCGACTTGTTTCGAAATATGTTGAAGCTCAGACCACGTCAAACCATGTTTCTTTACAACATGATAGCGTTGGATGCCTTTGATTGAATAATTCGAGGCAGCATAAGTCCCTGCGGCTATAGCAGCGCTCAACGTCAATCCTGCATCAAAAGGAATGAGTAACACGAGAAGGGAAGCACTACTGATCGGTACATTGAGCAAGTGCCGGTACGCTGTATATTTAGAATTCATACTACACCTCTTTTCACTACTAGTTCATACGTTTTTCTATAAGAAAAGTTTCATTCTTAAGCCTAGTATCTGTGTCATTTGGAAGAATTGCAAGCACTTTAGTCGACAGCACGAGTGCTTTTTAGCATAATGAGTAGAGGAAGGAGGGGACAAGCATGTATTCCGTCGTATATATGAAGGCAGATTATGAGCCTTGGTACCAATTTGAAGAGTGGCAATCCCATATCTTAGACAGCTGGTCCTTCCAAACTGAAACAGAAGCACAGGCATTTCTTGTACATAAAGTAGAGGAATTTAAAGAGTCGTATACATTTTCAAAAGAGAAAAATGGGTTTTATGCTTTCTGGGATGGAAAAGAAGTCTGTTATTGCGAAAACTGTGAGGAAGATTTGCAACTGTATCATGGGTTATTTATCACTTCTGAACTAGCAGAATAATGTGATAATAGCTGTTGACGAACAGGGGTATATTGGTATAATTTAATTAACAATGTATAGCGAGCACCGTTTAACCATTCACATATCCTATGTAGTGATCGATGTGAACCCATCGGTACTTCATCGGATATGTGAATTTTTTTACTCGCATATTGATTATCTATTTGGAGGTTTTACACATGAAACAAGGTACAGTTAAATGGTTCAATGCAGAAAAAGGCTTCGGATTTATCGAAGTAGAAGGCGAGAACGATGTATTCGTACATTTCTCTGCAATCAATGGAGATGGTTTTAAATCACTTGACGAAGGACAAGCTGTAGAATTCGAAGTGGTTGAAGGAAATCGCGGACCTCAAGCTGCAAACGTTACAAAACTATAAGTAACAAAAAGCATGACCCGACTTGGGCCATGCTTTTTTAGTCTACCGATTGCAACGTAGAGGTCACTTCAAATTCTTCCCCTTCGCCACCTGGCATACGAAATACTCGCTTCACTTCACCAAATCCTTCAACAAAATACTTCTCGATAACCGATTGATCTTCGCCTTCTTGACTGAGCATAATCACATCAGTGAATGTCTGAAAAGGAGTTTCGAGCGTCCCATCGACTTGTTCGATTGTCCATCCTCCGAACGTCGTTCCTTCTTCTAAAGGTAAAGAAAGATACGTTTCAAGTTCTGGCATCGATTCTAGTTCATTGAAAGGAGGAAAATCTGCTTCATAGGCTTCAGCCTCTTCAAAAATTTTGACAATACGATTCTCTTCCACTCGGTAGATCCGCTGAACTACTGTTCCGCTGTTATCCTCAAGTGTACCGATATAGTCATCATATAAATACTGTGTTTCTAAAGTGTACGTGGCGTACTCATTTCCCATTCCTTCAAAACGAGCAATCGACTGATTTGGCATAAAGTACGTATGAAGGTCAGGCCCCATTTCTTGAGGTTCTTCAATCTCAGGCTCAGTTTCAGTTGACGGTGGGTCGTTCGGCTGAGGCGTTGTCGACGATTGATCAGTACACCCAACAAGCAGTGCTACAGCGAATAAAGAGATGATGCGAACTTTCACAGGACACGACCTCCTTTTACAGACTTTGACGTAGTGCTTTGGCCAGAAGTTTCATTTACCTGAAAAATTGGTATACTACCTACTAAGGGAGGAATGAAGATGCAGACACCAGATACTACTACTCAATTAGATTTTTATGAGCGTTTACGTAAGTCTATCACGAGTTACTTTGAAAAAAAAGGAATTACCAAAGTGAGTTCCTTTTTACTTTTCGCTCCAGATATTTTTCATCTAATGGTCAAAACGATGGCAGATCCTCGCGTAGACTTTAAAAGCAAAGCGTTACTTGGAAGCGGAATTGCCTATTTTGTAGCACCCGTAGATTTTTTACCAGAGCTTCTGGCAGGTCCAGGTGGGTTTGTTGACGATTTGATTATTGCAACATTTGTGTTAAATCTTCTTGTGAACCGATTGTCGCCTGATCTATTAGAAGACCACTGGGCGGGGGACGACAAGCTCTTAACCACATTAAAACAATTGACAGCAAGTGGAGAGTCGATCTTGGGGAAACTTCCTACGAAATCGTTAATCGGAAACTTTATGAAACGAACGTAAAAAAACACATCCCAGCTCGGGATGTGTTTTTGTTAGTTCGTTACTGCTTGTTGCTCTTTCCACTCCAAATACTCATCATACGTTAGTTGTTTATCAAGGATTGTGCCGTCCGCTTGAATCTCAATCACTCGGTTCGCAATCGTTTGAATGAACTGATGGTCATGAGATGTGAACATCATAGCGCCTTTAAATGCAATCAATCCATTGTTCAATGCTTGGATCGATTCAAGGTCTAAGTGGTTAGTTGGCTCATCGAATAATAAAACGTTTGATTCAGATAGCATCATTTTCGAAAGCATACAACGCACTTTTTCTCCACCTGATAAGACAGAAGGTTTTTTCTTCACTTCTTCCCCTGAGAACAGCATACGCCCTAAGAAGCCACGCAAGAATGTCTCTGATTCATCGTCCGGTGAGTATTGACGCAACCAGTCGACAAGTGAAGTCTCTGACCCTTCAAAATAGCGCGCATTGTCGATAGGGAAGTACGCACGTGTTGTCGTCACACCCCAACGAACTGAACCAGATGTCGGTTCTTCTTCTTCCGCTAAGATACGAAGAAGTGCAGATTTTGCAAGCTCATCACCTAAAAGAACAATTTTGTCGTCTTTGTTTAGCATGAAGTGTGCATCTTTAATTAATGTTTGGCCTTCTTGCTCGTACGTCAAGCCTTGCACTTGAAGGACATCGTTTCCGATTTCACGTTTCATCGAGAAGTTGACATATGGATACTTACGAGAAGATGGACGGATGTCATCTAGCTCGATTTTCTCAAGAGTTTTTTTACGAGATGTTGCTTGCTTTGATTTCGAAGCGTTGGCACTGAAGCGCGCAACAAATGCTTGCAATTCTTTGATTTTTTCTTCTTTTTTCTTATTCTGATCTTGCGCCATCTTCAGTGCAAGTTGACTTGATTCGTACCAGAAATCATAGTTCCCGACATAGACTTGGATTTTTCCGAAATCTAAATCGGCAATATGTGTACATACTTTATTTAGGAAGTGACGGTCGTGGGACACGACGATAACTGTATTTTCAAAGTTGATCAAGAACTCTTCTAACCACTGAATCGCTTTTAAATCTAAGTGGTTGGTAGGCTCATCGAGTAGTAAGACGTCTGGTTTTCCAAATAAAGCTTGTGCAAGAAGTACCTTTACTTTATCAGAACCATTCAAGTCACTCATTTTCTTCGTGTGCAACTCTTCAGAGATGCCAAGACCTTGTAAAAGAATTGCTGCTTCAGACTCAGCTTCCCAACCGTTCATATCTGCGAATTCGCCTTCTAATTCAGCAGCACGCATGCCGTCTTCGTCCGAAAAGTCTTCTTTCATGTAAATTGCATTTTTCTCATTCATGACTTCATACAAACGTTTGTGACCCATCATGACAGTTTCAAGAACTTGATGTTCTTCGTATTCAAAGTGGTTCTGCTTAAGGACTGCAAGACGCTCGTCTGTACCCATTGATACATGGCCCTCTTGTGGCTCTAGGTCACCAGATAGAATCTTGATGAACGTAGATTTCCCAGCACCGTTTGCACCGATTAACCCGTAACAGTTCCCAGCGGTAAATTTAATATTAACATCTTCAAAAAGTTTACGATCACCAAAACGTAAACTTACTTCACTTACTTGAATCATTTATATACCCTCCTGTTAAACACAATCATTTCATTATACCATGAAATGAGAAAAAGTCACTTCCAGTTCTTTTCGATGAACGCATCGCGACCTGATTGTGCACGGTCTTGCTTGTAGTGATCGGGTTCTTTTTTATAAAAGTCTTGATGATAGTCTTCTGCTTCGTAGAACGCACTCGCCGGAAGGATGCGTGTGACAATGGGTTGTGAGAACTTCTCGCTATCGATTAAATCTTGCTTTGCTTTTTCAGCGAGAACGCGCTGCTCTTCTGTGTAATAGAAGATTGCGGTGCGGTATTGATCGCCTCGATCCTGGAACTGTCCTTCATCATCCGTCGGGTCGATTTGCTGCCAGAAGATCTCTAGTAGTTGCTCATAAGGGAAGAGGGACGGATCAAATTGAATCTCGACAACTTCTAAATGACCAGAAGTGCCCGTTTTCACATCTTCATAAGTTGGATTTTCTACGTGACCTCCCATGTAACCAGACGTTACTTTGTGAATCCCTTCATACGTATCAAATGGCTTGACCATACACCAAAAACAGCCACCTGCAAATGTTGCTTTTTCCATTAAAATCCCTCCAGTATGTGATGTGCTCGTAAAATTTTATCACTTCTTAGCAAACTATGAAACTAGTTGCTCTTGAATACGTTATGATAAAGATAGAAAGGGGTTATTACCATGGAACAAAGTCGAAGCGAGCTAAGAGGTCGTAAAAAACGTCGCTCGCCATTTAAACGGATTTTTGCATTTATTTTTATTCTATTCATTGGTCTTGTTGGATACGGAATTTTTACATACTGGCAAGGCACCCAAATCGCGGACGGGGAAGCAAGTTCAGAACCGTTTGACGGAAGCGCTTATGACGGCGGAAGGATGAATGTCCTACTATTAGGTGTGGACAGCCGTGGTGAAGAGAAGTCTAGGACTGACACTATGATGGTAGCTTCGTGGGATCCTGAATCCAATGATGTTCGACTCATCTCTTTGATGCGTGATATTTATGCAGAGATTCCAGGGTATCAATCTTATAAATTAAATACGGCCTATTATCTCGGTGGAGCGGATTTGACGAGACAGACTATTGAAGGGATGTTTGGCATTCCCCTTCATCATTACGCACTCATTGACTTTACAAGTTTCGAGACGATGGTCGATATCCTTGCACCAAACGGAATCGAAATTGATGTTGAAAAAGATATGTCTGAAGAGATTGGTGTCGAACTCAAACAAGGGGTGCATCAATTGAACGGCCAAGAGTTACTAGGATATGCGCGCTTCCGAAAAGACGAAGAAGGTGATTTCGGTCGAGTGAGACGGCAACAAGTTGTCATTGAAGCACTTTCTAACGAAGTAACATCTGTCGGCAATCTTCATCGTCTTCCGAAGTTTGCGGGTGCTTTAAATGGGTACATTCAAACGGATATTACAAATACAGATAAGTTGAATTACTTGTTAGATGTGGCGCTAGGCGGAAGCCCTGAAGTAGAGCGTTTAACGATTCCTCGAGAAGGAGAATACCGCTACAATTCATACAGTCATGCAGGAAGCGTCATCGAAATTGATCAACAAGCAGCACAAGCAGCAATTGCTGAGTTCTTAGAGTAGGAGGATCTCTATGTTTGATGACAAGAAACCAGGTTTTTTTGATACACGCTTTATTCAATTTTTAGGCGGAAAAAATACAATCTTTGCTTTGTTACTGCTTCTACTGATTGGGTTGACGATTTTTATCTTTGATTTGGTATCGTTTGTCTTCAATCCATTCACCGTATTTTTAGGGAATGTCGTGTTACCGATTATTTTGGCGACTATTTTGTATTACTTGTTACGTCCGATTCTACGTTTACTTGAGAAGATGAAGATTCCCCGTATCTGGGGAATAGTGATTCTGTTCTTGGCAGTGATTGGACTGATTACACTACTTGTATTCTTAGTGTTCCCATTTTTAAAAGATCAGACCATTCGATTTGTTGAGAACTTCCCAGAAGTTTTTTCTCAACTCATTAATAACATTATAATATGGCTACAAACATCGATGTTTTCAGGGATTTATAATTCACTAGAAGCAGATATCAATCAGTGGATACAAGAGCTACCAAGTCAATTGGCGGTGTTCTTCCAAGATACGTTCGCACGTGTTGCAACGGGTATCAGTTCATTCATTGGAGCGATTACAAGTTTTGTACTTGCGATTGTTACCGTTCCATTTATCTTGTTCTATTTATTAAAAGATGGAGAAAAGTTACCACAATACTTTTTACGTCTATTGCCTCCGCGTATGCGTGAGGAGACGGCTCAAGTGTTTGCAGACATTGACCGTCAAATCAGTTCGTATATCCAGGGTCAGCTGTTAGTATCGGCAGCTATTGGAATTATGGTGTTCATCGGATTTAGCATCATCCAGATGCCATATGCAGTGTTATTAGGTGCTATTGCAATGGTGACGAGTGTGGTTCCCTATTTAGGGCCGATTATTGCAATAACACCAGCAGTAATTATTGCGCTCGTGCAGTCGCCATTCATGCTTCTCAAACTCGCTGCTGTATGGACGGTCGTGCAACTTGTTGAAGGAAAATTCATTTCTCCGCAGATTATGGGGAAAACGTTGCATATTCATCCGATTACCATCATATTCGTACTTGTAACAGCAGGTTCCTTATTTGGAGTGCCTGGCGTTATCCTTGGGATTCCAGGGTATACTATAGTTAAAGTAATCGTGACTCACTTCTTCCGGTTATTTAAAATGCGGTATAATCGTTATGAACCGGTTGTGGAGAATCACTACGAATATTTATCGAAAACGAATAAGGTGGAGTAAGTATGAACTCGTTTGAATCCCATATTGAAAAAGGTCTTATCAAAATCGATACGGTGGTCGATCACCCGTATATCGAACATGGCATCAATTTATCCGGCACCATTTACATCGAGGGACTGGAGCAGCAAGAAGAGGTAGAAGACATCCGTTTAGAAGTATGCAAGAAAGAAAAACGTGAATTGATTGCAAAACTATCCTTTGAGCCAGTCGGCAATCCGGCATCAAAAGGAACGCTCATGATTCCGTTTGAAATCATGCCGGATGAACGCTGGGTGCCAGAAGAAGGGGAAGAAGCGACACAGCTCGTATTGACTACGACTGCATTCTTCTCAGATGGAAGCAGTTTGAGCGATGAAGACGAATTGATATTTGATATCGAAGAGTAGGCTTGAACTTTACGATTGCGTTTGATACAATCGCATCAATACAAAATTGCATATTCATTATCAAGAGAAGTCGAGGGACATGGCCCGGTGACGCTTCAGCAACCTCTGTTTGACAGAAAGGTGCTTCCTCCATCAAGTGCTGACTTGGAAGATAATACTACCGACACTCTGCCCTTGTTATGGGTAGAGTGTTTTTTTAAGGAGAGAAACCAATGCCAATCAATTTGCCGAAAGATTTACCTGTAATTGAAAAACTCCGTGATGAAAATATCTTCGTGATGGACCAAGAACGCGCGCACACGCAAGATATTCGTCCACTTGAAGTACTCATTGTCAATTTGATGCCGGAAAAAGAGAAAACCGAGCATCAGTTACTGCGTTTACTTGGAAATACGCCACTTCAGACGAATGTGACATTTTTACGTATGGCTAGTTATCAACCGAAAAATGTCAGTAGCAGTCACTTGGATCAGTTTTATAAAGTATTCGAGGATATCAAAGACCGACGATTTGACGGAATGATTGTGACGGGCGCGCCGGTCGAGCAAATGCCCTTTGAAGAAGTGGCCTACTGGCCTGAGATTGTGACCTTGTTATTTTGGGCGAAGACGCATGTGACATCAACGTTATCGATTTGCTGGGGAGCTCAGGCCGTGCTTTATCACGAGTTTACTATCGAGAAAGAAGATTTACCGAAGAAATGTTCGGGAGTTTACCCACACTCGTTGTTAACACCTCATAGTCCGCTTGTTCGCGGATTCAATGATACGTTCTTGGCACCGCACTCTCGTCATACGACGGTCAGTTACGAAAAACTCTTGAAGCAGCCAGCCCTTGAAGTAGTAGCAGTTTCAGATCAAGCGGGTGTGTTTTTGGTGCAATCAAAAGACCAACGCCACATCATGGCAACTGGTCATTTAGAATATGATGCGACGACATTACGAGATGAATATGAGCGAGACATCGCAAAAGGATTGGAGTGCGAAGTGCCAGAGAATTATTTTCCTGATGATGACCCAACAAAAGATCCTCAAAACACGTGGCGTTCTCACACCCATTTATTGTTCTCGAATTGGTTAAATTATTATGTCTACCAGCAGACCCCTTTTGAGTGGAGCACTTCGTCATGAGCTTTGAAGAAAAGATCCGGGTTGCGTTCGGAAAGAGAGGCGAGGTGTGGCTAGTAGAACTCCCGAAACAACTTGAGAAGATCGCTCGTTTACATAAATTGACTGGACTGACGCCATTTTCGAACCTGTCCTACAATTATGTGGCCCGAGCAACGATGAAGGGGAAGTCTGTTGTCTTGAAGGTTGGTATTCCCGGTACTGATTTCACAAATGAAGCAGTTGCTATGCAGGTCTTTGGAACGTTTGGAGTACCACAGCTCTTGTTTGAAAATACCGACTCCGGCTACTATATTATGGAAAATATATCGCCTGGTTATACACTAAATGTCCGATTTCCCGACACGAGAACGAGTGTTCGATTATTTGTGGAGCAGTGGAGGAGGTTACATGACACGCAGGTGCCAACTACCGATTTGAATCAGTTACCACAAATTGAGCGATGGTTTGAAAGTTTAGAGACTCACTATGATGCGATTCCTGAAGATTGGCGATTAGAAGCAAAACGCGCTAAACAAAGAATTCATGAGTTGCATCAAACGACGATTTTACATGGAGATTTGCATCATGAGAACATTTTGTGGGATGATTTGCGTGGATTTGTCATCATTGATCCAAAAGGCGTCGTTGGTCATAGATATTATGATTGTGTGCAATTTTTATTTAATAAGAACAAGAACTTGGTTGAATTTAAATTAAAAGTTGAATTGTTGATTGATGAGCATGGATTTGAAGAGAATTTATTAGTGGATGCAATCAAAGCATTAGGAACGGTGTATTATGCATGGATGGTCGAAGATAGAGATCCCGTGGTTGGTGAACGAGTTGAAATGCTTGATTGGATTATGAGTAAATAGTGGATGATAGGAGACCAAGTAGTGAGGTCTCCATTGTTATTTTTTAAAATTAGTTTCCATAATATATATTATCTAAAGTTAAGTTTCATTAAGTAGTATACTTGAAACAATGAGATATTTGAGAAAAAATAAGATTTCATGCATGTGAAATTTCATCCAGTTTATCTAATCAACTAATGAAAAATCGTTGGATATTTTGATAGTTACCTTGAGCGACGAAAAGTTTAATTCTAGCGACGAAAATCGTGATAACTGCGACGCAAATTCAAACTTGAGCGCCGAATCCACTGCATGAGCATAATCCAGCGACGAAAACTTCCATTCTAGCGACGTATTTCTCACATACGGCGACGAAAATGCAATTCCCAGCGACGAAACGATTTATTTCTCCTCACCATACCTCCCTTCTAACCAACTTTTAATCGTGTTTACCAAACTCCAGGAAAACCAAAAAGCACTTCCTCTCAAAGCTCAAGAGAAAATGCTTTTTAGTTTACTTCTATACTATAATTCCTTAACAGTTAGTTTTTCCACGGGTCCAGTTTGATCCACGTCAACTAAAAAACTACCGTTTGAATAGCGGTCTACAGATTTCATCTCTTTTACAGCAATTGGCTCGGAAACTCCAGCTGCTGTATGAGGAATGACAAAATCAGCATTTGACACGTACACCACATCAATCACGCGATGCGCATTCGACTTCAGTTCTCGAAGTACGACTACCCCACGCTTTGCACGTGAACTTGGCTCGAGCTCTTTTCTAGCAAGCTTTTTCATAGCTCCGCGGTGCGTCACTACAACAAAGAAGTCTTGGCTATCCTTTTTAATCAGTGTAAATGCAACTACTGAATCGCCATCTTTTACATTGATGGCTTTGACTCCAGCTGTTTTAACTCCTGTAATCGGAACCTCATCTAATGAATACGACAACGCGTACGCACCCGACGTGAACAACGCAAGATCATCCGATGGACTTGCTAAACGAACCGCCACAATCCGGTCGTCTTTTTTTAACTTCATCGCTTTTAATGCGCGATTATAGCGCTGTACATAAAATTCTGCGAGCAATGAACGTTTGATTTGACCTTCAGCGGATACTGTTACAACTGTATAGTCTAACTCGAATGATTCAATCGCTTCTGCATGTATGATTTGCTCTGTAGGATCTAGCTGTACAATACTCGAAATATGTTGGCCAAGGTCTTTCCAACGAATCTCAGGCAGCTCATGAACCGGTTGGTAAATATAATTACCGTGAGACGTAAACAACAATAAATGATGCTGTGTATTGCTCGTCAAATCAAGTAGTAGCGCATCAGACTCTTTCATCGCGAAATCTTTTCCGTTCGATGCTTGGTAAGAGCGAAGTGACGTGCGTTTCACGTAGCCTTCTTTTGTCACGGTTACGCGTACATCTTCACTTGGAATCAATACATCTAATGTTAGTTTGATCTCCTCGATTTCATCTTCAATGATTGAACGTCGTGTCTCTGCATACGCTTTGCGTAAATCTTGCAGTTCTTTTTTAATGACACGAATCAACTTCTTCTCATCACCTAAAATTCCTTGTAATTGCGTGACAAGTTTCGTTAAATCCGCGTGCTCTGCTTCAAGAGCCGTGATATCCGTATTGGTTAAACGGTAAAGTTGCAAGGAAACGATTGCTTCGGCTTGCTCTTCTGTAAACGCGTATTTTGTTTTTAAATTCTCTTTTGCATCACGCTTATCTTTTGAAGCTCGAATTGTAGCGATTACTTCGTCCAAGATGGATAAGGCTTTCATTAAACCCTCTACGATGTGAAGACGAGCTTTAGCACGTTTCAGATCATACTCTGAGCGTTTGCGGATGACTTCTTTCTGGTGCTCCAGATAAGCATCGAGTAGTAAAGGCAACGTCATCATAGTCGGACGACGATTATGGATGGCAATCATATTGAAGTTATACGACACTTGAAGGTCTGTATTTTTGTAGAGATACTGTAAAATCCCGTGTGCATCAATATCTTTCTTCATCTCAACAACAATACGCAGTCCCGTGCGATCGGACTCATCGCGGATATCGGCAATGCCATCTAAACGTTTGTCTGAGCGCTGTTCATCCATTCGTTTGATCAGATTGGCTTTATTCACTTCATACGGAAGTTCTGTGATGACGATCTGTTGTTTGTTCCCTTTGATCGTCTCAATTTCTGCTTTCGAGCGAATGATGATTTTTCCTTTGCCTGTCTCGTAGGCTTTCTTAATCCCCTCTACACCTTGAATGATACCACCAGTTGGGAAATCCGGTCCTTTCATAACGGTCATGAGTTCCTCGACCGTCACTGCGGAGTTTTCCATATACATAAACAAAGCATCAATCACTTCGTGCAAAGCGTGTGGTGGAATATCTGTCGCATATCCTGCTGAGATACCCGTCGATCCGTTGACGAGCAAGTTCGGGAAACGTGCAGGCAATACAGTCGGTTCTGAATCCGAATCATCGAAGTTTGGAATGAATTCGACAGTTTCTTTTTGAATATCACGCAGTAGCTCAGATGCGATAGGTGACAAGCGTGCTTCTGTATAACGCATAGCTGCTGGCGGATCTCCGTCAACAGACCCATTGTTCCCGTGCATCTCAACGAGTAGATTGCGAAGTTTCCAGTCCTGACTCATGCGGACCATCGCTTCATAAACCGAACTATCGCCGTGTGGGTGGTAGTTCCCGATAACATTCCCGACTGTTTTAGCCGATTTACGGAATGCTTTATCGTGTGTATTTCCTTCGGTGTACATCGCATATAAAATACGGCGTTGTACCGGTTTTAAACCGTCGCGTGCATCAGGAAGAGCACGGTCTTGGATGATGTATTTACTATACCTCCCGAAGCGGTCACCGATGACCTCTTCGAGTGGTAGATCTTGAAAACGTTCAACTTGTGACATTACACTTCACTCTCCATATGAATACGTTCATTCTCTAAAATCGTGCCATCTTCTTCTAGACTGAAGTCGACATTGTTCTCGATCCACTTCCGGCGTGGTTCTACTTTATCGCCCATCAAAGTGGTGACACGACGCTCTGCGCGACTGCCATCTTCAATTGTTACACGAATCAGAGTACGTGTCTCTGGGTTCATTGTCGTCTCCCAGAGCTGGTCCGCATTCATTTCACCAAGCCCTTTATAGCGTTGTAAGGCATAGCCCTTACCAATTTTTTTGATTGATTCTTGCAGTTCTTTTTCAGTCCAAGCATATGTGCTCACTTCTTTTTTCCCGGCACCTTTAAACACTTTGTACAATGGAGGAAGTGCAATATACACTTTCCCTGCTTCGATCAAAGGTTTCATATAGCGGTAGAAGAATGTGAGTAGCAACACTTGAATGTGTGCACCATCTGTATCGGCATCGGTCATAATAACAATTTTGTCGTACGCGATGTCTTCAACGTTGAAATCTGCTCCGACGCCACCACCGATTGCATGGATGATGGTAGAGATCTCCTCGTTTTTCATGATGTCGATTAATTTGGCTTTTTCAGTATTGATGACTTTTCCACGAAGTGGCAGGATTGCTTGGAACGTGCGGTCACGCCCTTGCTTGGCTGAACCACCTGCAGAATCTCCCTCCACGAGATACAATTCATTACGTTTTGCATTTCGTGACTGAGCAGGAGTCAACTTACCCGATAGTAATGTGTCGTTCTTTTTGCGCTTTTTGCCGCTTCTCGCTTCTTCACGTGCTTTTCGGGCTGCTTCACGTGCTTGTTGTGCACGAATTGCTTTTCGAATCAAGGAAGCTGTCAGTTCAGCATTTTCCTCTAAAGTATATTGCAACTTTTCAGAGATTACCGTATCCACTGCGCTACGTGCCTCATTCGTTCCAAGCTTCCCTTTTGTCTGCCCTTCAAACTGCAACATATTTTCGGGGATGCGGACAGAGATGATAGCCGCGATACCTTCTCGGACATCTGACCCATCTAAGTTTTTATCTTTTTCTTTCAACAAGCCCGTCTTACGTGCATAGTCATTGAACACACGTGTCAGTGCTGCTTTCGCACCTGTCTCATGAGTTCCGCCATCGCGCGTTCTGACATTGTTAACGAATGACAAGATGGTCTCTGAGTAGCCATCATTGAACTGGAAGGCAAACTCCACTTCGATTTCAGACTGAATACCTTCCATATAGAATACATTATGAAGTGTATCTTTCTCTTCGTTCAAATAACCAACGAACGCTTCTATTCCTGTCTCATAGAAATACACTTCTTCAATGTCTGTACGCTCATCTTTTAATGTGATGCGCAATCCTTTCAATAGGAAGGCGGACTCACGGAGACGCTCACTTAATGTTTCGAAATTATATTTTGTGACTGAAAAAATCGTATCATCCGGCAAGAAACGGACAAGTGTCCCCGTCTCTTTCGTCTTGCCCGTCTCATGCAGCGCCACTTCGACTTTGCCGCCGTGCGAGAACTTTTGATAGAACTTCTTGCCGTCCCGGTGGATCTCGACTTCTACCTCACTGGAGAGTGCGTTCACTACAGAAGCACCTACCCCGTGGAGGCCTCCACTCGTTTTATAACCGCCTTGGCCAAATTTCCCTCCGGCATGCAGTACGGTGAAAATTACTTCTGCTGTCGGTTTCCCTGTTTTATGTGTTCCTGTAGGCATACCGCGTCCGTAATCCCGAACAGATATGCTGTTGTCGTCATGTATCGTTACATCGATCTGTGTGCCAAATCCAGCTAAGCTCTCATCTACTGCGTTATCGACAATCTCGTAGACCAAATGGTGTAAACCACGTGTATCTGTCGAGCCGATATACATCCCAGGACGTTTGCGGACGGCTTCGAGACCTTCTAATACTTGAATATCATCATCTGTGTAGGCTGTTAATGTCTGTTTTGCCAAGTTGTTCTCCCCTATCAAACATGCGTTCTATTTTTAACGATACGCTTGTCTAGCAGTGCTGTCAACCGCTAGACCGTCATTCTATAAGTGTAAAGAAACAGTGAAAAGATTGCAATGCAGTATGTCCAATCAAAATTCGAATATGGTACACTACTAGTAGCAAAAGAGACATTTAAAGGAGACTGCCATGACTACAGCACTAGTACTTTTACTTGCCTACTTACTCGGGTCTATTCCGACAGGCCTTATTATAGGAAAGATTTTCTTCAAAACCGACATTCGTGAACATGGGAGTGGGAACCTCGGAGGGACAAACACCTTCCGCGTACTCGGTAAACCCGCGGGTCTGATTGTATCACTGATCGATATTTTAAAAGGAACAGCTGCCGTATTGCTCGTTGCATTGCCAGTATTCGCAGACGTCGGCATTCATCCATTGATTTTAGGTGCGATTGCGGTCATTGGCCATATGTATCCTGTGTTTGCAGGGTTTCGAGGTGGAAAAGCCGTTGCGACTTCTGCGGGTGTATTACTCGGCTATAACTGGTTGTTCTTCTTGATCTTACTTGGATTATTCTTCTTATTGTTAAAACTGACAAAGATGGTGTCTCTGACGTCAATTTTACTTTCACTCATCGCCTTTTTGATGGCGGTCGGGTCACATTTCTTGATTCGACCGGACGTTCCACTTATTCTGTTAATAAGCGTCTTGTTGGTGTTCATCGTGTATCGTCATCGCGCGAACATCACACGAATTCGTCAAGGAACAGAACCAAAAATAACGTGGATCTAGGAAGTGATACAGATGAAAATCGAAATTTCACAACAAGCACTCGAGTGGTTCGAGCAGGAAATGGAAGCGCGCTCGGGAGAATGGATTCAATTTTACGCACGGTACGGAGGTAGCAGCAAACTTCATGAAGGATTTACGCTTGGTATGACAAAAGCAGAGCCGGATGAAGCAGCTATCCAACAAGATGAAAATGGCATTCATTTTTATATCGAAGAACGCGACTTATGGTACTTCGATGGACATGATTTGCATGTCCACTTAAATGAAGACCGAAAAGAAATTGAATTTGACTATAAAAAAGGATCGTAACCCTTAGAGGGTGCGATCCTTTTTCTCTACAAATTTTGCATATTGATCCTCAATGCCTTCTAGCCGTAATATCTTCTCCTGCCATTCCCCAAATAAGTCAAAGTGGGGATACGATTCCTTTCGATCGATCCATTGCTTTTTCAAGCCATATTGTTCTCCCCACTTAGCCAATTGATAAATATCCTGAGCACCTACTTTTGTGACAGAGGTAGACCCTGGGAATCGTGGGTCCATCCAATAATGCGTTAAAAAAGCAATTTCTCCTTGCTGTATTTTTGACTTCCATTGTACGAGCTCGTCACGCGTGATTCCGAATGCCATTATGTATTCACACACGCATTCTCATATGCCTCATGCCATTCTTTATCTACCTTAGATAAAGGGACAGGGCGGAACGTCTCTTTCGCTACAAGGGTATGAATCGTTTTAGCCGTTGCTGCAACCGTTCCATCCTCTTTGACCACTTCATATCCATAAATCGTCTTCAAACGACTATACGAGTCTATCCAAGTTGAAACCGTCACTGTCTCGCCGTATCTGACACTTTGTTTATATTGAATGGATACATCGAGAACCGGCGATAGAAATCCTTTTTCCTCAAGTCCCGCATAATCGAATCCTAAATCCTTTATCAATTGTGTGCGGCCCATCTCTAACCAAACTAAATAATTGGCGTGATAGACGACACCCATTTGATCCGTTTCTGCGTAGCGCACTTCAATTAATTTTGTACTTTTCAAGTTGCTTCACCTCAAGTAACAGTATACATGATACAAGTTAGTTCTAGCGAAAAGACAGTACTATTCAAATATAATGTATTACTTTATTAAAATTATTTAAATATAACATTATATAAATTGCGTTATTATACTCACTTATATTGTGTTTTTGGCATAATAAAACCCCTCCCCACCGAAGTGGAGAGAGGTCGTTTAAAAACTTATGCTTCTAACATTTTGTTACGAAGTACCATTTGAAGGATACCACCATGACGGTAGTAATCTACTTCTACTTCAGAGTCGAAGCGAGCAAGTACTTGGAATGTCTTTTCAGAACCATCTTTTGCTTTTGCAGTAACAGTTAAGATATCACGTGGTTTAATGCCTTCTGCGATATTCACGCTGATCTCTTCAGTTCCAGTTAAACCAAGTGTCTCTGCGCTCTCACCCTTCATGAATTGAAGTGGTAGTACGCCCATCATGACAAGGTTTGAACGGTGAATACGCTCATAGCTTTCTGCGATAACTGTTTTGATGCCTAGAAGGTTTGTACCTTTCGCAGCCCAGTCACGAGAAGAACCCATACCGTAATCTTTACCAGCAAGAACAACAAGTCCTGTACCATCTTGTTGGTACTTCATTGCTGCATCATAGATTGCCATGATTTCACCAGTTGGCCAGTACGTCGTGTAACCGCCCTCTGTACCTGGTGCTACTTGGTTACGGATACGGATGTTTGCAAACGTACCACGCATCATGACTTCATGGTTCCCACGGCGTGAACCGTATGAGTTGAAGTCACGGATCTCTACGCCATTCTCACGAAGGTAGCGACCTGCTGGTGTGTCTTTACCAATCGCTCCGGCTGGAGAGATATGGTCTGTTGTAATTGAATCGCCAAATTTCGCAATAACGCGAAGTCCAGCAAGTGTTTGAATGTCTTGTGGCTCTTTCGATAGACCTTCGAAGAACGGTGGGTTCTGAATGTATGTTGAGTTCTCATCGAACGCATACAGGTCATCGTCTGGAGTTTCAATTGCATTCCACTCTTCGTTCTCTGTGAATACGCGTGCGTACTCTTTGCGGAACAATTCAGGTGTTACTGTAGAATGAACAGCTTCTTTCACTTCTTCAGTTGTTGGCCAGATATCTTTGAAGAATACGTCGTTCCCGTCTTTGTCTTGACCGATTGGGTCGTTTTGAAGATCGATATCAACCGTACCTGCAAGTGCATACGCCACAACCAGTGGTGGTGAAGCCAAATAGTTTGCTTTTACTAATGGGTGAACACGGCCTTCAAAGTTACGGTTACCAGAAAGTACGGAAGTCACTAGTAAATCGTTATCGATGATGCCTTGCTCGATTTCAGGAAGAAGTGGTCCTGAGTTCCCGATACATGTTGTACAGCCGTATCCAACTAAGTTGAAGCCGATTTGCTCAAGTGGTGCGAGCAGTCCTGAATCTTGAAGATAGCCTGTTACAACTTTTGAACCTGGTGCTAATGAAGTCTTCACGTAAGCAGGAGGAGTTAATCCTTTTTCAACTGCTTTCTTTGCTACAAGACCAGCGCCAAGCATTACGTATGGGTTGGAAGTGTTCGTACAAGAAGTGATTGCAGCGATTGCAACAGCACCTGTAGGAATCGTTACTTCTTTGCCATCAAGCTCGATTTCTGCAGTTTTTGAGAACTCTTTCTTTGAAAGACCGAAACCTTGGTTTCCTTGTGGAGCGACTACAGCTTTGTTGAATTCTTCTTTCATTGCTGAAAGAGGAATCAAATCTTGTGGACGCTTAGGACCTGAAAGGTTTGGTTCGATTGCAGAAAGGTCTAATTCAATGATGTCTGTGTATGTTGGTTCAACTGAATCTGCTGTGAAGAACATGTCGTTTGCTTGTAAGTAAGCTTTCACGACTTCAATGTTCTCGTCTTCACGGCCAGTTAAGCGCATGTAGTCAAGTGCCTCTTCGTCAACTGGGAAGAAACCACATGTAGCACCGTACTCAGGAGCCATGTTGGCAATCGTTGCACGGTCAGCAAGTGGAAGTTGAACAACGCCAGGTCCGAAGAACTCAACGAATTTACCAACTACGCCAGCTTTACGTAAAACTTCTGTTACTTTAAGTGCCAAGTCAGTTGCAGTCGTTCCGTTTGGAAGGTCTCCAACTAAACGTACACCGATAACTTCTGGGATTGGGAAATAGGAAGGTTGACCAAGCATTCCAGCCTCAGCTTCGATACCACCAACACCCCATCCAAGTACACCGATACCGTTGATCATCGTTGTATGAGAATCTGTACCGACTAATGTATCTGGGAATGTTTCAAATGTACCGTCTTCATTTTCAACAGCATGGACAACATTCGCTAAGTACTCTAAGTTTACTTGGTGAACGATACCAGTTGCTGGTGGAACTGCACGGTAGTTGTCGTATGCTTTTTGTGCCCAGCTAAGGAACTGGTAACGCTCTGCATTACGCTCAAACTCAAGCTCCATGTTTATACGAAGCGCATCGTTTGTACCGTATTTATCAACCTGAACTGAGTGGTCAATTACAAGGTCCACTGGGATTTCAGGATTGATTTTTGATGGGTCTCCACCCATTTTAGCCATTGCTGAACGTAATGCAGCAAGGTCAACGACTACAGGAACTCCTGTGAAATCTTGAAGGATAACGCGTGAAGGTTTGAATGGTACCTCTGCTTCTGGGTCGTTTTCTTTGCCCCAGTTTGCTAGTTTGCCAACGTGATCTTCTTTGATCACATACCCGTCGTATTGACGAAGTACAGACTCAAGAAGAACTTTAATTGAATACGGCAGACGTGAAACGTTTGCGATTCCAGCTTCTTCTAAAGCTTTCAGACGGTAGTAGTTGTACGTTTTGCCATTGACTTCGAATGAAGCACGGCTTTGGTGTAAGTTACTTTTTGCCATCGTGTTTCCTCCTTTACAATCTTGAAAGAGACATATGTCGCTTTTCTCCACTATTAATCATACGCTACCTAGATTGATAAGTAAATTACATTAAAATTATAAATCTTGATAAGTATTGTTTATATCTTTAATTGTTTTCGGACTTCTTGTAGCTGCTTCACATGGCGGAGTTCGTGGTACCCAAGAAAATCAAACCATTGTTCCAAGGATAGATAGCCAAACACGGGATGTTTCATCGCGAGTTGCTTTTTCTGTTCACGTGAAAAGCTCTTGTACATCTCAAGCACATCCATCCGAGACTCGAACAATAGATTGAGTATCTCATTTTTTGACTTCTCGGCAGCCTGTGGGTCAACAGGTGCTGGTGCATGCACTTTGAGGCTACGAACTGTTGTGAAGCGAATCGGTTTTTTAACTGTTTTCTTTTCCTCGGTCTTTCCTTTTTTCATCAAGGATGCGATGTACCTGTCCATCAACGCAATATGTTCGCTTACTTCTTTTGGACTCCAAGTAGTGGCGTCGGGTTTTCGATTGAAGTCTTGCTCAGACACGGTATGAAGTTCTTGAATCAGTTTGTCACGTGTCGCGTTTAAGTGTTTTAAAGTATCCATAACTATCTCCTCACAGTAAAAAGAGTGGAAAGCTCTTCCACTCTTTTAGTAAAATTGAATAAAGTCAAAGGCGAGAGTAACAACGAACAGACTGTGAAGTGCAGCGAACCACATGCCGTGTTTTGTCCAACGCTTATGCATCTCCTGATCCATAGTTGTGTACCTCCTTTTGTTTTTAGTATACAATTTTTCAGAACATTTGAAAAATATTTTCCTTTGAAAGGGTGGTAAAAATGAAAGAAGCTTTACTCGTAGTTGATTATACAGTAGATTTTGTAGCAGATGATGGTGCTTTGACTTGTGGCAAACCAGGACAAGCGATCGAGGGTAAAATCGTAGCGTTATGTGAAGAATTTGCTAGCAGCAATAAAGTCATTGTGTTCCCCGTTGATTTACATTATAAAGATGATCCGCATCATCCGGAAACAAAACTTTTTCCTCCACACAATATAGAAGGAACTTCCGGGCGCGATTTGTATGGTGAACTTGCTTCATTTTATGAAACGAATAAGCAGAGCGTCTATTGGATGGACAAGCGTCGCTATAGTTCATTTGCTGGCACGAACCTTGATCAATACTTACGCGAGCGAAAAGTAGATACAGTTCATATAGTAGGGGTTTGTACAGACATCTGTGTTCTTCATACAGCCGTCGATGCTTACAATCTCGGATACTCGATCGTCATTCATCAAGATGCAGTCGCATCCTTTGATCCACAAGGCCACGAATGGGCTCTCCGGCACTTTGCATCGACATTAGGTGCGGTCGTAAAATAATTTTTTAAGAAAAAGGTTTATACTTTCTTGTCTTAGGTTATTTAAAGAGTGTACTCATACACTAACATTAGACAAGGAGTGAAGGAAAATGGGATTCATTTTATACTTAATCGTAGGCGGTATCATCGGGTGGTTAGCTGGACTTATTCTTGGTAAAGATATTCCTGGTGGTATTATCGGAAACATCATCGCAGGTATCGTAGGTGCTTGGGTAGGTGGACTACTCTTCCCTGATTTAGGTCCTGTAATAGCGGACATCGCGATTATTCCAGCATTGATTGGTGCTATTATCGTAGTGTTCATCGTATCATTCATTTTAAAATCTATGCGTAAAGCATAATGAAAAGCCTCCCGAATCTGGGAGGCTTTTTTACTTGGCTTGGGTGACTTGTTCAGGATAGTTTTCTTTGTACAAGGAGTAAAAATGAAGGACATCCGCCACATATTGATCACTGCGGTTGTATAAAAAGATGGCTGATTCCAAGTCTCCGTCGGCTGCACCGTTTGATCCTAAATAATTGGCAGCACTATAAACCGCATCGGTGATATTGTACGGGTCAGCAATGCCATCCCCGTCTCCATCCACACCATATCCCCCGTAATACGCAATCACTTCAGGATCTGTCTTTTCCTCTTCAGGAATCTCCCCTTCCCCTAGTCCCCCGCACGTCGGATGCGTCCAGCCAACAAATGTACATGGCATAAACTGCATATGCCCTTCTGCACCAACTGGTGACAACAGTGGATCCATCGTTGAAAAACGCGTCTCAATCCGGTGATGGGCAGCAAGTAGTTGCCACGGCACGCCGTATTCAAGTTCTGCAGATTGATAGACCGCAACGTACTCCTCAGGAATTTCGGGATCGCGGAATTCGATGACTTTTGAGTCGACGAATTGGCCGATCTCATGAGTCCATGCGATATTCCGAAGCTCATGCCAACCAATAACGCTTATAAAATAGGCTACAACCATGATAGGCAAAAACAAGAGAAGTGCCCACAAACGGAAGTAGATGCGTGATTTTAATTTGAATTTTTGTTGTTTTTTCATATCCGTTCACCTTTTCATTTCGCTTGTCCCATCATACTATAAACTTTCAAATAAAAAAACTGCCCGCTACGGGACAGTCTTAATTTGATAATGCATCCATATCTTCAACGATTTCTTCAACGGGTACTTCGCTCACACCGCTATAGTTCTTCACGACAATCCCCTCTTGATCAACAAGGTAGAAGCTGCTTCCGTGAATGACTTGGTCTGAATTCGGATCATTTTGTACAATGGCTTTAAACGAGTTCCGTGCAAGTTGTGAAATAAACGTCTGGTCGTAGCCCGTCAACAATTCCCATTTCGACTCATCCGCAACATCATACATCTCTAAGTAAGAAGTAAGCACTTCCGGTGTATCAACAGCTGGGTCCACACTGAACGCTACTATTTTATACTCTTCCACACCCGCTGCTTCAAGTTCTTCTTGAATATCTGTCAAGTTGTAGGTCATCGGTGGACAGATGGTATTGCAATTCGTGAAAATGAAGGTCGAGAGCCAGATGGTCCCCTTTAAATCTTCAAGAGAAACGTCCTCCCCACGGTGATTGGTCACCGAGAACGAATCTACTTCCCAGTCCGTCTGTGCTTCAAAGCCACCACAACCAGCCAGTAACAACATGACAAGACTCATTACTACTGCAATCTTCTTCAACTGAATCACTCCTCGTCTCTTTCTAATGATAGCCGAGGGATGAGGAGTGTTCAATCGTTTGATTCTTACACTTTTGTGACAGGGTTGATTGCCACTAGTACATCTCGAATGGCTTCAAGTCGTGATTCGATTCGATGTAGTAAGTAAAACGACACCACGACGGGAAAGCCGATCTCTTGCACAAGTGCGATCCATTGCTCCATATAGTCTCCTCCTTTTAAAAAACCCTCCCCCGAATCGGAGGAGGGAAGTTCGTTAAAATAACTGCTGAACGTTGCGGTCGACGATTTGAGCGGACACGGCTTCTGTCACTGGATTGGTGTCGATCAAGAACACTTGTGACGTGATGATTTGTTGCATCGCGGCTTCTACTTCTGGTACCGTCAAGTTGTCGCGTGGCTCTTCGACAGCTACTGTTACTTTCTTGCCCGCAGCGTTGCCGAATTCAAGTTGTAATGTTTTGGCCATTTAAAGGGCCTCCCTTCTTGGTTAGATAATTTCTTCCATTTCTTGCTTTTGTGCTGCGAGTAATTCTTTTGCTGAAAGTGAAGAGATTGTGACAGCTGCTTGGAACAGCTGATCTGCAGGTAGAGACGAATCAATCCCTGTATAACTCTTCGTGTGACGTTTCGGCTTGCCATCTCCTGTCATTCCGTCATCATAGACGAGGCGGAATGACGCACTTCTAAGTTGATACGATGCCATGTGTATCACCTCCTTCATACGCTATATAGAGCGCACGTGAAAAAAGGGATACCTCGAGGTGAATTTTCTTCAAGAACCTTGTATACTTAACTCGAGGTGAACAACTGTGTTAGAAGGCTGGTTTTTATGGTTTATCCTATTTTGGGTCGTCGTTTTGATCACGTTGATGGCAATCGGTGGCTATTTCATGTTCCGCAAGTTTTTAAAGGCACTCCCGAAAGAAGACGGTAAATCCGACCTGGATTGGGAATCCTATTATGTTGACAAGACGATTCATCTATGGTCTGAAGAACAAAAAGCATTATTGAACGAACTCGTGGCACCGGTTCCGGAAATTTTCCGCCCAGTTGCCAAACAAAAGATTGCAGGACGTATTGGACAATTGGCATTAGAAGAAAATGCCGACGCCATCACGCAAGAATTATTAATCCGTGGGTATATTCTAGCGACTCCCAAACGCGATCACAAATTCTTGCGTAAAAAGATGGATGAATTAGAAATCGATTTGACACCGTATGAAGTGTATTTTCATCAAGAAAAGACCGTACCACTCAAAAACTGAGTGATACGGTCTTTTTTTAAGTCAGAGCTTTGTATTTTTTGTACATCATCAATCGCCATGGCACAATCATTCCAAATGCCAGTAACCAGAACATGCCGCTTAGTTCACCGACATCGATTTCGCTGCTTAGTACAAGCTTGAGTACGATCCGCAGACCGAGAAGTCCAAATAAAATAAAAATGAACGCTTTCGAAGGTTTTAGGTAAACTTCGCCGTCACGTTTTTCAAAATTGGACGTTTTAACAAGTAAAAATGAAAACAATACGCCGACTGCCAGTGCCTCCAGTACGTTGATCCACGGGACACGGAAGAATGGAAACAAAAACATCAACGCTCCTGTAGACATGAATAGCGGTGGTAGCAAAATCTTTTTTGCACTCGCTGGCTTTTTCGCAGCGCGACTGCGGACGATTGTAAGAAGCGTCCCCATCACGATTGCACTGACAAGTGACAAGGTCACAAGCAGTTCTTCAGAAATAAAGTCAAACATCAGCAGATCCTCCGTCAAGCAACTTTAATCGAAATTGTAGTTCTTGCATCGGAACAAATCTCGCAAAACGCTGCACTTCTCTTCCGGACTCCCATAAAATCACGACGGGTGCTGTGAAAAGTGATAATTGACCGGCCACTTCTGGTACTTGGGCGATATTCACTTTAAAAAATGGAACTGTTGGATAGTCGTCTTCAATAGCCTCTACTTGCGGACGCAAGCCTTCACAGACGGAACAACCGTCTGTCTTCACAAACAGCAGTCCTTTTGGGTTCGACTCGAACGCCTCTTGCCACGCATCGAATGATTGAATGTCTTTCATAGTTCCACTTCCTTAAAATCCTGTAAAGTCACCGAAGATTGGTGTTAACACACGAATGATCCATGTCAGTCCGTCAAAGAATAACACTACACCAAGTGCAATCATGATGTACCCGCCGACCTTCATAAATTTTGCACTGTTTTTGCGCATCCAGTCCGTGCGTGTCACAAAGAAGGATAGCAAGAAGAATGGAATGGCAAAGCCGAGTACGTAGGCGACCATATACCACACACCAAGTTCAGGGTTTGATCCAGCCATTACAAGAACCGCTGCAAGGATCGGCCCTGTACATGGCTGCCATCCAGCTGCAAACGCTATCCCGATCAAACTACTGCCTAAATAACCAGAAGGTCGATTCTTAAATTGTAGTCGTTTTTCAGACATCAGCATTTCCGGCTTAAAGATTCCTACGACAAGTAATCCAAATACGATAATCAAAATAGCGCCGATTTGACGGATGAGGTCACCGTATTGAATAAAGAATGTACCAAGCCACGTTGTTGCAAAACCTAATGCTATAAATATAACGGAAAAACCAAGCAAGAAGAACAATGTATGGAACATCCCTCTTCGTTGCATTTTCTTTTTATCTGTTTTGATCTCTTCAATCGTCATCCCTGTTATATAGGACAAGAAAGCCGGGTAAAGAGGCAAGGTACACGGGGAGACAAAGCTCAAGAAACCTGCACCAAAAGCAAGCCAGATGGTCACATCGGTTGCCAAAAAAATCACCCTTTCAGCTAAACTACATCCATCGTATCAGACTTTTCCTCTTTACACCCTACTCTTGCTCATGACAGTTTTATGACATTTGTTCTTCGACAATTCCATTTTGAAGCTGATACATTTTGTGATAGAGCCCTTTTTGACGAATCAGTTCTTGGTGCGTGCCGCGTTCAACGATCTCTCCTTGGTGCAAAACAAGAATCAGTTCTGCGTCTTGAATCGTGCTGAGTCGGTGTGCGATAGCAATCGTCGTACGGCCTTTTCTCATCTTCTCAAGACTCGTTTGAATCGCCACTTCTGTCTCGGTATCGATGTTGGCTGTTGCTTCATCTAGAATCAATACTTTCGGGTCTGTTGCCATGGTGCGCGCAAACGCAACCAGTTGGCGCTGTCCACTTGAGAATGTTGATCCGCGCTCTGTCACTTTTTGCTGATACCCATCTGGCAGTGCGCGTATAAAGCTGTCCGCTTGCACAAACTCTGCAGCAGCACGCACTTGTGCGCTCGTCATCTCTGGTGCATGGAGGCGAATATTGCTTTCAATGTCGCCGTAGAATAAGAATGGATCCTGGAGCACAAGCCCCATCTTCTTTCGTAACTCACTCATCGGAAAGTCTTTTAAAGAATGTCCATCGATGAGGATTTCCCCGTTTTCGTATTCGTAGAACCGCATCAACAAATTGATGATCGAGCTCTTCCCACTTCCGGTGTGCCCAACTAAGGCGACCGTCTGTCCAGGCTCCGCAGTGAACGAAATGTTCTTCAGTACGTCTTGGCGTCCATCATACGAGAACGTCAAATTGCGGAATTCGATTTTTCCGTCGAGTATTTTGGCAGCAGGATTGTTCGCCTGTGCCGGTGCCATATCTTCTTCGTCCATCAGTTTAAATACGCGTGAAGCAGCAACGATAGCTTGCTGGAAAATCGAAAGTCGTTGCATCACTTGATTGATCGGCTCGAAGAAACGGTCGATGTAGGCAACAAATACATAGATCACCCCGACTTCAACCGGGTTCGAGAAAGACGTGATTCCGAAATAACTCAATACCAGGATAATAGCCAATGCGTACACCAAATCGATGGCTGGACGAAGAAGCAAACTGTCGAGCTTGATATTGCGGCCTCCTGCTTGGAAGTGCTTGTCATTGATTTCGCTGAATTCATCTCTCAAACGTTTTTCTTGGCGGAATGCTTGGATCATGCCCATTCCAGAAATGGATTCTGCAAGTTTTGCATTGAGTTGCGAAAGACGTTCGCGAAGGTCTTGGTAGACGACGGAACTGTGTTTACGGTACGTGTAGATGATAAATCCTAAAATCGGTAACAACAATGTCGCCATCAGTGCGAGTTGCGGATTAATCAAGAACATCGCAATGTAGACCCCGATGATCAAGAATCCGGCTTGGACGAATCCGACAAGTACACTGACAAACATATCCTTGATGGCTTCTGTATCGTTCGTGACACGTGATACGATGCTTCCGGCAGGCGTGCGGTCGAAATAGCGCATGCCAAGCCCCTGTACCTTCGTGAAGACATCGATTCGCATCGTCTGGATAATTTTCAATGCAAGTTTTTGGAATGTCATCAGTTGGAAATAGCTGATCACGACATTACTGATCTGAATGAAAAGATATCCTGCAGCAAGCCCAATAATGGCTGCTTGCGGGAACGAACCGACTGTTAAATAGTCATCGATGTAGATTTTAATTAAATAGGGCCCGACCAGATCTCCTACGACTGTCAAAGTAAGTAGAACGAGGGCAATCGCCAACATCTTTTTATGTGGGAGTAAATAGCGTAGTAAACGTTTTACGACTTGCCACTGCATTTTCCCGGTCAGTTTGGGCATTTTCTCATCCATGGATGTCGCCTCCTTGCTCTACGAGTGACTCGAGCTGCTGGAGCTGGTACATCTCGAAATACGTGCCTTGTTGAGCCATTAATTCGTCATGGGTCCCTTTTTCTTTAATGGTCCCGTCTTCCATCACGATGATTTGGTGTGCATGTTGAATGGCACTTAGTCTGTGTGATGTGATGATCGTTGTTTCATCTGTTCGCTCTGCTTTTAGTGATTCTAAAATGGCCTCTTCCGTCTTTGCGTCCACCGCTGACAAGGAGTCATCGAGTATCAACAATTCTGGTTGCATCATGAGCGCGCGGGCAATCGAAATACGCTGCTTTTGACCACCGGACAGAGAGACGCCTCGTTCACCGACAATGGTGTCGTACCCATCCGTGAACCGTGTGATGTCTTCGTGAATCGCTGCAAGTTTTGTCGCACGTTCGATTTCTTGTTGGCTTGCTTTAACATTTGTGAATGCAACGTTCAACCCAACTGTCGTTGAGAATAAGAAATGGTCTTGTGGAACGTAGCCGATCGCTTCAAGCAGACTCTCTTTTTTGTAATCACGAATATCGTGTGTGCCATATGTGATACTTCCTTTATATCCTTCAAATTCACGCATCAACAGTTTTAGAATCGCCGTCTTTCCGGAGCCAGTTCGTCCGACGATACCTAATGTCTCCCCGCGGTCCAATGTGAAATGGACGTCACGAAGGCCCACACGCTCATCCCCTGGGAATGAGAACGCATCAATCGCAAATGTTACTTTGCCTTGAGGTTTCACTTCCAGTGCGCCAACACGGTCATCAATGTCGACTGGTTCCGATAGCAGTTGCTGGATGCGCTCATACGAAGCACGGCCACGCTCTACGATGTTGAACAACCAACCAAACGCTAGCATCGGCCACACGAGTAAGCCAAGATACGTATTGAATGCTACAAGGTCTCCAATTGTCATCTCATCCGCTAAGATGAACTGGGTACCGAAGCTGATCGCTAAGAAGAAACATGCTCCAACGATGAGTGAAATCGTTGGGTCGAACAATGAGTCGACTTTTGCTACACGGATGTTCTTATCGACGACTTCTTGTGACAGGCGTTTAAAGTCTTCCGTATCTTCTTGTTCTTGTCCGAACGTCTTAATGACCTTGATTCCACTAATACTTTCTTGGGATTTGTCGTTCAGGTCAGAGAACGCTTCTTGTGCAAAACGGAAGCGTTGGTGTAACAATCGTCCGTAATAACTAGTTGTCAGTACCATGATGGGCATTGGTAGTAAGGCAATCAATGTCAGCTTCCAGTTGATGGTGATGGCCATCGCAGCAATCACAAATCCACCAGTTGCTAGTGAATCAACGAGTGTCAGCACGCCTGCCCCTGCTGTTTGTTGCACAGCCGACAAATCATTCGTTGCATGTGCCATCAAATCTCCGACGCGTCGTTTTTGATAAAACGAAGGGGACATCCGGCTAAAATGGTGAAACAATGTCTGACGCATACGACGAGCAAGCAAAATTGCTGAGCCGAAGATCATCATTCGCCAGTAGTAGCGGAGAATATACATTAGTAGTGCAGCCCCTGCAAGTAAACCGAGCCACTGCATGAGTAGCTGTGATGTAAGCCGTTCTTCATTGATGGCATCGACGACTTCTCCGATGATGCGCGGAGGAATCAGTGTCAAGAATGCCACAAACAGCAGCATGACGACGCCGAGTCCGTAGTGCCATTTTCTCTCTTTAAAGAACCAGGCAAGGTCTAAAAATACCCTCATGTGTTCGTTCCCCTTTTCTCGTACAATTTAAAAACCTTATTTAGTTTAGCAAATCTTCAAACATTTCGGAAGACGAACAACTGAAATAATTTCGAAAATAGAAATATCACATCTTTTTATGACCGCCAAGAAGAGTTGCTCGGTAACGCGCTGTACCGTCCGCTGTATAGGATACGGCACGTAAAACAGCGGTCGAACCATATTTTCTACGAAGTGCATCGATTGTTTGGCCGAGCCGTTGCTCGCGGATCTGTTCAGTGTGGGTAAATAAATTTAATTGAAGGGAATCGTCCTCCTCGATGTTACTGACAGAGAGTGCGATTCTACGCACGGGACTGCCATCGTAAAAAGTGTCCATCAAGCGGTCAAATGCAGCGTAGATGACAGATGTTCGGTTGGTAGCTTCGTCAATCGATAGAGAGCGACTGAACCCGCCGAATTTGCTGTAGCCGATACTCATATGCATCGTGCGACCGACCTTCCCTGCTTCTCGCAGGCGGCGTGCCACGTCTTCTGTCATTTCGAGTACGACGGCCATCGTTTCTTTTTTGGAGTTGTAGTCGCGGAACAAGATCTGCCCCTTGCCGTAACTGATCTGTCCTTCCATGATGGGTGCACCGACTTCAGATAGATCAATCCCCCACGCGTGGTGATACAGTTGATTCCCCATCACACCGAATTTTGCTTCGAGTTGCTCGAGCGGGGTGTGAGCAAGATCGCGAACTGTGAAAATGCCCATAGCGTTGAGTGTAGCTTCCGTTCGAGTGCCGATTCCCCATACTTCCCTCAGAGGAGAGACGGGCCAGAGTTTTTCTGGAACATCTTCGTAGGTCCACTCGGCAATGCCAGTTTTTTTCGCTTCTAGGTCAAGTGCGAGTTTGGAAAGCAACATATTTGGTCCAATGCCAATGCTGCAAGGGATTTGAAATTGACGCTTCAAATCATCTTGAATTTTGCGAGCGACATCCCACGGGTCACCCCATAGTTTTTCGGTGCCTTTTAAGTCAATGAAGCTTTCGTCGATACTGTACACATGAAGGGATTCCATCGGGACGAGTTGATTTAAGTAACGGGTAATTTCTGCTGAGACTTTCACATAGAGCTCCATTTGCGGCTGGATGATGCGTATTTCGGGGTGGTTTGGAATTTCAAACCGACGTGTACCGGTTTTGACGCCAAATTGTTTTTTCATTCTCGGAGAAGCGGCAAGGACGACACTTCCTTTTTGTTCGAGGTTGCCGACGATGGCGATGGCTTCTTGTTGGATATCGAGGCCATAGACGGCTGCAGAACAACTTGCAAAGAAGCTTTGCATGTCGATGCAAAGAATCTTGCGCGGTTCAAGTAGTTCATACATAACAATTCCGCCTTTCTATTCTAGTTTGATTTAGTATACACCGAACACACGTTCTTAATCTAGTGCGGAATGTTTTTTGATCGAGGAAAAATTTGTCGGGGTTAACTCCTCAAGAAAAAAAGAGCCCGGGGTGAGGTGCCTGTTTTAGACTCAATTCTGGTAGGGCTGGAGACTCAGTTCGAGACGGAGTCGAAGAAGTGTGGCTCCTGAACTACCGCGTTAGAATTGTTGCTGTGACAGGCTCCGTATGATTACGCACCGATAGAGCATTTGTCTGTCATCCGAGGTTCGATTCTGTCTAAAGAAATAAAAACCAACAGTGGCCGATTCATCGAGCTGATAGCCACAGTATAAGACAGCGAGTTGAGAGAAACAGACAAGTAACTTTTGAGAATACATATTTTTTCTGGTGGCTGTCATTTAAAACTTCTCAAGAAAAGAAAATCTCAGGGTGAGGTGCCTGTTTTAGACTCAATTCTGGTAGTTCTGGAGACTCAGTTCGAGACGGAGTCGAAGAAGTGTGGCTCCTGAACTGCCGCTCTAGAATTGTGGCTGTGACAGGCTCCGTATAAAAAAAGCGCCAGAGACAATCAAACTTGTCTTAGGCGCTTTTTACAATTGTAAATTGTAAAATCATTGAGGATTGAACTCCGTTATTGTTACATGTTTTCCAACTTCGGGATAATCAGAAGAAGCTGAAGGAAACATTAGAAGTGTATTAAAATAAAATCCAGTCTCGAGATTTCCAGAATAAGCAGCAATATAATGACGTGCTTGCAAAAGATTTTCACTTTCTGTTAATGTTCGCCCCATAGATAAATCACCATATTGTTTATAGGCCAGTTCCAATGCGTCTCGATTATCGAAAAGTTCTATTGAAATTTTCTCCCCTTTTTCACGAACCAAATCATTAACTATGTATTTCACATCATCCATAAATAATAAAGAATTTAAATCTACAGAATCAATTAAAACATAATAGGAAGTTCCACCATCGTACCTTTTTTCAATAGAGTAGATAATATCATAATTAAGTATTGAAGTGGAATTTGCCGACGCCTCTTGTTTATTTGTGGTAGCAGTCGCTTCTTCTTTCAATGTCTCGGAAGGTGCCAGATTATCAACTATGCTTTGAGTGCTAAAGAGATCATTGTTTAGATTTAAACCGACAAAAATCCCCAATGCAATTACGAACAATAAAATCGATGGATTAAATTTCTTCAAATAATCACCCGCTTTTTCTCTTTATTATACTATTAAATTAAAAGTAAAATACTTACTTTTTACTTTAAATTCCATAAAAAATAAAAAGTCCCATGAACTTAAAAAGTTCATGGGATAGAGTTTAGACTAAATCGGCAATATCATTGAAATCTACAGTATGAGGTATTTCATCCGCATACATAAGATTTCTAACCATTGATAAAAGATTAACAATTTTCATATCTACAAATTCACGACCATCGGCATTCATTTCATAGGCAGGGACATTTTTTATAGTGTACTCTGTACCAGAGATTTTCCAAACTAAATCTTTTACTATCGGTATATCCGGTGCCAACCTTTTTTCCTCCTTAGCAGAAGAACTCTTCGATAAAGTAGTACGCATGATGTCTCACCCCTTACTTTGTTATTTTAAGTAATTATACTATATTTCATACCCACACAGTTAGAATTTAATCTGTAGAGAGTCGCTCCAAAAGCTCTTTTAATAATGGATTATCACTTAAATATTGATTAGAACGCGACTTACCTAAAGTGTTAGTATCACTAAATTCTGTCAAACTAACGGTTATTACCCTAATATTGCGTGCGATCCCATTATGAATGACAAAGCTAATACTAGAATTAAATTTTTCACTTTCATTTTTTGTTTGAAGTGTGTAAGAAAGTTGAGGGAACCCTTTGTATTGTGCTTTCAGAACTTTATTAGACTCGATAATTTTCTCAATAATATAAATATCCATATTCGCAACTTCCTGTTGAACTCGTTGGAAGCTACGCTCAAGAGCATGAAAAGTAAGATAAACCAATTTTTTATCGAATAGTTCTTGGGGGTCTTCTTTTCCAGAAATTACAATGTTCTTCTTTTCTTGAAGAATGGTTGCTTTTTGTTCCGACGTTAGGTCTTTTAAATTGAAGCCATTATCCATTTCATTCAGTTCAAATTTAGTATGTGCACTTGAAATCTGTTTAATTTGGGTTAATTGTTTATCGTCAAATTCTATAACACCATTAATGAGCATTGCCTCTTTATCTTCAAAAAACACAATATTTTTCGGCACCTGACTGTTTGAACTTTTCATATTATGAATTCACCTCACCATACACTTCATTCATCATATCCTCCATGATATAGGCTTTAAATTCAGGGTTCTCAAGGATTTTCATGAAGAAGTCTTGGTTAGTGTTCATACGATCAATGACAAAGTCCATAAAGGTGCGTTCAAATGCAAACTTAAAGTTCTCTTTTGTATTATTTTTAGCTTTTTGACGAATGTCATCACTATTTAGAATATCTTCTTTTACTTGTTCACGTGATAGATAGTCAGTCTCTGAAAACTCTGTACCAAATCGGTCGTTTAATTTATCGAGAATCGAAGACAAGCGAACTTTCTCGTCTTCTACTACCCCGCTAGCACCATGTTTTTGTGGATCAAGTTCAGAGCCGCCACTTTTTTCGAGTACGCAGTCAAAGCGACGTAATACGGCAAGTGGTAAAATCACTTTTCCGTAATCTTCTGGTTTGTATGGTCCGCGTAATACTTCAGCGATTGACCAGATAAAGCTTACTTTATCTTGAAAATTGATCATCTAGTATACCTCATTCTTGTTGATAGTTTTATATGTATTCCCTTTCATTTTACCTATTCGGTAAGCGCTTTACTAGGTGTAAAGTAAAATTAGGAGGTGTTTGGAAGTGCAGATAGACCATTGAGGCTCACAATTTGTTAGCACTATCTTAGATTAAGATATACGGAGCCTGTCACAGCCACAATTCTAGATCAGCAGCTGAAGTGCCACACTTCTTCGACTCCGTCTCGAACTGAGTCTCATCATCTGCCAGAATTGAGTCTAAAACAGGCACCTCACCCCCCGTCTTTCTATCTGGAGGAGTTTTAAATGCCAAAGACTAAGGATAGAGGGAACTGGCACTAACTAGCGTGGTCTTTTCTTCTAGAATGGAGAAAACATATTTTAATCATTGGGATTTGGTTTTTTAGAAAAGGAAAGTTGCTCTTCCGAACGGGAGAGCAGCTTTTTGGCATTGAAGGGGCGAAGTGTGGTTAAAGAAGAACAGTGGCCGATTCGCTCAAAAAGCGAATCGGCCACTGTTGGTTTTTATTTCTTTGACAGAATCGAACCTCGGGTTGAAGAAGAAATTTCTATCGTTGTGCTTTTTTCTTTTCATACGGAGCCTGTCACAGCCACAATTCTAGCTTGGCAGTTGAAGAGCCACACTTCTTCGACTTCGTCTCGAACTGAGTCTCATCATCTGCCAGAATTGAGTCTAAAACAGGCACCTCAGCTCCCATCTTTCTTTCTGAAGGAGTTCAAAATATCAAAGACTAAAAGAATAGCGGGGACAAGCACCTCACCCTTCCCGTCTTCTTTCTGGAGGAGTTTTAAAAACTTAAAGTAACGCCTTTGCTTTCTGAATTTGAAGACCGACTTGCTCAAAGCCTGTTCCACCAAGTGAGTTACGGCGGCGGACGGCCTCGCGCGGTGCAAGTGCTATAAAGATATCGTCTTCAATTAAAGACGAGTAGTCTTTAAATGTTGCGAGTGACACATCTTTTAAGAAAATGCCTTGCTGGATGCAATAAAACACGAGACGCCCGGTCACGTCATGTGCCTCACGAAACGGCATACCTTTTGCTGCCAGATAATCTGCAAGCTCTGTCGCATTGGAGAAATCCGATTCGACAGCGGCTTCCAACGTTTCCGTGCGCACTGTCATCGACTGGATCATTCCAGCAAAAATCTTCAATGAACCTGTGACAGTTTGAACTGTATCGAACATTCCCTCTTTATCTTCTTGCATATCTTTGTTGTAGGCGAGAGGCAATCCTTTCAACACGGTCAGTAACCCAAAGAGATTCCCGTACACACGTCCCGTCTTCCCACGGATCAGTTCTGCCATATCCGGATTTTTCTTTTGCGGCATGATGCTCGACCCTGTCGAGAACGCATCCGATAATTCAATAAATGAAAACTCCTGGCTCGACCACAAAATGATTTCTTCGGCAAGACGAGAAAGATGCGTCATGAGAAGTGACGAAGCACTCAAAAATTCAACGATGAAATCACGATCACTGACAGCGTCTAAACTGTTTTCGTAGACACCGGAAAAACCTAATAATTCTGCTGTGCGTTCACGGTCAATCGGAAATGTCGTACCAGCGAGTGCGCCGGCACCAAGTGGCGACAAGTCCGTACGCTTCAAGCCATCTTGAAAACGCGCTTTGTCACGTTCAAGCATCCAAAAATATGTCATCAAGTGATGACCAAAAGAAATCGGTTGGGCTCGCTGCAGGTGCGTATATCCTGGTGCAATCGTTTCAATATGTTGCTCGGCTTGAGAAACCAATTGCTTTTGAAAGTCTTCGATAAGCACAATGATTTCTTCCGTACGTGTTTTTAAATAGAGATGCATGTCCGTGGCGACTTGATCATTTCGACTGCGTCCTGTGTGAAGCTTCCCACCGACTGGACCAATCAAATCGATCAAATGCTTCTCTAAATTCAAATGGATATCTTCCTGAGCAACAGAAAAAGTAAGTTCTCCATTTTTTGCTTTCTCTTGAAGCGTTAGAAGTCCGTCCATGATTTTCTCCGCGTCACTGCGCGATAGAATGCTTTGCTCTGCCAGCATCTGAACATGTGCAAGGCTTCCAGTAATATCTTCTAAAACGAGCGCTTGGTCAAAGTGAATCGATGCACCAAAATCATCGACCCATTCCTCTGCCGTCTGTTGAAAGCGCCCTCCCCACAATTTCGTCATACTGTCACCTTCTGCTCCTGTTGTTTGTTCACGACTGCATGTACTTTTGTTGGAAGACCCCATAGTTCGATGAAACCGACTGCCGAAGCGTGATTGAATGCATCGTCTGTTGAGTACGTCGCAAGCTTTTCATCATACAATGAATTTGGAGATTTACGGCCTTCGACAATCGCATGCCCTTTGAACAATTTCACACGAACCGTTCCGTTCACGTACTGTTGCGTTTCTTTCAAAAATGCTTGTAATGCCGTGCGAAGTGGCGAGAACCAAAGTCCCTCATAGATGAGTTCTGTCAGTTTTTTCTCCATCACCGGCTTAAAATGTGCAAGCTCTTTGACAAGTGTGATATCTTCTAACTCCTTATGCGCCACTAAAAGTGTGTGCGCTCCTGGAATCTCATACACTTCACGTGATTTAATACCAACTAAACGGTTTTCGACGTGATCGATACGTCCAACACCATGTTTACCAGCCACTTTGTTTAATTCTTGAATCAAATCGCTCAAGAGATACTCTTGCCCGTTCAACGCGACAGGGACTCCTTGTTTAAATTCAATCTCAATCACATCCGGTGTATCCGGTGTGTTTTCAAGTGCATTCGTTAAATCGTATGCGTCTTCAGGTGGTGCCGCCCACGGATCTTCTAGAATGCCACATTCGTTAGCACGTCCCCATAAGTTTTGATCGATGGAGAACGGGCTATCGAGATTAATAGGAATTGGAATGTTCTTTTCTTTTGCGTAGGCAATCTCTTCATCACGGCTCCATGACCACTCACGTACCGGAGCAATTACTTCTAGGTGTGGTGCAAGGGCCTGGAACGAAACTTCAAAACGTACTTGGTCGTTTCCTTTACCTGTACATCCGTGTGCAACGGCAGTTGCTCCGACCTGCTCTGCTACTTCGACTAATTTTTTTGCAATTAGAGGACGAGAAAGTGCAGAGACAAGTGGGTACTTTTGCTCGTACCATGTATGAGCCTGCATAGACGTAAGTGCATATTCCGTCGCAAACTCTTCTTTCGCATCAATCACGTAGCTCTCAGTGGCTCCGACAAGCAATGCTTTTTCTTTAATAAAATCGAGGTCCTTACCCTCCCCAACGTCTAGGCAGACAGCCACTACTTCATATCCTTGCTCCTTCAACCATGTAATGGCAACCGATGTATCTAGACCACCTGAGTACGCTAAGACAACTTTTTTCATACTAAAAACCTCCATGTATTTTTATGCATAATGATTTATCAATATGCATATACTAGCATGGAGGTTATAAAAATACAACACTTTAATTATTTATTCACCAATAATTTGTGACAGCTCTTTGTCATGAATCGGTGGAAACTCGATTCCACGGCGAGACAATTCCGCTTCGATGGTATCAATTGCCTTCTTCAAAACTTGCAACCGTGCATGTTTTTTGTCATCAGCTGCCACAACAAACCATGGGGCGTGCTCTGAATCGGTTTTTTCCAACATGTCTTGTGCTGCTTTTACATACTGGTCCCATTTGTCCCGATTACGCCAATCTTCGTCTGTTAATTTCCACTGTTTGAAAGGATCGTTTTTTCGTTTGATGAAGCGGCTGAGTTGTTCATCATTTGAAATTTGAAGCCAGTATTTGACGAGAATATAATCCTCATCACTCAATAGCCGTTCAAACTCATTGATTTCATTATATGCACGCTTCCATTCTTGCTTCGTTGCAAATTTCTCGATGCGTTCCACTAATACTCTGCCGTACCAAGAGCGGTCGAAAATGCTGATTTGTCCATGCATCGGCAATTTTCGCCAAAAGCGGTGCATATAATGATACCGTTTTTCGTGTGGACGAGATGCAGAAATGGGATGCACGATAAATCCACGGGGATCAAGTCGCTCTGTTAATCGTTTGATGGCGCCGCCTTTTCCTGCAGCGTCCATTCCTTCGAATACAAAAATCAAACCGACTTGCTGTTTGCGGAGTGTGAGTTGCAAACTTAACAGATGATATTGTAGTTTTTTCAGTTCCACCTTATAGTCTTCTTTTGATAACGTATTTTCTTTTTTCGGGATGTTATTTAACTGCACTTTCATTCAGACACCTCCAGTTTCTCCCTATTATAAGTGATTTCTGAAAATTCGGTAGCTAATCTTTGAAAAAGTTCATAGAATGCGGAATAATAACAACATACCCGAGAAAGGTGATGAGATATGTCGAAATTATTTGAACCTGCAAAGCTTGGTAAACTCGAGCTTAAAAATAAAGTGATCATGGCACCAATGTGTCAGTATTCTGTTGAGGCAGAGGATGGTCACCCTGAGGACTGGCATCTTGTGCACTACACATCGCGTGCGGTCGGCGGCGTCGGGCTCGTTATCGTCGAAATGACAGATGTCGAACCAGACGGACGCATCACAAATCGTGATTTAGGATTATGGGACGATGCACATATTGAATCACATGCTCGCCTTGTTTCCTGTGTAAAGAAAAATGGAGCAAAAATTGCCGCCCAGATTGCACACGCTGGACGCAAAGCAACAGATGCTGTACAACCGGTCTCCTCTTCTACAGTTCCCGTAACAACGGATGCGGACTGGAAAACCCCTCGTTCCCTTTCGACGGAAGAAGTACACGAGATGGTAAACAAATTTAAAAAGGCAACTGAACGCGCGATAGCAGCTGGGTATGATGCGATTGAGCTGCACGGCGCACATGGGTATTTGATCCACCAGTTCCATTCTCCAGCTATCAACAAGCGTCAGGATGAGTATGGAATTGACCTTGCCCGCTTTGGAGTCGAAGTGATTCAAGCAGTCAAATCGGTCATGCCAGCAGACATGCCGCTTATCTTCCGGATGTCAGCGATAGAGTATATGGATGGCGGCTATGATTTGGAGCACGCACTAGACATTGCACAACGTTATAAAGAAGCAGGCGTGGATGTATTTCATATTTCAAGTGGTGGTGAAGCACCTCCTGGACAGAAAAAGCCATCGAATGAACCTGGTTACCAAGTTGGGTTTGCACGTGCGTATAAAAAAGCTTTCGAACTTCCTGTGATTGCTGTAGGGCGTTTAGAAGATGCAATCTTAGCAGAAAAAGTAATTGCAGAAGGCGATGCAGAATTTGTTGCAATTGGTCGCGGATTACTCCGTGATCCATATTGGGCCCTTCATGCACAAGAACAATTAACAGGTTCTGTCGTACCGCCAAAAGCCTACGAACGCGGTTTTTAAGTTCTTTCCCTCACATGATGGTTGTGAGGGTTTTTTATTGCAATTTTTTAGTAATATCGGCCTATAGCACCAACCCTTGAATTCAAAGTAAGTAGAAGGTTCTGTTTTTGAACTATTCATTGTTTTCTGATTAATTATTCATTATACTGAATCATTATAGAAAAGGAGGCAGTTTATGGAACCTATCAAAGAAAGCGGTTACACCCGAGAGTATCCATATGAAGAGATTTCTGAACAGAATAACTTCAAATCTCTCAAGAAACGAAAAAACAAATTCATAGTAGGTATTTCGATTTTCTTTTTAACAGCGTATCTAGCATTGCCCATCCTGACTTCGTACACGACGATTTTAAACACCCCTGTAATTGGTGATATTTCACTTGTATGGATTTATTCATTCCTGTTGTTTATTATGACCTGGACACTTTGCATGATCTACGTTAAAAAAGCAAATGGCTTTGATAAAGAGGCCGAAAAGATCAAAGAAGATGCAGTTGGTGAGGTGACACGATGAGTGGAGTAGGAATCTTTTTCTTCGTTGCTATCGTCGGGTTGACCTTATACGTTACATATCTTGCTTCAAAGCGCACGAACTCTGCCAGTGAATTCTATACTGCAGGAGGTGGCCTGACAGGATGGCAAAATGGAATCGCCATCGCCGGAGATTACTTATCGGCCGCGTCTTTCTTAGGAATTGCAGGAGCTATTGCATTATTTGGCTTCGACGGATTCTTCTTCTCCATCGGCTATTTGGTTGCCTACCTTGTTGTTTTATACATCGTAGCGGAACCATTACGAAATCTTGGTCGCTACACACTTGCTGATATGATTGCTGCGCGCTTCAATCAGAAAAAAGTACGGGGCGCAGCAGCGGTCAGCACAATCACCATCGTACTTTTTTATATGATTGCACAGTTAGTAGGTGCCGGTGCACTTATTCAATTACTTCTTGGCATTGATTATTGGATTGCTGTTTTGATTGTCGGTACTATGATGACAATTTATGTATTGTTCGGTGGAATGGCTGCAACCAGCTGGGTCCAGATTATCAAAGCTGTTCTTTTGATGGTCGGAACAGTTGTGATCTCTTTCCTCGTTCTCTGGAAATTCAACTTCAACATCTTAGGGATGTTCTCGGAGATGAAAACAGCGACAGCACACGGGGAAGCATATTTACACCCAGGTGTTCGCTATACAAATGGAATTGATACAATCTCTATGATGATTGCCCTTGTACTAGGTACAGCAGGGCTACCGCACATCTTGATGCGTTTCTTTACAGTAAAAGATGCAAAAACCGCACGCAGTTCTGTCGTCTATGCAACGTGGATTGTAGGAATTTTCTACATCTTGACGATTTTCCTGGGCTTTGGCGCAGCGGCATTTGTAGGTTCTGAACAGATTGTAGCAGCAAATGCAGCTGGAAATATGGCAGCTCCTCTCCTTGCAGAAGCACTCGGTGGCGACTTGTTGCTATCCTTTGTATCGGCTGTCGCATTTGCAACCATCTTAGCTGTAGTAGCAGGGCTTGTGCTTTCCGGCGCCTCTGCATTTGCACATGACCTGTATGGACAAATCATTAAAAAAGGAAAAGTGACTGAAAAAGAGCAGATGATTGCAGCACGTAGTGCATCGATCGCAGTTTCTGTTATCTCGATTATTTTGGCACTTGGCGCTCAAAACATGAACGTTGCATTCCTTGTGTCTCTTGCTTTCTGTATTGCAGCATCCGCTAACCTGCCGGTGATTATTTACACCATCTACTGGAAGCGTTTCTCAACAACAGGTGCACTGGCTGCTATTGTTACAGGTCTTGTGACAGCACTTGTCCTTGTAATTTTAAGCCCGAACTTATGGGCGGCAGATGGGTCGATGCTATTCACTGGTGAACCTCTCTTCCCTCTTACAAACCCTGCACTTGTTTCCGTGCCAGCTGGTTTCTTAGGAGGATGGATCGGAACACTCGTTGGGCAACGTGCTGATTTGAAAAAATATGCCGAAGTCGATGTTAAAGCAACCATTGGGTTGAAATAAAAAAAGTAGAGGGCCTCGGCTCTCTACTTTTTTGCGTATATGCGTTTACCGTACCGTTCAAATAGCAGCGGGGCAAGTTGCGCAAGCTTTGCACCCGCACCAAGATGACCAGGTACCAGTACTTCTCCTTTTGGAGAGTCAAGCTGCTGCATGACAATGTCTCCCACTTGTTCAATTGAGAGAATGTGTTTTCCTAGCGCTTTTTTATAACCACCTGATTGATCTGTTTTATCGATAAAGGGTGTATCGATTGGTCCTGGCTGCACGATACTAACGTCCACTCCTGAGTCCATCAGCTCCATGCGAAGACCTTGAACGTAACCAGTTAACGCGTGTTTTGAGGCAGCATACACACTTGCTTTAGGTGAGGCCATTCGACCTGCTAGTGAACCGATGAAAAGTAACAGCCCCTTGTTCTTTTGTTGCATGAACGGACTATGGTAGCGAGCAAGCAACATCGGTAGCTCTACATTGATCACTAGCATTTCACGAATTTCCTCAGGTGTTAGCGTGTCGTGTGTTTTAAAAAATCCCACCCCCGCATTGATGACCACAACATCATAATCTGTTTCAAGTAATTCAAGTGGCCAGTCTGTCTGTTCATGTTGCAGCGTCATATTCCATGCCACCGCACGAACTCCGACTGTTTGTAAATCAGCAAGTGCCTCTGCATTACGCCCTGTTACCGTCACTTTGTATCCTCTTTTTACTAGTTGATGCGTGACGTAGAGACCAAGACCACTAGTACCGCCTGTCACTAGTACTTTTTTAGGCATTACGATAATAAATCACCCCTTCACTCGTCACTTCTTCTACTAGTGAAAGATCCGAAAGATAGTCGACTTGCCCGATTGTCTCAGACAGGGTCAATCCAAGTTCTTTTTCGTAAACTTTTGGAAAGAGACGCTTCGTCAATTCAAAGATGGAGAGTGATTCATCTCCTAGCAAAGTTTGGACGTGCATCGCTCTCTGATGCTGTCTCTCGAGGCGGTATGTAATGAGCGGGTGCACATCTTTTACAACATCTCCATGCCCACTGTAGATTTGCTCTACCGGATAATCGAGCATACGTTTTAAAGAAGCATTATACTGCAACAATGCTTTCGGTCGTCCGGATGATTTTAAGAGGGGTGGTTCAATCAATGGATTCGAAGAAATATGTGCAATCACGTGGTCCCCACCGATCATCCAGTTTGTCTTTTCATTGTAAAAAGATAATTGACTTTGGGCGTGTCCAAGTGTTTCGAGCACCATGATGTCTGGATGTCCTGGTAACTTTTCACCGTCTTGAAGAATACCATCTAAAGGACGATTTCCCATCAATTGGATTGGCCGTCTCATCTTTTCAATCCATTGATGATAGTGTTCTGGAACGCCTTCCTCTTTTAATTGTTCAAGGTAGAAATCGTCGTGATAGGAAAAAAATGCTTGATCTCGTTTAAACCACACATCATTGTATGCATGACCCAGCAACGAGGCATTCTCAAAAAGCTCTGTCCAACCGGAATGGTCTGGATGATGATGCGTTAACACGACTTGTTCGATATCAGCTGGAGCCACGTTTAGATCTTTCAGCTGGGCCTCTAGTAGTTGCCTAGCTTGTTCCGTTTTTGGACCGACATCAAAAAGTGTCAAGGAGTCCCCTTTAAGCAAATAGCTGTGCACATCTCCAACAGCAAAAGGAGTCGGAAGTGTTAGTGTATGAATCATTTTGGGCCTCCTAAAATGAATGGTTATTCATAGTGTACTATGAATGCAATATGACGTCACTAGTAGCATTGACAAGTTAGACGGACAACTCTATAATTCGAATCATTATACTTGAGGAGGCGTTTTCCATGAAGATTGTGTTTTTTGGAGCTGGTGCAATGGCAGAAGCGATTATTAGCGGGTGGGTGAACTCTCCCAAACTTCCTCCTCTTTCGTTGTACGTGACCAATAAGAGTGATGATCAAGCGCTCACAGACCTACAAACAAAATACAAAATTGAGCTCATGAAAGATCATCCAACATGCTTAGAGGATGCAGATTATGTTGTGCTTGCGATGAAGCCAAAAGATGCTCAGCAAGCCTTCCAGGCGATTCAGCCTCTGCTCCCAAAGCATGTAACTGTATTGTCGGTGATAGCTGGTATTGATTTAGAGGTCTTGACTCATGCCTTTCCTGGCCATCCAATTGTGCGTATTATGCCGAATACATCCGCTACTATTGGGAAAAGTGCTACGGTTATGAGTCACACGCCTACAGTTATAGAATCGAACTTACACTTTGTAAAAGCATTGTTTGAAGCAATTGGAACTGTCGAGGTAATGAAGGATGACCAGATGCATGCCGTGACTGCGTTATCAGGAAGCGGACCTGCTTACATCTACTTTGTCACCGAAGCATTGCAACGTGCTGCACAGAAAATCGGTTTACCACAAGAGCAAGCGAACGCGCTGATCTTACAAACATTAGATGGAGCTGTAGCAATGCTGAAAGAGACAAATGAAAAACCCGCCACACTAAGAAAGCGTGTGACGAGTCCTGGTGGGACGACAGAAGCTGGGCTGAAACAAATGAAAGACTTAGGTCTCGATACGGCGATTGTAAAAGGCATTGAAGCAGCCTGTACACAATCTGCTCATTTAGGGGAAGTTGTAAAAGATTCAATGCTGCCATCGCGCAGCAGTTTGTAATGCATAAAATCAGACGCAATAAAAGATGGACAGCCGCTCTCTTTTAGTTCCGCTAAAAGAGACGGCTCGTTTTCATTTGTAAACCGTGCACTGATATGAGTTACGATTAAATGTTTCGCCTGCGCTTCGTTTGCCACTTGTGCCGCTTGTCGGAACGTCGAGTGCCCATAGTCTTGTGCCATTTTCTTCCCTGTATCGTCGAACGTTGCTTCATGCACGACGATGTCCGCCTCTTTAGCAAGTGCAATAGAGGATTCAGTGAAACGCGTGTCACCTAGAACAGTAACTGTAAATCCTGGTTTCGGTTGTGAAGTAACATCTCCACTTTTGACTACTCGCCCATCTTCTAGCACGATATCCTCCCCTGCTTTTAACCGTCCAAGTAGTGGACCTCTCGGCACGTGAAGTTCACGTACTTTTTCCATTAACAATGTCCCAGGCTGATCATTCTGTTCAATACGAAATCCATAACACGGAATGACATGATCCAATCGTTCTGTCAGGACTCGGAACTCCGTATCTTCAAACACCACACCCGGTTCGATTTCAATAATTTCAAGTGGATACGTCAAGTGAGTGCGAGAAAGTTTGAGTGACAACCGGATATACTCTTCGATTCCGCGTGGCCCATATACCGTGAGTTTTTCCGTACCACCAAGGAACGAGCGTGATCCAAGTAGGCCGGGTAAACCGTAAATATGATCTCCATGCATGTGTGTGATGAATATCTTTTCGATGCGCCGAGGTTTTAGTGACGTATACAAAAGCTGATGCTGCGTTGCTTCTCCACAATCAATCAGCCAGTATGTGCCCCGTTCTTCCACGAGATTGACAACAATAGAGGTCGTATTGCGTTGTTTAGACGGCATACCTGCACCGGTCCCAAGAAAAAGTAGTTCCATTCAATCGTCCTTCTTTCGCCTATGATCGTTTAAAAAGTCTTTACTAAAACTTGATGTAGAGCCAGTGTTCTTCTTTAGTTTAATTCCTTTTTGAATGCTTGTTTTCCCGTATTTCTTCTGCAAATCTTCTATAAGATTTCGGACAGGCTCTTCTTTAGCAATTTGTTCATACGATTCAAATGTCAACTGCTCGGTGATTTCACCGGGTTCTTTTAAATCCTGTACAGTCACTCCAACAAGTCGAACAGGCTCTTCGTTCCAAAGTTCTGTAAACAGCTGCTTGGAAATTCTTGCGATATCAGCTTTTTTATAAATGGATTCTCGAAATGTGCGACTTTTCGACTTGTTCTGCCAGTCGTGGTAGCGCACTTGAACGTTCACCACATAGCCGACGTAGCCTTTTTCTTTTAAACGGTCTGCCACTTTTGTCGAGAGTTGGTCGATGTGTGCAAAAAGCGCTAGTTTGGATGTTTCATCAATGGACAACGTTTTTGAGTTCCCAACACTTTTCCGCTCATAGACTGAGTCAGGATCCACCAGCCGTCTGTCAATTCCATGTGCGCGTCTCCATAGTTTTTCGCCGTGTTGACCAAGCATTTCTTGTACCTGTTTTTCAGATAAACGGGCAAGATCCCCAATTGTTTGGATGCCTTTGTCATTTAGCTTTTTTTCTGTCTTGTCACCAACACCATGCATCTCTCCTACTGCAAGTGGCCATAGTACTTGGGGAACATCGCGTTTGCGTAAAATCGTAATGCCCATGGGTTTTTTCATACCACTCGCCATCTTTGCTAGAAACTTATTTGGCGCAATACCAATACTGCATGGCAAGTCTAGCTCTCGCTTGATTCGATCTTGAATCGTATGCGCGAGTTTGATAGCCTGTGCCCCTTCTACGATATCTGTGACATCTACATACCCTTCATCAATTGAAACCGGTTCAACGAGGGAGGTATAGTCGCGCAAGATAGCAAACATGGCTTGTGAGGCGATTCTGTAGCGCTCAAATGTTGGTGTAACGAAAAGAAGCGAAGGGCATTTGCGCTTCGCTTCCCAAACGGGCATTGTTGTATAAATCCCGTAAGCTCGTGCTTCATAGGAACACGTGATGATGATACCTTTACGCTCTTTTGGGTTGCCGGCCACTGCGACTGGCTTCCCTTTCAAAGTGGGATCATAGGCCTGTTCAACAGAAGCGAAAAAACTATTCATATCTAGATGAAACAAAATTCTCGCCTGTTCGGCCATATGCTTTCCTCCTTTAGCGTTTGATTAGATGTGTCACAACATCTGCAAGCTTTTCTAGCTGAGCGATTGGCATCGACTCGTTTGTCGTATGGATTTCTTCATAGCCAACAGATAAGATAGCTGTCGGGATCCCAAGTCCATTGAATACATTGGCATCACTTCCGCCTCCGCTCCGTTTGATGGATACTGGAATTTCAAGTGCTTCAAATGAGTGTTTCGCGTAGCTGACCACTTCATCTTGTTCACTGAAAGAGAATCCTGGATACATCAATTCTGTCTTCGTCTCTGCCGACGCACCAAGCGACGTTGCAGTCGTCTCGAATGTATCAACCATATGCTTCACCTGGGCATTTACTTTTTCTTCTGTCAGTGCACGGGCTTCTGATAAGATATGGACTTCCGGACAGACGATGTTCGTCGCCTTTCCACCTTCAAAACGACCGATGTTCGCTGTCGTCTCTTCGTCGATACGTCCTAGATTCATCGCACTGATGGATTTTGCTGCGACTGTAATTGCTGAAATCCCTTTTTCAGGTGCTACTCCAGCGTGTGCCGGTTTTCCGGTGATGGTCGTCCAGAGCTTTGCTTGGAAAGGTGCTGCAACGACAATACCGCCAACCTCTCCATCGCTATCGAGTGCATAACCAAAATCAGCATCGAGTAGAGATGGGTCCAGTGCTTTTGCCCCAACTAAGCCACTCTCTTCCCCAACGGTGATAACCACTTGCAACTGACCATGGTGTGCTTCCGATTCGTTCACGCGACGTAACGCTTCAAAAAGTGCTGCAATTCCCGCTTTGTCATCTGCTCCAAGAATCGTCTCACCTTCAGACACGATGCGGTCGCCCTCGCGTACTGCTTTGATGTCTACCCCTGGTGTCACGGTATCCATGTGCACGGAGAACAATAGTTTTGGTAATGCTGCGTCTCCTGGTTTTGTTGCAATCAAGTTTCCAGCACCGAAGCCTGTTTTTTCTTTTGCATCATCTTCTAGAACGGTAAATCCTAAGTCTCCAAGTTTTGTCTTTAAGACGGGTGCAATGATTTGTTCATTTCCAGTCTCTGATGGAATTTCAACAAGTTCAATAAATTCTTCGAGTAGTCGTGTCATGCGTCTCTCCTTACAACGGGATATTTCCGTGTTTTTTCTTTGGCCGTGTTTCTTTTTTCGTGCGCATCATCTCGAGTGCTTGAATAAGTTTGATACGTGTCTCACGTGGATCGATGACGTCATCTACCATACCCATAGATGCTGCTACGTAAGGATTCGCAAATTTCTCGCGGTATTCTTCGATTTTTTCAGCACGCGTTGCTTCTGGGTCTGGACTTCCTGCGATTTCACGCGCAAATATAATGTTCGCTGCACCATTTGGTCCCATTACGGCAATTTCTGCGTTTGGCCAAGCAAATACAACGTCGGCTCCGATAGATTTTGAATTTAAAGCTACGTATGCACCGCCATACGCTTTCCGTAAGATAACTGTAATTTTAGGAACGGTTGCTTCTGAGTACGCATATAGGATCTTCGCGCCGTGGCGAATAATCCCTCCGTGCTCTTGCTTGATGCCTGGGAAGAAACCCGTCACATCTTCAAATGTGATGAGTGGAATGTTAAATGAGTCACAGAAACGGATAAAGCGCGCAGCTTTATCGGATGAATCGATGTCAAGTCCTCCAGCCATCACTTTGGGTTGGTTACAGATCAGTCCGACCGTTTCGCCTTTAATCCGTGCGAACCCAACTACGATGTTCCGCGCAAATTCAGATTGCACTTCTAAGAACGAATCGGCATCGACCACTTGCTCAAGAACGCGGCGAATATCGTACGGACGAATTGCTTCAAACGGTACGATATCAGCAAGGTCTGGACGCTCATCCGATTCTGGTTGTGTTTCCATGATTGGCGTCTTTTCTTCATTGTTCTGTGGCAAGTATGTAAGCAATTTTCGTACTTCTGCCAGCACTTCTTCTTCTGTAGCACCACGGAAATGCGCATTCCCACTGATTGTGTTATGTACTTTTGAACCACCCAGGTCTTCTGAGGAAATCTTTTCGCCAGTAACTGTTTCGATTACTTTAGGTCCAGTGATAAACATTTGGCTTGTTTTATCTGTCATAAACACAAAGTCAGTGATTGCAGGCGAATAGACAGCCCCACCCGCACATGGGCCTAAGATGACAGAAATTTGAGGAATAACACCTGAATAGATCGCATTGCGATAGAAAATCTGACCATATCCATCAAGTGAAACTACGCCTTCTTGAATACGAGCCCCGCCAGAATCATTGAGTCCGATGAATGGCGCTCCATTTTTCGCTGCAAGATCCATTACGTTTGCAATTTTAAGTGCATGCATCTCTCCAAGCGCACCGCCAAATACGGTGAAGTCTTGTGAGAACAAATAGACTGGTTTCCCAGCGACTTTACCATACCCTGTGACAACTCCATCTCCAGGTCCTTCAAGCTTGTCCATGCCAAAGTCGGTTGTTCGGTGTTTGATGAAAGGATTTAACTCTACAAATGTACCTTCATCGACTAATAAATCGATTCGCTCGCGCGCAGTTAATTTGCCTTTTTCGTGTTGTTTTTCGATGCGCTCATCGCCACCGCCAAGTTCAATCGTGCGTTTTCGGTCATACAATTCATTGATTTTATCGTACATATCCATTAGTTTTTCGCCTCCGACTGTTTTTCGCAAAGTTCATAAAGTACACCGTGAGAAGATTTTGGATGGATAAATGCAACTAGTGCTCCACCTGCTCCCACTTTCGGTTGTTCTTGAATGAGACGTACCCCGTTGTCTTTCAAGTCATTCAGTCTAGCTTGAATAGATTCTACTCCAAACGCAATATGGTGCATGCCTGGACCTTTCTTTTCCAAAAAGCCATGGATGGCACTGCTTTCAGATAATGGTTCGAGTAATTCCAATTTCAAGTTGCCCGCATCAAGGAAGGCCACTTTCACTTGCTCACTTTGAACTTCTTCGACTTTCAGCAGTGGAAGCCCTAATGTTTCTATATAGTATGGAAGCGCTTCATCAATTGAATGAACCGCAATTCCAATGTGATCGACTTTTTTCATCTTCGTCATCCCCTTTCACACTTATCTTCTATTGTAGCGATTTCAAAAAAGGTTGGCTACCTCTTTTGTGTCTGATAAAATAAGGGTAGTCAACTAGAGGAGCGATGTTTGGATGCGAAATGAAACCTTTCGAAAAGTTATTATTTACTTGATGATCATTACAATGTTATTATCGACGTTTGTTTTTGGGTTAAGTTTCTTACTTTAAGATGTGGAGAACGGCGATCTAGAAACTCCGAGGAAATCCGGCGTGCAGGTGAAGGCGTATTCCAGCCTTTGCGGGTGCGACGGATTTCGGAGCGTGTTTCTGGCGTTTGCAACTCGATTTCATCATTGGCAATAGCTATTGTTACTAAAAAATCAGTATTTCCTCTAAATATTTAAAGAGGAGATACTTTTTTTGGTTATTGACGTTGATTCTTGGCATACACATTAGAAATTAGTTTCCATAACTTGACTTCGGTAGATTAAAATTGATTTCGGTAGAATAAATCGTGATTTGGGTAGAATAAATTTCACTTTCAGCCGATGAACGACCGCTCAGTTTCCTAAACTAGAAAAAGCGCTAAAGCCCCTCATAAATAGAGACTTCAACGCTTTTCAAATAGTCCTACTTCACTTAATACTCTTCGCAGTGTTCTTCAAATAAACCTTGCAAGTTTGCAATCACACTCATCGGGTCGTGGCCTTCAATTTCATGACGGCCTACTTCCGCTACCATCTGTCCGTCTTTTACAAGTACGAAAGATGGAGAAGATGGCAAATGCTCGTCGCCAAACTTATCACGTGCGTAGAATGTTGCTTCTTTGTCTTGTCCTGCGAATACTGTCACTAAGTGATCTGGACGACGATCATAGTGTACTGCATGTGTTGCTGCTGGACGTGCAATACCGCCCGCACATCCACATACTGAATTCACCATGAAAAGAGTCGTACCCGGGCGTTCTAAAGCGCGGTCCACATCCTCAGGTGTACGTAATTGCTCATAGCCTGCTGCGTCCATCTCGTTACGTGCTGTTGTAACGATTTCATTCATATATAGGTTAAAATCCATATTCATCGTGTAAACACTCCTTTATAGCTGTATTGTATCAGACTTTTGGTCACTTTAAGAAGTAAAAAGTTTAGCGAGTGCTTGTTCAATGGTAAGTTTGGAGTCTGCCACTTGCTTCTCAAGCTCTTTCATCTTCTGCTTCTTTGTCCCATCTGAAAAGAAACGACGTACAAGTTCATCCGTCACGGAGTTTTGAAACCATTCCCGTTGTTGCGACGCACGCCGCGCTGCAAATCGTCCCGATTCATTCGTCATTTGTTGAAATTCTTGAATCATCGACCAGACATCCTCTAATCCCGTTCGCTTATACGAAGATACCGGTAGAGCTCTTGGTGTCCATCCTTCCGTCGCAGGTTGGATAAAATGCAAAATCTGTTTATACTCCGCAACGGTTTTTTTCGCAAATGCTTCGTTCGGTCCATCTGCTTTATGCACAACAATGGCGTCTGCAAGCTCCATAATCCCTTTTTTCATCCCTTGCAACTCATCTCCTGCGCCGGTTAACGTCAAAAGCAAGAAAAAATCGGTCATACCACGGACAGTCGTCTCGGATTGGCCGACCCCAACTGTTTCAATCAGCACAATATCAAACCCAGCAGCTTCACATAGCAGCATGGTCTCTCGACTTTTCTTGTGAACACCGCCTAGCGTTCCTGAAGTAGGCGAAGGGCGGACAAAAGCATTGGGCTCTTTGACGAGTTGCTCCATCCGCGTCTTATCACCCAGAATGCTTCCACCAGAACGGGAAGAAGTAGGATCAATGGCTAGAACTGCCACACGGTGGCCTTCATCACAAAGCATTTTGCCAAACGTTTCAATGAACGTGCTTTTCCCTGCACCCGGCACACCGGTAATCCCAATTCGTAGAGATTGTCCAGATTTCGGGAGAACGGTTTGTAAGAGCGTCTGGGCTAGCTCATGGTCTTGATTGCGCTGGCTTTCAAGCAATGTGATTCCTTTTGCAAGGGCGATGCGGGAACCTGCTAAGATATCATCCGCAAGTTGCGCCACATCAATTGGTTTATCGATTTTTTTTACAAATTTTTTCATGAAGAAACTCCGGTTTCTTCATAGCCAAGTTGACGGTAAATTTCTTCAATCACTTTCTGAGCAGCGACGGGGATAACTGTTCCCGGTCCAAAAATAGCGGATGCTCCGTTTTCGAGTAAAAATGCGTAATCTTGACTTGGAATAACGCCGCCGACGACGAGTAAAATGTCTTCACGGCCAAGCTTTTTCAATTCTTCTTTTAATTCCGGTACAAGTGTTAAGTGCCCTGCAGCGAGTGAACTAACACCAATCACGTGTACATCATTTTCAACAGCTTGTAACGCTGTTTCTTCAGGTGTCTGGAACAGTGGCCCCATATCAACGTCGAACCCGAGATCTGCAAATGCTGTCGCGATTACTTTCGCGCCACGGTCATGTCCATCTTGTCCCATCTTAGCAATCATAATTCGCGGGCGTCGACCTTCATTTTCTAAGAAATCTTCTGCCATTTGTTTCACGTCATCTACTTCTTGTGCTTCTGAATAATTGGAGCTGTACACGCCACTGATGGAACGAATAATTGCTTTGTGACGACCGGACACTTCTTCAATTGCGTCGGAAATCTCTCCAAGAGTCGCCCGGTGACGCGCAGCTTCCACAGCATATGCTAACAGGTTGCCTTCTCCCGACTTCGCAACGTCTGTTAAAGCAACTAGTGCTTGCTGGACAGCTTTTTCATCGCGAGTCTGACGAACATGTGCAAGACGCTCAATTTGAGATTTTCGTACAGCTGTATTGTCAATTGCTAAAATATCGATTGGGTCTTCTTTATCTAATCTACGATAGTTGACACCGACAATTTTTTCCTGTTTCGAATCAATCTGAGCTTGGCGAATTGCAGCAGCTTCTTCAATCTTCATTTTAGGAAGACCTGTTTCAATTGCTTTAGCCATTCCACCTAGACCCTCAATCTCTTCGATATGCGCCCATGCTTTTTTGATTAATTCATCTGTAAGGGACTCTACATAGTAAGAACCGCCCCAAGGATCAATGATAGACGTCATCTTTGCTTCTTCTTGTAAGAACAGTTGCGTATTGCGTGCAATGCGCGCAGAGAAGTCTGTAGGGAGTGCAATCGCTTCATCCAGCGCATTCGTGTGAAGAGATTGCGTATGCCCCATTGCTGCGGCATTCGCTTCAAGAAGTGTGCGCGTCACGTTATTGAATGGATCTTGCTCTGTTAAACTCCAACCCGACGTTTGCGAGTGCGTGCGTAGTGCCAATGATTTTTCGTTTTTCGGGTTAAACTGTGCAAGTAACTCCGCCCAGATGTGACGAGCAGCGCGCATCTTGGCTACTTCCATGTAGTAGTTCATGCCAACTGCCCAGAAGAACGATAAGCGGGGTGCAAAGCGGTCAATGTCCATACCTGCCGCTAAACCTGTTCGCACATATTCCAGTCCATCTGCGAGTGTATAGGCAAGCTCGATGTCCGCAGTCGCCCCTGCTTCTTGCATGTGATAACCGGAAATTGAAATCGAATTGAATTTTGGCATGTGCTGAGATGTGAATGCGAAAATATCCGCAATGATTTTCATCGACATTTCAGGTGGATAGATGTACGTATTACGAACCATGTACTCTTTCAAAATGTCATTTTGAATCGTTCCTGTTAGCTGCTCAGGAGTAACGCCTTGTTCCTCCGCGGTCACAATGAAAAATGCAAGAATTGGAAGAACTGCTCCGTTCATCGTCATCGAAACAGACATTTGATCTAATGGAATTCCATCAAATAAGATTTTCATGTCTTCCACTGAGTCAATGGCAACCCCGGCTTTTCCTACGTCTCCTTTTACACGTGCATGATCCGAGTCATATCCGCGGTGCGTCGCAAGGTCAAATGCTACAGAAAGTCCTTTTTGCCCCATCGCCAAATTACGACGATAAAACGCATTACTTTCTTCAGCTGTTGAGAATCCTGCGTATTGACGAACCGTCCATGGTTTTGTAACGTACATCGTTGGATACGGTCCACGGGTAAATGGCACCATTCCAGGGAAATCATTCACATGCTTCACTGCTTGTAGGTCCGCTTCTGTGTAGACAGGCTTGATAGAGATTCCTTCGTTTGTTTTGATTGTCATTTGACTTCCCCCTGACCTTTGAAGACTGCAACAAGTTCTGATCCTTTTTCTAGAAGTGACTGTCCAGCATAAATCGCTCCTTGCACTCCGTATTCTCTCCATGCCGCAAGCTTTGGATGATTGCCTGCAACGTTCAGTGTTCCCTCAAAAGAGTGTCCACTCTCTACAAAGGCTTCACTATCTTCATCTGTTCCTGCAACTACTGCATATACGTATGCATCATGTACCTGATGGAACGTTTCTACATCGATGACTTGTGCATCCCAGCCATAGACGGAAAGCACACCTTTGATATAATCTACTCGCGCTTTGGATGCTTTATACTCTCCGGCTTGAATGATAACAACTTTATCACTGTAGGAGTGTAACTCATTTCTTAGTTTCTCAAATGGTTCTGCAAGACGCTTATAGCCATGATCAGACACACTAGTACCTGCGACATCTACAGGGTTTGCGTACGATGTTGTTCCAATCAATGCTTGTTTGCGTTTCGCAAGACGCTCAAGCTGGAAAGTAAACGATGCTTGTGCACGATCTGCAAACCACTGTGCGCGTTCTTCAACAGAAAGCTCAACAGTTTGTAAAAATAGTGTCCAGGCTTCATTGGCCAATTGATCTGTCAAACTCTCAACTGCGTATGCTCCTGCTGAAGGGTCTTGGACAGCCGTTACAAAACTTTCATGACGAATGACTTCGACAACATTTTCTGCGAGGCGCTCGCTTGTAGCTGTAGCTCCTGTCAATTCGTCATATGGATAAACTGCGACCGCATTAGCGCCTCCGATGACTGCAGAAAATGCGCTGTTTGCACTACGAAGCAAATTAACAGGTGGGTCGTAAAGTGAATACGAACGGAGTGATGTTTCCGCATATATATGTAAAGTCGTTGGTTCTACTTTTCGCGCATGACAAAATGCATGCCAAACAAGACGTGCCGCTCGTAACTTTGCAATTTCCATAAAGAAATGCGTATCTACTGCGAATCCGACTTGTGACGGCAACTGATGATGCGTCTCTGTAAAATCATGAGCAGCAGTTAAAAACGCCACTAATTCGGTAATAGCGTCAGCGCCTTCTCGGTGTACAGGACGTGTGTCCACTTCTATAGAATCTAGTGGTTTAGTAAAGGTCGCTACCTGACTATTCCAGATTGTATGCAAAGTAGAAGCTTGTTCTCTCAACTTGTCTGTCCGCTCAAAATAAAGAGGCTCTATAGAAATACCTTCTGGTGTTTGCGTTGTCAGTACACGCCAGTCTTTCCCTTTTAATGAATCCGTCACCAGCTGCTTCCAGTCGTTAGCAGTTGGTTGTTCCCTGTTGTCTACCATTATCCGTTCCTCCCCGTGAATCCGTTTCCATTCCACTTTCTAGTGTACTAGATTTTTTCAAGATAAACAAAAAGTCGTCCAAAAAATTGGACGACTTCGACATCTTAATAAACAGATGTGTTTTCTTTAGTCATGTTTTCTAAAATCTCTTTTACTCGCGCTAAGAAGCGTCCGCAAACGAGACCGTCAAGCACACGGTGATCTAGTGACAGACATAAATTGACCATGTCACGCGCAGCAATCATACCGCCGTCCATAATCACTGGACGCTTTACGATGGATTCCACTTGAAGAATTGCAGCTTGTGGGTAGTTGATGATTCCCATAGACTGAACAGAACCAAATGAACCGGTATTGTTCACTGTAAATGTTCCACCTTGCATATCGTCTGATTTCAATTTACCTGCACGGACTTTGCCTGCAAGTTCATTGATTTCACGTGCGATGCCTTTGATTGTTTTTTCATCCGCATGTTTGATAACAGGAACGTAAAGAGCATCTTCCGTAGCGACTGCGATGGAGATATTGATGTCTTTTTTCTGGATGATTTTGTCCCCAGCCCACATCGAGTTCATCATTGGGAATTCTTTCAATGCTTGTGCAACAGCTTTTACGAAGAACGCAAAATACGTGACATTGAAGCCTTCTTTTTGTTTGAACTCAGTTTTGATCGAGTCACGGTACTGAACAAGGTTCGTCACGTCGACTTCAATCATCGTCCAAGCATGTGGCGCCTCATGTTTACTGCGTAACATGTTTGCTGCAATCGCTTTACGGATACCCGTAACTGGAATTTCAACATCACCAGGTAATGTTGGGATGTCTTGTTTCGGTGCAGCAGCCGTCGTTTGCGCAGCAGGAGTAGACTTTGGTGCTTCTTCTACTGGTGCAGCAACTGGCGCTTCTTTTGCTTGTGGTAGTTCACCTGAATCAATGATTTTTTGAAGGTCTTTACGCGTGATGCGGCCTTCTTTCCCAGATCCTTCGACCAAACTTAAGTCGATGCCATGTTCGCCTGCCATTTTTAACACAGCAGGTGAGAAGCGACCAGCACCCGCTGGACGTTCTGCTTTTGCAGGGGCTGCTTTAGATTGCTCTTGTTGTGGTGCAGATTTAGATTCCTCTTTCGGTTGTTCGCTTGTTTTTTCAGCTGGCGCTTCTTCCGTCCCGCCACCTTCTGTTTCGATCGTACATACGATTTCACCAACAGCCAAAGTATCTCCTTCAGCAGCAATTAATTCTTTGATAACACCCGTGAACGAAGATGGGATTTCAGCAGTTACTTTATCTGTATTCACTTCAGCTAGTGGATCGTACTTGTTTACGTGATCTCCAGGAGAGACGAGCCACTTTTCAATCGTACCTTCTGTAACACTCTCGCCAAGTTGAGGCATTTTAATTTGTTCAAGTGCCATGTAAAGACCTCCTTGTTAGAATTCTGCAAGCTCACGCATTGCTTTTTCAACTTTATCTGGATTGATCATGAAGAACTTCTCCATCGTTGGTGCATATGGCATTGCTGGAACATCTGGTCCTGCAAGGCGCTGAACAGGTGCATCTAAATCAAACAGACAGTTTTCAGCGATGATTGCTGCGACCTCTGACATGATACTTCCTTCCTTGTTATCTTCTGTTACAAGTAGTACTTTACCCGTTTTCGATGCCGCTTCGATGATCCCCTCTTTATCCAGTGGATAGACTGTACGAAGGTCGACTACGTGTGCAGAGATGCCGTCTTTTTCTAAGCGCTCTGCTGCTTGTAGTGCAAAGTGAACCGCTAATCCGTAAGTGATGACCGTAATGTCTTCTCCTTCACGCTTCACATCCACTTTTCCGATTTCGATTGTATAGTCTTCTGTCGGAACTTCACCTTTGATCAAACGATACGCACGTTTGTGCTCAAAGAATAGCACTGGATCCTCGTCGCGAATCGCAGCTTTTAACAAGCCTTTTGCATCGTAAGGTGTAGAAGGAATGACAATTTTAAGTCCTGGTTGGTTTGCAAAGACCGCTTCAACAGATTGTGAATGATAGAGTGCACCGTGAATGCCTCCACCAAAAGGAGCACGAATAACCATTGGACATGTCCAGTCATTGTTTGAACGGTAGCGAATACGCGCTGCTTCTGAGATAATTTGGTTCACAGCTGGCATGATGAAATCTGCAAACTGCATCTCTGCGATTGGACGTAGTCCGTACATCGCTGCACCAATTCCGACACCTGCGATTGCTGATTCAGCAAGTGGTGTATCAAGAACGCGGTATTCTCCGAATTGATCATATAAACCATTTGTAGCTTTGAATACGCCACCTTTACGGCCAACATCTTCTCCAAGAACGAATACGCGCTCATCGCGTTCCATTTCTTCTTTCATTGCAAGTGTGATGGCATCGATATAAGACATAATCGGCATTAGTTGTCGCCTCCTTGCTCAGCATATACATGTTTCAGTGCATCTTCTGGAGCCGCATACGCTGCGTTTTCAGCGTAATCTGTAGCTTCATTGACTTCCTTCATGATGCGGTCGTTTAATTCTTTTTCAGACTCATCTGTTAAGACGCCGTTTTCTTTTAAGTACGCTGCAAATGAAAGGATAGGATCAAGTTTTTTACCTTCTGCAATCTCTTCAGCAGATTTGTACTGGCGATCATCGTCATCGGATGAGTGCGCCGTTAAACGGAATGTCACAGCTTCGATTAGAGAAGGACCTTCCCCATTACGTGCACGTTCTACTGCTTCTTTTGTAACACGGTAGACTTCGATTGGGTCTTTCCCGTCTACTTCAAAACCAGGCATTCCATAAGCGATTGCACGATCCGCAATATTTTTACTAGCGACTTGGCGATCAAAAGGTACCGAAATCGCGTATTTATTGTTTTCTACCATTGTGATACATGGCAATTTATGAACGCCCGCAAAGTTCAATCCTTCGTGGAAATCGCCTTGGTTTGAAGAACCTTCTCCAAGTGTTACGAAAGAAACAAAATCTTTCTTTTCAATTTTTGCTGCAAGTGCGACACCTACTGCATGCGGTAACTGTGTCGTTACAGGAGAAGAACCTGTTAGGATTCGGTTTTTCTTCTGTCCAAAGTGACCCGGCATTTGGCGACCGCCAGAGTTTGGATCTTCCGCTTTCGCGAAAGCCGAAAGCATTAAATCACGTGCTGTCATACCAAAATGCAAGACAACACCCATATCGCGATAATACGGTGCAATGTAATCTTTATCAGTATCTAGTGCATAGGCTGCTCCTACTTGAGCGGCTTCTTGTCCTTGACATGAAATAACAAATGGAATTTTACCTGCACGGTTGAGTAACCACATACGCTCATCAATACGGCGTGCCAGTAGCATTGTTTCGTACATTTTCAACACATCGTCGTTTGTTAGACCGACTTCTTCATGACGTGTAGACATTTGATTTCCCCCTTTTAACTATGAATGGCTTTTCCATCGACTGCTAATGCTGCTTCACCCATGATTTCAGATAGTGTTGGGTGTGGGTGAATAGTTGAACCAATTTCCCATGGAGTCGCATCTAATACCATTGCTAGACCTGCTTCAGAGATTAAGTCTGTCGCGTGCGGTCCAATCATGTGTACGCCTAAAATATCATTTGTATCTTTATCAGCAATAATCTTTACAAAACCATCTGATTCACCGTAGACAAGTGCTTTTCCGATAGCTTTGAATGAGAATTTTCCAGTTTTGATGTTGTAGCCACGCTCTTTAGCTTGTGCTTCCGTCATCCCAACGCTTGACGCTTCAGGGTTTGAGTAAACACAACGAGCAACTTTTTCAGTTTCCATCGCGTGCATGTCTTCCCCTGCAATATGCTCGACAGCAGTGATTCCTTCGTGACTCGCCACGTGTGCAAGTTGAAGACCTCCGATAACATCTCCGATTGCGTAGATGTGCGACTCTTTTGTTTGATACGTGTCTGATACTTGAACGAATCCATTCTCAACTACAATATCTGTGTTTTCGATACCAATGTTTTCGACATTTGCTTGGCGACCAACGGACACTAGCATTTTTTCTGCTTGGAAGCTCTGCATTTCGCCTTTGATTTCAGCTTCGATAGTGACACCATTGTCTACTTTCAACGTCTCTGAGACCACTTTCGCTGAAGTAACGATCGTAATACCTTTTTTCTCAAGAATTTTTTTCATTTCTTTAGAAATGGCATCATCTTCAGTAGGAATAATACGGTCCGCATACTCAATGACTGTGACTTCTACACCAAAATCATGTAGCATTGATGCCCATTCAATTCCAATGACGCCACCGCCAACGATGATGATCGACTTTGGAAGTTCTGTCATTTCAAGGGCTTCATCCGACGTCATCACGAATTCTTTATCGATTGTAAGTCCAGGCAATGTACGTGGACGAGAACCCGTTGCCAATACGACATTTTTCGGGATCAGCATTTCATTTTCTTCTCCATTATTCATTTCAACAGAAATCGTTCCACCTGGAGATGGACTGAAAATAGAAGGTCCGAGCATACGACCTGTGCCCTCATATACATCGATTTTGCCTTTTTTCATCAATCCTTGTACACCTTGATGCAATTGATCGACAATCGATTGTTTGCGTTTTTGCACTGCGCTGAAATCAAGTGTGACGTCACTCGTGATGACACCATATTCATGCGCCCGATCCTTCGCTGTATGATACACCTCTGCAGAGCGTAATAGGGCTTTACTCGGAATACAGCCTTTATGCAAGCATGTTCCTCCAAGCTTTCCTTTTTCAACAATGGCAGTTTTTAGTCCAAGTTGAGCTGCGCGAATAGCGGCTACGTAGCCACCCGTTCCACCGCCTAGTATGACGATATCATATTCTTGTGCCATGCAATCCCTCCTCTAGTTCGGATAATTCTTCGGTTGTTCTTCTCCACTCAATACGCGGTAGGCTCCTTCTGCAAGAGCCTGCAATTCATCTTCTCCTGGATAGGTCACGACATCTGCAATCCAGCTTATACGATCTGCAATTTCAGCGACAAATGCTTTGCCATATGCAAGTCCACCTGTTAATAAAATGGCATCGACTTTTCCAGACAATACAGCACTTTGCGCACCGATTTCTTTTGCGACTTGATACGCCATCGCGTCATAAATCAATTTTGCCTCTGTGTCGCCGGCCTCAATTCGTTTCTCAACGGTCACGGCGTCATTTGTACCTAGATAGCTTACGAGACCACCTTGACCTACAATCATTTTCATAATTTCATGTTGGTAGTATTGACCGGAATAACACATCTCGACTAGATCTCCAATTGGAACACTGCCTGCACGTTCTGGACTAAATGGTCCATCTCCGTGTAGTCCATTGTTAACGTCGATTACTCGGCCGTTATGGTGTGTTCCGACCGTGATTCCGCCGCCCATATGCACAACAATTAATGAGAGTGCGTCATATGGTTTGCCAATTTCTTTTGCATAGCGTCTTGCGACAGCTTTTTGATTAAGCGCATGAAAAATTGAGCGACGTTCAAGTTTTGCAGTTCCTGAGATACGTGCTAAGTCCTGGAGTTCATCGACCACTACTGGGTCAACAATGAATGCCGGGATATTCAACCCCTTTGCAATCTCATTGGCAATGATACCTCCAAGATTCGAAGCATGTTGACCCGAATAGCCGGCACGTAAATCTTGTAACATTTGGTCGTTGACGGCATATGTACCGCCTTCGATTGGACGTAATAGTCCTCCCCGCCCACAGACTGCTGAGAGGCGGGAAATATTCATTTGTTCTTCATCCAATGCCTGTAAGATCATCTCTTTCCGAAAGGCATACTGATCGATGATAGATGGAAATTTTTCAATTTCATCTGTGTTGTGACGAATCGTTTTTTCAAAAAGTAACGTTTCATTCTCATAGATACCGATCTTCGTGGAGGTCGAACCTGGATTTAGAACTAGGATACGATAAGGTTCCATTGCAATAGCCTCCTCTTTTTTGCTTATCGGTTTGTTAATGAATGTTTACCATTTTGTAAGAATTGGCGACGTGATTTTGCCATACGTGCGATACGGTCTTCTGCCAGACGGTCAGCCGCAGCGTATGAAGCGATGCCTTCTTTTTTAGAGATTTCAAAAATACGAGCAATTGTGTCATAGATTCCTTCAACGCGTTTCATAGCACGCTCACGGTTGTAACCATTTAACTCGTCAGCTACGTTCATAACACCACCTGAGTTGATTACATAATCCGGTGCATACACGATACCCAGTTCGTTCAGCTTGTCACCGTGGCGTGGCTCTTTTAATTGGTTATTTGCAGCTCCTGCAACAACTTTTGCTTTTAATTGTGGAATTGTTTCATCATTGATGATGGCACCAAGCGCACATGGAGCAAAAATGTCCACATCTTGTGAGTAGATCTCAGACACGTCTACTTGTGTTGCACCGAATTCATTAACAGCACGGTCTACAGAGGCTTGATTGATATCTGCAACTGTTAAGATAGCACCTTCTTCGTGTAGGAATTCACATAATTTGTACGCTACGTTTCCGACACCTTGTACCGCTACTTTTTTACCTGCAAGAGAATCTGAACCAAATGCTTCCATAGCTGCTGCTTTCATCCCCATGTAAACGCCGTAAGCCGTAACTGGTGATGGGTTTCCTGAAGAGCCGAATGCTGGTGAGATACCTGTTACATAATTTGTTTCTTCGTGGATCAAGTCCATGTCTGCAACTGTTGTACCGACATCTTCTGCTGTGATGTAACGACCATTTAGACCTTGAATGAAACGACCGAACGCACGGAACATCTCTTCGTTCTTATCTTTCAACGGATCACCAATAATAACTGTTTTACCTCCACCAAGGTTTAAACCAGCTGCTGCATTTTTGTATGTCATCCCTTTTGCTAGACGAAGTGCATCTTCAATTGCTTCTTCTTCCGTAGCATAGTTCCACATACGAGTTCCACCAAGAGCTGGCCCAAGTGTTGTGTCATGAATTGCGATAATCGCTTTTAGTCCTGAAGTTTTGTCCTGACAGAAAATCAATTGCTCGTAATCGTAAGTCTCCATATATTTGAAAATTTCCATTTGTAATTCCTCCAATTAAGTGTTTTATATACTTGCAAGTGCGATTGAGTACAATTTACTTTCTGCACTATCAGCACGGGAAGTTAGTATGATTGGCACTTTCGCACCTTCAATGACGGCCCCAACTTTGGCGCGACCGAAATACATAAATGATTTGTACAAGACGTTGCCTGCTTCAATGTTCGGAACGAGCAAGATGTCTGCTTGTCCCGCTGAATCAGACGTAATGCCCTTTGCTTTCGCAGACGCAACAGAAATCGCATTATCAAACGCGAGTGGACCATCCACAATACATCCTTTAATTTGCCCACGTTGATACATCATAGTGAGTAGCGCTGCGTCCGTGCTCGACGGCATCGCAGGATTCACAACTTCTACTGCACTGAGCGGGGCAACCACTGGTTCATGTAAGCCCATTCGATGTGCAACGGCCACTGCATTCACTAAGATATCTTTCTTTTGTTTCAAGTCCGGCGCAATATTCATAGCAGCGTCTGTGACAAACAACAAACGGTCAAACTCTGGAAACTCGAAGACAGCGACGTGTGAAATCGTTTTTCCTGTTTTCAGCCCGTTGTCATCGCGCAGCACTTCACGTAGCAAAGATGCTGTGTCGATATGGCCTTTCATCAGTGCATCCGCGCGCCCATCACCTGCCGCTTTTACAGCTTCTCTGATAGCGACATGTGTAGATTTTACAGGATATACTTCACAGGCCCCTGACGCACTGACAAATTCAGGTAGTGCCGCACAATTCTCTTCAGTATCGACGAGTAAAAACCTGGCGAGCCCTAATTCAGTGGCTTGGCGAATCGCTTCTAACACTTCTGGATCGTTTGCACAGGCGACTGCGATTGTCTTCGTCGACTTCATTTGCACTAGTTCCTCAAATGATTTCATCCGAAATTCCTCCTTTACTCTTCGACACCTAGTTTTTCAATTTTGTAATACAATGTCCGAAGGGAAATATTTAATTTTTTTGCAGCTTCCGTCTTGTTCCCTTTAAAGGAAGCGAGCGTATCTTGAATTAGCTTTCGCTCGTATTCTTCAACAAGGTCTGAAAGCGATCCATCTGGCAGTTCAGGTTTCGACTTTCGAATCGTTGTCAGTGGAAGATGTCTTTCTTCTACTAAGCGCTCATTCGCATTCATGAAAATCAGTGTTCGACTGATGACATTTTCAAGTTCCCGGACATTCCCAGGCCAATCGTAGGATTCGAGTGCTTTTAAAGCCCGACTAGAGAACCCATCAACTTGTTTGCCGAATTCTTTATTCAGTCTCACTAACGCATGATCGAGGATGAGTGAAATGTCTTCAATCCTCTCACGTAACGGCGGGATATAAATAGGCATTTTATTCACTTGGAAATAAAGCTCCTCCAGGAAGTGGCCATCTCGCATACTTTTTTCAAGCTGATCACTTGTGGAAGCAATTAAACGGAACTTGTCGTTTGAAAGTTCTTTCAGTAATTTTCTCTGATGTTCAATCGAGAGTTCTCCGATTTCATCTAAAAACAGGGTACCTCCTGAAGCTTGTGAGATGAAGGGTTCCTGTTTTGAACCATCAAACAATTGATCTGTTGCTTCTTGAGAACTGCAATTCACTCGTATGAACTTGTTATGCTTTCGTTCACTTTTTCGGTGGATAGCGTGTGCGAAAAGATCCTTCCCGACTCCCGTCTCTCCTCGCAACAATATGGTTACAGGAACTCCGGCAGCGAGTTTTGCTTGGTCTTTAGCGAACTGAATTTTGTCAGATTGTCCAATGATATCTTCAAATGAAAGATTGGATTCTAGTGACCGAATTAACAAGCGTGCACGGTCAAGCTCTTTCATCATCGTTCGCATTTCTGTGACGTCATGTATGACGCCAACACTCCCCTTCAAGCGATTGTTGACGATGACAGGCGCAACGTTCACAATTACTTCTTTACGATCTTTTCCAACTTGCAATTGCTTCCCTCGCACTGGTTTGCGCGTTTCAAGCACTTGCCTGTGAATACTTTCGCCGTTCATAATATCGGCCTCAGCAGGCTTACCGATAATATCTTTCTCTTCAAGTCCAGTAATCCTTGTATATGCCGGGTTGATCAGAAGACCCACTCCATTTTCATCCACTACGGATATTGCATCATCTGATGACTGAATAATGGCCTCTAACATCATTTGAATTTCTCGCAAATTCGTCAAATCTTCCGCCATTTGTTGAATCTCAGAAATATCTTTAAAAACAGCAAATGCACCAATTCGTTGACCGTCTCCAGTCGTCAATGGGAAACGAGACGTAACAATTTTGGTACCGCTTTCAAGAGTTAATTGTTGATTGGACTCCGAGCGTCCCGTCTCGATAACTTGTAATAGGCGACTGTGCGGAATAACTTCATGTATAGGTTTGCCGAGCACTTTTTCTTTTTTTACGTTGGTCAGCTTTGCAGCTCGTTCGTTGAAGAATGTGATTTTCCCATCTTGATCGACACTTATGATTCCTTCATCCATTGAATCAAAAATAATTCGCTGGATTTGTCGTTGCGCATCCATCAATTGAAAAGAACGATTCTTCTCTTCAATCAACTGCACTAAGATAGAAGCAATTTCTCCAGGAATAACAACAGTAGAGCGGTCCCGCTTTTCTAATAGTCGGGTGAATAAATTCGAGTCCCCTGTTGCATCAATGATGATATCGAGGTCTGGACTTATGTAGGTTTCCCAATGAGTATCTGTTGGTATTCCTAACTCTTTTGCAACAGCCATAGCAGGTGCTAATGGATTTTCATCGATAACTGCAGTAAATGAAAAGTTGCCGAGATTATTAAGGAGTCGGAGGATAGCTGTTCCACCTCGCCCTGCTCCAAGTAAAAGTATATTTTGCAATATATTGCACACCTCCTTGGTGTTAGTGCAAGTTGTTGCATTTCCACTCTATAATACCGTAAGCTGACTCGATTGACAATCATTTTTACACATGCGATAGTAAATAACAGATAAGGAGTTGACTGGTTTGGCACGTTTAGCAGCACTGATTGTCCTTGTAATTCCTGGAATACTAGCGGCATACGGAATCAAGTTAATGCGTGATACATTTTTCGGAATTAGTAATCTAGGTACTGCTCCACTATGGTTTCAATTTGTTCTAGGACTAGCTTTAATGGTACTAGGTATAGGTTTCTTTGCAGGATTTTTACTTAGACGAGACCGTAAAAATGGACGGGTATCTGAACGATTCAAAGAAAAAAAGGCTAAATCCGATTGAGGATCTAGCCTTTTTTATATGGGGTTAGGTCACCCCTACCCACTGGTAAAGTTGCGTTCTTAACCTATTACAAATAATCCATCATACCTTATTAAAGCCTTTTTGCTTTTGTTCAACTTTATCTGGAAAATCGGTGATCCAACCAATCACACAAGATCTTGGTGACGTTAAATACTTTTCTTTTCCGGTCAGACCGTAAAACCTTATGGAATAGCGCTCGCATAACTCGTTTATCCAAGAGGCATTGTAATAGCGCTTGTTGATATGCAACGTCTTCAACCACGGATAACTTTTTAATTCTTCCCAGTCAGTAGACTTCTTAGCGATTAAACACCACTCGTAGTCTGGATAGTTGGCATGTCCAATGGCTAAAATCGAAAGATCGAACGATGAAAAGTGAACATCTGAAAACGGTTTAATAAGTTCTACGACTTCCCGAATCTTTTCTTGCTTCCCCATATAAGTCTCTTTCAGCTCAACATTTAACGCAACATCATAGACTCTTGCAAACTCTATAAATTGTTGAAGCGTTAAAATACGGTGTCCAAAAAAACGACGAAGGAAACGTTTTCCGACTTTCCATTGTAATACCTCTTCTGCAGCGACGTCGCGGATCTGTTTGTTTTGACCCGTTAAGCGAAACAAGTCTAAATCATGAATAACCATGTGCTGTCCATCTGCAGTTAGTTGTAAATCAATTTCAATCCCTTTTGCATTGCGGGAAATGGCCTCTTTAAATGCGGCAAGAGTATTTTCCATCTTATAACCGGATGCACCTCGATGCGCATAAATCGGAAGCATGTGTAAAACTCCTTTAACTTGCCATATTCTCTAGACGAATTTTGTCTGCAATCATGGCAATAAATTCTGAATTGGTTGGTTTGCTCTTTAAGTGGTGAACAGTGTATCCAAATGTTTGCGAGATCGTCTCGTAGTTTCCTCGATTCCATGCTACTTCGATTGCATGACGAATTGCGCGTTCTACACGGGACGGTGTCGTATCGAATTTGTCTGCAATTTCAGGATAGAGAACTTTTGTGACCGAACCGAGCAATTCAATATCATTGTAAACCATTTGAATGGCTTCTCGTAAGTAGGAGTATCCTTTAATATGAGCTGGAACACCGATTTCTTTAATGACGTTTGTGATTGTGAAATCGATGCCTTTCGTTTTTGGAGCTGTTCGAACAGTAGTAGCTGAGGTTTGATTGTGAGCCGTACCTGCTACCTGCAAAATTTGCTGCACAAGGCGATCGAATTCAAATGGCTTCAACATAAAATACGCAGTTCCGAGATCTACCGCTTGCTTCATGACTTCTTCTTGACCAAACGCAGTCAGCATAATCACTTTCATTGTCGGGTAGAGTTGCTCTTTGTGTAAATGGTCCATTACCGCAATACCATCCAAGTGCGGCATAATAATATCAAGTAATAGCACATCTGGAACTTGTTCTTCAAGTAAATCTAAACATTGTTTTCCGTTATATGCTGTATGGATAACTTCTATCGATGGATGCTCCTTAAAATAATCTGCAATCGTCGCTACTAAATCTCGGTTATCATCTACAATCATCACTTTAATCTTTTCCATGTCATTCATCCCCTGTCTTCATTCATCTACTTCCTCACTATAAAGAAAATAGGTCTTTTGTTAAAAAAATCTTTTGTAGGATAATTTCTTTCTATTCTGACATCTTGTGACAATTCGCTGTTCATTTTGTCGAATAATCTTCTCTATAGTATAACGTGTATGTACAAAATTCTCTAGAGACAACAAAAAACCAGGTCACGCTCATACTCGAGCGTAGCCTGGCAGAATTAGTAGTGGTTTTGTCACTTTAAAACCAGGGTGTTTTGGTTTTGAAGGTACAATCTGGTCAACCGCTGCTAAACGAATTAGTGTGTTCGAAAGGAAGTGATTCATGATTGGTATTATTTTTTTGTTTGTGCTTGTGCAAGTAATTCTGCAGCATGATGGAGTGTAATTTCAGATATTTCTTCTCCCGCCATCATTCGGCTTAATTCTTCTGTTCGCTCTTCTAGTGACAATTCTTGAATTTTTGTTTTTGTTCGGTCGGCTTCTACATGCTTTTCAATGCGCAAATGCGAATCGGCAAGAGCAGCAACAGCTGGCAAATGCGTAATAACAAGAACTTGAGAATCTTTAGCAATTTGCCCAATCTTCTCAGCAATCGCTTGCGCCACTCGTCCGGAAACGCCGGTATCCACTTCATCAAAAATAATAGAAGTGATTTCCTGATGTTTGGAAAAAATACTTTTTAGCGCAAGCATGACACGACTCAGTTCTCCACCCGATGCAACTTTCGTTAACGGTTTCAATGGTTCGCCTACATTGGTGGCAATGTAGAATACGACATGATTTTTTCCGTTCTCTGTAAAGTGCGAAAGTTCTTCCACACGAACATCCATAATTGCTCGGTCCATATAAAGTGCACTGAGCTGTTCCATGATACGTGTACTTAACTCTTCAGCAGTCTGCTTACGAATGGTCGATAGCTCATCTGCCTCAAGTTGCAAGTCTTGTTCGATCTGAGCAAGTTTTCTTTCTAGTTCTTCAATCTCTTGGTCGCGGTTGGTCAGTTGATCAAGTTGACGTTTAATTTTTTCACCATATGCAATGACTTCATCCACCGTTTGACCATATTTCCTCTTTAGTGTTTGAAGCAATGCAAGACGATCTTCTACATATTGAACACGTTGTTCATCAAACTCCATCGAATCCAACTGATTTTGGATTTGTGACTGAACATCTTCAAGAATGAAATAAGCATTTGCAAATTCTTCGCTAATCTTGCCGTACGTAGTATTTACACTCTGAATATCTTGAAGCGCATGCAACACCACTCCAAGATAATCCATTGCGCCAGATTCTGCCGTAAGTGCTTGGGAAGAAGTTTGAAGCTTATCAACAATTTTTGAGTAGTTCTGCATCTCTGTCCGTTCTGCAGACAACGTCTCTTCTTCTCCACTGATTAACTCCGCTTCTTCAATCTCATTTAATTGAAAACGATAAAGATCCATACGATGTGTCATTTCCTGATCATCCATCTGTAGACCCTTCAACCGTTTTTTTGTTCGATTGTAGGCTTCGTAAACTTGAGAATATGCGTCTTTGGCATCTACAAATTGTTTAGAAGCAAACTGATCCAATAAATTAATATGGGATCGTTCATCCATAAGCTCTTGGCTTTCGTGTTGTCCGTGTATATCTACAAGTGTACTTCCCACTTCACGTAGAACAGCAATGGTCACCAATTTACCATTAATTCGGCATGTACTTTTGCCATTTGCATTCAATTCACGGCGCAATATTATGCTCTCTTCGTCCGTAGGTATCCCGAGCTCTTCAAGTTTTTTATAACTTGAATGAGACGTTGAGTTTAGCGAAAACATGCCTTCTAGCTCTGCTTTTTTTGTACCATGCCGAATGAATTCAGAAGATCCACGTGCACCACATAGTAACTGGACGGCATCGATAATAATCGATTTTCCGGCTCCTGTTTCACCCGTCAACACGGTAAGTCCTTCTGTAAAGCTAACAGTCAACTCATCAATAATGGCAAAATTCCGTATAGACAGTTCAGCTAACATATCAACCCTCCTTACAGCATCTCAAGCAATTTCGTTTTGACAAGATCCCGATCCTTTTCTTCTCGACAAAGGATCAGGCATGTATCATCCCCACAAATGGTACCTAGGATTTCCTCCCAGTCCAAATAATCAATCAGAGAGCCGATTGCGTGAGCATTTCCAGGTAAAGTTTTCATAACTAAAAAATGACTGGCCCCATCGATTGAAACAAATGCATCTGTCAACGCGCGTTTTAATTTTTGCATTGGATTAAAGCGCTGATCTGCTGGCAAGCTGTATTTATAACGTCCATCTGGCAACGGGACTTTTACTAAATGCAATTCTTTGATATCGCGGGAGACAGTTGCTTGTGTAATTGCAAACCCTTCTGCTTTTAAGATATCGACTAAATCATCTTGTGTCTCGACTTCATTATTTGAAATGATGTCGCGAATGCGAATATGACGTTGTCCTTTATTCATTGGTATCCACTCCATTGATTGTATATTTATACCTTCGTACTTATACAGTATCATTCAGGGGGTGTCGCGACAAGTGCGACAAAAAAACTATGGACAGATAGCGTCCATAGTTTAGGCATTTAATGTTGTATGTGCATCCGCAACAATTTTTTTGAAATCTAGCACTTGTGCAGGTTCATTTGATTTTTTTAGATAAAATAAAAATTCAATATTGCCCTCTCCACCTGTAATAGGGGAGTACGTGGCATCTATAACCTCAAAACCAGCTGTGTTGGCGAATTTCTCCACTTGATATAGAACATCACTGTGTACTTTGGCATCTCGGACAATCCCTTTTTTCCCAACGCGGTCTTTTCCTGCTTCAAACTGAGGTTTAACAAGGGCTACAACGTCTCCACCGTATACAATTATAGAAGCGAGCGGAGGGAAAATTAAATTCAAAGAGATGAAAGACACATCAATAGTTGCAAGCGTTGGCAGCCCCTTTGTGAAATCTTCTGGCTTGCTGTAACGGAAATTTGTGCGCTCCATTACCGTCACCCGCTCGTCACTACGTATTTTCCAATCGAGTTGGTTATACCCAACGTCCAGTGCATAAGCGTGCGTAGCCCCATTTTGAAGTGCACAATCTGTAAATCCACCAGTAGAAGAGCCAATGTCGAGTAAAATCGCTCCCTCGATGTCTAGATCAAATACTTCAATCGCCTTTTCAAGTTTCAAGCCACCGCGGCTGACATACTTTAGTCGTTGACCTTTTAAGACAAATTCACTTGTAACCTCTATTTTCTCTCCGGGCTTCGTGATTTGCATCTCATTGACATACACTTGACCCGCCATGATTGCTCGTTTTGCTTGTTCACGGGATGTAAACAGTTCTTTTTCAACGAGTAGAATATCCACTCGTTCTTTCGGTACTTGACTCATTACACAGTTGCCTGCTGCAATTGTGACTTGATTTGCTTTTTCAAATCTTCAACAGAGATATGAATATCGTTTAGAAGTTCAGGTACATCACCGTGTTCGATAAACTCATCTGGAATACCGATTCGCGTAACAGGTACATCTAGCTTCTGTTCGTTGTAATGTTCAAGAACACTGCTACCAAAACCACCTTGTAATACGGCTTCCTCAAGTGTAATAAGCGGAATTTGGCGTGCTGCTAAAGAGGCCAGCATATTTGCATCCAGCGGTTTGATGAAGCGTGCATTTACAACTTCTACTGAAATACCTTCTGCTTTTAGTTCTTCAGCTGCTTGCATGGCCATTGGAATCGTCGTACCAAATGTCAATACCGCTACATCCGTACCTTGTTCTAAGACTTCCCAGCTACCGATTGGAATTGTCGTCAACTCCGAATCGAGTGGCACACCAAAGCCGTTCCCTCGAGGATAGCGAAGAGCAATTGGTCCATCATTGTACTCAATGGCCGTCTTCACCATGTGTTGACCTTCATTTTCATCTTTTGGCATCATGATCACCATGTTCGGCATATGACGCAAGAATGCGATATCATAGACACCTTGATGTGTTTCACCATCTGCCCCTACTAATCCAGCACGGTCGATACCTAAAAATACGTTTAAGTTTTGGCGACAGACATCGTGAAGCATTTGATCATATGCGCGTTGTAAGAAAGTTGAGTAAATCGCCACATATGGTTTCATTCCATCCATTGCCATACCTGCTGCCATCGTAATCGCATGTTGTTCCGCTATCCCGACATCAATCATACGGTCCGGGAATTCAGATGCAAAGCCTTCTAATTTGGAACCTACCGGCATTGCAGGTGTAATTGCGACAATGCGCTTGTCCTCTCGCGCGAGCGTTCGAACTGTTTCTGAAATCAAGCCACTCCAAGAAGGGCCTTTTGCAGCAGACTTAACAAAATCCCCTGTTTCCATTTTGTAAGGACCTGTACCGTGCCACGTACCGACTGTGTCGAGTTCAGCTGGTTTAAACCCTTTTCCTTTTTTCGTGAGAACGTGTAAAATGACTGGTCCCTCAGCATTTTTAGCAAACTTGATGTTTTCCTCTAAATCTTCAAAATCATGTCCGTTGATTGGCCCTAGATATGTGAAGCCCATCTCTTCAAAAAATGCACCTGATACCATCAAATATTTTAAGCTGTCTTTGACACGTTCAGCAGTTGAAGCAATTTTCCCACCAACGGCAGGAATCTTCTTCATCAAGTACTCAATATCATCTTTTGCTTTATTGTAAGAACCATGTGTGCGAAGTTTCCCTAAGATGTTATGAAGGGCTCCGACGTTTGGTGCAATTGACATTTCATTGTCGTTTAAGATGACAATCATCTTTGTTTTTTCATGTCCGATATGATTTAGTGCCTCAAGTGCCATACCACCTGTTAATGCACCATCACCGATGATCGGAACGACGTGATTTGATTTTCCTAATACATCACGAGCTTTCGCCATCCCCATTGCTGCAGATAGAGAAGTAGAACTATGTCCAGCTTCCCAAACATCATGTTCACTTTCCACGCGTTTTGGGAATCCACATAATCCTTTAAATTGACGAAGCGTATCAAACTGGTTTGCACGTCCCGTTAAAATCTTGTGTACGTAAGCTTGATGGCCTACATCCCAAATAAATTTGTCTTCCGGCGAATTGAACGCTTTATGAAGAGCGAGTGTCAGTTCTACAACACCTAAATTTGGTCCAATATGACCACCTGTTACAGATAATTTTTCAATAAGAAAATCTCGAACATCTTGACTGAGTGATTCGAGTTCTTCGTTTGACATCGTTTTCAAAAAGGATGGACTTGTTATAGTATTCAGATCCACTTCCATCACACACCTTATCTTGTTATTCCTCTAGTTATAGGTAATTTTAATAATAGCATTAAATGTCTGTTAAAATACAGCGAGAAGTTAGTTCTCACGGTAGCTAATATAGTCTGCAAAACTTTTTAGTAACCCGTCTTGCTTTCCGATTGCTGTGAGAGCACCTGCTGCTTCTTTGTGATAACGATCACGTTCAGCAATCGCACCTTCTAAAGTTAGTAGCGCTGGATAGGTACTTTTGTTTGCAGCTTCGTCTTTACCAGCCGTCTTCCCAAGACTAGCTGAGTCAGAAGTCACATCTAAAATATCGTCCTGGACTTGGAACAAAATACCGAGAGCGTGCGCATATGTCATTAATTCTTTTTTCTCTTCAAGTTGCACATTTGCAAGAAGCGCACCGGCTTCAATACTGAAGCGAAGAAGTGCACCGGTTTTTAGTGCATGGATTTTTTGCAAGTGCTCTAGTTCCACAAGCTTCCCCTCTGCCTCCATATCCATCAATTGCCCACCGACCATTCCGGCAGCTCCTGCTGCTTCTGAAAGAAGCGTGATCAACGCTACTTTTTGACTATCCGTATACTGGTTTGATGAGCTAATAAGACGGAAAGCTTCTGTTAGTAAAGCATCTCCTGCCAAAATCGCTGTTGCCTCACCGTATACGATATGATTGGTTGGCTTCCCTCGACGTAAGTCATCATTGTCCATTGCCGGCAAATCGTCATGAATAAGGGAATACGTATGTATATACTCCAAGGCACATGCTGCATCAAGCCCTTTTTCTAATGGAACACCAAACTCATCCAACACAGCCAAAAGAAGCATAGGGCGCACACGTTTGCCCCCTGCTTCTAAAGAATATAGCATGGACTCTTTTAGAGAGTCGGTTAAAGGTTGTGTACGAATCGCCTCGAGCAAATACTGGTCTACTTGCTCAAGGTGCTGCCCGATAAAGTCTTTCACATTTTTCACGTACTTATACCTCCTCTTCCGCTGAGATAAACTGAACAAGCTGCTTTTCAGCTTCTTGCAGTTTTGTTGAACATTGTGCGGATAGTTCCATCCCCTGTTTATAAAGGTCAATTGACTCCTCGAGTGGCACATCGCCTTGCTCGAGCTTACGTACGATTTCTTCTAATTGTTTCATCGCTTCTTCAAATGTTCGTTCCATTCGTTTCACCCTTTTCTATGGATTCAATACGTGCTATGGCAGTTCCATCCTGAAAATGAATCGTTAGTTCGTCATTTTTTTGAAGTTGATTTACAGAACGAATCACTGTGCCTTCTACTTCCGTATAGACAAACCCTTTTTTCATCGTCTGTAGTGGGCTCAATGCTTCTAATGTGCGCAACGTCTCAACAAACTGACGTTTTTTGGAGGTTGTGTTTTGTTTGACCACATATTGTAGACGATCCGTAAGTGTTTGGAGTGCTTTTTGCTCCATTTGTACACGTTTGTCTGGTGACAAATGGTCCAATCGATTTGTTAACTGCGAATAGTGATTTGAGTAACGATCCGTTGAAATTCGGAGGACCGATTCTAACCGTTCGTGTAGCCGAAGATGTTGCTCTACATACGGACGATATAATCGAGAGGCATCCATATAAACAACGGATTTTTGAACTCGCGTGAGTCGGTCTTTCGCATGAAATAGTTTATTCGAAGTTGCTGTGCGCAGGCGCGTTTGTTGATCAGAGAGTACTCGCACCAATTGCACGCGGTCTGGTACAGCAAGTTCAGCTGCAGCAGTTGGTGTTGGGGCACGTAAATCCGAAACGAAATCTGCAATCGTCGTGTCAGTCTCGTGACCAACAGCGCTAATTATAGGGACTTGACTGTTCGCAATTGCCCGAGCGACAGGTTCTTCATTAAATGCCCATAAGTCTTCAATCGAACCACCCCCGCGTCCGACAATTAAAACGTCTAGATCCTGTACCCGATTTGCTTTTTGGATGGATTCAACGATAGATGCTCCTGCACCTGAGCCTTGAACAAGTGTAGAGAACACGGTGACACGTGCAAGTGGGAAGCGACGTTCGAGCGTCGTTAGAATGTCACGAATCGCTGCGCCTGTTGGGGATGTGATGACTCCGATGTGAAGTGGAATTTTCGGAAGTGGTTTTTTCAATGAGGCTGAAAACAGTCCTTCTTGTTCGAGCTTACGTTTTAATTGCTCAAATGCCACAAACAATGCCCCGATGCCATCCGGCTCCATTGATTTTACATAAAATTGATAATTCCCCGCACTTTCAAACAGACTGATATCCCCTGTGACAAAAACATTCATGCCTTCTTCAGCTCGAAATGAAAGTGTTCTTGCTTGTCCCGCAAACATCGCACAGGAAATACGTGCCCCCGCATCTTTCAATGTAAAGTAGATATGTCCATTTGAATGGTATTTCACATTGGACAATTCACCTTTTACATACACTTTTCTTAGATACGGATCGGCATCGAATTTCTTCTTAATATACCGAGTAAGTGCTGTCACGGTTAAATACGCATGTTCCGTCATACCAACGCCCCTTTAGGTAAAAGAAGCTTGTACAAGACGTACAAGCTCGAGTGGTGTAGTTATTTTTTTTGTGCCATACGTTCAGCGCTTAAACATGTATTTTCCATTAACATTGCAATTGTCATTGGACCAACGCCTCCCGGAACGGGTGTAATCGCACCAGCGACAGACTTCACAGAATGAAAGTCGACGTCACCTGAAAGACGGCCATCGGAGTTGCGGTGAATGCCGACATCGATGACAGCGGCGCCAGGTTTAACATGCTCAGCAGTAATCATCAGCGGTTGTCCTGTTGCTACAATTAGAATATCTGCTTGCTTTGTGTATGAAGCAAGGTCTTCTGTGCGCGAATGCGTGTAGGTTACAGTTGCATGGCGGTTTAATAGAAGTTGGCCCATCGGTTTGCCGACGATATTACTTCGTCCGACAATGACAGCGTGTTTGCCTTCAATTGGAATGGCTGCATAGTCAAGTAATTGAATGACTCCAAATGGTGTACAAGGAATAAACCCGTGTTGATTCAACAATAGCTTGCCAACATTCAATGGATGAAAGCCATCAACATCTTTGTCTGGGTGAATCGCTTGTAACACTTTATTTTCATCAATATGACCTGGAAGTGGCAGTTGGATTAAGATCCCATGAACAGATTCGTCATTGTTCAAGTTCTCAATCAGTTCCAACAACTCTTGCCCAGTTACAGTGGACGGCCGTGTTAGTACAGTTGAATCCATGCCTAAACGTTTGCTTGTTTTTTCTTTACTTCCTACATAGGTCTGTGATGCTGGATCGTCTCCCACTAAAACGACCGTTAGCCCTGGGGTAATGCCAGACTGTTTTAAAGTTTCAACACGGTCTTTCACTTTTAAAATTACTTGTTCTGCAATTGCTTTTCCATCAATGATTATCGCTGTCATGTTGCACACTCCTACTTGTTGATGTATTTCGATAATACGCCATTTACAAATCGGCTAGACTGTTCGTCTCCATATGCTTTTGTTAATTCTATTGCTTCATTCACAATTACAGGTTTCGGTGTATCTTCTGTATGTTCAAGCTCAAAAACCGCCATACGTAAAATCGTCCGCTCGATTTTCGGGAGACGATTCAATGACCAATTTTCAAGTTTTTGTTCTAAGCTCTCATCAATTTCTTCTCGGTGCGCGAGTGTCCCTTTGACAAGCGTGTCATAGAACACGTCCTTTTCTTCGGTCACATGCAACATCGCTTCATTGACGTCCATCTCGGAATGATCGAGTTGGAACAACACACGCAGGGCATGCTCGCGGGCTTCTCTTCTTTTCATAGACTTGACTCCTTTTTCACTTCACTATGCTTTTCATCATAGCATAGAAATGGCGGTTACAAAACTTAATTCCCTATTCAGAAAGTTTTTGAGTAATCAAAAAAAGAAGTGCCTCACAGAGGTTCTGTGAAGCACTCTTACTTAATTGGATTCAGGTGTTTCGAATTGAATTCCTGTCACGTGAACATTGACTTCTTTGACTTCAAGTCCCGTCATATTTAAAATCGCTTGACGGACATTTTGCTGAACTTCTTGAGCAACAGTCGGTACAGCCTTACCGTAGCGAATGGTACAAAACACATCGATGAACAACCCTTTGGCAGAGATGTCTGTTTTGATTCCTTTGCCATGCACTTTTTTGCCTAAGAGTTCAACAACTCCAGCAGCAAAGTTTCCACGAGTTGCAGCCACTCCATCTACTTCATGTGCTGCGATTCCTGCAATAACTGTCAAGACTTCAGGAGCAATCTGAATTGATCCGAGATCACCTTTACCTGTAGACATCTGAAAAAATTCTTGGTCTTTTGTTTCAGCCATTGATTGTCTCCTCCTTCATGATTTCGTATGTTTCTAAAAACTTCGTGTCAAAGTCACCTGAGCGGAAGACTTCGTGATCCATTAAACGCAAGTGGAATGGAATCGTTGTTTCGACACCGTCGACGATGAACTCTTGTAATGCACGCTTCATCTTCAATACAGCTTCTTCACGCGTTGGGGCATGCACAATGAGTTTAGCGACCATTGAGTCGTAGAATGGTGGGATTGCATAACCTGGGTACACTGCGGAATCAACTCGAACACCGTAGCCACCTGGCGGGAGATACATGACGACCTTCCCTGGGGATGGCATAAAGTTTTTCGATGGGTTTTCAGCATTGATCCGGCACTCAATTGACCAGCCATTTAATTGAATGTCTTCCTGCTTGATTGTCAATACTTCTCCAGAGGCAACAAGAAGTTGTTGTTTGATCAAATCGACGCCTGTTACCATTTCGGTTACAGGATGTTCTACTTGGATACGTGTATTCATTTCCATGAAATAGAACGAATCGTTAATGTGGTCGTAAATAAATTCGACTGTACCTGCTGATTCATAATTCACAGCAAGCGCTGCTTTTACAGCTGCGTCTCCCATTTTTTGACGCGTGGCTTCTGAAAGTGCTGGAGACGGTGCTTCTTCCACTAGTTTTTGCATGCGACGTTGAATCGAACAATCACGCTCTCCTAAGTGAATTGCATTTCCGTGTCCATCTGCTAACACTTGAATTTCCACGTGGCGGAACTCTTCGATGAATTTTTCTAAGTATACACCAGGGTTACCGAATGCAGCTTGTGCTTCTTTTTGCGTGATTTTGATTCCTGTCACGAGTTCTTCCTCAGAACGCGCCACACGAATCCCTTTCCCGCCACCACCGGCAGTGGCTTTGATAATCACAGGGTACCCGATGTCTGATGCAATAGATTTCGCATCTTCAATTGTCTCTACAATACCTGTTGAACCAGGGACTACAGGAACGCCAGCTGCACGCATGGTTTCACGAGCAACATCTTTCGTCCCCATTTTTGAAATAGCCGAGCTAGATGGCCCGATGAACTTGATGTTGCAAGTCTCACATAGTTCTGCAAAGTCTGCATTTTCTGCGAGGAACCCATACCCTGGGTGAATCCCGTCGGCTCCAGTTAGTTTTGCAACGCTCATAATGTTTGAGAAATGTAAGTATGAATCTTTTGATGTGCGGGGTCCAATGCAATAGGCCTCGTCAGCTAGTTGCACATGCAGTGCTTCTTTATCAGCTTCAGAATAGACGGCGACTGTTTGGATATCCATCTCTTTACAAGCACGGATTATACGCACTGCGATTTCGCCACGATTGGCAATCAATACTTTTTTCATAGTCGTCACCTCTTCGATGAATTATTTAATAGAGAACAATGGCTGACCGTATTCTACTAATTGGCCGTCTTTTACGAGAATCTCGACGATCTCTCCTTCGATTTCAGCCTCTATCTCATTAAATAGTTTCATCGCCTCAACGATACACACGACTGAAGTTGCAGTAACTTTGTCCCCTACTTTTACGTATGCATCTGCGTCTGGAGAAGAAGCTTCATAGAACGTTCCAACCATTGGAGAAGTAATTGTTTTATAGGCAGATGTATCAGCAGCTGGAGCTGATTGTTCAGAGGCTGCTTTTGATTCCTCTTGAGCCGGAGCTGCTTGTTCAGCGACTGGAGCAGCAACTTGTGGTGCAGATGGTTTAGCAACAGGTGCTTCTACTACCGTCGTCGTGATGCCATGTTTTTTTAGTTTTAGTTTTGTGCCTTCTGATTCAAATACAAATTCATCTAATGATGATTGATCCATTAATTTGATAATTTCTCGGATTTCTTGAATTTTCATTGCTATCAAACTCCCCTATTTTAGTAATGACATTCTTCCACAGTCTATTCTACCGTTTTTCAACAAAACGCGCACTCTTTTTTAGTACCTGCTCTTATATTTCCCACTTTTCAAACAATAAAAAGACTCGCACAAGGCGAGTCTTTAATACGCTGAATAGTCGACTTGGACTTTAGCAGCTTCGGGATATTCTTTTTTCACTGCGTAGATAATGTCATTCGCTCTTTCTGGACTGACCACCTCTGCCGATACATTCACTAACACGTGATCTTCTTGAATTCTCACCAAAACTTCCGGATAGCCGAGTGATGAATGAGAAATTATTGAGCGCGAGATACGTATGCGCCTTCTGAAGTATTGATAATCAAACGATCTCCAACATTGATGAATAAAGGAACAGTAACCATTACACCGGTTTCAAGTTTCGCAGTTTTTGAACCGCCACCAGACGTATCTCCTTTGATTCCTGGCTCTGTCTCGATTACTTCAAGCTCGACAGTGTTTGGTAGCTCGACGCCAAGCGTTTCGCCTTTATATTGGATAATGCTTAGTTCCATGTTTTCTTTCAAGAACTTCAACTCATATTCGATAGACGTTTCAGGAAGCTCGACTTGATCGTAACTTTCTGTATCCATGAATACGTGCATGTCACCATTTGCATAAAGATACTGCATTTTGCGCGTATCGATCTGTGCTTTCTCTACTTTTTCACCTGCACGGAATGTACGCTCATTCACTGAACCACTGCGAAGGTTGCGAAGTTTCGAGCGAACGAATGCAGCGCCTTTACCTGGTTTTACGTGTTGGAACTCGATAACGCGGTATAAGTTGCCATCAAACTCGATTGTCAGGCCTGTTTTAAAATCGTTTACTGAAATCATGTGATTTCCCCCTATAAAATAACTAATTCTTTTGATGTATGCGTCAGTTTTTCAACGCCTGTTTCTGTGACTAAGGCGTCATCTTCAATGCGCACACCACCGATTCCCGGAAGATAAATTCCTGGTTCAATTGTGATAACCATTCCTGGCTCTAATACAACATCTGAACGAGATGACAATCCAGGTCCTTCATGTACTTCTAAACCAATTCCGTGACCAAGTGAATGACCAAATGCCTGGCCATATCCTTTTGATGCGATGTAGTCGCGAGAAATAGCATCTGCCTCTTTCCCTGTCATACCCGGTTTGATTTTTTCAAGTGCAAGCAATTGAGACTTCAGTACGACTTGATGAATTTCTTTCAGCTGATCAGTGGGTTCACCTACTGCAAGAGTACGTGTTACATCCGAGACATACCCATTGTAATAAGCACCGAAATCCAGTGTAACAAAATCGCCTGACTCAATCACTTTATGTGTTGCGACACCGTGAGGAAGTGCTGAACGGACACCGGAGGCTACAATGATATCGAATGAAGAAGAAGTTGCACCTTGCTTTCGCATGAAGAACTCTAATTCGTTTGAGACATCAAGTTCTGTCATCCCTGGTTTGATGAACGTCAAGATATGTTCATATGCATCATCTGCAATTTTACATGCGTGCTTAATAATAGTAAGCTCGTCTTCGCTCTTAATCAAGCGGATTTTTTCAACAATTCCAGAAGTCGGAACAAGTTCTGTTTCGAGTGCTTTTTGGTAACGATCATACTCGGCATAAGACATCGCTTCTTGCTCGAAACCGACTTTCGTTAGCTGATGTTCTTTCACAACTTCAGCAACTGCTTCGATTAACGTGGTTTTTTGCTCAATGATTGTATAGCCTTCGATTTGTGCATTTGCTTGCTCTGTGTAACGAAAATCTGTAATGAAGAAAGCATCTGACTCCGTAATCAGTGCAACTCCTGCAGTCCCTGTGAAACCTGTTAAGTAACGACGGCTGTATGGGTTCGTGACGAGTAGTGCGGATAGTGAAGAATCGGTTAATGACTTGCGTACTTTTTGCAATTTCATGTAGTTGGCCTCCTATTTAAACACTAGTCTTAGTGTAGCATAGCCGAAAACGATTCCGCTATCCTTCAATGACACATAAAAAGCATTTTCCCTTAGAGTACCAGAGAAAATGCTTTTTAACGTATTAGTTATGAATTAAAGTCCACACTTCAACTGCGCTCCACAGTTTGTACAAGTGTTACAGCCACCAAGTTCCTCAACCGTCCCTTTACGACACACTGGACACGTGTTGCCAACTTCTGAACCGATTGTCACATTTGTGCTGCGAAGATCTTGAATTGTATCGATTAAAACGATTGGTCGTTTTTGTTCTACTACTTCATCTTGCACTTCTGTCATATCATTTTCTTCTGCTTTTAGTGTCAATACTTGCGAGTCACGGCTACCGTCGACATAAACTGTTCCACCTTTTGCACCGCCATGGTAAAGACGCTCGTATACGCCTTCTACTTGTTCAACCGTATACCCTTTTGGCGCGTTTACAGTTTTCGAGATAGATGAATCAATCCAGCGCTGAATGATACACTGCACATCTGCATGTGCTTCTGGTTTTAATTCCATTGCCGTCACAAACCACTCTGGAAGTGTTTCAGAAGATGCATCCTGATTGCGCTCTAAGTACTCACTAACAATATCCGCTTTTACTTCAATGAATTTACCAAGTCGGCCGCTACGATAGTAAGTGAACGAGAAGTATGGCTCAAGTCCAGTCGATACTCCAACCATCGTTCCAGTAGAACCTGTTGGTGCCACTGTCAATAGATGCGAGTTACGAATTCCTGATTCCAGAATAGACGCGCGAATCGCCTCAGGCATTCCTTGCATGAACCCTGTCTCTGTGAATGCTTTGCGAAGGCGCTCTGTCTCTTGTTCTGTATCACCGACTAAAAACGGGAAGCTTCCGCGTTCTTTCGCAAGTTCAACAGATGTCTCATAAGCTGTTTCAGCAATTGTTTTGAAGATTTCATCAACGAGTATATTTCCTTCATCTGAGCCATATGGTTTCTCACAGTAAATCAGTAGATCCGCAAGTCCCATTACGCCAAGCCCTACACGACGCTCTCCAAGAGCTTGTACTTTATTCTCTTCTAAGAAGTATGGTGTCGCATCAATTACATTATCTTGCATGCGAACACCGACACGTACTGTTTCTTTCAGCCCTTCAAAATCTACTGTTTTCGTATCTTTTTGTGCGAATTGAGCGAGGTTGACCGCTGCAAGATTACACACACTGTATGGTGCAAGTGGTTGTTCTCCACATGGGTTTGTAGCTACTACTTTTTGACCGTATGCTTTTGCATTCGTCTTGTCATTGGCATTGTCGATAAAGAAAATACCAGGCTCTGCAGAGTACGTAGCACAAATATTGATGAGGTTCCAAAGCTCGCGTGCTTTGATCGTGCGGTATGTGCGCACTTCATAGCCCATTTGCTCCCATTCGCGAACATCTCCAACTTTATGCCATTCTCTGTTGTATACTTCCATATCTTCTTTCGAGTAGTTCTCAACAGCTGGGAAGCGAAGATCAAACTCTGCATCGTCTTCAACAGCTTGCATGAACTCTTTCGTCAGTGTGACAGAAATATTCGCACCCGTTAAGAACTCTGAATTATGAACACTGTAGTGTCCACCATCACGTAGTTTAGATTCCGCATCACGAATGATTGCTTCACTAAAGCCGCCCAACCCTGGAATTGCTTTGTAATTGACAATCCCTTGGTACATCTGTTCTTCCTGCATGGAAAGTGGCTTAAATTTTAATTTATCTTTTGCGAGTTGTGTAATCCATTCATCATGCGTATTCTCGATCAAATACCGCAAAATTCGCGGATTTTGCATCTTAGAGATGATGAACTCCGCAATATCTGGATGCCAGTCTGCAAGCATAATCATTTGCGCTCCACGACGAGATCCGCCTTGTTCAACAAGATGTGTTAATTTCGCAATGTCATCTAGCCACGAAACAGATCCTGAAGACTTCCCGTTCACTCCACGTGCAAGTGTGTTCCGAGGACGAAGTGTAGAACCATTTGTTCCAACTCCCCCTCCACGACTCATGATTTCCATAACTTGTTTGCGGTGATCACTAATTCCTTCGCGTGAATCTGGAACAAATGGCATCACGTAACAGTTAAAGTACGTTACGTCTGTTTCAGCGCCTGCTCCGTAAATGACGCGTCCAGCTGGGATGAAATTGAGTGAAACAAGTTGTTGGTAAAATTTATCGAACCATTCTTTGCGTTTTTCTTCTGTCGTTTCAACACTTGCAAGTCCTGTTGCATTGCGAAGAGCGATTTGCTCATAAAAAAGCTCAAGTGGTTTTTCAATCACAGATAGCGGTCGTGTGATTTCACCTGTCTTTGCTTTTTCAGGGTCGTCGATTGCACTGCGATATTCTTCATCAATGCGAACGACAGCTGTTTTCTTGTCCCAATCTATCGAGACGATTTGTCCAAGTCCACGCGCAGGGAATTTTGGGTCTTCTTTTACTGTTAGTACAACAAAATCATCTGCTTGGAGTGTTTTTTTCTCCGTATCTTTGAAGGAATAACGGTCGATCATCACCAGTCGTGAGACGCCCTTGTGTGTTAACTTCATATCTGGTGTGATGGGGTGAACTTGAGGAAATTTCTTGATTGCTTCGTTCAATTGTTGGATAGCTTGTTGATGTGTTTGTAGAGTAGATGGTGAGACCATGTAAATTCCTCCCGAAATAGATTATTCACTTCTTGACACAATATATAGTGTATATAGAAATCATAAAGCACAATATATTGAATGTCTAGTTTGAACTTACCTCTTTCGAAATATGAAACTTTGAACCTATTTCGGTGGAATTCCATAGCCCAGAAGTGGCGATTATTTTCTAAAATTCCATTCTGGTGAGCGATACCTTGATGCAGCTAGATTCTTCACATATGCTTGCTGTTGTTCATCAAGAGAAAAAGAAGTGAGGTGAATATTTAGAGCCGATTCAAAGCCATCACGGAAAGCGGGAATGCAGTGATCAACCGTTACCGGATTTGATACTATTTTGTTGATTGAGATAGCTTTTTGCCCTAAGCTCTTTTTCACTTTTTCTTTGTGGTCTTCAGAACTATAAGAAAAACAGTTAATATATTTTTCTTCGTCTAAATCTACAAGAATTGCTCCATGCTGTAAAATCACGCCACGTTGACGTGTTTGTGCAGATCCCGCAACTTTCTTGCCCTCCACAACCAATTCATAATAAGACGGCGCATCGAAACAGACAGCTGATTTTGGCTGGTTTAAGGACTCACGATCGCTTTCCGTTTTAGGAATAGAAAATTGTGCCCGCATTCCGAGATTGCGAAACCCCTGTAAAATACCTTCACTAATCACGCGGTACGCTTCTGTTACCGTCTTAGGCATGTCCGGGTAGTCTTCTGAGACGATGACGCTGTACGTCAGTTCATCTTCATGTAATACTGCGCGTCCTCCTGTGGGTCTTCTTACAAAATCAAGTCCCATGTCTTTTACAGCCTGCAAATTGATGTCGCGTTCCACCCGTTGGAAATAGCCAATTGATAATGCAGCAGGTTGCCATTGATAAAAGCGAATGATAGGTGGGATGAGTCCTTCCGAATGCCATTCAAGCAGCGCTTCGTCTAAAGCCATGTTGTATGCGGCGTCTTGTTTACCGGAATCAAGGAAATACCAAGTGTTTGTCATTGAATTGCCTCCGTTTATCATTGAATCTCTCTACACTACTACATTATAATAGAAATAGAGAAGGGAGTAATGAAGTTGTTAGAAATCGTCTTAGGTATTTTAGGTGCCATCATTGTGTTTGGGATTTACACATTCTTTACTGGAATGAAAATGAAGAAATCTGTGACGACGCTCTCTCAGGATGAATTTATCCAGGGATATCGCAAAGCGCAGTTAATCGATGTACGTGAACCAAAGGAATTTGACGGTGGTCATATTCTAGGTGCCCGTAATATTCCTGCAAGTCAAATGCGTACGCGTATGAAAGAAATTCGCAAAGACAAGCCCGTTTACTTGTACTGTCAAAGCGGTGCTCGCAGCGCCCGTACAGCACTGACACTTAAAAAGAACGGATATGACCAGCTCTATCAGTTAGAGGGCGGCTTCCGTAAGTGGACAGGTAAGATCAAATCCAAATAAATCGTTAATGAAATCAGTATCTACTCTTCCTTTTAGAGTGGATTCTGTTTTTTATTGATTAATGATTTAAATGGTAAGGTCTTGGGTGATTTTAGAAAGATGCGCGAAATAGTTTCCATAATACCAGGAAGTGGTGAACGTCAGGAAATAACCGTCGAATCTTTCGACTTAGCCACTGAATCTTTCCATTTATCCATCGAATCTTAAGACACAATTGCCAAACGCACAAAATAAAACGCCACTCGCAAAATCACGAGTGGCGTTCTCCACATCTTACTTTGAATATCGCAACACAGGCTTACGCGCTGCTTTCGTTTCATCTAGACGACCGATCACCGTCGTATGTGGCGCATTTTGCACCATTTCTGGATTCTCTTCTGTCTCTTTTGCGATTTGAATCAATGCATCACAGAATGCATCTAACGTTTCTTTCGACTCTGTTTCCGTCGGCTCAATCATCATTCCCTCTTCTACATTTAACGGGAAGTAGATTGTTGGCGGATGATAGCCAAAGTCAAGCAAGCGTTTTGCCATATCCAGTGTACGTACACCCAGTTTCTTCTGACGACGACCACTTAGTACAAACTCATGCTTACAGTGGCGGTTGTATGGAAGGTCGAAGAACGGCTCTAAACGACGCATCATATAGTTTGCGTTTAATACGGCATATTCTGTTACCGCTTTTAGCCCGTCTGGCCCCATTGAACGAATGTACGTGTATGCACGTACGTTGATTCCAAAGTTTCCGTAGAACGGTTTTACGCGTCCGATTGCTTGTGGACGGTCGTAATCAAATGTGTAACGGTCATCTTTTTTCACAAGGACTGGTGCTGGCAAGAACGGAATCAAATCTTTCTTCACGCCAACTGGACCAGAACCTGGACCACCACCACCGTGAGGACCTGTGAATGTTTTATGCAAGTTCAAGTGAACACAATCGAAGCCCATGTCGCCAGGGCGTGCTTTTGACATAACCGCATTTAAGTTTGCTCCGTCATAGTAAAGCTTTCCGCCGACACCGTGAATGATGCTCGCCATTTCTAAAATATGCTCTTCAAATAATCCGAGTGTGTTCGGGTTTGTCAGCATAAGCGCAGCTGTGTCATCACCCGCCACGCGGCGTAGATCTTCTAAATCCACTAGACCGAACTCATCTGATTTAACAGTTACTGTTTCAAAGCCCGCAACTGTTGCTGATGCTGGGTTTGTTCCGTGCGCTGAATCTGGAACAATTACTTTTGTACGATGGTGATCACCGTTTGACTCGTGGAACGCACGAATCATCATAAGAGCAGTCCACTCTCCGTGAGCTCCAGCTGCTGGTTGAAGTGTTACATCATCCATACCCGTAATTTCAATCAAATGCTCTTGAAGGTCGTACATCAATTCCATTGCACCTTGAACAGATGATTCATCTTGCAATGGGTGAACGTTTGCAAATCCAGGGAAACGCGCAACGCTCTCATTGATTTTCGGGTTGTATTTCATCGTACATGAACCAAGTGGGTAGAAACCTGAGTCTACACCGTGGTTTCGATTTGAAAGTGCCGTGTAATGACGCATAATATCTAACTCTGATACTTCTGGAAGCTCTGCTTCTTCCGCGCGCAACATACCTTCAGGCAGAAGAGAAGAAAGATCAACTTCTGGTACATCTAAATCTGGCAAGCTATAGCCGATTCGGCCTTCAGTGGATAGTTCAAAAATCAAGGGTTGGTTATCTTTATGCATAATAAGCCCCCATTTCCTGCACAAGTGCATCGATTTCTTCTTTCGTGCGTTGCTCAGTTACCGCAACTAGTACGTGATCTTGAAGATCTTTATAATATGTGCCTAGGTGTAGTCCACCAATAATTTCTTTTTCTAGTAGATGAACATTCAAACCTTCTACACTGCCTGGTAGTTTCACAACGATTTCGTTGAAGTGTGCCCCATCAAATACTACTTTGAATCCAGCTGCTTCAAAAGCTTGTTTCGCGTATGCTGTCTTCGCGATGTTTTGAATCGCCATATGTTTTGTGCCTTGCTTTCCAAGAGCGGTCATTGCAACACTTGCAGCTAATGCATTCAATGCTTGGTTTGAACAGATGTTTGATGTCGCTTTATCCCGACGGATATGCTGTTCGCGCGCTTGAAGTGTCAATACATAGCCACGTTGTCCTTGATCGTCAGTCGTTTCACCAACTAAGCGACCTGGCACTTTACGCATCAATTTCCCCGAAACCGCAAAGTATCCACAGTGTGGTCCTCCGAATGCTTCAGAAATCCCAAACACTTGCGCATCTCCAACTGTAATGTCCGCACCGAATTTACCTGGTGGTGTTAACACGCCTAATGCGAGTGGGTTGGAAGAGCTCACGAATAGTGCACCGTGTTCGTGCGTCATGTCTGAAATAGCTTGCATGTCTTCAAGTTGGCCAAAGAAGTTTGGATATTGAACCATTACGGCTGCAATCTCATCTGATAATTGCTCTTTTAATGCTGCAAGGTCTGTCTTCCCGTCTTTCTGTGCAACAACTTCAACAGCAATATTTTGACCGTGCGCATACATCTTTACAACATCACGGTACTCCGGATGTACAGCTTCAGAAATCAAAATCTTTTTGCGACGTGTGTGGCCTGCCGCTAAATTTCCAGCCTCTGCAAGTGCAGTTCCGCCGTCATACATAGAAGAGTTCGCAAGTTCCATCCCTGTCAATTCACAAATCATCGTTTGGAATTCAAAGATTGCTTGCAATTCACCTTGTGAAATTTCTGGCTGATACGGTGTGTACGCCGTATAGAACTCAGAGCGAGAAATCACATGGTCGACAATCGTTGGTTTGAAGTGATCGTAGACGCCTGCTCCGATAAACGATGCGTAACGTCGGCTGTCTGCATTTTTTGCAGCCATTTTTGTTAACTCTTTTAGTAACGCTGTTTCCGATTTTGCAGGTTTGATGTTGTACTCCCCTTTGAATCGAACTTTTTCAGGGATATCAGAAAATAACTCATCAATAGAAGATACTCCAATTGTTTCGAGCATTTCTTTTTGATCCTGCTCAGTCATTGGTAAGTAACGGTGTTTGATCATAACTGGATCGCTCCTTTTATTTTTGTCGCTTGTAAAATGGCGTTGCTACAGTCACTGCTTTTAGACGCTTATTACGAATTTCAACTTCAACCTCTTGACCGAGTTCCGTATAGTCAGCCTTTAGGAGGGCAAGACCGATGTTTTTCTTTAAAGTTGGCGATTGTGTACCTGTTGTCACTTCGCCTACCTCTACGTCTCCAACGAATACTTTGTATCCGTGACGAGGAATTCCTTTATCGATCATTTCGATACCGACAAGTTTACGTGGTTTGCCTTTTGCGACAATTGCATCTTTTCCAATGAAATCTTCTTTCGCTGTTTTAACCGCAAAGCCAATTCCAGCTTCAAGTGGTGAGATATCTTTTGATAATTCTTGACCATAAAGAGGTAAACATGCTTCAAAACGCAGCGTATCACGTGCTCCCAAACCTGCTGGTACGACTTCACCTGAAGATAAAAGAGTTGTAAATAAATCAGGAAGTACTTCGTTTTTTGCATATAGCTCGAAACCGTCTTCTCCCGTATACCCTGTGCGAGAAATGATAACGTCTTTACCATCGACTTGTCCCTCAACAAACGTAAAGAATTTTAAGTCTGCTAGAGGTGTTTCTGTATAATTTTGAAGGAATTCTTGAGCTGCTGGACCTTGGAGTGCAAGTAACCCCCAGTCATCCGATTGATTGTCAATATGAACGTCGCCTGAGACATGCTCGTTCATCCAAGTTACGTCTTTGTCGATATTGGATGCATTGACGACTAACAAATACTTTTCATCATCAAATTTATACACTAACAAGTCATCGACTGTTCCGCCGTCTTCGTAACACATCGCCGCATACATCGCTTTACCAGGTACGAGCTTCGAGATATCGTTCGTGACAAGCTTTTGAATGAATGCTTCACTATCTGCCCCAGTGATCCAGACTTCTCCCATATGGGAAACATCGAATAAGCCTGCTTTTGTACGGACAGCTTCATGCTCCTCTTTAATGCTAGAAAACTGCACAGGAAGGTCCCATCCACCAAAATCAATCGTTTTTGCTCCGTAATCAGCATACAAATCATACAAAGGTGTACGTTTCAAATCTATTCCTCCTCAGTTGAATTCATAGTATTGTGAATTTTTCGCATAAAAAAAAGACAGAAACCCAATTTCGTGGGTCTCTGTCCTGTTACCTGAAAGTTTTGCCATAGGCTTATCTTCTTTGGTGGCTAGTGTTTAGCTCTCTCCAGAGGTGCGTCCAGTCCGAGTCTTTTTGCCTGAGAGATTCATGTACTAGACATTTGCTCCTTCGGCGACGCAAAATGCGTTCTCTCCCCGTACCTTCATCCGCAATTTATGCTGTTTTCAATACCTACATCCTAACATTCACGTATTGAAAACGCAATCTTTTTCTATTTTTGAGTTTATACACGAACTACATACCGAAAACAAGTAATTAATGTTCGCCTTTTAGACGATTTACTTGAAATGCACAGTATTCTGTTATTTGTCGCAACGTTTTTCCTTCGGTTCGAATGACAATATGGGCTGCTTTTTTGTAAAAAGGAAGCCTTTCGTTGTACAATTTTTCAATTTGTTCACGAGTACTGCGCTGGACAATCGGACGATTTTTGTCGCGGTGAATTCGCATCCAAATATCTGGAAACACTGCATTTAAAAACAATACAAGTCCTGTCTCTCGCATAAGCTTCCTGTTCTCTTCTGCTATAGCCGCACCTCCACCGGTAGAGATTATACAATACTCATCTCTAAATCCTGCCAAAAATTCGGTCTCGAGCTTTCGAAAATGGGCTTCTCCATATCGTTCAAAAATTTCTGGAATGGACATGCCTTGTTGTTTGACGATTTCTTTGTCCATGTCATAAAAGGGTATTCGAAGTGCGAAGCTCAGTCGCTTTCCGATTGCCGTTTTTCCACAGCCCATAAAGCCGATCAAGTAGACTTTTTTCACTACACTCACTCATTTACTTCGATTTGTTTTTTTCAGTATACACTATCCACCGCTGCTCTGCCTTCTCCCTATAGATTTTTTCCAGAGAATCATAAAAGTTGAGTTGAGCGAGGTAATGCGCCGATCCAAACAACATGGCTACGAGAAGTAGTTGAACAATTAATAAGGTGAGTGGCAAGATATACCCTCTAGAATGCAACATCTCGATAAGTCTCCCTTTTAAACGTTTCACCAGACAGCAACTCCACAGAGAGTACAACTTTATTTTCATCTACTTTTATTGTGCAGGACGAGACATTCAACAGCATCGGTTCATTTCCTGCCCCGTTCTTAGATTTACGAATCCGTGTACCTACTTTTTCATAGCGATGCACTGTTGTTTGTTGCACGATGTTTAAGGAACACGAAGAAAAGTGCGGACTAACGTGGCTGCTGGAATGAATCAATTGCGTAAATTCCAACCAGAATTGATCAAATTCCTGATGCTCCGCACTCTCCGTATTTTTTACATAGTCTGCTAGTACCGCAGAAAAAACTAACAAAAGTGTAGTGGTGAGACCTAGCACCAAAATTTGCAAGAGCTGATCTGCTAGTGTAAATCCCTTCTCACTTTTTATTCTCGGCAAGAGAGTTCCTCTCCATTTTTGGCAATGCACCACGTCTCTCCCTTCCAATAACTTGTATAGATTTCATCATCTAAAACAAGTCTCCCTTCTGATTTACCAACCAATTCATATTCCGCTAAAGTAGTGAAATAATCGAATTTTGAGGCAGCAAGATTTTCAGTCATCGCAGTCACTAATGGAACGGTCGTGAAAATCAACACTAACAAACAGCTAAATGCAGCAAGCGCCTCTACTGTACTCCATCCGCGTTCATTCAAGCTGCACCCTCCCTTTCCCAATATGAACCGTAATGGTCTTATCTCCTTTTGAAGTTACAAAGATTGCGGTCCCAAAGGAAGTAATTGATCCATCCGCAGTAAATTGGATGATTGATAAATAAGAGGTATCTTTAAACCTAACACTGTCAGGAAACTTGACTCGTTTAAGCTCATTCATTCCCGAATGTATTGTATAAACGTTTTGTGCGGAAGAAAAATTTACGGCATAAGGACGTTTTTGCTCGATGGAGGAGACTTGCGCAGACAAAATATCCTGTTTCAGGAGTAAGAAGAATTGCGTTTCCTCTAGTTTTATAGAAGTTCGATAGCTGTATAGAATTGAAAAACTAAGTACTAGTGTAGCAATGAGTAATACAACGAGTGCTTCCGGAAATGTAAAACCTGACTCATTCTTCATACGCTTCACTTATTGTTAACTACACCTGCAGCTATCGTTAATTCTGTACCGTCTGGGCAAACCAATGGTCCCTCTTTTACAAATCCCTCAGATTGTAAGTCAGCAAGGTCTGGTTTTTTCTTAAACTCGAGTTTATAAGACTCGATTTGACTAGAAAGCATCGTACGATAGGCCTCGCATCCCTTTTCATCAATCGTCGCGGTTTGTCGTGCGATATTAGGAATTGTCACAAGCAATAATACAGAAATAATCAATAAAACGATCATCATTTCTACTAAAGTAAAACCTTTTTGATTTTTAAGCCATCTCATATTGAATTCCTCCTAAAGTGATAGTAGATTGTACATCGGTAACATTAACGATAAATAGGCACTCACCACTAAAGCGCCCAATACTAAAAATAAGACTGGTTGCATTATCGCAATCGCTTTTGTGACTTTTCGCTCAAGAGTATCCATTGTAAACTCTTGAAACAATTCAAGTTCCTTCGCAATATAACCATGGATTTCGCCATATTCCACATAACGAATCAATGCTTTTGTGAACCACCCAGATAAATGCATAGCTTTTGAAAATGAATGACCACTATTCAGATGAAAGAGCGTAGCAGTTGCCGATGACTTTAAAAGTTCTGAACGGTTGGACTCCATGTAGCGAAGTGATTCCGCAATGGTAAATCCACTTTCAAGTAACATACTCAAGTCTTTTGATAGCATATATCCAGTCAGCTCGTTTTGGTACTTTCGGATAATACGGAATTGTCGAAAGCGGTGGGTATTGGGTTTTCTTCTCATACTCCCTATTACACCCGCCATCATGACGGACAACATAGCGGCTCCAGTTATAAAATAAAATGGCAAAGAAAAGACTATCTCTACATAGGTCACAGCTTCTGGATTTGCACGTTCAATAATTGGACGAAAAATCGGAAGGAAATATAATTTGAAGACAACAAATAACAGAGACATGAAGAGCAATAGTCCGACTGGGTAGCTAAGGGTCCGGATTGCCTTTTGTTTTAAGTTGTATCGGACACGTAAATTATGCGCCGTCACTTTAAAAATGCGACTCATTTGGCCGTGAACTTCCGCTAGTTTGATAGATTCTACAATAGCAGAGGAATAACCAAGATAGTGAAAACCCATCGATAACTCACCCCCTTCTTCAAACAGTCGTTTTAATTCATCGACTTTATCAGAAGATAAGTAAAATGGTGTAAGTATAAACAGGGCATCTGTACTCGAGATCCCTTCCTCTATCGTCACAGCCAGTTTATCCAAAAGTTCCGCCTGTGCCTGTGGATGCATCACTTACTCTCGAACCGCATGTTCAATTTGATAGGCAAGTGATAAGTCATGAGGAATTGTTGGGCGCTGCCCATTTTGAATTGAAACAACCAAGGATTGGATGTCATCTGTCTCTAAAATTTCGTATACCGCACCTAGTGCATGCTTCACCTGTTTACGCAGTAACAGACGCTGAGAGATATATGCGCGCGAAACTTGGTTGATTTCTTCAAGCGTTACGTCTAAATCAAGTAAACGGTAAATCGCACCGATTGCGTCTTTCGCATGAATTGTTGAGATTACTAGGTGGCCAGTTAGAGCTGCCTCCACTGCGATTTTAGCTGTCTCTTTGTCACGTATCTCACCTATTAAGATGACATCTGGAGAATGCCGTAGTATCGCTCGGAGTCCAGCAGAATAGGTTAGACCTGCGCCTTCGTTGACTTGAACTTGTAATAAATAGTCTTGGCTAACTTCAACAGGATCTTCTAAAGAGATCACGTGGCGTGCCAGTTCATTGGAGCAATACTTCGTTAGAGCATACATCGTCGTAGATTTCCCAGAGCCAGTAGGACCTATTAGCAAAACCAAGCCTTGTCGTGACGCGACAATTTCACGTAATTGGACTGCTTGTGAGGCACTTAAACTAATTTCATCAATAGGAACACTCACATTTGGTTTGGCAATGCGAATTACCATACTCTCTCTTTTGGAAACAGACGATAGGGTAGAAACACGGAAATTGTAAAATAAAGATTCGAAGGGCATTTCAAATGCACCACTTTGAGGATTTCGCTTATTGGTAATATCAAGTGAGGATAAAAATTTGAAGTACGTAACAATTCGATCACCGAATGCATGGGGGATTTTACCGGCATCGAACATTTGTTGATTTCTTCTGAACAACAGCTGATAACTTTTTTCTATAGGTATAAAATGAAGATCTGACGCTTCAAATAAAATCGCTTTTTCAAGCAATTCTTTGCTCTTCTTTTCAATTGGATTTAGTTCAGACAAAGCTAGCTCCTTTTCTCCAGTACATCCTGCATCGCCACCAGAATGTAGTTTTAGTATACCTAAACAAAATTGTCTGTCTAGCATTATTTCTGAATTATCAGAACTTTATTAAATGAGGGCAAGATGTGACAACATCTTGTCATTGTCATTTCGAGGTGAGATTCTGTTTACATTCGTTTGTCCAATACATTATAATAAGAGTGTGATTCGTCTGCCGTTAAAAGGAGGGACTCTAATTATGATGGGCAATATGTATAAAGTAATGGCTTTTTGGACAGGTATTTTCTCTGTCATGTTCTACCTTGGCGATATGGTTCCAGCTTCATTGATCATGTTAGCAAACACCGGATTATTTCTTCTTCTTGGTTTCTTGAACTTATCTGAACGTATGTATATGTATATCTTCGGTGCGTACCTCATGTTTTTCTTTGCAGGATTTACGTACTACGCATCATTCATTCACGTACCAGGAGCAAGTCACTAATCCAAAAAAGACCAGATTCTCTTATCGAGACTCTGGTCTTTTTTATTTAAAAACCGTTTAGGAACGGATTCGTATCTAATTCCTGTTGAATCGTTGTCTCTTCACCATGACCGGAATATACAACCGTATCTTCTGGTAATTCAACAAGCTTACGTGTAATTGATTGCATTAAGAGTTTTAAATCGCCGCCGATAAGGTCCGTACGACCGATACTCCCTCTGAATAATACATCCCCACTCACAACAAACCCATGCTCTTTAAATGAATAGCTGACACTCCCTGGAGAGTGGCCTGGTGTCTCAAGTACGTCAATTTCAAATCCTTCAAGTGTTAAATTCCCTTCGCTAACAGGTGTGATTTCGACTGCTACTTCTACATTTGGAAGCTCAGCATATTTTCCTGACCCATTTTTCATTGGGTCAGACAGCCATTTTTCTTCTGCTTTATGCAAATACACAGGAATCGAATAGGTATCAACCATCGCCTGAAGAGCTCCAATGTGATCAAAATGGGCATGCGTTAAAAGAATAGCGATAGGGCGTACATTAGATTGTTCAAGTGCTTGCGTAATTTTTGCAGGTTCGTCGCTTGGATCAATAATGAGTGCGGCATTTCCTTTTCGTACGATATAACAATTTGTTTGAATGGGTCCGAGTGGTAATCTTCGAATCGTTGTCATAATTTCACCTCCTACTTAGTGTAACCGAACGTTCAAACAAATGTCATGAATCCTACTCGACAAATGCGCAGGAACAACGTAAAATAAAAGAGGAATATTTGTTTACGGCATTCATTTTCTGATGTCGAAAGGAGTGTCATCCATGAACTTATTAATCGTTATTTTTGGTTTAACAACGATCTTAGCTATCGTTGGAACGTACCAAGCGTTTAAAGAAAGAAATTTCTTAGGCGTATTCTTTAATGCCGCAACTGTTTTAGTATTTGGTTTCTTTTCGGTTGCGACGGTTATCTTCCAAGGATATCCACCAGGATTACACTAATTTCATGCATGCATGAGCAACTTAGCCTCCCGATTAGGGGAGGCTTTTTTGTTTATTTAGATGTGAAGTCGACTCAATCTCTGGCGCTATGGCAGTGAGTTCCAGGGGGAGCATACCGGAGCCTCCTCTTGGCATACGAGAAGCTTGCACTTCTCGCCTCCACTGCGGGGTCTCCGCCATACTCTGATTCCCCGGGAACTCACTACCTTCACTTGTCGATTGCGAAAGTCATAAGATTTTAGTAGTAAGGCCCTTAAGAAATCAGGTCTGAGTTTTGGATTAGTTTCTATAATAGTACTTCGGTAGAAGAAATCAATGTTAGTGTAGAAGAAAAATCAGTTTCAGTAGAAGAAATCCTGATTAGTGCAGAATAAATTACGTGTTCATCCGATGAACGTTCGTTCAGTTTGATGCCGACAATTTTTTATAGGTGACAGGCCCCTTATAGGAAATCCCGGAGGTCAGGACGTTATTTCCCGGGCCATTTGGGTTTTCACGAGACCCAGCAACGAAGATGAAAGTGCTCTTCTTTCATCTTACGTGGGGAGGCTCGGGGAAACCCACCCAGGAAATGGCGTTCTGGGTGGAGGGATTTCCAAAATAAAAAACCAGCACCTTATCTTGAATTTAATCAAGTAAGGTACTGGTCCACTTCTTTTATTCTACTACAGGTTCTTCTACTGGCTCTTCTACTGAACCCTCATCAATTAATAACTGGCCTGTCTCACGATTATAGAATCGTAATAAGTCTCCATTGATCAATTGATCCGAGTAATTTAATTCTTGGTTGGCAGCTGCTGCTTGTTCTTCACAATTTACAGCTTCAATTTCAAGGCCTGTTTTCGCATCATAACATGTGTTTTTCGTGAAAACGAAATCTTCTGTAGTAAAACCTCCATCACGGAAAACTACTTTCTGTTCACGATCTTCTGCAAACAAGTTAGTACCTAACTGAATATCCTTAGACGAATCAATTCCAGCCATGTGTAAAATTGTTGGGCGTAAATCGATTTGACCTGCGATATCTGTTTTCTCTCCACCCATTCCACTGTCTGGGATATGGATGAATAGAGGTACCTCTTGAAGGCCTGAAGAAACGTAAGGAGTAACTTCTTCCCCTAGATATTGAGACATTGCACGGTTATGGTTTTCAGAAATACCATAATGATCACCGTACATTACAATGATTGAATCTTCATACAAACCAGCTGCTTTTAACTCATCAAACAATATACGAAGTGACTCATCCATGTAGCGCACTGTTTGGAAATAACGATTTAGTGTTCCAGAGTTAGAATCATACTCTGGAATAAATTTATCTTCTTCATCCAATGTAAATGGATAGTGATTTGTTAATGTAATCATACGTGTGTAGAACGGTTGTGGAATGTCTTTCATCAATTCCACAGACTGTTCAAAGAATGGAATATCTTTCATTCCCCAGTTGACCGCTTGACCTTCTTCAATCGTGTAGCTATCAATATCAAAGAATTTTTCAATGCCAAGAGATTGATACATCATATCACGGTTCCAAAAACTTTTATTGTTGGCATGCATTACAGATGTATGGTAGCCATTTTCACCTAAACGTTCAGAAAGAGAGTTGTACGTATTTCCACCATGCGTGAAGAATACCGCTCCCCCACCAAGTGGATAAAGTGAATTTTCAACGATAAATTCTGAATCAGATGTCTTTCCAAGTCCTGTCTGATGATAGAAATTTGAGTAATACATCGTATCCGGATCTTGCGTCAATTCATTTAGAAATGGTGTAATAACTTCTCCATTCATTTCTTCATTAATTACGAAGTTTTGAATCGACTCCATTGAAACCACGATGATATTTTTATCTTTTGCAATTCCTTCAAGAGGTGAAGGGCTATCCACATGATTTGCTCGGACGTAGTTATTCACTTCTACAAGTTCACTACCATCAGCAAATGCACGCTGCGCTTGGGATTTTGATTGCACATACGCATCATAGATGTGGTAGTTGTATGTGCCGATATTTTTAACAAGCATTTCACGATCAAAGCTGCGCGTCAATAACTGTGGACGTTCAATCTCTGCAAGCCCTAAATTTAGAAAGAAAATTGCAGCAGCAAACACAAAGTATGCCTTCCGGTGAATTTGCTTTTGCACAATTTCTGTATTTTGTTTCTTGAGTTTACGAGCAATTACGAACAACAAGATGACATCTACGAAGTAAAAGATATCCGTGAAATAAATACTATTTTTTGCAGAACTTCCGAGATCTCCGAAGTTACTAGTTTGGAACAAAACGGGTAGTGTAATAAAGTCAGTAAAGAATCGGTAGAACACTACATTTGCGTAAAGAACAATAGATAAAATTGTTGCTCCAGCCAAGATAAATCGACGACGGCTACTTTCTTTAGAGAAAAACAAAGAAAGACCAAAGAACACTAAAATAAAACTTAATGGATTTAAAAATAAAATAAACTGCTGCATGATGTTTTCTAATTTCAAGTCAAAACTTGTATGATAAACAGTAAATGTTTTTAACCAAGTCAATACTATTGCAGCAAATAGTAAAGAATGTGTAGACCGTTTTTTCATGGCCACTCCTCCTTCAATATATGTGGATACTCTTCACATATTCCATAAAATCTTTACATAACGTAAATATAATACCCTCTATTAGACGGATTTAGTCCTAATTAGTTTCAAAATTTATAAATTTTACACCAAAAGTCATAGTCAATTGTAAATCGTTCATGTATTTATATCCCTTTTGATACGCGATTTCGAATAATTAGCTTAGCTTTAATATAGTCATCAGTCGATAACAAACCCGAACTGTGCAATTCATACAGCTCAAATTCCATAAGATCTACATCTGCCTGTAAATCCTTTGTGTAAACAAAAATACCAAATTTCTTTAATAACTGCTGGACGTCATAAAATGATTCCACTTTGTTCACCTACTTGTATCAAAAATACCATCTTGTAAAACGAGATGCTTCACGGGGATATCATGGCTTTCATACGGCACGGCATCTCGGAGCTGGGTTTCAAATGCCAAAGAAAGCGTTTCTCCCTTGTACTCTTCTAAAAAACGATCATAAAAACCTCCACCAAAACCGATACGATATCCATCTTTCGAAAAGACCACTCCTGGAACTATAACTAAATCAAATGTTGTAGATTCAGGACTGCTCTCAATTGGCTCTAAGATCCCTTTAAAGCCAGGTTTAACATCATTCCATGAGGTGATCTTTATAAACTTCATCTGTCGTGTAGAAAAGTCACTTTTCGGAACGTACACATCTTTTTCTGCTTCCCACAGCCATTCAATCAAACGTTTTGTATCAACTTCAGGGTATGAGGAAATGGTTACGGCAACAGACTGTACAGACTTATCTTTTATATACTGCCAAACATGTTGATGAAGGAATGTACTTTTTTTAGCATGGTTTTCTTTTGATAAGTTTTGCAATTGATTCAATACATCTATTCGCAGCTGTCGTTTCATTTCCTGCAACTCCCTTCAAGAAGAACACTCATCTGATCAAGACCAGATGAGTGAATGATGTGGTATTATTTTTTTAAAAAAACCAAAATCCGAGCGGGGATTTTGGTTGATCAGTTATTATTTCGTTTCACGGTGAAGAGTCATTTTCTTTTCACGAGAGCAATATTTCTTAAGCTCCAAACGCTCTGGATTGTTACGTTTGTTCTTTTTAGAAATGTAGTTACGCTCTCCACAATCTGTGCATGCAAGAGTAATATTAACGCGCATTGTAGTCCCTCCCACTCTATAAAGGATGTATTAAAATCATTTTGAGCTGATTTATACGACTTACCTATTATATCACAATGAAATATAAAATCTAGTCATTTTCACTAAATTATTTTGATGAACTCTTGTTTTACTCTAAAGGAAAACCAGTGCATTCTCTATTGGTTCCATAGAGTCTGCACTGGATTGAAATAATTTTAGTTTAAATCAATGTGCTTTCCTTTGCGAAGGTACAGCAATTGCTCTGCCATGTTCGTTGCATGATCTGCTGAACGCTCTAAGTAGCGACAGATAAAGGCAAGTTGTGTGATTTGTGGAAGCTGGTCTGGACTTGATACACCAGACCCTAACAAGTCACGAATCAGTTCACCGTACATTTTATCAATTTCGTCATCGAGCTTCGCAATAGTTTGCGCTTGTTCAACATCTTCTGCGATAAATGCATCTAATGTCAGACGTAAGATAGACACGGTTTTGTCTTTCATCTCTTGAATTTTAGGCAATTGAGTTAAATGCTCTTGTGAACCGATGCGTTCCGTCTCTTTCGCAATGTTGACTGCATAGTCCCCGACTCGCTCCATATCTCCAGCAATCTTCACTAAGACCATTAATCGTCGCAAATCTGTAGCAACAGGTTGCTGTCTAGCTATCGTTAAAATGACCGCATCATTAATTTCTTCCTCGAGTTTATTAATCTCCGCATCTGCTTCTTTAATTTTACTCGCCAGCGCGACATCATGATTTGCAAGTGCATCTACAGATTCACTAAGACGTTCAATTGAAAGTTGACTCATATGAATGAGCTTTTGGTGTAAATTCTTTAATTCGTTATCAAACATTTCTCTTACTACCATGTGAATAGCCCCCTTAGCCGAATCGACCTGAAATATAATCTTCTGTACGTTGATCAGATGGATTTGAGAAAATCACATTTGTCTCATCGTATTCAACAACTTCCCCGTTTAAGAAAAATGCTGTCTTGTCTGAAATTCGTCCTGCTTGTTGCATGTTATGCGTGACGATGATGATTGAGTAATCTTTCTTTAATTCCTGCACCAATTCTTCTACTTTTAAAGTACTGATCGGATCTAGGGCAGAAGTAGGCTCGTCCATCAAGATGACATCTGGTTCGATTGCTAGTGCACGTGCAATACAGATTCGTTGTTGTTGACCACCCGACAAGCTGTAAGCATTTGTAGATAGACGATCTTTTACTTCATCCCAGATCGCTGCGCCACGTAAACTTTTCTCGACAATTTCATCTAAGATTTTCTTGTTTTTAATACCGTGGATACGTGGACCATAGGCAATGTTGTCATAGATTGACTTCGGGAATGGGTTTGGTTTTTGGAATACCATTCCAACCTTCGTACGTAGTTCTTCAACTGTGTAATCCTTATCAAAAATGTTGCGACCGCGGTAGTGAATTTCGCCAGATGTTTTTACACCTTGTGTTAATTCCACCATACGATTTAGCGTTTTTATATACGTCGATTTCCCACATCCAGATGGACCGATAATCGCTGTCACTTCATTTTCGTAAATTGACAAATCAATATTTTTCAAAGCGTGATTCGTGCCGTACCAAAGATTCAAACCTTTTGTATCATAGACAATTTGAGTTGTTTCAGGCTTTTTATCAATTTGTTGTACCATGTATAGTCTCCCCTTTTCCGATGCGTCTAGTAACGCTTCTGGAATTTATTACGTATTAATATAGCCACAGAGTTCATTAACAATAGAACAGACATCAAAACAATGATCCCGGCAGAAGCAACGTTTTGGAAGTCCGCTTGTGGACGCTTCGCCCAGTCATAGATCTGCATAGGAAGTGCGGTAAATGTATCGAACACACCACTCGGCAAGAACTGAATAATGACGGGAACTCCAATGACGACTAGTGGAGCTGTTTCTCCAATTGCTCGAGATAATGCAAGAATAGAACCTGTTAAAATCCCCGGTATTGCACTTGGCAATACGACGCGTGTAATCGTCTGCCACTTTGTAGCTCCCATTCCATAAGAAGCTGCTCGCACTTCACTAGGAACAGCACGGATAGCTTCTTGAGATGCCACAATAATCACCGGTAGTATTAAAAGACTCATTGTAAATCCAGCTGCTAATACACTATTTCCAAGCGCAAGCGCACGAACGAAAATCGTTAAACCAAGTAAACCGAATACAACAGAAGGTACGCCGGCTAAATTTGAAATATTGACTCGAATAAAATCATTGATTTTGTTTTTCTTGGCATACTCTTCTAGATAGATTGCACTACCGATACCTAAGAACATCGAAACAGGTGCGACAACAGCCATCAACCAAATCGATCCAATTAAAGCCGCTTTAATACCAGCTTTTTCTGGGAAGCGTGAGGCAAAGTTGTTGAAGAAATCCCAAGAGAGATAGCCGATTCCTTGAGATAAAATTCGATAAAATAGCACAGCAAGCGTCATAAGAGCGAGTATTGTCGCAAATAAGAAGATGCCTTTGAAGATAAGATTGACGATTTTACGTGAATTCATCTTTTTCATCACGGCTTCATTGTTCATATAGCGCATATCAATACTCCTCTCTGAAACGTTTTGAAATTCGTTGTGCTAACAAGTTCATCACTAGTGTGAACAAGAACAATGTAAACCCAACTGCGTAAATGGAATAATAGATTGTTGTGCCATACCCAGCATCACCTGTTGCTACTTGCACAATGTAAGCTGTCATGGTTTGAATACTGTCTGTGAATTGACCATCAAATCGAGGCGTTGACCCTGCTGCTAGAGATACAATCATTGTCTCTCCAATTGCGCGTGACATCGCTAATACAATCGATGCTAAAATTCCAGACAGGGCAGCTGGAAGAACAATCTTCAGTGCCACTTCAAGACGAGTTGATCCCATTCCAAGTGCACCTTCACGAATGCTGTTCGGTACTGCGCTCATCGCATCTTCAGATAAAGAAGCAATCATTGGAATAATCATGATACCCACTACGATACCAGGGCTGATTGCATTGAAGATCTTCAGTTCAGGAATAAACTGCTGAAGCACTGGAGTAACAAATGTTAATGCAAAGTAGCCATATACGATTGTTGGTACACCCGCAAGTACTTCTAGAATTGGCTTAATAATTCTTCTAGCAGTATCACTTGCATATTCACTTAAGTAGATAGCTGCCGATAGACCAAGTGGCACTGCTACAATTACTGCTATGAATGTTACTTTTAAAGTACCAACAATGAGGGGCAATATCCCAAATCGCGCTTCTGTATTGGAGAATGGTAACCACTCTGTACCAAATAAGAAAGAGAAGAAAGGTACTTCTGTAAAGAAGATAAATGTTTCAACTATTAGTGTAAATACAATACCTAATGTAGTTAGTACAGAGATTGCTGCAATGATGAAAAGGACAACCGGTATTGCTTTTTCAAGTGTTTTCCGGTTTCGCTTTGCTCCTGCGTTTGCAATCATCTCTTGAACAGATGGACGTTGCTCAGCCATCGTGATCCCCCTTTTCCAACTAGACGGAAGAAAAGAGTAGCAAGACGCTACTCTTGTTCTTCACGTATAAACAGTGATTATTTTAAAGCTTCAAGTGCTTCCATATCTGCGTCATACTCTTCTTGTGGTGCAGTTACATACCCAACAGCCTCAGCCATTGCTCCTGCATTTTCAATCACATATTTCATAAAGTCATATACTGCTGGATTTTCAGCAATAGCTGCGTTGCTCGCATATGTGTAGAGTGGGCGTGATAGTGGTGAATATTCACCAGATTCAATTGTTTCGTTGTTTGGCTCAACGCCCTCAATGCTCACTGCAGAAATTGTATCTTGGTTCGCTAGGTAGTGCGCATACCCGAAGAATCCAATTGCATTGACGTCACCTTGTACACCTTGTACAAGTATGTTATCGTCTTCAGAAAGAGTTGCAGCTGAAACCATGTCAGCATCTTCTAAGATAACTTCATTGAAGTAATCGTAAGTACCTGAGTCTGAACCAGGTGAATAGAACACGATTTCTTCTTCAGGCCATTCAGGGTTGATATCTGACCACATTTTTGTTGTGCCATCTTCTACCCAAATCTTCTTCAAGTCTTCTACAGTCAAATCAGATGCCCAGTCATTTTCACTGTTTACTACTACCGTTAATCCGTCATAAGCAAGTAGGAATTCTGTAAAGTCAATTCCTGCTGCTTCTAATTTTGCTGCTTCTTCATCTTTGATTGGACGAGATGCGTTTGAGAAGTCTGTAGTTCCTGCGATAAATTTCTCAAATCCTCCACCTGTTCCTGATACACCAACTGTTACTTGTACTTCACTTTGTGCAGAATATTCTTCAACTAGTGCTTCTAGGATTGGCGCTACTGTTGATGAACCATCTCCTACTACTGAACCTTCAACGACTGCTTCTTCACTACCAGTATCTGTTGTATCTGTACCTTCTGCTGATTCCGCAGCTTCGTCTCCACACGCTCCTAAAATAAGTGCAGATCCAAGCATTGCTGTTCCCATAAAGTATTTCCAGTTCTTCATCAGGTGTGTCCCCCTACGTTTTCTTGTTTTTTTCTTACACTAGTAACTTTATCAAGACTTTGTTGAGTAGAAATGAACGTCTTGTAAAGAAATTGTAAATGACCTTTTAGATGTGGAGCCGACTGTTCAGAAATTGTGCAAGATGACAGCGTGGACCGTGAAGCGCACTTTGCTTCATGGGCCGCGATGGCTACTTGCGGGATTTCTAGGAGGCGCAACTCGATTTCGTTCGAAGTCGAATACTTGTTGAAAGAGCCAGATTCAACTTCAGATGATTACTTAAGATCTTGCTAGTAAGGACTTAAGAATTCGGCATTTAACGCCCGTAATGTGCCAATTAAGGACCGAGAGAGCTCATTTAGCGACCGTACTCTATCCATTAGCGACCGAGATCTCGTCATTAACGCCCCAAATGATTTTATGGAAACTAATCATCCGGCTCAATTTAATTTAAACAATAAAAAAGCACACTCTTTTGAAGTTCATCAAAAGAATGTGCTTAAAATATAGTACTTCTATTTTACGATTCATCTTCCTCGTCAATCGCATCTTCAGAAATGGATGGAATGATTTGTGGATACAAAGAATCGACTTTCTCTTCTCCTGCTCGGCGCTCCATAATTTCAAAATACGCATCGACTAATTCTCGTGTTAGTGGTGTGGATGTATTTGTTTCATAGACATCACGAGTCGAAGCCCATGGAATCATTGTAGAATATGCAACCACAGGATTATCATAAGGAGCAAAGCCTACATGAGAAAGTGTAACTGTTGGAAATTGTGTTCTTTGAACTGGATCGTATGCAAATGTTTCAGCAGTTCCGGTTTTTCCTGCTCCGTCATATTTGAAATCTGCAAATGATCCACGTGCCGTTCCTGCAGACCCGCTGTAAACACGTCGCATCGCAGAACGCATCCGCTCAATTTCGGATGGGGTATTTTCTAAGATATTCAACACAGTGGGTTGAATTTCTCTTTCTAATACACCCATTTCCACTCCATTCTCAGAAGCCTGGCGAATTTCTTTTAAAACTCTTGGTTGTATTCGTTTTCCACCATTCGCTAATGTTGCAATATATTGCGTTAATTGAAGTGGTGTATACGTATCATACTGCCCAATACTTAAATCGAGCAATTTCCCTGCCTCGTCATTATCAGAATTACTGTAACCTGAGACTTCACCAGGAAGATCAATACCCGTCGGAACTCCTAAACCTAGTTGAGCATAACCATTTCGCATTTTCGTGAAGGCGTCAAAATTAAAGTTAATGGATTGGCGTGGTCGGTACACTTCATCTGCTAATGTAAAAGCAGTTTTAAACATATATACATTGGATGAACGCTCAATAGCTGTTATATCATTCATAGAGATTCGACCCGTTCGATTAAATACAGAAGTTTTCGGTCTATCTTGAGCAATCAGAATCGGTTCGTCCACTTTTACATCACCAGGTCGAATCGCACCTTCACGGTAACCGGTTAGCAGCGTTCCTGCTTTAATAGTAGAACCAGCTTCATATGCAGTAGTAAACGTACCGAATGCATAGTCATCTACAATATAACCACCCGTTTGTGGGTCGCGTGCAAACTCTGAAGTTACGGGATCGCGTCGTAATATTTTACCTACCATTGCAATAACTTCACCCGTATTCGGATCCATCATTGTAAAGAACATACGATCTAAATGACGTGTCCCTGAATTTCGCTTCATTTCAAGAAGCCGCTGCGTCACAATCTCTTCGAGTTTAGCTTGCACTTCCGTATCAATTGAAAGTACAAGATCTTTCCCTGGGTCCCCTTCATATACAGTTTGCGTATCAATTACTCGGCCTTTACCGTCTGTGATATTCTTTACTACAGATTTTTGACCTTGTAATATTTCTTCATATTGTTGCTCAACATAACTGCGCCCTACTCGATCATTACGAGAATAATCGCGTGCAAGGTAGTGATTTAAATCCGAGCGAGGAATCCCCTCTTTTGGTAGTGTAGTTGTTCCTAAAATGGCAAGGTTTGAGTTTCGTACACGGCGCCAGTCTGTTGTTGTGTTAACGCCTGTCAATTCGTTCAAGCGCTCAGAAACACGTGCAAACTCTTCTACCGTCACATTTTCTCCTTTAATAATTTGAGGAGATAATGCATACCCAGAAACCATATCACGGTAAATCGCGATGTTCTCAAGCTCTTGCTCTGTAAAGGATTCAAGTTCTGCCTCTGGAATACTATCTCGAATCAAGCGATTCATCTGACGCGATTTTTCAGGATTCGTCAACGTCTCATCTTGTTCGATTGCATCTTGCTCATCCTTATCTACATAGCGATACATGTCGTCTTTATTTTTTCGTAACCAATAATCTTGTAAGTCACTTTTCGTAATTTGGGACGTTTCTTTTTCAATTAACTGGGCAAGCTGCTCAGCAATTCCCCACATCTCGTCACCTGTTGTTGTTTGCATCTTCGTGTATGTAATCGCACGTTCTGCTTGATTGTCGACCAGAATACGCCCTTGACTATCAAAGATGCGACCACGCGGGACGCTCGTATTAACAGGAACTTCTTCCGTTCGTGCGAGTATTCGCGAGTAATCTTCTCCTTTTACTATCTGTAAATAGCCTAACCTGAAGATCAATGCTGTGAACAGAAGAAAAATTGTGAAAAACAAAATATTCATCCGGAAGATTAAATGGGCTCTTTGTTTTGATTTGGAACTTCTAGTTTGTTGTTTAGCTTTTTTCATTACGTGCACCTCGCTTACAAGTATAACACGTCTAACTAGATGAAAATGTTTCAACAAACCGAAAAAAAACCACAAACCGAAGTTTGTGGTCGTACTGTATTATTTTGCTGCTTCGTAACGTTTTGACACTTCATCCCAGTTTACAACATTCCAGAAAGAAGAAATGTAGTCAGGACGACGATTTTGGTAGTTCAAGTAGTAAGCGTGCTCCCATACATCCAAACCTAGTAGTGGAGTTTTGCCTTCCATGATTGGTGAGTCTTGGTTTGGAGTTGAAGAAACTTCAATTTCCCTGTTTGCTACTGATAACCAAGCCCATCCTGAACCAAAACGAGTAGTTGCTGCTTTTGCGAACTCTTCTTTGAACGCATCAAAGCTACCGAATTTGCTGTCGATTGCTTCAGCAAGCGCACCTGTTGGCTGGCCGCCACCATTTGGAGAAAGGATTTCCCAGAACAATGAGTGGTTTGCGTGACCTCCACCGTTGTTACGAACTGCTGTGCGAATGTCTTCAGGAACAGCATCCAAGTTTGCGATAAGTTCTTCAACAGACTTTGAAGAAAGATCCGAATGTCCTTCAAGAGCGTTGTTCACGTTCGTGATATACGTGTTGTGGTGTTTCGTGTGGTGAATGTTCATAGTCTCTTTGTCGATATGAGGCTCTAATGCGTCATATTCGTACGGTAATTTCGGTAATTCAAAAGCCATTGTCAATTCCTCCTAAGGTACTAGTGATACTTCCACTATTTACATTAGCAAAGAAGACAATGGCAATCAAATAAAAACTATTTATTGTTTCATTTTTCAGGCTTTTGACTGAACTTATACAAAGAAGATAAAAATCAAAATCATAATTGTGAAGAGTATCGCTTTCACCAAACTCGATGTCACAAGTCCAACAAACGAGCCTACCCCTGCACGGAATGCATCTTTCACATTCTTTTTCGAGAAAATCAATTCAGCAAGGAAAGCACCTAAAAATGGACCAACTATGATACCTACTACTGGAATCACAAAAGGACCGAAGATCAATCCGATTGTGCTTCCGTATAGGCCAGGCTTCGTGCCTCCAAAGCGTTTAACACTCGCGAGGTTGGCGAGTGTATCTGCGCTAAAGATTAGGACGACGAAGAACACTTGTATAATCCAGAACCATACTGTCAGTTCTGAGAATGAGAAGAACAATCCGTATAGAATATAACCAATCAGCAAGAATACAACTGATGGTATGATGGGATATACGAGCCCAACATAAGCAATGGCAAAACTTGCGATGATTAAAATCCATCCGATGATCTCCATTTATACACGCTTCCCAAGTACTGCTTCTGCGATATTTACAGAATGATCACCGATACGCTCTAAGTTGCTTAGAATATCAACGAACATAACGCCTGCTTGACCTGTACACTTGCCCTCGTTTAGACGAGCGATATGGTTTTTACGGAATTTACGTTCCATTTTGTCGATTGTGTTCTCTTGCTCTGCTACTTCACGTGCAAGCTCAGCAGAGTTTTCATCCAATGCTTTCATCGCTTTTGAAACTGTATCAATCGTTAACTCGAACATTTCAGACACGTCTTCAATCGCATCTTCTGTCAATTGAAGCTTGTGTGCATCTTGGTATTGAATCAACTCGATGATGTTTTCGAAGTGATCTCCGATACGCTCGATATCGCGTACTGTGTTCATCAACATGTTATGACGTGTTGAATCTTGTGGTGAAAGCGACTGAGATGAGATTTTCACTAAATAATCCGTAATCTTATGGTCAAGATTGTTTAATGCCTCTTCAATCTGAACCGTAAGCTCAGCATCACGCTTTGTTCTATTTTTTAAATAACTATATGTTAATTCTAATCCTTGAACACTCATGCCACCCATGCGAAGAATTTCTTCTTTCGCTTGACCGATTGCAATCGATGGCGATTGTTCAATAAAGTTTTCATCTAAATGTTTTGGTTTGTATTCAATTGATACCTCTTCACCTGGAATCACTTTCGTTACAATATACGCCCATAAACCAATTAATGGGAATTGAATAATTGTGTTGGCAACGTTAAATGAACCGTGGGCAAATGCTATTTGCATTCTTTCTTCCAAATCTAGAAGGCCTGATAACCACAGAACATAACTTTCGAACAATGGAAGAATTAATAGGAATATAACTGTACCAACCAAGTTAAACAGTACGTGTACAGCAGCAGCACGACGAGCTACGATAGAAGCACCAAGTGAAGCTAAAATTGCCGTGATTGTCGTTCCGATGTTGTCTCCAAATAGAATTGGTAGCGCAGCATCTAATGTCACCAAGTTCTCAGCATAAAGCTGTTGAAGAATCCCGATTGTAGCACTTGAGCTTTGTACTAGTACAGTAAATAATGTCCCAGCAACAACGCCAAGAATCGGGTTAACACTCATTTCTACTGTTAAGTCAGTAAAAGCCTGCACTTCGCGTAAAGGTTTCATCCCTTCACCCATAAGTTCTAAACCGAGGAACAGTCCACCAAATCCAAAAATAACTTCTCCGATGTTGTGGATACGTACGTTTTTAAAGAAGAAAATTGCGAACGCACCCGCAGCCATGATTGGTAGTGCATAAGCACCGACATCAAATCCGATGATGAATGCTGTAACAGTTGTACCAATGTTGGCACCCATGATGACACCAATCGCTTGGCGCAAATTCATGAACCCAGCACTTACTAGTCCGACGACTAGCACGGTAGTTCCTGAAGACGATTGAATTAAAATCGTAACGACAATCCCGACTAGTACTCCCATAAACGGGTTTGTTGTAAAGCGATCTAAAATATCACGTAGCTTATCTCCTGCAGTTTTTTGCAGGCCGTCTCCCATGAATTTTATAGAGAATAAGAAAATACCTAACCCACCAAAGAATGTGAACAGCATTTCCTGCCAGTTTAATTCCACGTAAAGGTCAACTCCCATACAATTTTTTCACACGTCACCTATTATGCTTAAAGTATAAACCTATTGTAAAGAGAAATCACACCAAATTTACAAACTCTTAATAATTGAAGTTTTAAATTTTGACATGGTACAATACGGTTCGAAAGGACGCGTGACTGATGACTCTATGGAAACTTTTCACGGCAAGTCTTAGTTCCCCTAAGAAACTAGCAGCTTTTCGACTAGCTCCGATGGGTAAGACGATGCAGTATATTTTTCTTTTTATCACTTTGTTTACCTTACTTGGTTTTTTTCAATTCACCACGCAAATCGGCCCGAGCACGACTGAATTGGATGGAGTTTTAGAGTACTTTAATGAAATCAATTGGTTGTTATATCCGTTTGCATTCTTGCTTTTATTTATTATTCAAACGTTACTGATATTTGCACGAATCAGCCTATTATCAGGAATTGTCTGGCTACTAGCTCCTTTAGTTAAAAAACGCGGTGACTATCGATTCTTGTGGAGAACAACATTATTTGCAAACACATGGTCCTTCATACTTTTACTAGTAAGCTACATGTTTATTGGTGATATAGTAAGTATTCAGTGGTTGAGTTATGCCCTCACTCTAATTCTCGCTTTATGGGCACTCAAGTATTATCCGAAGCTACCAAAAAAATCATAGAAATCTTCCTCCTCTCATACACTTTGTAGACAGGAGGTTTTTTTATGCGGTACATACTTGTTTCTTTGCTCATTTGTTTTATTTGCTATGCAATACGTGTGGATTTAGAACAGGATTCCCTCGTTTCACATCCATCTACTTCGAACTATTCGGTTGTTCACTCCCAAAAAACTTCATTAGAAGAAAGTTATGCGGCTTCATCTTCTCCACTTTCCTTTGTAGATTGGCACGTACTGGTCCGACAATTAAATCCGGCTGTCCGGAACTTTAATGAAGAAGCATACGTTTATCCTAAATGGACGGATTAAGCTTCCTTCTTGTCTTTCTGTCTGGTACATTGGTAGAATGAAGTGAAGCGCAACAACAAAAGGAGCGAAAACAATGCCAGAAATGATCCATCGTTCAAACACACGCCCAGTACGTGTTGGAGATATCACCATTGGTGGAAGTAATGAATTATTTATTCAAAGTATGACAACTACAAAAACACATGATGTGGACGCAACAGTAGCTGAGATTCTTCGTCTTGAAGAAGCCGGCTGTCAGGTTGTTCGTGTTGCATGCCCAGATGAGCGTGCAGCTTATTCAATCGGTGCTATTAAAGCACGAATCAACATCCCACTTGTTGTTGATATCCACTTTGATTACAAGCTTGCTTTGATTGCGATTGAGCAAGGTGCGGATAAAATTCGTATCAATCCAGGAAACATTGGACGTCGTGAAAAAGTAGAAGCTGTTGTAAATGCAGCGAAAGCGAAAAATATTCCAATTCGTATTGGTGTAAACGCGGGGTCACTTGAGCGTAAAATTTTAGAAAAGTACGGCTACCCAACTGCAGAAGGTATGGTAGAAAGTGCTTTACATCATATAAAAATTCTTGAAGACCTTGATTTCCATGACATCATTGTTTCGATGAAAGCTTCGGACGTCAACTTGGCTATTGAAGCTTATCGTCTAGCTTCACAAGCATTTGATTATCCCCTTCATTTAGGGATTACAGAATCCGGTACATTATTCGCAGGTTCAATCAAGAGTGCAGCCGGTTTAGGAACTCTTCTAAGCATGGGTATCGGAAATACATTACGTGTTTCTCTCTCAGCAGACCCAGTCGAAGAAGTTAAAGTGGCTCGCGAACTATTAAAAGTATTTGGATTATCCTCTAATGCTGCAACATTAATTTCATGCCCTACTTGCGGACGTATTGAAATCGATTTGATTTCTATCGCAAACGAAGTAGAAGAATATATCTCAACAATTAAAGCACCAATCAAAGTAGCTGTACTCGGTTGTGCGGTAAACGGTCCTGGTGAGGCACGTGAAGCAGATATCGGGATTGCTGGTGCACGTGGAGAAGGACTTCTCTTCCGTAAAGGGAAGACGGTACGAAAAGTGCCAGAAGAAACAATGGTGGAAGAACTAAAAATAGAAATTGATAAAATTGCAGCTGAATATTTTGCGCAACAAGAACTTGAAAAGCAAAATGCGCAAAGTCAGGAAGTCTAAAATGGCTCGTTTTGGAATCGATATTGATGGAACGGTCACGTGTCCAACGTCCCTTCTTCCCCATATCAATGAAGCCTTTGAGACAAATCTTGTTTTAGATGATATCAAAGAATACGATTTGACGGCAGCTTTCCCTGTCGATCAAATGACATTTTACAAATGGTTTAAAGAGGCCGAACCTAAAATCTACGCTACTTCTCCTATTCAAGAGCATGCAAAACGTGTGTTAGACGAGTGGAAGAAGCATTACGAGTTGTATTTCATCTCTGCACGAGGTGAAAACGTATCGGACGTGACGCTAGACTGGTTCAAACAACAAGAGCTCCATTATGATCATATTGAATTGATCGGTTCTCATAATAAAGTAGAAACTGCTCGTATTCATCAAGTCGATGCATTTTTTGAAGACAAGCACGACAATGCTGTAGAAATTGGTGAGGAACTCGATATACCGGTTTTATTATTTGACACACCGTATAATCGACAACCTGTACCGAAGCAAGTAGTACGCGTACAAAACTGGAAAGAAGCAGATGCTTGGATTAAGTATCACTTTCCAATTAAATAAAAAAATCCAGCGGTTCTCTCATCTTGAGAAATCGCTGGATTTTTATTTTAGAAATAGAAAATTAATACTAGATATCTATTGAGCAAATAAAGTTGAGTGCAGTGGAACTCAACGTCATAGCAGGCACATCTTGTTTACTCGAAGTTTTTGAAGCCGCGGTCTGCACATTTTATAGTTGGCATTCTGGACATTTCCCATAAACCTCTAATTTATGGTTTTCAATGGCATATCCAGGAATTTCTTGCTTGATAGAGTCTATTGGACAAATTGCAATTTGTTTCGTGTCCCCGCACTCCATACATATAAAATGATGGTGATGATGATCCACGTCACAATGCATTCGGAAATGTTTCTCTCCAGAAAGCTCTGTCTCTTCTAAGATTCCTAACTCTACAAATGTATGCAAGTTGCGATAAATCGTATCAAAGCTCATAGATGGATAATCTGCACGCAGTTCTGTGGCTACATTTTTAGCCGTCACATATTTATCTGTTTTCGTTAAAAGTTCCACAAGGCGCTCTCGTTTATCTGTCCGTTTAAAACCATTTTCTTTCAATATTCCCCATGCTTTTCTTTCATTCATACTACTCTCCCCTTCCGATTCGAAACAATTGCAATGACAATAAGTAAAATCAAAATAGATGTCAACACAATCGTTGCGCCTGGAGCTAGGTCCAAATAAAAGGCAGTCACAAGACCAATTAATACTGCCGACTGGCCAAACAATAACGACCAAAGTATGGCACTTTTAAAACTTTTCGCAATCCGCATTGCAGCTGCTACCGGTAAAGTCATTAGTGAAGACACTAAGAGAATTCCTACAATGCGCATTGAAGCAGCAATAACTAAAGCTGTAACAATCATGAACATAAAGTGAATCCATTTTGCGGGAAGACCTACAGCAGATGCATACTCGTCATCAAATGATAATACAAATAGTTCTTTAAAGAATGCAAGCAAGAATAGTACAACAATTGCTGTAACGGCGATAACAATCATCATATCTTGATAGCTCACCGCAGATACCGAACCAAATAAATACGAAAATAGATCTGTTCGGAAGCCATCCGCAAGTGAAATAAATAAAGCAGCTAAACCAAGTCCTGCAGACATGATAATGGGTATAGCGAGTTCTTGGTAGTGTTTATAAAGAGAACGTAATTTCTCAATTAAGGTTGACCCTGCCACAGCTGACGCCATTCCGAGATACAACGGATTAAGCAACGCCAGGGCTGGCACAGTTTGACTCAAAAATAAGCTACCCGCGATTCCTGCAAGGGTCACATGGCTCAGTGCATCTGCAATGAGCGAAAGACGACGTACCACTATAAACACACCTAGTAGAGGCGCCATAATCCCAATTAATATTCCTGAGATAAATGCTTGTCGTAAAAAATCATACGTAAGGATTGCTTCAATCATGGGTATGGCCGCCCCCGTGTGTCACACGTCGGACAGGATGGCCGTACCATTTCTCAAGCTGTTCATCGGAAAGCATTGCCATATCTTTTTGATAGCCATGAAAATGAATCGTGCGGTTCAAACAAGCCACGTGTGAAATACTTTTAGAGACGGCATCGACATCATGCGTTATTAAAATGATTGTAATTCCATGATGCGTATTCAAATGCGTTAACATGCGATAGAACGATTGCATGTTCTGTTGATCAATTCCTACAGTTGGTTCATCAAGCAATAATATCTTAGGCTTGCTAATTAACGCCCTAGCAATAAACACACGCTGCTGCTGTCCCCCAGATAAAGCACTTATTGGGCGATCAGTATACGCTTGCATACCGACAGAAATCAAGGCTTCTTTCACTTGGTCTGCTACATTTTTTGGATACCTATGAAATAAACCTGATTTTTTTGCAAGACCACTTCGGACTACTTCAAAAACTGTAGCAGGAAAACCACTATTAAAGCTATTGGATTTTTGAGAGACGTAACCGATGCAAGCACGATCCTTAAAATCTTGCACAGGCTTTCCAAATAAATGGACTTCCCCTTTCATAGGACGAAGGAGGCCTAGAATTATTTTCATTAACGTCGATTTCCCTGAACCATTCGGGCCAATGATCGCTAAAAAGTCTCCTTCATTGATTGTGAGCGAGACATCTTGTAGAGCTTCCGTTTTATCATAGTAGAAACTCACATTATTCATTTCTATATATGGAGTCATAGACGACACTTCTTTCTAACTAATAATCATTCCGATTTACACTTGATTTAGTATACTGGAAGTAAAATTGAATGTAAATAAAAAAAGACCGCCAATTGGCGATCTTACATAAGCGCATTTAATGCATCCGGATTAAATTTACCAGATTTCAACATCTCAATTTCGATTGCATACGGTGCTTTTTTTGATTTTGCATCGACACCAACAAAAGGTGTTTCTAAGATTTTGGGAAGTGCTGCAAGTTGTGGATGATGAATCACATAATGCAGTGCTTCAAATCCAATTTCACCATGACCAATATTGGCATGGCGGTCCTTCGCTGCGCCCTGTACATTTTTCGAGTCATTGACATGAATGACTTTTAGTCGATCAAGCCCAACAATTTTATCAAATTCATTTAATACACCATCGAAATCTTCTCGAACATTGTAGCCTGCGTCGTGAACGTGACAGGTGTCCATACAAACAGATAAACGTTCGTTATGTGTAACACCCTCCATAATCATCGCAATCTCTTCAAATGTTCGACCGATTTCAGACCCTTTTCCTGCCATTGTCTCAAGAGCAATCTGGACATCACCTTTTGTCTCAAGCACTGTATTTAAGCCTTCAACAATACGCGCTACGCCCGCTTCTACACCAGCGCCCACGTGTGCACCTGGGTGGAGAACAATCTGTTTTGAGCCAAGCGCGTGTGTGCGTTCAATCTCACTTTGCAAAAAGTCTACACCAAGTGCGAATGTTTCGGGTTTTGTTGTGTTGCCTAAATTGATGATATACGGAGCATGAACGACAATATTGGACATACCATTCGCTGCCATATGCGCAAGGCCAGCTTCGATATTTAATTCTTCGATTGGCTTTCTTCGAGTGTTTTGAGGTGCCCCTGTATAAATCATAAATGTCGATGAGCCATAACTTCGTGCTTCTTCACTCGCACCTTCAAGCATTTTCTTGCCACTCATTGAAACATGTGACCCTAGTAACATTGTTCATCCCCCTAGCGTTTGCGGTTACGAATTTTGCGTTCTCTCTTTTTCACTTTGTCCATTTCCCATTTCATGTTGCGTTTGTATCCAGGTTTTACTTTTTTCGGTTTACGGACAAGTGCTTTTGCTTTCGCATCTATTTCATTGTCTACTTTTTGACGATTCTTACGAGCATGGCGGTCTTTCAACTCGACCCATTCATCATTTTTGATATCAACATGCTTAAATGTGATTCCCATTTTTTCAATGCGGTTTAGCGCATCCTCATCTTCTGGTTGGTACAAGATAATGGCTTGTCCTTCAAGTCCAGCACGTGCTGTACGACCAACACGGTGTATGAAGAACTCAAGATCACTTGGAATTTCTAAGTTGATCACATGTGATACACCTGGAATATCAATCCCACGTGCTGCTAAATCTGTTGCTACAATGTACTGATACTCCAAATCATGAACACTCTGCATCATTTTTTTTCGTTCACGTGGAGAAATATCACCGTGAAGTAAGCCGACTTTGTAGCCATTTTCATTTAAATGTTGCGCTACTTTGTCTGCGTATTTCTTTGTGTTGACGAAAAGAATTGCGAGATACGGATTAATAACTTCTAACACTTCGACCAAACGGTTCTTTTTAGATTTACCGCGCACAGGTACCGCTAAAAACTCAATGCCTTCTGCTACAGGTTTTTTATCATTGATGTTGATATGTTCAGGTGACGCCATATACTTTTTCAAGAACGGTTGCAATTTCTCTGGAATGGTTGCCGAGAAAACGTACATCTTTAAATCTTCTGGCATCTTCCCTGCAAATTGATCGATATCTGTGATGAAGCCTAAATCAAAAGCAAGATCTGCTTCATCGATAACTAGAGTAGACGCCGTATGCACGTGTAAAGCACCTTCAACCATCAAGTCCTTAATTCGACCTGGTGTACCGACCACAATATGCGGTTGTGTTGTCAGTTTTGAAATTGCACGGGCTTTATCTGTACCACCGATAAATAACTTCGATTGGATATCTGAGTGCTCAATCAGTTGCTGAAGTGCCTTGTGAATTTGCGTGGCAAGTTCACGTGTTGGAGACGTAATAATAGCTTGCACTTCTTGTTTGTCCGTGTTGATTTGTTCCACGATTGGCAAAAGGAAGCTGTGCGTCTTGCCAGTCCCTGTGTGAGACTGCCCAATGGCACTTTTCCCTTTCATAATGAGTGGGATCATTTTTTGTTGAATCGGTGTTGGTTTGTCAAATTTCAAGTCATTGATGGCATCCATCAAAAATGGCTGGAAATTATAGTCGCTAAATTTGGACATAGCTGTCCCTCCTATCCGGTTACTACCTTCGTTTATTGTACCATGTCTTTAACGTCTTTCCCTATCATTCATATACTAACTATGAAAGGAGTGACCGAGTGAAGTACAAAGAATTTTATCCATTCGAATTAACTCAAGCCACAAAAAAAACAGATAACCTGATGGAATGGCTGCAAGTTGCTCATCAACTTGCCCCGCTCATTAAACAGGTTAGTCCGTTGCTTCAACAGTTCATAATGCTAGTTAGCCTGCTCCAGGGAATCTCTTCCCCGATACCGCAGGAACGAAAAAATACACACTCTCGTGATTCTACAGTATTTATGCCAAAATAGCTATACTTTGCTACGACACCATTCCTTCGTTATAATGAATGTAGTATGTGTTGTGAAAGGAGTTTCTCCATGAAAGTAAAAAAAATCTCACCCCGCGGCTATTGTTATGGTGTCGTCGATGCGATGGTCATCGCGCGAAATGCTGCACTAGATACAAGTTTGCCACGACCAATATATATCTTAGGAATGATTGTTCATAATAAACATGTGACAGATGCGTTCGAAGAAGATGGGATCATTACACTTGATGGTCCAAATCGTCTCGAGATTCTTCGTCAAGTAGAATCGGGGACAGTTATTTTCACGGCTCACGGAGTGTCCCCGCAAGTGCGTGAACTGGCAAAGCAAAAAGGCTTAGTGTCTATTGATGCGACATGCCCAGACGTAACGGTGACGCACGATTTGATTGCTGAGAAAACAGTGGAAGGGTATGACATTCTCTACATCGGGAAAAAAGGACACCCAGAACCTGAAGGCGCGATTGGGGTTGCACCTGATCACGTGCATTTGATTGAAAAGTTGGAAGACGTCGATAATCTTACATTAACAAATGAAAAACTTTTAGTAACGAACCAAACAACAATGTCTCAGTGGGACGTTGTAAAGTTAATGGATGCATTAAAAGCTAAATTTCCAACTATTGAAGTGCATAAAGAAATTTGTTTAGCTACTCAGGTTCGCCAAGAGGCTGTTGCTGAACAAGCGGGCGACACAGAATTATTAATTGTTGTTGGGGATCCAATGAGTAACAACTCAAATCGTCTAACACAAGTATCAGAAGAAATTGCAGATACGCCATCGTACCGTATTGGAGATATTTCTGAATTAAAGTTAGAATGGTTAGAGGGTGTTGAAACGGTTTCTGTTACTGCAGGTGCTTCTACCCCTACACCTATCGTAAAAGAGGTCATTCAGTTTTTAGAAAAGTATGACCCCGCAGATCCATCGACACATGATACTACGAAAAAAGTAGCAAATGATAAAATTTTACCGAAAATTAAAGTTCCAAAACCAGTAATACGTATCGAACCATACGCTAACTAATCAAAAAACAGCAGTATCCCCTTTTGAATTTATTCAAGAGAGGATACTGCTTTTGTTTTTGTCGCATAATTTAGTTTCCATAATATTATTATTTTTCTAGGTACCTGTCCCAAACACTATTCTGACATCCATGACTATTCACTAAATATGCACTTAGAAGCCGCATTCCTCCGTTATGTTCTCGATATTTATAAATTGTATTGGAATTGTTTGGGTACCAGGTACCTTTTGGAAAAAATTTGATACGTGTGATGATTGCTAGTTTAATTTATATGTCAAAGCCCGGAAGCTAGGACGTTATTTCCCGGGCTATTTGAGTTTTCGCGAGACCCGGCAACGAAGATGAAAGTGCTCTTCTTTCAGCTTACGTGGGGAGGCTCGGGGAAACTCACCCAGGAAATGACGTTCTAGTTGTAGGGCTTTTCAAGTTCTAATGGCGTTCTGTATTTTTAGACTAGCTTAAACGGTTCAGTAGAAATGGTAGAAGCAATGAATTCTGGCGCTTTCTTTTCGTTTTTTAGAAGCTCCGTCATGTAATCAACAGTCCCCTGCTTCATAATTGCTTCGACATGATGTCCCGGATCCACAATCGACAAGCCGATTGTCTCCGCATCCTGCGCTGTGTGGAAATACATATCCCCCGTAACAAGTACATCCGCACCTGCACGTTTCGCATCATAAATATACTTATTGCCGTCTCCACCAATCACAGCTATTTTTGTAACTGACTTTGAAAAATCTCCCGTCACTCGAACAAACGGGACGCCGAGTTTCTGTTTGACGTAACTGGCAAATTGCTCTAGGTTCATGTCATGAACTCGCCCGATTCGGCCAAGACCATGTTCGTTTGCTTCAATGTCTAATGTATAGATATCATATGCCACCTCTTCATAGGGATGGGCATTCAACATTGCTTTTACTACACGTGCTTTTTTAGATGTTGGAAAGACGACTTCAATTTTCTCCTCATCGACAAGTTCCAACTTACCAATCTCTCCTATAAACGGGTCTGCTCCTTCCGCTGGACGAAAACGACCTTGACCTTTCATTGAATACGATACGTGTTCATAGTCTCCAATTTCTCCTGCCCCAGCGCCCGCTAACGCTTGACGCATAGCATCTGCATGAGTTTCTGGAATGAAAACAGCTAATTTCATAACCCGCTCCGAGTACGTTTCAGTCAGTATTTCGATATCTTCAAGTTCTAAAGCTTGTGCGAGCATATCGTTCACACCACCTGCTGCGATATCTAAATTGGTATGTGCAGCATAGACCGCGATGTCATGCTTGATACATTTCTCAATCATAGCGCCAACTGGTGTAGATGTATCGACAGCCTTTAGCTTTCGAAAGATCGGAGGATGGTGCGCAATGATTAACTCGCAGTGATTGTCAATTGCTTCTTGAATGACTGCAGGTGTGACATCAAGAGTAACCAAAACACGAGAAATCTCTTTGTTTAACGTTCCAATATGCAAACCAATGGGATCTCCCTCCATGGCGAGGGTTGGTTTTGCCCATCTTTCGAATAATTCAATGACTCTGTGTCCATTCATTGAAGTGCCTCCTCTACGAGTTTGATCTTCCATTCAAGCTCTTGTCGTTTTTCAGCTAGTTCCGGACGGTCTGAATCAGGGAGATTTTGCAAGATCCGTTTCCACTCTGTAGATTCTCTAGTCCATTTTTTCGTGAAAGTTGCAGATTTTTCGTGCATCAATAGTGGACCTAGCAAACGTTCTTGATCCGTCAAATTCATAGTCCCTTTTTCAAGTACCAGTAGTTCATAAATTTTTTGATTCTCTTCTAAAATCTCTTCGTGAATGAGTTTCCACCCGTTTTGTTCTGCCCACTCGCGTATAGCAAGTGCATGAACATTCGGCTGTAAGATTAAGCGTTCAGCTAGATTCGCTTTAATTTTCCCACGCTCTACTATTTTGGCAATGAGTGGACCGCCCATGCCAGCAATTGAAATCGTTGAGATATGGTCTTCTGCACGAATGACATCTAACCCATCTCCCATCCGGACTTCAATTATGTCTGTAAGACCTTCTGTTCTCACTTGACGTTCTGCGGATTGAAATGGCCCTTTGACGACTTCTCCAGCAATCGCAAATTCAATTCGTTGCTGCTTGGCTAAATAACATGGTAGATATGCATGGTCACTACCAATGTCTGCAAGACGTGCATTCTTAGGTACATGCTCTCCTACTCGTTTCAAACGTTCTGATAATTGTTCACTGTTCATATTTAACACCTCATATGTAGTATACCGATTTCAACAAAGAGAAGAAAGCAAAGAAAAAAGCCCCACTCTATATAGAGTGAGACCTTCTAGCTTACTATTCTAACGATTTAACCCATGCAGCCATCTCTTCGATGTTTTCAGCAGGAACTAATCCGCCTGGCATTGCACCTTTACCATTAGCAAGGATGTCAGCGATTTCTTCTTCAGATAAAGCTGATCCTTTAATACCTGGGAATGCGCCTTGGCCTTCATAGCTGCTTCCGTGACAGCTGATACATTTTTGCTGAGCTAGAACTTCAGGGTCGAATTCACCTGCAGATGCTCCTTCGCCACCTTCAGTTGACTCTGTACCCTCTTCGCCAGATTCAGCTATTTCTGCTTGGTTTCCAACACCCTGAACAGAAAGGAAGAAAATAAGTCCGATCCCGAAAAGCATGATTAAAATGTACGGAACGATTGGATTCTTTGTCATCAATAACCCTCCCTCTTGGTCACACTATCACTAATAACATTAGTCAACATCATTATTGTACTCCATTCACGAAAAAACGAAAAGAGAAATAAGGCAAGTTTTGTTGCATTGTGACAAATTCGACAAATCTATCAGCACCCGATATGACGCGCAATGACCATTCGTTGAACCTCTGAAGTTCCTTCACCGATTTCAAGTAATTTCGCGTCACGCATGAATCGCTCGACCTCATATTCTTTCATATAGCCATAACCACCATGGATTTGAATAGCCTCATCTGCAACTTCCATCGCAATCTCAGAAGCATATAGTTTACACATCGCCGCCTCTTTTCCGAATGGTCGTCCTTGATCTTTTAACCAAGCTGCTTTATAGACCATTGTGCGTGCAAGTTCAATTTTCATCGCCATATCTGCTAATTTGAACTGTGTGATTTGGAATTCAGATAGAGACTTGCCAAATTGTTTACGCTCTTTTGAATAACGAAGCGCTTTATCAAATGCCGCTTGTGCAATCCCAACAGCCATTGCTCCGATTCCGATACGACCGCCGTCGAGTGTTGTTAGGAACTGGCGGAAGCCGTTTCCTTGAACACCCAATAGGTTTTCTTTTGGAACACGGACGTTTTCAAATACTAGTTCAGTTGTATTGGAAGCGTTGAGGCCCATTTTCTCGTAGTTATCGATGATTGTGAAGCCTTCAGCGTCAGTTGGCACTATGATAGCAGAAATCTCTTTACGGCCGTCATGCGTCCCTGTAATGGCTGTGATAGCCAAGTGTTTGGCGTGACTAGCATTCGTAATGTATACTTTGCTTCCATTAATTACCCATTCGTCTCCTTCAAGTTTTGCAGTGGTTTGTGTACCACCCGCATCTGATCCAGCATTTGGTTCTGTTAAGCCAAATGCACCGAATGATTCTCCAGAACAAATAGGTGCAAGATAGTTTTGTTTTTGTTCTTCTGTTCCAAATAGATGAAGTGGCGCACCACCTAATGAAATATGCGCGGAGTATGTAATTCCTGTAGAAGCACATGCTCGGCTCAGTTCTTCTGTAACGATTGCAAAGCTGATTGTATCTGCACCAGCACCACCGTATTCTTCGTCGAAAGGTAAGCCCATCATCCCCATGTCGCTTAATTCTTTGAAGATTTCAGTAGGAAATTGTTTCGTTTTATCGCGTTCGATTGCACCCGGTGCGACTTTTTCATTGGCAAAGTCTCGCATCATGTTTTTTAGCATTTGGTGTTCTTGTGTAAGATCAAAATTCATGTTGACATCCCCTTTTTTCTCCCTTAGTAAACGCTTACATGTTTGATTATACAGAACTTTTTGAGGAATTGGCATAAAAATGAATGTGTTTTAATTCACATGCACTTCTAGATGTGGAGCCGACTGTTCAGAAAGATGTACTCAATCTCTGGCGTTACGGTAGTGAGTTCCAGGGGGAGCATACCGGAGCCTCCTCTTGGCATACGAGAAGCTGGCACTTCTCGCCTCCACTGTAATTAGATGTGGAGCCGACTGTTCAGAAATTGTGCAAGATGACAGCGGAGCCCGTGAAGCGCTCTTTGCTTCATGGGATGCGATGGCTTCTTGCGGGATTTCTAGGAGGTGCAACTCGATTCCATTTAGATTAATAGAACGTCACCCCAGGAACTCACTACCTCCACTTGTCGATTGGAGCTGAAGAGTTGACAGTCAGCACTAAAAAGAACTCCCAATAAATAATGGGTATTCGGATTTCATGGTGGAAAAGGGCTTATAAATCACCCTTCTCCAAATTCTTAATAAGTGTGGAAAAATCGACACCAAAGTTGTCTGTAATGTCGTGATCATTCACTTCATACCAATTGAAAGTATCGTATAACATAGCTTTATTGAAAGCACTTGAATTAAATCGTGGCTTACGCTTTTTATGGAGCTTCTCATTGAAAAGGATTTTGGCTCGTAAGGCATCAAACGAGTAACCTCTACCCATTCGCTCTACCTGCCTAATAATGCTGTTAATTGACTCCGTATAAGCGTTAGTGAGCCTTTTATCAAAGTAGTTGAATATTTCGACATGGCAGTTGTCTACGGCTCTCACGAGGTCTTTATATGCGTCTTTAGAGTTACTGGACATACAACGGTGTCTCCATTGACTATAACGAAGACGACCTTCATCTGGATCAGGAGTATCCCATATCCAGTAAAACTCTTCTTTGAGTTCATAGGCTTCTTTTAAAGCAGGAAGATTACCTAACCAAGTATCTAAGAGGAATGATTCACGTTCATTTAGATCGTGTTTACGCTTTAGAAGGATAAACCTTTCACGCATAAGGGTACGTCTTTCTTTTTGGCTCATATGGGCTTTCAAAGACTTTCTGACGTTATCTAAGGCTTGATTAGCCATTCTAACTACATGAAACTTATCTACGACAACTTTAGCGTGTGGAAGGATAGTGTTCACTGCGTCTTTGTAAGGCTTCCACATATCCATTGTGACGTACTCAATATAAGTCCTGTCACTGATTTCTGAAAGACGTTGGATGACTGTTTCCTTGTTACGGTTTGGCTTGATGTCATAAATAGTCCTGCGTTCAATATTAGTCAATACAAGCCGAGGTCTACGGATAATATGTATCTCGTCTATCCCAAGCCACTTAGGAGTTTCAAACTGGTATTCACGTTCTTTGAGTGCCACATAGTCCTTAAAAACGTTCCTAATAGTTTTCTCGTCAACACCAACGCTTTCTGCGACTTCTACAAAGGTCTTAGACATGGATTGCTCTTGAATGGACTTTAAAAGCCTTTTGGTCATACTACGCTTTTCATCTACAGATATTAGGCGTTCCCAGAAGGTAGATCCGCATTCACGACACTTGTATCGTCTACGGTTCAATTGTAAGCCCACTCGCTTTAAGCGAATGGGCAAATCCATAATTAGTTGATTTCTTGAACTGTGTTTGTACAACTTGTCAAAACCACATTCAGGATAACGTTCAGGTGGTCCGACTGCTTCAACTTTAAACATCATATCGGTTTCATTTTCTTGTGGTGGTTCTATTGTTTTAATGTCTGGTAGGGATAATAAGTCTGACATATTGTTCATCCTTTATTACTCTGCGGTGTTAAGGTATCAATTATAGATTTGATGTCGAAATCATCAGTGTTAAATTATTTTTGTGACCACAAATGCACTTAGAAAATCCCTTAAAGCATTTATATAATGGGTGATCGCAAAATAGTGTATGAAATCTTTTGTAGACTTTGCTAAACTACTGCACACCTTTAGTACAGTATTAGCTGGTTCACTTGAATAGGGAGTTGTAAAAAAAGTTCCCTTAGCCTGCACAACAAGATAATTTCGAAACATCTTTATCGAACGTAAGTGCAGCTAATTTTAGCCCTTCAGCCATTGTTAAATATGGTGCTAGGGTTTCTGTTAAATCTTCTATCGTTAAGCCAAATTTAACAGCTAATGATGCTGCATAGATGACATCTCCTGCATTCTCAGATACAATATGAACCCCTAATACTTTTAGTGTTTCTGCATCTGCTACTAGTTTAAATACACCGGTTGTTTCACGGTTTACAATTGCTCTTGGAACAGCATCTAAAGGTAATACAGATGTCTTCACATCATACCCTTTCTCTTTTGCTTGTTCTTCTGTTAAACCAACCGTTGCAACCGTCGGATTCGTAAACGTAACAGCAGGAACTACCGATAAATCTATTTTTTTGTTTAATCCACCGATAGCATTATCAGTAATAATTCCACCTTCATAGGCTGCTACATATACAAATTGCGGTCCTAACGTCACATCTCCTGCTGCATAAATCTTTTCATTACTTGTTTGACCAAAATCATTGATCAGGATTTCATTATTTTTTCCAGTTTCAACACCTGCTGCACTTAAATTTAAAGAATCCGTATTTGGTTTTCTTCCAGTGGCAACAAGTAACTGATCTGATTCAATGACTTCTTTACTGCCATTTACTGTTATGTAAACCTTTTTTATCTCTCCACTTTGTTCAACACGCTCAAAAGTTGCCCCTTTGACAAGGTTTATACCCTGTTCAATTAACGCTTTTTCAACTGACTCTGAAATCTCAGGATCATACTCCTTTAAAAGTCGCTCACTTCTTTGCATAAGCGTTATTTCTGAACCTAAATGATGAAATAGTTGTCCAAGCTCCATTCCAATGTATCCTGAGCCAATTACAGTTAATCGTTTTGGTATTTTCTTTAACTCAAGAAGTGTTGTACTAGTTAAATAGTCCATTTTTTCAAGTCCTGAAACTTGGGGCAACGAAGGCGATGCACCTGTTGCAATTAAAAAGCGTTTTGCAGATAACTTTGCCCCATTGACCTCAACCGTACTAGCATCAACGAATTTTGCTTCACCTTTAATTAAATCAAAATTATATTCATCAATTAAATCCATATATTTTTGATTCCGAAGTTCGCTCACCAATTTATCCTTTTGCGTGATTAAACTAGCTAAATCCACTTCTCCAGCGGATGTTTGTAAACCTTTAAACGGATTGTCTTTTGATAAATGATTGATTTCCCCTGCCCTAAGAAGAGTTTTTGACGGAACACAGCCAATATTCACACAGGTTCCCCCAACCGTTCCACGCTCAATCATTCCAACTTTTGCACCGTATTCTATAGCTTTAATTGCCGAAGAAAAGGCAGCAGCACCAGAACCAATAATAAGAAGGTCATAATCGTCTTCATTAATTAACGCCACGTTTTCTAGTGATGATACTTCTTCAATTTCTCCGGCTTGGTAATTTGCTTCATCAATCGCCTTTATTGCACTTTCAACCTCAATATCATCGGGCAGTTCAAATACTGCTTCACCACGACGAAAATTAGACTCAATATTTTTAGCACCTATCTTTTCAAGTGCTGATTCTACGTGTTTTTCACAACCCGTACAAGTCATTCCTTGAATATTTACCTTAAATTTATTCATAAAAAAGCCCCTTTCGTAAATGTCTCATGTTAATGTTTCTATTATTGGACACGAATGTAATTGCTTTTCATCTGGACATCGTTGTTTTAAGTCGTCTAACATAGTTTCAATTCGTTTTAAATCCTCTATTTGTTTTTGCACTTCCTTTTGTTTTTTAGAAACAAATTCGAACATGTCTTGACAACGAACTTCATCTTTATCTACAACACCAAGTAATTTATAAATCTCGCTTAAAGAAAAACCAAGTTCCTGTATTCGTTTAATAAACCCAACACGCTTAACGTCATCATATGAATATATCCGATAACCAGCTTCCGTTAGGTGAGGTTCTTGTAATAAATTTTTTCTCTCGTAATATCTAATCGTTTCTTTATTAACTCCACATTTATCTGCAAACTCACTAATGCGATAAATCATCTTATTTCACCCCATGAATATTATAAACCGTGTACCATAGTACGCGGTCAAGTAAATTGGACTATTTTATTTTTCCCCAACGTATCACTCGTATGTGATTGATACTTTTATATAATACTATTGATTGTCCTAACATCCCACCAGAAAATCCGATTTAAACACCAGTTGTTTTTAAACTATTAAGAAAGTAATTCCACTATATATTCCGAAGACCCGAAATAAAACACATGTGCTTTTAGATGTGGAGAACGCCACTCAAGAAACTCGATTACTTTAGATGTGGAGCCGACTGTTCAGAAAGATGTACTCAATCTCTGGCGTTACGGTAGTGAGTTCCAGGGGGAGCATACCGGAGCCTCCTCTTGGCATACGAGAAGCTGGCACTTCTCGCCTCCACTGTAATTAGATGTGGAGCCGACTGTTCAGAAATTGTGCAAGATGACAGCGGAGCCCGTGAAGCGCTCTTTGCTTCATGGGATGCGATGGCTTCTTGCGGGATTTCTAGGAGGTGCAACTCGATTCCATTTAGATTAATAGAACGTCACCCCAGGAACTCACTACCTCCACTTGTCGATTGGAGCTGAAGAGTTGACAGTCAGCACTAAAAAGAACTCCCAATAAATAATTAAAGAAATCGAATACAGTGTGCTTTCCATCGAATTACAAGGCTTATCTATATTTGTTGTAAAATCCCGGAAGTCAGGACGTCATTTCCCGGGCCATCTGAGTTTTCCCGAGACCCGGCAACGAAACTGAAAGTGGCCTTCTTTCAGTTTACGTGGGGAGGCTCGGGAAAACTCACCCAGGAAATGGCGTTCTGAGTGTAGGGATTTTCTAGGAAAAAATCGCCAAAAAACCCCTCAACACGGAAGTTGAGGGGCAAGATATTAATCTAAGAAATCTTTTAGACGTTTGCTGCGAGACGGATGACGTAGCTTGCGAAGAGCTTTTGCTTCAATCTGACGAATACGCTCACGCGTAACACCAAATACTTTGCCGACTTCTTCAAGTGTACGTGTACGCCCATCATCTAAACCAAAACGTAATCGTAAGACATTCTCTTCTCGATCTGTTAACGTATCCAGAACATCTTCTAACTGTTCTTTTAACAACTCATAAGCTGCATGGTCTGACGGAGATTGCGCATCTGCATCTTCAATGAAATCCCCAAGGTGGGAATCATCTTCCTCACCGATTGGTGTTTCTAATGAAACAGGCTCCTGAGCAATCTTTAAAATTTCACGCACTTTTTCTGCAGGAAGGTCCATCTCTTCTCCAATTTCTTCTGGAGATGGCTCACGGCCTAAGTCTTGCAGAAGTTGACGCTGCACACGAATCAGTTTGTTGATTGTTTCAACCATGTGTACCGGAATACGGATTGTACGAGCTTGGTCAGCGATTGCACGAGTAATGGCTTGACGAATCCACCATGTTGCATACGTACTGAACTTAAATCCTTTGCGGTGATCAAACTTTTCTACTGCTTTGATTAATCCCATGTTTCCTTCTTGAATTAGATCAAGGAACAACATCCCACGACCAACGTAGCGCTTTGCAATACTAACTACAAGACGTAAGTTCGCTTCTGCAAGACGTTTGCGTGCTTCTTCGTCACCTAATTCGATTCGTTCTGCTAATTCAATTTCTTGCTTAGCGTTTAGAAGTTCGACACGGCCAATTTCTTTTAAATACATACGAACTGGGTCATTAATTTTCACACCAGGAGGAACGCTCAGATCATTTAGATCGAAGGTTTCCGTCGTTTTTTTATTCATTAGCTGATCGAGTTCTTCTTCATCCCCATCTTTTCGGCCAAGCTCAATTCCTTTGCCTTCTAGTTGATCAATGAATTCTTCAATCTGGTCTGACTCGAGTTCAAATGTAGCTAATTTCTCAGCGATGTCCCCGTATGTCAATTCCCCATTTTTCTTACCTAACTCAATCAGTTGCTTTTTTGCTTCATCTAATGACAATTCCAAATCCTCTTTCACCTGATCTGTTTTTTCTGCCATAAGAATTCCTCCTTTACGTGCCTAAATGACATCAGATTTTATGAAGTGTGCGCTTGAGTTCGATCGCTTGTTTTGCAAGATCGAGCGCTTTTGTATAATCTGATAATTTTTCAGCTACTTTTGATTCGTGCATTAAGTGCTCAATACGTTTCTCTACCCGATATTTGCGTAGTTGACGCATACTATCTTCAATTTCCTTTTTGCTACTTTCTGGATCTTTCTCCAGCATAGTGGCAAACATATACACTCGTTTCAACTCTGCATTTTCCGTCACTTCAAGCAATCTTTGAAAATCGCCTTGTGGGTAATTTTCATAGAATGCTAACAGATGAATAAATGCCTCTACGAGTTCATCGTGTACAAACACTTCCATATCTTCTTCTATTCCAAGTGACCTAAGCGCAGTCGGGTCATCTAAAAGATGGGCAAGAAGTAGATATTCGGCTCGACTTGTGGCATCGAGTTTTTGTGTTTTTCTTTCTTGTTTAACCACTTGAGGCGCTTCTCGTGGTGTTTGTTCGGAACGCGCACGTTTTGCGAGCAATTTTCGAAGTTGTTGTTCAATGACGGATTGGTCAATTCCAACTTCGTCCGCTAATTGCTTTGTATAATACGATTGTTCAATGGGTGATGAAAACTTGGCAAGAGCTTCTAACACATTTTCTGTGTAGCGAAGTACATCCGTATCATTTTGAAAGTTGAGTCCTTTTCTGAAATAAAGCATTGTAAATGCCATTTCTGATAGACCATTTTCTTCAACGATTTTAGTGAGTGCATCCTTGCCATTTGTTCGAACAAAATCATCGGGATCTTTTTGATCAGGTAAAACGATTGCGGTGCGCTGGACTTGTTTAGCTTCCGTAGCCGCAAATGCTTTTTTCGTCGCTTCAAACCCCGCTTTATCACCGTCAAAACAAAAGACGAAATTTGTCGACAAACGTTTCAAACGTGTGATGTGATTTTGAGTGAGTGCTGTTCCCATTGTTCCGACAACATGATCGATACCCGATCGTGTGAATGCGATGACATCAAGAAACCCCTCCGCTAAGATGACTTGTTTCTTAAGTCGAATCGACATTCGAGCATTGTGCAAATTGTAAAGCACATCATTTTTTTGAAACAGCTCACTCTCTGGACTATTTAAATACTTGGCTTCATCAGCATCCGAATTCAAAATACGTCCAGAAAACGCAATGACTTGACCTTTTTCATCCATAATTGGAAACATGATACGTCCACGGAAACGATCAAAGTACCGCTCGTTCTGCTCTTGACGAACGACGAGTCCACAAGCCTCCATATCAGAAAGATTATAGTCTCGTTGTTTAAGCAGTGATGTAAGATTGTCCCACCCTGGCAAACTCCAACCGATTTGAAACTTCTTGATGGTCTCTTCATCGATTCCACGCTCATGTAAATAGGCTAAAGCTTGTTCACCTTCCACCGTATTAAGTAAAAGGTGATGATAATAAGATGCAGCGAATGTGTGGGCTGCTTTCCACTTCTCATGAGCAGAGTTTTTAACAGGTTCTCGAGCAGCTCCACTGTCCTCAATTTGAACATCGATTCCGACACGTTCAGCTAAGCGATTAATCGTTTGTTGAAAGCTCAATCCCTCGATATCCATTAAGAAGGTGATGACATTTCCACCCGCACCACACCCAAAACAATGAAAAATTTGTTTTTCTTGTGCTACAGAAAAAGAAGGTGTTTGTTCACCATGAAATGGGCACAGTCCGAAATAGTTTCGTCCACGTTTTGTCAATTGAACATATTCCCCAACAACATCCACAATATCGACGGATGACCGGACTTGTTCAATCACCTCATCATCCACATGCTTAGCCATTTTGGTTCACCTACTCTTTGCTTACTCTATCGTTATTCTACAAGTGATAACGAAAATCCTTCAAAAATCGACATTAATTCTTTAAAACTAGTTAAATTCTAATCACAAAGAATTATTATAAACTAAATCGGGGTCAATCGCTATGGAATAATTTGATTTTGAAACGTATACCGTGACAAAATCCGGACGATGGTCGCCCGGATTTTTTTAAGTACGTGTGCAATTTTTTAGTGAATCTTGTCTTTTGGATATGATAATGTTTGCCGTTTCTTCGACTGCGCGATTCGTAACATCAATAACTTCACACTGAATTTTAGAAACGACTGAGTGGAAGTGGTCAAGCTCTTCTTGTATTCTCTCTATTTTAGCGTAGTTTGCCTCGTCACTCAAGCCAATTGCCTTGAGCCGCTCCCGCCTAATAGAATTCAATTTTTCAGGATTGATTACTAAGCCAAAACATTTTGCCGGGTCGATCTCATAGAGTTCTTCTGGCGGCTCCACTTCTGGAACCAAGGGTACATTCGCAACTTTCCATCGTTTGTTCGCCAAATATTGCGATAGAGGCGTCTTGGATGTGCGAGAAACCCCTACTAAGACGATATCAGCTTGCAAAAGACCTCTTGGATCTCGTCCATCATCATATTTGACAGCAAACTCTACCGCTTCGATTTTTGCGAAGTAATCTTCATCTAAGCGGCGAACAAGACCTGGTTCTTGCATCGCTTGTGAACCGATGACTTTTTCAAACTTTGTGATAACAGGTCCCATCAGATCAATTGCTTCGACACCTGACTGCTCAGATAGGGATGCCACTTGATCTTTCATGTCGTCCCGCACGAGTGTGTAGATAATAATTGCACGATGTGACTTTGCAAGCGTCACTATTTCTTGAATATGCTCAAGAGAATCAATATGGGTAAAGCGTTTAATTTTTGCTTTATGATACACTTCTTCGAATTGGCTGAGCGCTGCTTTCGCTACGAGCTCTCCAGTTTCTCCGATTGAATCTGAAATAATAAAAATGTGCATGCAGCCACTCTCCTTAAATGTCGTGTTCATCTGCAAGCGCTAAAAATGCGCGAGTGATTGTCGTCTTCGTTACACGGCCCACAACTTCAAACCCATCTTCTTGTTTTCTGACGACCGGCAATGCATCGATTTGTCGATCCATCAAGAGTTGAGCAGCACTTAACAGCGAATCCTCTTTTTGGCAGACTGTTATATTTGGCATCCGCGTCATCATCATATGCACCGGCATCTTCGTCAGGTCTTGGTTCCCTATAGAGATGCGGAGCAAGTCTTTGCGCGACACTACACCTGTTAAAATTCCCGCTTTGTTCACGACAAACATCGAGCCAACATCCTCTAAGAAGAGCTGACAAATTGCGTCGTAAACGGAGATATGTTCTTGTATGACAACCGGGACAGATTGAAAATCTTTGACCTTCCACTTGGTCATCGTTTCAGAAATTGCCTGTCCAGATTTTTTTCCAGAATAAAAATAACCGACACGAGGTCGTGCATCAAGATAGCCTGCCATTGTCAAAATGGCTAAATCCGGGCGAAGTGTCGAGCGCGTTAGACTAAGTCGGTCCGCAATCTGTTCACCTGTGATCGGTCCATTCTCTTTAACAATATCGAGGATCTCTACTTGTCGTTTATTGAGTTCGATTGTTTCCACCGCCTCAAAGTTCATCAAAATTTCAGTCTAATTATAGCGCACATAAGGAGTGATTGCGAAGTAAACTTGCTCATGCTATACTAATTTTATTCAAATAGAGACGTTGAGTGGACAATAAGTAGTACCGCCTAAAGCGAGCAGGAAATAGTGAAAGCCTGCATGGTATGAAACGGCATCCAGGAGTCTTATCCGGACAAAGAGGACTGACTAGTTTCAGTCAATCGAGGTGGAACCGCGGGTTTAACGACTCGTCCTCGGGCAATAGGCCCGTGGGCGGGTCGTTTTTCTTTGTCCAATACTTAAGGAGGAATAGCGATGAACATGGAGACGATTGTAAGCATTGCCAAGCAACGTGGATTTGTCTTTCCTGGCTCTGAAATCTATGGTGGTTTAGCTAACACATGGGATTACGGCCCACTAGGAATCGAACTGAAAAACAATATTAAAAAAGCATGGTGGAAAAAGTTTATTCAAGAATCGCCAACGAATGTCGGAATTGACGCAGCGATTTTAATGAACCCAAAAACGTGGGTGGCTTCTGGACATATCGGAAACTTTAATGATCCAATGATTGATTGTAAAGCCTGTAAATCACGTCATCGTGCAGATAAGATCATTGAAGACGCACTTGACGCAAAAGGAATCGAAATGGTTGTCGACGGTCTATCCTTTGATGACATGAAGAAATTAATCGATGAGCACAACATTGTCTGCCCGACTTGTAAGAAGTTCGACTACACAGATATTCGTCAGTTCAACTTGATGTTCAAAACATTCCAAGGTGTTACGGAAAGCTCTACGAACGAAATTTTCTTACGCCCTGAAACGGCACAAGGTATTTTCGTCAATTTCAAAAATGTACAGCGCTCTATGCGTAAAAAAGTGCCGTTTGGGATTGGTCAAATCGGAAAAAGTTTCCGCAATGAAATTACACCGGGTAACTTTACATTCCGTACGCGTGAATTCGAACAAATGGAGCTTGAATTCTTCTGCAAGCCAGGAGAAGACCTAGAGTGGTACGCATACTGGCGTGACTTCTGTAAAGATTGGTTACTAAACCTAGGGATGAAAGAAGATACGATTCGTTTGCGTGAGCACGATCAAGATGAGTTGTCGCATTACTCAAATGCAACAGTCGATATCGAATACAAATTCCCATTCGGATGGGGCGAGCTTTGGGGAATTGCAGACCGTACAGACTTCGATTTGAAGCAACATATGGAACACTCAAACGAAGACTTCACATACATTGATCCTTTAACAAACGAACGTTACGTCCCTTATGTGATCGAGCCTTCTCTTGGTGCAGACCGCGTAACACTTGCTTTCTTGATCAATGCGTATGAAGAAGAACAATTAGAAGGTGACGACACACGAAATGTGATGCGCTTCCACCCAGCTCTTGCTCCTTATAAAGCGGCTATTTTGCCACTTTCTAAAAAGTTGAGCGAACCTGCAGGTGAATTATTTGCAGAACTTAGCAAACATTTCATGGTGGACTACGATGAGTCGCAATCCATTGGGAAACGCTACCGTCGCCAGGATGAAATTGGCACACCGTTCTGTATCACGTATGACTTTGATTCACAAGAAGATGGACAAGTGACAGTGCGTCACCGTGATTCAATGGAACAAACACGTATGAAAGTCGCAGACGTGAAAGCATACATTGAAAAACACTTAGAATTTTAATAGATAAAGGACGTCCCTAGTCTTCAGGGACGTCCTTTTTTTCGTCTGCAAACAGCAAAGGATTGCGTTCGATTTGCGTTAAAAATTTCCGTGACTTCAAATGGATGCCCACTTGTTCCTCGTAAATTGTTGAAACAATCTTTCGCATGAATTGCTTCGTTTCTTTTTTCAGTTGAATGGAATTCACTTCTTCGAGTGACGTGAACATAAATGTTCGAATCAAGCGAACTTGCACAGGTGTCAATCGAATGATGTAAGGGTCTATGTGAAAACATCTATGGCACAAAAATCCGATCTGTTGAAAAGAAAATGCAAACTCCCCTTCTTTTGACCCGCAATTTGCACAACCATCTAAGAAGGGTCGAATTCCAGCGACCGGTAACATCTTCCATTCCACGAACAATAAAATAGCTTCTGGATCTTGTTCTTCTTCAATGGCTTGCATTGCTTGATGAAGAAGCTGATAAATGCCACTCGAGGCTACATCTTGTTCTGTCAGTTTATCAACAAGCTCTGTTATAACACTCGCATACGCTGTCTTTAAAAAGTCCTCACGGATATGACGCATCGACTGAATAATTTCTGCTTGTTGCAGGGTCCCCATTCCTTTTCCCTGTTGAAGTAAAAAGTGACCATGTGTAAAGGGCTGCGTGACAGCAGAAAATCGACTTGCCGGCTTTTTAGCTCCACGCGCCATGGCTGTTCGCTTCCCAAGTTCTTCGGTGAGAATAGTTATAATTTTATTGTTCTCTCCGTAAGGAATCGCTCGTAGCACATATCCCTCTACTTTTGTCAGCATGGTGAGGCCTCCCTCTTAATACTCATCGTCACGGAAACCGTAATCGCGCAATTGATTAGACTTATTGCGCCAGTCTTTTTGAACTTTTACCCAAAGCTCTAAAAATACTTTTGAACCAAGAAGCATTTCAATGTCTTGACGCGCTTTTGTTCCGATGTCTTTAAGAAGCGCTCCTCGTTTACCGATGACGATTCCTTTTTGAGAATCTCGTTCTACTACAATCGTTGCAGAGACATTGATTAATTCTTTCCCCTCTTCTTTTCGTATCTGCTCGATGACAACTGCGATTGAATGAGGAATTTCTTCACGTGTTACATGCAATACTTTCTCACGAATCAATTCCGAAATAATAAAACGTTCTGGGTGGTCAGTTACTTGATCAGCTGGATAATACTGAGGTCCTTCCGGTAAGTAGCTTTCGATTGTGGACAGTAGACGATCTATATTGTTTCCTTGCAGTGCTGAGATGGGTACGATTTCCGCAAATTTGTATTCATTTTTATAAGAATCAATGATTCCAAATAGCTCATCTGGATGTACTTCGTCAATTTTATTAATCACTAAAAATACAGGTGTTTGATTACCCTCTAGTAGTTCCATAATCATTTTGTCCCCAGATCCAATGGGCTCAGTTGCATTGACCATGAACATGATGACGTCTACTTCTTTCATCGTGTTCTTTGCAACTTTCATCATAAAATCACCCAGTTTATGCTTAGGTTTGTGCATACCTGGTGTATCAATAAAGATCATTTGGCTCGTATCTTGTGTCAAAACACCTTGCACTTTATTGCGAGTTGTCTGTGGTTTGTCACTCATGATAGCGATCTTTTGACCGATGACTCGATTTAAGAATGTCGACTTTCCAACGTTTGGTCGACCAATGATTGAGATAAAGCCTGATTTAAATTTTGATTCCATACTAAAAAATTCCTCCGTTCATTCCTCTCTAACTGATCACTTCAATTAGTTTTGGAATGTATAGTATACACCCAATTGCTAGTGCACCGCACGCATAAATGAGACATGCGCCTGCCGCAATGTCTTTTATCTGTCCTGCCCTCTCATCCCATTCAGGCTGCACGAAATCAACTATACGCTCAACTGCAGTGTTGACCAACTCCAGTGCAATCATTCCACTTATGGTCAGAACAAGGACCACCCACTCTAAGGCGGAAAACTGAAGAAGGAAAGCACCGGCAATCGTTCCGATAGCCGCTACAATATGGAACTTTAAGTGACGTTCCAACTTGGCTGCACGAAATATCCCTTGCCATGCATTTTGGAATGACTTTACTTCACGTCGCATACGCTTACTCAGTTGTGCGAGGTAAGCCGAACTCAGTTAAATAGTGTTCTTGTTTGGCAAACATCTCACGTTCGTCTTGTTCTGTCATATGGTCATATCCAAGTAAATGCAAAAGTCCATGAGCTGCTAAAAATGCTAGCTCTCGTTCAAAACTGTGACCATATTCGATTGCTTGCTCTCTTCCACGATCTACTGAGATGATAATGTCACCTAGAAGGATTGGTTCTTCACCAATAATCTGGATTTCCCCTTCCCCATGCTCTTGCATCGCAAATGAGATGACGTCTGTCACTGCATCTTTGCCCCTGTAAGTTTTATTGATCTCTTGAATCTCTTCATTGGTCACAAAGGATACAGAGAGTTCCGCATCTTGAGCAACGGATTCTTTATCTGCAATAAATAGCAATACATCTTCCACTAACTGCAACGTCTTTTCATCCGCCGCATTTTGCTCATTTTGAAAATCGACAATCATTTTTTGTCCTCCTCTGGATATTGAATACGCTCATGATAAAACCCTTTTAATGTTGTACATATACTTTGTTTTACAATTTGTAAGTCTTTCATTGAAATATCACATTCATCGAATTGCCCATCATTCACACGATCCTTGATAATCGAATCAACAAGTTTCATTATCTTTTCACTATCGGGTTGTTTCATAGAACGAACTGCTGCTTCTACACTGTCAGCTATCGAAATAACAGCTGCTTCTTTTGTTTGAGGTTTTGGTCCTTCATAGCGGAAATCTGCTTCTATACATGTCTCGTCGTGTTGCTTGGCTTTATGATAAAAGAATTTAATACATGTTGTCCCATGATGTTGAAGTGCAACGTCTACGATCGCCTTAGGTATTCGGTTTTGTATCAATAAGGCAGCCCCATCTGTTGTGTGGTCCCGAATTATTGAGGCACTTGTTTCTGGCGGGAGACTGTCGTGTGGGTTATACCCATTGGTTTGATTTTCAATGAAAAATCCAGGTCTTCTTGTCTTGCCAATATCATGATAATAACAAGCTACACGCGCAAACAGACCATTTGCTCCGATTGCTTCGCAAGCTGCTTCTGAAAGGTTTGCAACCATAACACTGTGATGGTAAGTTCCCGGCGTTTCCATTAACAACTTTTTTAGAAGTGGGTGCCCAGGATTCGCAAGTTCGAATAATTTCATTGTAGACAAAATACCAAAAGCTGATTCAAAGAACGGCAATGTACCAAATGTGAACGCTCCGGAAATCAAACCTGATAACAGTGCGAGACCTAATGAAAGTAATGAATAATTTAAAGTCAATGCGCTTGTTGAGAGTAACAAATAGGCAAGCATAAAGAGAGCATTCGTTGCCGCAACTATACCACTTGCTTTTAATATTGGAGCACTTCCTGATAGGAACTTAAAGGCGAATATACCTGAAAGACCACCAATCAATGTATAAAGTGCCACATCGGTTTGTAAAAAAGTCGTGAAGTCTTCTCTGAAAATATATCCTGACAGTAAAGCATTTGCGATTAGTGAAATATAGGCAAGGCGTTCGCTCGTCAACAGATAAACTGTCATGGCAACAAATCCTGTTGGAAATAAAAATGCAAGTGAGATTGTGAAATTATCATCAATCATAGAGGTCAATACCATCAAGATCGATGCAACAAGTATCACAACAAGTGCCACCGTCAACCAAGTGAGTCGTGTTTTACGCGTACCTTTTGTTAAATGGATAGCGCAGTATACCATAGCTACCGCTAAGAAAATTAACACAGCTAGACCTAAGTATGATTTGTATTGGACAGTATCTTCAATCATTCCAGTCAATTCAAGTTGGCGATAAATTTCACGGTCCACATACTGGCCTTGTTGCACCAATAGTTGTCCTTGTAAAATTCTTGTAGGTTCTACTGCATTGACCGCTTGTTGAATGCGTTGTTCAGTCAATTCTTCATCTAAAAATTCTGTTTCAATGATCGCAACAGCCAGGATTTTTGTGAGAATTGTTTCAAAGTTAGTTGGAAATGGCAAACGTTCTAGTACACGAGATGCGGCTTCTTCACGTGCTACAGTTAATTGAGGCCCACGAATAGGTTGATTGAGCGCTGTAGCCACTTCATCGGTTACAACCTCGTCTGCGGTTGTAAGAGTCGATGCAGGTTGGTTTAGTAATACGGATAGTTCTTCATCACTCAGTCGTTCAACAAGTTCGTTTGATAGCGCTTCTAATTCTACTTTCAGTTGTTGAACGGGTGGTTGTTCACTATCTTCAGACAGTGCTTCTTGCTTTATCACTAAGATTGTTTCAAACACAGAAGAAGTCCATGCGGCTTGGTTATCGCTAGCTTCTTCTTGAAACACATAAACTGGATCAACTGACTCTCGAGCAGCTAGTCGATCCTGTTCAGTTTTTAAAGGATCTTCCACCGTTTTGGTGGAACGAATCGTTTCAGGAGACAATTGGAAACGCTCGATTGTATATGTATTTTCATTCGTTACAAATGAGAGCAAGACAAACAATACTACAGCCATCACTAATGTGACAGATGCAAACACACCTTTTTTATCATGTACGGTTTGTAAAAAAGAAAGAATCCGGTTCACAAGCACCCCTCCATCTTCCATAAGTATACCATGTAAAAAGCAGTAGTCGAAACCGACTACTGCCCTTCTTCATACGCTTGTATTATTTTTGCGACCAATGGATGACGTACAACGTCCCCTTGCTCTAAATAATGGAAATCAATCCCTTTTACTGATTTCAACATTGATTCTGCAATCATTAGACCCGATTTCGTATTTTTCGGAAGGTCAATTTGTGTCTTATCACCCGTGATGACCATTTTAGAGCCAAACCCCAGGCGCGTTAAAAACATTTTCATTTGGGCAGGTGTCGTATTCTGTGCTTCATCTAATATGACAAACGCATCATCTAATGTTCTACCACGCATATAGGCTAAAGGTGCGATTTCAATAACACCACGTTCAATAAGGCGTTCAGTTTGTTCTGCACCGATGACATCATGCAGTGCATCATAAAGTGGACGTAGATACGGATCTACTTTTTCTTTTAAATCGCCTGGTAAGAAACCTAAGCTTTCGCCGGCTTCTACGGCTGGACGAGTTAAAATGATACGCTTGACGTGTCCGTTTTTAAGAGCTTGGGAAGCCATTACAACAGCTAGATAGGTTTTCCCTGTTCCAGCTGGTCCGATTCCAAACGTCAAATCAAAATTTTTAATGCCTTTGACATAGGCTCTTTGACCGATTGATTTTGCTCGAATAACTTTTCCTTTTACCGTACGAGCAATCTCTTCCTCGTAAAGGCGAACAAAATAATCAATTGTTCCTGCGTTTGCCATTTCAAGAGCAGCAACCACGTCACGCTCATTTACTTGAATACCTTTACGAATCAATTCTAGTAAAGCGTTCACTACACTATGCGCCTTTTTAACAGCTTCTTCCTCGCCAACAATTAAAAACGTGTCGCCACGCGCGATTAGCTGGACCGAAAAGTTTTCTTCAATAAGCGCAAAGTTTTTATCCCCATTACCATGAAGCTGCGCCGCTTCTGCAGGGTCATTCACTTTGATTTCGAGTTTTTCTTCAGTCATTTACTATCTCCTTAAGGTACTCCGTTTTCGCGATGTTGCCATGTAAGTTGACTAGTACCTTACCTCTTACTTTACCATTATTATTTTCCAAATGTAAAACCTTTACACCGAGTATTTTCACTTCTTCATCACTCTCCGAAACAAACTGTCTCAAAAGCTCAGTAATGTGACTCGATTCAAGCTCGAAATTCTTTTTCGTAGTGGCGGCCTCAAACTCTAGTTCTCTCCAAAATGGGTTCAATTAGTAATGGTCTGAATTTCAAGTGTCTTCAATCCTTTGAACAAGACTTCTAGTGATTCATTGGTTAGCTTACGAACACGGAGGCTTTCTGCATGTAATTGAATGAAATGATCAGTCGTCTGTAGCGCAAACATTGTATCCGTCATTGTTCGGATAGTAACCGATGATTTGATAAGGAGATACGAGGATAGATTCGTTTCTACATAGTGAGGATTCAACAAAAAAACACCCCTCTCTTACATATGACTATGTAAGAGAGCAGGTGTTCAGACTAGCGTCTTTTTGAAATTGGTGGTGCAAGCACTTCTGATAGAACAATGGCCTGTGCCAATTGCTCTTTTGAATCAATCAGCTTTTTTACCGGTATTTCCTTCATTGGTTGTTCTTTTGGTTTATTGTGAGCGGACAAACGACCAGGACGTGATTGACCGATTTCACCAGCTGCAATGACTGGATCTACTTTAGCGGCACGCTCAGGTCGAATCGTTTGCGGCCGACTTTGAGAAGATCGTTCTCGAACTTCAGTTTCGGCCCGCTTCACAACTTCCTTCACTTTGGGAGGAATCTTTTCTTCATTCTGCTCAAGCATCTGTCTCGTCCAGTCCTCTAATTCTTTTAAAGAACGAGGGCGAGCAGGTTGTTGTTGACTCGCTTGTCTAGTTTGAGCCGGTTGCGATGTTTGAGTTGGTTCTTTTTGTCTCACTGGAGGTGGAGTTTCTTGACTTGCTTTTTTCTTGCTGCCAAAAAACGAACTGATAATTAGCGACAAGACAATTAGCAATAATCCTTCCATGTCCGCTCCTCCCTTCTACTCGAACTTACGAGTTTGTCGGATTGTCTTTGCTATCATCTTTTCCAACTTTGCTGATAGAATCACGCATGGATGTATCTGCTTGGATATTCTTGTAGTTCATGTAATCCATAACACCGATGTTTCCATCTTTTAAAGCGTCTGCCATTGCAAGTGGAACTTGTGATTCCGCTTCAACAACTTTCGCGCGCATTTCTTCAACGCGAGCCTTCATCTCTTGCTCAGTAGCAACGGCCATTGCACGTCGCTCTTCGGCTTTAGCTTGTGCAATTTTCTTATCTGCTTCAGCTTGCTCTGTTTGTAGTTCAGCACCGATGTTTTTGCCGATATCAACGTCCGCGATATCAATCGATAGAATTTCAAATGCTGTACCTGAATCAAGACCTTTAGATAGTACGGTTTGAGAAATCATATCTGGATTTTCAAGTACTTTTTTGTGATTTTCTGAAGAACCAATAGTACTTACAATCCCCTCACCAACACGAGCGACGATTGTTTCCTCACCAGCACCCCCGACAAGACGGTCGATGTTTGCACGAACTGTAATTCGCGCTTTTGCTTTTACTTCAATACCGTCCATCGCAACACCCGCGATAAATGGAGTTTCAATTACTTTTGGATTAACAGACATCTGTACTGCTTCTAAAACATCACGACCTGCTAAGTCAATTGCTGCAGCTCGTTCAAATGATAAATCAATGTTTGCACGGTGTGCTGCAATTAGAGCATTTACTACGCGGTCAACATTACCACCCGCAAGGTAGTGACTCTCTAGTTGGTTAATTTGAACGTCAAGACCCGCTTTATGTGCTTTAATCAACGGATTAACAATTCGGTTTGGAATAACGCGACGTAAACGCATCCCGATTAGTGTGAAAATACTGATTCGTACGCCTGCAGCTAGTGCGGAAATCCACAACGTGACAGGTACGAAAGTGAAGAATACGGCAAGGAATAAAAATACGATAACAATCGCTGCTACCAAGCCGACAATTCCAAAGCTTTCTATCATTACATTTCCTCCTCTTTCAGTTCACGAACTACAATTCGTGATCCTTCTACTTTTCGGATGATTACTTTTTTGTTGCGGTCAATAAAATCCCCTTCAGAAACCGCATCCAATCGCTCATCACCAATAACAATAGTACCAGATGGACGAAGTGGTGTTAAGGTGTCTGCTGTAGATCCAACTAATTCTCTTCGTTCTATAGACGAGACATACCCTCTCTCCGTAGACGTTGAGTCACTTAAAATTATTTTATTAAACAATTTTAATCTTCTTCCAAAAAACTTCATAATGATCACCATTCCTATAATCGCAACTCCAAGTGCAATTAAAATTGAGATACTAATTTGTGTCATATCTGCCCCTGCTAAATAAAGGCTTCCGATGATCGCTATCCCTCCAAGTACACCACTGATACCAAAGGGGACGAAAATCTCTGCAATCAACAAGATGACGCCTAGAGCAAATAAAAGCATCGCTTCATACCCCGCAAGCCCAGCAATCATGTGCCCGTAGAAAAACAGCATTAAAGCACTCAAGCCCGCAATTCCTGGCAGACCAAATCCTGGCGAGTAGAGTTCAAGCACTAGTCCTAGACTTCCGATGGAGAGCAAAATTGGAACAATAATCGGGTTTGTAACGAATCGGGCTAGTTTGACCAAGAAAGATTCTTCTACTGAGACGACCTCTGCATCTGCGAGACCAACTGCATCTAATACTTCATCTAATGAATTGACAATACCTTCTGCATACCCAACCTCTAAAGCTTCACTTGCTGATAGAGTCAGAAGTTCTCCGGCATCCACACCAAGTTCCGGAATCTCTAAAGACTCATCCACCATAGCCTTTGCATAGACAGGATTACGTCCAGAGTGTTCCGCGGCGTTTCGCATGGAAGCTGCCCAGGCACTGCGCGCTTTTTCATCAGCAGCATTTCCAGTTTGATCAATGACAGCCGCTGCTCCCATTGTAGCATTCGGTGACATGTAAATCTCTTCTGCGTAAAGCGCTAAGAATGCTCCGGCAGATAATGCTCGGTTATTGATAAAGAGATAAATTGGAATGTCCTCGGTATCAGCCATTAGCTTTGCAATATTTTCTGCTTCGTCTACAAGTCCACCGGGCGTATTCATTTCAATAATAATAGCTTCTGCGTTAGCTTCTTCCGCTTCTTCAATAGATTGTGCTAGAAATGTGTATAGCGCTTTTTCTACGACATCATCTAATGGAATACGGTAAACGGTTTCATTTTGAGCACCAACGGAAAAAAGTGGCAAGAGGAGTCCAAGTAAAAGTGAGAGGACCCATACAATTCGCAATTTTTTCACCTTTTCACCCCACTTTCTCGATCTGTCTACCTGCTTCTACGATTATCATACCGAAAAGTTTCATACGCATGCATGTTTTTTTGATTGTATTAGCGGGAAATTATATTTAATTCGTCAATATTGTGTCGGTAGTTTAGTTTGTGGAGCCGACTACTCTAGAACTTTTAATGTCGTCAATCTCTGGGGCTACACTTAACCTAAGTAGCAGAAATAAGGGGTTTCATTGTAAAATATCGCCTCTAAGAAGAATCGAATGAAGCTGAGCGCTCGTTCATCGGATGAATTGAGGATTTATTCTACCGAAACTACAATTTATTCTACCGAAACTACAATTTATTCTACCCAAAACAAATTTGTTCTACCGAAGTCATATTATGGAAACTATTTCAAGATCAACGCCCAAATTTTCAAACAGTTAAATGGATTATTTGAAAAATCCCGGAAGCTAGGTCGTCATTTCCCGGGTCATCAGGATTTTCCCGAGACCCGGTAACGAAGATGAAAGTGCTCTCCTTTCAGCTTACGTGGGGAGGCTCGGGGAAATCCTCCCAGGAAATGGCGGCCTGGGTGGAGGGATTCCCTGCCAATAAGTGGAAAATGGTGACAGGCACCTAGTGCAAAATTAAAAACCCGCAAGCTCCAAAAGGAACTTACGGGTTTGTGTTCGATTTAATCATCAAGTGTTAGTAACGCAGGGATGCATCGGGAAGATTACCACTTACGTTTACGCGCAGCTTCTGATTTCTTTTTACGTTTTACGCTTGGTTTTTCATAAAACTCGCGCTTTCGTACCTCTTGAATAGTACCGCTTTTAGAAACAGTACGTTTGAAGCGTCGAAGAGCATCCTCAAGCGATTCGTTTTTGCGAACGACAGTTTTTGACATCTCTCTTTCCCTCCCTCCGAACACACATCAAAGCACATAACAACAAAGTTATGTTACCTAAAAATTATAGCGTATCCAGCAAGAAACGTCAACTAGTGCAACAAAATATTAGTAATCAGAATCGCTCTTTTTACCTTCCATAATTAACACACCAGAACTTGCTCCAATACGAGTCGCTCCAGCTTCCACCATTGTATTGAAATCTTCGATACTACGAACGCCGCCTGATGCTTTAACTTCAAGGTCATCACCAACAGTTTTCTTCATAAGTGCAACGTCTTCTGCAGTTGCGCCACCTGTAGAGAATCCTGTAGATGTTTTCACAAAGTCAGCGCCAGCATTTTTTGAAAGTTGAGAAGCTAGTACGATTTCGTCTTTCGTAAGTAGGCATGTTTCAAGAATCACTTTAACGATTGCTTTGCCTTTAGCTGCTTCAACAACTGCTTCGATGTCTTTTTGTACTTCTTCTGTCAAACCTGATTTTAATGCACCTACGTTTAAAACCATGTCGATTTCAGTAGCACCTTTTGCGATGGCATCTTTTGTTTCGAATGCTTTCACGTCAGTAGTTGATGCACCCAGTGGGAATCCGATAACCGTACAAACTTTTACAGGGCTATCTGTTAAAAGTTCCGCTGCAAATGCAACCCATGTCGGGTTTACACATACAGATGCAAATTCGTATTTTGCCGCTTCTTGGCAAAGAACTTCGATTTGAGATTTTGTAGCGTCTTGTTTTAGTAATGTATGATCAATGTATGATGCTGTTGATTTTTTCATCAATAGACACTCCTTTAAATTGAGTTGTACGTACCTCTTCATCATAAGCAATTTAATTGGAAATAGCAAGGTAGACTTCTAGATGTGGAGAACGCCACTTTATACGTTGAGTTCCACTGCGGGGCTGCTTTCCGTGGGCGCTGCGTGAGCTTCCTCGTCGCAGGCTCCTACGGGATCTCACGGCAGACTGGAATCCCACTGGAGTCAACCCCTCCATTCCACTCAACTTTAGTTTTAGATGTGGAGCCGACTGGTCAGAAATGTTGCGAGAAGACAGCGTGGACCGTGAAGCGTTCTTGCTTCATGGGCCGCGATGGCTTCTTGCGGGATTTCTAGGAGGCGCAACTCGATTTCATTAAAAGTCGAAGATTATATCAAATGATAAGAAAACGCCGCTTCCGAATTGGAAGTGGCGTTACTTGGTCTTATAGGGTGACAAAATTTTCTTCTAAAACACGAACAAATTGACCTTCATTGTATGGATAGCCGGCTTTTGTGATTTTCACTTTCACTAACTGACCGATCAGCTCTTCTGTTCCTGGAATAACAACTTTTAAATAGTTATCTGTATACCCGACAACGAAGTCTCCGGACGTATCTGATTGATAGCGCTCTTCTGGGATGATTTCTAACACTTCGTCTTCATAGCTCGACGCATACTCTTTTGCAAGTTGGTCGTTTAAAGTGATCAAGCGATGCACACGCTCATTTTTGATGTCTTCGTCTACTTGATTGTCCATGCGAGCTGCAGGTGTTCCAGTACGTTTAGAGTAGGGGAATACATGCAATTCTGAGAAACGGTGTGTACGAATAAATTCGTACGTTTCCATAAACTCTTCTTCTGTTTCGCCTGGGAATCCAACAATAACGTCCGAAGTGATAGCTAAATCTGGCAAAGCTTTGCGCAACTCGATTAAACGGTCTGCGAAAAATGCCATCGTATATTTACGACGCATACGCTTCAATACGGTATCCGAGCCAGACTGAATCGGAATATGTAAATGGCGTACAACAATTTTAGATTCTTTCAAAACTGCAATGACCTCGTCTGTTAATTGACTTGCCTCAATGGAACTGATGCGAAGTCTTTTTAGGCCTGTCACTTGTGATTCCAAGTCACGAAGAAGCTGAGCTAAATTGTAATCTTTTAAGTCTTCTCCGTAACCACCTGTATGGATACCTGTCAAAACGATTTCTTTATAGCCCGCTGCTACAAGTTGTTTTGCTTGATTCACCACTTCTTCTGGATCACGTGAACGCATTAAACCACGCGCCCAGGGAATGATACAGAATGTGCAGAAGTTGTTGCAGCCTTCTTGGATTTTTAGCGAAGCGCGCGTACGATCAGTAAAGTTCGGGACATCTAATTCTTCATACACACGATTTTTCATGATATTGCCTACCGCATTGATCGGTTGACGCTCGACTTTGTATTGTTCAATGTAATCTAGCATTTTTCTGCGATCTTGTGTTCCTACAACAATATCAACGCCTGGAATAGCCATGATTTCTGCAGGAGACGTTTGTGCATAACAACCGGTTACACAGATGACAGCATCCGGATTTTGTCGAATTGCACGGCGGATCACTTGACGACTCTTTTTGTCCCCCGTGTTCGTTACCGTACATGTATTGATCACATACACGTCTGACTGTTTATCAAACTCTGTTCGTTCATAGTTTTGTTCTTTGAAAAGTTGCCAAATTGCCTCTGTCTCGTAATGATTTACTTTACATCCGAGCGTATGGAATGCTACTGAAGCCATAGTAGCCACCTCTTTCATTCATATTCATAGGAAATTGCAGCTAGTGCATATAATGGAGCTGTTTCTGCACGAAGTATGCGAGGACCCAGTGTTACGGCAGATGCACCGTTTTCGACGAGGCGTTCCACCTCATGGCGTGCAAGTCCACCTTCAGGTCCAAATACGAGCAGTATCGACTTATTATCATACACCGTTTTGATGTGGTCTGCAAACCGGATGCGCTCTGATTTTTTCGCTTCTTCTTCATCGCAAATCAACACAACATCAAACGTTTCAGACACTTTTACAAGATCTTTGAACGAAAGCAGTGAGTGGACATGCGGAATCACTGTTCGATGACTTTGTTCGGCCGCTTCTTTCGCAATCTTTTCAAATCGTTCTTGTTTTTTTGTCCATTTTTTCGCTTCCCATTTTACAATCGAGCGGTCTGCCTCAAAAGGAATAAACCCAGTCATTCCAAGCTCTGTAGCTTTTTGAATGACTAGGTCTAGTTTATCCCCTTTAGGAAGACCGCATGCTATTGTCACATCAACCGGAAGTTCAACCTCTCGCTCGACTGCTTCTTGTACCTGTACAGTTACTCCTTCATCTCCTAAAGAAGAAATGGACGCTACATAAGCTTTTTTATCTGCCACGATAATCACTTGATCGTTTTCTTTCATGCGCATCACGCGTTCGATGTGACGGGCATCGTCTCCAGTAATTACCGCAGTAGGATAGTCGAGTGAATCGACAAAATACCGTTGCATGCCGTTCCCTCCTACTGCTTTCGTGCAATGATGGCAACCCAATCTTCCATCATCATCACTTCTTCGATTGCAAATCCTGCATCTACCAATCCTTGTTTAACATCTTCTTTACGTGCCCCAATGATACCCGACGTGATATAGACACCACCCGGTTTTACCATCTGATACGCATCCTCAGTGAAGGACAAGATGATGTCAGCCAGAATATTTGCGACTACAACATCTGCTTGTGCATCAACTGAATCTAGTAAATTTCCATGTACTGTCCGTACGCGGTCCTGCACATTATTCAGCTCAACATTTTCAGTCGCAGCTTTTACAGCGATCTCATCAAGATCTAGTGCGTGCACATGGTCTGCACCAAGAAGAGCGGCACCAATTGCAAGTACGCCTGAACCCGTTCCAACATCAATCACTGAATGTCCTGACTGGACTTGTTTTTCAAGTGCTTGCAAACACATGACTGTTGTAGGATGTGTTCCAGTTCCGAATGCCATCCCTGGGTCGAGTTCTATAATCAACTCATCGGACTGGACAGGTTGGTAATCTTCCCACGTAGGAACAATTGTAAATCGGTTTGAAATCTTCACAGGGTGATAATACTGCTTCCAAGCAGTCGCCCAGTCTTCTTCGTCTACTTCATGTAGTGTGACGATTCCTTCTCCAATCGAAATACCAAAAGTGCGGAGATTATCAATCGCAAGTTTAATTTCTTCAACGGTTTCATAAATAAAGCTTGTCACCGACAAATAAGCTTTCACACGAACTCCAGAAGCAGGGAAATCTTGTGGATTTAATTCGTAGAGCTCCCCAAATTGATCTTCTCGCTCTTTCCCTAGTTCAAGAGAATCTTCAATGACGACTCCACTTGCTCCTGCTTCATGCAAAATATTACTGATAGGTTCGACTGCTTCATTCGTCGTGAGTACCGACAATTCCATCCATTTCACTTGCGATTCACTCCTTATTCACCTTTGATTTTCGTACGGATTTTATCAAATAACGAGCTTCCCTGTTCTTCCGGAATGTCGCCACTGATTTCTGCAAATTCACGCAGTAACTGCTTTTGTTTTTCAGTCAATTTCTTTGGTGTAATAACTTTTACGATGACGTGTTGATCGCCGACTCCGTATCCGTGTACATTCTTTACGCCTTTTCCTTTTAAACGGAACTTCGTAGAAGATTGCGTACCAGCAGGAATTTTAAGCTTCACTTTCCCTTGAACAGTTGGAATCTCCACTTCGTCTCCAAGTGCTGCTTGCGCAAATGTTAAGGGTAGTGAGTAATAGATGTCATCTCCGTCACGTTCAAAACGAGCATCTGGTTTTACACGGAATACGACATACAAGTCGCCCGCTGGTCCGCCATTGACTCCTGGCTCACCCTGACCGGAAACGCGTAATTGTTGACCATCATCGACGCCTGCAGGAATCGTGATTTTGATTTTCTTACGCTTCGTAACGCGTCCACGTCCAGAACATGTCGTACATTTGTCTTTGATTTCTTTTCCAGTTCCTTCACACACAGGGCAAGTACGTTTCGTCTGCACACGGCCAAACGGTGTATCTTGTGTGATATTGACTTGTCCGTGACCTTGACACTGCGTACATTTTGTAGGAGAAGTCCCTGGTTTTGCACCACTACCGTCACACGTGTCACAAATTTCGTCTTTTGACACTTCAATTTCTTTTTCTTTTCCGAAAACAGCCTCTTCAAACTCAATTGTCATCGAGTATTGTAAGTCATTCCCTTTACGCGGGGCATTCGGATCACGTCTGCGACCACCGCCACCTCCGCCAAAAAACGAACTAAAGATATCTTCAAATCCGAAACCGTCTCCACCAGAGAATCCGCCATTAAATCCACCGAATCCTTGGGGACCAGCGTGACCAAACTGATCGTATTGTGCGCGTTTTTCCTGATCACTCAATACTTCATAAGCCTCAGAAATTTCTTTAAACTTTGCATCTGCACCATCTTCTTTATTGATATCTGGATGGTATTGTTTTGATAATTTTCGGTATGCTTTTTTTATTTCGTCTTGAGAGGCAGTCTTTGAAACGCCGAGCACCTCATAATAATCTCGTTTATCCATGTTTCACTCTCCTAACAGCTACCCTATTGTATCATGTTTTTACTGACATGGAAAAAGCCAAAGACAATGGTGCCTTTGACTTTTCCTGACAACTCTTACTTGTCTTTTTTATCGTCTACTTCTTCGAAATCTGCATCAACAACACCATCATCTGTTGGGTTGCCTTCTGCTGCTTGTTGCTCTGTAGCTGCTTGCTCATATAGCTTCATAGTAAGCTTTTGAACGATTTCTTGCAACGCGTCACGTTTTGCTTTGATGTCTTCTGAATCATTTGCTTCAAGAGCTGCTTTTAAAGCATCTTTTGCTGTTTCAGCTTCTTGCTTCTCTTCTTCTGACACTTTATCTTCAAGATCTTTCAATGTCTTTTCAGTCATGAACACTAACTGATCGGCTTCATTTTTAAGATCTGCTTCTTCTTTACGCTTCGCATCTGCTTCTGCATTTGCTTCAGCTTCTTTTACCATACGCTCGATTTCTTCGTCAGATAGTGAAGTGTTTGATTGAATCGTAATCGTTTGTTCTTTTTGTGTGCCAAGGTCTTTTGCTTTTACGCTTACGATACCGTTTTTATCGATATCGAATGTTACTTCGATTTGTGGCACACCACGTGGAGCTGGTGGAATGTCCGCAAGTTGGAAACGACCCAGTGTCTTGTTATCCGCAGCCATTGGACGCTCACCTTGAAGTACGTGAATATCTACTGCTGGTTGGTTGTCAGCTGCTGTAGAGAATGTTTGAGATTTCGACGTTGGAATTGTTGTGTTGCGCTCAATCAACTTCGTGAACACGCCACCCATAGTTTCAATACCAAGTGACAATGGCGTTACGTCAAGAAGAACGACATCTTTAACATCACCAGTCAGTACTCCACCTTGAACTGCAGCACCCATTGCTACAACTTCATCTGGGTTAACGCCACGGTGTGGATCTTGGCCTGTCTCTTTTTTGATTGCTTCTTGTACAGCAGGGATACGTGTAGAACCACCCACTAAGATGACTTTATCAATTTGGCTTGCAGAAAGACCTGCATCACGCATTGCTTGACGAGTAGGCTCCATTGTACGTTCTACAAGTGATGCGCTCATATCTTCAAATTTCGCACGAGAAAGAGTGACTTCAAGGTGAAGTGGTCCAGCTTCGCCTGCTGTAATGAATGGTAATGAGATTTGTGTAGACGTCACACCTGAAAGATCTTTTTTCGCTTTTTCAGCTGCGTCTTTTAGGCGTTGCATTGCCATTTTGTCTTTTGATAAGTCGATGCCGTTTTCTTTTTTGAATTCAGCAACTAAGAAGTCGATGATGATTTGGTCGAAATCATCTCCACCTAGACGGTTGTCACCTGCAGTTGCAAGTACTTCAAATACGCCGTCTCCAAGCTCAAGGATCGATACGTCAAATGTACCGCCACCTAAATCGTATACTAAGATTTTTTCATCTTTGTCCATTTTATCTAAACCGTATGCAAGTGCTGCCGCAGTTGGTTCGTTGATGATACGCTCTACTTCTAAGCCAGCAATTTTACCAGCGTCTTTTGTTGCTTGACGCTCTGCGTCGTTGAAGTATGCAGGTACTGTGATAACCGCTTTTTCTACTTTTTCACCAAGATACTCTTCAGCATACGATTTTAAGTACTGAAGAATCATTGCAGAAACTTCTTGTGGTGTATAGTTTTTGTCTTCAACTGAAACTGTTTCAGATGTTCCCATTAAACGTTTTACAGAAGCAATTGTGTTCGGGTTTGTGATAGCTTGGCGTTTTGCCACTTCTCCGACTTGACGCTCACCGTTTTTGAACGCTACAACAGATGGTGTTGTGCGGTTTCCTTCTGGATTTGGAATTACTTTTGGTTCGCCGCCTTCTAATACAGCGACACATGAGTTTGTTGTTCCTAAGTCAATACCGATAATTTTAGACATAATTCAAGTTCCTCCTAGACTACTTTTCAATTTTTATTCGCTTACTTTTACCATTGCAGGTCGAATGACACGGTCTTTCAATTGATACCCTTTTTGAAGTGTTTGAATCACAATACCGGATTCATGTTCTTCAGATGGCTCTTGCATAACAGCTTGGTGGAAGTTTGGATCAAACGCTTGTCCATCCGGTGCGATTTCTTGAACACCTTCTGCTTCAAGAGCAGTTTTTAAACTTCTATAAACCATTTCTACACCTTTAACGAACGACTGGGCTTCTTCTGTCTGTGGAGCCGTATCAATCGCACGTTCAAAGTTGTCAAGCACAGGTAAGATGTCCGTGACAAGAGACTGGGCACGGAATTTTGCAGCCGCTTCTGTGTCTTTTTGAACTCTGCGGCGATAATTATCAAAATCAGCGCGCAATCGAAGATAACTATTCTCTTGCTCATCAAGTTTTGCTTGTAAAAGCTCAAGTTCAGTTGGCTCTTCTAGTTGCTCTGAAACTTCTTCTTCCACTACATCTTGTTGCTCTGGCAATTGTTCTTCAGGTTGCTGTTTGTTTTCTTCAGTCATCATCACAAAGCCCTTCTATTTTGTATTGAAAATCTTAGCCAGTTCTTTCGCCATGTCGCCCGTTACATAGTCGAGAAGTGAAATCACTCGTCTGTAATCCATACGGGTAGGTCCAATAATAGCGATTTGGCCTTTTTGCTGCTCACCAAACGAGTAGGTCGCCGTTACTATACTGCAAGATTCCATTGCATCCATTTCATTTTCTGAGCCTATTCGAATGGACAAGCCACTCGAATTCGGGACGATTAAGCGTGGATGGTCTTCTAGCTGCTGCATAAACTCTAATAAGTTTCGCGCTTTTTGCCAGTCACTAAATTCAGGCTGGTTAAAAAGCTGCATCTTTCCGCCATATACGACTTTCTCTTCAGCCCCTTTGCCCACTTCAGCTGTCAGTGTTTCAAACACTTCAAGGAGACGTGAGTTGGATTGATGGATCAATTGATGCATGACCCGCTGCAAAATAGCCGGTAGTTCAAAGAGATACGAACCAATAACGCGCGCATTAATCTCTTCCACGACTCGCTCCAAGTCTTCCATCTTCACATCCGAAGGAATGCTAACAAGCTTGTTTTGAACATGCCCATTATCCGTGACAATAATCGCCACTGCATTTTCAGAGGATAGTGGAACCATTGAAAACTTGCGAACGCGGTGGCGTTGAATATCCTCTCCAAGGAGTATCGTCGTGTAGTTCGTCAGTTCCGCTAAAAGTTCAGCAGAACGGCGAATCACATGCTCTGTCTCTACTCTTCGTTCCGCAAAAACAGATTGCAACTTGGCGATCTCAGAAGTACTAAGTTGATTTGGCGAGAGCATGTTGTCTACATAATAGCGGTACCCTTTTTGAGAAGGAACACGACCAGAAGAGGTATGTGTTTTTTCTAAATACCCCATCTCTTCTAAATCAGCCATCTCATTGCGTATGGTTGCCGGACTATACGGCATCTCTTGTTTTTTCGAGAGTTGCCTTGACCCTACAGGTTGAGCAGTTTGGATAAAGTCATCGACAGTAACTTGCAAGATTAATAATTGTCTTTCCGTTAACATGTTGATCACTCCTGTTAGCACTCGTCTTGTGAGAGTGCTAATACTCACCTATAAAGTTATCAAACGTTGAAAATCCTGTCAATAAATTTAGTCGAGTAAAAAATCTTGAAAAATCTCATTTCCGATAAATCGACCTTTTCTTGTCAGTCGCAGTGTTTCATCTGTCAGTTCTAAAAAGCCACTAGTAGCGTGAGGACGAATCTTTTCTGCATAGACCGTGCGAAGATCTTTGCCAAACTTCTCTTCAAATTTCGTGTACTGAACACCTTGATTCATACGAAGTCCTAAAAACATTTGTTCTTCCATTGATTCTTTAACGGTCACAAGATTTTGATGCAACACAGGTAATTCATTCTGCTCGAGTGGTGTCATATATTTTTTGAGGGGTCCGTGATTGGAATAACGGACTCCGTCTACATATCCGTGTGCGCCCGCGCCAAGACCTAAGTACTCTTCATTGCGCCAATAAATAGAGTTGTGTTCAGAATACAACTTATTTTTTGCAAAATTACTGATTTCGTATTGTTCAAACCCGGCTTTCTCCGTTCGCTTCAACAATACATCGTACATGTCTGCTTCGAGCTCTTGTGTCGGAAGCTTCAGTTTTCCTTTAGACAGTAAATTATAAAAAATTGTTTTCGGCTCAACAAGTAGAGAATAAGCAGAGATATGTGTGATGGGCATAGAAAATGCTTTCGTCAGAGCTTGTTCCCACTGTTCCATCGTTTGGTTTGGCAAACCGTACATCAAATCCATACTGATGGACGGGAAGTTTAACTGTTCGGCATGAGTGATCACTCGTTCGACGTGTTCCGTCGAATGAGTGCGCCCCAACACTTTCAGTAACTGCTGGTCAAAGGTTTGAACGCCAATACTAAAACGATTTACTCCTCGCGCGGCCATGAGTTCCATTTTGTCGTACGTCAACTCATCCGGATTCGCTTCTGATGTAAATTCCGTTACTTGATCAACTGGAAAGTGCTTGGAAATGGAATCGAACAGACGACTCAACTGGCGTAAGCTCAGCGATGTTGGGGTGCCTCCACCAAGAAAAATCGTGTGTACTTCTGACAAATCTGTTTTTCGCGCCCACAGTTCCATCTCTTGATCGAGTCGTGTCAAATACTCATCTACTGGTTGATTATGAAAATAAAACTTATTGAAATCACAGTAACTACAAATCTGGTGGCAGAATGGGATATGAATATAAATGCCTTGAATCATAGTTCACCAACTTCCTTATCAATCAAAAAGGAGGACAGCTAAAGTCGCTTCCTCCTCATTTGTTATTTTTTCTGGTCTTCGTCCATCTTTAGTACAGCCATGAATGCTTCTTGTGGTACTTCAACAGAACCGACCTGTTTCATACGTTTTTTACCTTCTTTTTGTTTCTCTAGTAGTTTACGTTTACGTGAAATATCTCCACCATAACATTTTGCAAGTACGTTTTTACCCATTGATTTAATGGTAGAACGCGCTACAATCTTTTGTCCGACAGCAGCTTGTACAGGCACTTCGAATTGTTGACGAGGAATCAAGCTCTTTAATTTCTCAACAATTAATTTTCCACGCTCATAGGCAAAGTCTTTATGGACGATGAAGCTCAGTGCATCGACTTTTTCACCGTTCAATAAAATATCCATCTTCTGAAGTTTCGATTCTTTATACCCAATCAATTCATAGTCGAAAGATGCATAACCTTTTGTACTCGATTTTAACGAGTCAAAGAAATCATAGACAATCTCAGACAGTGGGATTTCATATAAAATGTTCACTCGTGCAGAAGACAAGTAATCCATCGTCAAGAAGTTCCCGCGTTTACGTTGGCACAGTTCCATTACAGCCCCGACATAATCTTCCGGAACCATAATAGATGCTTTCACGTAAGGCTCCTCCATCTTGTCGACTTTTTGCGGATCTGGCATCATAGATGGATTGTCAACGCGTAACAAGTCTCCGTTTGTCATCACGACATTGTAAATAACACTAGGAGCTGTTGTGATTAAATCAATTTTGAATTCTCGCTCGATACGTTCTTGGATGATTTCCATATGCAGAAGCCCAAGGAATCCACAACGGTAACCAAACCCTAGTGCTTGAGAGCTTTCTGGTTCAAACTCAAGCGCTGCATCGTTTAGTTGAAGTTTCTCAAGTGCTTCACGCAGATCATTGTAGCGTGAGTTATCAATCGGATACAGACCACAGAACACCATTGGATTCATTTTGCGGTAACCCGGTAAAGCCTCTGTCGCTGGGTTAGCTGCAAGCGTGATTGTATCCCCGACGCTTGAGTCTCCAACATCTTTCATCGAAGCTGTTAAGAAACCTACGTCTCCTACTGTCAGTTCATCACGTTGCATAGCTTTCGGTGTGAAGACGCCTGTCTCCACTACGTCAAACTCTTTACCCGTAGACATCATGCGTATCTTGTCTCCCGGTTTTACTGTTCCTTCTACGATTCGAATGTAACAGATAACACCGCGGTACGGGTCAAATAGTGAATCAAAGATCAGCGCTTTCAGGGGCGCTTCTGGATTACCTGTTGGTGCAGGAACTTTTTCGACGATCTGTTCTAAAATCTCTTCGATTCCAATCCCTGCTTTTGCCGAAGCAAGTACGGCTTCTGACGCATCCAGACCAATGACTTCTTCGACTTCACCACGTACACGCTCTGGGTCTGCTGCTGGCAGGTCAATTTTATTAATGACAGGTAAGATTTCTAAGTCGTTATCTAATGCAAGGTACACATTCGCAAGCGTCTGTGCTTCGATACCTTGTGCTGCATCGACAACTAGTATAGCGCCTTCACAAGCTGCTAGACTGCGCGACACTTCATACGTAAAATCGACATGTCCTGGTGTATCAATCAAATGGAATGTGTAGAATTCTCCATCTTTTGCTTTATATTGCAGTTGCACGGCATTTAACTTGATAGTAATTCCGCGCTCACGTTCAAGATCCATGGAGTCAAGTAGCTGACTTTTCATCTCACGGCTACTAACTGTTTGTGTTTTTTCTAAAATTCTGTCTGCAAGTGTCGACTTTCCATGATCGATGTGCGCAATGATGGAAAAGTTTCGAATCTTGCTTTGTCTATTTAATCGTTCCTGATTATTCATATTTGTCCACTCCTAATTAAGCTACAACAAATTATAGCAGAATCAGGCGCGAAGTGATACGCAAATCTATAGCGCACCAAGTGCTTTCGCTAATTGTTCAATAGTTGCCCGCACTTCTTCCTGTGTATTTTCGATACCACCAAGTTCAATTAACAGGGCTCGGGGTGAAGATCTTGGTTATACACCCCGTCAACACCGCGTCCTTCATCTACATCCAAATCTGGATAGTCGATCGAAACAAAGGTCTTGTCTTTTGACTGTATTTCACGAGTAATCGTTGAGATGGTAATCCCTTGTTGTGTGGTTGTCTTGCTTTGTTCCAAGTTCTCGGTAGCTAGCATTACCTCAAGTTCCAAATCACTTCTGTTCATTGTTTTCACCTCACTTTAGTTTGAGCAGGTGTCAAGTAAATATTCTTTGCATTTAAATATTGCAAAATCAGTTCAGGTTTGTTAAAATAATTCTTGTTGTAATTGAACTGAAATCAATTAACAAGTATCATCTCATCCTTACTAGGAGGTGAAAGGAATGCCAAACATTAAATCAGCTATTAAACGTGTGAAGACGAATGCTACTGCAAACGCTCAAAACTCACAAACAAAATCAGCTATGCGTACTGCTGTTAAGCGTGCCGAAACTGCTGTAACTAATAATGATGAAAACAAAAACGATTCAATCAAAGCTGCTATCAAATCTGTAGAAAAAGCTGCTTCAAAAGGCTTGATCCACAAAAACGCGGCTGCGCGCAAAAAATCTCAATTGATGAAAAAAGCGTAAGTTTTTTGTGTCAATTGGTCACCTACAGAAATAGAGCTGTCCCCATATTCGGGGACAGCTCTTTCTGTTTAATTTGCTAATAAGTAGAGTTCTAAAATTCGTTCTTTTTTCATGTGTGATGATTTTAGTTGCATGTCTACTTCTGCTAACAGTTTCAATTTCTCTACAAGAAGTTCTTCTTGTTCAACTAAAGGATGTTCCATCATCAGTTTGACGCGGTAAGGGTGCGCTTTGACTTGACCGGCTATTTGCGTATTCGGATAGCCCATCTTTTTAAAGTACCCCACCTGAATCAATAATCGCAATTGTCCCGCTAAAAGTGCCACAAGCTTAAGTGGTTCTTCTTTTTGTTTTAACAACTCATTGTAAAGTGTTACCGCCTTCTCACGATTAGATTGCAAAAATGCTTCTGTTAATGCAAACACATTGTCTTCAAGGACTGGCGATGCAACTTGTTGATAATCGTCAAATGTCACTTCTTCAGAATCTGAAACGTAGAGCGCTGCTTTTGCAATTTCATTACGTTTGAACGACAGTGATAACGGAACAGCAGCTACCCAATCAATCAATTCATCTGTCGGCGCTTTGCCATGTGCTCTAAATTGCGAGAGCACCCAACTTTTTTGGTCACTTTCCGATAACGGATTTGCTTCAATGACAACTGCTGATTTACGAAGCTCTTTGACCACCTTTTTTCGATCATCTAGTTTTTCATATGGCGCAACGAACACGACGACTGCAGTTTCTGAAGGATGATCTAACCAATTGAGAAATTGTTTTTGTGGAAATGTGTCTTTCTTTTCTTTTTCTTTGTCTTTCACCGCAGCTCTCAAGAACTGAGGGTTATGCACGATAATTGCCTTTTTTTCTGCAAAAAATGGAATAGTATCGGTTTCGAGCATCACATCTTCAATCGACTGTTGCTCTAAATCTAGTACAAACCATTCTTCCGGATCGACTCGAGCCTGAATGCGTTTGACTGTTTCATCCCGTAAATAGCCTTCCTGACCGACAATCACATAAAAAGGCGCAAGTGGCTCTTTGTTTAGAGCTTGCCACTGTTTTGTAATCATGAGAGACACCTCTCCTTCTTCTTTATTATACAAAAATTGTTCACATCATTGTATGTAGATTTTTTGTACTAGATTGTTTATACTTAAAAAGACAGAGGAGGGGTTTAAATGAACGAATTTGAACACAACGTACAGTCCAAACGCAACGACGCGATTGACTCGGGAATAGGTTTTGTGGCCTCTTTTGTATTTTTCGCAACCATGTTCTTAATCGCAGTAGTCGTACAATTCGTCGCTCAATAAGACGACACAAGACGCCATTACTTGGCGTCTTTTTTGTTTGTCTTCCATTCCACACCCTTCCGAGAGATTATTACTTCTATCGTCCCGCCTTCATACGTTCCTCGTATCGGAATTTGTCGGGCTACTAATTCTTTAAGAACCTCTTCATGTGGATGGCCATATCGATTGTCTTTCCCTGCGCTTGCCACTGTATATTTCGGGTTTATAACATCTAGCCAAGCGGGCGTTGTAGAGGTTTTACTTCCATGATGTCCAAGCTTTAACAAGTCGGCATTCATGAGCAACTCTCCGTACCGACTTACCATCCACTGTTCACCATCCTTTTCCAAATCGCCAGGCAATACAATTTTTTGATGAAACACCTCTACTACAGTGACTAGTGAACTGTCATTCCCTTTGTAAGGTCCCTCTACCGGCAACACATAAATCCTAGAATCCCCTATCTGTATACTGACAGCTTCTTCAATTTCATAAATCGGTACTTTTTTAGCTTCTGCACTTTGTCTTAGCTGCTCGAGTTCTGGTAACTCTAGTACTCCAACAGGCACTAAGATTTGTCGGACATGAAAATCTTCGACGAGTTCCTCTGCACCTTCTGTATGATCCGCATCCGCGTGTGTCAAAATAAACAAGTCAATGGTGGATACGCCAAATGACCGAATGTAGGGAGAAACGATAGATCGTCCTATTTCGTAGCTATCTCGCTCTTGCCAAGGCTCCTTCTCGAAGGATACCCTACCCCCCGCATCGATCAATAGAGTAAAGTCTCGGTTTGGTAATTGTATAAATGTACTATCCCCCTGCCCAACATAGACAAAAGATAGTTTTGCCTGGTCATTGAAATACGGGAGTACATGCCAACCAATTGATACTACAAGAATAAACGGTAGAGCTAACACACCTCGTCTCTCCCACAGTAAAAATGTCATTATGCAGACGCCTAGAGTTATAAGAAAATAACTTTCAAGTGCTGGAGGCGTCCATGTGACGAATGGGAGTTCAGAAAACCATTGAAATACAAGCTGAATAGTCGATCGGATGCGCGTATAGGAATCAACGAATGGAAGGAAGTTAATTGGAAGAATAGCACACAGTACATAAAAAAAACTGACGGGCAAAATGAGAAATGTAAAGAGTGGAATCGCTAGTATGTTAATTACGAACGAAATCAAGGAGAGTTGTTGAAAATGGTAAAGTACGATAGGAAGCACTGCTAATTGACAGATGACAGTTGTAAAGAATGTGGAAAGTAAATAAGACGAAGACGCCATAAGTTTCGTTGAATAAATCAAGCTAAATACAGCGATAAATGATAATTGGTACCCCGGCTGAAGCGCGAAAAATGGAAAATAGGCTAGTGTGATCAGCAATACCCAGGAAATAAGATCCGGACTAGTCACTTTGATTTTTTTCATCAATAAGACTGTTCCTATAAACACCATGAAACATGCACGAATTACAGAGGGAGCCCCTCCAGCTAACACCATATAAAACGGTAGAAAACTTAAAATCAGAATATAAATCATGCGCAACCTCACTCCTGCTGCAAGCAAAACACCATAAAGGGCACCTGTCAATAACGCAATATGTAACCCAGAGATTGCAAAAAGATGAGAAAGCCCTAAGCGTTGATACAGACGATTGGTATCTTGATCTCCGAGAGAGCGGTCTCCTATGGTTAAAGCTAGCACTTCGTCTTGAAGTTCTACCGGTACTTTGGTAACGACCGATTGCTGGATGAAAAGTCGTATGGAGGAAACCTTTCGCTTCATTTGCCAAGTGAGGGTGGTGGTTGGGGAATACGGTTGAAGTGTAAGTGCTTTGTAAGCACCTTGCGCTCCTTTAGAGAGTAAATAGTCATCAAATTGAAATTCGAACGGGTGACTCTGTAACCTTTCAGGTTGCCGTTCAAGTTCAAGTGCCACTACTATTCCTGTCCAGTTTGTCTCTTTGAAAACTCGTGCCGTCTCTTCATCTGGAAGAGTGTACGAAACGTAAATAAGTGGACCGTCTTGCACTTTAATAAATGCTGCAAAACGATCTCCTTGTTGTTTATATAGAGATGTGACAGTTCCAAGCTGCTGACTTTCAATCGTTTCGACTGGCAGTCTTTCTGAGACCATCCACATGAAGAGGAACAGCGTACCACTGACAACAATTGCCGCTCTCTTACTTATGCGAAAGAAGCAAAAAATAGCTAAACCTACTCCTAGTAGCACGAACCAAATGCTTGAAAAGATGGCGAAGCAGCCAATGACGGCTGCAAACGCACAATAAATCCAGTTATTTTGCAAATAAAGCATCCACTTTCTTCGTGTATGCATCAATCTTTTCTTGATCAGTATGTAGAGCTAACTCTTCGAGAAGTGAACGGGTCAAGTTCTCTTTTTCCATCGCCAAGAAATCAATCTTCCGCGCATCAAACGGCACATGTATTACTTCTACACCTGCTTGGTCAAGTAGTTCAATCGCGTAGCTGTTGTTTTTATAATCCGCCGCATAGTACAAGCGGTGAATACCGGACTGAATAATGGATTTTGTACACGGTAGACACGGAAAATGCGTCACATATAAATCAGCCCCACTGACTGAGACCCCATACTTCGCACACTGTAACAAAGCATTCATTTCCGCATGAATCGTGCGTACACAATGGTTATCAATCACATAACACCCTTGATCGATACAGTGATCGCCACCAGAAATAGACCCGTTATAGCCCCCAGCAATGATGCGACGATCTCTTACTATAACCGCACCAACAGCTAGTCTTGTACATGTACTTCTCAATGCTAACAAATGACACTGTGCTAGAAAAAATTGATCCCACGTTATTCGCTCCATTACGATTCCCCCTTTTGTTATCAGTGTACCTATAGTTTTTGAAGTGCGTCAACTCACTTTACGTAAACGAGGGGGCGAAGTCGTTCCAGCGTCTTGTCACCAATCCCGTCCACTAAACTTAACTCTTCAATTGATGTAAATGGAGTTTGCTCTCGAAAAACTAGAATCGCCTGTGCCTTAGCGGGTCCAATCCCAGGTAATGTTTGAAGTTCAGCAAGCTCAGCCGTGTTTAATTCTACCAGTTTCTCCTCTTCTTCATTCACTGCCAGCGTCTCTCCAATGACAGGTACGTAGATTGATTCAGCATCCGACAATAAGGCTGCTTGATTGATTTGCTTGTTGTCGCTCTCAGCGAGTAGACCCCCCGCCTTTACTATCAAATCAACAAGTCTACTGCCATTTGGTAATTCATAGACACCGGGTTGTTTAATAGCACCTTTGATTTCGACGATTAAATAAAGTGATTCTTGCGGTTCATCTTGTTGCGCAGGTTCTGTTGGGTGTGTTTGAAGAGGCATGAGTTGTGACTGTTGTGAGGGTTTCGTGAAGAATACAACTAGAAGAATACTTAGAAGAATGGTTATAGCGATCACTACGTAAGCAGTCGATCGATGCAGACGTTTTGTTTGAATAGAAAAAACCTCCCATACAATCGGGGAATCGTAGGAGTAGTTCCATCATACTCCAAACCCCGATCGACGGAAAGTTTTATTTCGTCGCATGGAAAAAATAGCGAAGACCTTTGTGATCTTCTCCAAAAATAGAATCGTCCACTAGACAGTTTGAAAATCCTAATTCATGAATCCACTGCTTATACATCTCTATTTCAAAGGTGCGTTGATAATGATGCTCTTCAAACCGTTCATAGCGCCCATCTTCTGCTCGCACAAAAAAAGTGATGTCATGGTATACAGAATGGTCTTCTTCACCTGGTTCCGTACTCCATAAATACGCGACATCTTCATCTTCATAAATAAATGGGCCGTCCAAGTAAGCCTCGATTTTTTTAGTCGAATGCACATCAAAAAACAAATGGCCCCCTGGTTGTAGCGCATGAAAAGCGGCTCGAAGCGTTTTGACTACTTCCTCTTCATCTACAAGATAGTTGAGTGAGTCCACAGCAATGACAACTACGTCAGCTGGACGTGCTGCTGTGAAGTCTGCCATCGAACCTTGTGAAAAATGAACGGCTGCTTGTTCTTCTTGGGCCTTTGCTTTCGCCTGTTCAATCATCATTTGAGAAAGGTCGATTCCATGTACGTCTGCTCCCATATGAGCAAGCGGAATGGAAAGCGTTCCGGTCCCACATCCTAGGTCAACAATTGTTTTCTCCTGTAGAGGTCCTGCTTCATGCAAGATCCAAGTTAAATAGTTTTCGTATGGAATGTCTGCCATCAATTCATCGTAGACGCTCGCAAACTTTTCGTACATCACTCAGCAGCTAATTGGACGAATTCGATTGGTGCATCGCCCCATAAACGTTCTAAATTGTAATAGTCACGCTCATCACGATGGAATACGTGTGCGACAACATCGCCTAAGTCAATAAGAACCCAGCGGCCTTCATCATAGCCTTCCATGCGTTTCACGTGAATCTGTTGCTCTTCAGCTTTATCTTTGATTTCTTTTGCGATCGCCTGTACTTGACGGTCTGAGTTTGCATGGCAAATGACAAAGTAATCTGCGATTGGCGATACGCCTTGCATATTTAATACTACGATATCTTGTGCTTTTTTATCATCAGCAGCTTGTGCTGTTAATTTCATTAGATTTTCAGAATTCATTTCATCTTCCCTTTCTTATGTCCAACAAGCATTATAACAAAATAGTGAATCAGGATATACCGTTTGCTTTTGTTTTATCAAATGTTGGAGTGTGTGACGCACTCCGTAACGCATCGCGAGTTCTAGATCTTTGTGCGCTAGGTCACGAAGTTTTTCAACTTTTGGGTAGTTCCGGTTCGGTTCAATCATATCTGCTACGTAAATAATCTTTTCAAGCTTCGACATGCCCGCACGACCTGATGTATGGTAGTGAATCGCATTTCGTATATCTTCGTCTTCTACTCCGAACTCATCTCGTGCCACTACACTCCCCACAGGTCCATGCCACAGCTCATGATGGAAGTCGAGTAAAGTCGCGTCCAAATGATGTGCTTTAATTTGATCTGCCATCCAAGCTTTATCGGCATATTTACAAATATCATGAAGAAGTCCAGCGATTTCTGCTTTTTGAACGTCCTCCCCATATATCTTGGCAAGTTCCATAGCAGTTTCTGCTACACCTAACGTATGCACATACCGTTTTTCTGTCATGCGACTCTGGATTATTGGAAACCATTCATCTTTCGTCCACATACAAATCGTTCCTTTCACAATAACGTGCAATGTCTTCTGGTAATAGAAAGCGAGTAGTTTCACCTTGAGCGAGTCTTTTTCTTAACTCTGTTGAAGATACTTCCAATTGCGGAATCGACAATGTCGTTACTTTATACGGTGTTGACACAGTATATCCTGGTCTCGGAACAACGACAACATTTACTAAATGAACCAATTCATCAATGCAATACCAATCAGCTAACTTTTCAGCTTGATCAGCACCTATAATAAACGAATACTCGGTTGTCGGGTTCATTTCAGTCAATTGCTTTAACGTATCAAACGTGTAGGACAGTCCACCACGCTCCAGCTCTATCGTTTCCACATTGGAATCTGGGAGATAGACAGATAGCAGACGGACCATCTCAAGACGATGATTGTCTGTCACCTGTTGATTCTTATTTTTAAAGGGCGACTGGGCGGCCGGCATAAAATGCACTTCATCAAGATGTAAGGCATGTTTTGCTTCGTTTGCAATCAATAGGTGGCCCATATGCGGCGGATTGAATGTGCCCCCAAGTATACCGATTTTTTTCATAAATTAAGCGCGTGGCAAAATGAGTTTTTTATTTTTATGAGACTCTTTATAAAGTACGACAGTAAGTCCAATTAACTGAACAAGTTGCGCACCTGTTTCATTTGCTAATGTCTCCGCCACTTCATGTTTGTCATCTTCACAATTTTGCAGAATAGAAATCTTCACCAATTCACGAACTTCCAGAGCTTCCTGAACGCTGTGAATCAATTGTTCATTAACGCCACCTTTTCCTACTTGGAAAATGGGTGATAAATGATGTGCTTCGCTACGTAAAAAACGTTTTTGTTTACCTGTTAACATATAAATCTCCTTTAGGACGAAAAAATCGTCTGTACTATTTCTTTTTGATCTGGCTTTATACCTGTCCATAATTCAAAAGCAAGTGCCCCTTGTCCAATGAGCATGGCTAGTCCATTCATTGTAAAGGCGCCTTGACTATTCGCTTGTTTCAAAAATTCTGTTTGTGGTGGTGAGTAAATAATATCAACAGCCACCATCTCCGACGTCCAAATCGGATTCGAAAGTGGAGACTCTTCGCTGTCCATACCTACAGTAGTTGTTTGAATCACACAATCGAACTCTGGTAATTTTGCTGGAACTTCTGACATATCCAACACTTTGGCGTTGTATTTGTTAGCAAGTTGCGTTGCTTTTTCCAAAGTACGGTTGCAAATCGTCACATCACGAATGTGTAAATCGGAAAGAGCTGCTGCGATTCCCTTGGCAGCTCCCCCCGCTCCAATAACTAAGATTCGTGTTGACTGCGATAGATTAGGAATAGATGCTAAAAGGCCACGACCGTCTGTGTTGTACCCTTTCCAGCCGGTTTGTGTACGTACCACAGTATTCACAGTACCCGCTGAGCGTGCCGATTGGTCCAACTCATCTAGAAACGGCATGATTGCTTCTTTAAACGGTACTGTGACATTGAACCCACTGCATCCGAGTAAAAAGAGGGATTCCACAGATTGTTCGAGTCTATCAGGCTCAACTAAAATTGGCACATAAGATGCATCAATGTTGTGTGTACGAAACCAGATCTCATGCATCTTTGGTGAAATCGAATGATGGATGGGGTTGCCGATGACTGCGTACCACTTTTTCATAAATTAAATGAGTGATGGACGAACCATCACCGCAACTCCTTTAGGTACATGAGCAGCTACTACAACATTCCCCGTCTGACACGTGATCCAACCTAGTCCTGAGAATACAATGTCCATTTTGGGACTCTTAATAGAAAACTCATGACGCACAAGTTCTGGGTACTTCTCTGCATGGTTTTTTCCAGGAGGAGATAGTAATTCTCCTTTATGATCGGCATATAACGCATCTGCGTTCGAAAGTTTTGTTCGGTGAATCGTTAGCTGATTCGATAAATGCGCAGTGAATGCCGAACGGTCTCCTTGAATAAAATCAAAGCGAGCAAGCCCACCAATAAACAATGTCTGTTCTGCATTTAACTGGTACACCTTTGGTTTGATTTCATTTTTCGGTAAAATCAGCTTCAACTCTGAGGGATCGACATAATGCGCTAGTTGATGGTGATTAATGATACCCGGTGTATCACAAATCGATTTCCCATCGTCCATTGGAATTTGAATCATGTCAAGCGTTGTACCTGGGAATTGAGAAGTCGTGATGACTTGTTCTTCTCCCGTCGCTTGTTTAATAATTCGATTAATAAATGTTGACTTACCTACATTGGTTGACCCGACTACGTAGACATTCTCACCTTTACGTAATTGCTCGATCGCATCCATTGCCTCTACCATACCTTGGCCCTTTGCAGCACTTACAAGAAGAATATCAGCTGTTTGAAGACCGAGGGATTTAGCTTCTCGTTTTAGCCAGTTAATCACTTTGTTTTTCTTTACGGACTTTGGCAGTAAATCTGCTTTGTTCGCAATTAAGAGCACCGGGTTATTGCCAACGAAACGGTGCAAACCAGGCAACCAACTACCGTTAAAATCAAAAATATCAACGATTTTAACAATCAATCCTTTTTGATCACCTAGGCCATTTAGGATTTTTAAAAAGTCATCGTCTGTCAATTCGACGGGTTGAATCTCGTTGTAATTTTTTAATCGAAAGCAACGCTGACAGATTACTTCTTCTTTTTCAAGGCTAGATGCCGGGGCATAGCCTAGTTTGGTTGGATCTTCGGTTTGGATGAGAACGCCACACCCGATACATTGTACTGTTTCCATCAGGCTTCATCTCCCCACATAATATGACCTTTGCTTTTTAAATAACTAAAGATGCGTCGCTCGACTAGTCGGTTGAAACGTGTGACGAATCCATCAGATTTTGCTACTGGAATAACTAAAATTGTATGCAAATTCAAGCGGTTTCCACCAAGAACATCCGTCAATAGTTGATCTCCGATAACTACCACTTCTTCACGCTTCAATCCCATTAATCGTAAAGCGGTTAAAAAAGCTTTTCGGAACGGCTTACGCGCTTTATAAATGAATGGGATTTGCATAGGATCTGCAAACGACTTCACACGCAGTTCATTGTTATTGGAGACAATCGTCACTTGAATCCCCGCTTGTTGCATACTTGCAAACCACTCCACGAGTTGCGGTGTTGCATCTGGACGGTCCCATTCAACAAGCGTATTATCAAGATCCGTAATGATTCCTTTAATACCTTGCTCTTTTAACTGTTCTGGTGTGATTTGAAAAACGCTCTTCACAAACTCAGAAGGAATAAAATTAGTTAACACGTGCTACACTCCACTCTATTACGTACTCTTTCGCCATTATAGCATATCCGCCAAGGGCTCTCCTACCTGTACTTTTGCGCCGTTCACCACAGAATCTCGCCAGTTCACGCAATTTGGTTCTGTCAGTAATACGACCGTCGAGCCAAATGCGAAATAAGCAACTTCTTCACCTTTGTTCCACAGTGAATCAGTTTTCACTAACTCGATCGAATTTACAAACATCGCACCGACTTTAATGACTGCAAAAGCGCTTCCGGCATTCTCTAAAATGGAGATGATACGGTAGTTGTCACTCAAGGGTTTCTTACCATATACAAGACCTAGCTTGTTCACTGGGTACGAAAATCCACCTGATACGAATTGATCCGTGATCTCCCCAGATAAAGGGGCGTGTATACGGTGATAATCCGCAGGGCTTAAATACAGCACAGCATACTGCCCACCGATAAAGCGCTCTGTAAGGGATGGTTTTGCCAGCAATCTGTCAATGGAATACTCCTGTCCTTTAACTGAAAATGTGCCTGTTGGCGTAATCGTACCAAAGGATTCGATTTTAGCATCTACTGGACTCACGATTGTTTTTTCATTTGTGTCAATCGGGCGAACTTCTTCCTTTAATTGGCGTGTAAAAAAATCATGCAAAGATGAAAACTCATGCATCGGTTTCACTGCAAGATTGGCATCAATTTTGAATGTCTTTTTATATGAAGGGATCATGAATTTGCTGACACTTGACTGTGTAAATCGCTTTAAAATAAGCGACGTGCTTGGTCTGTTTGTCAGTTCAATTAGTTTTTGATAGATTATAGTTTTCACGGATTTCGAACCTTTCTCTCTATTAATTTTTAACTATTTAGCGTATACTTATAGGATAAACTATACGTGAGGGGAAACCATAGTGTTCTTATTTGAATCGACAATTGAACGTTTGTCTCGGCTGAAAAGCCAAGCTGCAAACCTTTTGACCATATTGAACATGGCATTTGGTGGAGCAGCCATTTTGGTGACGATGAATGACCATTTTGCACTTGCCGTCCTATTTATTTTTATCGCCGGACTTTTAGATCGTTTTGACGGGATGACAGCACGCAAACTTGGCATTGAATCGGAACTTGGAAAACAGCTTGACTCTATGAGTGATGTTATCTCGTTCGGTATCGCACCTGCACTACTTATTTATGCATACGCGACAAATGAGTTGGGCACTCTGGCCATGGTCGTTACTGTCATCTACATTGCTTCTGGTGCATTTCGCTTGGCGCGCTTTAACATTTCAGAATCCAACGGCTTTTTTACAGGTCTACCAATTACAGCAGCAGGGGTTGTATTAACTCTTAGTTACTTCGCTGTACCTTATGTATCACCTGTTGTCTATCTATTCTTCATGATTATCTTATCTTTCATGATGATTTCAACACTTTCACTACGAAAAATCTAACCCGCTCTTGTAGCGGGTTTTGTTATGCCCATTTCGTCTTTTGCATAGACTCTTTCAAGGAGGCAATTCTATGCACTGATTATCCATCGTCCTCAGTTCCCTCGCCCATCTCCCTCTCGCGCTTGGCTATATCCGAAGTCAAGCATTCGAACAACCACTTCCTCCAGAGAAAGAACAACAACTCTTTGACTTGATGCACAAAAGCGATGACGCAGCACGCTGTATCGAAAATGAGATTTTGATGCATCTTCGTAAAATTAAAAAGCATGAACAAGAGACTTCTCTCAATGATCAGATGGGGCAAGATTTAGAGGGAGGAACACTCACGCTTGCGGATATTTTACCTAGTAATGACCTACCAGTAGATGACCAATTAGCTTTTAAAGAGTTGACGCATCATCTCTATAAGTGGATGCATTTGCTAGATGAGCGAGAAGCTGAAATCATACAACATCGCTACGGCTTATTTCATTATTCCCCTTTGACACAAGTAGCATTAGCTGAATAGTTAGGAATATCGCGAAGTTATGTTTCTCGAATTGAAAAACGTGCATTGATTAAATTGTTTCAAGTATTAAAATTCAAAAAAATAATCAACAGGCTAAAACAAAATGAAATCAGTATCTTCTCACGAGTACGTTCGAGAGAAGATACTGATTTTTTCAACAAGTGGAGTTCCATTTTTTCTAAGTACCTGTCCCACAAACAATTCTGACATTCATGTATATTCACCAACTATTCACTGTAAACCAGCATTATTGTGTGAATTGATGAATATTTATAAATTGTGTTGGAATTGTTTGGGTGACAGGTACCCTTTGGGAACTACTTCCAGTTAAAGTGAAGTTGAGTGGAATGGAGGGGTTGACTCCAGTGGGATTCAAGTCGGCTCCACATCTAAAGTGAACTCACTACCCGCAGCACAACTTCCGTAGAATTTTTCGCTGCTGTCGGTAAAAATTCGTCAAAACTCATTGGCGATTCTTTGCCTGCGATATCAGACAATGCGCGAATTACTACAAATGGAGTTCCGAATTGGTGACAAACCTGCGCAACAGCGGCTGCTTCCATCTCACAGGCTGCCATTGTCGGGAAGTGTTCGCGTGTTTCTTTGACACGTTCTGGGAGATGCATAAATGAATCTCCTGTTGCAATTAGACCTGTTGCTGAATGAATGCCCACAGCTTCAATCGCCTCTTGTGCTTTTTCAATCAAGCTTGCGTCTGCAGTAAATGCTGCTGGCATACCAGGTACTTGACCCATTTCATAACCAAAGGCACGGACGTCAACGTCGTGATGACGGACCTCTGTTGATACTACAATGTCCCCCACTTGTAAAGATGGGTCATAGCCACCTGCAGAGCCCGTGTTAATAACCACATCCGGCGAGTATTTTTCTAGTAAAATCGAAGTCGTCATCGCTGCATTCACTTTACCAATGCCACTTTTCACTAAAATCAATTCATGTGCTCCGTATGTGCCTGCAGTGAATTCACTGTTTGCAATTGTTTCCGTTGATGCATTCGAAAGCGCTGCACGCAAGTGTTCAACTTCTTGCTCCATCGCACCGATAACTGCTACTTTCATTGTCATTCCTCCGTTATGGTAACTGATTCAACTTTTCGAGTTTTGTCGGTTTCCAACCTTGGCCATCGACCCACTCTAAATAAATACGATACATCTCTGATTTGTCTTTTGATGTAACTGTGCCAATTGACTTTTGCGGGGATCCCCCATTGCCTAAGAAAATCGTGTACATGTTATCAGCCGAAAGACCAGATGCATACTGAAGGGCTTTGATTTTTTCATCCCAATCGACTGTCCCTTTCGTGTAACTCGAGACATGTTCACCAGTTTGCGTTGTTCCTACCGGTTGCCAAGCTGTATTCACGATGACTTCATCCACAATAGGGTCCATTGACGGTTCAGTCGTTACTTCCGCTTGTTCTTCAGTAGTATCTGTTTGATCTTCTTCTGTTGCTTCTGTTTCGTCAGTAGATTCTGCTTCATCTGTCGCTTCAGATTCCTCTGTCGTTTCAGCACCCGCGGTATCTTCTGACTCAACGTCTTGTTGGCCCTCATCCGTCACTTGCTGTTGCTCATCTCCAGGATCAGCTTCCACAGCGGTGTCGTCGTTTGAAGAAAGTAAATTTGCTAATGTAATAATAATCAGTATGCCAACTACAGCTAGTAATGAATTTATAAGTAAATTCGCGCGTTTTTTCTTTTTCATTTGCGCACGTCTAGAAAATTCTTGCGTCATTTAGTTCACTCCTCATTGCTACAAGCTTTTTTCATCTTACTAATAATCGGGATGAGAATCAACTGAGACCCTGACAAAGCGAAAACTGCCTGACAGCGTCAAAAGCTGCCAAGCAGTCTAGAATTACGAAATTGATAGGATCTTAACGTCCATTTCTCCACCAGGAGTCATGATTTTTACATTTTCTCCGATTGTTCGGCCAAGTAAGCCTCGTGCAATTGGAGAATCATTTGAAATTAATCCTTCTAATGGATCTGCTTCAGCTGAACCAACGATTGTATACGTTTCTTCGTCTCCGTCTGGGATTTCGATAAATGTAACCGTTTTACCAAGTGAAACTGTGTCATCGTTTGCATCTTCTTCAATGATGACTGCATTGCGAATCATAGATTCCAATTGTGAAATACGACCTTCGACAAATGCTTGATCTTCTTTCGCTGCATCATACTCTGAGTTCTCGGATAAATCTCCGAAGTCACGTGCTACTTTAATACGCTCAACAACTTCTTTACGTTTTACATTTTTTAAACTATCTAATTCTTCCTCTAACTTTTGCTTACCTGCAAGCGTCATCGGATATTGTTTGTCATTTGACACTCCTATACACTCCTTCTGTCTTATGCAACTTGTATCATCCTATTATACAATTCCATTACTTTCAAGAATAGCCTTAATTTTCGTAACCATTAAATCAATAGCTACTTCATTTTGGCCACCTTCTGGAATGATGACATCAGCATAGCGTTTTGTTGGTTCAATAAATTGGTTATGCATCGGTCGAACGACATTCAAATATTGTTCAACCACGGATTCTACTGTGCGCCCACGCTCATGAATATCACGTAATATACGACGAATGATACGTAAATCTGCATCTGTATCTACGTATAGTTTAATATTCATCAAGTCGCGAAGACGCTCATCTTCTAAAACTAGAATCCCTTCTAAAATAATGACATCTTTTGGATCGATCACGATTGTTTCATCCGAACGCGTATGACGTGCATAGTCATACACAGGTTTTTCAATCCCTTTACGTTCAAGTAAATGATTCACATGGTCAATCAATAAATCATTATCAAATGCTAATGGGTGATCATAATTAGTTTTCAAACGCTCTTCAAACTCCAGATGCGACTGGTCTTTGTAGTAAAAATCTTGTTGAATCACAACTACTGAGTGATCTTTGAACGCTTCATAAATGGCATTTGTTACACTTGTTTTTCCAGAACCGGAACCGCCAGCAATTCCGATAACTAATGGTCTTTTCACTTTACTAACCTCTTCCGCATCATATTGTTCGGGTGTACTTTGACAGGGCAATGGAACGTTACTTTTTGCAGTGGGTGACGTGCAGCATCTAGTTCATTGCCTTTCTCATCGTAGATTGGTGGGACAATCAATTTTATATTGTCGATTTGTGGCCCAAAAAACTCAATCTCATCACCAGGCTTGAAATAATTTCGCTGCTCTAAGGTAACGGTCTGAGACGTCTCGTTATAGTCTACCACAAGACCTACAAAGTCGTGTGTAACTTTGCGGCTGTGGACACCAAATAATTGTTGTTCATGTCCAGGTTCTCCTTCAAAAAACGCAGAAGCCGACTCGCGATTGGCACATTTGTCGAGTTCATAGACCCATTCTGAATCAAACGTAAAATTATCTGGATCTGCGCAATATGCATCAATTACTTTGCGGTAGACTTGTACGACTGTTGCTACATAATGAATCGACTTCATGCGTCCTTCTACTTTTAACGAATCGATTCCTAGCTCTATCATATGCGGAATAGATTCAATTAATTTCAAATCTTTCGGGCTCATCGCAAAAGGTGTAGTGAAGTCGTCTACTTTTTCCGCTTCCGTATTCTGTAGTTCATAGTCCCAGCGACAGGACTGACAGCAACCACCCCGGTTTGAATCACGAGCAGTCATGTGATTGGACAGTGTGCACCGTCCACTATAAGCGATACACATGGCTCCGTGAATGAACGCTTCAATTTCGATATCGACTTTTTCTTTCATGAGTGCAATTTCATCTGCAGTAGTCTCACGAGCGAGAACTACTCGGTGCAATCCTTCGTCTTTCCAGTACTGCACAGCTTTCCAGTTGGATAAGGATTGTTGTGTACTTAAATGCAATTCAAGTTTCGGAGCATAGTTTCGGCACGTTTCAATAATCAATGGATCAGCGACGATAATCCCCGTTACACCCGTACTTTCAACAGCTTGCAAGTACTCTATCAATCCATCCATATTTTCATTGTGCGCAAAGATATTCGTCGTGACATAAATCTTCGCACCAAATTTCTTTGCGTACTCTACGCCTTCTTTCATCTCGGCAATCGTAAAATTTCCTGCATTCGATCGAAGTCCGTATTCTTGCCCACCTATAAACACTGCATCTGCTCCGTATTCAACCGCAATCTTCAACTTTTCAAGATTGCCAGCAGGAGCAAGTAATTCGGGCTTTTTTGTAATGACTCGTTTGCCATTTCGTAGTTCACTTTCCATGACTGCCATTTGATCTCCTCCTTAGTACACTGACTCTTTGAAGAAAAATCCTGTGTCGAGTGGACGATGCGACGGCTGCATTTCTTCAAGTTGTTTAAAAAGTTCATTCTTCTGCTGTCGGTATAGTTTCGGTGATTCCTTGTAGAGATCGAGAGCCTTCCTGTACAATTTAGTCACTTTAACTGTATAGGCCTCGCTATGTAGAATTCCTTCAATGCGAATGGCATCAATTTCCGCTTCTAGAATTTCTTCTAGCTCATCAATCATGCACATGTCGTTCGGTGAAAAAATATGCGTGCCATTCAGATCTTCATAGATTGGATAGCGATTTTCGCGCTCTTTATCATAAAGCAACATCGCATCTTTTTGTTCCCGATTCTCAATAGGAAGTGCTTTTCCTTCATGCAAGTAATAGTGACCAAGCAGTGGACGCTTGGACTGGAACATACAACTCATTCCATGTACTTGAATCTCAATAGATACCTCTGCATTTTCTTTTACTTCAATCAGTTCGTCTAAACTCAGCTCACGTGCAAGATATGCGCGCGTTGCCCCTCGTTCACCCCAGTAGTTTGCTGTAAAGTAGTTCGTTGCTGTCTGCTCGGGGTTCCAAATGAGCGGTACTTCATTGTCGATTTCTCGATGTGTCATGATGATAGCCGGGTCTCCAAAATAAATGCCATCCACTTTTATGTCATTTAATTTGCGCATGTAGGGTGCAAGCGCATCCACTCGGTCGTTATGAAACAGTGCATTCATTGATACATAGACCTTTTTAGACAATGTATGCGCATAAAGTGTAATCTCTTCAATGTCCCTCAGGGAGAATTCTCCTGCAAGACGGAGGCCAAAATGCTCTTCACCTACAACAACTGCATCTGCACCTGCATCAAGAAGTTTAAATGCATGTTGTACAGATTTTGGCGTTACAACTAGTTCAGTTAACATCGTACTCACCTCTTGATACTTACTAATAGTCCATCGCCTATCGGATAGAACTGACTGTCATAATCGGGGTTTGTTCGCAAATGTTCAGCAAATAAATGCAATTTGCGAACCATCGTGCGTTTTCGTCTCGGCACTTGCTCTATAGGCACTTGAGTCAACCCATTTAAAAAGATATTGTCGCTATAAATGACGCCTCCACTCTTGACTAAGGGCGCGTAGCGATCGAAGAACAATTGGTATTGTCCTTTTGCCGCATCTATAAAAAGAGCATCAAATGACCGTTCAGGGAACTCACTCAGATCCATTTCTAAAGCGTCTGCGAGATAAAGAGAAATTTGCTGTGCATGCTCGCTTTTTGCAATGAATTGGTTCGCCGTCTCATACCGTTCTGCATCTCGTTCGATGGTTGTAATTGTCCGCTTTGGATTCGCTGCTGCCATACGCAGTGCTGAGTAGCCAATCGCTGCCCCCACTTCAATAACAGTTTGTGCATTTTGAAGCTGCAACAGATGAAGCAATGTGTCCATTCCTTCTGGTCGCATGATGGGTACGTGATGTAAGTCTGCGTACTGTTCCATCTCATGAAAAAACGCTGTTCGAGGTAAGCTGAACAGCTGTTGAAAGTCGTCTGTTTTCATTCATGTCTCCCTCTTTCTACTGGGAAGTCGTGCAAAAAAAATTCAATTTTTATCATACCATGACAGAGAAAAACTATCCACTAGCTAAAGTGGATAGTCTATCGTTAACGTAAATATTCTTGGATGTTTGCCAAATGTTCGTCATATGTCACTGCAAAATGGTTCGTCCCGGAAGGATCTGCTAAGAAGTATAAATACTCAGAGCTTGATGGATCCATTGCTGCTTCAAGAGATGCTCGTCCAGCTCCCGCAATTGGACCAGGTGGCAATCCACGGTTGACATAGGTGTTATAAGGATCTTGGACTTCAAGATCCGCATAAAGCACGCGGTCTTTGTGTTCACCTAATGCGTAAAGAACTGTCGGATCTGTTTGAAGAGGCATATCGATTTCTAAGCGATTATTGAATACGGAGGCAATCGTCTTACGGTCCGTTTGTGCAGTCGCTTCCTCTTCTAACAGCGAGGCAAACGTCAACAACCAATGGATGGACTGGCCACGATCAGCCAAAATCTCACGATAGGGTTGTACATTGTCTTGTGTACCTTGTAACATGGCGAAAGCAATGGTCTCCATACTTGGGTTTTCTTCATAGAATGGATACGTAGCGGGATACAAATATCCTTCAAGTGAGTAGCGAACGTTTTCTGCAACTATTTCATCTGTCAGCAAGTCTGGGAATTGTTGACGTGCAAGCTCGACAAATTCTTCACTAGTGACGAGTGCAAAGAAATCTTCTGCTGAATGATTGGTACGTGCTTCAATAACGTCTGCAATCTGTTCAAGAGTTAATCCTTCTGGTATGTTCATCGTGAACACAGGTTCTCTATAAATACGACCAGATTTTAAACTTTCAATCAATTCATCGGGAGTCATCGATTGTGTCAATGTATAGTCACCGGCTTGAAAGTCGGATTCATTTTTAAATTTGACATAGTACTTGAAGATTCGCGCATCTCGAATGACATTGTTGTCTTCAAGCGTTTGTGAAATTGTGTCAATACCAGAGCCGATTGGAATTGAGACAGCAATAGGGTCTTCATTTGTCTCGTCATACGGAGATAAACCACCTGTAACATAGTTATATGCAGAATATCCACCGATTCCACCGACAATGAGTAGAATGAGTACGACAGCAAAGACAATTCGACGTACAATCTTCACTTCTTTCTTCTTTTCTTTCATTTTTTCAAACATTATTTCTTTTTTACTTCCGTTTGGCACTTGGGCTTCCCCCTTTATCTTCAAATAGTATACTAGAAAAGTCACAGAGGCGTCCACACATGAAAAAAACCGCCTCTATATATAGAGACGGCATCACTCCTATTATTGTTCTTGAATTCCGTATTCGTCGTCTTCTTGCTCGTCCATAAATGCACCAAGCGTCTCTTCGATCATATCCCATTCTTCATCCGTTTCGATTGGAAGAAGTTCGCCGTCCGTCCCATCTTCTGAAGGAACGAATGAAGAAGCGTGGATCTCGATTTCTTCATTTTCATCTTCTGCATCTGCACCTACTGGGTAGTAAAGTACATAGGATTTTCCAAATTCATCTGATTCAAATGTTAGCAATACGTTACAAAGTTGCTCGTTGCCGTTTTCGTCAACGATTGTGATATGTTCTTGACCATGTTCCATTTTCTTCACCTCATCGATTTTTACTGTCTAAATATCCTTGAAGGATCATGACAGCCGCCATTTTGTCAATGACTTGCTTACGCTTTTTTCGGCTCACATCGGCGTCGATCAGCATGCGATCTGCAGCCATTGTCGTCAGTCGCTCATCCCATAATACTACAGGAAGATTGAATGTTTCTTTAATTAGCTCTGCAAAACGCTCACTAGCTTCAGCCCGTGGTCCGATGGTGTTGTTCATATTTTTCGGATATCCGATCACGACTTCCGTCACAGTATACTCACGAATGAGTTCCGTTAATCGCTCAATACCGAACTCCTCGTTTTCTTCATGGATTTTAATCGTCTCGATTCCTTGCGCGGTCCACCCGAGGGCGTCACTGATTGCAACACCCACCGTACGTGTACCGACGTCTAAACCCATTTTACGCATCTTTGCCCTCATTTGTATGTCGGATATAGAACCGAACTAGTTCTTCTAAAATTTCGTCACGCTCTAATTTGCGGATGACATTTCGGGCGTCTTGATGACGTGGAATATAAGCAGGATCTCCAGAAAGCAAATACCCAACGATTTGATTGACCGCGTTGTACCCTTTCTCTTCAAGCGCATCATGCACATGTAGCATGACGTGTTTGACATCCTCTTCCATTGATTCGTCTTGAACATTAAATTTCATTGTTTTGTCAAAGGAATCCATAGTATTCAACACCCTTCCTGTCCAACTCATGGAACTGTACTTTTAGTATACCCCATGACCGATGAAGAAGGAACTTATTTCACTAGTTCGTCAATGGATTTGAGTGCGTCCTGGAGCTTCGAACCATCTTTCGCACCAGCCATAGCAAAGTCTGGACGTCCTCCACCTTTTCCGCCACACAGTTCCGCCACATGCTTCGCGATGTTCCCAGCGTGCGCGCGTTCACCTGCGATATCTTTTGTCACACCCGCAGCAATCATGACTTTTTCACCTGCAACAGCACCTAGTACGACGACACCTGAAGCAAGTTTTTGTTTCAAATCATCGACGAGTTGACGCAATTGATTATTGTCCTTTGCTTCCACTTTTGCAGTCAATACAGAAACACCATTGACGTCACGAACAGACGATAATAATTCTCCTGCTTGGTTGCTTGAAAGTTTAGCAGATAGTGAGCCATTTTCTTTTTGAAGGTTCTTCACTTCAGCAAGTAGTGCTTCTACTTTTGCTACAATTTCACGTGGTTGCGCTTTAATCAGAGCAGCAGCTTGATGCAATCGTGCCTCTTCGTCTTTCATTACTTCGTAAGCAGCTTGTCCAGTGACCGCTTCAATGCGTCGTGTACCTGCTCCAATACCGCCTTCAGAGAGAATTTTGAATATACCAATTTCAGCAGTTGACGATACGTGACATCCTCCACACAGTTCTAATGAGTAATCACCCATCTCTACGACGCGTACGATGTCTCCATATTTTTCGCCGAATAGTGCCATAGCCCCGCGTTGTTTTGCCTCATCGATTGAATGGAAACCTGTTATAACAGGTGTGGATTCCCAAATCTTCTCGTTCACAATGCGCTCCACCTGCTCAAGCTCTTCTTTCGTCGCTTGACCAAAGTGTGAGAAGTCAAAACGCAAACGGTCTGGTCCAACATAGGAACCCGCTTGGTTGACGTGTGTTCCTAAAACATCTTTCAATGCTTGGTGTAACAAGTGTGTTGCCGAGTGATTTTTAATAGTTTTTTGACGAAGTTCTGGATCTACTTCAGCCGTTACGTCCATACCCACTCGAAGTTCACCTGATTCGATGATCACCGAATGCAAGTTTTGTCCGTTTGGCGCTTTTTGCACATCTTTTACGCGTCCTAAGAAGTGATCGTTTGAAATTTTCCCGATATCTGCAATTTGCCCACCACTTTCAGCGTAAAACGGAGTACGGTCTAGAACGAGCTTCACTTCATCGCCTTCAGTAGCTGATTCTACTTTATCCGCTCCTAGAACAAGTGTCGTGACTTTTCCAAGTGTCTTCAGTTGATCGTAGCCAATGAATTCACTGTCGTCGTGAATTGACGCAAAGACTTCGGACTGCACTTGCATAGAATCTACATTTTGACGCGCTGCACGTGCACGACTGCGCTGGCCTTCCATTTCACTTTCAAAGCCTGGGCGATCAATTGTCATACCTGCTTCCTCAGCATACTCCTCTGTAAGTTCTACAGGGAAGCCATACGTATCATACAGTGCGAATACTGTCGCCCCTGGTACAACTGTTGAGCCTTGCGTTTGCTGTTCTGTGACAGCACGAGACAAGATGGATAAGCCGTCTGCCAATGTTTCATGGAAACGTTCTTCTTCTGTCTTGATTACGCGCATGATAAATGCTTCTTTTTGTTTCACTTCTGGGTAGAATACTTCCATCAACTCGCCGACTACTGGTACAAGTTCAAACAAGAATGGCTTCTCGATGCCTAGTTGTTTTGCAAATCGAACTGCACGACGCAGTAAGCGACGAAGAACATACCCGCGTCCCTCATTTGATGGAAGCGCACCATCTCCAATGGCGAATGCTACTGTGCGAATATGGTCAGCGATGACTTTGAACGCCACGTCTTTGTCTTTCGATTCTCCGTACTTCTGACCGCTGATCTGTTCCGTTTGCTGAGTGATCGGCATGAACAAGTCTGTATCAAAGTTAGTTGGTACGTCTTGCACAACCGATGCCATACGCTCAAGCCCCATACCTGTATCGATGTTTTGTTTTGGAAGAGGCGTATATGTGTGGTCAGGATTGTGATTGAACTGAGAAAATACCAAGTTCCAAATTTCTAAATAACGTTCGTTCTCTCCACCCGGATACAATTCTGGATCTTCAAGATCATTTCCATACTGCTCTCCGCGGTCGTAGAAAATTTCAGAGTTTGGTCCACTCGGGCCTTCTCCAATATCCCAGAAGTTCCCTTCCAATCGAATAATGCGCGCTTCTGGAACGCCAACTTCATCTTTCCAAATCGCATACGCTTCTTCATCCTCGGGGTGAACGGTAACAGATAGCAGTTCCGGATCAAAGCCCATCCATTTTTTGTCCGTCAAAAACTCCCAAGCATAATGAATTGCTTCTTTTTTAAAGTAGTCACCAATCGAAAAGTTCCCAAGCATCTCAAAGAAAGTGTGGTGGCGCGCAGTCTTTCCGACATTCTCAATATCATTTGTACGAATTGATTTCTGTGCATTTGTGATACGTGGATTTTCCGGAACGACTCGGCCATCAAAATATTTCTTCAGTGTCGCGACACCTGAGTTAATCCATAAAAGTGACGGATCATTGATTGGAACAAGCGGTGCACTCGGCTCTACTTGGTGCCCCTTTTCAATAAAAAATTCAAGATACAGTCTGCGGATATCATTTCCTGAAAGTTGTTTCATACGTGTTCCTCCTTAAATTTTCCAGACGAAAAAAGAAAAAGCCTTCATCCCCAAAGGGACGAAAGCTTAGCATTCGCGGTACCACCCTAAGTTGCAAAGGAGTCCTTTGCATCTCAAAATGCCGTAACGTGGCGGACGGCAGGGTTTGCCTGCACTCGGAAGTAGCTTTCCTGACCCGTCGTTCGGAAGCTCTTGCAGCCGAGGAACTTCTTTCTATACCGGAAGAATCAGTACTCTTTTCGTCATCGTGTTTCGTATTCTGCCTTCATCATACAAAAGGTGTGCATCAACTGTCAACGTCTTGGGTCATAAATTGATGTGGTGTAATTCCCTCCATACCAATCATCGGATTGATGGAAAGGAGTGTATCTTCCGTCAACTCATACGTTTGTCCTTCGACAGGTTCCATTGGCTCGGCTTCAGGAGACAGTCGCTCAATCAATGTTGTGAACCGTAAGTTGTCATCATTGCGTTCGATTCCGATTTGGAATGCTTGTGGATCTCCGCATAAAATCAAGTAGTTTTTCGCGCGTGTAATAGCTGTATAGAGAAGATTGCGTCGTAGCATTTTCATATATCCACGGGTAATCGGCAAAATGACCATCGAGAACTCACTGCCCTGAGATTTATGAACGGAACAACAGTACGCAAGCGTTAATTGGCCAAGATCGGATTTTTCATACGTCACTTCAATTCCATCAAAGGAAACGATCATAAGCTCTTTTTTCTCTACATTTTCGTTCGCTTTGAAAATACTGATGACTTCCCCCATATCCCCGTTAAATACATTCGATTCCGGTTGATTGACGAGTTGAAGCACTTTATCTCCGATACGGTATACAGCATCTCCAAATACCATTTCTTTTCGCGTACCATCTGGGTTGGCGTTGACCATTTCTTGAATCATTTTATTGAGCGCATCAATGCCAGCAGGTCCTCTATACATCGGCGCTAATACTTGAAGGTCCCGAATGGTGAATCCTTTCGCGAGTGCACTGGAGACGACCTGTTCGACGACTTTCGGAATTTGGTCCGCGGACGCTGGTATGAACGAACGGTCTTTCGTTTTAGAGAGCAAATCTTGCGTCGTCTTCCCAGATTTCATCGCATGGGCTAACTCAATGATCGACGACCCGTCTGCTTGGCGATAAATGTCTTGAAGTTCAACAACAGGCAGGCGTCCACTAGCAAGTAGATCTTTTAAAACTTGTCCCGGCCCTACAGGTGGAAGCTGGTCTTGGTCCCCAACTAGGACGACCTGTGAAGTTTCTGGAATAGCACGAAGGAGTTGATGCGCAAGCCAGCAATCAAGCATTGATGTCTCATCAATAATAATAAGACTTGCTTCGACCGGTCGCCCTTCTGTGTCTTCCGTATCCTGTCCGGTAAAGCCAAGCAACCGATGAATCGTCATCGCGGGAAGTCCCGTGGATTCACTCAGCCGCTTGGCAGCCCGTCCGGTCGGAGCCGCCAAAGCAATCGGGAACGGTTTGCCTTCTTTCGCCCACTCTTTAGGGTCCAGTGATAAGCCGTTGAGGTCTGCATACAGTTCGACGATGGCGCGAACGACCGTCGTTTTCCCCGTTCCAGGTCCACCTGTCAGAATCGAAATTTGATTGTTAAGCGCCATTTCAATCGCTTTTCGTTGAGTAGGTGCATAGGTTACACCAAAGTCCGCTTCAATCGAAGACAACGATTCGTTAATCAACTTCTTTTTAAAGCCTTTGAATTTCGCTTGTACAAGACGTTCTGTTTTCGTTGCGATTCCAACTTCTGAAAAGTAGAGCGACGGCATATACACACGGTTCTGCTCAACGACGACTTTACTCTCTTCCCCAAGCTCTATCACAGCTTTTGCAAGTGCGTCATACTCCATCTCAACTGCTTGCGATTTTTCGAGAAGTTGTTTCACATCCTCTAGCAATTGGTCAGTTGGGACAAAAATGTGCCCTTCTGATAAAGATGCCTGATTTAAAAGATACAAAATTCCCGCCTTCATGCGGTCCATATGACTGCCTTCGATTCCGAGTTGTGACCCGAGTTCATCTGCCCGACCAAAGCCGACCCCTTCTACATCTTCAATGAGACGGTAGGGATTGTCGTTTAATTTTTCAAGCGTTTCTTCTCGGTAGTTTTGGTAAATTTTCATAGACAACTGTGGACCGAAGCCCCATTCATTGAGTTGTACCATGATGCGTTCCATCCCGTGATTCTGTTGCAAGCCGTTTATAATGGTATCCCGTTTTTCTTTTGTCAGTCGAGGAATCGTCTTTAAAACATCTGGAGAATCCAATATTTTTTGGAGCGCATTTTCGCCGAGCTTTTTGACAATAGTCTGCGCGGTTTTAGGACCAATACCCGGAAAGAGATCGGATGACAAATAATGCACGACGCCTTTTACGGAATCTGGTTTGTCCCGGACAAATGTATCCACAGCAAATTGTTGTCCGTACCTCGGATGATTTTTTAATTGCCCATAAAATGTATAACTTTCGTCTGTCGATAGTTTTGGAAAATAGCCGACTATAATTCCTTCTTTATCGGTATATGTAGTGTTTGTCGATTTGATTTTCACTTTCAAAATCGAGTACAGATTATCTTCATTATGAAAAATGGAGACAATCGGCCGACCCGAAACAAACAATTTGTCCTCATTTCGTTCCGTCATCCGATCGCCTCCAGTATTAGTTTCGTAATCGAATCATGTCCGCCATGTAGCGAGCTTGATCGTAATTTGGTTCGATTTCAAGAGCCTTATCTAAATGATGTAGTGCTGGCTCTGGGTCTTCTTGAGTAAGTGCAAAAAGAACACCCAAATTGTAATGGGCATCTGCATGTTCCGGGTTTTCTTCAAGCAACTGTTCAAGTAGTGGCTTCGCTTCGGCAAATAATTCATTGGATGCAAGTAAGATGGCGTAATGTAGCGTGATTTCCGCATCTTCTGGTGCGAGTTCATGAGCACGCTGTGCATATGGCAGTGCAAGCTTTCGCTCATCTGTCATTTGAAGAGATTTTGAAAGCATGTAATGCCCGTCAGCACCCTCTAAGTTTGCACGGATTGCCCGCTCGTATAGTTTTGCCGCTTCTTCAAATCGTTCTTGATTGTAATAGAGATTTGCAAGACCGTAATAAGCCGTTGCTGCTTGTTCATTCAAAGTCAGTGCTTTTTGAAAAAATCGCTCAGCTCGCTCAGCATCATTCATGATGGCTAAAAGATTCCCGAAATTGATATACCCTACTTCATTTTCCGGCTCTTGTTCAATCGCTTGTGTAAAAGCTTTCGCTGCTTCTTTATAATCTCCTGTATGCATCGCGTGGATGCCTGTCTCATTCCAGTTCATCGTTTCCCTACCCTACATACTCAAGTTTTTTATTGTCACGGAATACGTGATCAATCGTTCCGCCACCTAAACACTCGTCACCGTCATAAAAAACTACAGCCTGACCAGGAGTGATTGAGCGAACGGGCTCATCAAAAATGACCTCTGCACGATCGTCTCCGAGCAGACGAACAGTTACTCCTGTATCTTGTTGACGGTATCGGAATTTTGCAGTGCATTTAAATTCCGAAGGCTTTTCATCATTAGTTGTAAATGAAAGTGTATCTGCAATTAAGCTGGTTGAATACAACGCTTCGTTTTGTGCATTTTGCCCAACATATAAGACGTTCCGCTTCAAGTCTTTGCCGACTACAAACCAAGGGTCTCCTGCTCCGCCGATTCCAAGACCGTGGCGTTGACCAATTGTGTAGTACATTAAACCATCATGTTTCCCGACCGCTTGCCCTTCCATCGTTTCCATGACGCCTGGTTGTGCTGGTAAATAGCCACTTAAGAACGTTTTGAAGTCACGTTCGCCAATGAAACAGATTCCCGTTGAATCTTTTTTCGTAGCGGTTGCGAGACCTTGTTCTAAAGCGATTTCACGCACACGTTTTTTCTCCAGTTCGCCGATTGGGAACAATACATGTTTGAGCTGGTCTTGATTCAATTGATTCAAGAAATACGTTTGGTCTTTGTTGTTGTCTATACCACGAAGCATGCAGAACTGACCATCACGTTCTTCAACACGTGCATAGTGCCCAGTTGCTAAGTAGTCTGCGCCAAGCGCCAATGCGTGCTCAAGAAATGCTTTGAATTTGATTTCTTTGTTGCACATAACATCTGGATTTGGTGTACGGCCTGCTTTGTATTCATCTAAGAAATACGTGAAGACTTTCTCCCAATACTGCTTTTCAAAGTTGACAGCGTAATACGGAATACCAATCTGATTACACACTTTAATAACGTCATCATAATCTTCTGTCGCTGTGCAGACACCATTTTCGTCTGTGTCGTCCCAGTTTTTCATGAAGATACCGATGACATCGTATCCTTGCTCTTTTAATAAATAGGCCGCGACCGAGGAATCTACGCCACCGGACATTCCGATGACTACGCGTTTGCCTTTTGTTTCTGTCATAGTGTTCACTTCCAAATCGATGCCGGTTTGTTTAATACACCAGCTATTTTTTCAGCAGCTTCTGTTAGCTGCTCTTTTGTTGTTCCGAGACCCAAACTAAATCGTACAGATGATCTGAGCTGGGGTGCCTCTTCTCCAAACATCGCTACTAGTACATGCGAAGGATCTACAGCCCCTGCTGTACATGCAGAGCCGCTTGATGCATCGATGCCCGCTAGGTCTAATTGGATGAGGAATGTCTCAATGTCCGTGTCTGGGAAAAATAGATTGCAAATGTGGGGAAGCTGATCAGCATCCTTCACATTAAGGGAATAGTTTACATCAAGACGCGTCAATTCATCAAGAAAATGCTTCTTTAAAGAAAGAAGAGCCAGATGCGACTTAGAAAGCGTTGCTTCTTTTAAAAGGGCGGCTGTTGCAAAACCGACGGCTAATGGAATCGCTTCTGTCCCTGCACGACGTTTTCGTTCTTGTTGACCACCATGTGAAAGTGGACGTAATTTCGTTCCAGTTCGCTGATAAAGAAATCCTATTCCTTTAGGTCCGTTGATTTTGTGTGCACTTGTACTGAGCAAGTCTACCTGAAGGTCTGTGACATCGATTTCAACGGTTCCATATGCTTGTACAGCGTCTGTATGAAAGACCGCTTGATGGTCTTGAACGAGTTTAGTAAGTTCATCAAGAGGTTGAAGTGTTCCTACTTCATTATTCCCGTACATGATTGTGACTAAAATCGTGTCGTCACGGAGTGCTGCTTGGAGAGAGGTTGGATGCACTCGCCCTTGATTATCGACAGGCAAATACGTCACTTCAAAACCTTCTTTTTCAAGTTGCTGACAAGCATGAAGAACAGCATGATGCTCCACAGAAGTTGTGATGATATGCTGTCCGAGATGTTTGTTGGCATACGCTGTTCCAAAAATAGCAAGATTATCCGCTTCCGTACCACCACTTGTTAAGATGATCTCGTTCGGGTGCGCTTGAATAGTTGCAGCCAATTGGTCACGTGCCATATCCAGCTGTTTTCGCGCACGTCTTCCCGTCTCGTGGATACTGGATGCATTGCCGAAACACTCTGTATAACTACTCGTCAGTGCTGCAATGACCTCTGGATGCACGGGGGATGTTGCAGCATGATCTAAATAAATACGTGTCATTATAAATCTCTCCTAAATATAAAACATATATGCGTCCGAAGTGAAAGGATCATCTGAGTGGTCAGCCAAGTCGCGAATTGTCGTGGTATCTAATACATTCTTAACTGCATCACGAATACGAATCCATAGTTCACGTTGTGCAGGTGCTTCGTCTTCAATTCCTTCGACAGGTTGAATCGGTCCTTCAAGTACGCGAATCACGTCTCCCGCTGTAATTTCTTCGGAAGGTTTTGCTAATTTATAGCCTCCGTAGGCTCCTCGCACACTCTTTACAAGTCCTGAATTGCGAAGTGGTGAAACGATTTGCTCTAAGTAGGCTTCTGATAAATCATTGTCTGCTGCAATCTGACGCAGAGAAAGTGGTTTTTCGCCTTCATTTTTGGCTAATTCAATCATGATTGTGAGACCATAGCGGCCTTTAGTCGAGATTTTCATCTCTTTACACCGTCCGTTCATAAGTTAACTTTTCCGCTACAAGTATAGCATAATCTGCAATGGTTTTTCGATGAAATGAGCTGTACGTTCTGGTACACTAAAAAGTACAGATGTTCGATAAAGGAGGGACGATTATGCCAATGGGTGAACCACTTGCCTTTCGAATGCGCCCGAAAAAAATTGAAGAGATTGTCGGACAACAAGAAATCATCGGCCCAACTACTGGGCTCTATCAAATGATTCGCAATGGGCATGTGCCGTCCATGCTTCTTTATGGTGAACCCGGAATCGGGAAGACGTCTCTTGCCTATGCAATCGCAGGTTCGTCCGATTTACCATTCATTGCACTAAATGCTACGACTTCCGGTAAAAAAGATATTGAAGATGTCGTGAAAGAATCCCGACTTACCGGAAAAGTCTTACTATTTCTAGACGAAATCCACCGGTTCAATAAACTGCAACAAGATACCCTGCTTCCCCACGTGGAAAACGGGTCGATTGTTTTGATTGGTGCCACAACAGAAAATCCGTATCATGATGTCAATCCAGCAATCCGATCACGTTGTGGTGAAATCAAGCAATTGAAACGAATCGAAAGCAGCGATATGGAATTACTTTTAAACCGAGCGCTTGAAGATTCGGAGCGAGGGTTAGGTAAATTATCAATAGCCCTTACACCCGAACAAGTGACCCAAATTGCAGAAGCTTCAAACGGGGATGCTCGCAAAGCTTTGACATTACTTGAATCGATTGTCGAAGCATCGGATGAAGAAGATGGAAAAATCGTGGTGGAAGATGCCCTTGTCTCTCAACTTGTGTCGCGCATTGGCGTGTTTGGAGATAAAAAAGGCAGTCATTTTTATAATTTATTGTCCGCTCTTCAAAAATCCATTCGCGGAAGTGACACAGACGCTGCGCTCTATTACACGGCTCACTTACTTGAAAGCGGTGACCTGGTGGCGTTCTCTCGACGACTACTCGTCATTGCTTATGAAGATATCGGCCTTGCCAATCCTGCTGTAGGTCCACAAGTTTTGGCAGCGATTCAGTCAGCTGAGCGATTGGGATTACCAGAAGCGCGTATACCACTCGCGAACGCGGTTGTTTTATTATGTTTATCGGAGAAGTCAAATTCCGCTTACAAGGCGCTTGATGCCGCGATAGCTGCTATTCACGCAGGAAAAACCGGCGACATTCCGATGCATTTGCGTGATGCGCATTACGGTGGTGCTGCGACTCTTGGCCATGTCGGGTATCAGTATCCACATGATACGAAAGTCGGCTCGTTTGGTGGTTGGGTAGATCAAACGTATTTGCCAGAGAAATTGATCGGCACACAGTATTACGAGCCAATCGATGCCGGCGAAGAGAAACGTCTGGCATCGATTTACCGGAAGTTGGAGAGTTTTAAGAAGAAATAGATTAGAAATTAGCAGCATACACGATTTAGTGTGTGCTGTTTTTTTGATTTTCTTGGGTCGAGCGACCGTTCATCGGCTGAAAGTGGAATTTGTTCTACCGAAGTCGGAATTTGTTCTACCGGATTTAAATTTGTTCTACCGAAGTCGTATTATGGAAACTAAATCACTGGAATCTTAAAAGGTGACAGGCACCAAATGGAAGTAGTTCCCAAATAGTGACAGGTACCAAATGGTAACAGGTACCAAATGGTAAATGAATCAAAAAAGCCTGCCCACAAATTTGCGGACAGACTCAATGTATTACTTTTTCTTCGACTTAACATCCATCACTGTATTGATTTCTACCGGCTCTAGGATATCTCGAATGACCCAGCTCGCTGCAATCAGACCTGCTGCAGACGGAACAAAGGCATTCGAACTTGGTGGCATCTTCGCCTTGCGGATTTCTGCTTCCGGCTTCCCAACGGTCTTTACAACATCTTCCCGAACTACAATCGGACTTTCATCTGAGAAGATTACCGGAATTCCTTTGCGAATTCCTTCTTTTCGCAGCTTCAAACGAATCACTTTCGCAATTGGATCCGTATGCGTTTTCGAAATGTCCGCAATACGGAATCGTGTCGGGTCCATTTTATTCGCAGCACCCATACTTGAAATAATTTTAATGTCTCGCTTCAAACACTCTTTCATTAGATGCACTTTGTAGATAATCGTATCTGACGCATCTATAACATAGTCGATACCTAAGTCGAAAAATTGCTCATACGTCTCTTCTGTATAAAACATATGCATATCAATCACTTCACAATCCGGATTGATATCCGCAATACGGTCTTTCATAATTGCTGACTTGCTCTTTCCAACTGTCGATAAATAAGCGACTAGTTGGCGATTGATATTTGTAATATCGACGTTGTCTTTGTCGACAAGAACGATTCGGCCAACTCCACTTCGTGCACAGGCTTCTGCTGCAAACGATCCAACCCCACCGATTCCTAAAATGGCAACGGTTGTATTTTTTAAGAGGTCTAATCCTTCTGTGCCGATCGCTAATTCATTTCTAGAAAATTGATGTAACATTATGATTTCACTCCAAAGTTTAGTTGTTTAGTCGGAATTAATCCGATAAAAAACCCCTCAGTCGAAACTGAAGGGAGAATAGACATAGTAAGACGAATCCCAAGCGTGCCGTCTCTGTAAAGCTATCGTTTTGAACCCGCACTCAGCAGGTGGGTGTCCTCTTCAATACGCCGAGGCGTCCACCGGAATGGCATGCTCTTAATACTGAAAGTCAGACTCCCGACGATAAAATGTTCGGTCAAAATCGATTAACAAGTCACGTACACATCAGGATTCGTATTACAGTTATAGTAGCACATGTTTTTTTGATGTGCAACTATCAGAAAGTCCTATTTACTGATTATTCTGTGAAAGGACCGAGATATGCAGATCATTTAATTGCGCTGTATCTACCGGGCTCGGTGCATCTGTAAGTACACAGCTCGCACTCGCTGTTTTCGGGAAAGCAATTGTATCACGAAGATTCGTACGTCCTGCAAGTAACATGACAAGACGATCTAGTCCAAAAGCAACTCCTCCATGAGGTGGTGTTCCATATTCGAACGCCTCTAACAAGAAACCGAATTGTTCTTTCGCTTCCTCATCACTAAATCCTAGTGTTCGAAACATCTTCTCTTGCATTTCACGCTCATAGATTCGCAATGAACCCCCACCAAGCTCAAATCCATTCAAAACAAGATCATACGCCTGTGCACGAACCGAAGCTGGATCAGTTTCTAATTTGTCAGCATCCTCATCGAAAGGACGCGTGAATGGATGGTGGGCTGCAAAATAACGACCAAGCTCTGCATCGTATTCAAATAGCGGCCAGTTCACGACCCACAGGAATGCAAATTGAGATTCATCAATCAACTTACGCTCTTTTCCAAATTTCATTCGAAGTGCTCCAAGTGCGTCCGCTACAACTGACTTTTGGTCTGCAACAAACAGTAGTAAGTCCCCTGCTTCTGCTTCCATTGCAGCAATCAACTCTTCCCCTTTTTGTTCTGGGAAGAACTTAGCAATTGGACCTTTCACGCCGTCTGCTTCTACTTTTAACCATGCAAGACCTTTTGCCCCGTAACGACCCGCGAATTCCCCAAGTGCATCGATGTCTTTACGAGAATAATCAGCTGCCGCACCTTTGACCGCGAGTCCACGAACTTGACCTCCATTTGCAATGGCATTTTTGAATACACCAAAGTCAGAGTCTTTTGCAAGTGCTTCAAGATCTTTAATTTCAAGAGCAAAACGAACGTCCGGTTTATCTGAACCAAAACGGTCCATCGCCTCTTGATAATCCATACGTGGAAATGGCGTTTGCACGTCAATTCCCTTCACATCTTTCATCACTTGTTTCATTAAGCGCTCATTCAACTCGATAATTTCGTCCATTGACATAAAGCTCATTTCCATATCAATCTGTGTAAATTCCGGCTGACGATCCGCACGTAAGTCTTCATCGCGGAAGCAACGCGCAATTTGGAAGTACCGCTCAAAACCAGACACCATCAACATTTGTTTGAATAGTTGTGGAGATTGTGGAAGAGCATAAAACTCCCCATCGTGTACGCGACTAGGGACTAAGTAGTCACGTGCTCCTTCAGGTGTTGATTTTGTCAGAATTGGTGTTTCCACTTCTAAGAAATCCTCGTCTGCCAAAAAGTTACGCACTGTTTTTGTGATGTCTGAACGCATTTTGAATGTGTCATACATGACAGGGCGGCGAAGATCTAAGTAGCGGTGTTTCAAGCGTAAGTCTTCGTTTACGTCTGTTTGGTTTTCGATTGCAAAAGGAGGTGTCTTCGCTTCGTTAATCACTTCAAGCTCTGATACTTGAACTTCAATTTCTCCTGTTTTCAATGCTTTGTTAATTTGTTTTTCATCACGAGCGACAACTGTCCCCTTCACAGAGATTAAAAATTCACTGCGTAGTTTTTCAGCTTTTGTGATTGCTTCTTGTGAGAAGTCCGGGTTAAATACGACTTGTACGATTCCTGTACGGTCACGAAGGTCTACGAAAATGAGTCCACCTAAATCACGACGTTTTTGTACCCATCCAATCAATTCCACCTGTTGACCGATGGCTTGTTTTTCTACTTTTCCACATTCATGTGTGCGTTTCATCGTGATTCCTCCTTGTGTTTCTGTAAGTACGTAACGGCTTCAGGTATAGCAACGAGTTGTTGTTCCCCAGTTGCCATGTGTTTGATTTGAACAGTTTGAGATGCGAGCTCATCTTCACCTAAAATGAAGACATACGCTGCTTTTTTACGATCTGCTGATTTCATCTGCGCTTTTAGTTTTCGATCCGCATAATCCATTTCTGCGCTTACGCCTGCATCCCGCAGTTGTTTTACTAATCGCATCGCTTCCATTTTCGGAGCATCGCCAAGCGCAATAATGTACGCATCACTTGCTGACGTGTCTTCAAGCTCTACTTTTTCGGCTTCGAGTGCCAGTAACAAGCGTTCGATACTCATCGCAAACCCGATTCCTGGAGAGGAAGGACCGCCTAACTCTTCAACTAGTCCGTTGTAGCGGCCACCACCAGCTAGAGTTGTGATTGCGCCAAACCCACTTGCTGTCGACATGATTTCGAATGCTGTGTGGTTGTAGTAATCTAAGCCACGAACAAGATTTGGATCGAGTTCATACGGAATTTCCAGTGCGTCTAAGTAGGCTTTTACACGGTCGAAATATGCTGCAGATTCCTCGTTCAAGTAATCGGTCAGCTTTGGAGCTGTCGCCATCAACTCGTGATCTCGGTCCCTTTTGCAATCTAAAATGCGAAGTGGATTTTTTTCTAGACGTTGTTGACAGTCTCCGCAGAATTCATTAATGCGAGGGGCAAAGTGCGCAACAAGCGCCTCTTTGTGTGCATTGCGACTGGCCGCATCACCAAGTGAATTCAATACTAGTTTCAAGTCTTTAAGTCCCGCTTTTTTATAGACATCCATCGCAAGTGCAATGACTTCTGCATCGACAGCTGGGTCTGCACTGCCGATTGCTTCGATTCCAAACTGGACGAATTGACGATAGCGCCCTGCTTGTTGACGTTCGTATCGGAACATCGGTCCCATGTAGTAAAGCTTGACCGGTTGATCAGGCTGCCCGAACAATTTGTGTTCAACATACGCACGTACTGTCGACGCTGTTCCTTCAGGACGAAGTGTCAGAGACCGATTCCCACGGTCTTCAAACGTGTACATTTCTTTTTGCACGATATCTGTAGTATCACCTACACCTCGTGTGAATAATTCCGTGTGTTCAAAAATGGGTGTACGAATTTCTTTGTATTGGTAGACGTTGCATGTGTCGCGAATGATGGTTTCAACAGTTTGCCATTTGTAGGATTGCTCCGGCAAAATATCTTGTGTGCCTCTAGGTACTTTGATCATATTTAGGTCCTCCTTAGTAGTAGATGTACAGAACGCCGCTGTAGAAAAATTCCTCAGTTATAAATTCTTACCTAGGAAGTTTTTTGAAGTTGGACTAGTTTACGCCCTCGAGTTGCTAGTTTGTGCTTTCGAGGAGCTGGTTTGTGCCCTGAAAATCTCATTTTGTGCCCTGAGTCCTATTATGGAAACTATTTCAGGTAAAATCGACGGCAAACGAAATAGGTAGTTGTGCGAAAAACAAAAAAGCCCCCGCCCCTCACGCATCATGCGTAAGGGACGAGAGCTATAAGCTTCCGCGGTTCCACCCTGATTGATCTACGAATAGATCCTCTTCATCACCTGGGTAACGGCCAGTTCCGTCTTCACCTACACCTTTTCAGGTTCGACAAAGCGCCTCACGAGTGTTGTTCACATGCACCGTCTGTAGAAAAGATTTCAGCCATGTCTTTTCCTCTCTTGTCAGCTCGTTGTACCTGCTACTTTCTCGGTCATAAGCAATGTGTTCTTAATACTATACTTTATCTTAATGACGTATTTCCGGAAAGTCAATCTTTAATTTGAAATTGAACTAGATATTTGTTCTAGAACTAGGTACTATATAGAGAAGGAGGTCGATTTATGCAGAATTTTCGTACATATAGCATATATGCACTACTTTTTATCTTACTTATTGCTCCTCTTTCTGCTGCAGCACAAACAGTTGTCGTCAATACCGACTCACTAAAAGTCCGCTCAGGTCCTGGACTCACGTATGATGTGATAGGCGCTGTAAAATCAGCTGATGAGTTGCAAGTTATCGCTACTGAAAATGATTGGTATCAAATTGATTACAATGGGCAACAAGGATGGGTGGCTAGCTGGTTGACAACTGGTTCAACCGAAGCCGCAGTGAATCAATCAGCTGTCGTTCAAGTGAAAACATTAAACGTGCGAGCAGACGCTTCGACAAGCTCCGCGAAACTTGGACAGCTTGCTGAAGGGACGTCCATTGCGATTAACTCTGTGAAAGGCGACTGGCTTGAAATTACATACAATGGTTCTGCCGGCTGGATTCACAAAGACTATGTGCAACTAGTCGAATCTAAAACAACTGCTGCAGCTCCTCAGAACAATGGATTTGTTGTGCAGGTTGACGCGCTGAATGTGCGTACGAAACCTTCACTTGATTCAAAGAAAAAAGCAACCGTGTATCGCAATGAATCTTTCTCTGTTCTTTCTGTTGAAGGAACGTGGGTCGAAATCGAACTCGCAAATGGGGAAAGCGGATTTGTTTATAGTTTTTACGGAAGTTTTCAACAACAAGCACCACAACCATCAAATGTAACGGAAGAACCATCCGCTTCAACTGTAACTATTTTATACAATGGAACGAATCTTCGTTCAGGGCCTTCCACTGCGAATGATGTAACAGCTCGACTCGATGCAGGACAAAAACTTCAAGTGGTCAAATCTGTCAACGACTGGTATGAGGTACAAGTTGAAGGTCAGACCATGTTTGTTGCGAACTGGGTTGTCACAACCGGCGAAGTCGAAGCTGTTGAAGAAATAGAAGAAAAAGAAGTGGTTGACCGTAAACCGGGTACATTGAATGGATTGACGATTGTTTTGGATCCCGGCCATGGTGGAAATGATCGTGGGACAACAGGTTATTATGGAACGGACGAAAAAGGATTGACGTTGCCGACTGCTGAACTGTTAGCAGCAAAACTTGAAGCCGCGGGCGCGGAAGTCGTGTTCACACGAGAGTCGGATGTATATGTCGGGTTACGCAAACGAGTTTCGGTTAGTCATCAACACGGAGCAGACGCCTTTGTCAGTATTCATTACGATTCAGTAACAGATTCATCTGTTCATGGCTTCACGACCTATTATCAACATGACTTCCAAAAACCGCTTGCGGATCACATTCACGGTGCTTTGCAAAAGCGCTTGTCGTTGCGTGATCGTGGTGTACGAGAAGGCAATTATTTAGTGCTTCGAGAAAACCAACAGCATGCGGTTTTACTTGAACTTGGCTATTTGAGCAATGCGACGGAAGAACGTCAAATTACAACGGCCCAGTTCAGAGAAACGGCAGCGCACGCTATTTATGAGGGGCTCATCTCGTTTTTTGATAGTGAGTTATAAAATTTAAAAAACGTCAAGCTCCACTCAACTTCAGTATTTCATAAAGAACGCCACTCGTAATCTTGCGAGTGGCGTTTTCATATGGAGATTCGGCAATTGTGTCGGGAGATTCGAGGTCTATTTTCGGTTGTTCGGCAATTGTGTCGGGAGATTCGAGGTCTATTTTCACTGTTTCACCACTTCCTGTAATTATGGAAACTATTTCGCTTGCGGAATGCCTCCCCTATACACTTTAAAACACACAAAAGGGAGTTTCTCCATTACGAGAGAACTCCCTTTTCATAATTATTTCTCTAGAATCAAGGTCACAGGCCCATCATTGATGAGCGACACATCCATCATCGCGCCAAAGACCCCAGTCTGAACTTCAAATCCATGTGAACGCAATTGATCATTGAAATAGAGCCATAGTGGTTCAGCGACTTCTGGTCGTGCTGCTTCAATAAATGACGGACGTCTACCCTTTTGAGAGTCACCGTACAATGTGAATTGAGACACGGACAAAATTTGACCTGCCACTTCATCAAGCGATCGGTTCATCTTCCCCTCTTCATCTTCGAAAAGACGTAAGCCAGCAATTTTCGCTGCGAGCCAGTCTGCTTGTTGTTTTGTATCTTCGTGCGTGATGCCCACTAAAAGAGTATAGCCGTGCGTGATTTCCCCTACGACTTCTCCATCAACGGTCACCGACGCAGCTTTAGAGCGTTGCAATACAATGCGCATAAGACACCTCTTAGTTGATAATTCGTTGCACCGAGTAGACGTTCGGCAATTGCTTAATACGGTCTACAACACGGTGAAGATGTGTGATATTTGTTATTTTGATGGTTAAGTTAATTGTTGCAATGTCTTTTTCAGACTTGCCCGTAACCGCAGCGATCGTCGTTTTCGAATCCGTAACCGCCATTAACACTTCGTTCAAGAGGCCTGTCCGGTCGAATGCAGCGACTTCAATATCAACCGCATATTCTTTCTTGATATGTGTGTCTTGCTCCCATTCCACATCAATTAAGCGCTGTGAGCTATCGGAACCTTGTACGTTCGGACAGTCGGCACGGTGAACAGAGACTCCACGACCTTTTGTGATAAAGCCAACAATATCGTCTCCTGGGACAGGACTACAGCAACGCGACAAACGAATCATTAAGTTGTCGATGCCTTTGACAACGACACCCGATTCTGTCGATTTTTTGACAGGAGGTGACGCCATCGTTTTGTTAATCTTTTCAAGCGTCTCTTCGTTTTCGCGCTCTTTCCGCATTTTTTCTGCTAAGCGGTTGACGACCTGTTGTGCCGTGATTCCGCCAAAACCTACAGCTGAATAAAGATCTTCTTCGTTAGAAAATGCATATTTTTCACAGACACGTTTTAAATTTTCAGCAGTGAGCACATCTTTTTGTTCAAAGTCTTGCGCGCGAATCTCTTTTTCAATCGCTTCTCGGCCTTTTTCGATATTTTCATCACGCTGCTGTTTTTTAAAGAATTGCTTGATTTTATTTTTCGCCTGGGAAGACTGCGCAATTTTTAACCAGTCACGGCTCGGTCCAAAGGATTGTTTGGAGGTCAACACTTCGATAATGTCACCCGTTTTTAATTTCGTATCGAGTGGTACCATCTTTCCGTTCAGCTTCGCACCAATGGTCTTGTTTCCGACCTCGGAGTGTACGCGATAGGCAAAGTCGATTGGTACTGAGCCTGCAGGGAGTTCGATCACGTCCCCTTTTGGCGTAAATACGTAGACCATATCCGAGAACAAGTCGAATTTAAGGGACTCCATGAATTCCTCGGCATTCGACGATTCATTCTGGAATTCTAAAATTTCGCGGAACCATGACAATTTTTGATCGACAGATTCACGAGATGTTTCGACTTTTCGGCCCTCTTTGTACGCCCAGTGTGCCGCTACCCCGTATTCCGCAATATTGTGCATGTCTTTTGTACGAATTTGCACTTCAAGTGGGTCTCCATTTGGACCGATAACTGTTGTATGGATCGATTGATACAAATTTTGCTTTGGCATTGCGATATAATCTTTGAAACGGCCTGGCATCGGCTTCCACAGCGTATGAATGATTCCGAGTACTGCATAACAATCTTTAATACTGTCGACTATGATGCGCATAGCAAGCAAATCATAAATCTCGTTGAATTGCTTCTGCTGAATGACCATCTTGCGGTAGATACTGTATATATGTTTTGGACGACCTGAAATATCCGCGTGGATGCCGACTTCGTCAAGTTGATCATTAATGTCATTCATCACATTGTTTAAATACGCTTCTCGCTCCGTACGCTTCTTCTTCATGAAGTTCACGATTCGATAGTATTGTTGCGGGTTTAAATAGCGAAGAGACGTATCTTCTAGTTCCCATTTCACAGTCGAAATCCCGAGACGGTGTGCAAGTGGTGCGAAGATTTCAAGTGTCTCATTTGCAATGCGGCGTTGTTTTTCTTCCGGCAAATGCTTGAGCGTGCGCATATTGTGCAGACGGTCTGCTAGTTTGATCAAGATAATACGGATATCCTGAGCCATGGCAATGAACATTTTGCGGTGATTCTCTGCTTGTTGTTCTTCTTTCGACATGTACTTAATTTTACCGAGCTTTGTTACACCTTCAACCAGCATCGCCACTTCTTCACTGAATTCCTTGACGATATCTTCGCGCGTGTATTCTGTATCTTCGATGACATCGTGAAGAAACCCAGCAGCTACAGTCTCTGGATCCATTTGCAAATCGGCTAATATGCCGGCCACTTGTATGGGATGAATGATGTATGGTTCACCGGAGTTTCGGAATTGGTTTCGGTGGGCATGTTCCGCCAGTTTGTAGGCTCTTTTGACGAATTCTACATTGTTGTCATTCATATAGTTTGCTGTGATGTTAAAGACTTCTTCGGCTGTTCGTATTTGTTCTTTTGCCATACCCACTCACCTGTTTCTTTAGTTTTCGACCTGAAGTTATAATCTCTATTGTAGTAAACTAATAGGGTTTATGTAAAGACGAAAAAAGCGCGTAATCTAAAACAAGATTACGCGCTATTGAAATCGAGTTGCAAACGCCAGAAACACGCTCCGGAATTTCTAGAGTGGCGTTTTCCACATCTAAAATTAATAGCTGATTAAAGTACGAATGTCGATACCTTTTAACTTGTCGCGACCGTCAAGATATGTCAATTCGATCATGAATGCAGCACCGACTACTTCTCCACCTAGTTGTTGGATCAAGTTGACAGTTGCTTCAACTGTACCACCTGTTGCCAATAAATCATCAACGATTAATACTTTTTGGCCTTTTTTAATAGCATCTTTATGCATCGTCAATGTATCTTTGCCGTATTCTAAACCGTAATCTGCAGAGATGACTTCGCGTGGAAGTTTTCCTGGTTTACGAACTGGAGCAAAACCGACTTCTAGTGCATACGCCACTGGGCAACCGATGATGAACCCACGAGCTTCTGGTCCAACAATAACTTCTGCGCCAACTTCTCTTGCGTATTTCACGATTTCATCTACTGCATATTTATAAGCAGGACCATTATCCATGATTGTTGTAATATCTTTAAAGCGAATGCCTTCTTTTGGCCAATTTTCTACGATTGTTACATATTGTTTCAAATCCACTGATTGTTCCTCCTCAGGACCGGTGTTGGCGCTTTGCGTCAAACCATTGTTTCAATTCGCGGTACGGTGCATAAAGCAAGACTTGTTCAAGCTCGATTCGCTGCTGTTGTTGCTGATAGCTCGGGGCTTCAGTCAACGCACGACGCTCACTTTCTTTATTCACCACCAAATGTCCATTGTCTATTCTAACAAAATCTAATTCAAAAAACACCTTTGACATAAAATTAATTGTTTGTTCGCTCCACCCTTTATGTCGGGCGAGTTGCGCACCTTGTTCTTTTAATGCGAACTTTTCTTTCGACATCAAGAATCCGTAATACCATTTGAACTGATCTCTACTAGGTAAGCCATCAAAAAATGCTTCTGATGGTGTGAAGAAATGCGCGAATATACGACTCCACTCTGATTTCGTCACGATTTCGTCCAGCTGCTGTTCATGAGCTGGCATGTCGAGTAACACAACGGAACTGTGTTTCGGTTCTAGCTCTGAAGATTTGACAATTCGCTCAGGTAATTGATCTTGATAGGCAGCGATTGTCTCTTCATGGAACGCCACATAATGGGCATCTCCTTGTGGTACTTGATTTAACCATCGATATAATTGGCGAATACCGCGCACATCGAACAGTTGCCAGTCAGACGACATCGCATCTTCCAACATCAATTGCGGCTTTTTGCGACCATTCCATTCATTGATCTGAAGGTCTCCGGCAATTGTCAAGCTTGTCATCGGCGCCAGTTGATCAACGAGTTCTCCTTGATAAAATCCGATGACATCAAGTGTGTGACCGTCTTTTGTTACTTCAAGTTTAGCATGATTGCTCGACGCGCCGATTTTTCGGAAGCTCTTCACTTCTACTCCCTTTACCGCATAGACCGGTTTGGCAAAGCCCATACCATAGGGCCCTAGTTTTGCTGCACTTTCAATAGATTGCACATTAATTTCTGACAGTTCTACAGGAATGTCGACCGTCAAACGTGGAATGAAATGGTCTTGTGTTAACACTTCATCCCCCTGGGCTTGCATACGTGCGACAAATTCATCCAGGTCATCAAGCGACATCGTCATCCCTGCTGCCATTGGGTGTCCCCCAAAATGCGGCACAATATCACGATTTTTGGCAATCTCTTGATAGAGATGGAATCCTTCGATACTGCGTGCAGAACCTTTTGCAATCCCTTTTTCTAAGTCGATGCCAAGAACAATGGCCGGACGTGTGTACTTTTCAACAAGACGAGAAGCCACAATTCCTAAAATTCCTGGATTCCAATCTTCCTGAAAAACGACCAGCACACTTGGAAGAGGGCCTGTTTCGACTTGAGCAACGGCTTCATCCGTGATTGACTTGACGATGGATTGACGCTCTTTATTTTTGTCTTGTAAGAATTTCGCATAAAGAGCCGCTTCTTCTTTACTATCAGAGCGGAAAAGATGAACCCCAGGGTCTGCACTTCCTAAGCGGCCTACCGCATTAATTCGAGGGCCGAATGCAAAACCGACAGTCTCTTCGTTGATGTCTGAAAGCTCTACTCCAGAAGCAGAGGCAAGCGCTCGAATCGCTTCTGTAGGCTTTGTACGCATCAGCTCGAGTCCGCGTTTTACAAAGTACCGATTCTCTCCCTGCAAGGGCACCAAATCAGCAATCGTACCAATGGCGACAAGATACAAATACTCTTCTGGAATACGACCTAGAAGTGCTTGCGCCAGTTTAAACGAAACACCAACACCTGCTAAATCAGAGAACGGATAGTTTTCTTCGAGATGCGGGTGAATAATGAAATCTGCATTTGGAATGACTTCTCCTGCTTCGTGGTGATCAGTCAAAATCACGTCCATACCTAGCTCTTTGGCGAGTGCGATTTGGGACACACCAGAAATACCATTATCTACAGTGATGAGTAACGAAACGCCTTCTTCATGTGCGAGTCGAAACAGCCGCTCACTTGGGCCATAGCCGTCTTCAAAACGATTTGGAATTTTAAACGAGACAGTGGCACCGAGGGAAGTTAAGGTTTCCATCAAAACGGTGACACTCGTAATTCCGTCTGCATCGTAATCGCCGTACACCAAGATTTTTTCATTGCGTTCGATTGCCGTGTGAATTCGCTCTACTGCACCTTGCATATCTGAAAATAAGAATGGGTCATGAACAGAAGACGCATCCATTTCTAAAAATTCTTTTGCAGCCAGTTCTGTATCGATCCCTCTGGCTAGTAATAACTTTGCTACAAGAACATCTACTTGCAGTGTTTTTGCAAATTCCTCTGCTTGTTCTTGAGATATAGTTTGTACGGACCATTTTTTCTTAGATTGAATCATTTTCTCACTTCCTCACAGACTTCCATTATACAAAAAAACCTGCCCTCTTGGACAGGTTCCTGAATTAAAGTGTTGGTTTATTCATCGATTCTTCATGATTTAGTTCTGCCGAGCGTGTTGATGTCTCACGTTCCCGATAAACTGACAACTCATTTTGCGTTGCGTGCAGTTCAGCATCTCGTTTTGATTTTTCAGCTTCGAGTGCCTTCACTTTGCGACTTAACGTAAACGTTCGAACAATCGCGAACATACCGCTAACAAGGGCTCCTAATAAAGCCGATCCCAAAATCACCAAAATAAGTGGCCATTGTGCTTCTCCGAATAAATAATTGACTGGAACTGCATCCACGTTGACTACGGCAAAGATGGCGATAACGATTGCCAAAATAAGTCCGAGTAAAATAGCCCATTGCGCTTTCACAGCATCATCTCCCTATGTAGTTCCCTCAAAAAAAATCGAGGTATAGATTCACTATACCCCGATTGTTTAAAACTTGAAACTATTAGACAACTGGTTCATCTGAACCCCATTGTTTCTTTTCAGCCGCTACATCAATCGTTCCTTTTTTGAACAATTGTTTGCGCTTCAGATCAAACCAAAGCTGCGCTGCGATGAAGATGGATGAGTATGTTCCGGCAATCAACCCAATCAATAATGCGATTGAGAAGTTTTGAATAGATGGTGCACCGAAGAAAATCAGTGACACGACAACAAATACGACTGTCAAAACAGTAATTACAGAACGCACAAGTGTTTGACGAAGTGATTTATTGACGATGTCTGCAAGTTCTTGTTCGGTTTGAATCGCACCTGCGCTATGCAAGTTTTCTCGAATCCGGTCAAAAGTGACGATTGTATCATTGATGGAATACCCGACAATGGTTAGGACGGCCGCAATGAATGTAATATCCACTTCTAGTCGCAGTATACTAAAGATGGCAATCATGAAGAATGCATCATGGAGTAAAGCGACAATTGCCGAGACCCCAAATCGCCATTCAAAGCGGAATGCCACATAGATGATGATTCCGATAGCAGCAATCGCAAGGGCGTACACTGCGTTACGCGCAAGCTCTTGGCCGACAGTTGGAGAAACGGTGCTGACCGATGGCTCCACTCCGAATTCATCTATAAAGCTAGATTTTAATTCTGCAATCTCTTGCTGCGTGAAGTCTTCCACATAACGAAGAACCGCTATATTGCTAGTATCTCCTGAAATTACGATATCATCTGTTTCATAGCCTGCTGCTTCAATTGTCGCGCGGACTTCATCCGAAGTAAGAGGTCCATCTGTCATCACTTCCACACGTGTACCCGAAGAGAAATCAATCCCTAGATTCAATTGGAAAATCGATAACATCGCGATACCAGCTGCGAGTAAGAAAACAGACAAAATGTAGAATGGTTTACGTTTACCAACGAAATCAATTTTATCAAATGGAGTGGATAAATCTAATGTCTCCATATTCTCTTCCGGAGTATGCACTCGTTTTGTGCTAACACCGAATAAAAATGGTTTGTTGTCAAACATCCCACTGTTTACTAACAGTCCGAGTAGTAGACGTGATCCCCATACAGCTGTGATAAAGCTCGCTAAGATCGAGATGATAAGCGTCGTGGCAAATCCTTTTACAGAGCTTGTCCCAAAGTAGAACAATACTGCCGCTGCAAGTAAAGAAGTTACGTTTGCATCCAAGATAGCACTAAACGATTGTTTTGCACCAAGTTTGAATGCTTCTTTAATGCTGCGACCGACACGCAATTCTTCTTTGATACGCTCATATGTTATGATATTCGCATCGACGGCCATACCTACCCCTAAAACGATTGCGGCAATACCAGGAAGCGTCAGTACGCCATTGATCAGTTCGAATACGAGCAAGATCAAATAGATAAAGACAGATAGCGTGATGACTGCCACAAGGCCTGGCAAACGATAATACACTAACATGAACAACAGCACGACTGAAATCCCGATGATTCCAGCTAAAATTGTCATCTCTAGCGCTTGTTCACCGAACTGAGCGCCTACTGAAGTTGAGAAGATTTCCGTTAATTTTACAGGTAATGCCCCAGCATTCAAAACTCCTGCTAGATTGCGTGTCTCATCTGTAGTGAAAACACCTGTGATTTCAACATTGGTAGAACTGATGCGTTGAGAGACTTGAGGTGCAGAAACGAATTTAGGATCTGCTTTCATCCTCTCAGCTTCGTAGCTGTCCACACCTTCTTCAAAATCTAACCAGATGACCAAAAGGTTTTGTCCAAATGGACGTGCTGCTAACTCTTCTGTCACTTGTGCAAATTTGTTTGGGTCTTTTAATTGTAACGTGACGATGGGTTGTCCATTTTGGCCAAATGCCGCTTGTGCCCCACCTTCTACTAGATCAGTTCCATCTAACATCAATTCATCATTGACGTCACGGAATGTCAGATTGGCTTCTGTTGCGAGCAACTCACGAGCGGCCGCTTGGTCTTCGACTCCTGGGAGCTGAACGCGGATTCGATTTTGTTGTTCGACTTGGATGACGGGTTCACTAACACCAAGTACGTTGATACGGTTATTGAGTGCTTCTGCAGTATCTGCAACCGTCTCTTCACTTAATGTCGTCGATTCTCCATCTAGCGGCTCAAGTTCGTAGAGAACTTCGAAACCACCTTGTAGATCTAGGCCAAGATTAATATCTTTCAGGATGCCACTTGCAGTACTGCTGATGGTTCCTGCAAAGATGACGAGGAGTAGCAAAAACGCTACTATTCTTCCTCTGGATTTCATTTTCATTCTCCCTTCTTTTCCCCTAAGCGAGGGGAATCACAGACGCCGGTCTGAAACCGAAAAAACACAACATGATTATTATGAATCACGTTGTGTAGTGTGTCAAATGCCCTTGGTCCTTGATTAGCGCGGATTGAGCAATTTTTCTAAATCTTCTTTTTTTAATTCAGAGAACCAGTTTTCACTTTTAAATTGTTGAATCTGTGAGACTGACATATAGGTAGAAGGTGAAATCGCATAAATATCCGAAATGATTTGATGCAATGGCAGTTCGTCGAGCCGTTTTTTCTTCCAAAATTTTAATTTCGCAAAGTCCCAAAGGTCTTCTTTGGTGATTGTCGTAAAGTGATACAGTTCAAATTCACTCACTTTACTGTCGAGCACCATCTCTACTTTGTTGAACAATGCTTGCTCCCCTTTGTCCATATGGTTTCCTCCTGTGCATAATTTGTCTGTCCGCTCATAGTTTGTGGTAGTAGGTAAAATCGTATCTATTTATGAAGGATGTGTCAAATGTCTTTTCGAAAATGGTGACCTGGTCGTAGGGGGTTTACCCAACAAAAAAACCTTACGAACAAAATTGTCGTAAGGTCTGCTTGTTATTCAACTACGCGGCCGATTGCCACTTTCTCGAACTGAAGACGTGTACCGTCTGCCACTGTAACAAATACAGTTGTATCGTCAAGCGCATCGATCGTTCCATGTAAACCACCAACCGTGATTACTTGGTCACCACGCTTTAAGTTGTTTTGCATCGTCGCTGTCGCTTTTTGACGTTTCTGTGCTGGTCGAATGATGAAGAACCACATCACAGCAAACATCGCGATAATAGGTAATAAGCCTATCAATGTTTCCATCTCTAAAATTCCCCCTTTCACTCAATCTATCTAATTATACTCGAATTAAAAGTTTTTTGCATTCGGTTTGTTGTACCCGTATTCTTCAAAGAACTCTTCTTTGAAGTCGAGCAAACGGTCTTCACGAATCGCTTGACGCACGTCTTTCATAAGGTTCATCAAGAAATGTAGATTGTGTGTCGATGCCAAACGCAGACCAAATGTTTCATCCGCTTTGAACAAATGACGTAAATACGCGCGTGAATAGTTTTTGCACGTATAACAATCGCACGTCTCATCAACCGGTCCAAAGTCACGTGCAAATTTTGCACCTTTGATTACTAGACGGCCTTTTTTCGTAAACATCGTGCCGTTACGGGCAATACGCGTCGGAAGAACACAATCAAACATATCGACACCACGAATCGCTCCGTCAATCAATGAGTCTGGTGATCCAACACCCATTAAATAACGCGGCTTGTTGTCTGGCATTAAAGGCGTTGTGAACTCAAGAACGCGGTTCATGACGTCTTTTGGTTCTCCAACGGACAAACCACCGATTGCATACCCTGGGAAATCGAGTGAAATAATATCTTGCGCTGATTGACGACGAAGATCTTCATACTCGCCACCTTGAATGATGCCGAACAATCCTTGGTTGTCTGTATTTGTGTGGGCGGTCATACAACGTTCTGCCCAACGAGACGTGCGCTCAACTGACGCTTTCATGTACTCGTGAGAAGCTGGGTACGGCGGGCACTCATCAAACGCCATCATGATGTCAGAACCAAGTGCATTTTGTACTTCCATTGACTTTTCAGGGCTCAAGAATAACTTGTCACCGTTTAAATGATTGCGGAAGTGAACACCTTCCTCTTCAATCTTTCGCATGTCACTCAGACTGAATACTTGGAAGCCACCCGAGTCTGTTAAAATCGCACGGTCCCAGTTCATGAACTTGTGCAAGCCGCCCGCTTCACGAATGATATCGTGGCCAGGACGTAACCATAAATGGTACGTGTTGCTCAGAATGATTCCTGCAGCCATTCCTTTAATTTCTTCTGGAGACATCGTCTTGACCGTCGCTTGCGTTCCAACCGGCATAAATGTCGGTGTTTCAAACGACCCATGTGGCGTGTGGACGATACCTAGTCGTGCACCTGTCTGTTTATCTTTTTTTAGTAGTTCGTAGCGTATCGCTGTCATCTAAAATCCTTTCCTTTGATCAGCATCGCATCTCCAAAACTGAAGAAACGGTAGCGCTGATCAATCGCTTCTTGATAAGCGTTTAATATGAATTCACGGCTCGTCAGTGCACTGACAAGCATCACGAGTGTCGATTTCGGCAAGTGGAAGTTTGTAATCATCGCATCGATCACTTGAAACTCGAACCCTGGGAAAATAAAGATAGACGTCCAATCACTGTCTTCTTTTAACTCTCCATCAAACTTTTTCGCAACAGATTCAAGTGTGCGCGTCGATGTCGTTCCGACGGCTACAATGCGTCCGCCTGCTGCTTTTGTTTCATTGATCAAGTCTGCTGTCTGCTTTGGAAGACGGTAAAATTCCGCATGCATCTCGTGGTTCTCAATCGAGTCCACACTGACCGGTCGGAAAGTTCCCAGACCTACGTGCAATGTTACATAGCCAATCTTTACACCTTTGTCTGCCGCAGCTTGTAGTAGCTCTGTCGTAAAATGAAGACCAGCAGTCGGTGCTGCAGCTGACCCTTGCTCTTTCGCGTACACCGTCTGATACCGGTCACGGTCTTTTAATTTCTCATGGATATACGGAGGTAATGGCATTTCCCCAAGCTGATCGAGCACCTCAAAAAAGACCCCCTCATACGCCATCTGAAACAGGCGTCCGCCGTGGTCTTTAATTCCTGTACACGTGGCTGTTAATAAGCCATCTCCAAAAGAAATGACTGTACCAATCTTCACGCGTTTTGCAGGCTTCACAAGAGTCTCCCACTCATCGTCTTCAAGTTGTGTTAAAAGGAGGACTTCAACAGAAGCACCCGTCTCTTCTTTTACGCCCATCAAACGAGCAGGCATTACCTTCGTATCGTTTAAAATCAAGCAATCTCCTTGACGTAGTTCATCAAGTACCGATGCAAATGTAGTGTGCTGCACGGCATTGTTCGGATAGTCAGCAATCAGTAACTTGCTACTTGTCCGGTCTGCTAGAGGGGTCTGTGCGATGAGTTCCTCTGGCAAATGGAAATCAAAATCTTCAACTCTCATAATCAACGTCCTCTTCTATCATTCTGGTAACGGCAACCCAAGGTGCTCGTAGGCAAGATGTGTTAAAACTCGACCTCGAGGCGTTCGTTGGATAAAACCGATTTGTAGTAAGTATGGTTCGTACACTTCTTCTATAGTAGCAGATTCTTCCCCAGCACTCGCGGCTAACGTATCAAGCCCAACTGGACCTCCTCGAAAGCGCTCTGCCATAGCACGTACAAGCTTATGATCGATGTGGTCGAGACCACGTCGGTCGACTTGCAACAATTCTAAAGCTTCATTCGCGAGACTCTCCGTAATTCTTCCGTCCCCGCGCACTTGTGCATAATCACGTACACGTTTAAGTAAACGGTTTGCGATACGTGGTGTCCCTCGAGAACGTCGCGCAATTTCACTCGCTGCACGTGGGTCGATCTCTGCTTGGAATAAACGACTGCTCCTCAGAACGATTTCAGTGAGTGCTGCTTCATCGTAATACTCAAGACGAGACAACACACCAAAACGATCGCGGAGTGGCGCAGACAAGGACCCTGCACGTGTTGTAGCTCCGACTAATGTAAAGGGAGGCAGATCCAGACGAATCGATTTTGCAGTTGGCCCTTTTCCTACGACAATATCTAAACAGAAGTCTTCCATCGCAGGATATAAGACTTCTTCAATCGCTCGATTCAAACGGTGAATCTCATCGATAAACAAAACATCACCGGGTTCTAAAGCACTCACGATGGCCGCTAAGTCACCAGGACGCTCAATAGCAGGTCCACTGGTCATTCTTATTTGCACGCCCATCTCATTCGCAATTACAGCTGCGAGCGTTGTTTTTCCAAGGCCTGGAGGTCCATAAAGCAATACGTGATCTAGACTCTCTTCTCGAAGTTTTGCTGCTTGGATGAAGATGCTCAAGTTTTCTTTGATTTGATTTTGGCCAATATACGAGCTTAATGTATCCGGGCGCAAAGTCTCTTCAAACGGTTCATCAAATTGTGTCGCATCACTTGTAATCACTCGATCTGTCACAGCTCATCCCTCCTAACTGCCAAACAGTAACTGCAGTGCTTTTTTCATAATCGCATCGGTTGTTTCGCCTTCAAGCTCTTCAAGACGTGGTGTGATTTTCTTCAACTCTCGCTCAGAATAGCCAAGAGCAGTGAGGGCTTGCAAAGCCTCATCAAGTGACTGATTGCCAGTCCCTTCCTCTTCTTCAACTTCAAATAAGCCCCCAACAATTTCTTCATCGGCAAGGTCATGAAGTTTCCCTTTCAAGTCCAAGATAATTTGGCGTGCCGTCTTTTTGCCGACTCCCGGAAACTTGACTAAAAACGCATCGTCTTCTCGTTCGATCGCACCGATGACTTGGTCTGGCTGTCCACTTGCTAAAATGGCAAGCGCCCCTTTAGGTCCGATCCCTGTTACTTGGATTAACTTTCGAAACAATTCCCGCTCGGAAAGCGTTTTGAAGCCAATCAATTGCTGGATATCTTCGCGCACTTGCAAATAGGTATAAACAAGTTCTGCTGATCCCACTTGAAAACGGAACGGATTCGGTGTGAGAATCTGAAACCCAAGACCGTCACGATCAATGACGATGTATTCTGGTGTAATCCGTGCAACTTCGCCTTTTATGTAGTCGTACATGGCGCATCCTCTTTTCTTACTCAACAAAGAAGGCCGCTAAAGAGTAGCGGCCATCACGAGCTTTTTCATGTTACTTATCATACCATAGTTTCCGGTGATTTTCTATCGCTTTCCCCGTAAATGCCAACAAACGTTCTTGTTTTTCACATGGGGTTTAGTTAAGTAGGCAAGCCATTCGCGGAACAATTCGTTCGGATACCGCAAGCTCGAAGGTTACTCTTCAATAATACGCAAAAAATCCGGATTTTCAGCGACCAGTAGTTGCAGGTTGTAATCGGCAAACGGAAGAAAACGCTGCATCAATAAAATCCATTCATCATCGGGGTCTGTATAACTCGCAAGATCGAAGTCGATCAGCTTTATACCTTCTCGACCAATCAATAATTGTGATGCGCAATTGCCACCCCGGTTCTATCTCAGGCATATCCATATCAGGTAGTGGCATGTAAGATGGCCCGGCGGATACAGAACGTTTTGGTACCCATACGATGCTCCTTTTTTCATTTCTTTACATCGTATGCAATGAAATTGAAATTGTGACATGAAAAAAAAGGATGGCCGTGGTAAACTATGAGCAAATAGCTGGATGCGGGGGATTTTACATGCGGAAAAAGGGAGAACAAAGAAGAGAATGGATTTTACAAAAGCTTGAGGAGCATGGAATCGCAGTAAAAGGTGCTGCACTCGCGGAAGAAGCAAACGTCAGTCGGCAAGTCATTGTAAATGACATCAATCTTCTAAAAGTAGCAGGCCACCCAATTTTAGCGACCAGTCAAGGGTACATCCTCTTTAGTGAATCACCTGGTGAGGGAAAGGTACGCGAACGCGTCGTGTGTTTCCACTTACCCGAAAATACAATGGATGAGTTACAAACCATTGTTGATTGTGGCGTCACAGTGGATGATGTGACCATCGAGCATCCGGTTTACGGGGAAATCTCTGCGCAAGTGCAAGTTTCGAACCGGAACGAGATTACGACTTTTATGACGCAGATCAAAGAAAACAATGCCACTCTGCTGTTAGAGATGACGGACGGGACACACTTGCACTGGTTGTCTGCAGACAGCCAGGAGAAAATCGATGCAGCTAAGGATGCATTACGAATAAAAGGGTATCTGATTGAGAATTAAACTGTTGCAGACCAGCTTTCGGGCTGGTTTTTGTTATGAGGTGAAATTAGTTTCCATAATATTATTATTTGTTTAGATGTGAAGAACGCCACTCTAGAAACTCCGAGGAAATCAGACGTGCCCGTGAAGGCGGTCTTCAGCCTTTGCGGGTGCGGCTGATTCCGGAGTGTGTTTCTGGCGTTCGGAACTCGATTTCATTAAGATGTGGAGCCGACAATCCGGTGCCTGTCAATCCGGTGCCTGTCAATCCGGTGCCTGTCACCAAATGGAAATCACTCCCAAATGGTGACAGGCACCAATTGGGAACTCGCAGGAAACTAAACACCAAAAAACCCAGCACGCGGCTGGGTTGAGGAAAGCTTATTCACTTTCTGTTTCGTACGTGTAATAGGATCCGAGTGTTTTGACCGTGCAGCCAAGGAACGTCAATTCTTCCGCTGCCCCCTTCATCATGATATGGTCCTCTTCTTCGAGAATATCGACAATGAAAAAGTAATGGCCGAGACCTGTCTTCAGCGGACGCGATTCGATTTTACTCAAGTTCAATCGGCGCCATGCAAAGACGGACAACACTTGATGCAAAATTCCAGGACGGTCGTCTTGTGGGAGCTTTAGCATCCATGTTGTTTTGATCTGCTCTTTTTTTGTTGGTCGTTCCAACCGATCCTTCTTAGAGCCAAGCACCAAAAAGCGCGTGTGATTGAAATGAAAATCGTGGATGTCACGTTCGACGATTACGAGCCCGTATTCATGCGCAGCTGTCTCATTGGCAATCGCAGCAATTGCAAGTTCCGGATGCTCTGCACACAACTTCGCTGCAGCGGCAGTCGACGAGTACTGTTCAGTTGGCACGTTCGATAATCGATAGGACAAATACTTGTGGCACTGTGCTAGCGCATGAGGATGCGAATAAATCGTCTCTACGCGGTCCCAATGCTTCACGTGATCCGGGTGCACCATTAGATGTTGGGCAATAGGCGCTAAAATTTCTGCTTGTATGTAGACGTCCGCTTCATGGAACAAATAATCAATCGTAAGCGGCACTGTTCCCTCTAGTGCATTTTCAACAGGAACGACAGCAAGACTAGCTTTTTGCTGAGACACTGCCTCAATGCATTCAGGAATCGTGCGCATCGGAACGAGTGAATCTGCTGGATAAATGGATTTCGCTGCAAGATGCGTAAACGATGCTTCCGGTCCAAGATAAGCAATTCCTGTCATTAGAACGCCCCCGAACTGATGACGTCCGCTGCTTCCACGAAATCAAGTCGCTTCATTTCAGCGAGAAACTCATTGATGTCTTTGCTCATGGCTGTCACGTCGAGGGAGAGTGTTACACTCGCGCGACCCTGGATCGGAATCGTTTGGTGAATCGTCAATACGTTACACTGGCTATCTGCGACTAGTTGCAAAAGACGTGCCAGCGTCCCTTCACGGTCTTCTAATTGTAAGAATACCGTAAGGATGCGTTCTTGTACGATCGAATGGAATGGAAAGACGGCATCTCGGTATTTGTAGAATGCACTTCTCGACAAATCCACTTCTTTCACCGCGTCCCAGATTGAATTCACTTTTCCTGTTTGCAGAAGGGCCTTCGCTTCTAACGTTTTCTGCATCGCTTCTGTCAATACATCTTCGCGCACTAAATAAAAATGCTGATTGGTTACATCCTTCACATTGACTCCGCCTTTCTTTTCACTCTATATGTAGGGAAAGCACCCGAATTGGGTGCTTTCAGTTGTGCTATTCAATAAATTCGAATTCAAATTCAAGTAAACGGACAGTATCGCCATCTTTTGCACCGCGCTCACGAAGAGCATCATCAATTCCCATACCGCGCAATTGACGTGCAAAGCGACGGATTGACTCTTCACGAGAGAAGTCAGTCATCTTGAAGACGCGCTCTACAGTGCCACCAGATAAGACGAATGCGCCGTCATCATCGCGTGTGATCACGAATGCATCACGAGACGCTTCGTGCTTGTAAAGAACAGACTTGTCAGATGCTTCTTCCACCACTTCATGTAATGGGTACTCAGGCGCTGTTTCTAGCGTTTCTGAGATGGCATACAATAGTGGTTGCAATCCTTGACGAGATACTGCAGAGATCGGGAAGATTTTCACGTCTTCGCCAATTTTTTGTTTGAACTCTTGCAGATTTTCTTCTGCGTCTGGCATATCCATCTTGTTTGCTACAATAATTTGTTGGCGTTCTGTCAAACGAAGATTGTAGTTTTTCAATTCTTCATTGATTGTTAAATAGTCTTCGTATGGATCGCGTCCTTCCATTCCGGACATATCGATGACGTGCACGATAACACGTGTACGTTCAATGTGCTTAAGGAACTGGTGACCAAGACCGACACCTTCAGATGCCCCTTCGATCAGACCAGGAAGGTCGGCCATGACGAAGCTCTTGTTGTTTTCCATATCGACCATACCAAGATTCGGTACAATCGTTGTGAAGTGGTAAGCACCGATTTTTGGTTTCGCTGCAGACACTACAGACAATAGTGTTGATTTTCCAACGCTTGGGAAGCCGACGAGTCCTACGTCTGCTAATACTTTTAATTCTAAGATAACGTTCAACTCTTGCCCTGGTTCCCCTTTTTCAGAAAGCTCAGGAGCTGGATTTTGTGGTGTCGCAAAACGAATGTTTCCACGTCCACCGCGTCCGCCTTTGGCAATTGTTTTTTGCTGGCCATGCTCGACTAAGTCAGCAAGGATATCGCCAGTTTCTTCATTGATGATGACTGTACCCGGTGGAACTTTGACGATCATATCGTCTGCTCCGCGCCCGTGCATACCTTTTGTTGCTCCGTGCTCCCCACGGTCTGCTTTAAAGTGACGTTTGAAACGGAAATCCATTAATGTACGTAAGCCTTCTTCGACTTCAAAAATTACATTTCCTCCGCGTCCACCGTCTCCACCAGCAGGTCCCCCGTTTGGTACATACTTTTCACGACGAAAGGCAACCATACCGTCTCCGCCGTCTCCACCTTTAATATAAATCTTTACGTGATCGACAAACATGTTCTCACTCCTGTCCTCGTCTAGCCACTAGCTTTAGTTTCAGAGAGGTTTTTGTATATTCCAGTACTTCTGTTGAAAATTCTGCATCTCGTTCACACGAGATTCCTTGAAGGTCCGTCCAGCTCCCCACAAATTGAATATGAATTTCAAGTGGTGCATCCATGCAAAATAGCACATGCATGAGCTGATCGTGATACCCGGTAAATCGCTGTTTCATTTGTAGGACGAATACTTGGAACATCTCTACTAATTCCATATCCTGCGCTGGTGTCGCTTTCTCGGTCCCTGCGACTTCATAGGTCGCTTTCAGCTCCGGATGATACATATGAATCGTCTCTAACCAATTGTTCGTTTGCATAAAACCCGCATTGTTTAGTCGAAAGAAATATTGGCAACGGAGCGAATACTCTTCAATCAGCCGACGGACCTCTTCCGTACGGCCAAGGTCAAGATTCATCTGCATCACCTGGAGCCGATTTAATGTATCGTGATTGACTGCGCGCAATACTTCATTCAATTCCAATTGTTCTTTCACATTCATCCACTCCACAGCTAAGGTGTCTTTATTATACCCTTCATACGCAGATAAATTCCACTCCATGTGCACAGTCAGCAAAATAAAAAGGACTGCAAGTGCAGTCCTTTAAACAGATAAGCTTATGCTTCTTGAGCTGTTGGGTATACGCTCACTTTTTTCTTGTCGCGTCCGAAGCGCTCGAAACGAACTACTCCATCAACTTTAGCGAAAAGTGTATCGTCACCACCACGGCCTACGTTTTCACCTGGGTGAATCTTTGTACCGCGTTGACGGTAAAGGATTGAACCACCAGATACGAATTGACCATCAGCGCGTTTTGCGCCAAGGCGTTTAGATTGAGAGTCACGACCGTTTTTAGTCGAACCTACTCCCTTTTTCGATGCGAAAAACTGAAGATCTAATCTTAACATGTGTCTCACCACCTGTTTAGTTATAGGATATTTTTATATACTGACCATAATCTTTTTCTATCGTTTCGAGTGATGTACGAAGTGTTTCGAGTATGATTTCAACTTTCAACATCGTCATCTCATCCTCTAGTAGAGGAAGCTCGACGGCTAAATAGCCTCCGTCCTGTCCTAGGTCAATGATCGGTTCGATCTGAGCGTTCTCAAAAAGAGAATTCACAGCGCCAAATGCAACAGCCGAAGCTCCTGCACAGACAAGATCTTTACCTGAGTCATCGAATTCAGCATGGCCGGACATCGAAAATGACTGAATCTTCCCTGCATCCGTTCGGTTGAACTCAACACGAATCATGATTATAGGTTGATTGCGTCAACTACTAATTTCGTGTACGGTTGACGGTGACCTTGCTTTTTACGGTAGTTTTTCTTCGCTTTGTATTTGAAGACAGTAATTTTCTTAGCTTTACCATTCTTCACGGCTTTCGCTGTTACAGTTGCGCCTTCCACGAATGGAGCTCCAACTTTCACATCGTTCCCACCAACGAATAAAACTTTATCAAATGTTACAGTCTCATCAGCGTCTACATTCAATTTCTCGATGTAGATCTCTTGACCAGCCTCAACTTTGATTTGTTTACCACCAGTTTCAATAATTGCGTACATATTCCTGCACCTCCTCATATACTTAGACTCGCCTGCCATCAGGTGATTCCCGAGGGAATTCTTGTACCTTCTCAGAGCGGTTGCAGCCACAGGTGCTACAAAGACTAACATCCAATAGAATAGCATAATTACAGGGTGAGAGTCAAGACTTGTTCACCTTATAATTTTCAATTCCAAGCACAATCCAAATGATGAGCGGAAAGAAGTTCAATTCCATCAATTTTGTGTATGCATATATACCAAAAAGACAGTACGTGGCAAAATAAATTGGCTTCACATAATCTTCGAATACGGTGGTACAAGTAAGTACTTTTACAATGTTCCTTCCACTGTAATCGCGTCATGGGAAATCCCCTTTTTGTACTACAGTATGCGCGCTTCTTGATTTACATGCTTCATTCTGAAATAACCCCTGGGGTTGTCCTTCACTAAGTTAACTAGTGATTTGAGACAACCCCAGGAGTTTTATTATTTTCCGAAAATCGATTTGAGTTTCGAGAAGACGCCGCCTTTAGAGTCATTCATCGACATCAATGGCACTGACTCACCTAAGATGCGGCGGGCAATGTTGCGGTAGCCTTGTGATGCCTTTTGAGTCGGGTCCATCACAATCGGTTCACCTTTATTCGATGAACTGATTACGCGCTCGTCGTCTGCCACGATTCCGAGTAAATCGATAGACAGATGTGTTGTGATTTCGTTGACATCGAGCGCTTCACCTTTATCCATCAGATGTTGGCGAATGCGGTTGATGATCAGTTTGGGTGGCTCTAAGTTTGGTTCTTGCTCAAGTAGACCGATAATACGGTCCGCGTCGCGCACAGCTGAGATTTCTGGAGTGGTAACAACGATTGCTTGATCAGCACCTGCGACTGCATTTTTGTAGCCTTGCTCGATTCCAGCTGGGCAGTCAATCAAAATGTAGTCATAGTCTTGCTTTAATTCAGCAATTAATTCTTTCATTTGCTCCGGAGACACCGCATGCTTGTCCGCTGTTTGAGCAGCCGGTAGCAAGAATAGCTTGTCATCGAAGCGTTTATCTTTGACGAGTGCTTGGTGCACCTTACAGCGCCCTTCGACTACGTCCACTAAATCATAGATGATCCGGTTTTCAAGTCCGAGGACTACATCTAAATTGCGAAGACCGATATCTGTATCTACAAGACACACTTTCTTGCCTTGTAAAGCCAATGCAGTTCCCAGGTTGGCCGTCGATGTTGTTTTACCAACGCCCCCTTTACCTGAAGTAATTACGATCGCTTGTCCCACATTAGCTTCCTCCTTTAAACGTCGAGATGTCCGGACGAATCCGTCTTAATTCTTGGAGTCGGTCGATAACCAACTTCCCTGTTGTATGTAAATACGCACATTCCATTTCCGGATGCTCAGACAAGACTGTAAGCTCGTCTGTCATCGTTTCAAGTACATCGTCAATCTGCAAATGCGTCGCCTCTAGCCAGCTTGCTGCGATAACTGCTGCTCGGTTACCATTTACGCCTGCATGAGCAATGCCCTTGAGTCTTCCGAGAACATAGATGTTTCCTCCAGCAATGACACGTCCATTCGGGTTGATGTCCCCAATTACGACGAGGTCTCCCTCCGCGCGAACGATTTGGCCGGAACGCACAATGCCGACATAGGTCTCCGATTGCTTTTCAACCAGACGTTGATTGCATTCTTCAACCGTCATGACTTCACTTTGCACTTTGGTGATACGTATTTTTTTGCTTTTTTCGATCAACTGAATGACGTCTTTCTTTTGCTCATCGGTTAAAAAACGATGTCCGAGTTGAATCGTCATCTCCGCCTGACCATCAAACGCCTCTTCAGCTAGTTTTACTGTGAGTTCGTCAAGAAGCTCTTGGTACCCCATCTGGTCATCGAGCCGCATGACAAGACCATCTTTTGTTCCTCGGATGGTGATTCCTTGTTGTTTGGACAAACACTTCACCCCATCTATCATGTGTTTACGTGATATTTTTGTTCATAACGCTGGACGAGTAGCCATTTGAAAAACCAGCCAGTGGCGGCAACAAATACTAGGTTTGCAAGCATCGTCGGAACGAGGCGCAATCTTAAAAACTCATCAAATACTAAACCACTCGAACCGATAATCGTGTTGAACACGAAAAGTAGAGACTCTAGTCCGGCAAGCAACAACAGCAACAGGAACGATAGCGTGAAAATATTCAGATGCACATATCGCATGACCCATACACTGATGAAAATTAAAATCGGATAAATAAAGCTATACAGTCCAATAATATCAATGAAAAACACATCATACAAGAGACCAAAAATCACACCGAGCAACATGGCACGCTTGCGATTGTAATAAATCGCTACGAACACTAGGTAAATAATCAGAAAGCGCGGAACTAAAATATAAAACTCAGGCCCTATGCTAACAGGAGACAATAGACCGAAAATCGGTTCCATGTAAAAAAGAAAAATGGCGACGAAGATGACAAGAGCACGAATCATTCGCTGTCCTCTCCTTCGACCACTTCTTCTTCCTGTACTTGCCCGTCTACACCTGACACCATAGGCATTGCGCGGGAAGCAATAATCACTTGGTTAAGCGTCAAGAGATCGTCTGCAGGCTTCACATACGCTAGTTTCGTCAGTCCGTGATCGTCCGACGTGACTTCAGTCACCTCTCCGATATAAATACCTTTTGGGAAAATACCTCCTAGTCCGGATGTCGTGATTTTCTGACCTTCCACAACATTTGCGTTCGTGTCTAAGCGGCGCAGAATCAACTCTCTGCGTTCTTCATCATAGCCTTCAATCAAACCAAAAATTGTTTCGTCTTCTGCTACAAAAGCAGAAATACGATTGTTAGGATTTTGTGTAGTGACGAGTTCAACTGTCGCGGTGCGATTGGTAACAAGTGTGACCTTTCCAATCAGACCTTGTGCTGTCATGACCGCCATGTTGGCTTCGACGCCATGGACAGCTCCGCGATCTAAGATGATTTTCTCATCCCATTGATCGGGATTTCGTGCGATAACCGTTGCGCGAATCGGTTCATAATCGCTCAAGTCCTCTTCCACACCGACTAGCTCTTTTAACTCCGCGTTTTCTTGCTGGAGTTGCTGGACTTCGGCTTGAACAGAGGCATAATCTTGGATGCGTGCCTTCAAACGCTCATTTTCTTCATATGTATGGAGAAAATCTTCAATGTTTTTATAACGTTCAACGACAAAATGCGTTGGTTTGGCAACGAGTGATTGACCAAAACCAACGACATCCTTTATCAATGACTCCGCGATATTTGCGTTGCCGCGATCACGAAGTGAAAAACTGATTAACACCACAAGAACGATCATGCCCACCAATAATGCAATCAGCCGTTTAGCGGAAAATAGTGATGGCATGGTAACGTCTCCTTATCTACGTGGTTGTTGTTTACGAATATCATTTAAATGATCGAGTGCCATGCCAGTACCGACAGCTACACAATCAAGTGGATCTTCAGCAATGAATACAGGCATGTTTGTTTCGTCGCTGATCACTTTATCCAAGTTCTTCAAAAGTGCTCCGCCACCTGTTAACATGATGCCGCGTTCCATAATATCCGCAGACAATTCAGGAGGAGTTTTTTCAAGTGTACGTTTCACACCGTCAATGATTGTTGTAATTGACTCACGCAGTGCATCTGCAATTTCTTTTGAAGTGATTTCGATTGTTTTTGGAAGTCCTGTGACCAAATCACGACCACGAATTTCCATCTTTTCTTCATCACCGATGACTAGTGCTGAACCAATTTCCATTTTGATGGCTTCAGAAGTACGTTCACCAATCGTCAAATTATACATTTTACGAATATAACTTGTGATTGCTTGGTCCATAGCGTCACCCGCTACGCGAACCGATTCACTTGTTACAATTCCTCCTAAAGAGATAACAGCCACTTCTGTCGTCCCTCCACCAATATCGACGACCATTGATCCAGTTGGTTCCCAAACCGGTAGATTCGCACCAATTGCTGCTGCAAAAGGTTCTTCAATCGTCACAGCGTCACGTGCACCTGCTTGTTTTGCTGCGTCGATCACTGCGCGTTGCTCCACAGAAGTAATTCCGTAAGGCACACAAATCATTACATTTGGCTTGCTCCATGAAGAGCCTGCCGCTTTTAAGCCTTTTTTCATAAAGTCTTCAATCATACGTGAAGTTGTTTCAAAGTCAGCAATAACACCGTCTTTCATTGGACGAATTGCGACGATTGACCCTGGTGTACGGCCGATCATATTACGCGCGTTAACTCCAACTGCTACGATGTCATTTGTTTGTGTGTTCTTAGCTACTACAGAAGGCTCACGAAGGACGATACCCTTCCCCTTCATAAATACAAGTGTATTTGCTGTTCCTAAATCAATTCCAATATCTTTTGCTCCAAATCCAAACACGGTCCAACTTCCTTTCTATCGCTGTCACATACGTGACGTCATAAAGTTCATTATAGACGATAGATGGAAAATAATACAGCCTCACATGTACCCCTTTTCTTTGAGACTTATGAACTGATGGTCCCCGATGATCAAATGGTCGAGCAACTCAATACCCATGATCTGCCCAGCATCCCGTAGGCGTTTTGTCACAGCGATGTCTTCTGGGGAAGGTGTTGGATTGCCACTTGGGTGATTGTGAACTGCAATAATAGACGCGCAGGATTTCTTAATAGCTTCACGGAACACTTCCCTTGGGTGGACAATGGATGCACTCAGTCCACCGATAAAGATTGTTTGTTTATGGATGATTTGGTTTTTGACATTCAGAAATAAAATGATGAAATGTTCCTGCATCAAGTGATGGAGGTCATGTTTGATGTAATCAGCAGCATCTTTCGGAGAGCGCACTGTCACGCGGTCTTGCACGTCTTGTACCGACAAGCGTCTTCCAAATTCCACAGCTGCTAATAATTGCACGGCTTTCACGGGGCCAACTCCTTTGATCTGTGTCAATTCTTCGATTGTTGCGTTTTTCAGGTAATGGATTCGTTCAAAGTATTTCAAGATTTCGTTTGAGAGTGAAAGCACCGATTGGTCTTTTGTTCCCGTTCGCAATAGGATAGCAAGCAGTTCTTGATTTGAAAGGCTTTGCGCTCCTTGCTGGATCAGTCGCTCACGCGGTCTATCATCTTGATTCACATCGCGAATTAATTCGAAAGTTTCTGCCAGTACTTTAGTCATCGTATTCCCCCTTTCGAGCTAGTGTACCGGCTAAATGAATTGGTGAAAAACGATAGACAATTTTAAAAATAGAGTTGTGTGAAATGGATCAATCGAGCTCAATCGCAACACAGGCTTGTTTCGTGAGGACCGAATCCAAGGTGAACAGAGGACTTACCGATTTGTCTTTAAATGTGGCGAGCACATTTTGCAACTTTTGCATTTCTTCACTTTGAAGTTTTGCGGCCTCTGCATGCGTCAAAATAAAATTTTGATCGGTGCTATTCTCAAGGTTATCCACAAGAACCTCGATGTGCGCAGGACAGCCAGTTGTTTTTTTAGGTACCTGTCCCGCAAACTATTCTGACATTCATGACAATTCATTATTTATGCATTTTAAACCCGCATTCCTATGTTTTTTTCCAATAATTATGAATTGTGTTGGAATTGTGTCGGTGACAGGTACCTTTTGGGAACTGATTCCATTTAGATGTGTAGAACGCGAAGTAAAACGTTGAATTCCGCTGCGGGGCTGCTTTCCGTGGGCGCGGCGTGAGCCTCCTCGTCGCAGGCTCCTGCGGGGTCTCACGTTCCGACTTGAATCCCGCTGGAGTCAGCCCCTCCACTCCACTCAACTTCGTATTTCCACTCGTATTTATTACTGTGCTTATTTATAGGAATAAAAAAAGAGTGCCAAAATCATTCTTGGCAACTCTCTTTTCTGTGATAAATGATTTATTAAACTTGTTGCAGTTCAAAGACCGGAAGCCAGGATGTTATTTCCCGGGCCATCAGAGTTTTACTGAGACCCCGCAACGAGACGAAGTCGACGTGAGGAGGCTCAGTGACACTCTCCCAGGAAATGATATTTTGGATGTAGGGATTGCTATTAAAACAAATTCACATACCAGTCGATTAGTTGTTGTCCGTAGAGATGGACGATGACCGCAGCAATGGCGATGGATGGGCCGAATGGGATGGGCGTTTTGCGGCCTTTTTTGGCAAGGCGTAAAGAGATGATGCCAAAAATTAAGCCGATCACTGACGCGAGTCCGAGAACGACGAGCGACTGGATAGTTCCGAGCACAATTCCGATGACTAGGAACAATTTAATATCGCCGCCACCCATTCCGCCGCGAGATACGATTGCAATTAATAGCAATAACGTAAAACCGACGGCAGCACCGAGATAACTATCCCACCACGGGTCAAGCGGTTCGAAAATGCGCAAAACAATGAGCGGGATTCCGAAGAACAATAAAAACTTATCTGGAATCAACATATATGCTAGATCCGAAACTGTTAATACGACAAGAAGTGAATAAAACACAAGTGCCACAGCAAGCTCTAGTGACCAGCCGAAATGCCAAAATGCGAACGCAAATAAAACTCCCGTAATCAACTCCATCAAGGGATAGACGAAACTAATCTTCGAACCACACCCCCGGCATTTCCCGCGGAGGAAAATATACGAAAACACGGGAACTAGGTCTAACACCGTCAACCTGCGTGAACATTTAGGACAATGTGACGGTGGATGGACAATCGATTCTCCGTTCGGCACACGAAGCCCGACCACGTTATAAAAACTACCAAATACTAAACCATAAATAAAAAATAAACCTGTGACAACTGCAGTCAATTGAATGAATTCCTTTCATGGGGACGATCTTTGTATTTTTCTTTGTACATTTGTTCATCAGCACGCATCAACAACTCGTCTATCGTGTCGCCATTTTCGCGGTAAGCTCCTCCTACACTAAATTCGACAGGGACGGATTGTTCTCCTAGCAGAACCGAGAAGTTTTTTTCTTTCGTTTTAATAAACCCAATCGATTCATCGAGCTGTGACTGTCGTGTGATGCCATCAAGCAACACTACAAATTCATCTCCACCGAGACGCGCCGCAAAATGGGGTGTAGGAAACGATTTTGTGAGCAGCATGGCAACGGTTTTCAACACTTCATCTCCACTTATATGCCCGAATTGATCATTGATTTGTTTAAACCCGTTTAAATCTAGCAACAATACGCCGATAGAGCGCTTTTCAAGTAATGCGTTCTCAAGCTCTTGAATGAAGTACGTTCTATTTGCAATTCCAGTCAATGAATCTTCATACGCCAGGCGATTCACAAGCTTTGATGCTTCGATTTCTGTCGTCATGTCTCGGAAAATCAAAGCATAATGAAGAGTCGCATCAATTTTCATCAGTGCCCCGTCAATTCGTAGGTGAATCGGTTCGAAGGATTCGCCAGTAACGCAACGACGGCCAACACAAAAAGAGTGGCTGCAGGCAGAAGGTAGACAACAATGTAAACAGTTATTTGTCCGGCTTCCATCGCAACCACCCCTGGCAGGTTATTGAATATAATAGAATGTAGTAATTGTTAGTGACGCACTAATTTGTTCCTCAGCTTCTGTTGCAATCTGCTCTTCTCCAGGAAGACCTGTGTCGAGAGCATCAATGCGATACACACGCTCTAAGTTTTCAATTTCTTTCATTATAGCAACGAGTTGCTCTTCTGTCTCGGCAGTGACATCAATCGTCATCGTGATCATGCGCAGTTCTAGTGGTAGATCTGCAACTGAGATCGTCGATACTGGTGTTTCCCCTTCAGCGGCTTCTTCACGTGCTTCTGTTGAAGAATCTCCAGGCTCTGGCGTCTCATCATCCGTTTCCGGAGTCTCTGCTTGCTCTTCCGGCTCTTCGTTCACGACTTCTTCCTCTTCTTCTTCAACGAATCCTGTAACGCCTTCTGAATCATAGCCATTGAAACTGACACTCCCGACATTTGTGGCCGTAATCAATTCGATTTCTTCGATTGTTCGAATGATCTTGTCGATTTCCAGTTGGTTCGGAACTTTTTTCATCAGTTCGTACGGGTCGTCTTGAAGCGGCAGTTCCCCGTCTTCTTCGACTGCTAGTTGTTGCTGAAGAACGTCAATCTCTGCTTGGATCAGAGCGTTAGCATTTCGCTTAGCGTCGTTCTCACCTTGTAGCGGTAAGATATACAGATAATATACGCCAGCTAAAATAAGTGCGATGAGCGCCCCTCCAAGTAGGAACGCTGCTCGTTTGTTTTCACGAATTGAATCCATCATGGTTGTGTCACCCCCTGCGCGACATATTCAGGAAGCGGTGTGAGACGAATCGAAGCCGTGTAGCGTGGTGCAACTTCGTTCTCTTCCACGATGCCTTCTTGTTCATTTGTTGTGCTGAGTGGTTCAAATTCTAAAATACTGTCGACTTGGACATTTGCGAAATAGTTGCTCTTCATTAGGTTCTCAACGAAAAATGCAACTTCTGATTTTGTCTCGAAATCAACGGCTAATGTGATTGTTTCTGGGCTAAAGCTATAGTTGCGAACGTATGTATTCTCGTCAGCAAGGTTTTGAATTTCTTCGTATAAAGGAGATACCGGGTATGAGTTCAGTTCTACAAATAGCACCGCATCTGCGTAGCTGATTTCAGGAGTATCCACGCCCGTAGATACTTGTTCTTGTAGTGCAGTCCGTTCTGCAACAAGAATTTGTTCTTGTGCTTGTAGGTCTGCTGCATCTTGTTTGATTCCCATCAGATAAACCGCTAGAAATACGATGAGCGCACCGAGGACAACGATAAATAAAATAAGACCTAAATAACTCTCCGGTTTACGCTTTTCAAAGACGGGAAGTAAATTAATTTCCGGATTCATGGACATCCCCCTTTAACGCGAGACCGATGAGTGACACGTCACTCGATCCGAATCCATTGTAAAACTTGCGCACATCTTCATCTCGTACAGTTGTCACTTGCGGGAACGATAAGTTTTCCCGAAGTAAGCCGTCGATGTAATCAAGTTCTGGTGACTCGCCAAACGATACGATTTCTTCTACCGCAATGTCGCCTTTATGAATCGAGAATCGGTAGAAGGTCATCATTCGCTCAAGTTCAGTCACTTGTTCTGCGAGTTGGTAACGATACGCTTCAACATCCCCATCTAGACGGAATTTGATGTCGTCCCCTTCCGCATAGGAACTATATACGCCGTTTTCTTTCTCAAAAGGCTGGTAACGTAAAAATTCGACTTCCCCGTCGCGGTAGATTGTGACGACGACGCCTGTCATCAACCATTCAACTAAGAGATAGGATTTGTCTGTTTTAAAATAATCGCGCTTTGTAAAATAACGAATAGCAGACAATGCACGAAGATCTGCAATGACAGGATCAAGTCCCGCGTCATCCAAAATATTCGCAAAGCGCATGACTTCTTCAGCAGGAGCAGCAAATAATGTAGCTTTTTGGTCACCTGGAGTCGGGTCATATACGTCAAGTAACGGGTTCTCGAAAGGTAGTTGAATCGAACGCCCAAGCTCCATCTGTACATACCCTTTTAAATCTTCAGTCTTCACGTCTTCTGGATGCTCGATTGCTTTCATCATGACTGCACTGTCCGGAACGAAATAACGCACTTGATCGCGCTTGATGCCCCAAGAAGCGACTTGTTCTTTCATCCAATTAAAATAGCCAATTTCATCTTTAATATGATCATCTTCTACATACCCAGGAGGCACAGCCGCTTCGTACAGCAACCAGTCGTCCCCATCCTCACGTGGCCGAACTAGCGCACGTAACACTGTCTCGTGAAGATCCATCGACACGATTTGTCGACTTCCGCGTTTTCGAAACATTCCATGACCCCTCTCGTCCATCTCTTTCTACTTGTCGCAATGCCAAGCTTATGTCAAGCCGGATTGCTCCGGCTTCAAATAAGGTTGGAATTATGGAGTTGTTGGAGTTGTTGTAGCTGTTCCGATAACATGATTTTCTGGTAAATTGGAACCTCTTTCTGTATCACCATTTATATCTTCAAGAGTGGCATTAGTGAAGTCAAAATCAGAACTACCATTCCAATCGTCTGCTTCAACAGAAACGGTAAGTGAACGAGGGCTGTCTTTCGAAACTGTACCATCCGTATCAAGGTTTCCAGCACTATCCAAATATCCATCAGTTTCTAAAGTTGAAATCAAAACACCATCTGCTGCATCAGGATTCTCAGTGTAGTATAAATTAGCTGCGTTTAAGGCATTTACAGCATCAGCTTTTATTGCATTATAACGAGAATTTTCAATTAAATTTCCTATAGCAGGTACTGCAATAGCTGCGATGATTGCTAAGATAACAATAACTGCAAGTAATTCAATAAGTGTTAAACCTTTTTGATTTAAACGTTTCTTGAGTAATTTTTTCATTAATGAGTTCTCTCCCATCGATTCATTTTGTTGTTCTAAGTATATTTGTTCATTCATGTCGTATTCTCACCTCCTTAAATGGAATGAAAGCATTAAATTTGTTCATACAAGCTAAACATTGGAATCATAATCGCCATGACAATTCCACCTACAATAAACGCTAAAAATAAAATCATAAGAGGTTCGATCAGTGATTTTAAAGTGTCTACAGTTCTGTCTACTTCTTCTTCATAAAACGTTGCAACTTTTTCTAACATGTAATCAAGTGATCCTGTTTGCTCTCCAATCAATGTCATCTGCGTAACTAAAGGTGGGAATATCCAACTTTCCTGAAGTGGCGCTGTCAAAGTGCTTCCTTTTTCAAGGCTTCGTTTTGCTTCATTCAATACTTTTCCAATGACTGGATTCCCAGATACTTTTTCCACAATTGTAAGTGCTTGGAGTATAGGAACAGACGAACTAAACAATGACGATAAAGTTCTTGTTACACGTGCAATCGAAGACTTTTGTACAAGTTGACCGAATACCGGCATTCGCATAATGGCGTAATACACACCAAAGTTGAACTTTTCATTGTTTTTAAATAAATACATAAAGATAGTTACTGCTAAAACGATTGCGATGATGATGATATACCAACTGGTTTGTAAAAATTCACTCATTGCCATCACGACTTTCGTGATGGTAGGCAGTTCAGCACCCATGTCATCAAACATATCGACAAATTGAGGAACTACTGTTAGCATTAGAAACCCTGCTACACCAAAAGTAAGAATTAACAAAATAACTGGATACGTCATGGTTGACTGAACTTTTTTCTTGATTGCATACTGCTTCTCAAGAGACATCGCCAATCGATCAAGTGAATTGTCCAAATTACCTGTTGCTTCCCCTGCACGAATCATATTGACAAATACGCCAGGAAAAACATTCGGGTATTTCGCAGCTGCATCCGAGAATGTAAGTCCAGTTCGCACGTCTTCTTCTACACTATTCAACGCTTTTTTCAACGGCTTTGATTTTGTTTGATCTGCTAGTATTCGTGTGGATTCTACGATGGAAACACCCGCACGGATTAAGGTTGCGAACTGTCGCACATAGATTACGAAATCTTGGTTTTTCACTTTTGAGCCTAAAGATAATTCTTTATGCAAAATCGATTTCGACTCTTCCACTTCACGCGGGTTAATTTTCATCTCGCGCAGCTTTTGAATCGCTTGAGCCTTGGAGACTGCGTCGATGGTTCCTTTTTTAATGGCTCCTTCTATGGAGCGGCCGTTATAACGAAATACAACCATTAGTAATCACCTGCCGGTAGGTATGGCTTGGCATCTTCGTACTTGATGGAGCCTTTTGTAATCAGTTCTTGGATATTGGCTTCAAGTGTATGCATGCCTAGTGCGCGACTCGTTTGCATCACGTTTTGAATCTGATGCACTTTTTCGTTTCGAATCAAGTTCGAGACAGCGGGTGTGGAAATTAAAATTTCTGTAGCCGCTACCCGCCCATTTCCGGTTGCATTCACGAATAATCGTTGAGAGACAATTCCTTGCAATACGTTTCCGAGTTGAATCCGGATTTGACCTTGCTGGAACGGGGGGAACACATCAATGATTCGGTCGATTGTCGTTGGTGCAGAACTTGTATGCAACGTTCCCATCACTAAGTGACCGGTTTCAGCAGCTGTGATAGCTGTAGATATCGTTTCCAAGTCCCGCATCTCTCCAACTAGGATGACATCTGGATCTTGACGAAGTGCTGCCCGCAATGCGTTGGCAAATGTCATGGAGTCAGCACCAATTTCACGTTGATTCACAATCGATTGATTGTGCGGATGCACGTACTCAATCGGATCTTCCAAAGTCAAAATGTGACGAGACATCGTCCGGTTGATATGATCAATCATCGCTGCTAGTGTCGTAGATTTTCCTGAGCCTGTAGGACCCGTAACTAAAATCAACCCCTGCGGACGTTCCGCTAAGTCATATAATACCTTTGGCATGTTGAGCTGTTGTAAAGTTGGAATGGAGTTTGAAATTTGACGAGCAGCTAGTGCCATTCGCTTTTGCTGATGGTACGCATTGATACGAAAACGACATTTTTCGCCGAGAGCAAACCCGAAATCCGTCTCACCTTTTTCTGCAAATTCTTCTTGCTTGTCAGCCGGTAACAATTCATTGACCATTTGCTTGGTCATTTCTTCCGTCAAAACAACTTCTCCACCAGGAATCAACTTCCCGTTCTTCCGGAACATCGGGGGAACACCCACTGTGATATGCAAATCCGAAATCTTTTCTTCATAGCTGCGATTGAGTAAATCGAGTATTGAGTAACTCAGTGGGGTCACCTCCTTTAATCAAGTGTGGCAACGCGGAATACTTCTTCTGTCGTTGTCACGCCTTGGGCTACTTTTTCCATCCCGTCTTGCAGTAGGGATTTCATTTTCGCTTGTTTCATATAGCGCATGATGTCTCGTTGGCTTCTGCCATCAATAATCATCGTGCGCACTTCATCATCGACTTCTAATACTTCATGAACTGCGAGTCGTCCACGGTAACCCGTGTTGTTGCATGCTGGACATCCAACACCACGTGAAATTTCGTCAATTTCGATACCGTTTTCTTGGAACAACTCTTTTTCACGACTCGTTGCCGGTTCTTTTACTGCACAATCTCGGCATACACGACGTACAAGACGCTGCGAGATGACGCCAACTAGTGAAGAGGCGATTAAGAATTGCTCAATTCCCATATCGCGAAGACGCGAGACCGATTCAACTGCAGAGTTCGTGTGCAGTGTACTTAAAACCAAGTGACCCGTAAGTGATGCTCGAACCGCGATTTGGGCGGTCTCTAAGTCACGAATCTCCCCGATCATGACAATGTCTGGATCTTGTCGAAGTATCGAGCGAAGACCTGCTGCGAACGTTAAGCCCACTTCTTCTTTTACTTGAATCTGGTTGATTCCTTCTAACTGATACTCGACTGGATCTTCGACTGTGATGATGTTTACTTCATCTTCATTTAAGCGGTTCAAACCCGCATATAGAGTAGAAGATTTACCAGAACCCGTAGGACCTGTGATCAGCACAATTCCATTTGGACGTTTCAACATTTTTTTGAACGAAGTTAAGTTCGTGTCGCTGAAGCCAAGTTTTGAAATATCGTTGATAGCATTCGTTAAATCGAGTACCCGCATTACGACTTTTTCGCCATAAATCGTTGGAAGTGTTGATACGCGAATATCGACTGGCTTCATATTGATGTTTTGTTTGATACGACCATCTTGCGGGATCCGGTGCTCGGTAATGTTTAAGTTCGCCAAGATTTTGATACGCGCTAAGATGACGTTTTGAATGTATTTTGGTAGCGCTCGTTCCAGGTGTAGTACACCGTCAATCCGGTACCGGACGCGGAAGTCTGTTTCTTGTGGATCAAAGTGAATATCTGATGCACGTTGCGTGACGGCGTTACTGATGAGTTGATTCACTAAGTTGACGATTGGTGAGTCAAGATCCGTGATTTGGTTCTCGTCTTCTAAGCTCGTTGGAATGATGTCTTGTAAGGACATATCCATCGTTTCTTTCAAATCATAGAACTTTGTCAGCATGCGCAGTAAATCGTATTTCGCTGCAATCGCCGGTTCGACTTGAAGACCTGTTGCCATTCGGACTTCTTCTACTGCGAAGTAATCCATTGGATCGGCCATCGCAAGTAAGAGTTTATTGCGCTCCCGTTTAATTGGCAGAACTAACAGTCGCTTTGCAATATCTTTTGGCACAAGTGACGTCAGTTCTGGGTCAATAGGGTATTGCGTCAAGTTGATATTTGGAATACCAAGTTGGCGCTCGAGCATTTCATTTAATTGCTGTTCGGTGATGAGGTTTTCACGAATGAAATAATCCCCAAGTTTTTCAGAAGGTGCTTTGTTTTCAAGACCATATTCGAGTTGTTGCTGGGTAATCATGCCCGCATCTACCAGCATATCCCCAATCCGTTTTTTCGTCCCAGGTTTCATTGTGAATCCCTCCCTCCGTTAATCAACTTTATTTCCGCCTTTGTCATAATCCGGTGTGCCATCATTGTCAGAATCTGCAGGGTCATTGGTTGAACCATTGCCAGAGCCTGATCCATTTCCTGAACCTGTACCAGATCCCGATCCGGAACCATTTCCACTGCCGGTGCCGTTGCCCGAACCAGTTCCTGTTCCTGTTCCAGTACCTGTTCCAGTTCCAGTTCCACCAGTCGTTCCTGTTCCAGTACCTGAGCCATTAGCAGGATCCCCCGTTGTTGGTACAGGTGGTTCTGGAGCTGGTGGTGCTTCTTTCGCACTGACTTCCACCACTGTATGTACAGGTGGATAATAGTCCCGTGCGATAATTTCTTGTGTTTCAAATGATCCTGTTTTTGATGAAACGGTGCGGTATGTTACGACTCTCCAACCGCTTCTTCCCGCTTCGATTTGACGAGACTGTCCGTAATTTAAATCTGCAACCAGACGTTCCACACGTTTCGGTTCAATTTCTTCACGAGATCCTACTTCAAAACTAGCAGTAGAATCTGGATTGAGTGTTAGGAATTCAAGTAAATATGTACCACCCGAGTTGGTTGCTTGGATAGTTACTGGTGTATCAAACGTATTTTTGAATTTAAAATCACGGTTCAACTTCGCGTTGATCATCGCTTCTAATCCTAAAGTCGAATAGTCAGGTACGACCCCTTGTGAGTGACGTTCAACTAAATCAAATTCCGTTTGAAGGACAGTTATATAAAACATTGATGCTACAAAGTTTGCAGTTGTCTCCGAGATTGGTGCAGCACCTTGCACTAAAGTTTCATTTAATGAAACGATTTCTTGAGGTTGAATCACTTTATTGTGTATCAATTCATTTACTGCATTTAGTTCTGCAGCTGGCAGTCCGGTTTGAACTGTTACAAACCCAACACGTTCCAAGTCCGCTATAGAAATGTCACTCGCAATTAGTTGAATCGATTCATCACTCAATACACTTGCTTTTAAGCGAAGGTCTTCTATAGTTTTGACTCGATCAAACGCCGGATCGGCATCGATTGCTGAAGTAAGTCGCTCACTGATTGTTACCACAAGTGGTTGATGGACTTCTTGATCGCTTTTCCAAAATGCATACCACGGCACATTTGCTTTACTAACAAATTGGTCAACCGATTGCGCGATATCAAAAACAAAATCATCTGCTGTCACTTCTAATGAAGAATTCGTTGCATTTAACTGCTCGACCACTGATGCTTTCCATACATCAATCTCTGTTGCAATCCAAGCCGTCACTTCTTCCTCATCTGTTGAAGGAGCTACTTTCCCACCTAATGTATGCGTATGTTCATTTGCTAATACAAAAGGAGAAAAAAGTAAAGCGAGTAGGCCAATACTAATTAAACCTGCAATTACTTTCCTCAAATTGATTCACTCCCCCGTTAGATTTACCTACTACTCTCTATAGGCCTTACATCATAGAATTATCTTATTAATCTCATTGTAACGTAATAGTTGTAACTTTGAATACAACTATTTACCTTATTTATGAAATCTTTACGACAGATATTTCCTTTGTTTCATTCTTTTGAATCCTCTGTTATGATGAAAGTATAAAGGGTACCATAGGGGGGTGCAAGAGGTGTATAGAAATTTTCTGAATTCTAAAGGATTTACATTAGTGGAGGTTTTAGCATCTGTTGTACTTTTAGCTGTTGTGTTATCCATCGCATTAAGTGTTTTTCCGAATATGTTCAGGACGAATGAAGTGAATGAGGAGAGTCTCGACTCGGTAGCAGTTGCGAAAGATGCGCTTGTAAGAGCAAAAGGCTGGGAAATAGATGGAGCTAATCCACCCCCACAATTTAACCTTGTAAGTAGCAATGAAACTTTCAATAAGTTATTTCCAGACAATAACAAACCGACTCAAGACTTTTATGTCGCCACTGAGACAACACCTTTGTCTGGTGGTTATCAAATTTATTATCTAGTAGATGATAACGAAGTTGACGGATTAGACTTATTTGAAGTAACAATTTATGTTGTGGAAAAAGAATCTATCCGTGCAACAAATTATGGCTACCTTACATCTGATAATCTACCAGTTACAGTGACCGGAGGATGACAAGATGAAAAACCAAAAAGGAATTACACTTATTGAGCTTCTTGCAGTCATTGTCATTATAGGATTTTTGACTATTTTGATTTGGAGAGTCTTTTTTCAGACTATCGATTCCAATAGCTATGCCGTTACTACACAGTCCTTACAACAGGAAGCGAATGTGATTTTGTCGACATTACAATCTACTCATACAAGAAGCACAATTATAGATCTAAAAATTGAGGCTGGCCAATTAGTGATTAACTCTAAAGATGATGGTGAAATTAGAATTCCAAAACGCCCTGGAGTCACTTATCAACTTTATAATGTCTCGCCCACTATTGAAAATAATATAATCAATCAAGAAGAAGCTACTTTGAGTATTGTAAGTTATTCAAATGGGGGAAGAATTCTTTTGCCTGTGCATTTGAGCTTAACTGCTGAATTCAAGGATGGAAAATCAACTTATTATGTATTAAATACAACATTATCAAAATTAACTACTGACTAGCTAAGCGACTTCGCTTAGCTTTTTTAGGTCTTTGGACTAAATTTCTCATTATGTAAAATCGTTATTTTTACATTCCAGAATATCATACCTATAGACCTATCTCTTTTGATATACTAATAGTAATTATATTCCATGAATGGAGTGAGAAATCATGACGAATTATCTTAATCAAAAAGGCTACACTTTGTTACTCACTTTGGTTCTTGTAGTTTTGTTATTGATGCTCACTGCCAGCTTTACAATCGCTTCTATGAATCAACAAAAACAGGTTTCAAAAACAGACGATTCATTTGTATCCACTTCCCTTGCAGAAATGGGAGTCGAATATTATCAGAACCGTCTTGAAACAATTATCAGCGGCCACTATTCAAAAGCACTACTAGAAATTAAAACTATTCAAAACAATTCAACCCTTTCAGCTGAAACAAAAGCTACTGAAATTGCTAGTAAAATTACTACATACAATACTCTGATCAATACAGACATCACGAACTTTTTAAATGCAGAGTCTGCTTCAGCAGCTTTACGGGAAGTGGCAACTGCGAACCGTGCATACAAATTGCAGAGCTATTCGAAAGAAGAAGTCACGGATGCTACTTCTGGTTTCACACGTTATGTTTTGACATTGAAAGTTGCAGGGGTGTTTGATGCAACGGTTACACGTAGTATTGATATGAAGATGAGCTATCCTAAACTTAGTTTGCCATTAATAAATGGATCTCCGACTTTACCAACCATTAGTTTTGATGACTATAAGGATTTATATATAAATGATCCGTCTAAAGTTACAGTTTTAAACGTTCCTACAATATCAAATCCTGGGTTCTCATTTACAGATAATACATTCTATTACTTCCCTATCACAGTTACATTTGATTCACAACAATTTAATTCTCAGCAAAATAAAGATTTAGGTAATATTAAAGTACTCGCAGCTGATGGAGTGTTTTTCCTAAAACATGTACGTATCGATAATTCATTTTTAAAGGTTAAAACTATTTCTTTCACATTTAGTTCTAATGCGAAATCGGATATTCTAAATTCAACTTTAGTTACCAACACTATAGGTTTCACACTCGAGAATACGAATGGAAATAATATTAAAGAAGATGATAAACGCGTAACTTTAATCAATAGTAACGTTTGCATTGAAAGTCCTCTTTCTTCTTCAGCTTTCGCACAAGTAAAATCTAGCTTTAAACATGGAGATTCTTCTAACTACAAAGTGATCTATAAGTTAAGCAATGATGTGAATGCACCATGGTATCAAATGACTGCCGCTTCTGATCAAACAGTCATTACGCAACAACAAAAAGACACGGTATGCAATTTAACGATTACGGATCCAAATGGTGTAATTGATCCAGGAACTTCGATTGAGGATATTAATTATAATTAGATGTTGGGGTGTTTGAATGAAGATGCTCAGGAGACAGGAAGGTTACACATTACTATTAGTGCTTGTTTTAGTGGTGTTGTTATTAGTAGTGACTGCTAGCTTTACAGTTGCCTCTATAAATCAATCTAAGCAAATTAAAAATACTAGTACTACTAGCGTCTCCTATTCTGTAGCCGAGATGGGTGCAGAGTATATCGAGGCAAAAACCTCAGAAATTATTATTCGTCACCAACAAACACTTAAGCGTGATGTGGAAAGCATAGACAAGAATTTAACCAGAATTCAATTTGATAACAAAGTGGAACAATCGATTACTAAACATGAGCTTGCAACAGCAAAAGAGATTATAGAGTTGTTAAGAACTTTAGATACGGATGTAGATAGTAACTCTTACCACACATCCACTTCAGTTGACTCGACTTATTCATTACAAAATGAGGTTGCAAATTTCATCTCATCGAAAAAAAAAGTCGTAACTGTATATGGAACCTCTTTAATTGGAGATTCAAGTAAAGAAAACTCAATTGATCTGACAATTAACTTACCCGATAATCTAGGAATTAGCTATTCAATTACCACTACTACAGCAGGAACTCCTGTGGTCAGTATTACATTTAATGAATTCATGTGTGGCACAAATTTTGCTTGTTCAAATAGTGAATTAAAATTTGCAAATAACACAGCTCCTCATACTAGAGATATTTTAAGTACAAAAGCTATTAGTTTTGAAAAACTTGGTGATAGAAATAACAAAAAAAAGGGGGATCTTGATGGTACTAATTTAGCTAAAAACACTATTACTGTTCTATCTGAAAAATCCATTACTTTTAATCACAATCAAAGTTATGTTTATAATGCCAATGTAGTAACAAATATATTAAATTTCACTTCAAACTCTAGCGCAGTGAAAACATATTTTACTAACTCGAAGATTTTAGTTAAAGATATTTTTATTCAAAAACCTAAAAACAAAGTAATAGCATTAAATAACTCTACAATGTGTGTATTTAATTCATCTTGGGATCCAACTAATTGTTAATGACGCCAAATAATGACCGTAAGTTGATGGATGATTTTGTCCAAGTCCTGACGGATTTTTTGTCATTAGACAAATGGGAGGCTGCCAGTGGCACCTCCCATTGATGATTTATAGATTCACCTGATATGTCTCATTTTGTTTCAGATAAAAACGGACCTCATGTTGCCCAGTGATGATGTACCAATCTCTTCCGAGCTCTAGACGACACGAGAGCACCTTCCCGTACCCAAGGTACAACTCGAACCATTCTCCGCATCGCATCCTGTAACCTGTCTCGTCATCCCAGACGACCACCCAACAGTCGAGACTTTCTTCATAACGCATCTTCTTCCAACGGCTCTTCTTCATGCCAGTTCACCTTCGATCACCTTCTTGACCATACGGTCGTCGATGATGCGGGAGCCATTCTGTGCTGCGAACAGAAGACAATGTGTCGCCAACTTGTTGATCAATCGGGATGCGCCACTCGAGTAACTGAAGATCTCATCGATTGCCAGGTCACTGAAGATATCTCGCTCGACACCTGCATAGCGCAGATGTTTGTTCATGTATTGTTCGGTCTCCGACCGATCAAGGTGGTCGAGCTTGAACTGGATGTCGATACGCTGACGGATTGCCGCAAAGGACTGTAACTGTAGGCGGTCCCATAGTTCCGTCTGACCGACCATGATCAATGCCATCGGACTTTGCGCATCCATACGAAAGTTCAATAGAAAGCGCACCTCTTCTAACATCTCACGGTCGAGTAGATGTGCTTCGTCCACGACGACGACGGGCGTCAACTTATGGATGCCTTTCATCAGTTCGATCTCGCGGTGTAATTGCCGTTTCGAGTCACCTCGATAGAACTTCGCTTCAAGTCCTAACTGTTCTAACATCCCCTTGTAAAAATGACGGGGTGTCAGTTTACTGTCGGAAAGATAGAGGAGTTTGAAACGCGACGGGTCCAACTGATCTGTGAACCGGCGGATCGCTGTCGTCTTTCCGAGTCCACATTCTCCGGTCATCACCGCAAACAGTTGACGTTCTGCGGCGTAGTTTAGTCGTCCGATGATCTCTTCTAGCTGAGTAGATTCATAGAGTTCAGTTGTCGGGATGCTACGCGAGAAAGGGGTATGGCGCATCTCAAAGAAGGATTCAAACATGTTCTGATCCTCCTTTTCCGATATTTCGGAAGCTGACTGCTGGAACAGTAGGGGTCATGGCAGCTGCCCGTCGCTCTTTGTTCTTTCTCTGTGCACCTTTTAGAAGTCTTGAAGAACCGGCAGGTTCCTTCGTCATCTTTTCTGGAAGGGATGGACGCCTTCCGGTCCGCTCGGTTATCACCAATCGTTTTGCCTTCCAGCTATCATATCCTGGGTAATCTACGATCAATTCATCGGTGTCCTGTGGATCATAGGTGATCTCGACCTTACAGCCCACGAAGTTTATTCCGACCTCATATTTCTCATCCTGGAAACTGATGCAACCGGCTTTATCGACCTTTCGGCTCTCTGAATGCAGAAAGGCATGCGCAAGGTCTTCAGCCGATATGTGACGGATCGGTGTACCTTCTTTGCGATAGGCCTCGAGCGGCGTCGTGTTCTCACCTAACGCCTGATGTGGCTTATGGATATAGCGCTCTTCCAACCAGACCTCCAGCCACTTGTTCAGTTCATCGGTGGTCTGTGGACTTTCGAGCTTCACCTCTTGTAGGAACTCCTCAAATGTTCGATTGAAACGTTCTACCTTCCCAGTCGATTCAGGCGAGTAGGGACGGGCATAGAGGAGACGTATCCCTAATTTGGAACAGGTCCTTGCCATCCATTTCGTGCGATATTGTTTGCCGTTGTCAAAGTACACACTCTCTGGCACACCATGCTTTCGGACAGATTCGCGAAACGCATCTTCAACACACCGTGCGTCAAGCATCTCATAGAACGAGACGTGCAATGGGAACCGTGTCGCATCATCGAGGAAGGCCACCATATAGACCTGTCTCTTCGTGCCGTTTGGTCCGATCGGCAGGTACGGTCCGTATTTGATGTCAGAATGCCACAAGGCATTTCGACTGCGCTTTTGAAAACGACGGACAGCACCAGATGTCTCATGATACAACTTCATCTGGCGCGCACTATAACCACGCTTGGCTAGCCGTTCCTGCAATGTAGAGCGCCTCAATGTACCTTTTTCTACGACTCCATCCCATTCTAATATCTGGATGATGGAGGCGATGCTCCTGCTCGGCACCTCACGTCGCAATAAGATGGCCTGCTCGAGCACCAGGTCCTGTGACTCTACTGGGATTGATCGATATTGCTTCTGTTTCAGCCCCTCGAACCCTTCAGTCTTGAATTGTGAGAGATAGCGCCGGATGGTGCGTTCAGAAAGTCCATGATGTGACGCGACCTGCTTGAGGAGCCTTCCTCGTTCCTGTTGATCTAGTTCTTCATTCAATAGTGGCGCGATCATCTGAAACCGATTTGTCGCCTTCTCATCTGCTTTTGTTCTTCCCATTCTCCACACTCCTTCTAGTCGATAATTGAAGTGTAGTCGATGGGAGGATGGACAAAAACGCAGAACGGGTATGTATCCAAAAATGACGGTTCGCAACCGGATGGACAATCTTTCCCAGCCAACCAGGTGCTGAACCGAACCATTGTCCGACTCGCTTATGTACAGGCAATAGCCGACTGGACAGGTCGGCTATCGAGGCCTCATTCTTCTGAAATTGAATAAGTATGGATTGTAGGATGAACAGCCAGTAGTCGATCAACTCATCGAACCACTTTCTCCAGCGATACAGAGTCGATTCATCTACCGCCACCGTCAGGTGGGAGCTCTGGAAGATCGTCTCTTCAAGTACGGATGCAGCGTAACGTTTATAGGGGATCATCAGGTCAGGGAGCTCATGATGGATCTTCTCACACTGTTTACAACGCAACCTTCTGACCACAAATGTTCTTGCACTACCTGTCTCATCTTTCAACTTACGCTCTCTCGAACCAATGACCTTGTACTCCAGATGCTCGCAACAGGGACAAGGGACCTTTTCTGCACATTTAATAAAAAACGCTTTTCTCGGCGCATTTGACTATGCTATAATCAGAGACAACAATCATATTGTTTGAGGGACGTCTTCCGTCGCGCCACTGGTAATGGCCGACATCATGGGAGGCGTCTTTTCCTTTCTTCAGGTTTGTTAAGGACATTATATCCGTCAATTCCTGGACAAACAATACCGTCAACAAATTGACGTTTTTAATCAGCATTTACACTAATAATTATATATTAGAAAATAATAGTAAACTATTAATATTTAATCCGGCAAAGTATAAATCAAATCAATCTTACTCAGGTCCTGTTTACTTAGATAAAGCTCGTTTTGAGACAGCCTGCTCTGTAAGTATAACTTCTGAATATGCAAGTTCTTCTCAATCCATCACAATCACTCCCTTAGAATGGGCATCACTAACAAAAATCAAATACAACTAAAAAAACAGCCTATGCGGCTGTTTTTTTAGTTACTATTGTATTCCGCTACACGATTCCGCCCCGCCTGCTTAGCTCCAATGTAGAGCGCGCGATCGGCATTTCGTAGCATTGTGATTGTTTCATCGGTATCTTCTGGTGCATTTGAAACACCAATCGAGACCGTCAAATAAATGATTTCATCTTGTCGATTTTTGGAGAGGTCCGAATCTATTAAAAAAGAAGTGGTTTGAACTTCTTTTCGAATCTTCTCACCTAGTTCAGCGGCATCTTGTTTCGTCATGTGCGGTAATAGAATGACAAACTCTTCTCCACCATAGCGTGCAATCGTTCCATCCTCTGGGACATGATTTTTTAATAAACGCGCAAAATCTTTTAATACACTATTTCCGGCATGATGGCCATATTGATCGTTAATTTGTTTAAAGTGGTCAATATCTAACATAAGTGCAGATAAATAAAGATGTGGATTCGTATCTAAGCGGTTTTGCTCAATTTCTAGCTTTTTATCTAAATAGCGATAATTATAAAGTCCGGTCAGAGCACATGTCTCACTTTTCTCAACAGCTGCATGGACGTATTTTGCTTTTTCTAAAGAAACTGCAAAGTACGTCGACAATAAGTGAACAATGTCCATCTGGTATTTTTCAAACGCATATTTCTTTCGCGCAGATAAAATGACCATTCCTTCTGTCTTTTTGTTGCGATGGATAGGAACAATTAGCAAGCTGTTCATATCTTTCTCAAGAAAATCAGGCGCATCTTCTCTCCATTCAGAAGCTTTCCCAAAGCAATGTTTTTCTGATCGACTAAAATAAGAATGAATGAATGAGTTCTGTATCGATTCTGACTCTACTTCAATTGTAACTTCTTCTTTGTCCACAACAGCTCGGAGTACAACATAGCGGCCTTTTAAATTATCAACAATGTAGATGGCATCGAGCGGGAACAGTTCTGCCACTCGCTTCATAAACATATCGACAATTTGATTGGCACTTAAGCGATCTGCCATTTCATGACCAAATGCGCTGGCTTTCGAAAGAGCAAGGTTAGCACGCTCTACGGTGTTGTACATTCGCACGACATAGGTAACAAGTAAAAATGGAATACCTAGTAATAAAAAGGCAATCCAGCCGATTTCATTTTGGAGCACGTATAGTGATATCGCAAAAGGCAATGTAATCAAGCTTCCCGTATAGTCCCAAAGAGCATCGCGTGAGAAGAATTTATCTTTACTTCCTAAAATCCTGTCTCTTGTATATAAAATGATATGATTGCTAGTTAAACTTACGAACATAAACACACTAGCGCCGATTAAAATCATTCCGATGTCTGTTGTACCGAGCTGGTAGCCAACTGCATGAGCGGCCAAAGCCGATACTAAAGAGACCAGAACAAACATCCAAGAACTAAATAAAATCCGATACGGCAAATCTGTTAAAAAACGAACGCGGAATAACATCGGTAAGATTGAAAATTGTACGAGAATCATTTCAACACCTGCCCCGTACTGCAGAAAAGCTGCAACTGTCACCCATTGGGATAGGAATATTGTTGTCGCCCCGATATGGAATGGAATAGCAGTTGTTGCAAGTGCCAATATGAACATAAACGAAAAAATCAGCCAGTCGATTGGTTGACTAGGAAATGCGAGAAAAAGGAGTGCCATGAGTGGAAGTGCGGTAAAGCAATAAAGTAAAACGATGGTACGTTTCGTACGCTTGCTGAATTCCATTGTCTCCCGCCTTCCATTTTTAGAGTTGTCTGACAAATAAAATTATAGCACTCCATAAGAAAAATCCATCGGGCATTATTGGCTGTTTTTGAATCGCCATTCAGTTAAAAAGTACAGTGAACCTGTGAGAAAAGTACTTGTTTTTCCATCGTTTGTTAAATTTATTACTATATCTTCGACTTTCTTCAAATCATAATTTTCTATCCGACATAATTCGACTAGTCTATTTGCATCAAGTGCACGTTCATGTGAAAATTCGACAAATGTGATTTTATCCGCAACTTCTTCCAGTGCCTTTAAAACTTCCTTATACTCTTTATCGGCTAATATTCCCATTATTAAATGGATAGATTGACCTTTGAATGATTTTTTTATTGTCTCAGCGAGTTTGACTGCACTTTCTAAGTTATGGGCTCCATCCAAGTACACATTTTCTGCAATCTTCTCCATTCGAAATGGTATATAGGCGGTTTTCAAAGCTTGCTCGATCGCACCGGGATTAGAGTCAACTAGTGATTGGAAAGCTGCAACTGCCAGTGAAGCATTCATTCGCTGGTGTTCGCCGAGCAAAGCAATTTCGATTTCTTCGCCAAGGGGTGCAATCATGTTCAGTAATGCATTCTTCGCTTCGACTTCCTTTTCGATTGGCGCGAGATAAATCGACTCTGGTACAAAGACATTCGCCTTCTGTTTGATAATGCCCGCTTTGTGCGAGCCAATGTCATCAAGTGTTGTACCTAAGAAATTGGTGTGGTCAATCGAGAGACTTGTAATGACTGCTGTACTGTTTGACACGACATTTGTGCTATCAAAGCGCCCGCCCATTCCGGTTTCAACTAGCCACATCTCCACTTCTTTTTGTTGGAAGAACAAAAATGCGCAGACTGTGAGAAGTTCAAAGTCCGTTAGTGTCTTTGCTTCTTCTACCTTTGATACTTTCTCGACAATCGAATTCATTTCGTGCTCGCTAATTGGAGTACCATTTACCACAATTTGATCATGTACATCAACTATCGCAGGTGACTGAAACGCTCCATATGTAAGATTATGTGTTTCACAAAGTGCTTTTAAAAATGCAATTGTGGACCCCTTCCCATTTGTACCTGCAACGTGAATGATTTTGTCATGACGTTCAGGGTGACCGAGTGCAGCCAAAACTCGTTCAATTCGCTCGAGGCCAGGTTCGATTACAGAACGGCTCTCAATACCGAATCGAGTTTTGTATGTATCGAATCCAGTGATTTTCATCGTCTCATCTCCTTTTTCGAATTGAAAAAGCTTGCATTCCTAAGAATCCGAGCCTTTCATTTTTGTTACAGAGTAAGAGTTAATAAGTATTCCCGAACTTCGCTCATAAAGTAGAGAGAACCTGTGATGACAAGAACATCTGTCTCTCCATGAGACGAATTGAAGTCTGTGATAACTTTTTTCCAGTCATCAACAGCTGACTTTTCTGTGTGGGACGAGTAGTCCATCAATTTTTCTTTTGGAGTTGCGCCAGCGTGGTGGAACGATGTGAAGGTAATGTCTGTTGCGACTTGATCGACCATCGCGACACTTGATGCATTGTCTTTTTCTTCTAGAGCTGCATAAAGGAAGTGATACTTGTATTCCGGATATACGGCCGTTAATGTTTGCAGAAGCATTGTCATGCCTTCTGGATTGTGGGCTCCGTCAATCACAATATGGTCGCCGAATTTCTCAAAGCGCCCTGCCCACTTCGCTTTTTTCAGCCCTGCATAAATGGCTTCGTCTGACACATTGAACGAATCTGCGATTGTTTTCACAGCTGTTACTGCTAAGCCTGCGTTCTCTGCTTGGTGAATGCCGAACATGGAAAGTGCGATATTTTCTAAACGGGCTTCCCCGATTTCTAAGTCGAACACTTGGTATCCGTCTTCTAATCGAACATTAGATACTTTCATGTGCTCTTCTAATTGTTGAAGTGGAGCTTTTTTTTCTGCCGCCGTTTCACGAATGACAACTTGCGCTTCAGGATTTTTCACACTTGAAACGACTGGAACGCCTGGCTTGATGATTCCCGCTTTTTCAGACGCGATTTCTTGAATCGTTTCGCCGAGGACGTCCGTGTGGTCATATGAAACTGTTGTGATAACGGAGATGAGCGGTGTGATAACGTTTGTTGAGTCACGTAAACCACCAATTCCTGTCTCAATCAGTGCAACGTCTACTTGCTGTTCCGCAAAGTGCATGTACGCAACGATTGTGATAATGCCGAAGAATGTCGGATATTTGCCATCGTATTTTGTTTCGACAATTGATAGTACTTGGTTCAAGTAGTCGAGTAATTTGTCATCAGGAATCTGCACTTCGTTAATACGAATACGCTCATTGACGCGGTGAATGTGTGGTGACGTGAACACGCCCACTTGTAGGTCAGCTTCTTTTAAAATTGAGTCAACTGCGTTTAATGTAGAACCTTTTCCGTTCGAGCCGGCAAAGTGAATGGTTTTAAATGTATGGTGTGGATTTCCGAGGTCGTTTAAGATATCCTCGATCATCTCTAGGGGTGTGCGTTTGTAAGTGCTCGTGCGAATGGAGAATACGAACTCTAGGCATTCTTGTAAGTTAGTGTACATGCATTTGGTCTCCTCTTGGTGGGTGAATTCTTATCAGATTTAGTATAACAATTTGAGACACGAAATGTCACACTTTAGATGTGCAGAACGCCACTCTAGAAACTCCGACTTTGAAACGTTGAGTTCCACTGCGGGGCTGCTTTCCGCGGGCGCTGCGTGAGCTTCCTCGTCGCAGGCTCCTGCGGGATCTCACGGCAGACTGGAATCCCACTGGAGTCAACCCCTCCATTCCACTCAACTTCATTTGAAAGGTTCCCTTCACTATTCATTCAACGATTACCAACAGTTCCCAAAAGGTACCTGGTACCCGCACAATTCCAACACAATTTATAAATAGTCAGTAATTAACATAAGAATGCGACCTCAGAATGTATATCTAGTGAATAGTCATGAATGTCAGAATTGTTTTTGGGACAGGTACCTAGAAAAGGACAGGTACCTAGAAAAGAAAAAAATCAAAAAAACGAAATAAAAAACACCCCTGGATTTGTCTCACTTGCCAAGTTTACTTGGTAAGAGGCAACCCCAGGGGTTCATATCAAATTATAGATTCTTCAATTCTTCTAAACGCTTGATGACTGTGTCGCGTTTTTCGAGGTAGTCCGCTTCTTTAGCACGTTCTTCTGCTACAACAGCTTCTGGTGCTTTTGAAACAAAGCGTTCGTTTGAAAGTTTGCCCTGAACGAGTTTCACTTCTTTTTCCCACTTCGCAAGTTCTTTTTCAAGTCGCGCAAGTTCAGCGTCGATATCGATCAACCCTTGTAGTGGTAAGAACAGTTCAGCTCCTGTAACAACAGCAGACATTGCTTTTTCTGGTGCATCTAGACGTAAGCCGATTTCAAGTGTTTCTGGGTTACAGAATTTCTCGATGTAGGCAGCGTTGTTTTCTAGAGTCGCCAGTGCTTTTTCATCTTTCGCAGATAGGATCAGCGGTACTTTTTTGCTCATTGGTGTCTGCACCTCTGCACGGATTGTACGAACCGAACGAATGATTTCCGAAAGAAGTTTCATTTCTTCTGCTTGCTCTGGGAAGTTCAAGTCGTCACGTACTGTTGGCCAGCTTGCTGTAACGATGGACTCGCCTTTGTGCGGCAAGTTCTGCCAGATTTCTTCCGTGATGAAAGGCATGAATGGGTGCAACAAGCGCATTGTTTGGTCGAGTACGTACGCAAGGACTGAACGCGTCATCTTCTTCGCTGCTTCGTCTTCACCGTACAGTGGCAGTTTCGCCATCTCAATGTACCAATCACAGAAGTCATCCCAGATGAAGTTGTAGAGGGCACGGCCCACTTCCCCGAACTCATAGCGATCAGACAAGCGTGTTACGGTTTCGATTGTCTCGTTCAAACGCGTCAAAATCCATGCATCTGCAACTGATTTTTCACCCGTTAAATCGATTTCTTCATATTTCATGCCATCCATGTTCATGAGGGCGAAACGAGAAGCATTCCAAATCTTGTTCGCAAAGTTCCATACGGCTTCTACTTTCTCCGTTGAGTAGCGAAGGTCTTGTCCTGGTGATGAACCTGTTGATAAGAAGTAGCGAAGTGCATCCGCACCGTACTGTTCGATGACATCCATCGGGTCAACGCCGTTACCAAGAGACTTCGACATCTTGCGGCCTTCCGCGTCACGTACAAGACCGTGAATCAATACGTCTTGGAATGGGCGTGTGCCTGTAAATTCTACACCTTGGAAAATCATACGCGATACCCAAAAGGCGATGATGTCATAGCCTGTAACTAATGTGTTCGTCGGGTAATACTTCTTGAACTCTTCGTTGTCGGAATCCGGCCAGCCCATCGTTGAAAACGGCCATAGTGCAGAGGAGAACCACGTGTCGAGTACATCGTCTTCTTGGCGCCAGTTTTCAAGGTCTGCAGGCGCTTCGTGTCCTACGAAAACTTCACCTGTCTCGTTGTGGTACCAAGCTGGAATGCGATGGCCCCACCAGAGTTGACGAGAAATACACCAGTCGTGGAGGTTTTCCATCCAGCGCATGTACGTGTTTTCGAAACGGTCCGGAACAAAGTTCACTTTGCCGTCTGTATCTTGAATGTCCATGGCTTGTTGCGCTAGTGGCTTCATGCGAACGAACCATTGTGTAGATAGGTAAGGCTCAACAACTGCCCCACTTCGCTCCGAATGACCAACGGAGTGAACGTGCGTTTCGATGTTGAAAAGAACATCCATCTCTTGTAGATCTTTGACGATTTGCTTACGGCATTCGAAACGGTCCAAGCCTTCGTATTTACCAGCATTGCCGTTCATAGATCCATCTTCGTTCATGACTAGAACGCGCTCCAAGTTGTGGCGGTTACCGATTTCGAAGTCATTTGGGTCGTGTGCAGGTGTGATTTTTACAGCACCGCTTCCGAATTCCATGTCTACGTAGTCATCTGCCACAATCGGGATTTCACGTCCAACGATTGGCAGTGTTACAGTTTTGCCAATCAAATGCTTGTAGCGCTCATCTTCTGGGTGAACTGCGACCGCAGTATCCCCAAGCATCGTCTCAGGACGCGTCGTTGCAACATCGATCGAACCAGTTCCATCTGTTAGCGGGTAATGCATATGATAGAAGGCACCCTCTATTTCTTTATGAATAACTTCGATATCCGATAATGCCGTTTTCGTCGCTGGGTCCCAGTTGATGATGTACTCACCGCGGTAGATCAAGTCTTTTTCGTATAGCTTTACGAATACTTCGCGTACTGCGTGAGATAGGCCTTCATCAAGTGTGAAACGTTCACGTGAGTAATCGAGACCGAGACCAAGCTTCGACCATTGTGAGCGTATGTGACCTGCGTATTCTTCTTTCCACTTCCAAGTTTCTTCGACAAATGCCTCGCGACCAAGGTCATAACGTGTCTTGCCTTCCGCGCGAAGTTTTTCTTCAACTTTAGCTTGTGTCGCGATACCCGCATGGTCCATTCCAGGAAGCCATAATGCATCATAGCCTTGCATACGTTTCATACGAATGATGATATCTTGTAGCGTCGTATCCCAAGCGTGTCCAAGGTGTAGCTTCCCTGTTACGTTTGGCGGTGGAATCACGATTGTGTAGGGCTCTTTATCTCTCTCTGGATGTGCTTCGAAGTATTTCCCTTTCAACCACCAGTCATAGCGGCCTTGTTCGATCGATTGCGGATCGTACTTTGTCGGCATTTCGATTTCGTTTGTCATGTACGTCACTCCTTTTGGTTTGTGTGAATGAAGCGGTCGGAGAATACAAAAAACCCCCGTCCTTAGGAAAAAGGACGAGGGTATAGTCGCGGTACCACCTTTACTTCATGCCGAAGCATGCACTTCATTCACTAACGGCTCTTCACCGGCTGTCACTACTGTAAGTTCACGACAGCTGCTCCTGGGCTACCTTCATGACGCTTGACCGAAGACCTTTCACCAAATGGCCTTCTCTCTACAGATCAAGGAAATCATTACTCTTCCCGTTCGATGCATTTATTGTATATGTCCTTATTGTAAGGAATCGCACGGGTGCCGTCAAGAGTGAATCGGCGAGCCCAAATGTTTCGTGTTCTGACCAAGTTTTGTCCATTATTCCCCTCCCTGCCGTATCCTATGCAGCGAAATGGAAATTTAAAACCCCTGGGATTGTCTCGTGACTAGTTAACTTCACAAGTGAGACAACCCCAGGGGTCAAAAATTTATGATTTCAATTGTTTGAATGTTTCGCGGAATGCGTCAATCGTTTTATCGATATGCTCTTCCGTGTGCGCAGTTGAGAGGAACAATCCTTCGAACTGAGAAGGTGGCAAGTAGACACCTTGCTCCGCCATCAAACGGTATACATCTGCAAACAAGCCTAAGTCTGACGTTTTTGCTTTGTCGTAGTTCGTCACGTCTTCGTTTGTGAAGAAGAATCCGATCATCGAGCCTGCACGGTTCACCGTGTGCGGAATATCAAATTCCGTTGCTACTGCGCGGAATCCTTGCTCTAAACGGTCCCCAAGCTTTTGGAAATACGTATAGCTGTCTGGAGTCAGCTGAGACAATGTCGCATAACCAGCTGCCATCGCAAGTGGATTTCCTGAAAGAGTACCTGCTTGGTAGACAGAACCTGCTGGAGCGATTTGTTCCATAATGTCACGACGTCCACCGAATGCGCCTACTGGAAGGCCGCCTCCGATTACTTTTCCTAGACACGTGATATCAGGTTTTAACCCGTAGTAGCCCTGTGCACAACCGTAATCTACACGGAAGCCAGTCATGACTTCATCAAAAATCAACAATGCGCCATTTTCTTCTGTGATGGCACGCAAGCCTTCTAAAAATCCAGGTTGTGGTGGAACGACACCCATGTTCCCTGCAACCGGTTCTGTGATAACGGCAGCGATATCGTCACCAAAATGTTTAAACGCTTCTTTTACAGCCTCTAAATCGTTGAATGGCACTGTTGACGTGTTTTTTGCAACAGATTCTGGCACTCCCGGTGAATCGGGAAGTCCAAGAGTCGCAACACCGGAACCAGCCTTGATCAATAAGCTATCGCCATGTCCGTGGTAGCTACCTTCGAATTTTAAAATCTTGTTGCGGCCAGTGAACCCTCGAGCTAAACGAAGAGCTGACATTGTTGCTTCTGTTCCAGACGACACCATGCGAATCATTTCGATTGACGGTACACGATCCATCACAAGTTTCGCCATCTCGTTTTCAATCAGCGTCGATGCACCAAAGCTTGAACCAAGTTCAGCAACACGTTGAATTTCAGCCACAACTTTTTCATTTGTATGACCTAGAATCAGTGGACCCCATGATAATACATAATCGATGTAGTCATTGCCATCGATATCCGTCACGATCGCGCCTTTTCCTTTTTCCATAAAGATCGGGTCCATATTGACCGATTTAAACGCACGAACAGGGCTGTTTACGCCCCCTGGCATCAAATCTTTTGCTTCTTCAAATGCGTGCTGAGATTTTGTATAGGTTTTTGCCATTTACTTCTCCTCCAGCCATTTTGCTACGTCTTTCGCGTGGTACGTCAGAATAAGATCTGCACCTGCGCGTTTCATTCCTGTCATCGTTTCAAGCACGACAGACTTTTCATCAATCCATCCGTTGATTGCTGCTGCCTTGACCATCGCATACTCGCCACTTACGTTGTACGCAACAATTGGCAGGTCATGTGCATTGCGGACATCACGAATTATATCTAAATAGCTCAGTGCAGGCTTCACAATTAGGAAGTCTGCGCCTTCTTCCACATCGGACTGTGCTTCACGAAGCGCTTCTAAACGATTCGCATAATCCATTTGATACGTTTTACGGTCACCAAACTTTGGTGCACCATCTGCTGCTTCGCGGAACGGTCCATAGTATCCTGATGCATATTTTACAGCATACGACATGATGGGAATGTCTTCGAATCCTGCATCGTCAAGTGCTTTACGAATCACAGCGACAAACCCGTCCATCATGTTCGAAGGTGCAATAATGTCAGCTCCGGCTTCCGCTTGGCTGACAGCCGTCTTCGCGAGTAGATTTAACGACGCATCATTGACGATACGTTCCGATTCATCGACGACTCCACAATGACCGTGGCTCGTGTATTCACATAAACACGTATCCGCGATGACAAGTAATTGTGGGTGGCGTTCTTTTACAAAGCGCGTCGCTTCTTGGATGATTCCGTGATTGTGATAGGCACCTGTTCCCATTTCATCTTTCTCAGCAGGAAGGCCGAATAAGATGATGGACTGAATACCAAGTTCTACGATTTCATCGAGTTCTTCGCCTAGACGGTCTAAAGAAAATTGGAAAACACCTGGCATCGATGACACTTCGGTTTTGCGATTTTCGCCCTCAGCGACGAATAAAGGATAAATTAAGTCTTCTTTATGAAGATACGTTTCTTTTACTAATGCACGCATGGCTGCAGATGTACGCAGTTTGCGGTGACGTTTAAAAGTCGGTTGCATGGCATTCACTCCTTGTAATGAAGACGCGCATTCACGACGTCTTCCAATGTATAGCGCTCAGGCATCACGTGGACAGTCATTCCCGCGTCTTCAAGCGCTTTTTTTGTAATATGACCGATGGCACAGAAAATGACTTTGTCTGTTATGGAGCCTCCTGCTTGTGTGTATGAACGCACTGCAGAAGGACTCGCAAAGACAAGCGTCACTTGGTGATGCTGTGCGATCCAGTCATTGATTGTAAGAACATTTTGTGGAACAGAAGTCGTCTCGTAGACTACGACAAAATCAACACTAGAATGAAGACCTTGTTCGATTGTCGGCTTTGCAAGATTGCCTTTTACAAATCCCACACGACAATCATTGGGTTGACTTGCATTCCATTCTTCGACAAATACATCTGCACTGTAAACTGATGGTTTAAAGCTTGCTTCGTAGCCATGGGATTGCAGTGCTTTTTCTGTCTTTGATCCGACGACGGCAAACTTACCGGTGAAAGGCGTTTCTAATTGGTCAAAAAACGCATGAACAGCCGTCTGACTTGTAAAGAGGAGCCAGTCGCACGCTGTAATGCGCGCGATTTCAACCTCGGAAAGAGTCAGCGGTCGCGTCTTAATCAACGGGAGATGCACAGCTTGAAACCCTGCTTGTTCAATCGTCTTCAGCAAAGTCTCATCATGCAGCTGCCCGGTTACAATAAACGGTTCAGACATCGGCCTGTTCTTTAACACGTTGAATCAAATCATAGGCCCCTTCTTTTGTCAGGGTATCTGCAATTTCTTTTCCAAGTGCTACTGCATCTGTACCTGTCTTTGTTTCTTTATATACAATCGAAGCATCTGGTGCGGCTACTAAACCTGTCAATGTAATGGTGTCACCATCGATCGTCGCGTGTCCTGCGATTGGCACTTGGCATCCACCATCCATTGCGTGTAAGAATGCACGCTCCGCTTCAACTGTTTTCCACGTGTTTGCATCTGTCAGTTTGCCAAGCGCTTCGAGTAATTCCGCATCGTCTTCGCGACACTCGATTGCTAGTGCGCCTTGTCCAACTGCCGGAATACATGTCTCGACATCCAAATATTCCGTTACTGTATTTTCGCTCCAGCCTAAACGCTTCAAGCCAGCTGCTGCTAGTATAATCGCATCATATTCACCTGCTGCAAGTTTCGCTAAGCGCGTATCTACATTTCCACGAATCCACTTGATTTCAACGTCTGGGCGTTGCAACAAGATCTGTGCACTACGGCGTAGACTACTCGTTCCGACAACTGCACCTTTTGGCAGGTCTGCAAGCTTCACATGATTATTCGAGATAAATGCATCCCGCTCATCCACGCGATCCGGCACACAACCGATGACAAGTCCTTCTGGCATGGCTGACGGCATATCTTTCATGCTGTGTACAGCGAAGTCGATTTCTTTGTCGTATAAAGCTTGCTCAATTTCTTTCACAAACAATCCTTTACCACCGACTTTTGAAAGGGTGACGTCTAAAATTCGGTCTCCTTTTGTTATGATTTCTTTGATTTCAAACTCAAACGGAGCTCCTGAACTTTTCATCTGCTCGATGAACCAATTTGTTTGCCAAAGAGCGAGTTTACTGCGGCGTGAACCGACGATAATTTTACGCATATCTCTCAACCTTTCTAGTTACCATAAGTGAAATTCGGAAAACGAGCTTCCGAGGAAAAAATTAATGAGTACAAATAAGAACGCATAGATATGGATCCATGCATAGGTCGTTCCAATCACACGTGGTCGTTCTCGTACAATAAAGACGATCAGATACACGATGAGAAGGACGAACGAGGTCACGATTTTAGAATCGAACCAGTTGAATCCGACTATAGCAATATAGCCCCATTCTAAGCCTAACAATAAGCTGACAAATAATAAAGGAATACCGGCTAAAATCGAATAGGTCATCATCGATTCAGCTTGTGACAAAGATGGAAGGCGTGTAAACTGTGCATTCCATTTTTTCTGTTTCAACATCCGGTGCAAAACCAAATACAAAATCGAGAATACAAAGGACACGGAAAATGCCACATAGGCAAGAATTGCAAACGTGATATGAATAATCAATAGTTCATTGATCAAGTACGCAGACACTTCCCCGCCGGAAATTCGCCCTGCGCCAAATGTATAAATGACGAGAAAGATAAAGCCGAGACAACTGAACAATAAGGCAGGGATGTCGAGTTTCAAAAACACTTTTAGCGCTATCGTCACTCCTAAGAGTAACCATGCATAAAAATAGAAGCCTTCCTCAAGTGATAAAATCGGAAAGCGGTTGTCACCAATCAATAAATACAGCAAGAGCAACGTCTGGACCGCCCAACCAGTGATGAGTAGAGACGTCCCGATGCGGTTCATGCGTGTATTCTTTTTCAAGAAATCAATCACATAAAACACGAGACTGACAGCAATCATGATTACGATGATTTCTTGCAGCCGTAGCATCCATAACTCATTCATTGAAATCATCCTCTGCTGAAATTGAAACTGAAAAAAGGCATTTCTCTATCATCTATTATGCCACAAATAGATTGGAGAAACGCCTTTTCAGTCTTTAAAACGAGTATTCACCGCGCAGTGCTTGCGCTTCTTTTGTAGTCGGCGCTTTCACTGTTTTCGCTTTTTGTTGCGCGAGTTGCACTTCGTCTTTGACCTCTTCTTCAATGCCAAAGATTTGCTGGAATAGCGCAAGTTGTTTCGCGGCATCCGGACTCGTCGAGAGCTCTTTTGCTTGAAGGATCGGTTCCTTCAATAGCTGATTGATAATGGATTTTGTATGTTTGTTTAAAATTTTACGCTCACGTTCTGTTAGTTCTGGCATCTTGTTTTCAATCGATGCCATCGTCTCTTGTTGAATCGTGCTTGCTTTTTTACGTAGTGCAGAAATTACAGGAACAACACCAAGCGTCGCAATCCAGTCATTGAATGTCGTCACTTCAGTTTCGATCATATCTTCAATACGCGCTGCTGCACGTTTTCGTTCTGCAAGGTTTGCTTCTACAATGCCTTGTAGATCATCGATGTCATACAAGAATACGTTCGGAAGATCCCCGATTTTCGGATCTAAATCGCGTGGTACCGCGATATCGACCATAAATAAAGGCTTTCCTTTACGAAGTTTATCTACAAATTGCATCAATTCGAAGTCAATGACGTATGTCGAAGATCCTGTCGAACTGATCAAGATATCTGCTTCAAGTAACGTACATTGCAGTTCATCCAGTGGCTTTGCTTTTCCATCAAATTTCGCTGCAAGCAGTTCCGCTTTTTCAAATGTACGGTTGATGACCGTGACTTTTCCAGCTCCAGAACCGTGGAGATTCTGAATAGCTAGTTCGCCCATCTTCCCTGCACCTAAAATGACAATGTGCTTGTTTCTTAACGAACCGAAGATTTTTTTGCCAAGCTCAACAGCCGCGTACGAAACAGACACTGCATTTTCGCCAATCGCGGTTTCAGCATGCGCACGTTTTGCAAACGTCACAGCTTGTTTGAACAGCTGATTGAACACTGTACCTGTTGTGCCGTGCTGTTGTCCAGATAAGAAACTCTTTTTGACTTGGCCGAGAATTTGCGTTTCGCCAAGAACCATCGAGTCAATACCAGCCGACACTTTAAATAGGTGTTTTTTTGCGTCGTCTTCTTCTTTGACAAACACATAGCGTGAGATCTCATCAATACTAAGATCAAACCACGCTGCTAGGAATTGCTTTATATAGTATTTGCCTGTGTGCAGCTGATCGACAGTTGCATAGACTTCTGTACGATTACACGTTGAGACAATTACGTTTTCGAGTATGCTTTTTTGCTCTTGCAACGCCTCCATGGCATTCGGAAGTTCAGCTTCGATAAACGAAAGCTTTTCACGAATCTCCACTGGCGCTGTTCGGTAATTGACACCGACCACGAGAGTGTTCATTGCGTCATATCTCCTTTATACGTCCATTTCACTAGTCCTAGTATAGCACAGGTGTAGGACAGCGTACTTCGACATTTGTGAACAGTGTATGAAAGTCCTACACTGGATTACGTTCTACATTAGAATGATTCTAAATATAGTGTACCAAAATGTGTCGATCCTTACAATGATACGCTATTAGTCAGAGTATTCCCTCTTTTATTCCCTGTATAGTAGATGTGAAACCGACTGAAAAGAAAGCCTTGAGTTCCATTACGGGGCTGCTTTCCACTCAACTTATATAGTAGTCAACTGTTAATTACCAGCTGTTCCCAAAAGGTACCTGGACCCCAAACAACTCCAACACAATTTATAAATATTTACCATCGAATGTAGCAATGCGGGTTCAGGATGCATATCTATTGAATAGTCGTGAATGTCAGAATAGTGTTTGTGACAGGTACCTAAAAAAAAAGTATCTAAAAAAACCCGCCAACATAATGTCAGCGGGTTTGAACTATTAGTTTTCTTCACCGATTGCTTTGCGGATTTCAGCCCAAGCTTCGTCGTGACCTTTTCCTGTCTCAGATGAAAACAACACGAGTGGGTCAGATGGATCCATGTCGAGTGTTTCTTTGACGATTTTTTTATGCTTCTCCCATTTGCCTTTTGGAATCTTGTCGGACTTTGTTGCGACAATGATACATGGGATAGCGTAATGCTTTAAAAAGTCATACATCATAGTATCATCGTTTGTTGGCGGATGACGTAAATCCACGATTAAGACAACCGATTTTAAAGATTCACGTGACGTGAAGTACGTCTCGATCATTTTTCCCCAAGCAGCACGCTCAGTTTTTGAAACTTTTGCGTACCCGTAGCCCGGGACGTCGACAAACACTAATTGTTCTTCGATTTTGTAGAAGTTCAAAGTTTGTGTCTTTCCTGGCTTTGATGAAATACGTGCCATACTTTTACGTCCAATCATACGATTGATGAACGATGATTTTCCTACATTTGATCGACCTGCAAGTGCGATTTCCGGTAATCCCGTTTCAGGGTACTGTTCCGGGCGCACTGCGCTGATCAATAACTCAATATTATTAATTTGCATAATTACTCTCCTCTAGTGCGATGGCCAATACTTCCTCCACCTGTGAAACTGGATGGAAAGTCAACTCTTCGCGAATGCTTTCCGGAATGTCGTCCATATCCGGTACATTGTCTTTCGGTATGATAATTGTATCAATACCGGCACGATGCGCACTCAATGTTTTTTCTTTTAGTCCACCAATTGGTAAGACTCGACCACGTAATGTTACTTCACCTGTCATCCCGACTTCGCGCTTCACGGGACGGCCTGTTAATGCGGATACTAGTGCAGTGGTTATCGTAATACCAGCCGATGGGCCATCTTTTGGAACAGCGCCTTCCGGTACGTGGATGTGGATATCATATTTCTCATGGAAATCGGTAGCAATCCCTAACGATTCAGCATTTGAGCGTACATAGGAAAGAGCAGTTTGCGCAGACTCTTTCATAACGTCGCCAAGTTTTCCTGTTAGTTGCAGTTTGCCTTTTCCGGCTGATAAAGACACTTCAATTTGAAGCGTGTCTCCACCAACAGACGTGTAAGCAAGACCTGTTGCTGCACCTACCTGATTCGACAATTCAGCCTGGCCATGTCGGAACTTGCGCTTGCCCAGGAAATAATCCAAGTTCTTCGGAGTCACGGTAACTTTTTTCTTTTCACCTTTAACGATTTGGAGAGCCGCTTTTCGGCAGATCCCTGCGATTGTACGCTCAAGTGAACGAACGCCTGCTTCTCGCGTATAATAACGCACGACATCAAGCAGTACATCGCGGCTGATCGAGATCTTCGATTTTGTCAGACCGTGCTCTTTCATTTGCTTCGGAAGCAAGTGATGCTCTGCAATATCGACTTTTTCCATCTCTGTGTAACCGGCTAATGAAATGACTTCCATGCGGTCACGAAGAGGACCTGGAATGGAAGATAAATCGTTCGCTGTTGCGATGAATAATACATTTGATAAGTTGTACGACTCTTCAATATAGTGATCGCTGAACGAGTTGTTTTGCTCCGGGTCCAGTACTTCAAGCATCGCAGACGACGGGTCGCCTCGGAAATCATTGCTCATCTTGTCAATTTCATCGAGTAAGAACACCGGGTTGATTGTGCCTGCTTTTTTCATTCCTTGAATAATTCGTCCTGGCATGGCCCCAATATACGTGCGGCGGTGTCCACGAATTTCTGATTCATCGCGCACGCCACCTAGTGCGACACGGACAAATTTCCGGTCAAGCGACTCTGCAATCGATTTAGCTAGTGACGTCTTCCCGACTCCAGGCGGTCCCACTAAACAAAGGATAGGTCCACGGAGTGATTTCGTAAGTTGACGAACAGCCAGATACTCTAATATTCGTTCTTTTACTTTCTCGAGACCATCGTGGTCACGATCTAAAATCTCTTGAGAACGGTGAATATCGAGTTGATCTTCGGTCTTCGTCGTCCATGGAAGTGAAGTCATCCAGTCCAAATAGTTGCGAATGACTCCGCTCTCTGGTGACTGAGCCGGGATCCGTTCGAAACGATCCAGTTCTTTTAACACATTTTTCATCGTCGCTTCAGGGAAGCCAGTGGATTCAATCTTCTTGCGCAAGTCAGACACTTCACCTGTCTTGCCGTCTTTATCACCAAGCTCTGATTGAATGGCTTTCATCTGCTCGCGAAGATAAAACTCTTTTTGCGTTTGCTCCATCGCTTTTTTTACTCGAATTTGAATTTTCTTTTCTAAATCCAGAATTTCTTTTTCATTTTCGAGCTTTTCAATCAAATACATCAATCGCTCTGTCACATCAAGCGTTTCGAGGACCTCTTGTTTGGCGGTGATTCGAAGTGGAAGATGTGTCGCCACAGTATCCGCCAAACGACCTGGTTCGTTGATTTCTGTTGCAGCACGAGCCGAGTCCTCGGACACTTGTTTGGATAGCTTACTGAACTTTGTGAAGCCTGCGTGCAATGTTCGCATCAATGCTTCCTGTTCTGGAGATGGCTGCTTCGATTCAGTGATTGTTGAAACCACTACATGATCGAACTCTATTGCATCTTCATAAGATTCCACCACAGCTCGCTCAAGACCTTCGACTTGGACGCGCATCGTTCCGTTTGGAAGTTTCATCAGTTGACGAATATGCACAAGAACGCCGACGTCGTATAGATCGTCTTGTCCTGGATTGTCTAGTTCCATATCCTTTTGTGCAATGAGGACGATTTTCTCGTCTTGTTTCATCGCAGCTTGGAGTGCTGCCATTGATTTTTTACGACCCACATCGATATGTAGGGTTAATGTTGGGAATACGAGAAGTCCTCGTAAAGGAAGTATTGGGTAGCGTGTTGTTTCTTGAGAGGTCATCTTTCGTCCACCTTTCATGGTCTAATGACCAGCTTGTTCATTTAGTATACTCGATAGTGGGGAAATATCCCTAAAGACATGCTTTTTGTTTTACGGAATCGAGCTACACATCTAAAACTAAAAAAGCCGACCTTCTATTAGCTCAAAGTTGAGCTAACGGAAAGCCAGCTGGATGTTCGCTGTTAAGCAGACGTCTTCGTATCATTTTGGAACTCAGTACCGTCTTCTTTTAATAACTTCGGCGGAGTGCCTTCCGTTATTGTCTCTTTTGTGATGACACATTCTACGATGTCTTCACGAGAAGGAAGATCGAACATGACGTCCAACATGATATTTTCGATAATTGAACGAAGCCCACGAGCTCCTGTTTTACGTTCGATCGCAAGTTTTGAGATCTCCGAAAGAGCGTCCGTTTCAAACGTCAATTTGACGCCATCAAGCTCCATCATTTTTTCGTATTGTTTGACGAGCGCATTTTTAGGTTCCGTTAAGATTTGAACGAGTGCGTCCACATTTAACGTCTCTAAGCTTGCTAACACCGGCAAACGACCGATGAATTCTGGAATCAGACCAAATTTCAATAAGTCCTCAGGAATCAGATTTGCCATTAAGCTATCTGCTTCTGGGTCTTTCTTGTTTGGATCCGCACCAAATCCGATGACTTTTTCGCCCATGCGGCGTTTGATGATGGATTCGATTCCATCAAATGCACCACCGACGATGAACAAGATGTTCGTAGTATCGATTTGTAAAAATTCTTGATGAGGATGCTTACGACCGCCTTGTGGTGGAACGCTCGCAGTTGTTCCTTCTAGAATTTTAAGAAGCGCTTGTTGAACTCCCTCACCGGAAACATCACGTGTAATCGATGGGTTTTCAGATTTACGCGCTACTTTATCGATTTCATCAATATAAATGATTCCTTTTTCAGCACGTTCAATATCGTAATCCGCTGATTGAATCAATTTTAGAAGGATATTTTCTACGTCTTCCCCAACATAACCCGCTTCAGTAAGTGACGTCGCATCTGCAATAGCAAATGGTACGTTCAGAATACGTGCCAATGTTTGAGCAAGAAGAGTTTTCCCGCTTCCTGTAGGTCCAATCAAAACGATATTTGATTTTGACAATTCCACTTCGTCAATGACGCTGTTTGAATTGATACGTTTGTAATGGTTATAAACGGCAACAGCTAGCGCTTTTTTCGCACGCTCTTGTCCGATAACATATTCATCGAGAATTCCTTGAATCTCGCGTGGTTTTGGAACTTCACGGTATTCTACTTCTTCTTCTGTTCCTAGTTCTTCCTCTACAATCTCAGAGCAAAGATCGATACATTCGTCACAAATATATACGCCAGGGCCAGCTACAAGTTTGCGTACCTGCTCTTGAGGTTTGCCGCAGAATGAACACTTTAGGTTCCCTTTTTCATCATTAAATTTGAACACTGTACTCACCCCTATTCAGAGATTTAGTTTACAAGATTATGGTATGTATAGCAAATGAAATGATTATGTAAAGAACAAGGTACAGAATCATCTGCACCTTGTTCCGTAAATGGTATCTTATTCAGTTACTTTCGCGTTGTCTACTAAGAACTCAACTGTTTTTTGGAAACGGATATCGTTTTCTAGGATAGCAGTTCCGCCAAGAGCAGTTTTGATTTGGTCAACTGACATACCGAATTGAGCTGTCATTTTTTCAAGCTCTGCATTGATGTCTTCTTCTGTAACTTCAATGCCTTCAGCAGCAGCGATTGCTTCTAATGTAAGAGATACACGCACGCGGCTTTCTGCATCTTCTTTCATTTGTGCACGTAGTGCGTCTTCGTCTTGACCAGAGAACTGGTAGTAAAGATCCAAGTTCATACCTTGTTGAGATAGGCGTTGGCCAAACTCTTGAAGCATGCGGTCAACTTCTGAAGTTACCATTGCTTCTGGGATGTCCACTTCTGCATTTGCAGCCGCTTTTTTCACTAGGTCGTCACGAAGTGCTTGTGCAGCCGTTTGTTTTTTCTCTTCTGTTGTTTGTTCTGTTAACTTTGTGCGAAGTGCATCAAGACCTTCTACATTTTCGTCAACTTCTTTTGCGAAGTCATCGTTTAATTCAGGAAGTACTTTTCCTTTAACTTCTTTTACTGTTACTTTGAAAGTTGCTTCTTTACCAGCTAGTTCAGCAGCGTGATACTCTTCTGGGAATGTTACAACAACATCCTTAGAGTCGCCAGTTTTAGAACCAATTAATTGCTCTTCAAAGCCAGGGATGAATGTGTTTGATCCGATTTCTAGATCGTAGTCTTCACCTTTACCGCCTTCGAATGCTTCTTCGCCAACAAATCCTTCGAAATCGATTGTTGCTGTATCGCCTTCAACGATTTCGTCTTCTTTTACTGACATTTCAGCAAGACGCGCTTGGTGGTTAGACAGTTGCTCGTTGATTTCTTCTTCTGTAACTGTCTCGTCTAGTTTAGACACTTCAAGACCTTTGTATTCACCTAATTTAACTTCAGGCTTTACTGTTACTTTAGCAGTGAAAACAACTGGCTCGCCTTTTTCGATTGACTCGATGTCGATTTCTGGACGATCAACTGGATCGATTCCTGACTCATCAAGTGCTTTCGTGTACGCTTCTGGAAGCACGATGTCGATAGCATCTTGGTAAAGTGCTTCTTCACCATATTTTTTATTGAACATTTGACGTGGCATTTTTCCTTTGCGGAATCCTGGCTCGTTGATGTTTTTTACGACTTTTTTGAACGCTTCGTCGATAGCTTTCTTGAATTCTTCTGCAGAAACTTCAAACGTTAATACGCCTTCGTTTCCTTCTTGTTTTTCCCATTTCGTAGACATGTATTCGACCTCCAACAATTGGTTTCATTTTTGACTAATCCATTAATAAATGTATTGACAACTTGTACATTATACCATAGTTCACGGCACTTTCAACCTATTGTATTTCTAGTAGAGCATAGAGCTGGTCAATCTTATGAATCATGCGCAGTACGCGATGATCCGCTTTATTGATTTGTCCTTGCAAGAGTTCTTCAAAGTACAGCGTATACCCATCGACCACTTCTTCATCCGAAAAACCGTTCCATACATATGGATATTGGAGATAGCAATGGTGTTGGAACGTATCGCGAATGAGAAGGTACGCCGTCGGTTCATTTTCAAGACGTTCTTCAATTTTCGACACGAGTTGCGTGAATCGACTGTTTTCAAACGGTTCATCCAGAGCTGCCGGAATCCAAGGCTGATCCCAGTTAAATTTTTTCACTCGAATCGTTTTTTGACTATCTGAAGAAATGAGCAGTAAAAGTGCAAGTGTCTGGATGACTGGATGAACAGATTCGTGTTCCACAATTTGTTTCCATTCGAGCTCAAGTTTTTGACAGTCCCCTTCAAATGCTGCAAGGAGACGCTGGTATTGAACAGCGAGCGGCTGCATAAAAAATGTCTCAGGGTCGTATTCGTGTTGTTTGAGCTCTGCAAGTGGCTCCGGCACTTCTTTAGTTTCTGCATTCGCGGCTAGTCGTCCGCTCAGATCGCGAAGATGGAGCCACTTTTCTTTTCGCTCTGGTGATAATACGCGTTCTTCAATGAGTGTAGTGATCAGTGCATCGGCCTCTTCAAAGCGGCGCAGTTCCACGAGCAATGTCACGTAAAGGTCCATAAGTTCTTCGTATTGATCGAATCCTTCATGGAGCAGTGTGTCACATAGTACAAGTGACTTTTCGAATTCTCGAATTTCGTAAAGGGAGTATGCATAGATGAGTTGTGCTTCTGGCTCAAGTGTCCCAAGTTCTGTGGCCGTCTCGAATTGACGAACAGCTTCCATGAAATCGTGCCGGTCCGCTGCACGAAGTGCTTTGTCGATTTGGGTGGTGAGGGCGCCTGGGAAGATGATCATGTTGCCACGGCGTTCTGGTTTTTGTTTTTTCATGAGCTCACCTGCTTCCTGCAGTTTACGTTCTGTAATTAAAAAGCCTTCTTCTTTCTATTGTAATGTAGAAAGAAGAAGGCTTACAAGTAAATTACGACCCTGGAGGGATTCGAACCCCCGACCGATAGCTTAGAAGGCTATTGCTCTATCCTGCTGAGCTACAGGGTCAAAGTACTTTCCTATCCACAGACAGGAAAGACATTTCTCATTATAGATATCCCTAGAATCAAAGTCAATGGTATTTCAGAAAAATTAATTTAGGCCGTCCCAGTCCGCGCGTAACTTCTTAATTGCTGCACCGCGATGAGAAATTGCCGCCTTTTCTTCCGGACGCAATTCCGCCATCATCTTTTGTTGATTCGGCACCCAGAAAATTGGGTCATATCCGAACCCAAATTCTCCTTTGCGTTCTGTCGCAATTTCGCCTTCACATGTCCCGCGATACGTCTTCGTCGCTTCGCCAGGAGTTGCTAACGCAATAGCACAGACGAATCGTGCGGAACGTGCTGCACCTTCCACCCCTTGCAAATTCTCAAGGAGTTTATCCATGTTGGCCTCATCACTTTTGGCAACACCCGCATAGCGAGCCGAATAGATGCCAGGTTCCCCATTTAATGCATCGACCTCTAACCCACTATCATCTGCAATCACAATTGTGTTTAGTTCATTTGCAAGTGCCTCTGCTTTTAAAATCGCGTTTTCTTCAAACGTCGAACCTGTCTCTTCCACATCTAGATGTGACGCGACATCGTCCAGTGTTTTGACAGTATAGCCAAGAGGACCAAAAATCGATTCGAAATCTTTGGCTTTTCCTTTATTTTTTGTAGCAATTAAAATCTCTTTCATCACATAAGACCTCCTGTTTCGTTCCCCACTTCATCCGCAAGTGCGCCAAGTGTTTCTTTTTGAATTTGAATCAGTTCACGAATCGCACCTTCTCCAAGTTCTAGAAGCTCGTTCAATTGCTGGCGAGTGAACGTTGCTTCCTCACCTGTCCCTTGAATCTCGACGAACTCACCTTTTCCTGTCATCACTAGATTCATATCGACGTGCGCTGCATAATCTTCTACATAATCTAGATCCGCAACTGCTCCGTCTTCTAAGACTCCGACGCTAACAGCAGCTAAGAAGTCTTTAATTGGAAATACAGGAAGTTGTTTTTCTTCAACCAGTCGACCAATAGCAAGTGTCATCGCAACAAAAGCACCTGTGATGGAAGCTGTACGCGTTCCACCATCCGCTTGAATAACATCACAATCCACCCAAATCGTGCGTTCCCCTAATGCTTCAAGATCGATTACTGAGCGCAGTGCACGACCAATCAGACGTTGAATCTCCATCGTACGGCCACCGATTTTTCCTTTGGCTGCTTCACGAGGAGACCTGCTGTGCGTCGCGCGTGGAAGCATCGAGTATTCAGCAGTGACCCACCCCTTGCCTTGCCCGCGTAAAAATGGAGGAACTTTCTCTTCAATCGTTGCGTTACAAATGACACGCGTGCCTCCAACTGTTATTAGAACCGAGCCTTCTGGGTGTGTAATAAAATCTTTTTCAATCGTTACAAGGCGAATTGCCTGTGGTGTACGTTCATCATGTCGCATCCTATCATCCTTTCTGTCGTAGAAAGACCCTCTGCAGGAAATCCTGTCGAGGGTCAAAATTGAATTCGTCGAACATCCGCAGCGTCGAGTTCGAGCCAACGCTCCGCAATATCCTTGAACATCGGGATTGAGCCAGTCGCATAAAAAATTGGCGGCTTTTTCCCGGGTTTAGTATTGTGTTGGTTATGAAAATCTAAATAATCGCGTACATCGCTCGCTGTCTCTTGTGCAGAAGAGACGACATGCACATGATCTCCCACTACATTCTCAATGTGAGATTGTAGCAACGGGTAGTGCGTGCAGCCTAAAATGATTGTATCGAAGTCTTTCCCTTTTAAAGGGGTGAGCGCTTCTTCTACCATCTTGTGCGCAAATTCCCCGTCATATTCATTACTTTCTACAAGGGGAACGAACGTTGGACAAGCCAGCGCTTCCACTTGACTCGAAGAACTCAGAGCAGCGACTGCATACTCATACGCTCCACTTTTCACTGTGCCTACTGTCCCCAGTACGACAACTTTATGATTGCGCGTCGCTTTAGAGGCAGCGCGTGCACCAGGGAAAATAACGCCAAGCACAGGAAATGGCATCTGGCGGCTCAGAGAGTTTAATGCCACAGCTGTTGCTGTATTGCAAGCAATGATCAGCATTTTGACATCCATCTTCTGCAGAGCCAGTGAAATCTGCCAGGTGAATTTCCGAACTTCTTGCGGGCTACGCGGACCATACGGACATCGCGCCGTATCTCCTACATATATAATTTGTTCGTTCGGTAACAGGCGCATAATTTCTTTTGCAACAGTTAAGCCGCCGACACCTGAATCGAGAATACCAATCGGACGATCCACACGAATTCCTCAGTTCTTTACATTTTCATTTCTTTGTGTAATTTGTGAAGCAGTTCTGTCAATTGCTCGACTTCTTGCTTTGTGAACGTTTCAAGTTCAGCTGTTAAATACGCACGGCGCTTGTTGATGACTTCTTCAATGATGCGCTCTCCTTCTGATAGAAGGTGTATACGGACAACGCGACGATCGGATTCGTCACGTACACGCTGAACAAGATGATTCGCTTCCATGCGGTCTACTAGATCCGTCGTCGTACTGAAAGCTAAATACATTTTAGTCGATAAATCACCAATCGTCATGTCTCCTGATTCGTGCAACCATTGTAGGGCAATAAATTGGGGCGGTGTAATTGTGTACGAATTTAATATTTGTCTACCTTTTTGTTTAATTACACCCGAAATATAGCGTAATTCTTTTTCGAGCACGGCCACGCGATCTGCATCGTGTTGTACCGGACTATTCTGTTCGTTCGTCATCAAATCCCTCGCTTTTGCATATCCTTGTAGTACTTATTGTGACGTCTTCTGCGTGAAATTACAAGAGTCTGTCGTGCTTTACTGAATTTCCCCTAATCGTACTAGTTCTTCAAGTGCTGCTTTTCCCCCCGGAAACACCTAATTTTTGTATCACATTTGAGATATGATTCCGCATCGTCTTCTCTCGAATGTCTAGTGTCGCAGCCACTTCTTTTGTAGAAAGCCCCGCAAGCAAAAGCTGGAATACGTCCTGCTCACGTTTCGTCAAAATGAAATAATTGGATTGAAACAAAAAATCCCTCCCCGTGTCTATCCATACGATATGAATAAGTACGAAGAGGCGTGCCATTTACGCATGTTGCAATTGTTTTTTTGTATCCTCTGACCAAGCAACTGGTTTTCCAGTAAGGCGGTGAATTTGTACGATTGTCCCTCGCCCTGTTGCTGTCATTTCATTTTTTTCGTTGACCATCATGTAATGCACGTCCATAGAAGATGTACCCACTGAATTTGCTTTTACATAAATGCGGAGTTTTTCATCAAAGTAGACTTGTTTCACGAAGTCACATTGGAGATCCGCCACAACTGGTATTGTTTCCCCTTTTGGATCTAACCAGTCGTTCATTAATTGAATGTGTTTAAAAAATTCAATTCGCGCATATTCAAAATACGCAAAGTTCACAGTGTTGTTTAAGTGCCCATACATATCGGTCTCACTAAACCGAACACTTACTTCAGAATAAAATTGAAATTCGTCGCGCCATGCCTCGACATCTTGGATGTAGCTAGCTCTCATTCGTACTCCCCCTTAAAATGAATGACTATTCAGTCAATAGTATAGCATAGTTCGGGTTGCGAAGGAAGATACTTTATAGGGTGACAGTCACCAAATGGGAACTGATGGTAAATGGTGACAGGCACCGCGTTGCCAGACAGAAAAAACCCCTGTTACTTTTTCAAGTAACAGGGGCGTCCTTCACATCTAAATCTTAGTTATCCACCATGTAATCCGAACCAAAGAAGTTACGGAACATTTGAACCGTTGTGTCACGGTTAAGAGCAGCGATAGATGTTGTTAATGGAATACCTTTTGGACACGCCACTACACAGTTTTGTGAGTTACCGCAGTTTGCGATACCCCCTTCGCCCATGATTGCATTCAAACGCTCATCTTTGTTCATAGAACCTGTTGGATGCGCATTGAATAGACGAACTTGTGAAAGAGGTGCTGGACCCATAAAGTTTGATTTGTCGTTCACGTTTGGACACGCTTCTAGACAAACTCCACATGTCATACATTTTGAAAGCTCATATGCCCATTGACGCTTACGCTCAGGCATACGTGGACCTTCACCAAGATCGTATGAACCATCAATTGGAACCCATGCTTTCACACGTTTTAATGAATCAAACATGCGCGTACGGTCAACTTGAAGGTCACGAACGACTGGGAATGTACGCATTGGCTCCAGACGAATCGGATGCTCCAATTTATCAACTAGTGCCGAACACGATTGCATCGGACGACCGTTGATCACCATTGAACACGCTCCACAAACTTCCTCTAGACAGTTCATATCCCATGTTACAGGCTTAGAAGCTTTCCCTTCTTTATTTACTGGGTTTTGACGAATTTCCATAAGTGCAGAAATTACGTTCATATTTGGACGGTAATTGACTTCAAAGGCTTCGAAATAAGGTTCCGAGTCAGGTGTATCTTGACGTTGAATTTCAATAGTAATTTTCTTTGCTTCAGTAGCTGTCACCATTGATTATTTCCCTCCTTTAGAAGAATAATCACGTTTACGAGGTGGAATCAACGATACGTCGATTGCTTCGTAAGTGATGATTGGTGCACCTGTTGCTGGATCGAAGTCCGCAACTGTTGTTTTCATGAATTCCTCGTCATTACGCTCTGGGAATTCTGGTTTGTAGTGCGCCCCGCGGCTTTCGTTACGCATTAGCGCTCCGATTGTAATAACACGTGCAAGGTATAACATGTTCTTCAACTGACGTGTGAATGAAGCACCTTGGTTCGACCACTGTTGTGTATCGTCCATGTTGATGCGCTCCCAGCGGTCCATCAATTCAAGAATCTTTTTATCTGTTTGTTCTAGCTTGTCGTTGTAACGTACAACTGTTACGTTGTCTGTCATCCACTCGCCAAGCTCTTTATGGATGAGGTACGCGTTTTCTGTACCCTTCATATTCAACACTTTGTTCCACTCTTCTTCTTCCTTCTTCACTTCACGAGTAAAGATTTCGTCCGGAAGATCAGCAGCAGACTTTTCAAGACCTTTCATGTACTTCACAGCGTTTGGTCCAGCAACGCTACCACCAAATACAGCTGAAAGTAATGAGTTAGCACCTAGACGGTTTGCACCGTGTTGTGAGTAATCACACTCACCAGCAGCAAATAATCCAGGAATGTTCGTCATTTGATCGTCATCGACCCATAGACCACCCATTGAGTAGTGAACAGCTGGGAAGATTTTCATTGGAACTTTACGTGGGTCATCACCAGTGAACTTTTCATAAATCTCGATGATTCCACCAAGTTTCACATCAAGCTCGTGTGGATCTTTGTGAGAAAGGTCAAGGTATACCATGTTTTCTCCGTTGATTCCAAGCTTCTGGTTGACACACACGTCAAAGATTTCACGTGTTGCGATATCACGTGGTACTAAGTTACCGTAGTCTGGATATTTCTCTTCTAGGAAGTACCAAGGCTTCCCGTCTTTGTATGTCCAAACACGTCCACCCTCACCACGCGCTGATTCTGACATCAGACGAAGTTTGTCATCACCAGGGATTGCAGTTGGGTGAATCTGAATGAATTCACCATTTGCGTATTTTGCACCTTGTTGGTACACGATAGACGCTGCAGAACCTGTGTTGATGATAGAGTTCGTTGTTTTACCGAAGATGATACCAGGTCCACCCGTTGCCATAATTACAGCATCTGAACGGAACGCTTGGATTTCTCCAGTGTTTAAGTTTTGTGCTTTAATACCACGGCAAACGCCTTCGTCATCTTTAATAATACCGAGGAATTCCCATCCTTCGTATTTCGTGACTAAACCGTCTACTTCGTAGCGACGTACTTGCTCGTCAAGTGCGTATAGTAACTGTTGACCAGTTGTCGCACCAGCGAATGCTGTACGGTGATAAAGTGTTCCACCAAAGCGGCGGAAATCTAAAAGACCTTCTGGAGTACGGTTGAACATAACACCCATACGGTCAAATAAGTGAATAATTCCAGGTGCTGCATCAGCCATTGCCTTTACAGGGCCTTGGTTCGCTAAGAAGTCACCGCCATACACTGTATCGTCAAAGTGTTTGTACGTTGAATCTCCTTCACCTTTTGTGTTAACTGCACCATTAATTCCACCTTGCGCACACACTGAATGAGAGCGCTTTACTGGAACTAATGAGAATAAATCAACAGGCGTGCCATTTTCGGCAGCTTTCATAGTTGCCATAAGACCTGCAAGGCCTCCACCGACAACGATCAATTTACTTTTTGCCATGCTTTTCTCACTCCTCGAATTTTTAGTAGTGGTTTAGACGAATGCAAGCAATGCGCGGATACCCACTACTGTCAATGCTACGAAAATACCTAGAGTTGCGTATGTAGCCAAACGTTGTGAAGCAGCGGATTGTGTAATCCCCCAACTTACTAGGAATGACCAAATACCATTCGCAAAGTGGAAAGTTGCTGCCACAACACCAGCAACGTAGAAACCAAACATCCAAGGATTCGCTAGAATATCAGCCATCATGTTGAAGTCAGCTGTATCTGCTCCGATTGCAACCTGCCAGCGTGTTTCGTATACGTGCCATGCAATGAATACTACTAAGAAAATCCCTGTGATACGTTGTGCCACGAACAGCCAGTTACGGAATGTGCTAAAGCGTTTCGTGTTATTTTTTGCAGTGAAAGCAATGTAGATTCCGTAAAATGCGTGGAACATTAAAGGTAAGAAAATTACAAAGATTTCAAGTGCATAACGGAATGGTAAGCTTTCCATAAAGTGTGCTGCATCGTTAAATGCTTGTTCTCCGCGTGTTGCAAAGTGGTTGACAATTAAATGCTGTGTTAAGAACAGCCCAACCGGGATAATTCCTAATAAGGAATGCAGACGACGCCAAAGAAATTCGTTGTTTTTCGCCAAGATGGTTACCCCCCTCAAATTTTGCGATTGAGTTGCCACGGCGATGTGACAATTCAATGAATGTTACGACGAGCGAAATATCGTCGTTCGTAACGGCCTTGTAGTTTAACATAACTATTGTACTCCCCTAGTATAGGCAGGTCAAGGCACTTTGGGATTGAGAATCCTTCTCAAAGTCTAGATGTCTCTAAGGGTTGCAATGCATTGTGTCTTTTTTCACATACGCAAATTTTAGTACTACATGCTATACTGATATCGTTGATTTCGGAAAGTGAGTGGACTGTATGGAAAAGACACAAGAAAAAATGATTCCTCAGTTTGGGTACGAATTGATTCGTGACCACCTGATTGCCAACCTATTAGGAAAACATGAACAGGAAGTTTTATATTGGGCCGGTAAAGATTTGGCTCGAAAATTCCGATGTCAGTCGGTTGATGAGATTTGTGCGTTCTTTCAACAAGCCGGCTGGGGCGAGTTGCGAGTACATAAACAAGCAAAGCGTGAAAGCATCTTCCACCTACAGGACACGATTCGTTCATCGTCGCGGGCCGATCGCTGCTTCAAGCTTGAGGCAGGATTTTTAGCAGAGCAACTTGAACAGTTAGAGAGTCGGATGACGGAGTGTCTGGAAGATGTCTCATCTACACTTGTTGTTTTTACAACAAAATCAGAATAGCAGTTGTCTTTAGTTTACATCTGGTGTGAGAGCGCTCCCATTTATCTGCTCACATTTGTGAACAAATTGCGTGTTTTGTTCACACTATTGTAACTATTTTGTAGAATGCTGATGTCGAAATCAGCATTCTTTTTTATGGTCATTTTTTTCACAGGGTAGATTTCTCTCAGAATTGTTTATGCCCTCAATTTCGTTGTTTGTGCCGCGATCGAGCGGTTCTGTGCCCTCAAATGGCTGGTTTGTGCCCTCAGTCATATTATGGAAACTAATTCGCAGTCTTCTAGTACAAAAAAACAACCCCTTCCCCGCAACGAGAGTGCGAGAAGGAGCTGTTCTTTATCTACTCAAACGAAAGTTTACACTTGTACCTCGAGCTCCGACAAGCGGAACTCGTCGTGAAGCGCATTCGCCGACTGAATCATCTGTTGTTGCGGAACGACTACAGATACTTTGATTTCTGATGTACTGACCATTTTAACTGGAACCGATTCTTGGCGTAAGCGATCAAACATTTGTGCTGCTACTCCTGGATTGGAAACCATTCCTGATCCTACAATCGATACTTTTGCAAGGCCGACTTCGAAATCTGCCACTTGGAACCCTAGCTCTTGTTTTTTCTCTTCTAATACTTGAATCGCTTCGGACAATGCTTCTTTTTTAATCGTGAACGAAACCGTTGGCGATGTGCCATCGACTATAGATTGCACAATGATATCGACATCGATATTGTGTTTTGCTAGTGTCGTAAAGATCATAGCGAGTGACCCATTAAATGCTTTTTCATATCCTATTGTTAACCGAACGACATCGGATTCAAATGCCACACCTCGTACAATCAGATTCGACTCCATCGATGTAACCTCCTCAATAACTGTCCCCTCCTGATCTGTCAAACTCGAGCGGACAGTCAGTGGAATTTTGTAGTTTTTCGCATACTCAACAGCGCGTGGATGTAAGACACCTGCGCCTAAGTTCGCAAGCTCTAACATCTCATCGTACTCAATTGATTGTAATTTACGTGCACCTTCAACAAAGCGTGGGTCGGATGTATAGACTCCATCCACGTCTGTATAAATATCACAGCGTATGGCTCCAACAGCTGCAGCAATTGCGACGGCCGTTGTATCTGAACCTCCGCGGCCAAGTGTAGTAATTTCCCCGTCTTCTGTAATACCTTGGAAACCAGCAGCGACGACTATATTTCCAGCATCTAGCTTCGCACGAATTTTGTCACCTTTCAGTGAAACGATTCGTGCATTGCGATGCACTTTTTCAGTTTGTAACTCTGCCTGCCATCCTGTCATAGAAACGGCTGGGTAGCCTTGTGTCTCAAGTGCCATTGCAAGCAATGACATCGAGACCTGTTCGCCAGTCGATAAGAGCATATCCATCTCTCGTTTTGATGGCGACGATGTGATTTCTTCTGCAAGTGTAACCAAGTGATCGGTTGTTTTGCCCATTGCAGATACAACGACTACGACTTGATTCCCTTGTTCTGATTCCATGATGACGCGACGTGCTGCATTTCGGATACGCTCTACTGAGCCAACCGATGTTCCTCCAAATTTCATGACGACAATTGCCATTTTCCTAATCTCCTCCGGTAGCGGATGGGACAAAAAAATGCTTTCCACGAATGGAAAGCATTTTGTCTAACACGGTCAAAGTATATGTCCATGCAAGATAGCCCTCCAGAATGTGTATTCTGACAATCTTGGGTTTGTTCAACACAAGACCAACGAAGCGCTGGATCAGCAGCTCTTCATTTCGGCGATTGCCCCTTTCCCATTTTGTCGTCGGATCTGTCATCCTCAAAAATGGTACTGTTGACGCTCGCACCTCTATCTTCACGTAAAGTGAATATGAAATTAGGAATACTTTAGCACACTATTCCGGCGAAGGCAATGTTTCTTCTGTTAATTTTTTTTGAACCGCAACAGCAAGCGCCTCCGGAAGACCTGCTTGTATAAACTCTTCCACAGTACCTGCTTTCATGTTTTTCACCGAACCAAAGTGCTTCATAAGTTGTTGACGGCGCTTTGGTCCCACGCCAGGAATCGTATCCAAAATCGATTGGATACTATTTTTTTGACGTTGTTGGCGATGGAATGTAATCGCAAACCGGTGCACTTCATCTTGAATGCGTTGCAGCAAATAAAACTCTTGCGACGTCCGCTTCATGGCAACAGGAAGCGGAGGCTCTCCGTAAAGAAGTTCTGCCGTTTGGTGTTTCAAATCTTTTGCCAGACCTGCAATAGGAATATCAAGGCCGAGTTCATCTTCTAATACTTCACGCGCAGACGACATCTGCCCTTTTCCCCCATCAATCAAAATTAAATCCGGAAGAGGCAAACGTTCCCGAAGCACACGTGTATAACGACGACGAATCACTTCACGCATCGCTCCGTAGTCATCATGTTTTTCAGCCGTCTTTGTTTTGTACTTTCGGTATTCTTTTCTTAAAGGTTTTCCGTCTTCAAATACGACCATCGCAGAAACTGGATCTGTCCCGTAAATATGGGAGTTATCAAATGCTTCAATGCGACGCGGAGCAGGAATGCCCATATGAAGCCCAAGTTGCTCTATTGCCCCAATAGTTCGCTCTTCTTGACGCTCGACTAAATGGAACTTTTCGTTCAAGGCCACTTCTGCATTATTGATGGCCAAATTCACAAGTTCTAGTTTTTTCCCTCGTTGCGGTACGGCTACTTTTACATCTAATAACTGGTGAATGATTTCCGCATCGACAGTTCCAGGGACAAGAAGTTCTTTCGGTTTGATGTGGGACGGCTGCTCATAAAAACGACCGATAAATGTTAAAAACTCTTCTTCCGGCTCTCCGTATATCGGAAACATCGACGCATCCCGCTCAATCAACTTCCCTTGGCGAATAAAGAAGACTTGTACACACATCCACCCTTTGTCGACAGCGTAACCAAAGACGTCCCGATTGGTGAAATCATTCATCTGCATCTTTTGTTTTTCCATAACGGTATCGATGTGCGCGATTTGATCTCGGTATTCTTTTGCACGCTCGTATTCCATAGATTCTGCGGCTGTCATCATCTTCTGTTCAAGCTCTGTGCGCACTTTAATATGGCCCCCATTTAAGAACTTGGAAACTTCATCAATCATGTACTGGAATTCCGATCGTGGGATTTCTTTCACACACGGCCCTAAGCATTGACCAATATGATAATAGAGGCATAAGCGGTCGGGCATCTTCACACATTTTCGGAATGGATAAATACGGTCCAAGAGCTTCCGCGTCTCATTCGCTGCATAGACGTTCGGATACGGCCCAAAATATTTCCCGTTATCTTTTCGTACTGTGCGCGTTGTAATAATGCGTGGGTAGGCGTCCCCTGTAATTTTTATATATGGATACGTCTTGTCGTCTTTAAGCATGACATTGTATTTAGGGTCATGCTTTTTGATTAGATGAAGCTCTAGAATGAGTGCTTCTAAGTCGGACGACGTGACGATGTATTCAAAGTCTTGGATGTCCTGCACGAGTCGCTGAGTCTTCCCATTATGTGTTCCCGTGAAATACGAGCGGACTCGGTTTTTTAACACTTTTGCCTTCCCGACATAAATGATGGTTCCGTTGCCATCTTTCATCAAATAGCACCCAGGTTGTTCGGGAAGGATCTCTGATTTTTGCCGAACGAGTTCGTTCATATGTGCACCTACTTTCTGCACGCGTTCCGTACAAGTGTTCGAGTGGTCCTTTGAAAAAACCGGAATCCCCTAAGGACTCCGGCTCTATGACTTACGCGTGTTTGTTTACTAAGTTTGCAAGGTTTTCTTTTGGTTGGTAACCAACCACTTTATCGACTGGTTGACCGTCTTTGAAAAGGATCAATGTTGGAATCGACATAACCCCGAACTGGCTAGCAGTTGCTTGGTTCTCATCTACATCTAACTTTGTAATTTTTACTTTGTCAGATAGTTCGCCGTCAAGCTCTTCAAGAACTGGAGCGATCATTTTACATGGTCCACACCATGGTGCCCAAAAGTCTACTAGTACTAAACCTTCTTGTGTATCTTGTGCAAATGTTGCATCTGTTGTGTGTGTAACTGCCACGATAATTCCTCCTTCATTTGTATCTATATGCGATTATATCAAATGATACCCGAACCACCTAATAATAAAACTCGACTTCCGTGAAGGAAGCCGAGTGGTTGGTTTACTTCGATAAAACTGCGCGGAACTCTTCTGTTAGAAGTGGAATGACTTCGAAAAGATCCCCTACAATTCCGTAATCTGCAACTTTGAAAATGCTTGCTTCTGGGTCTTTGTTGATTGCAACAATGACTTTAGAGTTCGACATACCCGCTAAATGCTGGATTGCTCCAGAGATACCTGCTGCGATGTATAAGTCAGGTGTAACAACTTTACCAGTTTGACCGATTTGTAATGAGTAATCCACATAATCCGCGTCACATGCTCCGCGTGATGCACCAACTGCTCCACCTAATAGGTCAGCAAGTTCTTTTAATGGCGCAAAACCTTCTGCACTCTTCACACCACGACCACCCGCTACAACAACTTTCGCTTCCGAAAGATCGACGCCGTCTGTTGATTTGCGCACAACTTCTTTAATGATTGTACGTAAGTTCGTGATATCTACTGATACAGATCCAACTTCAGCAGTCTTGCCTTCTTCTTTCGCAAGAGGCGCGATGTTGTTTGGACGGATTGTGATGAATTTTAACTCATCTTTTAATTTTACTTTTTCGAACGCTTTACCAGAGTAGATCGGACGAACGAATACTGCGTCGTCTCCTTCTCCTTCGATATCTGTTACATCGGATACTAGTCCGACTTGTAGTTTTGCTGCAACTTTAGGAGATAAATCTTTTCCTAGAGCTGTGTGACCAAATACGATAGCATCTGGCTTTTCTTGTTCGAAAACAGCCATCAATGCTTGACCGTATCCATCTGAAGTATATTGTTTTAAATGTGGGTGTTCTACAGTGATGACGCGGTCCGCACCATAAGCACCTAGTTCAGCTGCCAAGTCGCCGACTGAATCACCAAGTAAAACTGAGACAACTTCTCCGCCACCTGAGATTTTTTTACCTGCTGCGATTGCTTCAAATGAAACGTTACGTAAAGATCCTTCACGGGATTCTGCTAATACAAGTACTTTCGTTGACATGCTAAGTTCCTCCTTCAGTGTTGTTCAAATCAGATTTAGATTACTTTTGCTTCCGTGCGGAGTAAGCCGACAAGTTCCTTAACTTGGTCTTGTAAGTCGCCTTGTAGAACTTTTCCAGCTTCTTTCTTCGGAGGAAGATAGATTTCGATTGTTTCTGTTTTTGCTTCTACATCATCTTCGTCAATATCTAAATCGTCTAACTCGATCTCTTCAAGAGGTTTTTTCTTTGCTTTCATGATACCTGGAAGAGATGGGTAACGTGGTTCGTTCAATCCTTGTTGTGCTGTCACAAGAAGTGGAAGCTTTGTTTCAAGCTCTTCTGTGTCTCCTTCTACATCGCGTTTGATAGAAACTGTATCTCCATTAATTTCAAGGTTTGTGATGGTCGTTACATAGTTAATGCCTAATAATTCTGCAACACGAGGACCTACTTGACCTGATCCACCATCGATCGCGACGTTTCCTGCAAGAATAAGGTCTGCCTCTTTGTCTTTCAAGTATTCCGCTAGCACGTGTGCTGCACTGAATTGATCCAATTCTTCCACATCTTCTGTATTGATTAAAACTGCTTTGTCAGCACCCATTGCTAGAGCTGTACGTAGTTGCTTTTCTGCTTCTTCGTCACCCATTGTGATGACGGTTACTTCGCCGCCGTGTGCGTCACGGACTTGAATAGCTTCTTCGATTGCATACTCATCGTAAGGATTGATGATGAATTCTGCACCGTCCTCTTGGATGTGGCCACCAGAAACGACGATTTTTTCTTCTGTATCGAATGTACGTTTAACTAAAACATAAATATTCATTGAATTCCCTCCAAAAGTGAATTAATTTCCTTTAAAGTTTGGTTGACGTTTTTCTAAAAACGCTGTAATTCCTTCTTTGGCATCTTCTGACACGAAAACGGTTCCAAAAGAATGCGCTTCAGCGTCTACACCTTTATGATACGAGTCATCTTTTGTATATTGGAGCATTTCAAGTGCGTATTTCATCGCAACTGGACTCTTTTTTGCAATTTTAGCTGCCAGCGTATGTACAGTTTCCTCAAACTGTTCTTCTGGAACAGCGTGATTTGCAAGCCCATAATGCGCTGCCTCTGTACCACTAATTGGATCACTTGTTAAGAGCATCTCTGCTGCTTTTGCGAAACCAACATAGCGTGGAAGTCGCTGCGTTCCTGCAAAACCAGGAATCAAACCTAACTGCAATTCCGGAAGTCCAAGCTTCGCGTTTTCCGTCACGATGCGAATGTGACAGCTCATTGCGAACTCAAGACCTCCACCAAGTGCTGCTCCATGAATCGCAGCGATGATTGGTTTTGAGAACGTCTCTACACGTTCAAAAATGTCTTGCCCGTTTTTCGCTAGTTTTGAAAATTCTTCTCCGCTTGTGATTGACGTGAATTCTTTGATGTCTGCACCTGCTGAGAAAAAGCGTCCTTCCCCTTTGAAGACAATTACGCGTACGTCGTCATTGTTTTCAACATCGTCTAAAAACGAATTGATGTCTAAAATCAATTGACGTGATAGTGCATTTGCTGGTGGACGATTCAATGTGACGACTGCCACATGATCTTTAGTTTCCCATGAAAGAAATTCCATTCGTTCACATCCCCTATTCAGCTTTGATGGCATTAACTAACAACTGATGGACTTTTGATGAGAGCGCTACCAAATTATATTTGTATTCGTTCATCACCCATGTCGTAGTTGTCTCATCAATTGTACCAAAAACCATCTGTCTCGCTAAGCGAATATCCATATTCTTATCGAATTCTCCGTTTGCGATGCCTTCTTTTAGTATCGTATCGAGTAAAACCAAATAGTTTTTTAACACTGCGTTGATGCGTAAACGAAGTGCAAGATTCGACTGGCGAAGCTCCAACTGAGTCACTGTTGCAAGATGACGATCCGCAGATAGCACGGTAAAATGATTTTCGACCATTTTGTATAGTTTTTCAGATGCACTGATTGGTTCTTCGATGATTTCATGTAGACGATCCGCAAACATTTCCATCTTTTCATCAAACACAGAAATTAAAATGTCTTCTTTGTTTTTGAAATACAAATAGATGGTGCCATCTGCGACGCCTGCCTGCTTCGCGATTTTGGAGACTTGGGATTGATGGTACCCGTTCTCGGCAATCACTACTATGGCCGCATCAATGATTTGTCGGTATTTAGGTTTTTCCTTCTTCATCATCTCAACCCCAAAAATAAAAATATGAATGACTATTCATTCATATTTTTATAGTAGTATTTATTTTGTTTTCTGTCAACTCGTTTGTGCTTGCTTTACTTTCTCTTTTTCTTCTTCAATCAATGTACGACGCAATATCTTCCCGACAGCTGTTTTTGGCAGCTCATCACGGAATTCATAAAAGCGTGGTACTTTGAATGAAGCAAGTTTTGTACGGCAATACTCATTGAGCTCGTCTTCTGTAATGGTATGGCCTTCTTTCAAGACGATGTATGCCTTCACTGTTTCACCACGGTATGGATCAGGAATTCCAGCAACCACACATTCTTGGATTGCCTCATGTTCATAGAGCACTTCTTCAATTTCGCGTGGGTAAATATTAAACCCACCAGCAATGATCATATCTTTTTTGCGGTCTACTACATAGAAGTAACCATCTTCATCCATATAGCCAAGGTCACCTGTGAGCAACCAACCCTCCCGAAGTGTCATTTCTGTTTCTTCTGGGCGGTTCCAATACCCCTTCATCACTTGAGGGCCTCGTACAGCAATTTCTCCTACTTCTCCGACTGGTAGAGGTTCTGTAGAATCCATTTGGAATACAGCAGAATCTGTGTCGGGCCAAGGAATTCCTATAGAGCCTTTCACACGCTTATCTGTATAGACCAAGTTTGCATGTGTGACTGGTGACGTTTCTGTTAATCCGTATCCTTCAACTAGCCGTCCACCCGTGACGTGTTCAAACTTCTCTTGAATCTCAACTGGTAAAGCGGCCGAGCCACTGATACATGCATTAATAGAAGAAAGATCATATTTCGATAAGTTTGGTGAGTTTAAGATACCAATATAAATGGTTGGTGCGCCTGGGAATAAAGTAGGCTTTTGCTTGTCAATTGTTTTGAGAGCGGTTTCAACATCAAATTTAGGAAGCAAGATCATCGTGTTTGCCTGCATTACCGACAAGACGAGGACTGTGGTCATTCCATAAACGTGGAAGAATGGTAAGATTCCCATTACACGCTCTTTGCCGTCTTCACACTCATATAGCCAATGTTTACACATTGTCACGTTCGTGACAAGATTTTTATGCGTCAACATAACACCTTTCGGAAATCCTGTTGTACCCCCTGTGTATTGTAACATCGCTAAGTCATTCTCAAAATCGACGTGAGACGTGATTTTTTCCGCCTTGCCGACTTTCATGACTTCTGTAAACAAGTGATTGGATCCACGATGTTCTACTTTTACGCTGAACCCGTACTGCTTTTTTTGGATGAACGGGTAAATCATGTTTTTAGGGAACGGAAGATAATCTTTGATTCCCGTGATGATGAGGTTTTCAAGGTCTGTCTCTTGCATGATTTTTGAAATACGTGGATATAAAATATCGAGTGTGATAATGGCTTTTGCACCGGAATCTTTTAATTGATATTGTGCTTCTCGTTCCGTATAAAGTGGATTCGTTTGAACGACGATTCCGCCAGCATATAAAATACCATAATACGCAATGACACCTTGTGGACAGTTTGGCAGCATGATCGCTACACGATCCCCTTTTTCAATGCCAAGTGTTTGTAAGTAGTTTGCAAACTTTAATGATGACTCGTACAACTCTTGGTAATTCATCTCTTTCCCCATGAAATGAATCGCCGTGTTGGATGGGAATTTTGTTGCAGATCTTGTTAAAAACTCTTGAATCGGTATTTCTTCATACGTTAACGTGTGCGGAATTTGTTCCGGGTAGTGCTTTAACCATACCTTTTCTGCCATGTGAAGACCCCCCTTGATTAGAATAGCGTGAATATTCCTAACTTTAGTATATGAAAAAATGAATGGGTATTCAATGAATTTATCAAGTTTTTCATGACTTCTATCAAAAAAATAACAAGAATCGCCTTGATTTCAATGAATTCTAGGCAATCCTTGTCGTTTAGCGCAAAAATACGTAATATATACCAACTGCTATAAATAATACACTTACTACAAGTAAAACTTTAGCTAACTTTTCCATACGTCACTCCTAGTTTGAGATACTGGCCCCAATGACAAAGGACAAACCGACCGATAGTATAAAGGAAATGAAACCGACCGAGCGATTGTCTTTTTCGATTTCTTGATCGACATTGAAGGATGGGGTGAGAAATTCAAATAACCAATACGCGATGATGAGAAGTGCAAATCCAAATGTTCCCCATCCAATCATCTCTAAAAAAGACGCATGCTTTTCGATGGAAAAGCGAAAGATATTTGCTACACCAAATATCTTCCCACCAGTCGCCATAGCAACAGCTATGTTCCCATTTTTAATTTCTTTCCAATTATCGTACTTCGTGACCACTTCAAATAGAACCATCGCAATAATAAGGCATAAGATTACGACACTAAAATAACCTGCTGATTCTACAAGTGGGTGTTTCCAAAATGATAAAAGTGTCACACCGATTCCCCTCTACTTTTGACTGTTTCATAGATGTACGTTTTAGTTCGTGAGAGGTTTCATTTATTTTAATTCAACGATTGTCACACCATATCCACCCTCGCCTGCTTCACCAAAACGATAGCTTTTTACACGACGATCCTTCTTCAACATCTGTTGAATGCCTGTTCGAAGTGCTCCAGTCCCTTTTCCGTGAATGATTGACACACGCGGATAGTTGGCAAGCACTGCATCATCTAAATATTTCTCTGTTCGAAGCAGGGCATCTTCATAGCGTTCGCCTCGTAAATCAAGCTCTAATTTAACACCACCAGCCGAACGTCCCGCAACGTTATGCACGGAAACAGTTTTGAGTGGTTTGTCCGGCTTCACATATTCAAGGTCAGACTCATTCAACTTCATTTTCAGCACACCGATTTGAACCGCCCATTCAGTAGCTGAGACTTTTTCAAGCAACGTTCCTTTTTGACCGAATGACAACACTTTTACTTCGTCTCCAGCTTGCAAGTTTTCTGCGCGCTGCTTCTTTTGTTTTTCTTTTTTTAGCACTGGATTTGTAGGAAGAGCATTTTCTAAACGTTTTCGAGCGTCAATGAGTTCATGTTCTTTCACACCAGCAGCTGCTTGTTTTTGAAGCTCCCGAAGTTCTTGTACAACTGCTTCAGACTCACGGCGCGCGTCTTCCACAATTTTGCGCGCTTTTTCACGCGCTTTCTCTGCTAATTGCTCTTTCTTCGCTTCATAGGCTGCAAGTTCTTCAGCAAGTTGACGCTTCAATTGCTCTGACTCTTCTAAAATACGTTTTGTTTCATCTGCATCTTGTTCTGCCCGTTTACGGCTTTCTTCCAATGAAGCAATCATCGTATCGACTTCACTACGGTCTGTTCCCGTAAAGCTTTCGGCATGTTGAATGATGTGATGTGGGAGTCCAAGTCGTTTTGAGATTTCAAAAGCATTACTTCGCCCCGGAACGCCTAGTAAGAGTTTGTAGGTCGGACTGAGTGTCTCGACATCGAATTCCACACTAGCATTGACAACACCCGGCCGGTTGTAGCCGTACGCTTTCAATTCAGGGTAGTGCGTTGTCGCCATCACGCGTGCACCTTTTCCATGCACTTCGTCCAAGATAGAGATGGCCAGTGCCGCCCCTTCCTGCGGATCAGTCCCCGCACCTAACTCATCAAAAAGAATGAGGGATTTGTCATCAAATTTCTTTAAGATGTCTACAATATTGACCATATGGGAGGAGAATGTACTTAAACTCTGCTCAATGGATTGCTCATCCCCGATGTCTGCAAAAATCGATTCAAAAATAGCGACTTCGGAACCGTCTAATGCTGGAATCGGGATACCACTTTGCGCCATCAGTGTGCACAGTCCGACTGTTTTTAATGTAACGGTCTTTCCTCCTGTATTTGGGCCGGTAATGACAACTGCTGTGTCAGGATCCCCAAACTCAATTGTATTTGCGACCGCTTCACTTTTAGAAATGAGTGGATGGCGCGCGCGTACTAATCGAATGCGTCCTTCTTGATTAATGAGAGGTCGCGTACAGTTTTCAGCCGTCCCGTATTTCGCTTTTGCAAAAATTGTATCAAGTGTAGCCATTGTTTTGACAAGATGGAATAAATCAGATGCCACAATCTCGACTTGTAACGTCAGTTCTTTTAAAATGCGTTCAATTTCTTCTTGTTCTTTCACACGTAGTGCTCGTGCGTCGTTATTTAACTGCACAACAGCGTTTGGCTCGATGAACAATGTTTGTCCTGATGAAGATTGATCATGGACAATGCCGCCGTAGTGACTGCGGTATTCTGCTTTTACAGGAATTACGTAGCGATCATTACGAATCGTCACAATCGCATCGGATAACATCTTCGTGGCATTTTGACCACGTGTATAACTATCCAGTTTTTCTCGAATACGTTGGACAGCCGTGCGCAGTTGTGACCGGATCGAGCGTAGTGTTTGACTCGCGGAGTCTAGCACCATTCCATTTTCATCCACGCACGCGTTGATTTCATGTTCAAGCTCTGTCAAGACTGGAATACTTTCTGTATATCCGTGTAGGTGCTTTACGGAGAAGTCTTCTGCATCTCGCACATCTTCTATGAAGCGGCGAATAATTTTACTCGCTCGGATCGTGGAGGCAATCTCCATAAGCTCTGTTGCACTCAAAATTCCACCGATTTGCGCACGGCGGGCATGCGGGCGAATATCAAACAAACCGCCTAGTGGCACGTTGCCTTTCACGCGTAAAACTGCTAAAGCTTCATCTGTTTCTTCTGTCCACTGTTCAATTTCCGAAAAATCTGTTGAAGGTTTCAACTCTTCAATCATTGCCTTTCCGACGGAAGAGGTCGTATAGGTTTTGACGTGTTCAATTACTTTCGGAAATTCTAATGTCTTCAGCGCTTTTTCTGTAATCATTGTGCGCCTCCTTTTACTTACGAGCTAAATAGTCGAGTAGTTGTTTGGGTTCCCATGTGTTGACGATCAATTCTTTTTTCAGCCATGCTTTTTGCGCATGACGTACACCGATATCCATAAAGCGTAAATGGTCAAGATGATGGGCATCTGTATTGATTGCCACTTTCACCCCTAACTCTTGTGCGCGCTCTAACCAATTCACTGCAAGGTCTAATCGGTATGGATTTGCGTTTAATTCGACAATCTTATCGAACTCTTTTGCCCATTGTAAGAGTTGTTCTACATCTGGCTCGTATCCCGGACGTTCTCCGACTATTCGACCTGTCGGATGCGCAATCATGTCGACATTGGGGTTCGAGATTGCTGCATATAAGCGTTCCATAATTTTCTCTTGTGGTTGCGAAAAGCTAGAATGAATCGATGCAATGACAAAATCAAGTTCTGCCAGGAGTTCGTCCTCAAAGTCGAGTGTTCCATCCGGTAATATGTCCATCTCCGTTCCAGATAAGATATGAATACCGGGATATGACTTTTGGAGTTCTTTAATTTTTTTGTTTTGCTCACGTAGTCGTTCAGGAGTCAATCCGTTCGCGACCCGCAGATAGCGCGAATGATCCGTTATGACCATTAGTTCATAGTCTTTTGCTAGGCATCCCTCAATCATTTCTTCTAATGAATGGGCACCATCTGACCATGTCGTATGCATGTGTAAGTCTGATTTTATGTCTTCTAATTGCACAAGCTCGTCAAGTAGATCGAGTTTATCGAGTTCTTGCCCGGACTCCCGGACGCTCGGTGGAATGAATGGCAAATTGAAGTCTGCGAAGAATGCTGCTTCTGATTCGTATGTCGTCACCGACCCATCTTCTTTTTCCACTCCGTATTCACTGATCTTCCAGTCGCGCTCTTTCGCGAGTTGACGCATCCGAATATTGTGGTCTTTCGAGCCGGTGAAGTGATGCAGTGTCGAGACAAACTCTTCGTCTTTCACAAATCGGAAATCAACATCCACGCGTTCCGGTTTAGCAAGTGCTACCGACATTTTCGTATCTCCATTGGCAATCATTTCTTCGATATCTAATGTTTCTTTCAGCAGTTCCTTGACTGCTGGGACATCTGTCGTTGCAATGACGAAGTCGAGGTCTTTACTCGTCTCTTTCGTGCGTCGGAATGAACCCGCAACAGATGCACGTGAGACGGCTTCATGATTGTGTAACAGTGATTCAATGTGCGCCACAATCGGTTCAAGTTTCCAAATCGGATACCGGTCTGGGCGGCTTGCAAGTTGGTCGAGCTCTTTTAAAATCTTTTCTTCTGTCTTTTTACCGAAACCTGCTAGGGCCTGGACTTCGTTCTTCTCGCAAGCTTCACGCAGTCCTTCAAGTGTTTCAATACCTAGTTCTGCGTGCAGTTTGGCAATTTTTTTGCCTCCCATTCCAGGGATTTGCAACATCTCCACTAAACCTTGTGGTACTTTTTCCTCGAGCTCTTTTAACAGACTCGACTCTCCGTCGTTTAATAAGTCGGTAATCACGCCTCCGGTAGCGGCGCCAATACCTTTTAACTTTGTCGGATCCTCCATCTCGGAGAGGCTTCGAGAATCCAGTTCTAATGTTTGTGCCGCTTTTCGAAAAGCACTGACTTTAAACGGGTTCTCTCCTTGCAGTTCCATTAGAAGTGCAATGCGCTCAAGTGCGCGAATGATTGTTTTTTTATCCATGACGTACCACTCCTTTGTCGTAAAAGCGAGAAAAACTCCTCCCAACTGGCGAGAGAAGTTTTTGATTCGTTATGCGGAACGGTTCTCCTGGTAGATATACCACCAGTCCTTCACCGCCTCTGATAAGAAAGGTGTATTTTCTAAAACAAAATTAGCGATTGCTGACCCACCGATTGCCGTCTGAATCATGTCTACAGGGAGTAGCGCTAGTACATACAGCAATACAAATAGTAGGAAGTAAATTTCGATAAATCCTAAAATCGCACCTAAAATACTGCTGATTTGTCCGAGCACTGGTAAAAACTTAAGGAAATCAAACATAGAGGCAACGATTTGTAAGGCAAATTTTACAATAAAGAAAATAAGTGCAAATGCAATGATACGATAAAACGTTTGATCAAGATCTAGTGTTTCCACTGCAAATGATAATTGCGAGTTCGATGTGATGGCTGGGAATGGAACCCACAGCACAAACTTTTCTGCGAGAGGTTTGTAATACTTGAAGGCAACAATCAAAGCGACGACGAATCCAATCATATGGATCAATTGTACAATCAGTCCACGCTTTGCCCCTACTATGATGCCTCCAACAAGAATAATCAGTAATAAAATATCAATCATTTAGACCGCCCTTTAACTGTTTCAATTGCTGTTCAAGTTCTTCTAGTTGTTCTTTCACTTTTAAATAGTCGTGCATCGTATTGACGGCTGTTAGTACGGCAAGCTTTGCCGTGTCAAGACTTGGATTTGCCGATTGGATCTCACGCATTTTATCATCGACCATCGTCGCGACTAAACGCATATGTCCTGCTGGCTCGTACCCTGCCATTTTGTATGTAGTACCGTAAATATCCACAGCTACTCGTGTAATTGTTTGATCTGACAAAGACAAGACCTCCTCAGAAAATCCTAATAACTATGATACCATGAAGTGGAGAGAGATGGAAAGAAAGGAACATAGCTATGTCAAACATTGTCATCGTATTAGATAAATCCCAAATAAATCATTTGATTTCGCAGTATGATTTGCACGCAATTCCTGCTAAAGCTCCTGGAATGGTATTTGCCGCTAAGCTTCCAGACACACGCATCAGCGTTTACAAGTCTGGAAAAGTGATGTTTCAAGGAGACGGTGCCACGCGTGAAGCAGAACAGTGGCAAGCTTTTACGTCGTCTGAACCTATTCAGTCGAATTTGCTGCCAGAAGGTTTTCATAAATTGTCCGTTATCGGATCTGATGAGACAGGTACGGGTGACTTTTTCGGACCCATCACTGTTGCAGCATGCTATATTCCTGCCGATAAAATTTCGCTTGCCGAAGAACTTGGGTGCAAAGACTCTAAACAATTGAACGATGCATTCATACGAAAGGTTGCACCGGATATTAAAGCAGCCTTTACCCACAGTATTCTTATCCTTCCCATGGCCAAGTATAATGACGCGACTGACAAAAAATGGTCGCAGGGTAAAATCAAAGCGTTGTTGCACAATCAAGCATTAAAACACGTCTTGCGGAAACTCGGTGATGAAAAACCAGATGCAATTTTGATTGATCAGTTTGCGGAGAAAAATATCTATTATCGTCATATCGCGAAGCAAAAGGAAATCATCGAAGAGAATGTGTATTTCGCCACAAAAGCAGAAGGTCTGCATGTTGCTGTTGCTGCCGCCTCTATTTTAGCGCGCAATGCGTTTTTAGAGGAGATGGACAAGTTGTCTCAGCAGGTCGGCGTCACAATTCCGAAAGGCGCCGGGGCAAAAGTTGATGAGGTTGCTGCACGGATTCTCCACAAGAAAGGATTGGCGTATTTAAAGACGTTGACAAAGGCGCATTTCGCGAACACACAGAAGGCTATTAAGATCGCTGAGAAGTTGAAACATTGATAAACAGCACCTTCTGATTTAGAGGGTGCTATTTTCTATACTAAGAAGTGCGAATTAGTTTCCATAAAACGACTTCGGTAGAAGAAATCTAGACTTGGGTAGAATAAATTACACTTTGGGTACAATAAAACTGCATTTCGGTAGAAGAAATTTCATTTTCGGTAGAAGAACGGTCGCTCAGTTTTCAAGCTACCAACTTTTCTTGTTATAAACCCTTCACTACTTCCCCTAAACCTACTCTTTTTCTCCCCAACCACTAGAAAAAGGGCTGATTACAATCAGCCCTCAAGTCATAAAGCCCTTACTAGGAAAAGATTCAACAGGATTTCACTCTAAAACTTACCCACGTAGTTCCGCATTTGCTTCTGATGCTAGAGCAGCGACTACTTTATCGTGCGCCGCCACAACCTCTTCATCCGTCAACGTACGCTCTGCATCTTGATATGTGATTGAGAATGCGACAGACTTCTTATCATCTGCCATCTTCTCCCCTTGGTACAAATCAAACAGACGAACCGCTGAAACTAAGCGACCACCCGAACCCCGAATAATCGTTTCAAGCGTTGACGCAGGCAATGCACGGTCCACAACTAATGCAATATCGCGTGTGATCGCTGGGAAACGCGAAACTGGCGTGTAGCTAATTGTTGGTTTCTGTTCAGTAATCAACCGCTCCAAGTTTAATTCGAATACAAACGTATCTTTCAAATCAACACGCTTTTGTTCATTCGGGTGCAATTGACCGATGAAGCCCACTAGCTCTTCCCCTAAAAAGATTTCTGCTGTGCGACCAGGGTGCAAGCCGTCCATCTTCGCTTGTGTGTAGGAAAGTGTCACGCCTAATTTTGCAGCAAGAGCTTCCACGATACCTTTTACAACGAAGAAATCAACTGGTTTTTTCTCACCTTGCCACATGTGATCTACCCAAAGACCTGTCACGATTCCAGCCACATGCTCGATTTCAGTAGGAAGCTCGTCCACCCCATTGTCTAGGAAGACTGAACCTACTTCATAAAGCGCGACACTCTCAACACGGCGTGCAACATTGTAGCTCGCTGCTTCAATTAAGTGAGGAATTAAACTTTGACGAAGGGTGCTGCGTTCTTCTGACATCGGCATCAATAACTTTGTTACGTCTGCTTGGTGCAATGCAAACTTTTGCGACTGCTCATGGGACGTTAATGAGTATGTTACAGCTTGATAGAGGCCAGCCCCCTCAAGTGTTTGACGCACAAGACGACGCTTTGCTTGGTAAGGTGACAACCCACCTGCTTGATGTGCGCCTTCTGGAAGAGTCATCGGAATGCGATCATAGCCGTACATACGCGCAATCTCTTCGACGATATCTTCTGGAATGACGATATCTTGGCGACGAGTTGGGGCGTCAATATAGAACAAGCCGTTTGCAACCTCAAACGGGAATTGTAGACGTGTCAAAATGTGCTGCATTTCATCCAATGAGATTTTCATCCCTAAACGTTCGTTTATGAAGTCTGGAGACACTATGACTTTTTTCGGTGTTTTATCGAGTTCATCGACAACAACTGAGCCTGTTAACACTGTTCCACCCGCAAGTTCTGCAAGTAGTTGTGCCGCTCGCTCTGCTGCTGCTTCTACACGGTTCGGGTCGACACCTTTTTCAAAACGTGCCGATGCATCCGAACGAAGGCCAAGTTTCTTCGACGTTTGACGAACAAAACTGCCTGTGAAATAAGCAGACTCAAGAACGATCGTTGTCGTCTCGTCACTTACTTCACTATTTGCACCGCCCATGACACCCGCAACTGCAACAGGTACTTCACCATTTGTAATCACAAGGTCCGTCTCCGCAAGCGTGCGTTCTTGATCATCGAGCGTTGTGATTTTTTCGCCTTCCGATGCCATACGAACAACGATTTTTTTCGTTTCCAATCGGTCATAGTCAAACGCATGTAGTGGCTGACCATATTCCATCAAGACATAGTTCGTGACGTCAACAACATTGTTGTGTGGACGTACACCAACCGCCATCAAACGGTTTTGTAGCCATTGTGGGGATGGTCCGACTTGGACATCTTTAATGACTTTTGCACTATAGTAAGGGTTTGCGTCTTTCGCCTGCACCTCTAATGCTAAGTAATCTGCCGCTTTTTCAGAGCCTTCTGTGTAGCTAATTTCTGGAAGTTTCACGTCTTTCCCTAAAATCGCTGCTACTTCATAGGCCACACCAAGCATGCTCATCGCGTCTGCACGGTTTGGAGTCAAGCCGAGCTCCAACACTGTGTCGTGGAGTGATAAATACTCAAGCGCATCTGCTCCGATTTCCGCCTCTTCCGGCAATACAAAAATGCCATCTGCAAATGCTTTTGGTACTGCTTTCCCTTCGATGCCTAACTCTTGAAGCGAACAGATCATACCATGCGATTCTTGCCCACGTAATTTTGCTTTTTTAATTTTGAAACCGCCTGGTAGACGTGCGCCTGGAACGGCGACTATGACTTTTTGTCCTGCATCGACGTTTGGTGCGCCACACACGATTTGCGACAATTCGTCTGCTCCTACATTGACTTGGCAGATGTTTAATTTATCTGCTTCCGGGTGCTTCTCTTTGGAAACAACATGCCCAACCACAATATTTTTCATATCTTGTGAACGAACTTCGAGTGCATCGACTTCAATGCCAGAACGCGTAATTTTTTCAGCGAGTTCAGACGGGTTTTCGCCTGAAAGATCGACGTAGTTTGCTAACCAATTTAGTGATACTAACATATGCTTTCCACCTTACCCTTCCGTGCGTTCAAACTGTTGAATGAACCGCATATCGTTTGTATAGAAGTGACGAATATCTTCGACTCCGTATTTCAGCATCGCAATGCGCTCTGCTCCGATTCCGAATGCAAATCCCGATACTTTCTCCGGGTCGTATCCTGCCATCTCTAAAACATTCGGATGAACCATTCCGGCCCCTAAAATCTCAATCCAGCCAGTGCGCTTACATACAGAACATCCTGAACCGCCACATTTGAAACACGAGATATCCATTTCAACGGATGGCTCTGTGAACGGGAAGAAGCTTGGGCGTAGACGAATTTCACGGTCTGAGCCGAACATTTTCTTGCCGAGTAAGTCGAGTGTTCCTTTTAAGTCCGTCATGCGAATATTTTCGCCAATGACAAGTCCTTCAATCTGCATGAACTGGTGTGAGTGTGTTGCGTCATCGTTGTCACGTCGGAATACCTTACCTGGACAGATGATGCGAATCGGCTCCCCTTTTTTCTTTTCCATCGTACGTGCTTGCACGGGTGACGTATGTGTACGTAATAAAAGCTCTTCTGAAATATAGAACGAGTCTTGCATATCACGTGCTGGGTGACCTTTTGGAAGGTTCAGTGCTTCAAAGTTATAGTAGTCTTTCTCTACTTCTGGTCCTTCTGCGATTTCATAGCCCATACCGATGAACAAGTCTTCAATTTCTTCGATGACTTTTGTTAATGGATGGTGATTCCCGATTTGTACAGGACGACCTGGTAACGTGACGTCGATTGTCTCATTCGCAAGTTGCGCTTCCACTGCAGCCGCTTCAAGTTCTGTCATACGTGCATCTAAAACAGCCGTGACTTCTTGGCGCATCTCATTAACAAGCGCCCCCATCTTCGGTCGTTCTTCAGCAGGAAGTTTCCCCATGCCTTTTAATAGATCCGTGATAGGCCCTTTTTTTCCGAGATAAGCTACACGGACGTCTTGCAATTCTTTGACTGTTGAAGCGGCTTGGATTTTTTCAAGAACTTCTTGTTTTAACGCGGAAAGTTGTGCTTCCATTGTCGATTCCTCCTTATTTTGACAAAACAAAAAACTCGCCCCAAAAAGGGACGAGTTATCATCGCGGTACCACCCTAGTTATCATGCTCAAAGCATCATCACTCAAACGAATAACGGCTCGGAACCGGCCACCTTTACATTTCTGGTCCAAGTGGCAGCTACCTGGGGTGAACTTCTAAGAAGACAATGGGAAGTGGTTTCAGTCTAGCCACATTCTCCCTGAGCCATTGTGCTCTTCTTATACTTTTCCCGGTCATTGCTGTTGTATTTTCATACTCATTATACGAGTCAGTTCTAGGAATATCAAGCTTTTTCACCGAAGTGATAGAGTACGATGGCAGAGGCAATGGCTACATTCAACGACTCTGCTTGTCCATAAATCGGAATTTTCACGCGTGCATCCACTTGTTCTAAAAGGTTCGCTTGCACGCCCGCTCCTTCATTCCCTAAGATGAACGCCATTTTGTCAGAAGGTGCGACATCTTTATAATTCTTGGCACCTTCTAGAGCAGTTCCAATCAAGACAAATCCTTCATCTGCTAAATTGGCGATCCAGTCTTCGAGGTCCGCTTTCACAACAGGTAAATGGAATGTTGAGCCTTGTGCTGAACGCAGGGTTTTCGGATTAAATGCATCTGCACTTCCTTTGCCTAAAATCACAGCATCCACTCCTGCTGCATCTGCCGTGCGGATCATAGTTCCGACATTTCCTGGGTCTTGCACAGCGTCAATCAGCAATACACGAGACCATGCGCTGAGTGCGAGCTTATATGCAGGTTGTTGGCAATGTGCGAAAATCCCTTGAGTATGTTCCGTATCTGCTAGTTCCTGGACAACTTCTGGACTGATTTCAAGCAGTTGAATGTCCTCGGTCTGCCATTTATGATCGAGAGTAGCATGGTCGCCCATCATAATGTGTTTGACCATACCAGGCACCTTGAGTGCTTCTTCTACTAGATGATGACCTTCTACAAGAAATTCTTTTGTTTTTTCACGTTCTTTGCGAACGGTTACAAGCTTCTTCCAATGCTTGACGAGTGCATTGCTTTTTGATTCGATGCGCTTCATAAAAGCCTCCTATTTTTTCTTTCAGTGTATCATACCTTTTTGTATAAAAAAGACTATCAGAAAACATACTATACAGGAAACGGAGGGATGATGAAATGGCTTTTCAAATTCGCGAATCAATCTCATCAAGTGTCGCAGGTTCCACTTCCGAAGACATCTACTCGATGATCGAGGATGCTGTTAAATTGCTTGAAAAAGCAATCCATTAAAAAATGGCCCAGCGTCTCCCGGGCCATTTTTATGTACTTATTTTTATGCCCTCTGGCACGAATGTTCTATAGCGGACACCTGCCGTTTTAGAAAATTATAAGAGTGAGGCTAGTACTGCCTTTTGTGCATGTAAACGATTTTCAGCTTGTTGGAATACATAAGAATTCGGTCCATCTATCACACTCGCTGTCACTTCTTCTTCGCGGTGCGCAGGAAGACAGTGTAAAAATACATAATCCGACTTTGCATGCGCAACTAAGTGATCATTTACTTGGAATTGTTCAAATGCTGCAAGTCGTGCTTCCGCTTCTTGTTCCTGTCCCATCGATGTCCACACATCTGTGTAGATACAGTCGGCAGATTTCACAGCTTCCACAGGATTACTTGTCACTGCGTATGACCCTCCATTGGTAATGGCAAGTTTTGAGATCTTTTCACTGATCCACTCAACAGGTTCATACTCTCTCGGAGATGCGATATGAATATGCATCCCCATGTGCGCTGCGGCAATGGCTAAAGAGTGCGCGACATTGTTGCCATCTCCGATATATGCAAGTTTTTTCCCTGCAAGTCCTCCTTTTACTTCTTGAAGAGTGAGGAGATCGGCAAGTGCTTGGCACGGGTGAAACAAATCAGTCAACCCATTGATTACTGGAATCGAGGCATGCTCTGCAAGTTCTTCTACCATCTCGTGGGAATTTGCACGAATCATAATACCGTCTAAGTAACCGGATAATACTTTCGCAGTATCTGGAATGCTCTCTCCGCGTCCGATTTGTAAATCACGAGAATGCATAAACATACCATGCCCTCCCAACTGTTGCATGCCTACTTCAAATGAAATACGCGTGCGTGTCGAATGCTTCTCAAAAATCATCCCAAGTGTCTTCCCTGCAAGAAGCGGAGGGCATTTTTCTTCTTTTGTTAAAAACTTCAGATCTATTGCTAGTTCAAGAAGTTCTTTTACTTCTTCAGTTGAGTAATCAAAAAGTGTCAACAGATCCTTCCCTTTCAAACTCTCCACAGGTTTAATGTTCACCCATTCTAACAACTTCATATATCCTCATCTCCCTAAAATGTATATTCATGTACTTTATATTATAAATATACATAACAGTGTATGTCAATGCATGAAATAAAATAACCCCTGCAGTTATCACAAAAGGGAGCGAACTCGCTTTCGTGTAACCCAGAGGTCAAACTTCTATTAGTTGAACTTCAATGTCTCAACCGTATCTTTATCCAATTTTTTAATGACTTCAACAATCAATTTCACAGCATTTTCGTAATCGTCACGATGCAAAATACCTGCATGTGAGTGAATGTAACGTGTCGCAACACCGATTGCAACTGCTGGTACTCCATTCATCGTCAAATGAATAGCACCTGCATCTGTTCCGCCTCCAGCAATTGTTTCGAACTGGTACGGGATACCTGCTTCATCTGCTGTGTCAACAACTAGGTCACGCAATCCTTTGTGAGAGACCATAGAAGCGTCGAACAAGACGATCTGAGGACCTTCGCCCATTTTTGACGTTGATTCTTTTGGTGTAACACCAGGTGTGTCACCTGCGATACCGACGTCAACTGCGAATGCGATATCTGGTTGCACTTTCATAGCTGCAGTTTTCGCACCACGTAGACCCACTTCTTCTTGCACTGTTCCAACACCGTAGACCGTGTTTGGATGTTGTTGATCTTGAAGGCCTTTTAAAACATCAATCGCAATGGCACAGCCGATACGGTTATCCCATGCTTTTGCAAGAAGCAATTTCTCATTGTTCATCACGTGGAATTCGAAATAAGGTACAATCATGTCTCCTGGTAATACACCCCAAGACATTGCTTCCTCTTTAGAAGAGGCACCGATATCAATAAACATATCTTTGATATCTACTGGCTTTTTACGAGCTTCTGGTGATAAGATGTGAGGCGGTTTTGATCCGATGACTCCAGTAATGTCCCCTTTTTTACGTGTAACAATCGTCACACGCTGAGCAAGCATGACTTGATTCCACCATCCACCTACTGGTTGGAAAAATAAGAATCCTTTGTCGTCGATACGAGATACCATAAAACCAACTTCATCTAAGTGACCTGCGACCATGATTTTCGGTCCATCTTCTGTAGAACCAGACTTTTTCGCAATCAAGCTGCCTAAATTGTCATATGAAATTTCATCAGCAAATGGCGTGATGTACTTTTCCATAACCTCTCGTGCTTCACGCTCATTGCCAGGGATTCCGCGTGCATCTGTTAAATCTTTTAGCATTGTCAATGTTTCATCTAGCTTCGTCATTATTTCGACCTCCTAAACAATCTATTCCCATTATACGAAAAGACTGAATAGAATGTAAACAACAAGTTAGTATCCTGTCTGTTGTCTAGTATAATTTACTTCATTTTTGGCGTGGTACGCCTCGACTACTTCATCCGTTGTGAACCCGAGAAGTCGTGCAATTTCTGCATAGCCTTCCCATATTGAAGTATAGTTTTTTGCAGACGGCACTTGTTGGAAATTCGAAATTCCTTTGTAAGTCGCTAGAAATGCTTCATTTAAATCCATATATTCTGCTCCGACTGGCCATTCAATGAGCTCATCGGCAAGTGACTTTTCAATTCCTATCGAAAGCAGGAAGTGAATCGAATCCACATATTCTTCGAGAATAATCGCTTTTTCAGAAGGCCCCTTATCACTCCAAAACTTGAAACTTCTCGTTTCGTTGGCCAGTTCTCCAAGTTCTACTAATAAAGCAATCACTTTTCGGTCAAAAACATCTTCTTCAATACCACGTTTTTGTTCAATATAGCTATCTAATTCTCGTTGCATCTTCACTAAAGATTGGAGATTCAAAGTTTTTCACACCTTTTTCAAATAGTTTGAAACCAAATCAACTTTGGTTCGTATAGATAATGGAATGGTTATGTATAAAGGGAGTGGTGTCATGATATTTCGGCTCGTACTGATAGCTGTTGTCGCCTACGCATTGTATAAAGTCATGCGGTATTTACTCGATCCAAAACGAAAATTGGATGAAGCGGTGCAACAGGAGTCCTACTATTTTTATGACGACAGTAAAAATGCGCGAAAAAACTTTTTGATCGCGTACCAAGGTGCGTTATTTGAAGGTGAAAAATACCTCGGCACAACAGAAGACGCATTCGACGTCGTCTCCATTTTTGTCTGGGCACATGACGCTACAAAACTGCAAGGAATGACGCGTGAAGATTTTTTATTCCTTGAAAAAGAGATTCAGCTTAGCTATCCAAATGCCGTAATCAGCTGGAAGAACCCAATCGAACAGTTGATGAAAGGTTACCGAGAGTCCGTGTAAACGGGCTTTTTTTTAATTGTAGAGATACACAAGTAAAAACAGTTGTGCTACGGCAAGCATTAAAAATCCGATTCGGAAAGATGTATGTTTGGTCTTATGACGAAACATTTGCATCCCTGCGTAAGCACCTGGTCCTCCTCCAAGAATTGCGAGCAACCACAGTGTGTTTTCAGGAACACGCTGCCCTCCTTTTTGTGCTTGTCGTTTGTCATGGCGCATTGTGAATAGTGCAGCGATCGACATCCCAACGACGATGATCCATAAGTATTCCATGTATAGACGCCCCCTTTCTTTACTTAGTGTATAGGAAAATTACCGGAGGAACAAAACAAAGTTACGAGTTGATTCGTAACTAGTTTTCCCCAAGAGCAAGTTGTACGCAATGGAGGGGCTGACTCTGGAGGGATTAAAAGTTGGAACGTGAGGCCCCGCAGGAGTGTGCGACGAGGAGTCTCACGACGCTCCCTCGGAAAGCAGCCCTGGAATGGAGCACAACTTACGAAAAAAAACTCCCCTTCCATAAAGGAAAGAGAGCTCATAGCTTGAATTTATTTGTCCATTGCTTTTTTAGCAGCATCTGCTAACTGAGTGAATGCAGCAGCATCCGTTACAGCTAGGTCAGCTAACATTTTACGGTTAACTTCGATACCTGCTAATTTAAGACCGAACATTAAACGGCTGTAAGAAAGACCATTCAAACGTGCTGCCGCGTTGATACGTGTGATCCATAATTTACGGAAATCACGTTTCTTTTGACGACGGTCACGGTATGCGTACATACCAGACTTCATAACTGCTTGGTTAGCAACTTTATAAAGTGTGTGTTTTGAACCGTAGTATCCTTTAGCTAATTTAATGACTTTTTTACGACGCTGACGCGTTACTGTTCCACCTTTTACACGTGGCATATTAAACAACCTCCTGCTATTTCATTTATAGTCGAATTACTTCATGTACGTTAATAGTGTGCGGATGCGCTTGTAGTCGCCTGAAGAAACTACTTTAAGCTTGCGAAGTTTACGTTTCGCTTTTGTAGATTTGTTTCCAAATAAGTGGCTACCATATGCACGGTCGTGCTTAAGTTTACCAGTACCCGTCTTTTTGAAGCGCTTAGCTGCTCCACGGTGAGTTTTCATTTTCGGCATGTCGAATTCCTCCTAAACAATTTCTAAATGCTTATTTCTCGTTCTTTGGCGCTAAAACCAAGAACATGCTGCGTCCGTCCATTTTCGGTTTCTGCTCTACAGTAGAAACCTCTGCACATGCTTCTGCAAAACGATCAAGGACACGTTGTCCAATCTCTTTATGCGTAATCGCACGGCCTTTGAATCGGATCGATGCTTTCACTTTGTCCCCTTTTTCAAGGAACTTAATGGCATTACGAAGTTTCGTTTGGAAATCATGTTCGTCAATCGTCGGGCTCAAACGAACCTCTTTCAATACAACGATTTTTTGATTTTTACGAATCTCGCGATCTTTTTTCTGCTGTTCGAATTTGAATTTACCATAATCCATAATACGAGCAACAGGTGGCTTGGCTTGAGGGGCCACAAGGACAAGGTCTAAGTTAACGCGAGCAGCAATCTCGAGTGCTTCGTTACGTGTTTTGAGTCCAAGCTGATCACCATTTTGGTCAATTACACGAATTTCTCTTGCACGGATGCCTTCGTTTACATACATGTCTTTGCTAATAATAATCCACCTCCAAATAGTATCGCGAATACAAGGTCGGGTATGAAGTGCAGTTGCTATTCACAACTTGTACCCATATAAAAAGCGGGCAGACATCTCTGTCTGCCCGCCGCTATACGACATGCAAAATTGCATGTGAAAGTCGTTCTTGTGCGAACCAGTCAACAAAGAGTCGAACAGGTGAGAAGCGGGCAGCCTCTTCTTATACCACAAACATGTATTCAATAACCTTATTTACTATAGCACCTGAATAATCAGTTGTCAACAGATGACTGCACTTCTTTTACAATATGCGCAAAGAAGTCTTCAAATGCCATGCTCTCTGATTTTTGTTCACCGTATTTACGGACGTTCACTTCGCCTGCTTCTTTTTCTTTATCCCCAAGAACCAGCATATACGGAATCTTTTGCATCTGGGCCTCACGAATCTTGTAGCCAAGTTTCTCTTCACGGTCATCAATGTGCACTCGGAAGCCTTTTGATTTGAATTTCTCTTCTAATTGCTTCGCGTAGTCATGGTGTACTTCGTTTGAAACCGGAATAATCTGTACTTGGACTGGAGCCAACCATGTTGGGAACGCCCCTTTGTACTCTTCAATAAGGAAGGCAACAAAGCGTTCCATAGTAGAAACGACTCCACGGTGGATAACGACTGGGCGATGTTGCTTTCCATCTTCTCCGATATAGTTCAAGTCAAAGCGTTCTGGAAGAAGGAAATCAAGTTGTGCAGTCGACAACGTCTCTTCTTTTCCAAGAGCCGTTTTGACCATGACATCAAGCTTTGGTCCGTAGAATGCTGCTTCGCCTTCAGCTTCATAGTACTCAAGACCAAGCTCGTCCATCGCTTCTTTTAACATCCCTTGTGCACGTTCCCACATTTGATCGTCATCGAAGTATTTCTCAGTGTCAGCCGGATCTCGGTATGACAAACGGAACGAGTAATCTTCTAAGTTAAAGTCTTTGTATACTTCTAAGATTAATTGAACAACGCGTTTGAACTCTTCTTTGATCTGGTCTGGACGAACGAAGATATGCGCGTCATTTAAAGTCATGCCGCGAACGCGTTGCAACCCGGATAGAGCACCTGACATCTCGTAACGGTGCATTGTGCCAAGCTCTGCAATGCGAATCGGCAAGTTCCGGTACGAGTGAATGCCGTTTTTGTAAATCATCATGTGATGCGGGCAGTTCATCGGACGAAGAACAAGCTCCTCATTGTCCATTGCCATCACAGGGAACATGTTTTCCTGATAGTGATCCCAGTGACCACTTGTCTTGTATAGTTCCACATTCGCCATGATTGGTGTATACACATGATCATAGCCAAGTTGTACTTCTTTATCGACGATGTACCGTTCGATGATGCGGCGGATTGTTGCGCCTTTTGGAAGCCATAATGGAAGCCCTTGTCCCACTTTCAAATGATTCATAAACAAATTGAGCTCTTTTCCGATTTTGCGGTGGTCACGTTCTTTTGCTTCTTCAAGTAAACGAAGATGTTCTTTCAAATCTTCTTTCGTGAAGAATGCAGTCCCGTAAATACGCTGAAGCATCTTGTTGTCACTGTCTCCACGCCAATAAGCACCGGCAACACTCAATAATTTGAACTCTTTTAACTTCCCAGTTGATGGCACGTGTACACCACGACAAAGGTCGAAGAATTCACCTTGCTCATAAATCGATACTTGTTCATCCGCTGGAATCGCCTCAAGCAATTCGAGTTTATAAGGATCCTCAATTTCAGAAAAACGTGCATAGGCTTCGTCACGCGATACATCGTGTCGTGTGATTGCAATATTTTCGTTAATGATTTTTTTCATTTCTTTTTCAATTGTAGGAAGATCTTCAGATGTGATGGCAGTCTCCGAATCAATATCGTAATAGAATCCACCTTCAATAACTGGACCTACACCAAGCTTTGCATCTGGATATAGTCGTTTCACAGCTTGCGCTAACAAATGGGCGGATGAATGACGTAAAATTTCAAGTGCGTCGGGTGCGTCGGGTGTGATGATTTCCATCTTTCCACCTTCAGCAAGCGGTGCTTTTAAATCAACAAGTTTGCCATCGATCTTAGCAGCGAGCGCTTTTTTTCGAAGTCCTGGACTGATTGACTGAGCAACATCTTCCATCGTTGTGCCTTGTTCAAACTCCTTAACAGCGCCGTCTGGATAAATCAATTGAATCATACGAATCTCTCCTTTTCATGTGGTGCAGAACGCAAAAAATCCCCGTCCCAATAAAGGGACGAGGAATAAATTCGTGGTTCCACCCTTCTTCTGTCTACACGGATGCAGACGAAGCTCTACGTCGGATAACGGCCGGTGCCGGTATGCATTGGTTTGCATACTGTTCAGAGGTGGTAATTTAAGGGCTATCCATAAGAAGCTCACAGCCTAGGCTTCTCTCTCTAAAATGGCAGGACCAAAAATCATGTCCTCGTCACTACATGTAACGATTATGAAAATTAGTATACCGATACGGGCACGATTGTGCAAGACTTATTTCAGGATGACCTCTGGACGCTTGAGTGGTGTACCCAACATGTCGCAAGGGCGGCCAATCTTGGATATCTTTCCTTTGTCGAGTTTGACGATGCGATCCGCAATCGTATGTGCATCATCTTCATCGTGTGTCACAAAAATCGAAGTGATCTGAGCACGTTTTAAAATCGAGTACAATTCTTCTCGGATTTTGTATTGCAGTTCTTTATCTAAATTTGAGAACGGCTCATCCAGCAGTAACAACTTCGGATTTGGCGCTAAAGCACGTGCGAGAGCTACACGTTGTTGCTGCCCACCACTTAGTTGATGCGGATACCGTTTCTTATATTCCGTCATCTCAACTAATTCTAACACTTCATTTGCACGCTTCAATCGGTCCGTGCGTGATAATTTGCTAAGACCAAATTTCACGTTATCGAGCACTGTCATATGTGGGAAGAGTGCATAGTCTTGGAACACCAGTCCAATCCCCCGCTTTTCGGGCTGCACGAAATGATTTTCATTAAACAATACGTCATCGTATAATTGAAATTTTCCTTTAGAAGGAATTTCAAGACCTGCTAAGATCCGAAGCATTGTGCTCTTGCCACTTCCACTTCGTCCGAGTATCGAAATCACTTCCCCAGTCTCGATCGACATCGAAAAATGATCAATTGCTAAATCTTTGCTGTTGCGGTACGAAAAACATACATCTTTTATCTCAATCGTCATTTCGCATTCTCCTTATCCAGAAGTTTATAAAACACAAAGATGGCCAAGGCACTCATCGCGATGATGATAATGGACGGTTGACTCGCTTGCATGATTTTTTCATCGCTGGCATACTGGAATGCTTTTGTTGCGAGTGTATCAAAGTTAAATGGACGTAAAATCAGCGTAAGTGGTATTTCTTTCATAATATCAACAAACACTAGGATGAAGCCAGAAATAATAGCTCCTTTTAATAATGGGATGTCGACCTTGAAAAATGTCTTTGTCACCGATGCACCGAGCATTCGGGAAGCCAAACTAAAATTGACACCAATCTTATCGTAGCCTGATTCAACCGCATTGTAGCCGATTGCAAAGAATCGCACGATGTACGCTACAATTAGCATCACGACGCTTGTGCTCAGTACAAGTGACGAGCTAAAGCCCCCCGCCGCATAAAGTGGCGCAAGTTGACGGTCTAACCAAATGAACATCGTCACAATTGCCACGGCGATGACCGCACCTGGAATCGAGTACCCGACAATTGTAAACTTCGGCAAGATCTTTCCGATACGTCCTCGTGTGAAGCGCTGGAAGTTCCCAACGATTAATGCGCCAATGACAATTACAAATGCAGCTACTCCCGCAACATATACCGAGTTTCGAATGTACGTTGTAAATTCACCATTAGGAATAGACCCCCATGTCAACACAAACCAATCGACAAGTTGAATGACAGGAATCAAGAATGCCAAGCTGAAAATAAACGTTACATAACCGAATGCTCCCCATTTTTTAAACCCCTTCAGTTGGACTTTCGGAAGCGGATTCACTTTTGTGTTCGAGTAACTAAATTGTTTTGTTCCGCGTAACAGCTTCTCAATGACGAGCATCAACACAACAAACGTCATCAAAGATCCTGCTAGCTTGATTGCTGCATCTATATCCCCGAGTCCAAACCAAGTTTGAAAGATTGCTGTACTAAACGTCTGGATGCCATAGTATTTCACAACAGCGTAATCATTAAGCACTTCTAGTGATACTAAGCTTACCCCACCAATAATGGCAGCACGTGAGATCGGCAACACTACTTGCAAGAATATGGACCATGGCCCTTTTCCAAGTAGTTTAGCGCTTTCAACAAGTGACGCCGCTTGCTGGGACAAGAATACTCGTGTGATGGTGTAAACATATGGATACAGGAACATCGTATAAATGAAAATAGCTCCTGGAATATTCATAATGTCAAAGAACCGTTGATCGACTTGAACATCGAAAACGTTCCGTAATGTCGATTGGATAATACCTGTGTAGCTCATCATACCAGAGTATGTATAGGCCGCTATGAACGGCGGAATCGACAATGGTAAAATCAACGCCCATTTGTAGAACCGACTGAATGGAAACTCATACTGGGCAATCAACCAAGCAAGGCTCGTTCCAATTACAATGGTTCCAATTGCCGTGTAGAAGACCAACAGGAAAGTGGTTTCCATATAGTTCCACAGCATATATTCTTGAATATGCTCCCAGTTCTCACTTGCTGGTGCTACTAGTCCACTGATAATGGGTAGCATTGGTGAGAGTAAGGAAAGTACGATGATGACCGAGAGGATAGTCCACCCGTTCAAGTAATACGATAGTTTTCTCACGTGGCTTCAGGCCCTTCTGAAATCCGATTTCTTCGCGAGTTTCATTATAGCATGACCAATGCCCTGGTGTATGTGAAATGATACTCATTCTCGATGAATGTTCACAACTTAGCAACTATTTGGTTTTTGACCCCCCTACGGTCAGGTCACCTTTTCCTGGCAAAAGATACCTGTCACCTTCTACTTCTTTAAGGCCCGAGAGCCGGCAATTAACGACTGTAATCATATATTTAACGACCGTGAACTGGTATTTAACGACCGTAGACCCTCGTTTAGCGCCCCAAATGATTTTATGGAAACTAATTGCTTGAAATTTGAACCCCCTACGGTCAGGCCACCTTTTCCTGGGGGAGTTTCCCTGAGCCTCCCCACGTAAGCTGAAAGAAGAACACTTTCAGCTTCGTTGCCGGGTCTCAGGAAAACTCCGATTGCCCGGGAAAAGGCAACCTGACCTCCGGGTGTTCAAACTTTCAGGACAAATCAAGAACACTAAAAAAGCCCCCGAAATGGGAGGCTCACTGTATTATTTCCAACCTACTTGGTTGAAGATCATAATTGTTTTTGCATTGTTCGTACCAAGCTCAGACAAAGGAATGTCTTGCTCTTTGAAGTCGCCCCAAGACTGAAGAAGTTCAGAAGCTGGTACACCTTCATTTACTGGGTATTCATAGTTTGTTTCTGCAAACACTTCTTGTGCTGCATCTGCTGATAAGAACTCAAGAAGCTTAATAGCATTCTCTTTGTTTTTCGAACCTTTTACAACACCCGCACCTGAAATGTTCACGTGTGTTCCAGTTGTTTCTTGGTTCGGGAAGAAGACGCCTAAGTTTTCAGCGACTTTTACTTCTTCTGGGTCTTCAGAGTTTAACATTTGGCCTAAGTAGTATGTGTTCATGATGGCAACATCACCGATACCAGCTGCGATTGCTTTCGCTTGGTCACGGTCTCCACCTTCAGGGTCACGCGCGAAGTTATTTACTAAACCTTCTGCCCACTCAGTAGCTTTTTCTTCTCCATCGATTGCGATGAATGAAGCAAGTAGTGATTGGTTGTACACATTTTCAGATGAACGGATCAACACGCGGCCATTCCACTCGTCTTCTGTTAATGCTTCATATGTTGAAAGGTCTTCCGGTTGAACAGTGTCTTGGTTGTATACAAGAACACGTGCACGTTTTGTTAGACCAAACCATTGGTTGTCCCCATCACGGTACTTCTCAGGAATTTGCTCATTTAAAACATCACTTTCCGCAACTTCCAAAACGCCTTCTTCTTTCGCACGGAACAAACGACCTACGTCAGCTGTGTATAGAAGATCTGCTTCAGTTGCTTCGCCTTCACGCTTGATGCGCTCGAGCAGCTCATCAGCTTCACCTTTGATTACGTTTACTTTGATTCCAGTTTCTTCAGTGAACTGTGCATATAATTCGTCATCCACATCGTAGTGACGGCTTGTATAAAGGTTTACTTCGCCAGACTCCTCAGTTGCTGCTGGTTCAGTAGAAGATTCTGTTTCAGCTGGCTCGTTGTTAGAAGAACAAGCTGCTAGGAATAGTGCCAAGATGGCAATCAGTGAGAATAATTTCTTCATGATATAGCTCCTTTTTAATTGATAATGAATTTCATTTCCATGGATTAGTATAGCGTCATTGAGAATGAAAATCAACAAAAAAGACGAAAAAGTTTAGTAACTTTCTCGCCAGTTCTTTCCTTGCAATTGTATAGGAGTTGTAAGAGCTTTGATTCGTTCCATGATACGTCCTGCTTTCACAGGCTCTTTTTCACCTCGTTGTGTGGTTGTAAAATGGTGTTTGAGTTCATCATACGTAAAGTTTGAAGAGATGAATGTTGGAAGTCCTTGAGCCATTCGATGTTGCAAAATCGTGCCGATAATATCATCCCGGGTCCAACTCGACATGGTCTCTGCTCCTAGATCATCAAGCATCAATACAGGTGCATTTTTCACCACTTCCATTTTCTCACTGAGAGAATTCTCTTGAATGGACTGACGCATCTCACGCAGAAACTCAGGAACGTAGACTAAGACCGTAGCAACTTGACGGTCTGCTAACTCGTTTGCAATCGCCCCGAGAATATAGGATTTGCCGACACCAAATGGCCCGTGCACATAAAGACCTTTCGTCGGAAGTTCTCCTGAGGATTCATACGAATCTATAAACGTTTTCGCAGCGCGAATTGCGAGCACGCGCGAACCATCCGTCAAATCGACATTCGAGAAAGTGGCCTGCAACACGTCTTTTGGCATATGCATACTGTGTATCATAGCAGAAATCGATTGGCGCTCGTCTTCGATGCGGCCGTTTCGGCAACGAAGATAGTCAAGTTCAATACGTCCTCTTCCCATTACAAGACGCGGTTCGAAGCCTTTAATCAGATTCACACAACCGGCAACATTGGGACAGCCTTTGCAGTCGTGGGTCTGCTCGATGTATTCATACAGTTTGCTCATACTCGATTCCAATACAGCAGGAGATACTTCCGCCTCATTTTCTTGTAGAAACTCTTGGATATCTCGATTTTCTAATACTTCTCGTTTCATTTCTTCCATTCGTGTCGCAAACGAAGGATTTGAAATCATCCGTTTAAGCGTTCGATTGATGGGTTCCACTTCGATCACCGGCCTTTCGTTGCGCTGATTTCAGCAAGCAACTTTTGACGTTCTGCTTCTATATCTATAGAGTCATCCACTTTACTAGCTTTTGGTTTTTGATCTAACCAGTCCGGAACCTTCTCTTGACGTTTATATGGTTTCCCGGAGGCACTTTGAGCGGTCTCTCCATTTTTCCATTTCATGTATTGCGTATGTTCTTTACGCGCAAGTTCCATTGCTTCTTTTGCAGTCTTGACATTTTTACGCACCCAATGAGAGGCAATTTTTTCAGCGAACGATTTCGTGAGTTTCATGTCCGTCCGCAACATGACGTATTGGATGAGAACATTGATTACACCGACTGGCATTTCGTAAACGGTCGCAAATCGATTGACCAGTTCAACGTCTGCTGGGAACGGCTCTTTTCCACCCGCACTATCACGAAGCACATCAAGCGGCGCACTTTCCTCTAGATAAACAAGATACTCTTGTTCTTTTGAAAGTTTGGGAGACGCCGATTCTGGAGAATTCTCACGTTGCACTTCAGGTGTTTTAATTGATTGCAATCCGACTTGTTCCCTCGCATGCAATTTAAAATAATCTTCACAAGATTTTTTTAGACGCTCCGGAGAGATTTTTGTCGGATCTTCGACTGCGAGGAGAATAATTTTTTGCATATCGAGCGGTGAAAAACTATATAAAAATGCAAGCTTTGCAATCAGTTGTTTAATGTCCGTCGTCAGCAATTTTCTTGGTAATAGATGCTCACTTAATCCGTCGAGTAGGAGTTGGAAGTCAAATTCATGCTCAAACTCATAATTTTGTGTTTTGGGTTGGCGGATATCACGTGTAGCACGCGTATTTTTTAAGTTTGGTTGGAATACATCCGTGAATGTGCGAGTCACTTCTAGTGCAGATGATTTCCACGTGTTAGAAGGTAAATAGCGTTTTTCAAGATTTTTAAACCCTTGATCGCCTACTTTATTCCATAGAAACACGGATAATAACGGGTCAGCAAAAAAACTTTGAGGTGAAAGTGGCTTTTGAACTTCGTAATAGAATGTCCGTGTTTCACCAGAATCACTCCGCCAAGTGCGTAGTAGACCGATTGCCTCCAAATGCGCGCGTGCTTCAAAGATTCGATTGATTGATAAGGATAGCGCATTCATCAAAGTATAGTGTGAATACTCTACTTGTTGAGTTCCCGTCATCGTCCAAAGGTGCTGATACAGTGTAAAAGCTTCCGGACCAATAAGTGGTTGATAAAGTAGCGTTACTGTTTGTAGATCGTCACTGGATAGAGGAGCAGCGACACGGGTTTGAAAGTGATCCATCGGTTGCAGTTCGTTGTGTACCATCTGCTCTCCTCCTTTTAGTGTTGAGTGGGGTTACGTTTTAAAAGTTCACGGACCTCTTCCATGAACACATTGATGTCTTTAAATTGACGGTAGACAGATGCAAAGCGTACATATGCGACTTCATCGACAGCCGCCAATTTTTCCATGACTTGCTCGCCCACCACTTCAGATTTGATTTCCGAATTGCCTGTACGACGCAGTTCTTTCTCAATCGTAAAAACGACTTCTTCTAATTGTTCGAGTGTCACCGGGCGTTTTTCACATGCACGGATCAAACCACGTAACATTTTTTCTCGACTGAATTCTTCACGCGAGCCATCTTTTTTCACGACGATGAGTGGGGTTTCTTCTACTTTTTCAAACGTTGTAAACCGAAAGCCGCACTGCTCACATTCTCGTCTTCTTCGGATGGATTTATTTTCGTCAACCGGTCGTGAATCGACTACTTTCGTGCCGTTGTATTGGCAGGAAGGACATCTCATAATTAGCGCTCCTATATGCTCGTATTTCATTCATTATACTAAAGTTAGGCCTATTCTGCACCCACAGAAAAAGCAGAGGGAGATTCCCCTCTGCTTGTAAATTACACAGTTTGTAATGATTTTGCTGCAACTGGGCCCATACCACGTGGAAGCTCAATCAATTCACGCGTTTTCGCGTTCAAAGCTTCGGCAATATAATTGGCTGCAATTGTTGGATCTAGGTCACCGCATGTATAAACATCGATACTTGCGTAACCGTGTTCCGGAAAGCTGTGAATCGTTAAATGTGATTCAGAGATGATGACGACTCCACTTACACCTTGTGGCGCAAACTTGTGAAACGCAACTTCGCGGACTTCCGCACCTGATTTAAGTGCAGCATCTACAAAAGTTTGTTCGATGAAGTTCATGTCATTCAGCTTGTCAAAATCGCATTCCCACAGTTCAGCAATGATGTGACGTCCCATTGTTTCCAATGTCCGTTTCCCCCTTTGACTGGATTTTTTAATCAAAGTGACTACCACGGGGGAAAGTTAGTCCAGAGAGGTCCTAACCCTTTAAGTAGCCGGTGCTATTTGGCACGATTTTCATTATAGGACGCCTTGTCGGGAAATGCAATAGAATTTTGATTTTCTAGTAAAAAAGAAGCCTCTCCATTAAGAGAGACTTCCATTCATCCGTACACTATTAAGCTGTAATAGCTTCCAAAGATTTTGCGACACGCTGTGTTAAATCTACAACACGTGCAGAGTAGCCCCACTCGTTATCGTACCAAGCAAGCACTTTTACTTTGCGCTCACCGATTACCATCGTTGTTAACCCATCAACCGTAGCAGAAGCAGTCGTTGTGTTGAAATCAACGGATACTAATGGATCTTGCGTAATTGCTAAAATCCCGTTCATTGAACCAGCTGCCGCTTTTTCAAACGCCAAATTCACTTCTTCGACCGTCACATCACGCTCGACATCCACAACTAAATCAACTAGTGAAACGTTAGGTGTAGGAACGCGAAGTGCTAGACCATGCATCTTCCCTTGCAACTCTGGTAACACTAATGTTAGGGCTTTTGCAGCACCTGTAGAAGTTGGAATGATCGATTGTGCACATGCACGTGCACGACGAAGATCTTTATGTGGGTTGTCTAAGTTATTTTGATCATTCGTGTATGCATGAACTGTTGTCATCAAACCGTTTACAATGCCGAATTCATCATTTAATACTTTCGCTACAGGAGCTAGACAGTTGGTTGTGCAGCTAGCATTTGAAATAACGTCATGCTTTTCTAAATCAAGTTTGTCGTCATTTACACCTAAAACGACCGTGATGTCTTCATTTTTACCAGGAGCCGTCAAAATGACTTTCTTTGCACCAGCTTCTAAGTGAAGAGCTGCACCCGAGCGCTCGTTGAACTTACCCGTTGCTTCGATGACGATGTCGACACCCATCTCTTTCCATGGAAGGTTTGCTGGATTGCGATCGCTCACGATTTGAATGCGCTTTCCATTTACGATAAGCGCGTTTTCAGCTGTTTCGACTTCCCCTTGGAAAGTACCATGTACTGAATCGTAGCGAATCAAATGTGCTAGAGTTTCAACTGGGTAGCTCGCGTTGATTGCTACAATGTTTACATCATCCTTTAAAATCGCTTGGCGGAAAACCATGCGTCCAATTCGTCCAAAACCGTTAATCGCAATAGAAGCTGTCATATATACCGTTCCTCCTGTTAACTATGTGATACTAATTCACTTAATATGCAATTAGTATAACACATTAGAGTCGTTATGGTACGCTAATCCAAACATTCTAAAAAAGTTCAATTATTCTGAAAGCGATTTCATCCAGTTGTTCACAAGTGCATCCACTTGAGCCTCTAATTCTTCTAAAGTTCCATCATTTCTAATCACTTCATCCGCCCATTTGGCTTTATCATCGATTGATAACTGAGAATTCATTCGCTCCAGAGCCTCTTGTTCGGACAATCCATTCCGAGCCATCAGACGATGCTTCTGAATCTCTCTAGAAGTAGCGACAACCAAGATTTGCTCTACAAAATGTTCGAGCTTACTTTCAAACAATAATGGAATGTCTAAAATCACGATTTTCTTCCCATTTGCCAGATGGTGATCTTTTTGACGAAGCATTTCCTTTCGAATTGCAGGATGGATAATGCCATTTAGTAGGGCACGTTTCTCTTCATTCCCGAAAATTTGGCGCCCGATTTCTTCTCGGTTCATCGTGCCATCTGCATGAAGTGCACTTTCTCCGAATGCTTGTGCAATTTTCTGTAACGTTTCACTTCCTGGCTCGACGACTTGGCGGGCAATCAAATCTGCGTCGACTACTGGAATGCCATGTTCTTTGAAACGATTCGCTACCGTACTTTTGCCGGTAGCGATACTTCCTGTTAATCCAATAATCATAGGGCCCTCCTATTTCTGACAGGTCGGACAGTAAGTAGATGTCCGGCCCCCAATTACTTTTTGTTTTGTGGCTGTGCCGCAGGTCGGACAAGTCTTCTTGCCGTACATTTGTAAAAAGTGTTGCATACTTCCGGCTCCTCCATTGACGTTACGGTAATCCGAAATACTACTTCCACCTCGATCGATACTCTCACGAAGGACAGCGACAATTGCTTCATAAAGAGCAATTTTCCGTGCCGTTGAGATGCGTCCCACTTTTCGACTTGGGTGGATGCGCATGCGGAATAGTGCCTCTGTTGCATAGATGTTTCCGCACCCTGAAATGACGTGACCATCCATGATGAACTCTTTAATAGGTTTATTAACGTATTTTGTGCGCTGTGCCATCTCTAAATAATGCGGTAACCCTTCCTCCGCAAATGGTTCAGGCGCCATTTGTAAAAGTGGCGGATGATCAGAGATGTCATTCAGTAAACGCATTTCCCCGAAACGGCGAATATCGGAATAGACTAGTAAATAGCCACCGGACAGTTCGAACACGACATGAACATGATTACGAAACTTAGTTTCTGTTATTTCATCAAGAGAATGTACGGGAAACCAGGCTCCTGTCATCCCTAGATGGCCAACAAGAACGGCAGCGCCTTTTTCGTTCATCAAATCAAAGAACATATATTTAGAGCGACGGATCAAACTGGTAATCCGGTAGCCGACCATCGCGTTTTGAAAGTCTTCAGGTGTAGCGCCTTTAATAATCGCTTGTTTTCCCTCTATATGACTCTTTCTCACTTGATCTGACACATGGACGGCCACGATCGTTTGGTCGATGACAAAGGGGCGAAGGGATTCGACGACCCCTTCGACTTCTGGTAGTTCAGGCATTGCGTTCTCTCCTTACTTCGTTTCGTACCATGTCGTGCCAAATGCAAAATCGACTTTCAAAGGTACCGATAGTTCTACGGCATTTTCCATGACTTCCGGCACGAGCTTTTGAATTTCTTCTAACTCGTCAACAGGTACTTCAAAAATTAGTTCATCATGTACTTGAAGAAGCATTTTGGTTTTCAATCCGCGTGACTCGAGTTCGCGGTCCATGTCGATCATCGCTTTTTTGATGATGTCGGCTGCACTCCCTTGAATCGGTGTATTCATCGCAGTACGTTCTGCAAATCCACGCAGGTTGAAGTTTGAACTCGTGATATCCGGCAAGTATCTGCGGCGGTTCATGATTGTTGTGACAAACCCATCCCGTTTCGCACTCGTAATCGCATCATCCATGAAATGTTTAACACCGGGAAAACTCGTCAAATAGTTATCGATAAACAGAGCCGCTTCTTTGCGTGTGATGTTCAGGCTTTGGGACAATCCGTAGTCACTGATGCCATAAATAATTCCGAAGTTCACTGCTTTGGCAGCTCGGCGCATGTTGCCGTCTACTTCATCTGCCGCTACTCCAAACACATCCATTGCCGTTTGCGTATGGATATCACGGTCTTCTTGGAAGGCTCGGACTAGCTTTTCGTCTTGAGACATGTGTGCCATGACGCGAAGCTCGATTTGTGAGTAGTCGGCGGCGAATACTACCCATTCTTTTTCAGATGGGACAAACGCTTGGCGAATCTTTCGGCCTTCTTCAATCCGAATCGGGATGTTCTGCAAGTTCGGATTGATTGAACTCAAGCGACCTGTAGACGTCAATGCCTGTTGATAGCGTGTGTGTACTTTCCCATCGTCATGAATCTCTTTTAACAAACCTTCGATATACGTCGACTGAAGTTTCCCTAATTGGCGGTACAACAAAATTTCTGAGATAATTTCGTGTTCCCCTTGCAACTTTTCAAGTACATCTGCAGCAGTAGAGTAGCCAGTCTTCGTTTTCTTAATGGGTGTCAAACCGATTTTTTCAAACAATATGACACCTAATTGTTTTGGCGAATTGATATTGAATGATTCACCAGCCATCGCATGGATACGTTGTTCTATTTCAGTTAGACGTCCTTTTAGTTCGACACCCATTTTTTCTAGTGTTTCTCGGTCCACTTTGATTCCGAATGATTCCATTTCACCTAAGACACTTGCAAGGGGTAGTTCAAGCTCATGGTATAAATCATACTGTTTCGTTTCTTTCAGTTTTGCTTCGACTGGTTCCTTCAACTCCCACACGGCAGTTGCTTTGCGAAGGGCATGATGAAACAATGCTTCGTCTTCTGGAGCTTTTTTCTTAGCCCCTTTTCCATACACAGCTTCTTCTTCATCCACTTCCGTATATCCGAAGTGTTTTGCAAGGGAAGCAAGATCTTGGCTTGATGAAATGGAGGGATCCGAAATATACGCAGCTAAAACTAAATCAAAACTCGCCCCTTTCAGTTCGCATCCGAACCGTTTCGACACCGCTTGGAACGCTTTGACGTCATAACAACGCTTTTGCTTTGAATCGTCTTCAAGCCACGCTTTGAAAAGTGGTTGCGAAAAAGCCGCGTCCCCTTTCATCACATAGTGCTTTGAATCAGTTGCAAGGACGACTGCCAAAACTTCTGTTGTGTGATAGTGCTCATCGTATAACTCGATATGAAACGTCATGTCGTCCTCAAAGTGACTGTCTTCCCAACTAGAGATCACTTCGAAATCAATGTCTTTAAGTTCTTTTGCCTCTGTTTGGAATGCGGACTTTTCTAAAAGTGTCTTGAATTGCAGTTGGTGCCAAATTTCATGGACAGCCTCCATATCTGGACCTGGGTAATGTAATGTATCTAGAGTGACTTCAATCGGTGCTGCGCGCTCAATTGTTGCGAGCTGTTTACTAATGTATGCTAACTCTTCATTCGCAACAAGCTTTTCTTTCATTTTCGACGCCTTCATCTCATCGATATGTGCGTACACACCTTCCACGGTTTCATAGGCTGACAGTAATTTGATTGCTGTCTTTTCACCTACTCCAGGCACTCCTGGAATATTATCGGAAGTATCGCCCATTAACCCCTTCATATCAATGATTTGAATAGGGGTTAGACCGTATTTCTCTTGAATATACGAAGGTGTGTAGCTTTCTAGATCGGTGATGCCTTTTTTTGTAATTTGAACGGTCGTCTTGTCACTAGCCAGTTGAGTCAAATCTTTGTCTCCACTAATCACAATCGTTTCGATATTTTTTTCTTCTGCGATGCGTGAAAGCGTACCGATGATATCATCGGCCTCGTATTGATCTAATTCATATTGTGGAATCTGATACGCATCTACAAGTTTTCGGATATAAGCAAACTGCTCGGATAGTTCAGGTGGTGTCTTTTGGCGTCCACCTTTGTATTCTGAGAATGTTGCATGACGGAACGTCGTCTTTCCTGCATCCCATGCAATCAGCATATGAGTCGGCTGTTCTTCTTCTACAATCTTTTGCAACATCATTGTAAAGCCATATGTGGCATTGGTGTGGATGCCTTGCTCGTTTGTGAGTAATGGCAATGCGAAAAATGCTCGGTACGCTAAACTGTTGCCGTCAATCAGTACTAATTTTGGATTGGTCACTACATGTCACTCCTTTTAATAAACGAAAAAACCTTGCCTTCAGTTTACCATGACTGAAAGCAAGGTGTTGTCTTTACGGTGTAATCCCGGAAAGAATTTGTGCGTATGGTGAGTCAGATGGAAGCATAATGACAGTATCTTCACCGATTGTAGATTTATACGTTTCTAACGTCCGGAACAAGTTATAGAATTCCGGATCTTTTGAGAAAGACTCGTTGTAAATACGTGCAGCTTCCGCTTCTCCTTCAGAGATGATGACAGCTGCTTCACGTTCTGCATTGGCAATGATTTCACGCACTTCACGGTCTGTCTCTGCTTCGATACGACGTTTGTCTGCATCCCCTTCAGATAAGAACTTCTGTGCAATCTTCTCACGTTCTGAAATCATGTCTTGATAAACCGCTTGTTCATTTTCTACTGGAAGATCTGTGCGTTTGATGCGCACATCGAGCACTTCAATTCCGTAGTTGTCTGCCGAGAGCAATTCGTTCACGCGAGCTGTGACTTGTTCTCCAAGACTGCCGCGTGATGAATCTTCATCATTGATGATTTCTGCATACGCTAAACGACCAAGTTCTGTTCGGACAACCGAATAAATGAATTCTTCCATACGAGCTTCTGCATTGATTAACGTTCCTGCATTGGCAATCATCAATTGCGGATTATTGACTTTCCAGACCGCATAATTGTCAATGATGATGCGTCGTTTATCAAGTGTATTGATTTCTGCTTCTGAAATCTCATAGTTCATTAAGTACTTCGGAACAGTCGTTGTACTTTGAATAAATGGAACGGTTACACCTAGACCAGGTTCATCGACAACTTTCACGATTTCACCAAACTGGCGCACAATTTTGTACTCGCCTTCTTTCACGACATACACATTGGTGAGCAAGATGACTAGAACGATGAATCCAACAATGACACCTGCAATGATTTTGCCGTGTTTTTTCCAGTCGATTTGAAAGTCAGATGCTTTACCAGCGGGCTTTTTCTTTTTGTTCATAGAAAACCGCTCTTCAAGTGAGACAAACTTTGGATCTTTATCGGTCATTCATTATCCGTCCCTTCTGTTACGACTGGTGCAGCTGCACGAGGACCCGTTAATGGTAGGTACGTCATTGGTCCATTGTCGCCATTCATGATGTAGAGTTGTGCATTCGGAAGCACCGCTTCTAACGTTTCCAATATCAAACGGTCCCGCGTGATTTGTTCGTTTTGCGCGTATTCCGCATAGAGCTCATTAAATAATGCTACATCTCCGCGCGCTTGTTCGATGCGAGCAATCTTTTCTCCAGTAGCATTTGAGATAATGGCATCTTTTTCACCATTTGCTTCTCCAAGGCGTTGATTTTCGTAACGACCAGCTTGGTTCACTTTAATATTTTTTTGTTCTTCAGCATCACGAACTGCAGTGAAGGCCTGACGCACTTCTTCATTCGGAAGTTCAACGTCTTGTAGGTTTACAGATAAGACTGAGATGCCGATATCGTATTTTGTTACAAGGTCAGCTAGTAGATCGCGTGTGGAAGCTTCAATTTCTGCTTTACCAGAAGTTAATGCATCGTCAATACGTGAGCTACCAATTACAGATCGAATGGAAGCGGATGTTGCAGAGTGCAACAATTCCCTCGGGTTTTCTGAATTGAAAAGGTAATCACGTGGATTTGTAATACGCCACTGCACCACGAGGTCAGCAAGGACGATGTTGTCATCCCCTGTAATCATTTTTGTTTCATCATCATACGAAACGATTTCACCGTCTGCTGTTTGTTGATAGCCAAATTGAAGGCTAAACGTTTCTTTCGACAATTTTTCAACAGTCTGGACTGGCCATGGCATTTTGAACTTTAGCCCTGGTTCTGTAATCGGGTCACCTGCATCACCGAATGTGATGACAATAGCTTGTTCAGATTCGTCCACTGTATACCATGAGGTAGCAAGTGCAATAAGTAGGAAGAGTCCAGCAATCGACACACTGATAATTGTAAGTACGCGTTTTGTAGTCATTATGTAATCTCCTTTCAGTTGTCTGTACTTTATACGGACGACCTTCTGGAAAGTTTCATAAAAAAAGAAAACCGAGCCAGCATTTGCCGACTCGGTTTCCTTTTTCCAGTTTGGAAAAGGGGTTATCTTTATAATAAGCGAACATTGTAAAGGACATATGAAGCGCTTGTTAAGATTCCCACTGATTATTCTTATACTTCCGGTAATAGTTCACCTGACGGGCAACTAAATAGAATTTCCGTTTAAAGTTTGTATCGCCTTTATAAAACATCGGGTTGCCCCATTTGCCTTGGCGAATCAACTTTCGGCATTCTTCATTGATGGCATGGTTATCGACAAACTTTTTCAGGACAATTTTAGGAACGACTGTAAACAAATACTCCGTATTCAAATAGGTCAGTTCTTTCTCAACACCTAGTAAAATATCGTCAACAAAGTATTTTGCCATGTTGTGCCCACAAGCCGTTGTGTAGTAGCTTGATCGTCCTTGGCGAATATTGACTTCAAACACTTTGTACTTACCGTCACGTGCATCGTATTTTAAATCAAAGTTTGCAAAGCCTTGATAGCCGACTGCCTCTAAAAAGTGTTGCAACTTTTTCATCAGCTCTTCATCATAGCGCGTCACTAGTGCTGTATAATTTCCGATAGCTGTCACGGTATGTTCTTGTAACACAACTTGCGCAAGCGTCCCAAGCTCAGATTTTCCGCGAGAGTTCACATAAAACACGGAGTCCCACATGAACGTGTCGTCCCCTGGGATGAAGTCTTGAATAATCATGTCTTCTTGATAGCCAGACGCATTCACTTGATCAAGGACGTGTTGGAGCTCTTGTTTCGATTCAACACGGTAGACTTTTTGTTGCCCAGGGAATTTATTTTTATAATATTCGACTCCATTACTTGGTTTGATAATAACGGGGTATTGGATGTCTTTATCAAAAATCCCTTGCTCTTTACAGCTATAGAAATACGTATCCGGGGTGTCCAATCCGTGTTCGTCGCAAAGTCGATAAAAATTCTTTTTCACGAGCAAATCGTTCATTAGATCTTCTGACATGTAATTGAATACATACCATTGACGTAATTGTTCTTGATTTTCAATAATTAAACGTACATAAAAATCGTTTGTTCCAATGAGTACAAGCTGCACGTCTGGCTGTTGGTACTTCTCTGCTACAGAACCTAGAATCGACACAAATGCATCTTTGTTCCATAAATCTTTATCATATTCAATCGCTCGAGGAATCGAGCTTAAGCTCGTAAATGACATCTCTTCTTTTCCTACGAGTACGGAGTGAACTCCGTATTCTTCATGAAATGAAATCGCCATATTGTAAGCATTCATATCTGTTCCTATAATGACCGGTAAAAACTTCTGTTGCATAACTTTCCTCCAAACTAGGAAGTGACTAAAGGGATATACACTTTGAATGTTGTTCCTTTTCCAACTTCACTTTCTACTTCTATTTTTCCATTGTGTGCTTCTACTAAATGTTTGACGATAGCGAGTCCAAGTCCTGTTCCCCCGCTATTTCGTGACCGTGCTTTATCTACACGGTAAAACCGCTCAAAAATTCTCGGAAGTTCCTCAGGACCCATACCAATCCCTTCATCTTGAATGATCAAAATACCGTATTGCTGGTATTTGTCACTTCTTAGGGTGATGGCGGTGCCTGGACTTGAGTACGTTATAGCATTACTCACTAGATTGACGACAATTTGTAGCAAACGGTTCTCATCGCCTTTTACAAGCAGTGAGTCATCTCCTTCAATGAGTGGATGAATTTCTTTTGCTTCAGCCGATTGCCTTGTAATCTGGAGAGCTCTCTCAAAGAGAGTTTGTACAGAGACCGCTGTTTTTCGCATTTCAAATTCCTGCTGTTCCATTTTTGAAAGGTCAAGTAAATCATCAATCAACAATTGCAGACGGTCGCTCTCTAGTTTAATGATTTCTAAGAACTCTAGCAAGGTCTCTTCCTTTTGATAAGCGCCGTATAGTAATGTTTCGGTGAATCCTTTAATCGATGTGACCGGTGTTTTGAGTTCATGTGATACGTTCGCCACGAAGTCTTGACGCACTTTTTCAAGGTGTTTCAGTTCGGTGATATCGTGAATGACGATGACCATGCCCAACCATTTACCGTACTCTCCGATAACCGGTGCTCCGTAACACTCTGTATACCGAAAACCCTTCGCTGTATTTAAGCGTAATTGTTTTCGTGTTGGCGTTTCTGTCATCAAGAGCTGATAAGCAAATGATTCTAAATCTTTAGGAAGGCCAATGTCTTGATAGTTTTTGGAACGAACTTCTTTGAACTGTAAGCCAAATAACTGGCCAAATGTTTTGTTCATGATGGAAATCGTACCAGATCGACCAAGTACAATCAGACCCGAACCCATTGTCTCAATCAATGTTTTTAGTCGCTCTTGCTCACTTTCACGCTGTTGAGACATCTCTTGAAGATTCCGTGCTAAAACGTTTAGAGAATGGCTAAGTGTAGTGATCCCTGTCAGATCATCTTCAAAAACACGCGCTGTGTAATCGCCATCAGCAAGCTGCAGCGCCGTCGTTGAAATATCATCAAATGGCTTAATGTAACGAGTTAGTACTCTACTCGCTACCCATAAAGAGACGAGATAAAACAGTCCAAGAACGACAAACAATACGATATAAAAAATATAAAGGTCTTCACGCTCTACCTGCAATCGCTGGGCGAAAACAATTGGAAAAAGCTGTCCTAAGACGACGCCGAGAGCAGCGAGCATCACGGCATACAGGACAGCAAAGACGAAGAGGAGTCGACTATAAAACGTTCTCATCCTCTTTTCGGCTCCTCAAATTTGTACCCCAATCCACGAATCGTTTTGATGTAGAAAGGTTTGCGACTATTTTCCTCGATTTTTTCACGAACATGACTGACATGAACATCCACAATACGTGTGTCACCTGCAAAATCGTAATTCCAAACCGAACTCAACAGCTGATCACGTGTTAATACGCGGTTTTTATTTTCAACCAAGTACACCAATAGCTCAAATTCTTTTGGCGTAAATTCAAGACTCTCGCCACTTTTCAAAACCTCAAAACGGTCTGGATAAATGACAAGATCGCCAAACTGGTATTTCTTTTCACCTGATGAATCGAAGCCTTCGTTAATACTGGAGCGTCGAAGAAGAGCTTTCACACGTGCAAGTACTTCCCGTGGACTGAATGGTTTCGTCATATAATCATCGGCTCCAAGCTCAAGCCCCAACACTTTATCAAATTCAGCATCTTTCGCTGTTAACATGATGATAGGCACTTGGTTTTTTTGAAGGCGAAGATTTTTGCATATATCCATTCCATCCATATGCGGAAGCATCCAATCCAATAAAATAAGATCCGGATTTTCCTGCTCCGCTTTTTCAAGCCCTTCACGACCATCTAGTGCATTGATGACTTCATAGCCTGCCTCTTTTAAATTGTACGTCAATAACGTTTGAATCGATTGTTCATCTTCAATAACAAGAATTTTAGCCATCGTCTTTTCCCCCTCAGTGATATGAAAACCCCTTTTCAAACCTGAGTATTAGAAATTCTCCATTGATTGTTCCATCATTCGATTTGAAAGTCTTGGCGGAAGCACCTGTAACTCCCCAACAACCACGACTTTTTGTTGCTCATTTTTCGCTTCGACTGCCACAGTAATTTTATTGTTGGCAGCGTCTACTTCTTTCACCTCAAAAATAAATTCAAGCGTATCATAGTGATAGCTTGCATGAGGAAACGAGAGAATTTGTTGGAAGACGTGTGAACCAGGACCTGGCATATATTTCGACACAGCGGATGTGACAATACCAGTGAGCATGATCGTTGGCACGACTGGCTTTTCAAATGTGGTTTTCATGGCATAGTCATGTTGTATGTAAAGCGGATTTGCATCATTTGTAAGACCTAAATAAAGTAGTAAATCTTTATCTTCTATTTTTTCAGTGATGACGAGCTTTTCACCGACTGAGATATCTTCTATTTTGCGCCCTAGTTTTCGCTTCTTCCCTAATAACACGGACAATTCCTCCATTCTTCCCTTTGATTCTAGTGTATCAAGAAAGGCAATCTGTCGCTAGTCAAATAAAAAACCGGACCCAAAAGGATCCGGTAAAAAGCAATTACATGTTTTTGATTAACTCGTCAGCGAACTCCGAACATTTCACTTCTGTAGCGCCGTCCATTAGACGTGCAAAGTCATATGTTACAACTTTAGAAGAAATTGTTTTCTCCATAGAGTCCATGATTAGTTTCGCAGCTTCTGTCCATCCAAGGTGCTCAAGCATTAATACTCCTGAAAGGATTACTGAAGATGGGTTTACTTTATCAAGACCTGCATATTTCGGAGCAGTTCCGTGAGTTGCTTCGAAGATTGCGTGACCCGTTACATAGTTGATGTTTGCTCCTGGTGCGATTCCGATTCCACCTACTTGTGCAGCAAGTGCATCTGAGATGTAATCTCCGTTCAAGTTCATTGTAGCTACTACATCGAACTCTTTTGGACGAGTTAAGATTTGTTGTAAGAAGATATCAGCAATCGAATCTTTTACTAAGATTTTGCCTGAAGCCAGTGCATCGCTTTGCGCTTTGTCAGCTGCTTCTGTCCCTTGCTCTTCTTTAATTTTATCGTATTGGTTCCAAGTGAATACTTTGTCGCCAAACTCTTGCTCAGCCACTTCATAGCCCCAGTTTTTGAAAGCTCCTTCAGTGAACTTCATGATGTTCCCCTTGTGAACAAGTGTTAATGATTCGCGGCCTTCTTTGATTGCATACTCAAGAGAAGCACGTACTAAACGCTTTGTTCCCTCTTCAGATACAGGTTTGATCCCGATACCAGAAGTTTCAGGGAAGCGGATGTTTTTAACGCCCATTTCACCTTGTAGGAAATCAACAAGTTTTTTCACCTCGTCAGAACCTTTCGCGTACTCGATACCTGCATAGATATCTTCTGTGTTTTCACGGAAGATGACCATGTCTGTATCTTCTGGACGACGAACTGGTGAAGGAACACCATCGAAGTAACGGACTGGACGTACACATGCGTACAGGTCAAGCTCTTGACGAAGTGCTACGTTCAATGAACGAATTCCGCCACCGATTGGTGTAGTAAGAGGTCCTTTGATTGCTAAAAGGTACTCATCAATTGTGTCTAGAGTTGCTTGTGGTAACCACTCACCTGTTTGGTTGAATGCTTTTTCTCCAGCTAAAACTTCTTTCCACTGGATTTTTTTCTCGCCACCGAATGCTTTTTCAACAGAAGCATCTAATACGCGAACTGCTGCGTTCCAGATATCTGGGCCAGTTCCATCACCTTCGATGAATGGAATTACTGGTTCGTTTGGTACGTTAAGTACACCGTTTTCTACTGTAATTTTACCGTTTGTCATTGTAGTAGTCTCCTCCTAAAGGTCATGAGTAAAGGGCTAGACGCATAAAATGCGGTAGCCCTCGTCGTACTGATTAGCGCTCGTCAATCGGTACGTAAGTCTGCATGCCAGGTCCTGTATATTCAGCACGTGGGCGAATTAGACGGTTGTCTGAATATTGCTCTAAGATATGCGCTGTCCAACCAGATACACGGGAAACCGCGAAAATTGGTGTGAACAAATCGTGATCAATATTCAATGAGTGATACACGGAAGCCGAATAGAAGTCCACGTTTGGTGGAAGTTTCTTCTGGCCAGTTACCAACTCTTCAATTTTAACAGACATCTCGTACCATTTCGACTCTCCACGTAAAGCTGTCAATTTCTGTGACATTTCGCGAAGGTGTTTAGCACGAGGATCGCCGTTGCGATATACGCGGTGACCAAAGCCCATAATTTTTTCTTTGTTGTCGAGTTTGTTTTGAATATAGCTCTCTACATTTTCAACTGAACCGATTTCAGAAAGCATTTTCATTACTTGTTCGTTTGCTCCACCGTGAAGTGGCCCTTTTAGTGCACCGATTGCAGCTACAACACCTGAGTACATGTCTGAAAGTGTAGCTACACAAACACGCGCTGTAAATGTAGAAGCGTTTAGCTCGTGGTCAGCATGTAGAACTAGTGCTTTATCGAACGCTTCGATTTCAATTGCTTCTGGCTCTTTACCAGACAACATGTATAAGAAGTTAGCAGCATATGTTAAGTCCTGACGTGGTTGTACTGGCTCTTCACCTTTACGCACACGTGCAAATGCTGTTACAAGAGTTGGTAACTTTGCTTGTAGTTTGATTGCTTTTAAGTAGTTTGCTTCGTCTGACATATCTTCAGCTGCCTCATCAAAAAGACCAAGCATCGATACTGCCGTACGTAGAGCAGTCATTGGGTGAACAGATTGACTATCATATGTTTTAAAGTGAGCTAACACTTCCGCTGGTACTGCCATATGCTCAGCTAGTTGCTGCTTCAATTCTGCTAATTCATCGTGCTTTGGAAGACGTTTGTGCCATAAAAGGTAGACAACTTCTTCAAAGCTTGCGTTGTTCGTTAAATCATCAATGTCATAGCCTACGTAAGTCAACGTATCGTCAATAATTGAACTGATCGCTGATTGCGTTGCTACAACACCTTCAAGTCCACGTGTGGATGTCATGTGTCTCTCTCCTTTGAATTGTTTCTATGTACCTCTCAACAACCTTACCTTTCGTATTATAGCTAATTATGGCGGGTTTGTGAATGAAAACGCTTGAATTTATAAATAAATAACAATTGTGCGACAGTTCATTCCCTAAATATTTGAAAAGATTGGATGTAATTGATGAGTCCTTCTAGCAAAAAAATACTATTCTTTGGTAGTTCAGTTGTACTCGTTCTTTTTTTCCTACAATTTGTGACACCCGTTTATACTGCTCTTTTTCTAGCCTTTGCTTTATCCCCTATAATGACCTGGGCTAAAGCACATCACAAAAAAAGCCTGACCAGTAAACTGGCCAGACACGATTAACGCACAACAATAATATTCCCTTTACGGATTTTACGTTGGATGAATCGATTGATAGCAGGTCGATACAGTTTTCGAGTTGGCGCTAACAGTAGCGTAATTCCAATGACATCTGTCAAAAAACCTGGTAGCAGCACTAGAACTGCTCCAATACCAATTAATACACCATCCACTACGGTATTGGCAGGATGCTCTCCTCGCTCAATCTGTTTGGGGAGTTCTTTAAAAGCTTGAATTCCTACAGTGCGAACTAAATAAATTCCCACGATTCCTGAAACGAGAATCAGCCCGAGCGTCCATAAGACACCGATCGCCTTACCAACTGTCAGAAAAAGAATGAGTTCGACGATAGGAAAAAGAACAACGGACAATAGAATCCATTTCACGTCATCACGTCCTTAAATAATATGGGCCTGACCGTGATAAATTGCACCAGACTCTGCATCTATTGTAATTTCTTGCTCGTCTTCAATCAAGGAAGTCGCATTCTCTACTCCTACGATTACTGGTTTACCAAGTGTTAAACCTACAACTGCTGCATGGCTTGTTAAACCACCTTCTTCAGCAACGAGGCCTGCACAGTTTTCAATTGCTGGTACCATCTCTTTATCTGTACCGACTGTAACCAAAATTTTGCCCTGCGCTCTTTCAGGATCTGCTATTTCACCAGGTTTAACAACATACGCATTACCGATCGCAGTTGTTTTTCCGATTCCTTGACCTTTAGCAACCATGTCACCTATAACATGGACTTTCATAAGGTTTGTTGTACCAGCTTTTCCGACAGGAACACCAGCAGTGATGATGACCAAATCACCATGTGACACGTAACCATGTTCTAAACTCTCATCAATCGATGTTTCTAAAATTTCATCCGTCGTATGTGCTTTTGCACCAATAATTGGATAGACACCCCACACGAGTGTTAGTTGGCGTGCAGGTCGAGGAGAAGGTGTTACACCGATGATTGGAACACCAGGACGGAATTTTGAAATCATTTTTGCTGTGTGACCACTTTCCGTTGGTGCTAGCACTGCTTTTACATTTAAGTTAAGGGATGTATGCGCAACTGCTTGACCAATTGCATCCGTCATGTTGACACCACGTTTTTTGCTCAGTTTTCCTACAACTGAACGATAATCGACTGCTTTTTCAGTACGTACTGCAATTTTATGCATCGTCTCAACTGATTCTACTGGATACATCCCAGCAGCTGTCTCACCTGAAAGCATGATTGCATCTGTTCCATCTAAAATTGCGTTTGCAACGTCAGAAGCTTCTGCGCGTGTTGGGCGTGGGTTACGTTGCATCGAATCCAACATTTGCGTAGCTGTAATAACCGCTTTCCCAAGTTGATTACATTTTGAAATCAATTTCTTTTGAACAAGAGGCACTTCTTCAGCAGGTATTTCAACGCCTAAATCTCCACGGGCAACCATCAACCCGTCCGATACTTCTAGAATTTTGTCGATGTTGTCGACACCCTCTTGGTTTTCAATCTTTGGTACGATTTGAATATGGCTTCCACCATTTTTCTCAAGTAACTCACGAATTTCTAATACATCCGAATCGCGACGCACGAAAGATGCGGCAATGAAGTCAACGTCTTGTTCGACTCCAAATAAGATGTCTTGTGCATCTTTTTCTGTAATTCCTGGCAATTGTACAGATACACCTGGGACGTTTACACCTTTGTTGTTCTTAAGAGTTCCTGCATTGATAATTGTTGTGTGGATTTTCCCAGCTTCCATGTCGATGGATTCTACGCGAAGTTCAATCAAACCATCATCCAATAAGATAATCGAACCTGGAGTAACATCTTCAATCAACTTATCATACGTAATCGAGAAGACTTCATTGTTCCCAAGAACTTCTGTTGTTGAGATGGCAATCTTTTGTCCTGTTGCCAATTCAATCGCATCATTTTCCATTTTGTGTGTGCGAATTTCAGGCCCTTTTGTGTCGAGTAAAATACCTACAATTTTGTTTAATCGTTTTGATACTTCACGGATGCGCTGAATACGAGCACCATGTTCTTCATGACTTCCATGTGAAAAGTTTAAACGTGCAACGTTCATGCCTGCTAAAATCAACTTTTCTAACATTTCCTCGCTTTCACTGGCTGGTCCAATGGTACATACAATTTTTGTTTTTCTCATGTTTAATTAGCTCCTCGCTTAGATAGATAATTCTTTTGATAGATGATACATGGATAGATCTAAATCATGTTGCCCTTCGAAAGCTTCTTTCATATCATAATCGACCACTTTATTGTGGCGTAAACCGATTGCACGTCCGCCTTTATTTTGTAAGAGCACTTCAACTGCTTTTGCTCCGAACTGGCTGGCCATTACACGATCGCGCGCAGAAGGTGTTCCTCCTCGTTGGATATGTCCAAGAACAGACACACGCGTATCCATCGATGTATACTCTTTAAGTTTTGCAGCAAAATCGTTTCCACTCATCACGCCCTCAGCTACAACAATAATACTATGTTTTTTTCCGCGTTCAGAACCGCTTTCTAAGCGTTTCACTATGGACTCCATCGATTCGTTCACTTCTGGAATCACAATTGTTTCCGCACCTCCAGCAAGTCCTGCCCATACAGCAATATCACCAGCATCACGGCCCATCACTTCAATGATAAACGTGCGCTCATGAGATGTTGCGGTATCACGGATCTTATCGATCGCTTCTACCACTGTATTGAGTGCTGTATCAAATCCTAACGTATAATCCGTACCTGGAATATCATTATCAATAGTGCCTGGAATACCAACACATGGAATACCATGATTTGTTAAAACCATAGAACCTTGATAGGATCCGTCTCCACCAATGATGACTAAACCATCGATTTCATGCTTTTTAATTTGTTCTAGAGCTTTTTGTTGCCCTTCTTTCGTACGGAACTCTGGACAACGTGCGGAATACAGCTTCGTTCCACCACGCTGAATGATATCTCCTACGAAACCAAGGGTCATCGGTTCAATTTTACCTTCAATCAAACCCTGGTAGCCGTTATATATGCCATAAACCTCAAGTCCTTCATAAATCCCTTTTCGAACGACTGCTCGAATAGCTGGATTCATACCAGGTGCATCTCCACCACTTGTTAATACAGCAATTCTCTTCACAAGAAATCCTCCTCGCGTCACCATTTCTTCATTTAGCTTATCATGCAGGATGTCAGATGTCTAAGTTGTGAAACAATGAGAACGCTTTATTTTCAGAAATATTTTCATTGGACAAAAAAACCTTTTCTCGTTTCCGAAAAAAGGTAGGTGTATCTTTAAAACCATGCGATTCTAGGACGAAAATGATCCCATCTTCGCAAATTTTTCGTAGCGTTGCTCCACTAATTGCTGCGCATCTAAAGAAGAGAGTTCGCGTAAAGAAGACACAATTGCCTCTTTTACAAATACAGCTTGTTGCTGCTGATCTAGATGTGCACCGCCCCTCACTTCTGGAATGATCTCATCGATGATTCCCATCTCTTGAAGGTCAGCTGCTGTTATCTTCATAGATTCTGCGGCCTTTTGAGCTAAGCTCGCGTCTTTCCAAAGAATTGAGGCTGCTCCTTCTGGAGAGATTACTGAATAGGTGCTGTTTTCAAGCATGTGCACGTGATTTGCTACACCTAGTGCTAACGCTCCTCCACTACCGCCCTCACCGATAATAATACTTACGACTGGAACTGAGAGATCCGCCATTTCAATTAAGTTTCGTGCAATGGCCTCACTTTGCCCACGTTCTTCTGCCGCTTTTCCAGGGTATGCGCCTTTTGTGTCAATCAAACAAAGGATAGGACGACCAAATTGTTCCGCTTGCTTCATTAAACGCAATGCTTTTCGGTAGCCTTCTGGATGTGGCATCCCGAAGTTACGGCGCACGTTTTCTTTCGTGTCTCGTCCCCGTTGGTGTCCGATAATTGTTACGGGATTGCCATTTAACTTCCCTAAACCGCCTACGATTGCGGCATCATCTCCGTAATTACGATCTCCGTGCAATTCGATGAAATCTTCAATTAAAGCATCAATGTAATCATACGTAGTCGGGCGCTCAGGATGGCGTGCAATTTGGACGCGGTCCCAAGGTTGAAGATTCGAATAGACATCTACACGGAGTTCGTGCAAGCGCAGTTCTAGCTTTTCAATTTCTTCGGATAAATCCACATCAGCGTCTTCTGTATAGGATTTGAGTTCAGTAATTTTTGCTTGGAGCTTTTCAATCGGTTCTTCAAACGATAATGTTTTTACCATTTGACTACCTCCTTACTGTGCAAGGCTACTAAAGTTGAGAGAGTTTGTTTCAATTGATGGCGATGAACTACAGCATCGAGCTGTCCTTTTTCAAGTAAAAATTCTGCAGTCTGAAAATCTTCCGGTAATTTCTCTCGAACTGTCTGCTCGATTACGCGACGACCTGCGAATCCAATTAATGCTTTTGGTTCAGCTAAGTTAATATCTCCCAGTGAAGCAAAGCTTGCAGAGACACCACCTGTTGTCGGATGCGTCAAAACTGCTACATATAATAAGCCTTCATTTCGGTGACGGTTTAATGCAACGCTTGTTTTGGCCATTTGCATCAGTGAAAGAACGCCCTCTTGCATGCGTGCACCTCCACTTGCTGTAAACAAGATGAACGGTAATTTGTGTTTTGTTGCATATTCAATGGCACGTGTGATTTTTTCACCGACAACAGACCCCATTGAGCCCATGCGGAAAGTTGAATCCATGACACCAAGAACCACCTGTTGGCCTTCCAACTTGCCAGTCCCTGTCCAAACCGCTTCGTTTAAACCTGTCTTCTTTTGATCCGACTGAATCTTTTCTGTATAACCTGGGAAGCCTAGTGGATTTGTCGTTTGAAGGTCTGTATCAAATGATTGTTGTCCTTCCTCCTCGAGTAAAAGCGCTACTCGCTGCTTAGCATTTAATGTATAGTGGTGTTCGCAGTGTGGACATACCCATAGATTTGCTTCAATTTCTTTGGTGAATGTATTTTTTTTACATGAAGGACACTTCATCATTATGCCTTCTGGAACATCATTTTTATGTGTTTTTCTTGGGACAGTTGCGTACTTCACTTTATTTTTTGCAAATAGTTCTCGAATCATTCAGTCTCTTCCCCTTTCAAATCACCTTGCCACTGTTCTAGCAACTGATGTGCCTTGGGCCAATCCGTTGTTTCAATGGCTGTCAGGAGCTTCTCCCACACCACTCGGTCTTCATCAGTTAGAGATGTACGTAGTGGATTGCTGCTGTATTCATTAAGTAAAAGCCAAATTTTTAATGCCAATCGATTACCAGAAGCAATGATCAATTCTTTTACTAGCCATTCTTGCTGGATGTCATCTGTTGTTTCTAAAGCTTTTTTTAGTCCTACAAGATTTAGTGCATTTTGAGCACTCATTTCAAATAGCGCTTGTTTTTCAAGTGCTTGTCTTGTAGAAAGAATGTCTTCTAAAGACTTGGTATCTTTTAAAATAAATGTCGCAAGGACTTCTACTAATTTATGTTTACGAAAGTCTGCTAAAAAAGTTCCTTCTCCGCGTCTAGTTTCAATTAGTCCAAGTAATTCAAGGCTTCGTAGTGCTTCTCGAACGGTGGACCGACCGACTTCTAAACGTTCAGCTAATTCGCGCTCGGACGGGAGTTTCCCTCCGATTGGAATGCGTTGTTGCTCGATGATTTCTCGAAGTTTACGGACAATCTCAGTAAATAGTTTAGGTGAAGCATTCGTCATCTCGTCACCTTTTTCCATTTTTTTGAAAGTGGTCTGACCACTCACATGTAGTAGCATACCGTATTTTTTTCATGCTGACAACAAAAAAAACCGCCAAATATCTTGGCGGTTAGACAGATTCTACTGTTGAAACGATTAATTGCATTCTTCCGTTTCTTTGGTCAAGCTTTCCTTGTATCTTGTAGACCTGTTGCTCTTTCAGCTGCACATTGACAACAGCAAATGTCTCTGGGAAAAAGGTGATGTCAAGTTCATTACGTTCATCTTCTATCACAGCAAAAGCCATTGCTTGACCTTTTTTTGTGCGGATTTTTCGGATTTCCTTAAGGAGTCCTATGACTTTTACCTGCTTACCAATCTGTTGTCCGATTTCATCTAAAGACTGTAAAGGAGGATGGAGCTTTGACCGAAATTCCTCTACTGGATGTGTTGAAATATAGGTCCCCACCACTTCTTTCTCATACGCAAGTTTATAGACTGTCGGCATTGCTGCACTCTCTGTATATTTGGGTTCTCCAAAAGAGGCAATCGATCCAGACAACAAATCTACTTTATCACTTGGTCGCACAAGTTCCGCATGCATGACAGCTGGATCAAGACTTGCAAGTAGAACAGCTCGATCTTTCCTTAAAAAATCTAGTGCTCCAGCTTTAATAAGTGGCTCAATTGTTTGACGCGTGAAATGCACTGCTGATAAATCAGAAGCGAGTTCAAATAACGATTTCCAAGGCGACTGCCTGAGTTTTCTCACTTCAAGAAGCTTAACTAAAAAGGGTTTTGAAATGCCTTTGATGCTGCTTAATCCAATTCGAATTCCCTCACCGTCAACAGTAAATCGTGTTGAACTTTTCCAAAGATCTGGAGGCAGAAGTGGAATCGATCGCCGCTTCATCTCACGGAATAGTGCCAACTGTTTGTCACGATTGCCAGCTGATGAAGTAAGTAACGTAGCATAAAAGATTTTTGGATAATGGGCTTTGATATACGCCATTTGCATCGCAATTAAACTGTAAGCTGTCGCATGGCTTTTTGGGAATCCGTACTCAGAAAAACGTACAATCAATTCATATAAATTTGATGCAACCGATTCATCAACTTGTTGTCGACGTGCCGAATCTACAAATTTCTTTTTCTCGCTCATCAAAACGGCTCGATCTTTTTTACTCACTGCTCGGCGCAGCAAATCCGCTTCGGCATATGTATATCCTGCAACTGCACGTGCAATTTGCATGATTTGCTCTTGATAGACAATGATTCCATAGGTTTCCCGTAAAATCGGCTCAACTGATGGATGGGGATAGCTCACCTTTTCTTGACCTTTTTTCCGAGCAGCAAAATTCGGAATAAATGCCATTGGTCCTGGTCGAAACAAGGCATTTACAGCTACAACTTCACGGAATGACTCTGGATTCACAACCGTCAACGCCTTGCGCATTCCGGCGGATTCAAACTGAAATACGCCAAGTGTGTCACCGGATGCTAGAAGCTTTAATGCTCCTCTATCTTCTCTATCAATTTGCTCGGTACGAAAAGAGACGTTCTCAGTTTCTCGTATCCGCGCTGTCATTTGCTCGATCAACGTCAAATTTCGGAGTCCTAAAAAGTCCATTTTCAACAGTCCCGCTGCTTCTACTTCTTTCATTGTCCACTGCGTCAAATACATACCATCTTGATGCTCTTCAATTGGTACAACATCGACAAGTGGTACTGGTGAAATAATGACACCTGCAGCGTGAACAGTAACATTGCGCGGCATCCCTTCAAGCCTTGTTGCCAGGTCAAGCCAGAGCGCATGTTTCTCATCACGGGCTACAAAGGCTTGTAATTCTCTATTTTCTGCAAGCGCTTTTTGCAGGGATGACACTTGAGAAGGTATGGCTTTTGATAAAAAACTTAATGTTTCTTGTGAAAATTCCATCACCCGGGCTACTTCGCGAGCAACTGCTTTTGTTGAGAGTGTTCCAAACGCTAAAATCTGTGCAACGTACTGAGCACCATATTTATCACGCACATAAGCAATCACTTCATCACGGCGATAATCTGTAAAATCCACATCAATATCGGGAAGTGAGACACGCTCTGGATTTAAAAAACGCTCAAACAATAAACCATACTCAAGAGGATCGATACCAGTTATCCCAAGAGCATAGGCAACTAATGAACTTGCAGAAGAACCGCGACCTGGTCCGACAGAGATTCCTTTTGACTTTGCATAGTGAATAAAATCTTGCACGATTAAGAAATAATCACTGTAGCCCATCTTCTCAATGATAGATAGTTCGTAGTCGAGTCGCTCCTGATAAGCCGTAGGTAAATTCCCCATCAATTTCTCTAATCGACCATAGCTCAGTTGGCGCAAGTAGTCCACAGTATTCGCACCTTCAAGCATAGGGAATTTCGGTAGTAAAGGCGTTTCAGATACCAAGGAATAGGATGAGGAAAACAACTTATAAAATGACTGATCCCATCCTTTTAGATTTGCGAACAATTCTTCCCATTGAGTTGTCGAATAAAGGGAATGAACCTCGGCCTCTGCTACTTCATGCAATTTTTTGCCTTGGTCAAGTGCTTGCAAAAGGCGATAGGCTAATTGGTCGTCTTTGGTCTCAAGCTGCGCAGGAGCGTATGGCATCACAAAAGGATGATTGGACTTTAACTGCGCTATAAATTCTTCGTCCGTTGCTGTTTCAAACGAGATAGCTGGAACAGTAGTGGGAGAATACAATGCGGAGAGTTGTGGGTACACGTGTCGCGTCGTTACAAGTAATGAAACCAATCCTTCAGAATACGCCGTAAACCATTTTTGTGGAACGGCTGGCACATGTCTCGTCTCGATAGCGCTTGAGAGCTTCAGTAAGTTTTTCCACCCTTTTTGTGTGCGCGCGTAACTCACCACTTCCACCCGCTCCCCTTCATTAATTTCCAATTGATAGCGAAGACCAATGATAGGTTGGATATTGCGTTTTACCATTTCAGAGTGAAACGCCTGCACCCCATAAAGGGTAGAATTGGTTAGTGCAGCTAATTTAATAGCATTTTTACTCAGATGGTCCCCTAGACGATCTAGCCGGATCGTACTTTGTAATAGATCCATCGATGTAATAATTTGTGGATAGCAGATCGTCATAGGCCCCTCCTATAAGTGATACATTTCGTTTAAGACATCTTCTACTTCATTCCATTCGTAAATCGTGGCACCAGAGGCTAGTGGGTGACCACCGCCATTAAACTTTTTAGCAATGCCGTTAATCACTGGGCCTTTAGAGCGTAAACGAACGCGAATACTCTCAGAATCTTCAATGAAAAACACCCATGCCCGCATGCCTTGAACATCTGCAAGAGCACTCACTAAAAGAGATGCTTCAGATTGACTTACGCCATATTCTTCAAGTAGACGCTTCGATAATTTCACATGCCCGATGCCATTTTTCATCTCAAAATTCTCGTACACGTATCCTTTTAATTTCAATACATTTGGAGACACTTCATACATCTCATTAAATAATTTCGTACGATCGAAATCATAGCCCATTAGTTCTCCTGCATAGCTCATCGTTTTGAGTGATGTACTAGTGAACATGAATCGACCAGTGTCCCCTACGATTCCTGCATACAGGAGCCGTGCTGCTTGATCCGGAAGTGTCCAGTCTTCTTGCTGCTCTCCTGTTTTGAATAACGAGTAAATAATTTCGCTAGCTGAACTTGCTTGTGTATCTACATACACGATATCTCCATAGGGATCTTCGTTTGGATGGTGATCAATTTTAATCAAGAATTCCCCTTTTTTATAGCGTTCATCATCGATTCGTTCTGTGTTTGCAGTATCTGTTACGATAATCAAGGCATTTTCAAATGCAGAATCCGGAACAACCATTGGTTTTGCAAGATAATCTAGAGTTAAATCATGTTTGCCTGTTACATAGATCTCTTTTTCTGGGTAGTTGTGCTTGAGTAGCATGTGAAGGCCGATTGAGGAGCCGTACGCATCTGGATCAGGTCGAACGTGGCGGTGAATCACAATTTTAGAATAGTGTTTAATTTTGTCCAGTATTTGACGATGCATATAGTTTCCTCCTGTAGAGTCGTTCCCAAATGTCGCATTTTCATGTAAAAGTCGTTAAACTAGAGAAAGCACGGTTTTGGAGGGAAACGAATGAATTCAATATTAGTAATTGCTATAGTTATCTCTATTGTATGGTATTTCTATTTTAAAACAAGACAATTTCGAACGGATCTTCCAATACGTAAGAAGTGGTATGCAGCTAAAGCAAGTAGTTGTTTAGGCGCCTTCGTCTTCTTATTTGGATTAAATTATGTTTTTTTATTTCCAGAAACGTTAACATACGTTATTGCGGGTATCTTTATGGCACTCGGTGGATATATGGCTGTCTTTAATTATAAAGCGTCGAAGCATTATGGGAAGTATGTGCAAGAAGAGTTTGAATTGAATCAGTGAGTGAAAACCGTTCTGCCATAAGTGGCAGAACGGTTTTTTAATGGTCGAATATTTGATACGTAATAAGAGCTTTCCCTACAAGTTGTTTATCGTTATATGCCTCTACATCCACTTTCGCCATACGCCGAGTAAAATCGAGAACTTTCGGATACAATTTGATATTCGCTTCTAGTGGAACCGGCTTGGTATGGTAAATCGTAATATTTTCAACAACACTTTCGATGCGCTTTTTCGTGCGCAATGCTTGAGATCCTGCTTCTGCCAAAACAGTAGTAAAAGCTCCATAGGACAAGGTTCCAAAATGATTCGTCATTTGAGGTGTCACCGTAAAAGCTGTTCCTGATTTTTCATCAGTTGCAGGCGTCATTTGAGACTTGATCAAATCATCAATCGTCTCTCCGTTTTGTGGCTGGCGTGAAGATGCTTGCAATGCTTTTAAAACATCTTGCCTACTGATGATACCTTTTAGTCGGTTCGAGTCATCAACGACCGGAAGAAGGTCAATACTCTCCCACACCATTCTGTGGCTCGCTGCTGCAACACTCGTCGTCAATGTGATAACAATCGGGTTTTTCGTCATCACCTTGTCGATTGTATCCATACTTTGTGCGTCTATTACATCTCGTGCCGTTACGACTCCTACAACTACATCTTTTGAATCAAGAACTGGATACCCTCCGTGGCTTGTTGTGCTGTTCAGTTCACGATATTTCTCAACCGTATCTGTGACATGCAGATATGCAGTCTGTTCTTTTGGTATAAAGATGTCTTCTATTAATAGCACATCTTTTTTGATCAATTGATCATCAATTGCGCGGTTAATCATTGTTGCTACAGTGAATGTATCGTAGCTTGTTGAAATTAAAGGCAGTTCTAGCTCGTCGGCTAAGCGTTTAGACGATTCCGGCACGTCAAATCCTCCGGTTACTAGCACAGCCGCTCCAGCTTTGAGCGCATGTTCATGAACTTTGTAGCGATTTCCGACAATCAACAGGTTTCCAGGATCCACATAGCGCATCATGTCATCGACTTGCATGGCACCGATCACAAATTTACTTAATGACTTATGTAAACCTGATTTCCCGCCAAATACTATTCCATCTACAATGTTCACAACTTCTGCGAAAGTTAAACGCTCGAAGTTTTCTTTGCGTTTCACTTCAATACGAATTGTCCCCACGCGTTCAATCGTTGAGACGAGTCTACGATTCTCCGCTTCTTTTATAGCGCGGTAAGCAGTTCCTTCACTGACTGTTAAATCCTTTGCAATTTGCCGAACCGAGATTTTATCTCCAATAGGTAACGACTCGATGTAACTCAAAATTTGCTCGTGCTTTGTTGCCACTGTCTTTCACGTCCTGTCTGGTTGGTGCTCTTATCTTACCACAGTCTACTAAAAACGAACCTCTTCCCCGGCTTTAAGAAGTTGAACATCAGCACTGTGTACAAGAGATTTGAAATGTTCAGGGTCTTGTTCGATTGGTGGAAAAGTATTGTAGTGCATAGGCACAACGATCTTTGGTTCAATAAATTCCACCGCGCGTGCAGCATCACGAGGTCCCATCGTAAAGTTATCACCAATTGGTAAGAAAGCAAGATCAATGCCGTGCTCCCCGATTAATTTCATGTCACTAAACAACCCTGTGTCTCCAGCATGGTAAATCGTTTTACCTTCAATCTTCAAGAGTAATCCCGCTGGCATACCGGTATAGTGTACTGTCCCCTCATTGTCTGTATAAGAAGAACTGTGGAAGGCTTGTGTAAACTTTACAGTTCCAAAATCAAACTCTCGGCTCCCGCCAATTCCCATGCCATGTGTGTCTGCACCTTGAGTAGCTAAATAATCCGCCAGTTCAAATGTTGCAATAACAAGTGCGCCATGGTCTTTGGCCAGATGAATTGTATCGCCAACATGGTCATTATGGCCATGAGTTAAGAGAATATGTGTAGGTTTTTCATTCTTCGCTTGCAAATCTGTCTGTCCGTTCCCCGTAAGAAATGGATCAATTAAAATTGTGTGCTCTCCAGTTTCAATTTTTACAACCGAATGTCCATGGTACGAAATTTTCATAGGAATCACTCCAATAGTCAGATTTTACTGCTAACTTTTATTCTACTATGTTAGGATGGAAAATAGGTAGTCATATACATAGGAGGTCTTTTCACATGCAGAAGATTACAGCTCTACAACATCACTTGAAACAGCAACAGGTCGACGCAGCTTTTATCACACATCCCGATAATGTTTTCTATTTCACAGGGTTTCGTAGCAATCCCCACGAACGATTACTCGGGGTATTCATTCCTGCTGATGGTGAAAGTTTTTTAATTTGCCCTCAAATGGAAGTACCAGATGCAAAAGAATTCTTTAGTGGCCAGTTGATAGGACATGTAGATACTGAAAACGCTTGGGATAAACTTGTCTCATCGTTTACAGTTCCTGTCGCAAAGCTTGCGATTGAGAAAAGCCACATGACGGTTGAACGGATGGAATTTTTAGAAAGTCGCATCCAAGGCGTGACATTCTCTGGTATTGATGACGTCGTGACGGAAATGCGTTTGATCAAAACGGAAGAAGAACTCGTCCATCTTCGTAAGGCAGCAGAACTTGCCGATTATGCGATTGAAGTTGGATGCTCACTGATTGCAGAAGGAAAAACAGAGATGGAAATTTTGTCTGAAGTGGAGACCGCAGTTAAAGCAAAAGGTGCGGATGGCATGTCCTTTAGTACGATGGTACTGAGCGGATTGAAAACAGCATCTCCTCATGGAACGCCCGGTAATCGAAAAATCCAAAAAGGCGACTTCATCCTCTTTGATTTAGGTGTTATCGTGAATGGCTATTGTTCGGATATCACGCGTACCGTAGCATTTGGTGAACCAACGGAAGAACAGCGCACGATTTACCAAACAGTGAAAGAAGCGGAAGTAAAAGCCGTATCACTTGTTAAAGCTGGAGTGTTCGCGAAAGATTTGGATAAAGCAGCACGCGACATTATTACGTCGGCAGGATACGGAGAATATTTCACACATCGTCTTGGACATGGTCTTGGCATTTCGGTTCACGAATTCCCATCGATTCACGGGGAAAATGATATGGCTTTACGCGAAGGAATGGTCTTCACAATTGAGCCAGGTATTTACCACCCGGAAGTAACGGGTGTGCGAATAGAGGATGACGTTGTGGTTACGGCAGATGGTGTGGAAGTTTTGACGAAGTTTACGAAGGAATTACTAGTTTTAGATGTGTAGAACGGCACTCTAGCTGGCCTCAATCTCTGGCGCTGCGGCAGGCACCAAATAGGAACTGCTGGTAATTGGTGACAGGCACCAATTTTACGGGTGGCGTTTTTATGGTTATTCACCAATTGTGTCGAGAGATTCGCTGGATAAGTCGAGAGATTCGCTGCCTAAGTCGAAAGATTCGATGGCTATTTGCTGACGTTCACCACTTCCTGATATTATGGAAACTATTTGATTTAAATGGTGCTGATGAAATACCCCAAACTTACAGCAATAAGTGTCGAAGCCCATGTGACTAGGCCGTAGCGAAGCGGTCGATCACTTGTAGCTGCTTCTAGAGCAAATGTTGAAACCGTACTCAGTGCGCCGCAAAACCCGACAACAAAAAATGCCAGTCCCTCCCCCCTTGGATAGAAGGAATGCATATGCCGATAGAAAAAGAAGCAAGGAGATTTGCTAGGAGTGTTCCAAATGGGAATCCTCTATTAAAACGACTGAACGCGTAACGAACACCCGCCCCAAGACCTCCTCCGATTGCAAGAAATACGATAATCATGCCGCACGCCCCCTCTTTAACACGAAGCGCGCAACAAGCACACTACCATGCAGCGTTAGACCCACATAGACTGCGTATACTAGAAACTCCCCTTGCTGAATCAATTGCAATGCTTCCCAATTAAAAATGGACATCGTTGTAAAACCACCGAGCACACCCGTCATCCAAAATTTCCGCCAATTGTCTTGAAGCATTTCAAAACGAATAAGAGAAATTCGTGCAATCATCGCACTCCCGAGAAGGTTCGCAATCAATGTGGCAATGGGAATCCCGAACAGTCCAAACGGAATACTATACGACAAACCTGCTCGTAACAAAGTGCCAACAGCCCCACCTAGCATGACAAATAGCACTCGAACCCCTCCTTCCAAAAAAGAAAGCTGATTCACTAAGAATCAGCTCTACATCATTAGATAACTGCAAGTACATCATTTACATCGCGGTACTCAATGCCTTGTGCATCTGCTACTGCTTTATAGACACATACTCCGTTTAATGTATTTAATCCTTTTAATAGAGAAGGATTGTCTAAACATGCTTGCTTGTAGCCTTTGTTTGCGATTTGTAGTGCATAAGGAACTGTTGTATTCGTCAAAGCAATTGTTGACGTACGTGGTACAGCTCCAGGCATATTTGCTACTGCATAGTGAACGACTCCGTGTTTACTATACGTAGGCTCATCATGTGTAGTAATGCGGTCAGATGTTTCAAAAATACCACCTTGGTCGATTGCGATATCAATCACAACAGAACCTGGTGTCATTGACTTAATCATTTCTTCTGATACTAATTTCGGTGCTTTCGCCCCCGGAATTAGAACAGCTCCGATCACTAAATCTGCATTTTTTACAGACTCCGCGATATTGTAAGGATTTGAAATCAATGTATGAACAGTCGCTCCAAACATTTCATCTAATTGACGAAGACGCTCTGGGCTAAGGTCGATAATTGTTACGTTTGCTCCAAGGCCGACTGCCATCTTCGCAGCGTTCGTTCCTGCAATTCCGCCACCGATGATTGTTACATTTGCACGTTCAACGCCTGGAACCCCACCTAAAAGAATCCCTTTTCCGCCGTTGATTTTTTCAAGGTATTGCGCACCTAATTGTGTCGCCATACGACCAGCTACTTCACTCATCGGAGTTAGGAGTGGAAGTGAGTTGTTTGGTAATTGAACCGTCTCATAAGCAATAGCTGTAACATTTTTCTCAAGTAACACTTTTGTTAATTCTGGTTCTGGCGCAAGGTGAAGGTATGTAAACAGAACTTGATCCTTTTGAATCAATTCATATTCAGACGCAACCGGTTCTTTTACTTTCATCACCATTTCTTGCTGCCATGCTTCTTGCGCAGTCGCTACGATATGTGCGCCTGCTTTTGTGTAATCTTCATCTGTAAAGCTAGAACCAAGTCCAGCACCTGCTTGAATATATACTTCGTGACCGCTTGAAACTAGAGTTACGACTCCAGCTGGTGTCATCGCGACACGGTTTTCATTGTTTTTTACTTCTGTTGGAACGCCAATTTTCATTCGAACTGCCTCCCTTTCTTCAAATCAAATCCATTTTAGCAAATTGTAAAAAAAAAAGCTCTAGTTATTTTTTTAGTAGTTTCTTAAATTGTTCACAAATTAAAAAAGGAGATTTGGAAAGTCTTGTCGAAAGGTATAAGTGAATTCATTTATAAGGAGGATTTTCAAATGACACTAACGTACAACGAAATTTTAGTAGCAGTGGATGGTTCAAAAGAAGCGGAGCTTGCCTTTAAGAAATCAGTAGCGATTGCTTCCCGAAACAATGCAACACTTCACCTCGTGAACATTATTGATACACGTTCATTTGCGGCAATTGAAGCGTATGACCGTTCGATTGCAGAACGAGCACAAAATTTTGCTGAAGAGCTACTAGATGGATACAAGAAAGAAGCAGAAAAACATGGTGTGGCGAATGTTCACGTTATGGTTGAGTACGGTTCACCGAAAACTATGATTTCGAAAGATCTTGCGAAGAAAGTGAACGCAGACTTAATCATTGTGGGTGCTACTGGTTTGAATACTGTAGAACGTTTCTTGATCGGTAGTGTTTCTGAAAATATTGTTCGCTCCGCGAAGTGTGACGTATTGGTAGTACGAACAGATTCTCAGTTTGATGATGTAGAATAAGTAAAGTTAAAAAACAGCGCCATCTCTGGAGTAATTTCTAGAGATGGTGCTGTTTTTGGTTGGATAAATAAACTTGAGTTCCATTGCGGGTCTGCTTTCCGAGGGCGCGCGTGAGTCTCCTCGGCGGAAGAACGCGCCTGTGGGGTCTCACGTTCCGCTTTTTGATCCCTCCGGAGTCAGCCCCTCCACTCCACTCAACTTCATTTTAATAAAACTAGTTTAATCTAAATCTGCAACACGCACGGTGTCACGGACAATCATGATTTCTTCGTTTGTAGGGATGACAAGCACTTTAACCGGTGAGTGCGGATAATTGATTGGTGTTTCTTTACCAATCTGCTCGTTCAACTCTGGGTCCATGTAGACACCCATGAACTGAAGACCTTCGAGTACTTTGGCACGAATGATTGAACTGTTTTCTCCAATACCTGCCGTGAAAATAATTGCGTCTACACCATTCAAGCGGGCAGCATACGAGCCAATGTACTTATGAATACGATCCGCGAAAACATCTAGTGCAAGCTGCGCACGGTCATTGCCTTTTTCAGCTTGTTCGACGATATCGCGCAAATCACTAGAGAACCCTGAGACGCCAAGCATCCCAGACTTTTTATTTAATACATCCAGTACTTGCTCCGCACTTTTTCCTGTCTTCTCCATCAAAAATGGAATGAGTGACGGATCGATATTCCCTGAACGCGTTCCCATTGTTACACCAGCAAGTGGTGTGAACCCCATTGATGTATCAATAGATTTTCCATATTGAATCGCCGCAATACTTGCTCCATTCCCGAGGTGACATGAAATAAATCGTGTCGTCTCAATCGGGCGGTTTAATAGTTCAGCCGCTCGCTCTGAAACATATTTATGCGACGTGCCGTGGAAGCCATATTTCCGAATGCCGTAGTTTTCATAATACGAATACGGGATTGAATACAAAAATGAGCTTTCTGGCATTGTTTGATGGAAAGCTGTATCAAATACAGCAACAGCCGGCACATCTGGCAACGCTTTTTTAAAGCTTTGAATGCCTGTAATATTCGCAGGATTATGAAGAGGTGCAAGTTCTGAAAGTTCCACGAGCTTGTCAATAATCTCATCTGTAATCATGACCGAATCACTATACACTTCCCCGCCATGGACGACGCGGTGGCCGATTCCATGAATATCATGTAAGGAAGAAATAGCGCCTGTTTCAATCAAAGCGGCCATCAATAAATCTACAGCTACTTCATGATTAGGGATCAGCTCTTCTTTTTTCACTTTGTTACTGCCAACAGAGACTGTAATGTAGGAATCAGCGAGTCCGATTCGCTCAATCAAACCTTTCGCTACAATTTCTTCGTCTGGAGTGCGAACAAGCTGAAATTTTAAACTAGAGCTTCCTGCATTAATGGCTAAAATATTTTTCATAAGATCTTCCTCTCCACACCATTTCTTTTAGTTTACTTCCACTGACGCACTTTTTCAAAGAACAACTCCATGCCTTTTTTATTGGACAGGGTTGGAACTTGCGCAAGTAAAACATCACGTTTCGGTCGCGTTTTCTCCATGTCTTTTCGTAGCACGATCAGTGCTTTAGCAGAAGCCTCTGATTTGAAAAGCTCTTTTGGTAGTTGGAAGACAGCCTCTAACTGGCCTACTTTTGAAATGAACGTATGCAGATTTTGTGCTTCTTTAGACGAGAACAAATTGGTTGGTACAAAAAATATCAATGTTCCCCCGTCTTTTGTGTAGTTCATAGATTGTTCAAGAAAGAGGTGATGGGCGTAGGCATGTTGTTCAGACCCACGCAGCTCGAAAGTTTCTGCGTGCTCATCGTCTGGATAATAGCCAACAGGTAAATCACTGACAACAACATCAACAGGATCAAGTAACAATGGACGCAGTGAATCCTGTAAAAACAGCTCAACAGGCTGATTGAGAAGCTCGGCTGTCTGGGAAGCCAGTTGAATGAGTAGTTCGTCAATCTCACTGCCATAAAGGCCAACTTCTTTTCCTTCTAGATGATTCGCGACTGTAAATAACAGATTGCCTGTTCCAATGGCGGGATCAAAAATGCGGACTGAAGATTGTTGTTCGGTTAGTTCTTGTACTAGAAATGCAACGAGCATCCCAAGAGCATCAGGTGTCATCTGGTGATTCGGTTGTGATGATTTACGCATACCCTTTAATATAGCTAACTGGATGGCACGGCGTTTTTCCTCACGAGATGCCTCGATGCCGGTAAATTCTTCACTTCCAAGTAACCAGCGTTCAAGACCAAAGACAACACCTTCTAAATACGTGCCTTGTCCTGAGTTCTCAATTTGTTCAGCTGCTGTATTGAGTTTTGTAAAATACTGTTCTACTGCGTTCATAGTCTACTCCTTTTCGTAACGTAAAAGATGCCCACTTCGAGGAAGTGGGCACGTCTATTATTTCCCTGCTGCTTCTTTCACAGCTTCAATTGCTTTTTCATAATCCGGGTGGTCTGTTCCTTCAGGCACATACTCGACATATGTGACTGTGTCGTTTGCATCCACAACGAAGATTGAACGTGCTAGTAAGCGAAGTTCCTTCATCGTAACACCGTATGCTTCACCGAACGATAAATCGCGGTGATCAGACAATGTACGCACTGCATCGACTTCGTTTGCTCCACACCAGCGCTTTTGTGCAAATGGAAGGTCGTTTGAAATCGTTAAGATTTCTACGTTGTCTCCCATGCTTGCTGCTTCACTGTTGAACTTATTCGTTTGTGTCGAGCAGACGCCTGTATCTAAAGAAGGTACTACACTAATCAAGCGTACTTTTCCTGCTGAATCAGCTAGTGTCACTTCAGATAAATCGTTTGCAAGCACTTTAAAGTCTGGTGCTTTGTCTCCTACTTTTACCTCGTTTGCTGGTAATGTCATAGGATTTCCTTTAAATGTTACTGATGCCATCTATGAACCGCCTCCTTTTTCACTCTGCTATCATCTTACTGTACAGGGTTCGGTTGGTGCAACTGATTCGGTTGTTCCACCGGTTTTGGAAGCTGAAGTTTCGCGTAATCTTCTTCATGTAAGACAATGGTATCTGCAATGAAGTCGTGGATTGCCTGCTTTTTTGGTGTAAATCCGACAATAATGTACGGCAAATTGAACGGTATGACCGACAAAATTCGCCCGACACTCTCACGGAATAGCACGGTTACAAAGTTTGGTTTTTCATATGTTACGGTAGATACCCGAATTCCCATAATCATTTTTCCAAGCGTTTGTTGTAGGAAGAATGTCATCAATGTGAAATAGGTATAAAAGATGATTACCGAAACAATCGTAATCGGCGCATACCAGAGAGATGCGTTTAAATCGAGTCCTGTTAAACGAAATATCGGACGCACAACAAGCCAGCCAATACTTGCAACGATCAATAAGTCAAAAAGATACGCCCAAAAACGCGTCCAGAATCCTGCATATTTTGGTCGAAAATCTGTGATTGTTTCCATCAGCGGCCTCCTTACTGCTCACCGTATAAGTACATCATGCGAGGAGCTTGATTGTCTGTGATCAACTTTGAGATTAATTGTGTTTCAATATCTAGACCTAGGAATGAACGGGCTTTGACACCAAATAATGAGCTCAAGCTTTGATCTTGTGTAAATTCGAACACTTCTGCATTTGGAATATCTAAGTCTTCTTTGAGTGCTGCGATGACATCTTCTTCGAATCCATAATCATCTGCAAGGTTCGCTTCAATTGCTTGACGACCATTTAGAATTCGCCCATCTGCGACTGCACGGACCTCTTCTTCTGTCATGTTACGTCCTTCTGCAATGATACGGACAAACTCTTCGTACGAATCATTGATCATTTCTTGAAGCATTTCTTCTTCTTCCGGAAGCATTTCACGTGTTGGACTTAAAATATCTTTGTAAGGACCTGTTTTAATTGTCACGAAGTCCACGCCATAACGTTCTGCAAGTTCTCCATAATTGATGCTTTGTAAAATAACACCGAGTGAACCTGTCATCGTTTCGCGCATCACGAAAATCTTATCAGCAGGTGCTGAAATGTAATAGCCACCTGAAGCTGCCATACCACCCATCGACACATAAATCGGCTTTTCAGTTTCATCTTTAATTTTCATAAGTTCTTTATAGATTTCAGCTGATTCCACCACGCCACCGCCTGGAGAGTCTACAGATAGTACAATTCCTTTTACAGACGGATCATTTTTCGCCTCTTCCAGTTGTGCTAAGAAAAATCCGTGGTTATAGCCAGTTGTTCCTAATAGGCTTGATGCAGATCCCGTGTCTTGAATGACTCCTTCCACACGTAACACTGCGATCCGGTCTGTCACGTCTCCAGGTTCAATGACCGATGTTGTCATTGAATTCATGAGTGTTGCTTCATAATCATCTAACCAAGATGAAAAATCTGTAGAAAAAGCTGCGGATACTGAGTTGACGATGATGGATACAGCGACGAGTAGTGTCGCAATTCCTAGTGCGACCCAACGTTTTACATTCATAGTTGATTCCTCCTTGTTGTCTATTCCTTACTGTTTACGTAAAACATGCAGAAATGTTTCATTCCGTGGTAAATTAAATATAGAAACCTCATGAAAGGGGCGAATAGAGTGAAAAAACGTAACGCTCTTTATATTTATGCCAAAAACGACAAAGCTTCACAACAACTTCGACAAGAATTAGGAACTGCGATTGATGCTCAAGGGTTAGAAGTAGTGCTATCTCCTGAGGAAGCGTCGATTATTGTAAGCGTCGGTTCAGACGGAAGCTTCCTTCAAGCTGTGCGGAAAACAGGGTTTCGCCAAGACGTATTATATGCAGGTATCTCCACTTCTGGAACACTTGCGATGTACTGTGATTTTTTATTAGAAGAACTGCACTTCCCGAATATGGCAGATGCGATTATCCAAGACCGCGTCGAAGTGCGTAAATATCCAGTCATCGAAATAACCGTTAACGGAGAACCGCATTTTTATTGTTTAAATGAATTTGCGATTCGTTCAAACATCATGAAGACTATTGCGATGGATGTTAAGATTGACGACATACTTTTAGAAACGTACCGTGGTGACGGAATTGTAGTTTCAACACCTACGGGAAGCTCTGCTTATAATAAATCATTAGGCGGTGCTGTTGTGGATCCTCAGCTTCCATGCTTCCAGGTGACTGAAGCAGCTTCTATGAACAACAATGAATACCGTTCATTAGGTTCGCCATTTATTTTAAGTGGCAATCGCACACTGCGTTTAGAACTTCACGACGATTGGAACGATTATCCGACGATGTCTACAGACAATGAAGCACTCAGTATTCAGCACGTGAACACGATTGACATTCGATTGAGTGAGCGCGTTGTGAAAACGGTGAAATTGAAAGACAATAGCTACTGGGAAAAAGTAAAACGCTCATTTTTATAATGAGCGTTTTATTTGTATAAATTTGGATACCGAAAACAAAACAAGCGCTACCCAGATAAAACTAAAGCCCGTCCATTCCATGTTTGAGAACGGTTCATTGTAAAGAACAACACCGAGCACCAACATGATGGTCGGAGCAATGTATTGAATAAAGCCTGATAAATACAGGGGAATTCGCTTTGTTCCGCTTGCATAGAGTAGCAGCGGTAATGCAGTAGCTACGCCAGAGAACATTAACAAAAGCATTGTAATCGGCTCGCTTTCAACGAATTGAAGAGAGTCTTGCGTGAATAAGTAGGCTAAATAAATGAAGGCAAACGGTAAAACAAAAAATGTTTCAATGGCAAGGCCTGTAATCGCTCCTACTTTTGCTTGTTTTTTAATCAATCCGTAAAATGCAAAACTCCCTGCAAGCACTAGGGAAATCCAAGGCAACTCTCCATATGTATAAGTTAAAATCATAACTCCAGCAGCTGCAATTCCTACGGCTGCTTTTTGTGCGTCACTTAATTTTTCTCCAAGAAAAACGATTCCTAGTAACACAGAAATCAATGGATTAATGTAGTAACCTAGACTGGTCTGCACAAGTTCCCCACTGTTCACAGCGAAGATAAATGTGAACCAGTTCGCCGTCACTAAATAAGATGCAATCATCAAGCTAAAAAAAGCTTTTTTGTCTGCCCACAGATTCGTCAAGTCCGTCTTTAGTTTCGGAATATCACGAAGTACAGTGATTAAGAGGACTGTAAATATGAATGACCAGACGATGCGGCTTGCTAAAATTTCATCACTGGAAATGTGTTGTACAGTCTTCCAGTAGATCGGCATGAGCCCCCAAAGAAGGTAGGCTAGAAAAACCTGTGCGATGCCTTTTTGTTCAGTTATCATGATGAGTACCTCGTATTTATTTTTAGTTTCGAAATAATGGTTTCAGTGTATCACTTCAGTTTGTTGAAGTAAACGACAGAATTTCAGGATTATTTATAGTAGCTCTTTTGTGGTGACAGGTACGTTTTGGGAACTGCTGGTAACCCACGATGTTGTTAAATGGGGATTTTCAATAAATATCGAGGCAAAATGGTGCCTGTCACCGAGTTTAGATTTGATGTGCAACTTTTGAATTTTAGTGATGCACTTTTCGGATTTACTGCTGAATCTGCTTGTGGGGGGAAGTGCCTTGGTTGCTATATGCTTTTCTTCATTGCTGAAATGGTGACAGGATCCAAAGAAACTCCCGGAAGTCAGGGCGCTATTTCCCGGGCCGTTGGAGTTTTCACGAGACCCGGCAACGAAGATGAAAGTGCTGTTCTTTCATCTTACGTGGGGAGGCTCGAGGAAAATCCCCCAGGAAATGGCGTCCTGGGTGGAGGGAGTTTCTTGAGTGGCGTTCTCCACATCTAAAATGTAATCGAGTTGCGAACGCCAGAAACACGCTCCGGAATCAGCCGCACTCGCAAAGGCTGAAGAGCGCCTTCACGGGCACGTCTGATTTCTTCGGAGTTTCTTGAGTGGCGTTCTCCACATCTAAAAAATAAAAAAATCCGAACAACCCACAGTGTGAGTCATTCGGATTCTCCGTTAGCTTTGACGACCGTTGTTTAATTGTTGCTCAGCCATCTGAACCAAACGTTTCGTAATTTCGCCACCAACTGAACCATTCGCACGTGAAGTGGCATCTGGACCTAACTGTACGCCAAACTCTTGAGCGATCTCATACTTCATTTGATCAAGCGCTTGTTTTACACCAGGTACCGCAAGCTTATTTGAGTTGTTGTTTGCCATGTGTGTGTCACCTCCTTGTGCAAATAGAATGAACCGAATTCGCGAATTCATACATTTTGCTACAAGGAAATTTTCTCATTTATAATAACTCGTCAAACTCTGGCTTTTGTTCTTTTTGTGGGAAGCGGAACACTTCACGATTCGCCACTGCTTTTTCGATACGCGCATCGAATGTTTCAAAGCTTTCGTAGAACGTCACTTTTTCAAGTTTTGGTTTTGTTTTCGGTGCACTTGGCACAAAAATGGTACAGCAATCTTCGTATGGTAAAATCGACGTTTCATATGTGCCAATCTGTTCAGCAAGTTGAATAATCGTCGATTTATCTTCTGCAATCAATGGACGTAAAACAGGAGTCGCCGTAACTTCATTGATAGCTGTTAATGATTCCAATGTCTGACTCGCTACTTGACCAAGGCTTTCCCCAGTAACAATTGCAAGAGCTCCAATGTCTGCACGCACTTGATCCGCAATTTTTAACATCATGCGTCGAGTAGTGGTCATTGATACATTTTTTGGAATTTGCTGTTGAATCGCTTCTTGAATTTCAGTAAATGGAATGACATGGAGACGCACAGTCGCACCGAAGTGACTTAACTTTTCGGCTAAGTCTTTCACTTTATCTAATGATCGCTCACTCGTGTATGGCGGACTATGAAAATGGATGGCATCCAAACGCACGCCACGTTTTAACATCATATATCCTGCTACTGGACTGTCGATTCCACCAGACAACATAAGTAACGAGCGACCATTTGAGCCAACTGGCATTCCACCAGCACCTGCAATAGTTTGTGCAGAGATATACGCTGCATCTTGCAAAATTTCAATTTTAATCGTGTAATCTGGATTTTTCATCTTTGCCGTCAATCCATCAAAATGACGCAGTACTTGACTCGCAACTAGATGCTGAATCTCATTCGTTTCATGCGGGAAGCTCTTATCCGAACGCTTAACTGTTACTTTGCATGTCTTCCCTGCTGTTTCTAATTCCTCTAAAATTGCAATTGCAGTTGCTGCCATTGCATCAATTGTTTTCTCAGTTTTCGCGACGGGACTGAATGATTGAATCCCAAATACTGCTGGAAGACGAGTTAATAACTTTTGCATGTCTGCATCTGTATCTGTCATTAAAAACATTCTGTCGCGCTCTGCTTGCAAGCGAAGCGTTGGAATATCCTCAAACGAAAAACGAATATTGTCTCGTAGACGATTCGTAAATTGACGACGATTACGCCCTTTTGTTGAAAGTTCACCGTAGCGAACTAAAATTCGATCCCAATTCATACTTTTAAATTCCTTTCTAATTGCCGGAGGATTTCGTTCATCACATCTTGAAGCGTCTGAACATCCTGCTCGGTCGTGTCCTTCCCCATACTAATCCGAATCACACCATCAATCAACTCTTTTGAAAGTCCAATGGCTTCGAGCACATGACTTCTTGTCGTTTTTTTCGATGAACATGCACTGCTTGTTGAAACATAAATCCCCTTCTTTTCTAGTGCGTTGACAAGTACTTCTCCCGTCACGCCTTTCACTGCAATCGTTACAATATGTGGGGCAGAACTGGCAGGTGTCAAAACAGTGACAAATGGGTGTTCATAAAAGAAAGATACAAGAGACGCTTTTAATCTTGCTAAATGGGTGGAAGTTTGTTCTAAAGATTCCACAGCTAGACGAAAAGCTTTAGCAGTCGAGACAGCTTGTGCGACAGCAGTAGTGCCGCTTCTTAAGCCGAACTCTTGTCCACCTCCATGAATGAGTGGTTCTAAATGGATTTTCGAATGACATGCCACTATGCCAGTACCTTTTATCCCGTGAAATTTATGCGCGGATAATGTGATCCAATCTACCGGAAGACTATCAAAATCTACAACTATCTTTCCAACGCTTTGTACGGCATCTACATGAAACACTGCTCGAGAACGTGCTCGTGCCACTTTCACTAACTCACGAATAGGCTGTAATGTGCCCAATTCATTGTTTATATGTTGAATAGAGATGACGGACGTATCCTTTCGAATCTTGCGCTCGAGCTCTTCTACAAGCACCATACCGTCAGTGTTCACTTCTAACCATTCCACTTCAAATCCTCTAGTAGATAAATACTTCCCCACTTCTAAAACAGACGGATGCTCTACTGCGGAAATGAGGATGTGCTTTCCAATAGATTCACGGTCCACAGCCGCTTGTTTCAACACAAAGTTCGCGCCTTCTGTTCCTCCCGAAGTAAAAAGAACAGATTTGGAGTCTGTTTTTAAAAGACCGGCAATTTGCGCTCGGGCTGATTCCAATAATTTGTTTGCCTTTTCTCCACCTTCATGAATAGAAGATGGATTAAACCAAAATTCTTCATTGACCTTTAGAAATGCAGCTAAAACTTCCGTGTCCGGTTTTGTTGTAGCACTATTATCTAAATAAATCATCGTGTTCCACCTCCATAACAAAAAGCTGCCAAAGCGGCAGCTTTTAGTGATTCCATTGTTGTTCTTTCATCATCTTTTGAATCTTTTTTAGTGCCCCAGGTTCTGCTTCTTCCACCGCAATTCCAGCTTCTTCAAGAGCCTTTGAGTAGCGTTTTTGACGGAAGGCATGTTCCGCTTCAAGTAGCTTCACATTGACAGCCGTATTTGTAGTCCGGTATCGATTTCCGTATTGAATGATGCGCTCAACTAGTAAGGCATTTTCAAACATTTCATCTGCTTTCGCAACTGCTTCTTGAACAGCGCCTTCTGCCTTTTTCATATTCGTGTCAACAGTGGTCATATTAAGAGGTACCTCTTGCAAGTTCTGCTCAACGACAAAGATGTTTTCATCCGCTTCTTCAAAGCGTGCATCGATTTCTTCTGGAACGCCTGGTAAGTTCGCCTTTTGTAGGCTGCGTTCTTTTACGTGCAACGTTCGCTTAAGTTCGACAATTTTTGCACGAGCGGTATTCTCATCAATTCGTAAGTTCTTTAAACGGTTGTGGAATTCACTTTGAATTTCATCTTGTTCACCTGTTAATTGGTCGAGTTCACGCAATTCTTCTTCTAAAGAAGAGTAAGCCGAACGCTCTTCACTCAAGCGTGTTTGAATAAGTGTCATTTTTGATTCAGCTGTCGCTAATTTTTCTAAACACTTCACAGGAATCGCTAGTTGCTCGTCTGTTAAATGATAGCTCTGACGGACATAATTCGCTTCTTCTTGTGCTGTAAGTGTTTGTTGTTTTGTATGATCTAAACGCTCTGCAATTGCAAGGTGATGTTGATCGACATAAGCTTTTGCTTTCACTTCTTTTTCAAGCAAATCATAAAATGATTCCAATTCATCTTTCATTTCTTCGACCCGGCGTTTAACTGGACCAACCGTCAGCTCTGCAATTTGTTGCTTTAGCTGAACTAACTCTGATTCCATCGCATCAAGTTTATGTGAGATTTCTAGATGATCTAAGAAGTACCCTTGTGACTCCATTTCATTTTTACCTGAGCGTAGTTCATGCAAAGTTGCAGGAATCTTTGTAGACACTTCCGAAAACAATGTTGGAATGTCATGAAGTTTCGGGAATAATTGATCGCCTTTTTCACGTAAACGCATCACGACTTCACGTGCACTCATGTAATTCCCTTTCGATGTCAGCTCGTTGTATTCAGCCATCTCAGGTTGGAAGCTTTCAAGTTCTTTTTCAAGCGCTGAAAGAGCCTCTCCAAATGAATATTGATGGGCAAGTACATTTTTACGAGCACTTCGATATTGTTCTTGGATTTGTTCCATCTCAATCCGGTTCTTTTCTTCACTACCAATCAGATTATGTAATTCTTCCAAGATGGAATTCATCTTCTGTTCCGCTTTATGTAAACGGTCTCGAATATCTTGTTCGGTTTTCGATGCTTTTCCGAAACGCATTTTGTCGACAAACTCTTCTGTATCAAAAAGAAGGGAGTCGACTTCAGGAATGTCGTGGTCCATTACTTCATTCCAAAGGTTGCGCCAACGCTCAAACATCTCTTCTGTCTGCCCGTTCATATTGAGTTGCTTCACTTTTGTCATCTCTTCAAGTATCGGTTTGTGTTGAATCTGTTGTTTTTTATTGTCCAACTCATTGATTGTGGCGTTATGTTTTCTTCGAAATACAAGAATAACGACAATGGCCACAAGGATGACAATGAGTAGTGGGATAAGATATTCCATTAGAAGCCCCCTGTTCCTTTGTTCCAAACGCTTGTTGTTCTTCTAGTTTACCATGTTATGTTAAGATTGTTTCAATCTATTGTAACTATTTTTTGAGAGGATTTTCAAGATGAGACGTGACGGACATATTCATACACCGTTTTGCCCACATGGCTCTAAGGATAGTTTTGCCTTATATTGTGAACGAGCCATAGAGCTTGGCATCAAAGAAATTAGTTTTACCGAGCATGCCCCCCTTCCAGAAGGCTTCGTCGACACAACGCCAACTCGTGATAGTGGAATGGACTTACGAAATATAGAATCCTATATTACAGCTGTACGTGATGTGCAAAAAGCCTACTCTACTGACTTGGTCGTGAATGTGGGATTAGAGGTAGATTATATCGAAGGATTTGAACGTGAGACAACCAGCTTTTTAAACACGTACGGTCCTGAGCTTGACGATAGTATTCTATCTGTACATTTCTTAAAGCTTCCTATGAATGAGTATGTTTGCATTGACTACTCAAAAGAGCTTTATTTAGAGTCAGTCGCGCAACTGGGTTCTGCCGATCAGTTCTATTCACTTTATTACGCTACTGTGCTAAAATCTATTACAACTTCTCTCGGAAACTGGAAACCCAAAAGAATCGGACACTTTTCACTCATCCATAAATTCCAACACGCTCTGCCATCCTTCCCTGATGACACTGAGCAGTTGTTGCGCATTGTCGAAGCAATTAAGGACGCGAATTTAGAGATAGATCTGAATAGTGCAGGCTATGCAAAATCATTTTGTAAAGAGCCTTATCCTCCTTTACATATAGCACGCATTGCGAAATCTAAAGGAATCCCACTTATCTTTGGGTCCGACGCTCACATTGCACGTGACCTTCACCAGTTTTCGGAGCACTTTACTGAATTAGAGAAATGAGGAATGATGATGTTCACACAACAAGCTTATTCGGCTTCATTAGAAGAAAATTACGCACTTCTTGCTAAACAATTGGATGCGCTACTAGACGGTGAAACGAATCAAATCGCAAACTTGAGCAATGCTTCTGCTTTGTTAAATCAATTTTTGGATGATACGAATTGGGTTGGCTTTTATTTGATGCAAGACGGTGAACTGGTCCTCGGGCCTTTCCAAGGACTTCCGGCTTGTGTACGAATCGCAGTTGGACGCGGAGTTTGTGGAACAGCTGTAGAGAAAAACGAAACACTTCGTATTGAGGACGTTCATGCCTTCCCTGGACATATTGCATGTGACGCGGCTTCGAACTCTGAAATCGTTATTCCGCTTGTGAAAGACGGCGAAGTCATCGGTGTATTAGATATCGATAGTCCTTCAAAAGCACGTTTTACGGAAGTGGATCAAGCTGGTCTTGAAACGTTTGTAGATCATTTGATGAAACATCTCTAATTTTAAGTATAATTTGGAAAACCCTACAGCCAGAACGGCATTTCCTGGGTGAGTTTCCTCGAGCCTCCCCACGTAAGCTGAAAGAAGAGCACTTTCATCTTCGTTGCCGGGTCTCGAGAAAACTCAGATGGCCCGGGAAATGTCGTCCTGGCCTCCGGGTTTAATCAACATAAAAAGCCTTACTCATATAAACTATTGAAAAGGGAGTTTCTCATGATAATTGAGAGACTCCCTTTGTGCGTGTTTTTTATAAACTAGAATTGACTGGTGCCTTCTTTCGTAATAGCTTGAAAAGCTTTTTGTAAATCTTCGATGATATCATCCATGTCTTCAAGACCGACGGATAAGCGCAGCATGCCATTGTCGATTCCCATCGCAATTCGATCGTTTTCTGGTACTACAGAATGTGTCATCGTAGCAGGGTGTTGGATCAAAGTCTCCGCGTCGCCTAAACTTACTGCTACGTGGATTAGCTGCAACTGATTTAAAAATCGCTGGGCCGACTCGGTTCCTCCTTCTACTACAAAAGAAATCAAACCTCCCCCAGCAGTCATTTGTTTTCTCGCAATTTCCACTTGTGGATGGGCATCATCAAATGGATAGAATATCTTGGTGACACTCGGCTCAGTTTTCAAATACGCGAGCAATTTCTCAGCATTTTTCACATGGCGATCCATACGTACGTGAAGTGTTTTCAAACCACGCAAAATGAGCCAAGCATCAAATGGTGAAATAATTCCGCCGTAATCTTTTTGAACGGACATTCGAATTTGCTGCATCTCGTCTGCATCTTTTCCAACTAAAATACCTGCAATGACATCCCCATGACCATTCAAGTATTTCGTTGCACTATGGAGTACGAAGTCTGCGCCAAGTTCAAGCGGCTGTTGTAAGTACGGTGAGCAGAATGTATTATCCACAACCACCCGAATTCCACGTTCATTGGCCACTTCACAAACCAGCCCTAAGTCCACGATTTCCATCGTTGGATTGATTGGTGACTCTACATAAATTACTGTCGTATTCTCTTGGATTGCCGCTTCGATTTGCTCACGTGACGCTAGTGCTGATAGTGAATGTGTAATAGCGTATTTCGTTTCAAAAATACCGAGCAGTCCAAATGTGCATCCATAAAGACCTTTTGAACAAAGGATATGATCTCCCGTCTTTGTGAGATGAACAAGAATGGTACTAACTGCTGCCATTCCTGAACCGAATGCTAGTGCGCCTCCACCTTGCTCAAGCGCCATCATCCGTTTTTCCAACACATCGACTGTCGGGTTACCAAGCCGTGAGTAAATCCCCCCTGCCTCTTCCCCTGCAAATCTTCGTTGTCCTTGTTCAGCACTGTGAAAAGTAAATGTTGACGTTTGGTAGAGCGGCACTGTCAAACTGTCTTGGTGGTTGGCAGGATCCATCCCCTCATGGATCAAGCGTGTATCTTTTCTCATATGTTCAAGCACCCCTTTGAATGTAAACGCTTTCATTATTAGTTTACTCCGATAGAGGAAGTTCTGGCAATGGTTTTCCAAGAAGTCAGACCAGTAAAACTTGCTTGTCTAGCGAATCCTCTTGACAGTCTACAGTGGAAGTTATACAATGGTCTTTGTGTAAAATAAACGCAGCAGTTGTATGGCCAAGAGCCGCTAGTTTGTCCCACTCTATGTGGATGTGATACGTAACCCTTCGGCTGCATGGGCGAAATCACCAGATGACAAAATAGCCTTTTGACTGAATACAATTGGTTTTTATTTTACAACAAAATAAAACCAACAGAGGAGGAGACTACTATGTCTCGTTATACAGGTCCATCATGGAAATTGTCTCGTCGCCTTGGAATTTCTCTAAGCGGCACAGGTAAAGAATTAGAAAAGCGTCCTTACGCACCAGGTCAACACGGCCCGAACCAACGCAAAAAAATCTCTGAGTACGGCTTACAGCTTCAAGAGAAGCAAAAACTTCGTCACTCTTACGGATTAAACGAGCGTCAGTTCAAAACTTTATTCAACAAAGCTGCTAAGTTACAAGGTAAGCAAGGTGAGAACTTCATGGTTCTTCTTGAAACTCGCTTAGACAACTTAGTTTACCGTTTAGGTCTTGCTCGCACGCGTCGTGGAGCTCGTCAATTAGTAAACCACGGTCACGTTATGGTCGATGGCGCACGCGTTGATATTCCTTCATATTTAGTAAAACCAGGTCAAGAGATCTCACTTCGTGAAAAATCTCAAAACCTTACTGCTGTAAATGAAGCGATCGAAGTGAACAACTTCGTACCTGAATACTTAGAGTTTGACGCTGACAAAAAAGTTGGTAAATTCACTCGTCTTCCAGAGCGTAGCGAATTATCTGCTGAAATCAACGAAGCTCTTATCGTTGAGTTCTACTCACGTTAATCTGAGTAACTGCCTCCCTTTATGGGAGGTTTTTTTTATTTACCTTGTAAGTCGTCCACCTATCGAAACTGACCGAACAGTAACAAGCACATGAAAAATTCATTTTCACTGATTGCTCAAGACTTTGCTGGTAAGGGCTGATCAATGGTGACAGGCACCAAATGGGAGCTGCTGGTAAATGGTGACAGGCACCGAAGGCTGTGGTAAATGGTGACAGGTACCAAATGGGAGCTGCTGGTAAATGGTGACAGGCACCAAAGGCTAAAGAAACCCTCCCAGGAAATGGCGACCTGGGTGGAGGGATTTCGTAACTAAGAGCACCAGAATGAAATACAAAAACCCTGCCGCTCAAAATTGAGCGACAGGGTTTTCAATTACATAATTTCTTTAAAGATATAGCCATTCAAACGCTCATCACGTGTTACTTCGAGCTCGTCTCCAGGCTTTGCTTTGATCGTAAATTTATCCTTAGGAATAAAAATTCGTTCATTTGTTTCTTTCTCATTTAAAATGACAAAGAAATCATCAATTAGATTAACTACACAAATTTTTGTTTGAGACATACCGGTACTCCTTGCATAGGTTCATATATACTGTAAGTGTACCACATATACATCACAAAAAATTAGTCAATTTTGATTTTTTTCACTAATTATTACTACCATCTACTGTAAGAAATGTATCATCTTATAGTTTTTCTTTCCTCTTCTTACAATTAGGAATTGATCGTCTAGACGATCTGAACCACTCACGATATACGCCACATCCGTTACTTTTTCCCCATTTAGTGAGATAGCCCCATTTGATACATCTTCACGGGCTTGACGTTTTGATGGAGAAACACCCGCTTCAATTAGCAAGTCCACAATGTTTTTCTCTTCTTTTGCAACTTCTGCGGACGGAACATCTTTAAATGCGTCTTTCATTTCAGCAACAGATAGTTCTTTCAAGTTTCCACTAAATAGCGCTTGGGAGATTCGGACTGCTTGCTCATGCGCATCCACCCCATGAATCAATTCTGTCATCTCTTTTGCAAGGCGCTTTTGTGCTTCTCGAAGATGTGGCTGCTCTTCTACTGCTTTCTCAAGTTGTTCAATTTCAGTACGCTCGATAAACGTAAAGATTTTCAAGTATTTAATCACATCTGCGTCTGCAGTGTTGATCCAGAATTGGAAGAATTCATATGGAGACGTTTTAGAAGCATCTAACCAAACTGCTCCTCCTGCTGTTTTTCCAAATTTTGTCCCATCTGCTTTTGTTACTAGTGGAATCGTGATACCGAATGCTTTTGCTTCTTCATCATGTGTTTTACGAATCATTTCAAGTCCTGTCGTAATATTCCCCCACTGATCGGATCCACCAATCTGCACGCGACAGTTGTGGTGATTGTACAAATGATTAAAGTCAATTCCTTGAATAAGTGTGTATGCAAATTCAGTGAAAGAAAGACCAGAATCTAAACGAGATGAAATCGAATCTTTTGCAAGCAAGTAATTGATATTCACAAGTTTACCGTAATCGCGTAAGAAGTCGATGATTGTCATCGAACTGATCCAGTCTTTATTGTTGACCATCTTCGCACCGTTTTCTGTGTCAAAGTCAAAAATTCGCTTCATTTGTTCAGCAATCGCTGCGACATTTTGATCGACTTGTTCCATCGTCTGCAGTTGGCGTTCCTCAGAGCGTCCAGATGGATCTCCGATTGTTCCTGTTGCTCCACCCACTAACAGGATAGGTTGATGCCCATGCATTTGAAAGCGACGCAACGTAAGTAGTGGCACAATGTGGCCGATATGCATACTGTCAGCTGTAGGATCAACTCCACAGTAAAGAGCTACTTTCTCTTTCTCAAGAAGAGCGGCCATTCCCTCTTCATCAGTTTGTTGATATAACAAGCCTCTCCAGCTTAAATCGTCTAGTAATTGTTTTGACATTGTTTTTCCTCCTTTTTGCGATTTCCAACAAAAAAAGTCCCTGCATCAAAAAGATGCAGGGACGCTTGTTTGCGCGGTACCACCCAGTTTAGAAAGGAGCTATCTCCTTCTCACTCGAATGACGTTAACGCCGTCATACGTCAAGCTCCTAAACTGTACTTCACTTATGGGAATGTCTGGTTTGCAGCACCCACCAGATTTCTAATGGCATCATCCAAAAGCTACTCGCATTTATTCATCGCTTAAATATACCCCTATTTTACCGATTTCCATAGAGTTGTCAATAACTATCGAAATTTACTTGCTAAATATGGTATAATGAAGTGATTTTTTAGGGGGTGCACGACCTTGAGTTTGAAGGAACGATTAGATAACTGGACCCGTTCGAAATGGGCCAAAGCATTACGTATCACTGGAAGTGTTTTTTGGAATCTGGCATTGATTGTTCTCGTTCTGTTTCTAGTACTTGGTGCGTTTGGTGCATCTGTTGGTGCAGGTTATTTTGCAGCTCTTGTCAAAGACGAGCCGTTGCGATCACCTGAACAGATGAAAAACGCCGTATTTACGTATGAAGAGACATCTGAAATCTATTTCAAAGATAATAATTATTTTGGAAAGATGCGAACAGATCTCGAGCGAACAGAAACAAAGCTCGATGCCGTCTCTGAGAATGTCTTAAATGCAGTATTTGCAACAGAAGATGAATATTTTGAAGTACACGATGGAATCGTGCCAAAAGCTGTTCTTCGCGGATTAGTACAAGATATTACAAATGCGGACACACAGACAGGTGGATCCACACTGACGCAACAAATCATTAAAAACCAAATCCTCACTAATGAAGTTTCTTACTCTCGTAAAGCAAAAGAGCTACTATTGGCTATGCGCTTAGAAGAATATATGGGGAAAGATGAAATTTTAGAAGCATACTTGAACATCATTCCGTATGGTCGAAATTCAAGTGGACGCAATATTGCTGGGATCGAGACGGCTGCGCAAGGGATTTTTGGTGTAGAAGCAAAAGACTTGAACCTCGCCCAAGCTGCTTACATCGCAGGAATTCCACAAGCTCCTTATCGCTACACACCTTTCACTAGTAAAGGTGAGTTAAAAGATGCTGAAGGATTACAACCTGGAATCGACCGGATGAAGACGGTTCTCTTCCGTATGAATGAGACAGAGTATATTACGGATGCTGAGTATCAAGAGGCTCTAGCATATGACATTACAAAAGACTTTAAACCACGTGAAGCCTCTACGTATGAAGACTTACCTTGGTTAACGATTGAAGTTGAAGAACGAGTCACGACAATCATGGCAAAAATCTTAGCCGAGCGTGACGGTCTTGATCCAGACCGCGTAGATGGCGACTCCTCTCTTCGAACAGAATATCGTCAACTAGCACGTCAAGAAATTGCTACTGGTGGATACCGCATCCACACAACGATTGACGAAGGCTTAATGCGAAAAATGGAAGAAATAAAAGACTCTTACGATATGTATGGGTATACACGTGTGAAAGAAGTAAAGAACGAAGAAACTGGTGAAATTGAAACAGTTGAAGAACCGGTTCAAGTTGGTGGAATGCTTTTAGAAAACCAAACGGGTCGTATTCTTGCTTTCATGGGTGGTCGTGACCATAACCTTGAAGCCTTGAATCACTCTACGACTGCCTTCCGTTCTCCTGGTTCAACATTCAAACCTTTAATGGTCTATGCTCCAGCCATTGAGTACGGACTTGTAGGTGCAGGTTCACCGGTGGTCGATGTAAAGTTCTCTTTAACAGATGCATCGAATTCTGGTTGGGAACCGTCGAACTACAATCCGAACCAAGAAAAAGGAATCATTTCTGTACGTAGTGCTTTGACAACTTCTCAAAACTTAACTGCGGTTCGCTTGTATGATGAAGTCAAACAACGCCAACCGATTGATTTGCTACACAAAATGGGCTTTAGCAGTGTAGAAAAGAAAGAGAATGACTACCCTTCTATCTCTATTGGAGGAACAACGACAGGCGTCACTATTGAAGACAATACAAATGCATTTTCGATGTTTGCGAACAATGGATCATTTGTCGATGCTTACTTAATTGAAAAAATCGAAGATGTTGACGGCAACGTCGTATTTGAGCACAAAGCTGAGCCTGTTCAAGTATTTAGTCCAGCGACTTCTTACATCATGAACGATATGATGCGCGATGTATTTGATGAGGGAACAGCAACTGTTGCCAATTCTCGTCTAAAGTTTAACTCAGACTTTGCTGGAAAAACTGGTACAACACAAGACCATAAAGATTCTTGGTTGATCGGCTACAATCCAAACGTGACATTGAGCGTATGGCTCGGATATGACAATTACAACTTTAAAGCAGGAGATAACACACTGTTCTATATGAACAACACGTATGGTCATCCTTCTGTTCGCTCGAATACTTTATGGGCGAATATTATGAACGGACTGTATGATGTAAATCCAGAATTGATTGCTGCACCGAATAAAACGTTCCAACGTCCTGAAGGTGTGGTAGAACGATCATTCTGTAGTATTTCTGGTCTTGCACCATCATCTGCTTGTTCTAATGCAGGACTTGTACGTTCCGACTTATTTAACGCAGCTGCTTTCTTACCAACTAAACCTGATGATAGTTTAGTGAGCTCATCGTATGTAACAATCAATGGCAATCGCTACCGTGCTCTTGAAAGCACACCACAAGAGTTCGTTGTGAGAGGCGGATTTGGTGTAAGCGAGTCCTTCATTGAACGTATGCTTGGTCGCTTCGGTGGCAACGCGAGTAAGTTATTCCCTGAAAACTCAGGTTTTGCTTCAAATGTAGTTTCAGAAGATGTATTCCAAGCAGATGATGCAGCTCCATCTGGTGTAACAGCTTCCGTTTCAGGAGATGTTATGACATGGACAGATTCTGGTTCTGCTGATGTTGTCGGATACTATATTTATCAAGGCTCTACACGAATAGCAGCTGTTCCACAAGCTAGCGCAAACCGATACACACTTGGTGGATTTGGAGATTACTCTGTTCGTGCAGTCGATATTACAGGTAAACAATCTGCACCATCAAATGCCATTACGCGTGAGCGCCCTGAGCCAGAGCCTGCTCCAACTCCTACCCCAACAACTCCACCTGCGACTGGTGGCGGGGATGGCGGCGGAAATTCTGGTGGCGGAAATTCTGGTGGTGGTAACTCTGGCGGTGGCAACTCTGGCGGCGGGAATGGCGGAGGCACTGGCGGTGGAGATGACACGGATCCAGTCGACCCGGTAGAACCTGAAGAGCCAGAAGAACCCGAAGAAGGTACTGAATAGAATAAAAGTTAGAGCATAAGTGCATCATAGAACATACGAAAGGGAGTTTCTCAAAATTTGAGAAACTCCCTTTTTGCTTTACCTTTTTAATCTTCCATTGTCGATAAGTCACCCGTCGGTAGATTCAATTCCCACGCTTTTAAAACGCGACGCATGATCTTTCCACTTCGTGTTTTTGGAAGTTTGTCTTTGAATTCAATTTCACGAGGAGCAGCATGTGCAGCCAGTCCTTTTTTCACGAACTGCTGAATCTCAGCGACCAGCTCATCCGATTGCTCATAGCCTTCGTTTAAAGCGATGAACGCCTTTATGATTTCACCGCGGACCGGATCTGGTTTTCCGATGACGCCAGCTTCCATAACAGCCGGATGTTCAATTAATTTACTTTCTACTTCGAACGGCCCTACTCGCTCACCTGACGTCATGATGACATCATCCACGCGCCCCTGGAACCAGAAATACCCGTCTTCATCCATATACGCCGAATCTCCTGAGAAATACCATTCATCGTTCATGAAATACGAGTCATACTTCTCTTTATTGTTCCATACTTCTCGCATCATCGATGGCCAACCTTTTTTAATGGCTAGATTCCCCATTGTTAGCGGTGGTACTTCATTTCCTTCGTTGTCGATGATAGCTGCATACACGCCTGGAATTGGTTTCCCCATCGAGCCTGGCTTGATTGCCATCGTCGGGTAATTACAAATCATCTGACCTCCTGTTTCAGTCATCCACCATGTGTCGTGGATACGAAGCCCAAATACTTGCATGCCCCATTTCACAACTTCTGGATTTAACGGCTCCCCAACCGATAACAAGTGGCGAAGAGTTGATAAGTCATACTCTTTTACAAGGTTGTCCCCTGCTCCCATCAACATGCGGAAAGCTGTCGGTGCACTATACCAAACTGTCACACCATAGTCTTGAATTGCTTTATACCACGCATCTGGTGAGAAACGTCCACCTAAAATAAGAGATGTTGTCCCTGTCAGCCAAGGACCAAAGATTCCGTATACAGTACCCGTAACCCAGCCTGGATCCGCAGTACACCAGTAAATATCATTCTCTTTAACATCCATGACCCACTTCATCGTGTGGTAGTGTTGAACCATCGCACCATGTACATGTAAGATTCCTTTTGGCTTACCAGTAGAACCCGATGTGTAATGAAGCACTAAACCATCTTCTTGATCAACCCACACCGTATCAAACTTGTCACTTGCTTCTTGAAGGCCTGCTGTAAAATCAACATACTTCTCATCAAAAGAATCATACTCCCCAACGAGGAAGATTGTTTCAAGTTTTGGAAGCTTGTCGACAGGTACGCGACTGAGAAGTTCTGGAGTAGTCACTAATACTTTCGCATCGCTGTCATCTAAACGGTCATACACCGCGCCTTCCATGAATGCTTCAAACAAAGGCCCTACAATTACTCCCATCTTTAATGCACCTAAAAGTGCAAAATACAACTCCGGTGAACGTGGCATGAAGATGAACATGCGGTCCCCTTTTTCAAGAGATGAATATTTAGAAAGCGTATTTGCCGCTCGATTTACATTGCGCATCATTTCGTAAAACGTATAGCTTTCCTTACGATCATTGTCTTGATAAAAGAGCGCCACTTTATTCTTGTTTGAAGAATATGCATGACGGTCAATCGCCTCATGTACAATGTTCATTTTCCCCGTCTTGTGCCAGTCAAATACCTCAGATGCACTATCCCATGAGAAATCTTTTGAGAACGATTCATACTCCGAAAGATTATAGTTTCCTTGAACTGCTGCTAATGTTTCAAGTTTCATACTGTCACCCCTTCTATGTAAGTACCCCCTTATTTTACCTAAAGTTATTTCGTTTGTACAACTATTCTGAATGTTTCTTGAAAGCGCACACATTTTCTAGGGTATACGGTATAATGGATAAGAGTAAAATGAAGGTGGTGTGCATGTGATTCATAAAAAAACCTACAATGCCATTGAAGTGAAAACAAAACACGGAACTGTGATCGTAGAAGGTCCTGTGCCAAGTGAGGAAATTGCTTCTTTGCAGTTTCACGAGGATTTGACCTCTTTCCGTGTCCCCGATCAACAACATAAAGCAATTATCGATATTGCAAAGTTACCGGAAGGCCGTTTGATTATTGTTCGAGAGCAAACAACTATTGTCGGGTATGCGACATTCTTGCACCCAGACCCTCTTGAACGCTGGTCGAAAGGAAACATGGAAAATTTGATTGAACTCGGTGCAATCGAAGTGATTCCGAAATACCGAGGAAGCGGAGTAGGAAAAAGTCTATTAAAGGTTTCGATGATGGACGATGCGATGAACGATTACATTGTCATCACAACGGAATATTATTGGCACTGGGATTTAAAAGGAACAGGTTTAAACGTATGGGAATACCGAAAAGTAATGGAAAAAATGATGAATGCGGGTGGACTTGAATATTTCGCTACAGATGACCCAGAAATTAGTTCGCACCCGGCAAACTGTTTAATGGCTCGCATCGGCTCACGCGTCGATAATGATTCTATTCAACAATTTGATCAGCTACGATTTATGAATCGTTTCATGTACTAGGAGGCTCGCTCATGATTATCGAAGAAATTATGAATACGGATGTGGCTACGCTCCTTCCCACGCAAACATTGAGAGAAGCGGCTGCCACACTTCGAGAAAAAAAAATACGCCACATTGCAGTTGTGAATGACGAACGCGAAGTACTCGGTGTCATTACTGATCGTGATATCAAACAAGCAACACCTTCAAATCTGTTGGATTCAGATGACTATAGCGTGCTTGATACACCGATTGAAAAAATCATGACTCCAAACCCTATTACTGGTCATCCTCTTGACTTTGTGGAAGAAACCGCTACCATTTTTTACGACAATCGTATCGGGTGCTTACCAATTGTCAGTAAAGGAAAACTTGTGGGAATGATTACAGAGTCCGACATGCTTTATAAATTCATTGAGTTAACAGGCGTTACGCAACCCGGTTCTCAAATTGAAATCCGTGTTCCAAATAAATCAGGTGTATTGTTTGAAGTCTCTAAAGTCTTTTACGAACACCGTGTAAACGTCTTGTCTGTACTGGTCTATCCTGATAAAAAAGACGAGCTCTACAAGATTCTTGTGATTCGAGTAAAAACGATCAATCCCCTAAAGCTCGTTTCTGCTCTTGAAAAAGAAGGGTTTGACGTCATATGGCCAAGTCACCCGACACTGTAAACGAAGCTGTATTTGTCTATTCAGAAGACCAATTGGGGTACCGGTTTTCAGATACACATCCATTCAACCAGAAACGTTTGACACTGACGGTTGATTTATTAACAAAAATGAATGCGCTTTCAAAAGAACAAATTGTCGAACCTCGTATGGCCACTGACGAAGAACTCGCGTTGGCACACGACATGCGCTATATCGACGCTGTAAAAAAAGCGAGCGAGCCAGATTGCAATGCAGAGGAATTTGAAGCGTACGGCATTGGCACGGAAGACACGCCACTATTTGTTGGCATGCACGAAGCAAGTGCCCGTCTTGTCGGAAGTACGTTGACTGCAGTCGACTATGTAATGGAAGGTAAAGCGAAACATGCGGTTAACTTGGGTGGTGGCCTGCATCATGGATTCCGAGGAAAAGCTTCAGGATTTTGTGTTTATAACGATAGCTCTGTAGCAATTCGGTATATGCAGCAAAAATACAATGCTCGCGTTCTGTATATCGATACGGATGCGCATCATGGGGACGGTGTACAATGGTGTTTTTACGATGACCCAAATGTATGCACAATCTCGATTCATGAGACAGGTCGCTACCTTTTCCCTGGAACGGGGAATATCACAGAGCGTGGTTCAGGTGAAGGCTATGGGACTTCGTTCAATTTCCCAATCGATGCCTTCACAGAAGACGAATCGTTTTTAGAGATTTACCGTGCTGCATTCCGGGAAATCGTAGAGCATTTTAAGCCAGATGTGATTTTGACGCAAAATGGTGCAGATGCTCATTACTTTGATCCTCTTACACATTTATATGGAACAATCGAAACCTACAAAGAGATTCCTAAACTAGCGCATGAACTTGCGCATGAATATTGTGGGGGGAAATGGATTGCGGTTGGCGGCGGCGGTTATGATATTTGGCGCGTAGTCCCTCGTGCATGGTCGCTGATCTGGTTGGAAATGTCGGATCAACCGGCACCTACTGGGGAGTTACCAAAAACGTGGTTAGAGCGATGGGAGCAAGAAAGCCCAGTCCCCCTCATACCGACATGGGAAGATCCGTCCCCTCTTTACGAAGCTATTCCTCGTAAAGCAGAAATCACAGAGAAGAATCAGCAGATGTTAGAGAAGTCTTTGTACATTATTCGGAATGAGAAAAAAATGAGTCTTTAGATGTGGAGCCGACTGGTTAGAAATTGTGCGAGAAGACAGCGTGGACTGTGAAGCGCTTTTTGCTTCATAGGCTGCGATGGCTTCTTGCGGGATTTCTAGGAGGCGAAACTCGATTCCATTTAGATGTGGAGAACGCCACTCTAAAACGTTGAGTTCCACTGCGGGGCTGCTTTCCGTGGGCGCTGCGTGAGCTTCCTCGTCGCAAGCGCCTGCGGGATCTCACGGCAGACTGGAATCCCACTGGAGTCAACCCCTCCATTCCACTCAACTTTAGTTTTTATCACAGAATCTTTTAGAAGCTCTTTGACTTTAGTTCACTACTACGGTGATTATTACATTAATTCGGCTGATTGTGACGTTAGCAGCTTCCATTATGACGTTAGCGAAGCTCATTGTTACATTGCTCATATTATGGAAACTAATTGTACAGCTGCAAATGTATTTCAAACAAATACTACAAAAAAGGCCCCCACCAGAAAAGAAATTTCTGGTTGGAGGCCTTTTTTAGCGTCTAATTAAATATAGTTTAGGATAGCGAGTGCATGCTAATTAACTGGAGAGAAAAATTCTATGATCTTCTTCTTGAAGAAATGTTGAGATAAATTGAAATGACTTTTGTATACTAAATGAGCCCCCTGGAAATGGCGTTCTGGATGGAGGGCGACTTAAATTCAAGTATTACTTCACTGACTGACGTTCTTCGAGACGGTACGGCAAAATAACTGTACCCTCTTCGACTTTTTCATTGTTCATGTACTTCGTAAGTAGACGCATCGAAACCGCACCAATATCATATAGAGGCATTGCAATACTTGTTAATTGCGGGCGCACCATACGGGTTAATTTTGAATCTTCAAAACTGATGATTTCAATATCACCTGGGACATTTAGATTTGCATCTTTTGCGCCTTGCAAAATGCCGATTGCAATCTCATCATTTCCTGCAAAATAAGCAGTTGGAGGTTGCTTTAGGCTTTGGAGTTGTTCAAACGCACGAATCCCTTCCTCATATGTATTCTCGACCTCTACAATCAAGTCCGAGTCTACTTCAAGGTCTGCAGCATCCAAAGCTTTCTCGTATCCTGTGAGCTTGTGCAAACGATTAATGGAGGACTTCAACGAACCGGTCACATAAGCAATTCGTTGATGACCGTTTTGAATTAGTCGTTCAACAGCTTGAACTGCCGCTTCATGATATTCGATATTCACAGAAGGCGTATCCGTCGCTTGATCTAAAGTCCCTGCAAGAACCATCGGGATAGATGAACGTTTCATTTCATCACGGAGCTCATTTGATAATTGATCACTCATCAACACTACGCCATCCACTTGTTTACTCAATAAAGTCGAGAGCAGTTGCGCTTCTTTTTGAGGCTGTTGGTCTGAGTTCGTCAGAATAATGTTATAGCGATACATTGTTGCGATATCTTCAATTCCACGCACAAGTTCTGCATAAAAGACATTCGAGATGTCGGGAATAATAACGCCAACAGTTTTTGTTTTTTTACTTGCTAATCCACGTGCTACTGCATTTGGACGATAATCAAGACGTTCAATGACGGCAAGAACTTTCTGGCGAGTTGCCGGCTTTACATTTTGGTTGCCATTTACTACACGTGAGACTGTAGCCATTGAGACATTTGCTTCACGTGCTACATCATAAATCGTGACTGTCATGGTTTTCTCCCCTTTGTCAGGTACTATTTAACTTAGTATACAATACTTTTGTATGAAAAACGTATAAAATCATGGCATTTCATGAAAGGAAATCATTTACTTTTAACAACGAAAAAAAGCACCCCGAAGGATGCTCAGTTTTATGCGTGAATCTCATGAGATTTCATGAAATTTTGTAATGAACTGTAGAACTCATCAAATTGCTTCAAGTTCATTTGTTGAGCTTGATCTGATAAAGCAACAGCTGGATCTGGATGAACCTCTGCCATCACTCCATCTGCTCCAATGGCAAGAGCAGCTTTTGCTGCTGGTAACAAGATATCACGACGCCCTGTTGAGTGCGTAACATCTACAAATACTGGCAAGTGCGTTTCTTGTTTCAAAATTGGCACCGCAGAAATATCTAATGTGTTGCGTGTTGCTTTTTCATACGTACGGATACCACGCTCACAAAGAATGATTTGATCATTTCCTTGCGACATGATGTATTCTGCAGCATGAACAAATTCGTCCAGTGTCGCTGAGATTCCACGTTTTAGAAGAACCGGTTTATCTATTGAACCAACTGCTTTTAATAGTTCGAAGTTCTGCATGTTGCGAGCACCCACTTGAATCACATCGATGTAATCAAGTGCTTCTTCTAAATGTCCAGGTGTAACAATTTCAGATACCACGCCCAAACCGAACTCATCTGAAATTTGTTTCAGGATTTTTAATCCATCTAGACCAAGTCCTTGGAAATCGTATGGAGACGTACGTGGCTTGTATGCTCCCCCACGGATAAGTTTTAACCCTTTGGATTGAATTGATGCGGCAACCTCTGCCACTTGTGTGTAGGATTCAACTGCACAAGGTCCAAATACGAATGATGGTTTTCCTTGTCCAATTGGCTCTCCGTTCACAGTAACAATTGTATCTTCTGCTTTCTTTTTACGGGATACCAATAAGGCTTTCTTTTGGTCGTCCACTTGTAGTTCTAAAGCAGTCTTAAAGATTTCTTTGAAAATATGTTCGACTGTAGATTGTGGGAGAGGCCCCTGATTGGATTCTTTTAAAAGATCCAGCATATTGCGCTCACGCAGAGGATCATAGCGATTCACACCTGATTTCTCTTTGACTTTACCGATTTCTTGAACAACTGTTGCGCGTTCATTAATAAGTTTGAGAATTTCGGTGTTCAGCTCGTCGACACGGCTGCGTAGTGTTTCTAATTCTGATTGACTCATTGTGTTGCTCCTCTCCTATGATGCGGTTGAATTTCTGAAAATTGTACTTCATTTTCGAGATACTGTCTATTATAAGGAAGTAGAGTTGAAAAGTCACGTAAAATAATTTAACGCTTCAACTCGTTAAAGTTATTTAGCAAAAAATACACCCCGCATTGCGAGGTGTTGGTGCCTATTACTATTTTTTTTCTTCTGAATCTTTTAATGCGTCTGAGAAAGCTTCGCCCACTGGAGAAGTTTCTGTATCTACATCTTCTACTGTATTTGATACAGTTTCCAGTACGTCCATTTCTTCTTCACCTTCAGATGAAGCAGTGCCATCATCCATCGGAGGAGTTTGGTTCTTCTTCACTTTACTTAATAACTGGTTAGAAGAATCCGAAACTTTTTTAGAGATTTCTGTCGTTTTTGTTTTAGCGTTTTGAGAAAGATCAGCTGACTTTTCTTTAATAGTTAAAGCTTGTTCAGAGATAGTACCACGTAGTTCAGTTCCACTTTTTGGTGCTAGTAACAAAGCAGTAGCTGCTCCGATGATTCCTCCTACTAATGCGCCTAACAAAAAGTCTTTGCTTGCAGATTCTTCACGGTAGATTTCATCATGACCCACATAATTTTGTGGTGCATAGAACGTCTCACCTTGTGACGCATAAGAAGCTTCGTGATCGTAATACTCTGTATTTTTGCGGCTATCGCCATAACTTGGTTTATTTGAGTAGTTTGTCATCGTAATTCCTCCTATAAAGTAGATTGATATGATGAATCTTCTTGCTTCGTTTGTTTTGCTTTATACGTATAGTAACCCGCTTCTTCTAATGATTTACGCTCTTTCCATTGATCGCGAATCCCTAATACTACATTGCTCCACTGCACAACTTGTGCAATTTTGTCTTCATTTTTTTCAACTTCATTCGTTACAGAGCTTGTAATACGCTGCATAGATGAATTGAACTGGTTAACAGTATCCCCAAATCCTTTAACAGATGTGACAAGACCGTTTAATTGAGAAGATTTGTATTGAATATCTTCTGTTAGAGCGTTTGTTTTGTGTAGTAATAGTGCCGTTTCTTTTGTCATGTCTTGCAGGTTGGAATCTAAGTGCTCGACTGTAACAGCAACGTTGGCCAATGTTTTCTTTACTGAAAACAAGGTAATCGCCATGCTGACACAGAGAACAAGGAATCCGACTGCTGCAATAACGGCAGCTATGTACAATAAGTTCTCCATCTACTGTTCCTCCTTTAGCTAACTTTCAATTGCTAGTTTTAGTATACCCTGTGACATCCAAGATAAACTCCACTGCTTCTTTTTTCCCATGTTCCTATTATGGCAATAGTGCTCCTTAGATTTCAAGTGAAAATAAAAAACCGCCCCGAGGCACGGTTTTAAATCAACTTCTCAAAAGCCTGCTGGAATTTCTGGACGTCTCCTGCTCCCATGAACAGGAACACTGCGTCTTCGTGGACCAAAAGTGGTGACACATCACTTTCCGATAAAATTGCACTGTTTGGCGTCAATTTCTGAAGATCATGAATCGTTAACTCCCCTTGTGCTTCACGAGCAGATGCAAAAATCTCACAGAGATAGATCTTATCTGCTTTACTCAATGCGTCTGCAAACTCATCTAAGAATTTTGCAGTACGTGAGAACGTATGAGGTTGGAAGACAGCAATCACTTCTTTGTCTGGATACTTCTGACGAGCAGACTGAATTGTAGCTGTAATTTCAGTTGGATGGTGTGCATAATCATCGATTAGTACACGTGCGTCTTTAAACGTTTCTGTGAAACGACGTTTAACCCCTCCGAATGTTGATAGACCTTTGGCAATCGCTTCTGCTGGAATCTCTTCAAAATGACAAAGTGCGATGACTGCTAGTGCATTTTGAATCGTGTGATCGCCGTACATCGGGATATGGAATCGGTGATAAAACTCATCACGGATCATCACATCAAACGTAGTACCATCCGGGGTCTTCTCGATGGATGTCGCTTGGAAATCGTTGCCACTCTCAATCCCGTAATAGATAACCGGAACCGAAGCCGTGATTTTCAGTAAGTCATCGTCATCTCCACAAGCAAAGATTGCTTTTTTGACTTGAGACGCCATCTCTTGGAACGCAGAGAATACGTCTTCTTTACTAGTGAAATAATCTGGGTGATCAAAATCAATATTTGTCATCACAGCATAATCTGGATGATACGCTAGGAAATGTCGACGGTACTCACACGCTTCAAACACAAAGTTCTCAGCATCTGCTAAGCCGTTCCCCGTTCCGTCCCCAATTAAATAAGAGGTTGGTGAATACACGTTCAAAACGTGTGATAACAAACCAGTAGTTGAAGTCTTCCCATGTGCTCCTGTTACAGCAACAGATGTGAACTGACTCATATAATTCCCTAAGAAAGTATGATAGCGAATAATTTCTGCACCGGCAGTTCGTGCTTTTTCAAGCTCCGGATGAGAATCTGGATACGCATTTCCTGCAATCACAATCATCTCTGCGGTAATATCTGCTTGTTCGAATTCATAAACATTGATTCCTCGTTCATGAAGAGGTTTTTCAGTGAAAAAGAACTCTGATTTATCTGAGCCTTGAACGTGATGGCCCACGTCATGGAGGATTTGAGCGAGCGAGCTCATCCCCGATCCTTTAATTCCTGTAAAATGATAGGTTGTCACTTGGGTTCCTCCTTACAAAATTTCCTGTAAAAACTCTTCGGATACGAGTACTTCACGTGGTTTACTTCCATTTTGGCCTGTGATGATGCCTGCTGTTTCCATAGCATCCATTAGCCGTGCTGCTCGATTATAGCCTAAGTGGAACTTTCTCTGCAATAGAGAAGTCGAAGCAGCGCCATGTTCAATAATAAAACGGCATGCTTCTTCAAATAGCTCATCCTGTTCTTCCACTTCGACTGCGCGCACAATTAAATCTTCTTGTTTGAAAATGTAGTCTGGTTCTCCTTGCGAACGAGCATGCGCAATGATTCTGTCGATTTCATCATCCGAAACATAAGTCCCCTGAATCCGGATTGGGCTTGCCATCCCACTTCCGAGGTATAACATGTCCCCTTTTCCTAACAGACGCTCAGCTCCTTGTTGGTCAAGAATCGTCCGGGAGTCGATCTGAGATGAAACAGAGAACGCAATACGCGTTGGAACATTAGATTTGATGAGACCCGTGATGACATCAACACTTGGTCGTTGCGTAGCTAGAACGAGATGGATACCACATGCACGCGCTTTTTGAGCGATTCGGCAAATCGAATCCTCCACGTCCTGTGGCGCGGCCATCATCATATCCGCAAGCTCATCAATGACAATTACGATGTATGGAAGTTTTTTCGAAAATTTGCGAGCTTCAATTGCATTCTGATTAAAGCGAGAAATGTCACGTACTGCTGCATGTGCGAACAACTGGTAGCGTCTTTCCATTTCCTCAACTGCCCATTTTAGTGCAGCAGCAGCAGCTTTCACATCTGTTATGACAGGGCTGATTAAATGAGGGATATGGTTAAATGGCGCTAATTCCACTACTTTTGGATCAATCAGTAACAGTTTGACATCGCTCGGTGAAGCTTTATATAACAAGCTAATGAGCAGTGAGTTAATAAAGACAGACTTTCCAGAACCAGTGGCACCAGCAATCAAGCCATGTGGCATTTTGCGCAAGTCCATTGTCACAGGTTGACCATGCAAGTCGAGCCCCATTGCCACTTCAAGTGGAGAATCTGCATTTTTAAAGGCAGGTGCTTCAATTACTTCCGATAATTGCACAGCACGTGACACACGGTTTGGAATTTCTATTCCGATTGAGCGGCGCCCAGGAATCGGTGCTTGGATACGAATGTCTTTAGCAGCAAGTGCTAATTTCAAGTCATCTGTTAAATTACGGATTTTACTTACTTTTGTCCCCTGCCCTACCGTTAACTCAAACTGAGTGACAGCTGGACCTTGGACAATAGAGATCACTTCAGACTGAATCTGGAAATGTGCGAGTGCCTCGACAAGATGCTCGGCTTGTTGATCCATCCACTCATTATCATCCGATTTATGTACAGGTGCATGTAGGAAGTTGGACGCTGGCATTGCATAGTTGGGTACAATAGGTTCTTCTTTTACTTCAGACTTCATATCGCGTGTCTCATCAAGAGGTACAGCTGGTTGCGCTGGCACTTGAATCGGCTCTTGTTTGAGCTGAGTAGGTACAGATACTTTTTGTTCAAGCTTACGTTTATCCGAAGAAAGCATCAATACATTGAAAGGTTTGATTTTTTCTTTCGGGCGCTCTGGCTCGGGTACAGTTTCTTCAACTACATTCTCCGCTTGTTCAAGGGCTACTTGCTCAATTGTTGCTGTTGCTTCTTCATTGTTTAGATTTACTGACTGTTCCACCACTTGCTCTTGAGGCGCAGGAATTTCATCCTTCATCTTATCTAGTACAACTGGTTCTGTTCTTAAGGCTTCACCTTTAGTTGGAATATCGAGTTCAACAGCTTGCACAGGTAACTCTTCCTGTTGTTCAGCTGTCCAATCATAGTGAGATGTGCGCATTGTTCGTGTGATGCTAGCTGCTGATTCTTGCTCCGTCTTCAGCCCAAAGACTGGCGAAGGAACGACAGATGGCACGTAGCGCTTTTTTGACCGTACAATTTCTTTTTGCACAGGCTTATTTGAAACCGGATCTTGCTGGCGTTTCGGAGTACGCGGCTCTGAAGGAGCGTACGGCTTTTTCGGTGCCTGTGGCTCAGAAGGCGTATAGTGATTTTCATATGAATAACTTGAAGGCGTTGGCTCAAATGGAGCTGCCGTAGGTTTATTTACTAGATAGTTTTTTTCATCGTCCGAAATGAGCGGGAAGCGGAATGGTGGCTGCTTCTTCGCCGGCACTTCTTCAAAGGATGATTGTTCTGGTATTTCTTCTTGTTGGTGTTGTCGGAATAATCGTTTTACCCATTCCATGGTGTTCTTCATCCTTTCTATCTCTCCATTTTACCAAGAAAAAGGCCTGACGTCTGTAGGAATTTCGTACACACGTCTAGGTAGAAGTGATGTTTTAGTAGGAATAAAAAAAGCACGCCAGATGGCATGCTTAGAAAGTAATAGATAACGATTCAAAAGGGGTACCCGGAACGACTGAAGAGTCTATGACGAGAATGCCTTTTTCTTGTGGTGCATTGGGAATTGCTAGCTCTTTTGCAGAACAAATCATCCCAGAAGAGGGAACGCCTCGAAGAACAGCATCTTTGATTTCAAGACCTGATGGCATTGTGGCGCCAACTTTTGCAACGACGACGTGTTGTCCTTGTTCGATATTCGGAGCTCCACATACAATTTGCAATTCTTCATCTCCAACGTCCACTGTTGCAACGCGAAGTTTGTCTGCATCCGGGTGAGCTGTTAGTTCTTTCACATGCCCGACAACGAATTTTGGAGTGAAGTCAGCTTTTAATTCAAGTGGCACGTCATTCTGATCTAGAATTTGTTGTAGTTTTGACACCAATTCAGGAGATAGTTCAACAACTCCGTCTCCAGGTAACTTTTCATATGTTGAAAAACAGAATAGATTACACGCTACTGCTTCATTTGTCACTGCATCTGTAACGAGGGTAACGTCGCCAAAGCGTTCAGTTGAAAGTTCATTAGTAGTAGAACCTAATTCAATTAATAAAACGTCACCGATTCCTTTTGTATTGTAATACACGCGCATTTAGTTGTTCTCCTTTTGATTAGCATGCTTTCCGAGAATAAAAATCGGTTCAAGCTCGCCTTCTTCGTATAAAAATGATAATGATGTGATTGGAACAATTCCCACTGTAAAGAAATGCATCGTCATTTGGGCTAAAATATCGTAGCCAGCATCATTTCGGATGTCTCCAATAATCAAAACATCCTGATGAGGAACAGCGAGTGTCATCTCACCTTCGACTTTGTCTTGCATCTCCTTCATCAACCGATCGTTTAAAATGCGACTCGCATCGTAGCCATCATTCGCGTTGAAAAAGTAGTACTTGTTTCCTGCAACTTCATCTACTTTATACGCAGTTGGTAAATTGCGCAATTGGAATAGTGCAGACTCTGTTACTTCTTGTTCAGTCATTTGCAATTTCCCTAGCAGGTCTTGATCGACTAAGCGGTACGTAGACCCTAAATCCAGTGCATAGAAAATACGTGTCTCTGCAGTGTGAGGTCTAGTGATGAACGGCACACCTTGCTTCGACTTTGTTGGGAATGAAGTCGCGCGAATAACAGGATAAATTGTTGGATTCAAGTAGCGTTCTGTTTGCTGCTCTTTTTCCATCGCGTCAAATGTTTCGTGAATCATATAGACGACTTCTTCGATCGCCTTTTCCTTCTTTTGTCCATACTTCGCAATCACTGGACCGAGTGACAATTCAATTGTTCGGTTCACACGTTTATGTGTGAGTTTGAGAATATTGGTTTCACGATTGTAGGAATACGTATAATCCTCTTCGAGTAATGATGTTTTTAACTGTGCAATCAGCTGCAAAGGCTTCATTGAGAGCACTCCTTTCTCAGCTTCAAAATGAAACGGCTCACGCGAGTGAACCGTCTAAAAACTCTTCAATTTGTTGTTGTGTCTTGCGGTCTTTGCTAACAAAACGTTTCGTTTCTAACCCTTGTTCAAAAACGATGAAACTTGGAATGCCATAGACGTCCATCTCTTGGCAGATTTCGATGAATTGATCTCGATCAACTGAGACAAATGTATAGTGTGCATACTTCTCTTCCACTTCTGGCATGAAAGGATCGATAAAGTGACAATCCGGACACCAGCCAGCTGTGAATAAGAATACTGTGTTGCCTTGTTTTAGTTCTTCAAACTGTTCTTTTGACTGTAAATCAATCATTGTGACGCCTCCTCAGTTTGGTATGAATGCACAATCCGCATCATATCTTGTAATTTTGTATCAATCGCTTTGTCATTTGTGACGGTAGAAAGCTTTACGCCGCCGCGGCTAACAATCAATTCAAATTGATCATCTGAATGCGCGACCACAGCTGCGAATCCAAATTGGTCACTCAATTCGTTCGTCTCTTCTTCCACTATTTCTTTTGAAGGATCCGATACGAGTAAATCATAATACAGTCTGCTAGTAGCCGGTTCATTCTCATTTATAAATAACACATACGTGTCGTTTGAGTGATTCAATAATATATTTGGTGCCTCTGACCCTGTTTCTACTTGATAGCCTGATGGAATGAATAGACCGTGTTCGCCAACTTTTTCATTTGGTTGCTCAGGTGTCTCTTCAAGTAATTTAGTTGCGCTTCGCACACCTTCAGCTGCTTGTTCTTCAGGTGATGCACAAGCTGCGAGTACAAGGACGAGAGCCAGTGGGACAAGTAAAAATCGCCATTTACGTTTTATCATTTGATGGCCTCCCTTCTTTTTCCCCGCCCTCTATTGTACCTGTCTAGGCCAAAACAATCAAACAACTGATTTTTGACGCATCCATTGTCCGATCAGCTGCAGCACGATATGTTCAAACATCGCACTTCTATCAATGAGCCCATTTGTGAACACGCCGATAGCCCCTTCATTATGGCGAATATTTTGTTTGTTCGTATAGAGGTCCATTAAAGGTCCAAGTTCCTGTCCCGCACGAATCCCCTCTGCGATTTCTTCCGGAAGAGGTAATCCAGCGCCCATTGCAGTGAACGTCTCTCCATCTCTCGTAAAAAGTGCTCCCCAATTACACAAATACAAAGTCCCTTCGATCCACTTGACTCCACCTTCTAGGCCGATGGCAATTTCTGATTCCGTTTCACGCAATGCGTGACGTGCTCGGTTTATCGCGCCTTGTCGTGTTTCCTCATCTGAGATGGGCTGTGCTGCCACATCTGATTCTGCAGGGAATGGTTGAAAATCAAAGATTACTCCAGCTTTTTCACATGCATTTTTCACAGCTTGAATTTTCGCTTTGTTTTGTGTTCCAATAGTGCAAATCATATCAGTTCCTCCTATTAAAGAAAGTGCCCCGAAGGACACTTTAGACGTTGTCTTTGATTGTTTTCAATGTAGTAGCATCTGCTGATTTCACAAGTTTGATGAGCAGTTCTTTCGCTGCCGCGTAATCGTCTGTGTGAATGATCGAAGCTGCCGTATGAATATAGCGCGAGCAGATTCCGATTACTGCACTTGGAACCCCTTCGTTTGCCGTGTGGACACGTCCTGCATCGGTCCCACCTTGTGAAATGAAATACTGGTACGGAATCTTGTTTGTTTCAGCCGTATCCAAAATGAATTCACGCATTCCACGGTGAGTCACCATCGAACGGTCTAAAATACGCAATAATGTTCCTTTTCCAAGTTGACCAAATTCATTTTTGTCGCCAGACGCATCATTCGCTGGACTTGCATCTAGTGCGAAGAACAGATCAGGTTGAATCATCGTTGCAGATGCTTGTGCTCCACGAAGACCAACTTCTTCCATTACGTTTGCTCCAGAGAACAATTGATTCGGCAACGTTTCACCTTTTAGTTCTTTTAACAGTTCAATCGCAAGACCCACACCATAGCGGTTGTCCCACGCTTTTGCCATGATTTTTTTCGGATTTGCCATTGGCGTAAATGGACACACTGGAACGATTTGATCACCTGGACGGATGCCCATCGCTTGAACGTCTGCTTTATCGTCTGCCCCGACATCAATCAACATGTTCTTGATATCCATTGGACGATTGCGTACTTCTTCGCTCAACAAGTGCGGCGGGATTGATCCAATCACACCAGGAATTGTTTTTTCACGTGTCACGATATCTACACGTTGCGCGAGCATGACTTGATTCCACCATCCACCAAGCGGCTGGAAACGAATCATTCCGTTTTCTGTGATGCTAGAAACCATAAATCCTACTTCATCCATGTGTCCGGCAACAAGAATGCGAGGGCTATTTTCAGGTCCCTTCTTGACACCGAAGATGCCACCCAAATTATCTTGAATGATGTCATCCGAATATTTTTCTAGTTCTGATCGTACAAAGTTACGAACTTGGTGCTCATTTCCTGGCGTTCCAGGTAGTTCTGTTAATGTTTTAAACAACTGCAAAGTTTCTTGATTCACTTGTAATGTCCCCCTTAACAAAATCACTCTACTTTCTAGTGTAGTAGAATCTAGTGCAAAATTCCATCTTTTCTTTCGATTTTCGAAATAGCTAATGTTTCGTTTTCTGTTTAAAAACGTATATACTGTGTGTAAGGTATTTTTTGTATAGAGGAGGAATTCGTAAATGAGATTACGTGATTATATGATGGGTCTAGGAACAGGTGTCGTGATTGGGGTCGTCGCTTCACAAGCAGCTAGTCGCTATATTCCAAGTGTGACAGCGGATCAAGTTTTAGAGCAGGTGAAGGAAGCCTTTAAGCAAGAGGGGCCAATTGACGGGTCTTGGGTCTATATGAAAACTGAACCGTTTCATGTTGGCTTTATCGAGACAGAAGTTTTTAAAGGTGGCATTACGCGTATGAAAAACGGGCAGACTGAAAACTACGAGTTTGCAGCGGATGCGCGTACAGGCTCTGTGTTAGAGATTAAAAAGATTTCATAAATGAATGGTGAGTGAAACGAATCGCTGGAGCAGCGGTTCGTTTTTTAATTTGGTGTGTAGTTTGGTTGAGCGGCCGTTCATCGGACGAAGCGGCGATTTGTTCGACACTAAATGGGATTTGTTCTACCCAAATCGATTTTTATTCTACCGAAATCAGATTTGTTCTACCGAAGTCATGTTATGGAAACTATTCGCCAACAAAAAAAACCGGCCCCCACTCCAGAGGCCGGATCCAAATTAAGGTGTACGTTTCACAGCGTCGACAATTTCTTTACCGTCCGGTGACCATTTCAACAAACGATAAAACGAGTCATGGTAGAAACTTACCCAGTACCCGTTGTCGAGCACTTCTTTCACTAACTTCTCTTTTGTAAAAACAGACTTCATCGGATAATCATCATACGCTAAAACCCATAACGGACTTTGGTGCGCATGTGTCGGCATCAAATCTGCAAAGTGAATAATTGTCTCGCCGTTTTGTTCCATCTTGATGATGCTATGGCCATCACTATGACCACCTGTATGAATCATTGTAAGACCTGGAATGACTTCGTGCGTTTCTGAGAAGGTTTGCACCTGCTGCTCAATTGGCTGCCAGTTCTCTTTCCAGTATGTATTGCGTGAACGAACATTCGGATTGCGCATCTCGTTCCATTCTACTTCCGACACAAAGATTGTCGCATTTGGGAACGTGGAGCTGTATGAACCATCTTGCTCTAAACTTGTCAATCCAGAGGCGTGATCAAAGTGCATGTGAGTCATCATAATGTGCGTGATGTCGGCGGGTGTTAAGCCGAGTTCTGCTAATTGTTCGTTGACACGAGATTCGTCCGTAATGCCGTAGTTGCGCTTTTTCTTGTCATCAAACTTCCCCGCATTTAGTCCCGATTCCAACAAGATTTTGTAGTCACTTGTTTGAATGAGTAGTGGATCACACGGAAGTTCGATTTGATTTTGTTCATTGACCGGATATTTTTTTGACCAAAGCGGTTTCGGAACGACGCCAAACATCGCTCCTCCATCCATATTGGTTGTACCACCTTTTAACCATGTAAACGTAAATTCCCCAAATTGATACGTGTCCATTTCTTCACCCCTAGTTGAATTTTGCTTCAAGTCGATAAATCGGCTGCCCCTTTGCAGCAAACTTTTCCTCATACTCTGTTCGTACATTGTCTTCTGGCTCGTTGGTATGCAAATCGAGCGAGACAAATACTAGTTTCATGCCAAAATCGGTCATGCTCATCAAAGAATACTCAAATAAGCCACGATTGTCGGTTTTAAAGTGTACTTCTCCACCTTCAGGTAGCAACTCTTTATAGAGTGTCAGGAAGTTGGCATGCGTTAGACGACGTTTCGCATGACGGGTTTTTGGCCATGGATCCGAGAAGTTCAAATACACTTGACCAATGTCGCCTTTATCAAAATACTCCGTGAGGTCTTTTCCATTTACATTCAATAGACGTAAGTTTGGAAGAGATTCCTGCTCCAGTACTTTTTCAAGAGCAACCACGATAACAGAATCATACAATTCGATTCCGATGTAATTGATGTGCGGGTTTTGACGTGCCATGCCAATGACAAAGGCACCTTTGCCTGTTCCAACTTCGACATGAACGGGGTTTGTGTTCCCGAACTCTTCATGCCATTTTCCTTTTCGTGATTCCGGGTCCGCAATAACGACTTCCGGATGGGCTTTAATATAGTCTTCAGCCCATGGTTTATGACGTAAACGCATAGTTGTTCACCTTTCTATTTCACGGGCATTGCCCAAGTTTGTGGCTTCAATGAAACCTCTGCCCATTCATGAGGCAGCAATTCACCGCAGAATTCTCCGTCGGTATGCCCAATTGTTGCATGTGCGAAGCGAAAGCGAAAGCTAGTGCCGGAAAAACTTTGGACTGCTTTCAACTTTGTGTGCCAGCCTATAAAGACCGTACCAAATAAAACAAGTAATTTCCACCTTGAAATGTTTGATACGACGGTTGCTTCCAGAATTTCATCCACCGGATTCGATTGAGGAGAAATTTTCATTCCGCCTCCAAAATACGATTGATTGCATACGACAACAAACCAAACATCCGGTATTTGATGCGGCCGCCCGTCAATTTCAAGGTGTAAAGAGGACGGCTTATACGTGAGAAGCTCCTTCACGACGACTCCGTAATACGCTACTTTCCCAACACCATAGCGGTTGAATCTTTTTTTCCAGATCGAACGATTGGCTGCATAGACAACCTTTGCGTCAAATCCATATCCCGCATTGTTCACAAAAATTGCGCGATTGAGTGGCGTTGATAATTGACCGATACGCATCTGAACAGAAATTGTTGATTGCATTAGTAAGTCAATCTCTTCAGCGGACTTAACGGTTGTGAATGTCCGACCAAAATCATTCCCACTGCCTGCAGAGAGAGCCACGACTTCTACATGGGTGCTTCCCGCACATCCCTCAATCACTTCGTGAACCGTTCCGTCCCCTCCAATCGCAACAAGTAGGGTTGGCTGAGCATCTTGACTGATTTTCTGCGCAAATTCGACTGCATGTCGATGGTATTCGGAAAAGAAAACTTCATACGGTTTCGCCAGTTGCTTTTCTAGTTGATGCCATTTTTTTAATGCTTGACCATTGCCAGCCGCTGGATTTACAACTACAACGAGCCGCTTCATTGTAACAACTCCAGTTGCAGTGGAAAACTTGCAATCTGTTCATAACTGGGGCGCATACCTTTGTTGACACGGAACAGACAGAACTCGCCTACCTCCCAGCATATTTGTGCTTGGCCTGTAAACCGAATGTCCTCTATTTGTCGTGCACGTTTTGCAAGCGTGACATGGGGAACATAAGGTGATTTTCTATCTGCCCCGAATCGTGACGTGACGGCCCACACTTTTTGTTCAAGCTCATCTAGTGCTTGATTTCCTTCAACCACTGTATAGACGACACGAGGAATTTTGCCCTCTCCAAACCCAGCAATCTCCGTGGTGCTCATCGAAAACGGTTTACCCTTCAATTCTGAGAGTAGCTGTTTTAGCTGTTGGAGCTGATCTGAAGACAGCTCTCCGATAAAAGACAAAGTGCAATGTAAATCAGTTGCATGCGTAACACGGCGGTAATAGTGCTCGAGTTCAAGTGTTTGTTGCAGATTTATGAAATAGGCATGGTATTTAGAAGGGACCGGGATCCCGACAAAATAATGCGCATTAGACATGAAGTTGTTGTGGCAGTTTTGCTTCGAATGCTTGCTGTAGCTTTCGGGTCCATTCCCCTGGCTTGCCATCTCCAATTACGGTTTCATCGATTTTCACGACTGGCATGACCTCGATTCCAGTCGACGATACAATAAATTCATCCATATGAAGTGCTTGTTCCTTAGTAAAGGCTTCTTCTACGACAGGAAGACCGATTTCTGCGCAACAATCCAAAATGACTTGACGCGTGATTCCGTTCAAAATCAAGTTGTTTACAGGGTGTGTATAAAGAACTCCATTTTTAATGCCGTATGCGTTCGACGACGAACCTTCTGTAATGACTTCTCCGCGATGCTGCACCGCTTCGAAACAGCCTTTTTGTACGGCTTCTTGTTTTGCCATGACATTTCCAAGCAGATTTAAAGATTTAATGTCACAACGTAACCAGCGAACATCTTCGACTAAACAAACGGTAACTCCCGTTTCAAGTTCGTTGACAGGTCGTGCTGACTCGCGTGTGTAGCCTGTCACAACAGCTTCCACTGCAGGATTCGGGAATGCATGGTTCCGCGGCGAATGACCGCGTGTCACTTGCAAGTACACAATCCCTGTTCCTAGTTCATTTTCTTCGATTAATTGATGAATCAAGTGATGCAGCACATCTTTTGTGTACGGAATTGCCATACCGATTTTATCGGCACTCGCATACAATCGGTCGATATGTTCTGTTGCAGTGAATACGTCTCCGTTGTATACCTTTACAACTTCATAAATGCCGTCTCCAAACTGATAGCCGCGGTCTTCGATGCTGATATGTACAGCGTCTCGTGCAACAAGTTGATCATTCCAAAGTACTTTTTCCATGAGTTAGTCCTTCTTTCCTGCGAGTTCAGCAAGTGCATCTGCATAGATTGCTGTCGCTTTTAGTAGATTTTCAATGTCGACAAACTCATCGGCTTGGTGGGCAACGTCTGCTTCTCCTGGGAACACCATACCAAATGCAACTCCCTTTTTAAGCACACGTGCATACGTTCCGCCACCAATTGCGAGAAGTTCTGCTTTTTCACCAGTTTGTCTTTCGTATACAGTAGATAACGTTTGAATCAGCTCATCGGATGCATCTACATAATGCGGACCTGAGTTTGAACTGACACGCACGTCGACTTCTTTCTGTTTGAAATAGTTCGTAATTTTCTCAACGAGTTCTTCAAACGGTGCGCTGACGGAGTAGCGCATGCTCACTTTGATTGTGAACCCTTCTTCACGCACAAAGTGAAGGACACCCGCATTGTAAGTTGTTTCACCTGACATACCGTCAGAAAAATACCCATCAAATGTTTTTCCACGGGAATCGCTTCCGAATGCATCCACCAAAGTCTTCACGAATTTCGTACCTTGCCCGCCTATATTTAACGTAACAAGAAATTCTGCAAGTTTGATTGCAGCATTGATCCCGTTATCCGGTTCCATCGCATGCGCGGATTTTCCGGTGACTATAAGTGAAGTTTTCCCGTTCACGTTTTGCGCTTTTCCCTTTAGGTTATTTGCAAGTAAAAATTGCTGGAAAGAGGACTCGAGTTCGCTAAGTGGCAACTCGAGAAGCGCATTCGCTTCATCTGGCACCATGTTCGTACGTTCTCCTGACTGGAAAAATACTAGTGAAGAAGCCTCGTTTGTTGACGACTGAGACAATTCAATCCCTGCGATTCCTTTTTCCGCATTAATGATTGGAAAATCAGCGTCAGGCGCAAATCCTAGTGTTGGCATCTCTTCAGTTTCAAAATAACGCCGCACACAGCGGAATCCACTCTCTTCATCCGTTCCGATGATTAGACGAACGCGTCGCTCTAGTGGAATACCTGAATCTTTTACAAGTTTCATTGCCATCCAAGCAGCCATAGTCGGTCCTTTGTCGTCAATCGTGCCGCGCCCAATCATTTTTGAGCCGACGATTCGTCCTTCAAATGGTGGCACACTCCACCCATCCCCCGCTGGAACAACATCTACGTGACCGAGAACACCAATCAGTTCATCCCCTTGTCCCATCTCGATATGTCCTGCGACGTTTGCAACATTCTTCGTCGTCATTCCCTGCTCTGCTCCAAGATGCAGAAGGTATTCGAGTGCTTCGAGAGGTTTGGGTCCAAACGGGGCGTCTTCTGTAGCAGCAGATTCATCCAACACACTTTCTATAGAAATTAACTGCTGGAGTTCTCTCAATAGCTCGTCTTTTCGTGCTGTGGCTAGTTCAAACCAATTCATGGTAGTCCTCCTCAAGATGAATAATGCTTCTATTTTACACCGAAATAGCATTAAGGTTTTGTAAAATCAGCAAATTTTCTAGAAAATTGTTGCAAAAGCGCTTATAATGAAATTGTCAGATAGTTTTAGAATTGAACATAAAGGGGATGTCTAAAGTAACTAGTTAACCGTTTTACCAATCGTCCGCTAGTCGAGTCAAGGATACGATAAGAAGGAGTGGTTACGAATGAAACCAACTACTGATCGGATGCTCAATCGAATTAAAGATATGTATATGTTCATCCGTGAGAACGGAACAGTAACAACACAAGATTTAGTCGATGAATTTGGCATCACTCCTCGCACGATTCAACGAGATTTGAACGTGCTAGCATTTAATGACCTAGTCATCAGCCCTGTTAGAGGGAAATGGACAACGACGAACAAACGCGTTAAAATCTCATCGTAGACAACCCACAACTTAGAACGAAGAGAGGCCCCAATCGGAGCCTCTCTTTTATGTTTACTGTAAGTTTTTGAATTCTTCTTCTGTGAGTTCCCGGTAGTCACCTTCAGAAAGTGTCTCATCTAAACGAAGATTGGCCATTTCAAGACGTTTTAAGTAGACGACTTTTTTCTCCACCGCTTCAAACATCCGCTTGACCTGATGAAACTTTCCTTCTGTGATGATGAGTTCAATCTTCGAAACCTCAGCGCTTTCCAAAATAATAAGTTCTCCCGGTTTTGTCACGTAGCCTTCTCCGATTTCCACACCACGCGCAAAGGCTGCAACATCTTCTTCCGTCACAACACCCTCCACATGAGCATAGTACTTTTTCGGCACTTTCTTTTTAGGAGAAAGCAAACGATGTGTTAGATCGCCGTCATTCGTTAGCAGCAAGAGTCCGACAGTATCTTTGTCTAGACGACCGACTGGGTGAAGATCGTAATGGCGAACGTCCGCATCCAATAAATCGAGCACCGTTTTGTCTCGGTGATCTTCTGTTGCAGAAATGACTCCCGGTGGTTTATTCATCATTAAATATATATACGGCTTATACAGTACTTGTTCATCATAGACACGGATATCCGCTTTGTCTGGATCAATGGATAAACCACTGTCCTTTACAACAACTCCGTTCACAGTGACAGCTCGTGCTTTCACAAGCTGTTTGACTTCTTTTCGCGTTCCAATGCCCATGTTCCCTAAAAACTTATCGAGTCGCATCATGAAATTCCCAACTTTCTAGTGAAACGAGTTAAACGCTCTCCAAAGAGCTTTTGAGCAAGACCGAGTTTCAAGCTAACAAATCCGTAAAATGCTGCTCCTACCCCAGCAGCTCCTGCAATAATGACAATAGATTGCAGTTTGGAATCTGGATTTAAGAAAAGCTCTAACAGTTCCTTCGTGAAGAACGCTAGTACAAGCATGACCGCAGTAAGTGCCACAATCAGTATTAAGCGTCTGAAAAGCATTTTAGTTTCGTATGCAAGGAAGTAACGGATCACTAGGAAATTCAATGTGATGGCTGTCAAGTAGCCAACAGATGTTGCGAGTATTGCTCCATTTGTCTCAAAGACTTTAATAAACGGTACGTTCAGCAGCATTTTCACGAGTATGCCAATCATCAAGTTCAATATGATGAGTTTTTGCTGATCGATTCCTTGGAGAATAGCAGTAGTTACCGGGTATAAAGCGAACAAGATTGCAACCGGTGCATAAGCGGCTAAGATGCTTGCACCTGTTTCGCTTGCTTCGTAAAACACCGTATAAAATTCATACGACAATAGAGAAATACCCAATGCCGCAGGAAGCGTTAAGAACACAAGAATTTGGAATGTTTGATTCAGTGAACGCGTCAATCCTGCGATGTCTTGTTTAGCATAATATGTCGTAATCAAGGGAATCAGTGTCATCGCGAATCCCATCGCAAGCATGACCGGAATCATCACAAGCTTGTGGCTCGAGAAGTTGAGCATCCCTAGCAACGTATTGGCTGTTCCTTTCGCGACACCGATTGCTTCCATTGAGGACACGAACGTAATCATATCGATAAATTGGAAAAGCGGATTAATGACCCCAACAAGGGCGAACGGAACCGTGTAAATCAGCATTTCTTTGTAAATCGTTTTTAAAGATCTTGTTGATTCTGTTGTCCCCGTGTAATTCATCATTTCATCGAACTCAGGTCGCAGCTTCTTCCAGTACCAAAACAGAACGCCCATACTCGCAAGTGCACCGATAAATGCAGCGAATACAGCAAATGATACTGCCGTCTTCTCAGTACCACCAATTAGTTTTACAACGACAAATGCTCCTACAAGTAGTACAGCAATACGAACAATTTGTTCAATCAATTGCGATACTGCAGTTGGTGTCATATGTTGATAACCTTGGAAAAAGCCACGTATTAAACTCATCGCCGGAACGACTAACACGGCGAAGCTGACGTATTTGATTACAGTCGCCACATCATTGACGTTGAATGGTAGATTTTCATCGACATCTCCTGATGCTTGTTGATTCATCACTATTTCTGCGAGTGGTTGCGCCATAAAAAACAAAACGAGAAATCCGACAAACCCAGTTCCAAGCATGATCAATCCACTAGATTTTACAAGTTTTCGTCCGGTCGCGTAATCGCCCATTGCATTATATTTCGAAACAAATTTACTGACTGCTACCGGAACACCGGAAACCGCAATGGCTAGCATAATTGTATAAGGAACATATGCGTATTGATAAAGCACCACATACTCTTCCCCAATCAGTTGATAAAACGGTATTACATAAAGCACGCCAAGAATTCGTGATAAAACGAGCCCGAGCGTTAATATCATAGTGCCTTTCAGCAAATTTCCTGCCATCATCATCGTCCCATCTGCAAAATGTCTATCTTTCAGTTTACAGCTCCTCACACAAAAGCTCAATGCTGTATACTAAAAAGAAAAAAAGGATTGTGACCAATTCATGTTTGATGTAATCGTAATCGGCGGCGGGCCGTCTGGACTTATGGCGGCGTGCGCTGCAGGTGCCGAAAAGAAAAAAGTTTTACTCATTGAAAAAGGTACAAAGCTCGGAAAAAAATTAGCCATTTCTGGTGGCGGACGTTGTAACGTAACAAACCGTCTGCCTCAAGAAGAAATCGTAAAGCACATCCCAGGAAATGGTCGATTCTTGTACAGTCCATTCTCCGTATTTAATAACGAAGACATCATTGCGTTTTTTGAAGCGTTGAATGTTCCTTTAAAAGAAGAAGATCACGGGCGCATGTTCCCGGTTTCGAACAAAGCCATGGATGTTGTCAATGCTTTGATTGACGAAATGAAACGCTGGCATGTAGACGTCCGTCTACAAACAAAAGTTGCGAAGCTATTAATGGACGATGAAAAAGTACTTGGCGTTCGCCTCGAAGACGGTACAGAAATTCGCGCGCATGCCGTTGTAGTTGCCGTTGGTGGAAAAGCAGTTCCGCAAACAGGCTCGACGGGAGATGGCTACCCATGGGCAGAAAAAGCTGGCCACACAGTAACGGAACTTTTCCCGACAGAAGTACCCGTTTTATCTTCTGAAGCATTTATTCGCACAAAAGAATTGCAAGGCCTTGCTCTTCGCGATGTTGCCGTGAGCGTGCACAACGCTAAAGGCAAAACACTAGTAACGCATCAGATGGATATGCTATTCACGCACTTTGGCGTCAGCGGTCCCGCTATCTTGCGTTGCAGTCAATTTGTTGTAAAAGAACGTAAGAAAAATGGTGGAAAACCAGTCGAACTGCGCATCGATTCATTGCCAGAAAAGAACGGTGAAGAAACGTTCCAACATGTGTACGGCATTTTAAAAGACGAACCAAAAAAAGCAGTGAAGAATTCATTGAAAGGCCTTGTCCCGGAAAGATGGCTGTTATTTTTGCTGAAGCGTGCGGAAATCAGTGAGGACTTGCGTGGTGAAGAGTTGTCAGCTGAACGCGTACGTACTTTCTCTACATTGTTGAAGTCGTTTTCGATGCTAGTCGATGGTACGCAGCCACTTGAAAAAGCTTATGTGACGGGTGGCGGTGTTTCAATTAAAGAAATCGAGCCAAAGACGATGGCGTCGAAGAAAAAGCACGGGCTTTATTTCTGCGGGGAAGTTTTGGATATCCACGGCTACACGGGCGGCTACAATATCACAGCGGCCCTTGTTACAGGCAGAGTTGCGGGGATGAGTGCGGCGTCACTTTAGATGTGGAGCCGACTGTTCAGAAATTGTGCAAGATGACAGCGGAGCGCGTGAAGCGCTCTTTGCTTCATGGGATGCGTTGGCATCTTGCGGGATTTCTAGGAGGCGCAACTCGATTACTCTAGATGTGTAGAACGCCACTCTAGAAACTCCGAGGAAATCAGACGTGCCCGTGAAGGCGCTTTTCAGCCTTTGCGGGTGCGGCTGATTCCGGAGCGTGTTTCTGGCGTTCGGAACTCGATTTCGCCTAAATGTGGAGCCGACTCCAAGGCGTTGAGTTAAGGAAAATTAATAAAGAGAATCCATGAAAAATCGGTCACTCGAAAACTGAGCGACCGTTCTTCTACCGAAAGTGAAATTTATTCTACCCAAAGTGGGATTTAATCTACCCAAATCGAATTTATTCTACCGAAGTCGTTTTATGGAAACTAATTCAATAACCAGACCCTAATTTCCTAAGATCTTTCCTAGCAAGGGCTTGTGTCGCTGAGGTTTTGAAAATAAGTGACAGGCACCAAATGGGAACTGTTGGAAATAAAAATGGTGTTATATAGGGATTCGTCGCAATTAAAGAGAGAAATCGGTGCCTGTCACCCATTAAAAAAAGGAAATAAAATTCCAAATATAGAATATTATGATATTATTATGTTAAGTGAAGTACTAATTCAACATATTTAAAATTTTGGAGGCTGATATGAGTAAATCTAAATTTTGGATACTTATGTTTTCTGGTATACTGACTGGTTTCATCTTATCAGGTATTTTAAGATGGATAGATAAAGGAATTTCATTGGTAAATATCTTTCAGGCTCTTCTGGGTGATCCTAGTTTCATCTCGGTTACGATATTAATAGTTGCCACATTACTATTTTGCTACGTAATAATTGCTGGGTCTTACAAAAATAGTGTAAAAGTTCGTAGATGAGAAGGTACATAAATAACAGTTAATAATTCAAATAAAGAACTCCATTAACTTGGAAGTTCTTTTTTTGCGATTAAAGTTGGTATCAAATCCCGGAAGCCAGGTTGTCATTTCCCGGGCCATCTGAGTTTTCCTGAGACCCGGCAACGAAGATGAAAGTGCTCTTCTTTCAGCTTACGTGGGGAGGCTCAGGGAAACTCACCCAGGAAATGGCAACCTGGCTGTAGGGATTTCCACTTTTAATGAACTCAATCAAAAGCCCCCTCCACCAAAATAGGTGAAGGGGGCTGATCTATTATCCAACGACAATATTGACCATCTTGCCAGGGATTGCAATCACTTTGCGGATTTCCTTGCCGTCTGTCCACTCTTTTACTACTTCGTTTTCAAACGCAATTTTCTCCATTTCTTCACGAGAAGCATCTTTCGCCACAACGACTTTCGCACGAAGTTTTCCGTTCACTTGAACCGGAATTTCGATTTCGTTATCGACCAATTTGCTCTCGTCATACGTTGGCCATTCTGCATATGTGATGGACTCTGTGTGACCTAAGTGCTGCCACAACTCTTCCGCTACGTGCGGTGCAATTGGGGACAACATCTTCACAAAACCTTCTGCATAGTGCGTTGGCACAACATCGGCTTTGTAACATTCGTTGATGAACACCATCAATTGCGAAATGGCTGTATTGAAACGAATGCCTTCGTAGTCTTCTGTCACTTTTTTCACTGTTTGATGGTAGACCTTCTCAAGTGTTGTGTCCGATGACTCTTGAACTTTCGCAGCAAGCGTCCCTTCTTCTGTCATCATCAAACGCCAGATGCGGTCTAGGAAACGACGAGAGCCGTCTAATCCGTTTGTTGACCATGTAACAGCTGCTTCAAGTGGTCCCATGAACATTTCATACATACGTAATGTGTCGGCACCGTGTGAAAGAACGATGTCGTCCGGATTAACAACATTGCCTTTTGATTTTGACATCTTCTCGTTACCTTCCCCAAGAATCATTCCTTGGTTAAATAACTTCTGGAATGGCTCCTTCGTGTGGACGACGCCTACATCGTACAACACTTTGTGCCAGAAACGCGCGTATAGCAAGTGAAGAACAGCGTGCTCGACTCCACCGATATAAATATCTACAGGCAGCCAACGTTTCAATAGCTCTGGATCTGCGATTGCATCCGCATTGTCTGGATCGATGTAACGGATATAGTACCAGCAGCTACCTGCCCATTGTGGCATGGTGTTAGTTTCACGACGACCTTTCATGCCGGTTTCAGGATGTACCACGTTCACCCATTCTTCAATGTTCGCAAGTGGTGACTCGCCAGTGCCGCTTGGTTTGATGTCTGTCGTTTTTGGAAGTTCTAGAGGAAGCTCATCTTCCGGAACTGTCGTCATTGTGCCATCTTCCCAGTGAATGATTGGAATCGGTTCACCCCAGTAACGTTGGCGGCTGAATAGCCAGTCGCGCAAGCGGTACGTGATTTTCTTTTCGCCGACACCTTTGTCCGCTAACCAGCCAATCATTTTTGCGATAGCTTCTTCTTTACCTAAACCATCAAGGAATTCCGAGTTCACATGCTCGCCGTCCCCAACGTATGCTTCTTTTGTAATGTCTCCTCCAGCCACGACTTCCTTGATTGGTAAGTTGAATTCAGTAGCGAACTCATAATCACGCTCGTCGTGTGCCGGAACCGCCATGATAGCACCTGTTCCGTAAGTAGCAAGTACATAGTCTGCAATCCAAATCGGCATTTTTTCACCTGATACAGGATTAACGGCATAAGCACCTGTGAATACGCCTGTCTTTTCTTTCGCAAGATCCGTACGTTCTAAATCACTCTTTAACTTCACTTTATCTAAGTAAGCTTCCACCGCTTCTTTTTGATCAGCTGTTGTGATGTCCGACACTAAAGCATGTTCAGGAGCAAGCACGGCATACGTTGCACCAAACAAAGTATCTGGGCGCGTCGTGAAAGCACGGAAGCTCTTATCTGTTCCATCGATTGCAAACGTGATTTCAGCACCTTCAGATTTGCCAATCCAGTTGCGCTGCATATCTTTAATGCTTTCCGGCCAGTCCAGTTCTTCTAAATCATCCAGTAAACGCTCTGCATATTCAGTGATACGTAACACCCATTGACGCATCGGACGTCGCTCGACTGGGTGGCCGCCGCGCTCTGAAACGCCGTCGACAATTTCTTCGTTAGCAAGAACGGTACCAAGAGCTGGACACCAGTTCACAGCCACTTCATCCACGTACGCCAAGCCTTTGTTATACAGCTGAATAAAAATCCACTGCGTCCACTTGTAGTAGTTCGGATCCGTCGTATTTACTTCACGGTCCCAATCATAGGAGAAGCCAAGATCTTTCATCTGACGCTTGAACGTCGCTACGTTTTGCGCTGTGAATTCAGCCGGGTCGTTTCCTGTATCTAGTGCGTATTGCTCTGCAGGAAGACCAAACGCGTCCCACCCCATTGGGTGCAATACGTTGTACCCTTGCATACGCTTCATACGGCTCAAAATATCTGTAGCCGTGTATCCTTCTGGGTGTCCTACGTGTAGGCCAGCTCCTGATGGATATGGGAACATGTCTAGTGCGTAAAACTTTTGCTTTGAGTTGTCGTTCTCTGTGCGGAATGTTTTGTTGTCATCCCAAAATTGTTGCCACTTCTTCTCGATTTCCTGATGCGGAAAACTCATTGTAGTTCCTCCTTGTTGGTGGCGCATTTTAGACAATAAAAAAACTCGCCCCTTAAAAAAGGGACGAGAGAAATTTAGTCTCACGCGGTACCACCCAAATTAGCAGAATTCTGCTCAACTTGATTCCTTAACGCGGAATACGAAACAGACTACTAAATGTTCGCCTGTTTGACTCAAAGGGGAGTTCAGAATCGGATTTCACTGGTTTGCACCACCCACCAGCTCTCTAAAGAAATCTACAGTTCCTACTGATCCTTATCACAGTCTGTTATTGATTGTAATTGTACCGGAAGACGCGCCGTTGTTCAAGTGCTTTATTGAACCGTGTAGCCGCCGTCTAATACAACTGCCTGACCTGTCATCCCTTTTGCTTGCTCGCTCGAGATAAACATTGCAAGGTCTGCAATTTCTTTTACGTCTAGTAGACGCTTTTGAGGAACTAATGGATAGATGACTTCTTCGAGTACACTTTCAAGTGGCACGTTGCGTGTTGTCGCTAAGTCTTGCATCTGATTGCGCACAAGTGGTGTGTCCACATAACCTGGGCAAATCGCATTGACTGTGATGCCGTCTACTGCCGTTTCAAGTGCAGCCACTTTTGTTAATCCAATCACGCCGTGTTTCGCTGAGTTGTATGCAGCTTTCCCTGCAAACCCGACAAGACCATTGATAGACGCCATATTAATAATGCGGCCGAAACCTTGTTTACGCATATGCGGAAGTGCGTGTTTCGTTGCGACAAACGGTGCTGTCAGCATGATTTTAATTAGAAGTTCAAAACGCTCTGTCGGAAAATCTTCAAGCATTGCCACGTGTTGCATCCCAGCATTGTTAATTAAGATATCTAGTCGACCAAATGTTGCAACTGTCTGATCAATCGAAGCTTTCAATTCCTCTTCGTTTGTCACGTCACATTTAATACCAAGGCTGTCGCCACCAAGCGCTGCAGCGGATTCTTTTACTTTTTCTTCGTTAATGTCTGTAAGCACAACTTTGGCTCCATTTTTGAAAAACTCTTCTGCAATTTCAAAACCGATCCCTTGAGCTGCTCCTGTAATTAATACAACTTTATCTTGTACCATCGATGTCCCTCCTGTTGCTATTCTGAATAGAAAAAGCCGCACGAGGCGGCTTAATCACTTTACTGTTAAATACCAAAGCCTAATGAGAATAGAGCAATCGCAATAATTACACCGATCACTGGAATTGCTACAGTTACTGCCGCCATTGGCCAGTAGGCTGCACTATGCTTCTCGCCACAAATCGATTGAATTGTCGTAACAACATACCCATTGTGCGGAAGTGAATCCAGTGCACCTGATGAAATCGCAACTACACGGTGAAGTGCTTCCGCGTTCACACCAGCATCTAAATAGCCCGGTGCAATTAGTGGTAAAGCGATTTGTTGACCACCCGAAGCAGAGCCCGTCATACCCGCAATAACAGAGACAGCAACTGCTGCTCCTATAAGCGGAGAACCTGGAATGCTCGTCATTGCATTGACTGCAATTGAAAAGGCTTCTGTTTCTTTTGCCACTCCACCGAAACCTACTACTGCTGCCGTGTTCCCGATTGCAATAATTGCTCCAAGAGTCCCTTGTGAGACAGCTTCCCATGGATTTTTAAAGTATCTCCAGCTAACAATGAATGTTGCCAAAATACCAGACAACAAGGCAATGATTAAAGCCGACTGCTGCAGTGAATCATGGAAGATGAATGCAATGATCAATACGACAACGAGAGGTACAAAAGAAAGGAATGGGTTTGGTAATGGTCGTGTCGTGTCAAACGTTGGATCATTTGGACGTGCCTCAAACACTTCTCCTTTGTTTACTGCTTTCACAATTAGCTTTTTTAACCACATATAACCAAATACAGCCATGAAGATGGCGACAATGATACTAACTTCCCACCCTGCATAGGCATTCGTGCCAAGGAAAGGAATCGGAATCCAGTTTTGAATTTCTGGTGAACCTGCTGATGTCATCGTGAACGTCACAGAACCAAGACCTAATGTTGCCGGAATAAAGCGTCTTGGTAAGTTCGCTTGTTTGAATAGTGAAATTGCCATTGGATAGACGGCAAATGCAACTACAAATAAAGAAACTCCACCGTACGTCAAGATAGCACAGGCGATAACAATAGCTAATACTGCATATTTCAAACCTAGTTTGTCAGTTACAAACTTTGCAACAGCATCCGCTGCTCCGCTATCTTCCATCACTTTCCCGAAAATCGCACCAAGTAAGAACATCAAATACCAAGACATGATGAATCCTGTGAAACCTGTCATGTAACTTGTTACAAAGTTTGGTACACCTTCAGCCGCCAGTTGCGGGAATAAAGGCATTCCAGATAAAACCGCCACAAAAATTGCGGAAATTGGTCCAACGATGATGATATTAACACCTTTCATCGTCAAAAAGATTAATAGAAAGAGTCCGCCAAGCAGACCAATCATACTAAAAACTGTTTCCATTTCATTTCCCCCATCTAGTCATGGGGTCGTATTAGAACGAAACGTTTTCCTTTACGTTATCCACATTCAGGTCCGCTTCTGTTGCTTCTACGACGCCCTGAATTGTATGTCCTTCAAATACTTCTTTGAGGACGAGTCCATGTTCTGTCACTTCAATGACAGCGCGGTCTGTGATAATTAAATTCACAACACCTTTACCTGTCAAAGGAAGCGTACATTCTTTTTTAATCTTCGGAGATCCGTCCTTTGCCACGTGATCCATGATGACAATAATTTTCTTAGCGCCGTGCACCAAGTCCATCGCGCCACCCATACCTTTGATCATCTTTCCTGGAATCATCCAGTTGGCAAGGTCACCCTTTTCAGATACTTCCATACCACCAAGGATGGCAACGTCAATGTGGCCTCCACGGATCATGGCAAAAGACTCTGCGCTTGTGAAGAATGCAGAACCTGGAATAGTAGTCACAGTTTCTTTCCCTGCGTTGATTAAGTCTGGATCAACTTGGTCTTTTGTAGGGTAGGGCCCTATTCCAAGTAGACCGTTTTCAGATTGTAAGACAACCGTTTTGTTCGGTGCAATAAAGTTTGCAACAAGTGTCGGAATCCCAATACCGAGATTTACATAGTTGCCATCTTCAATTTCCATCTCTGCACGTTTTGCAATAAATTCGCGTGTTGATAAAGTCATGAAAATTCCTCCTCTAATTAGTCTCGTGTCGTTAAACGTTCAATCCGCTTTTCTTGCTTCGCTTGGAATAGACCTTGTACATATACGCTCGGTGTATGAATCATCGCTGGATCTAGAGTACCTGTCTCCACGATTTCTTCCACTTCAGCGATCGTCACTTTACCAGCTGCCGCCATCATTGGATTGAAGTTTTGAGCTGTTTTATTGTAGATGAGGTTTCCGAATTTATCTGCTGTTGCAGCACGTACGAGTGCGAAATCAGCAACTAGTGCTTCTTCTAAGACATATTCTTTGCCGTCAAATTCACGGACTTCTTTGCCATCAGCAACAACAGTGCCGACTCCGGCTGGTGTGAAGAATGCAGGAATCCCTGCCCCACCTGCACGACATTTTTCAGCGAGCGTCCCTTGTGGCGTTAATTCAACTTCGATTTCGCCAGACAGAACTTGGCGTTCAAATTCTTTGTTCTCTCCAACATACGAACCGATCATTTTTTTGATCTGCTTATTTTTTAGTAATAAACCTAATCCCCAGTCGTCGACTCCACAGTTATTGGAGATGACTGTTAAATCTTTAACACCTTTGTTCACAAGAGCGATGATCAGTTGCTCCGGTATACCGACAAGACCAAAACCACCTACCATAAGTGTTGCTCCGTCCTGAATTTGGCTTACTGCTTCTTCTGCAGAAGAATAGATTGGCTTCATAGGAAACTTCCTCCTCGAGTTGTGTGTAAAAAAGCGCTTTCATAAGTATTAAAACAGAAGGACCGAGACATCGCAATAGACTGTGACGAAACTGTGACAATCTCGACTTCGAAACTTGTCCGATTTTCCGTACACATTCATTCAAAAACAGGTATGAGCACTATATAAAAGCTATTTAAAAAATCCGGAAAATAAGACACTTTGTCTTAAAATCCGGATTTTAGGTCATAAGTTATATTTTTTTAATTTTTCATACAATGTCGATCTACTAATGCCTAGTGCCTTGGCCGCCTCTGTTTTGTCTGGAAATGCGGCAAGAGCATTTTCGAGCACTTGGACTTCCGTTTGCGCTAAAATATCTTCCAGCTTTCCCGATGTTGCATGATATGTTTTTGAGGATTGGAAGACATGCATAGGAATAGAAGCCGTCGTGAGTCGATTCCCTTCAGTCATATAGACCATCGCACGCAAAGTGTTGTACAGTTCACGTACATTTCCTGGCCATTGATATTCCACTAAATGACGCAACGTTTTCGGATCGACTTTCAAACCTCTTCTCCCCTCTTGTTGTTCGATTCGGTGGATGAAATATCTCGTTAGAAGTGAAAAATCTTCCATACGCTCTCGTAATGGTGGAATTTTTAGATACACTGATTGAATCCGGTAATACAAGTCTTCACGGAAGACCCCTGTAGATACGAGTTCTGCAAGATTTCGATTCGATGAGAACAGAAGACGCACGTCGGTTGTCGACTGTTCATTTTCAGTCAAAAATCGTAACAGTTTCGCTTGGACCGGTATTGCTAACGCATGAACTTCTTCTAACACAAGCGTTCCACTGGCAGCTTGATACACCTTACCTTCCTGTGGATCAAACAGCTCCTTTTCTGCAAGCTCTTGAGGAATCACTGCACAATTTAATTTGAGCAACGGTTTATCGGAACGGTCGGATAGCTTGTGAATGCTTTCTGCAAACATTTCTTTTCCGGTGCCGGTTTCCCCTTCGATGACCACTGGAAGTTTCGTTGGCGCGATCATGCGGATTGCCTCTTTCACTTTTCGAATGCCCGGTGATTCACCAATAATGTCTTCAAGATCCGTCAAGTGATCTGCAGTACCACTAAACCGTTGATCGATTCGTTCCATTGTCGTCTTAACATGGGCGCTCAGTCGTTTCCAGTCAGTCATATCTCGAAATATTACACTTCCGAAGGCGCCGACGATTTCTCCCTCTACAACTAGAGGTACTCGGTTTGCGAGCATATAGGTCCCTTTAATGTAATGAGGCGCGGCAATGTCTGCCTCTCCCTTTTCCATTACTTTGTGCATCTCCGTATTTTCAATGACATCTGCGACATGTTGCCCAATGGCGTCTTTACGCTTGACCTCAAGAAAATGACAGTACTCTTCATTTATGTATAAAATCTTTGCCTCCCGGTCGACTACCACGAACCATTGAAATGCATTTTCGAGAATTTGATCCAATACTTCTGTTGATAATAACCCGATCCAGTCTTTCATTGTTCCGTCTCCTTTCGAAGGGGTCTGTCATATAAAACAGCGGGTATGATCGCTGCTGCCATGAAAACAGTAATGAACAGTAGCATCACACTCATTCCTTGGAGGTCTGCAATGACTCCTCCTATAACAGGCCCAATCATGCGGCCTACCGTAGCCGTACTGTTGACGATGCCTTGATAAAACCCAATTTTCCCGGGTGGTGCTAGTTGATTCGCAATCGTTGGAACCGCCGGCCAGACGAACATTTCTCCGAGCGTCAATATCACCATGGACACGACAAACATCGTAAACTGCTCGGCGAAAGCTACGACAATAAAGGAAATGAGCATAATAATGAGACCGACAACCATCTGCAATTTGATGCGGTGTTCGAGTCGCTTCACAACGGGTGCAATGAGTGGTTGTGCAAGCACAATAAGCGCACCGTTAATCGTCCACAACAAACTGTACTGCTTTAACGTGATTCCAATCTGCTGAGTATATGTTGAAATTGTAGATTGCCACTGTACATAGCCAACCCATGCGAGTAAATACGCACCAGAGATCAGCAGCAATGCATAAAATGGGGCTTTCCGGTCAATCTTGCTCCGTTCTTGCAAGACGTTCGTATTGACAGCCGCTTTCGTGTCATATTCGCGGTAGGCAACAAGTGCGAGTAAGAAGAATAGTACATACATCCACATGTTCGCTGTAAACAAATAATCGAACGAGTAACTCGCAATAATTCCTGCTGCAGCTGGTCCTAGGGCCACTCCCACGTTCGCTGCCAAATAAATGGCGTTGAACCCGCGCCGTCCACCTTCTGGCCAAGCGGTTCCGACAAGTGCGTACATACTCGGGAAGACAATTCCCCCGCCAAGCCCAATTAAAATCATAAAGTATACATAATGGGGCCATCCGTGCCAAAAATTCAACCCAATAAGGGCCACGAGTGTGATTGTAATACCGAACATGATGGATTTATACCCACCTAGCCGGTCAAACATCCAACCTCCAAGCAGATTTCCAATGATCCCAGCACCGGCGTTTGCCATTAACACTAGTCCAGCGACGGATAACGATTTTCCTAAGTAGTCATTCATATAAATAGTATTTAAAGGCCACAGCAATGAGTTCCCTGTGACATTGATCAACATTCCAATTACTAAAAGCCAAACACGCTTTGGCATGATTCGTCATCTCCATTCACTCCACCCATTTTAGACCTTTTTTCATATTCCAACAAGATGATAAACTAGAGTGGAAAGGACGTGCCTGTATGTTACAAAATGCATTAAATCAATCGAAGATCTATTTAAAAGAAATTATCGAGCCCGGTGACGTGGTCGTGGATGCAACTGCTGGAAACGGTCACGATACTTTATACTTAGCAAAGCTTGTAACTCCTAGTGGGAAGGTTGTGGCGTTCGATATACAACAGGCGGCTGTCGAGTCAACCAAACAGCGCCTATCGAGTGCGGGAGTGGAACATGCAGAAGTCATCTTAGCAGGTCATGAGCGCCTGGAGGAATTTATCTCACAAGGCGTGCGTGCAGTTGTATTTAATTTAGGTTACCTTCCCGGTGCAGATCATACCGTTACTACGGAAAGTTCGAAGACGATTCAAGCGATTGAAGCAGCCCTTCGACTGCTCGTTGTGAAAGGTCGCATTGTCCTTGTCATCTATCACGGTCATCAAACTGGAAAAATCGAACGATCTGCAGTTCTCGACTTCGTAGCCACATTGCCACAAGAACAGTACCAGGTTCTGCATAGCGCCTTTCTCAATCAACAAAATTCGCCGCCGGAGCTTGTGGTGATTGAGAGAAAGAACTAAAAAAACCAGTATCGACTCTTGAATTGAATCAAGAGATGATACTGGTTTTATTTGTTAAAGTTGTTCCTTCGCGGCTGATTCCTCTACTGCTCGGGCCACAACCATATGAAGTGCTGGATCTAGCGGAGTTGGAATCAATTCGCCACGGCGCGTGTGACTTACAATCGCTTCCGCTGCTGCAATCAGCATTGGATACGTGATTTGTTTTGCTTCCGCATCGAGAGCCCCACGGAAAATTCCTGGGAAGCCGACAACATTGTTGACTGAACGTCCGTCTGCTGCGAATGCAGCACCTGCTTTGATCGCTGTTGCCGGTTGAATTTCCGGATTAGGGTTAGATAACGCTAAAATGATTTGGCCTTCACGCACCATTTCCGGTTTAATCAAGCCTTCTACACCCGTTGTCGCAATGACGATGTCGCATTCTGCCATTAATGAATCTAATGAGTCTTTTGATTTCCCGCCATATTTGTGAAGACGCTCAATGGCTTCTGGCTGACGATCGATTCCGTAAACATCTTTCACACCATACGCTAACAACATGCGAACGATGGCGAGTCCTGCTGCGCCGAGACCGATTTGACCCACGACTGCTTTAGTCGGATCAACACCTGTTGCGCGGCAAGCATTTAAAACGGCTGCCAATGTCACGACTGCTGTTCCGTGCTGGTCATCGTGCATGACCGGTATCGGTAATTCTGCTTTTAAACGTTCTTCAATCTCAAAGCAATGAGGAGAACCAATATCTTCAAGTAAGATGGCACCAAAACCTTGGTGAATATGTTTGACTGTCTCTACAACTTTGTCAGGGTCACTTGTGTCTAATAATATCGGTACGCCGCTTAAGCCAACGAACTGATCGAGTAAAACAGATTTCCCTTCCATAACCGGCATGCCAGCGACAGAGCCGATATTTCCTAAGCCAAGAATTGCCGTTCCATCTGTTACAATCGCCACTGATTTCCCAATTGAAGTGAAATACTTTGCTTGCTCAGGGTGCTTTTCAATTTCTAAACAGACACTTGCTACTCCAGGTGTATAGACGCGCTGCAAATCGCCGAGTGAACGCACATCAATGGTGCTCTTCATCGCAATTTTTCCACCTTCATGTGCTTTCAACACATCATCCGTCACTGCATGGATTTCAACACCATTGCCAATTGACTCGATGTTTTGGATAACCGTTTGTAGATGTACTTCATCCCGACATGTGACGGAAATATCGCGAACAGTTGTCAACGGACCGCTTTTGATCAACTTAATATCGCCAATATCCCCTTCCGCTGCTCCGATGGCAGAAGTGACAAGACCTAAATTTCCAACTTTTGATGGACTTTCTACTATAATATTACGAATGAGTTGCTGCATGATTCCTCTCCTTATAAGGTTTGTCATACGAGTATATCATATACGAGGTCAGACGTCATAGGACATAGCCAAGTCGAAGCACGGCCAAATGAATGAAATCAATCGCACTTTTTGCAACAAATTCACGATCGGTATGCTGATGAATATCATGGCGCGCAGACGTCCATTCCGAGTAATGAAGCGTCGGGAATTTTTGACCCGCCATCCATGTGCGCACAGCTGGCACTGAAATCACTTTGTCCTCTGCTGCCAGTTGTAACCAAACAGGCACTGTCCATTCGCGTGAAGATTGTCCGACTGTTTTCATTCGCTCTTGCAATGCTTCATACCATTCCGTAGTGACCGTCGTATGTACGAGTTCGTCTTCCTGATATTCTTGTTGGAGAGCGGCATCGGAAATATAGAGTTCAGCATCGAGTGGAAACTCAAGACGTTGATTGATTGTTAATTTTGCTATCCGGTTTGACCATTTCGAAGGGGTTGCTTTTAAGTCGATCCAAGGACTTGTCAGAAGAAGGCCTGCAACCGACTCTCTCGGTTTTCGCATATAGTGAAGAATCGTCGTAGCTCCGAATCCGTGCCCCAGTAAAAATATCGGTAAATGAAATTGGCTAGCATACTCTATGGCGCGCTCCAAATACAGTTCATATTCATCAATCGATTCATTATGGAGGCCTTTGTTCTTCGCGGCTTCTCCGTGACTTGGAAGATCACCCATGACAACATGGCAGTCGTTGCTTCGTAAATATTCTATAACCCATGCGTAGCGTCTATGATGTTCCAATACATTATGGACGATAACGACAATGGCTTTCGGTTGGTTTTCGGTTTCCCATATCCACATGGCTACCTTCCCCTTTCTCATTCTGCTACACTTACTTTATAGTATAGCAAGGGTATAGAAAGGAAGTCTGTTATGATCTATCCATTTGGCGAAAAAACTCCAAAAATCCATCCGTCCGTGTTTATTGCGGATTTCACGACCATCACAGGAGATGTAGAAATCGGTGAAGGGTCTTCAGTATTTTTCAACACTATCATTCGCGGCGACGTCAATGCGACACGCATTGGTCGTAAGGTCAACATCCAAGATCTTTGTTGCCTTCACCAAAGTCCCCAGTTCCCACTTGTCATAGAAGACGAAGTAACGGTCGGTCATCAAGTGACACTGCATAGTTGCACTATCCGGAAAGGTGCCTTAATTGGAATGGGTTCCATCATTTTAGATGGTGCCGAAATCGGAGAAGGTGCATTTATCGGAGCCGGTAGTCTCGTCCCTCAAGGAAAAGTGATTCCTGCTGGTATGATGGCATATGGACGGCCAGCGAAGGTTGTGCGGGCTGTCAACGAGGAAGATAAGAAGGACATGGAGCGCATAGTGCGTGAGTATCATGAAAAGGGTCAATACTATAAAGGTTTGCAAGAATAATAAAAAAACTCCCAAGGAAGTAAATTCCTCGGGAGTTTCCTCATTTTATAAACCAGCTTTTGCTTTCAACTCAGCTGCTTTGTCTGTTTTTTCCCAAGGTACATCGATGTCTGTACGACCAAAGTGTCCGTAAGCAGCAGTTTGCTTGTAGATCGGACGACGAAGATTAAGCATCTTGATGATTCCCGCTGGGCGTAGGTCAAACAACTCGCGAATCCATGTTACCATGTCTGCTTCTGTTGCTTTTCCTGTACCGAATGTATCCACAGCGATTGAAACTGGCTGTGCTACACCGATTGCATAAGCAAGTTGCACTTCTACTTTATCTGCAAGACCCGCTGCTACGATGTTTTTCGCAACATAACGTGCTGCATATGCTGCAGAGCGGTCAACTTTTGTTGCATCTTTCCCAGAGAATGCACCGCCACCGTGACGTGCATAACCACCGTACGTATCAACGATGATTTTGCGGCCAGTTAAACCAGCATCTCCTTGTGGTCCACCGATTACGAAGCGGCCAGTTGGGTTGATAAAGTATTTCGTGTTTTCGTCAATCCACTCAGCCGGTACGACTGCGTTGATGACGTGTTCTTTCAAATCAGACTGAATTTGCTCTAGAGTAATTTCAGGAGCGTGTTGTGTAGAAATTACGATTGTATCGACACGCACTGGCTTGCCGTTTTCATCGTATTCAACAGTCACTTGTGTTTTACCGTCTGGACGTAAGTACTCAAGTGTTTCGTTTTTACGTACTTCCGATAAGCGACGTGATAATTTGTGCGCCAAGCTGATTGGAAGTGGCATTAATTCTTCTGTTTCATTACAAGCAAATCCGAACATCAGACCTTGGTCACCCGCTCCGATCGCTTCGATGTCAGCGTCTGTCATGGACCCTTCGCGTGCCTCAAGTGCACGGTCTACTCCAGCTGCGATATCTGCAGACTGCTCATCAATTGCAGTTAAAACAGCAGATGTATCTGCGTCAAAACCGAATTTTGCACGTGTGTAGCCGATTTCTCGAACTGTTTCACGCACCGTTTTTTGAATGTCTACATAAGCAGATGTTGTAATTTCTCCAGCAACTAGAACAAGTCCAGTTGTGACAGTTGTTTCGCACGCTACACGTGCATTCGGGTCTTCAGTTAAGATTGCGTCAAGGATCGCATCTGAGATTTGGTCACAAATCTTATCCGGATGGCCTTCTGTTACTGATTCCGAAGTGAATAATCGACGTTGTGTCATGATATATTTCCTCCTTCTTGATCCTGCGGGATTGCTCCCGTGAATTGAACCGGTACTCATTCCCCATGGCAAGCCTAGAATACTTGAAGCTGTTTTGGATTTGGCGCATGGTTGAAGGCGTTCATAAATAATAAAATCCTTTCACTCACTAATGAGGAAAGGATGATTTCTTTGCACCTTTCACTCTTATCAATCAGGGGAATCCCCTGTCTCAGGTTGGGCACCTTTTCAATAAGTCTTGCATCTCTATCTTATTGAGGTTGCCGGGTTTCATAGGGCCTGACCCCTCCACCAGCTCGGGATAAGAGTATCCGTTCAATTTTCCATCATACGCATTCACCTATCGAAAGTCAACAAAAAACTGTGTGAAAGTCCCCACAAAAAAATCACTAGTCAAGTGACGTATTAGTGTAGACTATTTAGTTTAATGTGTTATACTAATTCACATATTAGCATTCCGTCACTTCGGAAAATCTATTTAAGGATGGTATTTAACCTATGCAATCGATCGATACAAAAAGCGCAATTCAGTCTTTATTATCGGGAGACCAAGTCCACACGCAACTATCTGTAGCGGAACTTGTTGAACAAGCAACTGCTCGTGGTGAAGGTATGCTGACTTCAACTGGTGCACTACGTGCTGAAACTGGAAAGTATACGGGGCGTTCCCCAGAAGATAAATATATGGTAGATGAAGATATTTCACGTGATAAAGTAGATTGGGGTTCAGTCAACCGCCCAATCTCAAAAGAAGTATTCCAAAACTTATATGCTAAAGTTGTCGATTACCTACAAGCAAAAGATGCTCTTTTCTTATTTAAAGGATTCGCTGGTGCAGACGAAGCGTCTCGCCTACCAATCCAAGTAATCAATGAATACGCATGGCACAACTTGTTCGCCCATCAATTATTCATTCGTCCAACTGCTGAAGAGCTTGCTAACCACGAAGCACAATTCACAATTGTGAGTGCTCCAACGTTCAAAGCAGATCCTGCAGTTGATGGTACGAACTCTGAGACGTTCATCATGGTGTCTATTGAAGAGCGCATCGTATTAATCGGTGGTACGGAGTATGCGGGTGAGATGAAAAAATCCATCTTTGGTATTATGAACTACTTGCTTCCGGAGCAAGGCATTCTTCCAATGCACTGTTCTGCAAACGTAGGCGAAGAAGGCGACGTTACATTGTTCTTCGGTCTATCTGGAACTGGGAAAACAACTTTATCTGCTGACAAAGGCCGTCATTTAATTGGTGACGACGAGCATGGTTGGTCCGATACGGGCGTCTTCAATATGGAAGGTGGATGCTACGCAAAATGTATCAACCTAACAGAAGAAAATGAGCCTGAGATCTATAACGCAATCAAATTCGGTACTGTTCTTGAGAACGTAGTCGTAAACGAAGAGACGCGTGAAGCAGATTACGATGACAACTCTTTAACAGAGAATACACGTGCTGCTTACCCAATCGATTACATCGACAACATCATGGTGCCTTCTGTTGCTGGTCATCCAAAAACAATCGTGTTCTTAACGGCGGATGCGTTTGGCGTATTGCCTCCAATCTCGAAATTAACAAAAGAACAAGCGATGTACCACTTCCTAAGTGGCTTCACATCAAAACTTGCTGGAACTGAGCGCGGGATCACAAGCCCACAACCAGTATTCTCAACATGCTTCGGTTCTCCATTCCTACCACTTCCAGCTGCTGTATACGCAGAGATGCTTGGAAACAAAATTGACGAGCACGGCGCAAACGTCTACCTTGTCAATACAGGTTGGACTGGCGGAGAGTATGGCGTTGGAACGCGTATGAAACTTTCTTACACACGCGCTATGGTTCGCGCTGCAATCGAAGGGAAACTTGAGAACGTAGAAACAGAGCAAGGATCTGTATTCGGCGTTGCGATTCCTAAAGAAGTTCCTGGCGTACCAAGTGACGTCTTGAACCCACGCAATGCATGGGCAGACAAAGATGCATATGACAAAAAAGCAAAAGAACTTGCAGATAGCTTCCGCGAGAACTTCAAAAAGTTCTCTGGTGTTTCTGAAGAGATCATCTCTAAAGGTGGACCAATTATTTAATTGGACATACAGAACAAGGCCTACTCAATCCGAGTGGGCCTTGTTTTTTGCACATTTTCTTTAGTTAGTTTCCATAATATGACTTCGGTAGAATAAAAACCGATTTGGGTAGAAGAAATCACGGGTAGTGTAGAAGAAATCTCCAATTCGTCCTATGAACGCTCGCTCAGCGCCCCTGCTCAAGCATCCACTCGAGCGCTTCGCGTAAAATCTGTCGGTTCAGTGGGTCGGGCACAAAGTGATGGTGGTTTTCTAGATACCTCGTAGTCACAGGCATATTTAAACCTTTCAATTTCTCCTCCAGAATCGTCGCGTGCTCAAACCCAACATTCGTATCTAGTTCCCCATGAATGATGAGAACGGGTGCATTCATACGTTCTAATTGCTGTAGCACGTCACGATCTTCAAACGCTTCTGGAGCCCTTTTAGGGGTCCCGCCGTAGATGCGTTTCATCATCCGGCGCATGTCTACACGTTCTTCATATGTCAAATAGATGGAAGACACTCCTCCCCAAGTCACGAGCGAGGTCACTTCGGGTCGCTTCACCGCTGCCCACAAGGCCATGATTCCACCACGACTAAACGCAAACAGATGAATACGTGTATAGCCGCAAGCCGCTAAATAATCAACAGCTCCGTAAGCGTCTTGACGATCGGCACCCACAAACTCGTCTTTTCCTTCGCCTCCAAACGAACCGCGATAGTGCGGTGCGAATACCGTAAACCCTTGAGCTGCAATTTGTGCAATTCGAGCTCCTCGTACTTTTCCGATTTGATTGATTCCTCCGCGTAAATAGACAATGGCTTCTTGTGCCCCTGCAACTGGTTCAGCTAGCCACCCCTTTACGAGAAATTCATCAGAATAATAGGTCACTTCGTGTATGCGGACTTTGCTATTTGGACTAGGAATCCGATGTTTCTTATAAAGTGGGAACTTCTTTTTTAGTTGAGTCAGGATTGCTTCCATCCCATCGTCTTTCATATAAAAACTCAAAAACGGATGTCTTTCAATATCTCGAAGCGTCATCCACTCGCGAGCCGTCGTTTCATGGAGAGCATCAAAGTGATCCGCCTTTTTAAAATCCGCCAAGAACACGGTTTTCACAAATGGTTCATCGCTTTGCACTTCGTAAGATGCGAGCCAAGTAAGATTTTGAATCTGAATCGCAGTCTCTTCATAAACTTCTCGAAGGGCTGCATCTTCAAGCGATTCCCCTCCTTTCCGTTTCCCACCTGGAAATTCATACCCTCGCGTAGAGTGTTTGGTTAGTAAAAACTTTGGACCTTTGCGAACAATGACGAGCACATGATGAGACTCCCTTTCAAACTGATCGGGTTCAAATGATAACTTAACTTGTGTATTAGTCAAATCTTGAAATAGCAGCATTCTCTCACGCCTTTCTTCCCTCACAGTATAACAAAAAAACGTACGCAACTAGTGCGTACGCTGCTTCTATTCGTTTGTGTCCCCAAGGAATGCGTTGAGCATCCACTGGTGTTTTTCGATACTTTGATAGATGGCGTTTAGCAGATCTTCAGTCATATCATCTTCGTCTTTCGCTGCTTCGTCCATTCCTTTTTTCAACGATTTCATAATCGTGTCAAAGTCTTTGACGATGGTCCCAACCATTTGCTCAGTTGATTCTTTCCCTGTTGCTTCCTTAACTACTGAAAGTTCAAGGTGCTCTTTTAGTGTTGCCGTTGGTTTTCCACCTAACGTAAGGAGACGCTCTGCAATCTCATCCATATGCAGTGTCGCTTCGTTGTAGAGTTCTTCAAACTTCGCGTGTAGTGTGAAGAACGTTGGTCCCTTTACATACCAATGGTAATTATGTAACTTCGTGTACATGACGGACCATGTGGCTACTTGTTTGTTCAGTTCTTTGTTTAAAGCTGCTGACATAAAAACATCTCTCCTTTTAAGTCGGTCTACTATTCATATTCCCATCTTATGGAGTAAACTAAACATCATGAGGTGAACTGATATGAAACAAATTTTTATAGCGATTATTCGCTTTTACCAAAAAGCTATCTCTCCCCTGACTCCACCAAGCTGTCGCTTTTACCCGACCTGTTCTCATTACGGTGTAGAAGCCATCCAAAAACATGGCGCAGTGAAAGGCGGATTTTTAACAGTACGCCGTATATCAAAATGTCATCCTTTTCATGAAGGCGGATTAGACCCTGTTCCTGACGAATGGCCACCAAAAAAGTAATTGGTGGTTTTTTGTTGCATTTTTTTTATGCAGCTTGTATGATTAGAAAGTCATTTATAAAACGTAATCATTACTATTTGGAGGAAATTATGAAAAAATATGCTTTGCCCCTATTTGCTGCTTCCGCTTTAACACTTGCCGCTTGTTCTTCAGAAACACAACCAGAAACTGAAACACCTGAAACACAACCTGCAGAATCAGCAGAACAGGTGGATACACTTTCCATCTATACTACTGTTTATCCACTGGAATACTTCTCAGAAAGAATCGGCGGAGAATTTGTAACAGTAGAATCTGTATATCCACCTGGCGCTGACGAACATACCTTTGAGCCTTCCCAGCAAGACATGATCAAATTTGCTGATGCAGATCGTCTATTTGCTATCGGTTTGGGATTAGAAGGATTTATTAGCAGTGCAAAAGATACTCTTGCAAATCAGCAAGTAGAAATTGTTGAACTCGCGGATTCAATTTCGGATGATATGCTTTTAGATGCGACAGACGACGGACATGATCATTCTGAAGAAGAGGAGCATGGACACGACGAAGAACATGGACATGATGATCACTCTGAAGACGAACACGGCCATAATGAGTCAGCAGATTCTCACGAAGGACACGACCACGGTCCACTTGATCCACACGTGTGGATTTCTCCTACACTAAGCATTGAACTAGCAAAAACGATCCGTGATGAATTGATTGAAGCTTCTCCTGAAAACGAAGAATTCTTCAATGAAAACTTTGCAGCACTTGAAGAAGAGTTGATTGCACTAGATGCTTCTTTTGAAGAAATGGTTTCTGAAGCTACCCGCGATACATTCTTTGTATCTCACGCAGCATTTGGATATTGGGTAAAAGACTATGGCCTTAACCAAATTGCAGTCGCTGGTATCAGCACGCAAGACGAGCCTTCGCAAAAAGAGTTGGCTTCTTTAGTCGATCAAGCACGTGAGCAAGAAATTGAGTATATCTTAACAGAACAAAACGTTTCATCAAAGCTGACTGAAATCATTCGCAATGAAGTCGGTGCTGAAACTCTTTCTCTTCATAACTTAGGTGTTTTAACTCAAGAAGATATCGACAAGGGTGAAGACTATATTTCATTAATGGAACGAAATATCGAAACACTGCGTACAGCTTTGCAATAAGCTAACTACCAAAATAAAAACCAGTTGCTTCTCTAGATCTTTAAGAGAAGCAGCTGGTTTTTAAATTGTCATTAATTGGTGCCTGTCACCATTTGGAAACCACTTCCATTTGGTGCCTGTCACCCCTTAACCAGATTTCGAAGACGCATCATCGCACTTGTCGAAACTAAAGTTGGGTGTGGTGGAGGGGCTGACTCCAGTGGGATTCCAGTCTGCCGTGAGACCCCGGAAGCGTGCTTTTGCGCTGAGGAGACTCACGCAGCGCCCTCGGAAAGCAGCCCAGGAGCGGAACTCAACTTTTCTTGAGCGGCGTTCTCCACATCTACATGAAATCGAGTTACGCCTCCTAGAAATCCCGCAAGAAGCCATCGCGGCCCATGAAGCAAAGAGCGCTTCACAGTCCACGCTGTCATCTCGCACAATTTCTGAACAGTCGGCTCCACATCTAAAGTAACCGGTCCTTCAGTTCACGTCGCACAAGCTTATTGGAAGCATTCCGAGGAAGCGCGTCCACAAAATAATAGTGAACCGGCTGTTTGTAAGAAGCAAGCCTTGTTGACAAGAACGTCTTCAGATCTGGTTCGCAGCCGTCTTTCACTTGCACAAACGCCACAGGTACCTGCCCCCACTTGGCATCGTCCATCGCGACAACCCCTGCATCAAGTACATCCGGATGAGCCAGTAATGCCTGTTCCACCTCTGCAGGATAAATGTTTTCTCCACCAGAAACAATCAAATCTGACCGGCGATCCAAAATGTATAAGTAGCCATCTTCATCAATACGACCAATATCCCCAGTCTTGAACCACCCGTCTTCCGTTGTCGACTGCTGAGTAGAAGCCATTCCGATATAACCAGGTGTCACATGAGAACCACGCACCCAAATTTCTCCTTCGTTCTCCCCATCTATTCGAACGTCAGCAAAAAACAATGGCCTTCCTGCCGACCCAGCTTTTCGAATGGCATCCTCTGCTCCTAGCGTACATGTCTGACTAGAAGTCTCTGTCATGCCATACGTCTGGATAACCGGGAATCCATAGAGCTGGGCTTTCTCAAGATAAGGAACGGGAACAGGTCCTCCTCCAGCAAGCACAACTCGGAAAGTCGAAGGCAGTGGTTGCTGCTCATTTTCTACGATTTCAAGAAGTTGTTGCAACATCGTTGTCACTACGGAAAGATGCGTGATTCCTCGCGTTTGGATTGCTCTCATCACGCTCTCTGGACGAAATCTATCATGCAACTCGAGAGCCGAGCCGTAAATGAGTGAGCGCATGATCATTGAAAACCCACTGATATGATAAAGCGGCATTACACAAAGCCACTTATCTTCCGGTAAGATCCCTAAATTTAAAGCAGACCCGAGTGCACTCGTCATATGGTTCTCAAGCGTCTGTCTCACTCCCTTAGGGCGACCGGTCGTCCCGGAAGTATACATTATCGAAATGGTTCGGTTCGCAGCCCACATATCTTGCGGGGCCAGAGTCTCAAATCGGTCTCCAAGGATAGTTTCATATAAAAATACATGTTCAAGGAGTGCACGCTCTTTTTGATCAGTGACCGTCCATACGACTTCTGAATCCAATTGTTGAAAAAGAAACTCCTCCTGCGTCAAACGATCATTGAAAAATACAATCTCAAACTCTTTCAATAACGCTGCGAGAATATAGAAGTACATGCCTTCACTATTTTTCGACCAAAACCCCACTCGGTCGCCGCTCTTTCCAGGAAGTCGCTGTGCGATGCGTTCTACTTCCTTATAAACTTCCGACCACGAATACGAAGTACCATTCATTTCAAAAGCAATTCGATCAGGCGTTAAAGCTACACGTTTACGTAAAAGATTTGGGTACATACTGCCAGTCCTTTCCTAGAAAAAGAAAAGCTGCCCAGTTGGACAGCTTACGAGTAAATCAAGGGAATCGTGGGAATTGACCAAAGTTCGGCTTACGCTTTTCTTTAAATGCATCGCGGCCTTCTTTTGCCTCATCCGTAGTGTAGTACAGTAATGTTGCGTCTCCAGCCATTTGTTGAAGTCCTGCAAGTCCATCTGTGTCAGCGTTCATTGCTGCTTTCAAGAAACGAAGAGCTGTCGGAGACATCTCAAGCATTTCTTCACACCATTTCACTGTTTCATCTTCAAGATCTGCATAAGGAACAACAGTGTTTACTAAGCCCATATCAAGTGCCTGTTGCGCATCATATTGACGGCATAAGTACCAGATTTCACGCGCTTTCTTATGACCTACGATACGTGCAAGGTAACCAGAGCCGTATCCTGCATCAAATGAACCGACACGTGGACCCGTTTGACCGAAACGAGCGTTGTCCGCTGCGATAGATAAGTCACACACAACGTGTAAAACGTGTCCGCCACCAATTGCGTATCCTGCTACCATTGCCACTACTGGCTTTGGAATCACACGGATTAAGCGTTGCAGATCAAGTACATTCAGACGTGGAATTTCGTCGTCTCCTACGTAACCACCATGGCCACGTACAGATTGATCTCCACCCGAACAGAATGCTTTTTCACCCTCACCAGTCAAAATAATCACACCGATGTCTTTGTTGTCACGCGCACGTGAAAACGCATCGATTAATTCATGAACAGTTTTTGGGCGGAATGCATTGCGCACTTCCGGACGATTGATTGTAATTTTTGCGATTCCGTTGAAGAACTCATACTTGATATCTTCATATGTACGGAGCGATTGCCATTCTCTTGTCATAGTGTTGCCTCCTTTAAAGTACATCCTCTATTATTGTAGCAAACATTTGCGGAATTTCCACTTGAATCGCATGGCCGACATTCGGTACGATGCGTAACGTCGCATTCGGTAAACGCGCACTCATTTTTTTAGCAATCTCCACAAACTTTGTGTCCAGTTCTCCTACAACCATATGGACTGGATGATGATAATTTTCTAACTCGTTCCAGTAGCTCGGCATATTCCCCGTACTAAAATCTTCCAAACTGGTAGCGAGTTGCTCGGCATCATGTTGCAAACGTTCTGAACGCACCATCTGTTGAACATCTACAGGAAGGCGCTTTTGACTTTCAAACAACGGAATGTTCTCCCAGTAAGAAACAAACCAGTCCAATCCATTCCGACGGATTTTTTCAGCAAGATTTTGGTCGGCCTCATGTCGCGCATCTCGATCGTTTTGCAGCTCAATACCTGGAGAACTGCTGACAAGAATCAGCTGCTTCACAGGAAATTCCTGCGCATACCCCATGGCTAGACGCCCTCCCATTGAATAACCGAGCACTGAAGCCTCTTTCAACTGGTGCTGTTGAAGAAAATCCTCCAACCAATTAATCTGGTGATGCATTTCCATCGTTTCATAGGAATAGGTGATCTTTCCGTGCCCTGGGAGCGTTGGCGCGATTACATGAATATCTTCTGACAACATTTCCACAACGCGCTCAAAAGAACGAGGTGATCCCGTGAAACCGTGCAGAACGACCAGTTTTTTCGTTCCAGTAGGATTCCATTCTTTATACATCCGGAGTCCAACTTTCCTTCACACGTTTCCACAGTTTACGGTGTGTTTCTGTATTCGCTTGACGATTCGTAGTCACTTCAAGGATGCGTAGACCAGTAGATGGTTTCGAAACGAGCTCACTCAATTGCTCTTTAGACTCCACAAATACATACGGAATAGAATACATGTCAGCGAGGTACTTAAATGTAATACCAGAGCCAGTTCCAAACAACTTCTCAAAATATTCCGGTTCAGATGCTTGAGGCAGATAGGAGAAGATGCCTCCTCCATCATTGTTCATCACAATAATCGTCGCTTCCACATGTTGATAGCGACTCAATAAAAGACCATTTGCATCGTGCAAGAACGCAAGATCCCCAATCAACAAGTAGAGTGGCTTTTCTAGAGCTTTTTGAGCACCGAGTGCTGTCGAAACCACTCCATCAATTCCATTCGTTCCTCGGTTTGCAAGGATTGAGATCCCTTTAGAATCTGCTATGTGGAATGTATCTACATCGCGTATCGGCATACTACTACTTGCAAATACAACGGCATCTTCAGGAAGAGCACCAAAAACTGTGGCAATATAAGCCCCTTCATCTTGCTCGTCCTCACGATAAGCATGCACGAGTTCTCTAGCTACGACGTTGTTCACCTGCCAGATAGCCAAGCTCTTATGATCAGATGATTGAGCTGTTTGAATACCTACTAAAGCTTCTACACCTCCCACGACCGTTTCTGTCGCAAGTCCAAGTGGGTCTCGAAAGCGCGCTGCCTCGTCTACCACTATAAAGCTTGTTGGCTTCGAAGTTTTTAAGAAGATGCCGAGAAATTTAGAGACTGGCTGTGGACCAATGCGAATAACGACGTCTGGTAAGAGCGTTTCGTAACTCATGTCATTTTTTAATAAAGCATCATAGTTTTCGATAATAAGAGATTTTAATTTCGGGTGCTTTGACGACCGTAAATTCGATAAAGGGTCGCATAAAACCGGCCAGCCAAGATCCGCCAAATAATCCTCAACCATGCTCACTTTTGAAAGAGCAAGTTCTCCAACGATTACGATTCCAGATTTCGCTTGCTCAACTATCGTAGTTAGTTGACTGCGCATCTGCTCAGATAAAACCGATTGTGTCGAATCGAGCATCTTTTCTCGTTTCGCTGGAATTTCCATCTCAAAATCAAGGAGCAATGGTTCACGGAATGGAATATTTAAATGAACGGGGCCTCTTGGATTCGTGCAAGACTCCAGGACTGCACGTGTTGTTTGACTATATACAAAAGGCGTTGTGCCCTCGAATGAATCCACGACCGGATAATCTATTGCCCATTTAACATGCGTGCCATACATTTTCACCTGATCGATGGTTTGTGGAGCACCGACTTCTCGCAGTTCATGTGGGCGATCTGCCGTTAACACGATTAATGGAATACGCGCATAATACGCCTCGACAATGGCAGGAAAATAGTTAGCTGCTGCTGAACCCGATGTACAAATGAGAGCAACCGACTTTCCTGAGGCTTTCGCAAGGCCAAGAGCATAAAATGCTGCCGAACGCTCATCTACTTGAATAGATGCCGAAAAATCTTGGTCCGACACAACTCCATAAGCGAGTGGCGTTGAACGTGAACCAGGACTTATAACAACTTCAGAAACGCCATAGTCTTTCAGTCCTGAAAGTATAGCGCGAACGTAAGCCGTGAGATTCTGCTTATAATTCATGACGATTGCCCCCTAAAACACGAAGCATCGGCCGGAACTTAACATTTGTCTCTTCGAGTTCAGCAAGTGGTTCTGATTCTGAGACAATTCCACCCCCTGCATATAACAGCGCTTTACCACCTCGCAGGAGCGCCGATCGTATCCCCACCGCAAATTCTCCATTGTCATTTGCATCTACAAAACCAATTGGAGCCGCATAATACCCTCGATCCATCTGTTCAAGCTCTCGAATGAGTTCGACAGCTCGTTTGCGTGGTGTTCCACCTAATGCTGGAGTCGGATGCAAAGCTTTCACAAATGAAAACATATCGGCATCTTTTTTTGCCGTGCCCTGAATAGGTGTAAACAGATGCTGGATGTCACGAATTTTTAAAAGCTTAGGTTGTTGCGGGATTTGCAGATCTGTACAAATCGGTTCAATGACCGTACGAATCATAGATACGACAAAGTCATGTTCCTCGCGATTTTTCTCATCTGCGAGTAAAGCATTTCCTAAACGTTGATCTTCCGCCACGTCTTTTCCGCGACGAACAGAACCAGCCACTCCAGCTGAGTAGATCATCCCTTGCTCTTTGCGAATCAAGCGTTCAGGTGTAGCACCAACAAAAGCAGATGCGCCGTTTTCTAAGACAAAGATATAGCTCTCTGGCTGCTCTTGAAGCGCATAGTAAAGAGCAGAACCTGTTGAAACCGGTTCCTCAAAATCTAATTCAATCGATCGTGAAATTACGACTTTGTCTACTTCTCCACGAGTGATTTCCTTTTTCACCGCGCGAACAGCAGCCAAGTAATCCGGAACGTTCCTCTCCGTCTTTTCGATAACCACAGCCTTTTCGAACAGTGGTCGCTCTTGTACTTGTGCTACATGAAGAAGACGGTCTCTCTCTTTTCGAAGCTCATCAAAACGAGCACTTTGATCGGAGCGCTCTACTAAACTATTGATGGAGAGTTTCGTGGATTCATTTTTTATTTCTAATTGAAATTCTGGAACTACAAAATAGGAAGATGAAAACTTACGCCATTCATCACTTCCTGGATGTTTTGCATCAAATGAAAACCCTCCAAATAATAAAGGCGCTTGGTCTAATTGCTCTTTCACCACTAATTGCTTTAGTCGGTTCCATTCCGTTTGAATGACCTCAACTCTATCATCACCCGTTGCTTTTAATACGATTGCATGACCAATCCCAACAATCGTATGGGTTTTCTCTCGATTTTGCCAAAAGAAGCGCTGACCTTGATAATGTCGGTCCCCAGCTTCAAAAAATGCAATGGGAGAAATTCCTTCTGTATCAATCGTCTCTGTATAGAGATACTCAGTACCTGTTAGAGAACCTACTTGTTTTGACATTGTTTAAACCTCCGTGACTTTACACTTCACACTATCTTCATTTTACTCTTTTCCGGATTTGCTCGCACACTTTAGACTCGAAAACTTCCTGAAAAATACTTCATGTCAACTTTCTTTACATCATTTTAAAAATAATGCTTGATTTTTCAGAAAATTAATTTTATGATGTTATATATTCTAACATTGGAGGTGCAAGTATGAAAAAGATAGAGGCAATTGTTCGACCAGATGTCTTCCCACAGATTCGACAAGCATTGGCTTTACACGGAATTGATGGATTTAGCGTGAGTGAGGTAGCTGGGATTGGAAAACAAGAAGGTCGCACAGGTCTGTTCCGAGGTAATAAATATGAGATGGAGTTTCATACAAAATTGAAACTTGAAATGGTTGTCGATGACACGGAAGTAAAGTCATTGACAGAGCTGATCGTAGAACATGCCTCTACTGGCAAAGTTGGAGATGGGAAAATTTTTATTTACCCAGTTGAAGAAGCAATTCGTATTCGCACAAAAGAGACGGGCACCGTTGCGGTCCACTAAGGAGGAAATCTAATGACACCTGAACTTTTACAATCATCTATTAATATGCTGTGGATCATGCTTGGTACAATTCTTGTTTTCTTTATGCATGCTGGATTTGCAATGGTCGAATCTGGTTTTACTCGATCAAAGAACACTGTAAACATACTCATGAAAAACTTTATTACCGTCTCTATTGCTTCTCTTCTCTATTTTGTAGTAGGCTATGCACTCATGTTCGGTGATTCATTCAATGGTTTGATTGGGACGAGTGGATTTGCACTTACAGGAGTCGATGATATTGCATTCTTCGTCTTCCAAGCCGTATTCGCTGCCACTGCAGCAACAATCATTTCAGGGGCTGTTGCTGAACGCATGAAACTATCTGCTTACTTTGTTCTAACCATTGCAATGGTTACCGTTATTTACCCAGTTGTTGGCCACTGGATTTGGTCTGGTGGTTGGCTTGCACAATTAGGTTTTATAGATTTTGCAGGCTCAACAGTTGTCCACTTGACCGGTGCTACTGGAGCTCTTGTTGCAGCGGCAATTTTAGGCCCACGTATTGGTAAATACACAGGGAAAAAAGTAAATGTCATCCCAGGTCATAGTATTCCTCTTGGCGCATTAGGTGTATTCATTCTATGGTTGGGTTGGTTTGGATTCAATGGAGCAAGTACTTTAGCGGCAGATCCTGCTGTAGTCCCTTCAATTATCACAAATACATTACTGGCTGCATCAGCAGGTGTCGTCTCAACTGCACTATACACGAAACTCCGCTACGGTCAAATCGATGCTTCACTTACTCTGAATGGAGCATTAAGTGGACTTGTGGGAATCACTGCAGGAGCAGCTAATGTGAGCCTCCCTTCTGCGATAATAATTGGTTTTATTGCAGGAATTGTAATGACAGAGGGAATTCGACTACTGGATGCAAAACTTCGCGTAGACGATCCAGTCGGTGCAATTACAGTTCACGGAATTATTGGTGTATGGGGAACGCTTGCAGTAGGACTGTTCGATACAGCATCGGGCCTCTTTACAACCGGAAGTGTTTCTTTACTTGGTATTCAGCTTGTTGGAGTACTAGCTGTAATCGCTTGGGTATCCGTATCAACGGCAGGAGTTGTTTTAGTGACGAAGGGCATTAGCGGAATCCGTGTATCTGAGGAAGAAGAAGTTACAGGTCTGGATTATGTAGAACATGGCACTAGTGCTTATGAAGTGCGAGAAACTTACGGAGCAGCATTTGATCGTACTGAACCATTCGCACAGCGCTTAACAGAGTTAGGAAAATCTTATTCCTGATTTAATTTACAAAAAGCCAGTAGAGACTCTGATTCTATCAGAGCTTCTACTGGCTTTAAAATGTATCGCTTTATTACAAATAAAAAGCACATCCTTCATTAAAGAAGAATCTGCTTTTTGCGATGACCCCTACGGGATTCGAACCCGTGTTACCGCCGTGAAAGGGCGGTGTCTTAACCGCTTGACCAAGGGGCCAATGCATGATGGCGGAGAAGGAGGGATTTGAACCCTCGCGCCGGTTGCCCGACCTACACCCTTAGCAGGGGCGCCTCTTCAGCCACTTGAGTACTTCCCCATCAATGGCTCCGAAGGCAGGACTCGAACCTGCGACCTGCCGGTTAACAGCCGGATGCTCTACCAACTGAGCTACTTCGGAATACATGGTGGGCCTAAATGGACTCGAACCATCGACCTCACGCTTATCAGGCGTGCGCTCTAACCAGCTGAGCTATAGGCCCATTTGGAGCGGGTGAAGGGAATCGAACCCTCATCACCAGCTTGGAAGGCTGGGGTTTTACCACTAAACTACACCCGCAAATGGTGGCTCAGGACGGAATCGAACCGCCGACACAAGGATTTTCAGTCCTTTGCTCTACCAACTGAGCTACTGAGCCGATTATGTATTTTTCAAAAAAATGGCGGTCCCGACGGGAATCGAACCCGCGATCTCCTGCGTGACAGGCAGGCATGTTAACCGCTACACCACGGGACCATTGGTTGCGGGGGCAGGATTTGAACCTGCGACCTTCGGGTTATGAGCCCGACGAGCTACCGAGCTGCTCCACCCCGCGACAATATTATTCTGTTTCTAGTGAAAGCTAAGCTTCATTACCCAGTAGCTTTAAAAAATGGAGGAGGTAGAGGGATTCGAACCCCCGCGCGGTTTGACCCGCCTGTCGGTTTTCAAGACCGATCCCTTCAGCCGGACTTGGGTATACCTCCGCTGTGTGATTATACTGGTGGACCTTGCAGGACTCGAACCTGCGACCGGACGGTTATGAGCCGTCTGCTCTAACCAACTGAGCTAAAGGTCCTTAAGATGGCGGCCGAGGGGATCGAACCCCCGACCTCACGGGTATGAACCGTACGCTCTAGCCAGCTGAGCTAGGCCGCCATAATAAGTATAAGAATAATTGGTGGAGCCTAGCGGGATCGAACCGCTGACCTCCTGCGTGCAAGGCAGGCGCTCTCCCAGCTGAGCTAAGGCCCCATAATGGGTATCAGGTTTAAATGGTCGAGAAGACAGGATTCGAACCTGCGACCCCTTGGTCCCAAACCAAGTGCTCTACCAAGCTGAGCTACTTCTCGTATTATGGCGCGCCCGGCAGGAGTCGAACCCACAACCTTCTGATCCGTAGTCAGACGCTCTATCCAATTGAGCTACGGGCGCATAATATAAGTGGTGCCGAGGACCGGAATCGAACCGGTACGGTAGTCACCTACCGCAGGATTTTAAGTCCTGTGCGTCTGCCAGTTCCGCCACCCCGGCAAGGGTATTGTATGTAAGGCATTTAAGAAATATGGAGCGGAAGACGAGGTTCGAACTCGCGACCCCCACCTTGGCAAGGTGGTGTTCTACCACTGAACTACTTCCGCATTGTATACATGTCATATGAAAATGGTGCGGGTGAAGGGAGTCGAACCCCCACGCCTTGCGGCGCTAGATCCTAAGTCTAGTGCGTCTGCCAGTTCCGCCACACCCGCATGTTCATATAAAATGGTGAGCCATGAAGGACTCGAACCTTCGACCCTCTGATTAAAAGTCAGATGCTCTACCAACTGAGCTAATGGCTCTCTTGAAGTGGTGCCGGCGAAAGGACTTGAACCCTCAACCTACTGATTACAAGTCAGTTGCTCTACCAGTTGAGCTACACCGGCACGGTGTTGAATCTAGTTACATAGCCCAAGCTATTTCACTTTTTAAATAAATGGTGGAGGATGACGGGATCGAACCGCCGACCCCCTGCTTGTAAGGCAGGTGCTCTCCCAGCTGAGCTAATCCTCCATTGCCTAGCGACGTCCTACTCTCACAGGGGGAGACCCCCAACTACCATCGGCGCTGAAGAGCTTAACTTCCGTGTTCGGTATGGGAACGGGTGTGACCTCTTCGCCATCATCACTAGACTGGCTATTCATTTGTTGAAAGACAAGGTTTATTATATCAAACCCACCCGGTATTACAAGTGTTTTCTCAATAAAATTTGTTCTTTCAAAACTGGATAGAATGACAATTGATTGTGTTCAGATATGGAATCGAGTTCTGGCTCCTAGAAATACACTCCACAAGCTGTCAGCCCCATCGAGGTAGAACCTCGCTGTGTCTGCCATCTTATCTCGGCATTTCTGGACAGTCGCCGCCACATCTAAAATTTTGGTTAAGTCCTCGATCGATTAGTATTCGTCAGCTCCACACGTCGCCGTGCTTCCACCCCGAACCTATCTACCTCATCGTCTTTGAGGGATCTTACTTACTTGCGTAATGGGAAATCTCATCTTGAGGGGGGCTTCATGCTTAGATGCTTTCAGCACTTATCCCGTCCACACATAGCTACCCAGCGATGCCTTTGGCAAGACAACTGGTACACCAGCGGTGTGTCCATCCCGGTCCTCTCGTACTAAGGACAGCTCCTCTCAAATTTCCTACGCCCACGACGGATAGGGACCGAACTGTCTCACGACGTTCTGAACCCAGCTCGCGTACCGCTTTAATGGGCGAACAGCCCAACCCTTGGGACCGACTACAGCCCCAGGATGCGATGAGCCGACATCGAGGTGCCAAACCTCCCCGTCGATGTGGACTCTTGGGGGAGATAAGCCTGTTATCCCCGGGGTAGCTTTTATCCGTTGAGCGATGGCCCTTCCATGCGGAACCACCGGATCACTAAGCCCGTCTTTCGACCCTGCTCGACTTGTAGGTCTCGCAGTCAAGCTCCCTTCTGCCTTTACACTCTTCGAATGATTTCCAACCATTCTGAGGGAACCTTTGGGCGCCTCCGTTACACTTTAGGAGGCGACCGCCCCAGTCAAACTGTCCGCCTGACACTGTCTCCTGCCCGGGTCACGGGCATGGGTTAGAACTTCAATACAACCAGGGTAGTATCCCACCGACGCCTCCTCCGAAGCTGGCGCTCCGGGCTCTTAGGCTCCTACCTATCCTGTACAAGTTGCACCAAAGTTCAATATCAGGCTACAGTAAAGCTCCACGGGGTCTTTCCGTCCTGTCGCGGGTAACCTGCATCTTCACAGGTACTATAATTTCACCGAGTCTCTCGTTGAGACAGTGCCCAGATCGTTACGCCTTTCGTGCGGGTCGGAACTTACCCGACAAGGAATTTCGCTACCTTAGGACCGTTATAGTTACGGCCGCCGTTTACTGGGGCTTCAATTCGCACCTTCGCTTGCGCTAAGCACTCCTCTTAACCTTCCAGCACCGGGCAGGCGTCAGCCCCTATACGTCACCTTACGGTTTTGCAGAGACCTGTGTTTTTGCTAAACAGTCGCCTGGGCCTATTCACTGCGGCTCTCTCGGGCTTTCACCCTGTCAGAGCACCCCTTCTCCCGAAGTTACGGGGTCATTTTGCCGAGTTCCTTAACGAGAGTTCACTCGCTCACCTTAGGATTCTCTCCTCGACCACCTGTGTCGGTTTGCGGTACGGGCACCTCCCGCCTCGCTAGAGGCTTTTCTTGGCAGCGTGAAATCAGAAACTTCGGACTATGTCCTCCTCATCACAGCCTGGTGTTATAGATGCGGGATTTGCCTCACATCACACCTCACTGCTTGAACGTGCACATCCAACGGCACGCTTCCCTATCCTACTGCGTCCCCCCATCACTCAAATGGCGGGGAGGTGGTACAGGAATATCAACCTGTTGTCCATCGTCTACGCCTATCGGCCTCGACTTAGGTCCCGACTGACCCTGAGCGGACGAGCCTTCCTCAGGAAACCTTGGTCATACGGTGGATGGGATTCTCACCCATCTTTCGCTACTCATACCGGCATTCTCACTTCTAAGCGCTCCACCTGTCCTTCCGGTCAGACTTCGACGCCCTTAGAACGCTCTCCTACCACGCATACCCTAGGTATGCATCCACAGCTTCGGTGAACCGTTTAGCCCCGATACATTTTCGGCGCAGCGTCACTCGACCAGTGAGCTATTACGCACTCTTTAAATGATGGCTGCTTCTAAGCCAACATCCTGGTTGTCTAAGCAACGCCACATCCTTTTCCACTTAACGGTTACTTGGGGACCTTAGCTGGTGGTCTGGGCTGTTTCCCTCTTGACTACGGATCTTATCACTCGCAGTCTGACTCCCAGATACAAATCATCGGCATTCGGAGTTTGTCTGAATTCGGTAACCCGGGATGGGCCCCTAGTCCAAACAGTGCTCTACCTCCGAGATTCTTCATCTGAGGCTAGCCCTAAAGCTATTTCGGAGAGAACCAGCTATCTCCAGGTTCGATTGGAATTTCTCCGCTACCCACACCTCATCCCCGCACTTTTCAACGTGCGTGGGTTCGGACCTCCAGTGAGTGTTACCTCACCTTCATCCTGGACATGGGTAGATCACCTGGTTTCGGGTCTACGACCCCATACTCATTCGCCCTGTTCAGACTCGCTTTCGCTGCGGCTCCGTCTCCTCGACTTAACCTTGCATGGAATCGTAACTCGCCGGTTCATTCTACAAAAGGCACGCTATCACCCATTAACGGGCTCTAACTACTTGTAGGCACACGGTTTCAGGATCTCTTTCACTCCCCTTCCGGGGTGCTTTTCACCTTTCCCTCACGGTACTGGTTCACTATCGGTCACTAGGGAGTATTTAGCCTTGGGAGATGGTCCTCCCGGATTCCGACGGAATTTCACGTGTTCCGCCGTACTCAGGATCCACTCTGGAGGGCAATGGGTTTGGACTACAGGACTCTTACCTCGTGTCGTGGGCCTTTCCAGACCGCTTCGTCTACCCCTTGCCTTTGTAACTCCGTATAGAGTGTCCTACAACCCCAAGAGGCAAGCCTCTTGGTTTGGGCTCTTCCCGTTTCGCTCGCCGCTACTCAGGGAATCGATTTTTCTTTCTCTTCCTCCAGGTACTTAGATGTTTCAGTTCCCTGGGTCTGCCTCCGACCAGCTATGTATTCACTGGAAGGTAACACGCCATTACGCGTGCTGGGTTTCCCCATTCGGAAATCTCCGGATCAAAGCTCACTTACAGCTCCCCGAAGCATATCGGTGTTAGTGCCGTCCTTCATAGGCTCCTAGTGCCAAGGCATCCACCGTGCGCCCTTCCTAACTTAACCTAAGTTAGTGCTCTCCATGAAGAAGAGACTTAAGGTCACACGTCAATTCACTTGACGTTGTGTTTTGTTACAATCAATGTCGTTCTATCCAGTTTTCAAAGAACAGGTTGTTGAATGTATGAACATTCAAAACTGAACTGCAAGACGTCAAGTCAAGACCCGAGGGTCTGTTCCGAAATAATCCTTAGAAAGGAGGTGATCCAGCCGCACCTTCCGATACGGCTACCTTGTTACGACTTCACCCCAATCATCTGTCCCACCTTCGGCGGCTGGCCCCATAAAGGTTACCCCACCGACTTCGGGTGTTACAAACTCTCGTGGTGTGACGGGCGGTGTGTACAAGGCCCGGGAACGTATTCACCGTGGCATGCTGATCCACGATTACTAGCGATTCCAGCTTCATGTAGGCGAGTTGCAGCCTACAATCCGAACTGAGAATGGTTTTATGGGATTGGCTCCCCCTCGCGGGTTCGCAGCCCTTTGTACCATCCATTGTAGCACGTGTGTAGCCCAGGTCATAAGGGGCATGATGATTTGACGTCATCCCCACCTTCCTCCGGTTTGTCACCGGCAGTCACCTTAGAGTGCCCAACTGAATGCTGGCAACTAAGATCAAGGGTTGCGCTCGTTGCGGGACTTAACCCAACATCTCACGACACGAGCTGACGACAACCATGCACCACCTGTCACCGCCGTCCCCGAAGGGAAGGCCTAGTCTCCTAGGCGGTCGGCGGGATGTCAAGACCTGGTAAGGTTCTTCGCGTTGCTTCGAATTAAACCACATGCTCCACCGCTTGTGCGGGCCCCCGTCAATTCCTTTGAGTTTCAGTCTTGCGACCGTACTCCCCAGGCGGAGTGCTTAATGCGTTAGCTGCAGCACTAAGGGGCGGAAACCCCCTAACACTTAGCACTCATCGTTTACGGCGTGGACTACCAGGGTATCTAATCCTGTTTGCTCCCCACGCTTTCGCGCCTCAGCGTCAGTTACAGACCAGAAAGCCGCCTTCGCCACTGGTGTTCCTCCAAATCTCTACGCATTTCACCGCTACACTTGGAATTCCGCTTTCCTCTTCTGCACTCAAGTCCCCCAGTTTCCAATGACCCTCCACGGTTGAGCCGTGGGCTTTCACATCAGACTTAAGGGACCGCCTGCGCGCGCTTTACGCCCAATGATTCCGGACAACGCTTGCCACCTACGTATTACCGCGGCTGCTGGCACGTAGTTAGCCGTGGCTTTCTAATGAGGTACCGTCAAGGTACCGGCAGTTACTCCGGTACTTGTTCTTCCCTCACAACAGAGTTTTACGATCCGAGAACCTTCTTCACTCACGCGGCGTTGCTCCATCAGACTTTCGTCCATTGTGGAAGATTCCCTACTGCTGCCTCCCGTAGGAGTCTGGGCCGTGTCTCAGTCCCAGTGTGGCCGATCACCCTCTCAGGTCGGCTACGCATCGTCGCCTTGGTGGGCCGTTACCCCACCAACTAGCTAATGCGCCGCGGGCCCATCCTGTAGTGACAGCCGAGGCCGCCTTTCAACACCGGACCATGTGGTCTGGTGGATTATTCGGTATTAGCCCCGGTTTCCCGGAGTTATCCCAATCTACAGGGCAGGTTGCCCACGTGTTACTCACCCGTCCGCCGCTGAATCTGGAGGAGCAAGCTCCTCCTTCATCCGCTCGACTTGCATGTATTAGGCACGCCGCCAGCGTTCGTCCTGAGCCAGGATCAAACTCTCCATAATAGAGAACTTAATATAAGCTCATTTTGTTGCTGACTTAATTTTTGAACGTCCATCACAACCGTTTATAGGGAGTGACTTGGTTCGTGTTTGCGTCACGCACACCCAACGGGGGTTGGGGTGGTGACGCTCTATCTTGACGTCTTGCATGTTCAGTTTTCAATGTTCATTTTGTGTGTCACTCATTTTGGCGACTCACTTAGTATAACTCGCTGCCCTATTCAGTGTCAAACACTTTTTTAAAATAATTTATCAGCTCGGCTGATATTTTTTTAAGGACAAGTAATAATATACCGTGTGTACTTTTAAATAGCAAGTACTATTTTAAAAAAGGAGAAACTATTTTTTAATCCACCTTTTTCCCTTCATATATATATGAGAGAATGAAAAAAAGGAGGATGTATATGGAAATACTCTTCGATCATGTTGAAGTACTAATCAAGTTAAGTTTAGCTGCCTTCCTGAGTTTAATTATAGGACTCGAACGAGAACTCAAAAAGAAGCCAGTCGGATTGAAGACTTCTATTGTAATCGCAACCTTTAGTTGCTTGCTCACCTATATCTCTATTGAAGCCGCGTACATTGCTGAGGGGCGAGATGATATCAATATCACAATGGATCCCCTTCGTTTGGCTGCTCAAATTGTGAGTGGTATCGGATTTCTTGGTGCGGGAGTTATATTGCGAAAAGGAAATGATAGTATAACCGGGCTTACAACTGCTGCAATGATATGGGGAGCTGGCGGAATAGGTATAGCAGTTGGTGCAGGATTTTATATTGAAGCGGCTGCTAGCGTGTTTATTGTTTTAGTCGGAGTCGAACTTATTCCTCCCCTATTGACACGGCTTGGTCCGCAAAGATTACGGATGCGAGATATGTCTCTTCACCTGTGGCTATCCGATTCAAAACATATTGATCCAGCAATTGAGTATATTCAACAACAAGGAGGGAAAATACAAAGCATCCAAATAAAAGATCATTCAATGGAATTAATGCCACAGCATCAGCTGCATCTCCGTATCTCAATGATCAATAAAGTGAAGCCAAATGAGTTTTATCATCTATTAAAAAGGCAATCCTATATTATCGCAATAGAAATTGAAGCAATTGATTAGGAGGAAACGGAATGAGTGGATTTGTTGGATTGCTTAAAGGAGGAAATAAACCTTCTTTAATGGCGGCTGTTGTGAATACGTTTATTGCATTTATGAAAGGTGGCGCATTTTTACTTACCGGTAATGTAGCAATGTTTGCCGAAATGATGCACTCTTTTGGAGATGCTGCCAATCAGTTTTTTTGTTTTTATAGGTTCTGCCTTATCGAAGAAAGCACCTACACCTCGATTCCCTAATGGTTTTGGACGTCTTGTAAACTTAGTTGTTCTTGGCGCAATTATCATTGTTGGAATTCTAGCGTATGAAACGATTAAAGAAGGGTGGCATCATATTCTTCACCCTACTGAATCTGGTGGAATCACAATTGTCCTTATCGTTTTATTAATCGCCTTCCTTTTAGAAATATTTGTGCTCTATAAAGCCGGGAAAGAAGTATTACATGAAGCGCATGTCAAAGGCGGATTTTTAGCACCTCTGACAAAAAGTTTTACTCACTTGAATCGAGCAAAACCCGCAACGAAATTAGTCTTTATGGAAGATTTGGTCGCCACTGCAGGAAACCTTCTAGCAGCGATTGCCGTAATTATCGCGTACTATACAGATTTTCTTGCAATCGAAGGCACCGTTTCTATCATCATTGGTCTTATGATGTTTTATGTAGTCGGGAAAGTATTTTTAGAAAATGCTAGAGGTGTCATTGGAGAAACAGATGAACAAATGTTAAATCATATTGCTTACTTGATTTCAGATAACCCCAAAATTAAAGACATCAAAACTTTAGAAGTCGTAAAGGAAGGAGAATATCTCCACGTTGAAACTTTGGTTGAGATTGATCATACTTTAATATTTGATAAGATTGATGATATTCAAGATGAATTATCAAAGCAGATTCTAAGTCAACCTGGTGTAACAGATGTTGTCATCTCGTTCGATGAAGACGACGGTGTAAAGTCTTGGAAACACCATAAAGAACCACCAACTACGTTAAAAACTCACGATGTAAAGAACTAAGCCTAAAAAAAATCAGGTTCCTCTCTCACTTAGAAGAGAAGATCCTGATTTTTATTTTGCGTTCATTTAAAGTGCCGCTTTTAAAATACTTCGAACATCCTCAGCTTGCAATTTCTTAAAGTTGCCAAATGGACCGTAAACTAGCGTCTTATCAACCATGTCTTCGATACGCTCGTCTCCGATTTCGTAATCACTTAATTTCTGCGGTGCACCAATAGACGTCCAGAACTCGACGAGACGGTCAATTCCTTCATGAGCAACCTCTTCATCAGACTTCCCTTCCGGATTCACACCAAATACTTTAACAGCCATTCGTGCAAAACGTGCAGGATTTACCTCGACGTTATGACGCATCCATTCTGGGAAGATGATTGCGAGACCTCCAGCATGCGGAATGTCATAGATAGCAGATACCGCGTGCTCGATGTTGTGACTAGCCCAGTCTCCGTTATAGCCCATCTGCAAGAAGTTATTTAATCCTAACGTCCCTGCAAACAAGATCGTCTCACGGTGTTCATAGTTCGTTAAGTCTTCCATTAGTTTTGGAGCTGTTTCGATTACAGCACGCAAAACGCCCTCAATCATTTCATCTTGAACAGGTGTGTTCGTACCATTGTTGTAATACTGTTCAAACATATGTGACATCATATCAACTACACCATAGACAGTTTGATCAGCAGGAACTGTAAATGTGTGTTCAGGATCTAAAATTGAGAATTTCGGAAAACTGAATGGACTTCCCCATCCGTACTTCTCTTCTGTCTCTTCATTTGTTATAACAGAGCCTGCATTCATCTCAGAACCTGTTGCTGCTAATGTCAAGACCGTTCCAAGTGGTAAAGCTTCTTTAGGTTGTGCTTTGCGTGTAACAAAGTCCCATGCATCTCCATCGTATTTCGCTCCTGCAATAATCAACTTCGCGCAATCGATCACAGATCCACCACCAACTGCAAGGACTGCATCGATATCATTTTCCTTACAGATTTCAATTCCTTTTTTCGCAGTCGAAAGACGTGGATTCGGCTCGACTCCGGATAATTCAAATACTTCAAATCCTCCAGCAGATAATTCCGCCATCACTTTATCGTATAGACCATTCTTTTTAATGCTACCGCCGCCATAAACGACCAAAATTTTCTTACCGAAAGGTGCGAGCTCTTGTTGTAGTGAAGCGAGTTGCCCTTTTCCAAAAATTAATTTTACTGGATTGTAAAAACTAAAAGCATTCATCAAACCGCTCCTTTCTTTTATCATTCTTATCCTACCTCTTCTTGTCCTTCACGTCTAATAGAAGGCATCAAAAAAGCCCCCCATGCAGGGGAGCTTGGTGTGATTAAACCCAACCACGGAAGCGTGACGCTTCTGCAGTTCTGCGTACACCGACCATATAAGCCGCTAAACGCATGTTGATGTTCCGTGTCGATGCAACGTTATAGATGTTTTCAAATGCATCCACCATCTTTTTGTGAAGCTTTTCGCTCACTTCTTCTTCAGTCCAGTAGTACCCTTGGTTATTCTGTACCCACTCGAAGTACGATACCGTTACGCCACCTGCAGATGCAAGTACGTCTGGAACTAGCAAGATGCCACGCTCATGAAGGATTTTTGTCGCTTCAGCAGTCGTCGGTCCGTTCGCTGCTTCCACTACGATTGTAGCTTTGATGTTATGTGCATTATCCGATGTGATTTGATTTTCGATTGCTGCCGGTACAAGAATGTCACAATCTAACTCGAGTAAGTCTTGGTTTGAAATTGTATTTTCAAACAAAGTCGTTACTGTTCCGAAAGAGTCACGACGATCTAACAAGTAATCAATGTCAAGTCCGTTCGGATCGTGAAGGGCACCATATGCATCTGAAATTCCGATTACTTTAGCACCTTGATCGCTCAAGAACTTCGCTAAGAAGCTTCCAGCATTACCAAAGCCTTGAATAACAACACGTGCTCCCGTCATATCAATGCCAACTTTTTTAGCTGCTTCATTAATACAAATCGTTACCCCTTGTGCAGTTGCACGGTCACGTCCTTGAGATCCCCCTAACACCAAAGGTTTACCTGTGATAAATCCTGGTGAGTTGAATTCATCGATTCGGCTGTACTCATCCATCATCCATGCCATGATTTGTGCATTTGTAAACACATCTGGAGCTGGGATGTCCTTTGTTGGTCCAACAATTTGACTCACAGCACGAACGTATCCACGGCTTAGACGCTCTAACTCGCCCATTGACATTTCACGCGGATCACATGTTACTCCACCTTTCCCTCCACCATAAGGTAGATCGACGATGCCACATTTTAGGGTCATCCACATGGAAAGGGCTTTCACTTCTTCATCTGTTACGCCAGGGTGGAAACGCACTCCACCTTTTGTTGGTCCGACCGCATCATTGTGCTGTGCGCGGTATCCAGTAAATACTTTGACAGTGTTGTCATCCATACGGACTGGGATACGTACTTCAAGCATACGTAACGGTTCTTTTAACAATTCATACATTGCTTCATCGTAGCCTAGTTTGTGTAATGCTTCTTGAACAACTGCCTGTGTCGATGTAAACAGGTTTAAATTTTCAGCCATTTTATCAATTCGCCTCTTTAGTAGTAATAGTAGAATTCAGATTCATTGTACCATAGTCAATTGGAATTTGTTATGCAAAAACTTTTTTTATGCGCTCTAATGCCCAGTCTAATTCTTCTTTTGTGATGACAAGAGGTGGAGCAAAACGAATAACTGTGTCATGCGTCTCTTTACACAACAAACCAAGCTCTTTTAACTGCTCACAGTATGGACGTGCGGCTTCGTTTAGTTCAAGACCGATAAATAATCCACGGCCACGTACTTCTTTAATAGAAGCGTGATCCAATTTTTGAAGTTCTTCTTTGAAGTAGTTTCCTAGATCTTCTGAACGCTTCGCTAGATCTTCGTCCACAAGTACTTCTAATGAAGCAATCGAAACGGCACAAGCAAGTGGGTTCCCACCGAATGTAGAACCGTGTGAACCTGGGTTAAATACGCCAAGTACGTCGCGGTCTGCAACAACACATGAGATTGGGAATACCCCGCCGCCAAGTGCTTTTCCTAAGATATACATGTCTGGATGAACGCCTTCCCACTCAGAAGCAAACATACGACCAGTTCGAGCAAGACCTGCTTGAATTTCATCTGAAATGAACAACACGTTGTTTTCTTCGCAAAGCTCTTTTGCAGCTTTCATAAATCCAGCTGGTGGAATTACGATACCTGCTTCACCTTGAATGGGCTCCATCATGAAAGCAGCAGTGTTTGGTGTAATCGCAGCTTTTAATGCCTCAAGATCGCCGTAAGGAATCAGTTTTATACCCGGTAACATCGGGCCGAATCCACGCTTGTACTCTGGGTCAGAAGATAACGATACAGCTGTCATCGTACGGCCATGGAAGTTTCCTTCGCACGCGATGATTTCAGCTTGATCTTCAGCAACACCTTTGACATCATATGCCCAACGACGTGCTGCTTTAAATGCTGTTTCTACAGCTTCTGCTCCTGTGTTCATTGGAAGTGCCATTTCTTTACGTGATAATTTAGTAATTAACTCGTACCACGGGCCGAGTTGATCATTGTGAAATGCACGTGATGTGAGTGTTACACGTTCCGCTTGATCTTTTAGTGCTTGAATGATACGTGGGTGACGGTGTCCTTGGTTTACAGCAGAATACGCCGACAACATATCCATGAATTTGTTTCCTTCTGGATCTGTAACCCATACGCCTTGCGCTTCTGAGATGACGATTGGTAGTGGATGGTAGTTATTTGCACCAAATTTTTCTGTTTGTTCGATTACAGCAGTTGTTTTTGACATCTATTTTTCCTCCTTATCTATGTACAAAAAGGCAGACGCACCAAGGTGATGGCCTGCCCTCTTGACGAGATTACAGCATTTCTGAAGTTGTTTTTGCTTGCATGTGTAACTGGATGTAATCCGGTCCACCCGCTTTTGAATCTGTACCTGACATGTTAAATCCGCCGAATGGTTGGTATCCAACGATTGCACCTGTACAGCCACGGTTGAAGTAAAGGTTTCCAACGTGGAACTCTTCGCGTGCTTTTTCGATATTCATACGGTTTGTTGAGATAACCGCTCCAGTTAATCCATACTCTGTATTGTTCGCAATTTCTAATGCGTGATCGAAATCTTTTGCAGAAGTGATTGCAAGAACTGGTCCGAAGATTTCTTCTTGCATGATACGCGCTTGTGGATCTACGTCTTTGAATACAGTTGGTTGGATGAAGAACCCTTGTGAATCATCACCAGTACCACCTGTTAACAATTCGCCTTCACCTTTACCGATTTCAATGTATTCCATGATTTTCTTGTATGCAGAACCATCGATAACAGGACCCATGAAGTGCTCATCGTGATCTGGAACACCTACAGTTAACTCGTCTGTTAATTCTTTCACGCGTGCTACGACTTGATCGTATACGTCTTCTACGATGACTGCTCGTGAACATGCTGAACATTTTTGACCGCTGAAACCAAAAGCAGATTTCACGATAGATGTTGCAGCTAATTCTAGATCTGCTTCTTTATCTACTACGATTGTATCTTTTCCGCCCATTTCAAGGATTGTGCGTTTGATCCAGATTTGACCTGGAGAAAGTTTTGCTGATTTTTCAACAATTCCAAGACCAACATCACGTGAACCTGTGAAGCTGATTAGACGAGTACGTGGGTGTTCTACTAGGTAGTCACCAATCTCAGCGCCAGAACCTGGGATGAAGTTGACAACGCCTGCTGGCATACCAGCTTGCTCAAGTACTTCAACGAATTTGTAAGAAACGATTGGAGTTGTTGAAGCTGGCTTCAATAGAACTGTGTTCCCTGCTACCATTGCTGCTACTGCTGTACCTGCCATGATTGCAAATGGGAAGTTCCATGGAGAGATAACAACTGCTACACCTAGTGGAATGTAGTTGAACTGGTTGTACTCACCTGGACGTGATTCTACTGGGTACCCTTCTTTTAACTTCAACATTTGACGACCATAGTACTCTAGGAAGTCAATCGCTTCTGCCGCTTCTACGTCTGCCTCTACCCAAGTCTTCCCTGCTTCTTTCGCAAGAAGGCCAGAGAACTCGAATTTACGGCGACGCATGATCGCTGCTGCTTTGAAAAGAACATCTGCACGTGTTTCAGGTTTTATTTTGCTCCACGTTTTAAATGTTTCGTCTGCAATATTCATAGCTTTTTCAGCGATGTCACGTGTTGCTTTTGAAACGCTACCTACAACTTCTGTTTTATTCGCTGGGTTGTAAGAAACAATTTTATCTTCAGTTGTGATACGCTCTCCGCCAACGATTAATGGATACTCTTCACCCATATAGCCTTCGACAGTTTGAATACCTTCCTTGATTTTGCGTTTGTTTTCTTCTAATGAGAAATCTGTGAATGCTTCGTGTTTGTATGGAATCATGTGAGAAACATCCTCCCTTATTTAGTATAGTGCAAAAATTATTTGCACTTCGTTTTCATTTACATATATAATAATGCAAAAGATTGTTGCGTTTTTCAAGTGATATATTGTATTTTCCTCAAATTTTTTTTAGGAAGTGACCATCATGAATGAAAATTCCCAATATTTAGGGCCTTTTTACCGATTTGCCATAGACCAAGTTGGAGTGGGTGTCCATGCAATAGATAAAAATGGCAAAACGGTTCTCTATAATGATCAAATGCGAAAAATTGAAGGACTTCATTCTACCGATGTAGAAGACCGGTCGATACTTGAAGTATTCCAGTTTGAAAAAGAAGAGAGTACGTTATTACATGTATTATCAACAGGAAAGCCGGTTAATCGTGTAAAGCAGACGTACTGGAATAACAAGGGACGAGAAATCACGACGATTAATGATACGTATCCCATTTTTGAACAAGGACAACTCATTGGTGCAATTGAGTTTGCTCGCGATATTACAGCTCTTGAGCGACTCGTCTATCAACCACTTCGCCGGTACAATGAGCCCATTACCTTAAGTTCTTTAACCGCCGTGTCCGAAACAATGCGCCTCGTGATTTCGAAAGCAAAAAGTGCTGCTCAAGTGCGGATGCCTCTGTTATTGATTGGAGAGGCAGGCACAGGGAAAGATTTGATTGCAGAAGGCATTCATCACCAGTTGACGCCTTCGAATGATCAGTTCATCAGTCTGTTCTGTCATAGTTCTGACCCTCTGCTCGTCAATAAATTCCGGGAAGAGTTGAAAAATGTATCGAATTCTACTATTTTTTGTGAGCGAATCGACTTACTCTCACTCGAGTTGCAAAAAGAGTTGCTTCACATTTTACAAACTTCAACCGGAAAACATAACCTCTTTATAGCAAGTATAGGAAGTGATCCAATTGATTTAGTTGCCAGTCGGTCACTGAGTCGCGACCTGTACTACTATTTTGCAAGTATGACCATTACCGTTCCCCCACTGCGAGAACGAAAAGAAGATATTGTACCATTTGTGGAAGATTACCTACGCCGTTTAGAAGATCGCCACGGGCAAAGCAAGGTCACGATTGATAGTAAGGTACAGGAGTTATTGCTGAGCTATGATTGGCCAGGGAATTTAAAAGAGCTTGAGTTATTGTTAGATGAAACGTCTACTATGCTTACGATGGAATCCACCCTTACAGAGGACCTGCTACCTGTGCAGTTTCGCTATAAGTTAGCGGTTCAAGATAAATCGCAAGTGACCGCTTCAGATTTTCTGCTGACATCCGAAAAAGACTTAATGCCACTTGATCAGTATTTACGGGAAGCGGAGACGTATTATCTGCAGAAAGCGGTAGAGAAGTTTGAAGGGAATATTACGAAAGCAGCGGAGGCGCTTGGGATGAGCAGGCAGAATCTGCAGTACAGGTTGCGGAAGTTGCGGAATGCACGGAATTAGATGTGGAGCCGACTGTTCAGAAATTGTGCGAGAAGACAGCGTGGACTGTGAAGCGCTCTTTGCTTCATAGGCCGCGATGGCTTCTTGCGGGATTTCTAGGAGGCGCAACTCGATTACAATTAGATGTGGAGCCGACTGTTCAGAAATTGTGCGAGAAGACAGCGTGGCCTGTGAAGCGCTCTTTGCTTCATAGGCCGCGATGGCTTCTTGCGGGATTTCTAGGAGGCGCAACTCGATTACAATTAGATGTGGAGTGGACTGACTGCACACCAGAATGTACTTTAAAAATCTAGAATCATCTTACGATGTTTGCTTTTAAGGTCAAATTAAGAACGAAAAGGACTGGGGCCGCTCGAATCGAGCGGCCCCAGCGCGAGTCTTCTTAGTTTTCTCTTGCGCAATCATCTCCAGCTGAATCTGGCTAGTTCAAGTGCTTCTTACCAGGAAGTTGTTCCTTACATCGACTTCGATACGGCTTCGCCTCTACAACTTCCTCGAAGGTGACCGGTGTGCTTCAAAAAACATCAGTACTGACAGGCTGTGCTAACGCAAGGCCTGACTTAGCAATCTAACAATCACAATCGAGGACGGCGGGCGAGTGCAAAGGGATTTTAAGGTGAAGACTTATAGGGTGACAGGCACCGAATAGAAATGGCACTTGATTACCTGTTGATGTTTACTAAGTATTCATCGGATTTACACCGGATGACTTTTTAGTGGCAACAAATCTCGGAGGCCAGGTCGCCATTTCCCGGGCCATCAGGGTTTTCCCGAGACCCGGCAACGAAGATGAAAGTGCTCTTCTTTCATCTTACGTGGGGAGGCTCGGGGAAACCCTCCCAGGAAATGGTGACCTGGGTGGAGGGATTTACTGATATGAAGAGGTGAATATTGACAGGAACCTTTTCATTCAACACAAAAGGGAGTTTCTCAAATTACGAGAAACTCCCTTTTCTTATTTTTTACTTGAGTGATTTACGGATCCAGCCATCGAGCTTGCTTTTCAATGTGTCGAATCCGCCGGCATCTTGTTCATCGATTCGTTCCTGCAACGGGATACGTCCCTTGTCATCTCGCTTGTGATAAAACGGACGGTCTTGCAGCGCACGTAGCGATAAGCTGATCTTACTCTCTCTCTTATCAATTTCAAGCACTTTCACTTTCACGGCTTGCCCGACTTGTAAAAAGTCATTGATATCACGCACATAGCCGTACGTAATTTCTGAAATGTGGATTAGCCCTTGCGTGTCGTCTGACAGACTGACAAAAGCTCCGTATGGTTGAATACCTGTGACAATACCCGTTACAACATCTCCCACTTTGTAATTTTTCATAAGGATTGCTCCATTCTAGTTTTAAAGAAATCGCCTCTACGGCCACCTTTAGTATAGCATAAAATGAAGACTTATTCATTATTCTGAACATTATTGTGTAGGCATGAATGGCATTTTCCAGCCATCTTCGGTTTTGATCAATTGGAATAGCATGACAGGTGTATCATGAGTACTTGCTCCCCTTTCTGTTAATTCCACCTCTACCAAACCAGTTTCATTCCCATTTAAATCTAAACCTTGGTTTATAAATGTGTATGCTTTTACATACTTTTGCAATGGTAAGTATTCAATGGAGCCTGAAGCTAAATATTCATCCTTTGGAATTTGTAAATAACGCTCATCTTGTATATATAGTTCGTAGCGAAGTTCAAGTTCTCCAAGTTGCCCATAGTAATGATATAGCCCGACAATTTCTTCAGGAGACAATGCTTTATATTTATCTAATCCTGGAACTAACGCAAGTTCCTTAAAGTAATTATGGATGCGCTGTTCAAACTGAGCATCTACAAGAACAGCGTCGCCTTTTGATTGGGCTACTTTATATTTCGCACTATCCATTTCCCTGATATAAATTTGTGCGTCTTCATAACTGATATTTTCCCAGGTAGTAGATGATGTCCATCCAGTATCTAGCATTTCTTTCACGATTGGAGCAAAAACTGCATGGACAACAGTGTTTTCTGGTTGCTCAGCTAAATGTTTCCACTGATCTTGAACTTCCTTTTTTAGTACTCCGTTCTCGAAAAGAATGGCTTGATGATCTTTCTGATTTTCACTCATCGTACCTTTTAGAGTCAGATACAATAGATTCGCAACGCGATGCGATTCACCTTCTATTGTAATCGCCTCATCACTAATGCTCTCCTCAATTTCAATTAAAGAGCGAGCAGTTAGTTCATATGGATAAATCATTTCTCCTGCTTCGGTTAATTTTCCTAGCGCATAAAACTTGATCAACCCTTCAAATTTCGGATGTAGAATTTGAGATAACGTGGGAAGTTGACTTTCAGGTATTTGAACGTCTGAAGCAACTACATCGGACCCAACTTCCTCAAAATCCAATAGTTTTCGCATATAAGAGGAGAGTACATAACCTGATTCTTCTAACGAACGCTTTGTATGAAAACTATTTTCATATTGCTGAGCTAGAAATTCTTCTGGAGTCGTCAAAATCCAGGATAATTCATCAACTGCAGTCTCTATAATACTTTCCTCAGTATCCCCATATGCGTCGTGATAGTCTATAAAATCGACAGACATAAAATGGTTTCTCCCTTGGTCCGCATAAACAACCGCCTGAATCTGACTAAACTCTTCATCGTCCAGTCCCATCTTCACTCGCGCTTCTTCACGAATTTCTGCGTACTGACGGTCGATTTCTTGAGAGATATAGACAAAATCAAGCCCACTCTCTGAGACCTCTTCTTTTTCTTCCTCTTCTGAAGCAGAATTCGTCGGTGGATTGACCAAACTCATGGCGAAAAGGAATAGTGTAAAAATGGCCGCTACACTGATGAGTGGAACAATCCAGTTATTCTTCGGACGTTTCGGACGCACGGGCTCTTTAGTTGTCAAGGCAGTTAGTACCGCCTTCGGGTCGGTGCGCTCTTCCATTTCCTCGTAGCCTTTTTTGAGCTTGTTCATGCGTTCTTCAAAGTTATGATTGTCCACTTAGCTTCGCCTCCTGTTCTTCAAAAGCCGTGCGCAATAAATCTTTGGCTCGATGAATGCGGATTTTAACCGTGCCTAACGTCAAACTTAAAATTGTCGCGATTTCTGAATAAGAACACTCCTGAAAATAATAAAGCACAAGTGGTACGCGATATTTTTCATCCAGGTTCTGAATTTGAAGATGCAATTCTCGGTCTGCTTCCGATTGCAAGAAAGTATCTTCCGAAGTCTGACCTTGTAAAACACCTTTTTCGTGTAGACGCTTTTCTTTTCTCGTCTCTTGCGTCTCTTTACGATAGTGGTCACGCGTCGTATTCAGTGTGACTTTATACAGCCACGTCGTGAAACGATCTCGTTGGAATTGATGAAGAAATCGATAGAGTCGAATGAATACTTCTTGCGAGATGTCTGGAACATCGTCGTAGTCGGCTCCGCACTGGTAAGCGAACCGTTCGACAGTCCCTCTGTATGTATAGATGAGCTCCTCATATGCAGAAAGATCTCCTTGTTGGGCTGCTTCAATAAGTTTGACAGTCACCTTGTTCCCCCCTTGCTAGTAATGGTACGGAAGTTGACCGAGAGAAGTTACAAAATCCGGTAAACTTTTTCCACTTTGTTTTTCAGCTGATTTCATATACAATAAGGCAATTAGTTTTGAAAGTAGGTTTTTTATGAAACGCGATTCGTTTGGTTCAAAAATTGGATTTATTCTGGCAGCTGCCGGTTCAGCAATTGGCTTAGGAGCCATATGGAAGTTCCCGTATATGGCCGGAACAAATGGCGGTGGCGCATTTGTGCTGTTATTCATTTTGGCAACATTGATTATCGGCTTACCTATTTTATTAGCAGAGTTTGTGATTGGACGACGCGGCCAAGCAGATGCTGTCACAAGTTTTCAACGATTGAGTAACACGAAAGCATGGGCTTGGATTGGTCGCGCTGGCTTTGTATTCTCGTTTATTATTTTGTCGTTCTACTCCGTTGTTGGTGGATGGATTTTGACGTACCTCTGGATATCGATCAAACAACTAGTGACGACAGCGACCATTGACTATGAAGCAACTTTTACATCGATGATTGCAAACCCGTGGCAAGCGATTTTTGCACAGGCCATTTTTATGGTACTCACGATTTTGATTGTTTCAGGTGGAATTAAAGGAGGAATTGAGCGCGCTAGCAAATGGATGATGCCGGCTCTTTTCATTTTCTTCATCTTATTAGCTATTCGTTCCTTGTCTCTTGACGGAGCAATGGAAGGCGTTCGCTTTTTACTTGTTCCAGATTGGAGTGCCGTAACGTGGGAGACCGCTTTAATGGCACTAGGCCAAGCATTCTTCTCACTGAGTGTGGGTGTTTCTGGCATGATCACGTATGCTTCTTATTTGTCGAAAGAGACCAATTTGCCGCAGTCTGCGAGTAGTGTAGCCGGCATGAATATCTTTATTTCACTTCTTGCTGGACTTGTGATTTTCCCAGCAGTATTTGCATTAGGCTATTCACCGGATGAAGGACCTGGTCTTGTGTTCATCATCTTACCGGCTGTGTTTGGTGAGATTGCATTCGGTTCCCTGTTCATGTTGCTGTTTTTTGTTCTATTGCTCTTCGCGACGTTAACGTCTTCTATCAGCATGTTAGAAATTACGGTGTCCATTGCCATTAAAAAGAAGTATGACAGACGCCGTCGAGCTGCCATTTTGATGGGTGTTTTTATTTTTATATTTGGAATTCCGAGTGCGTTATCGTTCGGTGTATTATCGGACTTTACGCTTGCAGGTCGAACGTTCTTTGATAACGCGGACTACATTGTGAATAATTTTGGTTTACCGCTTGGGGCTCTGTTCATCTCGTTGTTCGTTGGATATGCGATGAGTAAACAAGCGACCCAGGAAGAATTAAACATGAGTCCCGTGCTCTATTCAATCTGGCATGCCACTGTGCGGTATTTAGCACCCCTTCTTATTGCTGTGATTTTGATTCAACAAATCATTGAGGCATTCGAGTGACAATTGTACGAGTTTCGTCACGTTTTCTGATTAATTCGTAAATGGAAATATGGTACTATAACTTATATATAAGAAGAAAGGGTGTAGTGATCATGTCTGTAGATTTAGCCAGTCAACTAAAGCGACTACGTGAAGAACGCAATATGTCACTTGAAGACCTATCCTTAAAAGTACGAATTGGCGCTGCCAAACTGCAAGCATACGAAACTGGCGAGGAAGTCCCTTCTACGCAAACACTTTTAAAGCTTTCAAACGCTTTGGAAGTTCCTGCGTCGAATTTGCAAGACGGACTTTCTTCTCTATAAGAAATCCCTGTGGATAATTTCCACAGGGATTTTTGTTAAAGTGTGCATGTGACGGCGAGTTTTAAAGCAATCAATTTGTAGGAGACTTCCATACATTTCTCAAGAGGAATCCATTGTTCAAATGAATGCTCGTACACAAGTTGAATATGGTGCGCAACATCGGATGGATGATCTGCTCCTTGAAGAAATGCAACAACATCTGCCGCTTCTGCTGCATAGTTGCCCGATCCTAATTGGAAAGGATCCCAGTCTTCAAGAACGCGCACAGCTTGCTTATTCATTTCAATTTGATGCATAGTTTCACCTTATTTTCTATAGTAGTCTGCTATATAATAGCATAGAACATTTAAATTGGAAGGAGAATTGTCTAATGTATGATTTTCAAACAGTACATACACGTCGGAACACAGATTCCATCAAGTGGGATTGGTTAAATGAGGTCTATTCTGTAAAACACGGAGAAGAAATTTTACCTATGTGGGTTGCTGATATGGATTTTGCTCTCCCTGCTTTTATCGAGGATGCACTCGTGGAAAGAATTCGAGGGGGTGTGTTTGGCTATTCTTTTCCTGGAGATACCGCATCACAATCCGTCATTGATTGGGTTGCAAAACGACATGGGACGACGATTGAAAAAGATTGGCTCCTCTATGAGTCTGGTGTAATCCCATCTATGTCACTCGCAATTGAAACATTTACAGAGCCAGGAGACCGTGTTTTAGTCCACGGACCCGTTTATCCTCCTTTCCGTAATACGCCTGCAAATCTAAAACGTGAAGTTGTAACGTTTAGCCTAACAGAGTTTAGTGGAGAGTATTCAATTGACTTCGACAAGTTTGAAGCAGCTTTGGCCGATTCAATCTCTGCTTTTATTTTCTGTAATCCGCACAATCCCGGTGGAAAAGTGTGGTCACGCGAAGACGTGAAAAGAATTGCAGATCTGTGCGCGAAACACAATGTACTTCTTATTTCAGATGAAATTCATGCGGATTTAGTGTTTGCACCACACAAACATACCACGGCTTTATCCGTCGCCGAGTCCACAGATCACATCATTACGTGTATGGCTCCTACAAAAACGTTTAACTTAGCAGGGTTGCAAGCAGCCTATATGATCGTGACAGATGCGACTAAACGAGCAAAGTTGAAAGAGTCCGCTATGAATGCTGCTCATATGGGGATGACCGTGCTTGGTACAACTGCTATGCGTGCTGCTTATGAACACGGGGAAGCGTGGGTGGACGAATTGCTTGGACAATTGCAGCACAATATGAACTATGTTGCAGATCGCCTACATGAAGAAGTCCCTGGCGTATTAGTTCCAATGCCGGAAGCTACCTATCTTCTATGGATTGATTACCGAAAACTCGGGATAACTGAAAAAGATATGATGCATGCGCTATTGCATGAAGGAAAGCTTGCACTTGAGCCAGGTACTAAGTATGGTCCTGAAGGGGATGGATTCCTACGAATGAATGTGGCGTGTCCATTTGAAACCGTGAAAGATGGCGTGGAACGGTTTATTACAGCCGTAAATACTGTTAAATAGATAAGAAATTTTAGAATCCACTCCGCGTTCCATGGGAGCACTCCCGAACCTCCTCTTGGTTACCCAAAGCTAGCGCTTTGCTCCCCTCTGCGGGGTTTCGGAAGCACTCTGATCCATCGGAAGTCTACGTGGATTCTAAAACTTCACCAACCTTGAACAGATTCATAAACAATTCATAAAAAAGAGCAGGACAGTCTAATTCGACTGCTCCTGCTCTTTTTCTGCTTTCAATCGTTCTTCTAATTGCCGTGCTTGCTCTGCTTCAATCGCAGATCGTTTCAACAACCAACGAATCACTAATGCGGCTAAAATCAATACACCTACTAGTTGCAGCACGACTGGTATATATTCAGTCTTATCTTCAGGAAAATAGAGATAGAGAAACAATAGTTCAAACACTACGTCATCTTCTTTCTTTGTCGGTTTAATCGTCCTCATTTTAACACAAGTTAAGGAAAGGGCAAAAGAATTGAGCATTTCCCTTTCTTCGCCTCACGAAATGTTTTATACTAGAACTATGAGATGCATTGCAAGAAAGAAGGGATACCATGCACTCAAAGAAAAACTTTCAAATCATGTGGGGCACAAATTTTTTAGTTGCCAGCACAATGACTATGATTATGCCTTTTTTGGCCCTATATATCGATACATTTGGTGATTTTTCAGATGCATATGTTCAAAAATGGTCGGGACTAGTTTTTGGTGCCACATTTATCACAGCATTTTTAATGTCTCCTATTTGGGGACGCATCGCAGATAAATATGGATATAAACCAATCCTTGTGTTAAATGGATTTGGTATTGCGTTATCAGTCCTGTTGATGGGATTCGTCCAATCGGTTGAGGCTTTTTTTGTGTTACGACTGTTTATGGGTGTAGTAACAGGATTCATTCCAACTTCTTTGGCTTTCATCAGTGCCTCTACTCCTAAAGAAATTGCAGGGAAGACTCTAGGTACTTTGCAAATGGGGAGTGTAGCAGGTACTTTGTTTGGTCCTATACTCGGCGGCCTACTTGCGGATGCTTTTGGCTTTTCTTATACCTTTATCATTGCGGCAGTTGCAGTTTCATTATCTGCTGTCATCGTCTTATTCTTTATTCGAGAAGACAAGGTTGTGAAAAAGAAAAATGCGCATCAGTATTCTCGTAAAACTGTGATCGCTGGTATTCTTCATCACCGGTTAATCTGGAATGTCCTTGTCATTACTGCTCTAATTCAGATTGGGTTATTCAGTGTCCAACCCCTCCTATCGCTTTATGTAGGAGAATTAACAAACGCCGCAAACCTGGCCTTCTTAGCAGGACTCGCCTTCAGTGCTGCAGGTGTTGGAAACTTGATGTTTACTAGAGCATGGGGAAAATTTGGAGATAGCTACGGGTATGAGAAAATTCTCGTTTTATTATTAGCCCTCAGTGTAGTCTTCATTCTCCCGCAAGCTTTTGTGACATCACTTTGGCAACTAGTTGTTCTTCGCTTCTTATTCGGTATTGCAGCTGGTGGTCTCGTTCCGATCACGACAGCTATCATTCGTCGCGAAGCACCGGTTGAAGTGCAAGGTGAATTAATGGGATACAACACGAGTGCACGATTCCTCGGGAATATTATCGGTCCGATTTTTGGTGGCTTTGTAGCTGGCTGGGTCGGTATCTCGACAGTATTTGTTGTAACAGGTGCACTGTTCGTAGTTGCGCTCATTGTCTTAACATATGTACGCAAATCACCTCAGCAAGATTTTGAAGAAGTGCTGCTTGAAGAAGAATTGCATATGAAAGCTACGTAAAACCGGTTGAAGAACCGGTTTTTTTATTGGATTTTTTTCGTTTTCTTCATATATATTACTCATCAAAGCCTATCAGCTCTAGGATTGTCACAAGTGCATTTGTCCTATTTTTAAGGTATACTTTACTCTAGTGTGCACTCACTTCAACTAAGAAAGGGGACTCTTTATGCTACTTTTTATGGCAATCATACTTCCAATACTTTTTGCCGTATTTATACCGTTTGCATATAAAACGATCAAGTCTATACATACTGGCTGGTTTGTACTCGTTGCACCGGTCCTGCTGTTTTTATTTTATCTGCGTTTTTTATCTCCGATTCAACAAGGAGAAGCGCAGCTCGCTAGCGTTTCGTGGGTGCCTTCACTCGACTTTAATTTTGATATTCATATCGATGGCTTAAGCCTTTTGTTCTCCCTGTTAATTACAGGTATCGGCTCGCTCGTCGTCTTGTATTCCATTTTCTACTTGGACAAAACAAAAGAGAAACTTGGAAACTTCTATGTTTATCTATTAATGTTCATGAGCGCCATGCTTGGTGTCGTTCAATTTGATCACACAATCGCTCTCTACTTCTTTTGGGAGTTGACTTCGATATCATCATTCCTACTTATCGCTTATTGGTACAAGCGAGATGCTTCTCGTTTTGGAGCATTGAAATCGATGATGATCACAGTAAGTGGCGGTCTTATGATGCTCGTTGGGTTCCTGCTTTTATATGTGATGACAGGAACGTATTCTATTCGTGAAACAGTCGCGCAAGCAAGTACATTGGTCGACTCACCGCTCTTTACAGTAGCGATTGTGTTGGTACTGTTAGGAGCCTTTACAAAGTCGGCTCAATTCCCATTCTATATCTGGTTGCCAGATGCAATGGAAGCACCAACACCAGTCAGTGCCTACCTCCACTCTGCAACAATGGTTAAAGCCGGTCTTTATTTAGTGGCTCGCTTCACACCAATTTTCGCTTTTTCTGAAGTTTGGGTATGGCTTGTCACCGGAATCGGTCTATTGACCCTGTTCTGGGGCTCCTTCTTTGCTGTAAAACAAACCGATTTAAAAGGGATCTTGGCATTTTCTACAGTTAGTCAATTAGGACTCATCATGTCCCTGTTAGGGCTAGGTGGATTTGCATATCTGGTTACAGGAAGTGCTGTGGAGACCTTTACGTTTGCGACTTTCGCTGCTATTTTCCACTTGTTCAATCACGCGACATTCAAAGGAAGTCTGTTCATGGTGGCAGGGATTGTCGATCATGAGACGGGCACACGCGATATCCGCAAGCTCGGAGGATTAATGAGCTTGATGCCGGTCACATTTACCGTAGCGATGATCGGGAGTTTATCGATGGCAGGTCTTCCACCGTTTAACGGATTTTTAAGTAAGGAAATGTTTTTAGAGGCTGTTCTTAGTCTCATTAGCGCTGATATAACTATGATGACCATCGCTTACTCAGTCCCAATTGTAGCTTGGGTGGCGAGCGTGTTTACGTTTATCTATAGTATCTATTTTGTTTGGTATACATTTATGGGGACACGAAAAGAAGAGCAATTGCCTAAAGTGCCACATGAGGCACCGATTGGCATGCTTATCTCCCCTGTGTTCTTAGCGTCATTGGTTGTACTTGTATTCTTTGTCCCAAATGTAATTGGCGACTGGCTTGTGAAACCAGCAACGGCAGCCATTCAATCAACAACGTATGCCTCAGCTGCTGATATTGAATTCTATATTAAAGCATGGCACGGCTGGGATGCTCCTGCGTTATGGTTAACTGTAGGTGTTGTTCTCGTTGGATTCCTACTTTATAAACTCTTGCCGAAGTGGCAGCCGATCTACTCAAAATGGCCTGAGAAGTTCACATTGAACCGTGGCTATGACACGTTAATGGATGGTTCGCTCAACTGGAACCGCGCTCTATCTGACCGCTTTATGACAGGTTCTATTCGTGATTATTTAGTTTATATGTTTGCTGGGATGGCTATTCTCGGTATCACTACCCTGTTCACACAAGGTGGGTTTGCCATTTCGACTGATAACCTTGCACCTATTCGTCTATTCGAAGTTGTGTTAACAATTATATTAATCGGTAGTGTGATGGCGATCTTGATTACTTGGTCACGTCTAACAGCTGTTATCGCACTTGGTGGCGTTGGGTACACAGTTGCCCTGTTTTACGTCATCTTTAAAGCACCCGATTTAGCATTAACACAGTTAGTGATCGAAACAATTTCGGTAGCCCTGTTCTTAACAGCGTTTTATCACTTACCAAAGTTAGATAAGTATTACAAAGGCAAAGAAGACAACCGCTTCCGATTTGGAAACTTTTTGATTTCTGTTGCCGTGGGATTAACTGTTACATTAATCGGAATTAGTGCTTACTCTCAACGTCAACTGACTTCAATCTCTGAGTTTTACAAAGAGACTGTTTACACAGAAGCAGGTGGCGGAAATATTGTAAACGTAATTCTAGTGGATTACCGTGGTTTTGATACACTCTTTGAAATTGGCGTATTGATGATTGCTTCAATTGGAATCATCAGCATGATCAAGCTTCGCCTGCAAAAGAAAAAGAAGGGAGCAGTTACAAATGAAGTCGAATGATTTAATTTTACAGACGACCACACGCGTCACATTCTTCATTATCTTCCTGTTCTCGATTCATATCTTCTTTGCAGGACACTACACGCCAGGTGGAGGATTTGTCGGTGGCCTTCTGATGGCATCGGCGATTGTACTCCTTCTACTTGCGTATGATTTTAAAACTGTAAAGGAAGTACTTCCTTTCAATTATCTCGCCATGACAGCTATTGGTATGATTGTTGCAGTTTTAACTGCAGCTGGAGCTATTGTATTTAATGTCCCTTTCTTCACACATTGGTACGACTATTTTGATATTCCTTTACTTGGTGAGACATCGATTCATACTGCCCTATTTTTTGATATTGGGGTATACCTAGTCGTTGTTGGAATAACACTTACAATTATTGAAATGATGGGAGGCGACAACTGATGGAAATCATGATGGCGATAATAGCCGGATTCTTATTCAGTGCAGCAACCTATTTGATTCTTTCAAAAAGTTTATTGCGCATTATCATCGGAACAGGCTTATTGAGTCATGGAACTCACCTTCTTCTTTTAACAATGGGTGGATTAGGAGGAAACAAACCTCCCGTTGTTGGTGAAGGAGTAACCGTTGCAGATTATGCAGATCCACTCCCACAAGCTTTGATACTAACTGCAATTGTAATCGCATTTGGTGTAACAGCTTTTGCACTTGTTCTTGCTTACCGTACGTACCAAGAAATTGGAACGGATAATATGGACCATATGAAAGGCAGGGGTGAAATTGATTAATTTAGTCGTTCTTCCAATCATCGTCCCGCTTTTGATTGGTACTGTTTTATTACTATTTAGAAATAACCTAACCGTTCAACGCATCGGAGGAATTGTCGGTGCACTACTGACATTGGTTATTTCCGTTGTATTGCTTACAAAAGTATATACAGATGGCATACAAGTTGTAACATTAGGTAGCTGGGATGCTCCATTTGGTATCTCACTCGTCTCAGATATGTTGAGTGTACTTTTAGTCACCTCTTCGTCTCTCATCACATTCGTCGTGCTGTGGTATTCTGTCTATGCATTAGGTGAAGAGCGAGAACGCTTCTTCTTCTACCCTGCTGTTCTCTTTATGTTATCTGGGATCAACGGGGCATTTACAACAGGAGATATATTCAACCTCTTCGTATTCTTCGAAGTCTTCTTGATGGCTTCCTATGTCCTGATTGCATTGGGTGGCGAGAGAATTCAACTTCGTGAATCGATGAAGTATATCATTGTGAACATTGTAGCTGCGGCACTATTTGTTATCACGATCGGATACATCTATTCAGTAGCTGGAACATTAAATATGGCCGATTTATCAGTAAAGCTTGGAGAAATCGGAAGCATGGGTGTCATTTCAACAATTGCCATCATGTTCTTGGTAGTGTTCGGAATTAAAGCTGGGATCTTTCCACTTTATTTCTGGTTACCAGGCGCATATTATGCCCCTCCCCTTCCAATACTCGCATTATTTGGTGCGTTATTAACGAAGGTTGGGATTTACAGCATTGCACGCGTCTATACACTCATCTTTACAACAGATGTTGCTTTTACACACGACATACTAATGATGCTCGCGATTGCTACAATCGTATTTGGTAGTATCGGCGCTCTTGCTTATATGGATATCAAGAAAATCATCATCTACAATATCGTCATTGCGGTTGGCGTAATTCTGTTTGGCTTTGCAGCATTCAATTCGACAGCAGTGACAGGTGCTACACTGTACCTTGTTCATGACATGTTGGTGAAAGCTCTGTTGTTCTTGATGATTGGGGTCTTAATTTTGATTACTGGAAAGACCAATTTGCGTGAAATGGGTGGATTAATTCGTCACTACCCTGCGCTTGGTTGGACATATCTTGTAGCTGTTTTTGCTCTTGCAGGGATTCCACCACTCAGTGGATTTGCAGGAAAGATATTGATTATCCAAGGGGGTCTTGAAGGCGGATTTGTTTGGCAGTCGATTGTAGTTGCAGCTTCAACAATGGTCGTATTGTTATCTGCGATTCGTATCTTCATCTACGCTTTTTGGGGTAGTGAGAAACCCTTCAACGCTCCTCCTAAAAAAGCGTATAGCCAATACATGGCTCCAGTAGTTGTATTATTTGTTCTCGTAATGGGTTACGGAGTATTCATCGAGTTCTTGACACCCTTCTTCTTAGAAGCGGGCCGTCAATTAATGGATCCTTCATTCTATGTGGATGCAGTGTTAGGAGGGAACAACTAGATGGCTTTTCAAATACTTTTAAATATGTTTATTGCATTCGTTTGGATGTTCCTCTCTAATTCATTTTCAGCAACAACATTCATCATTGGTTACATCTTGGGACTCGTCATGTTGTTTATGCTTCGACGCTTCTTCTCTACTCGTTTTTACATAGAACGAGTAGTGGCTGTCGCGAAGTTGTTGTTACTATTTTTAAAAGAATTAATTGTTTCAAACATCGCTGTGCTTCGTGTGATTTTAAAACCTAAGATGGATATAAAGCCTGCCATTTTTGAACTTGAAACAAAGTTGACACAGGACTGGGAAATTACATTGCTTTCAATGTTAATCACTTTAACACCAGGGACTGTAGTAATTAATATTTCAGAGGATCGTACAAAGTTGTACGTACACACATTAGACTTAGAAGATGTGGACAATGCTGTCAACTCAATTCGTAATACATTTGAAAAAGCAATTATGGAGGTGAGTCGATAAATGAACATGTTCCTATGGATTGCTGTTGGGGCTATAAGTGTTAGTCTAATTGGTTTTCTTTACCGACTCATGAAAGGTCCTTCGACTCCTGACCGAGTAATTGCGCTTGATTCAATGGGTGTTGGATTGATTGCGCTAGTAGGATTGTTCTCAATTCTGTTTGACTCTCCATTTTTCTTAGAGGTCATTTTATTGTTAGCAATTATTGCTTACATCGGAACAATCGCCTTCTCTAAATTTACGGAGAAGGGAGTGATTATTGAAAATGATCGAGATGCTAATAAATAGTCTAATCATTCTCTTTATCACAATCGGGGTATTTTTCATTGTTGTTACCACTATTGGTTTAATTCGTCTGCCAGATGTTTATAGTCGTGCGCATGCAGCCTCTAAGAGTGCTACTCTAGCTGTTATGTCGATATTGATTGGAGTCTTCCTACACTTTTGGCTTGTAGAAGGTAACTTTAATCCACGCATTATTTTGGGGATCGTATTCTTATTCATCACAGGTCCAGTTGGGGGTCATATGATGGCAAAAGCCGCTTATTTCTCAGGTGTCCCATTAGCGAAGGAAACTGTTCGAGACGATATGGAAGCACTGGTACCAAAAGAAGCAACGAAAAAAGAGCAGCTCTAGGGCTGCTCTTTTTTATATGCAAGTAATTAGTCTTGCTCAGCAAGGCGTTCTACAAAAGATGCTAATGTGCGCACCATTGCACCTGTTCCACCTTTAGGCCCTAAATCATGCTCAGAAGGTGACCCAGACGTTCCTGCGATGTCTAGATGAATCCAAGGTGTGTCTTCTGCAAATTCCCCTACAAAGCCTCCACCGAAGATCATATGACCATCACGACCTGGTGAGTTATTCAAATCCGCGACATCTGATTTACGAATACGTTTTTTATCGTTCTCCGTTAGCGGTAGTCGCCACACAAATTCACCTGTCTCGATAGACGCTTCCATAAACTCTTCGAACAAGGCCTCATCGTTCGTAAGGGCTCCTGTCTTATCCATTCCAAGCGCTACAATAACTCCGCCAGTAAGTGTTGCTACGTCTACAATTGCCGTTGCTCCTTGTTGTTTCGCGTACGTTACAGCGTCCGCTAAAACAAGGCGCCCTTCTGCATCTGTATTTAAGATTTCAATTGTCTTGCCGCTCATAGAAGTAATGACGTCATCTGGCTTGAAGGCATTGCCTGATACCATGTTGTCTGTAGATGCAATAACTGCGATTACGTTCTTGTTTGGTTTTGTTTCACCGATGATCCGCATTGCTCCAAGAACAGCTGCTGCTCCGCCCATATCGCCTTTCATACCGACAATACCATCTTTCGGTTTAAGTGAATAACCACCCGTATCGAATGTGATTCCTTTTCCGACTAATGCAATTGGGTCTTCCCAGTTCTCTGTCACTTGATGTTTCAAGACAATGAGACGTGGTTCTTCTTGAGACCCTTGATTGACTGCGAGAAGTGCACCCATTCCTAATTCTTCAATTTCGGATTTCCCTAGAATGTGTGTCTCAAATCCAAACTCTTCTCCCAGTTCACGTGCATACTCTCCTAATTCAGTTGCTGTGAGGATGTTACCTGGCATATTCACAAGTGTGCGGGCTTCATTCACAGCTTCTGAGTAGACAAGACCCACTTCAAAATAGGATACGATTTCTTGTTCGTCCGCTTGGCTTAAAAGCTCTACTGCAGCTAAATCAAAATCTGTATCATGCACGGTCGTTTTGTAGTCGACGACTTGATATGTCCCAAGACCAAGCCCTTCTCCTGCTAGAAATGCAACATCATATTCTGAGATTTCTTCGTTAACAAAAGATGGAAGTAAAACCGAAACTTCTGAGTATCCCTTTTTCACTAATGTTTTCCCGATACGACCAAACGATTGACGAAGACTTTCTTCCGTCAATTTTTTACGATTGCCAATTCCAACGAAGATAATGCGCTTCACAGATGAATCTGTCGTCACGTGAAACGTCGTCAATTCCTTTTCTTTTGTAGAAAGATCTTTTGATTTGATTAATTCTGTAATTTGAGCCCCAAACGTTGAAGTGAAAGCATCCCAACCTTCAACTTGCTCCGTATGCGTGCTCAATCCTACGATTAACGTTTCGTATTGAATTTCACCTAAATTTACTTCATTTGTTAAAATAATCACAAACCATTCCTCCTTTGTGTATTCCGTTTCTATTATACCGATTCTATTTGGCTGTCGCCAATTTTCTTGTGCTATACTACAAGTAGAAACGGTCGAAGGAGCGATAAATCATGGAACTTTTTCAAAACATCCCATTATGGACAGCCCTCTTTGCGATTTTTTTCGCTCAGTTTGTAAAAATTCCGATTCATTTTTTGGTATCTAAAAAAGTCGATTTTGCCTTATTTACTTCGACTGGAGGAATGCCGAGCTCTCACTCCGCCGCTGTAACAGCACTAACAACAGCTGTTGCTTTTGAAGAAGGCTTGGATTCAACGATGTTCGGCATCTCAGCAATTTTTGCAGTCATCGTAATGTTTGATGCAACGGGCGTTCGCTTCCATGCTGGTCAACAAGCCATCATCATTAATCAACTACGCGCTGATTTGCATAATTTCTTGGAACACACGAAAGATTGGCAGAAGAAAAAAGATGAAGAAAAAATTGAGGAGTTGAAGACACTTCTCGGGCATAAGCCTATTGAAGTGTTTATGGGGGCACTAACCGGTGTCGCTATCTCTGTTATTCTTTATACATCACTTTTGTAAACGAATCTTCTAAATTCTTATTCAAATCTAGATACCTATTTACACTTTTTTAAGAGTGCAGGGGTTGACTCCAGTGGGATTAAAGTCGGAACGCGAGACCCCACAGGAGCGTAGGGACGAGGAGGCTCGCGCCGCGCCCACGGAAAGCGGCCCCGTAACGGAATAAATTATAAAAAAAATCAGTATTTTCTCCTGTGATTACCAAGAGAAGATACTGATTTTCTTTGTGTAAATACTATTTTTAAAACATCTGATAGCCATTTTTACGCAAGTAACGACTCACTAAGCCTGCAATAATCGCCCCAACCAATCCCCCACCTAAAATCACATAATCCGCTACATGCAGATTTGAGATTTTAGTGATAAGTGCTGGAAATGCTGTACCTGGTGCCGTTATATAATCAAAGAAGCCTACATCGTCTATGATCAAAATTACAACAATCGGGTACACGATTGCCATAAACCACGTCATGCGCAAAAGCATATTTAGTAAGAAGCCAATTCCGAAAAACATAACAATAAAAAGCATCGCTGAAATAATCAGCTGCGGCAATGAAAAGTCCATAATTTGTCCCTCCGTGTCATCTTGTTTAAGTGTACTCGAAGAGACAGGGCTTTTCAATGAACCTTGCTTTCATTCACGTGATTGTCAAAACTTGATTACTTTTTTCCAGACCCTTGGCATACTGTGCATGTCTCTGATCCACCAAGTCGAAGTTGGAAATAACCATTCCCTTTGCAATATGGGCAGTGTGTTGGATTTGCTGGTTTTTTAAATTGTGTCATATGAAAAACTCCCTTGTTTTAAGTTTTAATTTTCTGATAATATATCATATATGCAAAAACGTGTAAAGAGATTCAAGAGAGTTTTTTGACTATTCAATTTAAATGTAGCGAAAATGTGTCATTCGTGGTGATCGGAAGCCGTAAAAAGCTTATAACTGCTATAGCCGAAAATAGGTCCTGGATCTAATCCCTCGCGCGTCTCAAATCCTGCGTCTTGGTTGACCTTCAAAAAAAGTTTTATCATGGATGTAGTGCGTTCATCTTCAAGTAATTGTGCAGGGGACATCCATCGTGCTTCGTATAACTCTTCAAGCTGTGGATCTGGTAATTGGTGATCATCTTTTGGCTTTAAGAAGAAGATTGCCATATTGTCGCTGATTTTTTCACGGATGACCCCACTACGGAATCCAACCAACTGAATGACTCTCGCATCGATTCCGGTCTCTTCTTTGATTTCTCGTAAAACAGCGCGATCGACTGTCTCATTTCCTTCAACAAACCCTGCAGGCAATGACCATTTGCCATTTAACCCCCCGTAGCGTTTTTGCACGACGAGCCATTCCCCTCTCGAGTTTACAACTATTCCCGCAACGCCTAACCAGACATTGCCTCTCTCTTTACGTGACATCTTATTCCCCTCCTTGCTTTTTAGTATACCTGAAAACAAAAAAACAGCCGCATTTCTGCGACTGTTTGAGAGGTTAGATTATAGTAAGTTAAATTTTCCTTTTTTCATAACAAGTGGTGCTCCGCCAATCATGTATAAAGCACGGTTGTCGATGATTTTTTTCATGATGGAAGCTTTTGTTCCTGTAATCTTCCGGCCCATTACATCTCCAATCGCATCGTGCTCACCCAGTGAACATACAGAACCTTTTAACTGAGGAACGAATGCATGTGTATCTTCGTTCTTCAAAAGTGCAATAAGGTTCTCTGCAATTGTTTCTGCCTGTTGCATCGCAATTTGTGCTGTTGGTGGGTATGGACGGTTCACTTCTTCGTTGATCATAAGTGCGCAATCTCCAACGATGAATACGTCTGGGAAGCCAGGTGCACGCATGTCTTTTTCAACTTTGACACGAGCACGCATGTTTTCGATACCAGAAGTTTCGATTAAACGGTTTCCGCGAACACCTGCAGCCCATACAACTGTACCAGCTTTAACGAAATCAAATGACTCTTCACCCGTTTTGATTTTTACACCTTCAGGAGTTGCTTGCACAACTGGAGTTCCAATTGAGAATTCAATTCCTTTAGACTCTAAGTGACGCACTGCATAGTCCACTAATTCTGGATCAAATCCAGGAAGAACCATTGGCGCAGCCTCTACACAAAGAACGCGTACTTTTTCTTGTGGTACATCAAATTCTTTGCAAAGCTCTGGAACACGGTTTCCTAGCTCACCTAAGAATTCGATTCCTGTGAAACCAGCTCCGCCTACAACGATTGTCAAACGGCTGTCGTCTTTTACTTCGTCTTGAGACCACATAGCGAATTGGTATTCGATGTGCTCACGAATTTGACGCGCTGCTCCAACGTTTGCAATAGAAAGTGCATATTTATCAAGACCTTCGATACCGAATGTCTCGCCTTCAAAGCCAAGTCCAATGACTAAGTAGTCATATGTGTGCTCGCCTTTATCTGTTGTTACTTTGCGTGCATTGACGTCGATGCCTGTTACTGCTGCTTGAACGAATTGTACTCTGTCGCCATTTAGTACGCTTTTGATGTCATAACGTACATCTTCAGGAGATAGTGTTCCAGCTGCCGCCTCGTGTAACCAAGTCGACTCGTAGTGATAATCATTTTTGTTAATCAATGTGATATCTGCATCATTTGCATTTAATTTTTTTTGTAAATTTACGGCAGTTGAAAGTCCGCCATAGCCTGCGCCTAGAATGAGAATCTTCGCTCTTTTCATGGTACCGCTACCACCTTTTAGTTATATTTTCACTTATTTGCCCCTTGACGGGTGCAAACACTTACTTTCTATATTAGCCCTTTTAGAATAGAAGTTCAATGAATACTTGTTTCGAATGAAACGTTTTCAATTATGCAAAAACTCATAGAAAATTTACATATGCTTAAAAACAAAAAGAAAGCTTCTCCTAATCGAGAAACTTCCTTAAATAGAGTGTAGGGTGATCAGGGGAAGCGTTCCGCGGGCGCGGGCTGAGCCAAGGTCTCAGCTTCCGCTTTTTTATCCCGCTGGAGTCACCCCTGATCACTTTTATGTCTTGTATGTTAACCAAGCCAGTAATACTTAGATTAACAGTTTTCAGGTGTTCCTTGTTTTGTAGCTGTGCGGAATGAAGAGCCACATCCGCAGTTTGCAATAGCATTCGGGTTATCGATGGTGAAGCCGCCACCCATGAGCGATTGCTTATAATCAATCTTCGTTCCTTGTAAAATGCCCGCGTCTTCTTCCGCTACAACGATCTGAATATCGTGTTGGTTATCTTCGCGATCATCTGCTGCTTTTTCCTGTGTAAAGCTCATTCCGTAAGAGAGGCCACTGCATCCCCCACCGTTAACGGATACACGTAGAAAAGCACCTTGTTCTTCGTTATGTTCCATCATTTCTTTGATGCGGAATGCTGCTGCTACTGTAATATCGACTACATGTGTCATCATTCGTTCCCACCTTCCCTTGAATTAAACGAAAAAGACAAGGCCTGCGCCTTGTCTCGGTGTGTTACTTAAAATACTTGTTCAACTTCTACTACACCTGGTACTTCTTCGAGTAGGGCGCGCTCGATACCAGCTTTTAATGTGATTGTTGAACTTGGGCATGTCCCACAAGCACCGAGGAGACGCAATTTCACGATACCGTCTTCAACATCTACTAATTCACAATCTCCACCGTCTCGGAGTAAGAATGGGCGTAATTTATCGAGTACTTCTTGAACTTGTTCATTCATCGTATCAGTCATTTCTTTCGACTCCTTTCACTATCCCTATTATAATTGGATAGAACAAAAAAATCCAATAAAGAAATTGGGGTTGGGGAGAATGAAAGAAATTACGTTAACGGTGTATGGCGCAGATGTCATCTGTGCGAGCTGTGTAAATGCACCTTCGTCAAAAGATACGTATGAATGGTTGGAAGCTGCGATTGCTCGTAAGTTTGATGGGCACAAGATTCAGTTCCGCTATGTAGATATTGAAAAAACGTCGGAGCGAGACGTGGATGCGGAGTACATTGAGCAGATTCAAAACGATGAGTTGTTTTACCCACTTGTGACGATCGAAGATGAAGTCATTGGTGAAGGCTACATCCAGTTAAAGCCTGTGTATTCAGCTTTAGAGCAGCATGGGTACGTGACGGCTGAGTAAGTTGTCTCGAATTTACTATTTTGTTTTGGCTGAGCTTGTTTTTATGGGCTCAGTTTTTGTTTTTATGGCGGCTGAGCGGTCGTTCATCGGATGAATGGGGGATTTGTTCTACACTAACCCTGATTTGTTCTACCCAGATCGCAATTTATTCTACCGAAGTCGATTTATGGAAACTAATTTAGCTTCCCAGGGAAGACTTCATAAAAAAACCAAGAAACGCTGCATACACAACGTCCCTTGGCCTAATCAACCATTATGCTTTTTGTAGTACCAAAGCAGACCGGATTTCATCAGACGCGCGATGCGGCCTGTTACGGACATGTCTGCAAGATATGCGAAACCTTGTTTCTTCCCTAGGGATCCCATAAATCCTTTTAACTTGATATCTGGGAGCTTTGCAGGAAGCGTGTCGCCGTTCCATTTTGCTTTCAAAACGTTCACGATTTGTTCCGCTTGTTCTTCTGCTAGTTGAGCGCTCGGCGCGAATGGTAGTGACGCACAGTCTCCTACAATATACACGTGCTCATCTAGTGGTAGATGATGATGTGGAGATAAGATAACGCGACCCGACGAATCTTTTTCACCCGGTAATGCACGTACTGGCGCAACTGGTTGAATACCGGCTGTCCAAACAACGGCATCGACTGGAATTGTTTCATCGTGGTTGTGCAGCATCTTCTCTTCCACTTTCGTGATGTTCGAGTTGCTGATGACTTCTACATCGTTTTCGTCGAACCATTTCTTTACGTAATTACTTAGACGTTCTGGGAAATCGCGAAGAATACGCGGACTGCGATCAAACAATTTGATGCGTAGATCCGGACGAGACTCACGAAGCTCTGAAGCCAATTCAATTCCACTTAAACCTGCTCCGACGATTCCAACTACTGAATTAGAAGGAAGGTCACCAAGAACGTTGTACGTCTGGCGAGACTTGCCGATTGTTTGAATACTCATCGTGTATTCAGCAGCTCCTGGTACGCCGTGGTATTTGTCTTCACAACCTAGGCCGACGACTAAATCGTCATACTTTACAGCTTCTCCGCCTTCAAGCAACACTTCTTTGTTTTCCGTGTCGATCTCAACAACTTCCCCGTGCTTGATGTTCAGCTTCTCACTAATTGGAAACGATACACGCACCGCGTGATCTGATACCGTTCCTGCTGCTAGTGCATAAAATTCTGTTTTTAAGCTATGAAAAGATGTGCGGTCGATCAATGTGATTTCTACATCGGACGGAAGATTATTCGGAAGCAAGCGCAATAAAATACGCATATTTCCATATCCGCCTCCAAGCAGTACTAATTTTTGCATATGAAAACTCCTCTGCATGCATTGTCAGTTTAAGTATAATGGATTGTGAGACATTTCACAATAAGACGCAGGAATTGACGCGTTTGAAAAAATGCAGTAGCATCAACTTGTAGCGAGGTGATATCGATGAATCCCATGGTGGAGTTTTGTATTAGTAATATTGTAAACGGTGCTCAAGAGGCGTTTGAAACGCTTGAAAAGGACCCCAATTTAGATGTTCTTGAATATGGCTGTACAAGTAATTGTACAATCTGTGCGGACACATTATTTGCAGTAGTTAACGGGGACATCGTTCGTGGCGAAACACCTCAGGAACTGATAGACAATATCTATACCTATTTAGAAGAAAATCCATTATTTTAAACAACAAATCAGTAGCATCTCTTGACGACTGTCTCGAGGGCTACTGATTTTTTTTATGCCAATAAATCGGTCATTTTATCAACAAATCGTGTTATCTTCATACCTTGCTCACGGATAGTTTCCGGACGGTCCACTCCGGAATTGACGTGAATCGTTGCAATTCCGAAATCAACACCTGCTAATAAATCTGTCTTCATGTTATCGCCAATCAGCACCATCTCTTCACGAGCCGCACCTGTCGCCTGCTGAATCAACTCCAGCATAATGGGTGACGGTTTCCCACAAAAGATAGCGTTAGTCTCTGTCGAATATTCGACCAATCGCACAAACGCACCATTTCCAGGGAGAAATCCTTGGTGTGACGGGAAGGCATGATCTGGATTCGTCGCAATGAGCGTAGCACCGGCTCGGACTTCAAGACAAGCTTGAGCGAGTTTATCGTATGTGATTCCTCGGTCGATCCCCATCACGACAGCATCTGCATTCCGCTCCGTCAGCTGCAGATCAGCAGCAGTCAATTCATCGCGAAGTGCGTCCGTACCAATAACGTACACACTCGCCTCTGGAAAATCACGTTTGACGAAATGTGCAGCAGCCATTCCCGACGTGTAGATCTGTTGCTCAGTAGTCTCGACACCGAACCCTCTAAGTTTTTCTTTAATCTCAGTTCGTGTCATAGACGCATTGTTTGTAATATAAAACGGCTCAATCCCTTTTTGCTGCATCGCACGAATGAACGTGATCGCTTCCGGAATCGGCTCAGCACCTTTATAGACCGTTCCATCTAGATCAAGACAGACAATTTTATAATTGAACATTCGAGTCCTCCGGTAAGAATGCCGAAACAGGGCCAAGTTCATTCACTAAATACTTCCGGACGTGGTTAGGAAATTCGACGAGTGTCCCGAGCTGTCGGTCTAAAACAGCTGTCACTTCTTCTGCATTCACTGCAAAATAGTCGCGCACCACATTTTTACGAAGGGCAACGATTTCTTTCAATCCCTTTTCCATATCAGCAGGTACAACTTTTTCATCTACTAAAATGTCGATGATGTCATCGTAGCTTCCAGGGTCGCGCATGATGAAGCCGTCAATCATTGCATTTCCAATATCGAGGACTGATTCGATGGAAGAGCTTGCAATACGCTCCAGAATCAATTGGCTTTCTGGGTAACTAGACCATTGGTGTTTGTTTTGATAGACTGCAACCAACTCTTCAAGGTGAGTGGCAATGATTTCAATCCGTTTCCGGTCGACAAAATACATAAGCAGTTCCTCCTGTTTGAATACGTTTCACCTCTATAGTACCATAGGATTGACAAGAACTTGAGGTGAACAGCATGGAACGTTTTTATTTATATGACGATGTCGAAGATACAAAGACTCGCTTTGTGAGTTTTACAGGCGAAACGCAGCGTTACGATTTAGCAATTCTGCAGAGCACACGCTTTTTCGGGAAAGTTTTAGTAATGGATATCCAATTCAACCGGATGGCTATTATCGGCGCGGATGATGTGGAAGAAGAAGGCTATCTGGAGCACGCATTTAACCGAAATCCAGAGGAAGCAGAGGAGCTTCGCGAGTATTTGCGGGAACTTCTGAATTAAGTTTTTAGATGTGGAGCCGACTGTTCAGAAATTGTGCAATTTTAGAAGTTGAGTTCCACTGCGGGGCTGCTTTCCGTGGGCGCTGCGTGAGCTTCCTCGTCGTAGCCTCCTGCGGGATCTCACGGCAGACTGGAATCCCACTGGAGTCAACCCCTCCTTTCCACTCAACTTCAGTTTTAGATGTGGAGAATGCCACCTTACATTCGGATGAATTGATTTAGATTCATCTTACAAGGATTGCTTTCAAGATCAAAATACGAATGAAAAGGAATGGGGCCGCTCAAATTCGAGCGGCCCCATCGCGATTCTTCTTAATTTCTCAAGTTCTTACTAGTAAGGGCTTGGGACTTCTGCATTTAACGCCCGAGTGATGCCCATTAGCGACCGAGAGCACTCATTTAACGACCGTAGTTTGTTCATTAGCGACCGAAACTCTCTGATTAACGCCCCTAATGATGTTATGGAAACTAAACACCCGGATCTTCAAGGAATTACTCCCGCAACAATACGAGGTCCTCATCTGGTAATCCAATTGTAATCGAGTCCCCTACTCGCAAGGCTTGTGCATCCGGGGTTAGTTTACGTACTGTGAGTTCATGCCCTTCCACCTCAACCACCGCTTCTATGTATCCCTTGTGATGCACGACCTCTTTTACCAAGCCCTGTAAAGATCCCTTCAACGAAATCGCTTCTGAAGGTATCGCCCACTGGTACTTTCCACTTTCAATCGATATAGTAGCTGCATATGTTCCAAATGGCGTCACGATGCTGTCCTGTTCGACTTTGACCGGAATAAAGTTTTTATAGCCTAAAAACTTTGCCACTGCTAAAGTAGCTGGAGACCTATACAGCGTTTGAGGATCCGCCACTTGCACGACTTCACCTGTTTGCATGAGCGCAATCCGGTCCGACAGATAAAAAGCTTCTTCTTGATCATGCGTGACACAAATTGTCGTGACACCCGTTTGCTGATGAACAGTTTTGACCAATTGTTGCATCTCGACTTTCAGTAAAGGATCTAATGCGCTAAAAGGTTCATCCAGTAAGAGTAAAGTCGGCTCAATGACCAAAGCTCGAGCCAATGAGACGCGTTGTTGTTGGCCACCTGACAACTCGTATGGATACCGCTTTCCATACCCTCCTAATCCGACTTCTGCAAGCACTTCTTCAGCCTTCTTCAATCGTTCTTTCTTCGCCACTTTTCGCATCCGAAGGCCAAATGCTACATTCTCTGCAATCGTCATATGTGGAAACAAATGAGGTTGTTGGAACATCATCGCAAACTGTCTATTCTCAGAAGGAACCGATGTTAGTTCTTTCCCTTGTTGATAGACCTCACCACCATCTGGTGCAATAAGTCCCGCTACAAGTTTTAATAAAGTTGTTTTCCCGCATCCAGAGGGGCCTAAAAGCGTCACAAATTCTCCAGATTGAATCGTTAACGAAACTGGAGCTAGCGTAAAGTCCTCCCCGTACGATTTGGAAAGATTTTTGATTTCAAATCCACTCATGACAGCCCTCCTTTTCTACTTGCATAATACGAACGAAGCCCTCCGTCTAAAAGTAAGACGAGAGCAAGTGCTACAGCAGAAAACACTAAAGTGTACGCTGCTCCAATCGCTGGATCCCCACCATTTAAAAATGGAACGAAGAGGATTGGCAACGTGATGACCTGACCTGCACCAATCAACAATGTCACACTATACTGACTCAGAGAAATCAGCATACTTAAAATAATGCCTGCCGTTAACCCAGGAATTAAGTGCGGCAAGATGACGTGATAAAAGCGTTGTGATTTTGTTGCACCAAGCATTTTTGCAGCATCTTCCGCTTCCTCGTTCATCGTTTGAAAACTAATCATGGCTGCTCGAATCACGTAGGGCATAGAAGGCGCAAGATGTACGAGGATGACACCCAACACTGTCTCCGTCAATCCAAGTCGTAAAAAGGTCAGATGGATGCCCATGACCGCTGCAAGCGCTGGTACAAAAATGGGTGCGAGGAGTACAGCTTCAATGACACTTTGAAAGCGCAATTTCTTTCGTGTTAATGCATACGCCGCTGGTATTCCCACCATCAAGTTGATGATTGTCACACAAAATGCAATCCACAAACTCAGGAAGGTGGCTGAAAGCGTCCGTGCAGATGGAGAGAAAACACTTTCCCACGCACGTAAATTAATCCCGTCCGGAATAATCGTCGGAAATCGCCACACTCCCCCGAAACTTGCGATGAGAGCTGGCACGAACGGTAAGGCAAAGATCAACCCGATTAAAAGTAAATAGACGGTCGAACGACGCATCACTCCCACCCCCGTTCATAGCTCTTCCGGTAAAAGCGATACGCAACTAGCCCTACAACCAATGCAGCCGTGGTCAATAACCACATAATGACGAGTGCTTCAGAACGGTCTGCAAAACTACCACTTGTGTACAGTTGGAAAGCATAGACTGGAAGTGTGGATGGGTACGTTACTCCTAATAGATACGGTACTTCAAATGAAGAGAGTGTATAAATAAAGACAATCAAACTAGCCGTGATGACCGCTGGCCGAATTGCAGGTAAGAGAACATGCCAAATATAGTGAGTAGTTGTAGCTCCGTATACTTTTGCTGCATCCAACCAATTGTCGTGGATTCGAGCAAGTACCGGATACACAAGTAAGGCGATGAACGGTGCTTCTTTCCAGCTATAGGTCAAAATCATTCCCAGCCCGAATCGGTCATTTACAGCAACAGGAAATTCTGAAGGAGCATCAATCCATCCAAAGGCATAGGCAAAGCGTGCAAGCAAACCACTTTGAGAGAGTAATAAAATCATGAAATAACCCGCCGCGAGATGAGGGATTGTCAATGGAAGTTGAAAAAGACGGAGCAGCCACCGTGCACTGGTCCGCCTAGCCATGAAATAAAGTGCAAGCGCTGCTCCAACTCCAAGAATTGTTGCACTGATTGTCGACAAAATCGCGACTCGGATTGTTAGAACGAGTGAGTCTCTAAAAAGCGGACTCATCACGACGTCTTGATACGCTTGGAGTGAAAATGTTGTAGTTCCTACAGCTGGAAAATAACCGAAGCTCTTAAACAATCCATCGATCAATCCACCAAAAAATAATACTCCTGTCAGCACAAGTGCTGGCAGTACAAGTAAATAGTCTTTAGTTCTGTGCCACATTCTCCAACCAGCCTTCCTCAATCCATTCGACATAGATGGATGGGATTTCTGCTATACGCTTTGATTCAAGCTCTTCAATGGATAAAGAGGCTTCCCCTAAATCAATCGCTGTAAAGACTTGTTGTTGTTCATCCGAAAGCTTAGAAAAATCAAGTACAGGAAGGTCGCCCCAGTTTGCAGGGTCTAGTTTCGCAGCTTGCGCTTCAACAGATAACAATTCATTGATCACTACGGCTGCTCCGAGTGGATTTTCTGCATTAAACGGGATGGCTAAATAATGGGTGTTCGACAACGTACCTCCATCAAAAATAAATGTGCGCGTCGAGTCTGGGAATCGTCCGTTTTGTACTTCGGCAGCTGCTTTGATTGGATCATAAGCCATTGTATATGCGACTTCTCCGTTCGTATAAAGTTGATCAAGACGGGCTAAACTCTCAGGATACGTATCTCCTGCTCGCCATAAATAAGGCTCTATCGCATTTAAATACTCCCATACCGGCTCCATGATTGTGTCAAACTCATCACGCTCCAGTGGCTCATCTGATGTGAATTGTTCCGTCCCTACAATTTCCTCTAGTGCATGGCGAACAAAAGCGCCTCCTGTGAAATCTGGAAGAGCAGGGTATGTAAATTGACCAGGATTGTCTTGGACCCACTGAGCGAGTTTATCAAAAGAAGTAGGCACATTGATAACATCTTCTGAGTTATACGTCATCACAAATTGTGCAGTCCCCCATGGAGCTTGCAAGTTGTCGACGGGAATGCCAAAATCCTCTGCAATTTGCGGCGCTTGTTGATCCACAAGTTCTGCTACGTTTGGCAGTTTATCCGCAAACGGTTGATTGAGCAAGTCGTTGTCCTTTGCATTTCTAAAATTCTCTCCGTTAATCCACATAATATCTATGCTGCCCGATTCTTTACCTGCTGTTTTTTCATCTAGTAGCTGCGTCAATATTTCTTGTGTATCATTCACTGGTACACGGTTAAGAGAAATGTCGTACTGCTCTTCTAGTCTCGGAGTGACCCACTCATCAAAGTAGCTATTGATGGAATCGCTGCCTCCCCACATGTAGAGATTTACAGTAGTTCCTTCTGCTTCTGTGGCTAACTCATTCCAGTCCTGCGAAAAGTCCGCCTCTGTTGCTACCTGCTCTTGACTACATGCCCCAAGCGCAAAAATGAGCGCACTAGAAGCAAGCATCCATCTCCTCTTCATCTTAGTCCCCCATTCGTTCTTTTTGTTGAAGTTTTTTCCGTACAATCAAACTGATCACTGTAAATAAAACGACTACGGTTAAAGCCGCTGCGATGACTCGCCAATCCCCTTCTAACAAACTTCCACCTAAAAAATTATAAGCAACTGTCCCAGGGAACATACCGATGACCGTGGCAAGAATATAAGGAAACCATTTAACACGAGCAAGTCCTGCCACATAACTTACAACGTCAAAGTTTAAGAATGGGACCAATCGAAACCAAAGCACATAAACAAAACCGTTCTCTTCCATCTGCCGTTTCGCTTTTTGCAAACGATCAATAGGTGCTGAAGAGCTCCATAACTTACTAAGTCTCTCAGCCATTACATACCCTACAACTGCACTTAAAGTAGCTCCAATTAGAGTATAAAGCGTTCCAAACCAAGCGCCAAACAAAACACCGCCTGTCAATGTGAGAACGGACGCGGGAAAGAAAACGAGTGGACGAAGTGCATAGATCACAATGTAGACTACAGGTGCCCATGGACCAAGTGACTCAATCCACGTCTTGATCCCTTCAGCAGACAGAGCTGGAAGAGAGTTGACAATATACGCTAGTAGAACAAATAGCAGAATACTGGCGATCGCAAGTTTTTTCTTGCGTGTCATTTGGTCTGTTCCAAGTAACGTGCATGAATTTTTTCATAGCGCTTTCGGTTCACACCCCCGTCAGAATAGCCAATTCGCGAGCCTGAACGCACGTGAATAACATCTTCTCCTTCACGAATCGCAAACTCAAGATCATCTTTGAATTTCATCAATTTTGTAGTTGCGACTGCATGAATATAGCGTGGTTCATGGGTCATGACTTCAATTGATTCCATCTCATCGAGTACCTCTAGAAGGTGCTTGATGGATTCACCTTCGGATCCTACAAACGGCAATGGCTCCACATAAGCAGACTGTTTATCCGTTTGAGAAGACACGGCATTTGGCGTCATCGGAAGCTCTCGTAGTTTCCCATTTTCTGCTCCTAAATCACGCGGTTGTGTCCACATTTTCATCATTCCTCCTGTAACTAAAATTCCGGTCAGTAGTACGCCGACTTTCCATTTCATACTACTCACTCTCCTTGTCACGCCATTTTGTCACTTGCTTGACAATTGGTTTGTTGAGGAGATTATCGACATAAATTTTCTTCCCGAGCTTCACGAGTATTTCACTATACGTCGGATACGGATGAATCACGCTAGAAAGTTTGCCCATATTAATTTCTAGCATTTTTAATGTTTGGATATGGCTAATAATCTCACCTGCTCGGTCACCTACAGCACTCGCCCCTAGAATCATCCCTTTTTTGTCGAGTATGACTTTTAATTCGCCCATATAATCCGGCTTTGTTTTCGCCCGGTCAAGCTCATCATAGGAATGCGTATACACTCGAATCGAATCACCGTGCTTACCACGAGCTTGTTTTTCTGTCAGTCCAGAGTGTCCGATTTCAGGGTCTGTATACGTACACCACGTAACATGCGAATAGTCCATTTTTCGACGAATCGGTAAAATCGCATCTTGTGCAGCTGTGATCCCTTGGGCATTCGCCATGTGGGATAGTTGATACGGTCCAACAACGTCTCCGATTGCATAGACGCCTTTTGCTGTAGTCTCCATATGCTGATCCACTTTGATTCGTTTCTTGCTGTACCCTACACCAGTCTTTTCTAGGCCGTATCCTTCTAATGTTGCTTGACGACCGAGTGCCACGAGGATTTTGTCTGCCGTCAAATCAAATTGCTTTCCATCCTTTTCGACAGTCAGGTGAATCTTTCCTCCCTGTTGTTTAACCGATTTGGCTTCTGTACCCGTGTGAATGTGTACACCTTCTGATTCCAAGCGGTCTTGCACTAGTTTCGCATGCTGCTCTTCGTCGTTTCCGAGGATACGAGGTCCTTTCTCCACTAGATGGACTTCTGTTCCTAGTCGAACAATGGCTTGAGCCATCTCGGAACCAATCGGGCCGCCCCCTAAAATAAGGAGACTTTTTGGGAATGTTTGTTGTTGAAACAAGTTTTCATTCGTCAAGTAGTCGATATCCTTAAGTCCTTCAATTGGAGGGATCAATGGTTTCGATCCAGTGGCAATGATGACTTTTTTTGCTTCGATCACTTCACCATTCACTTCAATACGATGCGCATCTAAAAATGTTGCTTTCCCCTGAATGAATTCAATTCCCGATTTTGCAAGGACTTCTGGCGACTCATTTTGATAAACGTCCTCCATGACCTGACGCACTTCTTCTAAAATCTTTTCTGTGTCTGGAGCAAAGTCAGGTACATATTTCCGCACATGATGAATTTCTTTCGCACGATTGATCAGTGCTTTAGAAGGAATACAACCCGACCAGGTACATTCTCCACCTGGTTTATTTTTATCGATCATAATGACTTTTTTTGAAAATCCGGCACCTGTGAAGGCTGCCGTTAATCCCGCTGCTCCAGCCCCGAGTATTAGGATATCTGTTTGTTTTGACATCTGTGTACCACCTCTCTTGTCTACTGTGTGTATAATGTAATCTATACCATACTTTAAATCGAAAGCGTGATGAATATGCTCGATACACATGCACGAAAATATGTGGACCCTGTAATTAACCAGACTGCCGGTAAACTTCTCGACTTCGGTTTGACAGCTACGCACGTAACACACATCGCGTTTGCTATCGGTGTCACCTCCGGCATTTGGATTTACTTAGGGAATCCTTGGCTTGCGCTAGCCACACTTTGGATCTCAGGATTTTTAGATGCGGTCGATGGTGCGATGGCTAGAAAATCCCGTTCTTCTGCTTGGGGAACTTTACTTGATGTGAGCTATGACCGATTGGTTGAAATAAGCGTCATTATAGGGCTCGCATTTCTCTATCCAGATTCAATGTGGGCATTACTGCTTCTCGCGTGCTCAATTATTTGGGCGATGACCATCTTTTTGACGGTCGGTTCATTAACTGAGAAAAAAGGGATGAAATCGTTTTATTATCAACCAGGGTTAGCGGAGAGAACGGAAGGATTCATTTTGTTCTCACTTATGATACTATTCCCCACCTACTTAACTTTACTCACGCTTCTGTTCTTAGCTGTAGAAATTTTCACTGCCCTGCAGCGTCTTCGTGAAGCCAAATCAATCTTAAAGGAGGATGCAGCATGAGAACGATTGTATTAGTTGGTGCAGGACATGCGCATCTTCACATCATTCGAGCATGGTCACGTGAACCAATACCGAACTGGCGTTTAGTCGTTCTTTCAAGCTCTTCGTATCAGTATTATTCGGGGATGTTCTCTGGTTATGCAGAAGGACACTATAATGAGAAAGAGACACGCGTGCCGCTCGTTCCTTTTTGTCGAATTGCGGGTGCATTGTTTTATGAAGAAACTGTTACGAAGATAGATGCTGCGACTCAGACGCTATATTGTGCTAGCGGAAAAAGCTATCCGTATGACTTAGTATCATTTGATATAGGATCTCGCATTGACATCCCACTCAATTTTGAGGAGATCTCACCTCAAATAAAACCTGCAGATAAGATGATTGAAGCGATCGAGTCAATACGAACAACCGAGCATCCCGTTGTAATTGGCGGTGGTGCAGCAGCAGTAGAAATGGCGCTATCTATTCATGAATGGCGAAAGAACAATGGCTACAGCAATCCTGTTCAGCTCATTAGCAAAAGCGCGTTGTTATCTGAGACGAATGCTCAACACTCTGTGCGCGATGAGCTTCGAGCAGCAGGTGTACATTTGAAAGAACAAGATTCACCGTCGTCCTTTCATGAAAGTGTGATAACGACGGCGTCTGGAAACATGTATCCTTGTACCTCAATGTTTTGGCTGACAGGAGCCTCTAGTTTCTCCCTATTTGCTGAAAGTGGGCTTGTCACGGAAGAGGGCTTTTTAGTTGTCACACCGACTCTTCAGGCAGCAGAACAACCTCTAATTTTTGCTGCAGGAGACTGTGCACACTTTGGTGAAGGAATTGCAAAGAATGGCGTACATGCGGTAAAACAAGGCCCCATCCTTTGGTATAACTTGCAGGCTATCATTTTGAATCAGAAGTTACGAGCGTATGAACCCAAATCTAACCAACTCTCAATTTTATCTCTCGGCAACCGTCGAGCTCTTGCTCTGTATGGTAACAAAAGTTTTAAAGGAAAACTTGCTTGGAAGCTAAAGAATCGAATCGATCAGAATTTCATGCGAAAATATCGATTGTAGGTAGATGTGGAGCCGACTTCAAGACGTTGAGTTCCGTTGCGGGGCTGCTTTCCGAGGGCGCGTCGATATTCGGCGATTGAAATCGAGTTGCGCCTCCTAGAAATCCCTCCGGAGTCAGCCCCTCCACTTCACTCAACTTACTTTTTAAATCTATAAAAAAAGAAGCCGGAACTAGTCCGCCTTCTCTTCTTTCACTACCTCTTCAATTGCTACCACTTCTGGTTGTTTCTCCACTTGAATCTTCCCAAGCTTCTTCAGCAAAAAGTAGGCACAGCCAAAATTACAATACTCTAAAATGTAATCGTGGATTGTCCCGATTTTTGTATCAAACGTCGCTTTGGAGTTTGAGTCTTCGTAGAATCCACGAAGTCGAAGTTGACCATAACCCCAGTCACCAAAAATATAATCATATTTTTGTAGGACATCGCTGTAGCGTTCTTCTAAAACCTCTTGATTAAACCCTTCGCGAAACTCTTCTACTACTTCATATTGAAAACCTTCTAAATGAATACGTGTCACTAGTTTCACCTAATTCTGCACAGCGAGTTCTTCTTCGCCAGCTGCTTGTCGTTGTTTTGCTGCAGCATTGACTTGTTCATCCGCATGGTAACTGCTTCGAACGAGTGGGCCCGCCTCACAATGCGAGAAGCCTTTTTCCATCGCAATTTTACGCAGCTTTCCGAACTCGTGTGGTGTGTAATATTTTTGTACTTTTAAATGTTTTTTCGTTGGTTGCAAATACTGACCGATCGTCATGATATCCACATTGTTTGCACGTAGGTCGTCCATAACTTCGATAATTTCTTCCCATGTCTCTCCAAGTCCAAGCATCAGTGACGACTTCGTTGGGATGTCCGGTTGCATCTCTTTTGCACGGCGTAAAAACTCAAGTGAGCGATCGTATGTAGCACGTGCACGAACCCTTGGTGTTAAGCGACGCACGGTTTCAATGTTGTGGTTTAAAATGTCTGGTTTTGCATCCATTAATGTGCGCAGGTTTTCTTCCACCCCACCCATGTCAGAAGGTAAAACTTCAACTGTTGTGAATGGATTTTTGCGACGAATCGCACGTACCGTTTCTGCAAATACTTTTGAACCGCCATCTTTTAAATCATCACGTGCTACAGCTGTGACTACAGCATGTTTCAAGTTCATGATGACAACGCTATCTGCTACGCGTTCTGGTTCTGCGAGGTCTAGCTCATTTGGAAGTCCAGTTTTCACAGCACAGAAACGACACGCACGCGTACAAACTGCACCCAAAATCATGAATGTAGCAGTACGACGTGTTCCCCAACACTCATGAATGTTTGGACAACGCGCTTCTTCACATACAGTATTTAGATTATTTTCACGCATTAATTTTTTCAAGCCTGTATACTCTTCATTGGTATTGAGTTTAATTTTTAGCCACTCCGGCTTACGTTCGCGTTCTGTAGTTGGTTTACAAGATGTCATTGCGGTAGCCCCCATCCTTAGTCTATCCTGTTGTCAATATATCATACTTTAGAATTCCCTACAATTGACTGTCATGACAAAACCACCGGCAAATTTCGCTGGTGGTTTCATTTATTATGCCGTCTTTTCTTGTACTTTTTCTTTTGCCGTCCAGAAAATAAACAATGCAATAAGTAACACGATAACTACGCCAAGTCCAATCCAAGCTGAACCTGTAAATCCAAGTGTTAAATAGCCCACAGTGGCAATGACTGCACTAATGATGGCATACGGAAGTTGTGTTGTGACGTGATCATACAGGTTGGATCCTGCTCCTGTTGCAGACATGATCGTCGTATCTGAAATCGGTGAACAGTGATCTCCAAATACTGCTCCAGCAAGTACAGCTGATAGTACTGGTAGAAGAAGTTCTGGATTCACAGCCATTGCGATATCTGCTCCAATCGGAATCAATATTCCAAATGAGCCCCACGACGTTCCTGTTGAGAATGCCATAACTGCCGTCAACACAAATAACAATGCTGGTAAAATCCACTCTGGAATATTGTTGTTGCTTACGACTTGTGCCAAGTACTCACCTGTTTGCAATTCAGAAATCAAGTATGTGAGCGCCCAAGCAAAAATCAGAATAAGTACTGCTGGCATCATCGAGCGAATTCCGGATAGAAATGCCGTTCCGATATGCGCTGCATCCGCTTCTGGATTTTTATCAAACTGACGCAGATACAAGAACAACGCAACAGTTACACCCGCAAGTCCACCAATCAATAGAGATTTCGGTACATCAGTGTTTTCGAAAATCGTAAACAGATTCCATGAACCACCTGCTTGATTACCCGTCACGAGCATCGCACCAACTGTAGCTGCAATGAGCGTTACAATTGGTAGGACTAAGTCTGTCACTTTTCCATGATTGTGCTCAGGAAATTCTTCTTTGATTTCTCCAGCCACGTCTTTTTCTGGGTCAAACAGTTGACCTGTTTCAAGAGCACGACGCTCGTGTGCCTTCATTGCAAATAAATCAAAATCTGTTGCAGCTACGAAGAATACAACGGCAATCGCCGCTACTACGTAGTAATTCATTGGTGCCATCAATACAAATGCTTCTAGAGGTGTGTACGCAACAATTGCGTACGTTGTAAAAATACCACCAAGCAAACTGATCAAATACGCGCCCCAACTAGAGATTGGCGAGACAACACAAATCGGTGCAGATGTAGAATCAATAAAATAAGCTAGTTTTGCACGGGAGATTTTGTGTGAATCTGTGATAGGTCGAGCAATTTGACCAACCGCTAATGCATTAAAATAGTCATCGATAAAAATTAAGATTCCAATAAATGCAGTAAGCAATTTTGCGCCGCGACGTGTCTTGACGCGCTTCATAGCCCAAGCAGCAAACGCTCGGCTACCTCCTGATAATGTAACAAGTGCAGTAATAACGCCTAAGCTTAGAATAAATAATAAAATGAAGACGTTGTACGCATTGAATCCGTCATCCCAAAACGATAGTTGGAATGCCGCCCATAATGATTGCAGAGAATCTACTGGTGCAAATTCATGTAGTAAAAATGCGGCCGAGACTATCCCGACACCTAGTGATAATAATACTCGACGTGTAATGAGTACCATTGTGATTGCCAACACCGGTGGCAAAAGTGAAAAAATTGTAGCTTCCATTGACGTTTCTCCTCCTTTTAGGCGGAGTTACAGATCATAAAAGTGAAACAAAAAACCAGCCTAAATAAATCATTAGGCTGGCATACAAGGGAATTTCCCTTAACTGTCTCAACTGACTGTAGCTCTCCATTTGCCGAATGCAAATGACAGTGTTATTTTTATTCAAAATAACCCCAATGATTTATGTGTGACGACACAAATCACTTCGGCAAAGCTTCCTTTTTAACACGATCTTAGTTGTCAAACTCCCGTATTATACTCTTAAGCTCTGCGGCCTCTACCTAGATAATATTCAATTCCCTTTAAGCTTAACAAGAATAAAGACGTCTGACAACCCCTTATTTTCAGGCGAGAGGAACAAAAAATACAACGCCTCCCTCTTCCTGGATCGTTTCCATGTCATACTCAATATCATTTAAGTACGGAAGACTACTTAAATCTCCTCCTTTGTTTACTTTATGCGTTTAGAATCATTTGATGAAGCGGAATAGTGAATAAATACATCTCGAATTGTTTCAGGCATAAAATATACTTTTGGTAATTCTTTAAATCTCGGGAAGAAGTACCCGAACGTGAACATATCCACTGTAGCCAGCTTATAGTTTTTCTTAGTCTCTAATGGCTCCCCATTCACCTGGTACCCTACGCCAGTTTTCACAAAGTTCGCGAAAATCAACTTCCCAAGTTGCTTTCCTCGAAATCCTAAACCGCGTACTTCAAGCGTTGGCCACTTGTCATTTTGAGCGATCCTATAGGCTTCAATCAAATCAGCACCTGTACAAGTGACAATACATGGATTGATGGGATGCGGTAACAAATCATGCATCATCTTCGCAGATATTTCTCCTGGATAGAGGTCTGTAAGTAACAACCCCGCAGGAAAAAGCGCGCAATCCGCTTCTGTATAGGTGATGAGCGCTTCGCCTAATCGTTCACTTAATTTTGATTCCACTTCCCATGCGGTTGGAAGATGTTCATCGTTTGAAAAAACCGAGACCTCTAATAGTTTTTCTCCACGTTCTATTAGTTTGCTGTTTGTCGTATCCGATGAGCTCGGCTGCACTGGATGCAGTGTCGTGGTGATTGTAGGTGCAGTTTCAGTAAACTGGATGACAGCTACACCTATGTGCATTCCCCATTTTCCTCCTGCCGATAAATGCGTACGTCCCCAAACGTAATTATCTGAATACGTGTGATGAGTGTGTGCTCCAAATAGTAAATCGACTTCGGGAAATTGTTCTGCGATTTCTTCTTCCATTGTTCGTCCCACATGCGCAAGACATAGTACCAAATCTACTTGAGGTGCCAGCACTTGAATAATCTCTTTTACGGAATCAAGTGGAGATGTAACGTGCCATCCAAGTTGCTTGTAGTATTCGTCGTAAGCAGCAGTGACACCAAATAGACCGATTCTCTTTCCGAACGATGTGGTGTGAATCACATAAGGATGTAACCACTCTGGTCTCGTGCCGTCTGGTTCAAAAAAATTACTGAGTACGACCTCAAACTGAGCTTCTGAATACAGGGTCTCTAACTGTTCATGAGAAAGTGTAATCCCTTCATTGTTTCCGATTGTTACAAAATGATAGCCTGCTTCATTTAAAAGTTCCACATTCCCTTTTCCAGCTGTCGCTTCAGTAAAGACATGGGAACGGTCTAAATGATCACCGAGGTCCATGACTAGTAGATCGTCTCCAGCAGGCAAACTTTTCTTATAAGCCGTAATCTTCGCTACTATCGCTTCCCAATTTTCAAAATGACTATGTAAATCGTTTGTATGAATAATATGAAGTGTCCCCATCTCTTCACCTCCTACATGAGTCCGTCGTATATAGAACGTATGCCTAATAGCAATAACACAATTTGAAGTAAGATGACTAAACTATCTGAGTTTAGACGATGATTTAAGTATGCCCCTACTTTTGCTCCGATGTAGGCTGCAGGAATAACCGGAATCGTGTATAGCCAGGGTACATTGCCGAGTGATATATGTGTGATGGAATTGACGAGTGCTGATAAAAATACCATGAACATAGACGTTCCGACTGCTACATGTGGTGGGAATAAGAAGAGCAATAACATAGCCGGTACGAGCATAGAGCCTCCACCTATTCCGAATAATCCCGAACTAAATCCTATTCCGAAGGTTAAGAGAACAGCGAACCAAATCGGATATCCGTACACATAGGTACCTCTTGCATCTTCAAATGTTGTCTTCCGACCATTTTTCACAAACCATTCCACTGGTTTCACGTACTTACGTACAAGAAGTAATAGTGCGAGAAAAACCATCATGATACCAAAATACAATTGAAACGATGGAAGATCCAGCCCTCTGTTTACAAATGCACCGACAACAGTTCCAGGTGCGCTCCCTGCAAAAAAGATGAAGCCACTTTTAAAATCTACCGTCTTCTTTTTCATGTAGGCAATTGTTGAAGATAGCCCGACGAAAATCATCATAATGACGGATAAACCCACTACGGTTTGTGGCGTAATACCGTCGATCCAGCCGATAGAGCCTAAGTAGACAATAGCCGGGACTAAGATGACGCCGCCGCCAAGTCCAACGACAGACCCTACAATTCCACTAAAAAGACCAATAACTACTAATAACAGCCATTCCATTACAATTCTCCTCCGAATAAATCAAGCTGCTTAGGTGCAAGGCCCTCATAGGTGATGTCGAGCATCTGTTGCAGATGTTTTGCATTAGCTGCTGCATGTCCACCCGAGTTGTTATTGAACAATACAAAGGTTGTGTCTGCTTGTTGATTTATTTTTTTTATTTCTTCAGCAAGTTGTTCTAATTCTTTTTTTGAATAGTCATAGAGATAGCGAATTTCTCGCCAGTTCTGACGTGTAACAGGTGCCTGCCAAGCCGCAACATTTCGACCGTGAAAGCGAAGTAAGGCTTTGCTCGCGGTGACTTCTGGAACAAATGGAATACTTCCCTCTCCAGACTGCGGTTCATCACAAATACTATGGATAAAGTTGTTTTCTTTTAAAAATTCGAACGTTTTCTCTCGGAACCGTTCCTCGTACCAGGATTGATGGCGGAATTCAATCGCCACATCAAACTCTTCTAGTTCTGATCGTAATCTTCGAAGCTCTTCCACATTCTCTTTTGTACAATCAAACCAAGGTGGATATTGAGCTAAAATGGCGCCTAGCTTCCCAGCTTCTTTATAGGGGCGGACAGCGAGTCGATAGGCTTCAAATGCTTCGTCTAGAGAAGCGAAAGGACTTTCTTCTCGCAAGTGTCCCGTAAGTTGTTGGTAAGTTTTAATAATGAATTGAAAGGTATCTGGCGTTTCGGCAATCCATTTTTCATTGTTTTTTTGGGGTTGTACTGCATAAAACATGGCATCAAGTTCCACAATCGGAAAATGGGCGCTGTAGTCTTGTAATCTTTGTTTTGCAGTCCCTTGATACAAGTCAGGATGATCTCCCCATCCTGTAAGACCAAGCTGTATCATATCCTCACCTCTTCTATAGTAGTGTACCATTTTCATTCTCGAAATTTCTTTGATTCTCTCTTGGTTTATAGTTTTTAAGAGGGGGTATTATAGTAGTATAAGGAGTGCTCATCTCGTAACTCGTGCTAAGTGTTCTTTCTAGGAGGAGCGTTTGGCGGGAGGTGACATGATGAATAGATTCTATGGAATCGATGCACTGCTTGAGTACTTGAATCAGCAAAGTGAAGAACGCTTTTCTGAAGCTGAAATTCTATTTCTAATCGAAAAACGTTTGATACCTCATTATGTATCTTTTGGTAAACGCTATTCTTTCCAAAAAGAATACATAGATAGCTGGCTCATTTCGTACAATAAACAAAAAACTCTGTTTCCCGGGTTGTAATCCGGGAACAGAGTTTTTTTATTATTATTTATTATCCAATAGAGCCTTCCATCTCGAACTTAATTAGACGGTTCATCTCTACTGCGTATTCCATTGGAAGTTCTTTTGTGAATGGTTCGATGAAGCCCATAACGATCATTTCTGTCGCTTCTTCTTCACTCAAACCACGACTCATCAAGTAGAACAGTTGCTCTTCAGACACTTTCGAAACTTTCGCTTCGTGCTCAAGAGAAATATTGTCATTCATGATTTCGTTGTAAGGAATTGTATCCGATGTCGATTGGTTATCCATAATCAACGTATCACACTCGATGTTGGCACGAGCTCCGTGTGCGTTACGTCCGAAACGAACGATTCCGCGGTACGTTACTTTACCACCTTGCTTCGAAATCGATTTCGAAACGATTGTCGAAGACGTATTTGGTGCCAAGTGAAGCATTTTTGCTCCAGCATCTTGGTGTTGGCCTTTACCAGCAAGTGCGATAGAAAGTGTCATACCACGCGCGCCTTCACCTTTTAAGATACATGCTGGGTACTTCATTGTTAGCTTAGAACCGATGTTTCCATCAATCCATTCCATTGTTCCGTTCGCTTCAACTACTGTACGCTTCGTTACTAAGTTGTATACGTTGTTCGCCCAGTTTTGAATCGTTGTGTAACGGCAGTACGCATCTTTTTTCACGATAATTTCAACTACAGCTGAGTGAAGTGAGTTTGTCGTGTAAACAGGTGCTGTACATCCTTCTACATAGTGAACAGATGCGCCTTCATCTACGATGATCAACGTACGCTCAAACTGCCCCATGTTTTCAGAGTTGATACGGAAGTAGGCTTGAAGTGGAGTATCTACTTTGATTCCTTTTGGAACGTAGATGAATGATCCACCAGACCATACAGCCGAGTTTAATGCAGAGAACTTGTTATCAGATGCCGGGATTACTGTACCCCAGTACTCTTTAAAGATCTCTTCATTTTCACGAAGTGCAGAATCTGTATCTTTAAAGACGATTCCTAGATCTTCAAGTTCTTCTTTCATGTTGTGGTAAACAACCTCAGATTCATACTGAGCAGAAACACCTGCTAAGTACTTTTGTTCTGCTTCAGGAATACCAAGTTTATCAAACGTACGCTTGATTTCTTCTGGTACTTCATCCCAAGAACGTTCCGTTTGTTGTGAAGGTTTTACGTAATATGTGATCTCGTCGAAGTTTAATTCGCCAAGCTCTCCACCCCATTGTGGCATTGGTTTTGCGTAAAAAATCTCCAATGCTTTTAGACGGTAGTCAAGCATCCATTGTGGCTCATTTTTCATACGAGAAATCTCTTCAACGATTTCACGTGTCAACCCGCGTTTAGAACGGAAAATCGAGACATCTTTGTCATGGAAGCCATATTTATAATCGCCAATATCCGGCATTTTTTTAGCCATAGTTTATTCCTCCGTTCCTTGATTTTGGTGCTGTACTCCCTTTTCCATTGCTTTCCATGAAAGCGTTGCACATTTGATACGTGCTGGAAACTTGGATACACCACTTAAAGCTTCAATATCTTCTAAATCAATTGAGTCGTCGTAGTCTTTGCCTGTCATCATATCTGAAAAGATTTCCGAGAGCTTCATCGCTTCTTCAACCGTTTTCCCTTTGACAGCTTGTGTCATCATGGAAGCCGATGACATCGAAATCGAACAGCCTTCCCCATCGAATTTTGCATCACGAATGATGCCATCTTCTACTTGAAGCGTTAAATGAATGCGATCTCCACAAGTTGGGTTGTTCATATCGACTGTCAAGGCTTCTTCTCCAAGAGATCCTTTGTTACGAGGATTCTTGTAATGATCCATAATCACTTGACGATAAAGTTGATCTAAATTTGAATTAATAGACATCGTTGAAATACTCCTTTGCTTTCTGCAAGCCTTCCACAAGACGGTCAACGTCTTCTTTCGTATTGTACAAGTAAAAACTTGCACGCGCTGTTGCAGAAACGTTGAGCCACTTCATCAATGGCTGTGCACAATGGTGACCTGCGCGAACCGCAATCCCTTGCATATCGAGGACAGTTGCCACATCGTGAGGATGGACGTCATCTAAATTAAATGTGATAATCCCCGCGCGCTTTGATGGATCTTTTGGCCCGTAAATGGTCATACCTTCAATTTCTGACATCTTCTCCATTGCATAAGCGGCTAGTTCATGTTCATGTTGCTCGATTTTATCAAGTCCAATTGACTCGAGATAGTCGATTGCAGCCGCTAAACCGATAGCTCCTGCGATGATTGGCGTACCGCCTTCAAACTTCCAAGGCAGCTCTTTCCACGTAGACTCTTGAAGACCAACGAAATCAATCATTTCGCCGCCAAACTCTACAGGCTCCATTGTTTCTAAGTGGCGTTGCTTCCCGTAAAGAACACCGATACCAGTTGGACCACACATTTTGTGACCAGAGAACGCATAAAAGTCAGCATCTAGGTCTTGCACGTCGACCTTCAAGTGAGGAGCTGCTTGTGCCCCGTCGACCATCATTACAGCACCGTGCTCATGTGCAATCTTCGTGATTTCTATAATTGGATTCAAAACACCTAAAACATTGGAAACATGCATAACAGAGACAATTTTCGTTTTCTCTGTTATCGCTTTGCGTACGTTTTCTAATGAAATCGTACCGTCTTCTTCAAGTTCAATATACTTGAGGACTGCTTTTTTGCGTTTTGCTAACTGTTGCCAGGGGATAATATTCGAGTGGTGCTCCATATACGTGATGACGATTTCGTCACCTTCTGAAATATTTGCATCCCCATAGCTTGCTGCCACTGTATTAATAGCAGTCGTCGTTCCACGAACAAAGACAATTTCTTTTGTCGAAGAAGCATTGATGAAGCCGCGAACCTTCTCGCGTGCGCCTTCATACCCTTCAGTTGCTCGGTTGCCGAGTGTATGCACTCCACGGTGAACGTTTGAGTTGTCTTGTTCGTAATACGCCTTCACTGCTTCAATAACAGCAGTCGGCTTTTGAGAAGTAGCCCCACTGTCTAGATACACAAGCGGATGACCGTTTACTTCTTGATTTAAAATGGGAAAATTGCTGAGGATCGACTGATTCATTAGCGCACTTTCCTTTCAATGACCTCCGTAAGCTGCTTCTTCACACCTTCAACTGGAAGTGCTCGTACTACAGGCGCTAAGAAACCATGAATGATCAAGCGCTCTGCTTCTTGCTTAGAGATTCCGCGGCTCATTAAATAATACATTTGCATTGGATCAACACGGCCAACAGAAGCTGCGTGTCCAGCCGTTACATCATCTTCGTCAATCAATAGGATTGGGTTAGCATCTCCACGCGCTTTCTCAGAAAGCATCAATACGCGTGATTCTTGCTCAGCGTTCGATTTCGAAGCACCGTGCTCGATTTTTCCAATACCGTTAAAGATAGAAGAAGCTGAATCTTTCATAACACCGTGTTTCAGAATTTGACCTTCTGAATTTTTACCCCAGTGGATGACTTTTGTTGTAAAGTTTTGTTTTTGATCTCCGCGACCGACAACTACAATTTTCACATGACCTTCTGAGTTGTCACCAACTAAGTGTGTCACATTTTCGACGATTGAATTGCTGTCGTTCATTAAGCCTAAAGCCCACTCAATCACTGCATCACGGTGTGTTACCCCACGGCGATTGACATAAGCTGTGTATCCTTTTGCAAGAACATCAACTGCACCGTACGTAATCTTTGCGTTGTCTTTTGCAAGTACTTCCGATACGATGTTTGCTTGGCCTTGAGCTGTTTCAAATGTAGAAAGGTAGTTTTCTACATAGGTTAATTTTGTATTCTCTTCAGCAACAACTAGTGTGTGGTTAAACAAAGACGCAGTCTCATCGTCTTGTACATAAATCACTTGGACAACTTCATCCATCTCCACATTTTTCGGAATGTAGATGAATGCGCCACCGTTCACTAACGCTGCATGGTAAGCTGTTAATTTGTGCTCATCAACTTTTACTACATCGTTCATGAAGTATTGCTTTACTAAGTCTGCATGTTCACGAATCGCTGTGTGAAGATCTGTTACGATAACACCCTTTTGCTTTAACTCTTCTGAAACAGAAAGGTAGGCAGGTGTGTTATTGCGCTGTATATAAAGTGTTTTTTGATTGTCTAAATCAATCAACGACTTCACTTCTTCTGGTAGTTCTGATAAAGAGCCATAAGTTGCACTCTCAACAGTGTGTGTTGGGAACGTCAAGAAATCCCAGCTCGTAATATTTGTTTTATCCGGTTCTGGCATTGGCAGTTCCGCTGCATGTGCAAGAGCAGCTAAGCGGAAATCTGTCATCCATCCCGGTTCTTGCATTTTTTCAGAGTAAGCGCGAACATCTTGTTCCGTTACTGCTAAAGTTGTTTCAACCGTCATGTTGACTGTCTCCCTTCTTATGCTTCTTGCCCAACAGTTTCGTCTTCAATTCCTAATTCTTCTTTGATCCAGTCATATCCTTGAGCCTCTAACTTGTGAGCTAATTCTGGACCGCCTGATTTTACGACGCGACCTTGCATCATAACGTGTACGTGGTCTGGAGTAATATAGTTTAGTAAGCGTTGGTAGTGAGTAATGATCAAGCTTCCGAAACCTTCTCCACGCATCTCGTTGATTCCTTTAGAAACAACTTTCAATGCATCGATATCAAGACCAGAGTCAATCTCATCTAAAATTGCGAATGACGGTTTAATCATCATTAATTGAAGGATTTCATTACGCTTTTTCTCTCCACCTGAGAAACCTTCGTTTAAGTAACGCTGTGCCATATCTTGATCCATCTCTAAGAAATCCATTTTGCTATCCATTTCACGGATGAATTTCATTAGTGAGATTTCATCGCCCTCTTCACGACGTGCGTTGATAGATGAACGTAAGAAATCAGCATTAGTAACGCCTGTGATTTCACTTGGGTATTGCATTGCAAGGAATAGACCAGCTTTTGCGCGCTCATCTACTTCCATCTCTAATACATCTTCCCCATCTAAAGTGATTGTACCTGAAGTAACTTCATATTTAGGGTGACCCATGACAGCAGAAGCAAGAGTTGATTTTCCTGTTCCGTTTGGTCCCATGACCGCATGAATTTCACCTGTATTTAGTGTTAAGTTCACACCTTTTAAAATTTCCTTGCCGTCGATTTCAACGTGCAAGTCTTTGATTACTAGTGTCGACATTGTATACCCTCCATATCTTTAACTTCGAATGGAATCATCCATCCTTAATTATTATCATTCTAATCTTACAGTAATTAGAGGCCGACTGCAAATCATTTCAATCCTTGAAAATCCTACATTTGTGCATTTTCATTACAAGTGCGCTAAATGAGAATAGATATCATCCCGAACTACAAAAAAGCCTGTAGAACCAAGGGTCTACAGGCTTTTTATACATATATATTATCCTCTGTGGGCTTGTGCACCAATTTGAGCTGCGATGCGCATACTTTTCTCGTGGTCAAGTTGACGACGTTGTTCCACTCTCATGCGTAAATCCTCGCTTTGTCTCATTTCATCATATCCAAAACCGTGTGCATCACGAAAAGCTAAGTTCATTTTTTCCGTGTAAGGCTGTCCTTCTGGTTTGATAAGTATCATTCCCTTCAGTTAGTATCTTACGTTACCTAGTGTATACCCACCAAGTAACGAATGAAACCGTAAAAAGGGAATTTAGCCCAATAGTCATGGCGTGTGGTTATTCTGTCACAGGAACTACAGAACCGCCCCACTCATCTAAAATAAACTCTTGAATTTCATCAGATTTCAACGCTTCAACAAGCGCTACGATGTTTTCGTTCTCTTCATCACCAGCATTTACTGCGATCACGTTTACATATGGAGAGTTTGAATCTTCAATAGCGATTGAATCTTCTAAAGGATTGATTCCAGCATCAAGTGCATAGTTTGAGTTGATTAGAACTGCGTCACCTTCTTCTTGCTCATACATTTGAACTAGAAGTGCTGCTTCGTAGTTTGGATCAAACTCGATGTTTTTCGGATTTTCGATTACATCTTCAATTGTAGCAGTCGTTTTCTCAACTTCTGGGTCAAGAGTGATCAGCCCAGCAGCCTCTAACATAGAAAGTACACGACCGTGGTCAGCTACCGAGTTGCTCATTAGAATAACTGCACCATCTGGAAGCTCGTCAATTGAACCAAATTTCTTAGAGTAAAGACCGATTGGCTCGATGTGAATGCCACCAGCATTTACAAAATCATATCCGTTGTCAGCAATTTGAGACTCTAAGTACGGAATGTGTTGGAAGTAGTTTGCGTCTAAATCACCGTTATCTAAATCTTGGTTAGGAAGAACGTAATCTTGATACGTTTCAACTACAAGTTCGATTCCTTGCTCTTCAAGTAGTGGCTTGACTTGCTCTAAAATTACTGCGTGAGGCACGTTTGAAGCACCTACTGTAAGTGTTGAGCTTTCTCCTTCTGAAGAAGAACCTCCTTCAGATCCACATGCTGCTAAAGTTAAAATGCTTGCTCCTAGTGCAAAACCTGTAAGTAATTTTTTCATGTACGTTCTCTCCTCTATTATCGTTTGTCTAATCGGTTTGTTAACCAGTCACCGATCCACTGGATGATAAATACTATGATTAAGATGATGATTGTAGCAACGATCATGACATCGTTTTGCGTTCGTTGGAACCCGTCTAAGAAGGCAAGTGTTCCAAGTCCGCCGGCGCCAATGACACCTGCCATCGCCGTGTACCCTACTAATGCAATCGATGTTACTGTAATTCCGGAAACAATTGCTGGCATGGATTCTGGAAGCAACACTTTTCGAATGATTGTCCAAGTCGTAGCTCCCATCGATTTTGCAGCTTCTAAAACACCTTTATCAATTTCTTTTAAAGCAATCAATACCATTCGCGCATAGAACGGTGCAGCTCCGATGATTAGTGCTGGGAATGCCGCGTTCGGTCCACGAATACTTCCAAGAAGGAACTTCGTGAATGGAATCAATAAGATAATCAAGATGATAAATGGAATAGACCGGAAGATATTCACGAGTGCTCCTGTTAACCAGTTTGCAAATTTATTTGCCCATGCTTGGTGAGGGCTTGTCAGGAATAAAACTAAGCCGATTGCCAAACCGAAGACAAATGTTAAAGCGGTTGAAATTGCTGTCATATAAAGCGTTTCATACGTAGCTTCCCACATCTTCGGCCAGTCGACATTCGGTAAAAGAGTTTCAATCATGTTGAATGACCTCCGATTGTACTTTTTGTGCATGCAAGTAACCTAGTGCCTCATCGATAGCAAGTGCATCCCCATCAATATGAAGCAACAATGTACCTAACGCACCGTTTTGCGTTTGTGTAATGTTTCCTTGGACGATTGTTACTTCAAGTCCGTACTGCTTAATCAATCGAGCAATCAACGGTTGGTCCGTTTGATCACCGACAAATGTGAGTTTGACGAGTTTTCCATTTGGATACATTTCTAAGAAGTGATCAACAGTATCTGAGAAATGTGCACCATCTGAAATCTGAGAAACAAAGCGTTTTGTGATAGGTTGTTGTGGATTCTTAAAGACATCAATGACTTGCCCCTCTTCAACCACAAGACCATTCTCCATCACAGCTACGCGGTGACAAATCTTTTGAATGACGTGCATCTCGTGTGTGATCAACACGATAGTTAAACCTAATTGCTTATTGATGGTAACGAGAAGATCTAAAATCTGATCGGTTGTTTCAGGATCAAGTGCAGATGTTGCTTCGTCACATAGAAGAACTTCAGGTCGATTGGCTAAAGCACGTGCAATCCCAACACGTTGTTTTTGACCTCCAGAAAGTTGTGAAGGATAGGCTTTTTCTCGCCCTTCTAACCCTACTAAAGCGACAAGCTCTTTTACCCGCTCACTGCGTTGTTCTTTAGGAACACCTGCGATTTCGAGTGGGAACGCAATGTTCTCTTCTACTGTACGAGACCATAATAGATTGAAGTGTTGAAAGATCATGCTGACTTTTTGGCGGAACCCGCGCATCTCTTTTGAAGAGAGCTTGGAGACTTCACGTCCGTTTACTTGAATTTGTCCATCGGTAGGACGTTCAAGTCCGTTCAGTAAACGAATGAGTGAACTTTTCCCTGCCCCGCTGTAGCCGATAATCCCGTAAATCTCGCCCTGTTGGATAGATAATGAGACATTGTCGACGGCAACAACTTTGCCAGTCTTAGTCGTGTATTCTTTTAAAACTTTGGATAATTGAATCATATGCGTGCCGCCTCCTTTCTAAATTTATTGGATGGATACAAAAAAACCCTTCCTGCGCAAAGACAGAAAGGGTCATCGTTTTATCAACAGATATCCATTCTCTCATCCTCCAAAGCGCTAGCTTTGCGTGACTTGGCACCATTTCACTTTCGTGACGGTTGCCGGGCTTCATAGGGCACTTCCCTCCACCTCTCTTTATAAGAGCGACGCATATTCAATTAGTATTGTTGTCAGTAATCGAATAGTATCATAGCCATTTTTGACAGTCAACTATTTTTCATCACAAATTTTCATTATTTTTTATTGAGCAGTTTTGAGTTTCTCTAGTAGATAAGGCACAGATTGAAATGCATAGACTTTTTCGAAAGCATTTGGTCCTTTTTTAATCAACAAACATGGAACACTTTCCACTTGAAATTCTTCCATGAGTTCTGGGGAATAGTTCGCATTAAGTTGCGAAACAGGTTCGTCAATCAGTTGTTCACAGACTGTGAGCATTTTGGATGCTACTTGGCAGGTGCCGCACATGGGTGTGTAAATATAGAGTATGGACTGGTCGGTTTGTTTCCAGTCGCTGTATGTGATTTCGTTCATTTGGGTCTCCACCTTTACTTTGCTTAAAGTATCAAACCCGCCGTTTGTTTTCAAGGAATAAGTTTAATGCCACTTACGAAGCTTGCTTTCAAGATCAAAATAAAAAGACAAGGATTTGGCCCGCGCTAACGCAGCGCCAAACGCGAGTCTTCTTAGTTCGACCTTACGCAAGTTTCTACAGTTGCCCTATGTTTCAACTGGTATCTGGTTAAATCTTTTCTAGTAAGGGCTTGATGACTTAAGGCTGATTGCGATCAGCCCTTTTTTTCTAGTGGCTTTGGAGAATTCAACTAGTTCCATCGGGGGGATTGAGTTATGCGGACATTGAATTGAGTTACTCGGACACTGAACCGGTTTACTCGGACATTGAATCCAGTTTCGCGGACATAAATTGTTTACGCGGACACTGAATTGAGTTTCGCGGACACTGAATCGGTTTACTCGGACATTGATTACAGGTTTGCGGATATAAGGTTGTCAGGAACTATCCAGTTTCATCATATAGCAAGTCGAGCGGAATGGAGGGGCTGACTCCGGAGGGATCAAAAGCGGAACGTGAGACCCCACAGGCGTGTTCATCCGCCGAGGAGGCTCACGACGCGCCCTCGGAAAGCAGCCCCGCAATGGAGCTCGACTTGCGCTAACTTAGTCAAACAAAAAAGCCCGCCAATTTCGGCGGACTTAAGATTAGCTGATTAATTCTTCGTACTGGTCTGCAGTCATCAATGCATCGGACTCCGCAGAATCCGAAGGCTCTACTTTGATCATCCATGCATTTTCGTAAGGAGATTCGTTTACGAACTCTGGGCTATCTTCCAAAGACTCGTTTACTTCAACGACTTTCCCGCTAATCGGTGCATACAATTCAGAAACCGTCTTTACAGACTCAACGCTTCCGAATGCGTCACCCGCTTTGATTTCATCTCCAACCGCTGGTAGCTCAACGAATACGATGTCCCCTAGCTCGGATTGTGCGAAATCTGTAATACCGATTGTTGCTGTGCCTTCTTCATGCTTTACCCACTCATGGTCTTTAGAATAACGAAGTTCTTTAGGAATACTCATCATTAATCTCCTCTCGACATCTGCAATTTTCTCTTTAATAGTGACACAATTCATGCATTTCGACAAGCGGTTATTTTGTCCAAACGTTCTTAAATTCCTCTTCTCGGAAACCAATTGTAGCTTTCGTGCCATCTGTTGTAAATGGACGTTTAATCAGCATACCGTCAGAAACTAAAAGATCTAGTTTTTCATCATCTGTCATTCTTGGTAGTCGGTTTTTCAGACCCATTTCACGATATTTTTGTCCTGTTGCATTAAATAAACGTTTCAGTTCAATCCCGTTTTCCTCTGCCATTGATTTTAATAATTCACGGCTTGGTGGGTTTTCCACAATATGATGGTACGTAAATTCTACGTCGTGATCTTTCAAGAATTTTTCTGCTTTTTTGCATGTAGTACAAATTGGATAGCCATACATTTCAATTGCCATACAAGTTCCTCCTCTAAAGTCGATCTACTAGTAGTATACCGACCTTTGGGCAAATAGAAAAATCCCTGCAGGAAATGCAGGGAATATTCGTGTTAAACTACATACTTCTCAGCGTCGATCAGCTTAACAGAAGCTTCACGTTTTTTCGTCACTAAGTTGTACGGTGTGTTACGCGTTAATTTACGAAGTGCTGACAACATCATACGCTGATTGTCACCTTCAACTGCTGCAAGTAATGTATCTTTTGCATACTTCTCGATTTCTTCGAATGCTTCTTGGCAATAGATCTCTGTATACAGAAGTTTTTGAGCCGCTTTTTCAGCGCCTACTTTGTTCAATGCTTTTTCTGTACGAAGAACTGCTGATTCCATAGCAAATAAGTTGTTCGCGATGTTTGCGATATTTACAAGCACTTCTTGCTCAGCATCTAATTTTGCGCCGTAGCGTTGTGCTGCAAGACCTGCTGCTAATAAACCAATCTTTTTCGCGTTCTTCACAAGTACTTTTTCTTTTGCTAGTGGCTCGTCGCCTACTTCTTCTGGCATCATCATGAGAAGCTCTTCTTGAAGTTTCATAGCTTGTTGAAGAAGTGGAAGTTCACCCTTCATTGCTTTCTTCAAGAATGTACCTGGAACGATCATACGGTTGATTTCATTTGTTCCTTCGAAGATACGGTTGATACGAGAATCGCGGTAGATGCGCTCTACTTCATACTCTTGCATGAAGCCATATCCGCCATGTAACTGAACCGCTTCGTCTGCGATGTAATCAAGCACTTCAGAACCTACGACTTTGTTGATTGAGCATTCGATCGCATACTCAGCGATTGCTGCTGCGATTTCTTTTCCGTCTTTTTGTGCTTCTTCAGATAGCTCGTTCATACGCTCTTCGAAGTAGCCTACTGTACGGTAGATCAAGCTTTCTGTTGCGTATAGTTTTGATGCCATTGTTGCAAGCTTTTGCTTTGTTAAGTTGAAGGAAGAAAGTGGTGTCTTGAACTGTTGACGTTGGTTTGAGTAGCTGATAGCTAATTCAAGTGCACGCTTTGCTCCACCGACAGTACCTACTCCTAATTTGTAACGTCCGATGTTTAAGATGTTGAAAGCGATGATGTGACCACGGCCAACTTCACCTAGTAAGTTCTCAACTGGAACTTCTGCATCTTCAAGAATCAATGTACGTGTAGAAGACGACTTGATTCCCATTTTCTTCTCTTCTGCTCCAACAGATACACCTGGGAAGTCTTTTTCAACGATAAACGCTGTGAATTGCTCACCATCAATTTTCGCGTAAACAATGAAAACATCGGCAAAACCTGCGTTTGTGATCCATTGCTTTTCACCATTCAATACGTAGTGCGTACCTGCTGCATTTAATTTAGCCGAAGTTTTTGCACCAAGAGCATCAGAACCTGAACCTGGCTCAGTAAGCGCATAAGCAAAGATCTTTTCAGCTGTTGCGGAGAATGGAAGATACTTTTTCTTTTGCTCTTCGTTTCCGAACAATACGATTGGAAGAGAACCGATACCTACGTGCGCTCCGTGAGTAATAGAGAAGCCACCTGCGACAGACATCTTCTCAGCAATTAAAGCAGATGAGACTTTATCTAGACCAAGGCCATCGTACTCTTCAGGGATATCTGCTGCAAGAAGACCTAATTCTCCTGCTTCTTTTAATAAACGAACAGAGTGCTCAAACTCATGGTGCTCCAAGTTTTCAACAACTGGAAGGACAGAGTTTCTCACGTAATCCTCTGTAGTTTTGGCAATCATCTTTTGCTCATCCGAAAAATCCTCTGGTGTAAACACGCGATCTGCTGTTAAATCTTCTGTTAAAAACGCTCCACCTTTTACTGCTTGTGACATAATAATGTCCTCCTTTTATAGTAATTCGAATACGCCTGCTGCACCCATTCCGCCACCGATACACATGGTGACAACACCGAACTGCTTCTGTTGACGTTTTAATTCATGAATCATTTTTAATGTTAAGACTGCACCTGTCGCACCTAGTGGGTGACCGAGTGCAATTGCTCCACCGTTGACGTTGACCTTCGTCACATCCAGGTTTAATTCGCGAATGATTTGTAGAGACTGAGAAGCAAATGCTTCGTTCAATTCCCACACATCGATATCTGAAATTGAAAGACCTGCAAGCTTTAACGCTTTTGGAATGGCTTCAACTGGCCCGATTCCCATAACTTCTGGAGCAACACCTGCAGTTGCGAATGAACGGAACTTTGCAAGTGGCTTCAAGCCTTGTGCTTCTGCTACTTCACGGTCCATTACTAGAAGTGCACCTGCACCGTCAGACGTTTGTGAAGCGTTCCCTGCAGTGACTGTACCGCGCACGTTGAATGCTGGACGTAGTTTTGCAAGTGTTTCAACAGTTGTGCCCACGCGGACACCTTCATCCATTTCGAATAGGCGTGTTTTCGTCTGTTGCTTGTTTTTGTCATCGACAAAGTGGTGCGTCACTTCTACTGGCACGATCTCGTCTTTAAATTTGCCTGCTGCAATTGCTGCTGCTGCACGTTTGTGTGACTCTACTGCAAATGCATCTTGGTCTTCACGGCTGATGCCATATTTCACTGCTACTTGCTCAGCAGTATGTCCCATTCCCATATAGTACTGAGGCGCTGTTTCTGCAAGCGTCGGGTTCAATCGAAGTGTATTTCCTGTCATCGGGATCATACTCATCGACTCGACACCACCCGCGATAATCGCTTCAGCATGACCGATCATGATACGTTCAGATGCATAGGCAATCGATTGAAGACCTGATGAACAGAATCGGTTGATTGTGATGGCTGGTGTTGTATCTGGAAGTCCTGCAAGTGCTCCAATATTACGCGCCACGTTCATTCCTTGCTCAGCTTCTGGCATCGCACATCCCATGATCAAATCATCGATTGGGCCTTCGTATCCTGCTCGTTGTAATGTTTCTTTGACTACGAGTGCTCCGAAATCGTCAGGACGCACTGCTGCCAAGGAACCTTTTTTTGCTTTCCCGATTGGGGTGCGGGCTCCTGCTACTAATACTGCTTCACGCATTGGTTGTTTCCTCCTTTAGACTTCGGTTAGTTACGTAGTGGTTTTCCTTTCACAAGCATATGTTGCATACGCATTTGTGATTTAGGTTCAGCGACCAAGCTCAAGAAAGCTTCGCGCTCTAAGTTCAATAAGTATTCTTCGTCAACAAGTGTTCCGTACGGTACTTCTCCACCTGCAAGTACATACGCAAGTTTCTTCGCGATCTTCATGTCATGCTCGCTAATGAAACCAGATAGGCGCATGCCTTCCGCCCCTACGAGCATCGTTGCGTAGCCTGGTGCACCCGAAACCGCCACTTTTTCACGGATCGGCGCTTTGTAGCCTGCTTCGTATAAGTGAAGAGCTGCTTGTTTCGCGTCATACAACAAGTGGTCTGGGTTGACACTTACGCCATCTGCTTGATTTAAGAAGTTGTTCTCACGTGCTTCTTCACCAGAAGTTGAAACTTTCGCCATTGCGATTGTCTCAAAGACTGTTGTGGCAACTTCTACATAATCGACTTTCACATTGTTTGGAAGTGAACTCAAATGCTTCATGTAAAGCTCTTTGTTTCCGCCGCCACCAGGGATTAGGCCAACACCAGCTTCTACTAGACCCATGTATGTTTCAGTTGATGCTTGGATATGTGCTGTTGGAAGACAAACTTCCGCGCCTCCACCTAGCGTCATGCCAAATGGTGCAGCGACAACTGGCTTCGACGAGTATTTAATTTTCAACATGGCTTGTTGGAACATACGGACGATGTAATCGAGTTCAAAGATGTTGTCGTCTTGCGCTTCCATTAAGATCATCCCAAGGTTTGCCCCTACACAGAAGTTTTTCCCTTGGTTTCCAATTACAAGGCCTTTGAAATTCTTTTCCACTTCGTCTACAGCAAAATTGATCATTTGAAGAATGTCAGGACCAATCGAGTTTGACTGAGAGTGGAATTCAAGAAGTGCAACGCCATCACCAAGGTCAATTAAGCTCGCACCGCTATTTTTCTTGATGACGCCATGTTTCTTTTTATACGCTTTTAAATCAATTGCCTTTTCATTTGTTGGCACTTTTTCAAACCCTGTTCCTGTGAAGAAGTGAAGTTCGCCCTCTTCTTCTTTATAGAAGGAGCTGTGGCCTTGATCGAGTAAAGCTTGCACAAATGCAGGAATCTCGTGCCCTTCTTCTTTCATTTTCGCAACAGACTTTTCAACGCCGATTGCATCCCACGTTTCAAACGGTCCTTGCTGCCAGCCGAAGCCCCATTTCATCGCTTGGTCAATCGCGACGATGTCATCGGCAATCTCACCGTGTAGCTCAGCCGAGTAGCGAAGTACTGGATTGAAAATGCTCCAAAGAAGTTCTCCTGTGCGGTCTTTTGCATACACTAGAGTTTTTACTTTGTTCGCTAGGCCTTTTTCTTGTTTCGCCATTTCTAGTGAAGGCGTTTTCAATTTTTTCACTGGCTCATAATCCATCGTTTCTGGATTCAACTCAAAAATTTCTTTATCTTTCTTTACGAAGAAACCTTGGCCAGTTTTCGCCCCCAACCATTTGTTTTCAACCATTTGCTTCATGAAAGCTGGTGGGTTGAATACTTCTTGTTCTTCACCTGTCGACTTGTCGTAGACATTTTTCGCAACGTGTAGGAATGTATCCAGTCCAACCACGTCAAGTGTGCGGAAAGTCGCTGATTTCGGACGTCCAATTGCAGGTCCCGTGACAGAATCCACTTCTCCTACCGAGTAGCCACGGTTCAACATTTCGCGAAGCGTGACAAGTAAACCGTAAGTTCCAATGCGGTTCGCAATAAAGTTTGGTGTGTCTTTTGCAAGAACAACGCCCTTGCCTAACACGTCTTCTCCAAACGTTTTCACAAACTCCACAACTTCAGGTTTAGTAGTGGAAGCAGGAATCACTTCAAGTAATTTCAAATAACGTGGTGGGTTGAAGAAGTGCGTACCAAGGAAGTGACTTGCAAACTGCTCACTGCGTCCTACCGTCATATCTTCAATGCTGATACCGGAAGTATTAGATGTTACTATCGTGCCAGGTGTCAATACTTCATCGATACGTGCGAACAAGTTTTGTTTCACTTCTAAGTTTTCGACGATTACTTCGATGATCCAGTCTACGTCTTTTAATTTTTCAAGATCGTCCTCTAGATTTCCAGGTGTAATCAATTGTAAGTTGCGTTTTGATGTCAATGGTGCCGGTTTTTGTTTAAGTAACTTTTCAAGAGCTCCCGTTGCAACGGAGTTTCTGAATGCTGGTGTATCTTTCGTCCATCCTTTTTTCGCATCTGCTTCAGATACGTCGTTTGGTACGATGTCAAGCAAGTATGTCGGAATGCCACTATTTGCAAGATGCGCCGCAATACCAGAACCCATAACTCCCGATCCGATGACAGCTGCTTTTTTAATTTGATATGACACAAAGATGCCTCCTTCTATTTTGAATGAATACTCATTCATTTTAGCGGTAAAAAAAATAGAACCGTTGTCCTTGTTTCTAGTGTAGAACATATTTTAAATTTTCGCAATACTATTGTGGTTGCTTTCGATTTCTCTTTTCTGGGGTTTCATGTAAACTAGAGGTACTAGAAGAAAGGGTGTCGAATATGGAACCAATTAAAACAGTAGAACAATTCAATGAAGTGATTCATTCCGGGAAAGAGGTACTCGTAAAATTCCAAGCTGGCTGGTGCCCGGATTGCCGTCGTATGGACATGTTCATTGATCCAATCGTAGAGGAATACAATCAGTATACGTGGTATGACGTAAATCGTGACGAGCTGCCTGAAATTGCAGAGAAGTATGAAGTCATGGGAATTCCAAGCTTATTAATTTTTAAAGACGGCGAAAAGACTGCTCATCTTCATAGTGCGAATGCGAAATCGCCACAACAAGTAACTGATTTTTTAGAGTCTGTAAACGAATAGGAGATCACTATGACTACTGAACAAGAGATTCTTGAACTGAAAGAACAGTTGGAGTACTATAAATCGATTGTCTATAACATGTCGTCTCCTATCATTCCTTCTATTGTATCAAAAACCATTTTGGTTCCAGTAGCAGGCTATATCTACAGAGAGCGCTTCAACAATATTGAAACGGAAGTTCTAACCTATATAGCAGAGCATCGAGAAGTCGAAAATGTGGTTTTTGATTACACAGGTGTATCTACAGATGATGTTTCTAGCTTTGATTTTAATGAACTTGCCCTCGCAATTTCCAATTTAAATAGCTCATTAAAACTTATGGGGATGCGCCCAATTTATGTTGGTTTCAATCCAAAGTTGATCCAAGAAATCGTCCGCGCCGGCGTGCATGTGGAGATTGAGACGTATCAATCGTTCCGCAATGCCCTACAAGGTTTATTGAACGAAGAAAGCGGAAAATTATAATGTAACTACAGCGTACCCATGTGGTGCGCTTTTCTTATGGAGGGATTTGATGAAAACAGTACTTCCTTTTTCGGGGATGTCCCAATACGATGACTCTGTGGCACCCGAACTTCGCTCTTCTGCTTGTGGTCCTGTAACAGCGCATTTACTATTGAAACATGCTGGCCTTCCTGCCTACTCGGTCAATGAACTGTATCAGTCACTTCGTGGAACCCGCATCGGATTATTTACATTTCGCTTCGTAAAATTTCTGAACAAGTTATTGCCTTCTGATTGGCGCGCAGAAAAATGCACATTGCAAGAAGCGCTAAATGAACTAAAAAAAGGACGGCCAGTAGCCGTCAAGTTTGATAAATATTTTTCATTTCAATTTCGTTCAGAAACATCTTTCTCCTATCACTGGGTACCGATGACCGGTTTTGTTGTAAATGATGGCGAACTGTTTTTACTTGTTCATGATAATGGAGGCCGCGGACGTGAAAGTAAACTCCGTCGCATACCATACGGTCCGAATCATAAAATCGTGACGTTTGTAAAAATTGCGCCTTTACAGTAGCTGACGCAAGACTTGCTTGTAGCCATTGCTCTCACAAAACTCTTTTGCTGTGTAAGGGACTGCTTCCCAATATAAATCGTTCAGTTCCACTTCAATTGGTACATCATTTCGAATAACTGCCAACTGCTTAGAGATTGCTAGAAGCTCTCCCGCTTCTTCAATCTTTTTTCGTTGACCCGGTTTTAACTCCTCTTTTGCTGCGAGCACACCGTCCACACTTCCATAGGCTTGAATGAGATGAAGTGCGGTCTTCGGCCCAATACCTTTCACACCAGGATACCCATCACTGCTATCCCCCATAAAGGCTTTCACATCTGGAAATTGGTGCGGCTCGATTCCAAACTCTTCGCGAAATCGTTCTAAATGATACGAGTCATAAATCGAGAACCCTTTTTTCGTGAATTCAATCGAAACATCCGGAGTTAGAAGTTGAAGAAGGTCTTTGTCTCCAGAAACGATAGTAAACTTCCCTTCTCCTTCCCACTTTTTCGTCACGGATGCAATTGTATCATCTGCTTCCATACCCACGACGCCGAGGTTGACCCACCCAAGCTGAGCAGATAATTCTTGTGCCATATCAAACTGCGGAATCATTTCTTGAGGCGGTGCTGGACGATTGATTTTATAGCCCTCAAACAACTCATTACGGAAAGTGTGCATTCCTTTATCCCATGTAATGACGACGTGAGATGGAGTAAAAATCGAGCGGGCTGTCAGTACGTGACGCGCAAATCCTTGCACGGCATTTGTTGGAAGACCTTGTTCATTATAGAAAAATTGATTGGACATAGCTGTCGCAAAAAATGAACGAAACAATAACGCCATTCCGTCGACTACTAAAATATGTGGCTGGTGCATGGAATTCCTCCTTTATGTATACCCTTAGTTTAACGGAAGATACGACATGGGTATAGTGGGTCTATCAACCTATAAAAGGAGACGCGACTAATGAACATACATAACGGATCGCTTTACTGGCCACAAACAACGCCACCATTCGAACCTCAAGAGGTACATGAACGCTTGGAAAGCTACGACATCGTGATTGTCGGCGGCGGAATGTCAGGCTCGTTGACTGCCTTTCAATTTATGAAAGCCGGGAAATCGGTGGCAGTTTTAGATAAACGTCAATTTGGCTCGGGAAGCACGAGTGCAAATACGGGATTGCTTCAATATTCCAATGACATCATGCTCCATGAGCTGATTGAACAAATCGGTGAACCAGATGCTGTACGATTTTACGAGATGTGCTTAGAGGCGATGGATCAACTAGATGAAGTGGCTACATTATTACCTGTAAGTGCGGATTTCATTCGTCGTCCAAGTATTTGTTACGCGAGTGTTGAAGAAGATGTAGCTAAGCTTCAAAAGGAATATGAAACACTAAAAGCTCATGGCTTCCCTTGTGAATACTGGGACCAAACAACTGTCGAAGCCAACTTGCCGTTTTCAAAACCCGCTGCACTCGTCACGTACAAAGACGCGGAAGTGAATCCGTTAAAGTTTGTACAAGGCGTTCTTGGTGAAGTCGAAAAAGGTGGCGGCCATCTATTCCCCTATACAGAAGTAGAGGACGTATTCGAGCAAGCAGACCACTTGGAAGTCCGGACATCTAACGGAACGTTTCATGCAAAAAAGATCGTCTACACAACAGGGTATGAAACAGTTCCTGTTGGCAAACGAATCGGTGCGGATATCAATAGATCGTATGCGATTGCCACAAAACCGGTCGAGGATATTTCCGAATGGCACGAGCGTGCGTTGATTTGGGAGACGAAACGTCCTTATTTATACATGCGGTTGACGGAAGAAAATGCGGTAGTCGTTGGCGGTCTGGATGAAGATAAGCCGGAAGCGCCACTTTCCGATGAGTTGATTGCAGAACGTGGGCAACGGTTACTAGATGCGCTTCATGAGCATTTTCCGAAGCAACAGTTTGAAATCAATGCGTGTTACGCTGCAAGTTTTGGTGAGTCCATCGATAATCTTCCGTTTGTCGGTGAGCATCCGGCGAAACCAAATCACTATTATTTGCTAGGGTACGGCGGTAACGGGACTGTCTATAGTATGCTCGGTTCTTCCATGCTTGTAGATTTAGTGGACGGTGTGCCGAATCGGGATGCGGAGATTGTGCAGCTAGATCGGAAGTATGGTGTGAAATAATAACTGGATACCACTTCTCTATATCTTTGATCTACTTGAAAAAGCCAGATTCATCTTCCGATGCTTGCTATGAAGACTAAATTAAAAACCAAAAGAACTGGGGCCGCTCGAATTGAGCGGCCCCAGCGCGATTCTTCTTAGTTTGCTCTTCCACAATCATCTCCAGCTGAATCTGTTTTGTTGTAGTGCTTCTTTTCAGGAAGTTGTTCCTTTCAATTTCTTCGAGTCGGCTCCGCCTCTATTATTTATTAGAAGTTATCAAGTATCTATCAGCTAATTTAGTTACTGCCGGGCTGTGCTCTTCAAATATAAGATTGCTGTAATTCTTTTTTTAATAGGAAAGAATCTCTTGTCCTTTCTCGAGTGACGGGAGAAGTAGTGTTTCAGATTCTAGTAAAAGTGTGATGACTATATAGTACATGACTTAGCCCTTTTCTTCCTTTTTGCTCTATTTGTAATTTAGAATACCATAGTGGGGTTTAAGTGGAAGGTAAAATACTACAAAAAGGTTAGACAAGTACTATAGGGGTAGAGTCAGGAAAATGCGGATTTACAACGTTAAGGATAATCCAATATAAAAGTCCAATTTCTCAAAGTTAATTATGAAATTAGGGCTTTTTTCGCTGTTCTAGAAAAAACATCCCGGAAGACCTAAAGATATCATTCAAGTAAACTACCTATTATTTCAATATTTGTTTGCGAAATTCTTTTGGCGTTATACCCTCTTGTTCTTTAAATTTTGTAGAAAAATGTGCACTATCATTGTATCCTACTTCTAATCCAATTGTTGTAATTGAATAAGTATGCTTCTTTAGTAACTCTTTGGATTTATTGATTCTAACTTGATGCAAATAGCGTAAGGGAGTAAGCCCCAATACTTCTTTAAATGATCGTTGAATATAATAAGGATTCTTTTGCAATACTTTATTTAAACTTTTTAATGTAATATTCTTCTCGTAATGAAGATCAATGTAATGCTTTGCTTTTTCTACAAGTTCTTTTTTATATCCATTCCATTCCATTCCAATTGGTCAGGTTTACACCGATTACAAGGGCGAAACCCTTGATCTATAGCTTCGTCAACAGTACTAAAGATAGACACATTTTTAGGATTAGGGGTACGAGATGTACAAGAAGGTCTACATACCGTTTTAGTTGTTGAAAGTGCATAATAGAATTCTCCATCATAACTACGATCATTATTATAAATCGCCTTCCATTGTCTGTTCTTCAATGTTTTTGATACTCCTTTCGAATTAGAGATCAATATTGTAAAAGTAATTGAATTAATTCTAAGTTATCCTTAATAACACAAGAGTTAGTCGTGCGCACCTATCTCTATAATTATAAAAGGAGTATAATCATGAATATTTTAGAGAAGTTTCAAACCGTAATTATTTTATTGGCAGTAGGTGTCGGACTTTTAATAGGTCAATTCATCTTTTTTGAACAGAATGCCGAGTCATTCATCATTCCATTTTTGTTACTCATGCTATATGGATTATTTCTAACGATTCCTTTGCAACATTTAAAGGATGCATTTAAAAACATAAAGTTTTTAAGTGCGAATACCATCATAAATTTTGGCTGGACTCCTTTATTAGCTTGGGGTCTTGGTGCAATCTTTCTTGCAGATCACCCTGCATTATGGATCGGATTTATCATGTTAATGGTTACACCCTGTACAGACTGGTATTTAATGTTCACATCTATCGCCAAAGGTAATGTGTCATTATCCACTTCTGTATTACCAATTAATTTAATCCTTCAGGTGTTACTTTTACCTGTATATCTTTTCATTTTTGCAGGAACCATTCAATCCGTTCCAATATCGACTATTATAGAAAGTATTGTACTGGTTTTAGTTATACCTTTTACACTTGCTCATTTAACTCGTTATTTATTGAGGAATAAAGTAACATTCTTAAATAAGAAACTCGTCCCTTTTTTCTCATCTGCACAGATTATATTTTTATCATTAGCAATTACAGCTATGTTCGCATCTCAAGGCAACTATTTATTCAATAATCTTGAGGTCATTTATATATTAATTATTCCAATTTTACTTTACTTTGTTATTAATTTTGTTGTTGCACAAACCGTAGGAAAAGCAATGAAATTTTCTTACGAAGATACAGTGAGTCTGAGTCTTACTATCATTGCTCGTAATTCTCCTGTTTCTTTGGCAATTGCTGTAACAGCATTTCCAGATCAACCACTGATTGCGTTAGCCTTGGTCATTGGACCACTAATTGAGTTACCTATATTAGCTGTTGTATCTCAAATCTTACTTTCATTAAGAGTGGACAACTAAATAAGAATTAAAGAACTGCAAAGCAGTTCTTTTCAGATTGTAGACAAAAGGATTCGAAATCTACCCGATTTCGAATCCTTTCTCTTTTTTTGGCTATTTTTCAGCCAAAATGGCGTGAGCAAAATGGTTGTAGTGCTCATCGTAGACATACTCTTGTTTCTTGAAGTAGCCAGGACGTGTCATCGGTCTTTTATAAGGAAAGGCCGGCAACATCTGGTTCTCTACAAGATAGTTCGCAATCGCAGGTGTCTTATACGCGGCATCTGCTGCCACTACTATTGGTCTTTTTACATACATTTTCAATCACAGTGTCGATGATGGACTGGAAAGGGATACTGTCATGGACGTTGCCTGGTGTGACGAGATTCGCGAGTACAAAACCTTTTTCATCCGTGGCTGCATGGAAAGAGTAGCGAACTGTTTGGTCCTCTCGTCTTTCACGTAATAACCGCTATCGGGATCCGTCGTTGATTCTTTGATCTCCTTGTATTCTTCCTTTTCAAATGAATCTGGTGAAAATGGTCGCTTACCGTGTTCCTGCCTGTCCAGGTTTAGCTCCAGTTGGAGCTTCTCTTCATAGGCACGCGCCTCTTTACGGACAGTCTTCTTCGTGAACTTACGTTTATTCGCGGATGCCTTCACGTGTGTAGAGTCGACGAAGACATGTTCACTACTGAGTAGCCCCGTGTCCATGATCTCCTTCAACATACGATAGAAGATCTGTTCGAACAGCTCGGTATCAGCAAAGCGTCGTACATAGTTTTTCCCGAACGTCGAGAAATGCGGCACCTCTGAATGGAACCCAAAACCTAGGAACCAACGATAGGCCATATTGGTCTCGATCTCTTTGATCGTCTGGCGCATCGAACGGATACCGAACGTATATTGAAGGAACGTCATCTTGATGAGCACGACTGGATCGATACTCGGGCGACCTGTCGAAGAATAGAGGTCCTCGACCAATGGATAGATGAACGAGAAATCGATTGCCGCATCGAGTTTGCGAACTAAGTGGTCCTCAGGGACCAGTTGGTCAATCGTCAACATCTCAAGTTGGTCTCTCTGATTACCGATATTCTTTGTCATCATGGTCGTGTTCCCCCTAAACAGTTGTTAAATCTATTATAAAAAGAAAAAAGACTGTAGACAAACTCATGAAATATTGAGTTTGTCTACAGTCTGAGACCCTTGCATCAGCAAGGATCTTTTGAAACTATCATAAAATTGTATTTATACTCTGGAATAGCTGCAATTTAATTCGCTGCAGTGACCTTGTAAATCAGACCACCATCCGTGATTGCAATCAGCGCGCCATCCTGTGTTACAAGAATATCACGGAATCGTTGCACTTCTTCAGACAATAGACGTTCTTCTCCAACAACAATGTCATTTTCAATTACAACACGTGCAATATAGCTCGATGCTAAGCCACCGATGAACAAGTTGTTCTCCCATTCAGGAATGGCGTCATTATCATAGAAGGACATTCCACTTGGCGCACTTGTTGGATCCCAGTAATAGACGGGCTCTACAAAGCCTTGCGCTTCGTGTTCTGAAATACCATCATTGACTAATTCACCCGAATACTCGATACCGTATGAAACGGTTGGCCATCCATAGTTATTCGCTGGCTCAATAATGTTTAGTTCATCTCCAGCTTGAGGACCGAATTCAACAATCCATAAGTCGCCTGTTTGCGGATTGAAGTCTATCCCTTGAATATTACGGTGTCCATAGCTGTAGATGCCAGGAAGTGCATTTTCATCTTCAATAAATGGATTCGTGTCTACTGGTTCTCCATCTTGTGTAATATGAATAACTTTCCCTAAATACGCATCTAAATCTTGTGCGCGCTCGCGAATTGGATCATCTGAACGCTCACCCGTTGTTAAGAACAAGTTGCCAGCTTCATCAAAGATAATGCGGCCACCATAGTGTAAGTCACCTTCATAGGCTGGTGTCGCTTGGAAAATCACCTCAAAACCTTCGAGTGCAGTTTCATCTTCTGATAAAACACCTTTCCCGACAGCAGTGACAGTTCCGCCTTCAATATCTTGAGAGAATGTTAAAAATACTAGTCGTGATTCGGCAAAATCAGGTGCTACGGTTACATCCAGTAATCCACCTTGACCTTCATTGTTTACTTCTGGCGTACCTTCAATTGGATCAGAAACAGCCCCATCTTCAAGGTTAACAATTAGAAGTTCTGACGTATCTCTTTGTGTCATCAGGATGCGGTTTGGTTCAAACTCTTCCATACCCCATGATACGTCAAGTCCTTCCGCAATAACTTCCACATTAAGTTCTGTTTCAGTCGTTACTGCAGGTGCTCTTGTTTGTTCTGGAAATGCTGGTTCAAAGTCCGTAACTTTTGGTTCAGTTTCTGCTGAATCATCCGTAACAACTTCAGTACCTCCATCTGCATCCGCTTCTGTTGATTCTTCATTTGTCTCTTCTGTCGTAGCGTCAGAGTCATCCATGGATTGTTCATCTGATGTCTCGTTGTTGCTACAGGCTGCTAAGGTTAGTAACAAGAGCAGCATTGCGAAGAACATGAATTTTGACCACGAAACTTTCTTCATTGTAGTGCCTCCCTTATTCTAAAATAGTTTGTCTTGCTAAGAGTTTTATACCCTAAATCAAGCTATAATACTCCCTCGAATTAAAGATATCATAATTTCCCTTTAAAAATAATTATCTGCTTATATCTAAACTAAGAAAAAGCCAACTCATGAGTGAGCTGGCTAAAGGATTTTATTATTTATTCTCTTGTTTCTCTTGTTTTTTCTTTAAATAAGCTTCGCGAATTTGATCAAGTTTCTCTTTTTTATTCGAAACAGCTGGCTTCTTACCATCTTGATATTTCGCTGCCAGTGCTTTGCTTTTCTCATCTAATTGATATTTTCCCATTTTGGTCACCTACTTTTATCTTAAAAAGAAATTACTGTATCGTTCTAGTAAACCATTTTTAGTCAGTAAAGTACAGGGTTCGGCCCATTGTTTGTCTTTTCAATCATCTCATAATCAATATGCAAAAAGTGAATTCCAAACAACGTCATATCATGCGTAGCATTCAAATGTCCGTTAGATTCCTTGATTATAAAGCGGAGGTAAAGCGCAAATCCCACTGCTCGTGCAACTTCGGATTTTGACTATATTCCCAGACTTTTTCTATATCTTCTTGGATTTCAATCTCGACGTAGATTGGTTTTGCTGGCAATGGGGTTCACATCGTTTCTTGGATAGTTGATTTTAAGGAGTAAGAGATATTCCGTATTTCTGAATTAAATCTTTAAACGCTGGTCTATGATTTCCGTCTCGCCCAACTACCGCTTCTGCAGTTACTAACGAGTTCAACACGGCTTCCTCTGTGGCTTCCCCAATGGCTCTAAATGCGATGTCTAGATCCTCTTCATGGACTTGCGGGACAGCCATTAGTTTTTCGGGTTTGTAATGTGGAATTTTTGTTGCTGTAGAAAACCCTATAATGATTTCTCCGCTTCCATGCGTGATGATTGAACCTGTTCGTGAAAGTCCGGTCACCGATCTTTTGATAATCCGATTTAGTTGTCTTTCGGAAACAGGAAGGTCAGTGGCCACGATAATCATAATGGAACCTTTGTCTTCTTCTTTATAAGAATCTTCTCTTGCTGCTTTCAGTTCCTGCCCAACAGCCTTGCCTTTGATCAGTAAGTCGGATAATATTCCAAAGTTTGATAAGACTAAGACGCCCATCGTGTACGTTCCATGACTCATGTTCATTATACGGGAAGCAGATCCTATCCCTCCCTTTAACGAATAACAGAGCATTCCAGTTCCCGCACCAACCGTCCCCTCTTCAAATTCAGAAGATGCATTTTCAAGTGCTTGGCGAACATGTTCCGGTTTCACTGATTTGGCTCGTATGTCATTTAAAAACATATCGTTGCATTCACCGATGACAGGATTTACAGTACCGGTAGTCTTTCCGATCTCCGGATTTCTCTCTAGCATGTAGTCTATGAGTGTATCTGCAGCTACTCCAATACTTAATGTGTTCGTGAGCAAAATAGGCGTCTCTAACGTGCCCAATTCTTTAAGTTGAATGGTGCCCATTGTTTTCCCGAAACCATTGATGACTTGACTCGAGGCAATCAATTTATTTTCGAAGATAGTGTCTGGATGAGGAAGTATGGCCGTCACACCAGTTTGCACCTTGTTGTCACTAAGTGTCACATGTCCGACTGTAACGCCAGCGACATCAGTTATTTTATTTAGTGGGCCGGTCTCCAGTTGACCAATTATTACGCCATAGTCTCTGATTCGTTTTTGTGGTAGCATTTTATCTTCCTTTCTATACCATTCTTTAGTAAGTAGCGTATATGAAAAAAAGACAGGTAACAAGAGCTATTTCGTTAAGTCGCGATACATGCATTTCTTCTAGAAATCATCGATAATGAGAAAGTGTAGTAAAGTGGAATCTTTTATTCCCTAAACGAGGAGTGTTACGATGCAAACAATCAAAGGAAAGACAGCAATTATCACAGGTGGCGGACGCGGTATTGGCCGTGCAACTGCCATAGCGCTTGCTAACGAAGGAGTCAATGTCGGTTTAATCGGCTTGAATCAAGAGAATTTAGATAATGTAGCGAACGAACTGAAAGATACTGGTGTCGTAGTAGCCACTGCTTCTGCAGACGTGACAGATCTTGCTGCGATCGAGCAAGCAATCGAACAGCTCAAAAGTGAACTTGGAGCTATTGATATTCTGATTAACAATGCGGGCATCGCAAAATTTGGAGGCTTTATGGATTTGTCTCCGGAAGAGTGGAAGAATATTGTCGACGTCAACTTGATGGGCGTTTACAACGCAACGCGCGCTGTACTACCAGGCATGATTGAACAAAGCTCAGGCGATATCATCAATATCTCGTCATCTGCTGGGCAAAAAGGAGCTCCAGTGACGAGCGCGTACAGTGCTTCGAAATTCGCAGTCTTAGGTCTTACGGAATCACTTGCCCTTGAAGTACGCAAGCACAATATCCGCGTAACAGCTATGACGCCAAGTACCGTGGCCACTGACCTTGCGCAAGAGTCTAACTTGATTACTGGCGATGTGGAACGTGTCATGCATCCAGAAGATCTCGCTGACTTAATTGTCGCAAGCTTGAAGCTACACCCACGTGTCTTCGTAAAAAGTGCAGGACTCTGGTCGACAAACCCGGCTTAAACACAATAAGTAAGCCTGCCCATGATGATATAAATTGATTTGGTTTAATAGAAATAGAAACGGCATTTCCGAAAGGAGGTGCCGTTTTTTTTGGTGTTGATGGGGCTAAGTTTATCAAGCCGGAGCCTGTCACAGTCACCTCACTTCCCCGTCTTTCTTTTTGGAGGAGTTTTTAATGCAGAAGAGTCTAAAGTGTATAGAGATTTGAAAAGTAACGTGTCAGTTTGTGTAAACTTGCTGTCCTAGACTGTGACTATACGCTCGATGAATCGGGCCTTGCGTTAGCACAGCCCGCCTCAAGATACTTGCAGAGAGAATGCTTGAGTATCTAGATAGAAAAGGTAGAGGCAAAGCCGACTCTAAACTTTGATTGTTTACAACTTCTCAGTAAAAAGAAGTACCGATATGTGTTTGGTCTGTTGTCTGAGGTTGATTATGTGGAGAACTAAGAAGAATAGTGGCCGATTCGCTCAAAAAGCGAATCGGCCACTATTGGTTTTTATTTCTTTGACAGAATCGAACCTCGGGTGATAGAAGAAATTTCTATCGGTGTGCTTTTTTCTTTTTAGACGGAGCCTGTCACAGCCACAATTCTAGATCGGCAGATAACGAGCCACACTTCTTCGACTTCGTCTCGAACTGAGTCTCATCACCTGCCAGAATTGAGTCTAAAACAGGCACCTCACCTTCTGTCTTTCTTTCTGAAGGAGTTTTAAATGCCAAAGACTAATAGAATGGCACCTAACTCGGGAGTATTCTCTTCTGGAGGAGTTTTTAGAGACAAAGAAAAAGCCTCCTAATCTCAATGAGATTAAGAGGCTTTCTTGGAAGTTGATACTTCCGGTTATTAACCATTGAACCTTGCCACACAAGCAAGGCTCGAATGGAGACGGCGGGATTTGAACCCGCGTCCAGAAAAAAGTTCTAAATTATAGAACTCAGTCAAATCAACAATCTGAGCGATATGCGAACCTTACAATTTACGAACTAGGTTCGAATCAATCTTCTTATAATCATTTTACAGGAATGTGAGGTTATTGCAAACTTTAAAGGATAGCATCCAATTGAACAATTAACAATCCTGTTTGCACGTTATCTATATGAGAAACCTTATAGTTTTTACCCATGATGCTGTACTCTTCATTCAGTTTAACGTATTGCTCATTGTCGCTATTCTTTTTAATCTTCGCCATTAAAGAATTTTCAAGTATCATCATATTACCGACATTACTTGTAGAACCTACTCGATTAAATCCAATCACACATGGTGTTTCGTAAGTATCTTGGGTTGTTTGATAAATTGGTTTACCTAATGCATCAAAACCTACTCGAATCGTCACACTCTGTCCTTTAACCGTTAGCATCTGGTTACAATGCTCTATGACGTTTTTATACTGATTATGACGCTTGGAGATAGATTCAGTTATTATTAAGTATTGTGCACCTCCTAAATGTATAATATCCCCTTGATTCACCTTCTGCTTGGTGTGGAGATGTTTCGTTTCCTGTTCGTCACCTTTGCTTAATGGTGTGTTAGTTATAATAGAAGGAACTAACTTGTCATTAATCATAATTGGCTTTGAGATAGTCTCAAATACATCGTCCATCAGTTCGTTTGATAATAAGTCCATGCTCTCACCTCTACATAAACAGCATGAAAACATCACTAGTATTCGAGTAATCCGTTTTCATCTGTCTTATCTTCTTTGTTAATTGGTCAATTCGTTCCATTAGATTTTCGTGAAACTGTGAGACTGTCATATCATCTAAGCGAATTGTTTTCATCAGACTGGGATTGTTTGCAATTGATTCTAATACTCCAAGCGCTGTTTGATAGATTGCCTTCTTATTATCTGCCGAACTTGCATTATATTCATCGTGTGCTGATAGTCCATTTTCCTCCAAGTAAATCATCATTTCTGGTTGTTCAAGTTCGATTCCCTTAGTTTCCATTTGTAAACGCTCTAGATTATTCATTTGTATCATCCTTCACATTGTTATTGCTTCCCTCTTTAGATAGTTGTTCAATAAACTTTACTAATCCATCAGGAAGCGGTACGCCTATAATTCCTAGATTCTCGATTATGGATAAACACTCATTTCCCACATAAAAAAAGATCACCATCGTCCGAAAGACTGGTTGTTAATGACGCCAAATAATGACCGTAAGTTGATGGATGATTTTGTCCAAGTCCTGACGGATTTTTTGTCATTAGACAAATGGGAGGCTGCCAGTGGCACCTCCCATTGATGATTTATAGATTCACCTGATATGTCTCATTTTGTTTCAGATAAAAACGGACCTCATGTTGCCCAGTGATGATGTACCAATCTCTTCCGAGCTCTAGACGACACGAGAGCACCTTCCCGTACCCAAGGTACAACTCGAACCATTCTCCGCATCGCATCCTGTAACCTGTCTCGTCATCCCAGACGACCACCCAACAGTCGAGACTTTCTTCATAACGCATCTTCTTCCAACGGCTCTTCTTCATGCCAGTTCACCTTCGATCACCTTCTTGACCATACGGTCGTCGATGATGCGGGAGCCATTCTGTGCTGCGAACAGAAGACAATGTGTCGCCAACTTGTTGATCAATCGGGATGCGCCACTCGAGTAACTGAAGATCTCATCGATTGCCAGGTCACTGAAGATATCTCGCTCGACACCTGCATAGCGCAGATGTTTGTTCATGTATTGTTCGGTCTCCGACCGATCAAGGTGGTCGAGCTTGAACTGGATGTCGATACGCTGACGGATTGCCGCAAAGGACTGTAACTGTAGGCGGTCCCATAGTTCCGTCTGACCGACCATGATCAATGCCATCGGACTTTGCGCATCCATACGAAAGTTCAATAGAAAGCGCACCTCTTCTAACATCTCACGGTCGAGTAGATGTGCTTCGTCCACGACGACGACGGGCGTCAACTTATGGATGCCTTTCATCAGTTCGATCTCGCGGTGTAATTGCCGTTTCGAGTCACCTCGATAGAACTTCGCTTCAAGTCCTAACTGTTCTAACATCCCCTTGTAAAAATGACGGGGTGTCAGTTTACTGTCGGAAAGATAGAGGAGTTTGAAACGCGACGGGTCCAACTGATCTGTGAACCGGCGGATCGCTGTCGTCTTTCCGAGTCCACATTCTCCGGTCATCACCGCAAACAGTTGACGTTCTGCGGCGTAGTTTAGTCGTCCGATGATCTCTTCTAGCTGAGTAGATTCATAGAGTTCAGTTGTCGGGATGCTACGCGAGAAAGGGGTATGGCGCATCTCAAAGAAGGATTCAAACATGTTCTGATCCTCCTTTTCCGATATTTCGGAAGCTGACTGCTGGAACAGTAGGGGTCATGGCAGCTGCCCGTCGCTCTTTGTTCTTTCTCTGTGCACCTTTTAGAAGTCTTGAAGAACCGGCAGGTTCCTTCGTCATCTTTTCTGGAAGGGATGGACGCCTTCCGGTCCGCTCGGTTATCACCAATCGTTTTGCCTTCCAGCTATCATATCCTGGGTAATCTACGATCAATTCATCGGTGTCCTGTGGATCATAGGTGATCTCGACCTTACAGCCCACGAAGTTTATTCCGACCTCATATTTCTCATCCTGGAAACTGATGCAACCGGCTTTATCGACCTTTCGGCTCTCTGAATGCAGAAAGGCATGCGCAAGGTCTTCAGCCGATATGTGACGGATCGGTGTACCTTCTTTGCGATAGGCCTCGAGCGGCGTCGTGTTCTCACCTAACGCCTGATGTGGCTTATGGATATAGCGCTCTTCCAACCAGACCTCCAGCCACTTGTTCAGTTCATCGGTGGTCTGTGGACTTTCGAGCTTCACCTCTTGTAGGAACTCCTCAAATGTTCGATTGAAACGTTCTACCTTCCCAGTCGATTCAGGCGAGTAGGGACGGGCATAGAGGAGACGTATCCCTAATTTGGAACAGGTCCTTGCCATCCATTTCGTGCGATATTGTTTGCCGTTGTCAAAGTACACACTCTCTGGCACACCATGCTTTCGGACAGATTCGCGAAACGCATCTTCAACACACCGTGCGTCAAGCATCTCATAGAACGAGACGTGCAATGGGAACCGTGTCGCATCATCGAGGAAGGCCACCATATAGACCTGTCTCTTCGTGCCGTTTGGTCCGATCGGCAGGTACGGTCCGTATTTGATGTCAGAATGCCACAAGGCATTTCGACTGCGCTTTTGAAAACGACGGACAGCACCAGATGTCTCATGATACAACTTCATCTGGCGCGCACTATAACCACGCTTGGCTAGCCGTTCCTGCAATGTAGAGCGCCTCAATGTACCTTTTTCTACGACTCCATCCCATTCTAATATCTGGATGATGGAGGCGATGCTCCTGCTCGGCACCTCACGTCGCAATAAGATGGCCTGCTCGAGCACCAGGTCCTGTGACTCTACTGGGATTGATCGATATTGCTTCTGTTTCAGCCCCTCGAACCCTTCAGTCTTGAATTGTGAGAGATAGCGCCGGATGGTGCGTTCAGAAAGTCCATGATGTGACGCGACCTGCTTGAGGAGCCTTCCTCGTTCCTGTTGATCTAGTTCTTCATTCAATAGTGGCGCGATCATCTGAAACCGATTTGTCGCCTTCTCATCTGCTTTTGTTCTTCCCATTCTCCACACTCCTTCTAGTCGATAATTGAAGTGTAGTCGATGGGAGGATGGACAAAAACGCAGAACGGGTATGTATCCAAAAATGACGGTTCGCAACCGGATGGACAATCTTTCCCAGCCAACCAGGTGCTGAACCGAACCATTGTCCGACTCGCTTATGTACAGGCAATAGCCGACTGGACAGGTCGGCTATCGAGGCCTCATTCTTCTGAAATTGAATAAGTATGGATTGTAGGATGAACAGCCAGTAGTCGATCAACTCATCGAACCACTTTCTCCAGCGATACAGAGTCGATTCATCTACCGCCACCGTCAGGTGGGAGCTCTGGAAGATCGTCTCTTCAAGTACGGATGCAGCGTAACGTTTATAGGGGATCATCAGGTCAGGGAGCTCATGATGGATCTTCTCACACTGTTTACAACGCAACCTTCTGACCACAAATGTTCTTGCACTACCTGTCTCATCTTTCAACTTACGCTCTCTCGAACCAATGACCTTGTACTCCAGATGCTCGCAACAGGGACAAGGGACCTTTTCTGCACATTTAATAAAAAACGCTTTTCTCGGCGCATTTGACTATGCTATAATCAGAGACAACAATCATATTGTTTGAGGGACGTCTTCCGTCGCGCCACTGGTAATGGCCGACATCATGGGAGGCGTCTTTTCCTTTCTTCAGGTTTGTTAAGGACATTATATCCGTCAATTCCTGGACAAACAATACCGTCAACAAATTGACGTTTTTAATCAGCATTTACAACTGGTAATCCTGTTCCCGATAATATATCGAGCATATTTGCTAGTATAATAACTAGCATGATTGTGGCTTTCCGTAAGATTCCTTTAAATCCAATTTGACTTCTAAGCGACCTCGTAACAATTGCTTTAATAATGCCTGTGATATAGTCTAATGCCATCACAACAACTAAAACTGTTAGCATTAAGTGCCATCCTCCAATTAAGAACGTGAGGAATGTAGCAAATGAGGTAAGTATGAAGAATAGTATTTTTTCTATTTTAAAACCCTCCTTGTCAATAAAAAAACATCCAACTAATTACAGTTAGATGTTAAAAAGCGCTATAAATTTTCCTTGTCATAAGGATAGTTTAAACTCTTCCTTTTTAAGTTATATATTTTATTTACATGCTCTAATAATTTTCTGTCATCATCAAGACACTTCTCATCATATTCGGATAAGGAATTATTTCGCCACAAATGAATTAAGTCTTCCTCATAGCCATATACAATTTCTGCAAGTTCAGTATCAACTAGAAGTGATTTATTATCTAAAATCTTTCTGATATCTGTAAGTTGACCCGAACTTATACCTTCGTAACCATCACCCGGGAAAATATTAAACGATAAAACATCTAATATTGGAGCGTATAGTTCATGTAATATAAGTTTGTCGACTTCTTTGATTTCTCTTTGATTACTTTCCTTAACTCTTTTCTTTTCAAAGAATAGTTGTGTCGAAAAACTTATAATTCCTGAAATTATTGCTGCAATTACAGTAGCAGATAATAATATATTCCATTCCATTTATTAACTCCCCCCATGAATTCTGATCATTTTATCTTCTTTTGTAATTTTTCAATCCTTCGATGAAACGATGTTTTTTCGTTAACAGATTTATCAATTGCAATTTGTGATATTACAATTGCTTTTTTTATCTCTCCAATTCTTTCATATGCTATTGCCAGTTCCCTAAACGCAGGATAATTCGGCAAACCCTCTGTTGAATTATAGTAAGGTTGTTCTTTATATTCCACACAAAAAGAATCAAAGGTTTCACAATCTAATTGAAGAATTTTTATTTGATTCGCGTAATACTTTCTGTCCTCTTTAATCATTTGTTTATACTCGTCTGCAATTCGAATAAAATTAAAATGCTTATCTAGCACAGCATCTTCTTGCTCTTCAAAAGCCCAATTAAGAAGGTACTCTTTCGTTTTAATATCTTTAATACCTTCAGCCATTAAAATTAAAAAACTACTTTTACTCATACTTGTTGATTTAATGTTAGATTTATCTAGACTATCTGGATTAACATTAATACCCAAAGACCATCTATGACGAACTTCATCTCTTTGAACTTCATTAATTTTATTTAACCAAAAATCATCAATTTGAAAGTAATGAATATAGCCACTAACCTTTTGACTTTTTATTCTTTTCAGGAACATTAGTGTACCCCTTTCTATCAACAACTTGAATATCACGATTACTAATCTCATGACTTTGAATAACAAGATCATTATCGACTATACGGAAAATTAAATAGGAGCAATAACTTTTATGATTTAAAGTTGTATAGTAAAGCCACAACTTAAAATAATCCTTCTTTCCGTAATCATCATACGCTGTATAACTTTCAAATTTCTCTAATTTAGAATAAAGAAAATCTTTTTCAGATAACTCCGTTCCTCTATTGGTTATATAAATTTTCTTTTCATTTATATTAGTTAAATCTAAAGAGATATAATTTCCTGCATTGTGAAATCTCGATATTGTAAATATGGGAAGAAAACTCTTCTCCCTTTCATCTTGTTGAGTACGAAACATTTCCAGATTTAATTCTGTTGCTTTTTTTGCAGCATTTGCAGCCCTTGCAGAATAAAGTACTGAAATAAGTAATAATAATGGAGAAACTATAGAAACCACGATTATTATCCAATCCACATAATCTCTTTCACTTAAAATATTAAGTACTTCTATCCAGTCATTCTTTTCCACATTTTCCCCAACTTTCTAAATAAACCTTTTTGATAATATTATCATTAATCAGGATTAAATAAAGAAAATTATGGGCGTGAAAAAATATAGAAGGTTGGCGCATTTTTCAGTTTAAGGGGCATCGCAATTATTTGGAATATAAATACAGTAGAGGATTAGAACTTGAGTTCTAAGAGCATCAGAACGTTGATTTGACGCTATCGTATGATAATGTATCTTATACCACCATGAATTAGAGTGATTAAAAGCAAAATTTAATTGAATATGGAGCAGATTCAGCAATAAATCAGCGCTCTAAATTAATTTAACAATATTATCCATAATTAATACCGTAAAATGCTAATTATCCGCTGGAAAATCGGTTTTTTGTCCTTTAGGCGCTCCCATAGTATAACAGGCTGAAGATTTTCAGTATTTACACTCTCACACTTATCCTTACTCCCACCTGCTTTTACAATTAATTACGCTTCTCGATAGTGCTCCTCATCGTCTTGTTTAACTTCACTTACGATTTCATTACCTTTTTCATTTTGTATACGTACAATCTCCTGACCAACATCTGTAGTCATCGGAGATTGCTCCAACAAACTTTCCATAGATAAAGCACCCATCTCACGTAACGCTCTAAGATTGCCAATTACCTCAGCATTATTGCTAGGTAAATCATACGTAAACAGTAGTTCAAAATGAACTCCAAGCCTTATCATCAATCTGTACGCCTTTATATATTAATAATGATCTTACTCGATTCCAACGTTCATACATACCCTTCCTCAGAGCCTGCTCGTTCATCCCTGCTTTGACACTAGCCAATGAGAATAATAAACGCACACTCTGCTCACTCACGTTGCTAATCTCTGCTCTACCCATGCTTACGGATGGTAAGCGTCAAATAGTGCACACATTCTAATAGAAGAAAATTCATGAGATACTCCTCCCACAAATGAAATTTGGGAGGTTTTTTCTTTGAAAAGAAAAGAGAAAGAAGCGTATTGGTTGGCGATGATCGAAGAATATCGTGCTAGTGGTTTGTCCCTGGTCGAATGGTGTGAAACAAGTGGTATTGCACTTCACAATATGAAATATTGGCTACGAAAACAGTCCCCAATCAATCGAGAATCTACTGAGGAGACCAGTTGGGTCTCCTGTGTCGTCGAAGAACCAAAAGAAAACTCAATTTCTTTGAGAATAAATCAAGTTGATATCGAGGTGACGAGTGGCTACGATGAGACACTTCTATTACAAGTGATCCGGACGCTGCGCTTGGTATGATGAATGGTCGCGCTGTCGAGCGCGTCTATCTAGCAGCGGGTCCAACAGACCTTCGCAAATCGATTGACGGACTTGCTGTCATCGTCCAGGAACTTTTTCAGTTAGATCCATTTTCGAAGGCTTTGTTCGTCTTCTGTAACAGAAAAAAAGATAAACTGAAAATCTTGTTTTGGGACCACAACGGCTTCTGGCTCTACTATCGTAGACTGGAGAAAGGACTGTTCGATTGGCCAGACCTCGGGTCTGTCCAGCCTCTATCTATCTCGAGCCGGCAACTGAACTGGTTGCTGGATGGATTGCCACTTGACCAACGTGATGCACATCCTTCCGTTGCTGCTAAAAAAGTGATTTGACGTCTGTTTCACCGGATAGTTTTATGCTATTCTTATCCCTATGAGAAAACAGGACGAGAAAACACAACTTACAATTGAAGAGCTCGAGAAGAAGAACGCACAGCTCGAACAGCGAAACAAAGAGCTCGAGGCCAAGATGGAATACTATAAGCAACAGTTTGCGCTACTTCAGGCGAAACGCTTTGGCACATCGAGTGAGAAGACAGACAAAGACCAATTGGATCTACAGTTGTTCAATGAGGCCGAAGTGTCTTCTGCTGTACTTCTTGCTGAACCTACACTCGAGACGATCAGTTACACGCGCAAAAAGAAGATCGGACGTGTGGACAGATTGAACGACCTGCCCGTCGAGACGATCCACTATGACCTCTCTGAATCAGAGAAGGTCTGTTCAGAATGCGATCATTCGATGCATGAGATGAGCACACAGATCCGCAAGGAACTGAAGATCATCCCTGCACAGGTGACAGTGGTCGAACATGTCCAGCACATCTATAGCTGCCGCCATTGTGAGACACATGAGATCAAGACTCCTATCAAGAAGGCAGAGATGCCAAGACCGGTCATCCCGAAAGGACTTGCGTCCCCATCTGCTGTCGCTTTTGTGATGACTCAAAAGTTCGCAGACGGCCTACCTCTCTACCGACAGGAGAAACAGTTGGAACGGATGGGACTGCCGCTGAGTCGACAGACGATCTCGAACTGGATGCTGTCGAGTACGACGAGCTGGTTGAAGCCTTTCTATGCAGAACTCTATCGTAGAATTCGCCAAGAAGAGGTGCTTCACGCTGACGAGACCACTCTTCAAGTACTCGAAGAGCCCGGAAAGAAGGCAGAATCAAAATCCTATATGTGGCTCTACCGTACCGGCAGAGACTCTGATACGCCGATCGTTTTATTCGACTATCAGTCTAGTCGTGCCAAAGAGAATCCTCAGAAATTCTTGGAAGGTTTCGAAGGTTATCTACATGTGGATGGTTATGCAGGATATGAATCTATCCATAACGTAGAACTCGCAGGTTGCTGGGCACATGCGCGTCGTAAGTTCGACGAAGCACTCAAGGCACTGAGAGGTGCACCTGTTGGTGCCGGTCGAACAACCGTCGCCAAGAAGGGACTCGATTTCTGCAACCGACTCTTTACCATCGAACGGAAAATCAAAGACATGACTCCTGAAGAACGACTCAAGATCAGGAAAAGCGACAGTCAGCCCGTGCTGGATGCTTTTTTGGCATGGCTTGAAGAACAACAGGAGATTGTCGCTCCAAAGACTGCCACCGGAACTGCGATCTCTTATACATTGAAACAATGGTCAAAACTCACGACTTTCATGAAAGATGGCCGAATCGAAATAGATAACAATCGTGCAGAACGTTCTATCAAACCATTTGTGATCGGCAGGAAGAACTGGCTGTTCGCAGCCTCGACAAGAGGCGCGACCTCGAGTGCCATCGCTTACAGTCTCATCGAGACTGCCAAAGAAAATGGGCTCAATCCTTTCTTCTACCTGCAACTTCTTTTCGAAGAACTTCCACAGCGTGATCTAGAGAAACTCGAATCCTTCGAAGATTTGATGCCGTGGTCGAAAAATTTACCAACGAACTGTTATATCCAATCAAAGAAATAGAAAAATGCCGGTCAAAATCAACTTGATATGCTCCCTTCATAGTAGACAGAGAAATAATAAAAATTCTCTACTACTGTGAAGGGGGCATTTTTGTGTCTAAAAGAACCACAGACCATACATTAGACGAACGATTGAAAGTGGTGCTATGCATCTTGGATGAGAAGAAGCCGATAAGAGCGGTCGCTAAAGAATTCAGTATTGGACACTCGACTCTACGAGACTGGGTCCGTAAATACCGGTCAGATGGGATCGATGGATTGATAGAATCAAATACCTGGAGACGCTACTCACAAGAGCTGAAACTGGAGGCAGTCAATTATTATCTGACGGGTAAAGGGAGCCTCGATGAGACATGCGCCAGATTCAAGATCTCGACATCCTCTGCTTTACGAAGGTGGATAAAGCGTTACACTAGTGGAAAGAATATAAAATCCACTAGTAAAGGAAGTAGAGAGATGAACAGAGGACGCAAGACGACATTAGAGGAACGGACGGAGATCGTCCAATATGCGATCGCACACGACCTTGACTATCACGGGGCTGCGGAGAAGTACCAGGTCTCGTACCAACAGGTATATGGATGGGTCCGGAAGTATCAGGAGGATGGAGAGACGGCCCTTCACGACCGCCGCGGGAAGCCCTTGGCATCCAAGCCGAATCTGACAGAAGTGGAGAAGTTGGAGCTCCGTATCAAAGAACTGAGTCATCGCAACCAATACCTGGAGACGGAGAACGGTCTCCTAAAAAAGTTGAAGGAAATCGAAAGGAGGTCCAGAATGCGAGAGTAGGAATCCATCTCCATAGGTTCCAGGCGATCCACGACTACCATAAGGAGACAAAGGCGCCGATCCAACTACTCTGTCAAATACTTGAAGTATCACGTTCCGGCTATTACAAATGGCTGAACCATACACCAACGGACGACCAAAAAGAAAATGAATGGCTCCTTGCCCAGATCAAGAAGGTGTTCCGAAAACATAAAGGGATCCTAGGTTACCGACGGGTAACCATGTTCATCAATCGTCAGTTCAAGACACAGTACAATCGTAAGCGGATCCGACGTCTGATGATCAAGCTCGGCCTGAGGTCATTCATTCGTCGTTCGAACGGATACTCTACAAAGACAAGCTATGTCAACATCGAGGATAACATCTTGAATCGTGAGTTCACAGCGGACCTGCCCAACCAGAAATGGGTGACGGACATCACGCACCTACATTACGGTCTTGGGAACAAGGCTTATTTGAGTGTGATCAAAGACCTGTACGACGGGTCTGTCGTGGCCTACGAGACTGGTCACTTCAACAACAATGCCTTGGTGATGGACACACTGAGAGCCGCCATGGAATCGAACCCCGATGCCACGCCACTACTCCATAGTGACCGAGGGTCACAGTATACATCGAAAGAATATCGACACATCACGACCCAGGCAGGGATCACGCGCAGTATGTCCCGTGTCGGAAAGTGTATCGACAATGCGCCAATGGAGAGCTTCTTTGGTCATTTCAAATGCGAGAGCTATGAATTGAAAAAGTACAAGAGTTATGAAGACCTAGTCGAGGATATTGATCGCTATATACGATTTTATAACGAGGAACGCTATCAACAGAAATTAAACAACCTGGCACCGATAGAGTATCGATACCAGGTCGTAGCTTAGGTCAAACCTTTTTAATTTTTTACTGTCTACTTGACAGGGAGCAGTTCAACTTCTGATTTTGACCGGCATTTTCTTTAATAAGAAACAACGTGTTCACTATTTGACGCTTACCGTTATAATCCACTGAGCCTTGCCACTCTAGCAAGATTCGAATGGATACACCGCGTCAAGAAACTCCAACACTTGAGCTTCTATACGAGATACTTATCTATAAAATCTTAAGTCATCATCCTGAAACCTACCGTTAAAGTAATTTGAGCCGTTTCACTAAATTTTAATTTAATGATTTTTCACTTTGGAGTATTATATATTCTAAAACACATAATTATTATGAAACAATTTAATGAGTTTTGGTTATACTCCCACTCACACATTGACTAATAAATGTAAGCCACTTTCCTTCTATTTCGTTTTCTGTGTCTATCTCTTTTATCTGTTCATAAGTTAATCTCTTTGCCACATGATTATTAAGTTTTTTCTTAACGTTACTTTCAGAATAAACTGTTAAACTTGCAATCAGCTTCGGTACATCATCATCTGGACCAAATGTAAATCCATCTTCTAATGAATAGAATTGTTTAATAACATCAGGATGAATATAATTTTCTATTTCTCTTTTGCTTGTTAGGAATGCAGTAGAACCGTCATTTCTGTCTCTAACTTTTTTACACCATTTTTCATACTTTGGTTCTTGATTAGCTTTTAAATCATCTCTATCATAAATATGAACTTCTGGAACGTTTAGTGTCTTTAAATATTGATTTTCTACCCATCCTCTCAATGTATCTCCACCACACGGTATTATTATTACTTCATCTGTTTCACCTAAATCAATAATTTTTGGGTTTCTAGAAGCAATAATTGAACTTAATATCCTTAAAATACTATAATCATTTGGACCTTCAACAAACACTGCCACTTTAACCGATTTTATAAGTGGTGTAGGAAAAACACCTAATGTTATAGCGATTTTTTCTAAAACAGTTTCATCATCTTTAGAAGATAAAACTTCTTTAACTTCATTCTCTTGGGTTATTAATCTCAAAGAATCTATGGGTAATAAACTAGCAAAGGCAGGAACATGTGTAGTTAATATTACTTGAGTTTTTTTATTTTTACTCAACTCTAAAAAAGCAGCTGCTAACATAACTTGATTAGATGGATGTTGTGCTGTTTCTGGCTCTTCGACTGCATATATAATATTACGAGAACTAGCAGTATTCTTCTTTTCAGCTGCTGCTCTAAAAAAATTTAGGAGGATAAGTCTTCTAACACCACTACCTCTTTTATTGATTGGAATACCATCATCACCATCCAAAGTTAATTTGAAAATATTTTGCCATTTTGGTGATTCAAGAATATTAGGTGTTAATTCATTTGCCAAAGATGGATCCATTTCTTTTAATTTTTCCAATGTAAGCTGAGCAACACTCATTGCTTTTTGTTTAACTATTTTTTCGATTTCTTTAAGCTGTTCATTCACTTCTTCAAGTGCTTCTTTAACTGCAACTTTCATTGGGTCTTGAACTTCTGAATCGCCATCTACACTAGGTCTATCTGACTGGAATAATGTGAATATTGGTAGCTTCTGTTCTATTTTTTCCCATACTGCACTACTATCATTTTTACTTAATCCTATCAAATAAATATCTAAATCACTTTTATCAATTGAATTGAAAATATCTTTCCTCATTAAATTATTAGTTCTTAAATCTGTAGGTCCGCCTTCAATTTCAAGTGACTTAACTTTACGTTGTAAATCTGCTTGAGCTAATTGAATTAAATATTTACCATTTACTACTGCTTGATTTGGATATAAAGCTTTTAAAAACACATTTGGCTTGATTGTAGTTTTAGAACAATCATATATTTTATGAATTTCCAACATCCCAGACTCATTCAATAAAAATTCATCTGCAAAGGTTGTAGGTGCTGTTTCGTCTAATATTATGTATTTGTCAAAATTTGAGAATACACATCCTATTAGAACCTCCTTAGTTTTTGACTTTATACAGTAATCTTTATTATCTATTTTCACAGTACTATTATTAAAAAATATTTCTAATGCTTCCAGTATTGTGGATTTACCAATATCATTTTTACCGACAATTGTAGTCAAATCATTTAAATCAATTTCAATCAAATCCTGATATGATCGGAAATTTCTAATTATTAATTTTTCTAATTTCATGCACTCACTCCTTATACTTTAAATACAAAATTTACCATAAAAATCTAATTAGAATGATATTACTTTAAACATTATTATTTATTTCTCTATAAAAAAGATTTACAAACTATAATATTTATTGTGGATGTATAGTTCTATAATACACTTATTATTCTTTAATTTGACAGAAGATACACTATAAAAACCGCACAGCTATAAAAAATACCCTGCCTCAAAGTATCTCAAAATTCTTAACCAATTATTGAATATGCAGTTTGAAGTAGTATATAAACACTGCTAATTAATCATAGTAAGGGTCTTTATATTTCATTTGACAGCCAAATTAGACTACATTCCAGCTGTATATCAAAATGTTTAGACTGAGCCTGTCTGTCAAAGCTATAATTCTAGCTCAGCAGTTGAAGAGCCACACTTCTTCGACTCCGTCTCGAACTGAGTCTCATCACCTGCCAGAATTGAGTCTAAAACAGGCACCTCACCCCTCGTCTTTCTTTCTGGATGAGTTTTTAATGCAGAAGAGTCTTAAGTGTATAGAGATTTGAAAAGTAACTTGTCTGTTTGTGTAAACTTGCTGTCCTAGACTGTGACTGTTCGCTCGATGTATCGGGCCTTGCGTTAGCACAGCCCGCCTCAAGATACTTATAGAGAGAATGCTTGCGTATTACATAGACAAGGTAGAGGCAGAGCCGACTCTAAACTTTGATTGTTTACAACTTCTCAGTAAAAAGAAGTACCGATATGTGTTTGGTCTGCTGTCTGAGGTTGATTATGTGGAGAACTAAGAAGAATAGTGGCCGATTCGCTCAAAAAGCGAATCGGCCACTGTTGGTTTTTATTTCTTTGACAGAATCGAACCTCGGGTTGTAGAAGAAATTTCTATCGGTGTGCTTTTTTCTTTTTATACGGAGCCTGTCACAGCCACAATTCTAGATCGGCAGTTGAAGAGCCACACTTCTTCGACATCCGTCTCGAACTGAGTCTCATCATCTGCCAGAATTGAGTCTAAAACAGGCACCTCACCTTCCGTCTTTCTTTTTGGAGGAGTTTTAAATGCCAAAGACTAAAAGAATGGCACCTAACTCGGGAGTATTTTCTTCTGGAGGAGTTTTCAAGACAAAGAAAAAGCCTCTTAATCTCATTGAGATTAAGAGGCTTTTTTGGAAGATGATACTTCCGGTTATAAACCATTGAACCTTGCCACACAAGCAAGGTTCGAATGGAGACGGCGGGATTTGAACCCGCGTCCAGAAACTCCAACACTTGAGCTTCTACGCGTGTAGCTTACCTACTAAAGTTCATCCAATCCTCTGCCGATAAGCAGGCGTTAGATGGACTAGTCCGGAAATCTCTTGCAACTGACTCAGACTGCACCAGTTACCGTATCCCACTAAAAGTGAGCTCTACATAGCCACATGGGCGATGGATACATAGAGCAGATTCACGCTATTAAGCAGCGAATGCTAAGTTGTTGTTTGTTTTGCCTGTTATTATAAGTTCCGTTGTTACAGAGCCGAGCCTCTGACGCGCCACCCAAGCTTGAACCATTCCTGTCGAATCCATAACGTCCCCGATATGGAAAAAGTGAACTTGGTTGTTCTACACTTAGTATATATCAAAGAAGGTCAAACTTCAACCAATTTACTGGTTACGCGCTTTGAAAGCACGTTCGATCTCACGTTTTGCTTCCTTCTTCTTCATATCACTCCGCTTATCGTAATCTTTCTTCCCTTTCCCTAAACCGATCAGCACTTTTGCATAGCCGTTTTTGACATACATTTTGAGAGGAACGATTGTGTAGCCGTCCCGCTTCGTCTTGCCAATCAGCTCACTGATTTGTTTTTTGTGAAGAAGAAGTTTACGCACACGCAGTGGGTCATGGTTGAAACGGTTCCCTTGTTCATACGGACTGATGTGCATGTTCGAGATCCATGCTTCATTGTTGCGAATGCGAATGAAGGCATCTTTTAACTGCACACGGCCGTTTCGAATCGATTTGATTTCCGTACCTTGCAACACAAGTCCTGCTTCCATCGTATCTTCAATGAAATAATCGTGGGAAGCCTTCTTGTTTTGTGCTAGGACCTTGTCATCGTGTTTTTTTGCCATTTGACTCACCTACTGAAAGAGGAGGCTAGACGCCTCCTTATTTTTTTCGTTTCTTTTTCTTCTTTTTGGCTACATCTTCAAAGAATCGCTTCTTTTGAGATGGTTTGCCTTTTGCTTTTGGTTTGCCACTCTTTGCGTCTTTTCCGCGTTTGTCACCGCTGCGCTCTGCTGGTTTTCCAGAACGGCTTGCATGAATGACTTTCGGCGTTTGACGACGCTCACGCCCAGCTGCTTTAATCATTCCCACGACTTCAAAGTCAATGGATGACTCTTCCACTGTAACGTTCGTGACTTTTACTTTCACTTCGTCCCCTAATCGGAACTCGCGACCCGTTCGTTCCCCACGCATAATCATCTGACGGTCATCGAAGTTGTAATAATCGTCGGATAAGTTCGTGACGTGGATCAGGCCTTCGATAGTGTTTGGAAGCTCAACGAAGATTCCGAAGTTCGTAACAGAACTCACAATCCCTTCAAACTCTTCCCCAATCTTATCGACCATAAACTGCGCTTTCTTCAATGCTTCCACATCTCGCTCTGCATCAACCGCGCGGCGCTCCATTTTCGAAGCGTGTTCTGCGATGTCGCCAAGGTTTGCTTGCCAGTGCATGATCGTCGACTGAGAAAGGTCGCCCTTAATCAAATACGTACGAATCAAGCGGTGAACAATTAAATCTGGGTAACGACGAATCGGCGATGTGAAGTGTGTGTAGTACTCTGTAGACAATCCAAAGTGACCTAGGCATTCCGGGTCGTACTTCGCTTGTTGTAGAGAACGCAGAAGCATCGTCGAGATGACTGGCTCTTCTGGAAGCCCTTCAATCGATTCGATGATCTCTTGCAATGCTTTCGGATGAATGTCATTGCTTGAGCCTTTTACAACCAATCCGAATGATGTTAAAAATTCGAAGAAGCGTTGTAGTTTTTCAGGCTTTGGATCTTCGTGAATACGGTACATGAACGGAACATCCATCCACTTGAAGTGTTGCGCAACAGTTTCGTTCGCTGCTAGCATGAACTCTTCAATCAATTTCTCCGCAACGGTGCGGTCACGGTTGACGATTTCAGTTGGCCAGCCGTCCTCGTTTACTAAGATTTTCGCTTCTGGGAAGTCAAAATCAATTGCTCCGCGTTCTTCACGTTTCCCGCGCAACACTGCAGCTAGTTCTGCCATCAGTTCAAACATCGGTACGAGTGACTCGTAGCGTGTACGCAACTCTTGGTCGTTCTCTTCCAAGATCAGGTACACATCGCGGTACGTCATACGCTCAGCCGTGTTGATGACACTCTCAAAGATCTCGTGATTGACGACTTGACCTTTCGAATCGATTTCCATCACACAGGAAAGCGTCAAACGGTCCACTTGTGGGTTCAACGAGCAAATTCCGTTTGATAAGCGGTGTGGTAACATCGGAATCACGCGGTCTGCTAAGTAGACACTAGTCCCACGCTCTAACGCTTCTAAATCGATTGGCGAGTGCTCTGTGACATAATGACTGACGTCCGCAATGTGAACGGACAGCTCATAGTTGCCATTCTCAAGCTTCTTCACTCCGACTGCATCATCCAAGTCTTTTGCGTCTGCACCGTCAATCGTGACAATGATTTCTTCACGTAAATCGCGTCGTCCTTCGATATCTGCTGGGTCTACTGTGTCGCCCGTTGACTCTGCTTGCTCGAGCACGTCTTCTGGGAACTCGGTTGGAATGCCGTGCTTATGGATGATCGATAAAATATCGACTCCTGGATCATTTTTATGCCCAAGGATCTGTGATACTTTCCCGGCTGCTGAGTTTCTGCCTGAAGGCCAGTCTGTAATTTCTACAATGACTTTGTGACCATCCGCTGCACCGAGTGTATCGCCTTTTGCGACGAAAATATCCATCGGTAGTTTTTTATCGTCCGGAATGACGAATCCAAACCCTTTGTTGTCTTGGAACGTTCCGACGATGCGGTCAAGACCACGTTTTGTGATTTTAATGATGGCTCCTTCACGACGGTCACCTGATGAAGCCGATGACACGCGTACGAGTACCATATCTCCGTTGAACGCCCCGTTGATTTCAGTCGGTGGAATGAAAATGTCATCCATGCCTTCCTCTTCCGGCGCAACGAATCCAAATCCACGTGCGTGTCCAATGAATTTCCCTGCAATCAAGTTCATTCGTTCCGGCACACCGTAGCGGTTCGAGCGTGAACGAACAATTTTGCCGTTCTCTTCTAAACGCACAAGCGTCTTCACAAATTCTTTGAAGTCATCCGCATCATCCAATTGAAAATGCGCTTCTAATTCTTTCGTTGTGAGTGGCTTGTAACTATCGTCTCGCATCAATTCAACGAGCGCTTGTTCTAGTTGTTGTGTATCCATTTCTGTCCCTCCTTTGTCTTACTATTTCCTAAAAGACGCTGCCTTACTCGTGCCAATCCAATTTATTTAAAAAGGCAAGAATGTCTTCGTGCAGTTGTTCTTTTTCTGGGCCAAGTGTGATCACGTGACCTGATTGTTCATACCATTTGATTTGTTTGTCTGTAGATTCTGCCGTATCGTGAATGATGTTTGCAGAGTTCGTATCAATGACGTCATCCAGTCGGCCTTGCGCAACAAATAGTGGCGCATAGACGTGATCGACGATACCCCGAACATCTTGAATCAACTGCTGAAGTTCGGGAAGAGTCTGCATCGGTGTCTGTCGAATCGCTTCGATTTCTTGTTCGATGACTTCCGCTTCTTTGCCTTCATACTTTTTGTATTCGCGAGCGTAGCCAAGAACTCCTTCAAACATCAGTTCTGTTGTTTTCATTGTCATCGGCGCACACATCGTGACGACACCTTTGACGGGCATTTCTGATGCGACTTTCAGTGAAAAGACGCCGCCTAGAGAAAGCCCTGCAACGGCAATCTCCTCATAGCCCTTCTCTTTCAATTCATTGTAGGCACCCATGACGTCTTGCCACCAATCGGCTGGACCCGTCGCAATGAGTTCTTCTGGCGGCACTCCGTGGCCTTTGTAGTGCGGCGCTATGGATGTGTAGCCATTCTTTTCAAGGAAACGTCCTAGCATTCGTACGTCAGACGAGTTCCCTGTGAATCCGTGAAGCAATAACACGGCACGTTTTCCCGCTTCAAAGAAAAACGGCTTTGGCGTTGAAATACGCATCTTGTTCCCTCCACATATAAATTTGAAAATTGAGTTGCGTTACGGGGCTGCTTTCCGACTTTACTCCCACTGGAGTTAGCCCCTTCACTCCACTCAATTTTTTCTAGAAATCCCGGAGGTCAGGTTGTCATTTCCCAGGGTGTAAGAGTTTTATCGAGACCCGGCAACGAAGCCGAAAGTGCTCTTCTTTCGGCTTGCGTGGGGAGGCTCGGTGAAAATCTCCCTAGGACAATGATGACCTGACCGGAGGGATTTCCCCAAACTTGCAAAAAACGCCCAACCACACTACTTGTGGTCAGGCGATTAAAGAACATTTATAGTTTCATAACAGCAATCGTTAAAGCAAAGAATAGTACGGAAAGTACAATAGTTGCACGATGTAGGACTAACTCCATCCCACGTGCTTTTTGTTTTCCAAACAGTTGCTCTGCTCCACCAGAGATGGCTCCAGATAACCCGGCACTTTTCCCTGATTGCAATAACACAACTACGATCAATGCTAGCGATACGATGACAAGTAATGTCAATAGAAAGGCTTGCATTCACTCCACCTCCTGATAAGAACATACACAACAAGATTAATTTTATCAGACTTCTCAGGTAGTGACAAGCTGACCCGTATTATTTTTTCAAATTATAGAACGTTTCACGGCCTAAATATTCAGCTGTAGAATCCAACATATCTTCGATGCGAAGAAGTTGATTGTACTTCGCTACACGGTCTGAACGTGAAGGAGCACCTGTTTTAATTTGACCTGCATTTGTCGCAACTGCGATGTCTGCAATTGTCACATCTTCAGATTCACCTGAACGGTGAGAGATGACTGCTGTGTAACCTGCACGTTTTGCCATTTCGATTGCTTCAAACGTTTCCGTTAACGTACCGATTTGGTTTACTTTGATTAGAATTGAGTTCGCGATGCCTTTTTCAATTCCATCTTTTAATTTCTTCGTGTTTGTTACGAATAGATCGTCTCCAACAAGCTGAACGTTTTTACCGATACGCTCTGTTAGAAGTTTGAATCCGTCCCAGTCGTTCTCGTCAAGACCATCTTCGATTGAAACGATTGGGTATTTGTTGCAAAGCTCTTCGTAGAAATCAACCATCTCAGCAGATGTTTTCACGACACCTTCACCCGATAAGTGGTACTTGCCATCTTCTTTGTTGAACAACTCAGAAGCTGCAACGTCCATTGCAAGAAGAACTTCTTCACCTGGCTTGTAGCCTGCTTTTTCAATAGCTTCCATGATGGTTACAAGTGCTTCTTCATTTGATTTCAAGTTTGGTGCAAAACCGCCCTCGTCACCAACAGCTGTGTTCAAGCCGCGCTCTTTTAGAACCGCTTTTAGGCTGTGGAAGATTTCAGCGCCCATGCGTAGTGCTTGGCGGAATGACTCGGCGCCAACAGGCATAACCATGAATTCTTGGATATCGACGTTGTTGTCTGCGTGCTCTCCACCGTTTAAGATGTTCATCATCGGTACTGGAAGTTGCTTCGCGTTGAAGCCTCCAAGGTACTGATAAAGTGGCATGTCTAGGTAGTCCGCTGCAGCGTGTGCAACAGCCATTGAAACACCAAGAATAGCGTTTGCACCCAGGTTGCCTTTATTTTCTGTTCCGTCTAGTTCGATTAACGCTTGGTCAATTGCCACTTGATCAAGAACTGTATAGTTTTCTTCTAATTCTTCAGCGATTACTGTGTTTACGTGTTCTACGGCCTTTTGAACACCTTTACCTAAATAACGGCTCTTGTCGCCATCACGCAGTTCTACTGCTTCGTATTCTCCAGTAGATGCGCCTGAAGGAACGATAGCGCGGCCAAATGCACCGCTTTCCGTAAATACTTCTACTTCAATTGTTGGGTTACCGCGTGAATCAAGGACCTCACGAGCAAATACGTCTGTAATAATTGGCATTATCGTCTCTCCATTTCAAGTAAAGTTTTTCCTGTCATTTCAACAGGTTGTTCAATCCCCATTAAGTCTAGCATAGTTGGGGCTAAATCGGCTAAAATTCCACCGTCACGAAGCGTTATTTCGCTTCGCGTAACAATGACTGGCACGGGGTTTGTCGTATGCGCCGTCATTGGATTTCCTTCAAGTGTAGTGACTTCATCGGCATTCCCATGGTCCGCTGTAATAATCGCTTCTCCACCTTTTGCAAGGATGGCATCGACTATACGACCTAGACACTCGTCTACCACTTCGATTGCTTTGATTGTCGGCTCGAGCATGCCACTATGACCGACCATGTCCGGGTTCGCAAAGTTTAAGAGAATCGCGTCGAACTGATCGTTCTCAATCGCCGCCACTAAAGCATCCGTCACTTCATACGCACTCATTTCAGGCTGCAGATCGTAGGTCGCAACTTTTGGTGAGTTGATCAGAATCCGGCTCTCACCAGGGAATTCTTCGTGACGCCCACCACTCATGAAGAATGTGACGTGTGGATACTTTTCAGTTTCGGCAATACGGACCTGCAATTTGCCGTGAGCTGAAAGGACTTCTCCCACAGTGTTTTTCAAGTCTTGTTTTGCGTAAGCAATCCCGCCGATCACTTCGTCGTTGTATTCCGTGAAGGAAACGAACGGCAAGTGTTCCGGGTGATGCTCTCCGCGTGGGAAGGAATCAAATGTCGGGTTTGTAAGCGCAAATCCTAATTGAATCGCACGGTCTGGTCGGAAGTTGAAGAAGATGACACCGTCGCCTTGTTGGAACACAGCTTTTGGTGCTTCTTCCGTTCCGATAACAAACGGTTTCACAAACTCATCCACAATTTTTCCACTGTATGACGCTTCAATCCCAGCAATTGCATTTGCAAATCGAGGACCTTTGCCATCTACAATCGCGTCGTATGCAAGTTGTATACGTTCCCAGCGGCGGTCACGGTCCATTGCATAGTAGCGGCCACTGATCGATGCGAATGAGCCGTAGTTCAAGTCCATCATGATGCGCTCGGTTTCTTCGACATATGGAATCGCTGTAGCAGGCCCCACATCGCGCCCATCTAAGAATCCGTGAACAAACGTCTCGGCTACACCTTGGTCTTTTGCAAGTTTCAAGAGTGCATGCAAGTGCGTGTAGTGACTGTGCACACCACCATCTGAAAGTAATCCCATAACGTGCAAGCGACCGTTTGCAGCTTTTACTTGCGCAATCAACTCTAGTAACGCTTCGTTTGTGAAGAAATCCCCATCACGAATGGATTTATTGATGCGTGTTAAGCTTTGATATACAATACGGCCTGCTCCAATATTTAAGTGCCCGACCTCCGAGTTGCCCATCTGTCCTTCCGGAAGACCAACCGCTTCACCAGAAGCCGTTAGTTCGCTGTGCGGAAAGTGATTCCAGTAGCGGTCGAAATTCGGTTTCTTTGCCTGCGCAACAGCGTTTCCAGCTGTTTCATTGCGGCAAGCAAATCCGTCCAAAATAATTAAGGCAGTTGGCTTTCTCATTTCTGAGTCGCCTCCACCAGTTGTAGGAATGAATCCGCTTCAAGACTTGCGCCGCCCACTAGTGCTCCGTCAATATCATCTTTTCCAAGTAGTTCCTCGATGTTTGCAGGCTTCACGCTTCCGCCGTACAGAATTCGTGTTGCGTTTGCTGCTTCTTCTCCGTGAAGGTCAAGAAGTGTTTCGCGAATTGCTTGGCATACTTGGTTGGCATCATCTGCAGTTGCAGTTTTGCCTGTTCCGATCGCCCAAATTGGCTCGTAAGCAACAACTGTTTTTTCTACTTCAGATTCAGTTAAGCCTTCAAATGCTTCTGCCACCTGTTTTGATACGACAGTTTCTGTTTCGCCTGCTTCACGTTGCTCTAAACTTTCACCGACACAAACGATTGGCGTTAGTCCAAGATCAAGTGCCGCTTTTGTTTTCAAGTTAACCGTTTCATCTGTCTCGTTGAAATATTGACGACGCTCTGAGTGACCGATGACGACGTGTGTGACGCCAACGTCTTTCAACATGTCCCCGCTGATTTCTCCTGTGAACGCACCTTCTTTTTCTTGGTGCATGTTTTGTGCACCGATATGAATTGAAGAGCCTTTCGCAGCCTCAACTAGAGCTGGCAATTGTAAGAATGGTGCACAGATAACCGCGTCTACTTTTGATGCATCGATTGTTGCTGAAGATGCTGCATTCCAAAAGTCATGAGCCTCTTCAACCGTTTTGAACATTTTCCAGTTTCCTGCAATGACAGGTTTACGCATAGTATTGCCTCCTATTCTTTATCGTGAAGTGCTGCAACGCCCGGAAGTTCTTTGCCTTCCATGAACTCAAGTGAAGCGCCACCGCCTGTAGAAATATGGTCCATTTTGTCTGCTACATTGAACAGTTCAACTGCTGCTGCTGAGTCTCCGCCACCGATGACAGTATACCCTGCAGTTTCCGCCATAGCCTCTGCCACAGCACGTGTTCCTTTTGAGAATGGTTCCATCTCGAACACACCCATTGGTCCGTTCCAGATGATCAATTTGCTGTCTTTGATGATGCTTGCATAATGTTCAGCCGTTTTCGGACCGATATCTAGACCCATCCAGTCTGAAGGGATCGCGTCAGACGAAACTACTTTCGTTTCTGTATCCGCTGAGAATTCTTGTGCGATCACTGCATCTTGTGGAAGGTGCAACTGAACACCTTTTTGTTTAGCTTTTTCAATAAACGAGTTGGCAAGGTCGAGCTTGTCTTCTTCAAGTAAAGAAGTCCCGATCTCGTGACCTTGTGCTTTTAAGAATGTATAGGATAGTCCTCCACCAATGATCAAGTGGTCGACTTTTTCTAACAAGTTTTCAATGACGCCGATTTTATCTTTTACTTTCGCCCCACCGATGATTGCTGTGAATGGACGTTCTGGTTCAGATAATGCTTTGCCTAACACATCAAGTTCTTTTTCAAGGAGTAGTCCAGATACTGCCGGAAGGTGCTTCGCAATACCTGCTGTCGTTGCGTGTGCACGGTGTGCTGCGCCAAACGCATCATTCACGAAAACATCTGCAAGTTTCGCAAACTGTTCTGCAAGTTCCGGATCGTTCTTTTCTTCGCCTGCGTGGAAACGAACGTTTTCAAGCAACACTACGTCGCCTTCGTTCAATTTTGCAATTTCAGCTTCAACAGATTCTCCAACAGACTCCTCAAGTTTTGTTACTGGTCGGTCTAAAAGCTCGCTCAGACGTTCTCCAACAGCTGTTAGACGAAGCTCTTCGTTCACTTCACCTTTCGGACGTCCCATATGGCTCGCTAAAATAACTTTGGCACCTTGTTCAATTAGGTGTTGAATCGTTGGTAGCGCTGCACGAATACGTGTGTCATCTGTGATTTTGCCATCTTTCGTTGGAACGTTGAAGTCGACGCGACAGAAGACGCGTTGTCCCTTTAGTTCGACGTCTTTCATTGTTTTCTTTGCTAGCATGTGAAAACCTCCCAGGTTATGGTGTGTTCAAGTTACGGGCAAATAAAAAGAGTAAGGGTAGCCCTTACTCTCTGTTACCCTCTGCTCTTATTATAGAGGTTCAAGTGCATTCCTGCACGGGATATTAAAGACCTTTAGCAGCCATGTATACAGCAAGGTCGATACAGCGAGCTGAGTAACCAGACTCGTTGTCATACCAAGACAATACTTTCACCATGTTGTCGCCGATTGCCATTGTTGAAGCCGCATCTACGATTGATGAATGTGTGTTGCCGTTGTAGTCAGTAGAAACTAACTCAAGTTCTTGGTACTCTAAGATACCTTTCAAATCGCCTTCAGCCGCTTCTTTTAACGCAGCATTCAGTTCTTCGATTGTTACGTTTTTGTCTAACTCAGCAACGAAGTCAACTAGTGATACGTTTGGCGTTGGTACGCGAACTGCCATTCCATCGATTTTGCCTTTTAGCATTGGAAGAACTTTTCCTACAGCTGCTGCTGCACCTGTTGAAGTTGGGATCATGTTCTCTGCTGCTGCACGTGCACGACGGTAGTCGCTATGTGGCAAGTCAAGAATGCGTTGGTCGTTTGTGTAAGAGTGAATTGTTGTCATCATTCCGCGTTTGATACCGAACTTGTCGTTCAATACTTTCGCTACTGGAGATAGACAGTTTGTTGTACATGAAGCGTTTGATACGATGTTTTCGTTTGCTGCATCGTACTCTTCATGGTTAACGCCCATTACGTATGTTGGCATGCCGCCTTCACCTGGTGCAGATACGATAACTTTTTTCGCTCCAGCATCGATGTGCGCTTGTGCTTTTTCTGGTGAACGGAAGATACCTGTTGATTCGATAACGATGTCAACACCAATCTCGCCCCATGGAAGTGCTGAAGGATCTTTCTCAGCGTATACTTTGATTTTGCGGCCATTTACTAAGAAGCCATCTTCTTCAGCTGTTACTTCTGCATTCAAAGTACCGTGCACTGTGTCAAACTTTAGAAGGTGAGCAAGCATTGCAGCGTTTGTTAAATCGTTCACTGCTACTACTTCTACTTGATCATTTGTTAGTGCCTCGCGGAAAACTTTACGTCCAATACGTCCAAAACCGTTGATTGCTAATTTGATAGTCATTTAAAATTCCTCCTGTAATGTATGTACTTTTATCAGTTGATCGGCAGCCCCTTCGTCTGTAATCAATACAGTCTGTTTGGGTGCCTGTTGAAAATATGAGTCAAGTGCATGTGCTTTTTGTGCGCCACCTGCTACAGCAACGATATGCGGTGTCTGTTCGAGTTGCTCGAGCTGAACCCCAATCGTGCGAATGCGGTGAACGACTTCACCACGTGCATTGAAATAATAACCAAATGCTTCACTGACAGCCTGCTGTTCTTTCAAAAGCTTCAATTCTTCTGAGCTCGAACTTCTGCGGCGTGCCATTTCCGTTGCGTCACCAATGCCATGAACAAGGATTGACATCTGTTCATACAAGGCCATCATTTCTTGAACGAAAGGCTCTTGGGTCATGGCTTCGTAAGCAGATTCACTCAGTCTGTCCGGAATGTATAAAGTTTTATACGAACCATTCAGTTTCTCTGCAAACAGTGCAGCGATTGTGTTCGCTTGCAGCTGTACATCTTTTCCGATTCCTCCGCGCGCTGCAACGAATTGCAACTGCTCAATCTTTGATGATTGTGGAAGATGGTCGGCAATTTTTGCAATGGTCGTTCCACCGGTCACCGCTGTAATCATACGCGGTTTCAAGTTTGCAAAAATCCATTTGGCGGCTTCATCTGCAAGAAGCAGTTGAGCCTGTTCAGAGTCATCGCTGTTTCCAGCAACGATATGAACTTCTTCAATCCCAAGCAATCGTTTAAGGGTGGTCTCTTTTTCATGCCTTCCCGACCATTCATCCACAAGGGATTTTAGTTCGACTAGAAGTTGTTGACCTGGTGGAGTGACCTCCGCCCCTTCTCGCGATACAAGGATTAACCCTTGCGCTCGAAGTAGATCAAATTCTTTTCGAACTTCACGTTCCGAAAGTTGAAGAGTTTCAGCAAGCGTGCGCCTGCCAATCCCTTTTGATAAAGCGATTGTATAGAGAATTTGATAGCGCTGTTGAAGCATGTCTTTCCATTCGGGCATCAGCTCAAGCTGGGCCTTAAGAATATCCAAATCGACACCTCCTGCTCTATCTTTATGGGAACATTTTTGTCCCGATGTTCACTTTTCGTTCCCACCTGGGCAAAAAAATAATTCCTGCTCATTCATAGTACTAGATTACCCGAAAATTATCAATCCCAAACACTTTTACTATCAAAAAAAGCATCAGACGGAATCGTCCAATGCTTCATAAAGTGTTGCGTAATCTAAATTCCCGTACTGAATGACTTGCCCATTGTATTCCACTACGGGAATCATAATCATGTATTTTTCATGGGCTTCATCATCTTGTTCGATATCAATTTCTTCTATTCGTATCGGAAGATCTTCTGCCACCATGTCGAGCATGGCCCGACCTTCGACACATAACGGACATTGATTCCGTGTGTAGAAAGTAATTTTTTTTACCAACTTCGACCTGCACCTCCTCCACCAGAGCTACCTCCGCCGAAGCCACCAAAACCTCCACTGAAACCACCGCCGGAAGATTTACCGCCTCCCATGCCAGGACCAAAGATGAACGGGCCTCCTCGGCCACCGCGACCTCGAGGACCTCCTCTTCCGCCACCACTGCCATTGTTACTAAAAATGGTCACGATGATATAAAAGATCACAACAATCATAATAATAGTGAACGGTGAGATGCCCCCTTCGTTTGATGAAGGACGCGGAGGGGCAACAGATTCTCCCGTGTAATTGTATTCAGCTGCCACTTCTTCATATAAAAGTTCATAGGTGGATTGGACAGCACCTTCGATATCACCAGCCTCTAGAAAAGGTAGTGTGTATTCATCTAAAATACGTCCAATCTTCCCGTCAGGAAGACGTCCTTCAAGCCCTTGACCGACACCGATGTAAACTGCGCGGTCCCCAACTTTCGTAGGATCCATTTCAAGTAAGAAGACGAGCCCGTTGTTTTCTTCCGGACTTCCAATTCCCCATTCGCGAATCAATTCGACCGCATAGCTATTTTCATCCTGTCCTTCTAATGATTCTACTGTGACGACAACCACTTGTGCTCCCGTACCTTGATCGAGATCAAGTCCAAGTCGTTCAATATGGCGCTCCAAGTCTTCTGGAATCACATCATAGAAATCATGTACATAGGACTTCCCTGGAATTGGATCTGGAACATCTGCTAGCACAGCCATTGAAGGAAGTAGAACTAGAAATGCTAGTACAGTTACGAGTAGTTTCTTCCTCACTCACCATCACTTCCAAAGTCGACTTCTGGTGCTTCTTCCGCACCATCTTCGGCTTCAAAATATTCACGCTCATCAAATCCGAAGACTCCTGCCAGTAATGCACCAGGCATACGATTTACTTTGCGATTGTGTTGAGATACAGATTCATTATAATCTTGACGTGCTACAGAAAGACGATTCTCCGTTCCTGCCAGTTCATCCATCAGTTGACGGAAGTTTGCATCTGATTTTAAATCTGGGTAGTTTTCAACAATCACGAGTAATCGTGAAAGCGCACCTGATAATTCACTATTTGCTTCTGCTTGTTCATTTGGAGAGTCTGCTCCTGCAAGACGTGCACGAGCATCCGCAATTTCTGTAAGGATTTCGCGCTCTTGATCAGCGAAACCTTTGACCGTTTCTACTAAGTTCGGAATTAAGTCTACACGACGTTGGAGCTGAGTCTCCACTTGTGCATAGGATTGGTTAACGTTTTCATTCGAGTCAACAAACCCGTTGTAACTTGGAATTAAGAGTGCTGCTAGGACTACAAAAAATCCAATAATAATGATGACTGGAATCAGCATTTTTTTCATAAGAATCCACCTTTCGTTATCTGTTTGTAGTTTCCCCTGTTTTCATGAGAAATCAAACCTTCTCTTTTTATACGAACAACTCGCGAGTTCGTTTCAGTAAATAGAAAAAACACCGCGCAAGTGGCGGTGTTTGATGACAATTAGTCTTTTTTGCTGTCGCTGCGGTCAATGATGTGATCCACAAGACCGTATTCTTTTGCACGTTCAGCAGTCATGAAGTTGTCGCGGTCTGTATCTTTTGCGATGACATCGATCGGTTGACCCGTACGATCTGCAAGAATCTGGTTCAATTTTTCACGTAAGAACAAGATGCGTTTTGCAGCAATCTCGATTTCCGTCGCTTGCCCTTGTGCGCCACCAAGTGGTTGGTGAATCATTACTTCTGCATTTGGAAGAGCGTAGCGTTTTCCTTTTGTACCAGCTGCAAGTAGGAATGCTCCCATAGAAGCTGCCATACCGATACAGATTGTCTGTACGTCTGGTTTGATGAACTGCATTGTGTCGTAAATTGCCATACCAGCCGTAATGCTTCCGCCTGGGCTATTGATGTAAATTGAGATGTCTTTTTCTGGATCTTCTGCTTCTAGGAATAATAGTTGCGCGACGATTGAGTTCGCAACGTTGTCGTCGATTCCGCTACCTAGCATGATGATGCGGTCTTTTAAAAGACGAGAGTAAATATCGTAGGCGCGTTCCCCACGGTTTGTTTGTTCAATAACTGTTGGAATTAAGTTCATCAGTCATACCTCCGATTTTTTATGAATAACTAGCTGTATGTTTATGATACACATGAAGGTCAAGAAAGGTCAAATCTGATGCACTGCTTTTTTTGCAGTTGTCTTTTGCAGTACAGAAAGCTATAATAATAAAGTCGCTTGCCCCCGTAGTTTAATGGATATGACGTAAGATTCCGGTTCTTGAGATGGGAGTTCGATTCTCTCCGGGGGCGTATATGGACACCTGATAGCTTATGCTTTCGGGTGTTTTTTTATTTCTAGATGTGGAGCCGACTGTTCAGAAATTGTGCGAGAAGACAGCGTGGACTGTGAAGCGTTCTTTGCTTCATAGGCCGCGATGGCTTCTTGCGGGATTTCTAGGAGGCGCAACTCGATTCCATTTTAGATGTGGAGCCGACTGTTCAGAAATTGTGCGATAGGAGACGTTGAGCTCCGTTACGGGGCTGCTTTCCGAGGGCGCGTCGTGAGCTTCCTCGGCAAAGAAACACGCCTGCGGGATCTCACGTTCCGCTTTTAATCCCTCCGGAGTCAGCCCCTCCACTTCACTCAACTTTATTCTCCGTGCCTATTCTCCGTGCCTGTCACCATTTACCAGCAGTTTCCATTTAGTGCCGGTCACCCCCCTGGTCACCCACCCTGAGCGGTCGTTCAACGGATGAGTTCGGGATTTGTTCTACCGAAATCTTAATTTCTTCTACCGAAATGAACATTTATTGTACCGAAATCAGATTTGTTCTACCGAAGTCATATTATGGAAACCATTTCAAAACCCAAATCTAATTTCTTAAGATCCTTACTAGTAAGATCTTATAACTCTTACAATCGACAAGGGTATTCTCGGTGCCTGTCACCATTTACCAGCAGTTTCCATTTGGTGCCTGTCACCCTGCCCTGACAGCTAGAAATCCCGGAGGCCAGGTCGTCATTTCCCGGGCTATCTGAGTTTTTCCGAGACCCGGCAACGAAGATGAAAGTGCTCTTCTTTCATCTTACGTGGGGAGGCTCGGAGAAACTCACCAAGGAAATGACGGCCTGGCTGGAGGGATTTCCTTTCATAGAAAAAAGCATCCGCAGTTGATCGGATGCTTGCAGCTTACTCTTCAGTTATAAATTTCGATAATGTATCAATCGCAGCTTCTTCATCAGAACCCTCTGCATATAGCACGACTTCTTCCCCGCGCCCCACAGCAAGACTCATGATACCCATAATGCTTTTTGCATTGACTTTCTTGCCGTCTTTTTCAAGGAAGATCTCACTTGCAAAGCGGTTTGCCTCTTGAACAAAAAGAGCTGCTTGGCGAGCTTGTAAGCCATTTGATAATCCTACATCCATCGTCTTTTCCATCGCAACCAATTCCTCTCTATTATATCGATTCGCCACGACGCAAAGCGTCAGCGATGTCATCTAATTTGCGCAATCGATGATTCACACCTGATTTACTTACATTCCCGGTAGACACCATTTCCCCGAGTTCTTTTAACGTGACATCTTGATACTCGACACGGAGTCGTGCGATCTCACGCAACTTATCCGGAAGTTGGTCTAAACCGATAGCGTTTTCAATAAATCGGATATTTTCAACTTGGCGAAGCGCTGCGCCAATTGTTTTATTTAAGTTGGCGGTCTCACAATTGACCAAGCGATTGACACTATTGCGCATATCGCGAATAATTCGGACATCCTCAAATTTGAGCAGAGCTTGATGTGCTCCTACCAAACTCAAAAAATCTGCAATTTTCTCTGCTTCCTTTAAGTATGCCACAAATCCTTTTTTACGTTCAATTGTTTTTGCGTTCAACTCATAGCCATTCATCAATTGCACAAGTGCATCACTGTGTTCTTTGTACAATGTGTAGATTTCTAAATGGTACGACGAAGTCTCTGGATTGTTGACAGAACCACCCGCTAGAAAAGCGCCGCGAAGATAGGAACGCTTACAACACTCGTTTTTAATCAAGTCTGCATGAATTTCGTTTGAAAACTCATAGCCATCATTCATAATGTGCAGATCTCCGAGTATCTCACGCGTGCCCTCTCGGATACGTGTGATGTAGACATTGTTCTTTTTGAGCTTCATCTTCTTACGGACAAGAAGTTCTACTTTTAAGTTGTAGACTTTTTTGATCAACGTATAAATGCGACGAGCAATCGCTGCATTTTCAGTTTGAATATCCAAACTCAAATTTTTATTGCTAAATCCGAGTGTCCCGTTCATGCGAATAATCGCAGATAGTTCGGACCGTGCACAACAGGCATCAACTTCAGATTGGGTCATTTCTTTCTTTGTTTCGGATGCAAATGACAAAATCATTTCCCCCTTTCTTCGGAAATTGTCATCTCACTTTCTATAGTTAAGCGCTTCATACACTAGCCAAAGCGCTACTTTTTCAGCATTATGGCGAACACTGCCGTCACGGACGATTGCGATGTCTCGTTTGATCACGTTTACACCGAGCGACCGTATCTTTTCAACATCTACGACAACAGGTGCCGCATGTTCTTCTGAATACGAAGTTATAACACGGTCAGGTACATCGATATCTGAAGCAAGCACAACATCAATCAGTCCGGGACCTGTGTGATTTATAATTGCTTGCAGGTGATGAGAAGCTTTGTACTTTTCTGTCTCACCTGCTTGCGTCATCAAATTACACATATAGACGCGTAAGGCTTTCGAATTTCGAATTTCTTGTTGAATTTCAGTCACGAGCAAATTCGGTAAAATACTTGTATATAAGGAACCCGGTCCAATGACAATCAGGTCCGCTTTACGAATCGCTTGAACGGCTTCGGGAAGGGGCTCTACATCTTCTGGCGTGATCATCACACTTCGAATGGGCTTATCAACAAGCGGTATTTTGGATTCCCCTGTCACAATGGAACCATCTTCATAGACGGCATGCAGTGTCACAACTTGATTCGCAGCTGGTAAAACTTTGCCGTTAATATTTAGGACGCGACTCATCTCACTCACTGCATTTCCAAAGTCTCCTGTAATATCGGTTAAAGCGGCAAGCATGAGATTACCGAGTGAATGGCCCTCTAAATCTTTGGAGTGATTGAACCGGTACTGGAACATCGCCTCTACGAGCGGCTCAACATCCGAAAGAGCAGCAATGACATTGCGCACATCTCCTGGAGGTGGAATGTCATAATCTTCACGAAGTCTGCCCGAGCTTCCGCCGTCATCGGCAACTGTAACGATTGCTGTGATGTCGACAGGCAATTTTTTTAATCCACGTAGTAAGGTGGATAGACCTGTTCCGCCGCCGAGGACGACGACTTTAATACGTTCAGTTGGCTTCGGCAACGAATGGCCCTCCTTCTCAATTATTTAACGTCTCGGTGTTTGATTACTGTTGGTGCTTCCTTTTTTAAATAGTCTCCGAAGTATTCGGCTAACGTGACAGAACGGTGCTGGCCACCTGTACAACCAAAAGCAATGACTAGCTGGCTTTTTCCTTCACGCTTGTAATGCGGAATCATAAATTCAAATAGATCGGTCAACTTCTCAACGAGCTTTTTTGTTTCCGACCACTTCATGACGTAGCTGGATACTTCGTGATCTCGCCCTGACATCGGACGCAGCTCTTCAATATAAAATGGATTCGGTAAGAAACGCACATCGAACACTAAGTCCGCATCAATCGGCATTCCGTGTTTGAATCCGAAAGACATCACGTTGATGATGAACGGTGAGTGGGCTTCATTTGAAAATGTCCGCTCAATCTCAGCGCGCAATTCTTTTGGTTTCAAATTTGATGTATCAATGATGTGTTGAGCTCGACCTTTTAATTCTTCAAGCATCAACCGTTCTTTATTAATCCCTTCAAGAGGAAGACCCAGTTTTGCAAGAGGATGTGATCGTCTTGATTCTTTGTAACGGCTTACCAAGGTTTGGTTATCCGCCTCTAAAAATAAAATACGCGGGCTGATATTGCGGCTTTCCTGCAAATGGTTGAGTGTTTGCGAAATCGGACCAAACACTTCACCGCCACGAACATCCATTACAAGTGCGATTTTAGTCAATTGTTTATCTGAATCCACAAGCAAATCTACAAATGTTGATAAAAGGTCTGGTGGTAAATTATCGATACAGTAATACCCCATATCTTCGAAGCTTTGAATCGCGACAGATTTCCCTGCCCCTGACATACCTGTGATGATGACGATATCTGTTGATGGTTGTGGTGTTTCTTCCATCATGACGGATGCACCTCCTGAGATGTTTGTAATCGATGATCCAGCAATTCAAAATCTTCTGTATAGGTGAATGTCCCGTATTGGATTCCTGGTTGCGTAGCAGCAAACACAAGATTCATCCGGTCACCTTCAGCCATTGGTAGCGTTTGAAGCGCTTCAACGGGATGCCATTCTAAAACACCTTCATGGTTTTCTTTATACGGAACTCCGTCCAAATCAAATGCGACAAGAGTCGATAAAAGCCATTCCGAGATGACGGTCTCTCCATCTTTGATCAACATGGTGTATAGGCCTTTAATATGAGGATTTACTGGCGTTGTACCGGTTTCTTCGGTAAATTCGCGAATGCCTGCTTCAAAAACAGACTCTCCATGATCCGTTTTTCCGCCCGGAGCGACATACCAGTTTCGTCGAGGTTTTTTTAATAGAAGTACTTTGCCATCTTTGATGACAAGTAGGTTTACAATACGCTGCATCGGCTCTCTCCATCTTTTTCTATACTATCTTATTAGTATACTATAATTTCGAATCTCTACATAAAAAAAGAGGCTGCCCCCTCGACTTATAAAGCGAGGAAACAGCCTATCAAAGAAAACCTATATAAAAAGGGGGTCAATTTATAGTTCTTAGTATACACGACCATTGTTGCATTCTGATTACAGCAGTATTAAGAAATGATTAAGATAATTGATCTTCTAATTTCTCAATATAGTGTTGGGCAGATTGTGCAGCAATCGAACCGTCACCAGTAGCTGTAACGATTTGACGTAGCATCTTTTCACGAACATCTCCAGCAGCAAAGATTCCTGGAATTTTCGTTTGCATTTTTTCGTCCGTTACGATGTAGCCCTGGGTATTCAAGATACCTAAGTTTTCAAATGGTTTTGTAAGTGGCAGCATTCCGATGTAGATGAAAATACCATCTGCTTTGAACTCGGTTTCTTCTGCACTTTCTGTAGACACAAGTGTCACAGAGCCTACTTTTCCATTTTCCTCATTGATTTCTTTGACTGTTGTGTTCCAGATGAAGTTTACTTTGTCATTTGCAAATGCGCGGTCTTGAAGAATTTTTTGTGCGCGTAATTGATCACGACGGTGAACAATTGTTACTTTGTCAGCAAAGCGTGTTAAGAATACGCCTTCTTCTACGGCAGAATCTCCGCCGCCGACTACCACTAGTTCTTTCCCTTTGAAGAAAGCCCCGTCACATACTGCACAATAGCTGACTCCACGGCCACCTAGTTCGTTTTCTCCTGGAATGCCCATTTTTTTGTATTCAGCACCGGAAGAAATGATAACTGCCTTTGCACGGTATTCTTTCCCACCGGCTTTCACAAGTTTCGTATCTCCTTCATCAATGATGCTTTCGACATCCCCATACGCGTATTGCGCACCAAATTTCTTAGCGTGATCAAACATTTTTGTCGAAAGTTCAGGGCCGAGGATCGTCTCAAAACCTGGGTAGTTTTCTACTTCTTCAGTGTTAGCCATTTGCCCACCTGGAATACCGCGCTCTAACATTAGCGTCGATAGGTTGGCACGTGATGTATATACAGCGGCTGTCATCCCAGCAGGACCAGCACCGATAATAATAACGTCATAATTGTTCGTGATTTCTGACATGATTGTTCCTCCTACATGTAAATAATTCTATCCTTATCTCAATCTACTTGATTTGACAGTAGCATTCAACATTTCTGCCCATTAAGCGTCGTAAAAAGGAAAGAATGCCATTAGCTCGTTCACATATTTCGTAAGCGTCGGTACAGACACCTCATAATGCTCGGCAAATTGCTTTTTCGTTGCGTCTTTCGAGCGAGAAGATGCATACATATAAGCTGTAGCTGCCGCCAATGCTTTTGTATTTTTAAATGTATAGCCCTGTTGCAACCCGCGTTCCATCATAACAAACCACATTTCATACATATAGGCATGTTGGTAGGTCAATGGACTGTGGTGCTGATAAAACAAATCTGCGACTTTCATCGCTTGGACAAAGGATTTTTCAGCAGGAACTTTCATCGAGAATTCATGATTCAGCGAATAGCCAACGATTAATTTTTCGAATGCCGAGAGCTTCGTTACATCAATCAGTTTTGGATGCGCCACAATCGTATGCAGATGCACAGATTTCCCCATTAAATAAAGGGCGACGGCTCGAGAAGGAGCAGAGTCACTTTGTAATTTTTCGATTAAAAAGTCATATTCATTTTCTACGCCGGAAGGGTCTTCTTCTTCCTGCACCTTCCATGGCTCAAAACCTTCTTTTGTTGGATCAAGTCGAATCAATTCTAACCACGCTTGATGCGCGCGGTCTTTGCGCCCTGAAAAATACGCAGAATGAGCGAGCCAAAAGTAAAAGCTCGGGTCTTCACCAAACCCAATCTTCTGCAACTGGCGTAAAATGCGATAGCCTTCTTCATGTTTCCCAAGAAGCGCAAATGTCGCCCCTAGTTTGAACCGCTGGTCGATTGCAATCGGCTTAATCTTTTCGAGAACAGCAAGCACTTCTTTTAATTCTTTATACGATTGTTTGTAGTGGGCAAGAACGGCCAAGTTACAAAGTGCGTGCAAGTTTCCTTGATCGACTCGCAATACTTCGTGAAGTAGTGCTGTTGCTTGTTCTTCTTCTCCGATATAGAAATACGCGAGCGCTAAGTTATTAAATGCCGGCCAGAACGTATCATTTTCTGCGACAATTGTTTCAAGTAGCGCAACGGCTTCTTCAAACCGACCACGCTCCATCATCTTACGCGCTTTTTCTTGCAGGAAGACCACGTCGGAAGAAGGGCCATCTTCTGATAGATCCATCCCACCTTCGACTTCCGTGAAATCCAAAATCTCAAGTGCTTCTTCTAAGTAGACTCCGTCGTCTTCCATTTGAATATAGTTGGTTGCGTAGCGGTTCGCTTCTGCAAACATGCCAAGATGCGCATGGATTTCAGCTAAAAAGAACACGATATCGGAATCGTTCGGGTCTAAGGTATGCGCTGTATAGAGATAGTCCTGTGCTTCATCGAAACTTTCAGCCTCCATGAGTAAGATGCCATACTGCATCAAAATCATCGGGTCTTCTGGACTTAACTCTACTGCGCGTTTCAAATATTTTTGAGCCTTTGCAAATTGTTCCTTCTTCAATTCACCAAGGGCTTTTTGATAGTAATATTCACCTGTCGGGATAAAACTGACAACATTTTCTGGTTGTGATTTACGTGATTTTTTCAAGAGTGTCCTCCAAGGTTTTCATCATGAAAGAACAGGAACGCGGCAATCACGTTCCTGTTACGTTTATTCTTCAGTATAGCATAATGTGGAAAGTTTTTCGCACTCTTGATTTCACTACTTCGCAGCACGCTGTTCAAGGATTTTCAACACTTCATCAAATGGTACATGCTGGTTTTGTAGCATAACAAGCAAGTGATAGATCAGGTCAGCCGCTTCCATGGAAAGTTCTTCTGCGTCATTGTTTTTTGCAGCGATGACGACTTCTGTCGCTTCCTCCCCAATTTTCTTGCCAATCTTGTCGACGCCTTTTTCAAACAGATAGGTCGTGTAGGCGCCTTCTGGTCGAGATGCATAGCGATCTTTGATGACTTCTTCTAGTGCAGCAATCGCTTGGACAGAAGGACCTCCGTCGCCTTCTAGTATTGGTTCAAAGAAACAGCTGTCTGCACCGGTGTGGCACGCTGGACCATTTGGAAGTACGGCTACAACAAGAGCATCTTGATCACAATCCGCTGAGATAGAGACGACGCGCTGTGTGTTTCCAGAGGTAGCTCCTTTGTGCCACAGCTCTTGACGGCTTCTGCTGTAGAGCCATGTCTCTTTTGTCTCAAGGGTTTTGTTGTACGATTCCTCGTTCATGTACGCAAGGGTCAGTACTTCTTTTGTTTTTGCATGTTGGAGGACAACTGGAATCAGTCCATTTTCGTCAAATCGAAGGTTCATTGTACCACTTCCTTTGCTTGTGCCACTGTAAATCGTCCACTGTAAATTGCTTTTCCGACAATGACGCCTGCAATCGTCGACTCTTTTGCCGCTGCTTTCACAGCACGAATATCATCAAGTGAACTAATGCCACCTGACACGATGACGTTCAATCCTGTCTCTTTAGCGAGTGTTTTGGTCGCTTCTAAGTTAGGTCCTGCGAGTGTACCGTCCATCGCAATATCAGTGAAGACGATATGTTTTGCTCCCGCTTTTGCAAATCGGTTCCCCACTTCCACAGCTGTCAGTTCAGATGTCTCTAACCAACCGTGAGTTGCGACGAAACCATCTTTAGCATCGAGCCCAAGCACGATACGGTCACCACCAAATTTCGAAAGCATCTCTTCGACAAGTTCAGGCTCTTTCACTGCAAGGCTTCCGATGATAACGCGGTCAATGCCCTTGTCTAAATAGAATGCTGCATCTTCAAGAGATCGAATCCCTCCACCGATTTGAACAGAAATCCCAAGCTCTTGTTTGATTTTCACAACTTCATCTGCATGAGGTTTTGTGCCGTCTTTTGCTCCGTCAAGATCCACTAAGTGAATCCAATCAGCACCTTGCTCTACAAATGATTTCGCCATTTCAAACGGAGAGTCTCCGTATATAGTCTGTTGATCATAATCGCCCTGGTAAAGACGCACACATTTGCCATCTTTCATGTCGATAGCCGGATATAGTTGAACCATTGTTGACTTCCTCCTTACGATAGAGAGCCCTTTGTAGAAGGAACTCCAGTTACACGTGGATCGATTTGTGTCGCTTCATCTAACGCTCGTGCCAATCCTTTGAAAATCGCTTCAATCATGTGGTGCGTATTGTGTCCGTAATGCACGATGACATGGACGTTCATTCGTGATTCTAATGCAAACTTCCATAAGAATTCATGCACGAGCTCGACGTCGAACGTGCCGACTTTTTCTTTTGGGAACTCTGCTCGGAACTCTAAGTGAGGGCGGTTCGACACATCAACCACCACTTGCGCTAAAGCGTCATCCATCGGGATAAATGCACTGCCATAGCGCTTGATTCCTTTTTTATCACCCAGTGCTTCTAGAATGACCTGCCCGAGTACGATTCCGACATCTTCTGTCGTGTGGTGATCATCGATATGTGTATCACCTTTCGCAGTAATTTTCCCATCAAACAACCCATGGCGAACGAACAGGTCGAGCATATGATCTAAAAAGCCAACACCCGTATCAATTGTCGATTGTCCTGTCCCATCGATTGCTAGTTCTACGTTTACATACGTCTCGCTCGTCTTTCGCTCTTTTTGTGCTTTACGTGTCGTCATGTTAGTTGTCCTCCAGGTCTCTTCGTATTTCAACAGCGCGCGCATGTCCCTCTAACTGTTCCATGCGAGCTAAACGGGCTACTTTTGGGTAGTTTTCTTGCCATAGCTCTTTTGTATAGTAAATAACACTCGTCTTTTTTTGGAAATCCTCTACACTTAGGCCACTTGAAAAACGAGCGGTGCTGTTAGTCGGAAGCACGTGATTCGTCCCTGCAAAATAATCCCCAATCGGTTCAGATGAATAGCGACCGATGAAAATGGCTCCGGCATGTCGAATCTGCTTGCTCACTTCTTCAGCGTCACGTGTCATGATTTCTAAATGTTCCGGTGCTAGTTGATTCACTGCAGCAATGGCTTGATCCATCGACTCGACAATATAGCTCGTTCCATACGCTTCAATCGAAGCCCTAGCGATTTCTTCACGCGGAAGTGTTTGCAGTTGGCGTTCAACTTCCACTGCTACTTCGTCTGCTAGTTTGTCACTTGTTGTGATGAGAATTGAGCATGCTAACGGGTCGTGTTCCGCTTGAGCGAGAAGGTCCGCTGCGACATCTGCTGCAAACGCCGTCTCATCTGCGAGCACGGCCACTTCACTCGGACCTGCGATACTGTCGATGGACACAGTGCCGAACACTTCACGTTTTGCGAGCGCTACGAAGCGGTTCCCAGGCCCTGTGATTTTGTCGACTTTCGGAATGGATTCCGTTCCGTATGCTAAAGCTGCAATGGCTTGTGCGCCACCAACTTTGTAAATTTCATCGACACCTGCAATAGCCGCTGCCACAAGCACTCCAGTAGGAATTGTTCCGTCTGCAGAAGGTGGTGTCGTGATAACAAGCTTTTTGACACCTGCGACTTTCGCTGGAATTGCGTTCATCAGAACAGAAGACGGATAAGCTGCTGTTCCACCTGGTACGTATAGCCCCGCTGCGTCCATTGGCAAAAAGCGGTAGGCAAGATAACTTTCCGCATCTAATGGCTGGACGATATCTTCACGCAATTGAAGCGTATGGAATCGACGGATATTGTCTGCTGCTTCTTCAAGGTCTTGCTTGAGTTCTGGGTCAATGTCAGCAAGTGCCTGTTGAATTTCCTCTTGAGTAACGTGTAATGTGTTGAGTTTTGCTTTGTCCCATTTTAATGTGAACTCGAAAAGCGCTTTATCACCAGACAGTTTGACTTGTTCAATGATGTCTTGCACAATTTGGCGGTCTGCTTCTGACCCTTGATCAACTGAGCGCTGAATAGAAACCTCTTGAGACCAGTTTACTTTTTTCATTCCACTTCCGCCTCCACTGCTTCTCGAAGTCGTTTCGCCATTTCTCGAATACGCTGTTGTTTGATGCGGTAGCTGACCGGATTTGCAATGAGTCGAGATGTGATATCGACAATTTTTTCGTATTCTACAAGTCCGTTTTCTTTTAATGTCCGCCCTGTTGATACGATATCGACAATGCGATCTGCAAGTCCAATCATCGGCGCAAGCTCAATCGATCCATTCAGTTCAATGATTTCGACTTGCTCTCCTTTTTCTTTGTAAAACGAAGTCGCAATCGATGGATATTTCGTTGCAACACGTGGTGCCACATCATTCATCTTGGTATCTGGAAGGCCTGCTGTTGCCATGTAACAGTAGCTGATTTTTAAGTCTACAAGCTCCATGACACTGCGTTGTTGCTCAAGGAGCACATCTTTTCCTGCCACCCCAAGATCCGCAACACCGTGTTCCACATAGACGGGAACGTCCATCGGTTTCGCTAAAATAAACCGTAGTTTTTCTTCCGGCACTTCCACAATCAGTTTACGGGAGTCTTCCATCTCTTCAGGAAGTTGATAGCCCGCTGCTGCAAGAAGTTCCAGTGCCTCTTCAAATATACGGCCTTTTGGCATCGCAATTGTTAAAAAGTCCATTACAGTTCACCTTCTGTCAAATCCGTCACTTGATCAAAGTTCTTCTCAAAACTCTCTGTGTCTTGGACGGCTTGTTTTAATTGAATCGTTACAAATTCTCCTTGTTGCTTATACTCTGCAGCCAGGTCGAGCGCTTTTGCGTACATGCTTTGAGTCGTATACAGTAAGCGACGAGTTACGGGTTCAGTTGACGTTGGCAAGATTTCAAGAAGGTGGTCGATACGAATACTAAATCCAGTCGCACCCACTTCTGTTCCAAATTGCTTCAATAAATCATCATAGCGCCCACCATTTCCTAACGGGAAGCCACTGCCTGCACCGTACACCTCGAAAACCATTCCTGTGTAGTAGTGCATGTGACTGACGACTAACGGATCCACTTGAAACACATTTTGTAATTCCGGTAGTGTTTCAATCGTTTCGATGACCGATACGAATTGTTTCGTCTCATTTGTCGCAAGTTCAGGGAAGGCTTGGAGTAGGTCTTTTAAAGAAGTACCCCCGATCGCCTCTTGAAAAAACGCATAAAATGGATTTGACTGTTTATAATCTGCAGCCCAGCGGTCGATGCTGACAAAGTTTTTTTCCACTAAAAATTCTCGAACACGCTGTTGCTCTTCAGCTGATGGAATCAATGTCTCAAGTGCTTGATTGATGAGCCCAGCATGGCCAATCGTAATGGTGAAGTCTTCAAGACCCAGTTCACGCAGTAACCCTGCGGCTAGCCGCAAGATCTCGCTGTCCGCGAGTGCCGATGTATCCCCTAAAAGCTCAAGGCCTAATTGTTCAAATTCGGCTGGACGACCGCCCTCTCGTTGTTGCGCACGGAACACTGTCGAATTGTAAGCAAGTCGCAATGGGTTTTTTTCTTTCAACAGTTTCGCAGCTGCTACTCGTGCGATTGGTGTCGTGAGGTCTGGTCGAAGAACGAGCATCTCTCCTTGGTTATCTACGAGTTTAAAAAGGGCTGCTTCATCGAGAGCACTGATTTTCCCGATAGTTTCGAAGTATTCCAGTGACGGCGTTTGAATAAACTCATAGCCGTTTTTGGTTATATAGGACATCGCTTTTGTGCGAAGGGTTTGGTGGTGTGTGTAGAGTTTTGGAAGTGTATCCCGCATGCCAAGCGGTTTTTCGAACGGTTGTATGACTGACATCTAGATCGCCTCACTTTAAATACTTTAGTATGCTAGAGTAGTAGAGAAATGAATTATTTATTTAGTGTACGGTATGCTATAGTATTCGTCAACTGTTGGGGCTTTTCCTTTATCTATTAGATGTGGAGAACGCCACTCTAGAAACTCCGAGGAAATTAGACGTACCCATGAAGGCGTTTTTCAGCCTTTGTGGGTGCGGCTGATTCCGGAGCGTGTTTCTGGCGTTCGCAACTCGATTCCAATTAGATGTGGAGCCGACTGTTCAGAAATTGTGCAATTTTAGACGTTGAGTTCCATTACGGGGTTGCTTTCCGTGGGCGCTGCGTGAGCTTCCTCGTCGCAGGCTCCTGCGGGATCTCACGACAGACTTTGATCCCACTGGAGTCAACCCCTTCATTCCACTCAACTTTAGTTTTAGATATGGAGAACGCTGCTCTAGAAAATTCTGATACATCGTGAGATACGCGTTGACAGAAACCCAATAAAATAGGGGTACTCAACTGCCTGTTTATGTTTCATTGAAATTACAATGGTTGACTGTTTAGTGGCAACAAATCCTGGGTGGAAGGATTTCCAGGTATAATTCGGTAAATTGTGACAGGCACCAAATGGGGGTGGTTTCCAAATGGTGACAGGCACCCACAAAAAAGGATAAAAGAAAACCCGGTCCACTCTTGGACCAGGTTGAGTTAGTTGCGTATGATTTGCATAGGGTTTCCGCCGACGAACGCTCCAGCAGGAACATCTTTGTGGACCAAAGTTGCCGCTGAGACTGTGGCACCGTCCCCGATTGTGACACCAGGTAGGATGGTCGTATTTGCGCCAATTAAGACATTGTCACCAATGATGACATCTCCGAGACGGTATTCATCAATCAAATATTCATGGGCAAGAATGGTTGTGTTGTAGCCGATTATTGAGTTCCGTCCGACTTTAATTTTCTCTGGGAACATGACGTCGACCATGACCATCAAGGCAAAAGCTGACTGTTCCCCAACTTCCATCTTTAAAAATGTCCTGTAGAGCCAATTCTTCAACTTCAGTGAAGGCGAATAGCGCGTCATTTGAATGACAATGAAGTTTTTCATGACTTTAGTTAGAGGAACCGTTTTGTAAATCTGCCAAAGCGAGTTGCTTTCAGTTACAGGGTAACGCGTAGTGTTTCTCATTTGTCTTCGCCATCCACAATCGTAAGAAGTTCATCCATACTATGTAGTGTAAATTTCGGCTCAAACGCAAGTAAATAATCCAATCCCTTGATAGACCAAGCAACAGCCACTGAATCTACACCAGCTGCTCGCCCCGCCATAATATCATGGAAGTTATCCCCTACCATCAGTGCTTTTTCAGGAGCTACATTGAGCTTTGACAGTGCCAATTGTACAGGTTCTGGATCTGGCTTTGCATGCTTTACGTCATCTAAGCCTACAACGGCAGAGAAATACTCACGGATAGTCATTAGATTCAAAGCGCGTTCGATCATTTCGTTTCTTTTCGTCGAAACAATCGCTAACTGGATGCCTCTGTCGTGCAGCTCTTTCACTGTATCTACCACTCCAGGAAAAGCCTGCACCATCGAATCGTGGTTCTCTACATTCCATTTCCGGTAAGCGGCAATCAAGTCGTCCACTTGTGTTGGGTCTACTTGAGTAAATGTCTCATAAAGAGGCGGTCCTAAGAAAGGAAGGATGGATTCTCTTGAATATTTACCAGGAAATTTATCATCCAACACAGTTTGGAATGTTTGAATGATCAATTCATTTGTATCAATCAATGTACCGTCTAAATCAAATAAAACTGCTTTGTAGTGTGACATAGCTACTGCGTCACCTCTTTCTGTTGAGTGCGTTCTGCTCTCCTCCAGACATACGCGACAGCGATTGTTAAAACAAATGCTGTAATCAAACGGATTAATAGGAGTGGCAGAATAGGAATTCCTAAAGGTATAAAGATGAGTGTATCTTCTACAATGGCGTGACACGCAACTAGGAAGATAAATACGAGTGTTGCGTCTTTTTTGCTGACCCCGTCTTCTTGCACGGCTTGAATCATAACGCCTGCACCATAAGCAAGCCCAATCACTAGACCCGCTACGAGCGTAGAGGATGCATTTGGTTGTACACCTAACACGCGTGTGAGCGGTCCCATGCGGTCACTAAGTTTTTGCATATAGCCTTTCTCGCGTAAAAACTGAATGACAATCATGAGTGGAATAACGATGAGTGCTAATTGGAACACACCGATCGCCGCTTTTTGTAAAGCAAGGAGCACGATTTCTCCCCATCCTTCTGGAACGGCAGTTGTTGCTTGAATGACCCCATATTGAGCCGTCTCACTTCCACCTTTCCATAGCCAATTAATCAATACAGCGGAAATGATGGCAAGCCCGAAACGGACAACTAAGACGACCCAAAGTTTGACACCGACTCGCAGTGCCACACCCGTCTCAATGAAGATGTTATGGGAAAAAGATAGCATAACGGCTAATATAAATACTTCTTTAACCGTCAGCTCTAATGATAAGATCCCTGCGATTCCTGCATACAAATTCAATGCATTCCCTAGAACAAGTGGGATGGCTGCTTCACCAGGTAAACCAATCAGACGCATGAAAGGCGCAATCAATTCTGTCACCCAAGGAAGTACCGGGGTGAACTGCAAGATGGTTAAAATAAATGTTATGGGAAAGATGATTTTCCCGAGTGTCCAAGCTGTTTTCAGTCCTGCTTGCGCACCGCGTTTCCAAATCCCCACGAGCATGGCCTTCTTTCTTAATCTTGATAGCGTACTTTCACTTTTAACACAAAACGACGATATACAAATACAATGATTGCGACAACAATCGTTACAAGGGAAACGACCTGTGCCGTTCTCAAATCTCCCACTAAATAAAGACTATCTGTACGAAGCCCTTCAATAAAGAAGCGACCAACAGAGTACCATGTTAAGTAGAACAAGAACATTTCACCGCGCAACAGATTCACTTTGCGAAGGAGGATCAAAATGATGACCCCCGTCAAGTTCCAGATAGATTCATACAAAAATGTCGGATGATAATACGTTCCACGAATGTTCATCTGTTCGATGATCCAGTTCGGAATGTATAAACTTTCTAAGAAACTGCGCGTCACTTCACCACCATGCGCTTCTTGATTGATGAAGTTGCCCCAGCGCCCAACCGTTTGCCCAATTAAAATACTTGGTGCGACAATGTCGGTTACTTTCAGGAACGAATCTTTCCGCTTTCTTGTGAAGAAGTACGCTGTTAAGAACGATGCAATCAACGCACCGTGAATCGCGATTCCACCTTCCCAAATTTTAAAAGCGTCCAGTGGATTGTCTGCGTAGTTTTCCCACTTGAAAATAACGTAGTAAATACGTGCTCCGATGATTGCGAGTGGAATTGCCCACAGCAATAGATCGGTTAAATATTCTTGATGAAAGCCACGCTTGACCATCTCTTTTTGCGCTACTAAAAATGCAACGACGATTCCGAGCGCAATAATAACGCCATACCAACGAATTGACAACGGTCCGAGTTGAAACGCAACTGGATCGATGGCAAGTAAAACACTATCCCACATGCAAAGTTCCTGCTTTCTATTTAGAATTTATGACGGAATCTAGGCGGTTTGCAAAATCTTCTGCCGCGTTCATCCCCATTTTTTTCAATCGGTGGTTCATGGCGGCCACTTCAATAATAACCGCTAAGTTTCGACCTGGTCGGACAGGAACCGTCAATTTCGTAATTTCCGAACCAATGATTGGCATTTTTTCTTCTTCTATCCCGAGACGATCATAATTTTTTGCCCCATCCCATAGTTCCAGTTCAATAACGAGAGTGACTCGCTTTTGACTACGGACTGCCGAAGCCCCGAACAAGGTCATAATGTCGATGATACCGAGTCCGCGAATTTCTAGCAAATGTTCAATCAATTTAGGCGCTGATCCAATCAGTACGCCCTCGCCTTCTTGACGAATCTCCACACAATCATCTGCCACTAGTCGGTGACCACGTTTGACAAGTTCTAGAGCCGTCTCACTTTTCCCGACGCCGGATTTCCCGATAATGAGAACACCAACACCGTGGATGTCGACCAACACGCCATGAACGGCTGTCATCGGTGCAAGTTCCCGTTCTAAAAAGTTTGTCAGCTGACTATAAAAGCGCGTCGTCGGAATATGCGTTTTAAATACTGGCACTGATTTTTCATTCGAAGCTGCAAGAAGTTCTTCTGGCACTTCATGATTGTGCGCCACGATAATGGCAGGTGTATCTGCAGCACAGAGCTTCAGCATACGCTGCTGTTTTTCATTTGGCTCGAGTAGTTCAAAAAATGAGAGCTCGGTCTTTCCTAATAGTTGGACGCGGGAGGACGGATAATGTGTAAAATAGCCCGCCATCTCAAGTCCTGGCCGTGAGATATCAATAATCGAAACGTGTCGTCCAATTCCTTCTTCCCCACTAACGAGTGTAAGCGGAAATTGTTCGAGCAAATCTTTTGCGGTGACGTGGGCCATACGATTCCCCCTTTTCAAAAACATATCTCTTATTGTAGCACGACTTCTCGAGGGAATTGTATCCTTCCGCCCTCCTTTTCTCTATTTATTCTGAAAAGGAGGAGAAGTCAATGTGTATAGTTTTGGACCCAGGTCATGGCCCTTTCACTGCTGGTAAGCGTTCACCGGATGGTAGATTGCGGGAGTATCATGTCAATGCAGCGATTGCAAAATTTGTTCAGCAAGAATTAGAGGGAATTGTGACATGTCACTTTACCACGAACGGAGATAGGGACGTCCCTTTATGGGAAAGGTCGCAGTTTGCCAATCAGTTAAAAGCCAGTTTGTTTGTGTCAATTCACGCAAATGCGTATGGGTCGATCTGGAACGCTGTTTCTGGAATTGAAATCTACATTGCCCCACGAGCGAGCAAGAAATCTCATCTTGTCGCTAAGGCTGTGCAGGCTCAGTTAGTGAAGAAGACGGGACGCTTGGATCGAGGTGTGAAAACAGGGAATTTCCATGTACTAACACGCACTACTATGCCAGCTATCTTGGTAGAGGTGGGTTTTATGACAAATCGAGTGGAGTGTGAGTTGTTGTTGTCGGAGGAGTACCAGCGGAAGTGTGCGAAAGGGATTGCTGCGGGGATTCGAAGTGTACTTTAGAAGAAAGGGGTGACAGGCACCATTTGGGAACTGATGGTAAATGGTGCCTGTCACCCCAACCTCCATGTAGCATCCACAAAAAAAGCCTTGCCGCGATGGCAAGGCTTTACCTATGAATTAGCGATTCTCTGGGTCATGAGTATTTGATGAATCGAATGCATCATTTAACGCTTCCGTTGTCGACGTATCATCTGTAGAAGTCGTCGCTGCAGGAGCGGGTGCATGTGATTCTTCTGTTGTTGTATAGCGAACAACAACAGTACCTGTCTTCGCTTCCCCTGATACGTAGAGAGGTGCTTGATCGTCATCTGTTGCTTTTGTGAACGAAACTTTCTTCATCATAAATTGTTCCGAATGATTCGTCTGCGTCACATCTGCAAGTTGGACATCTAACTGCCCTAGTTGTGTAGAGGCTTCACCTTTAAGTGGTAAATGACGTGGAACGTATAATTCCACATTACCGGCTAACGCGGATCCTTCTAATTTACGCGGTGACTGGTGCTTAGTCGTCAATACAAGATTTCCGTTGACGCTCGTCGCTTCAAGGTCACGAATTTTTCCTTCTACGTAAATACGGCCGTTCACTGCTTCTACTTCTACTGCTTCCCCGTTTACATCCTTCAATTGAACAGCACCATTGACAGTTTCAATGTCCACTTCCTCAATTTCCATGTGGTGGAGCGAAACTTTGCCGTTTGTCGTCTTCACTTTAATATGTTTCGCATCAAACGATCCAGCCGTTAAATCGCCGTTGAATAAACGAACGGTCAATTGCTCGTAGTGATGTTTCGGGACTTTCAAGGTAAGGTGAGCAGCAATCGTCTTCATATCGCTAAATACACGTAAGCGCCCATCTTCTTCTTTAAATACAAAGTCGGAGTGTAATTTTTGACGTAACTCTTCTTCCGGCATAGAGCGGTATGACTTTACTGTCACATCTCCTGTAACATGCGCTTCGTCTGTCGGATAAATTTCCACTTTCCCATTTGCGATGTCTACTGTAATCGAACGAAGTGATTCCGGATGAAGCGTATAAGAATCTTTAATCGTCACAGCGTCTCCAAATGGATTGTCGAAATCAAATTGACGCAGCTTTTCGACCGTCCCTTGCATCATCTGCATGACACGTTCTCCTACTACAGTAAAATCACGCTTTGCATCTTCAATGAAATCACGGTTACGATTCGTCGTTTCTTTTGTGTCTTGTTTGAAGCTCGTATGTGTCTGTTCTTGTTGTTTCGATAAAGCATCCAGCAGTCCCATTGCCTCTTGTGCAGTAATTTGTCCGTTTTCTAGCATATCCAATATACGTTTACGTTCATCTTGCATGGTGTGGCCTCCTCTTTCTACTGGTATTCTTTCTTCCTACAGTATCTCATACGTCTGGCAAACAAAAAAGTTTCATCCCTTGACGTTATTTTGCTTTCGCAGCCGTTTTCACGGATGCTTTCATTCGTGCCTTATCCCGTTCAAGAACAGGTTTCAAGTATCGACCTGTATACGATTCTGCGACCTCACATACTTCCTCAGGAGTTCCAGTTGCGACAAGAGTCCCTCCTTTATCTCCACCTTCAGGACCGAGATCAATCATATAATCCGCTGTTTTAATGACATCTAGGTTATGTTCAATGACTAATACGCTCTCACCATTGTCCACAAGGCGTTGCAGAACAACTAGCAAACGAGCGATATCATCTACATGTAGTCCAGTTGTTGGTTCATCTAAAATATAGAAGCTCTTTCCTGTAGAGCGTTTATGCAATTCACTTGCAAGTTTCACACGTTGCGCTTCCCCACCAGAAAGTGTTGTTGCTGGCTGACCTAATGTCATATAGCCAAGTCCGACATCTACAATCGTTTGGAGTTTACGATGGATTTTCGGATGATTTTCAAAGAATAGAACCGCATCTTCAATTGTCATCTCTAAAATATCTGAGATGTTTTTCCCTTTGTATTTCACTTCCAAAGTCTCACGGTTGTAGCGTTTTCCATGACACACTTCACACGGCACATAGACGTCTGGTAAAAAGTGCATCTCGATTTTTAAAATCCCGTCTCCACGGCAGGCCTCACAGCGACCGCCTTTCACGTTGAAACTGAAGCGACCTTTTTTATAGCCGCGCACTTTCGCTTCATTCGTCGCAGCAAACACATCCCGAATATCATCAAAAACGCCGGTGTACGTCGCCGGATTGGAACGAGGCGTTCTCCCAATCGGAGACTGGTCAATATCAATGATTTTTTCAAGTTGTTCGATTCCAGTGACTCCTTTACTCGCACCCGGTTTTGTTTTTGCACGATTAATTTTTTGTGCGAGTGATTTATAAAGGATTTCATTGATCAATGTACTCTTTCCAGACCCGGAAACGCCTGTGACTGCTGTGAATAAACCAAGTGGAATGTCGACAGAGACACCTTTCAAATTGTTTTCCGTTGCTTCATGAATCGTTAATTTCCGACCATCTGATTCTCGGCGTTCCACTGGCACGGGGATGAACTTCTTACCACTCAAATAGTGGCCCGTGAGTGATTTTTTACTCTTCATCACTTGTTTAGGAGTTCCAGCAGCAACAATCTCTCCGCCGTGCACACCAGCTCCTGGACCTATATCAATGAGATAATCCGCCGCCATCATTGTATCTTCATCATGTTCAACGACAATTAATGTGTTCCCGATATCTCGCATGCTTTGAAGCGTCCCGATGAGTCGGTCATTATCGCGTTGGTGAAGGCCGATTGATGGCTCATCTAAAATGTATAGAACACCGGTTAAACGCGAACCGATCTGTGTCGCCAAACGAATACGTTGCGCTTCTCCACCAGAAAGGGTTCCAGCAGCGCGGTTAAGCGTTAAATAATCCAGTCCCACATTGATTAAGAAACCTAGACGCTCTTCGATCTCACGTAAAATAAGGCGGGCGATCTGCATATCTTTTTCAGAAAGGTTCAAACCGTTGAAAAACGCTTGTGCTTCTTCAATCGAATACTCACTGACTTCCCCGATATGCAAGCTTTCTACTTTTACCGCTCGAGACTCTTCCTTCAAGCGGTACCCACTACATGTCGGACATGCATGTTCTGCCATATATTTTTCCATTTGCTCACGAATATAGTCGGACGATGTATCTTTGTAGCGGCGTTCAACATTTGCAAGTACTCCTTCAAAGTAAATCATGTTATCGCGCACTTGCCCGAATTCATTTACGTAGCGGAAGCGAATCTTCTCTTTCCCGGTACCGTTCATGATTTTATCCCACTGGTCTTTAGGCAAATCTTTAACCGGCTTTTTCATGGAAATTTTATAGTGTTTCGCCACAGCTTCTAATAATTTTGGATAGTAGTTCGAACTCGTCGGCTGCCAGGCAACAATTGCCCCGTCCGCTAATGATAAGGACATATCCGGAACAACTAGTTCTTGATCCACTTCTAATTTCATCCCCAACCCATCACAGTCTGGACAAGCTCCAAATGGACTGTTAAACGAGAACATACGCGGCTCTAATTCACCGATTGAGAATCCACAGTACGGGCATGCGTGATGCTCAGAAAACAATAACTCCTCTTCTCCGATGACATCGATAATGACATTCCCTTCTGCCAAACGTAGTGCCGCTTCTAATGAATCACTTAGTCGAGGTTCCACACCTTCTTTGATAACGATACGGTCGATCACGACAGAAATTGTGTGCTTTTTATTTTTGTCTAACTCTATATTGTCATCTAGATCTACTAAGTCTTCATTGATACGTACTCGGACATACCCCTGTTTTCGCAAGTCTTCAAACAATTTCACATGTGTCCCTTTACGTCCGGAAACAACAGGTGCGAGCACTTGAAGCTTCGTTCGTTCTGGGTATTCCATTATGCGGTCCACCATCTGTTCGATTGTTTGAGAGGTAATTTCGATTCCGTGATTTGGACAGATCGGTTTTCCTACTCGTGCATACAATAGGCGTAGATAATCATTGATTTCTGTTACCGTCCCTACTGTAGAGCGAGGATTACGACTCGTAGTTTTTTGATCGATTGAAATCGCGGGAGAAAGACCCTCAATCGTATCGACGTCCGGCTTATCCATCTGGCCTAAAAATTGACGCGCATAAGCAGACAAGGACTCTACATAGCGTCTCTGTCCTTCTGCATAAATCGTATCAAATGCGAGAGAAGATTTACCGGAACCCGACAATCCGGTCATCACGACCAGTTTGTCACGAGGAATGGTCAAACTCACATTTTTTAAGTTATGGGCACGTGCCCCTTCTATTCGAATCTCTTGGTGCTTCATTTAGCTTCCTCCCTCTAACTTTAATTCGAGAAGTGCATCCCGAAGCTCTGCTGCTCGCTCAAAGTTAAGTGCGCGTGCAGCATCTTTCATTTCTTTTTCAATGCTCATGATGAGCGTCTCGCGTTCTTCTTTCGTCAACTTCTTACCAGAAACAAGTTGTTGTGCGTAGCTTTCCACTTCTTCCGTTTCCTGTGTCGCACGGATTACTTCACGCACTTTTTTCGCGATCGTCGTTGGTGTGATGCCATGCTTTTCGTTGTACGCCATCTGAATTTCACGACGACGTTTGGTCTCATCGATGGCTTTTTGCATGGAATCTGTGATTTTGTCTGCATACATAATTACTTCACCATTCGAGTTACGAGCTGCACGCCCGATCGTCTGAATGAGTGAACGTTCCGAACGCAGGAATCCTTCTTTATCTGCATCAAGAATCGCTACTAACGAAACTTCTGGAATATCTAGACCTTCTCGTAACAAGTTGATTCCAATCAACACGTCATATGTTCCCAGTCGAAGCTCGCGAATGATTTCTATCCGCTCTAGCGTCTTGATTTCAGAGTGAAGGTATTGCACTTTAATTTGCAGCTCTTTTAAATAATCCGCAAGATCTTCTGACATCTTCTTCGTCAATGTTGTAATCAACACACGTTCGTTTCGTTCTGCTCGCACATTGATTTCATGAATCAAATCATCAATCTGTCCGGTGATCGGACGGATATGAATGACAGGATCAAGTAAACCAGTCGGACGAATAATTTGTTCAACCATTTCTGGTGTATGGTCAAGTTCATACGGGCCTGGTGTGGCCGACACATAAATTGCTTGATGAATGCGTTCTTCATACTCCTCAAATTTTAACGGACGGTTGTCGAGTGCGGAAGGTAATCGGAAACCGTGTTCGACTAACACAGATTTTCGCGCTTGGTCACCGTTGTACATGCCGCGCACTTGTGGCAAGGACACGTGACTTTCATCGACAATAAGTAAGAAGTCATCTGGAAAATAATCGAGCAATGTATACGGAGTGGCACCCGGTTCACGCAATGTCAAATGACGCGAATAGTTTTCAATACCTGAGCAAAAGCCCATTTCACGCATCATCTCTAAATCATAGTTCGTGCGTTGTTCTAAGCGTTGCGCTTCTAGTAATTTATCTTCAGCACGTAATTTCTTCAATTGTTCTTCTAATTCACGCTCAATATTTTCAATAGCAATCTTCATTTTCTCTTCACGCGTAACGAAGTGGGATGCTGGGAAAATAGCCACGTGATCTCGTTCTGCTACAATTTCACCGGTCAATGCGTCTACTTCTCGAATGCGATCAATTTCGTCTCCAAAAAACTCAACACGAATACACTTCTCATCTCGAGAAGCGGGGAAAATTTCTACCACGTCACCTCGCACACGGAATGTTCCTCGAATAAAATTCACATCGTTGCGCTCGTACTGGACATCTACAAGGCGACGCAGCAGTTGGTTGCGTTCAATCTCCATACCCGTTCGAAGAGATACAACCATTTCTTTGTATTCTTCCGGATTCCCTAAACCATAAATACACGAAACCGATGCAATAATGATGACATCTTTTCGTTCAAAAAGAGAGGATGTAGCAGAGTGGCGAAGTTTATCAATTTCATCGTTTATGCTTGAATCTTTTTCAATATACGTATCGGTTTGGGGTACATAGGCTTCCGGTTGATAGTAGTCATAATAGCTGACGAAGTATTCAACTGCATTGTTTGGAAAGAACTCCTTGAACTCGCTATACAATTGACCAGCAAGTGTCTTATTATGTGCCATCACTAAAGTGGGGCGATTAATTTCTTTGATTACGTTAGAGACCGTAAATGTTTTCCCTGTGCCTGTTGCACCGAGTAATGTCTGATGCCGTTTTCCTTCTTTGACGCCAGCGATCAGTTCTCGGATTGCGGTTATTTGATCTCCTGCTGGTTCATAAGGAGCTTGCAAGTCAAAAAGGGTCTGTTCCGCCATTTCACTACACTTCCTTCTATATAAAATCTCTCCGTATCTTCGTTTCTCATATGATACCCTTTTTACAAAGAGTTAAAAACGAACGTATGTTTTTATAGTAGACTTTCTATAGCGATTTCGCAATCATTTACTCTTTTTGAAAACACAAAAAAACTGCCAAGTCGGCAGTTTTTTCATTCGGCTTTATGTAGCTCATTGAGCTGACCCGTATACAGCATAAATTTCTCTTGATCCCCCGCGTCGAGCGCTTCATCGATTAGCAACTCGAGTCTCTCTAGAAGTTGCTCGCGGTGAATATGGTCTAAGAACATATCCAGATAGATTTCTTGTAGCAGCGCGGCCGATGTATTCTCTGTTCCCGTGTCTGACATAGCTTTTAGAAAATCTGTGTATGAATAGTACTTGTCCATAATATTCACCTCTTTTGATTTCTATTATAGCAAGACTTTCTTTTTTTGCAATAACTTTTTAGAAAATTCAAATTAAACAAACTACATTATTTATTTTAAATAATCAATCAATAGCTATTGTCTAATTTCCAATTAACGGTATAATAGGAAGTATTCTAATGCGAAGGGGCTATACTATTTGAAAGCAAAACGAGTAGCTAAAGACACCTACTTAACTTTGGATACAGCCATGGTACGACCTGTATTCAATGAGTTTAGTATTCAGGCGGAAGTAGTCACGTTGAGTGGGACTTCTACCATTTTTGCAACAGATTGTTTTACATTAGTGCGAAACACGTGTGAGTTTTGTGGAAATTCGATTGGGAAGGCAATTAAAGATTCTCATGAATTGGTGGGGCAATATCATAAAGTTCCGATTGTTATTGAAAATATTAAAGGTGAACCCTTTGTTCTTATTCCACTTATGTCGCCACGCTCTCCCTTGAACACTTGGATTTCTCTACATGCAATTGAAATGCATAAAAAATCTACAGTTGCTGCTGGCTTTACGGACATCCACTTCACAAATGGAAAAGTGATTACGGTGAATGCGTCCTTTTCTACATTGAACCGCCAACTGGTTTTAGCAAATGCAATCCGCAGTGGATTTTTAAAAAGATTAGAAAGCAGAGAACAGTTTTTCACCCATCCTGTTCAGCTGACAACGCCTAAGTAAGTTCTTACATATTCTTCAACTTGGTTGCGGAGTCGCACATTTAAGTAGCGTCTATGCTCTTCGTAACCTTGGTGATAGAAAATAAACTCCGTAAACAATTCATCACCTTTTCCTCGCACTACTTTTACTCCTTCTTTTCGAATGATTTCATGAACTTCTTTCAACTCTTGTTGTACTTGTTTATCTGCACGTTCTAAAAGTTCTAGGTAGGGCCGAGGTAATTTAAAACCAGCCTTAGCAATTATTTCTCGATCTTTCGCAAATACAGTCATTACCATAGGCAAGTAAATCAGTTTTTCCAATTGATTGACCAGCTCTTCTGATCCTACTGGCATCTTCCTCACCCCTTAAATAGAACACTTGTTCTTATTTATCTATTTTACATCGGAAAATAAAAAAAGCAACTTCTAGATGAAATTTTTCATCAGAAGCTGCTCATTTTTATTTTGTAAATTTTAAAAGGTTTAAGATTGGACGATAATTCTTTCCAGCAAGACCAATGATTTCGACAAACAGTTCAATGATTACCAACATGACCGCTACCAGAAGAAGTGCTCCCCAGATTGTAGCTTGGGAGAAAATTAAAGCTGTCACACCAAAAAGTGCAGCAATTGAGTAAATGATTAAAACCGTCTGACGATGTGTGAATCCAACGTTAAGTAGGCAGTGATGCAAATGCGATTTATCCGCTGCTGAGAGCGGTTGTTTTTCGCGAAGCCTACGAATGATTGCAAAGAATGTGTCGGATACTGGTACACCGAGCATAATGATCGGGATGATCAAAGCGAACATCGTGACACCCTTAAATCCAAGAAGTGCAAATACGGAAATCATGTAGCCTAGGAATAAAGCTCCTGTGTCTCCCATAAAGATCCGTGCAGGATAGAAATTGAATACCAAGAATCCAAGAGTGCTCGCTGCAAGGATCGCTGTTGCACTAGCAACAAAAGGATTCCCAATAATAATTGCCATTGCAGACAAAGTGATGAGTGCAATAGTTGAAACTCCCGCCGCTAAGCCATCTAAGCCATCAATCAAATTTACAGCATTTGTAATGGCAACAATCCATAGAATCGTAAGTGGAATAGAAAAGTAACCAAACTCAAGTGTTCCACCGAAAGGCAAGTTAATAAATTCAACTTGGATGTCACCAAAAACAACAATAACTGCTGCTGCTGAAAGTTGTCCTAAAATTTTTGCTTTCGCAGTAATTTCAAGCATGTCATCTAACATACCGGTAATAATTATAATGGTTGCACCAATCAATAGTGCTTTATCAAATTCGCCATCTGGGCGGTAAACTAAATAAGTAAGTATAAATGATAAATAAATGGCAAGTCCACCAAGCCTTGGCATAATGCGTGCGTGAACTTTGCGGTAATTAGGACGATCCACAGCACCTATCCGATAAGCCAGACGCTTAACAAACGGTGTAAAAACAACGGATGCGACAAATGCCAAAACCAATGCATAGGCTAGCATGCCTTTCCTCCTCTTTCTTTAATCAATAAGATAATTATGAATTAATGTTAATAAATAGACGTATAGAATGTACTAGATGTTTCACATGTAATTAGCAAACTCCATGAAAGTATATAGGAAAGGGTTTTTATTGTCAAAAGACCGAATACTTACACTAAACTTTATATACTTAGTAATTCATTTTAAGTTTAATGATAGCCATCTTCCTAATTTTCAGAATCATCGTTTTCAATTGCGATATATGATATACTTTCTTTAATTTGAATAGATAGGGGAATCGCCATGTTAAGAGATTTTTTTATCGCTTTATCTGAAAACCAAACGTTAAATGCTGCAGCAAAACGCTACGGTTTAAAAATGGGCGCACAACACGTAGTAGCAGGTACTACAGTAGAAGAAACTATTGAAAGCATTAAGAAATTAAATGCAATGGGTATTTCAGCAACTGTAGACAATTTAGGTGAATTTGTTTTTGAACGTGAAGAAGCACTTGCTGCAAAAGCGCAAATTTTAGAAGTGATTGATGCAATCAACGAACACCAAGTAGACGCACATATTTCTTTAAAGCCTTCACAACTTGGTCTAGATATTGATTATGATTTTGCATTAGAAAATCTTTATGAAATCGTCGAGCGTGCGAGCAAAACCGATATGTTTATCAACATCGACATGGAATCCAATAAGCATCTTCAACCGTCATTTGACATTTTAGATGAGCTATCAAAAGAATTCACAAATGTGGGTACTGTGATTCAGGCGTACTTCTTCCGTGCTGAAGAAGATATTCAAAAGTATAAAAACTTTCGTCTACGCATTGTAAAAGGTGCTTATAAAGAGCCTGCTGAAGTTGCCTATCAGACGAAAGAAGAAATCGATGCGAACTATATCGAATTGATCGAGTATCACTTATTACACGGGAAATTCACATCCATCGCAACACATGATCACAATGTCATCAATCATGTGAAACAGTTTGTAAAAGAGAACAATATCTCAACTGACAAATTTGAGTTCCAGATGCTTTACGGCTTCCGTACAGACATGCAAAAAGAATTAGCACAAGAAGGCTATAACTTCTGTGTGTATGTGCCGTTTGGTCAAGACTGGTACGGCTACTTCATGCGTCGTCTTGCAGAGCGTCCACAAAATATGAATCTCGTCGTGAAGCAAGTATTCACGAAAGACACGAACAAAATGATTGGGCTTGCAGCTGCTGCATTTGCAGTTGGGCGTCTATCGAAGCGTAAAAAGAAGTAAGAGTATTTTAGATGTGGAGCCGACTGTTCAGAAATTGTGCGAGAAGACAGCGTGGGCTGTGAAGCGTTCTTTGCTTCATAGACCGCGATGGCTTCTTGCGGGATTTCTAGGAGGCGCAACTCGATTCCAATAAGAAGTAGAAAACGCCACACGCGAGGTTAGTATTTCCTCATGTGTGGCTTTTTTTGACTGCTATGTTAGAAACGCTAAATGTGAGGACAGCAAGTTTGGATAAATTTATTTAGTTAGCAGAGCCTGGAAGTAAGGCCGTCATTTCCCGGGATATCAGAGTTTTACCGAGACCCGGCAACGAAGCTGAAAGTGCTCTTCTTTCAGCTTCCGTGGGGAGGCTCGGTGAAACTCTCCCAGGAAATGGCGGTCTTGCTGTAGGGCTTCCTAATAAAAAGGTGACAGGCACCATTTGGAATCGACTTCCAAATGGTGCCTGTCACCTGTTCTTTAATTAAAACTCAATCGTCCACCCAAACGGGTCTGGTTGTTCCCCTGTCTGAATTCCCGTCAATGTATCATAAAGCCGAGCAGACACTTCTCCTGTTTGGCCATTATTCACATAAAACAATTCATTCTGCCAACGGAACTCGCCAATTGGTGAAATCACCGCTGCTGTTCCCGTCCCCCATGCTTCTTCTAATTTACCTGTACGATGTGCATCCCGAACTTCTTCCATCGAAATACGCTTTTCAATCACAGGCACTTCCCAGTAGCGGAGGATATCGATGATGGACCGGCGCGTGATGCCATCTAAAATGCTTCCATTTAGAGCAGGCGTGTATACTTTTCCATCGATTTTGAAAAACACGTTCATGCTTCCTACTTCTTCGATATACTTTCGTTCGACTCCATCTAACCACATGACTTGAGCATAGCCTTCTGCTGCGGCTGTTTCTTGGGCTTTTAAGCTCGCCGCATAATTTCCGGCTGTCTTCGCAGTTCCTGTACCGCCAGCTACGGCCCGTACATATTGATTCTCTACAAGAATTTTAACAGGAGCGATTCCTTCTTTATAATAAGAGCCCACTGGGGAAAGGATGATCATGAATTGGTACTTTTGTGAAGGTGCCACACCTAAATAGGCTTCCGTTGCGATCATAAATGGACGAATATACAAACTCGTTCCTGGGGCTGTTGGAATCCACTCTTTCTCAAGTTGAAGGAGTTCCATCAACGCATCAAGCATTGCATCTGGGTCAACTGCCGGCATAGACATACGTGCACAAGACTCATTCATCCGTTCAAAGTTTAACCGCGGGCGGAACAATCGGATTTTGCCCGTAGAAGATTTGTACGCTTTTAATCCTTCGAAAACTGTCTGACCGTAATGAAGAACAATGGCAGAAGGGTCTAAAACAAGCGGTTGATAGGGCTGTATGCGGAAATCATGCCAGCCATGCCCCGCGCTGTAATCCGCAACAAACATATGGTCTGTAAATGTGCGACCGAAAATGAGTTGCTGATCCGGCACTTTTGCTTTTCTATCATGTGAGATTGACTTTTCAACTTGAACAACCATTCAACATACTCCCCTTCGACTTTTTGCAATATCCTGCAATATATTATATGTTATTATACGCTCATTTCCAGAAAAGAAAAGCTATTTTTCGAAATTTCTTATAATTGAGGAATCTACTACATGAAATAATAAAAGGAGTTTCTCATATTAATAGAGAAACTCCTTTAGTATAGTTGAGGATGAGTAGGGGAAGCGTTCCGCGGGCGCGTGCTGAGCCAAAATCGAGTTGCGAGCGCCAGAAATACACTCCGGAATCAGCCGAACCCACAAAGGCTGAACTTCGCCTTCATGGGCACGTCTGATTTCCTCGGAATTTCTAGATCGGCGTTCTCCACATCTTAAACAAGGTCTCAGCTTCCGCTTTTAATCCCGCTGGAGTCACCCCTACTCACTTTTAAAATTTACATTTCCTCAATCTTAATAAAAAAACTAATTTCTTTCTCATACTTTTCCAAACACTTTATTGACGACCGTAGTTCATACGCTCATAACGTCCACGAATAAATTGATAAATTCCATAAAGTATAATGCCCGCTGCTACAATTGCGAGTAAGAACATGCCATAAGGTTGAGACGCCAATTCATCAAAAGCCCCTCCCACTCCTTTAGATTCATCCGGATTATGTGTCCATGCTGTACGTAAAAAGAAGAAACCGATCATTGCTAATACTAAACCTCGTGCAATCAATCCGACTCTTCCTGCCTTCTCAGCAGCGGATTTCTCTTTTGCATTCATTTCCTGCGTTTTCAGTTGTTCCATAAACTTGAGACGTGCACCACTTTGCAATTCGTAAAGTCCATAAACCATAATAATGACCCCGACTAAACCTACAAGCCAAACGCCAAATGGCTGCTCCATCAATCTAGCCGAAATCTCTTGTTCCGACTCTCCTCCACCTGAAGAGGATTTTTGTCGCATGGCAAGTAAAATTGCTCCGATTGCTAGATTTCCATAAATGATTGCACTCACTAAATAGCCAATGCGCTTTACAATCCCCTTGGCGTCCTTCCCTTCTCCCTGTGGGTCTTTGATTGCTTTAATCAAATTCCAAGCAATATACCCAAATAACCCAATTCCAATTATCCATAGCAATAGTCTTCCAAATGGCATAGTTGCCACTGACTCGACAGCTCCTGTAGTTCCTGTTGTTTCTCCACCGGTTCCAAAAGCCGCGAGAAGGGCGAGTATACCAATGATGATAAAGACGATTCCTTTTGTCATGTACCCGACTCGGCTAAAGCGCCGAATCCAAGGTTTAGTTTCTTCCATATGTAAGCCCTCCTCACCTGTTTGCTTACCTATTCCCTGCATGGTATAAAAGAGAAACCTGTTATACTAAATTTTAAAGGAGGAAATCTATGAAAAAATGGTTATTTCGACTAAATGATAGTATCTGGTTTACTCCGACCCTATTTACGTTCTTCTCTGCATTGCTTGCTATCGCTACCGTATTGATCGATACGCTCTATATCGGGGAACTGGTGGAAGAACTGCCCTACTTCATGCTGACTTCCGTTGACTTGGCACAAACGATTTTAGGTACAATTGCAGGCGCATTGTTAACGATGACGACGATTACCTTTTCTACAATCATGGTAGTATTGACTACATACTCCAGTCAGTTTTCCCCACGTGTGTTGAAGAATTTTATAACAGACAAAGTGACGATGCGCGTTCTAGGAATTTTCATGGGAGGCTTTGTATACTCGATTCTTTCTCTACTCTTTATGCGAGAAGCTTCTATTGATCATAATGTTATTTCAGCTACAGTAGGCGTAGTGTTCGCTGTCATTTGTTTAGCATTTTTTGCTTATTTCATTCATAGTGTAGCCACATCGATCCAAGTCAGTAACTTAGTAGCAGATTTAGCAGCAGATACGCATGCTGTATTTGAAAAGAATGAAAAGCTTTATTCACGTTATTCGTATGTCAGATTAGCTGAAAAACCGGTTCATAAAGTGGAAGAGACGCATCTCATTTCTTCGGATGCTGTCGGCTACATTCGAATGATTGAGATAGACGCGCTTATGAAATGTGCTAGTTCAAACAAAGTGAAACTTGAAATTCTAAAGCCGATTGGTTCGTTCGTGACGAAAAATGAGCCCCTTTTAAAAGTTGAAGGTACTGAAAAAGTGATTGATTCTATAGCCGAGTATTTTGTGATTGGGCCGGAACCTTCAGCGAATCAAGATGTAAGTTATGCTATCCAAAAGATAGTGGAGATTGCTTTACGTGCGATTTCACCCGGAATCAACGATCCAAACACGGCGATCCTTTGCATTCACCATTTAAGCGGGTTGCTTCCGCAGGCACTTGAAGAAGCTGCTTCTTATGTCCACTTTTCATCTGAAGAAGGAAGCGTAGTACTTCCTCACAAATCGAACCGTGACTTATTGTTTCAAACGTTTTCAGGTCTTGCGCATTATGGGCGCGAAGATATAAATGTTTTGCTGGCATGTTTAGAAGCGTTACAAGTGATTCAAGATGAAGCTCTTCGAAATGAAATGGTCCACTACATGATTGGTCATTTTAATGAAGACTGTTTAGAACCTTTTGATCAGGAAAAAGTCACTAAGTTTGTTCAAGTGAACTAAATCGTCACATTACAAAAAACACAAAAAAGTAACTTCTCTAAATCAATCCAGAGAAGTTACTTTTTTTCGTAGCTTTATTTTCCTTCGATTTTTGCGGAAATAATTCCACAAACAGTACCAAGAAGGGCCCCAGCGGCAACCTCAACAGGTTGATGTCCTAAAAGCTCTTTTAGTTCTTTTTCACGTTCAATATATTCATAACTTGGAAACTCTCCTGAGATTTTAGAAAATTGGTCTTCCAAATCATTTACAAGTTGGGCAATCTCTCCTGTATGTCTCCGAATACCTTGTGCGTCGTACATAACAATGATCCCAAATGTGACGGATAATGCAGTTTCAGTGTGGCGAAACCCTTTATTCGCAGCTACATAGGAGGCAAGTGCAGAAACTCCTGCTGAGTGAGAGCTTGGCATCCCACCTGTCGAAATTGCCTTTTTCACGTCCCAATTACCTGTTACTTTTTTATGTGTTAAAATCTTTAATCCTTGTGCTAATCCAATCGCTCCAATCGCGGTTAAGATGCCACGATTCATTCGATAGTCTGGTTTTGGTGTTTTCATTCAAAGGCCTCCAGTTTTAAAATTCATTTTTCTTACTATACCCGACCTCCTCTAATGACTAAACGGTTTTCACACATAAAAAAAGAGGCGCATGGCCTCTTTTGATTAGTCGTCTAAATCGTCGTCATCTTCTGTATCCTTTTCGAACTTCAGAATTTCTCCTGTGAATGCATCGATATCAAATTCGTATTCTACATTTCCATCGCGTACTTCAATTTCGTAATAGTTATCATCGCGTTCAGCGCCTGTCACTGTTCCAGTCACTTCATTCAGTGCGATAGCAATTGCTTCTTCCATAGTTAGCGCATCTTCAGTATTCGCCACTTGAGCTGTTCCACCGGATTGCACAGAAGTGGATTGTGTTTGTGAACGATTGGAATCATCATCGTCACGGTCACGCTCAAAGTCAAAGACATCTCCACTCACCGCATCGATATCAAATTCATATTCGTATGTGCCATCTTTCATTTCAACATCAAAGTGAACACGTCGGTCATCTGAATCAAGTGAGATTTCTACAACTTCTCCTTCTACACGTTCGTTTGCGATTTTCAGTGCTTCTTCTTGCGTGATGTATTCGGCATTCGCTGGTTGTTGATTGACTGGAATGTAGTCAGCTAAGTCATCTCGATCATCGGCGAGTGCGACACCTCCTACGACTAATGCTCCTGTTGCGGCTGGGATAAGTAACCATTTGTTAAATTTCATTTTGTAACGCCTCCTCTTTTTTGGTTACTCTTATCATATCCAGTGAAGATGAGAGGTTTATGTGAAGAACATTAGAGTTTGATGAGAATCTTTAAAATGTGGAGCCGACTGTTTAGAAATTGGGCGCTGCAAGAAGTTGAGTTCCACTGCGGGGCTGCTTTCCGTGGGCGCTGCGTGAGCTTCCTCGTCGCATACTCCTGCGGGATCTCACGGCAGACTGTAATCCCACTGGAGTCAACCCCTCCATTCCACTCAACTTCTATTGGGTGCCTAGCACCTATTGGAGAACGATTGCAAATCCACTTTACTAAAATCGTCGTCCTAGATTATATGTGAATCCCACCAAATCGGGCCTTGCGTTAGCACAGCCCGGCAGTAATTATATGTGTTAGTGCAAAACAAATTGACATGATTACTAAATAGAGGCGGAGCCGACTCAAAGAAGTTGCAAGGAACTACTTCCTGCAAAGAAGCACTTGAACAAATTAGGTTCAGCTGGAGATGATTATGGAAGGACAAACTAAGAAGAATGGCGCTGGGGCCGCTCAAATAGAGCGGCCCCAGTCCTTTTCATTCATAATTCTTCTTTAAAGTAATCTTCCGAGGAGGAAGCTCATTTGTTGAAATAGCGTTCTACACATCTACTCGCAATCGAGTTCCGAACGCCAGAAACACACTCCGGAATCAGCCGCACCCGCAAAGGCTGAAGAGCGCCTTCACGGGCACGTCTGATTTCCTCGGAGTTTCTAGAGTGGCGTTCTACACATCTAAAATTAGTCATCCCAAACCACAGAAAGTACCTCACCTGTGATGGCATGAATTTGAACGGTGGCTTCTGGACCATCCTCGTCACCTTGATCCGGTTGCTCAATCTCCACCAGATAATATCCGCCACTTTCAGACTGCTCGAAATCAACATCTGCTACAGTTCCTGAAACTTGTTGCAGAGCAATCTCCGAGACCTGTTCCTCTGTTAGACGTGTAGGGGCTTGTTCTACAGGCTCCTGTTCTTCTGTTGGAGTTTCTTCAGGCTCTGGTTCAACTTGTTCCGGTTGTTGCTCTTCTTCTGATGACTCTGCTTGCTTTTGTTCGGTCTGCACTATTGATACGACTGTCCCGTAGCGTGCATTTGCTTCAATAGTGTAAAACCCATCATCCGTTTCTAGTTGCGCTCGGTAACTTTCACCCGAAAGTTCCAAGTTTGTAATGGTCCCACTGTACATACGTTCCAGTTGCTCTTGAATCTCGGTTCGGGTCATTGGCTCTTCGCCAGCTGTCGTGACCTGGAAGTAAAAGATGGAACCGATTAAAATAATGCCGGTGAGCAGTAAAGGAATAAACCAAGGTTTTTTTTGCATACTCGTCACTCCTTTCATTTAACTTTGTGACTACAGTATAAAACCTAAAGATTAAAATTTGCTGAGAACTACTTTTTATGAGTGAGATACACGGTCGTGCCAACATCTAGTTTACTTTCTACTGTTATGTCTAGTTTCAACTGGTGTGCCAGTTCTTTCGCAATAGCTAGTCCAATTCCGCTACCGCCTTTGGAACGTGTCCGAGCTTGATCGACACGGTAGAATCGGTCAAAAAGATGTGGAATCGCTTCTTCTGGAATCCCTTCCCCTTCATCATGAATTCGGATTTGACGACTATCTAGTTCGATGCGCACAGGATTTTCACTATATTTTTGTGCATTGTCAAGTAAAACAGTCAACAATTGGCGTAAACGTGCCTCATCAGTCTCTAGGTAGACTTCTTTAGGGGCGGACACATGAATGGCACGAGAGTAAACGGATTGAAGTTGGTTGGCTAGTGATTGCACTAGTGGAACGATATTCGCTTCTTTCAATTCAATATCTACAGATTGCTGACTTCTCGCTAGCTCTAAAAACTGTTCAATCATCAGCTTCATCCGCTCTGTTTCAGATGTAATAGCATCCAGTGATTCCGCTGTAACTTCAGGGTCCTCGGTTCCTCGTCTTTTCAAAAGGCTCGCATAACTTTCAATGATCGTGAGCGGAGTTTTCAATTCATGTGCCGCACTAGAAACAAAGTTTTCTTGTTTCAAATAATTTTCTTCCAACTTTTCCATCATGGCATTGAATTCTCGACTCATTTGAGCTGGCTCATCTTTGCGATTTTCTTCCACTTCCACGACTTGATAAGAACCTTGCTCCCGATTGGTCCTCATATGAGCAATCAATCGCTCAATCGGAGCCGTCACTTGTTTTCCAACTAAAAAGTTCGCAGTTACTAATAAAAGTGCACCTAAAAGAGTTACCAATACAAACGTTCTAAATAATAGCGCTAACGTATCATCTAAAGCACTTGTTTGCTGATGCAATTCAATCGTCACAATCTCTCCTGAGCCTAGTATGGCTGTCGTTGCCACACTGACTACTGAACCATTATCGTTTGTCGATCGTGTGTAAGGTTCTGTTTGGGAGATGGCGACTTCATAGTTGTAGAGCCCCTCTCTCGTTTCTATAGAAGAGAGAAGTTGTTCACCTTCTAAAACGCGGAGCGCCCCATTTTCAGGCACGAAGGCTCTTAAAATAGTTGGCAACTGTGCAGGATCTGTCACACTCGTAAATGCTGCCGCTACTTGCTGTACATCATTTCGAAGAGGAGTAGCAGCGTTGTCGTAGGAAAACTGTTCAAATAAAAAATAGGCAAGACTATTTACAATAAGTAAAGTCACAATGGCCAGCCCCGTCGAGAACAGCTGAATTTTAGCCTTTAGCTTCATGAGTCGACTCCTTCAACACATAGCCCACTCCTCGGACCGTTTGAATATACGTATGGTTCTCCATCTCAATTTTCTTTCGGACGTAGCGCACATAGACATCCACGACATTCGTATCTCCGTAATAATCATATCCCCAAACCGCATCTAAAATTTGCTCGCGGGTCAACACAATGTTTGGATTTTTTACAAAGTATGCAAGCAGTTCGAATTCACGAGGTGTAAGCTGAACAACTTGTCCTTCAACTTTTACTTCATGTCTCGATTCATCTACAACTAGTCCACCAATTTGAACGCCTTGTTCTTTACTAGAAGACGCTCTTCTAAGTGCCGAACGGATACGTGCAAACACTTCTTCCATCTCAAATGGCTTAGTAATGTAATCCGTCGCTCCTAAGTCTAACCCTTCCACCTTGTCTTTCACTGAACTTTTGGCAGTGACTAACAGCACCGGTGTCCATTCATCTGTAGCTCGAATACGTTTTAGCACTTCAAACCCGGTCATTTCGGGCAGCATGACATCTAGCAATACCAAATCAAACTGTTCATCACGAAATGAGAGTAACCCGTCCATTCCCGTGTGGGCAAGTTTGGTTCTGTACCCTTCATACTCTAATTCCAGTTGAAGCAACCGCGCTATCTTTAATTCATCTTCTACTATTAGAATTCGTTCACTCATAAGCTCACCCTCCACTTTTCATTATCGTATCAGAAAACCGAACAAATGGTGTGATTCGAACCCTCCCGCTTAGACACACACCTTATACAGTGGTAAACTGTAGGATACATAAAAGGATGGGGTTGGTTCTATGATACCTGATTGGAAAAAACAGCGTGAATTCTTGCAACGACACTTAGAGAACGACTCACAAGTAGCGAGAGAAAGGAGTTCGATCAATTGAACAAAATAGATCAGCTCGCCTCCTACTTGTTAGATGGAGACGAAGAACGCGCGATTCAGCTGGTCGAGAAAGAAATGAACCAAACATCTCGACAAGAAATGATGAATGATTTGCTAACGCCTGCGATGCAACACATAGGAAACTTGTGGGAGAACAATAAAATTACAGTAGCAGATGAACATCTCGCGACGGCTATCTGCGACTTTATTCTCTCCCGATTAGATATTCATTTAGCTCCTGTAGAGCGAAATGAAAAAACCGTCTTACTTATGGGCGTCCAAGATGAAGAACATTACATCGGACTCAAAATGGTAAGTAGCATTTTCAAACAATACGGATGGCGTGTACGCTATCTCGGTCCAAATATGCCTGAATCCCATGCCATCAAAGCCATCGAACGGTGGCAGCCAGATGTCATTGCGATTTCAGCGGCTCTTGTTCATCGCATTATGGCCATTCAGAGCTTAGTTCTCAAATTAAAAGAAGATTGTCCTGATATTGAAGTTGTCATTGGAGGAAGAATTACGCAACAAATCGATTTGCATACCCTTCTCCCTTCTTCCGTAACTATCATGGATTCTTTACCTTCATTAGAAAACTGGGTTAAGGAAGGTGGCCCGAGTGGCAAAAAGATTTCGTGATTTTTCCCTTCCAGCAGTAGTAGTAAACGAAGCATTAGAAGTACAAGATGCATCTGAAGAGTTCATTGCGGAATATGGCTGGCACCGCACCTTTTTAACTGTTGTGGATCCAGGAAGTCAATCGAAGGTCGCAAAATTTTTGAAGACACTAAAACGTGGCGAACCTTTAGAAATCAGTTTACACGCAAAAAATGGGCGTTTAAACTTCGTGGATCTCTTTGTAACTTGGAATCGTGAAGAGTGCGTATGCACAATCGTCCAAAAATCTTCCCAATATTCATTAGTAAGCTCTAAGCTAAGTGCATTACAAGCTGAACTTACGATACGAAATGAAGAATTAATCGAAGAAAAAGATCGTGTAGCTGGCTTATTAACAGACATGCAAAATTTGTCGGCTCCTGCCATTGTATTGAGAGAGGGTATCTCGCTTGTTCCTATCTTTGGTGCCATGGACTCTGATCAAATGGTCTCCATATTTCATCGATTATTAAACCATTTCATACAAGAAAATACGTCAATTGCTATTATCGATTTTACAGCTTCAGGAGAATTCGATTTGATCAACTGGCGCGGTGTTGATGAGTTCGTAAAATCCGCTCAAATCATGGGCGTTCAAATACTTGTCTCTGGTCTTCATCCAAAACAAGTAAAAGCTTTAAACGAGCTTGAAATTCAAACAACGGATGTGCAGTTTTTTGCAAAGCTTGCCTCTGCATTAGCGGCTATAGAAAAATCCTGATTTGGTGCACAACCAAATCAGGATTTTTCATTATATTTTTCGTCAGTTATATAACTGAATGCCTTTTTGTATTGGCCTTTGTTTTTGTAATAGCGGACGAGCATATCGGAGAATAACAAATGCACAGTCTTCTCTGTGGGTGTTGCAGATGTATAAGGAAGTAAGACATTTTCTAAATACTTCATGCTTTCCTCTATCTGCCCATCTAATTCTAATAGATAGTAATTCGCATAGATTCTGAAGTTTTCAAATCCAAATCTCTCTGAAACTTCTAGAAGTCTTGTAAATGTAGCTTTAGCATCATCCTTCTTCTTCAACTCTAACTCCGTTAATCCTAAGTTAAACAGGCAATTTCCAAATTGAAGATCTTCTTTTCCATAATGATTCACTGCCATATTAAAGTAAGCTAATGCCATCGAATAATTGCCCATCTTATAATATAAATCCCCCATATTGTGATAAATATGTGGAATCAGCTCTTGCTGGTTAAGCAATTGCGCATTACGGAGTAGATGTTCATAATACTCTGCTGCATCTTCATAAATCTTTGCATGTGCACAATTAATAGCTAAAGACATCTGAGCATGAAGAATCCTTTTGTAATTGTACTGCTGACTTAAATAGTCCAAAGCCTTTTTCCCATAATAAATAGCTCTACTTGGCTCTTCTAAATAGGTTTTCACAATACTTAAATGATAGTAGACCTCCCCCTCAAAACCAAACAATGTTGGTGTACTCTGAATTACAAGGTCTAGTCTATCATTTGCCGAAGCTAGTTCCCCTTTTAACATCTCATGCAGACCCAACAAGTACTCATATAGAAGTTCTTCTAGTGGTGTAAACTCTTTACGTTTTTTCTTTAATGCTTTATGAATTGGCGGAATCTTATCGTATTCATACTTTGCAATGTGGAAACGGTTTTTAAGTAATAAAGCCATTACGTGATGTGGCGTATAGGAAATAAAATCTGCGTAAGCCGTTATTTCCGAATATACAAATTCGGCTTTATCATAATCTGTGTATATCAAGTGTTTAGTCAATAGATTTAGAAGGTTTTTTATGTGATTTAACTTTTGGTTAATCATTTGTTTAGAATAACCAATTCGTTTTAATAATGTATCTAACTCTTTATCTGATAAGTCTTCATCACTTGTTAATTTTGAATATAAGGAGGAAGCTGGATCATAGTAAAGAGACTGTTCTTCCAATTGATCAGTTATAAATAATTTATAGTTCATGTCTATGCCTACTTTACCTTTTTGTCTAATGATAGTAGAAAATAGTCATCTACACAAAGGAATATTTTCCAATTAGATATTCAATTAGACGAAAAACAATAAAAAAAAGAGGCCTAGGCCTCTTTAGAATCAATCAACTGGTGGCAAGATTGGAATAGTTGGTGTTCTTCCTGCAGCTGTTGGACTAAAAAAGTCTGGAGCAGCCATTACCGTAATATCGTTTGCAACGGAAAAGAAAAGTGCAAAAGCTAAGATAGCTGTAAATACTAAACGCTTTTTCATAAATATAACCTCCATTTAATCTAGTAGTTGGACTGCTTTATCATATTGGCCTTTTTCTTTAAAATAATCCGCTAACAAATATGAGAAATGTTGGTGAGATTCTTTTAATTCCGACCTTTTTTTAGTATAAGGTAGAATTTTATTTTCTAAATAAATCATTGCATCATCCACTTGATCCTGCATAAATAATGAATGAAAATTAGAAAATAATTGATAATGTGTATGTTGATACTTACTTGCCACACTATAGAGCTGTCTAAAGCTTTCTTGACTCTCCTCAAACCTATTTCCTTCGAATTCAGTAACAGCCTTATTATAAAGACAAAGCATATATAAATCTGATTGTGGTTCCAATAAATCCATTGCTTTTTTAAAGTATAATGATGCAAGACTGTATTGGGTCATTGTATGATAGAGGTCTCCCATATTATGATAAATATTTGGTAAAAGATGTGTCATGTGAAGAATTCTTGTATTACGAATTAGATGTTTATATATCTCTTCTGCTTCATTGAACATATTTGCTCTAGAGTAATTTACTGCCAGTAACATCTGAGTGTTCGCAATTCTAATAAAATTAAAATCTTCTTTAAACTGTTGTAAAGCATTCTTACCATAATAAATCGAAGGACCGTATTGATTTAAGCTAGATTTAACTAATGAAAAATTATAATTAAGTTCCCCTATATAGTCTGGAGTTAAAATCGCATTTTCAATTAGGTAGCTCAATTGTTTGTCTGCATCTTCCATTTTCCCCCTTAAGATTAAAGCTATAGCACTAACATATAAATGTAAATACTGTTCTTGTTGGGAAAAGTTCTGTCGATGAGAGTTTAACCATTTCAATTGATTTTCAGCTAAATCTAGTTCATTTATGAATAAGTAATATCGTGTTTTATATAATTCATATAGATATAAGTACTCTGTAAAGGGAATTAGATCTTTCTTTTTTTGAAGTTTCTCAAACGATTTTTTGACTTCTTCTCTTTCAAGATAATACATCTGATCTGTAAACTGCTTCAACAGCTCTTTGATCTCCACTTCTAACTTCTCAACATCCTGCAAGTCTATACTTAGGCGCTCTAAGAGTAAGCGGATTGTCTCTTCGTTGGCTTCTTTGCTGTTGTTTTCAATCTTACTCAAATGAGGAACGGAACAAATCCCATCTGCAAGGGTTTGTTGCGTAAGACCTTGCTTTGTACGATGGAACTTAATTAAGGATCCTATCTTCATTTTTCCTCGACCTCCCCTCGGCTCTCCTTTATTTTAGAACAAATTTTCGGAATTAACAAAACAAATAATGGAATGTATAGACAGGGAAATAGTAGAAAATGTTGGGAAAAGAGAACGTATATTCGTTCTAAAGTTTTCCCAATAAACAAAATATTTTGCCCATGCTATAGTCATATCAGCACCACACCCAGCTCTTTGCAAAGAAGATCGGGAACAGCTTGTGCGAAATCGTGAAGTAGAATGCTTAGCGCTATCATTCCACTGAATCGCTCGCACGAAACCTTTTGAACGTATCCCTTGGTACTGAGTCTACTAATGAAGGGAGTGAGTGGTTGGACACTCGCTCGTTAAAAGTAGCGAACATGCAGAATCAAAGCGATACCAAAAAAGAGAGTCCTACATAATGAGGACGAAAAAATTAGACAATGGTGGAGGAGAAGAGACGTATGAAGATGAACAAAGCAAAAGCAATCGTGATGAGTGGATTACTGGCATTATCCATGGCTGGCTCGATGACGAGTGTAGCAGCAGCTGAAGTAAACGTGAATGCAAACGGTGGCGAAAAGATTCGTGTTCTTATTGAAGCATCAGCTTCTAGTGGCGGCGTATCAACAATGAGTCAATCGAAAGCACAATTGAATTCCGCTAAAGCAACTTACGGGAAACGTTGGGAGTTTGCTAATGGCAACTCATTCTCTACTGAGATGACGGAAAAACAATTTGCTGCATTGCAAAAGAACAAGAACCTTAAAGTGACGAAAGTTGATCAAGTGACTGTAGCAGCTGACTTGCGCGCAGCAAAAAAGCCAGGTACTGTTCAGGCAACAGCGCAAACACCTACACAACAAGTCCCTTGGGGAATCAAGTCCATCTACAATAATAATAACTTGGCCTCTACAAGCGGTGGCGGTGGTATTAACATCGCAGTTCTTGATACAGGTGTAAATGTTAACCACATCGACCTTGTGAACACTGTGGAGCAATGTAAAGATTTCACGACGGCTGCTGGTTTAACGAATGGTCAATGTAACGATGCTAATGGACACGGTACGCACGTTGCAGGTTCTGCATTAGCAGACGGCGGTAGTGACAAACTTGGACTTTACGGAGTTGCTCCAGATTCAGACCTGTGGGCATACAAAGTATTAGGTGATAATGGTTCAGGGTACTCAGATGACATCGCAGCAGCGATTCGCCACGCAGCGGATCAAGCAACAGCTACTCGTACAAAAACTGTTATCAACATGTCTTTAGGTTCTTCTGCTAACAACAGCTTAATCTCGAGTGCAGTAGACTATGCATATGGAAAAGGTGTTCTAGTAGTTGCAGCAGCTGGGAACTCTGGTCCGGCACAAGGTTCAATCGGTTACCCAGGCGCACTTCGCAATGCAATCGCTGTTGCAGCTCTTGAAAACCGTCTAGAAAATGGAACTCTTCGCGTAGCAGACTTCTCTTCTCGTGGGTTCACAGCAACAGATGGGGACTATGTAATTGGTGTTGGTGATGTTGAAATCTCTGCTCCAGGTGCAGCAATCTACTCTACTTGGAACAATGGTGGCTACAACACTATCAGTGGTACATCTATGGCGTCTCCTCACGTGGCAGGTCTAGCAGCAAAAGTTTGGGCACAAAACCCAACTTGGACGGCAGCTACATTACGTACAAACTTACAAAACCGTGCAAGAGCAAATGATATCTTAGGTGGCCGTGGTGCTGCAGTCGGCGATGACTATGCATCAGGTTTCGGATACGCTCGCGTTCAATAATAATCTACATGTAAAAACCCCGTTCTCAGACGGGGTTTTTAGTATGTATGAAGTGTATAAAAGCCAACAACACTGAAATTTCGACTCCTCTGTTTCTCTAACATGGCTACTGAAGCTTTAACGCAGATTTTTTCTCCATTTAGAAACTCCACTTGAGTTTTCGATTCCGTTAGTTTTGTGAAGGTCATGAAGTGATTGAATAACCATACACAATCCAGATGATTCGGAGAGCACGTTGGGAATGCCGCCACACCTGGTGTTGCTATTAAAACCGGCACTTTCTTCGTATAACGCCGATTACTTAAAGCGCGCGTCGCTTCTTCCCTTCCTTTGTAAGACGCTCCATTGCGAATACATAATTCTTCTAACACTTGAAATGCTGTTAGTTCTGAATAGTGCACACCGTCTTTGGTGAAAATTATTGATTTAAAAGGGTGTATATACCATCCTGCCACAGCATAGATCGATCGACTATCCACTCCAGATAATCTCCACTGTTCACCTATCTTCATTTACTTCTCCTTCTTAAGTCCGACTAATTTCAGTATAGCGTTCCATTTTTAGCCAGTAAATACTTTTATCTGAATTTTCCTCATTTTATGAAAGTTTCGTTTTGCAAATTTGTAGTTTTGTAGTGTAAACGACTACGTTTGCTATCCTAAACGTTCCCTTGCTCTGTTCGCACGTACTAGAGGAACTCTGTAAAGTAAGACTCACCTAGGAAAACCTTACTTGTACAAGTACTAAAGGACAAAAACATGCCCTCTTTTGAAGAAATTGCTGAAGCGTATCAACCGATGATTAGTTCGATCTTACGTAAAACGTTCATCTATAAAGATCATGAAACCTTTCGACAAGTTGCTATGATTGCACTTTGGAAAGCTTCAATGAATTATGAAGAATCGAAAGGTTCCTTTGCAGGATACGCCTATCGTTGTATGTATGGAAGTGTGCTTGATGAGTTAAAAAAATCATTTAAGGATGTTCCAATGGAAGACTCTTACTTTATTTCTATAGAGGCAGAAGCGGTTTCGGAACAGATAAAATTAGTAATCAATAGTTTACCACTCCCTTATCAACAAGTGCTCTACTTAAGTTATTTTCACGGTTTGACAGCCGAAGAAATAGCAACTGCAATCGGTCTATCTACTGCTGGCGTAAAAAAGAGAAAGAAAAAGGCTTTGGCTCAATTACGGGAATTGTATTTCAATCACTCTTAGACTCTAATCGAGACGATAAAAAATCACAGTCACCTTTATTGTAGGAGACTGTGATTTGGGGGTCTTATTTAAATTGGAGGACCATGATACCACGACGTAGTAGAACATAGCCTTCTTTTTCAAGCTGCTTCAAAATTTGAGAAGCGAAGTAGAGAGTCAATCCCGCACGCTCTGCAATTTCACTTTTTGAGGCTTCAACCACGCGTTCTTGATTCATCAATTCAAAAACGGCTTGAACGACTGCGTGGACTCGGTTTGGTGCATGGCTTGAAAAAACCATAGATTCTTCCTTTAAAGTTTCGAGAAAACGTTTCTTTAGTCCAGATACATATAACTGATCCATCGGTCGTGTTGCAAGAATACTTGTACTGTTCATGTTGATTCCTCCTCAGCTCTATTCTTCTGTAACTAAGTATAGCAACCGAGTTTTTAAATAGATAGGACTTGGGGGTTGGGAAAGTTTACGAATTTAATTTCATTTCCATCCAACTATTGACCCAAGAAGCTACTTCATTCAGTCTAGTAGTTGCTTCTTCTATTGTCGATTTGTGTACGCCAATGTAGTACTTTATCTTTGGTTCCGTACCACTAGGGCGTAAACAAACCCAAGTTCCGTCAGATAAAACAAATTTTAGGACATTAGCTTTTGGTAGACTTAATTGTTTTAGACCTATACGGGACTTTTGAACTTGGGAAAGATAATCTTCTATATAGAGAACTTCGCTATTTACTAGCTCAAAAGGTTCTTCCTGACGTACGGTTTCAAGTGCTTTACTAATTTTTTCAGCACCTGTTGCCCCTTTCACTGTCACTGAAATCAATTTTTCTTTAAATACGCCATATGTTGCATATAACTCTTCCAATCCGTCTAGCAGTGTCATTCCTCGTTCTAAATAATAGTTCGCCATTTCCGTTAAAACAAACACTAATTGGATCGCATCTTTATCACGCGCAAAATCTTTGGCAAGGTAACCATAGCTTTCTTCGTATCCGAATAAAAATTCGTAAGATGGGTCATTTTCGTTCTCCCGAATCTTCTCTCCAATAAATTTGAACCCAGTTAAAACATCTTCTACAGTCATGCCGAAACTCTCACCGATCGCACGTCCCATTTCCGAAGTTACAATTGTTTTGTAGATATAACCATGTTCGGGTAGAGTCCCGGCTTTTTGGTGTTGGGAAAGAATGAAGTGCAGTGCCAGTGCTCCGGTCTCATTTCCATTCAATAATCTATAGGATCCTTGATGCCAAACTGCAAGTCCAACTCGGTCACCATCTGGATCGACAGCGATTAGAAGATCCGATTGGTGGTGCTTTCCGTAGTGAATCGCAAGTTCAAATGCACTTTCATCTTCTGGATTTGCGGATGTTAACGTAGGAAATTCTCCGTCCGGCTTCATCTGCTCCTCTACGTAGGTAAAGTTTGGTATCTGCAGGTTGTCTACAATTTTTCGTACAGTAGATCCTGAAGCCCCGTGAAGTGGTGTAAATACTGTGCGCAATGAAGTTGACTGAAGCTTTTCTTTATCGAATAGCACTGTTTCGACTTGTGAACAATACCGTGTATCTAGCTCCTCTCCAATCTTCGTTACACTCTTGTTTGCATAAGTAGGGGCTTCCAAACTTTCTGGTGCACCAATTTGCTGTATAGATGCTACAACTTTTTCTGCATCTTCAAGATTTAACTGTGCCCCGTCTGGCCCGTAGATCTTCAAACCATTATATTCAGGTGGGTTGTGACTTGCTGTAATCATCATTCCCATCGAGCACCCTAATTCACGTACAGAGAAAGACAGTTGAGGCGTTGTTCTCGGCTCAGCGTACAAATAGACTTGAATCTTAAAGTCACTTAGTACAGCCGCAACCTCTGCTGCAAATTCAGGAGATTTTCTTCGATTGTCATAGGCAATCACAAATCCTTTTTCGCTCTCTTCTTGAGCAAGCGCCTGAATATAAGCAGCGATTCCGTGAGCAACACGGCGAACGGTTAAGATATTCAACCGATTCGTCCCTGCACCAATCACTCCCCGCATCCCTCCTGTTCCAAATTCTAATTCTTGATAAAATGCATCTATTTTTTGTTCATCGGACATTTCGAGTAGCTCTGCACGTAACTCCTCATCTAATGCGTCCGACTCAAGCCAGCGATTATATAGTTCGTTCATTGGTAGTCCTCCTAGTTTTCTGTAGCAATTTGTAGACATATACGGATAGAGGCTACTAAGTCTGCATGAGACCAACTTGGTACTCTTCCATGCTCAATTGCCAATTCGTGTGAAGCTGGAATGTGGATAAATCCAGATTGCATTGCGGGTGCTTGCTGTTCTGCAAAACGACGTCCTGCATACATGATGTTGTTGCACAAATAGGTACCTGCAGTATTTGAAATCTCTGCTGGGTATCCAGCTGCCGTTAGGGCTTGAATCATTTGACGAATGGGAAGTGTTGAGAAGAATGCTTCTTGTCCGTTCGGGTCAATAGGTTCGTCTTGGGGCGCGTGCCCTTCGTTATCGGCATCTCCATCTTTACTATTGATGGCAATGCGCTCTGGAGTTATTTTCGTTCGGCCTCCCGCAAGTCCTAAAGAGATATGTATATCTGGTTTCAATTCATTTAATAGTTCAATCAGTATGTCTTCGGACCGATTGAAATCTACAGGAAGTATACGCCCACAAATTTTGTAGCCATTTATCTCCTCTCCTTGTAACTCTTCTACTATCTTCATCGTCGGATTCAGTGAGAAAGATAAAAATGGCTCGAAGCCAGTTAATAGTAGTGTTTTCACCTGTTTTCCCCCTCGTTTATGTCTTCTACAGTATACCTCAAAATAAGGTAAATTTTGATAAGCAAAAGTGAAAAAGTAGGAGTATACTTCAAGTAGGAGGTGGAGAAAATGCACGATTGGCAAAAGAAATTGTCGGAGTGGCAGCAGGCAGGAATACTGGATCAAACGGCTGTAAATGCAATTCTTCAGTATGAAGAAAAACAACCGGTCAAACGCAAGATTCCTTTATTACTTTCTATCGGTCTCATCTTTCTAACGCTTGCGGTCTTTAGCTTTATAGCAGCAAACTGGAGTGTGATTCCAGACATTTTAAAAACCGTTACAATTCTTCTCTTCATGTGGATTGCGTATGTACTGGCTTATTTTTCTGAAAAGAAGCAGATTGGTCAGCCTTTGATTTTCTATTTAACAGGGTACGCATTCTTTATTGCAGCCGTTTTAGTGACTCTTCAAACATTTCATTTATCTACTTCAAATTCCATTCTACCTTGGCTAGCCTATTTAGCAGCTTTAGCTCATCTCTATTTAGTGAAACATCCATTGTTTTCTGTCGCTAGTTTTATAGCGGGGACACTACTCTTATTCTCGTTCATGCCTGATGTAGGCTGGGTTGAATGGCTCGTATTCATTGCCATCACTGCAACGCATTTCTATGTGACGAATCGACCAGAAGCTATTGCGTTTAGTTATCTTCATTTGTTTGGGGCAGGTCTAGTTCTTTGGATACTCGTTGAGTATGAGAGTGCACTTTGGCCGCTTTGGACACTTTTTGTATTAGCTGCGCTAGTTTTTGTTCTACCAGACAAAAAACTAGTTATCCGTCCATTGATTCAAGTCATTGCAGCGATTACTGGAATTGGGTATCTCATTGCTAGAGCTGAAACTGATTTTTCGTTGGTCGATTTGAGTTGGTTAGAATCCAGTTCTCTAGCAGTAGTTGCCCTTCTATTTGGATTCTTTGCATGGCAGAAGGACCGACAAATTGTATGGGTAGCAGCACTTGGCGTGATTGGTTTACTTCTCTTTGATGAGACGGCAATCGGCTTAACGATTTTGGCCGAACTACTCGGTTTTGGCTATTTATTCTTCGCACAGCGCGAGGGCCGATCGTTAAAAAGCGGATTCTTGTTCTTTATTTTGATTCAATTTGTGATTTACTTCATTTATGCATGGCAACGACTTGATATGGCATTGTTCTTCTTACTGGGCGCGATTTTATTGTTTGTTCTTGCAGGAATCGGCTGGTGGTTGAACCGCCGGAAAGAAGGTGCTGCACAATGAAAAAGTTCAGTTTACCACTTATTCAAACACTTGCAGTAGGCGCTATTCTACTCAGCTATTATGCAACGACTTGGTTTGGTGATGAGTTTGTATTACGTGCTGAACCGTATGACCCTTGGGATCCATTCTATGGAGAATATGTTCTTCTTCAATATCCGGACATAAATGATGCAGTTCGGGATGCAGGCTTTCAAGATGGAGATCGAGTTCACTTTTCATTGACTGAAGGAGAAGATGGGTATGCTACGATAGATCGAATAGAGGCAGAGAATTTCTTCGGAGCGCTTGATGGCACCTATTGGGGGAATAGGGTGTCCGTAGAGAATTTGGAACAGTTTTATGTAGAACAGGGACAAGGTCTGGTGCTAGAAGAGGCTGTTGATTTGAAAGCCACTATTTATGTCAGTCCTTGGGGAACTATTCGTCCGGTGGATCTAGAACCGCGGGAGGAGTAGCTTTAGATGTGAAACTGACTGATTGCAAACCAGAATGTACTTTAAATAGCCTGATTCATCTTCCGATGATTGCTTTCAAGAACAAATTAAGAACGAAAAGGACTGGGGCCGCTCAATTCGAGCGGCCCCAGCGCGATTCTTCTTAGTTTCCCCTTACACAATCTTCTCCAGCTGAATCCGTCTAATTGAAGTGCTTTCTTGCAGGAAGTTGTTCCTTCCATATTTCGCTGAGTCGGCTCCGCCTCTAGCTGTTTACAAAACTAGACTATCTTGCTCTTTCTAACTTAGTATCAAACGAGCTGTGCTAATGCAAGGCTCGATTCAGCATCTTAACAAACATAGTTGAGGACAGCGAGTACTATGAAAACTATTCGAGTTTCGATAAAAGCTTTAAAATCAAACTGAGCATGTGTTCATTAGGCAACATTCTTGATGTGATTAAAGTTGAGTGGAGTGGAGGGGCTGACTCCGAAGGGATCAAAAGCGGAACGTGAGACCCCACAGGCGTGATCTTGGGCCGAGGAGGCTCACGACGCGCCCTCGGAAAGCAGTCCCGCAACGGAACTCAACTGCTTAAAACGCACATAAAAGTGACAAGTAATAGACAAAAAATACCACAAGCGCTAAGCTCATGGTATTGATTATGAAAAACAAATAAATTTTTAAAGCGAAAGGTCTTGCGGCTTTTCGCCTTTTTTATTCATTAAACGTGCAGACTCAGGAGTAACCTTTAAAATCACGAGATTTGGATCATTCGGTCCGTCAAACCAAGCTTTCATCCGGTCATTCCAAATTTTCTCTTTCAAACTATCATCTTCAGATATCGAAACGCGCCCTAAAATCTCCAAATACGCATCTCCAAAACCTTCCCCATCATAACCGATTAAAATATGTGTATAAGGATTAGATTCAAGCTCATCTACTTTTTCAGAACCTTTACTTGTAGGTGTATACAATGTAAATTCTTCATTAAAAAAAGTCATATAGCGACTATGTGGCTTTCCTTCACTAACCGTTGCCATTGTGCCTAAGCGACTTTCCTCTAAAATTCGTAATGCCGTTTGTTTTGCGTCCATCATCCAACACTCCCTTTACTCGAATTAGTAAAAGTATTCCCTTCTCTAAAGGAAATAAACGCCCGGTTAGTAGGCGGTAAACATCTGCACCCAATAGGTTCCGTAGTCTCCGCCGCCTTCTGTAAATCCAAACCCGATATGAGTGAATAAAGGACTGACGATGTTTTCATAATGGCCTGGACTGTTCATCCATCCTTCATGTACTTCCTCTACTGAACGTTGCCCCGCCGCAATGTTTTCCCCAGACGCACGCCACTTAATTCCGAATTGGGTCAGCATATCGCTTGGTCCTCCATAAGTGGGCGATACATGATCAAAATAATTCGAGGTAAGCAAATCCTGTGCTTTAAGCTGCGCCACTTTTGCTACACTCGGATCATAGAGTAGAGGCTCCACACCAACTTCTGCTCGTGCTGCGTTTACTTTATCAAGCAGCGATTGTTCGTACGTGGAAAGATCGACAGGCTCCACACTTGATGGGAGAACAATTTTCACCTTTTCGGTTTCGGACAAATCAAATTCAAGAGGAATTACGACACACCCTGCCAAAAAGAGAACTAGTATTGTATACAAGACACTACTTGCAAATGGTCTCATCTTCTTCCCCCTAACTTTTAAAAACTTACTTGACTCCAGCGTAAAATCTCAGTACTCTTAATATGTGTTAACCTAAATAAATAATAGGTTAACTCATTTTACATAAAGGTGGATGAGCAACATGAGAAATGAACAGTTAAAGATGATGATTGTTAGTGCATTATTTGCAGCAATCATTGCGGTATTCGCACAGATTTCAATTCCGCTTCCGTTCTCACCTGTCCCAATTACAGGCCAGACGTTAGCAATTGGACTAGCAGCAACAATCTTAGGAAGCCGCTACGGAACTTTATCCGTAGGAATCTATTTATTGCTTGGAGCAGTCGGCGCGCCAGTATTCGCAGGGATGATTGGCGGCTTAGGTTCTCTTGTAGGTCCAACTGGTGGCTATTTAGTTGGATTTTTACCAACAGCATTTATAATTGGCTGGTATCTTGAGAAAACAAGTTTTTCCGTAAAACAAGCAATCATTGCCAACCTAATTGGGATGATTGTCACGTTAGCCTTCGGAACAGCATGGCTCAAGGTTGCTGCAGACTTAACTTGGACAGCAGCCATTGCAGGCGGAGTTACACCATTTATTCCACTAGGTATAGTAAAAGCAGTACTTGCAGCAATAGGAGGTATTGCTGTTCGTAAACGTTTAGAAAGCGCTCGATTGCTTTCGATTCAAACAAATTAATGCTTTATTCGGTCCGGAGATTTGAATTTCCGGACCAATTTATTTGCTGAATACAGCAGTAGCATAGCTGTAGCGGCTCCTAAGCTATCGATTGCTACGTCCTTCGCTTGTCCTCCTCGTCCATCTACAAATAGCTGATGAAACTCATCCGTCACTGCATATAGAGTAGCAAATCCCCATGCGTACAAATATCTTTTTTTAGAACGATCAAGCGCTAGCCATAAAATAAGAGCGAGTCCAAAGTATGCTACAAAGTGTGTTGACTTTCTTAGCAGATAATTAATTGTTTCCATAGAATACAAATCTTGATGTGTCAGACTTTGAATTGTTTCTATAATCATTTGTGTAATGCCTGTACTTAACTCATTTGATACATTAGCTGGTTGGTGGGAAAAATAAAAAATACCACTCATATAAATGATTACAACAGCCCACCAGTATGTCTTCTGCAAATTACTCCTCATTTCTTCTGTTGCTTTTCCTTTACCTTCTTTTCTCTCTTCGCATCAAGGTATTTGATGAAATTTAGATAACTAAATAAAAAGGCTAAAAATACAGTTACATTTCGCGCTGTTTCACCTGCCGACGTTAAAACATCTAGTCGATCAAGTTCTTCATTACTCTTTCCATTGTATCCCATCTCAACAATCGTATACAAAACAATCGCACTTAGAAAAACACTGACACCACCAGCAAGAACACTGATTAAAATAGACAACATGCCCCCTGGTAATTTAGGTAATACTTTCTTCGTTGTAAAATAACCTACTGCCACGAGCGAGATTGGTACTGTGAAAAAAATAAATAAGAAAGGAATAGTCACGGAAATAGCTGCAAGTAATAAAAGAACTACTAGTAGAGAAATCTTGGTACGCTTAGAAATTTTCACAAAATCTATCCTATCTGATTAGTATTTTGAATCACTCTTATTATACTTATCAAAAAGTTACATTCCTAGTTTCTTTCTATGGCATAATAGACTTTAACTAGAGTCGGAGGTGAGGCAGTGCGAATCCATCGAATTTTCCATGAGCTTGAGTCTGATTTTTTATCGCTCATGACCCAAACATTTGATCAAATAGATGACTTAGTGTTTGTGATGCGGTTCACTGGCAAAGACTATGAATACATTTATGCAAATAGAGCGGCTAAAGATACAGTGAATTTGCCTGATTTGTCTAACCCGGTCTACTTACATGATGTTGTTTCTGAAAGTGCTTACAAACGCCTGTTTTCTTATTATGAACAAGCAAGGATCACTCAAGAGAAAGTCCTTTTCACTGCACCTATCGAACATAGGGGACAACAAATCATTGGTGAGAGCTTGCTCACCCCTGTTTATATGAAAGAGCACAACCTTCACTTTATTCTTGCAATTGTACGTGACATCACAAGCCATGAGCAAGCATTGCAGAATTTAAAATTAGCCCAAAAAGAACTAGAAGAAGAAAGACTGCGATTGGAATCGTTGATCGAATACAATAATGAAGCGATCTTCCAAGTAGATGATAATGGAAAAATCGTGAAATGTAATCCTGAAGCAAAACGCTTTTTAAAGGGAACATCAGATGAAATACAATCCACTTACCTATCTGACTGGTTTACAACAAACTTTTTTTCAGAATGGTTCACTACTGTTCCAAAACCTATGAAAAATTCACAACATGAGCTCTGGATTACACTACGGAATCAAATCGAGCGGCACTACATCAAAGTGAAATTTATACCTATTCTTATTGCAACCACTCGCCAAGGCTGGTATGTGTTAGTGCGTGACGCAACAGTTGAAACAACTATTCAAGATGAGTTGCAACGAATGGCGTTTATCGATCATCTTTCCGGCCTCCCGAATCGTCGCGCTTTTGATGACCGTCTTGACTATTTACTTGAACAAGCTGGCCAAACCGGAGAGTATGTTGCCGTGTTCTTACTAGATGGATACAAATTCAAGCGCATCAATGATGAATTTGGCCATGACACGGGAGATGCTATTATTCGTGAAACCGCACATCGACTGGAACAAGTTGTTCGAGATCAAGATATGGTTGCACGCTTCGGAGGCGATGAATTTGCAATTATTGTGCCTCATATAAAAGAGTTAGATATAATCAATAATTTGGCATCTCGTATTCTCTCTCAATTTGAACAGCCCTTTTATTATCGAGGAAAAGAAATTTCAATAAGTGTAGGAATTGGCTGCTCCCACTTTCCAGGGACCGCTAAAAATAAAAATCAACTTTTAAAAGAAGCCGATTATGCACTTTATGAAATCAAAGAAGGTCCAGGGATTGGTTTCAGGCTCTACAATAAGAATAAATAACGTATAAAACTTGGCTAAATGCCAAGTTTTTTAATTCTCTTATAAATTACATCTCCACCTTTCGAATCAAGATAAATAAAAAATTGTTTAATTTCATTATACTTTCTTCGCAGGTGATTTTTTTGTCAATAAGCTATCTGAATTAAGATTGAAAAATTTAATTTATTCTTAATATTTGTAACACTTATGTAATGATAAATTATAGTTAGTTCATGGTAAATTTTTAATTGTTACGCAATTCAAACTACTAACAGGGGGAAATTTAGTGAATCAGAAAAAAACTATCGTTATCGCTATGGCTACAGCATTAGCATTAAGCACAGCTTCATTCGGAGCTCCTTCTTCACAAGCTTCCACTGAACTATCTAAACACATTTCAAGCTTTTCTCAACAAAAGCCTCAATTGCCTACGAATTTGCTTCTTCAAGTACCACAAGATGAAAATGAAGTTGTTCGAGTAATTGTAGAAATGGAGGAAGCTCCTGGAATTGAAGAGGCCACTAAATTAGGTAAACGATACAAAGACCTGTCGGAAACTGAACAAACTGCCATAGAAACTAAAATTAAAGGTAAACAAAATAAAGTTAAAGAAAATGCTAAGAAGAAAGTAAAAGGAATTCAGTTTAAACAAGAATTTACAACCGCTTTCAATGGCTTCTCTGCTGAAGTTACAGCTAAAGAATTAGAAAACTTAGCAGATGTTGAAGGTGTCAAAGCAGTTTATGAAGCCCTTGAATATACACGTCCTGTTGAAACGCCGGAAATGACAAGTTCTAAAGAGCTCGTTCAAGCACAGCTGGCATGGGAACAGTACAACTTTAAAGGTGAAGGTATGGTCATTGGTGTTATTGACTCAGGAATTGACCCTTCACATAGAGACTTTGTTCTCTCAGAAGATACGAATGAAGAATTAGAATCTAAGGAGATTTCAAAGTTAGTTCGCCAGGGAAAAATTGAAGCTGGAAAATACTTCAGTGATAAAATTCCATTTGGCTATAACTATATGGATGATAATACAGAAGTTCGCGACCTAGGCCCTGGAGCAAGTATGCATGGACAACACGTTTCTGGAACAGTCGGAGCAAATGGTGATGAATCCAATGGAGGAATTAAAGGCGTTGCACCAGAATCCCAGATTCTCGCTTTAAAAGTATTTGGTAACGATCCTGAATTTCCTTCAACATTCGGTGATATTTATGTAAAAGCAATTGATGATGCAATAAAGTTAGGTGCAGATGTAATAAATATGTCACTTGGATCTACTGCTGGATACCAAAATGGCGATAGTCCAGAGCAACAGGCAGTTTCTCGTGCTCAAAAGAACGGAATGATTGTATCGATTTCTGCTGGAAATTCGGACATGTTTGGTTCAGGAACTTGGTATCCTTCTACTGAGAACCAAGATTATGGACTAACTGGATCTCCTTCCGTTTCGAAAGATTCGTTCGGAGTAGCTTCGTTTGAGAATTCAGTTCTAGCTGCTAAAGGTTTTAGTTATCAGGTGAATGGTGCGGATGCTGGAGAGGCACTTTATTTATTGGCAAACGATGTAGAACCTAAAGCAGATACTGAGTTTGAATTAGTTGATGCTGGTTTCGGTTTGCCTGAGGATTTCAATGGAAAAGACCTCTCAGGCAAATATGCACTTGTATCACGTGGTCAAATTTCATTTGTTGAAAAAGGTTTGAATGCACTGAACGCCGGAGCAGCAGGTGTAATTGTTTACAATAATGCTGCCGGTACAATTAACATGGCGTCAGACCCTTCTATCACAATTCCGTATATGTCTGCTCTACAAACAGATGGATTGGCGATGAAAAATGAACTGACTGCTGGTAATAAAGTATCTGTAACTTTTGATGGTAGAATCGTTAACACTGCTAACCCAGAAGCAGGTAAAATGAGTTCATTTACATCATGGGGGCCTACACCAAACTTAGACTTCAAACCAGAAATCACTGCTCCTGGTGGAAATATTTATTCTACATTAAATAACGATACGTATGGTTTAATGTCAGGTACTTCTATGGCTGCTCCTCATGTAGCAGGTGGTTCGGCCTTAGTATTGGAGAGAGTTGATCGCGAATTTAAAGCAAAAGGTGCAAAACGTTCATTACTTGCTAAAAACTTGTTGATGAACACAGCAAAGCCTATTGAATTGACTCCAGGTGAATATGTTTCGCCTCGTCGCCAAGGTGCTGGGATTATGCAACTAGCGAATGCTTTAGAAACAGATGTGCTAGTAACTAATAAAGAAACAGGTGAAGCAAAGGTTGCTTTAAAAGAAATTGAAAATGGCAAATTTGAATTCACTTTGAATGTAGAAAACTTTGGAAAAACTGAAAAAACATATAACGTGGGATTACAGCTGCAATCTGATGCACCAGTAAACGTTGGCGGCGGTAAATTTGTAACTATTTCAAATGACTCTAATTACGGCTCTTATGTATTTACAGAAGGAACTGAAACCTCTGAAGAAGATTCTTACGAGTATAAAGCAAACTTCGAAAATTCAATTACACTAAAAGGAAAAGAGTCGAAGGAACTGAAATTTGTTGTTGACGCTTCCTACTCCCAATGGTTAAAAGATTACTTCACAAATGGCTATTTTATTGATGGATTTGTAACACTTACAGATGCAACCCCAACTGAAGAAGATGAAGTCCTACAGCCTCTTGTAGTTCCATTCTTCGGATTTAACGGGTCATGGGATGATGCACCTATCTTCGATAATGACTTATGGGAAGAAGAAGACACGTTCTGGGGCTTCCAAGGCCTTTATACGCCAACTGCGAATGGTTTATCACCTTTATTAGGTAAGTCATCAGCAGATGATAGTGTAGATCCTAACTCATTTGCTTTCTCTCCAAATGGGGATGGGCAACAAGATACAGTACAGCCGATTTTGTCGTTAATGAGAAATGCAAAGGAATTCCAAGTAAATGTGGTGGACGCTACGGGTCAAGTAGTAAGAACGCTACGCAACGATTATGATTTAAGAAAGAATTATATCGCGTCAAATCCTTATGTATTTAATTCGGGATACTCGTGGGATGGCAAACTGAATGGAACTATTGCACAAGATGGTCAATACAAAATTCAGTTGAAAGCAAAAGTAGATTTTAAGGATGCTCAGTGGCAAGTTAAAGAATATAATCTTTACTTGGATACAACATCTCCAGAATTATACACAGATTATGACGGTGATACGCAATTAGTAAATCTCGATATTCGAGAAGAAGGTTCTGGCTTTGATCGACTAGAAGTAGTGGTTGATGGTAAAGTGGCAAAAACAATCTATTCTACTATTGAAACAATTGATATGAATGAATTTGAAGGTTCATCAGTACAACTAGTGGTTTGGGATGTTGCTGGTAATTCAAGTTCAAGTCAAATTGTTGGCGAATCAGTAGACAACAGTGATTCTACAACTCCATCCACACCGGTAGAACCAGATTCAACGCAAGATGAGACATGGAAATCTAGTTATGATGCACCGGTTGTATCAATTAAATCACCTGGTTTCTTCTCCGTAAGCAGTCAAAAAAATGTTGTGGTAACAGGTCAAGTAACAGACAACTCTAAAGTAGTGTCCGTCAAGGTAAACGGTCAAATTGCGAGTTTTGATGGTCTGAATTATTCAGCGCCTCTATCGTTTAAAGACGGTGTACATGTTCTACGGGTAGAAGCTTTAGATGATGAAGGTAATGAAACTTCTGTTCAACGACAAATTTTCGTTGACACGACTCCTGCTACAATTTCTACAAAAACGAAGAAGTTTGTAGCTGCTTCTAATGCAACAAGTTTCGAGTTACCAGTAACGGTCAAAGACAATTTTGATGAAATTCGTTTATATCTCAATGATAGTGAGATTTATTACAATGCTCAATCAGAGCCTTATGGCATGACTCCTTTCTCTCGTACTACAACTTTATCCGTTCCATTAACAGGTGCATCTACAACTGCAACCGTTAAAGCAATTGATTTGGCTGGGAACGAAACTGAGTTTAAGGTCACTATTGATAAATCTTCTAAAGGTAAGAAATAAACTCAATAAAAAAAGCCGCCAGCGCTGGCGGCTTTTTCTAATTATTCTTTTCTTGTTAAAACTTCAAGCGCATAAATCACAGCAGTGATTGTATGGAATGCCCATCCAACGAATGGAATCCAAGCGATTACGCTCGTGACCATTCCAAATATCGCCCCAAGTTTTGCTCCATTGTTTTTAAGCGCTAAAACTAATACAACAGCGTGAATGACAAAACCAAGTACAAGAGCACTATACCCTGTTGAAACTACTATCGTTCCTCCAAGAATAGGAATCGCTAAAATTACTTGATAAATCAATGCAATGATCTTTGCAACGCGTAAATTACTCATAATGTTCGCTCCTTTAAGTATGATGACTAACTATACGGTTGATAAATGAAATGGTTTCATTAAGTGTCCATCAATTTAACTAGTTCTTTAAACGTAGTTATCTTTTCATCATAGTCTTCAGGTGTTCCAAACCCGTAACTTGCAAAGATAAATGGAATTCCTGCGTGGCGAGCTGCGTCGAGATCACCTTGTGTATCTCCTACATAAACTGCTTGATCAATTGAATTCCGTTCCATTACGAGGAGTATATTTTCCCCTTTAGACAAGCCTGTTCGACCAGGATTTTCATAGTCTTTAAAATAAGATTCTAAGCCATGTGCTTCGTAAAATGCTTCAATATAGCCGTCTTCACAGTTCGAGACAATATAGAGGTCATATTGTTCAGCTAGTAGTTTTAAAGTTGCTTCTAAATCCTCAAATAGTTTTCCACCCTTTTGTCGAATCAATTTCTGATCGACAACTGCACAAGCATCCATTAATTCTTTGCGGCGCTCAAGTGGTTCATCTGGAAAGAGTCTCTCCGCTATGACAGGTATTTGCAAGCCCATTAAATTCCCGATGTCTTCTTTCGTAAATCCAGAATGGTCTGGGATATGGTGTTGGATGGCTTCCGTCCAGGCTTCTGCGATCGTCTGACGAGAATCCCACAGCGTACCGTCTAAATCAAAAATAATGCTTTTCATTGTGTACCTCCCTGTTGTTTCTCTTTGGCAAGCTTTCGATTCCGCTTCATTGACTTTGTGATATAGCCACCTTTAAAATTACGCGGCTCATAAGAGACAATAAATGCATTGGGTTCATAATCGCTGACAATACGAATAAACTCTTGTTCTCTGTCACGTCGAGCTGTGCAGTCTAAGCGGTAGCGCCTTGCCTCATTCATGCCCTCCACTTCAGATGTAGATACACTAAACCCTTCACTGCGAAGTCGATCAATCATTTCTTCATTCTTGTTCATCACATTTACTTCCAAGGAAACAAATCCTATTGCAAGTCGTTGCTCAAGAATTTGGCCCAAATAAATTCCTATTCCGAATCCTAAGGCATAAGACACCATATTCATATAGTTCGAGAGATCACTAAACACGATTCCCAGAGCTACAACATAAATAATTCCTTCTAATATTCCGAAGCTAGCAGCCTTTGCTTTCATCCCTTTAACCATCATGATAGTTCGTAATGTAAGTATTGGAACATAGATCAGCTGTGCGATAAAGATAATCACAGCATCCAACATTTAACCACTTCCTTAATCGGTTTTGATTTGTCTAGTCTACCAGTACATCTTTACCTCATGCAAGAACTTAGGAATATACTCCCTTTTTTCGGACTATAAGTTTACTTTTTGACTAGCAGTGGAACTGTAGGAGTGGCAGCACAGTTTTACATTTCAAACAAATAAGGAGGCAATTCATTTATGGAAAATCGTTATTACAGAACGTTTGACAATGAGCAAGACCTTCAAACTGAAATGGACAGATTACGTGCAGAGGGATATACGGATGAAGACATGTATGTTATGTCAAAACGTGAGGACCGGATGAATATTTATAGAGGCCACAATGAACATGAAGGCCATGAAAAAGAAGGTCTATGGGAGAAATTCAAAGAATTTGTTACCGGAGACGATGAGTCAAATGAACATTTTAATCGCATGAGTTTTGAGGAAAGTGAACGAAAACAATATTATGATGATGTTAACAATGGAAAGCATTTGCTTTATGCGGACCGGGAATACGGTAGACGCCCGCTCTAAAGCACTAAAAGCTGCCTTAACTAAATGCATACAAAAAGAGCGCTGGTTGGACAGCGCTCTTTTCTATGCCAGACAATGGTTGGCACTAAGTAGTACGTTTTAGAATTAAAATAGTTTCACAAGAATAGAAATTAATTTAATCCAAATACCATCTCTGCCCACTGGGGGTTATCGATGAACGGATTGCGATTTTCTTGTGCTTCAAATATACGATTGTTGCGTTCGATCTCAACAGCATCTACTGGATCAAGTTTGTGCCACTCAAGTAAAACAGAAAGCTTCCCATGGTATGGAGCTGAACCATTATTTACTTTTTCATTAAGTTCTAAGTCCACACGATCTGTTTCATCATAGCGAGTCGCCATGTAGAATAACATACGCGCCACATCCCCTTTTACTCGTGTAGGTGGCTCGAATGAATCGCCATCTCGCTTACAATCTGGACAGTTAGTAACAGCAGTACCGCCCCAATCAAAGTCAAGATTTCCACGTGAACTGTTTACTTGAACATCAGTTGCACGTAAGTGATGGATATCTGTTCCAGGACCATTGCTAGTCCCAAAGTTACCATGAGACTTTGCCCAGACGTGTTCACGATTCCAGTCACCAACATTTCCTCCATTACGGTCTTTTGAACGTGAAACGCCAGAATAGAATAAAGAAACGTTGTTTGTGTTGTTTGGATCCTCGTCTGTATATTTTAAAGCTGTCCAGACTTGGGAATACGATAATACGATTTGCTCGTCAATAATGTCGTGAAGCGCGTCTTTCAGCGCTTCACCTGTTAGATTTTCAAGCCCCGTGTAATACCCATCAACCGAATCGTAGCTCACTGGATCGACTGGATCGACTGGATCGACTGGGTCAACTGGATCTGTTGGTTGTTCAGGTTCTTCTGGTTGAGCTGGCGTATTCATCGTATCAATAAAGGTGATGTTCTGTTCCGAAGCACCTTTAGTATATGAAATCTTTCCAACATTAAATGCATTTCTTAACTCAATTTTTTCTTTACCTGAAATCACGATTTCTTTAATAACGGTTCCTTCTAAATCATATTGAGCATTTGATTTGTTAGGATTCAATAGAACTGTACGATCCTCTAGCCCACTTCCTGTAATACCTGCAACCTGCGATTTGACTTCAATCCCGTTATTAATACGCACATTTTCTCCGATAGTCACATGTGTGTTCGGAGTAGCGACCACAAGCTTACCTGTCTTCGTATTTTCATAACGAAGGTAGCGATCATAAACTAGTGGTGGAACCGGTGGGATTACTTCCTTCGTAAAGTCTACTTGAATAAGAACTGGGTCATGGTCAGAAGCTCGTCCATGCTCTTCCATTTTATTTGCATTGATATGCAAAATATCAACGACTGTTTTTTCAAGTAAGTTTTTCGTTACTAGGATGTGATCAAGAACTTGATTGTTTCCTTGGTAGTAGTACGTGAAACGGTCTTCTACCGGTACTTGTTCAATCATGTTGACTAAAATATCACCTTTAAGTGCTGCAAGTGCTGGAGTGAATTCAAAGTCATTCATATCCCCTGCCACTACTACGTTTAGGTCAGGATTTTTGTCGAGCCCTTTTTGGATGAAGCTATTAATCATTTTGGCAAGTTCGATACGTTCAGGTTCAGAGCCCAATACCGGTGGTTGATTTTTACCAAACAAGCCTTGGTCCCCGCCCTTAGAGTTTAAGTGAGCTGTAATCACTACAACTTTCTCACCATTGAACATAAATTCAGCAGCAAGGGGTTTACGTGTGTTCGGTTGTGGAAGATCTAAAATACGACCTGGATTCAATGTTAAAGAGCCAGAATCTGTCCACTGCGTTGCCTGGGTTGAAGTTCCTTTCGTACCTGGAACTAGTTCTACACGATCTGCATTGTATAAGTATCCAACACGAATGTTTCCGCCCGGTTGCCCACCATCTTGATTGTGAACAGGTGCAATATCTGTGTACGAATACTCTGGGCCACCAGCAGCTTTAATCGCTGCAATTAAACGCTCATAGGACTGAGATGCATCTGGGTTTCCTGAATCTACAGAACCATCGTTATCTTGTACTTCTACAAGTCCGATAATATCTGGAGATTTCATTTTGTCCACGAACGATTTCGCAATGCGTTCAACTTTTTCGTCCGATGTTTGAGAAGCGTTTGCTGAGAAGTTTTCTACATTATAAGTAGCAACTGTCAGTTTTTCATCCGCTACTTCAATGGAAGTTGTTTCATCTGGATGTGTACATTCAATTAATTCTGGTAATTGCTCGACAGATGTAAATACTTTATAGTTCCCAAATCCATAGCCAACAACACCAACAGGAGCTGTTGCAAAACGATCTCCTGATTTTGCAACATACGATTCATTGTCACTATCAAAGATGACACGTTCTGGATTGTAATCATCTGCAGAAATGTTGATTCCACCAAGTAGATTCAACTCGTTATTCGTTGCTTCTGTATTGACCACAATCACTTCACCGTATTTCTGTGGTCCAACGATGTGTGCGTTTGGAACAGATACGCGCATTCCTTCTAATGACTCCCAGAAATCAATACCGTCTTCATCTGAATCAAATGAAGTTAAATTATCGTTATCAATAATTTTTGTTGGTGGCATACGATCTACACCGATACGAACCGGTTCAGGTAGATCTGCAGTTCCAATTTTCGAAACTGTAGAATTTCCAATACGCGTAATTGGAAGGTCCGTTTGACGGTTATCCGAATACCCTTCGTAGAAATGCTCTTGAACAGTTCCACCAACTGTGATTAGATCACCAACTTTGTAAGTGGCGGCTGCATTTGGTAAGTTGACCGCAATTCCCTCAGCAGTTGCCGGATTATCATCAGGATCTACAGTTTGCATAAAGAAGTTTGCTGAGTTGTAGAAATGTGTAATCACTCCAGTAACTCCTGATACACCAGCTCCAGTGTATGGAGAATAGTGATCTTCACCTTGAATCTCTTCAATTGTTACATTTTCAGTCTTTAAAACAGTAAATTTAAATGAGAATACTTCTGATGTTTCAGAAGATGTCACTGCAATCGCCTTGATTGTAGTAGTTTCTTCAAGAACGATAGGACCTTCATAAACTGTACTCTCTGCCGTTGGCGTAGAGCCATCTAAAGTGTAGTAGATCGTTGCATTTTCCCACTCTGTTAGCAGTTCAATAGATTGGCCCTCATTGACTGTTCCAGGGAAAATGTTTGTAAATACAGCAGGCTTTGTAGAAAGTTCAAAGCTTGATGCACCTGTTGTTTTCAATTGGAATGTTGTATTGAACGTACCTGCAATCCCGTAAATGTCCAAAATGTCTCCATTTGAATATTGACGAATAAAGTCTTCATATGTGTAGCCATTTCGGTTGTCATTGCGCACTACTACAGATGAACCATCTTCTGTAGTTGCTGTGAATTCGATTGTTCCAAATCCAGGATCACGTAAATTTGAGACAACAGCTTCTTCAAGAAGTAAACGTTCCCCTTGCGTAGAAGCATTTACACCTGAAGCTGGTACAACCTGCACTTCTGGTAATGGATTGTTTGTATCTAGCTTAGTAATCGTTGGGTTCGTGATTTGTAATTCATTTTGGAAAGCATCAAGAGTTCCTTGGATTTGAATACGGTCACCCTGCTTCACACCAGTATCAGTAGTTGTATAAACATAGATACCTGCAGTAGCATCTTGAATATAGAAGCCATTGTTACCAAACTTCGCAATATCCGTTGTTACAATTGCTTCTGTAACTACAGAGGATTTTAAAGTCGCAGCTCGTACTTCTGCTACAGTCTGGCTTTGAATCAGAGTATAGCTATACGTTTGAATAGCACTACTTTCCAAACCATCTTTTTTTGCAATAGTTTTAATTGTAGTTGCTCCATTGATTTCAATAGGCATTGTGTAGACTTGCGTTGCTTGATTTGAGTCAGAAGGGTCAGACCCATCTACTGTGTAATAAATCGTAGCATCTTTTGTAGTTGTTGCAAGCGTGACTTGTGTACCTGTAACAACAGCGCCAGCACCTGGAGTAGCCGTTACATTTGCCACTTTTGTTTCAGCTGGTGGCGGTGTACCTTCTCCACCTTCCATTATATGCGCACCTAAGAACGTAAATGTATCAATCGGATGACTATCCCACTCTACTGATGGATCAAACGCATTTGACGCATCTTTATCACCAGTCGTGATTGAAGATTTGCGGACCAATGTTTGATTGACAGTTGACACACCATTGACTGACCAACTTGTTGATGGTTGGAATCCAATTTGACCGAATGAATCAATTATTTCACCATTTTTCTTAAGAAGTACTGTATCATCTCCATTAAAATTAGTAGTTCCTGACACTTTATCTCCTAGAGCCTTTAATCCTTGAACTGCGCTAGTATGATATAAAACATAAACATCTCCACTTCCTAAAGTCCCTGATAGATTTTCTACGCTTTGTGCAGATGCATTACCGTTCGAGTATAATTCCACAACGTAACCATCTAAATTAACATTTGCTCCAGTCCCATTATAAATTTCAAGAGCTTTATTATTACTGCTACCCTCAATGTATTCTGAGAAAAATAAGTCATCCGCTAATATCGAACCTTCTAATTTACTTTCAGCTTGAGCGTTAGGTATGTAGGGTATTACTAATGAAACTACTAAAGCAAACGCCAAAATCAACTTACTGATTGCATGATTGAAAATCTTCAAAATGTTCATCCTTTCAAATTTTTGTTTACTTACTTTTTTAGTATATCTGAAAATTGTAAAGAAAGCGTCATTATTTTGTAAACGCTTTCATTATTTAACAAAAATAGGTCTGACGTATAGGTTAAATTAAATGCAATTTCAATTTCACATTTTGTCTCTTACAATTAATTAGTCCTAAAGTTTCATTTTAATGAAATAGCAATTAAGATATACGCCTCTATTATTCGAAGGACAAAAGAGTTTTAAGGGGGCAAAAAAATCCTGCAACTAAATTTATCAGTTACAGGATTTATTTGCTATTCTTTTTTAGTAGGGTTATTATCCTTCAATGCCTCCAAAGGTGTGCGCTTTTTCTTTCTCGCACGCAATTTCAAATAAATTGTAGGAGACTCATACTCATCCGATGCTTCAATATCCCTGTTAGATGCTCGCATGAACGACCATCCGAGTAAGAACATAATAAAAATCAGAGGGAATCCTCCTACTATACTGGCCGTTTGTAATGTATCAAGTCCACCTAGGAAGAGAAGTGAAAGTGGTAAGATACACAATGTGAATGCCCAGAATAGTCGATTCCACAGTAAAGGCTCTCCATCAACAGATTTTTGAACGACAGAAGCAAGTATATACGACGAGGAGTCAAACGTTGTGGCTAAGAATATAATGGAGAGCACTGTAAATACTAACACCATTAAGTAAGAGAAAGGCAATTGTGACACTACTGCAATAATCGTAGCAGCAGGACCATTGGTTTCCATAAAGCTAATGACATCAAATTGACCCGTGAGTTGTAAATGCAGACCGTAGTTCCCAAAGATTCCAAAGAACAGGACACACCCAAGAGTTCCGTAGATCATTGTTCCAAAAATCATTGAACGAATTGTTCTTCCTCTAGAAATACGAGCAATAAATAATCCAACGAACGGAGCATACACAAGCCACCAAGCCCAGTAAAACACTGTCCACGCTTCCGGGAATCCACTTTCAGTAAATCCACCTAAATTCCTAAATGGCTCTGCCCATGTTGCCATTCTAAAGAAGTTATCTAAAATTAACCCAACTCCATTAAAAGTAGTCTCCACTATAAAACGTGTAGGACCGAAGAATAATACAACCGCAAGTAGGAATAGTGCTAACCAGATATTTAAATCACTTAACACTTTTATCCCTTTTTTCAAACCTGAGGCTGAGCTAATAGCAAATATAATTGTACATAACAACATAATAAGTGCTTGAGTAAGAAGGTTTACAGGAATGCCAGTCAAATAATTGACCCCTTCTGCAATCATCGGCGTTCCAAGAGCTAGTGTAGTACCTGCGCCCCCTAGTAAGCCGAATATAAATAAAATATCAATGATTTTACCAAGTGGACCGTCGACCCACTTTCCTAACACTGGTCGTACTGCTTCACTTACTTTAAGAACACTCTTTTTTCGTACATAATAGAAGTAAGCAATTGGAAGTGCAGGAAGTGTGTAAATCGCCCAGGCGATCGGTCCCCAGTGGAACATTCCATAAGCCGTTGCCCAAGGGATAGCTTCTGGAGATTCTGGCTCTAAACCAAATGGAGGTCCCTGATAGTAATAGACCCACTCAATCACAGACCAATATAAAATACTTGATCCAATACCGGCAGCAAATAACATCGCAGCCCAGGAAAACGTATTGAATTCTGGTTCTTCCCCTTCTTCTCCTAATTTAATATGTCCATTTTTACTGAATGCAACAAAAATTAAAAAGAAGAATGCACCTAATCCCATCGCAAGATACAAGATTCCAAAATTTGTTGTCATATATTCGTTTGCTAGACCAACAATTACTCTACCTGATTCAGGAAAGAACACGAGTGGCAATGTGACTGCCATCAAAAGTAAAAATGCACCTATAAATGTTGGCCAATCAATTATCTTTGATTTCATCTGTTTTCTCCTTTCAGTTTAGTAGTACAAGTGTACCAGAGATTTTAATGAATGTTATCTTTCTAATGAAGTTCATTGATTTTATTATTCTATTTATTCAAAAAATAAGTATTTTTACTATTCCGTGATATGATACTCCCATGAAAAAACAAATGTGTTTTTAGGGAGGACGTAAGCGTATGAAAATCAAGTTTGGTTTGTTACCTCGAATTATACTGGCAATAGTTTTAGGAGTAGTACTAGGTTCATTTGTTCCTGAAAACGTTGTGAAGTTTTTCGCTACATTTAACGGGCTCTTTGGTGGGTTCTTAGGCTTTGCAATCCCACTTATCATTATTGGGTTTATCGTTCCTGGAATTGCTCATCTAGGCAAAGGGGCTGGGAAACTTTTAGGTGTTACGGCAACTACAGCATATGTTTCAACAATCATAGCTGGAACATTGGCGTTTACTGTAGGAAGTTTATTGTTACCTGGCTTCGTCGAAAACACAACTGCAGGAAATGTAGTAAATCCAGGAGAAGCACTGCTTGGCGGTTTTTTTGAACTTGAAATCCCTCCTATTATGGGTGTCATGAGTGCACTAATTTTTGCATTTGTCTTAGGTATCGGAATTTCAGCTACAAACAGTACAAACTTGCGTACAATTATGGATGAATTCCAACGTATTATTGAAAAATTAATCACGTACGTGATCATTCCACTATTACCGATTCATATTTTAGGAATATTCATGAACATGACGTATGGTGGTCAAGTCCAATCGATTCTCTCTGTATTTGCGAAAGTATTTATTATGATCATTGCACTTCATATCACAATGCTTCTACTTCAATATACGACTGCAGGAATCGCGAGCGGAAAGAATCCATTGCGTTTGATTCGCACGATGTTACCTGCCTACTTCACTGCTCTTGGTACACAATCATCAGCTGCGACAATACCAGTAACTTTGCAGTCAGCTAAGAAAACAGGGGTTAACGAAAAAATTGCGGAATTTGCTGTACCGTTATTTGCAACAATCCATTTATCAGGTAGTATGATCACTCTTGTAAGTTGTTCTATGGGAGTAATCCTGTTAACTGGTGGAGCACCTAGTTTGTCAGAAATGGGGCCATTCATCTTGTTACTTGGCGTAATGATGATTGCTGCGCCGGGTGTCCCAGGTGGCGCTGTAATGGCTGCAGCGGGTCTACTTGAAACGATGCTTGGGTTTGACCCAACGATGGTTTCTCTTATGATTGCATTGTATTTAGCGCAAGATAGTTTTGGTACGGCTACGAATGTTACAGGGGACGGGGCTTTGACTGTTCTTGTGGATAAGTTTTCTGGAGCAAAATCTTAGATGTGTAGAACGCTACTCTAAAGTTGAAATCTCTACAGCTTGAACACCATTTCCTGGGGGACTTTCACCGAGCCTCCTCACATCGACTTTGTCTTGTTGCGGGGTCTCGGCAAAACTCCGATAGCCCGGGAAATGGCGTCCTAGCTTCCGAGTTCTGAAGATGCAACTCTGATATATGGTGACAGGCACCATCTGGGAACTATTGGTAAATGGTGACAGGCACCGACTGATAAAATACTCATTAAGACAAACCAAAAACCAGTAGTTTCTCTGATATTTAGTCAGAGAAACTACTGGTTTTTTAGCTTCGTTGGTGGAAATCTTGTTCGACTTGTTTCTTCCATTCCCTCGTAATCTTTTTGCCCGATCGAACAGAAGACACGGCTTCATTTATTGAAGCAAAGTTCACCTCAGTACCTTTCGCATCGGCACGGTAGTTGACAGCATAGTCACGATGAATTCCAAACTGTTGAGCAGTGGCAACTGCATCGATGTTCGCTCCTAAAAACAAGAACTCCCATCCTAATGCCGTTTGAGCTGAAATGAGTTGTTGAACAGACTTCGTCGTATACTCTTTACTAGCATTTTCCATACCGTCTGTTGTGATTACAACTAACACCTTTACATCTTCATTTTTTTGAATGGTCATCATCTTCTGAATTCCATAACCGATAGCATCAAGCAATGCCGTCGTTCCTCGTACGTAATATTCTTTCTCTGTCAAAACCCGCACTTCATGAATACTCGTCCGGTCGTGTACCCATTCTAGGTCATGATCAAAAAGTAAGGTGCTAATCCGAACATCGCCTTCAACTTCTCTTTGCTTTGTGATTAGACTGTTGTAACCGCCAACAGTATCCTTCTCTAACCCACTCATTGAACCGCTGCGATCAAGAATAAAGAGTACTTCTGTTTTCATTTTTAGTTCCTCCTCTAGATATAATCTATCTAGAGTCTACCAACAGAAGACATTCTCATGGTCGCTTCAAAAGCGACATCATGACGCTCCCAACAGTGGCTGATGATACGAAAAGAGAACTTCGTTGATTGTATAAATATCATAGTTTTGCTCGCGAATAAAGTATTCAATAATCAAATCAAATTTTGTACTTTTTGATAAGGAGTACCCTGCGGCTGCTAAAAGCTCTTGTGTCTCTTCAAGGGACAATTCTAAAGCAATAGCTAAAGAGAGCGCGGTAGACTTTTTAGGCTGATACTCACGTTTGGAACGAATCTTTGAAAAAAGTCGTCGATCGATATTTGCCTTTCGGTAGACATACGGATCGGATAATCCTCTCTCATCAATCAACCGGATTAGTTTATCAGAAAATGTCTCATCAGTAGTAGCTAAGAAGTCGTCAAGTGTCGACCTTTTCGTTGATTCAAAAGTTGGTAGCTCTTGAAATGAAAACGCTTCGTCCACTTGCATTTTATTGCGTTCCCGCCCATATTTCTTTTCTAGTCGGTGCACAGAATGTTCATCAATGAATTCTTCAATCGATTGTTTTAACTGTTGACTCACTTGGACAGAATTTTGATCAAAGAGAACAAGAAATACTGTAATATCCTTTTTTTCAACAAATGCTTGAATAGTTTTTTTGGCGATTAAAAACGCTTTTTCTTTGGGAAATCCATAGACTCCTGCCGAAATCAACGGAAATGCAACGCTCTTTAATTGATGATCACAAGCTAGCTCTAAAGCGTTTTCATAACAGCTCTGTAAAAGTTCTTCTTCTTTTTGTAATCCCCCATTCCATTTAGGTCCTGCAGTATGAATAATAAATGCAGCGGGTAACCCAAATCCTGGTGTTACGACTGCTTGCCCTGTCTGAATGGGAGCAAGCAGAGTACAAGCTTCTTTTAACTTTGCTCTTCCCGCCTTATCAAAGATTGCACCACACACTCCGCCACCTTCTAGAAGTTCCTTGTTTGCGGCGTTTACTACTGCATCTACCTTCAATGTTGTAATATCATCACGTATAAGTATGTATGGCATATTGAACCTCCGTCCTATTTTCTCTATCATATCCTAATTTTTACATGCATTCTACTTAGTAAATAATAGTAGAAATTTGTCAGTCAACAGGCGTATAATAATGAATGTACGTATATAAATCATGAAGTATGTTCCCCGTTCAGTTGGAGAACCTGCTTTTTTTAATAGGCGAAAGCGCTTAATTAAACTCAAGGATGTGGAACGCAATCATGAACAGTCAGGATAAACAAATGGATGTTATTTTGATCGGTGCCGGCGTAATGAGTGCCACACTCGGTGCTTTACTTAAAGAATTAGTCCCTCACTGGAACATTAAAGTATTTGAAAAATTAGATGCGGCGGGTATAGAAAGTTCGAACGAATGGAACAACGCAGGTACAGGACATGCAGCTCTTTGCGAATTGAACTACACACCGCAAGCAAAAGATGGCTCCATTGATATTACAAAAGCAATTAAAGTAAATGAACAGTTCCAATTATCTCGTCAGTTTTGGTCTTTCTTAGTGGAAAAAGGATTACTCAAAAAGCCAGAAGATTTTATCATGCCGATTCCACACATGAGTATGGTGCAAGGTGAAGCGGATGTTGATTTTCTTCATAAACGATTCGAAGCTTTAAAAACGAATCCTTTATTTGAAGGAATGGAATTTTCAAAAGACCCGAAAAAACTTGCCGAGTGGATTCCAGTTATCATGAACAATCGCACAGATGGTCAGCCGATTGCTGCAACGAAAATCGACACTGGAACAGACGTAAACTTCGGTGCATTGACACGTATGTTGTTTGACTATTTACAACAGCAAGATGTGGAAGTGAACTACAAACATCGTGTCGACAACTTGACGCGTTTAGAAGATCGTCGCTGGGAATTAAAGGTGACGAATCACGAGACGAAAGAATGGGAATACCACCAAGCAGACTTCGTATTTATCGGGGCGGGTGGCGGAAGCCTTCACCTTTTACAAAAATCAGGTATTCACGAATCCAAAAACATTGGAGGATTCCCTGTCAGCGGGTTGTTCCTAGTTTGTAATAACCCTGAAATTGTAGAAAAGCATCATGCGAAAGTGTATGGAAAAGCAAAAGTCGGCGCTCCTCCAATGTCTGTGCCTCACTTGGATACACGCTATATCGATGGCAAGAAATCTTTATTGTTTGGTCCATTCGCAGGCTTCTCACCGAAATTTTTGAAGACAGGTTCAAACTTAGATTTAATCAAGTCTGTTACGCCAAATAACGTGTTTACGATGCTTGCAGCTGGCGCAAAAGAAATGTCTTTAACAAAGTATTTAATTGAACAAGTCATGCTGTCTCACGACAAACGTGTAGAAGAATTACGTGAGTTCATCCCAGATGCAAAAGCAGAGGACTGGGGAACTGTCGTTGCAGGTCAACGTGTACAGGTCATTAAAGATACAGAGGTCGGCGGCAAAGGAACACTTCAGTTTGGAACAGAAGTTGTGAGCGCAACGGATGGCTCAGTAGCTGCTTTACTCGGAGCTTCTCCGGGAGCTTCAACTGCTGTACATGTCATGTTGGAAGTATTGGAACGTTGTTTCCCAGAGTTTATTGAAGAATGGCAACCACGTGTGAAAGAAATGGTTCCTTCTTATGGAGTTTCTCTCTCAGACAACCGTGAATTGTTCTTTGATTTGTTGAATTCGACTGCGCGTACTCTGAAATTGACTGAGATGCATTTAGAGAAACAACAACAAGAAACTGTTGCAGTTGCAGCAACTCCTGAGAACGCCTAAATTTAGAATATAGGGTGACAGGCACCATCTGGAAACCACTGGTAAATGGTGACAGGCACCTATAAAAATTACAAATAAAAACAGTAGCTCACTTAGCCTATAATAAGTGAACTACTGTTTTTTTATTGATAAATGACATCTGCTAGTCGCATATTATTTGGATCGTACGCTTCAAATACTGTTTTTTCCTCTTCTACTGCCATGCGTATATTACACGCTGACTGATAAATCGGGTCTGATGCATAGTCAGTTGATAAAGCACTTTCACCAGTTCGGGTGTACGCATAATAAGCCCCATTTGATTTCCGGTAGACAAAAGTTGAAGTGTCTTTGTAGAGAAGTACGTTCTTTAGGTTGGACACATTTAAATCATAAGCTGCTTGTGAAATCGACGGGTCTGGTAACAGACATACGGTCGAGCCATTCATAAAATCGACACGTTGACTATCATTATTTGGATTGACTATTTGTTCCTCGGTAGAACCTTTTGTAATAATAATTCGGTTGGCAATGATATGAGAACTATCAATCTCTGTTTGAGAGTTTGAATTGAATTCTAAATCTAGTGTTGTTGTAATTAAATTTGAGTTTTTTACTTGGAAATGCTTTTCAAAAGATAAAGAAGCTCCGGAGAGAACATTTACATTTAACAAACTTCCCTCTGATCCGAATTGTTGATGGTTGAATGTCCCACCTTGTTGAAAGTAGTAAAAATGCTCTCCTTCAAAATTATAAGTTTGACCATTTGCCGTATTGATTGGGTTGGTTACTACAATCGTATCATTATTTGGTAAAGAGGCATATTGTGCAAATGTATAAGACGTGATAAAGGATTCTGTCTTGTCTCCTTGCCACATTAGTTGTTCCGGTAACTCTATAAATAACTCTATCGGCTCACTGACATCCGTCTCGGTAAATCCGACCACTTTCAAAGATAGCGTGGAATCCTCTACATTCAAATTTGAACGCTCAATAAGCCGGTACCCTCTGGTCTGTTGATCTACAATTGTCGTATAGCCCGCCACAATGGATGGTGGTGTTGAAGCAGTTTCCATATAGACAGTGTTGGCATAATAAGCAGCTAACTCCGCATTTTGTGTGGTGGCAAGTGCAGTCATATTAGTTGTTAAATCTGTGTAACTTGTCGAAGTTTTTTTCACTTGATCCATCTTAGTAGCTGTGTCAGCAATCAATTGATTCACATCACGGATGATTTCTTCTTTATAAAACTCTGCTCCCATTTCTGCGAGCGCCGTTGTTACAATGCTTGAATCTGTTTTCTCAACCTGCACTTTTTGTGAAACAGCAATACGCGTGAAAGAGAACATGAAAAGCATGAGCATCATTACAAGACCTAATGTGATTAAAAGTGTATACCCTTTTTCATTTGTTAGATGCGTTCTCAAACTTTTCACATCCTTTCATTAGTATTGAAATATAGTAATTTTGAATCAATTATCTACTTATTTTGTCATTTATCTTAGTTTACACTACGAACACTGTTCCGTCATCATTCTAAATCCGCAAATGTTTGCTGAAGAATATAATATGATTCTTTTAAACGCTCATTTGAAGTTGGTACATTCCAACTCTCCCATGAATAACGGCGAAGACCACTATCTTCTGATACGAGCACAGATGCTTCCCCTTCTCCCATCACGAGACCAATTCCAATTGATTCGATAAACTCACTTGCCTCTTCACCGTCTTTGAACACATCCCCAATTACTTCTAAGCGACTTGGATCTCTAAATTGAAGTAGCAGCCATGGAATTCTAATTTCTACTGAATTGTCTCCAAACTCATAATCCGCAAGTGAGTTATAATCCGCTGAATTAGGATTACCATTGCCCCGTGTCAACTTTCCAGTCTCATAAAATTCAAATGGTCGTACTTCATCTAGTTCTGGATAATACAACTTTTTGTTTAGAACATAATAGATTGGTGTGAATTTTCCTGTATTCTTTCTTCCGTTGGAAACAGGCTCAATCATTTTTTGGTCGTTGCCATATAAATAATGATAATAATCGTAGTACGTATCAGCTACTAAACGGCTTTCTTCACCATTCATATCCACAATGAAATCAATTCCATCTTCAAAAGATAGCGCTTCTATTCCCGTATTTCCTTGATCTGGAATTGTATCTAGAACAATACGTGCACGTTCCGTATCCTGAAGTCCTTCAATTTTTAAATACAGATTGGCTTCATCATGCGTGACTTTTAGAGATGCAGACGAATCTCCAATAAAGTCGTCTACTTCTGTCCAATCCTCGAAACTCCCATCTACTTGTACTCTCATAGAATCAAAGCTCAACAATCCAAAGTTTTGTTCGTTTGTCTGGCGATTTGACCAGTATGGGCGTCGTTCGCGATTATCATATTCTTGGGTATTCCATGTTCGTTTGAACCATTCATCTTGCCAACTGAACACTAAACCACCTAAATAATCTTCCGCTATTATTGTTCGGAACAGCTTTGAGACATAGTCTCCTTGCTGCTGTTCTGTCACGTTCCCTTGGTTCCATCCATACGGGTTGATATGCGTTCCGCCACGAGAAGCTGGAATTCCAAACTCCGCAATTAAAACCGGCATGTCGTGTGCCGCACGTAAATCATTTAAATAGCCTGCATAACTATTTTTCTCTCCATCTTGATCGACATATTCTAAGTACTCCTTATCAACGTTCAAGAAGTCTGGATAGTACGGATAAACGTGGTACGATGCGAACTGACCGATTGGTTCCATTTCATTTTTCAAGCGAATTACATTCGGATTCACACTTACTAGATCCTCGTCGATATTTGGTTCGGATGGGTGATCCAGTAAATCCGTTGTAACCCAGTTTGTAAAGCTAATCGGGCGGAGTTCATTATAATTGTCTGCCTCATAGGTTAAAATGCCATCCATATGCATCGCTAACCAGTGTTCAAAAGGAGACGCATTTTCTGTTTTTACAAATTGACCATCGTAATCTTTAAGATGATCATTTTCTTCATTCGTTCCAACAACCATTTCCGGATACCATTCAATCCCGATAATCCAGCCGACTACATACTCCGATATATCTGCTTCGTAAGTACCGGAAGCGTGACCTACTTGGGGAAGAATTCGGGCATTCCCATGTATCACATCGACAATGTCTTGATATTCTTTAATAAATCGTTTATTGGTTTCCTCATTGAATGCATTTTGTGTTTCCTCTAACAACTCTTCTTCCGTCCATGCGCCGTGAAATACATAAAGCGGGACGTCATGCTCTTCATTATAGCGTTTCAATGCACGATAAAAACCTGGAGGATGGACCGTATACACTCGAATCGTGTTAGCATTCATTTCACCGATTTGTTGGAACCAACGATAATATTCTTCCTCTGTAATCGCTGCTTCCCCTGGAAAGAATCCTGGTTTGCCCATTCCAATATTTACGCCTTTAACGGACATCTCTTGCCAGTCCCCGTCTACTTGTACTTCAAACTGGTCACCCGAAATTCTTGAGTGATTCACCAATTCTTCATTCTTTCGGACTGATACACCAGACAAATCTTTTGCGGATGCAACCATGTTTGTCAATTGGGAAGTAAATGTCGACCAGTAAAATCCGTCCCCACGATTTGCATAGAAGAAGTTGTACACAGAAGACAAGCCAAAAATTTGGTAAAGTGCTGGTGGCGATTCTAGAGATTGATAATCCGCTGCCATGTAGACAGACTGAATCTCTGGATGCTCGCGTTGCACGATTGCTGGCACTAGTCCTTCTGTCAATTCAACAGGCAATTGTTGGTGAATAGATTCTGGGAGCGCAAACCAAAATGAAACGTCCTCTTCAATCGGAGTAGTCACAATCTGAATCCAACCGCGATAATCACTTTCTACCCAATCATTCGAATCACCATGCTGATAGACTTCTTCCGATTCTATAACAACTGTTTGTTCGATTTGTTCATTTGTAAATATATACCCGCTCCCCTCATACTCCCAATTACCTTCCACTAATTCTTTAGTCGAGTCTGGAATATCAGGATTACTTGCTGACAAATCCTCGAAGTAGCGCATAATCCAACCTGTAAACCGAACCCCTGTGAAGTCTTCTATTTCTCGTGTAAGCAACTCGTCTTGTACACCTAGCCAATCAATCGGTTGTATTAGAAGCAATTTATTTAGTTGTTCTGAGGTAGTCGCTTCTCTCCACCGCTGTTCGTTGACTGATCCTGATACAATATCTAATTCGATAGTGGCATCGTCTGAATCCGCATATTTTTCATGCTTAAAATACCAATCTATTCCTTGATTGTTTTCTAAATCATCTTTTACTCGGTCAGAAGCTGTGACTGATGAATTCGGTGTTGCCACCCAAAGCAAATAGGGCAGGCCAAATACGCCTGCCACTACAAGTACAACTAAGATAAATCGATTCACGAGGTCATCTCCTTTTTCTGGAAACCAGTACGTTCCATTTTGCCCCACTCGCGTTTTCTAAAGATTGTCCGAATTAGCCCTTCCAATCTCCATAAAAGCGTCAATGGGCGGTACCAGAAGATTTCAGTTAAAGCCATGATTAACAGGCGATAAATATCTCGGATACGTGGGTAGCGATTTACACTCCAAGCTTCCATTAATACAGATCCCATTGAGAATACACTTCCATAAAGTATCAGTAATAATGCTAGCAAGATTGCAATTTCGATGTATACATCACCTGCAAATAAAGCAAATATTAAATAAATGTATCCTCCAATCTCAATAATCGGGCCTAGAAATTCAATCAACCAGAAATAGGGCATCGATACCATGCCAACAGCTCCGTACTTTGGATTGAAGGTCATTCGTTTATGGCGCCATAAACTCTCAGTTAATCCTTGATGCCACCTTCTTCGTTGCTTTCGAAGTACGGAAAGTTTAGAAGGAACTTCTGTCCAGCAAACCGGATCCGGAACAAATTCAATTCGTTTCTTTTCTTTACTTTCAGCAAGTACTCGGTGCAAACGAACAACCAGTTCCATATCTTCTCCTATCGTGTTCTTCGCATAACCTCCTGCTTTAATAACCCAGGACTTTGAGAACACGGAGAAGGCGCCAGAAATAATGAGCACTAAATTATAGCGACTTAGAGCAATCCGTCCCATTAAAAATGCGCGTAAATATTCGACTGCTTGCATGACAACAAGTAAGTTGTTTGGTAGAGCAGGGCTTGAGATAGCACCGTGCTCCACATAAAGGCCGTTTGCAATACGCACATTCCCACCAGCAGCTATTACTTTTCCATTCGATGCAACAATCGGCTTCATAATACGCAATAATGAACGATCTTCTAATATTGAATCCCCATCAATGGAGCAGATATACGGGAATCTCGAAACGTTGATACCAGCGTTGAGGGCATCTGCTTTTCCACCGTTCAGCTTGTCGACCAAAAGTAAGTTAGGGTGAATCGTAGATTGATAGATTGCAACAATCTCTTCATTCTCCAACTGTTTGCGCACGACCTTGTTCAGCTTTTCCATTGCAAAATAAGAAATCATCGTTTCTTTTGTGAGGTCTGTAGACCCGTCATTTATTACTATGACTTCAAATTGAGGGTAGCGAAGGCTGAGTAATGACCGAACACTATCTACCACACCTTTTTCTTCGTTAAATGCTGGAACTAAAATTGATACAGGCTTTGAGTAATAACTAGAAAGAAAATCGTCATCAAGCTCTTCTTTATCCAATTGGTATTCTTTACGCAGCTTTAATAAAGAGAGGAGTAACATAAGCGTATATATGATAATGACACCGATCATGTAAAAAATCAGAAAGCGTCCAAAAAATACTAAAATAGCTTCCCAAATGGCCATTACGCAAACACTCCCCTCATAAGCTGTTCTTCAATGATTTCAACCGCAAAACGATCCTGCGTGCTATCTTTGTATGCAAGCAATAGTTCAGTCCCATTTTTTTGCTTAGCTACTGAGCGTGCAGCTGTAGAACGAACCCACCAACTCGAATCTTCAAGTAAAGGCAATAAGTAACCTTTACTCTCATCTAGTGGGAAAGTTCCAATCAGCCGAGCAGCAAGCATGCGTTCTTCCCAATAGTCCGACTCGAGAAATGGCACAATTGAAGAGTAGTCTTTATAAAAACCAATCATTTCATTAGCCTTTAAAATTCGAATACGAATTTCGGACTCTTCTTCCAGTTGAAGCTGGCTCATTAAAAATTCTTGATATTCCACATAATTCTTCTCTCCAATAACATCGATTAAAGAAAGCTTTGCCGGTCGAGAGAGAAAACTATAATTCTGAACCAAGTCTTGCAGTTGACGATTTTCAAGTTTTAAAAGAAGTGCTCGATTTTGATGTTCCGAAAATTGATGTTCATCGTCTTTGATAATATGCAAAGCTGTTGTCTTACCAGTCATAATTTTTAATAATGATAGATAATAATCTTCTTCTACAGTGGCTACTTTCTTTGACTCCCAGCGCTTCAGATGACTTTCGGCTAATGCGACTAACTGAAAATCAATGGTTCGATAAAGTCCGTTCATCCGATGACTCCACTCGGGGCTCCGTAACATTTTTCTGTAGTACCCCTCTAAATAAGAGTTAGCAAATAAGTAAATCTTTTGCCGGGTCCCTTCTACATACACACTATTTTAAAAATTGATAAGTAACTTTTCTGTAGCATTTGTTTCATGCGGTCCATCTGGGATTAATTGCTCATCCCAGTCCCCCCCATAAAACAAGTAATTCATCCATATATGTTTAGTACGGTCGATATAGTTCTTTTCGTTTGCTAATTTCCGCTTCTCTAAAAGTCTTAAAACCGTTAAATACACACTGAATAGAAGCAATAGTGTTAAAAGGACGAGAATAATCCATAATAGCGTTATACTTGAAACTGTCATTCGAACCACAGCCTCTCAATTGTTCTTCTGAAGAGAGCTTCAAACAAGCGAAGATTAAATGGCTTATGAATCACTTCATCAATCCCCATTTGATAGGCATTAATTAGATTTTCTTCAGAGACACGGTCCGTCAACATAAAGATATGAAATTTTTGATGACTTGCTTGATTTCTTAGGAAATGTACGACTTCAATACCGTTCTTCTTCGGTAATACATCGTCTAAAACGACCAAATGATGATTTGCACTTGTGTACCACTCTGAGGATTCGAATTCTAAACCGTCTTCAAATAAACGGACATCTAATAAGAAGTTTTTAAAGTTCATAGTCGAAATTGATCGGTGCAATACTTCTTGAACTATTTTGTCGTTTACAATAAGACTAACTTTAATCGTGCTCTCCTCTGTAATTGTCCACGGTCCTTCAATGTAATTCACTAGAGCTTCATCAAAATTTGAACTTTTCATTATTTTGACAACTTCCATTAAACTCATTTTGGAGTCTCGAACTTCTGTGTATAAAACTTTATAGGCATGGACATCTTCTAATGAAAAATGAGATTTCAGCCGTTTTAAAAATGCTTTCACTTCTTTCTTTCCACTATTTGGTAAAACTGCCCACCAACCTTCTTTTTCCGGATCATGAAATACTAAGTCAGAGTTACGAATAAATTTTAAGACTTCCTCATTTTCGACTTTCGCTTCTTCTGTCAGCGGTTTTATAAAAACAACGGCAATAGGGGCTTTCGACCTTTCCAACGCACCTTGGATGAGTGAGAATATGGACTCTGCTTCATCTACCCAATACAATTTTCTCCCCATCATCATCGCCCTCTTTCTTCCAATTCAATTATTACTCATACAATAGCACCTTTTTCATAATTTTAATAGTACTATCTGCATTATTTTTAATTTAATTTTGGTTTTTTTATAAAACAATTTAAATAACATAGTAAAATAGTATTTATATGAATTTAATCTATGTATGACTAAAGATTTTTTAGCGTTTACACTTGACTCTTTTCGGGAAAATAGATACCATTGCATGAATCTGAATCAATTGAATAGAAAGGGAGGAATGTACGATGCATAGAACGCATACGTTGTATGATTTGCAACATGAAAAAAGTACGGCCCCTTCTTCACTGTTTTCAACCAATGCACGTTTACTTTGGTTTAAGTCAATTGAGCATCAGCAGTTATGCCATTTATCCAATCAAAATCTTAGTGAGTTGATGGCACTTAAGATCTTACCTGAATTTACATTATTTGAATCTCTCCACCGTCTATATGAAGATCCTATGGCTGGTACTTTAGAAGATGGCGAGCTACTACAAACAGTTGCTTACAATTTCACTGAAGAATTTTGGAAGAACCACCCAAAAAGCAATCATCAGATGACTGAGTTTTTGACGATGCTCTCGACTTTTAAAGTCGCCGAAAATTATCACTGGAAAAGCGAAATTGAAAAGAAGAATTATTTCTATGCTTTAGAAACATTATCGAATCAATTAAAGTAGAAAGAGACCTCATCTGAGGTCTCTTTCTACTTTATAGGAACGAATCCACTTTATTAAATTCTCCACTTCTCTCTCAGTAGTTAAATACCCGAATGAAATTCGCACAAATTGCCGCGCAACATCTTCTTCGTAGCCTAGAGCGCTTAGCGTAGACATCGCCTCTCCGTGCCCCACTTTGCATGCACTTCCGGTTGAGATGGAAATTCCGTGTCTGTTTGCTTCTAACATGGTATGTTGTCCGTCCACGCCAAAGCCTAACAATCCCACTATAAAAGGTGATTTAGTTGTCCCTTGCCCAACATATTCCACAGTCTCAGGCAAAGCATTAACCACTCTCATATGGAACTTTTGCACATTTGCATAGAGATCATGTTGTTCCTTTAGCGAGATAAATGCCGCTTCTGTTGTAGCTACTATAGAAGGAATATCCACAGTGCCTGCTCGAAATCCAAATTGATGCGTTGTGCCGGGATATACAGAGCTCCAATGAAAGTCTGGATTGATCAAACAAACGCCGCATCCTTTGGGTCCCCCGAACTTATGGCCCGAAATAACAAAACTCGCAACGTCCTGTTGCCAACCAGTCAATGTACATTTTCCGAACCCTTGGACAGCATCACAATGAAGGGGTATCGATTTTCTCTTAACAAGTGACAGTATCTCTTCTATAGGTTGTAGAATTCCTGTTTCGGAATTCACCCACTGACATACTACTAAAATCACTTCGTCACTAAGCATATCATTCGTTTTTTGCAAATCCACGACACCGCGTTCAGTTAAAGGCAACCATTCTATAGCAAAGCCCTCACTCTTCAATTCATGAACAACCGTTAAAATGCTCGCATGTTCAAGCGGACTTACTAAAATCGTTCCTTGCTTCCCTTTTACGAGTGACCGAATAGCCAACTGATTTCCTTCTGTAGCTGATCCCGTGAAGAAAACACTATCAGGGCTTACCTGTAAATGATTAGCCCATATATGCTTGCATTTCTGGAGCACTCGTTGTGCTGCACTTCCGACGTCATGAAGACTTTGAGTATTGCCATAAAATTTTCGCGCTGCTTCTACATAACTTGTAAGTGCTTCTTCTCGCATAGGGGCTGTCGCAGCATAATCAAAATAGTTCAACTTTTTCACAACCTTCGATTCGAACTTGTCTTTCATTTTGCCTGGGTTCATAATAGGTGTCAAGACACTTGTAAAGTAGGTGTAAATTTTATGGTTGATGTTTGTATAGTTGGTGGCGGTTTAGCGGGGCTTATGCTAGCAAAAAACCTTTCATCTACACTAAATGTTGTGATTATCTCGGATTCGTTTACGAAAGGAAATAGTTGGCTTGCGCAAGGTGGTATCGCCGCTCCGCTCGGCGAGAGTGATGCACCTTCTTTCCATCTTCAAGATACGCTTCTTGTCGGCTCAAAACATGTGGATGGTTTGGCTGCAAAGGAAATTATTGAAGACGGTGAACGTTTAGTCCGAAGTCTAGTTAATGATGGATTTCCAGTTGACCTCACTTCAGATGGAGATCTGGCGCTAGGTAAAGAAGCCGCGCATTCCCATCATCGAGTGCTTCATGCAGGAGGAGATCGGACCGGGAAGTTTTGGATGAAGAAAGCTACTACCGCTACACAGTCTGTTAAAAGAATGATAGCTTCGGCCCACTCACTTGTTATGGAAGATGGAACTTGCAAGGGTGTTCGCATCGTCACGGAGCAGCATCAAGTAAAAACTCTATACGCCACTACAGTTGTATTGGCTACCGGTGGAATCGGTGAACTTTTTGGAGTTACGTCGAATTCTTCCGCAGCTAAAGGTACGGGGTTATCACTTGCCTATCATGCAGGTGCTCGACTGACGGATTTAGAATTCATTCAATTTCACCCTACTATCGCAGTAGACAAGCAAGGAACTAAAGGATTGGTGACAGAAGCATTACGAGGAGCAGGCGCAATTTTTACTGATCAAGAAGGCACACCTCTTGCTATCAATCCCCTTGGACCTCGTGATGTGACTGCGCGCTTGATTGATTATCACTGGCGAAACCAACTTCCGGTTTTTCTAGATCGAACGCAGGTGGAGAAATTTTCGGAGCGCTTCCCAACTGCGAAGCAAGTTTTTAAAGACCAACAGCGCATAGCTGTTCGTCCAGGTGTCCACTTCCATATGGGAGGTATTCAAACGGATCTAGGTGGACGTACTAGTATTCCTGGACTGTACGCTTTGGGAGAAGTGGCTTGTACAGGTTTACATGGGGGCAATCGTTTAGCGAGCAATTCGCTGCTCGAGTGTATTGTGATGGGCTATAGAGTAGCTGAGGATATTCAATCAACTAGCGCACCCATGACTGGAATAAGAGAGAGCAAACTCCCAGAGCCACCCACAGAAATACGAAACAAAGATTTTTCTCAAGAGTCTTTAGTGCATTACTGTGGAATTTTGCGAGACGAATCAAGTGAGACATATGCCAACTCACTCCCACTTCAACAATGGGACTTAGCCAATGTGCCCGTTCACACCATTGATTTATTACATCGCTATACTACGAGCTCTTTACTTGCTCAGTCTATATCCTTGCGTAAAGAAAGTCGGGGCGCCCATTTTCGAATAGACTTCCCATCTACACAAGACGAATGGAACCACAAGGTTATTGTTCACGAAGGAAATCAGAAGTGGATTGAAACGAGAAATTCTAGTCAGTTGAAAGAGAGGGTCTACTATGAATCGATTCATCATTGAAGAAAGGCTACGCCAATTTTTTATTGAAGATATAGGAGAAGATGATCTATCTAGCCGTGTTTTTGACGGTGCACATCACTCTACTGCTTTTGTCCGTGCAAAAGAAGAGGGAATTGCCTGTGGATTGTTTATTTTTGAAATAGGATTTGGTCTGCTGGATCAAAACGTGAAGGTCACTCTACATAAAAAAGAGGGAGAACCCTTCCATAGTGGCGATAGTTTAGTAGAGCTAACTGGACCCACTCACTCCTTGTTGTCTGGGGAGCGTGTATTGTTGAATTTGGTGCAGCGCATGTGTTCAGTGGCAACCTTTACAAGTCACTGTGCAGAACAACTTGCCGGAACACCTGCGCAACTTGTTGATACTCGGAAAACGACTGCAGGGCTGCGTATATTTGAAAAGTATGCCGTCCGGGTTGGTGGTGGGAAAAATCATCGTAATGGTTTATACGATGCAGTCATGTTAAAAGATAACCATATTGCGGCTTGTGGATCGATTACACTTGCGGTGCAAAAAGCACGTCAATTCGTAGGTCCTCTTGTGAAAGTAGAAGTAGAGATAGAAACTAAGGAACAGTTGATAGAGGCAATTGAAGCAGAACCAGATGTTATTATGATTGACAATCAATCCCCTGAAACAATCAAACAGTGGGTACAACTCGTTCCAGAAACTATCTTAACAGAAGCATCCGGTGGAATTACTATTGAGACACTACGTGCATATGGCGAAACCGGTGTTGACTTGATTTCAATGGGCGCACTCACGCATAGCGTAAAACAACTGGATTTAAGTCTAAATGTCACTTCATCACATAAGGAGGTAATGAAATGAGTATTTTATCGCTTCTTACAGAGACCAGCTCACTCCCTGCGCAGTATACAACACTCTCTACTGAAGAATTAAATAAGCGCGCACGTGCTGCCCGTGAAAAGCTTCAAGATCGTGTCTATATTCTCGGGCACCATTATCAAAAAGATGAAGTCATTCAATTTGCTGATGCTACAGGTGATTCTTTGCAGTTATCGCAAATCGCTGCTGAGCAAACGGCTGAGACCATTATCTTCTGTGGCGTTCACTTCATGGCGGAGACGGCAGATATTTTAACGAATCCGGAACAGAACGTCATTTTGCCCGATATGCGAGCGGGTTGTTCCATGGCAGACATGGCGACATTCTCGCAAACAGAACGCGCTTGGGAAGAGTTACAAGATGTATTTGGCGATACGATTTTGCCTTTGACTTATGTCAATTCAACAGCGGCAATTAAATCGTTCGTTGGTAGTCACGGAGGTGCAACAGTTACTTCATCGAATGCGCATCAGATGGTCGAGTGGGCTTTCACCCAGAAACCACGCCTATTGTTCTTGCCTGATCAACACTTAGGACGTAACACTGCCTCTGATTTAGGCATTCCTCTTGAACAGATGGCCATTTGGGACCCGATCCGCAATCGCTTGGAACTAAACTGTGCCACAGAGGATGTTCGCGTCATCTTGTGGAAAGGGCATTGCTCCGTCCATATGAACTTTTTACCAAAGCACATTGAGAACCTCCGTCAAAATGATCCTACAAGAAGAATCTTAGTACACCCGGAGTGCACGCATGAAGTTGTAACGGCTTCTGACGACAACGGTTCGACAAGCTATATCATCCAGCAAATCCAAAAAGCTCCAGCTGGTTCTAAATGGGCAATCGGTACGGAGATGAATCTCGTGAACCGCTTGATTGCCGACAATCCACATCTCGACATTGTGTCACTGAATCCGTTTATGTGTCCGTGTCTGACGATGAACCGAATTGACTTGCCTCACTTAACGTGGGTATTAGAAGAATTGGTGGAAGGGCGTATAGTGAATCCTATTAAAGTGGATCAAGACACGCAACATAACGCCAAACTAGCACTGGAGCGAATGTGGCATCATCTTGGCTAATTGAAAAAACTCGCGTCCTTTTTGGGAACGCGAGTTTTTGTATTGTAGAAGAAACTCCGGAATATGCAGAAGAAAACCCTAAACTTGTCGAAGAACGACCGCTCAGTCCTCCCCCTACCTACCTCAACTTTACTTTTCCATAAAGAACAACGACAAACCGCCTGGTCCAACATGTGTTGCAACGGCCACGCCCATCTGCATAATATAAATATCGCCAGTAAATGTCGTTTCCGACCGCAATTTGTCTTGCAAATCAAGGGCTACTTGACGGTCCGTCGTATACCCTATTAACACGAAGTTTGTTTGCTCCGTGTCAATTCGCTTTGAAAACTCTTCGATATAATGTTTGAAAACACGGTTGCGTCCCCGTTCTTTGGCAACGACCGCACCTTTTCCATCTTTCATGGACATGATTGGCTTAATATTCAGCAGTTTGCCTATAACTGCGCTCGCTCCTGAGATCCGACCACTACGAATCAAATGACTCAGATCATCTACAGAAAGATAATGTTTCACTTTTGTTTTATGAGTCTCTACGAAGTGGACAATATCTTCAAATGAGTAGCCATTGTCTCTCATCTGAGCGCTCTTCATGAGCAACCAACCACTTCCATGGCTCATAGACTTAGAGTCTAGAATATGGATTTTCACATCCGATTCAGGATGCTCCTCTAAAAATTGTGATTTCCCTAATTCTCCAGATTGATACGAAGCGCTTGTTCCACTAGACATACAGATACATAAAATTTCTTTGTGTCCGTCATTTACTGCTTTTTGAAACACGTCAGCATACAGTCTTGGACTTGGTGCACCCGTAGACGCCTGCTCGCTTCCCGCTTGTAGTTTTTGAAAATAACTGTCTGTCGTAATATCAATCCGGTCTTGATAATCTGTTCCTTCTATGGTTACTGTTAAAGGGATAAGATCAATAGAATAAGATGTCAGCACATCTTGAGAAATATCACATGTAGAGTCAGCTAGTAATTTCATCATAGTTAGGTACCACCTTTTTTTGCAGTTCTAATCAGTGTAAGCGATTTCGTTAGTAGTTGTTAGTGACATCTGTCATGAATAATGAAGGAGTTATATTAAATTATGAAGAACACTACTTTACAGTTTCGAATCATGAAGTATATGCTTGCTCTCACCATCACTGTAGTTATCCTTGTTATTACAGCATCCTACTTCGTCATGGCCCATAGTGTGAAACAAGAAATTGGAGAACGCGCGTTAAATATTGCAGAAACCACAGCCCAACACCCAGACGTCATTCGAGCTTTGCAACTACCCGAATCCACCCCTGAAATTCAACAACTTGCTCTCGACATCCAACAAGAGGTCAAGGCCCAGTATGTCGTCATTGGAGATGAAAATGAGATCCGCTACGCGCATCCTATTACAGAGCGAATCGGCCAGAAGATGGTCGGTGAAGATAACGACAAGGCACTTCTAGAAGGGCAATCTTATATTTCTGAAGCCACTGGAACACTCGGTAGAGCTATACGAGGAAAAGCACCTGTTATTGATGACAAAGGGACCATCATCGGAGTAGTTTCCGTGGGGTTTTTACAAGACACGGTCTTTCAGACTAATCTTCAGTACGCCAAATATTTGGTCTTAATATTTGCGATTGCAGCTCTTGTAGCAATGGGAATTTCACAATTTTTGACTCGTCGCATCAAACATCAATTGCTTGATTATGAACCAGAAGAAATTGTGTCCTTGTTAACTCAGAGGAATGCTCTTCTTGCATCGATTCGAGAGGCCATCATCGTTACGGACACATCTGGCCAAATTGTCTTGAGTAATCCAGCGGCCGATGCCTTCTTTCCTGGAAAGACTTCGATTCAAGGTCTAGAAATCCAAGAAGTCATTCCTAATACAAGACTTCTCGATATTATGAAATCTGGACAAACGGAACTCGATAAAGTCATGGTGGTTGGTGGCAATGAGACACTGGTCAACCGAATTCCTATAGTACGAAACGGAGAAGTAACTGGAGCGATTGCTAGCTTCCGCAAAATAGAGGATATTGATACGATTGCAGAAGAACTTGCACAAACCAAGCAGTATTCAGAGTCTTTACGCGCACAGACACATGAACATCAAAACTTCTTGTATATGATTTCAGGATTACTCCAGCTTCAAGAATATGAGGAAGCAGTTGACCTTATCCACCAACAACAGACAGAAAATGCATCATTGATCACATTCATTTCTCGTCACATCCAAGAACCTTACATCAGTGCTATGGTAATTGGATTTTATAACCGTGCGAGAGAACTTAAGGTTGACTTAGAATTAGATGAAGACAGTGACTGCGGCGTGCTCCCTTCGTCAATTGAAAAGCATCTCCTCCTTCCGGTTATCAGTAACTTAGTATCCAATGCGTTTGAAGCGGTTGAAAAACTCCCTCTCAAAGACCGTAAAGTACGAATATATGTGAAAGATACAGAGAAAGAATTGGTTGTAGAGATAGAAGATTCAGGGGAAGGAATCGATGTAGCTAGACTTCCCGAACTATTAAAAGGGAAACAATCTACAAAAGATGCGAAGACACGTGGCTACGGCTTAGCGATTGTGCAGGAAAATGTAGCTTTATTAAACGCCACCCTCTCTTTAGAAAACGGAGATCTTGGTGGTGCACTATTTGTACTTGCCATTCCAAAGGAGGATGTACCTGATGACACGTCCCATTGAAGTGCTGATTGTGGAAGATGATCCACGAATTGCACGGATTCATGAAAAGTTTGTAGCTTCAGTCGATGGCTTTACTGCAGTAGGAATCGCTCACACTGTTGAAGAAGCGAAGATGTGGATGGATGAGTTGCAACCGCAACTCGTTTTAGTCGATGTTTATTTACCTGATGACCTAGGAACTCAGTTTGTAGATTATGTGAAGCAGTTGTACCCCTATACTGATGTAATTTTGATAACAGCTGCAACTGAAGTAGATGTAGTTCGCAAAGCTTACGCTGCTGGCATAGAAGATTATCTACTGAAACCCGTCACCATGCAGTCGTTCACCGATAGTTTAACCAGCTATAAAGAAAAAAAGCAGTTGCTAACCTCGACAACGGAATTTACGGAATCTCAAATCCGACAGTTGTTTAAGAAGACCTCACAACCCGATATGGAAGCCGCTCCTAAAGGTATTGATCGCCTGACTCGTGAAAAAGTGTCTAGCGTCATCTCAAAACATCCTGACGGCATTACGGCAGAACGATTAGGTGCGGAACTAGGCATGAGCCGCTCTACTGCAAGGCGCTATTTAGAGCACTTAGTGACTGAAAACACTCTTCTTGTCGAACAAGTCTATGGCTCTGTCGGCCGACCAGAACGTCGTTATTTCTTAAAATAGACCTCTCCCCTTTCCTTCCTCATGTGAAGGAGAGGGGTTTTTTCATGAACAAAATTGAACAAAATGCACAAAACGAAAAAAATGGAGAGTATGTTTCAAATATATTCAATTTTCTAAAAATCATTTACTCTTACCTAAAGCAAATGAAAGCGCTTTACAAAAAGGGGGAAATGACAATGAAACTTGGAAAAAAACTTGCAACACTAGCGGCGAGTGCCGCACTACTTGTCAGCTTAGCAGCCTGTTCAAATGGGGAGAACGCAGCTTCTGGCAAAGAACCAGCTGACTATCCTAAGAATAATTTAACAATTGTTGCGCCTTCTGGTGCAGGTGGCGGATGGGATCTAACAGCTCGTGCCATCAGTAAAGTCATGAACGAAACGAAACTGATCGATAAAGCCATCACAGTTGAAAACCAACCGGGTGGCGGAGGTGCCGTCTTCATGGCAACGTACGCTACAAAAGAAGCGGAAAACGACCACATGTTAATGGTGAAATCACCACCTATTTTAATCAACAACTTAAAAGCTGAAGGAAACAGCCCTTATGGCTATAAAGATACAACACCACTAGCTCAGTTAACTAAAGATTTCGGAGCCATCGTTGTAAAGGAAGATTCACCTTACGAGACATTGACTGACCTACTCGATGCTATTAAAGAAGATCCAACATCCATCACTTTAGCAGGTGGTTCTGCTCCAGGTTCTATGGACCATTTACTAACCATCTTACCTGCCTATGAATATGGCATTGATCCAAAATCTGCAAAGTATGTTTCTTATGATGGTGGCGGCGAAGCGATGGCAGCCCTACTTGGATCGAATGCAGATGCTATTGGGACAGATGTATCAACTGTCACTTCGTATGTGAAGAGCGGTGACGTTCGTGTCCTAGCTGTCACATCTCCTGAAAAATTGGATCTTGAAGGACTTGAAGATGTTCCAACACTTTATGACTTAGGAATTGATGCAGAATTCACAATCTGGCGTGGGTTGTTCGGACCGAAGAACATGTCGGAAACCGCTAAAGCCTATTGGGAAGAAAAACTGGATGAAATGGTGAAAAGCGAAGAATGGAAAGCCGAGCTTGAGCGCAACGGCTGGGCTGATGAATACCGTGCTGGAGAAGACTTCACTGCTTTCTTAGAAGAGCAAGAACAAGTCATCACTGAAATTTTAACAGCATTAGATATGCAGAAATAAGACACGGTGCGGGCATGAAAATGCTCGCACCCGTCATTTATGGAGGTATTACGCTATGACGCTACGTTTTGACCGAATAGCAAGCATCGTATTTTTTATCATCGGTGTTCTGTTCTTTACAGAAGCCCTTAAAATCTCGGACAGTGCTTACGGGTCTTCAGTTGGACCAAAAATCTTCCCTATGGGATTGGGTGCTTCACTCATAGTTTTAAGTACACTACTTATAGTTCAAAGTTTTAAAGCAAAATCTGTCAAAACAGCTGGAGACGAATCTGACTCTCCTCAATACAAACGTTTCTTGATCATTTTAGGGGCAGCCATTGGCTACGTCCTTTTATTAGAACCGCTTGGCTATGTAATCACAACATTTGTCTTTTTAGTTATTGCATTTCAAACGCTGGAGCGTGGTAAATGGCTCCCCTCTTTACTAATAGCAGCGGCTTTTTCAGGAATCATTTATTACGGCTATGTAAACATTTTAGGTGGATCTTTACCAGGATTCCCGATTTAGGACGGTGATACAAGATGGGAACAATTGATTATTTACTCAACGGATTTTTAGTTGCTTTTCAGTGGCACAATATTCTTTTTGCACTTCTCGGTGTAATAATCGGAACAGCTGTTGGCGTCCTCCCTGGTATTGGACCGATGAGTGGTGTGGCACTACTCATCCCTATCACAGCTACTCTAACATCTGGTCTACCAGTCGAAATGGCAGCTACAAGCTCGATCATTCTGCTTGCAGGTGTGTACTACGGAGCCATGTATGGAGGATCTACTACATCTATCTTACTAAATACACCCGGTGAATCGTCTTCTGTTGTGACAACATTAGATGGGTATCAGATGGCTCGCCAGGGGCGTGCTGGTGCAGCACTTGCGATTTCAGCTATTGGTTCATTCGTTGCTGGTATTGTGTCATTGATTGGACTGGTGCTTCTTGCACAGCCCCTTTCAAAAATCGCAATTGACTTTGGTCCAGCTGATTACTTTTCCCTGATGCTATTAGGTTTGGCTGCTGTAAGTGGACTCGCAGGGAAATCTGTGACGAAAGCTTTGATTATGACGGTGGTCGGTCTAATGCTTGGAACGATTGGAATCGATGCAGTCTCTGGTATCGCTCGTTTTACATACGACTCCCCTATCCTTTTTAGTGGAATTGAGTTCTTAACGATAGCTGTAGGGCTCTTTGCACTTGGTGAAGTATTTAAGACGATCTTTGAAAAAGAGACTCACGATGAACCTGTAGCTAAGATCACGCGAATTCTCCCAACAAAATCAGACTTGAAACAAAGTGCAGGACCAATCGGACGTTCTTCAATTTTAGGATTTTTCCTTGGTGTTCTCCCTGGCGCAGGAGCGACGCTCGCTTCCTTCTTCTCTTATATTTCCGAGAAGAAATTAAGTAAGGATCCGGACTCATTTGGTAAAGGAAATATCGCTGGAGTTGCCGGTCCAGAATCAGCCAACAATGCCGCTTCTGGCGGGGCCATGATTCCTCTCTTGACACTAGGGATTCCGGGTTCAGGTACAACAGCCATCTTGATGGGTGCATTCATTATGTACAACATTCAGCCAGGCCCATTGTTATTTGAAGAACACCCTCAAGTCGCTTGGGGCTTGATTGCAAGTATGTTCCTAGGGAACTTGATGCTATTGATCTTGAACATGCCGATGGTGCGAATTTTCGCGAAAATCATTGAAACACCGAAAAAGTATCTGTTACCTTTAATCATTGCGATTTCTGTATTCGGTGTCTATGCCGTACAGTACACTACGTTTGACCTGCTGCTACTTATTGGCTGTGGTGTCTTTGGTTACTTACTGGCGAAACATGATTATCCGCTAGCTCCATTAGTGCTTGCATTAGTACTAGGACCAATGATTGAAAACAATATGCGTCGTGCTTTGACAATTTCAAATGGAGATTTTAGTATCTTCATTACAAATCCGTTATCTTTAACTTTCTTGATTGTTACATTGCTATGGCTAGTAGTTCCATTGATCCTACGTATGCGAGGAAAAAACGTAATTATTAGCGAAGAAGCTTAATTTTTATCCAGTCACATTTTGTGACTGGATTTTTTTACATTTGTTTGAAAAAAACTCATGCTTGTAATTCGTGAATATGGTATCTTTATGATACGAATAATAATCGAAGGAGGGGCAAAAATGGGGCAAACGATTGCCGTATTGCATATTGATCGGTCCAAAAAGCTACTCAGTCCTCTCCTAGATCGGTCTTCACTATTTTCACACCTAACAGAAGATGAAGAATCTATCATTTGGGATAAAAGTAACACATCAGATTTCAGTCCGTTTCAACTTGTTCTTCACCATGGGTTATACGAAATTGTGATGGGTACTACACCGAGCGGAAACCATTTTGCTGTGTTTACGGCACACGAAGAAAAAGCTCTTCGTTCTTTATTTGAGATTGAATCTACAATGCGAAACCAACAGATGAAATTATTTGAGCTCGCGAAATCAAGAACAATCACTAAAGAATCGTTAAAAGAAACAATAGAGAGTGCTTGTGAGACCATCGCTCAATTAATTCAAGTGGAGCGAGTTGGTATTTGGTTATTCAATACCTCTCAATCGATTCTTGAAGCACAAAATATTTACGACGCGCGTTATGCGGAACATCTAGTCGGAGACAAAGTCGATGACATCCACTACCCTACTTATTTTGAAGCGGTTCAAAGTGCGCGGTCATTAGCTATTCATGATGTAGCGACGGACCCTAGAGTTGCCGAGATGTACCCATCTTACTTTGAAGGGATGGGGGGCATACGTTCTATGCTAGATGCACCCATCATGATGAGTTCTGGAATTGGCGGCGTTCTTTGCTGTGAATCGTTTACAAAACGAGTGTGGACCGAGCTTGATCAGACATTAGTCGGGACATTAGCAGATATGGTGGCGTTTTTGTATGAACGCATCTATCGAATAGAAGCAGAGGACCGTATTAAAGAGCTTGCTTTCGTAGATCAGATTACGGGGCTTCCCAATCAAAATGCTTTCCTCGAAACTGTTTCGAATCGCCTTTCCCGGACCCAGCATGGAACATTCATTTATCTTATCATCGATCAATTTGCCACCATTCAAGAAGTCCTCGGATTTGATGGAGGTGAAGAGGTGTTACGCGAGATTGCAAAACGCCTCGACAGACTATTTACTGAGCCAAACTGCGTGGCACGTCTAGCAATGGATCATTTTATTCTGTACCTGGAATTACCAGAACGCGCGCTATACGAAGATAAACTAATGGAAATCAAAAAGCCCCTTGTTATCAAGGGTCAAGAAGTTTACGTCAGCTACAGCTTTGGTCGTGCTGATTATCCAGTGCATGGTGAAACTGCACAACACTGTTTGCAGAGCGCCCAAATTGCACTCAGTCACGGCAAGAAAATGGGGTCGCAAAGTATCAGCTCCATTTTTATTCTCGGTGCCTGTCACCATTTACCAGCAGTTCCCATATGGTGCCTGTCACCCGAAACAACAACTTTCCAATAAGTGCACTCGCGCCTGAAATGCGCCCACTTCGAATCAAATGACTCAAGTCGTCCACTGATAAGAAATGCTTTACTTTAGTTTTATGTGATTCTACAAATGTCACGATGTCTTCAAAAGAATGACCTTCTTTTTCTAGCTCTGAACTTTTCATGACAAGCCAACCACTTCCATGACTCATCGATTTTGAATCGACCACGTGAATCTTTACTTCCGATTCAGGATTCTCTTTATTCTCGGTGCCTGTCACCATTTACCAGCAGTTCCCATATGGTGCCTGTCACCCATCCTGAGCGGTCGTTCATCGGATAAATGCTTGATTTATTCTACACTAACCACAATTTATTCTACCGAAAGTGACTTTTCTTCTACCGAAGTCATATTATGGAAACTATTTATTCTCGGTGCCTATTCTCGGTGCCTGTCACCATTTACCAGCAGTTCCCATATGGTGCCTGTCACCCGAAACAAGCCCCTCACTAACCGCAAAAAAAGACTGCAACGACTCAAAAAGAGTCATTGCAGTCCATTTTTATAATTTACTTCTCCATAAAGAACATCGAAAGCCCACCAGGACCTACATGCGTTGCGACCGCAACACCCATTTGCATAATATAAATATCGCCAGAGAACGTCGTTTCGGCTTGAATTTTTGTCTGTAAGTCAAGCGCTACTTGGCGATCCGTCGTATAGCCAATTAACAAAAATGTTGTGTTCGTAGAATCATTTCGTTTCGAAAACTCATCCACATAATGCTTCAGTACCCGATTTCGGCCACGCTCTTTTGCAACCACTGCACCTTTGCCTTGCTTCATTGACATGATTGGCTTAATGTTTAACAACTTTCCAATAAGTGCACTCGCGCCTGAAATGCGCCCACTTCGAATCAAATGACTCAAGTCGTCCACTGATAAGAAATGCTTTACTTTAGTTTTATGTGATTCTACAAATGTCACGATGTCCTCAAAAGAATGACCTTCTTTTTCTAGCTCTGAACTTTTCATGACAAGCCAACCACTTCCATGACTCATCGATTTTGAATCGACCACGTGGATCTTTACTTCCGATTCAGGATTCTCTTCAAAAAACTGAGTACGGCCGAGTTCACCAGATTGATACGAAGCACTCGTACCACTCGACATACAGATACATAGAATTTCTGAATATCCGTCTCGTATCGCTTTCTCAAAGAATTCGACATATAGCGATGGGCTCGGAGCACCTGTAGATGCTGCTTCGCTACCCGCTTGAAGCTTTTCAAAATATTGATCTGTTGTAATGTCTAATCGATCTTTATAATCCGTACCCTCTATCGTTACAGTTAAAGGAATAATATCAATCTCATAAGCTGTGATGACGTCTTGTGATAAATCACACGTCGAATCTGCCATTAATTTCATAAAAATAAGTTGCCACCTTTACGCATTTCCTATTAGTGTAAGCGATTTCGTGTTTCATTATTAGTGACAACTGTCATATAAACTTGATGTAGTTGTGAATTATTTGTGATTTTTAGCATTTAGTAAAGTTTCTAAACTATTCATACTGTCAAAAAACGTCGAACATGGTATCTTTATGATAATCACTTGAAACGGAGGAGGGGTATTCATGGGGCAAACCATTACAGTTATTCTTATCGACCCTAGCACCCTCGATTTTCATCCACTAATCGATACTACGAATATCATTTCATTACTTACCAAGGAACAAAAAGAACGGTTCATGGAAAAGCATAAAACAAATGAAAATTCATCGTTCACCTTTTCAATTCAAGAAATAGCCTATGAAGTAGAAATTACTAAAACACCCTCTGGGGATTTATTTGCGGTTCTTAAGTCTCTACAAGAGAAATCCTTAAAGTCTCTTCTTGAACTTGAATCGACAATGCGTGAACAACAAATGAAGTTGTTCGAACTCGCACAATCACGGACCATCACTAAAGAATCATTACGTGAGACTTTTGAGCATGCCTGTCAGACGATAGCAGAACTTATCCAAGTTGAGCGTGAGAGATGTACCCCCAATACTTCAAGGCCATGGGGGTATACAGTCCATGTTAGACGCCCCCATTATGATGAGTACGGGTATAGGCGGGGTGTTATGCTGCGAGACATTGTCGAAAAGGCATTGGTCAGAGTTAGATCAAACTTTAGTGGGCACACTTGCTGATATGGTTGCTTTTTTATATGAACGTATTTACCGCATCGAGACCGAAGAACGAATGAAACATCTAGCTTACGTAGACCAAACTACGGGACTCATGAATCAAAATGGCTTTGAACAGACGGTTGCTTCTATCCTTACAAATTCTGAAGATGGAAAGTTTATTTATTTAGTGATTGATCAGTTTGTGACTATTCAAGAAGTATTGGGATTTGATGGTGGCGATCAGGTGCTTCAACAGATTGCCGATCGATTGACTGCACTCTTCCCAAACCCGTCCTATGTAGCTAGATTAGCTATGGACCACTTTGTTCTATTTGTTCCGAGTTTCCTTGCTACGCCTATAGACGACCTCTTAATCCAATTAAAAAAGCCTTATATCATCAAAGGTCAAGAGGTATATGTATCGTACAGTTATGGAAGCGCGACCTATCCAATTCATGGAAGTAGCGTAAAAGAGTGTTTGCAAAATGCGCAAATTGTACTTAGCTATGGAAAAAAGTTAAGCACTCAAAGTATTTCCTCTTTATATAATCCATTTATGAAAGAGGCCAGCCAAATTCTGTTCGATACAGAATTTAACCTTCGAAAAGGGTTGGATATGCAACAGTTCAGTTTGTAATACCAACCGCAGGTGAATGCACGCACTGGAGAAGTTGAAGGCTTTGAAGCGTTAATACGTTGGCAGCATCCCGAAAAAGGAATTATCCCTCCTATCGACTTTATCCAGCATGCAGAATCGACCGGCCTTATCTTACCGATTGGTGAATGGATCATTGACCGCGCATTTTACCAACTAGAACAATGGAGAGACCAAGGAATTGACCAATGTAGCATTTCAATTAATGTTTCACCACGACATTTTTTACACGAACAACTGATTCCTCATTTAGAACTTTGTTTACTCAAATATAACGTGAAATCTTCTGACGTCATTATTGAGATAACAGAAAATGTTGCGATGGGCGATTATTTAGCTGCGCAAAGTCGGATAGCCGAACTCCATGCCCTAGGATTTAAAATTAGTATCGATGACTTTGGTACAGGAATTTCTGCGTTTATCTACTTGCAACATTTTACTATCGATGAGATCAAAATTGATCGGCAATTTATTTTAGATATCGAGAGCAATAAAAGAAGCTTAGGTATTGTGAAATCCATCCTAGACTTGGCGAACCTTTTAGACTTACGTGTTGTAGTCGAAGGAGTCGAAACAGAAAATCAACTGCATCTTCTTTCTCAGCTCGGATGTGAAACGATTCAAGGCTATCTATATAGTCGCCCATTAGATACCAACCAATTGAAAACTTGGTTACATGAAAGAAGCGCCCACTAGTTGTGAGCGCTTCTTTTACAAACTATTTATCAATACAAGTTATTTTCTATAATAAAGTATAAGTATAGGTAGTAGCAGTAAAGCCATACTCATACCTATAATACCAAGATGTGCATAGCTTGTGAGTCCTACTATAATTCCAGAGACTAGGCTCCCTAGCGTTCCAGCAATTGCCACAAGCACATCAATCGTCCCCTGATACTTTGCCCGCACCTCTATACTCGTCGAGTCGATGAGAAGGGATGTCCCAGCGATCAAGCCAAAGTTCCAACCAAGACCTAACAAAACGAGAGGAATTACCATCTCAACTAAACTGTCTCCAGCAGCTTGAAGTGTAAGAATTCCTGTTATCCCAAGTGTCACACTAGCTGCAATGATCATTGGAGAGCGGCCGATTTTGTCTACAAGCACTCCGGTAATGAGTGAAGGTAGATACATGGCGGCGACATGAAGACTGATGACAAGTCCGACCGCGCCTATCGCTGCTCCATGTCCTTCCATATGAATAGGTGTCATCGTCATAATAGCTACCATTACAAACTGCGTAATAACGAGAACTAGTGCTGCTAGAATAACGCCTTTTTTTGAAGTGACCTCTAGAAGGCTCGTAGCCGTTGGTTGTTGTGTTTTAGCAAGTTCTTTTGCAAGGAGAAATGGGTCTGGTTTTAAACCAATAAATAGAATCAAACCTGCAATGAAATATGCACTGGCCGCCAAAATAAACGGACCTGTTAATGTAGGAAGCGAGAGGGATTCTGCCACTCGTCCCATCGGTCCCACTAAATTTGGTCCTGCGACTGCACCTAGTGTAGTCGAAACAAGTGCAATACTTACAGCTTTTCCTCGTTGTGTCGGAAGTGCAAGGTCTGTTCCCGCATAACGTGCTTGAAGGTTTGTTGCTGTCCCAGCACCATATATAAATAATGCTACAAAAAATAAAGGGATCCATTCCAACGTCGTCCCAATGATAACGCCTATCGCCCCTAACGCTCCTAAGAAGAAACCGATACTAAGTCCAATGCGGCGTCCAATCTTTTGTGTCAGTCGTCCTATAGTAAAAGCGGTAGCGGCCGAACCCAGTGTAAAGAGCGCTGCTGGAACACCCGTCAGTGTCGTGAGCCCAAATAAATCCCTCGCAATCAAAGCTCCAACAGTTATTCCCGCTGCAAGTCCAGCTCCCCCAAATATTTGGGATAAGACTACTATCCATAAAGTCCTCTTGTAAATATTTTCTCTCATGTTTTTCTTTCCTATTCTGTACGAAGTAGTTTCTTATTTACCTTACACTAGTGATGCATTTGTTACGATAGTTTTTTCAAAAGAATGTGATAGAAGTAGGAAAAGAAAGTAGTATTGTTTTGTAGCGTGACTTCTTCTTCTAGCCAGTGATACGGCTCATCCAAATAGTCCATTACATAGCTAAGCCCTTTTACTTCTATTTCATATCTCTTTCCTAGTTGATTGCTCCAATGCAATAAATCTTCCAGAGGATAGAGTATGCGCAAATCTGAGCTTTTTTGAACTCTCTCTTTCACTTGTTCTACATGTAAATCATAGACCTTTCCTATATCTTCTAACTGTATATCAGCAGTTGGCGACAATGCCCGAAAATTTTCTTCGAGCGCTTTTGCAGCTGGATTTTCTGAAATGATGGAGAGTGTTCCTCTCTGATTTAGTTGATTGGCAAGCTTTTGTATGAGCTGTTGTGGATTTTGTGAATGTGCCAGCACATTATGACAACAAATTAAATCATAGAATTCTTCTAAAGCCAACTTTGACTGATCATGGTTGAGAATCTGATAGTGGATAGACAGATTTTGATTTGATGCCTCATAGCGACATTTTTGAATTTTTTTATAGTCTTTGTCAGTGCCCGTTATAGTTGCGCCCGGATAGGTTTTACTAAGTTGTCTTGTCAACCATCCTTCTCCACATCCGACATCTAAAATTTGAGGCTGCGTCTTTAAAGTAGGTAATTGATGGAGTAGTAAGTTTGCGTAATGATGGGGTATGTAGGTCATTTCTTCACCTCAGTGCATTTGTTTTGACTCCATCATAGCATGAAAAAAACTCCCCATTTTTTGGGGAGCTAAATACTTACGACACAGCAATGACTTTTTGTTGCTTTATACCTTTTCGTATCCCATACACCACTCCATAAACTAATGGCGTAGTAGCAATTGATGCAAAAAACTTTACCACATATTGTGTTGCAATCATTCCGACAAGAACTCCTACCGGAACCGTTCCTGCAAATGCAATCGTAATAAAAATAGTTGTGTCGAGTAATTGACTAGCCATTGTAGACGCATTGTTTCGAAGCCACAATTTCTTTGCACCATGACGCTTTTTCAGCTTATCAAACACATAGACATCCAAATTTGTACTGATGAAATATGAAATCAAACTAGCTACGATAATACGGATACTGCCACTTAAAATCTCCTCAAACGCTAACTGGCCTTCCCAAAACGATGCGGAGGGTAAGGCAATTGTGATGCCGATAAAAAGAATTGCAGCAAGTTGCGTGACGAGACCAGCGCGAACCGTCTGCTTAGCTTGTTCTTTCCCGTACACCTCGACAATGACATCAATAATTGGGTAGGTAAAGATATAGATCACGACGGCTGCAGGCAAAATCGCAAATTCTCCGATTGAAAACAATTTAACTGCCACAATGTTTGCAAGAATCAGCAGACCTACAAATAATCCATTTAGATAAAGTAACATGCCGCGACCTCCTACCGGTTATCCACTTTTTCAGGATAGAGATCGTGATTCATTAAACGGTGGAATGCCATCTCTTCATATTTTGTACCTGAGCGTCCGTAGTTGCACCATGGGTCAATCGAAATTCCACCGCGTGGTGTAAATTTTCCCCACACTTCAATGTATCGAGGGTTAAGAAGAGTGATTAAATCATTCATGATGATATTTACACAATCTTCATGGAAATCCCCATGATTACGGAAGCTGAATAGATACAATTTTAATGACTTACTCTCGACGATCTTTTGATCTGGAATATAAGAAATATACATTGTGGCAAAGTCTGGTTGACCTGTAATTGGGCAGAGACTAGTAAACTCCGGTGCATTGAATTTCACAAAGTAGTCCCGATTTGCGTGCAGACTGTCGACCGCCTCTAATACTTCTGGTGCGTAATCTTGTGGATACTTAGTACCTTGATTTCCGAGCAATGTAAGCTCCTCTAATCCTTGTTCGTGTGTTCGTCCTGACATAAAAAAATCCTCCTTGAAATGTACTTGTTCAAGAGAGGAAAAAATACGAATGCATACAAAAAGCCATGCCCGGAATGGACATGGCGAAGTGACATGTATCCATAGTTTTTTATAGAGGGTGTCCGCTATGAACCTCTCCTGCACAAGCAGGTGTATTTACTTTCTCAGTATATCAAAATTTCGATTAGTTTAGAATGTATTTTTTCAACTCTCTCATACTCATATTAAAAATTATTAGATATTTTTTCCTATACAGGGTACCTATTGTTTATTATGATTAAAGCAATGAAATGGAAGAGAGTTGATTACTATGAAGTGGTTCTCTTGGACTGCTTGGGCAAGTTTACTTATTATTCTATCTGTTATTGGCTATTCAGTTAGCTATCAAAAAGTTCAAGAGCTTTTACTGCCTGCCTTTTCTTATGAATTTTCCTTCAATCCCGTCGAACGATCTTCTTTCGAGTATGAACTTCCTACTCGTACAATAACCATTGGAATGGCTGGAGATGTCTTACTGCACAAAGATCTAAACAATTATGAAGATTACCGTCCATCCTTCAGTGGTGTCCGAGACATGACCCGTTCATTGGACTTCTTTTTAATCAATTTAGAGTCTCTAGCAGCTGGGGAAGCATATGAGCTGTCCGGCTATCCGAATTTTAATAGTACGGACACAATTGCTGATGGGTTAGTTGATCTCGGGTCCGACTTAATAATGGTCTCGAACAATCACACTCTTGATAAACGACCAGCCGGTTTGCGTCAATCGCTTGCGAATTTACAAGAGCGGGACTTACCCTATGTCGGAGCTTATACTTCTGCAGAAGACGCTGCGACTAAACGCATCTTTGAAGTCGATGCGCTTACAATCGGCGTTGTTTCCTATACATATGGGCTAAATGGACACATCGTGCCAGCCGACCAACCCTATCTTGTCAATCTGATTGATGTGGCAAAAATCCAGAGTGATATTCGTGACTTGGATACAGAAGTAGATCTTGTGATTGCACTCATGCACTGGGGAACTGAATACGAATTAGAGGAAAATGCGGAGCAAAACTACTTAGCGACGATTGCCCATCAAGCTGGAGCAGATATCATTTTTGGAGGACATCCGCATGTTCTACAACCTTATGAAGTAATGGAATCTGGCGATAAAAAAACACATATCTTCTATTCCCTTGGAAACTTCTTTAGTGGGCAGACAATTGAAAACACCAATTATGGCGGCGTTGCCGTTCTGTCTGTTGAAACAGATGGCGACGACATTCTAGCTATTGAGCCTTCTTTTTATCCAACAGAGGTGACATTTACTCCCGACCGTGTTGTTGTAAACCCTATGCCAGAGTCTCAAGCAAGCTTTTGGACAAATCATATCGGCGTACCCCTTTATGAGTAATTGAAAAGTTCCCAGGGAAGGTTTCAAAACGCGAATTTCCTTGCGTAGTGAAATCATCCCTAGGAACTTGATAAATTATTTCTTTCGTTCTCGAACCCATGCGACGATAATGGTAGCCATGAGGGCAAAGCCTAGGTAACCAACTGTTGAATAGACTTTACTCACAAGAGTCGTAAATCCAACTAAACTTGCTACGTAGCCTGCTATACCCACGAATACAATCACATACTTGAATGATTTATGGTCCGGCTGAATAAATCGAACTGTGAACGAATAAAACATCCCGACTGCTGTATTGTAAATCATGGCAAGTAAAGCGATTGCCATCAAAATCCCCACTACTGGATGAATCTGCGTTGCAAGTTCAAGTGTCGGCAAATCAACACCAGCGATTGTGTCCACTTTCACAAACAAAGTTACATTCACTAAGATGATCATCAGTCCAAGTAATGCCCCACCTAATGCACCACCAATTCCTGCTACACGACGATCTTTTTCCGCCCCACCCATCACAATCAAGAGTGCAGCCCCGCAAGCGATATTATACGAAACGTAAAGCAATGCCCCAAGGAACCAGTTCCCTGCTGCTGAAGATTGTTCTACAGCAATTGCATTTGCTTCAGCAATCGATAAATCCATCGTTACTAGTGAATACCCAAGAATGACTAAAATCACTAGCAATAAATACGGCGTGATAGAGGCAATGACATTTAAAATGCTTTTAAGATTCAGTAATAGAGTTAGAATTGTTAAAACGACCATGATGATGCTTCCAATGCGAGCATCTAACCCGAAGACTTGTTCAAATGTAGAACCTGCCCCTGCAAACATAACCACGGCTACACCGAACAAGAAGAATGTAATGAGTACATCCAGTGCAAGTCCTAAATAACGGCCACCTATGTGATAAATAACTCCTTTATGTGAAGTAGTTTGTAATTGAGATCCAAGCTGCGCAAGTGTCATCCCGAGAAATGCAAACAGTGCTGTCGCTACAACTCCTCCTGCTATCCCCCATATACCAAAACTCGTAAAATACTGTAGGATTTCTTGACCAGAAGCAAATCCCGCTCCCACAATTAATCCGACGAACGCGCCAGCCATCTGTAAACTTCGTTTCATAAAACTACCTCCGTCAGTCTAAGTTGTAAGTTTTTTTCATCACAGTGTAGTCTTCTACTGCTTTATAGTCTAGTTTATAGCCAATACCTGCCGATGTTGGTACGTGAATAACGCCTTTATCTACTACCACCTCAGGCTCGATGATATCTTTCACCCAGTAGCGAGAAGATCCTGCTGTATCACCAGGCAATATGAAATTTGGAAGAGTCGTGAGCGCGACATTATGGGCACGGCCAATTCCTGCTTCTAGCATACCCCCACACCACACCGGAACGCCTTGATTCATACAGTAATCATGAATTTGTTTTGCGACTGTCAATCCGCCTACACGACCGATTTTTATATTAATAATTTTTGTTGCACCTAATTCCACTGCTTTACGAGCGTCTTCAAGAGAATGAATACTTTCGTCAAGGCAGATTGGTGTCGACAGTTCTTTTTGTAACGTTGCATGGTCGATAATATCATCTGATGCAAGTGGTTGTTCAATCATCGTCAAATTGAATTCATCTAATTGCTTAAGAAGTGCAGTATCTTCTAAACGGTAGGCTGAATTTGCGTCTGCCATAATCGCAACATCTGGAAACTCGTTGCGGAGCGTACGCATCACGTCAACGTCCCAGCCCGGCTTGATTTTCACTTTGATGCGTTTATAGCCTTCTTCAACGTACCCACGAACTACTTCTACGAGCTCTTCCACTGAATTTTGGATGCCAATGCTAATCCCAACATCGATTTGAGTTTTTGTACCACCAAGTGCAGCTGCAAGTGATTGATTCGATTGCTGCGCATAGATGTCCCAAACCGCACCTTCAATTGTCGACTTCGCCATATTGTTTTTGCGTATGGCTGAAAATACTTCCGTCACTTCATCCGGATGATTCAATTCTTTTCCTAGAATAAGCGGAATGAGGAAGTCTTCAAGCATATGCCAATTCGTTTTAAACGTTTCTTCGTTGTACCAAGGGGACGAAAACGCAACGGATTCTCCGTAACCAACTGTTCCTTTTTCATCTATTGCTTCTAATAGAATGAAATCCTTCGTTTGAAAGGTGCCAAAACTAGTCGAAAATGGACTTTTCATTTCCATTTGTAAGTGGCGTAATGTGACTTCAACAATTTTCATAATGCGGTTCCTCCATAATAAACTTCTGATTTTTTTACAAATATGTAGGAATGCCAGTCCCTATCCTGCTTTAGTTCTATTGCACAGTAATCGTTTGCTACTAACTCTTGAAACAGTTTTCGAGAATCTAGCCTCCACTGGATGGCCAGTTTCGGATCCTGTTTTTTTAGCGCTTGAAAATCTTTAGGAATCGGCATTGTATAACTTTGTGCAGAACCGATTTTTCGTATATTCGTCAAGAGAGGCATCTCATTCAGCCATACGATATCCGCTAAACTTTCAGGTTCAGGGAAGTCGATCTCACTTCGAGAAGCTGTAGTTGGCCAGTGTACTTCAAAACGATCAGAAGGAAGACCTGCGTTTAGACCGTCTGTCATCTCCCCATAACAATTCTCTAAATACTTAAAAGATACCGCTCCAAGCTTGGTCAAATTCAAATACCCATTCCTGGCTTCAAGCGGATCATAGGTCCATACCATGTGAGTAAAGCCACGTTTAGCAGCAAATGTTTGTTGATGATACTTCAGCGCTTCTCCAACTTTTTTGGATTGGTAGTCAGGGTGAACACCAAGCATATGCGAGCATAAATAGGCTTTTCCGTCCGAGAACCCTGCAAATCCGTAACTAAACCCAATTAAGTTTTCTCTATCAAAAGCACCGACGATGACTCCTCCGTGTTTGATAGCTGTCATCGTCTGATGGAGTGGAATAGGTTCCATGTCCCATATGATTCGTTCGAGGGCTTGCATGCCTTCCAAATCTTCACGAGATTGTAACTCGCGGTACTGTATCATGGAGACCCCTCCTCACATCTCTCTACTGCTAGTTTCGCTGCCGAGGCTAAGATACGTGCACCTTGCTCTAAATAAGTTGTATTGAATGTCATTTCCGGATGATGAAGTCCAGGTGTCACGCCACAACCCAGCCCGAGCATCGTTGTTTTAAGTTCAGGTTTGTGGAAGGAAAAGTAATGAAAATCTTCTCCACCGGGTGAAATAATCTCTGGCCCACAATGTGACTCTCCTACGGTTTCAATGATTGCGTCTTGTAGTAAGCTTGCTGCTTCTTTATTCACTTGCGCAGCTACTATCTTGGCGCCTTCATGGTAGTCAATGGAGACTTTATAAAACGTCTCGACAGATGCAATCGCACGCTCCAACCCTTCGATTAGCAAGTCCATCGTATCGTTTTCTTGCGCTCGGCAATCTAAAGAGAATGTGGCTTTACCAGGAATGATATTCGCCGCAGTCCCACCTGCCTGGAGATGTGTCATTTTAATCGAACCTGAACGCCCAGGTTGAATCCAAATCCGTTTCAGTGCATCAATAAGAGCAGCCGCCGCTTCAATTGCATTGATTCCTTGCTCGGGTCTTGCCCCGTGTGCTTCAATACCAGTAATCGTTCCTCGAATCATACGAGCCGCTCCGTGATGAAGTGCGGGACTATGCACCCCTTCTGGAAGTTCAATGAGGGGGCGGACGTGAACTCCAAATAAGTACTGCAGGGGATCAATAACACCCTGGTCTAAAAGTGCGAGCGCTCCATTCCCTTTTTCTTCTGCCGGCTGAAACAAGATTCGAACCGCTCCAGTCAAATTTGCTTCGCTTAAGAGAGCTGCAGCCCCAAGCCCCATTGTCATATGTCCATCGTGGCCACATGAATGGTTCGCTTTAAACTCACCCTCTACTTCTTGCCACAAAGCATCGATATCTGTCCGAATACCAACACGTGGCGTCCCTTTTCCGATATCTACATATAAGCCTGTCATGTCCTTAAAGCGTTTTGGTGATAGTCCCAATGCTTCAAGTTCTTGCACCAAATAATTCGTAGTTTCATGTTCTTCCCAACTGACTTCAGGATGCGCATGTAGGTGGTCAAAGTGATGCGCAAGCGTAGTTTTTAATTTAGACATTTCATCAGCTCCATCTATTTTGTAAATAGTTCACGTGCAATTTCTCATAAATCTTCTGTTGTTCTTCATAATACGGCAAATCTTGTTTCGTCATACCTGCCACCAGCGTATTGAGGAATGCCATTAGAGCTGGAAGCAAGTCGATTGTGGAATGATTCGGTGATTGCAACACAAACGGATAATCCGCTAGACGAATGGCCGGGGCAACGGAGGAATCGGTAATGGCAAGAACTTCTGCACCAAGAGATTTTAGTTGCTCCGTCACTTGAATCGCCTCTTTGTAGTATCGGTGAAGTGAGATCAGTACAATCAGGCAGTCTTCATTTATTTCACGATACAGCTTGAATAATGAAGTTGTATCTTTCGTTGCGACTTGAACATTCGGTCGCAGGATGGAGAGCGTAAACCCGAGCCACTGTGCCGCAATATAGGATGCCCCTTCCCCAATAATCACAACGCGTTTTGTTGTATGTAATTTTTTGGTTGCTTCATCAAAAAGTTGACCATCGATTCGAGAGGCGATGTCGGTAATTTGTTGGCTTATTGCGCCCATGATCACCGATGCGTACTGTTCTTCGTCTGTATAGGATTCTTTAGATGCTATGTAGGTCCCAAGAGAACTGGTCTGAACAACCGTTGATGTAATAGTTGATTGAAGCTCTGTATAACCAGAGAGACCAAGTGCGTAGCAGAAACGAATCACAGTTGTCTCCGATGTCTCCGCATGTTTTCCCAGTTCTGCAGCTGAATGCATAAGAACAAGCGTAGGAGAATCTAAAATCAGTTTGGCGACGCGCTGTTGAGATTTTGAAAGGGAAGGAAAGACGTGTTCAATTTTTGTTTTTAAAGTGTCTTCTGCCACACGAAGCTCTCCCTTCTCTTTTGTATTTTTGAAGTTTACACTTCATTTTGTTGTTAGTACTGTAGCATAGATTGACTAACATTTGCAATGAGTTATCTGAATATTGAGTAGATATAGTTAGATGTGGAGCCGACTGTTCAGAAATTGGATAGGTGACAGGCACCAAATGGAAGTCACTTCCAAATGGTGCCTGTCACCACAAAAACTTCCCCAAATAGGCACCATCAAAAAAAGACCAGCGGCTGCTGGTCTTTTGAGTTACTTCTTGTCTTTTCCTTTTGCCTTGCCTTTCCCTTTCTTCTCTTTTACTTTCACCACAACAGCTGTTAATGGATCAAGCTTCAGTTGAGAAGACGTTAGCGAGAATCCAGAAGGCTTCTTCACTTTTTTGACGCCTGCCTCGTCATTGTCTACAAGGACTTCTCCTTTTGTTAAATTTAAATCGCCTAGTGAAAGTGTGCGACTCTTCGTATCCGCGTTGACAAACACATAATACGTACCGGTACCGTCTGTGGATTTGCTTTCGTACGCGATGACTAAGTCTGTCGCTTGCACTTCAGGAATCTCAAGCAGACGAACATTTTCATTCACCAACTCAAGCTCGCCGAGTCGGAAAGCATCCGTTGAACGACGAAGTTTGATCAGTCCTTCTGTATACGCACGGGTCGTTGTGTTAATCGAAAATTGCTTTTTGTCCGTCGCTTTTTGCCAATCAAACATGTTGATGGCATCCGAAGAATCATAAGAATCATGAATGAAGTAGCCAAATGGTTTACCTGTCTCATCTTCTAATTCATGGTACTTCTGCTCCGGAACACCTTCGCCGAACCACTGCTTCGTACGGCCATACTCTTGACCCGCATGAAGGAATGCTGTCCCTTGAGAAGTTAAAATCAATGTATTTCCTAAACGCATGCGCTTATGGATTTCAAGGTTGTTTTCAGGAATTGCTGGGTCTTTCTTGATGGATTGTGCAATCACATCATATAGTGTCAAGTTGTCATGCGCTTCAATATACTGCACCATATCACCTGGGTCATCGTGTGCCGTGTTCGATGGTTGTCCTTTGATGTTGTTGATGATTGTATCAATAGAACGCGCACCGCCTGTTAAGAAGCGTGGCTCTCCTTCAGAACCAAAGCCAGATTTTAATTCATTGCGAATCTCATCTGAGAATACGCCGACGTCATCTGTCTTATTCATCCAGTCTTGATCGGCACCCATCCCAGCAAGATCTGGCTCCGCGATATGCCCTGCAAACGTTCTCCAGCCTTCCCCAATGAATAAGGCGTCTGGGTTAATTTTTGCAGCTTCGTCATAGGCTTTTTGAATGGCCGGGTACGTCGCGTCACCCATCATATCAAAACGCATGCCGTCAATCTTGTACTCATCGAACCAATACTTCACGGAATCAACCATCAACTTCTCAGCCATTGTGTGATTCGTCGCCAAGTTGTTTCCGAACCCACCAAGGAAGTTACCGTTTGCATCTTGGTAGAAATAATAGTCCGGAACGATGTCATTTAAGTGAGAAGATTTTGCCATGTGCGTGTACACGACATCTAAAACGACACCCATTTCGCGGTCATGAATTGCGTCAATCAGTTGCTTCAACTCTCTAATGCTTAGTTCAGGGTCCATCGGGTCTTCTGAATACGCTCCGTCTGGTGCAAAATAGCCGTGCGGGTCATATCCCCAGTTGTATTCATTGCCACCTGCTGAATACTCCAGTTCACGCTCATCCATCTTCGTTTCATCTCCATAATACCAAGCCATAACTGGAAGCAATTGAACGTGTGTGACGCCAAGTGACTGGATATAATCGAGTTTGTCGATAAGAGCCGTGTATGATCCCCAGCGCGTTTTCAGGTCTTTTGAAATTGATGGATCCGATGTGAAGTCACGTACATGCACTTCGTAGATAATCGCATCTTCCCGCTTTTCGTATCCATCAATTTTCGCATGTTTGAAGCCTTTTGGGTCTGTTCCTTTTAGGTCAACAATCGCTGCTTTGCCGACTAAGTCTCCGTCTGGTCCTGCCTCACCTTCTGTATTGACCGTAAATGCAGCAAGTGATTTTGCATATGGATCTAGTACTTGTTTTGTGATTCCGTCGTGCGTGACATCATATTGATAGTAATAGCCTTTCAAGTCTTTCACACCTATATCTTTTGGTTGAACGTTTGCAGTCCAAACACCGGACTCTCCAAGTGTGAGTGCAACTGATCCGATATGTTTTGCGGAATCTTTTTTATCATAGAAATGTGCAACGACGTCTTGTGCTTTTGGTGCCCACAGTTTCAGTGTAACGGCCCCTTTTGAATACGTTGCTCCGAGATCATCACCATCATAGGCATACAATGTGTCAATCAAACGCCAGCCAGCGTCTGCTTGCACTGTACGACCCGCGAATTCAATAGATAATGGAAGCTCTTCTAAAGAGAAGTCCGCTATCACGTCTACTGTTTTTCCATCGACAATCTTCACGTCAGAAATAGCCACTGCATTTCCGGATGCATCCGTAATCGTTAGTCCTTCGCGCAGTGTATCTACTTCTAGACCGTCTGTCATCGAGAACCCTAAACGAATCGCATCTTCTGACACCACTTCACCAGTCAATAAGCCAGTTGCTACATCCCCATAAGGACTGATGTAGACAGTGTCATCTCCTTGTTTGATCCACAAACGGTTGTATTTATCCAGTAAGTTAAAGGATTTGTTGCCACCATCTTTTTCCTGCGTCGTTTCATCCACAATCAAGAAACCAATTTGTTTCGCAGCTTCTGTAAGTGTGAGGTCCACATAGGCACCGTATTGGTCGCGGCCAGAAAAATCAGCTGCATCCGTTGGCCAGTTCGCAGATGGATTTTCAACATCTCCCCAGTTCCACACACCCAAGTTTTCGTAGTCTCCTGCGTCACGTGTGTAGTGAATTCGCACGGTGTTTTCAGGAAGGTCGACTGGCTCGTATGTGTAAACTGTGTTATCGCCTTGTTTGATCCAGATTTCATTTTGCTCAGGAGAAGAAAGTGTAAATCCTTTATCCCCACCGTCTTTCCCAGCCTCCCCTTTTGTGATATCCATCACGAGGAAACCAATGTTTTTTGCACCTTCCCGAAGTTCCACATCGATGTAAGCACCGTAGCTGTCTTTTGATGTAAACAGTGTCGCACCGACTGGCCAGTTGGCAGAAGGACGTGCTACGTCGTTCCATAACCAGGCACCGAAGTTTTCATAGTTGCCGTCTGTTCGGTTGTAATGAATGCGGATATGGTTGTCTGGAATTGGCTCAACGGCTGGCGTCGTACCTTTTGTTGCAGATAGAATCGTGCCTTCTTCAAGTGTTAAAAGTACTGTACCTCCGTCTGTATTCGCAGGTAATGTCAGAACGACTGTGCCTGCTGCATCTGCTTCATACGTTTGACCAGAATAATGATCCACGAGTTGCGCGTTCGGTGTATCCGTCTTCACTGTAATATCCGTTTCTTCACTTGCTACATTTAGACCGACATAGACTTTATCGTTAGTGAACGTATGGCTAGTCATTAAAAACTTCTCAGCGTTCGAACCGCCAAGTGTTTCGCGTTCACCTTTTGCGAATGTTTTCGAGTGATCTGCGCGGAAATTCAGTAATTTCGTGTAGTGATTTAACACATCATTGTTTTCTACTTGATCCCAAGCCAAGTCATAGCGGTTGTCATACTGTGGGTAGTTGTTTGCTCCAGTTTGCCCTAGTTCTTCCCCGTAATAGATGACCGGTTGACCTTTTGCTGTTGCCTGTAGGGATGCAGCCACTTTATATTTGCCAATGTCACCACCAAGACTATGAAGGAACCCATCTTCATCGTGACTTCCTAAAAATTGACCAAGCGTTGCTGTGTTGGAAAGCTTCCCATGGCGCGCTTGCAACGTCTCATTGGCAGATTGAATATTTCCGTCAACAAAGCTACGGGCAATCGACTTAAATTCAAAGTCAAGAAGAGAATCCATCATACCTGTATTCAAGTACCCAAGCGTATTTGTGCTACTCGCTCCCCAAGCTTCTCCAATCAATTTAAAGTCTTGTTTCTTTTCAGTAAGTGCAGCTTTAAATGCCGTCCACGTTGCATCTTCCACGTGTTTCACTGTGTCCACACGGAAGTAATCAATCGTGTTCCCGTTTGGTGTCGTCGCAAGATCGATCCACTGCGTTTGCCAGTCGATGATTTGTTTACGCACTGCGGGGTCTTCTGTCTTGAAGTCTGGCAGTCCTGCTAATTCTCCTACAACTTCATCTGACCCGACTGCTGTGCCTTGTCGCAGTAAATCGCGGAACGGAGCGCGGTCTTCTTCAGATGGGTAGCCCACAGGTGGATTTTGCAAGTTCGCATCTACGTCTTTTAATCCATAACCTGAATGGTTCAATACGACATCCACCATTAATTTCATGTCCCGTGCGTGCAATTCATCAATCAATTCATGAAGTTCGTCCATCGTCCCAAAGTGTGGATTCAGTTTCGAGAAATCATTTGCCCAGTATCCGTGGTAGCCGTAATACGGTTCCCCATCTTCGCCTAAACGAACATCGTATTTTACATTGTCAACGATTGGACTAATCCAAACCGTGTTGACACCAAGTTCATCTAAATAGTCCAGTTTTTCTGTGATGCCTTTTAAGTCGCCACCTTGGTATGTCCCACGTTTTGACGTATCATAGTTCATGCCGTGTGGGTCATTGTTGGAACTGTCCCCGTCGAAGAAGCGGTCTGTCAGCATGAAATAAATTACTGACTCGTCCCACTCAACTACCTCCCCTTCGGATTTCACCACTTCTATTTGTGTAGTGCTTTCATACACATTTCCGTACGAATCTTTCACAGAAATCGGCAGCTCTTTCGTACCTGCTTCAACACTGTCTTTTACTGACAAAGTGATTTTAGAAACAGCAGGATCTACTTCGAGCGCCCCTGACCCGCCAAGTGCAGAATCATCGACTACGATAGATGCGATAGAAAGTCCATCTGTGAGTCCATCAATGGATAGTGTTAAAACTGCTTGATTTGTTGCAGAAATCGTCTGAGGAGAACTGTCGCCATTCACCACAAGATCTGCTTGGCGGAAATCTATAGAAGACACTCCGTCCACAGTGTTATATGGATCTGACACTTCTTTCGTTTCGCCATTTCGTGTCACGGCATAAGTATACGGTGTAACACCATTTGGAATATCTGTGACATCCACGACGAAGCGCTCATTGTCTGCTTCATATGTCATGTCATATGTTTCTCCTGCGAATTGGAGCTTTACCTCGTCAATCGTATGCATTTCGTCTGTTTTAAAAAGGTCTTTGTCACGGTAATAAAATATCGCATCTCCTTGATTGATGACGGGTGCCGAGCCGTCTGGCACTATACGAATTTGTTCAACACCACTTGTGACATATGCCTTTGTTAGTGTGTCATTTTTATTGACTGTAATAAAACGATCCCCAAATTCTTTTTGTGCTGTATTCCAGTCGTAAGTGCTACGGAGTACAAAACCAAATTGCTTTGTATCTTTGCCAACAGCAATGTTTGCAACTGCCTGTGTCCCTTCTTTTGTCTCAAACTCGAGCTGGTCATCTTGAACGCCCGTATTCCACGCCCAGATATTCCAGTCTCCAAATTGTCCATCTTCTCGACTATACGTCATCCGTACAGTTCGGTCTTCAGATTCTTCAGTGCTTGGTGAAGTAGTTTGTGCTGTAGCAGCAGGTACAATTGGTGTTCCAATTCCCATAACTAACGCGAACGAAGTGACCCAAGCCAATAGTTTTTTCCCTTTCAAATGCATTCATCCCCTCTGTTTGTAATCGCTTTCAACTTTTCGTGCATTTGAAATTTGCGCAAGCGTTTGCACAAATATCTATATATAATGCTACAGCACAGTAAGTTTTCAGACAATTGTTTTTTGAAAATTCCGTAAGAGGACCTAGAAAAAATAAAAACCAAGAGAGCATTACTAGCTCTCTTGGCCTTCTCTATCTTCAGATAACTTCTGCACTTTCCATTACAGTGCGAATCACTTGCTCCACAAACACTGGCGTTTCCACAAAAGCACTTTGAATATGAAGTCGCTCCGTACGTTTATGGGCGTCTTTTCCAAATGGTCCCACATTCAATACTGGTGCCTGCAACTGCTCCATTTCTTTAAATGGAATAGAGTAGGTGACATCCCATACCGGCGTGTTCGCTTCATAGATCTCCCAGCCCGTTGAATCCCCTTCGTAATTGACATAACTCAAGTCAGATATTCCGTTGAAATAATGTACTTGATGAACAGTTAAATCAAATTGATTTTTTGCTAAAGTTTGAATCCTGGATATACACGCTTTAACCAACTCATCCTCTGAAGAATTCACTGCTGGGTAGTAAGGTGGTGTGAACAGCAGCACGATCGCTGGAGCAAGCTCTGGAAAACGCGTGAGTAATTCTTTCGTGAGTTGGAGTGCAATCTCTCGGTCATCATGACCATTTAAGGACATACACTTTTTCTTGATTGCATTGACTACATCTTCTCCCAAACGCTCTACTGCATAGTTTTCAAGTGCTTCGTAGCGCAGAACTTGAACTTTCCCTAGAGGGCTTCCACCTTGTCTTTCGCATACTTTTGTATACCATTCATCAATTTCATTCGCAGCAAGTTTTGCCACTTCTTCAAACTCATTGAACACATCTGCTGCGCTTTGCTTCATCGTAAATACGTTATAAAGCGCGGACGATAAGAACGGAGTCTGGGTGGAATAACTTTCCCGTAAGTCTTTTTGATGAAGCGTTACAGGAAGCGGTGTCACTTCTCCGTAGACAACTTCTTCAAACAGCGGATTCATTTCCATTCTGCGCGTCATCATGGAAGCCAACAAACTTGATGTCATTCCGCTCAGCGGTTCTCCCACGTGCGTTTCTTTTCCGTAAAATAAAGCAGAGGGCATGATTTTCCCTATGGAACCTGAATAAACTTTGTACTCCGTGTCGGTCGGATTCATAGAAAATACGGGTTCCCCATTTAAAAACAAAGCGTAGTCGAGCTTCTTCTCTTCTTTCCACTCAGCCAATAGCTTTACGGCTGCTCTCATACCTGCAGAGTTCACTTCTTCGTCAGGAACGGTGAGCAATACTAAATTGATCGGCCACTCCTCTAGTAATGCTTTTTCAACGGTCGCCATATGAATCGCAAGGCCTGCTTTCATGTCCATCGTCCCGCGGCCCCACAAATAGTCGCCTGATTCTAGGTCTTCTCTAGCTACTTCTGACAAAGATTCTTTATGCGCATGAAATGCTTCTGCAAGTTCGCTTGGAGAGGACGCATATGGTGCAAGTTCACCATATTCTTCAATGCCCACTGTATCGAAGTGACTAATTAATACAATCGTTTTTTTCGCTTTCGGATGTGTTGTAAGAGCAGCAACAAATTGACGTCCTTCCCCAGCATCTCCTAAAACAAGATTCTCGGAATTTGTATGGAAGTAAGATAGTTTTTTTAGTTGTGTCGCAAGCTTTTTAGAAAATTCTTGTTCCCCAGCAGTCGTGCTGCGGCTATCCCAACCGACAAGTTCTTCGAGGAGGTCTTGTAGGTGGTGTGGTGTCTGCCATAATGCCATGAGTTGTTCTTCCTTTCACGTTCAAGTTCTTTTTCAAGCTTACCTTCTAGAGGTGGAGAACGCTAGTCTTAAAACTGAGCGGTCGTTCTTCTACCGAAATGCTGATTTATTCTGCACTAATCCAATTTTCTTCTACCGAAATGCTGATTTATTCTGCACTAATCCAATTTTCTTCTACCGAAGTCGTATTATGGAAACTAAACACCCGGAACAATGAGGAGATGGTGACAGGCACCAAATGGGAACTACTGGAAACCGAGGGGTTGATATATGGGCATTGTTTGGAAAAAGAGTATGGAAAAGGTGACAGGCACCTCATAGGAAATCCCGGAGGTCAGGGCGTCATTTCCCGGGCCATCTGGGTTTTCACGAGACCCGGCAACGAAGATGAGAGTGCTCTTCTTTCATCTTACGTGGGGAGGCTCAGGGAAACCCACCCAGGAAATGGCGTTCTGGGGGGAGGGACTTTCTGGGAGATATTGGTAAAAAGTGACAGGCACCTAAAAAGGCACCTAAAAAAAAGACTGAGAAATCTCAGTCTTAGTAAACCTCTACAGCCTCTTCATAGGCAGATTTTGCTTTCTCGAGACCTTGTTCAATTTTCCCTCGTTGGAGTTGCAGATTGCCAAGAACCCGCGCAAGCTTTGATTTTGTATTTTCAACTTTGCTCAATGAATCATTGATACGGTTGTGTATCGACCATTCCGAGAAAATATCGTCGAAAAAATAATCTGCAAACGTCACAAATGAACCACGCTCTACAATCAACTCATCGATTGCACCGTTCTGTACGTCTGATAATTCTGCTTCAAATCGCTCTAAATTTAATTGCGCTTCGTGCAGAGCACTCTCTGATTTATCAAGATCACCATGCTTCATCATAGTTACAATAAGACCTCCACCAAGGAAGGTATCCCATGTTGACATACCGTGGGCTTCTTTGAGTTTTTTTAGAGCTTTTTCGAGAGAACGATCGGCTGCGCGACCAGCGTACAAAGCTTCATCAATCTCTTTTAAAAGAGATTGGAACTCGGAAACACGTTGCAGTTTTTCGTCAAATTGTTTAGAAGCTTCTCGATCTGCTTGCTTGACCCAAGCTTCCTTCTGTTGCAAGAAGTCCTGCCAATTTGTTTCTGCATCACGCAGCTCCCTCAATTTAGATTGCAATTCTTCACTATCTTTCCGCAAATCATGGACCATCGCTTCATGTTCGTTCAATTTCAATTCTGCTAATGCAGCCTCTTCAAATTCTTTTTCTCGCAATTCCTCATGAGTACCTCGCCACTTGCGCACGACATTCACGAGAGAAAATCGATCCTTTCGGTGCAAGTCTAGCTGTTCTTTTGACAATGTCTGTTCCAGGTCAGCTTGACGCTTTTCATGCTCTGCGAGTTTTTTCTCCAAAACATGTAGTGTTCGTTCCAAACGTGACTTTTCATCTAGTTGTGCACGTAACTCTAATTGACGTGCCGCCAGTTTTTGTTCCATTGGTTCATCTCCCTGCTTCACTTTCTATTTTATACGGAAGAAGTTATAAAAAGTTCCAATAGAAAAAACCGAGAGACTCTATATCTCTCGGCTGATTTTACTTTCCACAACACTTTTTATATTTCTTCCCGCTTCCACATGGACACGGTTCATTTCGACCCACCACTTTCACTGATGGCGTTGAAACTTCTACTGGTGTAGTTGATATATCATTTGGGGCATGCCCTTTCAAAAGCCAACGAGGAATACTATTCACAAGTTTTGTTACATAACTCGTAAATTCTGCAGCCTGCGCTTTGGAAGAGAACTCAAAGTTTTGCACGATTCCTTGCATCACTTCATGGAAACTTAGTTCATTACGAATATCTGGAATCATTTGAGCAATTAACTCTTCACTCGTCTCACGATCCACTCGGAATGTCTTATTCAAATACTTCTCAAATTTTTCAAACTCACGGTTTTTTGGAAGCTCTCCCAATCTGCCAAGCTCGATCATTTCTTCGCGCTTAACAGGAACTGGTTCGATTTCAGTACGACGCTCAATCGCTTGTAGCATATCTTCTGGATGATCGAGTAAGAGGTCCGCTACCCACTCTTTTGTCATTTCGAAATAATATTCATAATCATTGTATTCTTGTAAAAGAAGCACGATCTCATCAAACTCTAAACGCTTAGTGGTCAATCGCAAGCTTTCGAGTTTTGTAAATAGATCTGTCCAACGCAACACACCAAAGGTTTCAATTAAACCACGCGTCGCAAAAATTACATCTTCGTTCTCAATCACAACCTGTTTGAACAGCTGGTCACGCTCAGTATCAAGTAGAAGCGGCTTAAACTCTTCTGGCATCACTACCACAAACTTTTTATTGATGGATCCAGGAATCAATAGTCCTGTCTTTTTAAACCAATTCAAACTAAACGCATCTGTTGGTATGAACTCTTGTGGTCCTTGTAGTGCTGCTTGTTTTAAAAAGTCAAAACGCTCTTTATCTAAATAGGCCATTGCCTTCTCGAAAATCAAAGTATGATTTTCAACCAATACTTCAATTAACTGAGGCTTTGCTAGTTTACTAACACCTTTTAATTTTATAAAGCGACGAATGGTGTCTAATTCTACTTTCGTTAAGCGAGCCAGTGCATCTGCAAATGATACCTTAGATGAAATTGGTGCCCACTGTTTTTCTTTTAAATATGCTTTGTGTTTCTCATGAAAATTATGCTTTGTCATTTCAATCATCCTATTCTTTACTGATTCCGCTGTTTCTCCACCCTTTAGTATACTTGATTTTGAGAGGTCTGACATTTCGATTATATGACAATAAAAAAGGAGCCCATTAGACTCCTTGTAATAAACTTATTTATAAAACTCTTTGATAGCCTCACAAACTTTAGCGATTTCTTCTTCTGTGAGATATGGATGCATAGGCAATGATAAAACAGTATCACTCAATTTATTTGTAACTTCAAAGTCTGATTCATCAAACTTCAGATGAGAGAATGCAGTTTGCTTATGCATTGGTTTGATATAATACACCATAGTCGGGATACCTAAATCTTTTAAATGACTTTGTAGATTATTTCTTTCTTCAAGAGAATCTGTTTTGATAGTATATTGAGCAAAGCTAGAATAATAGCCTTCTGGAATAACTGGAGTAGGTACCACGTCTTTTAAATGATTTGTGTAAGACGTGTAGACACGGTTCACTTCGTCCAACTCATAATTTTTAAATGCTTTCAATTTCACTTGTAAAATAGCTGCTTGAATCGTGTCTAAACGCGAATTTACTCCGATACGAACGTTATCATATTTATCGGTTCCTTTTCCATGAACTTTTAAAGATTCAAGTAAGGCAGCTAGTTCATCGTTATTCGTAAAAATAGCTCCCCCATCACCGTAACACCCTAGTGGTTTAGCTGGGAAGAAAGATGTTGTTGCTGCATCACCAAAACTTCCCGCACGCTTCCCATTAATTGCACCTCCAAAGCCTTGCGCACTATCTTCAAGAATTAGGAGGTTGAATTCAGATGCAATCTCTTGGATCTGCGGGTAGTCTGCTGGTAAACCAAATAAATCCACAGGCATGATAACCTTAGGTGTTAATAACCCTTCTGCCACTACTTTTTCTATTGCCACTTTTAATTTTGTTGGATCCATATTAAACGTAGATGGGTCAACATCCACGAAAATTGGTGTTGCGCCATTAAAGGACACTACTTCTCCACTAGCGAAGAAAGTAAAATCTGGTACGAATACAGCATCGCCTTCTTTTACATCCCAAGCCATCAAAACTAGCGATAATGCTTCAGTACCATTAGCGCATGAAATACAATGCTTAACGCCAACAAATTCAGACAATTGCTCTTCTAGCTTTTTGACTTGAGGTCCTCCGATATAATAGGCAGACTCCATCGCTTCTAATACAGCTATATCAATTTCTTCTTTTAATGTTGCATATTGAGTCTTTAAATCTCTAAATTCCATTTTGTATTCTCCCTTACATAACTAATAGTATTTGCAAATTTCGATTTTCTTAGAGGAAAGTTGCTACTTACAACCTTAGTTTACAACTTCCTGATTTCGTGAATCAAGTTACTTGTTAACTAAACTTGACCAAACTGCGCATAATTTAAACAAATTTGATCTTACATATACACTTTAACACTTTTCTCTACTAGAGTGACAAAGTTAGACAAAAGCCCTATATTATTTTTATAGTTGGTTGTCCGAATTTGCCCTCGTCAAACACACTTGTTACCCACGTATCGGAAATTGATTTTCCTAAAGGGGAAAGGAGCGGCTTATGAATTCACATGAGTTGAAGGAATGGATGGACACGCACAACATTGTTAACCGCACGATTACTCAATTTTGGAATTATTTGTACTCGTATCAAAATGATGATCCTATCAATTTTGCATTGAAGTATCCTTGTATTGAAATTGCAGAACTAGAGCCGTTGCTCAGCACAGTCTCCTACACGTTGAACTTTCAATATGGAGATACACTTGAAATGGTCACTTGCAGGTTGAGCATCGATCAAAATGAAATAAAAATTGGTGTCTACGAATCGTTATACAATAGTTCTGGTGAAGATTTAGATGATTTTTTGACTCTCTCACCATCTAAAAAAGTGTCTGCTTAAAAAAATCGTCGCATGTTCTGAAGGTATAAGTTTCAGTGCATGCGACTCCTTAAACATTACATTTGTACTATATAAATAAACAAAATTAGTTATTTTCCAATAAAAAAAGAAGCACCACCAGGTACTTCAATGATTTTAGTCTTCTAACAAGTAAGGTTTTGCTTTTCGAATTTTATATGTATTTAACTCTCTAAAGAGCCTTTGAAATTGTTGCTTGTCCTCGCTAAAGAGGATTCCATATTGAAAATAATCAGGATATACAACCTTACGGATAACTGATCCGGGAACCGAAAAGGGGTTTGAATTAATTTTAAAGTCAAGATAAACCTTGGATTTCGATGAAATGTCAAAATCTGTCTCAACCAATGCACCTTGCGAACTGATATCAAGTATCTTCACTGTGACTCCCCCTTCGCCAAGAAGAGTCATTGTACCCCATACAGTTTCCTTAAATACAACTCTAAACAGCTCACGTCTTTCTTCTTTTCTTTGCACAATTATCCTCTCCTATCAACAAGAATACCTTTCAATTCACCAATCATGTTTAACACATCTAATTGATGGGTCTCGTCTGACAGGATTTTTTGATAGAGTTCAGCTAATTTTAGATCTACAATGCGCACTGTTTGCTGCATCACTCCTGTTCGTGTACTAGTCTTTTCTGACACTTGATATGTTTGTCGAGATAATTCATCAAGTAGTTCACGGACAGCTTTCTTATAGCGATAAAATGTCTCCATCGTTTTCCGCTCAGTTAGTTGGCTACCACAATTGTCCATCTCTGCAAACAAACTGTCAAGGATGTTTTCATTTGTTTTCGTTTGTTTTGTTGTCAGAATACGGCTAAAAGTGCTAATAGAAGGGGACGGTTGATTTTTTTTTTCAATTAATGTTGTAGGATTAGAAGGGAGCGAAGTAATCTTCATTCATTTCTTTCCTCTCTTGATAAAAATGTAAGTAATTGAACTTCATGCACTGGTTTCGCTAACTTTTCTGCAATGGCGTTCTCAGAGATTCCCTGTTGATCTAACGCGGAAATTTGCTTTAGCTGATTATCTACCGACTTCTCCTTAGGAATGATTGTCCCACTACTATTTTGACCATTAGTTCTAGAGATGCGCTCATCCACAATATCAAGGAGCTCTTGATTTTTGATGTCCAGTTCCTCTATATACTTTACTATTTGTACTTCGAGAGATTGCTTGTCTTTTTTTATAACACGGACTTGTTGCATGACATAGAGTTGGAAAACAATTAAACAAATAAGCAGAACATAAATAAGTAGGTTCAATTTATCAGTACTCCTCTATAAACTGTCTAAAAGTGCACGGCGTATTTTTGACATTGCTTTAGAATGTAGTTGGGAGATGCGTGAGACGCTAACCTCTAGAATCTCTGCTATTTCAGTGAATTTTAACTCATCTTGATAAGCGAGTGAAACTACAAGCTTTTCTCTCTCAGGTAACAGATGTATTGCTTCTTCAATTTGAGAGAGTAACACTGCTCGTTCTACTTGAAATTCTGGATTTATAGGTGATTGTAAAAAACCCTCACTATCTATAGTCGCCTCGTGAAAGGATTCTTGATGAATGCTGCTCACTACTGCTAATGATGAATGGCGTACAATTCGCTTGACTTCTGCTACATGCATATCTAAATGCTCTGCAACTTCTTCATCAGTAGCTTCCCTTTGAAGTTGTTGTTGTAATAAAAGGACTGCTTGATCAATCTTTTTTACTTGTTCACGAATTCCCCTGGGCAACCAATCTAGTTTCCTTAATCCGTCTAATATAGACCCTTTAATTCGCCAAATTGCATACGTTTCAAATTTTGTAGCATGTGTCGTCTCAAATTTACTAAAAGCATCTAGAAGGCCTTCGAATGCAAGACTCTTTATTTCATCCTTATCTGCTGTTTTTGGTAGCTGTAAAATCATGCGGTGTGTTACATAGTCTACTAAAGGTAAATAGCGTTCTACAAGTTCATTTCCTACGTCTGGATCTTGAGTCGTTTGCCAATCAATCAGTAGTTGAGTTTCCTGTTGTATCGCCATCATCACACCTCCTTAACGAAAAGTCATCCATCGACTAATAAAGCCCACTACCCCATTTTTGTCTCTCGGTTCAAACCCTCTCAATTTAAAAGCTAATCGCTCTATTGACCGTGCTGCACTACCTTTTGGGGCGTATAAAAAATAAGGTATTTGTTTTTTTACAGCTACTGAAATATCGGCATCCTTCATGATAAACCCTGCAATTTCTACCTCACAATTTAGAAATTCCGCACAAACTTGTTCAAATTGCTTAGCTGACTGAGTTCCTTCAACTAATGAACTGCATTGATTGACTATCAATTGAAATGAGAAATCAGGGGATGTTGCGGACATTAATTTTACTAATGAGTAAGCATCAGTCATAGCTGGTGGTTCAGGTGTTGTGACAACAAATGTCTGGTCTACCGCTAGTAAAATTGTCCGTTGCATATCAGTAAGACCTGCACCCGTGTCAAATAAGATGACGTCATACGATACATCCATGCGTGCTACTTCTGTTAAAAATCTGTTCACTTCTTCCTTGTGCCACTCTGTAATCGTAGATAACCCGCTTCCGCCTGCAAGTATATGAATACCATAAGGGCCTTCTAAAAAGGCTTCTTTTAATGACACGACTCCTTCTTTTACATCATTCATTGAATACTTTGCATTTGCTCCAAGTAATGTTTCAAGATTGCCAAATCCTATATCTAAATCGAATATAGCCACCCTGCTTCCAGCTTTAGCCAACGCGACTCCTAAGTTGAGTGTTAGTGTAGATTTACCTACTCCTCCCTTACCACTTGCAACAGCGATTAAAGTAGGTTTAGGAGAATACGAATCCGGTTCTTTCATAAGTTTACGAAGTTGAGAGGCTTGATCCATCTACTAATGCCTCCCCTAAAAGAATGTGTCTCATTACTTCAGGACCAAAAAACACCATATCTTGAGGAACATGTTGGCCTGTAGTGACTGCAGAAATTGGACACGGCGCATCATAATAGAGGTTTAGAACATGACCTGGTTGTGATGTTTCGTCTAATTTTGTTAGGACTACACCACTAATTCCAATAGGTTTAAATTTAGCAAGGAGCATCTGACAATCTGCATAGCTCGCTGTGAGCGACAACACAAGTTGTATATCACACTGATTTTGCCCGCTCACTTGCTTGATTTCTTCGATATAAGCTTCTTGTTGATAATTTCGTCCTGCAGTATCAATCAAGATGCGGTCACAGTCTTTTAATTTTTCAAGTGCTATGTGAATCTCTTTCGGATTTGTCACGATTTCAAAGGGAGCTTTTAGAATGGTTGCATAGGTACGTAATTGTTCAATTGCACCAATTCTAAATGTATCGGTTGTTATCAGTCCTACTTTTCGCTTATTATGAACAATTTCCTGAGTAGCCCACTTAGCAATCGTTGTTGTTTTCCCAACACCAGTCGGACCTGCAAAACATAAAATTTTAGTAGTAGGTGGAGTTGTAAAGTCAAGAGCTTCTACTGCCTTTGATACACTAGCAATTAATGCACTAGCTGTAACTCGTTTCTCCCCATGTTGGAGTTGTACCTCGGATAAAAAGCTGTGCCTTGCTTCTGCATGTACCCCTCGTTGTTTTAAATCCGAATCTAATTCTCCTAATAACTTAGGTAATTTAGGAGCCTTTGCATTCTCGTAAAGCATTTGTTTAAGTTCACGCATCTCCATCAAAACTTTATCATAGCGCAAATCACGGACTGGTTGTTCTACAACAGTTTCGGTTACTTGATATTGCTCGTTCTCTGCTACCTGGGTTGCTTGCTGTACTGATGGTTCTAGCGCTGCTACTACCTCGTGTTGTGGCCTTTTAAACCAGCTTAACCACTGTGTTGATCGAACTTTTCGAGTTTGAACAATTACTGCTTCAGATCCCAATTCATTTCTAACTTGCTCTAGTGCTTCATCTAAGGTTGGCGCAGTATACGTCTTTAGTTTCACTTAAACATTCACTCCATTCCACTGAACAACCCCTATACTTTGAACTTCAAGTTGAGGTTCAAGTTCGTTGTATGATATGACAGGTATGTCTGCTGAAAATCGTTCTAAGAATTGACGCATATATGGGCGAATTCCAGGCGTTGTAAGAAGCACCGGTTGAATGCCTTGTCCTTGAACTACACGCACTTGATCTAAAAGTGCTTCATAAATTTGTTGCGTTGACTCAGCGTCTAAAGATAGAAAACTTCCGTGCTCTGATCGTTGAATTGAATTGGCGAACTTCTTTTCAACAGAAGCACCTACAGTCAAAACCTTTAAAGCTTCCCCTTGAGGAGAGAATTGTTGTGTGATCTGCCGTGACAACGATTGTCGCACATACTCCGTTAGAATTTCGGGATCTTTCGTCGAAGGAGCAAAATCAGAAAGAGTCTCAAGAATTGTCACTAAATTCCGAATCGAAATTTTTTCTTTTAAAAGCTTTGCTAATACTTTTTGCACCTCTCCAAGAGTTAGTTGTTGAGGGATTAATTCTTCTACCACTGCAGGTGAAGATTCACGCATATGATCAACAAGTGCTTTCACTTCTTCACGGCCAATTAACTCATGTGCATGGCGCTTGATCACTTCAGTCAAATGAGTCGAGACCACGGATGGTGGATCAATAATGACATACCCATAAAGTTCAGCTTCTTCTCTTGTTAATTCATCTATCCATAATGCCGGCATACCAAAAGCAGGTTCCACTGTTTCAATTCCTGTGATTAATACATCATCATCCGACTTCAAAGCCAAGTAATGATCTAGCATCAATTGACCTCGTGCTACTTCGTTACCTTTGATTTTTATAGCATAATCATTCGGTCCAAGCTGCACATTATCACGGATTCGTATGACAGGAACTACCACTCCTAGCTCCAGTGCACATTGTCTTCGAATCATAATGACACGATCAAGCAAGTCTCCTCCTTGCTTTTTGTCTGCAAGAGGAATAAGCCCGTACCCAAACTCGAACTCTATTGCATCGACATGAAGTAAATCCAGCACACTCTCGGGGCTTTTCATAGATTCAACTTCTTGTTGCTCTTGTGATTCGGGAACTAGTTGTGCCTCTTCTTTATCAAGGTTGCGTTGTAACACGAAGCCAAGTACTGCTAGACCAAAAGCCACAGGTAAGATGAGCCACTTGCTGATTGGTGTAAATACGCCAATCATAAATAGGGTTCCAGCAACCACGTACATCATTTTAGGATAAGCAAACAATTGCTTTGTAATGTCGGATCCTAAATTTCCATCTGAAGCAGCACGTGTCACAATAATACCCATTGCAGTAGAAATCAATAATGCTGGAATTTGCGAGACTAAACCATCTCCGATGGACAACAAGGTAAATGTAGTGGCAGAATCTGAAACACTCATACCGTGTACGAGCATCCCGATAATGAATCCACCAATAATATTGATCAATGTAATGACAATTCCGGCGATTGCATCCCCTTTGACGAACTTACTCGCCCCATCCATCGCCCCGTAAAAATCTGCTTCTCGACTAATTTTTTCGCGGCGCGTTCGTGCTTCATGCTCGCTGATCATCCCGGCGCCTAAGTCAGCATCGATACTCATCTGCTTACCAGGCATAGAATCTAAAGTAAATCGTGCAGCCACTTCAGCAACACGCTCTGACCCTTTTGTGATGACTAAAAACTGAATGATGACTAAAATCAAGAACACTAAAATACCAATAACAGCGCTTCCACCCACGACAAAATTCCCGAACGTTTCAATGACTTGACCACCAGTCCGTTCCGATAATATCGAACGTGTCGTCGAGACATTGAGTGCTAGACGAAAAAGTGTGGTGAGCAGGAGAAGTGTTGGAAAGATTGAGAACTGCAAAGGCTCTTTCGTATTCATCGCGACAAGCAAAATAGTAATGGCTAAACTCAAGTTAACCATGATTAACAAATCCAGAAGTAGTGGCGGGAGTGGAATGACCATCATGACAACAATCATGATAACGGATACTAAAATAGCAAAGTCACGTATTTTCATTTGGTCAATTCCCTCCTTTTAATCGTCCGTTGATGCGGTATACGTACGCTAAGATTTCTGCAACCGCTCCAAATAACTCTTCTGGAACCGGGTCACCGATATCTGTCTGATCATACAGTGCACGCGCAAGCGGTTTGTTCTCAACAATGGTGACACGAAACTCTTTAGCCTTCTCACGAAGTTTTAACGCTTGAAAATCCATTCCCATAGCAATAACAGTTGGGGCTTCCATCGTCTTATCATCATAAGCAAGCGCTACAGCGAAATGAGTCGGGTTTGTAATCAAGACGTCTGCTCGTGGAAGGTCTTGAATCATACGGTTCAAACTCATTTGTCGCTGTTTTTCTTTAACCTTTGATTTAATCAACGGATCCCCTTCTGTCTTTTTAAACTCATCTTTTAAATCTTGTTTTGACATACGAATCTGCTTTTCAAATTCATATTTCTGATACATATAGTCAGCAACTGCAAGAACGACTAATATGATAGCCACCGTCACGAACAACTGAAAAGTCATTTGCCCAATTGCCGCTGTCGATTGCCGAATCGGAAGATGAGACAGTCCCATCAATGTATCCCGATTGGTCCATAATATAATCCCTGCTGCTGTGGCGATAACGACTACCTTCAAAATCGACTTCACTAGCTCGACCAGAGCACGTAATGAAAAAATACGTTTGGCACCACTAATTGGATTGATACGACTTAGTTTTGCAAACACAGCCTCTGGAGCAAATAGAAATCCAATTTGAACAAATGTGCCGCCAATGCCAAAAATAATGGCAATAACAAATAGTGGTGTTGCTAAGATGACCATTTCAATTAGCAGTTGATTCACAAGCTCAGGTAAGTTTTGAATAGTTATTGTCGTGAGCAATAGGTCTTGATAAACAAACTGAAATAACGCTAAAATCCTCTCTAAGTACCAGCCACCCAGTAAGTAAAGTGCGAGGGCACTCCCAAACAAGATAAAGGCTGAAGGAACTTCTTGTGACTTTGCAACTTCCCCTTTCTTTCGGGATTCAAGTCGCTTTTGTGGTGTCGCTTTTTCTGTCTTTTCACCTGCAAAATATTGAAGGTCTAAGCGTAGATGTGTCATTGAGTTACCCTCCCAAAATACGCATCAAATCATTCATCAACACGCCTATCCGTTCAACAATTCTTTGGAGTAGAAAGAAAAAAGAAGGCATCAGAATAAGTAATAAGATAAAACCGACACCTATTTTCAAAGGAAAACCAACTGCAAAGATATTCATTTGTGGCACCGTTTTAGCAAGCAATCCAAGTGCAGCATCCACCAAAAATAAGGATCCGACAATCGGTAACGCAAGCTGGAATGCAATGACAAACATCGCGGCAAAAACCGTAACAAAGAATTCTGAAAGATCTGCTGCAGAAAACAACCAATTTCGTGTGCCCACAGGGACAAGAGCTACACTGTGTAACATTCCATTTATCAATAAATGATGGCCATTGATAGCTAGCAGAAATAAAATTGCTAATATGTATTTAAACTGGCCGATTATAGGGACTTGAGATCCCGTTTGAGGATCTATTACATTTGCGAGTGCAAAGCCCATCTGAAAATCAATAAATGCCCCTGCAACTTGCACCATATATAAAATCATGGCAGCTAAAAAACCTAGACTCAGCCCAATGACCAATTCCTTGAAGATTAATACCGTGTAATAGCCATCCAGTTTAAACGGCTCTGTAGTAGGTACAACTGTAGTCGTAAGTAACGCTAGGAAAACCGCAAGACCAATCTTAAGTTGAGTCGGTATGTTTCGTTGCGAAAAAATCGGTGCAATTAAAAAAAATGCACTCATCCGAATCAACACGAGTAGGAAATAGGGAAAACTAGCAATTGCTTCGTCCCACGTCATCCGATCAACATCGGCAGTTCTCGGAATAGATTGCGTGTAAAGTCAACAATCGTCGTCAACATCCACGGTCCGAACAACACAAGAGATAAAAACACTGCGAGAATTTTTGGAATAAATGAGAGTGTCTGCTCTTGGATTTGCGTCATAGCTTGAAAAATACTAACTAGCAAACCAACTCCAAGTGCCACGAGCAAGAGAGGAGCAGAGAGCATGATGACTGTATAGACCGACTGTTCGGCAAGTTTGATTACTGCATCTGGCGTCATAAAACCTCTCCTCTCTAGAAACTCATGAGTAGCGACTCGACAATTAAGTTCCAGCCATCTACCAAGATGAATAATAAGATTTTGAATGGCAATGAAATCATAACTGGAGGAAGCATCATCATCCCCATCGCCATTAATGTACTTGCTACGACCATATCAATAATTAGAAATGGAATGAAAATAATAAATCCAATTTGAAAGGCTGTCTTCAGCTCACTAATTGCAAATGCAGGAATGAGCGAGGTCAATGGAATCTCATCAACCGAGTTTGGTTTATCAAGCCCTTGGTAACTATAAAATAAAGCAAGGTCTTTCTCACGTGTATGTTTCGCCATGAACTCCTTCATTGGGCTTGCTGCACGATCTAAGGCTTCTTGTTGTGTAATTTCTTCCTCAAGATAGGGCTGCAGTGCCGTGTCATTGATTTCTGTCAGTACAGGGCTCATTACAAAGAATGTTAAGAACAAAGCGAGACCAACTAACACTTGATTTGGTGGCATGCTCTGCGTTCCTAGACCCGTTCGCACAAAGGACAATACAATGATGATTCGTGTAAAGCTTGTAAGCATAATTAAAATCGCAGGTGCTAAAGACAAGATGGTGAGCAGCAACAACAGCTGTAAAGTCGTTGAAACGTCTCCTGTTGCTTCTGTTCCCACTGAGATTCCAGGTATGGAGATAGACAAAAGTGATATCACGTCTTGTCACCTCGTGTCATCCATTCTTCTTTTTTCTCAAGAAGTCGTTTACGCTGATTTTCTAAGCTTGTTTGAAACACTTGTTGAAAGGGTGTTCTATGTATGTTTTCTTTGTTCGAAAGCACTAATTTTTGCTTTTGTTGTTCATCCGTGATTTCCGTCAATAGCGTAACGTTTTCCCCGACACCAACGATTAAAACTTGATCTCCCACCTGAACAACTTGGACTGATTTCTGTTGTCCGACAGAACTTGCCCCTAGGACTCGAATCACTTGACTAGCAGGTAGAGCATTTTGTCGAGCAGCTAAAAACTTAATCAACCCATAAATCAATCCAACAATCAATAGTGTGTAAAGAACCAATGAGCCAAGTACTGAAAATAAGCTTCGCTCTTCGATTTCAGTAGTCACTGTTGACTGTTCTTCGGAAGATGGATTTTTTTGTATGGATTCAAATACAGAAGGATCGGATGCTGCTTCTACTGAATAACCAGTTAGCCCAAAGAAAACTAAGGTCAACATAATCATGATGCGTATGTTCAACTTCAGTACCCCATTCCTAGCGAAGCTTGGCAAGGCGATCTGCTTGGCTACTGATGTCCGTCACACGAATTCCAAATTGTTCATCGATGACCACCACTTCTCCAACAGCAATCAATTTTTGGTTGACCAAAATATCAACTGGTTCTCCAGCTAATTTATCTAGTTCGATAATTGACCCTTGCGAAATTTCCAATATTTCTTTTACTGTTTTACGCGTTCTTCCAAGTTCAACAGTGACATTCAGTGGGATATCCAGAAGCATATCCAAATTCGTTTTATTCTCACCAGTCGGTTTAACTTGCTCAAAGGAAGAGAATTGCGCTCGTTGAATGCTGGGTTCATTGTTTTGAGGAGGTTGCTCTGACATATGCGATTCTCCTTTCGATTGATTATTTGGTGAAGAAGTAGCTAGGTACGGCCACATTATTCTAAATACTACATAATTTGAGTTATATTCAGCTTCAAACTTTGCTTCAATCCATTTAGAAGTATCTCCTATCAAATGCCACTCAACCGTAGAATGATCCTGAAGAGTATCTTGGCTAATCACTGTGAATTGCCCAAAAGGTTTGGAGAAGAGTTCAGAAAATCTACTTGTTTCGAGAGGGAACTTTTCATCTATTGGAATCACTAGTAGTAATGGTGAAGCATTTTCATTTTCAAGGCGGATTAATTGATTCCTTGCTGGAACTACAAGATGTGGCTTATCGATGATACCTAGTTCAATCAGTTGTAGGGTTATCTCATATCCTTCACTATGGAAGGCTTCTTCACATAAAGGAATATTTACTTTCAATGTATTTTCAAACTTCTCCATTGATTCATCTACCGGAACCAGAGCCAACAGTTGATTCAATTCTTCAGGTGTCAGTTCTTCAAAATTTGTCATCTGATATCCTCCTGTTCCACTATTTGAATAGCTCGTTTTCCTCGATGTAGTCCAACCTGTCCTCTATAAACAACTTTTTGATCGATGTATACAGGGATGAAATCGTCAATAGCTGTAGATAATCTTAGGGTATCACCAGTTTGCAATGACAAAAGGTCTTTTACATCCAACGTACATTCACCTAAAACAGCCTGTAAGGTTAAATCTGTGTCATAGACGCCACTTTGTAGTAGCTCTCGAGATGCAAGTGTTGATTCATCATTTTGAGAGACAGGAGATTCAGAAAGAGACAGATAAGGTACCAATTCTTCAAGTGCCGTCACTGGGATAACCAATTCCACTGATTCCTCAAGTGCACCAATCTGAATTAAAGACTCTACAATCATGACACGCTCGCGCAAATGAATTGGAAAATTAAAGTCTTGAGCCAACTCAATACGTTCAAGCTTTGCTGAAATTGGGGTTAAAAATAAAAAAGATTCTGCATAGAGTTGCAACCATTCTTCTGCTAATGGTCCAATTAATACTCGGTCAATTTCTGTCAATGGTTTCTCTTCTATGGGCACCTCATGTCCACCGAGCAAAAATTCTGTACAGGCATGGATTAATCGATTAGAGACAATTAGTTGAAATTCTCCCTTTAGTGGTGGAAAGGTGGCCGTTATAACAATTGCCAAAGGGCTTAAATTTTGCGTGAAATCCTCATAGCTTTCTTGGCGAATTGAACCAGGAAAACCTGTAGTAAACTTATCTAGTCGAAGGCTCAATTGATTTCCGAGCTGTCGTGATACCTTCTCACTAACTCGCAGGAAGGAACGGACATGTCCTGGTGAGAGCTTACTAGCCCTTCTGAAATCATAGCTGATAGGCTCTTGACGTTGTTTCATCACGACAACTCCTTTCCATTAATTTGAAGACTTATGTTGTGCAGAAAATAATCCTATTTGTTGATAAAATGCCGTTACGCGATTCACAACATCTTGTTTTGACTCCAGTACATGAAGAGTTTTACCCGTAGTAAATGTGATGTATGTGTCAGGAGTCTCTTCAATCCGCTCAATTAACAACGCATTGATTGTCAACGGTGTACGATTTAATTTTGTGACCTCAATCATAATTTCACCCTATCGCTTTAAGTTTACGAGTTCTTGCAGGATTTCATCTGACGTAGTAATCATCTTCGAGTTCGCTTGGAATCCGCGCTGTGCAATAATCATTTCAGTAAATTCTTCTGTTAACTCGACGTTTGACATCTCAAGCATTCCCGATTGGATTTTAGAAACGTTTTCTTCTTCAACTCCAAAATTGATAGTTCCATTTGGACCTGCAGCAGTTGTCATCTCATAAAGTGACCCACCAACTTTTCGAAGACCTGCTGGATTCGCCGGAGCAAAAATTGCGATTTGTTGTCCAGCTAAGGCTTCTTCATTCCCTGTGTTTTTGTTCATTCCATATACTTGCCCATCGTCTTTAATTGCAAACGAGCTATACTCTTCAGGATTAATTCGAATTTTCTCTTGGTTTTTATTTAGTAAATAATGTCCTTGAGAAGTTCTAAGCGACCCGAACTCATCCACTACAAAGTTTCCTGTGCGAGTTAAATAATAACTTTGATTAACAGTAGGATTGTCAAATGCATCTGTTAGCGGATCTCCAACAATAAAGAATCCTTCTCCCATAATGGCAAGGTCTGTTCCAACTCCTGTCATCATTCCTGACCCTGGGTTATGGTTTTGTTGAATACTAGCTGCTGATGACCCTAGTCCAACCTGTGCTGGGTTTACGCCAACGCTTGATACTGTTTGACTTAACATATCTTGAAACACGACAGAACTTTTCTTAAATCCTACTGTATTGACATTGGCGATATTGTTCCCGATTACATCTAGCTTAGTTTGAAAACCTTTCATTCCTGAAACACCTGAATACATTGAACGAATCATACGTCATTTCCCCTTTTATGTAGTAGTGTCCGTGATAGGAGCGGCTTGAAGTAGTGTAACTGTGGACAAATCAATGCGTGCATCGCTTTCTACCAATGTTGCATAGAACTTTCCTTCATCTTTGACAATAGACTGAACGACGCCACTTTCAACTTGAGAAGTGTCGGCATTTTTCCATGAAATCTGTTTGCCAATCATCTCTGCATAGTCCGCCATAGTCCCACCAGACATTTTTTCTGTATAAGATGTCATGGTTTTATTTAACGCAGTTAGCTGCTCTAAGCTTGTGAATTGTGCCATCTGAGCAATAAATTCAGCGTCTTTCATTGGCTCGAGAGGATTCTGATTACGTAACTGGGCAATCAAAATTTTCATAAAAGCATCTTGCCCTAACCCTTGAGCACCACTAGTTTTTGTGTCTGTTGCTTGGTAAGTCGTTGTCCCGTTTACCGTCGTAATATTCATCTCGTCACCCCCTTACACGCTATAATCAATTCCGGATGATTCTTCATGATGTGATGTTTTCGTGTTGTCTACTTCTTCACGATGAACTAGTGATTGTTCCTGACCCGTTGATGATTCCCTCTGGTGAGAATTTTGTTTGGTAAATTCTTTTTCTGAACGCCAATCAATATCAATACTTTCGACTAAAACTCCTTGATCGAAAAGTGCTTGTCTTAGTTGAGGTAACTGGTGTTCAATTGCTTCCTTTGCATGTAGTGATGAGGCAGCTAACTGCACGCGCACTGCCCCCTCTTCAACGGACACCAATAAATCAATATGTCCAAGGTGTTCAGGGAAGACTTGAATTCTAAGAGAACTCACCGAAGTAATTGAATCTCGAATTGGTGACATTAGGAATCTTGTTAGCTCTGTTCGCAGCGGTTCAAACTCTTTCGACTGAACAGACGACTTTCCGCTAAGTCTTTCAACCAGTTTTGTAGATTCAGGAGACAATACTAGTGAAATATCTTTCTTACTTTCTACCAAATGCTCCGGATTACTATCACCAAGTGAAGTTGGCTCTTCAAAAATTTCTGAGCTTTCACTGATTGCATGCTTACTCACAAGTTCTTGCTGTGAGCTTATTTTAAAATCATCAGGTGCTACAGTCTTCTTAGGAGGAAATGGAATGCCAGCTACTTCTTTTAGAATGCCTGAAAGCGGTTGACCATTTACTCGTTCAAGTGTTGACTGCATTTCACTGCCTGGGTCTTCGATTTTAAATAAACCCTCACTATCCACCAACGAATCCGCTCTACTTTTTGGTAACATTATAGGAATTGACTTAAAGTCATCTTCAACTGCACCTAATGCTTTTGGAATTGGATTTTTCGGCAATGTTATGAGCCCTTTGGGTAGCCAAGGCATAGTTTGAATGGGCATTGATATCGCTTGTTGACGACTTTCATATAAGGGAGTTTCGAGTAAAGGTCGCTCCTCTATAGTGGGTAAATCTTCTAACAGTTCGGCAACTTCTGTATGAACTTCCCTACTCACTTTCACTGAAAGAGTAGATTTGATTTCATCATCTAAAATTTCATTCTTCAATTCCTCAAGAACCCCCTCATTTTGTTGAAGAGCTTCGAATAATTGATGAAATGGACTAGATGGTGTGCAAGAAGTTTTCAAACTCACTATTTTGGGTTCAGATGTAGAAAACATGAATTCCGTTTGCAGAACTTTCATTTCATTCCTCCAGATAGTTGAAAACGAGTTGTTGTAAGTTCATCTAAAGCTTTCTGTTCAAGTTGTTTTTGATGTTCACTATGCGTGGCGTATGCATTTTCTTTAAGACGGTCCCACTTTTTTGTTTCCTGAGAAACGGTGAGAAGCCTTTCTTCTTTTAAAACTAATTGATTTTTTAGCTGGTCAGAACTATTTTGAGTAACTTTTAGTTTATTAGAAACGTAAAGCTGATAAGCTTCATAATTTTGAAGCTCTTGTACACGAATGCCTATTAACTGTTTTTGCTCTTTTTCGTTGTAAAGCGTGTGCAAGTCTTCAATAATTTCTTGTTTACTTAATTCGACTGCTGAAAGTTGAATACGTGCTTCATGTACTTCAAGTTCAACTGCCTTTTGTTGAACTTCTCTTATATCTACAATTCTTTGATACTTATAGGAAAAAGTCACAATCAATTCCCTCCAAATTGTAAAATTAAGTTATCCACCGTTTCATTGAAAGCAGATGGTTGATGCCGATCTTGTAATAGAAATTCTTTAATTGATGGATAAAGAGCTATAGCATCATCTAATTCAGGCTGTCCACCAGGCTTATATGCACCAATGGCTAGCAAATCTTCCGCCTCTTGATAAATAGATAAAAACCTCTTTAATTTTTGAGCAGACAATTGGTGCGATTTGTCGGTAATTTCATCCATTAAACGACTCACACTCGCTGTCACATCTATTGCAGGAAATAATCCTTTTTGAGCAATTTTTCTACTTAAGATGATATGTCCATCTAAAATTCCACGCACAGCATCTGCGATCGGTTCATTGAAATCATCCCCATCAACCAAAACTGTATAAATTGCTGTGATTGTTCCGTTCTCTGCCGTTCCTGACCTCTCAAGTAATTGAGGCAGTTTTGTAAAAACACTTGGTGTATATCCTTTTGTTGTGGGTGGCTCTCCAATTGCCAATCCAAGCTCCCTCTGTGCCATAGCAAATCGCGTAACGCTATCCATTAACAATAATACTTGGTGGCCTTGATCCCGAAAATATTCTGCAATGGCTGTTGCAGTTTGGGCTCCTTTTATCCTATGAAGTGGAGATTGATCGGACGTTACTGCAACCACAACTGATTTTTCTCGCATCTCTTTACTTAAATCACGTTCAATAAATTCACGAACTTCTCGTCCTCGCTCACCGATTAGGCCAATAATAATAACTTCAGCTTCTGTTTGCCGAGCTATCATACCTAGCAGTGTGCTTTTGCCTACTCCACTTCCTGCAAAAAGACCAATGCGTTGACCTTTACCAACTGTTAATAATCCATCTATCGCCTTTACACCTAACTCTAAAGGTTTATCTATTCTAGGTCGTGTGAGTGGAGAAGGAGGCATTCTGTCAGTCTGTGTATAAACCAAACCTGCCATTGAATGTGAGCTTTCTAGGGGCCTTCCAAAACCATCAATAACGGCCCCTAAAAGCCCTCGTCCCACAGGTATTTCGAGTGTTCGATGTGTCGACACTACAAGGGAACCTGGACCAATTTGAGATAAGTCACCGTATGGCATGAGCATCAATCGATTTTCTCGAAAACCTACAACTTCTGCTTCGACAGGTTTTGCAAATTCGCTCGGATAGATGAGACAAACCTCACCTATAGTGGCATGTGGACCAAATGACTCCACAGTCAAACCTATTACCTGGACGACTTTGCCTTGCTTTGTTGTGGGTTGAATGGACTGTAATGCATCAAGATAGCGTGTTGGATTCCAAGTACTCATAGGCATTCTCCTCACTTAGTTTCACTAAATGATTTTTTATCTCCGCTAATTGGCTATCGATTCGTGCATCATAACGGCTCGCTTGCGTATGAATAATGACGTCTCCACTCGATAATTCCTTCACTGGTAGAATTACTAGTGGCGTGAACGGTGGAAGAATACTTTCTATTTCCTCTCTTTGTAATTGGATAGTATTAAAATCTTCCAATGAAACATGTATTGTAATCTCTTGCGTATCTTCAACTCTTTGTAGATGTTGTTTCACTACGTGTACAACATTCGAAGAAGATGCACTCAGATAATTCGCAACGAGTTTATTTGAAACCGATAGAGCAAGTTCAATAAGTTGCCGCTCAGCACTAACAATGTAGCGTTTTCTTTCACTTAAAATCGTTCTTTGAAGCTCAGCTAAGTTATTCACTTGTTCTTTTAGAAGTGTGTCTGCATTTTGCTTAGCTTGATTCATCCCAGAGGCAAACCCTTCTTCCCAAGCACTTTTTTTAATCTGTTCACATTGCTCTTCCGCTTCACGCAACGCTTCAGCGAGTATCCGTTTTTTTTCTTCCTCTAATGATTCAAGAAACTCTTGTCTTTCTTTATCCACGCTAATTGTTTGATCAAGTGGAGAAGTAGCGCTTTGGTTCTGCCATGGAACAGGGATTGGACGAGAAAGTTCTGGGGTAGAAGGTAGTCGAATGAAGTTAGCCAATGACTTCCTCTCCTTCAGGTCTTGTAATCGTGATTTCTCCACTCTGCTCCAATTGTCGTACAATCGCTACAATGGCTCCTTGAGCTTCTTCTACTTCTTTTAACTTTATTGGCCCAGTCATTTCTAATTCCTCAAGAACAGTTTCTGCCCGTCGAGTTGAAATAGATTTTAGTAATACTTCACGAATCTCTTCTTCAGTAACTTTTAATGCTTTAATAAGATCTTCATCTTGAACATTTTGCATAACACGTTGAAGAGACCTGGCATCTAAGAGTGGTATATTTTCAAATATGAACATCTTCTGACGTATTTTTGTGACTAAGAGTGGATCTTGTACCTCCAGGCTTTCAAGAATTGATCGCTCAGTAGCGCGATCCACTTGATTTAGCATTGTCACAATTGAATCCACACCATCATAATCTCTCATCTTGTCTAGGCTAGTTGTGGATAATTTCGCTTCAATTACACGTTCAATTTCTTCAATAATTTCATATGCTGGGGGTGTCAGTGTTGCAACACGCTTTGCAACCTCAGAACGCTTTGGATTATCTAGTAAAGATAAAATCGCTGACGCTTTTAGAGTTTCTAGTTGAGATAACACTACTGCAATTGTCTGAGGATGCTCGTCCCGTAGTGCTACGAAAAGACTATGTGTATCAACCGTTCGCGCAAATTGGAAAGGTTTTGGTCGCGATTTAGTCGTAATTCGTGTAATAACTTCTTTTGCCTTCTCACTACCAAGTGCTTTCTCTAAAACTTCGTGAGCGTAGTCTATTCCGCCCTCGTCCATATAGTCTTGAGCTATCATAATTTCATAGAATTCATCAATCACATGTCGTGTTTGACTACTTCTCAAATGTCGAACTTTAGCAATTTCAATGGATAGTAAATCAATCTCTGCTTCAGAAAGATGTTTAAATATTTCAGCAGATGAGTCTGGCCCTAATCCGACCATTAAGATAGCAGCCTTCTGAATTCCTTTTAATTGTTTGGTCGTTGGCGATGGTGTGGCCATAAAATCACTCCCTACTTATCTGTCATCCATGCTCTTAATAATTTCGCAAAGTCTTCTGGTTGTGTAGTTGCCAGTTTTTCAATCATGTCACGCTTCGGATTCACACGTGTTTCCACTGCCAACTCTTCAGCAACTTTTGTTTCAAGCTGTACTAAAGCCTCTTGTTCCATTTCATCAAAGAACTCTTCCTCTTTACGTTTGCGTATACGAGCTATAACAATGAACGCCACAACAACTAATGCAAATAATAAAACGCCACCTACGATAAATACATAAGGATTTTGTAGAAGTCTAGATAGAGTGAGTGGGTTTTCCTCCACTGCAACCTCTTGTTTTCCTAAGAACTCAGTTGCAAAAACTGTCACACGCTCGTCTACATTAAGTTCTTCTGGTGGTATTTCGTTTAGGCTTAGAGAGGCTGCTACCACATTAGAAACAATCCCTCGAACTTCACCTACAAGTTCCGGTGAAAGACTTGTAGGGTCATTCGCAATCGGTGGTTCTATGCCCACATTGATTGTTAAATCGTCGATGATATATGGATTTTTTTCAATTTGTCTTTGAATGCGATTAATTTCACGATTGATTCGTTCTTCTGTTCTTTCAGAATCACTTATTTCCGCACCGTCAACTCCTGGAAAATTAGGAATTTCCCCTTCCCCAGTACCTGTTGCATCCTCATCGAGTCCTGATTCGCCTGTGTAAGACTCCACAATGCGTTCAACACTTATATCTAAACCTTCATTTGTTTCTTCAATAGGAGCTTGTACTAAATTTTCTTCTCTTCTCTCCGTTGTAAAATCTACACTTGCAGTTACAGAGACAATCACTTTGTCTTGTCCCATTAGCATACTGAGCATTTGTTGAATTTCACGTTGGATATCTGTTTCAATACCTTTTCGTACTTCCCTTTGCTGCTGATAAATAGATAAGGTTGTATTCGCTTGCCCCTCATTTTGAACTTCATAGACTTGTCCATTTTGATCCATAATCACAATTTCTTCAGCAGGAAGGTTTGGAACACTTTTGCTAATTAAGTGGTAGAGACCATTCACTTGGCTCTGCTCTAAATAAAAACCAGGGCTACTACGTAATACTACAGATGCACTAGCGGTCTTCGTCTCTTCAGTAATCCAAATTGACTCTTTTGGAAGCGTAATCATTACATTTGCATCTTGTACACCATCAATTTGTCTTATAAGTGTAGAGATTTCTGTTTGCATGGCATCTCGCTCAACTACATCAAAATGGCGATCTGTCATTCCCATGCCCATATTTTCACTGAAGATACTGTAATTTACACTACCATTTCTAGGAATCCCTTCAGCAGCAAGAGCTAATTTTAATTCATTCACTTGTTCGCGAGGAACACTTAATGAAGTCCCATCAGCTGCTACCTCTACTTGAATCCCTCTTTGTTCGATTGCAGCTTTCACTTCTCCAGCCTCAGCAGGAGTCAAATTATTATAAAGTACTGTCATGGATGTTCTTGTTAGAAAAAATAACACGACCGATAAAAGTAATAAGGAGATTAAAAATGTGATGATTCCTAACTTTTTCGTTCTCGGAGGAATCGCATTCCAACTTTCTCGTGCCTTTAGTTGAATTTGTGCAAATTGTTCTTTCATATGTATGTCACGACCTACCTTTGTCTAGACTTGCATTCTCATCACTTCTTGATAGGCCTCTACCATTTTGTTTCGGACTTGCATTGTAAGGTCCAATGAAAGACTGGCTTTTTGAGCAGCTATCATTACTTCATGAACATTCTCAACTCGGCCACTAATTAGGCCTGCTGTCATCTGATCCGAAACTTTTTGTGCCTGATCTACCTGTTGAATGGATTGTTGCAAGAAAGCTTGAAAACCAGCACCAGCGATTTTCGCTTCTGCTGGTTTAAAAAAAGTTGGATTTAAAAATGTGGTTTCAGTGGTCCCTGTTAGTGGATTCATTTATGTATCTCCTCATTTGCCAATTTCTAAGGCTTTCATAAACATACTTTTAGAAGCATTAAACGCTGTAACGTTTGCCTCATATGAGCGAGTGGCAGACATTAAATCTACCATTTCTTTTAATGGATCAACATTTGGTAAAAGTACATATCCCGCTTCATTTGCCTCTGGATGTTCTGGATCAAAGATTTGTTGGAATGGACTCTCATCATTTTTTATTCGATCGACAGTCACACCTGTTGTAACCGACCTCCCATTGAGGGCAGTTGAAAACTGCTGATGAAAACTTTGTAATTCAACAATTTTTCTTCTATACGGTACCCATTCTCCATCTACAATACTGCCTCTAGTCGTTTCCGCATTTGCAATATTCGAGGATACAACATCCATTCGCAAGCGATTTACTGTTAATCCCGATGCACTTGCATTCATACCACTAAATAAGCTCAACTAATTCACTTCCCATCATTTATCACAGATCGCAGACTTGAAAACTTCCCATTAATCCGTTCTGTCAGCGCGTTATACCACAATTGATTTTTCGCAATTTCAGCCATTTCAACATCGATATCGACATTATTTCCGTTAGGTTGTCGCTGTGTACTTTGATTTATCTCTACTTTCAAACCATTCGCTAGTTCATTTGAGAAAGAGAGGTGGTGAGAGTTTGTTCGAATTGCTGTTAATTGATTTGATTGAAGGTGTTGATCTAGATTAGTCTTAAATGACACTTTTTGTGCTTTGTAATTAGGTGTATCGACATTGGCAATATTAGAGGCATGGGTTTTTTGTTTTAATGCAGCAGTATGTATTCCATGCTCCAATTGACTGACTATAGGTGAAAAAAGGTTCATTCAAATCGATCCTTTCTACGCTTTTTTAGATAAAGTCCTATTTTTGTAATTCTATGTTGTCGATTTTTAATTTATTTGTAACATTGCAAGATGAATAGTAACATAAATAATTTAAAATTAGTTTAGGACTATTATCACAAAAATTAGATTCATGTGAAAAAAAAGCCTATTTTTGCAGATTATTTGTGCTATTATTTGGTCTATAGAGTTCGAAAATTGTAAATGTATAGGATTATGGAGGGGATTGAGTATGTTTCGAGGTTTGTATGCCGCTACTTCCGGTATGATGGCTTATAATCGACAACAACAAATATTGACAAATAATTTGTCGAATGCTGTTACCCCAGGATTCAAGAGTGATATCACGACCTTTCGAACTTTCCCGCAACAATTGGTAGAAAAAGTGGGCGGTCCAAATTCAAATACGAATTATGCGGGAACGTTGAGTGTTGGCACTTATGCCCAAGAGGCTATCCCACAATTTACGCAAGGTATTTTAAAACAAACTGCAAATACTACAGATTTTGCATTACAAAGTTCTTTTCTTCCTCAGGATCCCCAGACAAATCAAAGGGGAACTCTTGTATTTCAAGTGCAAACTGCAAATAATGAAATTCGCTATACCCAAAATGGTCAGTTCGTCGTTGATCAAACTGGGGTTTTAAGAACAGCAGCAGGTGATCGAGTTTTAAATCGAGCTGGAGAGCAGATTCAATTATCGTCATTAGATTTTAAAGTGGACGATCAGGGTTTGCTAGAAATCGATGGAGTTATTTCTGACTCTCTTTGGATTGGATACGCTTCAGACCCTCTTTCTTTTGTCAAAGAAGGATCTGGTCTACTGCGTTATGAAGGGGCCGCTGAAAATGCGCCAGTACTGGCTAGCACTTCAGCAATCGCTGGCACAGGAAGTCCGTTAGTGTCACAAGGATTTCTTGAACAATCCAACGTGGACATGACACGAATTATGACGGATATGCTGAAAACATATCGAGGATTCGAATCGAATCAAAAAGTAATACAAGCATATGATCAAAGCATGCAAAAAGCAGTGACGGAAATCGGACGTGTATAAGGGAGCTAGCAGACAATGATTCAATTACATACTGCAACGTCATCGTTAAAACAACTTACTCAAAAAATGGATACGATTGCACATAATATGTCGAACCTAGATACAACAGCATACAAACGACAAGATGTACTCTTCTCTGATGCGCTAACAAGTGCCATGACTATGCAAGCAGGTCGGTATGAGACTGGGCGTGCTACTCCAAATGGTCTTCGTTTAGGTAATGGCGTTGTACATATGGGAACAACTACATTAAGTGAACAGGGTAGTATTAAGACTACGAATCGTCAATATGACATCGCTTTAATGCAGAAGAATACATTTTTCAGTGTAGGCGCTGGAGATACTTCTTATTATTCTCGAAGCGGAAATCTAGATGTCGCTTTCAATCCACAAGACGGATTTAACTACTTAGTAACAGGCTCAGGTGATCGTTTACTTGATATATCAGGGCAACCTATGCGGTTTGATGAAGATTTAGATTCCCTTCAAATCACAGATCAAGGGCAAGTAATAGCGAGGTTTAAGAATCAAGCAAAGCCAGCTGTTACCTATACTCTTGAACTAACGCAAATTGACCGTCCTTCTACTATCGTTGAGAATGGCCCGAATCGTTACTCATTTATAGGAAATTTACAGCAGATGACGGCTGATGGAAGTTTTACTCGTCTAAATGGGAATGCTCGTGCAGGATTAGTCACACAAGGCGCTCTAGAACAATCCAATGTTGACATGACTTCGGAAACAACGGAAATGATTGCAACGCAACGCTTGATACAATCTACTAGTCGCGCAATCTCATTTGCAGATGATATGCGGGGTCTTATCAATACAATAAATAAATAAATAAAATAAGCCGAATTGCAAGTAAGCAATTCGGCCTTTTTATTTGATGTTATTTTAAATAATCCACTAGTGATGCCGAGTACAAACGACTTGTTGCTGCTAATCCTGCTTGGTAAGTAGCTTCTTCACTCTTCAGACGTGTTAGCACTTCCGCCATATCGACACCTTCAATGGATGAAAGTTTTTTCGTTTGTTCAAGTTTCGTATCTTCTAAACGATTTTGAATAGATTCCAGACGATTTTTCCTGGCGCCTGCCACTGCTAAAACGTCTGTGATTTGGTCAGTTGCAGCTTTCAATGCATCAAGATCAATATACTGATTAGAAGATAAATTACTTTTCATATCAGCAAGCGTAGTAAATAAATCTCCAATTGCATTATCTATTGGTAAAGTCACCTCTAATGATGTTCCCTTCGCCACTTGAATGACCTTTGGCTGATCTTTCGAAAACAAAGCTTCGCCGTTTACTTCAAAGTTTACAATAGACTGTAGTTCAGTTGTGAGCTCAGTCAATTCATTGTTTATAATATCTCGCTCACCTTCAAACAAAGCATCATTGTTTGCTTGAACACCTAGTTCGTTGATACGTTGCATAATACCCGACATGGATTGAAGTTTATTATCGACTTCATCTAGAAAGAGTTCCGCTTGGCCTTGATTTTTTTTATACTGCTCTAAATCAGCAAGCTGATGCTTCAATTTCATCGATTGGACAGTTTCACCAGGTGCATCTGAGGGACGCTGACTCTTTTTCCCACTTGAAGCTTGTGCAAAGGTTTCCGTCATTCTCACCATATTCTGTTCAATACGCTGTGTTGATTGGTTATGTAACATTTGATGACTTATTCTCATGCTAAATACTCCTCACTATACGCCCATTCGATTAATAATCGTATCAAGAAGCTGATCGGTTGTTGAGACTAATCGAGCCGCTGCATTATAGGCATGTTGATACTTTATCAAGTTAGACATTTCTTCATCTAGAGAAACACCCATAACCGATTGACGATCTTGTTCTGTTCCATTTTTTGCAAGAATCGCAGTATCTCGTGCACGATTTAAGCTATTTGTTCTTGTTCCAAGTTCGCCGATAATTCCTTGCCATAGTTGATGATGCTTCTCTTTTTGCTCTTCTATCCTAGTTGAACTTTGACTAGAAAGTGGATTTGATGCTGCTGTAAAGCTAACATTTAATTCTTGTAAATTGTTTTTAAATGCAGCGATAGTTTCTTTTACTTTATTAATTCCTGCTAGTGCTCCAGAATCAATTTGGGTAGTAGGGGTAAGTGTGCTGAGAACCTCTTTGCCAGCAATCAATCCAGTCCCATTTTGCAGTTGGAGTGAAATCATTCCTTTTTCATCAGGAGTTACTCGAAGTCCAACTAATCCAGATAATTGATCAATCAATCGATCTCGTTGATCCATCGCATCGTTATCTTTACCTCCTGAACGATAAATCACATCATTTAACCCAGAAATTGAGATGAGTAAAGAATTTGCTTGCTCCCGTGTAACAACTTCCTGTTCATTTAATCTTGATTCAATTGTGTTTATTTCATTTTCTAGATGTGTTGCAGTTTCTACAAAACTTTTAAATCGCTCATTCAGTACTGCCTTAGAACCTGAGTCATTGGGATTTGTAATGACAGTCTCCCAGGCATCCCAAACATCTTGCATGGCTTTTTGCATGTTTCCATCACTTGAGCCTTGCATTAGCTTTTCAAGCTCACCTAATGCGGATGCTTGCATTGATAAGTCCCCCGCCTGTGCAGATTGCCCCCAGAACTTACTATCAAGAAATTGATCACGTAATCTAGTGATGGAATCCGTTAATACACCAGTGCCTAATTGGCCATTAGGTGATTGAGTAGTGAAAACTTGGGTAGGCGTCGAAGAAGTAGCACCTACACTTTGTCTAGAATAGCCAGGACTAGCAGCGTTCGTCATATTGTGACCCGTTGTATTTAATTGTGTTTGGGCAGTCGTAATGCCACGCTTTCCAACTTCAAGTCCGTGAAACGTAGACATCTTTTGTCCTCCTACTAGGCTTTAAAATCAAATGCAACTGAACGTCCTGGAGTTGCTTGATTGCCTGGTTGATACGATTGGGATTCATTCTGTTCTGTAATTTGTCCAAGTAAATACTGGGTAAATTGCAGTGCATCTTCTAATAATTGCTGATTAGTTTTTAACTGCTCTCGAAGCTGTTTCTGAAAACGTTGCATTTCTACTATTACTTCATCTGGCTGAGGAAGAATTTGCTGTTTTTCTAGTGTAGAAAGTTCTTTAAGAATAGTAAGTTCTTGTTTATTTAAGGTTTCTAACCTCTCTAATTCTCTTGTGGTTATCGCCTGTTCTTTTTCAACGGCTAATTCTACTAATTGTTTCATAAGAACAAGTAATTGATTTCCTACATCACTCATTTTGATTCTCCTTGTTTTCCAAACCAAAAATTACTTATATCTGTAGCAATCTTCTTTGTGTCGATTTTGTAGGTGCCCTCTTCAATTTGTTGTTTAATCAGAGTAACCTTTTCTTGTCGAACAGCTGCCTGCGAAACTTTATGAAACATCTCCTGTGCTTGGCTAGAAATCTGAACGTGATCTTCACCAGTTGTCGCCAAGGTCGGTTTTACTTGCTGAACTTTTTGCGCCTTATTATATGATTGAACTTGGGGAAAATTCCCGGTTTTCTCTACATTCATTTCCTTCACCACCTTACTTAAAGTATCGGCTGATTCACCAGTTTGTTTAGCTTTTATTGTACTTTAAATTCTGTCACCATGACACGAACAACTTTTTCACTTGGTATAATCTCTTGCACGGCTTCTTTCATCCGGCTCTCAAGTGTTTCAAGCCCTTGCTCTCCCTGCACTTCTTGTCTCTCGAGACTTGTCATAGTAGAGATAACTGCGGCTCGCACTTCAGGAGCATAGTTATCCAATACTTCCCTACCTTCAACTTTGTCTAATTCAATCGCGAACTGAACTACCGCAAACTCATTAGAAGCAAGGTTTGTTGTTATTGTGTCAGTCAAAAAACGCTTTAGCGCGATTTCTTCAATTTCTTTTGCTGCTTTTGCTTCAACTTGCTTCTCTTGATAGAAGCCATATCCAAAGTATCCACCAATAGGCAGGGCTAATGCGATTAGAACTACTAGTATTATTTTTTTCATTATTCTACTCCCCTGCAGTTTGCTCTACAAATCGAGAAATTACAATTTCTACTCTGCGATTTTCATTTCGTCCAGCTTCTGTATCATTTGAAGCAATTGGTCGGTATTCTCCATACCCTGTAGCACTAAAGAGTCTAGGATCTAAGTCTTTATTTTCCAAAACAATTTTCATGAAATTAATGGCACGAGCTGAACTTAATTCCCAGTTCGTTGCATATTGCCTTTTGTCTGTTGGAATATTATCAGTGTGTCCTTCAATGTACACAGTACGAGGAACTTCCGACTCAAACATTTGCGATAGCTCTCTAGCAATTGTCGCAGCAGGGGAACTTAAATCCGCACTACCCGATTCGAATAATATTCCTTCTCCAATCTTCACAATCAATCCTCTATCATCGATTTCAGTTGTAAGAGGTGGGTTTAAGTCTGCTTCATCCGCAAAATTAAGCAGCGCTTGTTCCATCTCTTCTAGTTCTTGCTGATCTTGTATAGCCGAGAACAAATCTTCTCCTTCTAGCTCCGTATCAGAAGTTCTACCCGCACCGGGCTCAGTTTCTGTATCATCTTCTATAGCTTCCTCATCAACGATAGAAGGAATCTCAGAGGACGTTCCATCATCTTCTGAATCAGTTGGTGAATTCGAATCTAAAATCCCAGTTCCTCCACTAAGTTCACTAGCAAATGACTCTGCAACTGCTTCAAACTTCTTCGCATCGATTTGACTTGAAGCAAAGAGAACAATAAATAGGGCAAGTAGGAGAGTTAAAATATCTGCGTAAGGAATGAGCCAAGATTCATCTATATGTTCGTCATGCTTTTTCTTACGCTTCAACTTCTTCACCTACTTTTGCCTTCCGTTCAACGGTTAAATCACGCTCTTTAGATGGCAAGTAAGTTTTCAGTTTTTCTTCTACAACGCGTGCAGGCAAACCCTCTTGAACTGCAAGTATACCTTCTATCATGATTTGTTTAATCTGAGCTTCTTTTGCTGTCTTCTGCTTTAGTTTATTTGCAAATGGATGCCACATGACATAACCAGAGAAAATACCGAACAGGGTTGCAATAAATGCTGCTGAAATAGACTTTCCTAATAACGCTACATCTTCTAGGTGACTCAGCGCTGCAACAAGTCCGATAACCGCTCCTAGTACACCGAGTGTTGGCGCGTATGTACCAGCCTGAGTAAAGATTTTAGCCCCAACTGCATGACGTTCTTCCATCGCCGCGATGTCTTCTTCAAGTAAATCTCGTATCATATCTTGCGACTCTCCATCGACTACCATACGAAGGCCTCGCTTCAAGAACTCATCGTCAGTCTCCTCACTTGCATTCTCAAGGGCTAAAAGACCTTCACGACGGGCTATAACAGTCCATTGAGAAAATAGTGGAATTAATTCTCTTACAGAGTATGTAGAGGATTCTTTAAAAATAATTCCGAACAATTTCGGGATTTTTTTGAATTCATCCATGGGAAATGCAATTAAAATACAAGCAAGTGTCCCAGCAAATATGATGACAAGCGCTGCTCCATTCAATAAAACTGCAGGACTTGAACCTTTCAATATCAATCCACCGACTAAGACAACAAAGGCAAATATAAAACCAAACCATGATGTGCGATCCATTGCTGACACCTCTTTCTTAAACGGTAACTGTTCCAGTCATCATTGTTTTCCATGTATCTCGTAATTCGCGCACTAAGTCTTCTGCGAGCGCTAGAGTCTCTTGATTATTCGTCGTATTCGCTTCTATCAACTTTTCGTTTATAAACATATACAATACATCTAAATCTTTAGAGATTGGAATATCCATATCCAATGTGATTCGAAACTGTGTAATAATAGCCTGTGCCTTTACTAGATGAATATGTTTTTGCTCAATATTCTTTTCTTCTAGTGCACGTGAGGCTAATTTTATAAATTTTAAACATCCGTTATAAAGCATTAACGTTAATTCTTGTGGTGAGGCTGTTTGAACAGCGTTGGTTTGATAAATCTGAGAAGCATTATACACGCTGGCTTCCTCCTTTTAATTTCTACTATCTATATAAGACCCATGGTGATCAGGTGCAGGACGATATGCTTGAGATACTCGCTTTTTTGAACGAATCATCTGGACATTCGTTTGCATCATTCCAAAAATAGTCGTCATTTTTCCTTGAACTACTTTATCAAGTTCAACTAACTCCTGTTGTTTTAGAATTGCTCTTTCCTCGGGATGAAGTTGAGAGAGTTCGTTTAAAATTAATTGACGCTGTTCCAATAATTCATCGATTCTTCCTATCCCACTTTCGTCAACAACATCTGAAGGCGTCGTATCAAGCATAGAATCACAGAGCGTGTTAAGCTCCCACGTAAGGGTGACAAGTCGCTCTATTTGATGCATCATCTTAGAAACCACCCATCATATTTTGTTGTATCCAACTACTTTGTTGATTCATCTGATTCATTGCGCGTTCCATTGCTGAGAACTGCTTCCAATAGCGCTCTTCTATACCTACCAGACGATCTTGCCAGACACGAATTTGAGTGTCCATCGTTTTTAAACGCTGAGTGAGAATACTGTTATCTGTAGTTGAAGTTGGAGAGCCTGCCCGAGAACTCAATTTTCGAATTGAATCATTTACTTCTTTATACACACGCTCAGCTACACCTGTAGCGCCTGTTTTTGCAGTGAACAATTGCATCACTTCTTCAGGTTTTTCAGCTAGTGCTGCTCTTAGCTTTGTTTCATCTATATTGAGTTTTCCACCTTCTCGGAAATTACCTGTAGTGATTCCGATAGAAGATAAAGTAGTTAGACTACCTGCCGGAAGCCCAGCTACAGGATCTGCAAATGCGCGTCGAAGTTTGGTAAGCGTATCCCGTAAAATAGGATCTGCTCGTAACAGGCCACTTTTTGCTTTTTCATCCCAAAGCTTTGCTTCTGTCTCTGTAAGGTCTCTTCTTTGTTCATCCGTTAAAGGTGGGAAATCACGGTATTTCGTTTCCGACACTTGTTTCTCAAATTTCTCAATCATTTCATTGTAAGCAGTGATAGCTTTTTTAATTGCTTGGAAAGGAGCTTCTGTATCAGTAGAAACAGTAATCGTTGAGTTACCTATAGCTTTTAGTTCGATTGCCACTCCATTTATAGTAGCTGTATTTGTCGAGAGATTTGTGACTGGAATTCCATCATACGTGAAACTACCATTTGTAGCCTTTCCAACATTTGAGGATGAGCTTGTTGCTGTATTGATAGATGAAATTGATTCTCCTGTAATCCGTTCTCCTAATTCCGTACTACTAAATTCTAGGGAAAAGTTCTGTGCCTCTCCCATTCCTTTCGTTGAAATAAAGAAACGTGAAGTAGTCGTATCAAATCCTGCACGAAGTTCTGTAGTCTTTCCTGAAGTAGTAGATTGAAGTCTTGAAGCGACATCTGCCATTGTCATCGTTTCGGTTACTTCAATTGGATCCCCTACTGCATTACCAGCTGCATCTTTAATAACGATGGTTCCTGCTGTCCCAATTTGAGAAGTAGAGAGCGTCTTTGTTCCATCGGCTTGTTTTAAGTCTGTGGCACTATGTAGTTTTGCTCCTTGAGCTAAGGATTGAACAGTGACTTGATAGCTTCCTGCAACTGCACCACTCGATGCTTTTGCGGTTGCAGAAGTCCCAGTTGTGGTAGCACTAAATGCATTAAACGCACTACTAAAGCGAAGTCCTTCAAAAGTAGACCTGAAACTTGCTAGTGCTAAGTTCGTTTCACGATAGGCATCTTTTTTCCATTCGGTCCAAATTTTTGTTTGATTTAATTTATCGAGCGGCAATTTTTCAGCCGTCATCATTTCTTTCACCATATAATCAATATCCATGCCGGACCCTAAACCAGTTATACGCATGTAACTACCTCCTTGCTCATAATCGTTTGTCGACCATTAACCCTAGTCGTTGAAGAATGGCGGCTTGATAATCGAGAATTTTTTTACTTGGAATTTCGCGGATCACTTCATCAGACTCTGCATTTACGACTTGTACATAATAATCATTCAGGTCTTCATGGTAGTGAAAGCGGACTTGAGTTGTGTGAGGCTCTAACCCTTTAGCAAATTGATTTACTTTTTCTCTCACTTCATCTCTTGTTAGCTCTGCCTTATCAATGTTTGAAAACTGTATCTGCTTTTCTGCTTTCACTTCTTTTTGAATTACTGTCTTTTCAGGAAAACTAACTGCTTGGATATCCATGAGTCCATCCGCTCCTTTGTAGCTCATTACTAGTTCTATCGGCTAAATTTGAAAAAAGTTTAGATAAAAAAAGAAGGATGAATGAATCATCCCTCTTGTTAAATAAAATTTGCCATTTTTTTTGTAACGCCAGTTACCCAATAGTTGTTTAAACCAGTTGGATCATTGCTTGCTCCAACCGGTGCATACTTCGCACCGATTTGAGAAATTGTTGTAAGCCCTTGATTTAAATAGTTTCGGCGTAAATTACTTGCCATCGCTTCAATACTTTCTTGAAGTGTCGAATAGGTGCGTAACCCGTTCGGTCCCATCATTCCAGCAACATTGTTTTTTTCATGAATTGCTCGCGATGTCCCATTGCCGGTTTCATGTTGAGCAATTGAAGCTAAAAACTTTGGATTTAAATCATACTTCTTTCCTGCTGCAATAAAGTCTTTAGCAGTGCCAGACAATTTCCCGCTTAGTTTACTCTCCATATCTAGCAAACTAATAGCTTGAAAAGATAATGGAGTGCTTCCATTTGATGATGAAGTGACTTGTTCAAGTGGTGAAAGTGTTGGAACTTCAGGTCCAAGAGAACTCCAGTAGATTGGAGAATTCTTTTGAACTTGATTCGAAGCAAGAGATACCCAGTTTGCTGTCGAATCTGAAGACATGACGGAGTTGAGCATTGTCGAGAACAAAGCTGTCTGGGTTTGTCCATTTTTCTGTGAAGAAACTATATGACGTGGTTGTGATAAAGTTTGCATTGTTTTTAAATAAAACCAATTCGAATCAATGAGTGACGACATATTCCATCTCCTTGCCTGGCATCTTTCTTTTATCTTACGGAATTTCAAAAGAAGAAGCGAGACATTTTCGAATTTCCCAATAAAAAAAGCCTCCTAAAGGAGACTTTTCAGAAATTAACGAAGTAATTGAAGTACAGCTTGAGGTTGTTGGTTAGCTTGTGCAAGCATTGCTTGAGAAGCTTGTGTTAAGATGTTGTTCTTTGTGAACTCCATCATCTCTTTCGCCATGTCAACGTCACGGATCCGTGATTCAGCAGATGTTAAGTTTTCTGCAGTCGAAGCTAAGTTATTTGAAGTGAATTCCAAACGATTTTGTGCTGCACCAAAAGTAGAGCGTGCATCTGATACAGTTTTGATGGCTGCATCAATAGCTGTCAAAGAGGCTGCAGCGTCAGAAACAGTAACTCCAGATGCGAGTCCAGTAGCCGTCACATCAACCAAAGTTACAGCCATTGTTTGTCCAGAATCTGCTCCTACCTGAAGAGTAATTGGGCCATTCGTAACAGCATTAGCGTTTAATAATTCAGTTCCGTTAAATTTTGTGCGGTTTGCAATATCTGTGATTCCAGTATTCAATTCAGTTACTTCAGCTTGAATTGTAGCAACTTCGTCAGCAGAGTTTGTTCCATTTCCAGCTTGAACAGCCAATTCACGAACACGTTGTAGAATATCGTGGATTTCTCCAAGAGCTCCATCGATTGTTTGAATCATTGATACGCCATCTTGTGCATTACGTTGTGCTTGCTCAAGACCACGGATTTGGTTACGCATTTTCTCAGAGATCGAAAGACCTGCTGCGTCATCTGCACCTTTGTTGATGCGTTGACCAGAAGATAATTTCTCCATTGAGTTTTGTGCTGAACCAGATACTTGGCCCATTTGGCGGTGCGTGTTTAGTGCTGCTAAGTTGTTATTGATAATCATGATTTCTACCTCCATGTAGATGTAATGTTAGGGCGCGACATCCTTGTCTTTTCACCCTACACACCTTTTATCGGAGGATAAAAAAAAATGTTTAGTAATTTTTCGAATTATTTTTTTAGGTGCTTTAATAGGTCCATCGAAATACGAGCTGCTTGATTTTCTTTTCTAATTTCTTCATAGATTTCTTGGCGATGAACAGCAACTGTTTTAGGGGCATTTATTCCAACTTTTATTGTTTCTCCCTCAATTGCCGTGATGATGACTTCAATATCATTGCCAATTCGAATGCTTTCTCCAACTTTTCTTCCTAGAACTAACATTTAAGCATCCCCTTTCAAGGGATGCTTAACAGATAATGTTGGATCTTGTTGTATGTATTGAAGTGCTTTTTTTGATTTTAAATTTAAGAGTAAAGGTGCCTTCAAATTTGTGGTTGAGGTCTCAAGACTTTGTTTAAGCGTTACAAGTGTTAACAGAATGACATCTTCAGACGATTCTACACTTAACTTGTCCTGAATCGTCGCTTCAATATGAACCGAGTATTCCGGAACCAATTTAAATGGATCAATAGCTAAAAATCCGACTTCGCCACGTGGTGATTGCAGTTCGTAAAAAGTAGCATTAAAAGGGAGATCTAATGGTGTTAAAGTAAGCTCTCTCAAATCTTCAAAGCCTAATAAACCCTCTGGAAATTCAAAAGTTTCGTTCATTATTACACTCCTCACATTGAGACAACGTTCCGCATCTCAGGTAATTTCTTTTGCATGATTGTTGTAAAAGCAGTAACAAGCTTAGGATCAAATTGCGTCCCTGCATTTTCTTTAATGATACGTAAAGCTTCCTCTGGTGAACGCTTGCGCTGATACACCCTATTAGTTGTCATAGCGTCATACGTATCAGCAATTGCCATTATTCGTGCAGACAAGGGTATTTCTTCTCCAATCAGTCCGGTTGGATAGCCATTCCCGTCAAAGCGCTCATGATGGTATAAAATTGCATCTCGAATCGTTTGATTTCTCATTACTGGTGCGTGTTGTAATAAATCCATACCAAGTTGAGGGTGCTTCTTAATTTCACTGTACTCCTGCACAGTTAAAGAATCTGGTTTGATTAAAATAGCATCGGGAATAGCAATCTTTCCAATATCGTGTAACAGACCAGCTACGTATAGATTTTGCTGAAATTCAGCATATAAGTTCAATTCTTTCGCTATCCATACCGATTTTTCAGCTACATTTCTTGAATGCTGGGCTGTATAATGATCACGCATTTGAATCGTCTGAAGTAAGGAATATATACTTTTCATCTCTGTACTTCGTGCTTCTTGTAAAATCTTTAGTGCAGACAACGAAAAGACTCCAATTCCAATATAAAGTGCACTGGTTATTGCGAGCATTGACCAATTATGTGAGGTGAATGCCTCTGAATACGTATAATAACGCAGTCCTATAAAAATAACTGCCATTAAAAATATATAAATCCTTCGGTTAAATAACAAACTATAGCCAAATATCAGGACATAATATAATTCTGGGCCCATATGATTGGGAATAAGAACATGCTCCACCCAGAAAACAATAGGTGTAAACAAAACCATTAGAAAAGTTAAAAGTTCTTTTCGTTCTGCAAACGATAAGATGGCATCAATCAACACTACTCCATACCGGGGAGCAGCAATTTTTTCAACTTCGAGATCAGTGCGCGAAATAAAACTATTCATGGGCTCCTCCGAGAAAATAGACCTTAGTATACGTATTATCGGATAATTCTATAAATAGTTTAGTATTTTTTTAATCTTAACTTGTTTTTATCAAACATTAAATAATTCTAAAAATAAAATATTGTAAATAAATCACTAGTGTCGCATTAAAATGAGTAGGTCTTGTCCGATAAGCGGAATTGTCTGTAAATTTATTTAAACGTAAAAAAATCCTCTATAATGGATTCGGGTAGTAAACCATCCAAATCCAAAATAAAGGACAATCGCATGGATAAGTTTACACGGAAAACATCATTTGAACAATGGCTCTCGCCAATTTCTTCTGGAAAAATTGAAGGACTGGTCGAGGCCCATCAGTTAAATCACTATACAAAGAAGCTACATTTCGAATCGTTTCTCAAACTGCTTGTATTCGCACAGCTCAATGAGACAGAGAGCCTCCGGGCTCTAAGCGACACGCTGTTCTCAGACGACCTTCAACGAGCAACGGCTCTAGAGTCGATCAGCTTCTCGCAACTAGGACGTCGATTGAGCGAGATTCCCACGCATGTGTTTCAGGTACTCTTCCTCGACTTGGTCACGAAAATCCATAAGATGAGTCATTTTGAAATTCGCCAAAAGGCGACGACGCCTCTAAAGATCATTGATTCGACCACATTGCCACTGAATCTGAATCGTCATCGATGGGCAGAGTTCAGAAAGACCAAGTCAGGCGTCAAGCTCCATCTGCGGCTGGTATTCTTAGAAAAAGGTTGTTCATATCCCGACAAGGCAGTGCTCACTAACGCAAAGGAGCACGACCGTGGCCAGTTAGAAGTCCTCGTCGATGATAGAGAATGCATGTACGTCTTTGATCGTGGTTATCTGGACTATGAACGGTTCGACCGCATGACAGATGAAGGGTTCTTCTTCGTATCACGTCTACGGAAGAACGCTGTCACACGTGTGATACAACCGTTAGAGTGTCTAGAGGCTTCCGAGGTCTTGTCTGATGAGATGATCTTGATCGGTACGGCGCAAAATCGAGCAGAGAATGTGTTTCGACGCATCAAAGTCTTGGATTCCAAGGGGAATCCATTGGAACTAATCACCAATCGCTTTGATATAGACGCAGACGAGCTAGCGGAACTCTATAGGTCACGGTGGGCCATCGAACTGTTCTTCAAGTGGATGAAACAGCACCTGAACATCAAAAAGTTCTACGGACAGAGCGAACAGGCTGTGCATAACCAGGTGTATATCGCCATGATCGTCTATTGCCTCCATGTTCTCGCACAGCTTGAGACGAACAGTCCAAGGAGTTACCTACAGATCAGTCGATGGCTACGAGCGGCACCTTGGAAATCCGCCTACATCTGGCTACGAAAGATCAAAGGGGGATCAATCCCGTAAGGGTGAATAGCTTCTAACTGCAAATGCCACAGTTTATAGTAAAAAAATGGATGTTAACTACCTTTTTCGGTATGTCTGTTCGTTTTTAATTTTTTCAACGAATAAAAGAAAACTGAATTTTCTCAACTAATTTATGCGACACTAGTGTAAATAAATAAATAAATAGAACCCGAAGCAAGATGCCCCGGGTTCTGTACCACGCTCATTTATTTTAGTTTAGTCTTGTCCAATCAATTCAAGTTCCACTGGGATATTTGCTTCTACTTCTTCCCCAGCTAACACTTTCATTGCTGTTTCGACACCAATTTCACCAATCATCGCTGGCTGTTGTGCGATTGTTCCTGCTAGACGACCATCTTCTACTGAAGCTACTGCATCATCTGTAGCGTCAAAGCCTACAACGACGATGTCTTTACCAGCTGCTTCGATTGCTTCAAGTGCTCCATGTGCCATTTCATCGCTAAGCAGGATTTAAAATCGTGATAATGGTAATAATCAAAAACAGTCCAAGGAACGGAACCAATTTTTGAATCAACCCTTGTTTCGATGCGGTTGTACTAGACACGTGTTCCACCTCCTGTTGCGTAATTCATAATCGTTTCTTGCGTCAGGTCTTTGTTGTCGAGCTGCGCTGTGAGTTTGCCTTCATACCTGACGAGCACACGGTTTTAAATTCCTTGCTTCTTCATCCTGTCATCCTTTCATCTACAGCGGCTCGTTTTGGCATTCCTGTTTGTGCACCAAGCGCTTCAACCGAAAGTGAGGCTGCTGCGTTTGCGAATTCGATGGATTTGGAGAGATCCCAGTTTTGACTCAGTCCATATGTAAGAGCTCCATTAAATGTATCCCCTGCTCCGGTCGTATCAACCACTTCGACTGGGTAACCGGTTACATATACAGCATCCGACTCCCCAGGATACATTGCCCCGTCTTTCCCAAGTGTTACAATGACTTGGTTTTGGAAGGATTGGATTGCTTTTTTCCACTCTGCTCCCCAAATAGTTTCAGCTTCTGATTCATTTGGTGTAAGTAGCGCTCCGTACTGTAGTAAACCTTCATGAAAGACGTCAGTTGGTGCTGGGTTTAAAATCGCTTGGACGTTATGTTCTTTGCAGATAGCAAGAGCTTTTTCCACCATTCCCACTGGAATCTCTAATTGGAAGACAACCACTTTGCTTTGAGGAATGATTCGTTCCATCTCTAAGACCATTTCTTGTTCCCATTCGTGATTCGCTCCAGGTACTACGATGATGCGGTTGTCTTGATCAGAAACTAAGATGTTTGCAATGCCTGTTGGCTTGTCGACACGTTTAATAGAAGCAGTATGAATACCTTCGTTTTGAATTTACCAAATTGGATGAAAAAACTGGAAGAGACATTCAATAATTTTAACTTAAAATTTGAAGGCGGAGAGTCTAGTGCTGAAGCTTTAAATCGTATTGAACAATGTTTGAAGGAAATCAAAGTGGAAGATGATAGCTTCGTAGTAGTTGTTACTCACGGAAATCTAGCATCCCTCTTACTCACTTCACTCGATCCGAACTTTGGTTTTGAAGGATGGCGTAACATGCCTAACCCTGCCATTTATAAACTAAGCCAAGGAAGTAGCTCTAAAGTACATTTAGCTACAAAATGAGACAACCACTGGGGTTGTCTCATCAATTCACTCTGCCCAACGAACAATGCTGGCACGTAAAAACTCCGCAGCACCTGGTGCATGTTGATTATAATAGGAAGCAAACCGTTCATCTGCCACATACATTTCAGCTAAGCCTTTGTGAGCATCGGCTGTATACTGTGGCCATGTATAACTGAGCCAGGATTTGTGAAGTGCAACCAGTTCCTTTGCATCCTCAGATTCGACATTGTGATTGCTAACTGCTCGCTTTAATATCTCAAAAACCTTTTGCTCCACTGCTTGCATCTCTGCAAACGATTCTTCTGATAAGCCCATCACTTTCGCATTACTCGCATCCACTAGTTCATCGCCATACTTTTCTCGAATTTCTTCCCCATAGTGCTGTTCATTGTCTTCAATTAAACTCTGTTTCAACCCTGTGAATTTTTCATCGTTCGTCATACTCGTTCCTCCTCGTTTCGCTTCGATTGTTTTATCAAGAGTTTCAAGCACTTCCGCGATTCTTTGCTGTTTTTTCAAAAGCAACTCCCTATGACCTTCAAATGCTGAAAGGTCATCAAACTCTGGAGAATTTACTAGCTCAGCAATCACGTGTAGCGGAAATTCAAGTTCTCGAAAAAACAGAATTTGCTGAAGGCGATCCACTTCGAAATTTGAATACAGACGATAGCCAACTTCTGAAACCTTCGCTGGCTTTAACAATCCGATAGCATCATAGTGACGAAGAGTGCGTGTCGTCACACCTGAAATGTCGGCAAGCTGTTTGATTGTTAACATCTTCAGCACCTCCTTATTTTCACTTTAAGCGTTTACGTAACGAGAAGGTCAATACCTATTGAATAAATTCTTTTATAATCATTACCGTTTCGTCCAATTGTTCTTTTGGACTGAGTGGACTTGGGTTGTCCCCTGTTTGTTCCCCGTACATACCGAAGTTTGCATGATTACCTTCTTCAATTTCATGGAACACTGCATCTGAGCGTAGATTTTCTCGACTAGCTTCACTATCTTCTGCAGATAAAAGCCCATCTTGCCCACCGTAGATTGTTAATGACGGGACATCAATCGAATCTACTGGATAGGAAGCGAGAAAAATGATTCCAGCTATTTTTTCATTCTCTTCAACAATTGTTGAAGCGGCTGCTCCACCTAACGAGTGGCCCATCAAATACCACGTATCGATTTCCGGATACTCTTCCATGTATTCGAACGCGCGATTGCTATCTAGTAAGGCAATATTGAATGGCAATTGAGGAATTGCAACAAAATGTCCGTCTGCGGCTAGTTGGTCACCGATATAACTGTAGGCATCTGGTCGCACTTTAGCACCTTGATAAAAAACAAATCCAATCTCTTCAGTTCCGTCTCCCCACATCACCTCGCGCCCTTCTGGTTTATAGGAAAGCCCCTCTTCTGTCACATCATAGTCAAGTTGTGCCCAAATAACAAATCCAGCAAAAGCCACAATCAAAAGGGCAAGTATCCCAATTAAAATTCGGATCAGCCATTTTTTCATATGTGCCCCTCCTTTTTGTATTAAACGTACCATGAATCTTTTAGAAATATAAACTCTTAAACACGAAAAAGACTCAAAGCGACTAAACACTTTGAGTCTTTCTTTATTAACAGACGGAATCGGATGATTTGGGAACAGAGAGTCCGAACAAGGGTCGTAAGTAGAGAGCAAGGAATGTACCGCCAATCGCCATGATTCCCCAAATATAACCGTGGAGACTGAACGAAGCGATTCCTCCAAAGTAGGCACCGATGTTACAGCCAAATGCTAGACGTGCGCCGTACCCCATTAAAAGTCCTCCAATTACAGACGCCATAAAGTTCCCTGGTGTCACTTTCGAGAACTTGAAAAGTCCACCCGCGGCAGAGGCTAAAAATGCACCGATGATGACACCGAAATTCAATATTGTAGTAGAGTCTGCGAAAATTGTTGCTTGTAAAGAAGCGGCATTTGCGCCTTGCCAGTAGCCCCAACTCGCAACATCCACTCCAAACGTTTCAGCGATTTTTGAGCCCCATAGTGCGAAAGCAGACGTAATGCCCCATGGTGTTCCACGTATCATGAGTGTTACAGCATTTAAAACGGCTAACACGATGGCTGCTGCAAATAGAGGCCAAGACCCACGGAAAATTCGCTTCCAGCCGTGTTCCGTTGGTAAGGGAGCCATTTTCGGCGCTTTTTTCTTTTTCTCGATGATGACCGTGACCCAAGCAATGAGTCCAAATAGAGCTATAGATACAGCCCACGCGCCACCATAACCAAGTCCAGTTGATGTAGCTAAAGAGATCGGCTCGAACGCTGGCATTTCTTCGGTCCAGAATGGAAGATGATAGGCACCGATAGTAGTTCCAATGATGAAGAATAAGAGAGTCACAAACATAACTGTTCGTCCGCCCCCTATAGCATATAGCGTACCGGAAGCACACCCTCCACCAAGTTGCATGCCGATTCCAAAGATGAACGCCCCAACGAGTAGACTAACGCCTACTGGTGAAACATATCCGGAAACCGGACCTCCAAAGAAGGAGAGACCGAATGCGAGAATTGGTGCAAACAATGTAACCGCGACTGCTAGCATTACCATATGCGCGCGCATTGCCTGCCCATTCCCGACAGACATCATGCGTCTGAAAGCAGACGTGAAGCCAAATCGTGCGTGGAATAATGTGTACCCTAATAAGAGTCCGATGATAAGTAAGACAGGTTGAACAATGTCTTGTGTTGCAAGTAAATAGATAAATAGTGCTGCGAATACAACAAGACCCCCGGCAATTAAGATTTTTTGCGGTGGATCAAGTCGCAACGAATCACGTTCGACTGGATCTTGTGCCTCGTCTGCTGGTTGCACGCGAATCGTCGTCATTTCATTCACCCTTTCCCTATCAAATTAGTTGGTTTTTTGTATAGTAGCACATGTGGCGATACTGTGTCATTTTGAAAGCTTAATGCAATAAACATTTCCCATGGAATTTTCAGAAAGAAACAGCAGGCGATCAAGAAGTCACCTGCTGTTTGTCGTCTCGTATAAGTTCTAAAAGCGCAAAAAAGAAACTGATTAATAGAATGCCACCAAGTGAAAAATTAAATGCTTCAAACAATGCACCACTCGCAGTCAAAGCGCCTGCTACTAGGGTAAAGAATAGAACGCTATATGTGATTCGGCCTTTTTCCATCGGCACTACAATCACTGTAATAATACTCGCTACTAATTTAAAAAGTTGAATCAATACAAAAAATGCAAGGAATAGTAGCAACTTTACATACCATGCACCTTCTATCTCTAAAGTGAATAATGCTGGAAAGAATGACCCCACTACTAAAAAACCTACTACCAAAATTGTTACTAAAAACAAGCGCACGTCTCAAACTCCTCTAGTTGTCTTGAATTAATCATGTCTTTCTATTCTATCGTGCAGTATCCCTAAAGACTAGCTTTATGTCTTTAATAAACATCGTTTCTAGTATGCGTCAGTGCTGGGATGTTTGACCGTGCAGACTCAACGAGTTCCGATTTTAGGTCGGCAATCGTAACACCTTCTTCTTCGGAAGCCCTTGCCACCACTACTCCCCACGGATCGATAATCATACTATTACCAAAACACTCTTTCCCAGGATGATACGTCCCGTGCTGACCCGCTGCAATTACATAGCATTGATTTTCAATAGCGCGGGCACGAAGAAGTGATTCCCAGTGAAGCATGCCCGTGTAACGTGTGAAAGCTGCGGGAACAAATAAAATCTTTGCCCCCTGTTTCACATACTGCCGGTAGAGTTCCGGAAAACGAAGGTCATAACAGATACTTAGGCCAGCTTTGCCAAAAGGAAGTTCCACAGTTTCAAGAGTTGATCCTGCCTCAAAAAAATCTGACTCTTTGTGTGTAGATACACCTGGAATATCAATATCGAACAAATGAATCTTTCGGTAGCGCCTCGAAAGTTCTCCGTCCGGAAAAACAACATAACTTGTATTATAGGACTTCGTATCAGAATAGGGTTCGGTTATACTGCCGACATGAATGAAAAGGTTCAACTCTTTTGCGAGCTGTTGAAACAACTGGGTTGTTTGCCCAGTAGGTATCTCTTCTGCTGAATGAATCTTTTCAGCATCTTGCCCTAAGAAATTGCAATTTTCGGGAAGAGATACGAGTTCTGCTCCAGCGGTTGCTGCTTCTCGAATGAATCTCTCAATTTTTTTTAAATTGTGTTGTTTATCTTGTCTCGAATTCAATTGGATGACTGCTACTTTCACCAACTCACACCTTTCCATTCTATTTCGTCACACTATGCCATCGGTCGAGGGGTTCGAATCTCTCCAGGGTCGTAATTCTATTACAGCTTATCTTGGTTTCTCTGATAAGGCTCTGCTATTTCGATTGATTCTTCATACGGCGTTGAATGTCGCGTGTCTTCAAGCGGAAATTTTTGATCCACATCGGGTTTGATGCCCATCGTGAACTCATCGACAGGTGAGAACGTGCTTGGTGGAACAGATTTTTTGATAAGAACTTTGTACAAAATATAACCGACTAGTCCAAATACTACGAGTGCATAGATAGCGCCCATTTGCCTTCTCCCCTTTACAGAATCTGGTGCTTTAAGTTTATCATATTTGCTTTATGAAATAACCCCTGGGGTTGTCTCACATACCGGAATACTCATCACTGTCAGCTGTAAATAATGGCCCGTCCATATCATGGTTCGAAATGTCTTATTCTCAAGAGTGGCTTCTTCAATGTTTAACACAAGTGGCTCAGGACATGAGTTATAATGGTGCATCAAGTCATTCCTTTCATGTATCATTAGTGTAGTGTATGCAGATGCATAGTTTGTGTCAGGGCACTTGCAACATTTCACGGATTTCGTCGTCTAAATTTCACATCACGAAAAAGGAAGGTGCTTGTGTTATGAATGAAAACTTGGAGTCTACTCTTGACGCGCTTTCCACAATTCAAATAACAGCCAACCCAAATAATGAGCCTGTTACAGTTCTTGGATTCGCTGAGGGCATGCGATGCATTGGCGTGGGAACAGACGCAGCTGTCTTTCATTCTTCTGAGACACCGGAATATGCGTTTAAAGTGTATGCGAACGAAAAGAGGGAAAAAATCGCTGTGGAAGCTGAGGTCTATAAACAACTTGGCGATTCTCCGTATTTTCCGACGTGCTACGCCGCCACTGCCTCTGTCTTAATAGTAAGTTATGAACCAGGCATCACGTTTTTTGACTGTATTCTGCAAGGTATTTCGATTCCTAAAGAAGCAGTTGAGGATGTAGAGAAGGCACGAGAGTATGTTCGGAGCAAAGGTCTAAACCCTCGAGATATCCATCTTAAAAATGTTTTATTACAAGACGGCCGCGCAAAAATAATTGATGTATCGGAGTATGTGCTACCTGGTAATGACAATCGGTGGGAAGATTTGAAGCGTGGATATGAAGACTATTATCATCTTTTTGAGGGGCGTGCAGTGCCGTTTTGGATCGTAGAGACGGTTCGAAAATGGTACAACAACCGTTCTGAAGGGTTTTCATATGAGGACTTTGCGAACAAAGTAATGCGATTTTTTATCAAAAAATAATTGTTGTAGAGCCTTCCATCTCGAACTTTGATGGAAGGTTTTTTCATTCATATAAAAAAGCATAGTGACAGTTAATTCAGCCTAGTGCTATACTTATCCTCGAGTTACTAATTCAATATTTTGTGGATGTTTTGTTCAGGTACTACAACATGTAGTTTAAAAGGGAAGTTAGTGAAAATCTAACGCTGTCCCCGCAACTGTGATGCTGACGAAAGCTCAATAACCACTGTGCACGTGCATGGGAAGGGAGCCAGAGGATGACGCAAGCCAGAAGACCTGCCGAACAAAACCGATTCAGACGTTTCTTCGGGGATTGGGAAATGGAGACTTTCTTCATTTCTTTTTTGTGAAACGTTTCCATTTCTCAGCTGTCTCTTCGGAGGCAGCTTTTTTTGTATATAAGGAACGTCTACCCAAAATGGAAAGGAGATTTATGACCAAAACTACATCAAAAGCCCGCTACTCGTGCTATCCATTTATGCGTGAAAAGAGCTGTCTTGTTGATTACGAGATTCGTACAGACTCTCTGACAACTCGCATCGGGGAGGCTCTTGCTAGTCTTCGCATTGAAAAACAATGCGAGGAAATCGCAATTTTAGAACGCCTCCAACCCCTTGCCTATCACCTGAACGGATCGGTTCGAGGCCGCATGGCTATCACCGAGCAAGACCTTGCGTGGTTGGATGACATCTATGATCGGTATATCACACGTCGTGATGACTGGAAGAACTTCTACCTCCCACAAGGTACGCAGGGTGCCGCGCTGCTTCATGTTTGCAGAAGTGAAGCAAAAAAGTCCTATCGTGCATTGCATAAGGTGTCACAAGAACGTCCTGTCGATGAATTGTTATTTTCCTTTCTTGGATTACTCGCGAACGTCTTCTTCGTGCTAGCCGTCGCCGTAAACCAGAACCAAGGAATCGAAGAAATCGTCTTTCACTCAAAATCATATGGAAAAGGATGAATACTCACATGAAAAAATGGCTTTCTGCAGCAGCATTTCTCACACTTGTTTTAGCTGGCTGCCAACAACAAGCTTCAGATGCAACTGAAACACCAAACGAACAAACAGAGGAAACTACTGAATACACCGTGACAGATGACCGTGGCGAAGATATTATACTTCCAGAAGTACCTGAAACCATCGTCTCTCTTCAACCAAGTAATACAGAAATCCTTTTTGACCTAGGAGTTGGTGAAAAAGTGATTGGTGTAACGGAGTTTGATACATACCCGGAAGAAGCAGCAGACATCGAGCGCATCTCCGACTCGATGACGATTAATGCCGAGCGCATCATTGAAATGGATCCAGACGTTGTCATTGCGTATACAATTGGCGATGACTTGCAAATCGCTCCACTCGAAGAAGCAGGCATTCCAGTGGTTGTTATCGAAACCGCTTCTACTTTTGAAGATGTTTACGGAGACATCGAACAAATTGCAACTGTAGTGGGCGCTGAAGAACGTGGAGAAGAATTAATAGAAGAAATCAAAGCACAAATTGCAGGCGTGAAAGAAAAAGTAGCAACCCTCGACACACCAAAACGCGTGTACTTTGAAATTTCTCCTGCTCCAGATATCTGGTCAACTGGAGAAGGTTCATTCCAACAAGAGATTTTAAAAGCTGCTGGAATTGAAAACATCTTTGCAGATCAAACTGGCTGGTTCAATGTCTCGAGCGAAAGTATTATTGAAAAAGATCCAGAAGTTATTTTGACGACGGTCAACTATGTGGACGACCCAATTGGTGAATTGATGAGTCGCCCAGCATGGGAATCTATCACTGCTGTAAAGAACGAAGCCATCTATCAAGTAGATAGCGATATTATGAGTCGCCCTGCAACTCGGATCGGTGAGGCTGTTGAGCTTGCTGCCCAAACGGTGTATCCAGAGTTGTTTGCGCAATAAAATCAAGTAAGATTTCCGGAATCGTACGGTTCGTTGATCGAACTACCTGAGCAGTTGTATATAGAGGAAAATCATAGCCAGTTAGACGATAGCGACTGATGGCGACTTCAAAGCGCTCATCACCAAAAACATCTCGCCCTCCAATTTGGAGCTGTGTGATACGTTTGCTAACAGGACGTGTGATATCTACCGTATAATCGATTCCACCCCACACATCGTGTACATACGGAGCGGGTGCTAGTTCTCTGATTTCAGATAAAAAACAGGGCACACCCGTTTTTGGATGAACAGTAAATACAGCGGCACTTTCTTCAAGTAAAGTTTTAACCTGACTTGCCGTCAATTCGATGATCTGGAGAGGTGCTGCATGTGGTGTGTGACGCAAGACATCCCTGCGCGTAATAGAACCAAAGAACCCGCCATTTTCTAGATAGGGCATTTCAAATACGGTCAACTGAGCACCTGTCGCTAGTTGAAAGGCTTCATGCATCAAGTCATGAAATGGGTGCCTATGCAGTCTGGATGAAAGCATTCCGGAAAACCGAGTATCCTGTGGCCACTCGGCAATGACTGTATCAAGCCATTCATCTGCTTCCGTCGGCTCATTCAAGTTGTTTTCAATTGTACGAAACGCACTGGCAAACTGATTTGATGCAGTTTCAGTGTCAATCATCACTTCGGTATAGCCAATTGCGTGAGAGCCCGGTTGAATAATGTGTACACCATTGACCTCAGTATTCATTCGCAGATGCTGATGACCTGTGATCAATAGATCAATATCAGGGAAAGCGTGCGCGATTCTGAGCGCCTCATTTTCACTCTCAGCACCGTGAAATGGCCAGTCACTATCTGGATCTCGTTCAAAACCACCGTGATAGCTAACGATTAGTAGATCAGGTGACTCACTAGCTAAAATAGAAGGTATCCATTTTTTCAAAGCATCCACTGGGTTACGAATGTCAAGGTGACTAAGCTCACCAGTCTCGTCCCACTCCCGAATAAGTGGCGTCGTTAGTCCAATAATCACGAGTTTTATCCCTTTGATATGTTTGACTACATAGGGTGTAAAGCCAGATACGTTGGCACAAATCCACTCATAGGGCATATCATTTTGTGCTGTTTTGAATGTTCGATAGGAATTTGTGAATTCATGATTTCCAGGCACAGCAACAGAAATCAATTCTTTTGCTAGATCCAAAATTGGTGGCCGTTTCTTCATCATCTCGTAATAAAAAGCTTCCGGACTTCCATAGAAAAAGTCTCCATTGTCGATAATGAGGTCCGGTTGTTTTTCTTCCAGTTCTTGGGCAAGACGCTTAAACTGTCGCTCTTCACCATGCACATCACTAATCACTGCAATCTTGATCATTTCAACACCTCTTTGACGAGTAGTATACAAAACCACAGGAGGAATCTCTATGCTTATTTTTGTTTCAGGCGGCGCACGCAGTGGAAAAAGTCAGTTTGCAGAAAAACTGGCCACTTCCCTCATAACCACCTATCCCCCTCTTTATATCGCTTCTGGACAAGCAACCGACTCCGAGATGATGGAACGCATTCAACATCACCAGCGGCTCCGAACGTCAAGTGGGGTCGCATGGGAAACCATCGAAGTCCGCGATGCCCTCACGCCACTCGAGCGACCGTTTCCAACTGACCAGCCGATTTTGTGGGATTGCTTGACGACATGGCTCGGCAATTTTTGGTTTGAGAATGTCGACAAAACAACACTAGTTGCTTCATTGACACAACAAATTTCGATGTGGAAAAAGACTGGGATACCTGTCATTTTAGTGTCGAACGAGGTATTTGACGAGCCCACATCCGTATACCCCGAAACGGAAGAATACAGAAAGTGGCTCGGCGAACTTCATCAATGGATTGTAGCAGAGTCCGATTGCAGCATAGAAGTGACGTTTGGAATCCCAAAGGTCTGGAAGGAGCCTCAAGATGAAAGAACTACTCAGTGGCTTGCCACTTGCCTTACAGTTTTTTAGTAGCATTCCCGTTAAAGCCACCTTGCCGATGACAAAACGGTCCATCACTTCAATGTTTGCCGTCTTCCCTTTCATCGGATTGCTTGAAGGAACACTTCTTTTCGGACTTTATACACTCTTATCGAATGAGCTTCATATCGTACTTCTTGCAGCTTTGTTGGTTGCAGCGCATCTTGCCTTTATAGGTGGCCTCCATTTAGATGGTCTGACAGATACTGCAGACGCTTATTTTTCTTATAAAGACCAGGCAAAACGTCAGCAAATATTAAAAGACCCTCGTGTGGGAGCGTTTGGTGCGATGACAGTTGGCGTCTCGTTACTGATGCGGTTCGGAATTTATGTGCAGTTGATCAGCTTAGAGCTTTCCATACTTCACTGGCTAGCAATTCCGATTTTAATTCGGTGTGGAATGGTGTTGTATTTAGTTGGAACAAATCCATCAAAAGAACATGGTATGGCACATTTTTTCAGACAGTATTTCTCATTCCTTCCCCTGACATTTATCCAACTCTTTATTCTGGCTACTTTGATTGTACTCCTTCCAGTTAGCAGTGGCCCTGTTGCGGTTCTTTTCATTGGGATTTGGTACTTCAAAATCTGGACGAGAAAGCATTTTGGAGGGGCATCCGGTGATATGTGCGGAGCATTTATAGAAGGAGGCGAATTAGTCGTATGGCTCGTCTTGTTGATCTTATTATAATGCGACATCTACCAACTTATGGAAATCAACAGAAACAGTATATCGGGTGGACAAATCAAGAAATTTTGGATGCAGACGTTCCTCCACTCACTAATCAGGAGATTCAGGTCTATTCTAGCGACTTGATTCGATGTATCCAAACCTCAACACTTTATTTTCCAAGAAGCACGGTACATACTGATGCAAGCTTCCGGGAGTTGCATTTCGGTGACTGGGAAGAAAAGACGTATGCAGATTTGCAGTTCGATACAGCTTATAGAAACTGGATTGATCGACCACTTGAATCCACACCACCAAAGGGTGAATCGTTTAGCGAGTTTGAAACACGCGTACATCAAGCTTTGTTTAATTTACTAGACACTTCAGATAGTCCATTTATTTTAGTGGTCCACGGTGGTGTGATTCGATTAATAAAGTCTTGGTTTACTTTAACTCCCTTCCAGCAAGCAGCTGCTGGGCACAACACAGTTTTTCACTTCACATTAGAAAAAAAGGAGAGCTGGTCATGCATATCGTATTCGGAGGTGCCTACCACGGCAAGCGAGCCTTTGTTCGCGCGTATCTTGAAAGAAACGATGTAACAGTTCAATGGATTCATGCAGATGAAACAGAATTCGATCATACAAAAGATGTACTTGTCTTTGATGGTATCCAAGCGGCGTTATTTCCTCTTACAAAAGAACAGAGATCCGAATGGCTAGACACGTTACAATCTGCTGCTTCGAACCAAACAATCATCTGGATTGTTGAAGATATTTCCCGGGGAATTGTCCCTTTGCAAAAAGAAGATCGTGTATTGCGTGATGAATCAGGGCGAATCACACAATACCTTGTCGCAGAGGCCACTTCTGTGACACAAATCTGGTACGGACTACATGAAATGAAGAAAGGAGTGTCACTATGGGAATGACGAGAAAGCTTACACTAGCAGCACTTTTTGTGGCTCTTTGCGGAATCGGTGCACTTATTAAGTTACCTGGTCCATTCAGTAGCGTTGCCCTTGATTTGACCCCGGCACTTTTAAGTGTGGTATTTCTTGGTCCTTTATGGGCAGGAGCGATTGCAGGCATCGGTCACATCTTGTCAGCACTCAGCGGCGGCCTTCCACTTGGGCCGTTTCATTTCATCGTAGCACTCGAAATGGTAGGAATAGTCCTGATATTCGGATGGTTTGTCCGACGAAACCGACAATTACTCGGGTATATATGGGTTACGTTGGCTACAGGCCTTCTTGCGCCTCTTCCATTCTACTTTCTGATCAGTCCCGCTCTTTATAGCGCTTTGGCTCCTCTTCTTTTAGTAGCTACAGGAATCAACTGCTTGCTTGCCTCTATTGCGGCACCTTTAGTAAAACGTGCAGGGCGACAGGAGATGATTCGGTGAGAGATGCAATATTTTTAGGCAACGAGTTGTGGATGGGTGTTGATAATTCTGCGGGAATTGGTGAAAAACCTGGAGATGTCCTAAGTGCGAGTGAGAGTTTAGTCGCGGAAATGGCAGCAAGAGTAGCTTTATTAGAATTATGGTGTGTTGAGGCAGAAGCGCAGCAAATTGTCGTAATCAATTTTACGGGAAATGCTGCTTGGAATTTCTATAAACTCGGTATCGAACGATTATTCCAAAACATTGGGCTAGACTGCCCTCCTATTGCCGGATCAACAGAGTCGAACATGACCACATTACAGTCAGGAATTTCCGTACAAATTATAGGAAGCCGCCAGAAAAAATGTTGGTATCAGACAAAGAAAAAACTGACACCTGCCGAGCAACCAGGCAACTGGTTTCTAATTGGAAAACCCTTGGTTGGCCAAGCGGTTTTAAACACCCCAACTGAAGTTGTTGCACTAAAAGAGCTTTATTTGGCACGACTTTCGGATTCCATTTCGTATTGTCATCCGTGTGGTTCTTCTGGTGTCGATGCAGAACTGTCTCGTTTAGGAATTCGTGCATCTAATCCTATTCCACCCGGAAGCGCTGGGCCCTCAACCTGTGTACTTGTAAAGTCACCATTATCTTTAGATGCGTTGCAACGACTATTCACTGCAAGTGTGCTGGAGATTTGAGACAGATGAGACAACCCCTGGGGTTGTCTCATTTGTAGAGTTAACTTTATTTTGAGATAACCCCTGGGGTTGTCTCACTAACAAGTTTCACGAAATAGCGCATGAGACGGTGATCATCGGTTAATTCAGGGTGGAACGAACACCCGAGGAAGTTGCCGTCACGTGCAAGCACGATACGGCCGTCGTGTTTTGCTAACACTTCAACAGACTTTCCTACTTCCACAATATGAGGTGCTCGAATAAACACAGCAGGAAATGGTTCCTCTAAACCTTTTACATCTAAATCCACTTCAAAACTATCGACTTGTCGACCGAATGAATTTCTCTCGACCGTCACGTCCATCACACCCAAATGACTCTCTTGTCCTACGACATTGCGTGCCAACAGTATTAAACCTGCACACGTGCCGAACATCGGTAGCCCTTCTTCTGCAAGTTTGCGAATCGGCTCAAGTAATTCGTAGCGATCGAGTAACTTGCGCATTGTCGTACTTTCTCCACCTGGCAAAACGAGAGCATCGAGTCCTTCGAGGTCTTCAAGCCGTTTCACTTGAACAGCAGTTGCTCCACTTTCTTCTATAGAAAGAACATGTTCACGGACGGCACCTTGTAGAGCGAGAACACCAATTCTCAACATTTCACAGCACCCGGTCCTGCATGCGGTCACTTGCTTCTAAGCGACCAATCTCAATACCTTTCATTGGAACCCCTAGATCTTTTGAAATTTCAACGAGTAGTTTGTAATCTTGGTAATGTGTCGTGGCTTCCACAATTGCGCGGGCGAAACGTTCTGGATTGTCCGATTTGAAAATACCAGAACCGACAAATACTCCGTCTGCGCCAAGTTCCATCATAAGAGCTGCATCCGCAGGTGTCGCAATGCCTCCTGCAGCAAAATTCACAACAGGTAAGCGCCCTAAATGTTTGATTTCCAGTAATACATGATAAGGTGCACCTAAGTTTTTCGCTTCCGTCATCAATTCATCGTCGTTCATATGAATGATTTTTCGAACTTGGGCATTTAATTTACGTAAGTGACGAACCGCTTCTACGATATTCCCTGTCCCCGGTTCTCCCTTTGTGCGGAGCATGGATGCGCCTTCTCCAATTCGGCGAGCTGCTTCTCCTAAATCTTTATTTCCGCAAACAAACGGCACGGTGAAGTCGCTTTTGATTAAATGAAACTCTTCATCTGCTGGTGTTAATACTTCAGATTCATCGATGTAATCCACACCCATAGCCTCAAGCATCCGCGCTTCCGAAATATGACCGATGCGCGCTTTTGCCATGACCGGAATTGTCACGGCCTGCATCACTTCTTCTGTAATGCGTGGGTCAGCCATACGCGCCACGCCGCCCGCAGCACGAATATCCGATGGTACTCGCTCTAAAGCCATAACAGCAACCGCTCCAGCTGCTTCCGCAATGCGCGCCTGCTCTGCATTGACGACGTCCATAATGACGCCACCTTTTTGCATTTCCGCCATTCCTCGTTTCACTCGATCTGTTCCAGTAAATTGTTTCGTCATTCAATTCAACCTCCAGTACTAGTATAGATAGAGGATACTATGAATCTGACATCTACAAAATAGTCAGTTTCTTATAAATTCGAGTGGTCAGGAGAATCATTTATATCCAATTAGTTTCCATAATATGACTTCGGTAGAATAAATCCCATTACTGTAGAAGAAATTCGAATTTGGGTTCAATAAATCGGGTTTAGTGTTCAAGAAAACGCCTCTTCGTCCGATGAACGACTGCTCAGCGCCACGACTTGACCACCCTACGACTTTAACCAGAAAAATATTTTGAAAATTAGTGAAACAAAACATCTCCTAATACGTTACCATTAATTAGATAGAAATAATTAGAAAATTTAGGGGGAACAATTGATGAAAAAAGTACTAGGTACACTTGGGCTATTCACAGTCCTTGTGTTTACAGTGCTCCTTATTCCGACCGCGGCTTTTGCGAAATCAGACATTACAATTAAAGCGACCGCGGGTTACGACAATAAGGTGCTCTATGGAAGTGGCGTGCCTATAACGCTCACACTTCAAAATAATGGAGATGACTTCTCTGGTGATATCGTGATTGATGCGCCGGAGTCCTATGAAGTCGGCTCTGCTCGCGCATTACCTTTAACACTCGCTGCCGGTGAGACCAAAACCCTTACACTCCGCTTATCGGCCCTTTCGGAGGACTATATGTACTCAGGTACGAGCATGCAAATGTTCTATTTATATGAAGGCGGCTGGGAAAAAGGAAAAGAAGTCACCTATAAAGGCGACAAAGCCGTTCGCCCTAGCTTCTTCATGGGAGACTCGCTATTTATCTTCACATTGACGGAGTCGACGGATCGTCTGACGGCACTTCGTACTATAAAATTCAATCAAGGTCTTCGTCCTGAAGTCATTTCATTGAATCATTTAAAAAATGGTGTTTTACCTGCTACAAAGCAAGACTGGGATATGGCAAGTATTGTGGTGGTCGATGAATCTTCTATCGCAGACTGGCCAGACGCTCAGCAACAAGCATTAGTCGACTGGCTACACGCTGGTGGAACAGTGCTTGCAGGGGCTACTTCTAAAGGTGACGCAGAATTTGGTATGCTTGCTGACTATTTGCCTTTAAAAGCAACGAATGAAACGATGACCATCACACCTGAGCAAGCACAAGACTATGCTAAAACTTCAGACCTTCCAAACGCAATTACCGTACAACAAAGCACATTAGCAGAAGGTGCGACAAGTGTTTGGAGCTTAAACAACACGCCTGTAACCGCAATGAAAAAAGTAGGAAGCGGAACAATCATGCAAACTGCGTTTTCACTTGGGGATCAACCGCTCTCTGCAGAAAAGGGTTATGACGAACTGCTTTCTGTATTGATCAAAGATGCAAAAGTAATCGACACGGGCTCTCAAATTTATTACGGTGGACAATCGACTTTAGACTCTATTGGCTACGAATCTGTATCAATCAATGAATTGTTCCCGTCTTTTGAAGTATCTGTTCTCGGTATTGGATTTATTATCTTTATTTACTTTTTATTAGTCGGACCACTTCTTTACTTCGCGCTCAAGCGCAAAGACAAACGGGAATATTCGTGGTGGATCATACCTTCGATTGCCATTTTAACGTCTGTTGCGATTTTCGCATATGGAGCACGTGACCGCTTGGCCAAACCACAAGTCCACCAAATGAGTTTTTATGAAATGCAGGAAGATGGCATGATGAACGGTTACTTTGTCGAGACACTCCTCTCAAACCGCAGTGGCGATTACAAACTAGTGGCTGGTGAAGGGACTACGTTGTCTTCTTGGAAAGGCCAAAGTTTCTCTGGTAATCAAATGGATACTCGTATGAAAGCGATCATTGAAGGAGAGCCAGAAAACCCGACCATGACATTGCGTAACGTCGGCTATTGGTCGACATCTAGCATTATCGGACAATCTACTGTGGAAGCGACTGGAAAACTCCTTGTCAACATTGAAAACAATTCGGAACTGATCAGTGGAACTATCGAAAACACTTTCCCATTCCCACTAACAAATGTTCAGATCTGGACAGGTGCGAAACAAATTGATCTTGGTGATCTTGATGCAGGTGAAACCCTTCAAGTCAATGAACAGCATAAAGCAGGCATCTTGCTTCCTGCGAAATCGACTATGGGTGGTTCAGGTGGTTACTACGGTGGTACACCTATGGGAATGACTTCTGAAAAGCTTCCGGAAGAACGCAAACGTGCCATCAAACAGGCATTTGATATGTATTTAATGAATCAACCACTAAAGACACCGGTTGTTATTGCGATTTCGAAAGAGCCAATCGTGCCAATCACGGTAGAGGGTGAGCGTGCGGAACTGGATGCAACGAACTTACTCATTCAACCGTTTGAGTCCTCTACATTATTTAAAGGAGAATTCACTCTCCCGTTTGATTCTTTCGAACTTGAAGTGTATTCCGATAAAGGATTGTATTCCGAACGCACACCAGGACAGGTGAATGAGTGGTATATGGAAAACGGTGAATTCATCTATCTCGCAACGATTCCGCAAAATATTACGGATGAGCCACCTGTTTGGAAAGAACTCGCTATTAAAAATACCGTCGCAAATGTCATGACCTACGAAATTTTAAACCAAAAAACTGGTGAATTTGAGCCTGTCACAGATTCGCGTGCTTCTTTCACTGAAAACATCGCGGACTATATCTCGAAAGAACAAACGATTGAGTTACGCATCAACAAACAAGACAGCACAGGCAACGATTACACAAAAGTTCCTGAAGTCGAATTGACTGGGGAGGCAGCACAATGATTGAAATCAAAGGACTGACAAAACGATACGGTAATTTTTATGCATTAAAAGATTTGAATTTGACGATCGGAGAAGGCGTTGTATTTGGTTTCGTGGGAGCAAACGGAGCTGGGAAATCGACGACATTCTCCATCCTGTCCACTCTCCTTCAACCGACAAGTGGGGAAGCATTCATCAATGGCAAGTCTGTACGTAGACAGCCTCATGAAGTACGAAAACAGATTGGCTACATGCCGGACTTTTTCGGAGTGTATGATCAATTAAAAGCAGACGAGTACCTCGACTTCTACGGTGCGAGTTACGGAATACCTGCTGAAGAACGTGAAAAGCTAATTCCTGAACTTTTGGAACTCGTGAACTTATCACACAAACGCTATGAGTACGTGGACTTGCTATCGCGCGGGATGAAGCAGCGCCTTTGCTTGGCACGGTCACTGATTCATGATCCAGCCGTATTAATTCTCGACGAACCTGCATCTGGACTCGATCCACGTGCACGAATCGAGATGCGCGATATTTTGAAACATTTAAAAGGCATGGGCAAGACGATTTTGATTTCGTCGCATATTCTTCCAGAGCTTGCAGAGATGTGTGATGAGATCGGTGTCTTAGATGGAGGACAATTAGTCGCCCACGGTAGCGTGGCAGACATTCAAGAAAAATTGCAAAACGAGCGTCCTGTGACAGTTCACCTGCTCGGAAGCCTTCCAGAGTTTGTGGCATTTATCGAAGAACAACCGTTTGTATCAGCGATTGAAACAGATGAGAAACGCTCTCTTGTGACATTCTCATATCGTGGTACCGATGATCAGCAACGCGAATTGTTGAAAGCAGCAATTTTAAAAGACCTGCCGATCATCACATTCTCACAGACGGAAACAGATCTTGAAGATGTCTTCATGGAAATCACGAAAGGAGTGGAGACAGTATGAAAACACTCCTCTACAATCCGGTACTCATTAAAGAATTAAAATTACGCTTTCGTAGTGTGAAAAGCTCTGTCGGTTTGTTGTTTTATCTATTAGCCTTAAGTGTATTTGTGTTCGGTATGATTTTCATTGCTACAAACTTTACCGGGACAGGCTTCTTCCGACCAGACGAAAGCTATTATATGTTTATCGTATTGACGTATATCCAGCTCGGACTGATTTTATTCATCACGCCTGGTCTAACAGCTGGGACTATCAGTACGGAACGGGAGAAACAAACGTTGACCATTCTTTTAACGACCTCTCAAAAGTCTTGGCAGATCATCTTTGGGAAACTGGCGTCTTCTCTTGCTTTTTTAGTGTTGATGCTGATTTCTGGTCTTCCAATTTATAGTTTAGTTTTCTTATTTGGCGGAGTTTCACCCATCCAACTCGTTCAGATTTTCTTGTTTTTCCTACTGACGGTTCTTGCAATCGGTAGTCTTGGAATCATGTTCTCGACGATTACGAAAAAGACGATTGTTTCGATGATTGCGACGTACGGTTCAATGATGTTCTTAGCAGGCGTCACAGCATTTTTCATGATTTTAGCAATTCAAGCAAGCTACGGATTCGGGATGGGAGCCCCATCTCCATCTTTCATGGCTCACTTCTGGGCAAGTATTAACCCAGGAATTATGGTGTTCTCACTTGTCAGTCCGGACGGCATGGTATTTTTAAAAGACATGACACAGGTGGACTTCCCCATCTGGATCACATACGTTAGCTTTTACATCTTATTGACTGCATTTGCATTGTTTATTGCAATCAAGAAACTGCGTGTCAACATGGGCAAAATGCGCTAAAGGAGGATTTGTATGACCCACTCTAAATGGCAACCGATGATACGACAGGCTCACCAGCGCGTCGTTCGCGTGTTTGCTGTCGAGCAATTGCAACAAGCACTGGTCGCTGCTGCCATCACATGGTTCTCTCTTCTCCTGGTATCGCGTTTCTTTGTTCTTCTTTATTTTCAGTGGATTGCAGTAGGGGCTGCGCTTTTGGTGGGAATCGGGTATTTCGTGTACTTGATGCGCAAACGGCCGACACAGCTTGAGTCATTGCGTCTATACGATGCAGCATTCCCAGAAAATGAATTTATCACAGTAGCTCAAGCTACGACCCCTTCCCCACTTCTTGAGCATTTAGAGAACAAAGTCACACCACTTGTTCCGTCTGCGACTGAGCGGTTTAAAAAAGCCGTTCGTGTGAAATGGTCCATGCGTAGCTTGCTCCTGGCACTAGTATTTCTTGTATTAGGATTTGTCAGCGTGATGATTCCATCGGATGATCAGATTGCGGCAAAAGATGCAGAAGTAGAAAAAGCAGTGGTTGCTGAGCTTGAGAAAGAAGTTAAGAAATTAGAGCAGCAAGCGAAAAAGCCAGATGTGAAAAAGAAAGTGGCAGAACTTGAGCAAGAGCTAAAGAAAGCGGATACTGCGAAAAAAGCGTGGGAAGACGTCACGAAAACGAAAAAAGAGCTTGAGCTACAAAAAGCGCAACTTGTGAAGAAACAACAACTTGCAGAAAATGATACAACCAAGTCTGGGCTTACAGCAGAAGAAAAAGAGAAACTTGAAGAGCTGACAGCATCGATTGAAGGACTCAATGAACAGATGAAGTCCGCCCAGGCAGCGATGGCGAAAATCGGTCAGCCGCTCTCCACACCGACGCAACTGGCAACAACGAGTCAAAATCAAACAGCTACTGGGCAAAACCAGTCTGGACAGCAAAATCAACAAGGACAAAACGGACAGGGGCAAGGCCAAGGTCAAGGCCAAGGGCAAGGGCAAGGCCAAGGGCAAGGTCAAGGTCAAGGTCAAGGACAAGGCCAAGGTCAAGGCCAAGGTCAAGGCCAAGGTTCGGGGCAAGGCGGTGGTCAAGGCGGCACACAAGGTGGAAAAGGCCAAGGTGACCGCTCTCTTATCGCTACACCTAAACGAATCGGCACGCCGGGTACTTCCACAACAGATGGTGGTCAACTTGGCGAGGGACAAGCGATTGGAGAACAGACCGGCGAGACGCCTGTAACTAAAGGAACCGTTCGACCGTATCAAGATGCTGTTGGCGACTATGCTCCGCTCTATCGTGACAGCGTCGACCGACTGAAACTCCCTTCTGACCTGCAAAACTATGTACAGTCTTATTTTTCATCCATCCAAACAACAGATTAGTGGAGGCATTATGAACTATACACCAGAACATTTCGAACAGATGAGTGCAAAATTTGCACAAGCAAAACAAGAGATCAGCACGTTTATCGTCGGGCAGCATGAAGCTATCGATTACACCCTCCTAGCAATGGTTGCGGGGGGGCACACACTTCTCGAAGGACTTCCGGGTCTCGGGAAGACGATGCTCATCCGCACCATCGGAGAAGTATGTGATTTGTCATTTTCTCGTATTCAATTCACACCAGACTTGATGCCTGCTGATATTACAGGAACGAGCATGATTGAGCGCAGTGAAGACGGAAAGACCGATTTTGTATTTAAAAAAGGACCGATCTTCCATCAGCTTGTGCTTGCCGATGAGATCAACCGCGCGACTCCGAAGACGCAAAGTGCGTTACTCGAAGCGATGGGTGAACACACGGTAACCGTGCTCGGTGAAACACGCAAAATGGAAGAACCGTTCTTCGTTCTAGCAACGCAAAACCCGATTGAAATGGAAGGAACGTATCCTCTTCCAGAGGCACAAGTTGACCGTTTCTTATGTAAAGTCGTGTTACCGTACCCTTCGAAATCGGAACTGAAAGAAATCATGGTGCGTACAACAGGTACCACTTCGCATGACTTACAACAAGTCCTTTCCGCACAGGAAATTCGTGAAGCGCAGGCGATGGTGAAACACGTGTTAGTGGCAGACGATTTGATGGACTACGCAATCACGTTGATTACGTCCACGCACCCCGAGAGCTCAACACTCGAACCGATTACACGCTTCGTTCAGTTCGGAAGTGGTCCACGTGGGTTGCAGAGTTTGATTCGAATCGCTAAAGCGCGGGCATTTTTAGCAGGTCGCCTGCATGTATCGATTGCAGATTTAAAACAGTCTGTTAAACCCGTACTCCGTCACCGCATTCGCCTAAACTACGAAGCGGAAGCGCTTGGCTACACACCAGACCATGTACTCGACTTGATGATCGAAGAACTTGCAAAAGCGTAAGGAGGAAACACTATGCCGTTACTGACGACATCGACTATGAATAAACTTGCCAACTACCGCATCGTCAGTCGCAAGCGGCAAGCAAACGGTCGGCGTGGCACACATGCTTCCCAACGTTTTGGCTCATCGCTTGATTTCTCTGACTTTCGTGTGTACGAACCAGGAGATGATGTACGACAGATCGACTGGAACGTGTATGCTCGAACGGATAAACTATTTATCAAGCGCTTCTTAGACGAACAAGAGATGCGTGTACATATTGTGCTCGATACGACGCCGTCTATGAACGACGGGGACAAATGGCTTCACGCGCAACAAGTAGCCGCTCTCTTCGGCTACCTCGTACTGACGCATGACGACTCATTGTCGTTTACTGCCAAGCAACCCGAGCGACTCCATACGTTTCGTAAAAAAGGGACCATGTACCGGCACGTATTCCAAGCCAAAGTTGAAGAACTCGAGACGACGAAAGCCGATGAACCATTTCTAAGCACCATCGCTTCACAGATTCCAAAAGACGCAAACAGCGTGTTCGTTGTAACTGACGGGCTTGAAGCACTAAGTGAATTTGAAAAAACGTGTCAGCTTTTAGCACGGCGTCCACGAGACATTCGGTTCATCATTGTCTCGTCCGAACAAGAAGAGAACCCCGATTACTTCGGAGATTATTTGCTTGTCGATCGGGAATCGTCCGAAAGTTTAAATGTGACCGTTACACCCGCTATGATCAAACGATATGAAACAACACGGAAACACCATTTTGAACAACTGGAGAACCTTGCATCCCGCTATGGCCACAGCCTCGTCTTCGTGCCGAGCCAGCCGGATTTCTTAAGTGCCGCTCTTCACCAGTTCGTTCGTTTTCAATGGATACGATGAGGTGAGTAGATGAGTTTTTTACAATGGACAAATAGTTGGACGCTTATCTTCCCTCTTGCTGTCCTTCTTTATTATTTCTTCCGCAAACGCTATACACCAATGACGATTTCCTCCACACTGTTTTGGGAATCGTTCATGAACGAAACGAAAGCTTCTCCGTATTTTGAGAAGCTCCAAAAGAACGCTTTACTTTTCTTGCAATTACTCGCCCTCTTTTTATTTGTAATGCTTGTTATGAAGCCCTACTCTCCGGCGACGACTGCTACAGGACAAGACATTTGGCTTGTATTAGATACGTCCGCTTCAATGGAAACACGTGAAGGCGATACTACATGGTTTGAAACACAAAAAACGCGTATGAGGGCTCTTGTCGATTCACATGAAGGCGCAACATTCACTGTGGTCACGACTGGGGATACGCCCACGTTTGTTGTACAGAATAGTACGAACGCATCTGCAGTGAACGCTGCCATCACAGCGATTCCTCTTCAGTATGAAGCGGAGCAGTTGAAGAAGACGGTGGAGTTTGTGAAAGCCGGTCTTCCGAAATCTGGTGCGCACGTGTATGTTTTGACGGATGCTGCCCCTCGAGACTTGATTACGTTTGATCAAGAGAATGTTGCATGGCGCGTTGAGAACCGCCCAACTGAGCTCGGCAACATTGCCATCAAGCAGTTCGGGGTCTCACAACTAGAAGACGAGACAAATGCGATTGTTGAGATTCAAAACGACACAAAAGAAGTGGCAACTGGCACACTGGAATTTCTTGATTTGGACGGACAGTCGTTAGGTACAACAGAGTATGAAGTGCCTGCAAACGAACGCCAAATCGTTTCTGCTAAACTTCCAGCAACAGGTTCGTTCTACGAAGCTGTATTGTCGAGTGAGGATGCGTTTGAAGCCGACAACCGGATGACTGCAACCCTCTACCGTCCGGTGTTGAAAGTCGCAGTCGATGATCAGATTCACCCTACAATCCAAAAAGCGTTAACGGCAATTGGTGCGGACGTCGTCACTGTTCCAACGAATGACCTAGCCCTTCGACCAGAAGGAGAATTATTGATTACAAGCAATGAAGAATTGCTTGATGATACAGCACACCCTATTTTATTGGTTGGGCGTGGTGAGAACGAACAACTTGAAGCTGCAGGCGTTATTGAACAAAAAAAGCCGTTTTCCAATTACGTCGATTTATCCGACGTGTATGTTCAAGCGGTGTATGAACCGTTTCCTGAAGCCACGACGATTGCAGCAATCGGCGAGCAACCGTTCATCCAGCAATTCGCAAACGGCAATCTAGCCGTTCTTGCCAGTATCGATCAGACGGACTGGCCGCTCCACCCTTCCTATCCACTGTTCTTATGGGCAGCGATGGAACAGTTCTCAGAAGATGCGGAGACTACAGGTAGCTATTTTCCGAACGACCGTGTAACCCTAGCAAGTCAATACGGAGAGTGGAGCATCTATGACCGAGATGGCGAATTCATTTCGGACGTGGCATCCGACAGTACGATGACGGCTCCGCCTGCCCCTGGCTTCTATCAGCTAACAGACGGGGACGCATCCAAACACTTTACAGTCATGCTCGAACAACAAGAAAAACAACTCGGTTTTGAGAAGAGCTATGAAATCGGTACGTATGAAGCAGAAGGCACTGCAGAAGTAGATCGTTCACTCGTGCCGATTGGTGCTGTGCTGTTACTACTAGTGTTACTTACAGAATGGGAGGTGCAACGACGTCGTGGATTTACAACTTGAGAACCCCCTATGGCTTCTACTCGGCTTGTTGCCCCTCGGCTATTTTTTATGGGCACGAAACCAATCAAAAGCACCAAAATCAGCCACTGAAAAAACGGCGTTTGTGCTGCGTATTGTTGCAGTTTTCTCTCTCTTGCTCGCCCTTGCTTCCCCGCGCCTCTTGTGGCCGGTGCAAGACGAGCAGATTTTATTTCTCGTTGATCAGTCGGCGTCGATGCAAAATCAGTGGGACGCACAACAAACTATTTTACGTGAAGCAATTGGCTCAAAAAAAGCAAATCAATCCGTTGGAATCTATTCGTTTTCGAATGGCTTCCAAACCGATCAAGTCCTTTCGAATACGGTGGATGCGGTTCCTGAAATTACACAGATGGCAAGTGGGGATCAGACAGACATTGAAAATGCGGTAAAACTTGCGCTTGGTTTGTCGGATTCGGACGTAGCGACGCGCGTAGTTGTTTTGACAGATGGCAATGAGACGAACGGCTCGCTGAAATCGTTCGAGACAGAATTGCGTGACCGTGGAGTGGAACTCGATACGGTCCTTCTTTCCGGTCAGGATGAAAAAGATGTAGCGATCGTCGACTTCCAAACGCCTACGACTGCATTTGAAGGCGAGTCGCATACGCTCCAAGTGACCGTACAATCTGCTGTAGAAGGACCTGCAATCCTTTCCATTCAGTTGAATGACACACAAATTCTTTCAGAAGACGTGACACTCACGGAAGGTGACAATGTATTCTCGTTCGCAAACCCAACGGAAGAAAAAGGTCCACTCGTCTACGAAGCTACGATCCAGCGTGCAAATGACGCGGTCATTCAAAACAATGCACTGACCAGTTTGACGATGGTCGAAGATACACCACACGTACTCATCGTGTCACCTGAAGGCGATAGCCCTGTGCCGACATTCATCGATCAAGCAGGCCTTGTCGTCGATTCGATTGATGCGGCTTCCCTTCCAAGTGAACTGGCTTCTTACGCCGGCTACAACGCCATCATTTTTGATAACGTTCCAGGCCATATCGTCGGTGAAGCAAAAATGGCGATCATCGAGCAAGCCGTCAAACAGTTTGGGACCGGCTTTATGATGGTTGGAGGCGAGATGAGTTTTGGACTCGGAGGCTATTTCCAGACACCAATCGAAAAATTGCTTCCGGTTGAAATGGATGTGAAAGGCAAGCATCAATTACCTTCTCTTGCGCTCATGATTGTTTTAGACCGCTCGGGAAGTATGATGGGTGGCAAGATGGAACTTGCAAAAGAAGCAGCTGCCCGTTCGATTGAGATGCTTCGGCCAGAAGACCAGTTTGGTTTGATTGCCTTTGACGACCGACCGTGGGAAATCATCGAACCCGGTGTCATCGAAGACCGTGATGAAACGATTAATAAAGTACTGAGCATCACGCCGGGTGGTGGAACTGAAATCTATTCCAGCCTAAACACAGCGTATAACAAGCTTGAAAAAATCGGTGTACAACGCAAACATATCATCCTCCTCACAGATGGCCAGTCGTCAACGTCGAGTAATTACGAGTCGCTGATTGAGGATGGTTTGAAGGACAACATCACCTTGTCCACAGTGTCTATCGGACAAGATGCTGATAAGGTGCTGCTTGAATCCCTTGCAGAATACGGAACCGGACGTTTCTATGATGTAGTCGATGAAACTGCGATTCCGTCGATTCTATCTCGTGAGACTGCGATGACGACGAAAACGTATATCGAAGACGAACCATTCTTTCCAACAGTATACTCCGCTCCAGGTTGGGATTCTGTCTTTAACAAAGGCGTCCCTCAGTTGAACGCATACATCGCAACGACATTGAAACCGCAAGCGACTCTGGTGGCCGAGAGCACAAAAGAAGATCCGGTACTTGCGGAGTGGATGTACGGCTTAGGTCGAACGATTGCGTATACGTCTGATTCTCGAGGAGCATGGAGCGGTGACTTTGCCCTTTATGAGAAGTGGCCGCTCTTTTGGAACACGGTAATCAATCGACTCCTTCCTTCTATTGAAACGGAACCTTTTTCAGTTGAACGTGAAGAAGAAGGTGTATATATTTTATCGGACCCTAGTGGCAACTCGCAGTTCTTTGATGTGCAAGCTACGACAAATAGCGGCGAGGAATTGGTTGTAGAATCAGAACCGATCGAACCAGGAAAAGCCCGCGTTACACTCGACACAGATCCAGGCATCGTATTCTTTTCCGTACAAAATGATCAACAAAGTGTATTCCAAGCAGGCGTATCCATCCCGTACTCACAAGAGTATGCGAAACTTGGAAGTAATCAAGAATTGATGGCCAGCGTGTCAGAGACGACGGGCGGACAAGTCATTGAATCGGGCAGCGACGCAATGCGCGGATTGGCGTCTGGCAGTTGGAACCAACAGAGTTTTGTGTTCCCGCTGATCTGGCTAGCTTTGATTTTGTTCTTCCTCGACATTACCATTCGCCGCTTCGGCTTGCCGTCACGCCGCCGTTTGCAATCTGTGTTTGCACGACGTGAAGCAGCTCCTGCTGGCACTTCTAGCACGTCGATTTCCTCAATGCTTGAGAAGACGCGGACGAAGCGGGAGAATTAGAAAAAAAAAAAGAAAAAAAGGTGACAGGCACCAAATGGGAGCTACTCCCAAATGGTGCCTGTCACCTTTTGTTTTTATATCTGAATAACTCCAAGCAATACAGCAATCACTAACAACGTGATGCTCAGTCCCCACATCCAAAAGAACGAGAAGCGTAGATGTTTGCCCATTTCAAGCCCTGACAAACCTAAAGCGAGCCAAACTGCTGGTGCTAGTGGGGATACAAACGTGCCCACGATATTCCCGATAATCATCGCATACGCTGTCGACATCGACTCAATGCCATACGTCAACGCAATTTGATCTACGACTGGGAACAGCGCAAAGTAGTAAGCATCTGTGCTTAACAGCAAATCAAACGGTACACCGAGCACTCCGATAATGATATGTAAATACTGCGCCATAAACGCTGGCAAGACATTAACCGCATTCCCTGCAATCGCGGTCAGCATCCCCGTCCCATTTAAAATTCCAAGGAATAAGCCCGCTGCGATGATGATGGATGCCATCGTCAATGCGTTTGAGGCATGTGCCTGGATACGTCCCATCTGCTCTTTTGGTGTGCGGTAGTTGAGAGGCAAAGCAATCGCTACACCAATCAAGAACGCAAGTCCCGCCGGAAGCAGACCTGACATTAATACGCCAATGACGCCAACCGCTAAAATTCCATTCGCCCAAAGTAATTTCGGGCGCTTTAAAGAATCATCGACTTCATTGTTCAATATGCTGTTGCTCAAATCATAATTCAGTGGTGTTCCAGTTGCTTCCCGTTTCGCAATTAAACGCTTTTCCCGGAAGCCCATAAACACAGCAAGTAAAAGCATCAATCCGATTCCGATAATCTGAATCTTGATCAAAGGATGCCATAACTCTGTGACATCCGTGCTTAATACGGACGCTACACGCCCAAGTGGCCCTGCCCACGGAAGCATATTCATAATGGCAGCGGTTCCACTAATGAGTAATAGTAGTAAATACGGATTCATTCCAAGTCGCACATAAAGAGGCAACAGCGCTGTAATCGTAATCAAGAATGTTGAAGCTCCGGAACCGTCGAGTTGGGCGATTCCCGCAACTGCTACAGTCACAAGGGCTACAAGCACCACATTCCCTCTTGATAGCGCTACCATTTTATTGATGACTGGTTCAAATAGTCCGACGTCCTGCATAATACCAAAGAAAATAATCGCAAAAATAAACATGACAGCGACACTGATGACTGAGCTGATACCATCTGAGAAGAACGTGCCTAGGTCATCAAATGAAAATCCTGCTATAAACATCGCCACGATTGGCGGAAGAACCATTGCGACTAGTGGCGATACACGTCCACTGATCAATAACCCGACAATCACAAGAATCGTTACAATTCCAATAATACTTAACATACCGACGTCCCCCTTGTTGAAGCTTGTCCTAATAGTAAGACAATTCACAACACGGAGGAAGAATACGGTCATTCGTTCAGTAAGCTACATTAAATCAATTTTGTTCATAAGTTTCACGCAGAATATAACTGCGTTCCGGGCGCCCCACTGTCCCGTACAAGAGCTTCGTCTCCAACCTTCCTGCCTCTACAAGGTGCTCCAAGTATCTGCGTGCTGTCGAGCGACTAGTCCCAATCAGCGTACTAACCGCTGTTGCTGTAAGTGTCGAATGCCCGTCCCCATCGAACAGCTCCATTACTTTTTCCAAAGTCAACGCATCAATGCCTTTAGGAAATACCTTTTCGCCAGAAGAAGGATGGGTTGGTAAAAACATTGTATCTAGCGCACTTTGGGTAATGCTTGAATCTCCTTCTACCACCTTCTCGATTCGTTCGAATTTTTGGAATGTCTGCTGGAGTCTTTCCTCATCAAACGGTTTCACGATGTAATCGAAAACGCCATATGAATACAGAGTCGTGACGTCACGATGGGAGTTTGCAGCAGTTACCATGACCACTCGAACCTCTGGAAAGTTTGTTCGAATATCGCGCACGAGCGTGTACCCTTCCACGTCAGGAATATAAAGGTCCATGAATAAAATATGGGGCTGTTCAATACGAAGCGCATCTAGCAGGCTTGCCCCATTCAAAAATTGGTGCACGTCTGCCTCCGGTTTGAGTGACTGGATATAGTCTGCATGTAAAGCTGCAATCCGGAAATCATCTTCAAGTATCCAAGTCTTCATTTGTTCACGTCCTTTTAAGTGTTAGTAGGAAACATGCACCGCCCAGATGGCTCTCTTCTACTAAAATGGTGCCGCCCTCTTTTTGGAGTGCTTGCAGACTCAACGCGAGACCATATCCATGGTCGTAGCTATCCTTTGTTGTATACCCGAGTGTAAAAATATGCGCGGCCGTCTCCTCGTCGATTCCCGGTCCGTTATCATGCACTTCAATGAGCAACTCGTGCTTGTACTGCTGGATGACAACATGGATTTTTTTGTCTGTTTGCTCCACTTTTTGCAATACATCGATTGCATTTTGCATGACATTCCCGAGTGCTGTCACAAGGGCGTCCACTTGTTGTTCCGGATACTGATCTAGCTCATTCTCAGCATCCACTGTGACTACGATTCCCCGTTCTTTTGCTTCCGAAATCTTCCCTTCTAAAAGCGCTTGAATGAGAACCGGCGCTTGTTTGCCAAGCATCGTCAGTTCCGCCGTTGAGTCGTGCTGCTCATCACGAATAAATGAAATGGCTTGTTCTACTTGCTTATGTTTCAACAGACCGAGCAACACGTGCAGTTTGTTTGAAAACTCATGGGTCTTCGCGCGCTGCATCTGCGCCTGTTGTTTGACGCGATTGAGTTCGTTCGTCAGCGCTTCGTACTCGAGCTTTGTTCGTAAAACGTACAAGTATCCTAATTTCTTGTCCCGTTCCAACGGGGCTTTCGACAAGATGATGTCTTGGTTTTGGAGAGGGATTTCTAGAGCTCGAATGGTCGCTTCTCTTACCAGTTTTTCTGGAAGAACGTGCTGAAGCAGTACGCCCTCTTTCAGTTGGGGAATCAACTCATGTGCACGCGCATTCGCAATGACTACTTTATGCGTCTCGGAAGCGAGCACAATCCCATCCGACGTTTCTTCTAAAATCGTATGGTACGCCGAGTACAATCCTGCGATTTCGGTTGGTTGCATACCAAGAAGTTGGCGCTTTACATATATGGCTACTAGGAATGCCGCTCCGATACCTACAGCCGCAACTAGGAGTGTCAGCTGAAGCCAGCTCTGGAATACAGCATTGATCGACTGTTGTACTTCTTCTGTCAAATAGCCGACCGAAATGATGCCGACCACTTCCCCGTCGACCATCACCGGTACTTTCCCGCGTATCGATTCACCAAGGGATCCGGTCGTGATGGACACAATTGCCTCCCCGTTCACAAGCGCGGAATCGTTGTCGCCACCTACCATGGACTGCCCAATTTTTTCTGGGTCCGGATGTGTGTAGCGAATTCCTTGAGCATTTCCAATAACGACAAATGTCGCTTGTGTATCTTTGCGTATCTCTTCAGCAATCGGTTGCAATCGCTCGGAAGGATTCGGTTCAAAAAAAGCTGCTTGCACGTCGGGACGATCTGCAATTAAATAGGCACTGGTGAGCGCCTTCTCGCCCATCTCTTCGACAATCGAGTCTTGGAGGTAGTGATTGATCAAGATGAGAAACAATACACAGATGGTGAATATAATTATGCTCATCGTCACTAGTAATCGTGCTGTCAGGGAGTGTCTGAGTCGTTGCACACGGCGTCCTCCTTCCGAATCGAAAAAAGCCCTTACAGTTGCAAGGGCACGTTCATCTCTCTACTTTAAGTGTAGCATGAAAAAAGGATGGGTGCCTGTCACCCTGTTATTTCACAGAATAGTTTGTATATATCATCTGAATACGCTACACTTTAATTGGAATCATTTGGTTCCACTATCCCCTACACTGGCGAACTCCTTCCCCTAAACCACTTAGAAAGAAGGAATCCCATGTTGACCTCACTAGCTTCATCCACTGCAAATGACGAAGAACTTCGTATGATTTTGCGCGCCTTTCGTTACCACTTCGCCCAACAAGATGCTCGAAAAGTAACTCGCGTTTATTCGAATGCCACTCTGGAATACCTTACAATTCACAAACCGAAAACACTCCTCGAACTTTTGCGTGTTCCTGGCATCACTCTGAACAAAGCCGAAGAATTTGGAGAAGACTTGTTGGAAGTCCTTCATCGGCATATGACCGGGCAACTTCCTCTTATTGATCTGACGCATATCCCACGGACAGCTTCTTTTTCATCACCACTCCTCGAGACAGTGTTGGACGAAACGAGTGAAAATGTGAAGCGCGCTTTACGTGAGTTTCGTTATAGCGAATCAAAAGCAAATGGCCAGCCTGCATACATTATTTTCACCAATCAAACACTTATAGACATTGCCATTCACAAGCCCACGACACTAGAAGAATTAGGAACTATTTATGGCATCGGCCCCCGAAAAATTCAGGATTATGGTGAAGCGATTTTAGCCATTGTTCAAAAAGCAGCGGCGGAGTCACAAGTAGAACCAGCAAAAGCCTAGCAAGCAACCCATCCCTTGAATGATTCAGGGATGGGTTTTCTACTTTTCAAGAAACTAGATGGTGCCTGTCACCATTTACCAGCAGTTCCCATTTGGTGCCTGTCACCTCTATAGACTCGGAGATCAAAAATGCGTTATTCCCAATTGATTCCATACTGTGGTAATGTGAATGTATTCTATTTGAAAGGAGTGGCTATATGCCTCGAAAAAAAAGAGCATTTCAACCCAATCATTTTTATCATTGTATTATGCGCGGAAACAACCGCCACAACGTTTATCCAACAGACCTGGATATGCTGGAGCTCACTCGATCCTTTGAACTTGCACATGAACGTTATCCTTTTCAAATTGTTGCATACTGTTTCATGTCAAATCATTACCACATTCTGATTCGTGAAGAACACGGTAATCTCTCTAAAATAATGGCGCTTGTCAATAAACGCTATAGCGATCATTACCGAAAACGCTATGACTTTATCGGTCGTATTTATCAGCAAAGATTTTGGGCGTTTGCAGTGCGTACTCCTCGCAAAGTTTTGGAAACTAGTGCCTACATTCACCGAAACCCGATTCAGACCCAAGTACCAATGGTTGAGAATTTGAAAGACTATCCCCACAGCAGTTTTCCTCATTATGTTTCTTCAGAAAAGAAACCTCCTACATTCTTAGACCTTACCTACTTACCCAACTTACTGTATTATCCTTTTGAAAAGACAACTACTAGTTATGTTGTTTTTGTTTTACATCGAAGCTTTTTTGCAATCGAAAATGGAGTGGAATTAGAAGAATATGATTCTCGTCAACTACTTCCTTTTGTTAGTTTAGAGAAAAAGTAACTAGGTGACAGGCACCATATCTTTCACCATATCTTAAACGCCAAAACTGTATCTTATAACCCATTTTTACTGTATAATTCTTTAGACATATATAGTTCTATAAACAACTAGAAAGATTCCATATACCTCCATTTAAACTGATTTTTTGAACTGTTTGTCTGACGGAAAGGATGATTGATGATGAACCCTGACATGCAAAATTGGAACAGTGGCCTTATTATTTTGATCGGTATAAGTATACTTCTGCTCGTTTCCCTTATTTTTAGTTTAAAACATCAACGAAAGCTACATAATCAACTCGACGATTCGGAAGTTCGCTTTCAAGCTCTGATTGAATCGGCCCACGACGCCATTATCGTCACCGACATAGATGGGGCGGTTGTACAATGGAACAGAGGTGCTGAACGACTTTTCGGTTACACAAAGTCCACGATGATTGGCACACCCATTTTCACTGTCGTCCCGAAACAAATTCAACCTTCCTACAAACAAGCCATCACAGAATTTTTAAAGCTCGAAGACTCATCAAATTTTGATCGTATGATTGAAACACTTGGCCTCACAAGTAAAGGGCGGGAGTTTCCCATTGAGGTCAGTATTGGAACATGGACCATTCGAGAAGGTCGTTTTATCAGTTTCATCTTAAGAGATATCACGGATCGCAAGCTTGAAGAAGCACAATTAAAGGACCTCATCTATTTGGACGATCTGACAGGGCTTCCTAACCGCCGTATGTTCACAAATCGCTTGCACTCCTTATTAGCGCGTTCGGAAAAGCGGAACACTTCATTTGCTCTTCTGTATTTGGATTTAGACAACTTCAAACAAGTGAACGATCAGCATGGTCATCTTGTTGGTGACGAACTTCTTATTCAACTCAGCACGCGTATTTACAAAAAGCTCGGTCTATATGACACGCTTGCTCGAACCGGGGGCGATGAGTTCCTATTTCTTCTAGCGGATAAAGATGAACAGGAAACCAAACAGTTTGTCGAGTGGCTTAGTTCAAGTTTTGAAACACCTTTCGAAGTGGAGGGTAAGCATTTTACAATCACCTGCTCGATTGGTATAAGCATGTACCCTAAAGACGGGATTGATGCAGACCGACTTCTTCGGAATGCAGACACGGCACTTTATCAAGTGAAAGCAAACGGAAAAGATAATTACAAATTTCACAGGGATTTGAAATGAAAATAAACCAGAATCAATTCACTTTTACGAATTGATTCTGGTTTTTTAATTGATTGAAAACAACACTTCGCCTTTAATAGCATCCAGTGGAAATGCGCCTATTTCTTCTGAGCGGCTGTCATAACTTTCGCCAGGTGTCCGGTGATCTCCAATTAAGAAGTAAGCATCCGGTGCAAGTTTGACCATAGGCATTGAATCAGCTGCTCCAAGTGTATAGCCCTCTTCTAAGGCCACTCCGTTCACAAGCACTGTCCCCTGTAAAATTTCAACTGTGTCCCCCGGAGTTCCTATGACCCGCTTGATGACATCAAATCCATTATTATCTGAGTAGATGACTATGTCTTGAAGTTCAGGTTCGAATAGAATCGTATTTGAAATAACCACGCTTCCATCCTGATAAGTCGGTTCCATAGAACTTCCACTGATGATGGAAATCGCAACACCGAATCGGAAAAGTAAAAAAATAGCTAATAAAATCAAGACGAATCGAACCCATCCAAAAAGTTCCTTGTTCTTTGTCTTTGTGTTAAGTGGCACATCTGTTGATTTGAGCTGATAGGTCGTCACATCTATTCTCCTTGTTCTGTTTCGCTAGTAGTTACTGCTTCGTTAGTAGTTTCCCCTTCACTTGAAGAAACTTCACTTTTGCCATTACCATTACCATTACCATTACCATTACTATTACCATTACCATTACCATTACCATTACCATTACCATTACCATTACCATTACCATTACCATTACCATTACCATTACCATTTTCAGTGTCGGGTTCTTCTGGAATGACCACAAGTTCTACACTGCCCATTTTTGTCACGGCTTCATTGTAAATAGCATTGAGCTCGTTAATGACCTTTTGGTTTTCAGATGTATTATCGATTTTAACAGATGCAATAAGTTGATCTGTGTGCGCTCGAAGTTCTGCTACTGAAGAAGCGATTTGTTGTTGCTCATGTTCAGCCAATTCACGTTCAGCTCGTTTCATTTCCGATTGCAAATGTTCTTTCAAACGAATCATTTGAGCGTTTTTTTCAGATCCCACAGTTGTTTGAAGTGTGGAAACGGACTCTATTTTCTTTTAATCAAACCACTGGTGAAATAGAGTTGAAATATCCTGCTCAGCAAACGCCACATGGATGCTTGATATCCCCATTCCGATTAAAAAAACAGTTCCAATTAGAAATTTGACCACATGACTGGAGACTTTACTTTTCATCTTCATATTTGTTCCTTCTAAAAAACAAGAGTCTCCCGAAAGAGACTCTGTTGAATTGTGAAATTAGTTGTTAATTCCAGAAACGATGGCATCTAATTCTTTCGTGCTTTCTCCTTCAATACGAGAAGCCTCAATCGCTAATCGATTTTTTGAGCAGTGATGTACCCGTCTACAATTGCAGTTACGTCAGTTTTCAACTGTGCGTAAACACCGTCCAAATAAGTTTTGAATTCTTTGGCAGTTGCGCCTTTCTTGTCATTCAAAGCATTCGACACTTCTGTCTTAGCATTTGTAATGGCATTTCCAAGTTTCGTATTTGCGTCACCTTTTGCTTTGTTTAGGTCATCTTGAAGTGTTTTGAAAGCTTTGTCACCAGCTGTAGTTGCTTTCTCATTAAAATGGCTGTTTGCTGTTTTTTCAATTTCGTCTGCTGCAAAATCCATAATCCCTTTAATTTCAGACTCTAACGCTGTGAATTGACCATCCATATTTGTCATGATTTTAGATTTTTCTGCATTCAAAGAGTCTGCATGTGCCTGTGCTTTATCATTCATAGCTCCAGATTTTTCATTTGTCTGGGCAGTTGCTGCTGTTGCAATTTGATTGTTCACTTTCGCCACTTCTGCATTATAATAGCCTCGAGCATCTTTCTCTTTGCCCAATGCGTAATTAGTCACTTCAGTATTCACAGATGTTTTCGCTTAGTTGAATTGTGCATCGTACCAATTTTTAAAGACATCTCCAGCGCTTGTATTGGCAAATGCAAAGCCTGCTCCAGAGAATAATGCTACCGCCGTTGTACCTGCAATCAATTTTGTTTTTAGTGTGTTTTTCATTCATCCATCTCCTCAAGGTTTGGTTTATTTAAGTAGAATTTAAGATTCCATTATTCCCGATTTAAAAATTCTGATTCGAAGTACTTTGCAAGTTCTTCCTCCATAACAGTTGGAAGTTCTTCCTTTTGTTCTTCAGCAAATACTTCTAACTCATTTGTGTGCACTGTACTTTTTGTGGCTTGTACCCGACCTTGTTGCATATCCGCATACTCATTCATCTCAATTGATCTACTCGAGACTAGCTCCGAAACATCTAATTGCTCATCGATTAGTTGTGCCATTTCTTCTATCCAATTTGCGAAATCAAACATCTGGACGACCGTCTGTGAAATAACTTCTTGTTGGGTTATGGTTTTACTCAATTGAAGCTGTTTGTTGTGCCACTCTTGAAAGTGATTCCCAGTCGATAATTTTGCCGCTGCAGGTCCCGAAAGCAGACACCCCACTACAAGAAAAGATAAAATTAGCTTTCTTTTCATCATTCCTCCCTCCTTTACTTGAGTCGTTTCAGCTCTATCCTCAGTATGGGCATGTGATAGTCAGGTAACCTCCCTCTTGCGAGTACAAATTGAACTACCTTAGGGAAAAATTTTTTCTTTATTGGTGCATTGTGGATACTACTTTTGAGGTATAGTGTCGAGTATGTGGTGACAGTCACCGACTAATTAAAAGCAAAATGAAAAGCCGTATCCAGAACCTACTAAAGGTTTTAGATACGGCTTTCAGATTGCAGACAAACTCATGAAATATTAAATTTGTTTGCAGTTTATTTTATAATAGATCTACCAACTGTTTAGAGTGAACTCGACCATGATTAGGAAGAATATCGGTAACTAGAGAGACCAACTTGAGATGCTGACAATTGACACATTGATCTCTGTATATCAATTAGTTAGAAAATTTGATGCTCCAGATGATAAATGAACTGGAAATATAAGCATTATAGCCAGTCTATTCATTCTATATTGACTGAAAATAGACAAAAAAAAGAGAAAGGATTCGAAATTAGTTATATTTCGAATCCCTTTGTCTTCATGAACCCAGCAGTTTTAACTGGGTTTAGGATATTATCTTGCTACGTCGATAATTCTACCTTCTACCGCAGAAGTTATTGTTTGCTGATCTTGAGCATAAACGTATTCAGTGAATATTTCCCAATCAACAAATCCAGGTTCGCTGACGCGACCCTCATTGTAGGCTTTAGCGAAAACACTATATCCGTCGCCACCTTTTGCAGTAAAGTTATTCGTTGCCACTGCATATGTTTTAGTTAGGTCAAGGGTGACGTAATTCACACCATCTTCTTTCACTTCAATTGTTTCTACACGCTGTCCAGCAGGAAGGTTGCTGTTATAGGTGAATTTCATGCCTGATACCTGCATGAAAGCACCCGATGCTGTAGGAGCGTCTTTGACACTATGCTCTAATGCTTCCTTAATTTCCGATCCTGTAAGCTGCATAATTCCTAAAGAGTTTCCAAAAGGCATAACTTCGAAAACTTTTGCCAAAGTGAACTCTCCGGCAGGGATGGATGTACGGATTCCTCCACCATTTTGAAGCGCGATTACTGTGTTAGGGTTGACGGTTTTTGCTTTTTCGAGCATACCATCAGTCATAAAGTTTCCTAAATTAGTTTCCCCAGTACGTGCCGCAGGGTTTCCTCCAATCAAATCCACAGCTGCAGTTCCGACAACCGTGTTTTTCACTTCATCCACCGCTGGCTTATATTTTTCATTCAAAATTTGTGCCGCTTCGGCATCTTCTGGATAGCTATTGACGTCCAAGAGCTTACCTGTATGCTGAATGACTCTTCCTTTTTTATCAAATGAAACATCCAGAGTACCAAGGAACTTTCCATACTCGTTCGCTTGCACAATGATAGTAGGTTCACTTCGAGTGTGAACGACAACTGGTTCTGTTAAAGTAACATGAGTATGCCCTCCGACAATCACATCAATACCGTCTACTTCTTTAGCCAAAGTCAGATCATTGTCGCCTCCACCATCGTTAAATCCAATGTGGGTGATGGCAATAACTTTATTGACCCCGAGTTTCTTGAATTGTTTTACTGCCTGTTTTGCTTCTGCAATATAATCAGTGAATTCTACATCTGGTCCAGGGCTAGAGATATCTATAGTCTCAGCAGTAGTTAAACCGAAAATTCCGATTTTCTCTCCATTTACTTCTTTAACAATCCCTTTGTAAGCTTCACCATTATTTGGCTTAGAAGTAATGATGTTATTAGCATAAACGTTCATATTTTGATCGTTCTCAAAATTAACATTCGCGCTAACGAAAGGGAAGTTAGCATCCTTAACAAAGTTCGCAAGGGCCGCAGTGCCTGAATCAAATTCATGATTTCCAAATGTCATAGCATCATAGCCTATCAGGTTCATAAATTCTAGGTCTGCTAAACCTTTATATTCGTTAAAATATAATGTTCCAGTGAAAACGTCCCCAGCATCTAATAAAAGTGAATTAGCACTTTCTTCACGAACAGTTTTGATGGCAGTAATTCGTTTTGCCACTGTATCTAAGTGTGCGTGTGTATCATTTGTATGCATAATTGTCAGTTCATAAGGTTCTGCCTTGCCTGGATTAGCACCTTTCATATTTGCAGAGACTGTAGGAATAGTGATAGATGTCAAAAGAGCAGCAGAAGCTACTGCAGAGATAAACTTACGGTAAAACTTGTTTTGTTCTTTCATGTTAGTCCTCCCCTGAGATTAAAATAAGTCATAGTAAAAACATAGAAGCTCAGTAACAACTCCCAACATAATTCTATCAGAATATATATATGAAATGTTCAATCAATTTCAAATTTTACATTCACTAAACAAAAATTATAATTCCTTTAAAGTAGTGAAAATAAATTCGTTTTATTTCTTCGGCAAATTCATGTATTTGTTTTCAATCCACGTATCGAACTTCTCTCCGTGCTCGTAGTGCATCGTGTCATACATTTCAGGGTTTGCGGATTGGAAAGCTTCTTTGAAGGCATCGAGTTCAAACTCATCCATTTCCGTTTCACGCTTCACCTGATGGAACACTTTTGTGAAATCACTGTTTTTGTATTTCGTGTTCTTTTTGGAAAGTGTGATCTTCTGGCCATCTTTTTTCAAGTTTAAGCGGTTTGCGATGTTCACTGCTTCTTCTTTCACCGCATAAACGCGGTCATGTAGCGCTAAGCTGATAATTGTATCGTGCGCTTTTGGTGTGTCATATTTCTCTAATTCTTTCACTGCGTTCAGGCGTGTTTCCCAGCTCGAGCGGTCGCGTGCTTGGCCAATCCATTCAGAAACAGTTTGTTCATTGGTGTTATCAGTCATGGTAATCTCTCCTCATTCGAAACTGGAAGGGGTTTTTTCTCGCTCCCAGTAGTGTCCATTAAGTATAGTCGTTTGTAGCGTTTGATACAAATGACTGAAAATAGTGTGATTGATGATTGGGTTTCACTTCCAAATAGGGACAGGCACTATTTGGAAGCAGGCGGAAAATAGGGCCATCCACAATTTGGATATTGCCCCGCAAAAAAAAAGCTGAAATCAAATTGATTTCAACTCCTCGTTTATTTAGGCAAACTGCTTTGAATTCTCTTTCGCAGTTGCAACTTTACGCTCATTTTGACGAGACAATTCTCGGATTGTTTCGGCTAGAAGTAACGTTCGTTCTGGTAGGGATTCAACTAAAACGTTCTCACCTTCATTGTGCATTTTGTCTCCGATAGGTCCCATCCCATCGATCGTCGCTACACCAAGGTAAGACGGGAATGAAGCGTCTGAGCCACCACCCGTATGTGTATCCGTTACTGTGATCCCGTGTTTTTCTCCAACACTTTTCACAATGGCCAATAGCTCTTGGTTTTTCTCATCGAATTCCATCGGCGGACGATTGATACCACCTTCTAAATCGATGGTCGTACCTTCCACATCCGATTCCGCACAAATGGTCTCAATCTGCTCCGTGACATCGCGCCCCTGCTTTTTGTTCTGAACGCGCACATCCACGTAACCCACCGCAGAGTCTGGAATGACACTTGTCGAGCGACCACCTTCAATCTTCCCGACGTTAATCGAAACCCCATTGTCATGGTCAGAAAGTTGATGCAGTTTTGTGATTTTGTAGGCAAGTTCTTGGATTGCACTTACGCCTTCTTTTGGTGCAACACCAGAATGGGCCGCTTTTCCGCGTACGCGCATAATGTAGCGCCCCCCACCTCGGCGTGACGACACAACTGAACCATCTTTTCGAGCGGGTTCCATAACAAGCGCATAATCAACTAGTCGACTGTAGTGTTCGATTAATGTACGTGACGTGCGAGAACCGATCTCTTCATCTGCATTTAAGATGATGACGACATTTTTTAAAGCATCCGGGTCCAAAGACTGCAGATATTTCATGGCGTATAAAAGGCTGATTTGGCTTGCTTTCATATCAGCAACTCCAGGACCATAAGCATATCCATTTTCAATTCGGAATGGGCGTTCTTTTGCTGTACCTTCTGGGAACACCGTGTCCATATGGGCAATAACTAAAATTTTGGGGTGTTTTACAGATTTGTGTTTCAACACCAAGTTGTTACCCAGTGTTTTATTTTCATGAATCTTTACTGTGAAACCAATCTTTTTGTATTCACGGGCTAGACGGTCGCCCACTTCATCGACTCCAGCTTTAAACCTGGAACCACTATCAATATTTACGATTTCTTCGAGTTTAGTGAGCATCTCTGGCAACTGTGTCCTGAAATAATGCATCCTTTATCTCTCCTTGTTTTGGTAAATCTATAATCTCTAGCTTAACATATAAACGAATTCTTATTTCTTTATGTTCCCAGATTTTACTCCAAAAAACTTTTTTTGATACTTTTTTGTTCTTTATGGTAGTAAGAAGGGGTGACAGGCACCAAATGGGAGCTACTTCCAAATGGTGACAGGCACCAAAACTATCATTTAATGATAACATAGTAGGTATTGAATTTAATGATTACCTAATTAGTGGAGGGAATGTATGATTAAAAATCAAGAACTATATGAGTTTATTCGTGATCGCGCGGACGATCTGACCGAAAACTGGTACAATTCGCTCGATAAGGACCGTAATGGCGTATATGGCACTCAAAACCCCGATGAAATCAAGTTATTGAAAGCTCAAAACAAGTCTTTTCATCTATTGTTTGCAAAGTTGTTTGATCCTGAAATGATAAATTATGACGAAGAAGTACATCGGTGGGTAGACAGTATTTCCAAAGATACAGCCCATCAAATGACACCGCTAGAAGAGATTATTGCGGAATTTTTCCGAATCGAGACGCAATACATGCAGTTGATTGAGAAATATGTCATAGCCAACGCGGACCAATTTTCTGCAATCGAGGTCATGAAATGGTCGAAAGGTGTAACAGACTCTGTAAACGGAATTATTTTAGAGTTCACACATAAGCATATGGAAGCTGCAGAAAAGCGCTTGAATGCGCAACAAGAAATGATTGTGGAAATGAGTGCGCCTGTCATCCGATTGACTGACAACATCGGCTTACTCCCATTGATCGGTGAAATCACAACATATCGTGCGCAAGTCATTTTCGAGAAAGCATTGACGCAATGTGCGGAAAAGAAATTTGAGCGACTGTTCATTGATTTATCAGGCGTACCTATTATCGATACAATGGTGGCCCATCAAATCTTCCAACTGATCAAGGGACTGCGCTTAATTGGCGTGCAGACCTCACTTTCTGGAATGAGCCCTGAAATTGCGCAGACCGCTGTACACCTAGGGTTGGATTTTAAAGACATCAAAATGCACAGTTCGCTTTCACGTGCGTTGGAGTTATATATACACGATTAAATGAAACTAGAGTAGCCAACTGTGGTTGCTCTAGTTTTTTTGGAATGTATACCTAATTGGTGACAGGCACCAACTGGAAGGTGAATCCAAATGGTGCCTGTCACCCCCAAAAAGTTTCATTCAACTATTCAAACTCTAAAAACTCACCTCTTGTAGATAACCTTCTAAATGCCAAAAGCACCTCCGCCACAGCGGAGGTGCTTCCTTGACTCTAAAATTGGATGTAATATCCCAGATAGTGCCTGTCACTAAATGGGAGTGATTCCCATTTAGTGACAGGCACCCATTAAGTACTCCAATCATTTACGATTTGCTCATCAATACACTACGGATTGCCTGTGCCTCGATCCGTGGGGTATTGTTAGCAGTTATACCGCTCCCAACTATTGCTACATCAATGCGTGTAGCGTCCAAATAGTGAGCACGCTCTAAGTTGATACCCCCTGCGATGTAGATAGTTACGCCATCTAAACCATCCACTAAATCGATGTGTGAAAGAACGGAAGTGTCCCCTTTTGATTGCATGTCTTTGCCGATATGAAGACAGAAATGACGTGCACCGAGCTCATAAAGTGCTCGAACTCTGGCGGGATCCGAACAATTTAAAAGGTCGATCACGATCTCGCCCTCAAACTCCTTCGCAACTAGTAACATATCTTGAATCGTTTGATCCGCGGCAAATGCCATTGCAGTAACGTAGCTAGCACCCGCTTCAAAAGCTTGATAGGCTTCGTGTCTACCTGCATCACACGTTTTCATGTCAACAAAAAGAGATTTATCCGGAAATTGCTTATGAATGTCCCGCACAATTGCCATACCGTATTCTTTGATGACGCCGGTGCCGATTTCCACAATGTCGACGACCTCCGCTGTTTCTTGAATCAATGCAAAACACTTCTCTTGCGTGAGGCGATCAAGCGCTAGTTGAAGTTTCATGGTCACACACCCGAATAGGCCATGAAGCCGCCATCGACCGGTACAGTGACGCCTGTGACGAAGCCGGAATAAGACTCATCGACAAGCCAGAGCATCGTTCCAATCAAATCTTCAGGGTTACCAAACCGGCGCATCGGTGTGTGCGTCATGATTTTGTGTGAGCGATCTGTCAGACTTCCATCTTCATGTGTGAGTAGCTTACGGTTTTGCTCGGTCAAGAAGAATCCTGGTGCAAGGGCGTTGACGCGCAGGCCAGCTTCCGCGAAATGAACCGCCATCCACATCGTGAAATTGTTAATAGATGCTTTTGCAGCACTGTAAGCAGGAACTTTGGTCATCGGCGAATAAGCACTCATCGATGAAATATTCAAAATGACAGGATTCTTAGATTTCAATAACTCTTTTCCAAACACTTGAGACGTCAAAAATGTCCCGGTGAAATTCAAATCGAATACTTTCGAGAACGCGAGAGCGTCCATATCGAAGAAAGTCTGCGTGGCATCGCCTTCTCCAAATACCTCGTTCGTCGTAGTAGCGGCCGGTTGATTCCCGCCTGCTCCTGTAATCAAAATATCTACTTGTCCAAACGCAGAGATCACTTGGTCGCGAACAGCTTCAAGCGATGCCCGGTCCAAAACGTCTGCAGAGTAAGCAACCGCTTTCCCACCCGACGCTCGAATTTCATCTGCAATGACCTGCCCTTTTTCAATCGTACGGTTGACGAGCGCAACACGAACGCCTTGTTTTGCTAATTCCTTTGCCATAGCGGAACACAATACGCCGCTTCCTCCTGTAATGACAGCAGCTCGGCCTCTTAAGTTCTCATGTGTATACATTGTGTTTAGACCTCCTGCTTCCGCGCTTGAAATGCGTCCCAGAGACCATTTAAGTACATAACGCCTAGAGCTCGGTCATATAATCCGTATCCTGGACGGCCTTCCTCGTTCCAAAGATGACGCCCGTGGTCAGGACGAACGTATCCCGTAAATCCTTGATCCGCCATCTCACGCACGACATTCGTCAAATCGACAGAGCCGTCTGACGTAAAATGAGACGTCTCAATGAAATCTCCGTTCTCAAAAATTTTGACGTTGCGGAGATGCGAGAATGGTGAACGCGCCAAAAATTGATGGGCAAGTGCTACCATGTCATTGGATGGATTTGCACCAAGAGAACCTGTACAGAACGTGATCCCATTGGCTTTTGAATCGGAAATCTCGAGTAAACGCTTCAAGCTGTCGCCGCTCGTCATGATGCGTGGCAATCCGAAAATCGACCACGGTGGATCGTCTGGGTGAATCGCCATTTGAATGTCTTGTTCTTCACAAACTGGAAGAATTGCGCTTAGGAAATACGCAAGATTTTCCCATAAATCGTCTTCAGTGACGTCTGCATACGCATCAAATAGTTCCTGAATTTTAGCAAGTCGCTCCGGTTCCCACCCCGGCATAGTCATCGTAGTCGAACTTGCAATTTTCTCAATCAACTCTGCTGGCTCGATATCATGTACTTTGCTCTTTTCATAAAAGAGCGCTGTAGATCCGTCCGGAAGGGGGTGATACAAATCCGTACGCGTCCAGTCAAACACTGGCATGAAGTTGTAGCAGATGACTTTTACGCCAACCTGTCCTAGATGACGAATCGTCTGTTTGTAGTTTTCGATATACGTATCTCGGTCCGGAGAACCAATCTTGATCGCATCGTGAATATTTACACTTTCCACAACATCAGCATGGAATCCGTGTGAACGAATGTAGTCAACTTCACTTTTGATTTCTTCAAGTGGCCATACTTCTCCAGCCGCTTTACCATGAAGTGCCCACACAATGCCTTTTACGTTTGGAATTTGTTTGATGTGCTCTAAAGTGATCTGATCGTTACCACGACCATACCAGCGCCATGTCATATTCATCGCCTTATTCTCCCTCCTTTAAAGTTGACGCCATGTACTCTTTGGCTAGGTCTGTAACAGCTTGCGCACCACCCGAGCGGTACGCTTTTGTTAAGTCACTCCCAACCCCTACAGCAAAGGCTCCTGCATCTAGCCATGAGCGCGCGGTTGCTAAGTTGACGCCACCTGTCGGCATAATCTGCAAGTGTGGAAGTGGACCGTTAACAGCACCAATAAAGGATGGTTCAAAGTTATTCGCTGGGAACAGCTTGATGACATCATGTCCACACTCAGCTGCTTCCACCATTTCTTTGATTGTTAGGCAACCAGGCAAATAAGGGATTGAATACCGGTTACAGACTGTACTAATTTCAGGATTAAAGTGTGGACTTACCACAAACTGTGCACCGTGCAAGATCGCATGTCTTGCAGTCTCCGAATCTAAGACCGTACCAGCGCCTACTAGACAGTCCTCATCTTGAAGTGCGCGAAAAGCCTCCGCAACATTCGGTGTTGTGTACGTCACTTCAATGGCTTTTAAACCGCCTGCTGCTGCTGCACGAGATACGTCAATCGCCTCTTGCGATGATGCCCCGCGTATGACGGCAACTACTTTCAATTCTTTTAGTTTTGCTAATGTTTCATACTTCGCTACCATGGTCTGCCTCCTCTTAGTTATGAAAACTCAATCAAAGCTTTCCGAACGGTATCTGGATTGTTTTCAACAAAGGTGAACGCTTCTTGCGCTTGCTCGATTGTGAAGCGATGCGTGATCAACCCTTGTTCTTTCAACTTACCTTCATTTAGCAATTGAACCACTTTTGCAAACTGGTTTGTCTGCAAACGAGACCCTACGATCGTCAATTCTTTTTTCGTGACCGGAAGTTGCGGGATATGCGAAGGACGTTGATCGAATCCTAAAATAACAATCGTTCCAGCTACTGAAGCCATATCAATGGACTGTTCAACAGTCTGTGGCAAACACACGGCATCAATGACGACGTTTGCTCCTTCTCCGTTTGTCACATCTAGTAATTTCGTCAAAACATCTTCTTCTAGTGGCGAGACTACATAATCCGCACCATTCTCCTTAGCAAATGCTAGACGCTCTTGCTTTAAATCGGACATCATCACGGTAGCGCCTGCAAGCTTCGCCATTTTTAGAATACAAACTCCGATAGGTCCACATCCGTGTATGAAAACGAAGTCTCCACTTTCAACATTGCCTCTCCAAACTGCCTGGGCTCCGATTGAATAGGGTTCGGCGAGAACTACTTCTTCCCAAGGTAAATCTGAATTTACTTTGTGAAGCTGACGCGCTGGAAGGACAAACTGCTCGCGCATCCCACCGTCTTCGTGAACACCAAAGACAGACAACTCCTTGCATACATTCGGGCGTCCTTTTCGACACGCGTAGCATGTCCCACAATAGCGAATTGGTTCTACAACCACGTGATCTCCAGCTTGGAGGCCTTCTACATCTTCCCCCACTTGAACAACTTCTCCTGCAATTTCATGCCCTAAGATTCGAGGATATGTAGCAAGTGGGTTTGTACCGTGGTAAATATGCATATCCGACCCACATATTCCGGCACGCTTCACTTTTACAAGTACCTCGCTTGGATGTTGAATAGCAGGTACTTCTAATTCTGCTACAAAAAGATGATGTGCTTCTTTTACTTGAATAGCTTTCATACTTGAACTTCCTCCTTATTCAAATAAACCCGGTAAGAACAATGTGACTTGAGGAACAAAGGCAACAAGTAGCAACACAATCAAACTCACTGCTAAAAATGGCAGTAGTTCTCTAGTAGCTGTTCCCATCGAAACATTTCCTATTTGTGATGCAACGAATAGACAGACCCCTACTGGTGGTGTGACTACACCTATAATCATTGCGAGAACCATTGTGACACCAAATTGGATTGGATCCATTCCGACTTCCATTGCAACTGGCAGTAAGACTGGGAATAAAATCACAAGACCCGCAATGGTTTCCATGAACGTTCCGACAAACAATAACAAAACAATGATTAATAGAATTACAACTACACCATTCGTTGATATACCCAGGATTGTATCCGCCACCATTTGTGGAATGCGCTCTGCAACCATAATCCATCCGAAAAGATTCGCAAATCCTACTAATAGCATGATGGCAGCAGTAGAAGTCATCGTTGATAGCATGATTTCTGGGATTTTTTTAATCGGTAGTTCTTTGTATACAAAAATTCCAATGATAAACGCATAAATAACAGCAACAATTGCAGCTTCTGTCGGTGTAAAGTATCCACCTAAGATCCCCCATAAAATAATGAAGGTCATAAATAGTGCCCAAAATGCACCTGTAAAGCTTTTCCATACTTCTTTGAATGACTTTTTCTCACCCTTTGGATAATTGCGCTTCACCGAGATTATGTACGTTGGAATCATTAAACCTAATCCAAGTAAAATTCCAGGAATCGTCCCAGCTAGGAATAAATCTCCGATCGATAAAGAAGCGAGTGTTCCGACAATAATCATTGGAAGAGAAGGTGGAATGATAGCTCCGATTGTTGATGAAGAAGCAGTAACGGCTACAGAGAATCCAGCACCATATCCTTGCTTTTTCATGGCTGGAATTAGGATTGAACCAATACTCGCGGTATCAGCAAGTGCTGTACCTGAAATTCCTGCAAACCCCATGGAAGCTCCAACATTCGCAAGCCCAAGACCTCCGCGTACACGACCTAGCAAATTATCGGCAAACCCAATGATTCTGTCTGTGATCCCGCCTGCATTCATCAGATTTCCAGCTAAAATGAAGCCAGGGATACAGAGTAGAACAAATGAGTTCAACCCACCAAACATTCGTTGGGGAAGAATGGTTAGTGGAATGTCAGCGACAATTAAATAGAGAACAGAAGACAAACCTAGACTAAAAGCAATTGGAACACCTAAGAATATTAAAATGATAAAACTTCCGAATAACAATAGTGCCATTACAGTTCCCCTCCATACGTCGTCTCAAATGGATTCTTCTTATTTTTGAAGAGAAATCCGATGCGCACTAATGACATGATTAGTAAAAAAACACCCATAATGAAGAGTGAGGCATGGATCACTGACATTGAAAACGGCATAGTAGCTGACATTTGTGCCCGACCGATTTCAATAAATGTCCATCCTTCTTTAATTAAAATTGCGCTGATGAGAGCTATCAATACATAAACGCCGATGTCATAGTACCGGCGGAACGTCTCTGGAAAACGGTTAACAATCAGATCGACGTTGATGTATTCATTTCGAAGAAGTGCTAGAGGTGCTGCAAATCCAATGGCATATAAGAAAAGGTAGCGAGTTAGTTCTTCAGTCCAAACATACGATAATGGTAAATACCGTGATAAAATTTGCATGGATACTACAATGATTAACCCTGTCAGACAGAGGATGGATAAAAGTCCTAGTATGCGACTGATAATTTTTAATACGCCCATAGGGGAGTACCTCCTTAAAATATAAAGGGAAAGGCACAGGACAATCGTCCAAAGTGCCTTTAGATTCCCTATTATTCAGTTTCTAAAATACGGTTGTATAGATCTAACTGCTCTTCGCTTAAGAAGCTTTCTACTGCTGGAACCATTGCTTCGCGGAACGCATCTTGGTCCACATCAACAAACTCCATGCCTTCTTCTTCTAAAGCTGCTTCAATTTTGGAGATTTCCTCTGTGTAGAGTGCTTCCCCAAAAGCTTGTGCTTCAGCAGCCGCTTCTTCGACTGCTGCACGTTGCTCATCTGAAATTGCTTCCCACTGTGCATTCCCAACAAGTACATAAATCCAAGAGTAAACGTGCTCTGTGCGGTTTACAAAGTTTTGTACTTCATAAAGTGCTCCACTTTGAATCAAATCAACTGGATTTTCTTGACCATTGATGACGCCTTGCTGAATGCCTGTGAATACTTCATTGAAGTCCATTACTTGTGGCTTAGCTCCAGCTGCTTCCCAAGCATTCAAGAACAATGGAACGTTTGGAACACGCATTGAGAATCCAGCCAAATCTGCAGGCGTTTCAATTTTTTCAGTTGAAGTCAAGTTACGTGGTGCACGTGTATGGTAATAAAGTGGTGTTAAGCCGGCTTTTTCATTGATTTCATCTGCAATTTCTTGTCCGATTTCCCCTTCAACTACTGCTTGTACGTGCTCTAAGTCGCGGAATGCATAAGGTGTCGCCATTAACGCTGCTTTAGGCGCCCAGTTTTGTAGTGTTTCACCAGAGATGACCATATCTGCTGTTCCTGCAGAAATAGCATTGATTGTATCAGTTTCTCCACCTAATGAGTTACTTGGGTAGATATTGATTGTGATTGATCCGTCTGTCTTCTCTTCTACTAAAGAAGCAAACTCTTCAGCTGTCTTGTGCCAAATATGATTCTCATCGGCTAAGTGACCAAGTTTCCATGTTACAGATTCTACTCCTTCTTCCCCTGAAGAACTGCTGTCTGATCCACAAGCCCCTAAAAATAGTGCAGAAGCTGCGAGTACGGATACCCAACGTAATTTTTTCATGTGTAAATCCCCCTTAAAGTGTAAGTTATATACTAAAATCTTTAGTACCGTTAGTTAAGGCGTTGCTAAAAACTTGTAAACTGAAGATGCAATCGTAATACCTTCTTGTAAACTCCGCTCTTCATTTTGTTGCTCAATTTCTCCTGGGACAAGAACTTGTGAAAAGCCTGCTGCCGGTTCCACTTGACGAAGCTCATCCATCATCTGATCCATAGAGTCAAGGAAGCCATCAAGTGATGTGAAGAAGGATGGATTGATTACACAGACATAATGGCCGAGTTTACGTGGCTGGTCCAACCCTTCATACATTGGTGCGATGTGCGGACCGAATGCAGCGCCGGCAAGTAAGCCAGAAAAGATATCGACAATGACCGATAATCCGTAGCCTTTTGGACCGCCAAATGGTGTCAATGCTTTCACCGCATGAGGATCTGTCACTGCATTCCCTTGTTCATCAACACCCCAACCGACGGGAATTTCTTTTCCAAGCTCTCGATGTTGAAGAATTTTTCCGAGCGCCACTGTGGACGTTGCCATGTCAAGAATGAATGGTTTGTTGTCTCGTGCCGGAATACCGTAAGCGATTGGGTTTGTCCCTAAGAACGCTTCTCGGCCACCAAAAGGCACCATGATTTTATCGGTATGGGTCATAGCCATCCCAATCAAGTTTTCCTTTGCGGCTTTTTCCACAAAATAGCTAAGTGCGCCGCAGTGACTGCTATTATTGACCGTCACCATGCCCACTCCAGCTGTTTTCGCCATGTTGATTGCGTGGTCCATGGCGATGTCTGCGTTGACATGCCCGAATCCATCATTGCCGTCGACTGTCCCTGTAACAGGGCCAGAAGCGGTAAAGAGTGGTTTGGCCGACGGATTTATGCCGCCTGCTTTGATTCGGTTGACATAGTGCTCGGTGCGCAACACACCGTGCGAGTTGACACCTCGGAGGTCGGCATGAATCAATACGTCCGCTACTTTTTCAGCATGCTCGGCAGAAATACCTGCTGCTACGAATTTAGAAATCGCTAGCTCCTTCACTTCTTGATGCGGTTTAGTTACGGTTGTCATATGTTGTCTCTCCTATTCCAGATTCGCATGGTTGTCTTTTAGCGAATCGTAAGATGTTCCTTCAATTGCATCGATAATGGCAGCATCTAAAAGTAAGTGTGCTGCTTGGTCAAACTGGTTGCCTAATGGTTGGATCGTTTTACGATGTGCGTGTTTTTTAGACTTGGTTGCAGCCGGGAGTACGAGACCTTGAAGAAAAGGTGCTGTTCCTAGTACATCTTCATCTGCCGTTACTAAAAACACGGTGGCTCCAGAATTGCTGGCTTGAGTGGCACTATGGACACTTAATGAGGTAGTGCCGGAACCTGATAACACAATAAGTGCATCTCCAGTCCGAATCGCAGGAGTAATCGTTTCACCCACGACATACACTCGTTTCTCAGCATGCATCATCCGCATCGCAACCGCTTTCATAATAAATCCAGAACGACCTTCTCCTGTAAAAAAGAAGCGTCTGTCTTGCTGTAATAGTTCGACTAGTTGGTGATACTGCTGTGAGTGAACCTCAGAAAGGACTTTTTTCATTTCATCAACAATGGTCTGGATTGTCTTCATGTAAACACCTACCGTTCAATTGCCGATTCATTTTTAATAAACCGGTTTAGTTCAGCCAGATAAGGGAGTCCCTCATTATCTCCTGACACAGTTGTAACTAGCGCTCCGGCACCATTTGCCACTCGGAGTCTTTCAGATGCGGGAAGATTTTGCATAGAGGCATAAATATAGGCTGCATCAAATCCGTCCCCTGCGCCGACTGTATCGATTGGTGTTACAGGAAATGCTTCTGCAGTTACCCATTTTCCTTCTGAATAAAGAAGTGAACCGTTTGCCCCGTCTTTGATCACGAAATCTTGAATATGGTGTTGGTCACTGAAAGTCGCTAAACTTCCTTGGTCACTGTAACCGAGCAATAATTCGATTTCATCTAATCCCGTCAAGACAATATCTATGTATGGCCATAAAAGTGTAAAAGCTTCTCTTGCTTCTTCAATCGTCCAAAGCTTTAAACGCAGATTTGGATCGAATGACACCGTCACTCCCCACTCTTTCGCAAGTTTTACAAGGTGTTGGATCAGTAGTACATTCTGTGGGTCGATCGCCATGAATACGCCTGAAATATGGAAGACGTCGATTCCTGCAAACAACTCTTTTGTAAACTGCTCTTTTGTGAAAGTCAGCACAGGTGAGTTCGTGCGGTAATAAAATGTCTTCCCAGAGCCGTCTTCACGAATCTCTTTGAAGTTCACGGATGTCGGATGACCTTCAACAAATTCCACATGCGACATCTGTACGCCTTCTCCTCGTGCAAAGTTGTAGATGACCCGGCCAAACTCATCATCGCCAAGCCTGCTGACCCAAGTGGTGTCCAGCCCAAGGCGTGCACAGCCGATAGCAAAGTTCAACTCTGCTCCGCCAACTTTTCGCTCAAATGTCGAAACGTAGCGAAGTGGCCCTGTCTCCTTTGGATTCATTGTAATCATTGCGTCCCCAATCGTGAGAACTTTCATTGTCTTTTGCATTTATATTCGCTCCATTTGAATGGATTCCCGTTTAATCAGCGTTGGCGAATAGCGTTTCGCGTCATACTCTTCTTTGAAGATCGGGTGTTTGATTAATTTTAGTAAGAACGTTGCTGCTTCTTTGCCCATTTCAAATGTGGGCTGTTTGACTACTGTGATGGAAGGTGTGAATGCATCAAGATACGGAGAATCATCGATTGTCACCACACGCAGATCTTCTGGTATTTGTAAGTTATTTTGTTTTGTAAACTTTAATAATTCGATAAGTGAAAGATCATTTCCTGTGAAAAACGCATCTGGAAAGTTTCCTGCTTCGAAAAGTGCAACGAGTTGATGCCGGATGTCTTCTCCCTTACCTTGGACAATCCATTGTTCATTGACTTCTAATCCATTCAACATCAAAGTGTGGCGATACCCTTCCAGTCGCTCCATCCGAGGAGTTACTTGAGGAAGAATGGTTGAACTGATAAAGCCGATTTTTTTGTTCCCAGCTTGGATCAACTGTGACACTGCCATGTCTGCTGCTGCATGGTTATCAAGCAGTAGTGTCGGATACAATGTCGGGTGAATCTTTCTATCCATAAAGACAATTGGAAAATTCATTTTTTTTAGCGAGCAGTACAAATCGATATTGCCACCTGTCGGTAAAATGATAAGACCATCGACTTGCTTTGCAAGAAGCATCTCGATATAGTCTTTTTCTTTTTCGGGATTGTCATCCGCGTTACATACAAATACATGCACATTGTGTTCTCCAGCAACATCTTCAATTGCACGGATAATTTCTGTAGAGAACGCATGTAAGATATTTGCAACAATGACGCCAATTGTAGATGTCTTTTTTTGTTTCAGGCTTTTGGCAATGAAGTTTGGAATGTAGCCCAGGTCTTTGATCGCTTGTTCGATACGCTCTCTTGTTTCGTGAGACATGTACTCAAAGCGATTGTTTATGTATTGGGAAACTGTACTTTTGGATACGCCTGCTTCTTTTGCTACATCCATCATTGTGATTTTCTTCATATGCGCCTTCCTCCAATTAGACTAAAACGATTTACTAAACCGGTTTAGTTACTTGCTTAATTGCTAGTATAAATGAAAGGGTTTTCATTTTGCAAGAGTTTTTTTAAAATTTGTTTTATTTAATTTAAAAGGTGACAGGCACCAAATGGGAGCTGTTCCCAAATGGTGCCTGTCACCCAGACTCGTCATAGAAGTGTCGACATCTTTTCCGACTTTCACGATTTGTCCTGCGATGTCAGAACCGGGTGTTCGCGGGAAGTGAACGCCTTCTGGACGCCATCCCGATTTCGAATCCGTTCCGTAGGCGCCTTCTCGCATCCAAATTTCGGTATTGTTGATTGCACAGGCCTTCACTTTAACGAGCACTTGATTGGCTTTCAGTTCGGGGATAGCGACTTCGACGAGCTCAAGTTTGTCGATGTCTCCGTAGCCGGTTACTTGGACAGCTTTCATGGGGGTCCCACCTTTCGATATTGTTGGAAGGTGACAGGCACCAAATGGAAGTTGATGGTAAAGGGTGACAGGCACCAAATGGGTTCTACTTCCAAATGGTGCCTGTCACCTTTTAAAACAACCGCAACTGACTCTTCTCCTTCTTCGCTTCCTCAACTGTTGAATAGCCAAGTGATTTGTACCCTTTCAAGCGCTTTTCGTACATCTTCAAGAACGCTTCATCTTTATGGTCTACATAATCGTATACTTCTACAGATTCCTTGCCTTCGTATGCTCGGTGGAGTCGGCCAACGTATTGCGCAAGTGTACCTTTCCAAGAAACTGGCATCGTTAAGAAAATAGTGTCTAAGCGCGGATGGTCAAAGCCTTCCCCAGCATATTTACCCGTAGCGAGAATGATACGTTCTTCGTGATCCGGTAGTTAATCAAGCTTTTCAAATTGCTGCTTAAGTTCTTTTTTACTCAGTGCACCTGTTAGAATAATGACATTTTTCGTAAAAGACTTTAGTTTTTCTTTTAGGATTTGAAGATGTTCAACTCGTTCTGTCAGAACTAGAGGATTTCGTTTTTGATCCAGCGCCTTCAGAATGTCATTGAAAATCATGTCGTTGCGGCCTTCATCGTGTACTAACTGTTCCAAAATATCCTTTCCTTCTACAGCCTTAAAGTTCGTCATTTTCGGATGAAGAATATGATGGAACTGACGGATGGTCGCTTGTTGTTTTGCATCGATTTTATATACTATCTGCCCACATTGCATGTACATTAAAGCGTGCAATTTATCTTTTCGCGTTGGTGTCGCGGTCAACCCGTGAACGTATGCACTTCGCTGTCTCTTTAAGATTTCTTCGAATGAATAGGCGGAAATATGATGACACTCGTCCACAATAATCTGGCCATATGGATATTCAAGCCCTCTCGTGCGAATGCTTTGAATGGTGGCAATATCGATTTGTCCCGTCGGCTTACTTTTCCCACCGCCAATTTGGCCAATTTCTTTACTCTCAATAGAAAGAAATGCTGTGAGTGCCGTCTTCCATTGTTCAATCAGCTGGTTACGATGCACTAAAATCAGAGTGCTCACTTTGCGTTCTGCGATAAGAGCTGCTGCTACAACCGTCTTTCCAAATCCAGTCGTTGCTGATAAAACGCCGCAGTTCACTTCTTTAAGGTGGTCAAGTGCTTCTTGCTGTTGCGGAAATAGGTTTGCGAGAAATTCTACTTCTAAGGGATTTCCGTATTCTCTCAAGTCTTTTACGGTCACTTGCATCTCGATTTCTTTTAGAATTTCATCCGCCTTTCCTCTTGGAAACACGAATGTAGTTGGACTTTCCATATACGCTTTGATACTTGAGGGAATTCGGTCTGTCGGTAATCGTTGGGACTTCGCTTTAAAGTACTCAGGATTGCTGATAGTGCATAGCGTCGTCAATTTCTCTGTGAGTGTCGGTGTTAGGAAATGCTTCGGAATATGTACTCCTTCGCGGAGGACTAGTTCTGTATTCTCTTGAATTATTTCCGGTTGATTTGTGGGAAGTTGTTGATTTAGTATGTTTTGGATTTGTTGTTGGGAATAGCAGGTGATTTGTTCTAGCTGCCGCCACTGGTTTTCAATGATTTGAAAGTACTTGTCTACAAAAACAGTTTTCCCCGTTTTGCGTTTTTCACCTTGTAAAGGAAGGGCAATGAGATTCCCAAGGCCATTTTCAGTTAGCACATCTTGAGTTGGAAACATTCTATCAAACGATGAAAGGGAAGTCTTCTGCCTTAGAAAAGCTGCTTCCTTAAGCAACTTGCCCCCTAACTTGCGAGCAAGTGTTGCTGGAACTCGTTCGGAAAAGAATAGCCAGATATGACAACCTTGTCCTGATTGAGAGATTTCAACTAAAGTATGTAATTGGTAATTCCTCGTTACTTGTATGAATGATATGACATCCTCTTTCCAGTCTTTCTTATCAAAATCAAACGCCAGAAAGAAACAACTGTTGTCTGGAAGCATCGGATAAATGCCGACTGTCAGTTTGCCTGAAAGATGGTCATAAAGCACATCTTTTGTTAGGGGTAAGAGCTGTCCCTTTGAACTCTTCGCCGGAGAATAGCCGGCTTTTCCAGCTCCAATCCAACGCAGGGCGAATACGTCTTGACGTCCTCTAAATAGTTTTTGATAGATAGCGAGACGTTGGGTGATGACCTCATGTTTGGACAGAGTGGTAGTGGACTCATGGCTGTTGATTTTAGTTACAGTATCGATAGACAACAAATTGTTTTGTTGTAAGATCTGCCTGTACTGTTCGAGTTGTAGTTTCAATTGTTTATTTTCTTTAAGAAGGGCTTGATACTTTTTTTCATAGTCCATTGTGTCACCTCGTGTCTGAGGATTTGTTGTGAATAGTATACCTTATGAGTTCGCAAAAGCCAGTACATAAAAGAGTTCATATTGAGCAGGAAATCTTGAAAGTGCAGCAGTAAATTATAAAAGTACAGCATAATATGAGGAAGTACCGCACATAGAGCTCAAAATCTCGTGGCTGTCTTCTTTTTGACCTTCTCGAAAAGGTGAGAGTGTGGCCTCAATTGGAAACGGTTGGAAAATGGTGCCGAAAATGGTGGCTGTCACCTTTTAATATTTTCTTACCTCCCCACCCACCTCCGCCAAAACCCACTTAACGGTTTCTCTCCGATAAAGTCCATAAAGATTTTTTTGTCGAGAATCAGCACTGTGTTGTCTTCTAGAATGCTCTCTGTTGGTAAATAGTTATTGATTTCTTCTCGCTCACGCTTTGTTTTCTTTCCTAATACCTCCGTGCGGACATAGATGGTATTGTCGTTTCGAACATCAAAGGCATCTCGGTTGCTGATAAAAAGTTCTCTCCAGATTTTTTTACCACGCTCGTTGTAATCATCGAAACGATGTTCTGAAAACCATTTTGGAATTTCAAGGTTGCATTCTGTATGATAGTCCCGGAAGATTTCACGTGCGACTTTTAAGTAGTCGTCAGGTGAATAGAACTCTTCGTCGTATTGGATTCGCTCAGATAAACGCAGTGTAAAATCTTGATACAAGGTGGAGTTGACCTTGCTCATTGTGTCACCTAACAATTTACTGGAAGCAGCCTGTTTTTGCTTATCAAAGGTGTTGTCAATTTGAAGATAATAGATACGTGAAACTACTTGGGCCGTCGCTTCAAAGTTTGTTGTGTTCGTCGTACAGATAAAGACAGGGTGCTTGCCCTCAAGATTGTTCGTGACATCTTTGATCAGTCGTTCTCCCTTATCTGCAGCTGTACTCGTGAAAAACTTTGAGTCTACCTCATCCACTACCACTGGACTGACGTTCGATGTATAGAACAAGTCGACAATCATATTTTTCTTACTGATTTGTTCATAGGACAAGTAAGAATTTGAGTTTCCAATTAAGAGATTGAGAAACTCCAGAGCGGAAGTTTTACCGGAACTTGTTCTACCAGCGAGCACTAAGAAGAGTGGGATGTTCCGTCTCACACTCCCTCGCCCCTCCTCTTGTACAAAGTGGTCTCTCACCTTCCACATATGGGAAGACATAAATGTATACAAGATGGCCTCAAAGATACGCATTTGTGTCTTATTCGAGCTTTGTATCGTAAAGGTGTTATACGCATCGATAAATTGGTGAATCAGGAGGAGCTGATTTTTAATCTCTTCAGGGGTTGCTCGATTTGAAAACAGAAACATAGTCTCTTCATCCGATTTTTTATAAAGCATATGATTGGATTCGTTATATTCAACAAACACTCGTGTATCTACTTCTTCTGTCTTTTTATTCAGGCGCGACAATTTACTTTTGATTGACTGTGTCTTCTTTTCTAGTTGAGCTTTGGGCAATAAGATGCGATTTCCTGTCTTTTTATCGAGTCTTGTCACGATTTCAATGATTTGCTTCACTTGTTCGACAGTTTCTTTTTGTGAGTGAGTTTTTTGAGCGGCCTCATTCAACTCTTCCATTTGTGCTTGTGTAAACTCTGCAGCAAACTTTCCAGAATAGATCTCTTCTTTCAACACTTCTGTTAACTGTTCGGAATCTGCGATATTAATCTTCTCTCCAAGAAGTGTCCTCTTGAACGCTTCTGGAACGAAATCAACGGTTTCTGAATAGATCTCATTGAACCGACTCTGATAGATATCAAAAAGTGGATTGTTATCCATCACTATCAGTTCTTCATATTGTTTTCGTTCAGTGAACGCTTGTTCCGTGAAGTTTGCGGAGCCAATCATCACTCGCGTATCTTCTTTGCCATCCAGCAAATAGATTTTCGAATGTATAGGGTCATTTCTTTTGGAATAGCGAATTTGGTACTTCTCTGTTTTGATTCGTTCTTGTATGGTTTCAGGAAGGCTTTGAACGAGCTGAATGCGTTCATCAATCGCTACTATCGATTGCAGACCAGCTGTAAATGCCCCTGCCACATGGCCATCTTCAATGCCGAACACCATGTGTACTTCATCGAATTCTTTTGTCATAGTGAAAACGAATTTGGGAGATGCGACAAATGAAACCACACGAAGTCTAGAGAACCTTGTAGCATCAAATAATTCTTTTGGTGTTGAGTCTTTTACAACACCATTATGAACGACATGCAAATACCGTGCTGCTTGTTCTTCATCAGTAGCAAATAAATTGATTTGTTCATCTGGTTGCATTCGGGCACCTCCGTTTTTAGCTTCATGGATACGAATTCTTTCACCGTAAAATTGTAGCCATAAATATTCCATCTCTTTAGCAGATATATTCAAGGTACATGTTATAAAATCCTTTATTTATAAGTTGTAAGTTGTAAATGTAGGAAAATTAAATGGAAGCGACTTCCAAAAGGTACCTGGACCCCACACAATTTCAACACACTTTATGATTATCCATTTTCGAACGAAGAAATGCGGGTTCCCAGTGCATGCCCAGTGAATAGTCATGAATGTCTGAATTGTGTTTGGGACAGGTACTTAAAAGTAACAGGCACCATTTGGATTCTACTTCCAAATGGTGCCTGTCACCTACAAATAACTTTGCTATACTAAGTAAAAACGTTGGGAGATTACAGAATGCTTAGAATGGAAAGTACAGAACACCATGTAGGGATAAGGTTGGCTGGGGATTATGACGAGCTAGAGCGACTCTATGAAGCGCTGCATGCTGTGGTGGGAACCGAATTTGAGTACGATGATTATGAGGCGAGTAGGCTCCGTGTGTTAGGGGTTTGTTACGACCTGCGCCATGCGATGATGGGCGATCGAGGGGCAGTGGCGCTCCCGAATGGGTATAGTCGCGACATCGGAAAATTTTTGAATAGGATTGGTCCGGATAAGAATATGTACTTTACATGTGAAATGCTGTGGCCGGAAGCGATCTTTATTATGTTAACTCTGGACGATTTTATTGATCTCTACGAAAGAAAGATGAAACCCCATGTTTGGGATTTGACGGTGATGACAGTTCGGTCGTTCCAAAGCGCTATTGCGAACTGTTTAGAAAAAACAGTTCCTGCAACTAAGTTCAACAACGCCAAACGGTATTTCAAGCCGTACGCACCAGGAAGATACAATCGATTCACGACCATGTATGTGGATGATTTGAATATCAGGCATTTAGAAATGACACCTGAGAAACGCGTCAATCAGTTGAGCATCCTTGTCAAACGACTAACAGATTTCCCTGACGAGTATTATCACTTGCACCATCAGGTTCTCGAGTCGGCTAGAAGACATAACTGTCACCCTACTGACTTGCGTTATAATCGCGAATATCCGGAAGATTGGGAGTGGTGAATCTAAAGGTATCCGGTATTCGTAAAAGCTGGAGGTGGAAGGAGTTCCCAAAAGGTACCTGGACCCCACACAATTTCAACACACTTTATGATTATCCATTTTCGAACGACAGAATGCGGGTTTGTGATGCATAGCGGATGAATAGTCACGAATGTCTGAATTGTGTTTGGGACAGGTACCTAGAAAACTAAAAATCCCTCACCGCGGCTTGGTGAGGGATTTGTTTAGGTAGTATTTTTGGTTCGGGCTTGTCGGTTTGTCCGGTAGTGTAAGATGCAGGACTTGTTTTTGTACGAGCGGCTTAGGACGTGTTCAAGGTATCTTTTCACACCTCCACTTCCCCACCCTCTTCCGCGACATTGGAGTCTGTGGCGACGGGCATGAGTGTGCGGTAGTGGATGGCGAATGCGATGGCTCGGTCGGACAGGTGGGCGAGGCCTTCGAGGTCAGAGATGGTGCGGGCGATGCGGATGAGTTTGAGCTGGGTGCGGTTGGACCATTTGTTGTCAAAACATGCCTGGTTGATGGTGTCGAGTTGGGTCTCGGTGGCGCGGCAGTTCTCGAGGACGAGTTTGGACGGGGCGTTGCCGTTCAGATAGCGTCCGTTGTAGCGTTCGTGCTGGATGATGCGGGCTCCGGTTGTACGGTCACGAATGGTTTTCGAGTCTTCGCCTGGCGCCTCTTCTTGGATGCCGGTACTCTTGAGGCCCATGATGAAATCGAGCCGGTCGTTCAGTGGACCGGATGCTTTCAGTTGGTAGTTGCGGACCTGGTTGGCGCTGCAACTGCAGTAGCGCTGACGGGAACCATGGTAGCCACACGGGCACGGATTGGTCGCAGAGATCAGGATGAAGCTTGCCGGATAGCGGACGGCCTGTTTGACACGGGAGATCTCGACTTCCCCGCTCTCCATCGGTTGCCGCAGCATATCGAGTGTCTTTCGGGAGAATTCACCGAGTTCATCAAGGAACAGTACGCCTCTATCTGCGAGTGAGATCTCGCCGGGTTTTGGGTAGGTGCCGCCTCCGATCAAGGACATGGCGGATGCGGAATGGTGCGGGTGTCTGTAGGGCGGTCGCTTGGAGATCGGTCTGTGGTGTTTGGCGAGAAGATAGGTGTTGTGTACATCGAGCACTTCTTGATCGGTGAGGTCTGGCAGAATCGTATGGAACGCATCTGCGAGCATCGTCTTGCCACATCCAGGGGGACCGGTGAACAGCACGTGATGACCGCCGGCCGCTGCGATCTCGAGTACTTTTTTCGCTTCAGAGTGGCCGCGGATCGCTGAAAAATCGACGGAATGGGTCTCGTCCTCTGTCATTTCCGGGAGCGGTTCGGTCTCGGTCAGACGCATGATCGGTTGGCCCTCAAGGTACTGGAGGGTCTGGCTGATCGTCTCGAGTTCGACCAGTTCGATGTCATCTTTCGGTAGTAACGCATAGTTGGGTCCAGCGGGTACGAGTATGCGGGTGAAGCCTAGCTTTCGTGCTTGGTTGATGCATGGGAGTAGTCCGTGGAAGGGCATCAGGTCGCCATAGAGGTTGATGGATGCGAGCACGCATGTCTCTTTGCCGATACGGAGTGGGCGTTTCTTCATCCGATCGATGACAGCGAGTGCCATGGCGAGGTCGAATCCGGTGCCTTGTTTTTGGCGGTCGGACGGGAACAGCTGTATGGTGACCTTGGTCGATGACAGGTTGAGACTCAATGCATTCAGGGCGCTGGATACGCGTTCGCGGGATTCTTTCAAGATGGCGTCTGGCAGGCCGACGATGACGAGGTTCTCTTTTTCTTCGCGGATCCGTGCTTCGATGGTGACGATGTGGCCTTGGGATCCTTCGAGGCCGACTGAGTAGATGGCACGCATGGGCGTTCCTCCTTGAGGGTGGCTGTTTTGGAAAGTGTAGCACATGGAGTGATGGCTGCCTATTGCTGGGAAGTGCAGTGCTGCTTATAACGCAGTTTTGGGAAAATGAAGTTTTCCTGGAATGGAAAACAATTCACAGCGCGTACTAGACATGGCAATAGTCTTTAAATTTTGTATGGACTGGATACAAATAGATAGTTGTCATAGTACGAGTTTTTACAGCAAAAACTTCTTAGGAATTGTGAGTTTTGGGGATTTGGTATAAATCGGAGTTTTCGTGTTCGGTTTTTGGTAGAGTGCAAATGCTACACTTATCTTCCAGCAAACAAAAATTTTTATTCGTGACCGCTCGCACACAATTTCAGTTTGCGCGTGTTTTAGACGTCAAAATGAAATTTTCATAGCGGTTTTTGCTGTCTTCCTGCTTCAAATCTAAGTTTTCACGTCCTGCGCGCAATTCTCAGGTGTGCTACAGTCGCAGTATGCTGACGAGAGGAGTGGTGGGATGCCACGGAAGAAGAGAGACTACAACCCAAATAGTTTTTATCATTGCATTTTACGGGGGAACAACCGGCACAATGTGTACCCGACGGATGAGGATATGCATGAGTTGCTGAGGGCGTTCGAGCTTGCCTATGACCGGTATCCGTTCCAGGTCGTCGCGTTCTGTTTTATGTCGAACCATTATCATGTATTGATCCGTTCTGCTGGAGATGACCTTGCGAACATCATGCGGATCACTAATAAGCGCTATAGCGATTCCTATCATGACCGGTACGGGTTCACTGGCCGCATCTATCAGGGGCGATATTGGGCGAATGAGGTGCCGACCGTTCAAGGGCTGCTCGAAGTCAGTGCGTATATCCACCGAAACCCGATTGAGACTGAGGTGCCGATGGTCGAATCCCTTGAGGACTATCCCTACAGCAGCTTCCCCTATTATGCCTTCTCAGATCTCATTCCCCCGCGTTTTCTTGACACGACCTACCTCCCGAACTTGCTCCCCTATCCTTTTGCTCCGAACAAAGAAGGGTATTTGGCGTTTGTCTTGCACCGGACGTTCTTTGCGATCGAGGACGGGCGGTACAAGGAAGAGGTGCATTCGCAGGCACTTGTTCCCTTCAAGGCTTTGGTGTTGCGCGACAGGAGGATCCGTGGCATGCGGACGATGGTGCCGGAAGATGAAAAAGGACAGCCCGTGGTGGACTGTCCTGAATGATGACTTTTAATGGTTGAGCTTTAAAAATAGGGATGGACTCTGTTTTGAAAAGGAATCTGGTATCCGCAGAAACTAGAGATGGAAACGACTCCCAAAAGGTACCTGGACCCCACACAACTTCAACACTATTTACTTCCCAAAAGGTACCTGGACCCCACACAACTTCAACACAATTTATTTTTATCCAGTTTTTAACATAGGAATGCGGGTTCTTTTTGCATATCTCATGAATAATCTTGATTGTCCGAATTGTTTTTGGGACAGGTACCTATTTTAAAAGGTACCTGGTACCCACACAACTTCAACACAATTTATGTTTATCCAGTTTTTAACACAGGAATGCGGGTTCTTTTTGCATATCTCATGAATAATCTTGATTGTCCGAATTGTTTTTGGGACAGGTACCTATTTTAAGCTTTAAAAATAGGGATGGACTCTGTTTTGAAAAGGAATCTGGTATCCGCAGAAACTAGAGATGGAAACGACTCCCAAAAGGTACCTGGACCCCACACAACTTCAACACAATTTATGTTTATCCAGTTTTCAACACAGGAATGCGGGTTAATTCTGTATATTCAATGAATAATCTTCATTGTCCGAATTGTTTTTGGGACAGGTACCTATTTTAATTGTCCGAATTGTTTTTGGGACAGGTACCTATTTAATTTTTAAACTTAACACGTTTATGATGGCACGCTACTCTGCTTATATTTATTCAGTATGAAGTAACAATTGATCTAAATCGATTATTTTAATTTTCTTTTTCGGTAACTGTTTAATCAATCCAAGTTCTTCTAGAGTCGTAAATTTACGGCTGATTGTTTCTGGTGTGGTACCAAGATACGAGGCTAAATCCTTTTTGGACATTGGTAAGATAATCGTTGGACTATTGCCACTTCCCTTTTCAATATTCTCAGCTAAAAAGGATATAATGCGGGTTTCTACATTTTCAATCGCTACTTGTGTGGTTTGTTTTTCAGAATCCTTTAAACGCATCGTTACTTCTGACAGTATTTTTAATGAGATCTGCGGATATTCCACCAAATACTTCTGTAAATCACCTCGTTTAATTAAACAAATAGATGTATTTTGTAGTGCTTCTGCATAATTCTCATGAATACTTCCAGGTTGGAAAATGGCGACTTCACCTGTAAAATCACCAGGATTTAAAATGCGAACAAGTTGTTCTTTTCCAGAATCCGATAAGCGGTAAATCCGAGCCTTACCTGAATTGATAATATATAAGGAATCATCTTCCTCATCTGCACGGAATAACATTTCCCCTTTTTTAAGATGAAGTGTCTTGGCAGATTCCGCAATCAAATCCATTTGTGAGTCTTCCAAATGGTTGAAAATGGGAACAATACGAATACATTCTGCATGTCCATGTTGGTGATGACAACATTGGTTTTGTTCCAAAATAACCTCTCCCTTTTATAAAAAGCCTAAGAGGGCATCCTAGGCTTCCTTTCTATTCACTCGATTAAGCAGGTTTTACCTTTGATTTGACAACAGGATATCCTAAGTCTTCAATTGCCTTTTCGATATCGTTAATAGCGACTGCTTCTGAATCAAAATCTACTTTTACTTTACTTGCATTGAACATTACTTTCAAGCTATCTTGATTCACACCGTTTATTCCTTTCACCGCATTTTCAATCTTTTGGAGACAAGATGGGCAAGATAAGGTTTCTAATTGAATCGTTGCTTTTTGCATAAATCATTTCCCCCTTCATTTTTTAAAGACCGTAAACCAATCTATTCTTTTGTTTTTGAGTTACTTTAAGCCTGATATGCTTTATCTACTTCTGATAACATCTCGAATGTGCCTGCATACGTTTCACATACATCTCCAGGAATGGTGTAGTTGTCTGTGATTTTTCGTAATTGAGCAAATTCAGCATCTAAGTCAGGTTTGTTCGTACCTGCGTCTTTTACTTTTCCACTAATTGTTTCAAACAATTCACGTACTTCAAAGGCTTCTGGGTGATTCTTACCATGGGCCCGTGTAATTGCAGTGGTGTATAAATCCAGCTTTTCAAAATGGTTTGTTATTACTTCGTTAAATGTTTGTTCAGACATTATTCGTTCCCTCTTTCTTGTGGTTTTTTGGTCTTAGGCCGATTTTACTTTTGATTTGACGACTGGATATCCTAAGTCTTCAATGGCTTTTTCGATATCGTTAATGGTGATCGTTTCTGAATCAAAATCTACTTTTACTTTACTGGCATTAAATAATACTTTTAAGCTATCATGATTAACCCCGTTTAATCCTTTCACCGCATTTTCAATCTTTTGCATACAAGATGGACAAGATAATGTTTCTAATTGAATAACTGCTTTTTGTATGAATTATTTCTCCTTTCATCTTATCTTTGATTTTTTTGTTTTCCCTCTTCTTCTTTACAATTTAAGTATAGTTCAGGTTCAACGAAATGAATTTGATGCAAATCAAGTTTTAAGAAAAAGTAGGGGAGTATTTTGTTCTTTCTACCTGAATATTTCCCCTTTATCATTCATCAAGACTGCTTTCTATTAAAATTATTCTCTCAAACGGTATCGAAGCAATCTCATACCATTCAAGATGACTACTAAGATACTTGCTTCGTGAACCAACATCCCGATTGACATATTCATCCATTCACTAAATAGTAGGCTGGCAAGTAAGACTACTACCACACCAACTGCTATGGTAATGTTCTGTTTCATGTTTCTTGAAGTTGATTTTGTTAAGCCTAATGCGTGTGGTAAACGACTAAAGTCAGAATTCTTTAAAACAACATCTGATGTTTCAATTGCAACATCTGTTCCACTTCCCATGGCAATTCCGATATCTGCTAAGGCTAGTGAAGGACTATCATTCACTCCGTCACCGACAAAGGCAATGATCCCGCCTTCTGCTTGCATTTTTTCGATATAAGCAGATTTTCCTTCCGGTAGCATATGACCATGTGCTTCTGTTAACCCAAGTTCTCGAGCAACTAAATCTACGGTTCCTTGGTTGTCCCCAGAAAGAACGACAAGGTTTTTGACCCCTAGTTTTTTCAGTTTTTGAAGATTTTTTTTAACACCTGGACGGATTTGATCCCGAATACCCATCAGAACGTTTAATTCTCCGTCGACCGCAGTTAACACAAGAGAATTCCCATTTTTCTCAAAGCGTTCGACGTCTTTTTTAGCTTTTTCGCTTAATTTCACATTTTCCTTTTCCATTAAAGCTACGTTACCAACGGCTATACGATGAACACCTATTTTTGCTACAATTCCGCCACCTTTAACGACTTCGGTTTCTTCAACAGTAGAGAAAGTTGTCTCGCCAATATCCTGTAGGACAGCTTTCGCTAGTGGGTGGTCCGATTCACGCTCCACACTTGCTAAATATCCTAGAACCTCTTCAGTATTTTTTCCGTAAAATTCTTTTTCGGCAACTTCAGGGTTTCCTACTGTCAATGTTCCTGTTTTATCAAAAACGATAGTATCTACTCTGCTAAAGTCATTGATAACTTCACTACCTTTTAAGAGGACACCATTACGTGCACCGTTTCCGATACCGGCAACGTTGGATACAGGAACCCCGATAACTAATGCACCTGGACATCCTAAAACAAGAATCGTGATAGCTAGTTCAATATCTTTTGAGAAAAACCAAACAATAAAACCAAGGACTAACACAGCTGGTGTATAGTATTTTGAGAATCGGTCAATGAAACGTTCTGCTTCTGATTTGGAATCCTGCGCCTCTTCCACTAATTCGATAATTCTACCAAATGTTGTATCTTCTCCAACACGATCAGCTCGAATTTGGATCGTTCCATTTTCTAAGATAGATCCTGCAAATACTTCAGAATCAACCTTTTTACTTACAGGTAGAGATTCTCCAGTAATACTTGCTTCATTAATGTGACCTTCACCAGTTAACACTGTTCCATCTACCGGAACTTTTGCACCCGTTTTAACTAATAAAATATCACCTTCGTCTACATCATCGACATCTACTTCTTCAAATTCTCCGTTTTCCATTTGCTTTAAAGCACTTTCTGGTGCCAGCTCTGTTAATTCTTTAATGGCAGAACGTGTTTTGTTCAAGGTACGCTGCTCCAAGTAAGAACCAAATAAGAATAAGAAAGTAACGATGGCTGATTCCTCATAATTTTGAATCAATACTGCCCCAATAACTGCAATGGTAACTAAAACATCAATACTGACAACTTTTACTTTTAATGCCTGATAGGCTTGGATTGCAATCGGCGCCACACCAAGAATGGATGCAATGATGAGCGACCAATTGAAAATGGCCATGTTGTCTAAGGAAAATCGTCCGAAGAATGCAAGTGCAATCAAAATTGCACTGATCAGTGTAATGGAATTCTTTTTACTTAATATATATCTTTGCATGTTGATTCCCTCCAATTTCATTTTCATTTGTATTCCTTGTTGATGACTCTAGTATAGGATGTTTCTATGAAATAAAAATTGATTCGAATCAAGTTCTATTGTAAAAGTGAAAAATTATAATAGAACAGCAAAACAAAACCAACTGTTTTACGGAATAACTCTTATATATTTTTGAAAAGGAATCTGGTATCCGCAGAAACTAGAGATGGAAACGACTACCAAAATGTACCTGGACCCCACACAACTTCAACACAATTTATATTTATCCAGTTTTTAACACAGGAATGCGGGTTCATTTTGTATATCCGGTGAATAATCTTGATTGTCCGAATTGTTTTTGGGACAGGTACCTAATTTAAAAAACTAGAGATGGAAGCAGCTCCCAAAAGGTACCTGGACCCCACACAACTTCAACACAATTTATGTTTATCCAGTTTTTAACATAGGAATGCGGGTTCCCAGTGAATAATCTTCATTGTCCGAATTGTTTTTGGGACAGATACCTTTTTTCTATCAAACAACCCTTTCAAAAGATCCTGAATACTTTAAGCAGTTAAATGAAATATCCACTGCAGAAGTACAAGATTTATGGGAAGAGTACAAAAAAGAGATGTACTTTCCGATGTATGAAGATTTTCTTCGTAGTTTACGAATGATTTCTCTTGGCGAATTAAAGTGGGACGAATCGGATGAGATTATCAACGAATGGATCACATATGATTTTATGTTTACACCTGAAGAAATCCAACAAGAGAGAGCAAGAATTATCGCAGGTAGAGGTGATTTGGATACCGCTATTACCATGTTAGAAGACTCTTTTGCTAAACAAGCGGCTTCAGAAAGAGATGAGCAATTCGAATATTACCTTTCAATTTACAAGTTGCTGCAGGAAAATCCGCAACACCCTGAAGCGTTAAAAACCTTGAGGCTCGATCGATTTATTGGCAAGGCACCAAAGAATGGTTGAGCTCACTTCAATAAGGGAAGCAGATAAGTAGACGAACTATTCAGATGACGGTAAAATTATACTTATATAATGTAAGTCATCTTACCCCAAAGGAGTGTTTCGATGTATAAAGAAGTAACAGTAGCAGGTAGTGGTGTTCTCGGTAGTCAAATCGCTTTTCAAACTGCGTTACATGGTTTTCAAGTGACCGTGTACGACATTTCAGACGAGGCGATTGCTAAAGGAAAAGAGCGAGTAGAAGGATGGCAGCCTCGCTACGCAGAAGATTTAGGCACGTCTCAAGAAAGTATGACAGAGGCACTTGATCGAATCACCTATTCTTCAAATCTTGCCGAAGCGGTTTCGAACGCTGATTTAGTTATTGAGGCAGTTCCAGAAGTCGTAGCAATCAAAACCGAGTTTTATCAAAAATTAGGAGAGGTCGCTCCTGAGAAGACAGTATTTGTGACGAATTCATCGACGCTTTTACCAAGTCAATTTGCCGAAGCAACAGGCCGCCCAGAAAAGTTTTTAGCGCTCCATTTTGCAAATGAAATCTGGAAGAACAATACGGGTGAAGTCATGAAGCACCCAGGCACAGACGAAACTTACTTTAATGAAGTGTTAGAATTCGCAACGAATATTGGGATGGTCGCGCTACCGATCCATAAAGAACAACCGGGATATATTTTAAACTCTTTACTTGTTCCTTTCTTAGAGGCCGCACAACAACTGGTCGTCAATGGTGTATCGGATCCAGAGACCGTCGATAAGACGTGGATGATTGGGACGGGAGCGCCGAAAGGGCCGTTTGCTATATTAGATATTGTGGGACTGACCACAGCGTATAACATTTCTTCTGGAAAGGCGAAAGCCTTTAATAGCGAAGCCCATAGAAAAGCATCAGAGTATTTGAAAACTGAGTACATCGACACAGGGAAACTAGGAATTGCCACAGGCGAAGGGTTTTACACGTACCCTCATCCAAATTACGAAAAAGAAGATTTCTTAAAATAATATCTACAGAACCTGTGCCTTAATGCACAGATTCTTCAGATTGTAGACAAAAGGATTCGAAATCTACCCGATTTCGAATCCTTTTTCTTTTTTTTGCTATTTTTCCACTGAAATATCGTGAGCAAACTGGTTGTAGTGCTCGTATTTCCTATATTGTTAGGCCATCTGTAGACCTTTCCAGGTCCATGTAGCCAACTTCTTCAGGTTCATGGCAGCAAAAGTAAGCACATCGCCTGCATGGACAATTTTTTTATCCCTCGAAGGGTCGTCCAACGCATACCATGCTTTTCTTTAGCATCCGCAAAGACACGTTCGATGGTCTCTTTACGGCGGTTATATACTTCTTTGATCTCGTGATGGTGACGCAGGTCCTCTGACAGCTCGAGGTAGTTCTCCCAAATATGCCGCTGGATCAGCTTCTGAGGCTTGGCTGCCTGCGTACAGTTCTGCAAGACCGGACAAACAGCACATTCTTTAGGATCCGACGAATACTGACGATATCCATCACGGGTGGTCGTACGATATTTCAGCACCTGTCCTTCAGGACAAAGGTAGCAATCAAAGTGCTCATCGTATACATATTCTTGTTTTTTGAAATAGCCGGGGCGTGTCATCGGTCTTTTATAGGGAAAGGCCGGCAACATCTGGTTCTCTACAAGATAGTTCGCAATCGCAGGTGTCTTATAAGCGGCATCCGCTGCCACTACTAATGGTCTTTTTACATTTTCAATCACAGTGTCGATGATGGACTGGAAAGGGATACTGTCATGGACGTTGCCTGGCGTGACGAGATTCGCGAGCACAAAACCTTTTTCATCCGTGGCTGCATGGAAAGAGTAGGCGAACTGTTTGGTCCTCTCGTCTTTCACGTAATAACCGCTCTCTGGATCCGTCGTCGACTCTTTGATCTCCTTGAACTCTTCTTTCTCAAAAGAATCTGGAGAAAATGGTCGCTTACCGTGTTCCTGCCTGTCCAGGTTTAGCTCCAGTTGGAGCTTCTCTTCATAGGCACGCGCCTCTTTACGGACAGTCTTCTTCGTGAACTTGCGCTTATTCGCAGATGCCTTCACATGCGTCGAGTCGACGAAGACATGTTCACTGCTGAGTAGCCCTTGATCCATGATCTCCTTCAATATACGATAGAAGATCTGTTCAAATAGATCGGTATCAGCAAAGCGTCGTACATAGTTTTTCCCAAACGTCGAGAAATGCGGCACCTCTGAATGGAACCCAAAACCTAGGAACCAACGATAGGCCATATTGGTCTCGATCTCTTTGATCGTCTGGCGCATCGAGCGGATACCGAATGTATATTGAAGGAACGTCATCTTGATGAGCACGACTGGATCGATACTTGGGCGACCTGTTGAAGAGTAGAGGTCCTCGACCAATGGATAGATGAACGAGAAATCGATTGCCGCATCAAGTTTACGAACTAAGTGGTCCTCAGGGACCAGTTGGTCAATCGTCAACATTTCAAGTTGGTCTCTCTGGTTACCAATATTCTTCGTCATCATGGTCGTGTTCCCCCTAAACAGTTGTTAAATCTATTATAAAAAGAAAAAAGACCGCAGACAAACTCAATATTTCATGAGTTTGTCTACAGTGTTAATGCTGATTAAAAACGTCAATTTGTTGACGGTATTGTTTGTCCAGGAATTGACGGATATAATGTCCTTAACAAACCTGAAGAAAGGAAAAGACGCCTCCCATGATGTCGGCCATTACCAGTGGCGCGACGGAAGACGTCCCTCAAACAATATGATTGTTGTCTCTGATTATAGCATAGTCAAATGCGCCGAGAAAAGCGTTTTTTATTAAATGTGCAGAAAAGGTCCCTTGTCCCTGTTGCGAGCATCTGGAGTACAAGGTCATTGGTTCGAGAGAGCGTAAGTTGAAAGATGAGACAGGTAGTGCAAGAACATTTGTGGTCAGAAGGTTGCGTTGTAAACAGTGTGAGAAGATCCATCATGAGCTCCCTGACCTGATGATCCCCTATAAACGTTACGCTGCATCCGTACTTGAAGAGACGATCTTCCAGAGCTCCCACCTGACGGTGGCGGTAGATGAATCGACTCTGTATCGCTGGAGAAAGTGGTTCGATGAGTTGATCGACTACTGGCTGTTCATCCTACAATCCATACTTATTCAATTTCAGAAGAATGAGGCCTCGATAGCCGACCTGTCCAGTCGGCTATTGCCTGTACATAAGCGAGTCGGACAATGGTTCGGTTCAGCACCTGGTTGGCTGGGAAAGATTGTCCATCCGGTTGCGAACCGTCATTTTTGGATACATACCCGTTCTGCGTTTTTGTCCATCCTCCCATCGACTACACTTCAATTATCGACTAGAAGGAGTGTGGAGAATGGGAAGAACAAAAGCAGATGAGAAGGCAACAAATCGGTTTCAGATGATCGCGCCACTATTGAATGAAGAACTAGATCAACAGGGACGAGGAAGGCTCCTCAAGCAGGTCGCGTCACATCATGGACTTTCTGAACGCACCATCCGGCGCTATCTCTCACAATTCAAGACTGAAGGGTTCGAGGGGCTGAAACAGAAGCAATATCGATCAATCCCAGTAGAGTCACAGGACCTGGTGCTCGAGCAGGCCATCTTATTGCGACGTGAGGTGCCGAGCAGGAGCATCGCCTCGATCATCCAGATCTTAGAGTGGGACGGGATCGTAGAAAAAGGTACATTGAGGCGCTCTACATTGCAGGAACGGCTAGCCAAGCGTGGTTATAGTGCGCGCCAGATGAAGTTGTATCATGAGACATCTGGTGCTGTCCGTCGTTTTCAAAAGCGCAGTCGAAATGCCTTGTGGCATTCTGACATCAAATACGGACCGTACCTGCCGATCGGACCAAACGGCACGAAGAGACAGGTCTATATGGTGGCCTTCCTCGATGATGCGACACGGTTCCCATTGCACGTCTCGTTCTATGAGATGCTTGACGCACGGTGTGTTGAAGATGCGTTTCGCGAATCTGTCCGAAAGCATGGTGTGCCAGAGAGTGTGTACTTTGACAACGGCAAACAATATCGCACGAAATGGATGGCAAGGACCTGTTCCAAATTAGGGATACGTCTCCTCTATGCCCGTCCCTACTCGCCTGAATCGACTGGGAAGGTAGAACGTTTCAATCGAACATTTGAGGAGTTCCTACAAGAGGTGAAGCTCGAAAGTCCACAGACCACCGATGAACTGAACAAGTGGCTGGAGGTCTGGTTGGAAGAGCGCTATATCCATAAGCCACATCAGGCGTTAGGTGAGAACACGACGCCGCTCGAGGCCTATCGCAAAGAAGGTACACCGATCCGTCACATATCGGCTGAAGACCTTGCGCATGCCTTTCTGCATTCAGAGAGCCGAAAGGTCGATAAAGCCGGTTGCATCAGTTTCCAGGATGAGAAATATGAGGTCGGAATAAACTTCGTGGGCTGTAAGGTCGAGATCACCTATGATCCACAGGACACCGATGAATTGATCGTAGATTACCCAGGATATGACAGCTGGAAGGCAAAACGATTGGTGATAACCGAGCGGACCGGAAGGCGTCCATCCCTTCCAGAAAAGATGACGAAGGAACCTGCCGGTTCTTCAAGACTTCTAAAAGGTGCACAGAGAAAGAACAAAGAGCGACGGGCAGCTGCCATGACCCCTACTGTTCCAGCAGTCAGCTTCCGAAATATCGGAAAAGGAGGATCAGAACATGTTTGAATCCTTCTTTGAGATGCGCCATACCCCTTTCTCGCGTAGCATCCCGACAACTGAACTCTATGAATCTACTCAGCTAGAAGAGATCATCGGACGACTAAACTACGCCGCAGAACGTCAACTGTTTGCGGTGATGACCGGAGAATGTGGACTCGGAAAGACGACAGCGATCCGCCGGTTCACAGATCAGTTGGACCCGTCGCGTTTCAAACTCCTCTATCTTTCCGACAGTAAACTGACACCCCGTCATTTTTACAAGGGGATGTTAGAACAGTTAGGACTTGAAGCGAAGTTCTATCGAGGTGACTCGAAACGGCAATTACACCGCGAGATCGAACTGATGAAAGGCATCCATAAGTTGACGCCCGTCGTCGTCGTGGACGAAGCACATCTACTCGACCGTGAGATGTTAGAAGAGGTGCGCTTTCTATTGAACTTTCGTATGGATGCGCAAAGTCCGATGGCATTGATCATGGTCGGTCAGACGGAACTATGGGACCGCCTACAGTTACAGTCCTTTGCGGCAATCCGTCAGCGTATCGACATCCAGTTCAAGCTCGACCACCTTGATCGGTCGGAGACCGAACAATACATGAACAAACATCTGCGCTATGCAGGTGTCGAGCGAGATATCTTCAGTGACCTGGCAATCGATGAGATCTTCAGTTACTCGAGTGGCGCATCCCGATTGATCAACAAGTTGGCGACACATTGTCTCCTGTTCGCAGCACAGAATGGCTCCCGCATCATCGACGACCGTATGGTCAAGAAGGTGATCGAAGGTGAACTGGCATGAAGAAGAGCCGTTGGAAGAAGATGCGTTATGAAGAAAGTCTCGACTGTTGGGTGGTCGTCTGGGATGACGAGACAGGTTACAGGATGCGATGCGGAGAATGGTTCGAGTTGTACCTTGGGTACGGGAAGGTGCTCTCGTGTCGTCTAGAGCTCGGAAGAGATTGGTACATCATCACTGGGCAACATGAGGTCCGTTTTTATCTGAAACAAAATGAGACATATCAGGTGAATCTATAAATCATCAATGGGAGGTGCCACTGGCAGCCTCCCATTTGTCTAATGACAAAAAATCCGTCAGGACTTGGACAAAATCATCCATCAACTTACGGTCATTATTTGGCGTCATTAACACTACAGTCTGAGGTACCTATTTAACCTTTGACCAACTTCAATGTAAACTTTTCTCTATTCGCTCTTCTTTGGTCCAGTAACTGTTTCATCTCGGATGACCGGTTCAGTTGATTGGCTAATTGTACATAAGAGACATGTAAAAACTTTGCTATGTCTGCAATTCTATCTTCATCAAGCGTCGGCCAAGTTTTTTCTAGCTGTATTTGTAGAAGTTCTCGCGATTTCAACATGTCTGCAGATGTCACGTAGGGCAAAAAATCAAGGGCTAGTGTGGCCGTGCGATAACGATAAGATGTTGCACCCGTTTTCAGCATTTCCTTTTCTTCGACTAGTTGTTCTTGTAGTTTCGAAATAAGTTCCACTGCGCCACCTCCTTGACTAGTTTATATTTATGCCTTTTCTTTTGAGAATCTCCTTTAGTTGATGATGATTTGAATTAGGATCATTAGGATTGAGCAGAAAGTCTTTATATTCTTCTACAAGTTCAAATAAACTATCTAGATCACATAGCTCTAGGAGATCTGTTTCCTCTAAATCTTTCAAATCTTTTTCCCGTCTCGAAAAGATTTTGCTACATGCGAGCAACTCGATCGATGGCACATATACATCTATATGGGTGAAGCGTGTGCCTTCTAAACGAAACCTGTCTCTTTCTTTAAAATCTTCTGCAGGCGGGACCTCCATAATACCGCCCACGATATCAATCGCAAGTTCACTTAAGATGTCCATGAACCCCTTCGCATCGGTAGACGATAGGATATTGATATCGATGTCACGGGTAGGGCGAAATTTTCTATCTGCTTGCTGCATATGAAGCAACAATGCAGCTCCTCCAAGCAATAAGATTTCTGCTCGGATATTGCGTATCTCACATAACACATCGAGCTCGTCTAGCGCGACTAGTATGGATTCTATCTCTGTCATTTTATCTCCAAAGGCAGCCAGTGTACTCACGCTCCATTCCTACTAGACGTCTTGTTAGTATATTCAGTATAAATGCTTAGAATACTCTATACAACCGTTTGGATTTTTATTGAGTGTCCGTGTTGGTGGTGGCGATAGGAACCTTTTTGAGAAAGAAGCAAGGGCTTTTAAGAACAGAAAGTTCAAAAATGGAGATTTACACCATATCCGGCCTGTCACTCTATTTATATCTCTGTCCAAATTATGTTTATGACAGGCCGCCGTATTTGACTACAATGCCAACAGGAAATCTTCAATATGCTTCTGTTTATCTTCTTCATTTCTTTCCTGACACATGACAAGAAATCCGGCACTTGGTGGACATCTTCATCCATCTTCTCCCGGATCTTGCTTGCTAGCTCTTCTTTACTAACTCACTTCTCTTACTGACAATCACCACTCCACTACAATTGGAAGCAGCCCCCAAAAGGTACCTGGTACCCACACAACTTCTGCGGGCGGAGGCAGGTGACATCAGCAAAATCATGCGTCTTGTGAATCGGCGGTATAGCGATGTGTATCGACATAGCCGAGGTCATGTCGGCCGGATCTATCAACGGCGCTATTGGTCGAAGGGTGCCCAGACCGTCCTCGACCTATTGCACACGAGCGTCTACATTCACCGCAACCCGATAGAGACAGCCATCCCGATGGTCACGGACCTCCACGACTACCCCTATAGTTCATTCCCCTATTATGCGGGTACTCGGACAGACATGCCCCGATTCTTGGATATCGACCTCCTCCCTCGACTCATGCCCTATCCGTATCCACCGAACCATGCCGGCTACTGTACGTTCGTTCTCGGCAACCGCTTCTTGGCGGAAGAGGATGCGCACGAGGAGGACGACGAGCGGACAGATACGCTTTTCGGTCAGGAATGATTTGTCTGGCGGACGGAGAGGATCGCGTCAGAATCAGAGAAACCTGGTATGGACTGACGATTACAGTAAAGAACTATTTCAGAATTCTGTTCTGAGTTATCTGTTAACAAACTTCCAGAATTCCCCTCTGAGGTACATGTTGACCAAACCTGCACCACACTACTCTGTCTATTCACTACAATTCTATAAATATGAAGGAGGAACCCAGCAATAGCAAGGTCCCTCCTTCGTTTATGCAAATTGTGTTGAATTGTTTCGTGCACAGGTACCGATTTTACCATTTATACAAATTGAGTTGAATTGTTTTATGCAAAGGTATCGATTTTTCAATTTTCTTATTTTTCTCTTCTTAAAAAAACTACAAATTGAAATACAAAGTAAAAGCTATTACTGATTAATAAAGCATTTGAGTAACCATAGAGACCATAATAAGGTGTCAATAATAATGCTGAGATAATAAAAATAAACAATGTGCTGATACTCATATAAACTTGCCAATTCATTTTATTATATCTTAAATTAAAGGGTTGAAATAAAGAAGAGAGTATAGATATGTAAATTGCTGCAGTAGTTATATATATAATCTTTAAAGATTCTTCTGCCCATTCTGGGTATAAGATATTTAAAATGAATGGACTTAAAAATACTGTGCTAATATATCCTAACAACATTGTAACTAAAGCTATCAGGAAACCTTTGAAAAACAGAGCATTTGATATACCTTTAGATCTTGTTAAATAACTTAAAATTACACTACTAATTGGACTAAACACCATTGAAAGTATTTTTCCCACTATTGTTGCAGTGAAGTATATCGCAACACTTATTGGACCTAATAGCGGTAATAATAAAATTTTATCCGCATAATTTATTAGATTTTTTAACAACCCTGCAATATACAGTTTAATAAAATCTTGAAAAGTTGATTTAAAAGATATCGATTTTGATAATGGTTCTTTCCAAATTTTTGTGGAATTAAAAATATGTAAACATGCCAATAATATACCACTAAGATATATTATTTCCCAATACCCACTAATATAATACAATCCAATACCTAATAGATATCCGAAGCTCAATAAAATATTGTTTATCAAGAGACCTAGAAAATTTAATTTAATTCTAAATTCTACAATCCAATAATCCTTAAGTAAAAGGCTAATAAGTATTAACGTTTGAAGTATTATATTCACAGGGGCGATTTCAAAACCCCCAAATACCCAAACATTAACAAAGACTAAAATCGCAAAGAAAGAAGAACTTATTCCCAAAAACTGAAAATCTTCAACTTTATCATATTTACTATAATAATCATTTTTTATTAGTCTAATGTTATTTAATACGTTACCTAATGGAAAACTAATTAAAGTAAGAATACTTATTAAAACAATTATTATTCCATAATCTTGTGGGGTTTCTTGTCTTGCAATTAACGGCATTGCAACTAGTTGAAGAGTAATAAGTGGAAGTGAGGATGAAAGTAAATTAACCAATATATCATAAATAAATTTCTTTTTCAATCTATTCACTTCCGCATTAATACTTCAACTGAATATTATTATTTGCTGATTCGTACATCTTTAAAACCAACTTCAATGCCATTTCGCCATCTTCACCAGTAACAGCAGGCTCACGATTTTCTTGGATTGCATGAACCATATCTTCTAATATCCACTGATGACCAGGAGTTCCCCATGGATCATTTTTCACTTTTTCTTTTAATTCAATAGTCTCTTTCTCTTCCATCTCCGCTACTTCTAGATGTTCGAAATAAAGCGCATTAGTTCCACCAATTTTGACAGTACCATGTTCACCAAATAGTGTTATGGATTCTTCAAAGTTTTGTGGATAAACTGTTGTGGAAGCTTGAATAGAAGCAAGAGCACCTGATTCAAATCGTACGACTCCAACTGAAACATCTTCCGCTTCAATTTTGCGCAAGCGAGTTGCTTCCATGCTAAAGACTTCTGCAGGAGTTCCCATGAACCATAGTAATAAGTCTAAGTTATGGATGGCTTGATTCATTAAAACACCACCATCAAACTGTTTTGTACCTCTCCAAGGCGCTTGATCATAATACTCTTGCCCACGGTTCCAGTTAACAATACAGTTAGCATGGCTAATAGTCCCCAATTTACCTGAGTCTAAAAGTTTTTTTAACTCTTGAACAACTGGACGGTATCGATTTGGATGGACTACAGCTAATTTAACTCTATATTCTTTAGCAGAAGCCAACATTTTTTTAGAATCTTCAAGAGTCATAGCAATTGGCTTTTCCACAATAATGTGTTTACCTGCTTCTGCTACTTCAACAGCTAAATTTGCATGGAACCCACTAGGTGTACAAATACATACAATATCAATATCTTCATGGGATAGCATTTCTGATAGTTCATTATAAGTTGCTGCTTCATACGTAGTTGCATAGAACTCCATCGCCGTATCAACTTTATCGCAAACAGCAACTAGTTTTGCACCTTCTATGTTCTCGATAGCAGAAGCATGTTTTTTGGCAATGAATCCACAGCCTACAATTGCAAAGTTCATTAGACAGTAACCTCTTTTTTCATGAATTGCTTGATTGCATTCGTGACTTCTTTGATTTCTTCAGTCCGTAAATAGGGATGCATTGGTAAGGACAAGACTGTATCACTTAATTTGTTTGTTACAGTAAAATCTTCCTCATTGAATATTAAATCATTAAATGCACCTTGCTTATGCATCGGCTTAATATAATAAATCATTGTCGGGATACCCTGGTCTTTTAAATAGCTTTGAAGGTCATCACGTTGTTGTTTCGACTCTAACTTAATCGTGTATTGAGCGAAGCTTGAATAGAATCCTTCTGGAATTACTGGCGTAGGAACTAAACCTTTTAGTGCAGTAGTATATTGCTCATACACTTTGTTCACTGCATCAAGCTCATAATTCGCAAAAGCTTTCAGTTTTACTAGCAGAATAGCTGCTTGAATTGTATCAAGTCGAGAATTCACTCCAATACGAACGTTGTCGTATTTATCTTCACCTTTACCGTGAACTTTTAAGGACTCTAACAAGCTAGCAAGTTGATCATTGTTTGTGAAAATCGCTCCACCATCTCCATAACATCCAAGGGGTTTTGCTGGGAAGAATGATGTGGTTGCAGCATCACCGAAGCTACCAGCACGTTGTCCATTGATTGCACCACCAAAACCTTGAGCACTATCTTCTAGGACTAACAAATTATACTTATCTGCAATTTTTTGAATAGCTGTGTAATCAGCTGGTAATCCGAAAAGATCAACAGGAACAACTACTTTTGGTGTCAACTTTCCTTCTTTAAGTACCTTTTCAACAGCTTGTTCTAATTTAATTGTATCAATGTTGAATGTGTCAGTATCAACATCAACAAATACTGGAGTTGCTCCATTAAATGAAACAACCTCTCCACTAGCGAAGAAAGTGAAGTCAGGAACAAAAACTGCATCTCCTTCTTTTACATCCCATGCCATTAAGACTAGTGAGAGTGCTTCAGTACCATTCGCACATGTAATACAATGTTTTACTCCAACAAAGTCCGCTAATTCTTTCTCAAGTTGTTTCACTTGGGGGCCACCAATGAAGTGAGCAGATTGCATAACATTTGAGACAGCCTGATCAATCTCGATTTTTAATTCTTGATATTGTGTTTTGAGGTCTCTAAATTCCATATATTGTACCCGCCTTTATTATTTCATAGTTTCAGCTAAATTCTCACCTTCAAGAGAGTAAGTACGTTTACACTCTGCACAATTAAAATCTTGTTGCAATCGATTTCCACACTCACATACCCAACCAATTTGCTTTGCAGGAATACCAGCTACTAACGCATAGTCTTTAACATCTTTAGTAACTACCGCTCCCGAAGCTACCATTGCCCATTTCCCAATTGTATTTCCGCAAACGACAGTAGCATTGGCACCAATTGAAGCACCATATTGAACTAAAGTTTTTCTGTAACCTGAAGGACCTTTTGGATATTTGCTTCTTGGAGTCAAATCATTAGTGAAGACCATAGAAGGACCACAGAATACGTAATCTTCTAATTCTACTCCTTCATATACGGATACATTGTTTTGGATTTTAACTCCATTACCAATTTTAACGTTATTCCCCACATTAACGTTTTGGCCAAGAGAACATTTATCTCCAATTACTGCTCCTGAATGAACATGAGTAAAATGCCAGACTTTTGTACCCTCACCAATTACTACATTATCGTCGACGTATGAACTTTCATGAACAAAGTAAGTCATTTGTTAACCTCCTATTTATAAAAGTTCAATATTTGAGCGATCCGCTACATTTTTCATTGCATTTTTAGTATCAAAAATATCAGTAGCATGTTTTTGAACGAAGTCATAATCCACATTCGAATGAGAAGTTGTTACAAGTATCAGGTCTTTAGATGAAAGCACTTCTGGAGTTAACTCAACTTCACCCTTCTTATATTGACCATGGTAGTTATACTCTGGGACATACGAGTCATAGAAAGTAACTTCAGCACCGTGTTTTTCTAATTCCCTCATCACATCAATTGCTGGACTTTCGCGGAAATCATCGATATCTTGTTTATAAGCAACTCCTAGGAGCATTACTTTTGCCCCATTTAGAGCTTTCTTCTTACGGTTAAGAATTTTGCTAGCACGCTCTACTGTATACTCAGGCATACGATCATTTACCATCATGGACGCTTCAATCATCGAAGTGTGGAATCCAAATTCACGCGCTTTCCATGACAAATAATATGGATCAAGAGGAATACAGTGACCACCTAAACCTGGTCCAGGGTAAAACGCTTGGAAGCCATAAGGCTTTGATTTAGCTGCATCAATTACTTCCCAGAAATTAATACCCATCTTGTGGCTAAGAATTGCAAGCTCGTTTACAAGTCCAATATTAACATTTCGATATGTATTCTCTAATATTTTCTCCATCTCTGCTACTGCAGGAGATGACACTTTGTGTACTGGAGCTTCTAGAATGTTTTCGTACATTGCCGCAGCAACTTCTGTACATTGTGGAGTTATTCCGCCAACAACTTTAGGCGTATTTTTAGTTTTAAATTTTAAGTTACCTGGATCTACTCGTTCTGGGGAGAAGGCCAAGAAAAAATCTTCTCCAACTTTTAATCCGGTAGATTCTAAAATTGGCTTTAACAATTCCTCAGTTGTTCCTGGGTAAGTTGTTGACTCTAAAACAATCAACATCCCAGGTCGTAAGTACTTTACTATACTTTCTGCAGATGCTTTTACGTAACTGATATCTGGTTGTTGATATTCATCAAGTGGTGTTGGTACACAAATACAAATTGCATCAGCTTCAGCTACTCTAGATAAATCCTCAGTAGCTACTAAGTACCCTGAATCAACAATTGCAGTAAGGTCTTCATTCACTACATCTCCGATATAATTAATTCCATTATTGACCATCTCAACTTTTTCTTTTTGAACATCGAAACCGATAGTCTTGTAACCAGCTTTCGCTTTTTCAACAGCTAAAGGTAAACCAACATACCCCAAACCAATGACACCTAATATCGCATCTTTTGCTTCTAATTTCAATTTCAAGTTTTCAGTTAAAACTTTACCACTCAATCTAAGCTCTCCATTCTAAAATAGCATTTGCTATATTTTCTGCTGCATTTCCATCCCCAAAATGTTTTGGTTGAGGATGTTTATAACAATTCAAATCTCTCTTAACATGTTTAATTATTTCATTTTGATTTATGGAACTTAAAACATTCCAACCATTTTCTAAAGTTTCAATCCATTCTGTTTGATCACGTAAAGTTGTACATGGTGTTTCTAAGAAATAGGCCTCTTTTTGAAGACCACCAGAATCAGTGATTACCATTTCTGCATTCTTAGTCAAGTACAACATCATTAAATAACCAACGGGGTTAATAAGTAACACATTTTTAAGTTCCATTGATAATTCATTAATAATTTTTCTTGTTCTTGGATGTATCGGTAAAATCACCTTATAATCCAAGCTCTCAAGCGCTTGTAGAATTTCAATTATTTTATTTGGTGCGTCTGTATTTTCAGCACGATGTATAGTCGATAAATAGAATTTTTCTCCAACTTCTAAATCGAATACTAGGTTCTCACTGATTAATTCAGAAATAAATGCTCCCGAATTATATTTTGTTTCTGCAAAGTCTATATTACGGAGAACAACATCGTACATAATGTCTCCTGTATTGATGACGTTCTCAACAAGACCTTCAGACTTAAGATTTTCAACTGCAGTTTTTGTAGGACATAACAGTAATGTTGAAATATGATCAGTTAAAACTCTGTTCTGTTCTTCCGGCATTAATTTGTTATAACTTCTCAATCCAGCTTCTACATGAAAGACTGGTATGTGCAACTTACTTGCTGCAAGAGCGCCAGCAAGTGTAGAGTTTGTATCGCCGTATACTAGAATACCATCTGGATTTTCTTTTAATATTACCTTTTCAATTTCAGTTAACATTGCTCCTGTTTGTGTTCCATGACTGCCTGAACCTATACTCAATTGGTAGTCAGGCTTGGGGATATTGAGTTCTTCAAAAAAGATATTAGACATATTTTTATCATAATGTTGACCTGTATGAATTAAAATCTCCTCGTTTACTTTTCTAAATTTTTCCGAGAAAGGGGCGGCCTTAATAAATTGCGGGCGCGCACCAACTATTGTTAATAATTTCATAATAAATCTCCTCTAATTAGTTATAATTGAATTCTAACAATACTGTACCAATATACTGCAATAATAATATTTATTTATAACACTTTATTTTTAACTATCACTACTTCTGAATTCAAACTTCTTAGACTCAGTTGAAGAGAAGAAATACAAAAATATCAATAAAATAATTAGCCCAGATGTGAGCATAGTAGTTAATAGCCCTGTGTCATTTAAAATAACAATCATGTAAACTACATAAGCTGTATATATATTAGAATTAAAACTACCTGAAGATAGGGCATCTATTAATTTTAAAAAAACAGCAAATATTAGACTATATATCAGCATTAATATTAAACCGCCATTATCATAAGCATCTGCTAGAAAACCAGTATTAGCATTTACATTACCACCACCAATAATGAATGTGGAATGTATATTATATGGCGACTCTATATTTAATAAATTTCCAATTATACTTTCAGAAAAATATAATTTAGGATTTACTGAGAAAAATTCGAAATGTTCAAAAGATAAATGAGATGGTATATTCAATTGTCTGACTGGCATTAAGGCTATAAAAAAAATATTTTTAGAAATCTCATATAGAACAACACTTATTATTAGTATTGCAGAAAAAAAATACGCTAAATAGTATTGGAAATTTTTACTTTTTAAAATATAACTTAGACCTAATATCAAAACGACTGAGAATAAAAATGATTTGTGACCTGTCATTAAGTAAAAATAGACCTGCATAAATATTGCTAACGATAACCTAAACTTTTTTCTTTCAAAAAAATATGTTACTAATAACAATGGAATAAACACTTTGGGTATCCAATTAAACAAATATCCTAATAATCCATTAATTTCACTTTCTGATCTTAGTTCATAAACTGAATTAAAATCTAAAGATCTTAAATCAATGCCACCTAAAATAATAGTAAATATTATTAAAAGAAATAACGTAGTGATGAATATAAAATTAACTATATCTAGACTCCTTACCTTGACAAAATTAATTTTAGTTAATAGTGGCAATTTTAAAAAGTTTAATAATAGGATTATTAATATGAAACATGCTGATACCATATTAAAATAAACTGAAGAGGCATCATTGGTCCAATAGTAACTTGATAAAGGAATAAATGTTATATAAATAAATAATAAGAACAATTGAGATGAGGGTTTAGTAAAGTCTTTTTGCATTAAAAGTATAAATAAAATTAAATATGTATATGATATAATAGCCTTAAAATAATTAGGATCCCAGTTAAAACCAGCGTATGAGTAATTACTATATACATAAAAATAATATACTATTTCTAAAAGTGATTTAAATAAAATGGTAAGAAATATAAATTTCATCTTCATAAAATTATTTCACAACCTTAACAATTATAATTGTATTAAATAGCTTTGATAAACTTTATTAATTTTTCACCATAAAATCCCCAATTATATTTGTCTTTTACTGCAGCGATAGCATTAGCTTTTAATTCAATTACTTTATGAGGATTATTTTCCAGTTCTATAATAGAGTTAGCCAAGTGCAGCCCATCCTCACTATTTATTGTAATTCCGCATTTGAACTCATTAATAATATTTTTCACCTCTACATTATGCTCGGATCCTATGATTCCAATACCATAAGACATATATTCAAAAATTTTATTTGGTAAAGGTGGTAGTCCAGCATAAACATCACTATCGAATCTCATCATACCTAAATCGGATTTTCTTAATAACTCAAACGCTGTTTTGCGATTTACCCATCCTATATATTCAAAGTTAGTATTATAGTCATTACTGTTAATAAATTCTTTTAATTTGTAAATATCTTCAGATTGATTATTATTATAACCACCAACCACAAAAATTTTAGCATTACTTTTTCTTTCATTTAAAATTTCAACAGCCTCTTTAAGAATTTCAACTTGTCTACTGTTACCAAACTGTCCAAAATAAATAATATTTAAATTTGTTAAATTGGACGATTCACCTGTATTTAATGTGCTTAAATCCATAACACTCGGTATAGTTATAGAATTTCTATTAATTTTTTTATAATAATTAGTCATTGAATCATTTACAGTAATTACACCATCTATTCTCTTAATCAGATATTTTAAAATAATTGAAAGTATAAAATTTGCAATATTACCCATAATTTTCGGTTTTATAGGTGTTACATGAGTGTAGTGAACATGATACCATTCGTGTGAATCAAAAATTACTGTATTTTTATGGATTTTACGTAAAATAAATGCTACAAATAAGGAGTCCGGTTCTGGCGCAATAATTACATCTGCATTTTCTTCTTTACCGATTCTATATAAATTTATTAATCCTTTTAGTCGGCCAATCAAACCTTTTTCTTTATTAAAAGATTTAAATGAGATATTGCCTTCGGAAGTTTCTTCAATATTTGGATTAATTGAAGTGATTTGATTAATTCTTGGCGCTAAAGCTTTAATAATTTTATGGTATATTCTCCCATCGTATTTTGGGTGATTAGATGTTAGATACACTATCTTCATCTTTTACCTCCTTGATAAATTCTTCTAATTTATTTGAAGCAAAGGAATACTTTTTAAGTTTTTTGTCATCGAATTCCCACCATTTAACATTTAACAAATGCTGTATTTTTCCTTCGTCAAATCGAGTTCTAATTAATTTTGCAGGATTCCCTGCCCAAATCTCATAAGGTCCAACATCTTTAGTTAAAATTGAGCCCATGCCGATAATTGCACCGTCAGAAATTTTAATCCCACTTTTTATTAAAACATTATTTCCTATCCACACATCATTCCCGATAATTGTTCTATTATTTACATTAAATTTATGATTAGAAAAATTTGTTTTCAATATATTCTTACCACTGTGAAAAACTGGAGACGTTGATATCCAATCTATTGGATGACTAGCCCCACCTATGATGCAGTTATCAGCTATTGAACAAAATGCACCAATCTTCGTATCGACTATTGTACAGTTATTCCCTATGTATGAGTATTTGTCCATAAGAACTCTTACTACGTTAGATTTACTCATAACCTTTGAAGTACGATGAATATTTGAATTTTTTATAGAAGGTAATTGAATTTTTATTAATAATTTAGAAATTATATATTTTATCATTCCCAAACATTCCTATTTATGTAATCTGTGTATGAAATGATAATTCTCAATACTTTTTCTCCTACATTAGGTATAGAATAATCAGCAACTAATCGAAGAGTATCCACCTCTTGAGTCTCTAAAATTTCAAGCCCTTGCAGAACCCGTTCTTTCTCAAGACCAACCATCATAACTGCTGCTTCTTCCATTGCCTCAGGACGCTCATGAGCCTCACGGATGTTAAGTGCTTTAAATCCAAGGATCGAAGATTCTTCACTAATAGTTCCACTATCACTTAAAACCGCTTTTGATTTGATTTGTAGTTTGTTGTAATCAATGAATCCTAAAGGTTTAAGTGTTTGGATATTTTTATGGAACTTAATCCCTTTATCTTCAATCATTTTTTTTGTTCTAGGGTGCGTACTGATGATGACAGGATAACCATACTTTTCAGCAATCGTATTTAAAGTATCCACTAAGTTTAAAAAATTCTTTTCTGAACTAATGTTTTCTTCTCTATGGGCAGATACTAAGAAATATTCTCCCTCTTTTAAGCCTAAACGAGACAATACATCAGATTCTTCAATCTCTTGTTTACGACTATTTAGAACTTCAAACATAGGGCTTCCCGTCTTAATGATGCGGTCTGCCGATAACCCTTCACGCAGTAGATACTCTCTAGCAATATCCGAATATGTTAAATTAATATCCGCTACATGGTCGACAATCTTTCGATTTGTCTCTTCTGGTACACGCTGATCAAAACAACGATTTCCCGCTTCCATGTGGAAAATCGGAATTTGACGACGCTTTGCAGCTATCGCACATAGACAACTATTTGTATCTCCCAAAACTAAGAAAGCATCCGGCTTTACCTCTTCAAGCACCGGATCAATTTTGATAAGAATATTACCAACTGTTTCAACAGCTGTTCCAGTAGCTGCATTCAGGAAATAATCTGGTTTTTTCAAATTGAAATCTTCAAAGAAGACTTCATTTAATTCATAGTCATAGTTTTGACCAGTATGGACTAAAATATGATCAATAGCATTTGATTCTTCTAATTTGTTGATGACTGCGGATAAACGAATGATTTCTGGTCGAGTACCCACTACGGTCATTACTTTTAATTTCTTCACATTAAACCTCCAAGAAATAAGTGTCTGGATTTTCGGGATCAAATGGTTCATTCACCCACATAACAGTTACCATATCTGTTTCTCCTAAATTTTCGATATTGTGCGTATAACCTACAGGAATATCGACAACTTCTAACTTCTCTCCACTAACAAAGTACTCGATTATCTTCTCTTCATCCGGCTTACGGAATCGTATAACACCATGCCCACTTACAACTAAAAACTTTTCATTTTTCGTGTGGTGCCAGTGGTTTCCTTTTGTAATACCTGGCTTTGAGATATTAATTGATACTTGTCCTCGATCAACAGTTTTAATAAATTCTGTAAATGAACCTCTCTGATCCACATTCATTTTCAACTCATAATTAAATTGATCTTCTGGTAAAAAGCTTAAATATGTACTATATAACTTTTTCTCAAATGGATCATCTAATTTTGGAACGCTTCTGTTTTCACGTGAAGCTTTAAAGGAGTAAATTAATTCAACAATTTCACCAAGCTTCTTTTTATGAACGACTGGCACCTCTCTGTAAAGAGTGTCCATACCATCTAAGCATTTGATGAATTCCTTTACTACATCATCGATATAGACTAAAGTGAGTTCAACATTTGGATCATTGACTTGAATAGGGAGGTCGAGAGCAATGTTATGACAAAATGTTGCAATCGCACTATTGTAGTTTGGCTTACTCCATTTACCAAATACGTTTGGTAGACGGTAGATGCCACATTCAACGTCATTATCTTTTGAGTATTTTTCAACTGCTTGCTCTGCCGCTTTCTTGCTAAGCCCATAAGCATTGTCATTAGTTGCTTGAGTAGATGAAGAAACTACAAGAGGAACGGTATTGTTTAACTCGTCAAGAGTATCTAGAATTTTTCGAGTAAAATCTTTGTTCCCTTTTTCAAATTCACTCTCTGAAATCGGACGATTAATACCAGCCAAATGAAAAACAAATTCAACATCTTTTAAAATCGACTTCATCTCTTCTTCATTAGTATCGCGAGTAATAACAGCTAAATTTATGTAACCTTGATTTTTTAATTCGCTTGTTAAATTCTTTCCAATGAAACCGTTAGCTCCTGTAATAGCAATCCTTAACTCTTTCCTTGCCATTTGCGTAACTCCTCTTGGACGTAGTCTAAAGCTAATAATTTCTCTTTAATTTCAGGAATAGTAAGTCGATGTGTATTGTGTGAGTTATATTCATGTTCTGTTGAAAGCTTTTGATCACCTTCTACAAAATATTTGTCGTAGTTCAGGTCACGCTTATCAGCAGGTACCCGGTAAAAGTCGCCCATGTCTTGTGCAACGACATGCTCTTCTCGTGTTAATAATGTTTCAAATATCTTTTCACCATGTCGAGTTCCGATTACACGTAATTTGTTATCTACATTAAATAATTCTTTCAAAGCAGTCGCTAAATCACCAATAGTAGATGCCGGGGATTTTTGGACCATGATATCTCCTGCCTCTGCATTCTGGAATGCAAAAACCACAAGCTCAACTGCATCCTCTAAACTCATTAAAAATCGAGTCATTCCTGGATCTGTAACTGTTAAATCTTCACCAGCTTTAATCTGCTCAATAAATAAAGGAATAACAGAACCACGTGATGCCATTACATTCCCATAACGAGTTCCACAAATTAACGTTCTTTCTGGATCAACTTTATTAGCCTTAGCTACGAAGACTTTCTCCATCATTGCTTTTGAGATACCCATAGCGTTAATTGGATAAGCTGCTTTATCAGTAGAAAGACAAATAACTTTTTTTACACCTTCTTCTACTGCAGCTGTAACAACATTGTCAGTGCCGATTATGTTAGTTTTAACAGCTTCCATTGGGAAGAACTCACAGGAAGGTACCTGTTTTAAAGCTGCTGCATGGAATACATAATCTACTCCATACATTGCTGTTTTTAAACTATCAATGTTACGAACATCACCAAGATAAAATTTTAACTTATCATCTTTATATTTTTTACGCATATCGTCTTGTTTTTTCTCGTCACGAGAGAATATGCGGATCTCTTTTACATCAGTATGTAAGAAACGTTTCATTACGGCGTTACCGAATGAACCTGTACCACCTGTAATTAATAAAATTTTATCTTTAAACATTGTCTCAGTCCTTACTAAAATGATTTTCTAATATTTTTACAGACTTATTTAAGTTGAACTGTTCTTCAACTATTCTTCTTGAATGAATAGCCATCTCATTTCTCAAATTTAACGATTTAAATTCATTAATTGCCTCATAGAAAGCTATTTCATTATTTCCATTTACCCATTTTCCAAACCCACCATCTACAATTAAATCACCTATATCTGTGACTTCATCAGTAGCTGCTAATACTGGTTTAGCATATTCCATATAGGATAATATTCTTGAAGGATAGTTTGGAATTGTAAAGTTAGGGTCTAGCATAATTAATCCTACATCTGATTCAACTGTAATTTTTTCATATTCACTTCTAGGTAAATTATCCAATACAAGCGCATTTGAAATATTAAACTTGTTTATAATTTCTTCTAAGTTTTTTCTCTCTGTTCCTCTTCCAACAAATAAGAAATAAACTTCTGGATCATTTTGAAATTGTACAATTGCTCGCGATAGCAAATTAATGTTTTGAGGCTTACCCATGTTTCCACCAAAGAGAAAGAGGGTCGCATTATTAGGTATATTCAACTTATTTCTCATCTCATAGTTATGACTAGGAATTGTTTCGACAAGTTTTTTTGTATTAGGGAAGAGTTCTAGTTTATTTTCATTAATAGAATTATTTTCTAACAAATATTTTTTATTAGCTTCAGACATAACACCAATTTTATCAGCCACATCATATAACTTCTTTTCTTTAAATAAAAAGTAATGGTAAATGGGATTACGCTTCGTAAATATTCCTAAGTCTACAGCATTTTGAGGGAAAATATCCTTTAGCATTAAATAGGCTGGACATTTAAACTCCTTTTTTGCCCAATCAATTAAGTCAACATTTGTTGTCGGTGGAGATTCAAAAAGTATAAAATCAAATTTTTCATCCTTTAAATATTTACGAATATATTTTTTCATAAGAATTGGAATTTTTAAAGAGGTAATTCCTTTTTCTAAGAAATTTACATCGTAATAATTACCTGTCACAATTCTTAATACAGAAAAACCTCTCTCCATTCCCAACTCAGTATTTATTTTGTTTTTACTCTGTTCAGACACGGCCACCGTGATTTCATGTCCTGCCTCATGTAAGGCCTCTGCTAAATCAGTGTAGATAGTCGCCCCTTTGGAAGGTTCCGGGAATGATGTTGCTATGTATAAAATCTTCATTCAATCAAACCTTCTTTCATTAATTCCACAAATGATATACCTGATGGCACCCAACCTGCTTACAGCCCATCTTATGGTAAAAATTAATAGCTGTTAGATTTCTAATTTGTGTTCCTACTTGTAAAACTTTAATATCTCTATCATTCGCATATGCTTCCACAGTTTTAAACAACTTAGAGCCAATACCTTTAATAGCCGAGTTAACATCTACTGCGATTAATTCTATGATGCACTTCTCGCTAGCGAAAGAAAATAATACGAATCCATTTATCTCACCATTACTATCAACTGAAGTGGCATAAAATTTATCATCTCTGTTAAATGAATTCTTTAGCCACTCTCTGTATACATCTTTCCCACCTAGTTCATTTAATTTCTGATCTTCAATGAAACGTGACACTTGAAAAGATGCTAAATCTACAATCTTCTGATTGTAAGGGTAAGAACTAGTTATATTGATTCCTTCACTAATCTGCTGTTCTAAGATATTCTTCTGAAATTGAATGTTGATATCTGCTAAGAATGCATTTGTAAACTCACCTATAACTCTTGAATTAATTGGATTAGACTGTTCATTTACAATCGTAATAAACTGTACATTCATATTCTGGCCAATTAAATCAGTTAATTTTTCCACTGAAATTTCTGCATGCAAGACTAATTTTGAACACATAACGCCAAAGTGGGTTGTATCCCACTCCAATGGTGTGTATGTATATTTTTCTGATTTCATTTAATAAATCAACTCTCTTTGCTGTTGCTAGTCTTTTCAACAAATACATCTTTCTGAACAAGAACAGAAATAGCTGTCTTGAAAAAAACTTTAATATCCATTAAAAATGTTAAATTGTCGATATAATAAATATCATTTTTAATTCTGTCTTTCCATGGCACAGTGTTCCGAAAGTACGCTTGATTATAACCACTTACTCCTGGTCTAACCTCTAACTTCCTCACTTCATTACCTTCATATAAATTCATATGTTCCGGAAGATCTGGGCGCGGCCCTAAAATACTCATATCACCTTTAATAATGTTCAACAATTGAGGCGTCTCATCCAAACTAGTTTTACGAATAAACTTCCCAATTCTAGTTAGCCGTGGATCATCCTCTGAGTTGTATGTTGATCCATCTTCATTTCTTAAGTCAGGTGCATTTAGCTTCATAGAACGAAATTTATACATTTTAAATACTTTCCCATCTTTTCCTAAACGAGGTGCGTTATAAAATGGAGTTCCCTTATCTTGAATATAAATAATTGGTGCGATCACAGCTAACATCAATAACCAAAATGGTAGAACAAGTAAAGCTAATACTAAATCGAGCAATCTTTTAAAATACCTTTTATACATTTGATTCTTCAACTCTTTCTACTACTTGCTCTGATAATACACTCACAACATAAGCTACTTCTTCATCCTTTAACAGAGTGTGCAAGGGTAAAGTAATCTCATTCACATACATACTATACGCATTTGGATAATCTTCAATTTTAAAACCTTGGTTTTGATAAGCTGTCATCATAGGCAGTGGCTTATAATGAACATTTGTTGAGATACCAGCTTCAGCCATTTTAATAATCAATTCGTTTCTTTGTTGCTCACTATAACCTGGTATTCTCAAGAGATATAAGTGACCAGAGGAGTTGAACCCTTCGCCATAATGATTTAAAGGTTCGAGTCCAATTTTCAAAAATGCTTCATCATACATTTCAATGAGTTGTTTTCTTCTTTCAAGGATTTGATCGTATCTCTTTAACTGAACCAATCCAATACTCGCCATGATATCTGTCATATTGCATTTATAGGCAGGTAATAAAATATCGTACTCCCAGGCACCGACTTGTGTTTTCGCAAGAGCATCTTTAGACTGTCCATGTAAGCTATAAAGCATGTACTGTTTATATAACCACTCATCATCGAGTTGATTATCATTCTTCCAAACCACCGCTCCGCCTTCAGCAGTTGTGAGGTTCTTAACTGCATGGAAAGAATAACAAGTGAAATCTGCAATTTGACCACATTGTTTGTCATGTTGAGTGGCACCGAAAGCATGAGCAGCATCCGACATTACTACTACTCGACCATATGTCTCTTGAAGTTCACTATCTGATTTAAACAAATTCTTCTTTAATTCAACTGCTTCATAAATTGCATCATAATTACAAATCTTACCTGCCAAATCTACTGCAATTATTGCTTTAGTATTTTCTGTGATTTTAGAAGCTAGTTGAGAATAATCCATTTCAAAGGAATCTTTCTGTGTATCAACCAATACAATTTTTGCTCCTACATGATGAATAACTGAAGCTGATGCTGTATATGTATAAGCAGAAGTAATTACTTCATCGCCTGGACCAACACCGAGAATTCTCAATGTCATTTCCATTGCTGCAGTTGCAGAATTCAAACAAACTGCTTTATTTACTCCCACATAATGAGCAATTCTTCTTTCAAATTCTTTTGTTTTAGGACCTGTAGTAATCCAACCTGATTTTAATGTATCTACAATTTCTACAATTTCTTCATCCGTAATATCTGGTGGAGAAAAAGGAATATTTCTTTTCAGTTGAGATTCCATGTAAGCTTCCTCACTTTAATAAAGTATAGTTTCAAAAGATAATCTTACTCTGCCCTTCATAACAAAACGCACACCGGCATTCCACCGGGTGCATTTTGCAGTAGTATCTTCTATTATATACACCTAGTGTACACGACTATCTCAGCCGCTACCGTATAGTTTTCGTAAATTCTGTATTTCCCAACTTCTAAGAGTCAAAAGAAAACTAAGTAGTAAGAACCTCTTTCTTCTTCCTCTCCATCAAACTCCCAACATTTTTTCTGTTAGCTAGCCCAACCAGCACAGCCTTAACCTGCCCCTCATCCATCGTCGGCAACTTCTCCAACACATAATTCAACTCACTCGCCACAATCGGCGTCGCGCGTCCAATATGAATTTTCGGGAAGACAAACCCTTCTTGGATTTCTGCTGGATCAAGTAACTCTTCGTACATCTTCTCCCCAGGACGAATCCCCGCAAACTTGATACCGATTTCTTCGACACTACAACCCGACAACTGAATAACATTTTTCGCAAGATCCACAATCTTCACCGGCTCCCCCATATCCAGGACGAATACTTCTCCGCCCTTTGCAAGAGTTCCTGCTTGGATGACTAGTCGTGATGCTTCCGGAATCGTCATGAAGTAACGGGTCATCTGGGGATCTGTTACAGTGATTGGCCCACCAGCAGCAATCTGCTTTTTAAACAGGGGTACAACGGAACCCCGTGACCCTAGTACATTTCCAAATCGCACAGCTGCGAACTTCGTCTTACTCGTCTTCGCCAAATTCTGTACAATCATCTCTGCAAAACGTTTGGTTGCGCCCATCACGTTCGGCGGGTTTACCGCTTTATCTGTCGAGACAAGAACAAAATACCCGATACCAAATGTATCCGCAGCTTCTGCTACGTTCTTCGTACCGTAAATGTTGTTCTTTACCGCTTCTAACGGATTCGCTTCCATGAGTGGTACATGTTTGTGTGCAGCAGCATGATAGATCACATCGGGCTTGTACTCTTCCATAATCGCAAAGATACGCTCCCGGTCTTGTACATCTGCAATGACCGGAATGATTTCAGTCCCTTGGGGAACTTTTTCGCGTAATTCCATGTCTATTAAGTAAATCGAATTCTCACCGTGACCTAAAAGCAACAACTGCTTCGGATTGAAACGCATCACTTGGCGACAGATCTCAGACCCGATCGAGCCACCTGCGCCGGTGACAAGAATCGTCTTGTCTGTCAGCTTCTCAGAAATCGCATTGAGATCGAGTTGGACTTCTTCCCGACCAAGTAAATCTTCGATCTTTACGTCTTTGATGTCACTTACGGATACTTTCCCAGTCAATAGGTCTTCAATCAAAGGCATTGCTTGTACTTTGACACCTGTATCTACCGAAAGTTGTTTCAAGACCGTCAGCGTCGATTTATCTGCAGAAGGCACTGCAATAATAATCTGCTCAATTTCATTATTTGCTACATGTTCTTTAATTTGTTTTGTGTCATACAAAACACTCAGACCTAAAATCTCAAGACCTGCTTTATTCTTATCATCATCGACAAACGCCACTGGATACAGTGGGGTATCGTGATTCTTGAGTAATTGTCTTGCCACCATCATCCCGGCTGACCCTGCACCCACAATGAGTGTGCGCTTTTTGTTCAAACGTTTGCTCGACTGAATGAATGTATCTCTAATGACGCGCCATGAGAGCCGTGAGCCACCAATCAACAAAATATGTAACATCCAGGTGATCAACAGTGCACGAATCATCACATTTCCTGTAAAGACCAGTTGAGCTGCTGCTACCACGAGAATCGAAAACGACACAGCTAGTGCAATCGACACAAGTTCTCGAATCGAAGCATATTCCCAAACCTTTTTATACAATCCGTAGTAGAAGGCAAATGCATGGTGTGCCATAAAGATCGAGAGCGAACTAACAAACAAATAACTCGATGCAAATGGGTTGTCGATTGGGTATAAGAAAAAATAACCAATATAAATAGAAAATAGAACTATAACTGAATCGACGACGATTAATGTCGACATACGTTTACGTAACGACAAGTTCGCACGCTCCTTCCAATATCAGTATTTAGTATACCATTTTTCCGCCATTTTTCGAGTGATTTTTTGTAATCATCTTGTAACATAAAAGGCATTTGGTCTTAGGTCTATGGCAAGTATAGACCAAAAGTTAGACGATTATTTATTTGACGACGTGATTCGACATAGGAAAATCCGTATAAATCAGATATTACTACTATAAATAATTCCACATGATTTAAATCTATTAAACTTAAAGGTATATTTAATCATTTATTATGAAAAAGGGTTCATTTTAAATTCAATGATTTTACCAAAACGGTAAAATTGTCGAAAAAAAGAGCCTGACAGGTTTCGTCAGACTTTACGCAAAAACATTCCACCATTTTTTTTCATCCACAAGATGTGGCTCTAAAATAATCGCGTCTTTCTTTTCTAAAATTCGGGCATTGTTTTCTAAAAATAAATCTACATAATCCGTTAGATGCGCTTTATCCATATAATCTAATCCTTCGTTAAATAAGAATGGACGAGTCGTTAGATTGTGCACATCCGATCCATAGAAGTGAATCAAATTACTTCGAATCAATGTCATCGCAGCTTTTTGCGCACCTTTTCCAAAGTGACCCGCCACACTGCCTGATGTCACTTGTGCTAAAGCACCATGTGAGATCAATCGCTCTAGTCGTGATGGTTTCTCTGCGATAGCTTTATTACGTTCAGGATGCGCAATGATCGGCACGATATTTTGTGTCATGAGTTGTTGAATCAGGGGAACAGTAAAACTTGGCACTGATGAACTCGGGAGTTCAATTAATGCATAGCGCGAACCAGCAAGAGTCAAAGCTTCTTCATTATTGAGTACATCTACTGTTTTGTCCTGAATACGCAGTTCCTGTCCACCATGAATCGTGATGGGTATAGAATGCTCGTCAATTACTTGTTGTAATTCTAGCATCTTTTTCTCTACAGCTGCTTTCCCAACGTGATAATGAGGGTTATAAGCATGCGAAGTTGCAATCAAGTCTGTGATTCCTTCATCTACTGCTTTTCGCAACATTCTCACTGCTTCATCGATAGATTCTGGGCCGTCATCGACACCCGCAAGTATATGGCTATGTATATCAACCATAGTTCTTTTCCTCCTTACTCCTCATTACCGTAGTATTGGTAATAGTAGACATCATTTTCATAGGTATAGTTGTTCATGACAACGCCTAAAACATTCGCATTTGATTTCTCAAGTAATTCTTTTGATTTTTCAACTGCGTCTTTTTCAGTCTTCGCTGTATTCAAGACGAGAATCGTTCCATCTGCTTTGTTTGCCATGATTTGTGCATCGGTAACAGCTAGCACTGGAGGGGCATCAAAAATAACTACGTCGAACGCTCGAAGCATTTCCATCAGTACAGCATCCATCGTGCGAGAGCCTAATAACTCTGAAGGGTTTGGTGGAATCGGTCCGCAAGTAATGATATTTAAATTATCTTGATCAGACACTTTCACAACGTCTTCTAAGGCAGCTTGACGAGTCAATAAGTTACTTAATCCGGTCGTGTTGGTCATATGGAATGTGTAATGCACAGTAGGCTTACGCATATCTGCGTCTACGAGTAACACGCGCTTCCCTTCTTGCGCGAATACAACGGCCGTATTGGCAGCTACTGTGGATTTCCCTTCTCCTGGTGAACCAGATGTGAAGACTAGAGAGCGAATCTCTGTATCCGAACTAGAAAATGAGATATTTGTTCGTAATGTACGGAACTGTTCAGAAATGACGGAAGAAGGATTTGCATTTGTAACAAGCTTCCGTGCCACTGATTGAAGTGCTTGTTTTGGTTTTTTCTTAGCCATGCGTTACACCTTCCTTCTTCGATTGGTTAATTGAAGTCGGGATGATTGCAAGTCTTTATCAGAAATCGTAGCGATCATTCCGATTACTGGGTAGCCTGTCAAATCTTCGACGTCTTGTGTTGACTTCACCGTAGTATCTAAATACTCAAGTAAGAACGCTATACCAACTCCGAGCATCAATCCCACAACAGCGGCAATTGCCATATTGAGTGTCGGGCTTGGTTCAACTGGAGATGGATTGTCTCCTACGTTTGCTGGAGCCAGGATATTGACGTTGTCCACGTTCATCAGATCAACGATTTGTGTTTGGAATACTTGTGCAGTTGTGTTGGCAATGTCTTCTGCACGGAATGGATCTTCATCTTTGACGGTCAACGTGATGACCTGTGAATTTTGTTCACTCGATATCGTGAGTTTTCCACTCAATTGTCCAGTCGATTCAGGTAGATTCAGTTCTTCTTTCACAAGCCCTAAAATCGCAGCACTTTTCATAATGACATTATATGTATTAATAATCTGTACGTTTGTTTGTATGTCCTGCGCTGTGATAGCAGTTGCTTCTGTTTTTTCTTGATTGACAAGAATTTGAGTAGACGCTTGGTACATAGGTGTGAGGACTAAAAAGCTAATAACTGCAGCTACTGTAACGGCTGCTACCATACAACCTATGATTAACCAAATATGTTTTTTGAGTGTTGCAAATAGGTCTTGCAAACTAATTGTTTCTTCCATAGAATACGGTTCTCCTTTTTAAATACGAATATACACGTTGGCAATTATAGCATATTTATTTCGATACTCATATGCAATTTTGAAAAAATATGTCATAATCAATGTAGATTTATCCCTATTTTAATTGTATAGGAAAGGAGTCACTATGAGGAATAAAGGACTATTTATACTAATTTTTTCGTTAGTTTGTGGATTACTTGTAGTATTTAGTTATCTCGCATGGAAAGAACAGATCGACTCTGTCGCACGTCCTGTCGAGCGTGTAGAGGCAAGCTCAGAAGAGACCGAGCAAGCCGAAGAAGTAGAGGAATCAAATGAGGGCTCTGAGAACTCTACTGTACTGGATGAATCATTTACGAGTGCTTTAGTCAATATGGACGATTCAGTACGAGCAGTATTTGAAGCTAGACAATCTGCAGGTGATACCATTCAATTACTTGTCCTTGCGTCTGACTTAGTAGATATGGGTTCCCCTAGTATGAGTGATTTATTCATAGATCAAATGACTACTACATATGGAGATACAGTAGAAATTACGAAGCAAACGTTTAATGAAAACTCCATCACAATTACTGAGAAAGATTTAATCGACTATTCTGGTGGATTTGACGTAGTCTTGTTCGAACCATTTACTTTAAAGAACAATGGTGAAGTAGACATTGACACAGAACATGCGCACATTACTACCATTGTTGAGGAGTTCAAGAACCAAGTAGAAGACGTGGCTATCGTATTCACTCCATCGAATCCGATTTACAATGCTTCTTACTACCCTGTTCAAGTTGACGCACTCTTAACTTTTTTAAATGAACAAGGCTACCCAATCATTGACCATTGGCAAAACTGGCCAGATCCGAAAGATGAAGCAATTAAAGAATTTTTAGATGAAAACAGCCGTCCGAACTCACAAGGCGCTGCAGCATGGGCACAAGCCGTTAACACTTATTTCACAGGAATCACTAATTAGAAAGCAGGTTTCAGTATGTCAGCACGAGTGCGCGTAAAAAAGCGTAAAAAGAAAAAGTCAAACGTCTTAAAATGGGTTCTTGGAATCATTGGAGTCTGTCTCCTCATCGGAGGCGTATTCGCATTCTATATATTCAAACAAGTGACCGATACAGCAAAAGAAATTCATGAACCGATTGTAGACCGGCCTGTTTCTGAAAAACGTGAAGAAGGAAAACACGTCGAAGTTGAAAAGGGACAACCCTTCTCAGTCTTAGTATTGGGAGTCGACGAGCGTGAAGGAGATGCCGGACGTTCGGATACAATGATTGTTATGACGGTCAACCCGAATACAAACTCTTCAAAGATGGTAAGCATCCCACGTGATACGTATACAGAGATTGTAGGACGAGGAATTCAAGACAAAATCAATCACTCGTATGCGTTCGGTGGCGTGAAAATGGCGATGGATACGACAGAGAATCTGCTTGATATTCCGATTGACTACGTCGTACAAGTAAATATGGAAAGCTTTAAAGATATCGTCGATGCGGTTGGTGGAATTACTGTGAATAATACATTAAATTTCACTGAAGCTGGGTTTACATATCCTGAAGGCAAAATTTCATTAACTGGTGAAGAAGCCTTAGCTTACGTGCGTATGCGTAAACAAGATCCAAATGGGGACTTCGGTCGTCAAGACCGTCAAAAACAAGTCATTCAAGGTGTCATCCGTGAAGGAATGTCTGTTAACTCCGTATTGAAACTGAATGCAATTTTAGATTCAGTTGGTGACAATGTTCGAACTAACATGGCGTACAACGAAATGGTAGACGTCCAATCGAATTATCGTTCAGCTGCTGGACAAATTGATCAGTTGTACTTTGAAAAGGGTACTGGTGATACAATCAATGGCATTTGGTACTACATTATGAATGAAGAAGAACTTGCTGCTGTGAAGAATGAGCTGAAAACACATTTGGAGTTAGAAGGATAAAGAATCGAAGAAAAGGTGCATCCACTCGACTGACGAGAGATGCACCTTTTCTAATCAGCGCTATAGAAGCGCTTGTAGGAATCAAAATGTTTTTTCCAATAGCTATCGTTCAAGCTTGTAACGGTAATCCCTTTACTGCCTGCATGGATAAACTGGTTGTTGCCAATGTAAATCCCGAGGTGTGAGATGCCGGACGTGTATGTATTGGCAAAGAAGACGAGATCTCCGACTTGTGGTTGATCAAGATAATACGAGCGTGCATCCATTCCTTTTGAGTTTGTACGTGGCACTGAAATGCCTGCTTGCTTATACACATAATGAATGAATCCAGAACAGTCAAATCCTGCCGGTGTCGATCCACCCCACACATAAGGAACTCCTATAAACGATTGAGCGATTTGCACAATCTTTTGCGCTTGTGTTCCAGTCACGACTGGTGGTTTTGGAGCTGTTGGGTTTGCAACTGGCGTTGTAACAATTGCTGTTCCTTGTACTTTTAACTTTTGGCCGACGCTCAAAAAGTCAGAAGACAAGTTATTCAATGCTTTTAAATTTGCAATCGTTGTCTTGAACTGAACCGCAATTTTAGATAGTGAATCTCCTGAGACAACTGTATATTCGCTCGTAGTTGGCGCACTTGGTGGTGTCACCGGTGTTGTCGGTGCTGGTGGTGTTGTCGGTGCTGGACTTGCACTAGTATTGATTGACAACTTTTGTCCAACAAAAATACGATCACTAGATAGGCCGTTCCAGTCTTTCAGTTGTTGAACAGACACTTTAAATTGAAGCCCGATACGAGATAATGAATCACCCGAAACAACTGTGTAGTTGGATTGCCCTTGATTAGTAGATGCAGGCGGCTGGGTTACTACTGGAGTTGTAGGCACTATAGGTGCGCTTGCACCGCCAGGAATCGCTAATGTTTGATTAACAAAAATGAGAGTTCCACTCAATCCATTCGCACTTTGGAGAGCTGAAACGGTTGTTTTAAACTGTGCAGCAATCTTCGACAATGAATCACCACTCACGACACGATAAGTGCTTCCCGATACAGGCTGAGTTGGTGGAGCTTGAACAACAGGATTAGACACCGGCACCGTCTGAGGAGTCCCCTCAACTCGTAACACTTGATTCGGAAAAATAAGATCTGATTGTAACTGGTTTAGTTCCTTTAACTTTGCAACACTCAAGGAGTGTGTTTGTGCGACTTTCCATAAGGAATCGCCTGATTTCACTTGGTATGTACTCGCTTCAGCTTCTTGAGCGTTCATGAGAACAGTTAAGGAGGCAGCCGTCAAAACACCATATGCCAATTTCCTCAAAAAAACACCTGCTTTCCATCATAATACTTCTTATTATAGAGTCGAAAAATTCTGATTGCAATCCATTTTTTTGTTAAGGTATGATAAAAGGAGTTGAAGGAGGAAACTTATGCCATTTCGAAAGATATCTATTTTCCTATTAAGCTCATTTATTTTTCTTTTACTTTTGCCCTTTATCGTGTATCTCATCTACCCAAACATCAATAATGGAGAGCCAATTATTTTCATTGTCACTTGGTTGAGTTTTAGTATCTCGGGGCTTACCTTTTATTATGCCATTCGAACTTACTACTCGATTGATAGTGTCAACACATTAACACGAATGGATGGAAACGTCTTAGAAAATCGCTATTACTCCATCCCATTTACAAGCCTAGTCCGAACTTATCGACATTTTGACAGTACTCGGCTGCAAAATCAATTGTTTGAAGAACTGACTATACGATTTAAAAAACGATCGCCACGAGCGATTGAGTTTGCGACAAATTTACAATACTTCATTGATGTGATTGTTGTATTCCCTTACCTATTCCAGGCCAATGAAGCCTCGCACCGGCAGATGGAAAAACTCATTCAGTTGGTCAGAAAAAAGGAACTGGAATTTAGAAGTCTATCGAGTGGGAACTTATTATTAATTGAGGAAACCGTAAATTTACTCGATTACATCGTAACGTATCAGGTAGCACGGAGTAAGCAACAGAGTATCGAGAGTACCATTTTAGATATTCGAGGCAATATGTTTCAAAATCCAGTGACTCAAACGGTCTATCAAAATTACATTGGACTTTACTATCTACGGACAGCAATGAAGCTGATTCAGAATTCGTTACCACAAAAAGAAATGGACCTTCAAAGTGTTGAAGGTTTACAGTATTTTGTAACGAATGATCAAAAAACAACTTCTTCTACTGATGAAAAGATTGTACTTTATCTAAAACAAGCGACTACTCATTTTACAGCTGCTTTTGAAGTGGCTCAAAATGATTTACTATGGGAAAGCTTTATTCGCTACAATCGCGGCCGTGCTCTTTTCTTCTTGTCACATTATGATTTGAACAATGACAGCTGGCAAGAGGAGATGACACAAGCCATTCATGCTCGTCAACGACTTGTTCAACTGACACAAGAAGTTTTGAGTCATTCACGCGCTCATCTAGCTGACTGTTTTTATGATGAATACCGCTTATCTACTCTTACTTATTTTAACTTCTGTCTAGCTAAAAGACTATCAATTTTAGATTGGCAAGGAAATGTGAAATATGAGGCGCCTTATTATCCATCTCTCACTCGGGATGAAGTCATGATGCCAACTAAGACAGCAACTATCCCACGTATCACTATCCTTAGAAGACAACTGAACCATGTTTTCACAAAAAAATAAATACAGTACCTTTGTTTCACCAAAGAAACAAAGGTACTGTATTTTTATGTCCACTATTTATTGAATGTCCGTGATCTTATAGTCTCCAAACTCATCAATCTCAATTTTAAGATTGATTGGACGCTCTAACACGACTTGCTCGCCATCTTTCATTCCAGAGTAAACCAACGTTGTAGAAACAAACGCTTGTTGCTCTGTCACGATTTCAATTGCATCAATACGATTTGCTTGATAAGAAAATTCACTTGCCTCTGCTAGAAGCTCTTGTCTCATTGCTTCCACTACTGGAATGAGTGGAGAATTTTCCGTCAAACTATAAATGTAATAATTCTTCGTTTCGTCTAACAAATACATATAAAACAGTTCACTAAAGTCAGACGCAAATGCAGTCAATAACTCATCGCTGAGATAAGCATCTTCTCGATCTTGAGGAGGTTCATACCCTTCTTGCTCTATACTGTCTGCATCTTTACTAAACTGGGTCAAGATTCCAGACACTAAGTGAATCGGGATAGCATATCCATACGTCTCTGTTCCGACACCAACGATTGAATTGATTCCAATAACTTCTCCTGTATCATTTCTAAATAACGGTCCGCCACTTGAACCAGGAGCAATGGAAGCTGTCATTTCATAAAGATTTTCATACACATACTCTTCTTCAATTCGTACATTTGTAGCCGTAATCTTACCACTTGTCGCTGTATTTGCTTTGTCATTTGGGCTTCCTACAGCGGTTACCTCTGTATTCACTGGTGCCATAGTGGAAGCAAACTGCATAGGTTGTTTACCAGCTAAATCAGGAACTCGAATTAAAGCAAGGTCTGAGGTAAGAGAAACACCAGCAACATACCCGTGAAAAGTTTGTCCTGTATTATTTTTTACTGTGATGTCGTAGGACCCTCGGACTACATGCGCATTTGTAATGATGTCCCCTTTTGCATTATAAAGAAAACCTGATCCCTGCGATGTATCTGAATAGACCGTAAAAACAGTACCTGTTGCTTCTGTTAAGAGGAGACCTGGTTCTTTTTTAGGTTCTTCTTTTACAGGTGTAGTTGGTATTCTCACAGAAACTTCTGTCACTGACTCATAGTCAGGCTCTTTCGGTTCTTCGGCCACTTCTTCTTTGGGTTCTTCTGTCACTATCTCTTCCTGCGGTTCTATTTCCTCGATAGGTTCTTCTTCAATAGGCTCAGGCTCTTCTACTACAGGACGCGTAATCTCTTGGTCGACGACTTCTGGTTTAAACCAATTTGAGGCTAGAACTACCGTGATTATGAGTAGAGGTATAAGTAGTAAGAGAGGTATATATTTTCGTTTTAGTCGTTTACGTCTACGTTCTTTGCGCATATAAACTTCCTCTCTTTATGAGCTCATTTTATTGTTGATTAGACGTATCTACTCATGAATAGGTTTCATCTGATTTGAAACTTTGAATATTTCATCTTCAAAAAACTTAGTAAGTTCTTAATTCTATGTGGGTAGTACTCTAAGATTAATAGTACACTACACATGGCAATCACAATAGTCCAAATCGGATTGAACAAGAAATCTGCCATTCCTCCAACAATTGTACGCGGAAAATTTACAGTAAAGTATACAGCTACCGCAATCGTCACTGGCGTTTTTGGAAGTTTCAGCATAAGTAAATAAACAGCTTGAACAACTATCGCGATATAGATTGTTAAAACAACTACTCCAATTAATCCAAACGCTGCATATGCCTCTCCTACATAGAGGGTATTCAATACTCCTCCGGTACCCGCATCGATACTTTCAGGAAATACATTTTCCATCATTACTCTCCCAGATCTAATCTGTTCCGTTTCTAGCAAACCTGCTATGAATGATGGTAATCCTGAACTACCTAAGCGGTCAAGCGAATAAGTGAAAGCATCCAGATGTAGGTAAAAGGGAGCGATTTGAGAAAACAACAGTCTTCCAAGAGGACCAGAATTATAATTCATAAAACTAGCAATAGCTCCTGGCCCTTGTACTGCAATATACATTGCAAGTAATAAGCTAATAGATACAAGTCCTAATGCTAGAATTCTTTTCACATTCATTTTGAAAGCATTCGCAAAAAATGCACTTAAAACTAGCATCAAAAGATAAAAAACTATAGGTGATTTCGCCAAATCATAGGTATATAAAAAGACTGAGCATGCTAGAAGGACAAAAAACGCACTTCCCCAATACATCGTTTTTCTTTTCAAAAAATAGATGAAGGCTATTAGAGAAAGAATTGGCGTAAGCATTAAACCGAAGATGTTTCTTATTAAAACATTCCCAGAAAAATTTCTACCTGCTTCAATTCGCTGAGAAGAAAGGTCTGCTGAGTTTCCTTTAATAAGTTCGACTACTGGTATAACCGGTGTATAAAGAATGGTATACGCAGTCGCTAAAACCGCAATTGCACTTAGTCCTGTGAATGCTACTAGAAACATAGAAGTGTATGGGTGATTTTTAACGTCAGGCTCAATCTCTAGATAATTCGTCAATAGTACTGACGTATTTACCCCAACCAATTTTGTCATGACAACTAAAGTTAGGGGGAAAAGAATCATAATAAAGCAAATGATCAGAAACCCATAGATTCTCATTTCTTCATGGTCTAAACGATTCAACATATAAAAATGGTCTTCATCTAGAGCAATAAACAATGATCCGATGTAACTTGAAACTATAAAAGAATAATAATAAATAATAGAAATCATATTTGGCTTTGTAAGCGATAAACTTCCAGCTGCACTCTTAAATAAAAGCGTCGATAGAATAAATACAGTGAACCAGATTAAAATGATATCCATCATCTTCACCTACCTTTTGGTACCTGCCTCGATTTTTCGTAAAACATCCTGAACAATAAAGGAGTTTACATTATAAGGGTTCGCGTAACGAACACCCTTTCTTTTAAACGCCAATCGTTTTAAATAGTCGGAATATGATGGATAGATTTTGTACCAGTTCATAGGGTCCGTAAAATAGCGTTGAAGATGATTTCTTTTATGGAATAACCACTTCAACGGCCGGTAGAAAACACCGAATTTTTGATTCAATGAAATTGTTTGTGTAGTTGATTTAGGTTTCGGAAAGTAGTCTGGATACATCTTGTGAAGAGTATACAGATACAAATACTTATTGTACTTAAATTCAACAGGAACTTTTGAAAAGAACGTGATTAAACGAGTGTCCCAAAAAGGCAAAGTCCATGATTGTTGGAAGTATTCATATACTCTCAACGAATTCACAATAAACTTCGACTGTCTATTTTCAATATTCCATTGATCAAATGCTAGACATGCTAGTGTCGGAGTCCAAGTAGTTCTAGTTGACCATTCCTGATAATAATCTTTCAATAAACCTTCAGTTTTGTTGGGTTTAGATTGCCATAACCGATAATGTTTTTTCTGAATTGCTTTCTCTAAATCAAGTTGTGTAAGATGCTCCGAGAATGCTAGTTCCGGTGGAATATGACCCCCTACCAACATATCGGCTGTATGGCCAGGCATAAAAACCACTTCATTTGCATCCCACTTAAAATCTCTAGACAGCTTCACTACACTTGGAAAGTCTTGAATATGTGGAATTGACCCTCCCATCAAAGCATATTTGACATATTCTTCCCATTGCTCTGATGAATAGATAGTTTTCCACATTGTTTCATCGTATTCAATAAATTTCCATTCTATTTGAAGAGAATCCGCTATCTTTTTACTTACTGAACTTTCTTCGTTCCCTTTTACGCCGTACGTGAATGATAGAAATTGAGAGGCTGGCAATCGTTCTCTTAACAATAACGCGAGCAATCGCGAATCGTTCCCTCCACTTAAAGGTAGAATCACTTTCTTGTTCCCAATCCTCTTTACTGCGTCATCAAACACTTCATGAAGTACTTTGCTAAATTCATCTGATAACTCTTCAATTCTTTTCGAGCTAGGTTCATTCGAATAAGAGAAATAGCGATGTTGAATCGCAACATCCTGTTTCAAAATGACTACATGAGATGTGGGTACTTGCTGCCACTCTTGATAAAGGGTTTTATTATGAAACGTGTAACCTGTATGAAGAAATTGTTGAGTAGCACATTCATCAAGGGGTGTCCCTTCCTCATACAAAAAATCTTTTATTAGCCATCCACCAGTTAATTGTTTATAAAAAAGCGGGATAGTCCTAACTTTATCTACAACAAGCACGGGACTTCCTTCGCTGGGGATAATTACCAAACAAAACTCTCCATTTATTTCATCAAGTAGATTCGGATTAGATAAATCCTCACATGTAAAGTGGTCAGATAGTGTGCTAGATTCGACGAAATTTTCTTTCCAATAGAAAAAGCCTCGCATATAGACCGTGCCGTCAGTTAAAACCGTATACCTTAAATCAGGATGTCGAAAATCATAGTCCATTTTAAAAGTCATCTTTCTATCATTCCTCTACTCATGTAGTCTTGAAAATCTTGTCTAATCGTATTGCGAACATCCCCACGAAGAAAAGAATCCATGGAAGCACATGCCAGATGATGGTAAAGTCCATTAATTGAATCCAAGTAAGTAAGGCGACTGATGCACAAATGAGTACAATACTGCTAATCAATTTAACAATTGAAAGTGGCACGTAATAATACTGTTGGCTCTTACCATAGATAATGACTGTTGCAATAGCATAAGAGAATACATATACAACTATTGCTCCCCATATTCCATAAGGAGGGATGACTAATAAAGCTGCAACAATTGAGAATACTGAAACAGCTCCAAACACATAAGAAATCACTTTAGTTTTTTTAGTGAAGAAAATACCAGAACTTATTATCAAATAATAAAAGTTTAAAAACGTAGCAATTGCTATTGGCCCTACATAAATGTATGCGGATTGATAAGAGTCTTCCAAGACCTTAATAATCCATGGCATCATTTCCGTTAATAGAAGAGTCCCTATGCCTCCTACTACTAACAAAAGTGCATAAATTTTTGAGAATAGTATAGGTGTATCTGGATTGTTTTTCTTTTCCATTGAAAACGGTCGCCATGCTAGTTGTATCCCACTTGTCAATAATGTGATAAACGTTGCAAATTTAATGGCCGTTCCATAAATGCCCACTTCTTCTAAAGATCTAAACTCTTTTAGTACGAATGTGTTCATGTTCAATATGACCCAAAACGCTAAAGATGCCGGAACCAATGGAGCTGCATACCAAAGAATCTTCTTGAAAACTGCTTTATCCCAAATTGGTTTGATAAACTTTACAGCCACGGTTCCCACGAGTAAAGTGATGGCTAATGTCGCTGCCAACCTAGCCATTAATATACCTTCAACAGTCGGTGAAATAAAATGAAGAACCGCTAATGAGAGGACAGCAATTAGAAGCATTTTAGATAAAGTCAGTAAAACAACTTTTTTCGTTTTAAATTGATACCGCAGCACTGTTAATACCACAGCAAGAATTGTATCTAGCATTAACGTCCCTAAAGCAATATAAAATAAATAAACATAATTTGAACCATCTAAAATCCAGCTTGATAAGTAAGGGCCTGTAGTAAAGACGCCCCCTACTATAACAAGTAGAATAGTAAGGCGAATCATCATGACAGAGCGAATATATTTTAATCTTTCATTCGTATCTTTCACATCATAATAATAATAAGCCAGTGCTGAATCCGTTCCAAATATCACTAAAAAGGTCAGCATTGATAAACTTCGATCGATTATATCTAAACGTCCAAACTCCGCTACATCTGCTAAATAATACGTATAGAAAGGAAACAGAGCGAACGCAATCAATTTAGTACCGACATTCATAAAAGCATAAAGTAGAGAATCCGAACCTAATCGTTTTAATTGAGCTATCACGTTTGGTCTACTCCTTATGCACTTTATAGTTTCGTGCGTCTAGAACATATTTCCACAGTAAAAGAAACGCTATTGTCAAAATAAGACCACCTAAGAATCCAGCAACTGCACCCTCTACAAAAAGTGTACTCTTAGGATTTACTTCAGTAGATACAAGAGATGGCATCTCATAAACAACAATGTCATTTGATACACGTTGCACAGTTGCTAATGCGTTAGTCAGTTCCATTTCCGTTGATGTAAGTAGTCGTTGATAGTTATCCAATTCAACTGTAGTTTGTGCTTGTTCCAATAAAGGCTGGTAAAGCGCAATCGATTCTTCTAATTGTGCAATTCGTTGTTCTTGAATGTTTACATAATTTTGAGATTGATCAATAACTCGCGTTGCAAAACCATTTAATCCTTCAAGAGTCCCTTCTGCAAATTGATTTAGTTGAGTTTCGATAGATGTTTGATCATTTCCCTCTAGACGTAATTTGATATAAGAACGTCCAGAAACAAATATGTCCGCATCATCCTTTAATTCAGAACCATAGTTAGCCAAAAGATAATCAGGGTTTGTTAAGGATTCACTTTTCACCGATCCTGTATAAATTACAGTTTCACCAGAAAAATTTGCATTGTTTGAAAAGAAATGACCTACTATTCCAAGAATTAATGAAAATAGAATAGGTACAATTAGTAGTATTAGTTTTTTACTCCAGATAAAAGATAAATTTTCATAAAATAAATAGGGGCGTTTAGTTTGCATAAATTACTCCTCTTTCTTCCATTCATTTTTAACATAAACCCAATTATATCATGATACTGGGTCAATAAACAAAACCTGATGGCACTTAGGCCATCAGGTCTACTTTTAGTACTTTGTAATTGTTGTACCCGGGAAATAGTGTTTAATGATTGCATCATATTTCCAACCAGCATCAGCTCTTGCTTTCGCTCCATACTGACTCATACCTATTCTATGTCCAAACCCTTTACCAGTTAATTGAACTTCAGAAATATAAGATTGAGTAGGGATTAACTGTTTCTCTGTTGCTGTCTGAACTGAAGTTTGTAAACCGCTCAATTTCACATCTGAAGCAGCAGTTTTTACAGTTGTAGTTGAAAGTCCATTTAGAGTAGAAACACCGGTCGCTGTTTGAACTTGGTAAGTGGCAGATACTTTTTTAGGTGTCAGCGTAAACCAGTTCGAATAGAGATTCCAACCGTTATCTAATTTAAAGAATTGGCGAATTGTTAACTCATTAGCTCTACTTCTTTCGCCTAGTGAATAGGATCCAGCAGTTGTAGTGACAAAAATTTTACCAATTTCACCATTTGCTCCTGTCGGAACTGCTTGAATATCTAGTAATAATTCTTTCGATGGATTGAACCCCGCATTTTGAACTATTTTAGCTGCAGAGTAAGGTACAGACCAATTGCTGTAGGGAGATTTTGCATTTTGCTCAATTGTATCATCTACAGAAACATAGTAAGGCTGTGAAACCGTATTCCAAACATCTTGAATGTTTGCGGTCCGCCCCCCACTTGTCGAGAAGAAAAATGTTTCGACTATTTTGGACCCGGACTTCACAATTAATCCTTTTGTTTCATCCACAGCTTGACTTGTACGGGTGGTTTCTGATGAGTAGCCTTTGTATACCTGACTAGTCGTATTGTTCGCCAATACTCCTTTTAGGATAGCAAAACTGCGTGCAGACACCGCTTGCGCTTTCAAAGCTTCCATGTGCCAAGACGAGACCATCTCGCTAGGTACAACACCTTTTAAATAGTCTTCAATATCTAAACTATTTGTGAAAGTCACTACAGAATTCGCTGTAGTTGCTATGAAGCTACCTCTATACTTTAAGCCATTTGAATGCGTCATAATCGGTAGACTTGCTAATGTATGCAAAGAGCTCGTCGATGCGTTCACCCAATGCCGGACCCCCACTTCGTCTTCAATGTTATACCAGAGTACTCCGGCTGCATTATGAGACCCGATTAACTTAGCACCTTGAAACGCTTGGTAGGTTCTATTTATCGCATAATTAGTAGAAGCTCCTCGTCTCGCTTCTGTTGCTCTTGAAAATAATACAATCGTTTCATTTGCCTCACCTAGTAACTCTTTTACTTGCCAACCATTAGTAGATCTAAGGATGGTTCCTCCCATATGCAATTGGGTCTCACTATTACTTCCTCTTACACTTATAGACTGATTCGGCACCGAATAAAAGAGTTGGCCGGTTTGCTGATTCACTAATTGGTAGACAGTGTTCGGTGTAATGGTTATGGATGATTGATTAGAAAGTCTAACTTTCGCTTCAGTAGGATATACTTTCGGAGAATACGCGTGCCCCGAACTAACGTTTAAAGTTGTCATTAGTAAGATCGCCAAAAATCCAGCGAGAACCAAACTTTTTTTCATACTATTTCAACTCCGTCAAAGATGCTAAAATCCATCCCTTTTGTCCATTTGCAAGTTCAACATTGTACCAGATTTCACCAGAACCATTTCTAAATTGCCCAAGGTATTTCATTTCAGTTCCCACAGAAACTCGAGCAATCGTATCATACGAAGTAGTTGCACCTTTTCTAACATTAGCTACTGTTTTTGTAACAACTTTCGAGAACGCTGCATCACCTTTGTAAAGAACATTTCCACTGAACACCCAACCGAACGTAGTAGAATTGATTTCAACTCTATACCATAGTCCCTGTGATGATGTGAACTGGTCAATTATTTTTAAAGTTGTTCCCGTGCTTTGCACAGTTTGTACTACTCTATAACTTGTAGTGGCTCCACTGTGAATCGTGACATTGTTCTTAGTAGTCGTAAAACTAGCAGGGAACTTAATTGTTGTCGGTGGCGTCGGTGTTGGAGTTGGTGACCCAACACCTTTCTCTAAAGCCTCTATTCGACTTTTCAATGCATCAATTTCACTCTTCTGAGTGGCTACTTGATTTTTGAGAGTTGTCACTTCACCATTTACACCCGCAATCACTTTTTCGACCCATTCCACTGAAGCTAAAACTAAATTACTTGATGCCCCACTTTTAACTGGCAGCACAAATAGACTCATAATAAGTAGTAAACTGATGATTCCAATACTTACTTTTTTCAAGATAAAGGCCTCCTAACTATTTTTGGAAAAACTCTTCTAATCCTTTAGTAATACCTACTGCTGCTCTTTTTCTAAAATCTGTTGTCTTTAACATCGCTTCTTCAGTCGGATTCGATAAGAACGCCAACTCTACTAATACTGCTGGAAGTTCATTGTTTCGAATCACAAAGTAGGTTGCATCTCTAAACCCTCGATTATAAGTTCCAATATTCGCGATAAGGTTTGTTTGAATACTTTGTGCAAGTTGAGCACTTTTAGGGCCATTATAACTCGTTGTTGAATTATAAAATGTTGTTGAACCTCTAGAATCTCGAGAGTAAGAATCTGCATGAATGCTAACAAACGCATCAAAATCTGTTGTATTTGATAGTGTCGTTCTCTCAACCAACTCGTAGAAAGTGTCATTAGATCTAATCATTAGAACTGTAGCACCTCTTGCTTCAAGCTCCTGTTTTAGATAAGTTGCTGTTGAAAGATTCACTTCTTTCTCTACTAATCCCGTCACTCCTACTGCACCCGAATCTTTACCGCCGTGTCCAGCATCAATGATAATTTTTTTACCGGCTAACCCTTTAGTATGGAGTTTAATAAATACTTCAGTCGCAGTTTTTCTAAACGTGTATGTATATCCTGGTGACAATGTAATATCCGCATAACGCGTTCCATTTCCAGATGTACCATATGTGATTGTTCGGACTGCAGGATTTGCTCCATTGACTGGTGCTAGTGTAGTCATATTTCCGTGGATTCTGAATGTTGAGCTTGACAAAATACTGTACCTGACAGAAACGTCTGTCGAGGTTTTCCACGTTAGATAGGTTTGACCATTTCGAACTTCATACTTTCCGTCGAACACTCCTGAGACCGGGAAGTTTGTGATATCTGATGCTAACATCCATCCACGATTACCTCTTGAAGTTTCCACGTTCCACCAAGTTCCTAATTGTCTTAATAACTGTACAGGCTGAGAAAGAGTTAACGACTCTGAAGTGCCACCTGTAACCGTCGCTGATCTATAGAGGAATGTAGGCTTCGCTGTATAACGCGTTTCAACTTGCGCTACTAATTCAAACTCTGGTACCCACGCTACTATTGAAGGATTTTGAACTTTATACCACCGAGTGGTATCAGTGCTTACTGCAAAATCGACGATTGTGTAATTGGCACCTTGAATACCTGCTCCTACGACTCCACCTGAATAGGAAGGGTTTGAATATAAGAGTGGTTTTGAACGATTCAAATAGACCGTTGAACCTATTTTTAAATCAGGATGCATTTCTACTGAAGAAATTACGGATTCATGAAGATACACAAGACCATGCTCTGCATCTCTAATTTGATACCATTTTCCATCCTGTGCATTTACTAGTCCTTGTGCGGTTTTTAAGGCTCCTTGTGACCATTTCGTTGAAATAGAAGCTGTAGTAGATGGCATCGACCTTACATTTGCCACGGCTACATTTACTCTAATTATGGTTTCCTGTGGAACAACTATTGGCTGGCTAACATAAATTGGATCGATTGCATTTGCTCTTATCCAGCCCGCAACAGTAGTAGTAAATTGAATTCTATACCACTTTTCACCGAATGCGTTTGTAAAAGTCGCTAATACTGTATAGGATGTGCCTTTAGTAGCAGTTCCCACTACTCGATAATTTTGCTGTGCACCCGAATGGACTGTAGCTGAGGAAATAAGGGTTTTACGATTTAATGGGTCAAATACTTTGTCTTCTACCCAACCGAATTGGCCAGGGGCATACTCAATCCTGTGCCAAATTTGGCTCGCCGCGTTTGTAAATGTCTGCACGATCGAATAGGTCGTTCCAACAGATACGTTTCCTACTACTCGGTAACTGCTTGTCGCGCCTGAATGAATAGTTCCCGTTTGCTCGGCTTTTTTTAGTAAGGATGGTTTTTCGAATACTTTGTTCTCTACCCAACCGAATTTTCCAGGGGAATACTCAATCCTGTGCCAAACTTGGCTCGCGGCGTTTGTAAATGTCTGCACGATTGAATAGGTCGTTCCAACAGATACGTTTCCTACTACTCGGTAACTGCTTGTCGCGCCTGAATGAATAGTTCCCGTTTGCTCTGCCTTTTTTAGTAAGGATGGTTTTTCGAATACTTTGTTCTCTACCCAACCGAATTTTCCAGGGGAATACTCAATCCTGTGCCAAACTTGGCTCGCGGCGTTTGTAAATGTCTGCACGATCGAATAGGTCGTTCCAACAGATACGTTTCCTACTACTCGGTAACTGCTTGTCGCGCCTGAATGAATAGTTCCCGTTTGCTCTGCCTTTTTTAGTAAGGATGGTTTTTCGAATACTTTGTTCTCTACCCAACCGAATTTTCCAGGGGAATACTCAATCCTGTGCCAAACTTGGCTCGCGGCGTTTGTAAATGTCTGCACGATTGAATAGGTCGTTCCAACAGATACGTTTCCTACTACTCGGTAACTGCTTGTCGCGCCTGAATGAATAGTTCCCGTTTGCTCTGCCTTTTTTAGTAAGGATGGTTTTTCGAATACTTTGTTCTCTACCCAACCGAATTTTCCTGTAGAATATTCCACTCTAAACCATGTTTCATTAGAGGAATTAATGAAGGTGCTATGTATAGTGTAAGATTTACCACTCTGAATCGTACCTACTACTGAATAATTTGTCGTTGCACCTGAGTGCACATTTCCGCTTGCTTCCGCTCGTTTCGAGTCTAATAGCTGTGACAGAACTAACATATCAGATCGAACCCATCCACTGGATGAGCCGAACTTTATTGAAAGCCAGACTTCTTTTGAAGCATTTTCAAACACATTTACTATAGTTACAGTTGAACTAGCAGGAATTTTAGTTACTACTGCATAATTTACAGTAGCACCACGGCGCAAATTCACTGTAGAATTGATAGTCTTTTGGTTCGAATTTATGTACTGTGAATAGTCTATCGTGTTTGCCTGGACCGGTAAACTATTCTGGGGAATCCCCATCACCGTGGCCAAAAATAACAATGTGAAACATAAAATAAGTACTTTTCTCATAAGCCCTCCTTCTATATACCTCTATTCTAATAGACAAATTCCTTTCGAAACAATCCGACAAATGTAATAAAGATTAAAATATTATGAAAAAAATTAAAAAAAGACACCTAAATTGCTTAGGTATCTCCAAGTTATTCACTTGATGTGTTAATGTCATTTGAGTTCGAAGCATATGGAGAAATGTTAAGTTCTCTCTTCAAAGTTTGCTGCACTTGATTTACGGATTCATCCGTTAATCCATAATAATAGATTCCTGCTTGGGTATTATCATACCCCTCTAATGCAATTTGGTTGATTTCGACTGTACCTAATTCTCTATACACTTTCATGAACTGTAAATATTGGTTAGAAGGAATGTTTGTCCGAACAGCACCTTTTATATCTTGCAGGATATTATCAAACTTAGGAATACTTGAAATTTTAGTAGCCTCATTCAGAATTTCTTTAATAACTTCTTGTTGTCTTTCGTTTCTTCCTAAATCTCCGCGAGGATCCGATTTACGCATCCGTACATAGGCGAGCGCCTCGTTACCATTGACAGACATTTCCCCTTCCTCAAAAGTAAAGCCTTTTAAACTTCCACTTAATTGAGTTTTAAAAGTAAAAGGAACGTCTATCTCAATTCCCCCAAGACTGTCTACTATATCTTGGAAGCCTTGGAAATTAGTAGTTACATAATAATCTATAGGAATTTCCAATAGTTCTTCCACAGTTTCAATAGTATAACGTATTCCCCCATTGGCATACGCGTGGTTAATTTTATCATAGTAATCTAGTTCTGGAATGTATACATACGAATCTCGTGGAATACTAACCATAGTGATAGTTTCTTTTTCAGGATTGACAGTTGCAACTAAGACCACGTCAGACCGACCATATTTTCCGCCATCTTCATCGTCAATCCCAGCAATTAAAATTGAAAATGGTTCGTTATCGGTTTGAATTTTATTTAACTTATCATCTAGAGTCTCTTCAGTATCCCGCTCTAACGGTTCGTAGATTTCCGACGTGACATTTTTAGTTTGATAAACAAGGTAAGAAGCATAGCTGGTAGCACCAGCAAATAACATGACTACGACTAATAATAAAACTCGTTTCCAAGGCCGTTTCTTTTTTCTATTTAATCGAGTAGGCTGCATGATATCCTCCCCTCCCTTACTTGTTTTCCAAATTAGTAAGTAAACTGTCAACAATCGTCTTCCAGCTGAATTCTTTTTCGACTAAATTTCTTCCATTTCGTGAAAGCTGCTCAAATTCTTCTTCGTTCATTTCAATTACACGAGTCATTTGTTCTGCTATTGACTGCTCATTTTCAGGTTCTGCAACTAGACCACAATGATTACGCGTCAAAATTTCTGCGCTTTCACCTTTCCCACAATATAATACAGGAGTTCCTGTAGCTAAGGCAGGAAAAATCTTAGAGGGGCGCGCTCCTTCAAAAAGTGCCAAATTTCGCAATGGGACAATACTTACATGCGATTCGTGGAACAAAGCAGGCATTTCACTGAGAGGCAAGTGGCCTAAAAATGTGACATCTTGTATGTCAAGTCGATTCACTTCTTCTTTCAACTTCTGTTCTTCAGGTCCAGCACCCGCAATCACAAATCGTGCTTCAGGATGCATTTTCTTGACTAGAGCAAAAGCCCGAATTACCACATCAATACCTTGTGCATATCCTAAGTTACCTGCATACACGAAGGTAAATGGCTTTGTCTTATTCTTTGATTGATAAGAAAAGAAATCTGTGTTCACACCATTTGGTAATACAAATACTTTCTCGGCTGGTTGTGAATGCTGAATGACATACTCTTGAATTCCATCGGTTGCTGCCGCAACTTTCCATGAACTGTTATATAAAAACGACTCAAGTTTTTCAGTTAATTTGATTGCAAACTTATTTTTGATTAAGCCCAATTTCACGGCTGACTCTGGCCAAACATCTGCAACATTGAAGATAAACTTGGCACCAGTTAACTTAGCTGCTAACCAGCCCGTGATCCCCAAGAAAATTGGCGGGGAATTCACAATAATGTAATCTACTTTACCCGCTTTTAGTAGTCCGTAAAACGAGCTAAATGTAAATGAGAAATACGAGATTAGTCGTTTCCAAAATACACCCTTTTGTGATGGATAAATCCATGTGCGATGAACCGGAATTCCATCTAATTTTTCAAAGTGATACTTCATTCCTTTGTATTCATCCGGAATAATCCCATGGGGGTGATGCGGGAATGCCGTCACTACTTGAATTTCATGCCCTTGATTCAACAACTCTTTACTAACTTCATACACCCGAATCTGTGGAGCTCCTGTTTCAGGAGGAAAGTGCTGACACAGATAGATGATTTTTAGAGGTTTTGACATTCTATTCTTCCAACTTTTCTTTCAAATATTTTTTCAGTGGCTCGTGCAATTCTTCACGTTTCATTGCAAAGTCAAACGTAGCTTGTAAGAACCCAAATTTATCTCCAACGTCATACCGGGTGCCTTCCAAAGCACAAGCATAGATTGATTGATCGAATCGTAGGGATTCAATCGCATCTGTCAATTGAATCTCACCTTTAGCATCCGGCTTAACATTCTCTAGTTTGTCAAAAATCTCAGGTGTTAAAATATAACGTCCAACAATTGCTAAGTTTGAAGGAGCTACATCAACTGCCGGTTTTTCTACAACACCCTTAATTGGATATAAAGAAGTGGAACTTTTTTCAATTTCTACGATTCCATATTTGTCTACATCATTATGAGGAACTTCTTTGACACCTAAAATTGATGATTGAACATCATTATAATGATTTACCATTTGTTTTAGTGCAGGTTCTTCATTATCAATGATGTCGTCCGGCAATAATACCGCAAATGGTTCATTCCCAATGAATTTTTTCGTACATAATATTGCATGACCCAAACCAAGTGGTTCTTTTTGGCGCACATAATGAATATCTACAAGGTTTGAGATTTGTTCTACAGTATTTAATAGTTCATGTTTATTAGTTTTTTCTAATAAAAGCTCTAATTCAACTGAACGGTCAAAGTGATCTTCCATAGCTTTTTTGTTACGGCCAGTGACAATAATAATGTCTTCGATACCTGAATTAATTGCTTCTTCTATAATGTATTGGAGGTTTGGTTTATCTACAATCGGTAACATCTCTTTCGGCACAGCTTTAGTAGCCGGTAAAAAGCGTGTTCCAAACCCTGCCGCAGGGATGACTGCTTTCTTAATCATTTTAACTCTCCTCTCATATACTCTATATAGAGACTTTCCATGTAGTTTGCATTTTTGATCCAATCGTAGTGCTTTGCAACATGCTCCACACCTTGACGACTCATAGTTCCTCGTAATTCGGATGAAGTGGCGAGACGTATTAAAGCCTCTGCAAGTTGGTCTGGACTTTCTTTGTCAATTACAATTCCCGTCTCACCTGCTACAACTACTTCTGGCAATCCCCCTACATTAGAGACTACAACCGGGACACCGCAAGCCATCGCTTCAACAGCAGCCACGCCAAAACTTTCACTATTTTCAGTGGACGGGACTGCAAAGATGTCCATACTTTGAATTGTCAGTGGCACTTGATCATGTGGTATTTTCCCCATGAATGTAACTGCATCTGCAATTCCTAAAGAGCTTGCTAATTCTTCATATTCTTTTCTCTGTGGTCCGTCTCCAGCAATCACCAATTCACTCTCTGGAAAACGAGTGTGTAAACTGGCAAATCCTTTTACAAGGTCTGCTATGCCGTACTTATCGCTAAGAGCTTTAACTGTGCCCACTCGTAACTGTTCAGATTTTTCTTGTTGCATCAATGCGGGCCTAAATTTTGTCGTGTCGACTCCAAATGGTGTGACCCATATTTTCTTGTTCGTATAAAGATTTGTTTCTTTTGCCATGATGTGACTAGTCGACATCACAACATTCGCACGTGCTAACGTAAATTCAATAATTTTCCGGTTGATACCTGATGATTTGGGGAAATCGAAAATATCTTTCCCCCAAACAGATACAAAAAATGGTTTGTACCCTGTCAGGGCACCTACGAACCCATAGCTAGAGATGAAGTGTGCATGGAAAATATCGGGTTTCCAAGACTGCAGTATGCCTTTAAGGGCTGGTACAGTCAATAAATAACCTAGCTTTCCACCTTTTGTTTCTGGCAAGGTTATCGTGTCAACCTCCTGTGCATTCTCTTTCGAAAAGTGATTGGCAAACGTAATGACCTTCACTTCATGTCCTTGGTTCTTAAAATAGACTGCCCATTTATGTGTGTGTATTGATTTACTTGGTCCAAATAATGCTACTTTCATGAATTGCCTCCTACTAAGGTAGTGACTACCTTGTGTACGCGCGCATCCCACGAGTGGTTTTGTAAAAAGTCACTCTGGATTTTCAGTTTAATGGCCGCAGAAGATTGGATCATCTCTCGAATTCCTTGCTTCATTCCTTCTTTGTCATCTTGTACTATGACACCATAGCCACCTTGTTCAATAATTTCTCTTTGTGCATCACAGTCACTAGCTACAACTGGAATTCCACTAGATAAATACTCAACAAGTTTTACAGGTACTGAAAAATCATTGTAGACTGTTTTCTTTCTAGGGATAAATGCCATGTCCATCTCAGCATAGACTTGCTCTAGCTCAGATGCGTTTTTATGATAAAATGTCGCGTAATTCTCGTGAAAGACATCTGGCCTTTTTGCTTTTGCTCTTTCAAACTCGTCTTCACGACAAGCGATGTGCAACTCGAACTGCGTACCTTCTTGCTTTAGTTCTTTGACTGCTTCTAATAGAGTTTCAACACCATAGTCCTCACTGTTTATTCCTCCCACATAGATGCCTTGTGGGTGGGAAATCTGCGTTTTTCTTTCCGGCAATTCGACTCGTCTCCCACCAGGAGGCAATGGAACATGATTCGTAGCAATACTGACATAGCGAGACATTGCTTGGCTTGGAAGAAAAACTGTGGAAACATACTTCTGATAAAACTTTTCTTCTAAACGATAGATTGTCTGTAAAGCTACTTTCTTAAGACCCTTTACCGGGTAGAGATCATCAAACTTCCAATAGACATCTCTGTAAAAAACACCAATTGGAATATTTCTACGCTTCAACTCTTTAAAGACGCTTTTGTCGATAAAAGGTTTCGTCGGAATATGAGAGGGGTCTGTCAACCAAAGGGGAATAGTCTGATTTTCTGAATAACAAAACTCAATGTCCTCCAAGCCATCCTCTTTCACTAATTTTTCCCACTGGGCCATTCTCTCGCTAGAAGTCCCAGAAATTATGAGCATTTTTTTATTTGCAGACTGGGCGTATCGATCAAAAGCTTGTAACATTTCAAGTGGTCGTAATTGAGAACCACTTTGAGGGTTTGTCGCTAATTGGAAAGGATAATAAACTAAAAAACTGCTCATTGGGACCTCCGATTTAAAAATATTCGTAAAACAACTTCACTCGACCTACAATCTAGGTCGAGTGAGGTCAAGTAAGATGAAATTAGTTCTTTAGACTGTGAGATTCAATCAAATCTTTCAGCTTGCCAGCCATGTCTCCGTCACCAAACAGCGGTTTATACGAAGGCGCAACATCTTTCTTCACTGCAGCTACAATTTTGTCTGTGTCAACACCTGTTAGTTGATTTGCATCTTCCACAAGAGTTTCCACCCATTCTGTCTCATCACGAACTGTGATACATGGAACGTGTGCAAAATAAGCTTCTTTTTGTACTCCACCAGAATCTGTAATGATTTTTTTCGCGGATGTCTCTAAGGCAAGCATATCTAAATAGCCTACTGGATCAACAACTCGAAGTCCTGGAATTGAAGAGAAGTCGACTCCATAATTCATCAATCGTTGTTTCGTACGCGGGTGAATCGGCCACACTTTTGTTCCTTCAATTTGTTTGAAAGCTTCTAAGATAGACTCCATACGAGAAAGATCATCCGTATTTTCGGCACGGTGAATCGTAATCAAGTAGTAGTCTTTTTTCGTTAACTGTAAATCTGCAAGAATTGTAGATTTTTCATTTGCTATCTCTTGATTGTAAAGCACTGCATCATACATGACATCACCAAGATTATATACATTTCGGGTTACAGATTCTTTTTCTAGGTTGTTGACCGCCGTATCTGTTGGACAAATCAAAAGTTCAGAAACGTGGTCAGTTAGAACACGGTTGATTTCTTCTGGCATTTTCTTATTGAAACTACGCAAACCAGCTTCAATGTGAATAAGCGGAATATGCAATTTAGACGCGGCTAACGCACCAGCCAGTGTGGAGTTCGTATCGCCATAAACTAATACATAGTCCGGTTTTTCATCCAATAGAATTTGTTCGATTTCTTTTAACATGTCACCAGTCATCGCTCCGTGGTTCGGGCTAGAGACTGTTAATCGATAATCGGGTTTTGGAATGTTCAATTCTTCAAAGAAAATATCAGACATGTTCGTGTCGTAGTGTTGACCGGTGTGAATGATTTTTTCCTCCACTGTCTCACGAATTTTACGTGACACGGGTGCAGCTTTAATAAATTGTGGTCTTGCTCCAATCACTGTAATAATCTTCATCAGATATCTCCTCTTTTATTGATTAGAAAGCAACTCGTTCTCTGGTACATCTTTCACAACTTTGGCAGGAATTCCTTTGATCAGCTTTGATGCTTCAGTATCTTTTGTTACCAAAGCTCCCGCAGCAACAAACGTTTCTTCTGCTATTGTGATACCTGGAAGAATAATTGAGGCTCCACCAACGCGTGCTCCACGTTTTATGGTTGCTCCCTTTATTTTATCGAATCGCTCTTCTGTGCGTCCCATATAGTTGTCGTTTGTTGTAGTGACACATGGTGCAATGAATACTCGATCTTCAAGTGTTGTATAAGCAGTCAAGTAAGAGTTGGATTGAATTTTTGAGCGCTCCCCAATTTTAACGTGGTTCTCTACAGTAACATTGCGTCCAATAATGACTAAGTCACCAATCTCTACATTCTCACGAATCGTCGCTAAATCTGCTACTAAACACTGCTTACCTAGCGTAGCACCTTGATAGAGCACTACGTTTGCTCCAATAGCAGTCTCATTACCGATTTCTAGTGCAGGTAGGGATCCTGACAGTTTCATCGTACTTGTTTTAGCTACTTTTGGATGCTTCCCTACAACCGCTCCGTCGTCAATCGTAACGCCATCATGTATAATCGTACCTGCTAAAATTGAAACACGATTACCGATTGTGACGTTGTTGCCGATAACTACATTTTTTTCTACTACAGAGAAGTGACCTACTGTAGTATTTTCACCGATTTTTGCACTATCATGAATGAAGTTCATTGCACTTTGACCTCCTACAACTTGATGTAACGATTTGGCTTGTCGATTCCTTTAAATGCATTGCGCGTATCGAAGATAACTTTCGCACGTTGTGCAATCAATTCATAATCAAAATCGCTATGGTCTGTAGCTAAAATCACTAAATCCGCATTATCAAGAATTTCTTCTGTTAATGGTTCCGTCTCAAACTGTTCTTTGTTCACTTTGAATGCAGAAACATGTGGATCTACTGATGTAATAGAAGCGCCGTGATGTTTTAAAAGTTCCACTAATTTTAAGGATGGAGATTCTCGCATATCATCAATGTCTTTCTTATATGCAATACCTAAAAGAACAACATTGGCCCCACGCAAGGCAATACCATCTTCATTTAGAATTTGCATTGCTCGAGTGATGACATAGTCAGGCATAGCATTATTGATTTCTCCAGCAAGCTCAATTAGACGTGTATGGTAGTTGTATTCGCGTGCTTTCCATGTTAAATAGAATGGGTCAATCGGAATACAGTGTCCACCTAAACCTGGGCCAGGGTAGAATGCCATGAATCCATAAGGCTTAGTTTTCGCTGCATCAATTACTTCCCATACATCGATTCCCATTTTTTCACACAAAATAGCCATTTCATTTGCTAATGCAATGTTGATGTGGCGGAATGTGTTTTCAAAAATCTTCTCCATCTCTGCTACTGCAGGGCTTGAAACTTTATGAACTTCTCCCTCTAATACAGAGCTATATAGTAGTGCTGCTACTTCCGTACATTTTTCAGTGATTCCACCTACTACTTTCGGTGTGTTCTTCGTGTTGAAGCTTTTGTTACCTGGATCGATACGTTCTGGTGAATAAGCTACAAAAATGTCTTCTCCAACTACGAACCCTTTGCTTTCTAACTCTTTGCAAATGATTTCTTCAGTCGTACCAGGATATGTAGTTGATTCAAGAACAACTAACGTCCCTTTTTTCGCATAGTTTGCAATTTCTCGTGCTGAACTTTCTACATAAGAAGTATCAGGTTGTTGATAAATATCTAAAGGGGTAGGAACACAGATTGCTACTGCATCTACATTCGCAAGTTCTGAGAAATCAGCTGATGCTTTGAATTTTCCAGAAGCCACGATTACTTTTAAATCTTCATCTACTACATCTCCGATATAATTTACGCCTTTATTTACTAATTCGACTTTACTTTGTTGTACGTCAAATCCAATTACCGTGTATCCAGCTTTTGCTTTTTCAACAGAGAGGGGTAATCCTACATATCCGAGTCCCACCACTCCAATTACTGCTGTATGGTTTGTTAATTTATCATGCAATTGTTGATAATAGTTCGTCATTTTCTACACTCCACTTAAAAATAGATTTTCGTTCCTTTTTCAGATGAATCAATGATTGCTTCAATTAATTTGACAGGATTATACCCATCTACTCCCACGACCTCAGGCTCTGTGTTTGTTTGAATAGCGTGAGTCATGGATTTAATAATCGCCACATGTCCACGCTCTCCCCATGGGTCTTGTTCAATTTTTTGCTTGAGAGCCTCTCGTTCAGCTTCCGTAACAAATGATGCATCCCACGTATCAATATAAAGTGCGTTCGCCCCTGAAACTTTGAAGCTACCGTTTTCAGTGAAAACTGCTAAGGACTCTTCTAAATTTTTGGGATAAATTGTTGTGGCTGCTTCAATTACCGCAAGAGCACCAGACTTAAACTCAACTAGTGCAGTCGCTACGTCTTCCGATTCAATTTTACGGAAACGAGTTGTCACCATACCTTGTACTGCTTTCACTGGCCCCATCATCCAAAGCAACAAATCAAGGCTATGAATAGCTTGATTCATTAAAACGCCGCCATCAAATGCTTTTGTGCCTCTCCAAGGGGCTTGATCATAGTACTCTTGATTACGATTCCAACGGACTGTTACGTTTGCATGGCTCACACGTCCGGCCTCTGGATGTTCTAGTACCTTTTTTAATTCTTTGATCGCTGGACGGTAGCGGTTTGGATGGACAACAGTCAATTTTACGCCTGCTTGTGAAGTAGCGTCCATGATCGCTTTTGCATCCTCTGAAGTAAGAGCCATTGGTTTTTCAAGCACAACATGGCGTTTATTGTTGATAACTTGCAAAGCCAGTTTTGCGTGCAATCCTGAAGGAACACAGATATTTACAGCATGAATTTCTGGCATTTCATCTAACATTGTCTGCAAATCTGTAAATGTTGCAACCCCTAGTGGCGCCTCTTGTAAACGGTCTTCATTTGTATCGCAGATTGCGATAAGTTTTGCATTTGGTGTTTCTTCAATTGCTTGAATGTGTTTGTCAGCAATAAATCCCATGCCAACGATTGCATAATTAATCACGTCACTATTCCTCCTACTATCTTTCCCACCAGTTTTCCTATTAAAACCGATAACATATCGGCCAATTAATATAAAAGGTCTAAATTCAGTTTCGATAAGCTTTAAACGCTCTGCAAGAATCTGTAAGAATAACAGCATGGCAATCAAGGCGATAATCGACCATCGAATTTGAATTGTTTCAAAACTAATAGCCAGTAATCCAAATAAAATACTAATGCCATAAATACTCAAAACACTCCGCTTATGTGAAAGCCCCGTCTGCAAAAGACGGTGATGCAAGTGTGCTTTGTCTGGCAAATATACAGGGGTGCCTTTAACTCTCCGTCGAATGATTGCAAACAATGTATCAAATACTGGAACGCCCAAAATAAGTATAGGAACAATCAAACTGAAGAGGGCAACACTTTTGTATAGTCCTAGGACTGACAACACAGCGATCCCATAACCAAAAAACATGGATCCTGTGTCTCCTAAAAATATCTTAGCTGGATTAAAGTTGTAAACTAAAAACCCTAAGCCTGCACTCATCAACAGAATAGAAAACGTTAAAATAAGCTCTGTCCCTGCCGCGAATGCCATATAGGCAAACGTAGCAAAAATGATAATTGAGACACCTGTTGCCAAACCGTCTAAGCCATCGATTAGATTAATGGCATTGATAATACCAATCATCCATATAAATGTGAAGGCAACACCAAAGATACCAAGCTCAAATTTCCCTACACCCGGCACACTAAGTATCTCAATACTGAGACCACTACCAATTACGGCTACAACAGCCAGCATCTGACCGCCAAGTTTATATAACGCCTTAATTTGATAGCGATCATCTATCAAACCCGTTATAAGTATAATAACTGCCCCAACTAGAATCCCTGTCACTTTAGCATCTACGATATCTGACAACAAGAAGCCAATTCCGACTGCAACAAATACAGCTAGACCACCTATTCGTGGCATCGGTTTTGAATGGACTTTTCTAGCTTCCGGCTGATCGATGAACCCGAATTTAAAAGCTATCTTTATTACTATTGGTGTAAGTAGTAATGCAGATGCTATGGTCACTGCAGAAAGCAGCCATAGATTTGTTATCATAATTTCACCACTACAATCTTTTGTCTATGCAAGTATACTACAGTTGAAGAATATCGACTGTTACACTTTAGTTACGAATTCAAACTACATTAGGCTCAACTTTACTATTTTATAGTGATACAACATAAATTACAAATTCTATCTGATAATTTTTGAGAAATTACCCTCTACCGGAATTACTAAACTATCTTCTTTAAATTGAAATTTTAGCTCTAACTTATACGAAGTTGTTATAGTTTCATTGTTTTCATTAACGAATGTTCCCAAAATTTCACGTTGAGTTTTATATGAAAATGCATCAACTTTTGTGAGCGTTTGGTCATGAGCTTCATTTCTCACAATTCTTGTTTGCGTATTAATTTCTGAAATCAACTGATTATAGAATTCGTTATCCTTACCAATTAAACTCTCTATCCCACTATAATCTTCTGTAGTTAAATAGTTTTCTAATTCCCACAATAGTTCTTCAACAAATGTAGTTATTAAATTTACTCTTAATTCCTCTTTACTCTTCTCATTTTGAGTTGCCTCGTACTCAGAAATCCAGTTGTTCACGATTGGCAGTAAGGTACTAGAAGGAATACTAAAACCTATTTTCTTCGACTCAATCGCAACCATTGAATTTATACCAATTATTTTTTTGTTCTTAACTGAAATCAAAGGACCTCCGCTAGAGCCCAAGCCTAGCTCAGCATCTATTTCATAAAGACGATTATAAGTGTAGTTAGTTACAATATTAATTCCAGTTTGCGTAACTCTTCCTATTGTAATAGTATTCTCCTTGCCACTAGGTGAACCAACTGTGAATACCTCTTCTCCTTTTTCAACCTCTGTATTCAAAAGTCCTAACGGCTCTCTCCCAACTAGTTCTTTAACAAAAATAAGCGCTAAATCTTCAGACACGGACTTTCCAACTAATACTCCATCATATTGCACTCCTTGAGAGTCTTTTACAGTGATATAGAGACTTTCAGCCACAACGTGAGCATTCGTAATAACAAACCCTATATTATTTATTAATGTTCCACTACCTTGCTGTTTATCAGTATATAGTGTAAATGTACTCCACTTTGCCTTTTCAATTAATGAAGCATCAATTGATGTAGCAGCATTTTTTACTGGAGGCACTTTGCCAACATTTGGTTTCGGTTTTGTTTCTATTACAGTATTTGGCGCAGTTGGCTTAGGTTCTGATTCAGTTTTTTCGCCCGAGGAGTTTGGCTTTTGCTTTTGAGTAGATCCACTAAAAGAGTCGTTATTCATACCTTGACTGTCTAGAATTACAACTTGGCCAACCTCATTATTTATAGGAGATTCATTTGCGGAAGGACTTTCCTCAGTATCGCCAGTCGCAACCTCGTTTAACCAAGTGATTGCTTCTATAGACACAAGTAGTTTGCTATAACTAATCTCCGGATTTCTTTTCAACTCAAATTGTACCGGTTGGACTTCTTCCGAGTCAGGAGAAAATATATATAGAGCAACTCCAGAGATGATAACAATTAATGAAAATATTAAAATTTTTCTCATACTGGTACCTCCTGACTTATATCTGATAAACGATATTACTATTAATAATACTCTTATACGGGCTTTATTCACAACATAAAAAAAGCCCAGTTAGAATTACTATCTAACTGAAGCCTTTAAAATTATTTAATTGAGCGGTAACTGTGGATATGTTTACTCCAATAAGGATTTGATTTCAAATCAATTATTTCCGCTTTACTTCCGCCAGAGTGTACCATTTTATTGTTTCCGATATAAATACCTACGTGTGAGATACCAGCTTTATATGTGTTTGCAAAGAACACTAAATCGCCTGGTTGTGGATTTGAAGTTGGTGTAGATTCTGCATACTGAGTTCCTGTAGATCGTGTAATCGATTTACCAGCTTGTTTGTACACATATTGTGTGAATCCACTGCAATCAAAGCCTGCAGTTGTTGTTCCACCAAAACGATATGGAGTACCTAATAGAGATAATCCTACATCAACAATTTTTGAACTGTTTGCAGCAGGCGCTGAAGCTTGTTGTGTTGTAACCTGGCTTACCAATGAACTTAGAAGCCACGCGTGATGAGAACCATATTTTACACGGTACCATGTTTCACCGTTAATAGTAATTTGATCTGTCGCAGTTACTGTCGCTCCTGCAGGTACTGTGGTAATAACCGCATAAGCAGTTGTAGCTCCACGACGAAGGTTTGTATTATGCAGTGTCTTGAATGTACCAGACATGGCAGTCATTTTATTTGAAACGCTAGTTTGAGCTGCGGGTGCTGTATATGTGGACAACTTACTTGCTTCTACCCATCCGCTACGACCATTGGCAATAACGCGCTTCCATTCAACTCCGTTGATAGTGATTTTGTATTCAGAAGTAACTACAGTTCCTGAGGCTACCGTTGCGACTGAGGCATATGATGTTGTTGCTCCTCTACGAATCGGTGAAGTTGTATTGAATTTATATTTTGCCACATGATTTTGAAGCGCTGACGAATTAGATGTTTGAGCAACTTCTACTTTTGATAAATTAGAAGTTTGTGTCCAAGAATGATGCCCGTTGAAACGAACTTTTGTCCAATGAACATTATTAAGTGTGATTTGATCTGTTGCTGTTAGTGTAGCGCCTACTGGAGCATTTACGATAACTGCAGCACCAGTTGTTGCACTGCGTCGTAGTGGCGCTTGAGCACTAACTTTATATGTACCTTGTAATGGTGAAACTTGATTTGTGTAGACAATAGTTGTACTTGCTTCTGCAATGTTTTCCGTGACAAGAGGTGAGAACATCAAAAATGACGCGGCGGCAATTGTTACAATTGTTTTTTTCAAAATTTTAAGTCCCCCATGTGTTAATTACGATTTGTTTGAATTTTATATACGTTTAAACTACAAGCTCAATATTAGCAGATACAGTACGTTTTTATAGTTACAGTTATATTACAGTTTCGTTACAAAGAACGAATTTATGTTTAGTTCTATGAAAATTGGTGAGATGTATGAGATTGCAAAAATTATTAGAGATACTCTTATATATGTAACTATTTATTAAATTTGAATATTGTATATTTTTCGACTTTATAAGACAATAGGTGTACAACGTTTAATTCGAGAGGTGAAGTAATTGGAATTTCCGAAGGTCGAAATTGGTCGTCGCATTCGTATGTTGCGCAGAGAAGTAGGAATTACATCAGAAGAACTTGCGAAACGCGCTGGTGTTAGCCAGAGCATGGTGTCGCAAATTGAGCGAGGGCTCGTATCCCCTTCCCTTGAAACTTTGTGGAATCTCGCGAACAGTTTGAACGTGCAGATTTTCGCCTTTTTCGATCAAACGGATGGCGAACGTGTCAATGTGTATCGCCGCGATGACGAATTGGTTGTAAAGCGAATCCGTCCGAACAGCGAGTATCACCTATTGTCCCCAAGCATCGGAAAAGATATCGGTTTCTTTAAATTGGTTGTCGATCCCGGCGAAGAAGTCGAGGATCAGGTGATTCAACATAAGGGCGAAGAATGTGGCTACATACTAGAAGGTACGTTGATTGTGGAAGTGGGTCCGGATCGGTATACATTAACGGAAGGCGATGCGATTTTCTTTGATAGTGAGCTGCCGCACCGGTTTTTCAACCCTGGTGAGAAGCCAGCTATCGCGGTTTGGGCGATGACGGCGAACTGGCGTTGATTTAGATGTGGAGAACGCCACTCTAGAAACTCCGAGGAAATCCGGCGTGCCCGTGAAGGCGCTCTTCAGCCTTTGCGGGTGCGACGGATTCCGGAGCGTGTTTCTGGCGTTCGGAACTCGATTCCATTTAGATGTGGAGCCGACTGTTCAGAAATTGTGCGAGAAGCCATCGTGGACTGTGAAGCGTTTTTTGCTTCATAGGCCGCGATGGCTTCTTGCGGGATTTCTAGGAGGCGCAACTCGATTTTCAATTTAGATGTGGACATCGCCGATTTGGTCGGACATTGAATCTCCGATTGGCGGACATTGAACTACCTATTGGCGGACATTGAATCTGGGTTAGCGGACATTCGCTAAAGATTTGTCTAATAAAATAGTGAGATGGCCGAGACTGGAAGTGGTTCCCAAAAGGTACCTGGTACCCAAACAATTCCAATACAATTTATATTTATCAAAAATATAACGCAGTAATGCGGCTTCCAGATGCATAGTTGGTGAATAGTCATGAATGTCAGAATAGTGTTTGGGACAGGTACTTAAAAAGACACTAAACGCACTAAAAAATCCCGTAAGCTCCTGGTGAGCCTACGGGATTTATTTGATTACTTTAAGATTTTGATAGTGACTGTTTTACGGCCCCAGTTTAAAGCTTGTTGTTGGTTCGGGATGAATAAATCAATCTTGTTTCCTTTGATAGCGCCGCCAGTATCCCCAGCAATCGCTTCTCCATATCCTTCTACCCAAACACGTGAGCCTAGTGGGATGACACGCGGATCCACTGCAATTACTTTAAGATGCGGATTTGCACGCAAGTTGATTCCTGTTGCAGTAATTCCAGAGCATCCTGTGCAATATGCTGTGTATGCCGTTGCTTCCACTTGGAAAGTTTTCACAGCTTCTGGTGAAGTCTGTGCAGGTGGTGTCGGGTTACTAGCAGGTGTTGTGTAGCTTCCACCTTGAACAGCAAGTTTTTGATTCGGGAAGATCAGGTCAGATGATAGACCATTCCACCCTTTCAAATCTGCTACAGAAACGCCATGGTTTACAGCGATGCGATAAAGTGTGTCACCTGACTTCACTGTATAAGATGAAGATTCTGTTTTTGTTGGCTGAGCGGGTGCAGATGGCACTGACGCTGTACCTTCCACTGAAAGTTTTTGATTCGGGAAGATGAGGTCAGACGAAAGTCCGTTCCAGCTCTTTAAGTCCTGTACTGTTACATTGTATTTTTGAGAAATAGACCACAGTGTGTCTCCGCTTTTGATTGTGTATGTGTCTTCTGATGCTGATGCAGATGTCGCAGCTCCAAATAGTAAGCCGGCGAAAGCGGTTAGTGCAACGATTTGTTTTTTCATAGTATGAATTTCCTCCTTTTCACTAACGAGTACAATCGTACCACCTAGATGTATCAGGAGAATAACAACCATGTTGCAGTAAACTTTCAATTTACCGATAGTTTGATGAGGAATAGGTCATAGCTTTAACAAATATTACACTAATGTTACAGAATAAGAGTGTATTTGGTAGTATTTAATGTTTTGTAATAGTTTTATAGGGTAAATTGAGTTTTTGGGCATAGGTAGGATAAAGATTCCGGAGGTGACAGGCACCAAATGGGTACTACTTCCAAATGGTGACAGGCACCATTTGACAAAAGGAGCAAGCCCTGGGCTCGCTCCTAAAATGCTGTTATTTAGAGGATGTTTGTTTCACTGGGAACCAACCAGTGACGTTCAAGATTTTTTCCCAAAGTTGATCGGGAATGTCGAGCGCATCTTGGTTGGTCGGGTCGATTTCTGTTAGTAGCAACTCTTCTTTTCGTTCGACAAGTTTCGGGTACCACTCGGGATCTGTGACAATCGGACGTCCAATTGCGAAAAGTTCTGCATAGCCAGAAGCAGCGGCCTGGTCAATTTGTTGCTTCGTATTCAGTGAACCAACACCTACAAGAGGCGTGCGCCCGTTAATCACTTCCGCAAAACGCGCAATTCGTGAGGTGCCTTCTTCGTCTGTGTAGGAAGTGTCAAAGAATTGACCGAGAGAAATGTGTAGATAATCAAGGGTTTGGTCGGCAAGCTGATCAATCAAATTCAGCTTTTCTTCTATTGTAAAGCCCGGGTCTGTATTCTCTTCCGGAGAGAAGCGGTACCCAACAATGAAGTTTTCTGGTGCAATTTCACTTACTACACGTTTCACTTCCTGCGTGACAGCCAGTGGGAATGCACGACGGTCTTGCCCCCACTTGTCGTCTCGGCGGTTCGAGTGTGACGAGAAGAACTGGTGAATCAAGTATGTATTGGCGCCGTGGATCTCGACTCCGTCAAATCCGGCTTCGATTGCACGACGTGTCGCTTCCCCAAATGCACGGATTGTCTCTTCTACTTCGTCTGAAGTCAGTGCACGCGGCGTTTCTGCACCTTCCCGCGGGTAGGCGACGGCACTCGCTGAAACTGGAGTTCCTCCATTTAACACGCGACCATTTGATTGACGGCCTGCGTGGAAAATTTGAAGAATAGCCGTACTGCCGTTGTCTTTTATAGCAGCTGCTAGACGTTTTAGGCTCGGCAGGCGATCGTCTGATTCTGCACCAATCGAGTAGATAAAGCCAGCGCCTTGTGGCTGTACATAAGCACAAGCTGTGATCACAGCACCGATTCCACTAGCTGCGCGACGTGCGTAGTAAGCAATTTCTTGGTCCGAAACGTCACCGTTCGTTTCCGATGAATACGTGGTCATCGGAGCCATCATAATACGATTTTTAAGTGTTGCTCCATTCGGTAAAGTCAGAGGTTGTTGCCAAAGTGCTGTCATGTTTGTCTCTCCTTCGTGATGTTATTTTGTCTAGCGTACTGAAGTGGCGAAGAGAGTTCAAGTGATGTGACTCGAAAGTTTCGTGTGGCGAATTATTTTTGGGAAATAAAGCCCATTTGGTGCCTGTCACCTTTTGGAAACGGCTTCCAAAAGGTGACAGGCACCAAATGGAATCTACTGGAAAATGGTGACAGGCACCAAGAAAGGCACCAAGAAAAAAACACCAAAAAAAGTATCAAAAAAACTCTTCCGAGGGGGGAAGAGTCAAGAGAGTATAGTGGATAGCGATTCACAGAGCGCCTTAATCCATAGGAGAGCTGATTAGCCGAGCAAGATAGCGGCTGCTTGCTCGAGTTCTTCGTACGAGACGTTGAGTGGTGGCAGCAAACGGACGACGGTTGCGCCAGCTGGGACGACAAGTAGGCCTTTTGCTTGCATGTCGGCTGCGAATGCTGCGCTGTCTTCGACGACGATTCCCATCAGGAGTCCCATGCCGCGGACTTCGTATTTCGCAGATAGCTTGTCTTTTAGGTAAGCCGCTTTGGCCGTGACTTCCTGTAAGAAAGTAGGCTCGAATACAGTAGAGACGACTGTGTGGGAAACCGCGACACCAAGCGCGTTTCCACCATAAGTTGTACCGTGCGAACCTGGTGTCAACGATACGCCGACTTCTTCTGTCCCAAGGATTCCACCAATCGGGAAGCCTCCGCCTAGACCTTTTGCAAGCGAGATAATATCAGGTTTTAACACTGTCTGCTCGTATGCATAGCGTGTGCCTGTGCGGCCGATTCCTGTTTGGACCTCGTCAACGATCAGTAGGATGCCATTTGTGTCGCACAGCTCTTGGATCGTCGCTGCAAATTCTGGAGTTGTCGGGTTGACGCCTCCTTCCCCTTGGACAATTTCTAACATGATTGCCGCAGTTTCTTCATTTACAGCACCACGCAAGGCTTCCGAATCATTGAACGGAACATGCGTGAACTTCGAGACGAGTGGACCAAAGCCGTTTTGCACTTTGTCTTGCCCCGTTGCAGACATCGCGCCGAATGTGCGGCCGTGGAAAGAATTTGTGAATGTCACGATATGATGCTTTCCGGTGTGACGGCGTGCGAGTTTGATTGCGGCTTCGTTCGCTTCCGCTCCACTGTTGCAGAAAAAGGCGTGGTCAAAATGCGTGCCAGACGTCAACAAGGCAGCGAGTCGTTCCTGTCCACTGCTTTCAAATAAATTCGAGACGTGCCATAGTTTTTCGGATTGCTCCTTCAGTGTCGCATTGACCTGCGGATTGGCATGGCCCAGAGCGAGCACTGCGATTCCAGCGATAAAATCGAGGTATTCTTTGCCATCTGCATCCCAAACTTTCGTCCCCTGCCCTTTGACGAGTTCAATCGGGCGGCGTGCATAGTTTTGAAACAAACGGCTTTTTGTCAGTGATTCAGGCATTCGTGTGAACCTCCTTGGTGAGTCGAGTAATCAGTGGGTTGGTCGCCTGGACAGTCGTGCCGACAAGTGTATCATCGGTGATTTGGACCGCCTTGACACCTGATTCGAGGCAGTCGAGAGCGGCCTGTACTTTCGGGATCATCCCTCCGTAAATAATACCATTCGCGACCCACTTCCGAATATCCTGCTCACTCGCAGAAGTCACGGTGACTCCGTCTTTTTTGATGCCCGGTGTATCGGTCACCAACAGCAGGGATTCTGCCTGGACGCCAGATGCGATACCCGCCGCTAGTGTATCCGCGTTGATATTGAGCGGATCTCCTGTTGCGGAAGTTCCAATGCATGCGACGACTGGAATAATGCCGCCTTTTAGAAAGAGTTTGAATTTTAACGCGTTGACGTCTGTGACAACGCCTACTTCCCCATATATTTCCTGTTCTAAATAATCACATGTAAATACACCATCAAACCCACTAAGACCAGCTGCTGAAATACCCGAAGCATTGATCTTTCCGACGAGCCCCGAGTTTACTTCCCCAATCAAAATATTGCGGATCGTCGCAATCATCTCAGGTGTCGTGACGCGGATGCCGTCGATTGTTTCCGATACAATGTCTTGATGCGCAAGTGCTTCATTGATGTTGGGACCCCCGCCGTGAACGACAATGATGTTCTGCCCTGCAGCTACTCGACGTTTCAAACTTTTAATAAAGGCTTCGGAAAGGTTCGCGAGCGTGCTGCCTCCGATTTTGATGACGTGGCAATTAGGAACGATAGCTTGCGTTGATTTGGACATAGTCATACGTCAAGTCACACCCCCATGCGCGGCCTTCGCCTGGTCCGTGGTGAAGGTCCACTGAAATTGAAATCTCGTGTTGCTTCAAATAGTTCATTGCTTGGTCTTCGGAAAATTTCACTGGTTCGCTGTCTTCTACGACTAAAATATCCCCCAGTTTGATGGTAATCGTTTCTGGATTTATTTCCATTCCGCTATAGCCGACCGCTGCAATGATGCGCCCCCAGTTCGCGTCGCATCCGAAAACTGCAGTTTTCACGAGTGGCGAACCGACAACTGTTTTTGCGATTTTACGTGCTTGTTCATCGGAAACGGCACCTGTAACATTCACTTCAATTAACTTCGTCGCGCCTTCCCCGTCTTTTGCAATCAGTTTTGCAAGGTCTTGAGAGACCATTTCGAGCGCCGATACGAATGTGCCCCATTCCGGATGATCCGGTGTGAGTGCATTGTTTTCAGCAAGTCCGTTGGCAAGGACGAGCACCATGTCGTTTGTTGATGTGTCCCCGTCTACCGTAATCGAGTTGAACGTTTTTTCTGTCACTTGCGAAAGAGCAGCTTGCAAGTGCTCGGAGTCGATGTTCGCGTCTGTAGTTATGAAGCCAAGCATGGTCGCCATGTTCGGCTCAATCATGCCAGACCCTTTTGCGACGCCTGCGATAACGATTTCCTTTCCGTCAATCTTCGTTGCGTACGATGTGTTTTTCATTACCGTATCGGTTGTCATGATGGCTTGTGCGAAATCGAGTGCGCCCGTCAACTCATCGTTTGGTTGAAGTTTTGTCGTACCATGGATGATCGGTGCCATCGGAAGTGGCTCGCCGATTACGCCAGTTGACGCCACACCAATCAGTTCTGGTGCGATGTTAAACTGGTCAGAAGCGAGTTGCTGCATGGCGAGCGCGTCGAGATCCCCTTGTTTTCCTGTACATGCATTGGCGTTTCCGGAATTGACGAAGATTGCTTGCATCTTTTTTGTGTTGTATACAACGTCTTTTGTGACTTTCAGTGGAGCTGCTTGAATCGCGTTTGTTGTGAAGACGCCTGCTACTGAAGCCGGTACTTCGCTGATGACGACGGCGAGGTCCTTTTTCTTATGCTTGATGCCACAGTGTATGCCGGTCGCGGTGAAACCTTTCGGTGAGACGAGTGATTTTCGTTCGATTTTTTTGAGTGTTTGTGTGATAGTCAATTCCATAAGAGTCGCTCCTTTTCGCTAGATCATGAGAGGGACGAGGGTCAGCCCCGCCTTTTCATCGAGTCCGCACATGAGATTCATATTTTGAACGGCTTGTCCGGCCGCACCTTTCATCAAGTTATCGATTACCCCGACGATGGTTGCCCGGTTGGTCCGAGGATCGATGGTGACTTGGATGTCACAGAAGTTCGAACCGTACACTTGTTTCGTGCTGAATACGGGTTTGTCAGCTAGCACACGGACGAACGGTTCCTTGTCGTAGGCAGTTTTCAAGGCTTCTTGAATTTGTTCGTTTGTAGTACCTGCCGTTAGCGGTGCGTAACTCGTTGCCATGATGCCACGCGTCATCGGGATGAGGTGTGTATTGAATGAGAGCGTCGGTGTTTTACCCGTCAGCGTGGTGACGGTCTGCTCGATTTCTGGGATATGTTGGTGGCTATTGATTTTGTAGATTGAGAAATTCTCGTTCAGCTCACTATAATGGGTGAGTTGCGATGGTTTGTTTCCTGCCCCGGAAGCGCCACTTTTTGCATCTGTATAAAGATGTGCCGGGTCAATCAGGCCTTCTTTAATAAGCGGAAGCAAGCTAAGTAGTGTTGCCGTCGGATAACACCCCGGGTTTGCGATGAGCTCGGCTGTTTGGATCTGTTGCCGGTTCCATTCTGGTAAACCATAGACCGCTTGTTGAACCGCCTGTTGGGGAGCTGCCGGTTTTTGGTACCACGTTTCGTAAATTGTGGGGTCTTGGATCCGGAAATCACCGGAGAGGTCAATCAGTTTTGGCCCCTTCCCGAGCAGATCTGGGAGAATGGTCGATGCGACGCCTGCTGGGGTGCCTGTAAAGACAACATCTAGCTTTGCGAGAGTATCTATCGAGATAGCCTGCAACGGTTGTTCGATTATATTCATTAAATGCGTATATTTATGCGAAATGTGTATATTTTCTTCTGATGAGGAAAACACGTGGATTTCGTGGACGTTCGGGTGGTTTGTCAGAATACGGATGAGTTCTAGTCCCCCATACCCTGTAGCACCAATTATGCCGATTTTCATAGTGGTTTCAACTCCGATTCCAAAACAAGTTATTTTTTAGTATACGACTGCATAATTATAAAGTCAAATGTATTTTTAGATGTGGAGAACGCCACTCTAGAAACTCCGAGGAAATCAGACGTACCCGTGAAGGCGCTCTTCAGTCTTTGCGGGTGCGGCTGATTCCGGAGCGTGTTTCTGGCGTTCGGAACTCGATTCCATTTAGGTGTGGAGAACGCCACTACTTTTAGTAGTCAATCTCTGGCGCTACGGCAGTGAGTTCCAGGGGGAGCATAGCGGAGCCTCCTCTTGGCATACGAGAAGCTTGCACTTCTCGCCTCCACTGCGGGGTCTCCGCCATACTCTGATTCCCCAGGAACTCACTACCTTCTCTTGTCGATTGAATTTAAGAGCAGTATCACTCAAAAACATTGAATGGTGACGAACGATTGGTGACAGGCACCAAATGGGAACTGCTGGTAAATGGTGACAGGCACCATATAAAAAAGACCCACACTTTTAGAGTGCAGATCTTGAGAGTTTAGTTGTTTCCATTGTCATTGCCTTTACCGTTTCCATTGGAATTCGAGTTTCCGTTAGAGTTTGAGTTTCCGTAATTCCCAGAATTTCCGTTGGAGTTGGATTTTCCGTTTTCACCCGAATTCCCTTTAGACTGTCCCGGAGCTTTTTCGGACTTTCCAGGGGCATCTTCTGATTTACCGGGTGCACTTTCGGACTTTCCAGGCGCGTCTTCAGACTTGCCTGGATTATCACTCGATTTCCCAGGGGCTTCGTTAGACTTCCCAGGATTGTCACCTGATTTACCAGGGGCTTCTCCTGACTTACCTGGTGGCTCCTGGCCGTTTGCTGGAGTCTGTCCAGATTTACCTGGTGCCGTTCCTGCTTGCCCCGGCGCTTCTGAGGTTTCTTCAGATGCAGGTTCTTCCACTTCAACTGCTTCTTCAATTGGTGCTTCTACCTCTTGCTCTACGGGTTCTGATTGATTGGCTTGTTGTACTGTAAATTCAGCTTGTTCAATCGCATCGGCTAGTTTTGCACGAATCAGTTGATCGCGTGTCGCATCCGCTGAAAACTCTGTACCTTCTAATGTCTCAGCAAGTTCTACAAGCACTTCTTCCAATTTCCGATTTTTCAAGGCGTCCGGTTGATCATAGCCTTCCACATACACAACCGTCCCTTCATCATCTATGCCGATTTCGATACGCTCTCCATTTTCAAGGTCTACGAAGGCATATGCTTCGGGCATATCCGTTAAGGTCGCGCCAAAGATCAGGAAAACTGTGGCTGCTACCGCTAACACTGGAGCAAGGAAGGTCGAGTTTGCTCGGAAGTAGGAAAGTTTGTATTCTGTGAAATACGTGTACTCACCAACATCGACTTCTTGATCTGGAATGCCTTTCATGAAGTCGCCTTCATCGGATAAAAAGATGCAGTAGTCTTTATTGATTTCCATCACGATTCCGTAGTGTTTCATTCTCGCCTTCCTCCTTTCACCATTGTTTTTAGAGCAGGATAATCTCCTGTCAGTAAAATGACGAGGGCAATCAAGTATTTTCGGTGACGTTCAAGTGTTTTTCGTGAGACGTCTACAAGGTCTTCGATTTGTTTCAGTGGCAATGTGTGCTTCGCTTCTAGATGCTCGACGAATTGCGGTGTGTCGGCAATAATGTGAGCAACTTCTATGATGGTCTTGCGGGAATCTTCATGTTTTGGCGCCAGTTTTGTCAGTTCATCAAATGTAAGATGAAATGGGAACAGCGCGAGTTGATACGCACTAATTTCTTCTTTTCGTTGCATGCGCAACTGATAGTCTGCAAATGTACTAACCGCTATATCGGCCATTTCAACATCCGCCGCTTCTCCCGTTAAGTGCTGCGTATGGCGTTGTTCTTTTCGGATATGGTCGATAATCCGGCGTTTGATAATCAAATGCGCAAATGTTGTAAGTTTGGCAGATGACTCCGGATTGTAATTTTCGACGGCTTCATGGAAGGCTTGATACGCGATGCTGTATTCTTCATCGTGTTCGTCTATTGCTCGCTTGCATATAAAGGAAGCTGTTTTTTTAATGTAAGGGGTGTGGGCAATGAGAAGGTCGTGCAGCGCCTCCTCATCCCCCGCCTTTGCACGCATCACGAGGTGCAGCTCGTGATTGTCGTTTTTCGAAAACAAAGAGAATCGCACTACTACCCCTCCGTTCTTTCCTATACTCATTTCTTTAATAGTACCATAGAAAAAAGCGAGGAAAAGAACTGTTCTGTTTCAGGTTTAAAGTTGAGTAGAATGCACGATACCGTTGATTTGGTTGGTGTTCTACGTAGTGTTATTCGCATGGGAAAGTTGATTTATGGGGGTCTTTATTTAGTCGAAAGTAGAATTAAGCGAAAGTGATCTGTTCAAGAAAGGTCTTTGAGACTTAGGTTCTGGCTAGTTCGGGGGAAAAGTCTCTTTAGTCGGACATTGAAATCGGGTTTGCGGACATGGAATGGTCCTTTCGCGGACACTGAATCGAGTTCCGCGGACATTGCCGATTTATTCGGACATTGAAATCGGGTTTGCGGACACTGAATGGTCCTTTCACGGACACTGAATCGAGTTCCGCGGACATTGCCAGTTGGGAGTGGTGACAGGCACCAAATGGGAACCGCTGGTAATTGGTGACAGGTACCGATTAAAAAAAGGAACGCAAAGATGCGTCCCTTTCAAAAATTGTTAGTTTTTGCCATTACCTTTTTCTTTAGCAGCAGCTTTCTTTTCTTCTGCTTTAGCTTGCGCTTCGTCTGCTTTAGCTTGCGCTTTTTCTACTTTCTCGTCTGCTTTTGATTTTGCTTCGTCTGCTTTAGCTTGGGCTTTTTCTACTTTTTCTTCTGCTTTTGCTTTCGCTTCGTCTGCTTTAGCTTGCGCTTTTTCTACTTTCTCGTCTGCTTTTGATTTTGCTTCGTCTGCTTTAGCCTGCGCTTTTTCTACTTTCTTTTCGGCTTTGCCTTGAGCAGCAGCTTTCTTTTCTTCTGCTTTAGCTTTGTTTTCTTCAGCTTTTACTTTTCCTGCTACTGCAGCTGCAGGAATTTGTTTCTCTGAAGGCTCTTCTGCGACTTCTTCTTCAATTGTAGGCTCTTCAACTACTGGTTCCTCGACGACTGGTTCTTCCTCTACGGGTTCCTCGATGACTGGCTCTTCAACTGGAGCTTTCTCGTTAAGAGCATCTAGTTGAGCTTGGAATTTGTCGATGTTCGCTTGAATTGCAGTACGTGCTTGATCGCTTCCAACTTGCTCATAGACTTTTGTCATGATGGCAATCTTGAACGCAAGTTGTTCTTTTTTCATTTCAAGTTCTGTGTTTTCGTCAGTCGGTTCTTCGCCCTCAACAGGCTCTTCGCCTTCAATTGGCGTTTCACCGTCGACTGGCTCTTCCACACCTTCACCCGCTTCAAGTTCAGCAATCTTAGATTCGAAGCGTTCCACAGCTTGTGTTAAGAGTGCTGTGATTTCTTCGTCGTCAATTTGTACAATCAGTTCATTTAGTTTAGCAATGCGTTCTTCAAACACTGCTTTTAATTCCTCGTTTGAAGGCGCTATCTCTTCGTATAAGTTATCATTCTCAACTTCTGTCGAGTCCACAACTGGAGCTGTCGTTTCCTCTATGTCGTTTAGAGAAACAGATTTGTACTCATCTGCCCAAGCATATGTTGCGCCTGTTATTGTCATTGTGGCAATCATCGCTGCCGCTGTCATACGTTTCCATTTGCGTGTCTTCATGTGTCCATCACCTCATAGGAAATTTTTTCACCACCAAAGTGGTGTACGCCATCCTATTCGTGAGGAAGTATTCGATTTTTGGGGGTATAGCTGAATTTTCAGGTAATTAGACCTACCTTGTCTGGAAATGGATGTAATCTCCAAATAGTGACAGGCACCATTTGGGAACTGCTCCCATTTGGTGCCTGTCACCCCAAAAGATCACCTCAAAAAAACCACTCCCGCTAACTACTGGGAGTGGTTGATCTCGCTTTATGTTTTTTGTAGAGGTCTTCCGCCGCACCAGAACCGAGCATGACACCCGCCACGATGAGGAAGAAGCCGACGAAATGCCGGAGCGTGAGGATTTCTCCAAGGAAGAGACTGGAAAGAATCATCGCAAATAATGGGTTCAAATTCATGAAGATAGCAGATTGGGTAGCTCCTGCTTGCCCGATTGCATAGTTGTAAATCATGTGGCCGAGAGCTGTCGAAATCAAGCCCGATGCCAAGAAAACGACCCAGAAAATTGGTGGGGCGTCGAGAAATTCAACCATTCCCCCTGGCTCTAGTATCAAGCTCGTCACAATCAAGCCAATCGAGCCCACGCCCATCATATAGGCCGTCATTACACGTGGGTCTAGTGTCCGAGCAGCTTTGACAACGACCATGTAGCTTAAAACTTGCGACAAGATTGAAATGAATATGTAGAAGTCTCCGATATTTGTATCAAATCCTGTGGAGCCGACCAAAACCGCAATGGTGACACCGGAAATTCCCAGGAGTAAGCCCAACCATTGTAGACGCGATGGAAAGTATTTTAAGAAAATCGCTGCGGCTATCGCTGTTAAGATCGGTCCCGTTCCAAGTATCAAACCACCAGAAGTGGCAGACGTTTCTGCAAGTCCAAGGTTGAGAAACAAATGATGGAGCAATACATTTGAAAAAGCGCCAACCAAAATATACTTCCATTCCCGCTTTGTCGGTTTCCGCAAAATATTTAATACTTTCAAAATTAGAAAGACAGTAAGACTTGCCATCAAGATACGGATTCCTGTCACGGTAACAGGAGGCACGTAGGTTCCAATAAATTTCAGCATCGGAACATTGGCGCCCCAAGTAAACATAACGCCGACAAGCATCCAGTAGATTTTCACGCGACTCATGACGCGCCTCCTCTCTTTAGAAACGATACACTTGTCGTTTTATGAGTAAACTGAACACGATGTACGCAACAAATGACACTACGACTGGAACGACCACTGTATGGATGCCGAAAAGATTTCCGTTTTCCACATTGTAAAAATGCAAGGCGATGTAGCCGAAGATTCCTGTTAGCATAGAAGCAATCGCGCCATATTTATTGCCATATTTCCAGTAGAGTCCGAGCACGATCGGCCAGATGAATGCGGCTTCTAATCCTCCGAACGCGAACAAATTCAAGAAGATCAAAAGTTCTGGTGGATTCACTGCTAGAACGAAGACGATCGAGCCTAAAACAGCTGTCACTCCAAAACTAAGACGCTTCACCGTCTTCATCGATGCATTTGGCTGAACGTACCCGAGATACACATCTTTTACGACAGACGAACTGACAAGTAATAACAAAGAATCGACTGTCGACATGATGGCCGCTAAAGGCGCAGCTAATACAATTCCTGCAAGCCATGGGGGTAATACATCCAGTGCAATCATTGGTATCACTGTATCCGGCACTTCGATTCCCGGCATAACAGCACGTGCGAACACACCAATCAAATGCATGTTCAACATGATAAACCCTGTCACAATGGTTCCGATGACAAGTGCCCGGTGCATGCCCCGAGATGTTTTGTACGACATCGCTCGAACAGCAATTTGTGGAAGTCCTACGACTCCGACACCCACTAAAATCCAAAATGACGAGACGTAGGCCGCTGACAAGTTCCCGTCATTTCCATAAGGTGTCACGAGATTCGGGTTTTCCGACAACAAGTCTTGCATGATAGTTGGAATCCCGCCCCCTGCGATGATAACGGCAATGAGTAATATGGTTGTACCAATGATCATGATTGTTCCCTGCACGGCATCCGTCAGGGCGACCGCCCGAAATCCTCCAGTCGTCACATAAACCAGGACAGCAACCACAAAAATAAAGAGTGCAGACGTGTAACTCAGTCCCGTCAACGTTTCAATGAGACGCGCACCACCGACCCATTGTGCCGTCATTGCCGAAAATAAAAAGATGACGATAGCAAATGCTGACAAGATGGCAACGAACGGACTGTTATAGCGCGCTTTCAAGAAATCAATCAGTGTCACGGCTTTATAGCGACGAGCGATGATCGCAAACTTTTTCCCGAGAATCAGAAGTACGAAATACCCCGTCACGACCTGGGTCATCGCAAGCAACACCCAGCCAAACCCCATAGTGTAAGCCGTACCGGGTCCTCCTAAAAAACTTGAAGCACTCCCATACGTGGCCACCATGGTCATCGCAAGAACAAATCCTCCGAGCTCGCGACCGCCTAAAAAGTAATCATTTAAGAAATTTCCGGAACTTCCCTTTTGTTTACTCGCAAACCAACCTGTCGCAAAGATCGCAATCAAGAAGAAGACTAGCGGGACAATTACTTGCCAGTTCATTCGCGCTCCTCCTCTTCTTCAAACGACACTTCGGTGAGGAAGAATCTCGCAATCACAACAATTGTCAGGGCAATCAGAACAAACCCGACAATGCTACTGTAAAAGAACCAATCCGGAAATCCTAGAATATACGTGTATTCTTCAACCGGCCGACTCCCAAGTCCGTAAGCGAAGCCAAACCACCAAAGAAAGTGAGCAATTGCAAGGCCTACACCGATTTTCGCTTCCCGGTGAGCGATTTTAAAACGAGCGTCCATGCCAACCCTTCTTTCGCTTTTCTAAATTTTGTATGTATGTGTGAAAGTATACTCTTTTTACTTAAGATGTGGAAGGTGTTCGAGAAGAATTTAAGGTGACAGGCACCAAATGGGAGCTACTTCCATTTGGTGCCTGTCACCCTATAAAGAAACAAAAAACACCCCTCAAGATTCAAGGGATGTTCAAGACATTAGTTTTCAGAGTTCTCAGTGTCTACTTCTTCCTCTACATCTTCTTCAGTGTTAGGTACATAAGGCTTTTGAATAAGGAAAGCCATGTAATCTTTCCACCCTAGAGCTTTTACAGTTGCCCAGCTTGGAAGTTCGAGTGGTTGCGGGAAGAACGTACGTGCATTGTTACGTCGGAACGTATCATCTAGCACGATTTGACCGTTCACTAGTCCATCGTCCACAATAACAGATTGCGTCTCGGGCATATCAAATGCGATAGTGACCGGGATTCGTCCAATCTTACCTTCTGCTGAGATGGAATAGATTTCTGCGTATTCTTTGTTTCGCGTAATCGTCCAATCATCTCTTAGACGCATCGCCCCCGTCGCTTGATCAATTGTGATGATCGTGTTGACGTTCGCTCCAAATGGAAGGCCTTCTAAAGGTTCTGCAGGCGTCACCTGGATTTCATAAAGCGGCAGATCAGGATGTTGCTCAAACTGCCCGTGAATTTCTTTCCAGCGATTGTCGGTCACTGGCATCGTTCCTTTTCCAGCGACTTGTGCTGCATAAGATTTCGCGAGATGGGTAGAATAGGCTTGTACCGGTTGGGCGGCCTCGATTTCATGCCAGTGTTTTTCTTCAACGAATGTGACCAACGTCTGCTCGGATGGCACGATGTGGAACACAAGTTGTGTTTCAAACTCTTCTATTTGTTCAACAAATCCATCAATCGGACTAACAAACTCTAAGTTTTCGCTTGTTGAAGCTAATTGTGCTTGGACTATAGAAAGCTCGCGTTCTATTTTGGCAATTTGTGTCTCTACTTGTGCAATTGCTTGATCATATGTTGCGTCTTCTGGAATTTCAACATTTACATCTAAATTAACAGTAAAATCAATGACCTCGTCTCTACTAAACCCAGACGTGTTTGCACTACCTGTACTAGAGGAGGTTGCATTCGATCGACTTTTCGCGGTTCTTAAGCTAGATAGAATGCTCTGTAAATCTCGTTGTTCGAGCTGATAAGCGCCTACCTTTGCATCCCACTCTGCTCGAATAGCATCTCGTTCGCTAGTGTCTAGTAATACCAATGTATCTCCGAGTGTTACAGTGTCACCTGTTTTTACCACCACAGATTCCACATCGCCTCTATCGATAGAAAGTTCAATGCCTGCACTTGGTATTGTTACTGCTTCTTTTTCAAGATGTCGGCTATACTCTCCTTCCGTTACACGTTTGTGCGTATCTATATAGTAACTTCTCGAAATAGTACTGTCTTCCTTAAAAACCAGGATTGCATTTGTAGCAATAAATAGAGAAAGGGCTAATGAGAGACCGATTGCATATAAAGATTTCATTAAATAGCCCCCCCTGCTAAAAGTTGATTCCAAGGCACTATACTAATTAGTGCAACGATGGAAGCAAAGGCAGCGGTCATTAATAGAAGGATGATTAGTAGTAGCTTTCGTGATACGTCCGTAAAAGAGCGTAAGAACTGATATTGTATAGAAATAATTAAAGCTGTGAATACTGAAAATTGATTGAAGAAATAATGAAAATATTCGAATTCTAAAAATTGAACAGCTAGTGGGCCAAATGATAAAAAGGAGAAGGGTGTTGTAAATCCTACTAAATTGAATACAACAAAAACTAATAACTTCTCAATTAATAATATAGCTAGTACATACAACTGCATGATAGCCGCAATTCGTAAAGGAACCTTGGTCACTATATGCAAAAGTTGACTTACTCCAAAAAAATGGAAGCAAAAATATAGGACGGCGAAAATCGTTATACCGACTAGAGAGATCCAACGAGCAACGGTGTATGTGTCGGTAAAGCCAATAACGTACAGTGAAGTAAGTGAAGTGGTTGTCATACCCCACGTATTCATCAATATGTATAAAAGAATCGTACACGCGAGTACGATGGATACGCATTTTTTAAAGCCGCGAATCGTTTCAGTTTCAGCAAGGTTCGTGAATAATGTGCCCCTGGTGAAAAAATAGCGCCAAAAATGAAATTCTAAAAACATGATAGACCTCCTCATCCATACAGATAATTCTAGCATATATTGGATAGAGGGATGAACGGAAACCCGAACAAATAAAGAAATTATTTTGTATGTAACTTTTATATAGGAAAGACGACTACTTTAGTAACAGAAAGGGGCGGATTACAATGCGGCAGTTGTTTGATTTGTCGTTTAGCTGGGGGGATGTTGTATTTGGTCTGATTGGATCAACTATCTCTGTGCTATTTTTACAATTTTTCTTCTAAAACAGTAAAAGCATCTATCAGACGGCGGTTCGTGTGATAGATGCTTTTTATTGAGTTGAATTATACATACGTACCTCCATCATGCTGAGTGGCTAATAATTGATAGAACAAGTCAACATCGCGTTGCGTCAGAGCGTTGTCCATCAAGCGTTCAAAGTTTTGAAGCTCCAGCTCTTGAATAAGCTCGTTCACTTCTTCGTTACTTTCTTGCTCAGCGACCGGTTCAACTAAAACTTTGAGATGGTCGTGAACGTCTGAAACAAGCAACAGTTGATACAGTGGTAACCGGATAAAGCGATTTCCTTTTTGGAATACAAACACTTCGGACAAGTTTTCAACTTGCAGTGTGTCTTTATTTAGAACAATCTCTTTGCCTTCGACCGGAATGAAGCTAAACACTTCATCATCTTTACGTAGTGAAAAGTATTGATACGCAAATACCAAGCGAATCTTTTTGTCCTTTATTTCTGTGTGGAACGGTTTCATCATCTCGACATGTAGCATGTTCTCCCCCTCCTTTTATTGTTAGAATATTCTGTTTGTATTAGTGTATCATATTCCCGAAAAATTGTGCATGAAAACATCTTTGTTCACAAAAAAGTAATAAAGAGCCTAGTAGCGTTGTCTAGACTCTTTCCAAGTACTTCTATTTCACAGTACGGTTTTATTTTGGAACTATGCTTTATTGTTTACTTCTCACTTTAGAGGGTCCCATCATTGGACGCGCTGTAAAAAATCCGATGCCTTTATCATGAATCATTATGACTCTTTCTAAAGGTAACTCCTCAACTTGTTGGTTAGATAATTCATTCTCTGTTAAGACCTGAATTTGCGTACCGCAAAATGTTGCCTGCACTTCTACGTTTTTTAAAAAATCAATTGTCTCCTCAGGTTCACATTTGGTGATTTCTAAATAGACATTTTTTCGTTGAAGATTCAGATTGCATAAATGAAACGTTGTTTTATACCGTGGCATTGTTCTCACTCTTTCATTGGTTATTTTAGACTACATTTTGGTTATAACCTATCTCAATTGTCATTTTATTCTTTTTACCATTTCGGTAAATTTATACTTTGAAACTAGAACTACCGCTATTCTTACCCTATTGGTAAGGAGGCGTGACGTGTGAAATTTCATGAGAAATTGAAAGCCTATCGAGATGAGCAACTCAATATCTCGCAAGAGGAAGCAGCAAAGCTTTTAAAAATTTCTAACGTTACACTCTCTCGTTATGAATCTGCCGAGCGACAACCAAGTCTAGAGATGATCAATTTGATTCGCTCCGTTTATCGATTATCAGATGAACAATTTTTAGACCTCTTAACTGATGATAAAAGTACTCGCAAAACAGCAGAAGCATATGTGGAACAGGCGAACGAATCACAAGTCCGATACTATGATCAGTTTTCACCACTCATACAAGAACTAATGAAATCGAAAGAATTTCGCGCACTTCTTCTTCATTTACGGACACTCAGTGACGATGAAAGAAAAAAACTATTAAGAGATTCTTTAGCAAAATACTAGAAGATTGCAACATGGATGCGAAATTCGCAATCCATGTTTTTTCTTTGTCCAAAAGACGTTATAATGGAAGGATAGTCTTTTAGAAATGAGTGGTGAACCCCTGTGAAAGGGATGACAGTTCAGCGTCTTTTGACGTTTTATGAAGAACCTATAGAACAGTTTATGAAGCAAGTCGGTAAGGACTTGATGGCGGGTGTCGCACAAGATGAGTCGCTCGTTCGCAGTGCACAATCTTTTGTTCGGAATGGCGCCGTTCAACTTGTTCATTATAAGCCGGTCCAGCACGAAGCCGATTTTGTGGTTCGCGATGTTCAGGATGCGTACGTCCATATCTCGTTCTATGAAGAATCATCATGTTCGTGCAGTGGACGAAAAATGTGTCGCCATCAGGCTGCTGTGTTGTTTTATTTTTATCAACATATGAATTCGTTAAGCGAATGGGTGAAAACATGGCGCTCCCATGCCGACCACCAGTCGATTGCAGCCATTCAAAAAGACCGCACGCCACTCGCTTGGGAACAGTATGCTAGTACATTACTCAATCAACTTGTCATGCAAGAACATGCATCGAGCTTTTTCCTAATGGAGTTTGCGCTCGGCGATTACAAACGGCAAATGCAGCGCATTCGTCCGCTTGAACGGGAATGGCATGTACTATTTGATACGAGTGTCACCTTGATGACCCTTGTAAAGTTGTGGCCGACATTTAACAGTTTTAGTCGTGAGAATGAACGCGGTCGCGTACGGTATTATCTAGACGAAACGATTCAAGAATTGAAACACCAATTCAAGCAATTGCAGCAACAACCGCGTTTCTTTGCAGCTGATCCGTTTTATGAGCGCATCGAACGCTACGTGCGCCACTTATTAACAGATGCGGAAGGCTATTTCTCACAGCGCAGTGCTCTCTACTCACATTATTGGTCAGAACTTGGGACATCCAAGCACGCACGAGAGAAGGAACTGGCTTTCTTAGAAGCGCATTTCGAAACAAAAGATGGCAACTCGCTGCTTCAAGTCCGTCAATTGTTTTATTTCCAACTTGGTCAGACGGATCGTTTACTGAAATCGATGACAAAGATTCCTACAGATGAAGTCGCAAACTATTTGTCGCTTATTCAGTTTTCTCTTGAGGAACACCAAATCGAGATGGCCACACAAATGTTTGAACGGCTGCTTCCGGCTATTGAGGAGTATCTAGATACCGATACGCGCGCTTCCCGACTCGTGTATACACTTCGTTACATCGAGCGACAGCTCGACTTGTCCGAAGAAAGTCAGGCTAAGTTTTATCGCATGCTCATTCCATTTACGCTCGAACCGTTTTCGAACTGGTTGATTGACCAAGAACGGTATAATGATTGGGCCGATCTGCATCTTTACTGCCAAAGCGGAATCACGTATGCAGAAACATGTGGGTTAGAAATTGTAAAAGACGAGGCTCCGTTTGTCCTTCTTCCTCTCTATCACATGAATGTGATGCGGGAAATTAATGAGAAGAAGCGCGACAGCTATAAACAGGCTGTGCGTTATATGAAGAAGATGAAGCAGCTAGCAAAGGCTGCGAACGAGACCGTCTACTGGAATCACTACGTTCAAGAGATCCGCGAAAAATTCCGTCGCTTGCGGGCATTCCAGCAAGAAATGGAGAAAGGAAATCTGTCACTGTGAAACTATTTTCAGTTCCAATTACTGTAGAGAAACTAGATGGTGGGTTTGCGGTTTCAAGTCCAGGTAGCACGGACCGCTTGAAGACGATTCTTTTCGGAAAGCACCGTGATAGTTTTTTTGGACTTCCTATAGAAGACAAAAAGGGCAAATTTTTATTGTCGAGCTTAGATGCAATCGACTTATTGCCAAACCCATCGGATATCTATGAATTTTATGGCCATGACCCGGAATCGACGAAACACTTTGACGCGATTCAAGAAGCGGCTTCGATTTACCAAAATAAAAACCTTTGGGATCACGTACGTTTTGACGTCAATAGCCTGTTCGTCACAGCTAGTGAAGACACGGCCGTCACAACTATCGTGGAAACCGCGATTTTGCAAAAAGCACGCCAAGCTGCGTTTTCTTACGATGACTTAGTCAGCTTACAAGAGTATTTCAAGTCTGGCGGTTGGCCGATCGATAAAGTGCAGCAACATCCGGAAATTCACGTAGCCCTGCGTTTGATGGAGCCAGATGATATGACGGATGAGTGGATTTTGGAGACAGTCGTTCGGGGTGTGCGCAGTTCAAGTTACTGGACGCCTGCTGTGAAAAAGCGCTTCCTTCCGATTGAAGAAGCACTACCACCGAAGTGGGTTCATTTATCAGACGTCATTACAACATTCCAACGTGGTGTCATCCCGTTCGTGTCAGTGCTTGATGAGGAGTCCGAGAGCTTTTTCCACGTTGCCCTCGATGATTTACAGGTAAGAGACTTTTTGCGCCACGATTTAGCGAAACTTCAAGCGTTCGGCTATGACGTCGTATTGCCAGCTTGGTTAAAGGAAATCAAAGAGTCGAAGATGCAGGTCCGTGCTTCTGCCAGTGCAGGTCGCTACAAGTCTGCTGCTGGCCTTGAACAAATCATTCAATTTAACTGGAACTTCTCATTAGGTGGTCAAGATATTAGCGAAGAACAGTTCCGCCAGATGGTAGAAGAAAATCGTTCGTTTATTCGTTCAGGTGATCAGTGGTTCCAAATCGATGCGCAGTGGATCCAAGAGATTCGCAAGCTGCTCGACCGTTCAGAAGAAGAGGAATGGACCGTGCGTGACTTGTTGTTCCAAGAGCTTCCGGACGAATTGACAGTGCCTGCAGAGGATGACGATTCAGATGACCCGCTCATCCAGTTCCAGCTCCATCAGTCGCTCGAGAGCTACTTGACACAGCTTCAAGAGAAGAAGGCCTTCCCAGAAATTCAGCCATCTCCTCGTTTGTTAACCGAGCTGCGTCCGTATCAGCAGCTTGGATTGAACTGGCTCGGGTTTATGCGCAAAGAGTCGTTCGGGGCGATTTTAGCCGATGACATGGGTCTTGGGAAGACGGTTCAGTTGATTGCCTACTTATTGCATGTGCATGAACAGCAGCCGGACACACCGTCTCTCATTATCTGTCCGACGTCCGTTCTTGGGAACTGGCAAAAAGAGCTTCAAAAATTCGCACCTTCTCTTCGTGTCGCGACACATTACGGCTCCAATCGTGGTGAAATCACGACGGATGCAGATGTAGTGTTAACGACGTATGGGATTGCCACACAAGATGCCGAACCGCTTCAGCGTGTCGCTTGGAGTTCGGTAACTTTAGATGAAGCGCAAAACATAAAAAATATGCAAACAAAGCAGTCACGGGCAATCCGTAAGCTGCGTGGTGTGCACCATATCACATTGACAGGTACTCCTATTGAGAACCGATTATCTGAGCTATGGGCGATTTTTGACTTTATTCATAAAGGCTATCTCGGTTCATTTAAGTCATTCCAGGAAACGTATATGGCACCGATTGAACGAGATGAAGATGAACAAGCCAAACATCGTCTGCGGACGAAAATCCAGCCGTTCTTGTTGCGCCGCACAAAGCGGGATCCTGACTTACAACTGAATTTGCCTGAGAAGCTTGAGCAGAAAGAATACTGCGCATTGACGACCGAGCAAGCTGCACTATACGAATCTCTGATTCAAGAATCAGTGAGCCAACTCGGCAATCTCAGCGGTTTCCAGAGGAAGGGTCTAGTTCTTAAAATGCTGAGCAAGCTGAAGCAGTTGTGTAACCACCCTGCGCTCTATTTGAAAGAACCGTTTGATGAAGCGGAGACAATGCTTCAGCGATCTGCGAAACTTGCAGGAATCGTATCGCTCGCAGGTGAAATCGCTGCGCGTGGAGAACAGTGTCTGATTTTCACACAGTATATCGGCATGGGCCATCTATTGCAGCACTGCTTCAGTGAACTCTATGACATCGACAGTCCATTTTTAACAGGCAGCATGGCAAAAGGACAGCGCGATGATTTAGTTGCCTCTTTCCAGGCGGGTGAGTTTCCGATATTCTTATTATCGCTCAAGGCTGGTGGAACAGGTCTAAATCTAACAGCTGCGACTCACGTCATTCATGCGGATCGCTGGTGGAATCCGGCGGTCGAGAATCAAGCAACGGACCGTGCGTACCGTATCGGTCAGCAACAGTTCGTGCATGTGCATAAGTTTTTGACAATCGGAACAATTGAAGAAAAGATCGATACCTTACTCGAACAGAAGCAGTCGTTGTCAGACGAACTGATTCATTCGAGCCAATGGATCACGGAACTTAGTGATGATGAACTGACAGATCTTTTGACACTTTCCTGATGAATTCAGCCTCTTTGTTATCCCCATACCAAAGAGGCTGGTTTTTTTGAGAGAAACCTACACATGGCGATGTGTTAGTGTTTTTAGACTGGAGTCGTATTTGGTTTAAAATCAGCAGGAATTTCAAAACGTTCTTCGTTCATTTCCACACGATCCGCAGGTTGTTCTTCCTTGCGTTTTGTTGCCAAGAATCGTATTTCTTCTACAATGACTTCGGTGACATAGATGCGCGTTCCTTCCTTGTCGTAGGAACGGCTATGTATCCGCCCTGTCACGCCAACGAGTGAACCTTTTCCACAATACTTGACGGTCAGATCCGCCAGTTTGCCGAAAATCGTACAGTTGATGAAGTCCGCTTCATCTTTTTTGTAGCCGTTTGGTACAGCAATCGCAAAGCTTGTCAGCCCCCTTCCATCTTGAAGTGTTCGAAGGGCTGGGTCTCTGGTCAGCCGACCGATTAGTGCAACCTTGTTCACAGTTCTCACCTCCCTTCTCGCACAGCATACTTCAAGGTGTTGAGTGCTGGCAAATGGACAAAATGGAGTTTTCATAGCCGTTTTTAGCCATTTTCGTCATTTTTCGCTGTGAAAATTTCATTTTCAGAGGAGTTTCGGTGTGAAAACTTTAATTTGATCGTTTCGTAAATTTTTTTTGCGCTATGCTATACTTGTGAAAATGCAGTGATTTGGAGGCCAAACTTAGTTATGAAAACATTTAAAGTGATCGAGACATCTATTTTGAGTCAACACGAATCAAAACTTGTTCCAATCGAAGATGGTATTATCATCAATCAGGAAAACTCTTCTCGTTCCTGGGCGATCGAGTTGTTTACGACGAAAGATTTGAAACCGTATTTTGATGATTTAGTGGCTACACAAGAAATCGTAGAAGCCCGCGTTGTGATCTCATACCCTGAGAATGAACCCGCTCCGTTTGAGGTGATGGCCTACTCCGTCAAACAGGTCGGCGATTCGATTTCTGTATTGTTCCGCGGCACGTTGAAGCAAGCGCGCCGAAAGTACGCAGAAGGATTGCTTGCTGAGTTGATTGAAGATGGTTTTGAAGGCGATGCGCTTCTTGAGCGGTTTGAGAAGGCGATGAAAGAGCGGCCAGTTTTGAAAGAGGATGAGGACGCTTAAGATGTGGAGCCGACTGGTCAGAAATTGTGCGCTCTAAGATGTTGAGTTCCACTACGGGGCTGCTTTCCGTGGGCGCTGCGTGAGCTTCCTCGTCGCAGGCTCCTGCGGGATCTCACGGCAGACTGGAATCCCACTGGAGTCAACCCCTCCCTTCCACTAAGTGCCCAGCACAATTTACCAATAGTTCCCAAAAGGTACCTGGACCCCATACAATTTCAACACAATTTATAATTATCCATTTTCTAACACAGGAATGCGTGGTGGCATTGCATACTTAGTGAATAGTCATGAATGTCAGAATAGTGTTTGGGACAGGTACCTATAAAAAAGGATGAAAAAACCTCCTTTCGCAAAAGACTCATCACAGCAAAGTGACTGCTGTTAGTCTGTTACAGAAAGAAGGCATTATTCGGGAGTCGCACACATTACCAAATCCTAACGGGTAGTATGAAATCGACTACACCGCACATATTAGTTTGTAGAGTCTTCAACTTTTGGTCCGATTGCAAACAAGATATCTGCTTCGCATGCAATTTCTCCATCTACTGTAGCGATGGCATGACCTTTTCCAAGAGAACCGCGCAGACGCGTTAGTTCTACTTCTAAGCGAAGTTGGTCACCTGGTTTGACTTGGCGCTTAAAGCGACAGTTGTCGATGCCTGTGAAGAAAGCGAGACGACCTTTGTACTCTGGCATTTGTAGGACAGCGGTTGCGCCTACTTGTGCTAGAGCTTCCACGATGAGGACACCTGGCATTACAGGATACCCTGGGAAGTGGCCATTGAAGTAGTCTTCATTAATGGATACATTTTTTAAGCCGACTGCACGTTTTCCTTCTTCCATCTCTAAAATCCGATCGACTAGTAAAAATGGATAACGGTGTGGCAAAATCGCTTGAATTTGTTCTGTCGTCAACATACAAAATTCCCCCCTTATTCAGTCGTACCATTCATAATATCAAGAATGTGTTGATAGGTTTCCCATTTTAAAGCGTCTGTGGGGTCGCCGCCACCAATAACGGCATAGCCCACTGTAAGTCCAGCAACGATTGCACCTGCAATAAAGAGAAGGACAAGGATGACGCGTAACCAAATCGGGAACATACGAATTTGGACCCAACGTGTTGGCTTTTGCGGCTTCTGCTCTGTGGTCTTCTGTTGTTCCTCATTAGTAGTTTCACGAGCAGCTTTCGCTTGTTTACGTGTCACTACTTTTTTTTCTTCTTCCATTCCACTTGCTCCTTTACATGGCCTTTAGCGTCGTGATGATTTGCTGATCCCGTCTAGAATCATACCCGTTCCAATGGCTACGCAATCCATTGGATGTTCCGCTAAGAAGACCGGTACTTTAAGTTCATCTGTTAGCAAGTGATCCATCCCGTGAAGAAGTGCGCCTCCACCTGTGATGATTACACCGCGATCGATGATGTCTGCTGAAAGTTCAGGTGGTGTCTTTTCCAACACATTTTTACATGCTTGGACGATGACAGCGACCGACTCATGCAGCGCTTTTTCAATTTCTTCTGAAGCGATGGTAATCGTGCGTGGTAAGCCTGTCACCATATCGCGTCCACGAATCTCCATTGTCTCGTTTCGGCCTCCTGGATAGACTGTGCCGATTTCCATCTTTATAGTCTCTGCTGTTCGTTCTCCGATCAACAGTTTGTATTCACGCTTGATATACTGCGAAATGTCATGGTCAAATACATCGCCTGCCACTTTGATGGACTCAGAAGTCACGATGTCCCCCATTGAGAGTACAGCAACGTCTGTCGTGCCTCCACCAATGTCGACAACCATGTTACCACTTGGTTGGTAGATGTCCATTCCCGCACCAATTGCAGCTACTTTTGGTTCTTCTTCGAGGTAGACTTTTTTCCCGCCAGATTTTTCCGCCGCTTCGCGGATTGCTTTTTGCTCAACACTTGTAATATTGGTTGGACAGCAAATCAGGATACGAGGCTTCGTGAACATACCTTTTACGTTCAGTTTATTGATGAAATGCTTCAGCATTTTTTCCGTTACATCAAAGTCAGCAATGACACCGTCTTTTAAAGGACGAATTGCCACAATATTTTCAGGAGTACGTCCTAGCATTTTACGCGCTTCTTCGCCTACAGCGATTACTTGGCGCGTTTGTCGGTTCAGCGCAACTACGGATGGTTCGTTTAAAACTATCCCTTTTCCTTTTACATGGATCAGCACGTTGGCTGTACCCAAATCTATGCCTATATCTTTTGAAAACATTCTCGTCGGGGTCTCCCTTCCCAGCCTATCTCTCTTAGGTATCTCAACTTTTAATTTTATCACACTATTTGTCGAAACGTATAATTTTTTTGAGGATTGCGTCTTTTAGAAGCATAAAAAAACAGCCCCTCTATGCAGAGAAGCTGTTTGAAATTATATAGGATAGTATATGGAATTAGACCGGTTGTACTTCGCGTTCTACTGTCTCTGTACCAACTCGTTCAACGTCTGCCCCTAATGCTGCTAGTTTCTTGTCAAAATTCACATATCCACGATCTAAGTGTTTCAATTCTGTAACACGAGTTACACCATTTGCTACAAGTCCCGCTAGGATAAGTGCTGCAGCTGCACGTAAATCTGTAGCGGCTACTTCTGCACCTTGTAAGTCTGATGGGTTCTCCATGATTACTGAACGTCCTTCGATCTTCAAGTTTCCGTTCATGCGTCGGAATTCTTCAACGTGCATGAAGCGATTCTCAAATACCGTTTCCGTGATAATGCCTGTACCATGAGCCGTCATCATTAGTGCCATCATTTGTGATTGCACGTCTGTTGGGAATCCTGGGTGTGGCATTGTCTTGATATCTACTGATTTCAGTTCGCCTTCTGCTTTAATACGAAGACCTGCTTCAGTCTCAGTGATTTCAACGCCCATTTCCTGCATCTTCGAGATAAGTGCTGTCATATGTTCTGGAACAGCGTTTTCGATTGTTACATCGCCACGTGTGATAGCCGCTGCTACCATGAACGTTCCAGCTTCGATGCGGTCAGGAATGATTGTGTGTTCTGCACCTGTTAGTTCAGCGACACCTTCAATTTTGATTACGTCTGTACCAGCACCTTTAACTTTACCACCCATGTTGTTGATAAAGTTTGCTAAGTCGACGATTTCTGGCTCTTTTGCTGCGTTCTCGATAACAGTTGTACCTTCAGCAAGTGCTGCAGCTGTCATGATGTTTTCTGTTGCACCAACGCTTGGGAAATCGAGATAGATTTTCGCCCCTTGAAGGCGTCCTTTCGTGCGGGCTTCTACAAAACCTTGACCGAATGAGATAGTCGCTCCCATTGCTTCGAAACCTTTTAAGTGTTGATCGATTGGACGACTTCCGATTGCACAGCCGCCTGGAAGTGCTACACGAGCAAATCCATTACGCGCTAAGATTGGCCCCATGACAAGGATGGATGCACGCATTTTGCGAACATACTCGAATTGCGCTTCGCTTTCGAGTGGTGCTGTCGAATCAATGATTACTTGATTCATTTCGGGTTTGTAGTCGATTGTTGTGTTGAGGCTGCGAAGAACCTCGTTAATTGTATTTACATCTGCAAGAGATGGTACTTCGTTGATGATGTTCTTTCCTTTTGAAGCGAGAAGTGCTGCAGCAAGTACTGGTAACACTGCATTTTTAGCTCCTTCTACTCTTACGTTTCCTGTTAAAGCGCGCCCGCCTTTTACGATAATTTTATCCAATTTGGTTACCTCCAAAGAATTGACATGGCCTTCATATATACATTCACATACGGAATTTGTTGAAATTAGGGTATTAAAACACAATTTACATCATACAATGAAATGAGAAGTCTGACAAGTAACTTAATCCCCTAATTTCACAAGTCTAGTTGCAACTATAGTATGTGTTTTCTCTCTAATGTTCAGCTAACTTTTAGATACCCTGGTACGTTCTACTTAAACATGATACGACAGATTATTTCCCGGGAAATAGAAAATTTTCGAACCCCGTCGAACTATGGACACATCCTAGAATAAGTATTGGAGCTGGGACGACCAGTTCATGAGTTGTAAGAAGAAGTTTCCAGCCGTTGTACCGATAACTAAGCTAAGCAAAATCATCATCACTTGGACTTGAAATACATGGCCTTTTTTAAACACAACATCTAATCGCACACTTTGCAGTCCATAGAAAGCAATGGCTATGAAAAAGAGATGGACACTGATGGCAATTATTGATTCAATCGCTAGATCTGTTGCTAACACAAGCTCTCTCTCCTTTCACATACTTCTCATTATACCTATAGTTTATGAGAATTTGGTGAGAGCCTTTGAAGAAGTTGTGAAACTTTTCAAAAACGAGTTAACTAGTAGGTGATTCGCAGTCTTTTGTCGTTTTATGGGGGTTGGGTTTGGGGTTTTAGAATGGGTTGAAGTAATTGAGGTTTGGTTTAGAGGAACGTGGGGAGCCGTTCCCGTAGGTTAGGTTAAAATGCGCTTAGTTATTTATTTGGGCAAAGAATAATAAGTCGATTTTCCACTGCCAGATTTGGTGCAGTTTAGTTTGGTGAGGGCTCGTAAAATTGTATCTCTGCATCCGTAGCCTAAAAACTCTTGTATTTCTTTCCGTTTCAATTGAGATCCAACTATTCGAAACATACTTATAATTGTGTCGTTGAGTATAGATAGGTCCACCTTCTGACAAACAGTGCAACTAAACACTCGTTCATTCTTCATAGTTTGCAGCTGCTGTTCACACTCTAAACAAAATATACCTTTTATTAATTTATTTGGATCAAATGAGTAGCGGTTACATAAGGGTAATTCTTTGAAGTTCTTGTTCAAAGCATTAAATGAACGAACAACTTTCTGGAATTGCTCTCTGTCGCAAAGTTCTGGTAGGTCATTAAGTTTTTCAATATAGAAATCAACTTGGTTTTTATACAAGACTTTTGTGGATTGAGGAAAGGAAGCGATTTTAGCATTCGGATGGCTAAATACAATGGCGGAGTATATTGGTAATCTACTTTCTATGTTAGTTAATATATTTTCTATCGCTCTCTTATTCCTGGTTAATTGATGAATCGGACAGGCTAATTTTTCTTGCACGCCTTCAAATGTTCGAATGATGTGAGCAGGATTCTCTTGAAATTCGATTTCGCCTCTAATATTTTTGATCTCTAAATGGAGGATGTATCGATTTGTGATTACTAAAGTATCAAACTGAAAGTAGTTGCCGAATTTAGATTGGGTGTGGAAGTCAGGGATAATGGAGTGGAGTTTTGGGAAAGGAATGTTTTCGAGAATACGATCTATTTTAAGTTCTCCGTCGTGCCCAGCTTTGGCAGTTGCATATAATTTAGTGAAATATGCTTTCTCATTCACATTACTTTCGGGAATTCTAAGGGACAGTTGCTTTAGAGCGAGGAGCTGGTCACGTCTATCTCGTATAATTGGTTTGGTTTTAATGTAAGTCGTCATGAATTTTCTCCTTTTTTGTTTAGTTTAGCTGAAGTGACTTCATTTGAAAAGAATCTACTGAATTAAGTTCTAGTATTACAATGATCAAGGATATTTGTGTTGATGTTATCGAGATGAGTTTATTTTTCGTCGCTGAAATTGTGGTTTGCGTCGCTGGATCTTCAGGATTCGTCGCTAGATTCGGAACTTTCGTCGCTCACAGTGACTGTACTGGCTCTTTCGTCGCTAGAATTGCGGTTTGCGTCGCTGGATCTTCAGGATTCGTCGCTAGACTCGGAACTTTCGTCGCTCACAGTGACTGTACTGGCTCTTGCGTCGCTGGATCTTCAGGATTCGTCGCTAGATTCAGAACTTTCGTCGCTCACAGTGACTGTACTGGCTCTTTCGTCGCTAGAATTGCGATTTGCGTCGCGGAATCTTCAGGATTCGTCGCTAGATTCGGAACTTTCGTCGCTCACAGTGACTGTACTGGCTCTTTCGTCGCTGGAATTGTGGTTTGCGTCGCTGGATCTGCATGACTCGTCGCTGGATTTGTAACTTTCGTCGCTCACAGTGACTGTACTGGCTCTTTCGTTGCTAGAATTGCGATTTGCATCGCTGGATCTTCAGGATTCGTCGCTAGATTCGGAACTTTCGTCGCTCACAGTGAAATTTAATGTCCCAAAGCCCTTCCAAACAAAAGCCCTTCAACACTCCAAGCCCTTATGTCCCAAAGCCCTTCCTAGCAAAAGCCCTTTAACACTCCAAGCCCTTATGCCCTCAAGCCCTTGAAAAAAATCCACAACAAAAAACCGCACCCCCAGAACTGGGAGTGCGGCGAGTGGATCTTACATATTACCCTCTTTAACGTTGATACGATTCATGGCACGCTGTAACGCAAGTTCCGCACGCTTGAAATCGACGTTATCTTGTTTAGACTGCACGCGTTCTTCCGCACGACGAAGTGCTTCTTTAGCACGAGCAGCGTCAATAGATTCAGCAAGCTCTGCAGAAGGTGTCAAAACTGATACCTGCTGAGGGCGAACTTCAACGAAGCCGCCGCTGATAGCAACATACTCGACTTTGCCATCACGCTTGAGCTTCACTGCACCAATTTCAAGAGGTGCGACCATTGGAATATGCCCTGGCAAAATCCCAACTTCACCTGTGACCGTTTTGGCGATCACCATATCTACTTGACCATCGTATACTGGGCCGTCTGGAGTGACAATATTGACTGTTAATGTCGGCATTTGCTTTCCTCCTGGTCCCGTGTATTAGGCTTCTACACCCATAGCTTTAGCTTTTTCGATTACTTCTTCGATGCGTCCAACTAGACGGAATGCATCTTCTGGAAGGTGGTCGTATTTGCCTTCAAGGATTTGTTTGAACCCTTGAACTGTTTCTTTAACTGGTACGTAAGAACCTTGTTGACCTGTGAACTGCTCCGCTACGTGGAAGTTCTGAGACAGGTAGAACTGGATACGACGTGCACGGTTAACTGTTTGCTTGTCGTCATCAGATAACTCGTCCATACCTAGGATGGCGATGATATCTTGAAGCTCACGGTAACGCTGTAAAGTAGACTGAACTTGACGAGCTACTGTGTAGTGCTCTTCTCCAACGATTTCCGGAGAAAGTGCACGTGAAGTAGAAGCAAGTGGATCTACCGCAGGGTAAATACCCATTTCAGAAAGTTTACGCTCAAGGTTTGTTGTTGCATCTAAGTGAGCGAATGTTGTTGCTGGAGCTGGATCCGTGTAGTCATCGGCTGGTACATAGATCGCTTGGATCGATGTTACAGAACCTGTTGACGTAGACGTGATACGCTCTTGCAGTTGACCCATTTCCGTTGCAAGTGTTGGCTGGTAACCAACGGCAGATGGCATACGACCTAGAAGTGCCGATACCTCAGAACCTGCTTGCGTGAAGCGGAAGATGTTGTCGATGAAGAGAAGTACGTCTGCACCCTGCTCATCACGGAAATACTCAGCCATTGTCAAACCAGATAGAGCTACGCGCATACGTGCTCCAGGTGGCTCGTTCATTTGACCGAATACCATTGCTGTTTGTTTGATTACGCCAGAATCGCTCATCTCGTGGAATAAGTCGTTTCCTTCACGTGTACGCTCACCAACACCTGCGAATACAGAGATACCCGCGTGCTCTTGTGCGATGTTGTTGATTAGTTCTTGGATAAGAACCGTTTTCCCTACTCCGGCACCACCGAAGAGACCGATTTTACCACCTTTGATGTATGGTGCTAAAAGGTCTACTACTTTGATTCCAGTTTCAAGGATTTCAACTTCTGTTGAAAGGTTTTCGAAAGTTGGTGCTAGACGGTGGATTGGATCACGACGTTCTGAAGTCGGGATTTCTTCTCCTAAGTCAATAACTTCTCCTAATACGTTGAATACGCGACCAAGTGTTGCGTTTCCAACTGGAACAGAGATAGCTGCACCCAAGTCTGTTACTTCCTCGCCACGCTTCAAACCATCTGTTGAAGACATTGCGATCGTACGAACTGAATCGTCCCCTAAGTGTAACGCTACTTCTAGTGTTAGTGTAGAAGGCGCTTCATTTGGACGCTCGATCGCTACAGTTAATGCATTGTAGATTTCTGGTAGTTGGCCGTTGCTGAACTTTACGTCAACAACCGGTCCCATTACCTGTAGAACATGTCCTTTGTTCACTACTGTTCCCTCCTGTCTTACTCTATTCTAATGCTGCCGCTCCGCCGACGATCTCCGTAATTTCTTGCGTGATCGCAGCTTGACGCGCACGGTTATATACTAATGTCAAACTATTGATTAAATCGGATGCATTGTCTGTTGCACTCTTCATTGCTGTCATACGTGCAGCATGTTCACTTGCTTTTCCGTCGAGTAACGCACCGAAGATTAAGCTCTCAGCGTACTGCGGAAGCAATACTTCTAAGATCGCTTCAGGAGACGGCTCGAATTCATACGATGCTGTTCCTGCCTCTGGTGCGATATCCGTTAATGGCAGTACCTTCTTCTCAGTGACTTCCTGAGAAATGGCACTGACAAAGTGGTTGTAGTACATATAAAGTTCATCATACGTACCTTCTGTGAACATACCAACAGCTTTGCGTGCAATCTCTTTAATGTCTGCGAAAGACGGCTGATCCGGAAGTCCAACTTCCGACTCAATCACGTTCGCTCCGCGTTTTGCAAAGAAGTCACGACCCATACGTCCGATTGCAAAGATGACGTACTCATCCGCTGAAGCATGACGAGTGTTGATTGCCGTTGTTACCGCACGTAGAACGTTCGCATTGTAAGCACCTGCTAGACCACGGTCAGATGTAATGACGAGGTAAGCAGTCTTTTTGACAGGACGAGACGTGAGCATTGGGTGACTTGCGTCAGCTGAACCGGATGCAATCGCTGCAACGACTTCTTGAATTTTCCCCATGTATGGAACGTATGCTTTTGCATTCGTTTCTGCACGGTTCAATTTCGAAGCCGAAACCATTTGCATGGCTCTTGTGATCTGACTAGTTTTCTTTGTAGACGTAATTCGATTTTTTACATCGCGTAATGATGCCACTGGTATTTCACCACCTTATCGTTTTTTATTCGAACTTATTCGCTTGCTGCAAATGTCTTTTTGAACTCGTTGATAGCGTTCACTAGATCTTCGTCTGCAGGAAGGTCTTTAGTTGTACGAATGTGATCTAAAACGTTTGTGTGGTTTGAATCTAACCAGCTAAGAAGTTCGTTTTCGAAACGACGAACATCATTTAATGCTACATCGTCAAGAAGTCCACGTGTTAGAGCGTAAAGAATGATAACTTGCTTCTCAACTTTGATCGGTGAGTTCAAGTCTTGCTTCAATACTTCAACAGTACGTTGACCACGGTTAAGTTTTGCTTGAGTAGATGCATCTAGATCTGAACCGAACTGAGCGAATGCTTCTAGTTCACGGAAAGCCGCTAAGTCAAGACGTAGTGTACCCGCTACTTTTTTCATTGCTTTGATCTGGGCAGAACCACCAACACGTGATACAGAAAGACCTGCGTTGATTGCTGGACGTACACCAGAGAAGAATAAATCAGACTGTAAGAAGATCTGACCATCTGTGATTGAAATTACGTTTGTTGGAATGTAAGCTGAGATATCCCCTGCTTGTGTTTCAACGAACGGTAATGCAGTGATTGAACCTGCACCAAGTGTTTCATTCAACTTTGCAGCGCGCTCAAGTAGACGGCTGTGCAAGTAGAATACATCCCCTGGATATGCTTCACGACCTGGAGGACGTTTTAATAGTAGTGAAAGCTCACGGTAAGCCGCAGCTTGTTTAGAAAGATCATCGTACACGACAAGAACGTGCTTGCCTTGGAACATGAATTCTTCTGCCATTGTTACACCTGCATAAGGAGCTAGGTATAGTAATGGAGATGGTTGAGAAGCCGAAGCTGTTACAACGATTGTGTAATCTAATGCGCCTTTTTTACGTAAAGTTTCTACTACGTTACGTACAGTAGATTCTTTTTGTCCAATAGCAACATAGATACAGATCATGTTTTGGTCCGCTTGGTTAAGGATCGTATCGATCGCAACAGATGTTTTACCTGTTTGACGGTCACCGATGATTAACTCACGCTGTCCACGACCGATTGGCACTAGTGCATCGATCGCTTTGATACCTGTTTGAAGTGGCTCGTGAACCGATTTACGCGCCATAACACCTTGTGCTGGGCTTTCGATTGGACGAGTTGTTGTTGTTTCGATAGGACCTTGCCCATCAAGTGGCATACCAAGTGGGTTTACTACACGCCCGATAAGCGCTTCTCCTACTGGTACTTCCATAATACGGCCTGTACGACGTACTTCATCGCCTTCTTTGATGTCTGTGTATGGTCCAAGGATAACGATACCTACGTTGTTTTCCTCAAGGTTTTGCGCCATACCAAGTACACCTGTTGAGAACTCAAGAAGCTCTCCAGCCATGACGTTGTCGAGACCATGAGCACGAGCGATACCGTCACCGACTTGGATAACTGTACCCACATCGCTTACTTTCATTTCAGATTCGTAGTTTTGAATCTGCTGCTTAATCAAGACACTGATTTCTTCAGCTTTGATGCTCATGTATGTCACCTCTCATATTTCTATAGTATTAACCGATCAAGTTACGCTTCAAGCGAGTAAGTTTAGAACTTAATGTGTTGTCGTAAATGCGGTTTCCGATTTGAATGCGTAGGCCACCAATTAAGGATGGGTCTACTACGTTATGAATATTTAAAGAACCTTTGCCTACTTCTTGTGCGAATGCAGAAGAGATGTGTGCACGTTCTTCGTCTGTTAGAGCGCGTGTTGAGTAAACCGTTGCTTCCGCAATTCCTTGTGCTTCGTTTGATAGAGCACTGAATTCTTCCACAATGGCTGGAAGTTCGTGCAGGCGTTTCTTTTCAACAAGAAGCTGAAGTGTGTTCACAACTGCTGGGCTTGCTGAGCCGAATACTGTACGAATTAATTCTTTCTTTTTATCTAAAGAAAGTTTTGGAGAATCGAACAAGGCTTGCACGTCTGCGTCTTGTTTCCAAGCTGATTTGATTTCCGTTAAGTCCTCACGTGTTGTAACCAATGTATCGTTTTCTCGTGCCAGTTCGAATAAAGCGATGGCGTAACGCTTTGCTACTGCAGATTTGCTCACTTCGCTTCGCCTGCCTTCGCAATCGTAGCCTCGATCAATGCACGATTATCTTCTTCCGTAACTTCTTTCTCAAGCACTTTCGATGCAGCAAGTACTGACAAGGAAACAACTTCCTCACGTACAGCAGCAATCGCGCGTGCTTTTTCAGTTTCAATCTCACGTACAGCAGACTCTTTCAAGCGTGCTGCTTCTTCACGTGCAGTTGTCATAATCTCTTCACGAGAAACGTCGCCTTGTTTCTTCGCGTTTTCAACGATTGCCAATGCTTCCGTGCGTGCTTGTTTTAGTAATTCACGTTGCTCGTCAAGTAGTTTTTGTGATTCGATACGGCTGTTTTCAGCTGCTTCGATCTCGCTCGCTACTAACTGCTCACGCTCGTTCATGATTCCCATTAATGGACCCCATGCGAATTTCTTCAACAGTACCATTAGTAATGTAAAGAAGAATAAAGTCGCTAAGATATCCCATGTATTTAAGCCCGTGGCGCCAGCCCCGAGTACCAGGTAATCAAAAGACACGATTGTTTCACTCCTTTCAAACGCTATTCCGTCGTTTTCTTGCTTCTATTGAGTAAACAAAAACTTTGTTGTTTTCTATGGTTGTTTTGCTTAAAGGAAGTGGCGGATATGCTCCGCCACTTAAGTTTTAATCAATTATTGGTTCAATGCGATGAACGCGATAACTGCTGCGATGATTGGAAGTGCCTCAACTAATGCAACCCCGATGAACATAACTGTTTGAAGTGCGCCACGTGCTTCTGGTTGGCGAGCGATACCTTCAACTGTTTTTGAAACGATAAGACCGTTACCGATACCTGCACCAAGTGCTCCTAATCCGATTGCGATAGCTGCTGCTAATAAACCTACTGAACCTGTCATTGTGTAGTTTCCTCCTAAAGTTTGGTTGGTTTTAAGTTTATACTGAAGTCCCCTTCAGTTTATATTAATGGTCGTCTGCCACTTTATGTGCCATATACACCATCGTTAACATAACAAAGATAAACGATTGGATACCCCCGATGAAGATCGAGAATCCGATCCAGGCCATACCTGGAATGATGGCTCCAATGAAGCCAAATGCACTTGCAGTTGCGAGTCCGGCGATTAGTCCGAGTAGTACCTCACCTGCGTAGATGTTTCCGTAAAGACGTAGACCAAGTGTCAACGTGTTTGCGAATTCCTCAATAACTTTTAGTGGTGCCATGAATGGCAACGGTTTTGCAAAGTCACTGATGTACCCTTTGAACCCTTTTGCTTTCACGCCGTAATAGTTAGTTAATGCGATAATCATTACAGCAAGCGTCATCGTTACAACTGGGTCAGCTGTCGGTGATTTCCACCACAAGTATCCGTCATAAACGATGGCAAATGGAAGTCCGAGGATATTCGACACAAAGATAAACATAAGAAGCGTGATTCCAAGTACATGGAAGCTTCCGCCTGTTTTCCAGTCCATGTTGCTTTTGATGATGCCTTTTACGAAGTCCATAATCCACTCCATAAAGTTTTGCATCCCTGATGGTTTGAGTTTCAAGTTACGTGTCGAAATGACAGCTATCAAAAACACGATAAGCGTCGTGATGGCAAGCATCATCAATGTCGACCAGTTTCCTGTCATACCGAGAAACTCATATTCTGGAGCTAAATGATCCACTAGTAGTTCACCTCTCTTTCGCATCTTCATTTTGTTTGCGTATCGCAAATACTAGCTGTTCTATGACCAGTAGAACATACGGTATCATTAGACCAATTACCGTACTGATCAAATGGAAATATTCAGGTAGCGATAGGGCAATCGCCACTGCCGCAATTCCTGAAGCAAAGCGTAATCCAGTACCGAGACTGACGCGCTTTTTTCCTTGATCAAAAGCACGGTCAAACTTCAGCATTCGACGCTGTAGGATCCAGAAGTTATAGAGTCCAAAGGCTGCCCCGAGACCGATGCCCGCAAATATGGTCGAATACGGCGTGAACGCTGCACCGAGCACACAGGCTGCGAGCAAAAAGAGTATGTACTTTTTCTGCCGCTGGTAAATATGAAACAAATTGAGCATTGGAATTCTCCTGAATTTAGATTCGAATGGAAGCGAGATTTTTCGCTGGTTCTGGGGTGCTTCTCAAATGAAGACGCTAGCTTGCAGAAAGTGGAATAGACAGTCGGATTTCAGTATGAAACCCCTATCATTAATATCCTTTGTAAGCATACAATAGCACCTATTTCATGTCAATTGCATCCTGTGAAAAACATCACAAGACACCTCTGTTCGACAAATTACGGACATAATTCTTTTGTTATGTTTGGAAGGGGGTGTTTTTCGAACAAAAAATCCAACAGTGCCTAGGCGCTGTTGGAGAAAATAGAGCTTTCAATTGTTATATACGAAAGTTTTACGAGACGCAAACCAAGTTGAGTGGAATGCAGGGGCTGACTCCAGTGGGATTCAAGTCGGAACGTGAGACCCCACAACGAGACGAAGTCGAAGTGAGGAGGCTCACGCCGCGCCCTCGGAAAGCAGTCCCGGAATGGAACTCAACGTTTAGAACAGTCGGCTCCACATCTAAATGGAATCGAGTTGCGCCTCCTAGAAATCCCGCAAGAAGCCATCGCGGCCTATGAAGTAAAGAGCACTTCACAGTCCACGCTGTCTTCTCGCACAATTTCTGACCAGTCGGCTCCACATCTAAAACCAAGTTGAGTGGAATGCAGGGGCTGACTCCAGTGGGATTCAAGTCGGAACGTGAGACCCCACAACGAGACGAAGTCGAAGTGAGGAGGCTCACGCCGCGCCCTCGGAAAGCAGCCCCGGAATGGAACTCAACGTTTAAAAACTTACTTCGTACCAAAAAGTCGGTCGCCTGCATCGCCAAGACCTGGCACGATATAGCCGTGATCGTTTAACTTTTCATCAAGCGCTGCGATATAAACGTCGACGTCTGGGTGTGCTTGTTGCAATAATTCGACGCCTTCTGGTGCTGCAATTAAGCACATGAATTTGATGCTTGTTGCTCCGCGCTTTTTCAGTGAGTTGATGGCTTCGATTGCTGAACCGCCTGTAGCAAGCATTGGGTCAACGACGATAAAGTCGCGCTCTTCCACGTCTGCTGGCAATTTCACATAGTATTCGACCGGTTGCAACGTTTGTGGGTCACGGTAAAGACCGATGTGTCCAACTTTTGCTGCCGGAATCAATTTTAAGATACCATCTACCATTCCGATTCCTGCACGTAGGATTGGTACGATACCCATCTTCTTCCCTGCAAGAACTTTTGATTTTGTGACGGTTACAGGTGTCTCTACTTCCGTTTCGACTAGTGGCATGTCTCGTGTGATTTCAAAGGCCATCAGTGTTGCGACCTCATCGACTAACTCGCGAAATTCTTTTGTTCCTGTCTCTACGCTGCGGATATACGTTAATTTATGTTGAATCAGTGGGTGATCAAATACGAAAACTTTTGACATCCTGTTCACTCCTCTTCATTTCATTCTGACCTATTATAGCAAAAAAAAGAGAAGACTTTCTAGGTCTCCTCAGTTTTGATTATTTCGTCTATTTGCGCGAGAGGTAATGGCTTATAGAAATAGTACCCTTGTCCGATAGAACAACTCATTCCACGCAGTAAAATCATTTGTTCATAGGTCTCAATGCCCTCTGCAACGGCTCGAATATCGAGTTTGTCAGCGAGATCGATAATTGTTTGGACCACCGCTCGTGTTCCACTCGTATGAATTTGTGAGATGAAACTCCGGTCTAATTTAATTTCAGAGATCGGAAGTTCATGCAAATAACTGAGTGATGAATAGCCAATTCCAAAGTCATCGATGGAGCAACGAATCCCCTCTTTTGCGAGATTTTTCAAAATCGTCTTTGCCTGCTCCAAGTCTTCAAGGCGAATACTTTCTGTCAGCTCCAGCACAATGCATTCTGATGGGAGGTCGTAGCCTTTTAACAATCGAAGTAAACTTTCTAAAAAGCCAGATTGATAAAAGTGATTCGGCGAGATGTTCACTGCCACTGGGTAAAGGTATTTGTGTTTAGATTGGCGGTCACTTTGCCATGATAAAACTTTATTTAAAATAATCATCTCGAGTTGGTCAATTTTACCCGCGCTCTCGGTCGCTTCGATGAAGTCGACTGGAGAAACGATGCCAAGACGGCTCGAGTTCCAACGCGCAAGTGCTTCAAAACTGATGATCCGACCGCTCTCCATATCGACTTTCGGTTGCAAATGGACATCAAATTCCTGCTCCCGCAAGCCAATTTCAATGGCACTTTGCAATTCCATATTGCGTTTGATTGCCTCGTCCATCTCGACGGAATAATAACAAACTTGCTCCCCATTGCGTTTTTTCGCTTCCGACAAAGCAAGGTCCGCTTGGCGAATGAGCTGCGTCACTTCATCACCTTTTTGATACGGTACGACACCAATATGAAGAGGGAGAAAAATTTCCATTTGATCGATTTTGATTGGGAAATGACCAGCTCGTAGGAGCAGTTCTAGAATATCTCGGAAATCTTCCCGCCTTGTATTCCCTGCCAAAATAAGCGTTGTGCTCGTAAAGCGTGCCATCACATAGTTGTAGTCTTCCAAGATTCCTTCTAATCGACGACCTAATTCTTTCAACACTAGGGATGCGATTTCTCGTCCAAACATATCGACAATTTCCGGATGGTTTGTCGGTGTAACGATTGCGACAAATCCATTTTCTGAGTCCTCATCCAAATCTTTGACCTCTGTATAAAAATAGTTCATATTGGCAAGGCCGGTTTCCTGGTCTTGATACGCCAAATGCAGAATTTTTTCTTGATCCGCTGCATTGCGGAATGCGAGTAGAACGAGCGGCACGATTTTTTGAATAAACGCCATTTCGAGTTTCGTAGGGCTAATACTTTCGCGGAAATAAACACCGAACGTCCCTATCGTTTGCCGCTGGTGATTGACAATCGGGAAACTCCAACACGCCTTAAACCCATAAAGATTCGGACCTTCCCCGATATACGGAATCCAATTTGGGGAGTTCTCAACATCCTCTGTGATGACAACTTGCTGATGGTAAGCTGCTGCTCCACACGTTCCAGAATTCGGCCCAATCTCTAGACCCTCTATTACTTTTGAATACTCTTTCGGTAAAGACTTGGTGGCAAGTCCATAGAGATGGCCATCGCGCACGTGCATGATGCTACACATCGAACCTTCTGTGAAAAACTGCTCTACTTTATAACAAATTTCTTGAAGAAGTGAACTGATGGCATAGCCTTTTTCAATTCCTTCATAGATCTCTGCTTGCATTTCAATGATAGACTCTTGTTGTTTTTGGACAGTAATATCGGATAGGAAAGCTACTTCAAAAACTGGATTGCTGTGATTATCCCGAAAAGTCTGACCGATTAGATTAAACCAAATAGGCAATCGGTCTTTACGAAATAATACGACTTCACGCCGGACCGATACGTTTTCAGTAAAATCTGCTTCGATTAATTCTTCATACCCATTCATTTCTTGATTGCTATAGAGGAATGAGACACTTTCACCGATTAGTTCTTCTGATGTATAGCCAAATTTTTTATTGCATGCTTCGTTGACATACACGATGGGTTTTCCTGGAAGTTTAGGGTCCCGAACGATATAACTTGTATCAAACTGACTGCCAATCTTTTTAATCCAGTGCAAGAGTTCTGTACGCATCTTGCTATCGGTCTGTTGGCTCATACCCGCACTCCTCTGCTGATTAGTCACGAACGTTTTCTTTAGTTTACGGAAAATTGCGATAAAAAGCCACCTCGATTTTTTAGTAGAGGTGGCTCGGAGTTACTATAAATTATGCGTAAAGTGGGAACTTGTCTGTTAACGCCTTCACGCGCTCTTTAGAAGATGTTAAAGTTGCTTCGTCTTCATGATTTTTCAGAAGATCTGCGATAATTTTACCGATCTCTTTCATCTCATCTTCTTTGAATCCACGCGATGTGACAGCTGGCGTTCCAATTCGAATACCAGAAGTGACGAACGGGCTTTCTTGGTCGAATGGAATTGTATTCTTGTTGACTGTGATGCCGACTTCATCAAGGACATGCTCTGCTACTTTCCCAGTCAATCCTAAACCTTTTACATCGATCAAAAACACATGGTTGTCTGTGCCACCAGATACGATGCGCACGCCTTCTTCAGAAAGTGTTGCAGCAAGTGCTTGTGCGTTGTCGATTACTTGTTGTTGATACGTTTTGAAGTCGTCTTGAAGCGCTTCGCCGAATGCAACCGCTTTTGCCGCAATCACATGCATAAGTGGTCCACCTTGAATACCTGGGAAGATTGTCTTGTCGATTTTTTTTGCCCACTCTTCAGTAGTCAAAATTAATCCACCACGTGGTCCACGAAGTGTTTTATGTGTAGTCGATGTGACAAAGTGCGAATGTGGTACTGGATTTGGATGCAAACCAGCAGCGACAAGTCCTGCGATGTGCGCCATATCGACCATTAAATATGCACCGACTTCATCTGCGATTTCACGGAACTTCGCGAAGTCAATTGTGCGTGAGTATGCACTTGCTCCTGCTACGATCATTTTCGGCTTATGCTCAAGCGCTTTTTGTCGAACATCTTCATAATCGATCAGTTCGGTTTCTTTGTTGACACCGTACTCAACGAAGTTGTACTGAATTCCACTGAAGTTAACAGGTGAACCGTGTGTTAAATGCCCACCGTGTGAAAGGTTCATTCCAAGGATTGTGTCCCCTTGCTCAAGTGCTGTCATGTAGACCGCCATGTTCGCTTGTGAACCAGAGTGTGGCTGGACGTTGGCGTGTTCTGCACCGAATAGTTCTTTTAAACGGTCACGTGCGATGTTTTCAACGACATCGACGTGCTCACATCCACCGTAATAGCGTTTCGCAGGATAGCCTTCTGCATATTTATTTGTCAGTACAGAGCCTTGCGCTTCCATAACAGCTTGTGTGACAAAGTTTTCAGAGGCGATCAGTTCGATATTGGCCTGCTGACGCTTTTTTTCGTTTTCCATTGCTTCGAATACGGCTTGGTCTTGCGCTTGAATGTTTTTCACTATGATGTTCCTCCTAGTTTCCATAAAATGCACGTCGTCCACCAATGAGCTTTGGACGTGTGGTAGCCGTGGTGACGATGGCATCACCAATCATCTTCACGGATGTTCGAACAGGTACAGCGACTTCTTTCAAATGCATCCCAATCAATGTTTGACCAATATCAATGCCTGCATGCGCGCGAATGTTCTCTACGACGACTGGGTCATGGAACTGTTCATAGGCATAGGCAGACATGGGACCGCCTGCAGATGGGACCGGTATAACCGATACTTCTTCGAGCTGAAACTTGTCAGCCGTTTCGCGACACATGGTGAGTGCGCGGTTTATATGTTCACAGCCTTGAAACGCAAGATAAACACCTTTTCGTCTTGCGAATTCCTCGAGGGGCTCAAAAAGTGCCTCTGCAACTTCCGTGGCCCCCGCTGTTCCAATTTTCTTCCCGATAACTTCTGAGGTGGAGCAGCCGACGACAAAGAGTGTGGCCGGTTTGATGTCCGTGAGTTGTTCGAATTCGTCCAGCAGCTGTTCAAGTTGTGCTTTCCACTGGCTTGTTGCTTCCATTCCAAACGCCTCCCTCATAGGAATTGATTTAGTTGTTTTCTTCGATTTGTGCAATTTTGTTGATACGTGTTTCGTGACGGCCGCCTTCGAATTCGTTCTCGAGCCAAGTCGATACGATTTCGCGAGCAAGACCTGCCCCAATGACACGCTCACCCATTGCAAGGATATTTGAGTTGTTGTGGCATTTTGTCATTTTTGCAGAAAATACGTCGTGGACGAGCGCACAACGAATACCTTTGTATTTGTTAGCGGCAATCGACATTCCGATTCCAGTTCCACAAATCAAAATTCCTGAATCAAACTCGCCTCCTGCAACGCCTTCACATACTGGCTTTGCATAGTCTGGGTAGTCCACAGAGTCTTTTGTTTGGGGACCGAAGTCTGTGACTTGATGGCCTAGTTCTTCTAGAAGCGAGACAATTTCTTTTCGTAAGTTGTTTCCGCCATGGTCGGATGAAATGGCAATGTTCACGTGCATTCCCTCATTTCTGTATCATTCGTTCAAGTCCATCATATCATTAATTTTTGTCGTTGTGGAGATGCAGTCGGTGAAGTGCTTTTTGTTGCAATTGTTCAAGTTGATACAGTGTAAACTGATAATCTTGCAAGTTCCCTCCAAACGGATCTGCAATTTCAAATGCATTTTCTGGATCTGCAAATTCCGAATAGGTGTGGACCTTATCGCGATTTTCTGGATACGCATGGAGAAGCGCATGCTTGTGACTCGTTGTCATCGTCAACACTACATCCGCCCAGTCCAGTAGGTCTGCTGTCACGGGTTGAGAAGCATGCGAAGCATCTACTCCCTTTTCAGCTAAGGCTTGTTTGGCATGATAGGACATGTCCGCTCCATGGATTGCATAGACACCAGCCGATTGAATTTCGACGCCCTCAAGCTCGCGCCAAATTGCTGCTGCCATTGGACTACGACATGTATTTCCTGTACAAACAAATAAAATGTTCATAGAAAGTCATCTCCTTTTTACCCCTCGTGGTTATCTCATAACCAAGTACCGCCCGCAGCTTTCTCGAGACGGTTCATCAATGCTTTGCCGACTCCTTCAGCTGGGAAAGCGGCCGCCACAATCAAATCGACTTCTACTTGATTACATGCCCGAAGTGCATTAAACAAGTGCCGGCTAATAGACTCGAGTGACGCGTCAGTCCCGAGTGACAAAAACTCATCGTGAGGAAGGTGGCGATACTTTTCTGGAGCCACCAGCGCAATTTTTTTACCCATTCTGCTCAGCTCTTCCATTTTGTCACCAGTCATTGCCTGATCTAAATATGCTAAGTAAACCGGTGCATCTGGGGCATAATGCGTGTATTTCATTCCCGGAGCTTTTGGAGCCTGTTCTTCGCGAAGACGACCTGCACCTTGCATGTCTCCAATCACGTCTTGGAGCATTTCTTCTGTGATGGAACCTGGACGCAATAGTGCGGGTGGTTGAACGGTAAAGTCAACAATCGTCGATTCCAATCCGGCCGTTGCAGGTCCTCCATCCACAATCATTGGAATGCGTCCCTCTAAATCTTCAACAACGTGACTTGCCGCAGTGGGGCTAGGTTTGCCACTGCGATTTGCGCTTGGTGCCGCTATAGGAATGTTCGCAAATTCAAGAAGTTCATGGGCAACGGGATGCGCCGGCATTCGCACACCGACTGTGGATAACCCAGCTGACACGGCTGGCGCAAGCGCCCCTTCTTTCAAAGGTAAAATTACCGTTAACGGACCCGGCCAGAATGCATCCATCGCTTTTTGTGCAAGTTCTGGAATATACGCGATGAACCCTTGCAGTTGCTCGGTTTTTCCTACATGAACAATAAGTGGATTATCAGAAGGACGACCCTTTGCCTCGTAGATTTTAGCAACAGCTTGAGGATTTCTCGCATCTGCACCAAGGCCGTATACAGTCTCTGTCGGGAAAGCCACTACTTCTCCAGCGACCCACTTATCCACAATTTGTTGATAACTTTTAAGGTTATCCCCATCTCTATCCACATGTACAAACTTTGTCATTTCGCGTCATCCTTCTTGTAAACTGATTTTATCCCCATCCTGTGGAGAACTATCGTCATCATCTGTGGAAAACCATCGCTTCCATAGTGTGACAAAAAACGATTTTGGCTCTTCGACATCCTTCTCGTCGTAGCAACTATTTTTCACGAGGATACACCAAAAGTTGTCTCCACGTCCATCTAATAAGATCCATAAAAAATGTTCAGCGGTGCCTAGCCGATTTAGTAAATTTTGAAAATGAGTCATCCCGATTCTCCCTTGAAATCAGCATGACCCACTTTCTACTACTCTATTCATAAAGTTGCAAAAACCATTCGGTCGCGTCCGTTTAAATCTTCAACGACTTCCACTTTCGCTGTCGGAAGAGCTTGCTCTAGCAGTAGTTTAACTGCTGGACCTTGCAAATACCCGATTTCAAAACCGACGATGGCCTGCGCACTTAGTAGTTCTGGTAACCTTGCACACATCTTTTTGTAGAAATAAAGCCCCTCGTCTTCTGCAAAAAGAGCGAGGTGTGGTTCGTGGTCGAGAACATTGCCGTGCATCACCTGCTTTTCCACCTCAGCAATGTACGGCGGATTGGAAACAAAAATATCCCACTTCTCCCCTTCAATCGGCTCGGTCATATCCCCTTGCAAGAATTGAACGTCTGCTTGTAGAAAAACAGCATTGTGTCGCGCGACTTCTAGAGCTTGAGACGAGATATCCACAGCATGGACCTCAGCTTCTGGAATCTCCAGTTTCAAAGTCGTTGCGATGCATCCAGTACCTGTCCCGATATCCACAATTCGAACGGGTCGCTTACCAAATAAAGTTTTCTTACGTTGTATGAGTTGCTCGATCAATTCTTCCGTTTCCGGACGAGGAATGAGGACATCCGGAGTCACTTTGAAATGACGGCCGTAAAATTCAGCTACTCCGCTTACATACTGATACGGCGTTCCGGTTGCGATTTGTTCAATTCCTTTTTCGTACTTTGTAATTTTATCTTCCGGAAATGGATCGAACTGCTTCATCATCACATCACTGGACGTGAACTGTAAAACATCTTGCAAGAAAAACTTTGCAGCAAGTCCTTCTTGTCCGTTTGCCTCTAAATAAGAAGAAGCCCATGAGAGGGCCTCTTGAATTGTATTAAATCGTGCTTTCATTCATCTTCTCCAGCTTTTCGGCTTGATCTTCGATAATCAATGCTTCAATGACTTCATCGATTTTGCCTTCCATAATCTGGTCAAGTTTTTGGATTGTCAGGCCGATACGATGGTCTGTTACACGATTTTGCGGGAAGTTGTACGTACGGATACGCTCAGAACGGTCACCCGTTCCAACTGCTGATTTACGTACAGCATCGTATTCCGCTTGTGCTTCTTGACGATACTTGTCCGCAACACGCGCACGCAGTACTTTCATCGCTTTTTCTTTATTTTTGATTTGCGATTTTTCATCCTGACACGTCACGACTGTATTCGTTGGAATGTGTGTTAGACGAACCGCTGACATCGTCGTATTAACCGATTGTCCACCGGCACCAGACGATGCATACGCGTCGAAACGAATGTCTTTGTCGTGAATTTCCACATCGACTTCTTCCACTTCCGGTAGACAGGCAACTGTCGCAGTTGACGTATGGATACGCCCACCCGACTCCGTTTCAGGAACACGTTGCACGCGGTGTGCACCGTTTTCATACTTCAATTTTGAGAAAGCTCCGTTTCCAGCAATCATGAAGACGACTTCTTTGAAACCACCAAGCCCTGTAGGAGAAGAATCCATAATATCAATTTTCCAGCCATTTGTTTCAGCAAAGCGGCTGTACATGCGGAATAAGCTTCCAGCAAACAAGGCTGCCTCGTCTCCACCTGCTGCTCCGCGGATTTCCATGATGACGTTTTTGTCATCGTTCGGGTCTTTCGGAATCAATAAAATGTGCAGGCGTTCTTCGAGTTTTTCGATTTGCGCCTCCAGTTCATTGACTTCTTCTTTGACCATTTCGCGCATGTCTGCGTCGAGTTTGTCATCTAACATTTCTTTAGCTTCTGCCAATTGTTCTTTTGCTGCCTTGTATTCACGGTAAGCATCGACTGTTTCTTGTAGGTCCGATTGCTCTTTTGAGTACTGGCGAAGCTTGTTTGTATCATTGACGATTTCCGGGTCCGATAGCATTTCGTTCAGCTTGTCATAGCGGTCTTCAACGGCTTGTAAGCGGTCAAACATAGGGACACCTCCTGGGGCGGGTTTGTTATTATTTTTTAAATACTTTTAAATGAGTAGTTGGTAATTTGTAATTTGTGCTATTTTATTGGAAATCCCTCCACCCAGGTCGTCATTTCCTGGGGGATTTTCCTCGAGCCTCCCCACGTAAGATGAAAGAAAAGCACTTTCATCTTCGTTGCCGGGTCTCGAGAAAACTCCGATAGCCCGGGAAATAACGACCTGGCTTCCGGGATTTGACGTCACAATTAAGTTATTCATGAAAATACTATAGCTATAAAAAGTGACAGGCACTAAATTTGATGCCAGCACTAAGTCACTAAGTCACTAAAGTAGGTTCAATCGACAAGAGTAGGTAGTGAGTTCCTGGGGAATCAGAGTATAGCGGAGACCCCGCAGTGGAGGCGAGAAGTGCAAGCTTCTCGTATGCCAAGAGGAGGCTCCGGTATGCTCCCCCTGGGACTCACTGCCGTATCGCCAGAGATTGATCCTAACTATAGTGGTGGATTCGCATGACACTTCCGGCAAACCGGGTAGTAGCTATCGTTACCACCGATGACGATTTGAGCGCCCGTGCGAACTGGCTTTTTGTTCTCATCTACCCGCAAATTCATCGTTGCTTTACGGTGACAGAACCAACAAATTGTTTTCATTTCTTCGATTTTATCGGCGTACGTCAACATGTACCGGCTACCTTCAAACAATTCATTCATGAAGTCATTTTTCAGACCAAAGCCCATCACAGGAATATTTAGCTCATCTACGATTTGCGTAAGTTGCAGGACGTGTTCTTTGCTAATGAATTGGACTTCATCAATAAGAACACAATAGATACGCTCATTTTGATCTTTTACGTAGTCAAACAAGTTGGTATCCTCAAATACCGGAATCGCTTTGCGCTTGAGTCCGATTCGACTTGCGACCGTTCCCACTTCGTCCCGTGTATCGATTGCTGGTGTGAAAATAATGACCGGTTTGTTTTGTTCTTCATAGTTGTGGGCAACTTTGAGGATCTCGATGGATTTCCCGCTGTTCATTGCGCCATGCTTGAAAAATAGTTGTGCCATGTAGGTACCCCTTTATAGTTTTTATAGGTACCTGTCCCAGAAACTATTCTGACATTCATGAATATTCACCGAATATACACCACGAACCTGCGTTATTACAGTTAGTTTTACATATTTATGAATTGTGTTTGAATTGTGTGGGTGACAGGTACCTTTTGGGAGCTACTTCCAAATAGAAGCCCGCTCCACTTTTCTATCAAAAAATACCTGTAAGGCAAATGCCCCACAGGTATTTAGGTTCTTAGTTTTGTTGCTCTTCTTTAAGACCGTATTTTTTGTTGAAGCGATCAACACGACCATCCGCTGCTGCGAATTTCTGACGTCCTGTGTAGAATGGGTGACACTCGCTGCAGAACTCGACGTTGATGTTTTCTTTTACAGAACCTGTTTTGAATGAGTTTCCACATGAACAAGTAACTGTTGCTTCTTTGTAGTCTGGATGAATTCCTGATTTCATCTGCTTTCTCTCCTCTCGCCCTGAACCATCTGGAACAGAGTTGGTTATGAAAACTGATACCTTACATGGCCCGGTGTGTCAGCCACATATGTAGCAGAAATAATAAAACTTACAACGACTAGAATACCATGTTTTGGAGGTCAATTCAAGTAGTTAGTTTGAAAAAAAGTTGTTTATAGGGAGGCTTTGTTTGCCTTATGTGCTTTCATTTCATCCGCTAATTGTTGGAAGAATGCGTCGTTGTCTTTTGTCTGTTTCAGCTTGCGCATGAAACGCTCTGTAAAGTCTGGTGAGTCTGAGAATGTCTTGCGGATGGCCCACAACTTATCAAGCTGCGCCTTTTCAATCAACAATTCTTCTTTACGCGTACCTGAACGGCGAATATCCAGCGCTGGGAAGATACGACGTTCCGCAAGCTGACGATCTAAGTGAAGCTCGAGATTTCCTGTTCCTTTGAACTCCTCGTAGATCACTTCATCCATACGCGAGCCTGTGTCGACTAGAGCCGTTGCTAAAATCGTTAAGCTTCCGCCTTCTTCGATGTTACGAGCCGCTCCGAAGAATCGCTTTGGACGGTGGAATGCAGCCGGGTCAATCCCTCCAGATAACGTACGTCCGCTTGGTGGAATGACTAAGTTGTACGCGCGTGCAAGACGCGTGATGGAGTCCATCAAAATAATGACGTCCCGCTTGTGCTCAACAAGGCGCATCGCACGCTCAAGAACAAGTTCTGTCACTTTTACGTGATTTTCAGGAACTTCGTCGAATGTTGAGCTAACAACATCTGCTTTCACTGAACGCTCAATATCTGTCACTTCTTCTGGTCGCTCATCGATTAGTAGGACAATCAATTCCGCTTCCGGATGGTTCGTTGTGATGGCATTGGCTACTTCTTTCAATAACATCGTCTTTCCGGCTTTTGGTGGGGCTACAATTAATCCACGTTGACCGAAGCCTACTGGCGCAACTAGATCCATGATGCGTGTAGACAATCGTTCTGGCGTCGTCTCTAACTTTAACTGACGGTCCGGGTAGAGCGGTGTAAGGGCAGGAAAATGAACACGTTCTTTTGCCGTCTCTGGGTCTTCCCCGTTTACCAGTTCAACGTGTAACAATCCATAGTAACGCTCGCTCTCTTTTGGAGGACGTACTTTTCCGGTAACTTTATCTCCGTTACGTAAATCAAAGCGACGAATCTGCGATGCAGAGATGTAGATATCTTCAGAACTCGGCGAATAGTTGATTGGGCGAAGGAAGCCAAATCCTTCTGATGAAATGATTTCTAAAACACCTTCCATGAAGAAAAAGCCTTCTTGCTCGGCACGCGATTTCAAGATGGATATAATGAGTTCTTTTTTTGTTAGTTTACTGTAAGACGAGATTTTGTATCTCTTAGCGAGCTCATATAGCTCTTTTAACGTCATATTTTCCAGTTCATTGATTGTATGCTGGGTCATATTGGCACCACACTCTTAGATTATTTTGTTGGGATTGCATGTGTTGGGAGTTATCGGATACAGGAAGGGATGATTCAGTAGGAGTACTAAATAAATAGAAGAAATGTCCGCACAGAAAAAGCTCTGTGCGGCATTCTATCTTTTTTACAGGACTAGATTCGGTTTCTTTTTCAAGCTATGACGGCCTTCTACGAAACGGACCGTACCAGATTTTGCGCGCATAACCAGTGTATGTGTTTCTGCATACCCTGCTTTGAACTGAACGCCGCGAAGAAGCTCTCCGTCTGTAACACCTGTAGCTGTGAAGATCGCATCGTCACCGCGTACAAGGTCTTCCATACGCAAGACTTTGTTCACATCAAGACCCATCTTGATACAACGCTCTAGTTCACCTTCTTCATGAGGTACTAGACGACCTTGAATTTCTCCTCCTAGACACTTCAAGCCAACAGCCGCGATCACGCCTTCTGGTGCTCCACCCATGCCGAACAAGATGTCGACACCTGTCTCATCAAACGCCGTGTTGATGGCACCTGCCACGTCTCCGTCGTTGATCAATTTGATGCGAGCTCCAGAAGCACGAATTTCGTCAATGATCTGTTGGTGACGCGGGCGATTTAAAATCGTTGCCACTACGTCTTGAATATCTTTGTTTTTGGCACGAGCAACGGCCTTTAAGTTATCGATGACCGGTGCATCAATATCGACCAATCCGACTGCTTCTGGACCCACTGCAAGTTTGTCCATATACATGTCTGGGGCGTGGAGCAAGTTGCCACGGTCTGCGATTGCTAGAACTGCTAATGCGTTCCAACCACCTGACGCGACAATGTTAGTGCCTTCAAGTGGATCAACGGCCACATCTACTTGTGGCCCACCGTTACCAAGACCTAATTTTTCACCGATATACAGCATCGGCGCCTCGTCCATTTCACCTTCACCGATTACGACGACACCTTCCATAGGAATTGTGTCAAATACAGAACGCATTGCGGTCGTCGCCGCGTCATCTGCTTCTATCTTTAACCCGCGCCCCATCCAGCGTGCAGACGCAATCGCTGCCGCCTCAGTTACACGTACTAATTCCATTGATAAACTTCGTTCCATCGTTTCTCCTCCTGCCAAGCGTTTTCTAAACCTGTCTTATTGTACCACTACACGGTTCTGTCTGCATTCGTAATTTCGACAGGCTCGAGCTTCACACGTCGAATGTCTGCGCCTAAAGCAGATAATTTCTCAATTAATCTACCATAGCCACGTTCAATGTGATAAATGTCGTGGACTTCTGTTTCCCCTTCAGCAATCAAACCAGCTAGCACTAGAGCAGCTCCTGCACGTAAATCACTTGCGCGGACACTTGCTGCTTCTAACTTTGTCGGTCCTTTAATAATGGCTGTGCTGCCTTCCACTCGACCTTCACCGTTCATGCGACGCAGTTCATCGATTTGCTTGAAACGAGCAGAATAGATCGTGTCTGTAATAACAGACGTACCATCCGCTTGCGTCATCAGCACAGTGAATGGCTGCTGCAAGTCTGTTGCAAAGCCTGGGTAGACAAGGGTCTTCACATCGACATTTTTCAAGTACTCTACGCGTGGAATATAGAGGGACTCTTCACGTTCTTCAATGACAACGCCCATTTCTTGCAGTTTGGCAGTAAGTGCTTCTAAGTGTAGCGGAATGACATTGTCGATCTGCACACCGTCACCGATGAGCGCTGCCATGATCATAAATGTTCCGGCTTCGATTCGGTCCGGAATAATCGTATGGTTCGTGCCGTGTAGGCTGTCCACACCTTCGATTCGGATGATGTTCGTCCCGGCTCCTTTGATGTTCGCTCCCATATTCGAAAGGAGTGTTGCCACATCAATGATTTCAGGTTCTTTCGCTGCATTTTCGATGATGGTACGTCCATTCGCACGCACAGCAGCGAGCATAATGTTGATAGTTGCGCCAACGCTGACAACGTCTAGATACACTTTTGTGCCTTCGAGTTGTTCTGCACGTAAATAGATAGCACCGTGCTCATTGGACACTTTCGCACCAAGAGCTTCAAACCCTTTGATGTGTTGGTCAATCGGACGTGGTCCTAAGTGACATCCACCAGGCAGACCAATTGCTGCGTGACCGAATTTGCCTAGCATTGCACCCATCAAATAATACGATGCACGTAGTTTTTTAATATTGCCATTTGGCAACGCCATGTCCTGGATGTTCGTCGGATCAACGACCATTGTTCCGTCTTCAAACGTCACAACAGCTCCGAGCTCTTCTAAAATTTCTTTTAAAATATAGACATCCGCGATTTCTGGTAAGCCTTCGATAGTGACAGGTGAATCGGCTAAAAGGGTTGCGGGAATTAGTGCTACCGCGCTGTTCTTTGCACCACTGACTTTGATGGTCCCTTTTAAACGATTGCCTCCATTGATTTTATAAACCTCCATAGAAGCACCTACTTCGCTTGACGATTGTTCCAGTCGTTCAAGAATGCTTCGATACCCTTGTCAGTCAGAGGGTGATGGAAGAGTTGTTGCAATACTTTAAATGGTGTTGTAGAGATGTGCGCACCATTTAATGCAGCGTCCGTGATGTGTTGAGGGTGACGGATCGATGCTGCGATGATTTCTGTATCGATATCGTGGATTGTGAAGATGTCTGCGATTTTCGCAATCAGTTCCATTCCATCATGACCGATATCATCAAGACGCCCTAAGAAAGGCGATACATACGTTGCTCCTGCACGCGCTGCAAGTAAGGCTTGGTTTGCACTGAAGATCAGCGTCACGTTTGTTTTAATGCCTTCTGCGCGGAAAACTGAACATGCTTTTAAGCCTTCCGGGGTCATAGGAAGTTTTACTGTAATATTTGGAGCGATTGCTGCTAGCTCGCGGCCTTCTTTGATCATGCCTTCTGCGTCCAAAGCAATTACTTCTGCAGAAACAGAGCCATCGACAAGTGCTGTGATTTCACGAAGACGATCGTGGAATGAGATATTTTCTTTTGCTACTAGTGACGGGTTTGTTGTAACACCGTCGATGATGCCCCATGAGTGGGCTTCTTTAATTTCGTCAAAGTTTGCTGTATCGATAAAAAATTTCATGAATAATTTCCTCCAATTAGTGAAATGGGAGAAGCAATGAACGCTTCTCCCGTTAGTTCAATATTTACGCTTGGCCTGAGCTACCGAACTCGCGCATTTTGCCTTTTACTGTTTCTTTAATAGCATCGCGCATCGGCGTCAAGTATTTACGTGGGTCATATTGCTCTGCGTCTGCGTTTAAGAAGTCACGCACAGCTTTTGTACCCGCAATTTGATTTTCAGTATTTACGTTGATTTTTGCTGTCCCTAAAGAAATCGCACGTTTGATATCTTTCGTTGGGATGCCTGTTCCTCCGTGAAGAACAAGTGGAAGGTCTGCAAGTTTTGAGATTTCTTCCATTTCAGCAAAACCAAGGTTTGGTTCACCTTTATATGGTCCGTGTACGGAACCTAGTGCTGGTGCTAGGAAGTCGATGTTTGTGCGCTTCACAAGCTCTTCACACTCTTTTGGATCTGCATAGATGACGCCGTCTGCAACGATATCATCTTCTTGGCCACCAACTGTTCCAAGCTCTGCTTCTACAGAAACGCCATTTGCATGTGCATATTCTACAACTTTAGAAGTCGTTTCAACGTTTTCTTCAAATGGGTGGTGAGATGCATCGATCATGACAGATGTAAAGCCTGCATCGATTGCTTCTTTACATTTTTCAAAACTAGAACCGTGATCTAAGTGAATTGCAACAGGAACAGTTGTCCCGAAGTCTTTCATTAATCCCTTCACCATATGTACCACAGTGTTGAAGCCGCCCATATAACGCGCTGCTCCTTCAGATACACCTAAAATGACAGGAGATTTTTCTTCTTCTGCAGCTTGAAGGATCGCTTGTGTATATTCAAGGTTGTTAATGTTAAATTGCCCAACTGCATAGCCCTCACGTTTGCCTTTTTCAAGCATGTCTTTCATTGATTCTAATGCCATGAATGGACCTCCTCTAAATGGTGATAGCTTAAATTTAGGTTGACCTGCTATCTATCCTTCAGTGTACCAAAAAAAGGCGTGGGTTTCCACACCTGTCCTCTCGCTATTAAGAAGCTTTGAGCTGTTCGATCACTGCTGCACGTACTTCAAAGATATCAAATGGTTTGGTGAAGTAAAGAGACGCCCCAAGTCGCTTTGCTTCGTCAATCAAGTTCAATTCCCCATAAGCAGTCATCATCATCACCGGTGTAGTTGCATCCAGTGCTTTGATGCGCTTTAAAATCTCTATCCCGTTCATACCCGGAATTTTCATATCGAGCAAGACGCCGTCAATCGTCTGTGCATCAAATTTCTCGAGTGCTTCTTGGCCATTTGCCGCTACTGTAACCGTATATCCGGACTGTTCAAACACTTCTTGCAACAGCATTCGAATTCCCGGTTGATCATCGACGATCAATAAATGCGTCACACTTTCCCATCTCCTTATCGTACAAAAGTTTCTCGCATAATTAGTAACAATTATCCTCTTAGCAGGAAAAAAATTCAATACGTTTTTCGAAACATTTTTTCGACAAATCCCGACGTCCCACTAGCAAGGAGTCCTTCAGGTTTTGTATACTGTGTCGTGAGGTGAAAGAACGTATGAAAATGTTAACAACACAAGTGACAGGTCTGCTCCAGCGGATCGCCAATAGCCAAGAAGAAGCGATTGAAGAAACAGCACGTCTTCTGGCACAAGCGACAGTCGGCGAAGGCCAGGTCTATTTGGCTCCATTTGGTGAGATGGAAGCTCTCTATGCAAATGCTACTGCTTCACAGCTATTCCCGAGTCTAGCAAAGTGGACAAGCGAGAGTGAATTAACGTCTGCGGATCGCGTATGGATTTTAACTCCGCGCGCTGATCATCCGGAAGCTTTAGCTCTTGCACGTGAATTGAGCGACCGCTTCATCCCATTTAGTGCGCTAGCTGCTGATAAAGCGTCAGAAGAAAACGTCTTAAGTGAGTTGGCCTATACTTACGTGTCACTAGGATTTACAAAAGGATTGCTCCCGACCGATACCGGTGAACGCGTCGTGTTGCCTTATGCGTTAGCGGGCCTATTCGTTTATGAAGCAGTCCTCCTCGAGGTGCGCGACATGACGCTTGGGTCAGATGAGTTGGAGTAGACATAAAAAAAACCGGATTCGCGTTTGCGGATCCGGTTTTTATTTGGCTAGATTAGTTTTTTGCTTCTACAGAAGCTTTGATGAACTCACGGAACAATGGTTGTGGACGCGTTGGGCGTGACACAAATTCCGGGTGGAACTGAGAAGCTAAGAAGAACGGGTGATTTGGAAGCTCGATGATTTCTACTAAACGACCATCTGGGCTCGTTCCTGAGAATACGAAGCCTTCGTTTTCAAATGCTTCACGGAATTCATTGTTGAACTCGTAGCGGTGACGGTGACGCTCATACACTAAGTCTTCGCCGTAAGCTTCACGCGCTTTTGAGCCTGGCTTTAATTTACATGGGTATAGACCAAGACGAAGCGTTCCACCTAAGTCTTCCACATCTTTTTGCTCTGGAAGAAGATCGATGATTGCATGGTTTGTTTCTGGGTTCAACTCAGTAGAGTGTGCGCCTTCTAAGTGTAAGATTGAGCGTGCAAATTCTACAGTTGCAAGTTGCATACCTAGGCAAATCCCGAGGAATGGCACGTTGTTTTCACGTGCAAACTTCGTCGCTAAGATTTTCCCTTCCACACCACGGTCTCCAAATCCACCAGGAACTAGGATTCCGTCCACATCAGACAAGATTTCGTCTACATTTGATTCGTTGACATGCTCCGCGTTGATCCATTTCACATCGATATCTGCATCGAATGTGTATCCAGCGTGCTTCAATGCTTCTACGACAGAAATGTACGCATCCGGAAGCTCTACATACTTCCCGACTAGACCGATTTTGACTTTTCCAGAAAGACCTTTCACTAGAGAAACAAGGTTTTTCCAGTCTGTCATGTCCGCTTCTTTGTTTTCTAGCTTGAAGTGGTCAAGAACGATTTGATCAAGGTGTTGCTCTTGCAGATGAAGTGGAATTTCGTATAGAGATTCCGCATCGAGTGCTTCGATAACTTCTTCCGGCTTGATATCACAGAACAATGCAATTTTGTCTTTCATTTCTTGTGGTACGGGTGCTTCAGAACGAACCACGATTACATTTGGTTGAATTCCTAGTGAACGTAATTCTTTTACAGAGTGTTGTGTCGGCTTTGTTTTCATTTCGCCCGCTGCACTGATGAACGGAAGAAGCGTCACGTGGATGTACATGACGTTGTCGCTGCCGACGTCACGTTTCATCTGACGAATCGACTCTAGGAATGGAAGAGATTCGATATCCCCTACTGTCCCGCCGATTTCTGTGATGACGATATCTGCATGTGTTTCGCGTGCTGCAAGGTACAAACGCTCTTTAATCTCGTTCGTAATGTGCGGGATGACTTGAACTGTTCCGCCGTTGTAATCGCCGCGACGTTCTTTGCGAAGAACAGACGAGTACACTTTTCCTGTTGTGATGTTCGAGTATTTGTTTAAGTTGATGTCGATGAAGCGCTCGTAGTGACCTAAGTCTAGATCTGTCTCTGCGCCGTCATCTGTTACGAAAACTTCCCCGTGTTGATAAGGACTCATTGTCCCTGGATCGATGTTGATGTATGGATCAAACTTTTGGATCGTGATGTCGAGTCCACGATTTTTTAGAAGACGTCCGAGTGATGCGGCCGTGATTCCTTTACCAAGTGATGATACAACGCCACCTGTTACGAAAATATACTTTGTCATGTGTAGTTCCTCCTGCATTTGAAATTGCCCTAACCGTGGCTATCTGTAAAAACAAAAAAGCGCCCTCCTGCTGCTTTGGCAGGGGAGCGCATTATGCACATTGGATGTCGTCTCTTTTTTGAGAGCCCAATTAAATCTTAATGCGATATGACACTGAAGTCAAGAATGAAAATTAGAGTTCTTCTTCCTCGTCCTCTAGGTCTTCATCAGCCTCTACTTCTTCGTCGATTTCAAATTCTTCGTCTTCCTCATCTTCAATAAGGTCTTCGTCGATTTCTTCGTCAACAGGAAGAAGTACTGGATCTGCTACGTCTTCGTCTTCGTCGTCATCTTCATCTTCGATTAGTTCTTCAAGTTCTTCTTCATCGTAAAGAAGCTCATCTTCGTCTTCGAGGATTTCTTCGTCTTCATCAACAGCTTTTGCTTTTTTCTTACGCACTTTAACAGTCGGTGCAGACTCTTCTTCGATCGTGTCTACCGGGTACCACTCACGTAGGCCCCATTGGTATTCTGATGTCGCCAGGAAGCGGCCATCGATGTTCATGTCTGTATAGAATTGAAGTTTTTTCTCTTCCATTTCAGCATCTGTATATCCTGAAACGTCTTGGATTGCTTTGAACAAATCTTGCAGTTCAAGCGCTTCGCGACGGTCTGTAAGTAGGGTGAACGCTAGGTTGATTAGCGACTCTTCTTGTAATTGTTCTTTCGTCATCTCACGAAAATTCATTCGGTCAACGTCCTTTCTTTGTCCGTTTGCATACCTTTCATTGTACCCATTATACAGAAATATTTCCACTATCTCTTTGTTCTTTTTTTCGACTTTATCATAAAGAACCCTACGGCGAATAAAAAGAAAGCTAAAATCAGGAGCGGAATGGAGCCGATTTGTTCGTTGTAGACGAATGCGGTGACAAAAAGGAGTGCGAGGACTATAAGCCAGATGATAAGTTGTTTCAAGAAGGACCCTCCTTTGTCTGATAGAATTATCGTACTATTTTGACAGGGCAGGCGCAAGGGGCATTCTTAATAGGTACCTGTCCCAAAAACAATTCCGACAATCGTGATTATTCATAGATTATGCAACAGGAGTGTGCATTCTTGTGTAAGAAATCGGATAACTATAAATTGTTTTGGAATTGTTTGGGTACCAGGTACCTTTTGGGAGCGTTTTCCATTTGGTGCCTGTCACCTTTTTTACCCCGGCTAGTTTTCTCAAAAACCGATGACCTAAACTGTATTTTAGACGACCCTAAATCAGGCCTTGCGTTAGCACAGCCTGGAACTAAATGTGTAGGACACTTTAGTGTCCAAAATTCGAATACACTTGCGATTTCTGAAATTCGTTAGAGGCGGAGCCGACTCGAAGAAGTTGTAAGGCATCCCTTCCTGAAAAGAAGCACTTCAACTAGTCTGATTCAGCTGGAGAAGATTGTGGAAGAAAAAACTAAGAAGAATCACGCTGGGGCCGCTCGATATGAGCGGCCCCAGTCCTTTTCGTTCTTAATTTGGTCTTGAAAGCAATCATCGGAAGATGAATCAGGATTTTTGAAATAAATTACGCTTTAGAGCAGCATTCTTATCATCTAAACGGAATCGAGTTGCGCCTCCTAGAAATCCCGCAAGAAGCCATCGCGGCCCATGAAGCCAAGAACGCTTCACGGGCCACGCTGGCATCTCGCACAATTTCTGGGCAGTCGGCTCCACATCTAAACGTTACATATTCCGTCGATACTGCCCGCCCACTTCATATAGAGCGTTCGTGATTTGGCCAAGGCTTGCGACCTTGACTGTATCCATCAACTCTTCAAAAATGTTGCCACCTGTTTTCGCGACTTCTTTTAGACGAGCAAGTGCGGCTTCCGAAGCGTCTGCATGTGCTGACTGGAAGTTACGCAAATTGTTGATTTGTGTTTCTTTTTCGTCTTTGGATGCACGTGCGATTTCCATGTTGTCGATATCGTCCTCAGTTGCCGGGTTCGGATTGAGGTATGTGTTGACACCGATGATTGGAAGTTCACCTGTATGTTTTTTCATTTCATAGTGCATCGACTCTTCTTGGATCTTGCCGCGTTGGTATTGTGTTTCCATCGCACCCAGGACACCCCCGCGATCGTTCATGCGGTCGAATTCTTGTAGCACCATTTCTTCCACTAAATCTGTTAACTCTTCCACGACAAATGCACCTTGGAGCGGATTCTCGTTTTTCGACAAGCCGTGCTCTTTTGTGATGATCATTTGAATCGCCATTGCGCGGCGTACAGATTCCTCTGTCGGTGTAGTGATTGCTTCGTCATAAGCATTCGTGTGAAGCGAGTTACAGTTGTCTTGTAGTGCCATCAAAGCTTGTAGCGTCGTGCGGATATCGTTGAAATCGATTTCCTGAGCATGCAAGCTGCGACCAGACGTTTGAACGTGGTACTTCAGTTTTTGTGAACGTTCGTTTGCGCCGTACTTCTCACGCATGACGACTGCCCAGATGCGACGTGCCACACGACCGATTACCGTGTACTCCGGATCCAGACCGTTTGAGAAGAAGAACGATAAATTCGGTGCAAAATCATCGATGTGCATGCCGCGGCTCAAGTAGTACTCCACGTATGTGAACCCATTTGACAACGTGAACGCGAGCTGTGAAATCGGGTTTGCGCCTGCTTCTGCAATGTGGTAGCCAGAAATTGAAACCGAATAGTAATTGCGCACTTTGTGATCGATAAAGTATTGCTGGATGTCGCCCATCATACGCAGTGCAAATTCTGTTGAGAAGATGCACGTATTTTGCCCTTGGTCTTCTTTTAAAATGTCCGCTTGAACTGTTCCACGGACGACTTGAAGAGTCGCTTCACGGACTTGTGTGAATTCTTCCACAGTCAAAGTGCGACCTAGGTCTTCTTCCTTCAGCTTCACTTGCTGATCAATCGCCGTATTCATGAACATCGCCAAAATGATTGGTGCCGGACCATTGATTGTCATCGACACAGACGTCGATGGTGCACATAGGTCAAAGCCGTCATAGAGCTTTTTCATGTCCTCAAGCGTACAGATGCTCACGCCTGATTCGCCGACTTTTCCGTAAATATCCGGACGATGGTCTGGGTCTTCGCCGTAAAGCGTTACGGAGTCAAATGCAGTAGATAAACGTTTCGCTGTATCGTCTTTTGAAAGATAGTGGAAGCGACGGTTTGTACGCTCCGGTGTACCCTCTCCAGCGAATTGACGTTTCGGGTCTTCCCCTTCACGTTTGAACGGGAATACACCTGCTGTATACGGGAATGAACCTGGTACGTTTTCTTTATACGCCCAGCGTAAAATTTCGCCGTAATCTTTGAATTTTGGTAATGCTACTTTTGGAATCTTTAGACCTGACAAGCTTTCCGTGCGAAGGATCGTACGAATCTCTTTGTCCCGTACTTTTGTAACGAACTCGTCTCCTGAATACGCTTCTTTCAGCGCTTCCCAGTTTTCTAAGATTCGTTTTGATTCAGCAGACAATTCGTTTTTCACGCCATCAAGTAGCGATTCGAGCGACTGGACAAGTGCTTCTTCTCCGCCCGATTCTTTGACTGCTTGTAGTGCACCTTCTAGTTGGAACATGCGGCGTGCAAATTCGACTTGTTGCTCCGACTTGGCGTGGTATCCGCGCACTGTATCTGTTAATTCGCGCAAGTAGTAACGACGGTCGTTTGGAATAATGACGTTTTGCTTTTGCGTTTTTGCAAACTCTTCGTAAGATGTCAACCAGTCAGAACCTGTCTTTTCATTGATTTTTGCAATGAGCGCAGCAAACAATGAATTCGTCCCTTTATCGTTGAACTGGCTCGCAATCGTTCCGTACACTGGCATCGTATCTAAGTCGTCGTGCCATAGTTCACGGCTGCGCTGGTACTGCTTCTGTACTTGGCGAAGTGCATCTTCAGACCCTTTTCGCTCAAATTTATTGATGACGATCAAGTCTGCAAAATCGATCATATCGATCTTCTCAAGTTGAGATGGTGCACCGAATTCGCTCGTCATGACGTACATCGACAAGTCTGAAATTGTCGTGATTTCCGCATCCCCTTGGCCGATACCACTCGTTTCCACGATGATCAAGTCATAGCCAGCCGTTTTGACAACGTCTAACACGTCTTTGATAGCGCCAGATAGCTCGGTGCGTGAACCACGTGTTGCAAGGGAACGCATGAATACGCGTTTGTTGAAGATTGCATTCATACGGATGCGGTCTCCAAGCAATGCGCCACCTGTTTTTTGTTTCGTTGGGTCAATCGACAAAATCGCGACACGCTTATCCGGAAGCTCAGATAAGAAGCGGCGGATCAATTCGTCTGTAAGTGAACTTTTCCCTGCGCCTCCAGTACCTGTGATCCCAAGAACCGGTGTACCTTTTGATTTTGCTTTTGCTGCTTCAATCAATTGCTTCGCTTCGTCAGAACCTGTTAAAGTGGCTTCTTCTGCAATCGTGATCAAACGTGCAAGTGTCTCTGGCGTTTCAACAGATGCTGTCTCCAGCTGCGCTAAAGCGCCATCTGCAGGCGTTGCGACGTCACACTCTTCAATCATTCGGTTGATCATCCCCTGAAGACCTAACTTACGCCCATCTTCCGGTGAGAAAATGCCACTGATTCCGTAGGCATGTAGTTCTTTGATTTCTTTTGGTAGGATAACCCCGCCGCCACCGCCGTAAATACGGATATGCGGTGCACCTTTTTCAGCGAGCAGGTCTTTCATATATTTGAAATATTCAACGTGTCCTCCCTGGTACGATGAAATCGCAATGCCTTGTGCATCCTCTTGAATGGCAGCATTGACGACTTCTTCCACGGAACGGTTATGGCCAAGGTGAATGACCTCGACGCCGCTCGCTTGTAGGATGCGACGCATGATATTGATCGATGCATCATGTCCGTCAAATAAACTCGATGCCGTCACGAAACGGACCGGGTTGGTCGGACGGTAAACTTCAACCTGTGCTACTTGTACCACTTACAGTTCCCCCTTTGTTCTTGCCCCTAGACCACGCAAAATAAATGCGACTTGTAGGTCTGTAAATTCATCAATCGAGTAGTTCTTGTGAAGAGCCCAGCGACGGTAAGCCCACATTTGACCCTGTGTAAAAATCGAGTGTGCGTATAAGTCTATCTCTCGCTCATTGAGCGACAGTTCCCCTGACGTCACGCAACTTTGTAAAATCGTGCGGAAGATGGCTGTCATTTCTTCTTCTTTACGAAGAACATACGACAAGGCTTCTTTCGGAAGCGATTTTGTTTCTTGGTACATGACAACGAATTCATCTTGCATATCATTGATGACACTGTAGTAATAGCGAATCGCGGACACCAGTTCGTCAAGTGTACCGTTTTTTGCACCGACGGACTCGATGCGTTCAAATACTTCATCATAGATGCTGTCACAGACGAGGTAGAGCACGTCTTCCTTCGTACGGATGTATTCATAGAGCGTGCCTATGCTAAATCCGGCTTCTTTGGCAATTTCACGCGTGGTGGTGCGGTGAAAGCCCTTCTCTTTGAAGAGCTTGACCCCCGCACCGATCATTTGCTGACGACGCTTTGTGATCAGCTGTTCGTCTTTGACGGACGTTTTGACAAGGTGCTTGCCCTCTGTCATTTATTTTGTCAAGTTGCGCGAGATAACAAGGCGTTGAATCTCTTGCGTACCTTCATAGATTTGTGTGATTTTCGCATCGCGCATGAAGCGTTCAACCGGATAGTCTTTCGTGTAGCCGTAGCCACCGAAGACTTGAACTGCTTCTGTAGATACTTTCATTGCTGTATCCCCCGCCATCAATTTCGCCATTGCCGACGCTTGACCGTATGGAAGGTTGTTCGACTCAAGCCATGCTGCTTGGTACGTCAGTAAACGAGATGCTTCAGTCGCCGTCGCCATATCGGCCAGTTTGAATGAAATCCCTTGGTTTGCTGTGATTGGCTTACCAAACTGAACGCGCTCTTTTGCGTAGTTCACAGATGCATCAAGTGCACCTTGCGCGATTCCGACCGCTTGCGCAGCGATACCGTTACGACCCCCATCTAACGTCTTCATTGCAATGATGAAACCTTGACCTTCTTCACCGAGTAGGTTTTCTTTTGGCACGCGGCAGTTATCGAAAATAACTTCAGTTGTTGGAGATGAACGAATTCCAAGCTTCTTTTCTTTCTTCCCTACGGAGAAACCAGGCGTGCTTGCTTCTACGATGAATGCAGACGTCCCTTTATGTTTTGATTCTGGATCTGTTACCGCGAATACGATATAGATGTCGGCAATCCCACCGTTTGTGATGAAGATTTTCGAGCCGTTGATCACGTACTCATCGCCATCAAGTTTTGCAGTTGTTTTCATTCCACCTGCATCTGAACCCGAATTCGGCTCTGTTAAGCAGTACGCACCGATTTGAGACCCTTCTGCCATAGGACGAAGGAATTTTTGTTTTTGCTCTTCTGTACCGAACTTGAATACAGGCCAGCCCGCTAGAGATGTGTGAGCTGAAAGCGTTACTCCAGTAGATGCACAGACACGTGATAATTCTTCTACTGCGATGACATATGCCAAGTAGTCAGAACCGATCCCGCCGTATTCTTCTGGCCACGGAATACCTGTTAAGCCTAGCTCTGCCATTTTGTCGAACAGCGCACGGTCAAAGCTTTCGTTTTCATCGCGTTCTGCAGCTGTTGGTGCCACTTCTTTTTCCGCAAAGTCGCGTACCATTTTTCGAATCATTTCATGCTCTTCTGATAATTGAAAGTTCATTTCATTTCCCGCCTTTTTTAGTTTGTAAGGTGTTTGCCGATTACGAGGCGCTGAATTTCAGACGTACCTTCGTAGATTTCTGTAATTTTTGCATCGCGGAACAAGCGCTCCACTGGATATTCTTCTGTATAGCCGTAGCCACCAAACACTTGAACTGCTTCAATCGAAACGTCCACTGCTGTTTTGGAAGCAAATAGTTTTGCCATAGACGCTTCTTGTCCGCATGGTTTGCCGAGCTGGCGCAAGTTTGCTGCGCTGTAGACAAGTAAGCGAGACGCTTCAACGGCAGTTGCCATGTCTGCAAGTTTAAAGCCGATACCTTGGTTGACAGCAATCGGTTTCCCGAACTGCTTGCGTTCTTTGGAGTATGCGACTGCCTCGTCAAGTGCTGCTTCAGCAATTCCAAGTGCTTGTGCTGCAATTCCGATACGTCCTACATCTAAGTTCGCCATCGCGATTTTAAAGCCTTCCCCTTCTTGCCCTAGCAAGTTGGCAGCAGGTACTTTCATATCTTCAAATGTTAATTCGACTGTGCGTGAACCGTGTAAGCCCATTTTGTGCTCGTCTTTTCCGACGATAAAGCCTGGCGTGTCTTTCTCCACGATAAATGCCGAGATCCCGCGAGAGCCTTTTTCTGGATCTGTGTTTGCGAACACAATGTATACGTCTGCTTCTCCGCCATTTGTAATGAACACTTTCGAGCCGTTCAGCACGTAATGATCCTCTTTTTTGACTGCACGTGTTTTTAAAGAGCCTGCATCACTACCAGCAGCCGGTTCTGTTAAACAGAATGCCCCGAGGTACTCTCCACTTGCTAGCTTCGGTACATAGTTTTGTTTTTGTTCTTCAGTTCCGAAGTATAAGATTGGATTTGTGCCAACCGACGTATGCACGGACAAGATAACACCGACTGTCGCCGAAACTTTCGACAACTCATGGATGGCGATGATGTAGCTCATGAAATCCATTCCTGCACCGCCGTACTCTTCCGGAATCGTGATGCCCATCAACCCAAGCTCGCCCATCTCTTTGATAATGTCGCGTGGGAATTCCCCAGCTTCCATGTGCTCAATAAACGGAGCGATTTTTTCTTTGGCGAATTCACGGACCATATTGCGCATCATTGTTTGTTCTTCAGTAAAACGTAGTTCCATACTAAACGCTCCTTATTCGTAGACGTAGAATCCGCGACCAGATTTCTTGCCGAGCCAACCAGCCTTCACATATTTGCGAAGTAGTGGACAAGGGCGGTATTTGCTGTCGCCGAAGCCGTCGTGTAGGATTTCCATGATGTAGAGGCATGTATCAAGACCTATGAAGTCTGCAAGTTGCAGCGGTCCCATCGGGTGGTTCATTCCAAGCTTCATGACGTCATCAATGGCTTCTTTTGTTGCAACGCCCTCGTACAATGTGTAGATGGCTTCGTTGATCATCGGCATTAGAATGCGGTTTGAAACGAATCCTGGGAAGTCGTTCACTTCGACAGGCACTTTGCTCAATTTTTTCGTCATATCTTCGATTTCTGTGTATACGTCATCTGAAGTCGCAAGTCCGCGAATGATTTCGACTAGCTTCATAACAGGTACCGGGTTCATGAAGTGCATACCGATTACTTGTTCCGGTCGGTTTGTGACCGCTGCGATTTCCGTGATTGGAAGAGACGATGTGTTTGTCGCCAAAATCGCATGTTTCGGTGTGATTTCATCAAGCTGTTTGAAGATTTGTTGCTTGATTTCCATGTTTTCCACTGCTGCTTCGATGACGATATCTACGTCTCGTGCGTCGTTGATATCTAAAGACTTTGTGATGCGTCCAAGGATGGCCGTTTTTTCGTCTTCTGTCTTGCGTCCTTTTTCCACATCACGTGCTAAGTTTTTTGTAATGCCTGCTAAGCTGCGTTCGAAGAATTCTTCAGCACGGTCATTTAGTTTCACATCAAAACCTGCTTGCGCACAAACTTGCGCGATTCCTGACCCCATTTGGCCTGCGCCAATTACTAATACCTTTTGAATAGCCATCTCTATCCGCCTCTCTTACGCTTGTTTTGGTACTTCGATTAGAATTGCATCCCCTTGACCGCCGCCTGAACAGATGGCTGCGATACCAAGTCCTCCGCCACGCTTTTGAAGTTCAAGTGCTACTGTGTAAACAATACGTGCTCCTGATGCGCCGATCGGGTGACCGAGAGCAACCGCTCCGCCGTTCACGTTTACTTTCTCTGCATCCAGGCCAGCGATCTGATTGCTGACAAGTGCAACCGCTGCGAATGCTTCGTTGATTTCAATCAAGTCGATTTCTTCAATCGATTTGTTATATTTTTCAAGAAGTGTGTTGATAACTAGTCCTGGTGTTTGCGGGAAGTCTTCTGGTGCCACTCCCACTTCTGCATGTCCGACGATATAGCCAAGCGGTGTTGCGCCTAGTTCTTGTGCTTTTTGTTCAGAAGTCAGTACGACTGCACAGGCTCCGTCGTTCACACCTGGTGCGTTTCCTGCTGTAATAGTTCCTTCTTTTCCAAACACCGGTTTCAAGTTCGCGAGCCCTTCTACTGTCGTGCCTTTACGAGGTGCCTCGTCTGTTGCCACCGTGATTGGGTCTCCCTTGCGTTGTGGGATCTCAATCGGTGTAATTTCCTCTTCAAAACGACCAGACTCAATTGCTTTGAGTGCTAAGTCATGTGAGCGTGCTGCCCATTTGTCTTGCTCCTCGCGGCTGATTTCAAATGAATCCGCTGTTGAGTTTCCGTACGTTCCCATATGCACATTTTTCGGATGGAAAGCACAGGACAATCCGTCATACACCATGCCGTCTACTACTTGCGCATTCCCCATACGGAATCCTTCGCGTGCTTTTGGAAGGTAGTACGGTGCGTTAGACATCGACTCCATCCCGCCTGCAACGATGATATGCTCTTCTCCAAGTCGGATCAACTGGTCACCGAGTGAAATGCTGCGCATACCAGATGCACATACTTTGTTGATGGTTTCTGTTTTGACGCTCCACGGAATCCCAGCTTTGTTCGCTGCTTGACGAGAAGGAATCTGTCCTTGACCTGCTTGCAGAACTGTTCCCATGATCACTTCATCGACTTGCTCAGGTGTAACTCCTGCTCGTTCTAAGGCTGCTTGAATTGCGTGTCCCCCGAGATCTGATGCGGAAAGTGGGCTAAGTGCTCCACCAAATTTACCAAATGCCGTACGTGCTCCTGAAAGGATAACTGTCTTTGTCATTTGCGTAACTCCTTTTATTGAAAAGTTTTGTTGTAATCGCTTTCATAAGGTAGAAAAAAATATAGGCTATCGAGCGCTCGCTCAGTTTAGTCCCGTAAAGAAAGGGAGTGCATTCCACACTCCCTTCACTTACGTTTAGTTTAACGAATTATCTGATGAATTGCAATACTTACTACTGAAGGATTGGTTCTACTTCTTCTTCAGTCGTGGGTGGTTGCATTTCCCCAAATACAGCTAGCTCAAGAAGTTCCGCCACATCGTACGTACCGACTGACTCTTCTACTTCTTTTGCTTTCGTTCCATCGGACAACATCGTCAAGCAGTATGGACATCCAGATGAGATCACAGATGGATTTACTGCTAATGCTTGTTCCGTACGTGCTACATTGACACGATTTCCAACGTGTTCTTCCATCCACATCATACCGCCACCCGCTCCACAGCACATGCCCGTCTCGCGGTTACGTTCCATCTCGACAAGTTTGACACCTGGAATGGCTTTTAGAATTTCACGTGGTGGATCGTAAACATCATTGTAACGACCTAAGTAACACGAATCGTGGAACGTGATGGTCTCGTTTACAGCGTGCGTCGGCTTCAAGCGTCCCTGATTCACAAGGTCATACAACATTTCTGTATGGTGAAGGACTTCTCCCGACCAACCGAAATCACTGTATTCGTTTTTAAAGATATTGTAGGCATGCGGATCGATTGTCACAATTTTTGTAACGCCCGCTTTTTCGAATTCTTTGATGTTGGCTTGAGCAAGCTCTTGGAATAAGAATTCATTTCCGAGACGACGTGGTGTGTCTCCAGAGTTTTTCTCTTTGTTTCCAAGGATTGCAAACTTCACGCCTGCCTCGTTCATCAAGTGTGCGAATGCTAGAGCGATTTTTTGTGAACGGCTATCGAATGATCCCATTGCGCCGACCCAGAACAAGTACTCGAATCCTTCTCCTGATTTATCTGCTTCTTTCACAGTAGGGATGGCGATGTCCGGACGTGCGTCACGCCAGTTTTCTTTTTCTTTACGGTTTAGTCCCCATGGATTCCCTTGCTTTTCGATGTTTGTCATCGCGCGCTGAGCGTCTTTGTCCATTTTTCCTTCCGTCATGACAAGATAACGGCGAAGGTCGATAATTTTATCAACGTGCTCATTCATTACAGGACATTGGTCTTCACAATTACGGCACGTCGTACATGCCCAAATTTCTTCTTCTGTAATGACATCTCCGATCAATGACGGACTGTAGATGTCTTCAATAACAGCACCTTGTGCACCAGCTGCCACAGCTAACTGGTTTCCTTTAGTACCGCTGAACGCCAGTGCTGGCACCCATGGTTTTTGTTGTGTCTCAACAGCTCCCGTGAATGTTAAGTGATCACGAAGTTTTGTAATCAGATCCATCGGTGACAACATTTTCCCTGTCCCTGAAGCTGGACACATGTTTGTACAGCGTCCACATTCTACACAGGCGTAGAAGTCGATCATCTGTGCTTGCGTGAAGTCTTGGATGCGGCCCACACCAAACGTTGGCATTTCTTCTTCCGCGTCCGGGTTGTCTTCATCTTCTTCAATATCAAAGTCAATCGGTTTTAGGCGTCCAACATTGTCTAAACGGTGGTAATAGACGTTTGCTGGTCCTGTGATCAAGTGGAAGTGCTTTGATTGCGGAACGTACACTAGGAATGTGAGTAGGAATAGTAAGTGTGCCCACCACATAATGAAGAATACGACTGCTGCCGCTGTTGGTGGCAAGAAGCCAAATACCGCTGCGATAGATGAAGCGACTGGCTCTGTCCATGTCCCCGCATGGTCGTGCCAAATCATGTTCATACCGTTTCCGATCAATACAGAAACCATTAGACCCCCGATGAAGATGAGGACTAGTCCACTCTTCCATCCACGTTTTAGACGCGCTAACTTTTCAACGTAACGACGGTAGAATGCCCACACGACAGCAATTAAAATGACGAGTGTGACAATCTCTGTGAAGAAAGTGAAAGCAGGATACAAAGGCCCAAGTGGCAAGTGTGAATCCGGTTTCAAACCTTTCCAAATAAAATCAATTGCGCCTAATTGAACGAGTAAAAACCCGTAGAAGAACATGACGTGGATTGCACCACTTTTCTTATCCTTCAATAGTTTCTTTTGTCCAAATACATACACCCAAATCTTGCGCATACGCTCTTTGACATTATCTTCGAACTCGACTTTTTTCCCGAGTTTGATGAATTGGTAACGTGTCTTGAGCAGGTACGCGAATAAGTAAATGGCATAGCCAGTTACAGCGATGAATAGAACCCAGTTTGCGATTAATAACGGACTCAATTTCTTCTCCCCCTCTAGGATGACATTCGATCTTACTTGTAAGCATAACAACGCTATTCGAAGAAAGAAAGTGTTTGTTTCAGTATAAAAATGAATGAGCATTCAGTCAAGGTTTTTTTCCTCATCTAAAAATCCCCTGACCAACAAAAGCTGATCAGGGGATTGGAACACTATTCTTTTTCTGTGTGAAACACTTTTGCGCCGCGGATGTACTCTACGTCGCGGACTCCACTGCGAGCATTGACCACGCGTGCTGCCGCGAACAAATAATCCGACAAACGGTTCAAATAGCGCTGAACGATGATAGGAACATCCTCCTGTTGTTTCATCAAACTCACCATTTGACGTTCTGCACGGCGCGCAACTGTTCGCGCGATATGAAGAGTCGCTGCAGCAGAAGTTCCACCTGGTAAGATGAACCGTTCGAGTGCCGGCCCTTCCTCCATCAACTGGTCGATACGCTTTTCTAAAACTTCGATTGGTTCTTCTGTCAATTTATAATTCCGGACTTTTGTTACAACGGCTAAATCACCACCACAATCAAAAAGTTCGTGTTGGATAGCTTCTAAATCTTCAAGAATGTCCTTGAATAATTCCGCATTAAGTTCCGTAACAGCTTTGCCAATAAAAGAATTGGCTTCATCGATCGTGCCGTACGTTTCAATTCGTAGATCGTCTTTATCTGCGCGCGCACCAATTAAACTGGTTTGCCCTTTGTCCCCTGTTTTCGTGTAAATCTTCATTTAGTTTTCCTCCCCTTGTGCCTGTTTGTAAGAACGAATCGCTTGGCGTGTACAGTCGACGACGCCTTTTCCGATTAACTTTCCGAGTTCCGTGATTGGGCCCCCGTAAGGTAAGTTCTCTCCTTGTTGGGTGGCTGCGACCACAAGACTATCTGTTGGCGTACCCGTCGCTAACGTCCCAGTGCGTTTATCCAAGACTTGTTCTTCCGCAAGAGCTTTCGTCTTCGCTTCTGTGGCTGTCATCATCGCTTCAATAAACGCTTCATCTGACAAGTTTCCGTTCACGAGGATCCATGTATTGATTGTACCAATGGCTGGTAGAGACTGCACTTCATGTGCCCGTGACACATCGAGAGCGTTTCCGATGCCCGCGGTGACCATGATGACGAGTGATCCAAATGACGCTTCATACTCTTTGATAGCTGCTCCGCTTACATCTACTGCTGTGAGTTGCATGACGGTCTCTGTTGGAATCCAATGACGCGTGCGCGCAAACTGCTTCACTTCCTGTTCCACATCATTGACGTTGTATGTCTGCGGTACTTGCCGATTCACGATTGTGCGGTACCAGCCAAAACCCGGATTCAAAACTGCTGAGGACACAACGCGAAGTGGACGCTCCTTGTGAAGCACAATGGCGTTTTCGGTCACGAGCACGTCCGTGGCACGAACCCAGGAAATTGAGCTTTCCACTTCACTTGGCAATAAAGTCATCTGCGGCTTAGGTTCAACCGGGTGCGCCGCGACATCTAGACGTGTCTCATAGACCGTTTCGAGAGTCTCTTTTGCAACAACTTCATGTGGCTCTCCGTAGGCGGACACGCGGCCTTTTTCCAGGAGCAACAAATGATCACAATAAAGAGAAGCCAGGTTGATATCGTGGAATACACTGACGACGGCTGTATTTTGCGTTTGTACATGCATTTTTAACGTATCAAGCAATTGTTTTTGGTGTGCGATATCTAGGTGATTCGTCGGCTCATCGAGAAGAAGAAGATTCGCTTGCTGGGCAAGTGCTTGTGCGACAAATACTCGTTGCTGCTCCCCACCCGATAATGTCGTAATTTCTTGATACGCATACGGTACAACTTGGGTAATCTGCATGGCCTCCATGACAGCTTCCTCATCCGCTGTCTTCCAGCTTGAGAACAACCCTTGTTGATGCGGGTAGCGTCCAAGCGACACCGCTTCTTTTACAGTCATCCCAAAACTTTGGGGCGGCAATTGCGGAAGCACGGCCATCTTGCGTGCGAGTTCTTTTGGTTTATAAGATGTCATTGGCTTGTCTTCGATAGAGACTTTCCCAGAGGATGCAGAGAGCAGTCCACTGACAAGCTTCAAAAGTGTCGACTTCCCACTTCCGTTCGGACCGAGAATCCCTAAGATTTCTCCAGGTTTCACTGTGAACGAGACATCATGGACAATAGGATGGGCGTAACCACCGGAAATCTTTTCGACTCGTAACATCTAGCTCACGCCCTTTCGTCGCTGGCGGAAGAAAATCCACGCAAATACAGGTGCCCCTATGAATGCGGTCATGACACCAATTGGTAGCTCGGTCGGCTCGATAATCGTGCGTGCCACCAAGTCACATAAAATGAGTAAGGATGCGCCGTTGATCATACTGAGTGGCAACACGTGCCGGTTGTCAGCACCGAATAATTGCCGGACCATGTGCGGCACGACCAGACCGACAAATCCAATCGTTCCCGAAACTGCTACCGCTGCCCCAGTCAACATGGAACCTGCAACGAGGACTTCTTTTTTCACGCGCGCGACATTGACCCCTAAATGATGTGCACGGTCTTCACCAAGTTGTAGGGCATTCAAATCTCGCACTCGGAATAAAAGCCATGTACCCGCAATCGCCACGAACGGTACAATCATTTGCACGTGTGTCCATGTGCGCATGGCAACGCTTCCGAGTAACCAGCCAATAATTTGGCGCAATTCTTCGCCAGTTAAAGCGATCATGAGCGAAATCATGGCACCGAAAAAGGAACTCGTAATAATCCCTGTCAAAATGATAGTTTCCATCCGCAGTGAGCGGTCAATCATGCGGGCGAATGAAACCACGACGATGAGTGTGACAACCGCTCCGACCATACTGAGTAGCGGTAATGTGAACATCCCAAAAAAAGGGAAAGACAATCCAAAAAAGATGGTTGCCACGGCTCCGACTGATGCGCCGGAAGAGACACCGAGTGTGTACGGGTCAGCAAGTGGATTTTTCAATAATGCCTGGAATGCAGCTCCAGCCACTGCTAAGCTAGCTCCGACAAGGGCTGCGAGAAACACACGCGGCATCCGGATATTCCAGACAATTGTTGAGGCGGTTGCATCCTCGCTCCCTCCCCATAAAGTGGATACTGGAATCTGGACGGCACCAATCGAGACACCGAGCCAGATTGAAGCGACTAACAGCAAGATCGATACAATCCAGCCAAGAGGTCTTCTAGTCATTCATAATTTCCGGGTAGACAGCCTTTGCAAGCTCTTCAAGAGCCAGTGCAAGACGCGGTCCCGGACGCGTTGTAATATCTTCATTCACTTCTATGACAGCATCTTGCTGCACTGCTGTCACTTGATCAAATCCAGGTCGTGCTTTCACAGCATCCACGGCATTTTCCATGTAGTTATACGTCAAGACGATGACATCTGGGTTGCGTGAGATGATTTCTTCTGAGTTCATCATCAGCCAGCCTTCTTGGTCCGCTACAACATTTTCTGCATTGATAAGGTCTAGTAGTTCTTGATTCAATGTACCTTGGCCTGCTGTGTAGATTTCAGGGTCCCCCGATGCTTCTAAGAAAACTTTTTTCGGTGTTTCAACCGCTTCTAATTTACTCGCTACTTCTTCTACTTGCGCTTTCATATCTGAAACGACTTGATCAGCTTCTTCTGATTTCCCCGTCACTTCTCCGATGTCGAGAATGGTCTCGTACGTTTCATCAAAACTCATTGCATTGTCAACGACAAATACTTGCACACCTGAGTCAATCAGTGGTTGCAAACCTGCCTCTGCTGACGACCAGCTCGATTCATGTGCAAGGATTAGGTCGGGTTGGAGAGCGGTCATCACTTCGATGTTAAATTCAAATGAACCGATTTTTTCTTTCGTCGTTGCCGCTTCTGGGTAGTTATCGTAATCTGTGACCCCTACGACTTCTTCATCTAATCCTAAGGCGAACAAGATTTCCGTGTTACTCGGAATCATCGAGATGATAGCGTCTGGTGCTTCTTCCAGAGTGATTTCATTGCCCACTGCATCAGTAACTGTGAGTGGAAATGCTGTATCTTCTGTTTCCGGAGTTGTTGACGTCTCCGGAGTTTCAGTTGCTTCTTCGTTCGTACATGCCCCTAGTAGTAACGTGGCTGCTAAAAGTGAACTTACCCATTTTTTCATTGTCTTTCCCCTTTTCTGTGTATGTAAAAAACCCGCCTTCCTCTACGGAAAGACGGGTAAAAATAGGTATAAATCGGCTAGAGCATGCAAAAAGGCATAGTCGACTTACACCAACCCATCCTCGTAGGTTCACGGCGCATTCAACAAGGCAGGTTTCCTGGCTTACGACTGATGTCGCTTACAGTGGCGGGACCGCGCTGGACTTTCACCAGCTTCCCTTTTACCTCAAGCAATCCGTTACTTGAGCACCTTGTTGTGTTGTGTCTAGCGTACTACATTTTCTCTGGAGCGGAAACCCCTAATAATTTCAGTGCATTTTCAATCGTTTGGCGCGTAGCCGAAATCAGTGCAAGGCGTGCTTGTGACAAGTCTTTTGCTTCTGGGTCCAATACTTTGTTGGCATTGTAGAAGCTATGGAACTGTGCAGCTAGTTCTTGAATGTACGTTGCCACGCGGTGCGGTGCACGAAGTTTTGCTGCATCTGCCACCACTTGTGGGAAGTCTCCCACTTTTTTCATCAAGTCAATCTCTTTTTCGTCCGTTAACAAGGACAAGTTTTCAACCGAAGCTGCCATCTGGTGCTCTTCTGCTGCACGAAGGATTGAACAGATACGCGCATGTGCGTATTGTGCATAATAAACAGGATTTTCATTTGACTGAGAAACAGCCAGGTCAAGGTCAAAGTCCATGTGCGAATCGCCTGAACGCATACCGAAGAAATAACGCACTGCATCGAGCCCAACTTCTTCTACTAGTTCACGCATCGTCACAGCTTTCCCTGTACGTTTGCTCATCTTCATTTTCTCGCCGTCTTTATACAATTGCACCATTTGAATGACGCTGACTTCTAACGTGTCGCGGTCATAACCGAGCGCTTGAATGGCTGCTTTCATACGTGGAATGTACCCGTGGTGGTCCGCACCCCAAATGTTGATCAGCTTTTCAAAACCACGGTTGATCTTGTCTTCGTGGTACGCAAGGTCTGGCGTCAAGTATGTGTAGCTGCCGTCTTGTTTGATCAGTACGCGGTCTTTGTCATCGCCAAATGTTGTCGAGCGGAACCAGGTCGCGCCTTCTTCTTCGTAGATATGGCCGTTCGCACGAAGCTTGTCCAGTGCCACGTCAATTTTGCCGTTTTTATAAAGTGAAGACTCCGAGAACCACTCGTCGAAGTTCACGCGGAAGTCTGCTAGATCTTGTTGCAATTTCTCAAGTTCTTTTTGTAACCCGTAGCTGCGGAAGAATTCATAACGTTCTTCGTCCGATAGAGATGCGTATTTGTCCCCGTCGTTTGCTGCAAGTTCCCCAGCAATGTCTTTAATATCTTGTCCATGGTAACCGTCTTCCGGCATGTCCCGGTCTTGCCCGAGCGCTTGGAAGTAGCGTGCTTCTAACGAAAGCGCCAAATTGTGAATTTGGTTTCCAGCGTCGTTGATGTAATATTCACGGCTCACGTCATAGCCTGCGAAATCAAGAACGTTACACAGTGAGTCTCCTACAGAAGCTCCGCGCGCGTGGCCGAGGTGCAAGTCGCCTGTTGGGTTCGCAGAGACAAACTCGACTTGTACTTTTTCGCCTTCCCCAGTGTCTGAGCGACCGAATGCCGTACCCGCTGTAAAAGCTGTGTTGATGACTTGTTGCAGGTAGTCTTTTTTTGTACGGATATTTAGGAAACCAGGTCCCGCGATTTCAACAGATTCAATCGATGTTCCTTCTGTTTCAAGTTTCTCTAAAATCTGTTCAGCAATGGCACGCGGGTTTTTCTTCGCGATTTTTGTGAGTTGCATAGCAACGTTTGTCGCGTAATCCCCGTTTGCTTTGTCACGAGGGGCTTCTAAGTGGATCGAAACCGACTGGTCGCCTGCTAGACCTGTCGCGTCGACTGCTTTTTGAAGAGCGTCTTTAATGGATTGTTGAAGTTGTTCTACTGCATTCATTCGGTTACCTCCGTATAATGATAGTCGATTGTGTAATCGCCCATTTTTTCACTGTCTTGATAAAGAGAATATTCAATGCGGTCGTGGCCTTCTGTATGGATGATTCGACTCGTGAATACTTCCAGCGGCATCGTGTGACCGTGCATTGTATAGTGCCCTTTTGTTTTTTGTCCAAGTTCGAACTCAATTCGCATATCCGCGACGCCGCGCCGTCGGATGTAGCCACCGGACCCTTCAAATTTAACGAGGGTTTGGGTGATTTCTTCTGTCACTTCTTCAAACCGTAAGAAGCGTTTTTGTTGTTTGTAATACATCGAGCCAGTTGCTCGGTGGTATTCCTGGGTCATTTTTGTTCCGGGATGCTTGAAGGTCGACACAATCTTCAGCTGAATCGGAATCCCTGCCTGTTCGGTCATTCTCAAGCCCTCTTTTCGGTATTTGGTTATTTCTATAACCTTTTTAGTATACGGGAGATTGGGGAGATTGTGAAGGTGGGAGTGTTGTTACAAAAAAACACGGAAATCGAGAATACCTCGACTTCCGTGTTTTGAACTCTTACTCTTTTATCCACCCAAGCAACATCTCACGAATCAATTTTGAAGCCGTGTTTGCTGTTTGCTCCGATGAATCATAAATCGGTGCCACTTCAACTAAATCAAAGCCGACCACGTTGACGCCAGAGTTTGCGATTGCGTGGATCGAAGCAAGTAGCTCGCGGCTTGTTATACCACCGCAGTCTACTGTGCCCGTTCCAGGTGCATGCGCTGGGTCTAAGACATCGATATCGATCGTCACGTATACCGGGCGACCTTCAAGTTTTGGTAACACTTTTTTCAGTGGTTCCAATACTTCAAACTTTGCAATTTCCATACCGTTCGCTTTTGCCCACTCGAACTCTTCTTTCATTCCAGAACGGATTCCGAATGAATAGACGTTGTGCGGCCCGATGTGTTCAGCGATTTTACGAATTGGTGTCGAGTGAGAAAGAGGCTCTCCCTCATAGTCCACACGTAAATCTGTGTGCGCATCCATATGAATGATTGCAAGGTCTTTGTGAACCGCTGCGACTTCTTTCATGACCGGCCACGATACTAAGTGTTCCCCGCCCATTCCGACTGGGACTTTGCCGTCTTGCAGTAGTTGACGAATGAAGCCACCGATCAACTCAAGGCTCTTCTCCGCATTTCCGAATGGGAGTGGGATATCGCCTGCGTCAAAGTAGTTTACGTCATCTAGCTCGCGGTCGAGATACGGGCTGTATTCTTCAAGACCGATTGACACTTCGCGAATACGCTGTGGGCCAAAACGAGAACCTGGACGGTAACTCACTGTCCAGTCCATAGGCATTCCGTAAATTACGGCTTGCGCGTTCTCGTAGTCTTGTTTGCTTTTAATAAAAACGTTGCCGCTATATGCTTCATCAAATCTCATCTTACTCACCTGCTAAATCCTTCACGAATTTTGGTAGTACGAACGCTGCAGTGTGAAGCTCTTTCGTATAGTACTTCGTGTCGATGTCGTGGAATTGCTCCGCCGGCACGTTCAATGGATCATGTTTCTTAGATCCGATTGTGAAGCACCAAAGACCTGATGGGTATGTCGGGATGTTTGCTGTATAGAGCTTTGTGATTGGGAAGATTTCCTTCACGTCGCTTTGCACTTGCTTGATTAAGTCCGCTTTGAACCAAGGGTTGTCGGACTGTGCCACGAACAAACCGTCTTCTTTCAAGGCTTTGTGGATCCCAGCATAGAAACCTTTTGTGAACAGGTCAACTGCAGGTCCCATCGGCTCTGTTGAATCGACCATGATCACATCATATTCATTTTCCGATTTTGCGATGTGCATGAAGCCGTCACCAACGATGACCTCAACGCGTGGGTTATCAAGTTCCCCAGCAATTTCCGGAAGGTATTTCTTTGAGTATTCGATTACTTTTCCATCTATATCAACTAACGTTGCTTTTTTCACTTTCGGGTGCTTCATCACTTCACGGATTACTCCACCGTCTCCACCACCGACAACCAATACGTTCTCAGGATTTGGGTGTGTGAACAATGGCACGTGTGCCACCATTTCGTGATAAACGAACTCATCTTTTTGAGACGTCATGACCATGCCATCTAGGAACAACATGTTGCCCCACTCCGCTGTTTCCGCCATCTCTAAGAATTGCCACTCCGTCTGTTCAACGTGTAACGTTTTATTTATCTTCATCGTAATTCCAAAGTTTTCGGTCTGCTTTTCTGTATACCAGTTTCCGCTCATTTATCTATCTCCTTCCAAGCTTGAAAAAATAAAATACAGACAAACTATACAGGTTTTTTCAAAAAGTGCAACTGTTTTTCGTTTAATCTGTCCATTCCCTTTCCATACTAGAGGAAAGGGAGGGAAACGTCTATGAAACGTGCGCAGCTACGCCGAAGAAAGGCGGAAGTGGATGGAACTTGACGATATGTCCCCTTACCTTCCAATGGCGTTTTTAGCGATTGAAGATCAAGAATTTTATGACCACAGCGGATTCGATTACTCGCGGATTGCTGGGGCTGTGCTAACGCAAGGCCCGACTTAAAGTGGGTTCAAACACAATTTAGGACGACGATTTTAGTAAAACAAATTTGGAACCGATTCCCAAGAGGTGCCTGTCACCTTTTGGGAACCACTGGAAAAAGGTGACAGGCACCGAATGGTACTTCGCACAATTTCTGAACAGTCAGCTCCACATCTAACAATAAAAAAACCCCCAAATGGTTTCCGGCCATTCGGGGGCGTGACGCCTGCTTTTACGAGCGTGTACGGGTATGCAAGCTGGTAAAAGAGCGTCGTGTCCTAGCATTACAGTTACGTAAGCTTTAAACTCATTTTACTTTCTTTAGTGACGAAATTCAACCGGATTTGAAATTGTCACAGTTTAGTCAGAACTTGCAAGTGCCTGTTTCAATTCTTCTGGACTTCTTTCCCACATCTGCGCATCGTGAGACTTTAAGAAATCACGCAAAATATCTTTTGACCGTTCGTCTAAATTTTCTAGCATAAATTTGCGTTTCATCGATTTGTCCATTCGGTTCACGTGATCCGATAGCAACTTATAACCACGGCGCTTTTCACGGTTGATCACCATTTCACATGACGCCATTCCAGCATAATACGGGCCTTCTGGAAGCTGGTCAATTGTTACCCACACGAGCCAGTACGGTTTGCCTCCTGCTGAGTCTTCTCGATTGGTTGTGAATTTGATCCCGCGCTCCGTATCACTGCGTGCATGCATCGCTCCGATTTCAACACGGGCCACCCCCTCTTCTACATCGACGATTACGGGGGAAACATTTTCAAGTGATAACGAACCAATTCCGTAGCCTTTGTGGCCGTCTGTTGGGTCATTTTTTATAATGGTGAAGCCTATTTTTTGTTTTGGTTTTTGCTCATCTGGCATATCGCTTCGCTCCTTCCTCTATGGTACGATAGCTATTAGTATACAGAACATTTCGCAAAAGGAGGAAGAAATATGCCATACGTTACCGTGAAAATGTTAGAAGGTCGCACTGAAGAACAGAAAAAAGCTTTAGTTGAGCGTGTGACTGCTGCAGTGACAGAAACTGTCGATGCACCTGCTGAGAAAGTTGTCGTGTTCATCGAAGAAATGCCGAAGAACCATTACGCTGTTGCAGGAAAACGCCTTTCTGACCAGTAATCTAGAATCAACAAAAGACAGCATTTTCTCTAGAACAAGAGAATTTGCTGTCTTTTTTTAGGTACCTGTCCCAGAAACAATTCAGACATTCAAAATTATTCATCAAGTATGCACTGCGAACCCGCATTTCTGCGTTGTATTCTCGATATTCATAAATTGTGTTGGAATTGTTTGGGTACCAGGTACCTTTTGGGAACTGAATGGAAAGTGCCACTCACTCCAGATACATTCTCTATTTCAATCGACAAGAGAAGGCAGAGATTGAGTACAAGTAGTTTTCTAGAGCGGTGTTCTCCACATCTAAACGGAATCGAGTTGCACCATTTCTGAACAGTCGGCTCCACATCTAAGTGTTAACAGTTATTCTTCTTCAAATCCTCAATAAACTTGAACGCTTCTGCAAACTCTTCTTCCGTAAAATTCAACTTCCCTTTGACAATATGTACCTTATCGATCTGAGCCTGCTGCTCCAAATCATCGAAGTAAAATAAAGTCGCCACAAGCTCCAAGAAACGAGAGGACTTTTCTTTCATTTCCCCAATACACGTTGAAAAGGCGTCGCCCAGTGGAGGGGACAATTCCATAAAGTCCATGCTTTCAGAAGTCGTGGAGTACGCATATTGTGTATATGCCCCTTTGTCTTCTTTTTCTTCCACCAAGAACCCCATTGTACAAAGTTCTTCGATACGCGCCGTCAATTCCTCAGAATACGGGCCATACATATGGAATTCATATTTTTCGTTCACAGGATAGCCGAGCTTTTTTGCGATGTACATCATCTTTTGAAGTTTTTTTCGGCCTGTGATGCCATGTGCCTGCTCGATAAACCGCACGATTGCTGCGTGATCACGTAGCATGGTTACACCTCCTTCAGTCCTAATACGTCTCGGATACGTCGCTCTGCCGGCGTATCCCCGCGCAGCCGTTCTTCCGGAAAATACAATTTATGATCGGAGCGCCTCTTGCCAGAGACCGCTTCTACAATTTCTGATTGGCGAGACAGTTCCTTTATTTCACCAGATGGCATGAGTAAATGGATTGGAATTCGTTCGCCCTCTTCGCCTGGACGGTAAAAGTCATACGGTAAGTCAGACGAAGAATCGAATACTAAATAGTAGTCTGGGTCGATACCCGCTTCTCGGAAAAGGGATTCCAACTCCCGCATTTTCATAAAGTCTTTGGCGGGATCAAATTCGATATACTGGAACAACTTTCGGTACATGAAACGAGAACACAAGTCCGCAAGAATCGTGTCCTGCTCCTTCGTCCACAATTGGAAATAGGTCAGTAACACACTTTCATCGAGTGCGACATAGTCTTCTAGTGTGAATGTGCTGTCAAAGAAACTTTTGAAGTGTGTAGGTTCATGTGTAAACGTGTACCCTTCCTCACTCAGCTTTTTCGCACGGTGAAGGGCTTTTGTCAAAATCACTTCCGCACTTCGTGATACCGGGTGGAAATAGACCTGCCAGTACATTTGGTAGCGGCTCATGATGTAATCCTCTACCGCGTGCATCCCGCTAGATTTGATGACAACTTGGTCTTCGAGGGGGCGCATCACACGTAAGATTCGTTCCATATCAAAGTGCCCGTAGCTGACCCCTGTGAAGTAGGCGTCGCGTTGCAAGTAATCCATTCGGTCGGCGTCGATTTGACTTGAAATCAAGCTGACAACTTGTTTGTTTGGATACGTCTTTGCGATGACGTCTGCTACTTTTTGCGGGAAGTCTGTACTAACGCGTGACAAGATAGCATTCACTTCAGTGTCGCCGAGTAAGATAGCTTGTGTGAAGTCTTCATGGTCTAACGAAAATACGTTTTCAAATGCGTGGGAAAACGGCCCGTGTCCGAGGTCATGCAAAAGCGCTGCACAGAGGACAACTAAGCGTTCTGACTGATCCCATTCGGGGCGCCCTTCAAAGCTGTTGTCTATAATTCGACGAACAATCTCATAGACCCCAAGCGAGTGGCTAAAACGGCTATGTTCCGCTCCGTGAAACACCAGATACGTCGTTCCGAGCTGACGAATGCGGCGAAGTCGTTGGAATTCTTTTGCACCAATGACATCCCAAATCACTTGATCACGAATATGTATATAACGGTGGACCGGATCTTTGAACACTTTTTCTTCTGCTAGTTTTTGTGTGGCATAAGGTGTCATGCTTTCACCGTCTTTCAATCAGTATAAGGAAGTTGTCGGTTGAAAAAAAGGGTCTTCCGAACTGCTCTTCTATACCCTTCTTCTTCGTGAACAAGTCCTTTAAATCCTCTAAATTGCTCAGAATAAAAAAAGTCTGACTCAACTTTCGTCAGACTGTTACGCGTTTGGTAGCATCCCTTGGGATTCTAGCTTCGCAATTACTTTTTCCATCAATTCCTCTTCAGATAGCGCCGCAACTGGGCGGTTGTTGACGAATGTAAATGTCTTTTTACGTCCAGGCCCACAGTAGGACTGGCATTCTTTCACTTCTATTTCAGCCTCAGGATCGAGAGCTTTCAGTTTCGGAAGCAGTGTCTTGAGATGGACGGCGTCACACTCATTGCAAACACGAAAATGGTTTGCCATAATCTCCACACCCTTTTGTGTAATGTCGAACTCGTTGTCATTGTAGCGCAGGAAATTGTTTTCTAGCAAGCGAAATTTATGTGAATAAAAGTCTTAGAATCTGCCTATGCTAAATTTTAGAACACAAGAGAAAAGAGGGAAAATTACTTCCCAGGGAAGATTTCAAATACAAGTTAACTTCTTATTATAGGAAACTCTCTGGGAAGCTCCAGGGACCTAAAAAGGGCAGCCGCGGCTGCCCTTTTTTTAGTTTTTGGTTAACATTTTCTGGTTTCGTTCGACGACACGAGTCAAATAGGATGTGTACAATTCCATCTCTTCTTGCGCAAGTGACTGGATACGCACGTCGCCAGCCAAAGCCTGAATGACCTGGTAGCTGCGGACGACCAGGTCTTGCACGGTGAATGGCTGTCCCGTTAATTCAACGAGGGACGCCATCACTTCTGGTTTGATTTCAGGGTACGTGAATTTAGTCGGTTCACCTTGCAGTGACAAGTCGTAAAATTCACGAACGAGTTCTGCACGCGCGCTTCCGCTTCCCTCCACACATAAATAAATCTGAACGGCAATGCCTTGACGAATGCGGCGTTGCGAAATGCCTGCAAACTTCTTGCCACCGATACTTAAATCGTAATCCCCCGGGCAATAGGACCCGACAATCTCATACGCTTCAATCTGGTCTTCTACTTCTGGCAACATCAATTTCACAAAGTCGACCATCGCTTCGTAGCCTGCTGGAATATCAATGGGTTCTCCTTGCTCTGAAAATACTAGAGAGAGATTCAACACCCCATCATCTAGGACAACTGCGAGGCCGCCTGAGTTCCGAACGATCGGTGAAAATCCTTGTGTCCGGAGATAGTCCATTCCGTCTTCTAAATAGGGCAACCGGTGATCTTGAATACCGAGCACGACTGTTTGACGATGCACCCACGTGCGAAGTGTTGGGGGTGAAATAGTTTGACCGACTGCATGGCAAAGCGTATCGTCCGCCGCGAACGATTCTAATGCAGAACGTGATTGTGCACTTAGGGATTCATCCCAAAATCGCCATAAAGGGCGTTGTAATAATTTCATGAGACAACTTCTTTCTAGTCCATCCGTGCTACTGCAAACTTTGTGCAGCAGTCAAATAACTTAATTTGTAAACATCATCTGCAGAACACCCGCGTGACAAATCGTTCACTGGCTGATTTAACCCTTGCAAAATTGGCCCGATTGCTTCAAACCCGCCTAAGCGCTCTGCAATTTTGTAGCCAATGTTTCCTGCTTCAAGTGTTGGGAACACGAAGACATTCGCTTGTCCTGCAACTTCTGAACCTGGTGCTTTCTTTGCAGCGATGGACGGGACGAGACTTGCATCAAACTGCAGCTCTCCGTCGATTGACAACGCTGGGTCTTTTTCCTTCGTAAGTTCTAGCGCACGCGAAACTTTTTCTGTTTCTTCTGATACAGCGGAACCTTTCGTAGAAAACGACAGCAATGCCACTTTCGGGTCGATACCGAATGCAGAAGCGGTCTTGGCGCTTTCTACAGCGATTTCTGCTAAATCTTCACTCGTTGGTGCAATCGTGATCGCGCAGTCGGCAAATACGTAACGCATGTCGCCTTTTGCCATGATGAACGCGCCACTTGTTTTTTGGATGCCTGGCTTTGTTTTAATAATCTGGAGTGCTGGACGAACAGTATCCGCTGTTGTGTGGGCAGCGCCACTGACTAATCCGTTCGCTTTCCCCGTATACACGAGCAGTGTTCCGAAGTAGTTCACTTGCTTTAATAATTCACGTGCTTGTTCTGGCGTAGTCTTTCCCTTACGGCGTAATACGAATGCTTCTACAAGCTCTTCTATATAGGCATAGGTTTCTGGGTTGATTACCTCAATTCCTCGCTCAGACAATTCCGGAACATTGCCGATGACGACCGGCTTGATAATGCCTTCTTCATGCAGACGAATCGCTGCTTCTTGTATACGAGAGTCTGTCCCTTCAGGTAAGACGATGGTTTGTTGTTTCGATTTTAGCGTTTCTTTGATTTGATCGATGAAATGTGTCATCCGGTCTCCTCCTTCGTTCTTCTATTGCAAGAATACATGATTTAGCCACAGTTTGTCATGCCTTGTCTACGCTACAATAGAAAGGCGGGCAAGACATATGGTAAACTGGAAATGTTGAAAAGGACTAAAGGAGTGTTTAAATATGAACGAAGCAGCAATTACATTAGATGGCTGGTACGTACTGCATGACTTCCGCACGATGGACTGGTCTTCTTGGAAGCAGTTATCCGCAGAAGAGCGCCAAGCCGCAACAGATGAGTTTTTAGCATTTTTAGATGAGATGCAACAAGTCGATGATGCAAAAGAAGGGGCTCACGCATTTTACACGGTGGTCGGTCAAAAAGCAGACTTCATGTTGATGACACTGCGCCCGACAATGGACGAATTGAATGCGATTGAAAACCGCTTCAACAAGCTGACGATTGCAGAATTCACAGTTCCTGCGTATTCGTACGTATCAGTAGTTGAGCTTTCAAATTACTTGGCTGGGGAATCGAATGAAGATCCTTACCAGAATCCACACGTTCGCGCGCGTCTTTACCCTGAACTTCCACGCTCGCAATATGTATGCTTCTATCCAATGGATAAGCGCCGTGAAGGAGAAGACAACTGGTACATGCTCTCAATGGATGACCGCAAAGCTATGATGCGCAGCCATGGTATGATTGGCCGCGGCTATGCTGGGAAAGTAAAACAGATCATCTCAGGCTCTATCGGTTTCGACGATTTCGAGTGGGGCGTTACATTGTTTGCGGATGATGTGCTTCAGTTTAAGAAGCTTGTTTACGAAATGCGTTTTGATGAAGTGAGCGCACGCTACGGCGAGTTCGGCTCGTTCTTCGTAGGAACCTACCTAGACAGCGACAAGCGTAAGGCGTTTTTTGAGATTTAATCTTATATAGATTGGTTTGATAATTTTTCAAACTAAATTACTTACTGAGTTGAGTGGAGTGCAGGGGCTGACTCCAGTGGGATCAAAGTCGGAACGTGAGACCCCGCAGGAGCCTGCGACGAGGAGACTCACGCCGCGCCCTCGGAAAGCAGCCCCGGAACGGAACTCAACGTAAATGAAAAATCAGTATTTTCTCTCGAAATGAATCGTAGAGAAGATACTGATTTTCTTAATTTCACCCATACATTTTAATTAAACCGATGATTTCACAACAGCTACGATCAGTAGCACCCACCCTACTAAGAAGGCCACTCCACCAATCGGAGTAATTGCCCCTAAAATCCCTACTCCACTCAAAGCAAGTACGAATAAACTTCCAGAGAAAATAACAATTCCAAGTAAAATCGCATAGCCGGCACCAGTTAAAGCACCACTAGCTCCAAGTAAATTTGGATGCATCAAAATCCCAATCGCAATGAGTGCGATTGCATGAAACATTTGATACTGTACTGCTGTCTCCCAGATTGCTAAATACCGTTCGGATAGACGCTCCTCTAACGCATGTGCGCCAAATGCTCCTAAAGCAACAGCTAGGAAACCGTTGATAGCTCCCGCAATAATAAACAACTTCACATTCTATTCCTTCTTTCGTTTAAAAATCAAATAACGAATCTCCATTAGCATCGTCTTTTTCAAAGCGTTTGCCTGTCGGTGGAACTGACGGCGAAGCTTGTTGAACAGGTGGTACTGATTGAGGCATAACTACTGATTGACTTTGAGTTGGCGTTTGTACAGGGACAGAACCTGTTGCAAGCCCAATATCACAAAGCGCACGAATCGCCGCGAAACATTCTCTTCGTTCGGCATCTGTTGTAGCCACTTGAAGACGTTGTGTATATGTTTGAATTTGTGTTGCTACTTGTTGATAACTGATCATGGCGTTTGACTCCTTTTCCCCGTTCCATGCTAGCGTAGTCAGCGGCAAAAATCAATTGGTGACTTGCCCCAAGCTTCCAGTTGCTGATTGATCTGCGAGTAAGGTTTGCTTCCAAAAAATCCTCGAGAAGCACTCAACGGGCTTGGGTGAACAGACTCTAAAATCACATGTTTCTCGGTATCGATCAGGGCCTTTTTCGTTTGGGCCGGTCTTCCCCACAATACGAAAATAACAGGTTCTTCTTTGTCAGAAACAGCGCGAATGACGGCGTCTGTGAAGTTTTCCCAGCCCCATCCTTTATGAGAATGCGCATTGCCTTGCTCGACTGTGAGTACCGTATTTAAGAGTAGCACACCTTGAGCGGCCCAACTGCGTAGGTCTCCCGTAGAACGTTTGCATCCAAGGTCTGCTTCCAACTCTTTGTACATATTGCGAAGAGATGGTGGAAGTGGTGTTCCGGGCTGTACTGAAAAACTGAGTCCATGTGCTTGCCCAGGTCCGTGATACGGGTCTTGTCCTAAAATCACCACACGAACGTCTTCAAAAGCTGTGTATTTGAGTGCATTCAATACGTCGTCCCATGCCGGATAAATCGTTTTCGTTTTATACTCTTCTTCCAATCGTTCTTTCAATAAAATGAAATACGGTGCTTCCCATTCATCGGCCAATGCTTCTTTCCACTTCATGCAACCATCACTCCTCGAATTCGATTGTAACGTCGTAATCAACAAGTTGGAACATGTCACTTAGTGTCTGCTCTGCATTTGTACGTGCTAGTTCCAGCAATCCTTGTTGACTCGCTTCCTCTATCATTAATACCCTCGCTTCTGCTGCCAAATCATACGCTTCAGAAATATCAGGCTGATCACGGAACAATCCTTCATAGGAATAGATATCTACTTCCTCAAAAAGAATTGTAGGTTCTCCAATGACTTCCGGTGCAGCGATTCGCAAAGTTGCTGTTTTGGCTTCCTCATCAATTTCAATGTCATCAGCAGATACATTCGAAAGATCAACCCCAGCCGTTACTTTTCCTGGAATAACGACGAGCACCTGACGCAGTGTTCCGGGAAGGTTAATCCCGATATCTTGGCCGAACAACTGATTATCTTCTCGTTCAATAAAAACTTTAGTAACAGATTCTGCCGTGACCAACTGCTCTAAATTCGAAAGGCGCTCAACAATCGCTCCTTTTTGCTCCGTGAACGTACTTCCACTAAATAAACTTGAAAAATACATAGGAACTACAATAGCAAGCGTGATAAGCGCAGCCAGAATAAGTGCAGGTAGTAATATAAACTTTTTAGGAATAAACTTTACAGCTTTCCATGGCAAGCGGAAGGTTCTAGTTGGAGCAGATGGTTCCGCATAAGTGGCTGCTTCTTCTCTCTTCATATCTTGTAATAGTTTCTCAAGTTCTTGTATGCGCTTCTGCTTCGTCACAACGTTCCCTCTTTCGACAGTTTCTTAAACTGTACCAGAAAAATTCCACTAGTAGCAATTGGAAGCCCGTGATAGGATGACTTCAGAGGTGAAATTATGTCAGATTTACGATTTCGAGAAAAACTACGTGAAATTGAAAAAGCCGCGACGACAGAGGACCATGTTCCTGAGAAAGCTAAACAACTGGGACTTCGTCTAACAGCCATCTTTGCAAGCCTTGTCATTCTCACGATTTTTGTGCTGGCCATTCTTTCAATGATCGGAAAAAGTTACGGTACCGCCGCTTTTCTTTTTATAGCGGGTAGTGGTCTAGCTGTAATTGCGTGGAATGTGGCAAGGGCCCCTAAGCTTCCTTGATGGAAATCTAGCGAGTATCTGCTACAATAAACATAGAATTCAGAGCGGAATGATGCTATCTTCCGCCGTGGAAAATGGGGGAACTACAATGTCAATCAAGAAAACTCTTACAATTGCAGGTTCAGATACATCTGGAGGCGCAGGTATCCAAGCCGATTTGAAAGCCTTCCAAGAGCATGGAACGTACGGTATGACAGCGTTGACAGTAGTCGTTACAATGGATCCAGACAATGGCTGGAGTCACGGGGTTTATTCCCTTCCAACAGATGTTTTAAAGTCTCAAATCAAAACAGCTCTTTCAACAGGCGTGGATGCGATCAAGACAGGAATGTTAAGCACAGAAGAAATCATTGAAATTGCAGGAAATGCGATTCAACAAGCTGGCGTGGACAACGTTGTCATCGACCCAGTAATGGTATGTAAAGGTGAAGACGAAGTTCTGAATCCAGGAACTGTTGGGGCAATGATTGAACACTTACTGCCTCACGCAAAAGTTGTCACACCGAATCTTTTCGAAGCAGGTCAACTGTCAGGTCTTGGCGCTTTAAAAACAATCGAGGATATGAAAGCTGCCGCTACAAAAATTCACGAGCTTGGCGCGAAGAACGTTATCATTAAAGGCGGCAAACAGTTGCAGCATGAAAAAGCTGTGGACTTGTTCTTCAACGGAGAAACGTTCACGTTATTAGAGACAGAAAAAACGCCTACTACTTACAACCACGGAGCTGGGTGTACATTTGCAGCATCGATCACAGCCAACCTAGCAAACGGCATGTCTGTAGAAGACGCTGTGTTTGAAGCGAAAGAATTCGTTTCTGCTGCAATCAAAAACGGTTGGAAATTAAATGAATACGTCGGGCCAGTCCTACACGGAGCTAAAGGCATTCACGGAGCACCAGAAGTCACAACTACAGAAGTTTAATAGCCTGCACTATGCAGGCTTTTTCTAACGCACGCGAAGGAGGTCTATCTATGGAAACTGTTCAACTCGAAACTTTGCAACACCACCTCGACCGCTTCGCCGGCGAGGATGTTTACATTCATTTAGAAACGACGAATGGCGCATATGCCAACCACTTCAATCAAGAAGTATTTAATGCAGGCGCATTCATCCGCAATGTTCAGTTACGGTATGAACTTGCAAAAGTCGTGGGCGACTCCCCCCACCGTGTCGGTCTAAAATTGCCGAATGGCTGGGTATATGCACAAGGCATCACGCACTTTGAAGTGGATGAACACGACCGCCTATTGATGGCCGGTCATGACTATAGCGGCAAATTAGCGGTCGCTCTTCAGATCAGCCGCACACCGTTTGCTTATTAAGGAGGAATTGACATGACTTTACCGCATGAAGAAGCTGTTCTCGTCATCTTTCCTCACCCGGATGACGAAGCATTTGGTGTCTCTGGCACCATTTCAACGTATATCAAACAAGGTGTTCCTGTTACATACGCTTGCCTAACGCTCGGTGAGATGGGACGTAATTTAGGAAATCCACCGTTTGCGACCCGTGAATCACTTCCACAGATTCGCAAAAAAGAATTGCAAGCCTCTGCAGATGCAATGGGACTTACGGATCTGCGCATGATGGGGTTACGTGACAAGACGATTGAGTTCGAAGACGATAACAAGATGGTTACGCTCGTGCAAGATTTGATCGAGGATGTGAAACCCTCTCTGATCATCACGTTCTACCCAGATTACTCAGTTCACCCAGACCATGAAGCGACGGCTCGCGCTGTATCGCGTGCGGTTTATCGTCTTCCGAAAGAAGCGCGACCTAAACTGTATGCTGTGGCGTTCTCGAATGATACAAAGGATGATTTGGGAGAGCCTCATGTGATTCATGACATCACAGAAGCCCGCGACAACAAAATGGGTGCGATGCGTGCACATATTTCTCAGACAGCTTGGATGCTTGAAGAAATGGAAAAACGCCTTGCTGAAGGTGAACCGGAAGCGGAAAACTGGCTCCACTTTGAACGTTTTTATGTATACGATGTGGAAACGAGCAAGTATCAGTAAACCAAATCGATGCCTGGTGAAAACTAGGCATCTTTTTAATTTTTCTGAATAAATTTCATGATAATTTATTTTACGATAATTTATTCATGATTATCGAATATTCATACGCTAATATGCACTTTACTTCCTTAAAGTACGCATATAAATTGAATAGATTGAATAAACAAAATAGTTCAATTTTACTATCTAAAACTAAAATTACAGTCTTTTCACCTTGAAATCATGCGATTTTCGCAGACTTTTACAATATCTTACATAGACATTTGAAAGCGCTTTTCGTATGATAAGTGCACGGTTTCGCCGAAGTTTTTACATAAAGGAGACTACGTATGAAAAAGAAATTTTCTCTTTCCACATGGTTGCTGTTTTTAATCCCTTCCATCGTGGGTGTTGTTTTATTCATGATTCCACTTCCAGATGGCGATACAATGCGCGTACCGATCGCTTCATTCGCCAACGTTCTTTCTGGTTGGCTAGCTCCTGTTATTCAGTGGATTGCGTTAGCCACAGTGGCAATCGCAGCGATTGGTTCGTTACTGTTTGTCGCACGTCCGAAAGATGATTCGTTCGCGTCTGGTCTTTTTAAAGTTACACCGTTTTGGTTGGTCGTTCGTCTTATTGCACTAGTGTATGCTGTGATGATCATTTTCCAAATCGGACCGGAAGCTGTTTGGAATGAGTATACAGGTGGCTTACTTTTAGAACCAACTGAAGGTTTGGTTTCTTTCCTATTCACCATCTTCTTATTTGCCGGATTACTTCTTCCATTGCTTTTAAACTTTGGTTTACTCGAGTTCTTCGGTGCCATGCTTGTAAAAGTGATGCGTCCTTTATTTGGACTTCCAGGTCGTTCAGCAGTCGATGCGGTCACGTCTTGGGTCGGAGATGGAACAATCGGCGTTCTTCTGACTTCACGTCAGTATGAAGAAGGCTACTATACGAAAAAAGAAGCAGCCATTATCGGAACTACCTTCTCTGTCGTATCCATCACGTTTAGTATTGTTGTTATAGAAGAAATTGGTCTTGGTGCATACTTTTTACCATTCTACGGAACAGTTATTTTAAGTGGAATTATTCTTGCACTCGTTATGCCACGTATTTATCCACTTCGCGGCAAGTCGGAAACGTATGTGGATGATACACCACTTGATTTGTCACGTGAAGAATTACCTGCACACCATTCCGTTGTATCGTATGGTTTAGAAAACGCTTTGAAGAAAGCTGATGCCAATCGCTCAGTTTCAAAATTCTTTAAAGATGGCTTAAAGACTGTTGCCGATATGTATATCGGTGTAGCACCCGTCGTGCTTGCTTTTGGTACAACAGCTCTTATGCTTGCAGAATTTACATCGTTCTTCACAATCCTAGGAAAACCGTTTGAACCGCTATTGATGATTGCAGGACTTCCTGAAGCTTCAGAAGCAGCCGCGACAATCGTTGTCGGGTTTGCGGATATGTTCTTACCTGCAATTCTTGGATCAGGAATTGAATCAGAAATGACACGTTTCTTCATTGCAACGATGTCGGTTACACAATTGATTTATATGTCTGAGGTCGGTGGACTTCTTCTAGGTTCGAAGATTCCAGTCAACTTCAAAGACTTACTTGTCATTTTCCTACTACGTACATTGATTGCATTCCCAATCATCGCGGTAGTAGCGCATCTTCTGTTTTAATGGATAATATAAAATAGGTTGAATCAAAAAAGGAGTTTCTCGTAAATTGAGAGACTCCTTTTTGTATGGTGTTAGGTGTGTAGGGGAAGCGTTCCGCGGGCGCGGGCTGAGCCAAGGTCTCAGCTGCCGCTTTTAATCCCGCTGGAGTCACCCCTACCCACTTTACAAGTTTTGTGATTTATCAATTTCTTTTTAGAAATCAACTTTAACCTAATTATTTTTTTCTTACACTAATTGTTGTTTGGCACGTAATTGTTTGAGCATGTCGCGCGTCATCGCATCTAGGTCGAACTGTGCCTTAAAGCCCCATTCGTCACGAGCAGCCGTTGCATCGATTGAATCTGGCCAGCTGTTTGCAATCGCTTGGCGAATCGGATCCACCTCATAATTTAATGTAAAGCCAGGAAGTTCTTTGCGAATTGAAGCAGCAAGCATTTCCGGATCAAAACTCATCGCTGTAACGTTGAAAGCGTTGCGGTGAATCAATTTCGTCGGGTCTGCTTCCATCAAGTCAACGATTGCTTGAAGTGCATCTGGCATATACATCATGTCCATGAAGGTGCCTTTGTCGATATACGACGTGTACGTTCCTTCTTCTAACGCTTTGTAATAAATATCAACCGCATAGTCCGTCGTTCCTCCACCTGGTAGTGTATCGTACGAAATCAAACCTGGGAAGCGAACACCGCGTGTGTCAACACCGAACTTTTGGAAGTAGTAATCACAAAGAAGTTCTCCTGAAACCTTGTTCACACCATACATCGTCGTCGGGCGCTGTAATGTGTCTTGTGGAGTATTCACTTTTGGAGTCGATGGACCAAATGCGCCAATCGAACTCGGTGTGAAGAACTGCATGTTCTCTTCGCGTGCAACTTCTAGTGCATTGACTAAACCACCCATATTGATGTTCCAAGCAAGTAATGGCTTTGCTTCAGCTGTTGCTGAAAGAAGTGCTGCCATATGCATCATTGTGTCCGCACCGAACTCTTTTGCAATGCGGTGCATCTCTTCTGCGTTTGTTACATCCAAGATTTCAAATGGACCTTCTTCAACGATCGGGCTGTCGATGGGACGGATATCTGTTGCTAGAACGTTTTCGGTTCCGTATTCTTTGCGAAGCTTGGTGATCAGCTCTGAACCGATTTGGCCAAGAGCACCGGTAATCATGATTTTTTTCATGGTGATTCGCTCCTTAGTTACAGTTGTATTTTTGGAAAGTACATTATAGTAGTATAGAACATTGATTTTATAACGTTTTTACAATTAGTATTATAGTATGTTCTTTGGGGAGATACAATACTTTAGATGTGGAGCCGACTGGTCAGAAATTGTGCGATGGCATTTTGCGGGATTTCTAGGAGGCGCAACTCGATTCCATGTAGATGTGGAGAACGCCACTCTAGAAACGTTGAGTTCCGTTGCGAGGCTGCTTTCCGAGGGCGCGGCGTGAGCCTCCTCAGCGCAAAAACACGCTTCCGGGGTCTCACGTTCCACTTTTAACCCCTCCGGAGTCAGCCCCTCCACTCCACTCAACTTTAGTTTCGATAAGTGCGATGATGCATCTTCAAAATCTAGATGTCCAGCAGCAAATCACAAAGATTGCACACGGTCAGGAACTTACTACCTTCGCTTGTCGATTGTAAGAATCATAAGATCTTACTAGAAAGGCCCTTAAGAAATCAGGTCTGAGTTTTGGATTAGTTTCCATAATAGTACTTCGGTAGAAGAAATCTCGCTTAGTGTAGAAGAAAAATCAGTTTCAGTAGAAGAAATCCTGATTAGTGCAGAATAAATTACGTATTCATCCGATGAATGTTCGTTCAGTTTGAAACCGACCAGCTTTTTTAAAGGTGACATGCACCTTGTGGGGAAACCCACCCAGGAAATGACGTTCTGGTAAATGGTGACTGGCACCAAATGGGAGTAGTTTCCAAAATAAAAACCCTGCGCCTGAGAGATACATCTCTCCAAGCGCAGGGTTTCCAATACGTATTTAGTTAATGACACCGAGCTCTTTTCCGACTTTTTCATAAATCGCTAAAGCATCATCGAGCATTTCTTTTGTGTGGGCCGCAGTTGGCATGTTGCGAACGCGTCCTGTGCCTTTTGGAACTGTTGGGAAGACGATTGATTTTGCGTAGACGCCTTCTTCCGCTAAACGTTTTGAGAACTGCTGAGTCAGCTTCTCGTCTCCGATAATTGTCGGCGTGATTGGTGTTTCTGAATGACCGATATCGAATCCAAGCTTCTCAAGACCTGCTTTGAAGTAGTTACCGTTGTCCCAAAGTTTGTCGTGTAGTTCTGTTGAGTCGATCAGCATCTGGATAGCTGCTGTGATCGCGGCTACATCCCCTGGTGGAAGAGCTGTCGAGAACAAGAATGGACGTGAACGAACTTTCAACCAGTCAATCAATTGTTTTGAACCGGCTACGTAGCCACCCACAACACCAATTGCTTTTGATAGTGTTCCGATTTGGAAGTCGATTTCTTTTTCAAGACCGAAGTGCTTCACAGTTCCTTTTCCTTTGCCCATGACGCCTGATCCGTGCGCGTCATCTACATACGTGATCAAGTCGAATTCGCGTGCGATTTCTACGATTTCTGGAAGCTTCGCTAGGTCGCCGTCCATAGAGAACACGCCATCTGTGATGACCATGATTTTGTTGTAAAGACCGGATTCCTTCGCTTCTTTCGCTTTCGCACGAAGATCGTCCATATCGTTATGTTTGTAAGCAATGATTTTTGCGCGCGACAAGCGGCAACCGTCAATGATCGATGCGTGGTTCAATTGATCCGATAAAATCGCATCATTTTTATCCATCACACCTGAGATAGCTGCCATGTTGCAGTTGAAACCAGATTGGTACGAGATCGCTGCTTCTGTTCCTTTGAACTCCGCAAGCTTCTCCTCTAGTTTCACGTGAAGGTCTAGCGTTCCATTGATTGTACGAACAGCCCCTGCACCTACTCCGTATTTATCTGTTGCTTCTTTTGCGATGCGTTTTAATTCATCGTTTGTTGCAAGTCCTAAATAGTTATTTGAAGAAAGGTTGATGAGGTCTTTGCCACCGATTTTAATAATCGGACCATTTGGACCCTCTACTGGATCGATTTCGTTGTAGAGGCCTTGCTCTTTTAACTCATTTAGATTTTTCTCTAAAAATGTATCGAGTGATTTTGACATAGTTTTCTTCCTTTCCTAGCTGTAGTCAGTAGTAGTGTATCATTTAATGACCGGTTTTGCCTTTACCTTCACATCGAAAGGTTCTCCAGACAGCTTCTCAATCAATTTTTCAACCGCGGGCAATGTATAATGAACCAACTGTCCAAGACCAAATGCAATCAGTAAGGTCCCGACTCCCACAGGACCACCGAGTAGCCATCCCAGCAACACAACGCCCATCTCCATTGACGTTCGCACCGTCTTCACCTTCGCACCCGTCTTCGCGACAAGCATCATCATAATGGAATCACGCGGGCCTGCACCCACTCGAGCAGCGACGTATGTACCTGCCCCAATCCCCATCACGATGACTCCTAAAACGAACACGATTGATTGAACCACAACCGATTCCGGGTCAGGAAGCAACCAGTTGTAAATATCGATGAATGCACCAATCAACAAAATATTCAACCAGGTTCCAAGTAACGGGATGCGCCTTTCAATGACGAATACGACCAAAATCAACAAGAAGCCTACAAGTATCGACCAAGTCCCAATCGTCAATCCAAACAATTGAAACAACGCGACGTGCAACACATCCCATGGTCCGATCCCTAAGTAGTTCCCTTTAATCGTCAGTGTTATTCCTAGCGCCATTAACAAGAGCCCGATTAAATACACACTCCAGCGCACGACGTAATTCTTTTTCACATTAAACCCTTCTTTCTCACACACTCCTTTAAGTATACGACATGAGGTCAAGCCCTTGATATGGTAAGATAGGGACACATGAAGGAGAGATTAGTGTATGAAAAAAGTAGTTTTAGCAGAAAAACCATCTGTTGCCCGTGACATCGCGCGTGTCCTGAAATGCACGAAAAAAGGAAACGGCTTTTTAGAAGGCGACAACTATATTGTTACTTGGGCACTCGGCCACTTAGTGACACTTGCTGACCCTGAAACGTATGACAACAAGTACAAGACGTGGAATTTAGAAGATTTGCCGATGATGCCTGAAAAATTGAAACTAACAGTCATTCGCCAATCAAGTAAGCAATTCCACGCGGTAAAAGCACAACTCGAACGAAAAGATGTGGACGGCTGGATCATCGGTACCGACGCGGGTCGCGAAGGCGAACTAGTCGCTCGTTGGATCTTCGCAAAAGTGAAAGCAAAAAAACCGATTCAACGACTTTGGATTTCGTCTGTTACGGATAAAGCAATCAAAGACGGGTTTGCCAAGCTGCAGCCTGGTCAAAAGTATGAAAATCTGTACTATGCAGCGGTTGCTCGTTCAGAAGCAGACTGGTATGTCGGACTGAATGCAACACGTGCACTTACGACGCGCTTCAACGCGCAGCTCTCTGCGGGTCGCGTCCAAACCCCGACCGTTGCTATCATTGCAGCACGTGAAGAGGAAATTAAAAAGTTCACCCCGCAAACGTATTACGGTGTACAAGCAATGACGAAAGAAGGCTTGACCCTTACATGGCGTGATGCCAAATCTGGGGCAAGTCGCTCGTTTGATGCTACCAAAATCAAGCAACTCGTGGAAGCTGTCGAATCGAAAGAAGCGGTCATCACGTCACTCGATGTGAAAAACAAAAAAACATACTCTCCTGCTCTTTATGATCTAACGGAATTGCAACGTGATGCGAACAAACGCTACGGATTCTCTGCAAAAGAAACACTTAGTACGATGCAGAAATTGTATGAACAGCACAAAGTACTGACGTATCCGCGTACCGATTCACGTTTCCTATCGAGTGATATCGTCCCGACACTTGCTGAACGCTTGAAAGCTTGTGCGGTGAGCGATTACCGAACAGTTGCCAATAAGATTTTGACGAAACCTATCAAAGCTTCTAGTTCATTCGTGAACGATGCAAAAGTGTCGGATCACCATGCCATTATTCCAACAGAGGAAACTGTGAACTTGAGTGCGTTGAATGACAAAGAACGAAAAATTTATGACCTTGTTGTGAAACGCTTCTTAGCTGTCCTTCTTCCTGCGCATGAATTTGAGCAGTTAACAGTTGTCACAAAAGTTGGCTCAGAAGAATTTTTCGCAAAAGGGAAAACTGTTCTTCAAGAAGGCTGGCATGAAGTGAAAAACTTACAAGAGGATGACGACGAGGAAATTGCAGAACAGCGTCTACCAAAGCTTGAAAAAGGGCAAAAGCTTGCGATTGATTATGTGCGTCAGACTTCCGGTCAAACGAAGCCACCTGCTCGTTTCACAGAAGCTACACTACTGAGTGCGATGGAAAACCCGTCTGGCTATCTTGAAGATTCCAATAAACAGTTAGCAGACACGTTAAAGAAAACGGGTGGACTCGGCACAGTTGCAACACGCGCTGATATTATCGAGAAGCTCTTTAACTCGTTCTTGATTGAAAAACGTGGCAAAGATCTTCATGTCACATCTAAAGGCAAACAACTACTTGACCTCGTCCCTGCTGACTTGCGCTCTCCTGAAATGACCGCTGAGTGGGAAACGCAGTTAGAAGCAATTGCCACTGGGAAAAAGAAAAAAGATGTATTCATCACAGAGATGAAACAGTACACAGAAAAAATCGTTCAAGAAATCAAGTCAAGCGATGCGAAATTCAAGCATGATAACATCTCATCTAAGACATGCCCAGATTGTGGCAAGCCGATGCTTGAAGTGAACGGTAAAAAAGGCAAGATGCTCGTGTGCCAGGACCGCGAATGCGGACACCGCAAAAATGTCTCTCGTGTCACGAACGCACGTTGCCCACAATGTAAGAAAAAACTTGAGCTACGTGGCGAAGGCGATGGTCAGATCTTCGTCTGTAAGTGTGGACACCGTGAGAAGTTATCCGCATTTGAAGCGCGCCGTAAGCAACAAGGCACTGGAAAAGCAGATAAGCGCAGTGTGCAGAAGTTTATGAAGCAGCAACAACAAGATGAGCCTGTTAACAACGCGTTAGCGGAAGCGTTGAAAGGGTTAAAGTTTGATAAATAAGTAAAATTTAATATAATGAAGAAAAGGGAGTGTCTCGTAAGTGAGACATTCCCTTTTGTATGGTGTGTAGGGGAAGCGTTCCGCGGGCGCGGGCTGAGCCAAGGTCTCAGCTTCCGCTTTGAATCCCGCTGGAGTCACCCCTACACACTTTTCATGTTTGCGACTTTAAGAAATCCTGTACACAAAATTCGTTATTTCCAAACTTATTCTCTTTCTAGGGCATACCTGATCTTTATGTCATTTCTGATCGAGCCTGTTCCACTTTTCTAGTTGCCTTTTCCATCTCTTTCACAGGTGGTGTCAATGAAACGACTGTATCCCCTGTCTTAAGTGATAGCTTTCGTTTCGGCGCCCAGAACTGAATCGTCTCATCTGCTCGTTTTACATAAAGAATCAAACTCTCTTCCGGTCTTGTAGCAACGTAATCTTCTTCTGTGAACTTCTCCGTAATCATCGTTTTTCGGATCACATGACCTGTTGCTATACGTCGAGCAAGCGTATAGATGTCCGCCCCTTCATCAAACAATACAATTCCACCAATCGAAGGATGATAGTCCTCTTTATCTGCACGATACGGGGCTGTCTGGAACAACATCTCACGCCCGATATCCGGTACAAAGTTTGAAGTAATGAGCGCGTTATAGGCATCCGTTTCTGTTGCTGCAATCATTACAGGATACGGGGTAAAGTCCAATGAATACTCAGTTTGCTCTGACAAGATATCTCCTCTATAAGTTGGAACTCCAAGCTTTCTAGCAAAACGTAAATGTTCCCATGAGTTATCTGCAATCAACGTTTCCACACCATCATTTTTCAAAGACTCCCCTAGTTTAGCGGTAAACTCATTTCCGCCGACAATCAACACGCCTGGGCGATCAGAAGCTGCTAAATTTAGTTTCTTCGCTAACCATCCTATTGAAAACCCATGAAAAACAACAGTTGAAAAGACAAGTGCAAATGTGAGGGCTGTCAAAATGTCCGCATCTTGATAACCATTTTCCGTCAATACACCTGCAAAATAACCCGACACCGTAAGCGCCACAATTCCACGAGGCGCAATCCATCCTATAAGCGTCTTCTCTTTCCAATCTAACTCCGTGCCGATTGTTGAGATCCAGATAGATAAAGGTCGAACAATAAAGAGCATCGCTGCAACAAACAAAATGATGCCCCAGTCAAAAATTGCAAGCAAAGTTTCACGTTGCAAAGAAGCTGTTAACATGACAAAAATCGTAGAAATCAATAACACGGAGATGTTTTCTTTGAAATGCCGAATGTCATTGATCGAAGCGATATGCATATTCGCCATCATAATTCCCATTGCAGTAACTGCGAGAAGGCCGGTTTCATGCATCACACTATCTGAAGCGACAAACACCAGCAATACGACGGCAAACAGCATCGGTGCTTTCAAAAATTCGGGTATCATCCCCCGTTCGATCATCTTCCCTTGTCCCCATCCTGCTCCAATACCAAGGAGGGTCGCGAAAATAGACGCTCCAAAGAACAGCAAGAAGGCTTCTAATGTGATGGTCCCGCCTGCAAATTTAATAAATTCATACGCAAATACTGCAAGTAATGCGCCAAACGGATCAACAACAATTCCTTCCCACTTCAAAATTGCTGCCGGTCTGGATTTCAATTTTGCTTGTCTGAGTAAAGGGAGAATCACGGTCGGTCCAGTCACAATAAATAATCCACCAATTATGAATGCAACTTCTAATGACAGACCCGCCAGGAAATGAGCAGCAAGCGATCCAGCGATCCATGCAATAAATGCGCCGAGTGTAACAACTCGAGTCAATGGTTTGCTAAACGTTCGCACTTCTCGGAAATCTAGATTCAAACTACCTTCAAATAAAATAATAGCTACTGCGAGGGAAATCAACGGATTGAAGATTTCACCAAGACTTGCTTGAGGATTGATCAGCCCTAATACAGGCCCGACCAGTAAACCCGCTATCGACATAACCACTATTGCCGGCATGCGAAAACGCCAAGCGATCCACTGCGAGAATATCCCTAAAAAGATAATGACCATTAAAACAACTAATAAGGAATCCATGACTCCCACTCTCCTTTCGCATACATTTTCATTTCTGTCATAGAGTGAAGTATAGATGATAAAGGAGGATGATTGCTATAAAAATCGCCTATATTCTTGACCCAACAACTGAAATGACTCTTTACGAGCAAAAGCGCGCTACCCAAATCCAATCAAAGTGGCCGGACTCCGTGAAAACTTCAACAAACGGGCTGTATCAGGTTCTTCCTGTGCTCTTTTCACAACGCAACATGGACGGGTGCGACGTCTCATCTATTTTCCAAGAACTCCAAGCACTTGCAGAACTTCGAGAATTCACATCATAACTCTGTTTGTGTTAGACTAAAGGGTAGATTGTCACGCAAAGGAAGTAATGATCATGACAAAACACGAACTAGAGCAACAACTCGCTGAACTGAAAATGGATTATGTACGCTTGCAAGGTGATATGGAGAAGCTTGAATCGACAGGTCATCCAGCTATGCTTGAAAAAGCAGAAGCACGCTTAGCGGCGATGGAAGTCCACTTACAGGAATTAAACGAAGCGCTCGCTAAGTTCTAATTAGTGAGCGTTTTTTCGTATAGCCACTTTTCATGGAAACTATATTTTAAGGATTGAGGAACAATCATGAGTTTATTAACAGTAGATAATTTAGGACATTCCTTCGGAGATCGCACTCTTTTCAAAGACGTATCCTTCCGATTAGTAGAAGGGGAACACGTTGGACTAGTCGGTGCAAACGGCGTCGGTAAATCAACGATGATGTCCATCATCACAGGTGAACTAGTGCACGATACAGGTCGCGTGGAATGGCTTCCGGGCACACATTATGGCTACTTGGATCAGCATACACGCCTGCAACCCGGTCGCTCGATGATGGATACATTGCGAGATGCTTACCTTCCACTTTATGAAAAAGAAGCAAAAATGAACGATATCGGCATGAAGATGGCGGAAGCTTCTCCAGAAGAACTCGAGCAACTGCTTGATGAGATGGCTGAAATTCAAGATGCTTTGGATGCTGGAGATTTTTATACACTTGATATGAAAATTGAAGAAGTCGCACGCGGTCTTGGTCTCGATGCCATTGGTTTAGAAAAACCCGTAAACGCACTTTCTGGTGGGCAACGTACAAAGGTCTTATTGGCAAAATTGCTTTTAGAAAAACCGAAAGTGCTGCTACTTGATGAGCCCACAAACTATTTGGACGAAGAGCATATCAACTGGCTAGCAAACTATTTAAAGAATTACCCACATGCCTTCATGTTGATTTCGCATGACACTGAATTTATGAACACTGTCACAGATGTCATTTTCCACTTAGAATTCTCGAAGCTGACGCGCTACACAGCGACGTATGAAAAATTCATTGAGCTTGCGGAGCTGCATAAACGTCAACATATCGACGCATACGAGAAACAACAAGATTTCATAAAAAAACAAGAGCAGTTCATAGCAAAAAATAAAGCACGTTACTCGACAACAGGCCGTGCAAAATCTCGTCAGAAACAATTAGACCGCATGGAGCGTATTGATCGTCCCGAAACTGCACAAGATGCTCAATTCAGCTTTAAAGAAGCACGTGGATCCAGTCGTTTTGTCATAGAAGCTGACCATCTGGTTATCGGGTATGACAAACCCCTTCTCCCACCTCTTACATTTACAATTGAACGCGGAGAAAAAATCGCACTTGTCGGGATGAACGGTGTCGGAAAATCAACGTTGTTAAAAACGATGCTCGGTAAAATTCCTTCGCTTGATGGAAAAGTAAGTCGCGGGGACTTTTTGATTCCTGCTTACTTTGAACAAGAAGTGAAAGCTGGCAACGTCACACCAATCGATGATGTTTGGGGAACTTTCCCGAGTATGGATCAAAACCAGGTCCGCGCTGCACTTGCTCGCACTGGTCTGAAAAACGATCACATCTCTCGCCCTCTCTCAAGTTTAAGTGGTGGCGAACAGGCAAAAGTCCGTCTATGTAAGTTAATGCTCGATGAGAGTAACTGGATGCTGTTCGATGAACCGACCAATCACTTGGACGTGCAAGCAAAAGCAGAACTGAAGCGCGCTATGCAAGAATACAAAGGCACAATCGTCCTTGTTTCCCACGAGCCTGATTTTTATGAAGGTCTTGTGACGAAAGTATGGAATGTAGAAGAATGGTTCTCGACAGGCGAAGAGTTTGTGGAAGAGCGTTCTGAATAAGCAAAGAGGCTGGGACATAAGTACAAAACTTAGCCTGATTAGCTGATTAAGAAATAGAAAAACCGCGTAAAATCAAGGTTCTTGAAACTTGATTTTACGCGGTTTATTCAGGCTGTTTTCTTTCTTAGGTACCTGTCCCAAACACTATTCTGATATTCATGACTATTCATCAATAATACACTTGGAATCCGCATTCCTGCGTTGTATTGTCAATAAATATAAATTGTGTTGGAATTGTTTGGGTACCAGGTACTTTTTGGGAACTGTTTCCATAACGAAGAGTGGCGTTCTCCACATCTAATGGAATCGAGTTCCGAACGCCAGAAACACGCTCCGGAATCAGCCGCACCCGCAAAGGCTGAAGAACGCCTTCACGGGCACGTCTGATTTCCTCGGAGTTTCTTGAGTGGCGTTCTCCACATCTAAAGTAATCGAGTTGCGCCTCCTAGAAATCCCGCAAGAAGCCATCGCAATCTATGAAGCAAAATACGCTTCACAGCTCACGCTGGCTTCTCGCACAATTTCTGAACAGTCGGCTCCACATCTAAGTTATGCAAGCAACATTTCCGCCGATTCCGCGTCATTTAAGATAAGCTCACGTAATCGTTGCTTCGCACGGAACAAACGAGACTTCACTGTACCAATCGAAACTTTCATCATTTCCGCGATTTCAACAAGGGATAATTGTTTTACATAGAAATAAAAGACCGTTTTGCTGTAGATTGAGTCAAGTTCCCCAAGCTTCTTCTGGATCAGTTCACTCACATCTGCTTGCGCCAACTGATCTTCAATCGGAAGCGTGTCTGCTGCAATCAGGTCAAGAATCGAGACATCCAATTGATCCGGTTGAATTACAACATGCTTGCTGCGACGAACATCTTTGCGGTATTTGTCACGGAATGTGTTCATAGTAATTGTTGTTAACCAAGCTTTTACATGGTCCACGTTCTCAAGATATGATTCGTAACGTACAACTTTCACCCAAACATCTTGCATCAAATCTTCAGCTTCCGCCTGGTTTTTTGTAAGTTTTAAGCATAAGTAGTAAATTGAGCGATTGTATTGTTCATAAACGGTTTCAATCTTTGTCATGATTGTTCCCCTCCGGTTCGTTTCTTCGTACCCTTATCTTCTCAAACTCCTACCTTACGAACCATCGACTGTTCTTTCATTTCAATTACATCTATGTAATCTAAAAAACCCTGGCTCCGCGCTAAGCGCGAGCAAGGTCTTCTTCAGATTGTTCGGTTTCATCTGCTAACTTCGTCACAGTCATCTTCACAATTCGGTTGCGGTCCATCTCGTTCACTTCAAAGTGCAAGTTTTCGTAGATGACCTTCTCCCCTTCATCCGGTACATGCCCAAGCAATTCCATAATGAAGCCACCAATTGTTTCGTTTTCTGTTTCAATGTTCATTTCCATCAAATTATTAAAGTCTTCGATTTCAAAACGAGCGGCACACACTAAGCGGTCGGCCGTGTGTTCATACACCAGCGGCTGCTCATCATCGTCTGTCTCATCTTCAATCTCTTGACCAATCATCTCTTCAATAATGTCTTCGTGCGTAACGATTCCAAGTGTTCCACCATACTCATCTAAAACAATTGCCATGTGCTTTTTCTTCGCTAGCATTTGCTTGTAGACTTTCTCAACACTTAACGATTTCACGACGAACAGTGGTTCAAGGTCCACAAATTCTTCTAGTGCACGTTCTGGATTCATCGACCATTCAATAAAACGTTTCGTGTAAAACATTCCAATGATCTCATCCATGCTATCTTCATAGACTGGGAAACGTGTGTATTTGTTTTCAAGTAAGATGGAACGTACTTCTTCAAACGTAGCAGTCGTCGGAATTCCGACAATCTCTGTACGATGCGTCTCGAGGACATCCTCAACATCTTTATGAGGGAAATCAAGTACACCTTTCAAACGGTCAGACTCTTCTTCTTCGAACGTTCCTTCAGTTGAGGCGATATCTACCATAGAGCGTAACTCTTCTTTGGTAAGAGTCGCTTCTTTTACAGCACCCTTAGAAAGAACACGAATAAAGATATTTGTTAATTGTCCAAGTAAGAATGTGATTGGTCGTAAAATTTGTACAAGTGCTCCAATGACCGGAGCAACGATGTAGGCAACTTTATCTGAGAACGTTACAGAAATCGTTTTCGGTAACACTTCCCCAAAGATGATAATGACGACTGTTAATACCGCTGTTGCAACGGCCACATCCCATCCATAATTCAATGCAATGATTGTTAATAATGTGGGCATTGCTATGTTCACGATATTGTTTCCGATTAGAATCGTAGTAATCATGCGGTCCGGCTTAGACAGCAGCACGAGAAGTTTTTGTGACGCACGATCCCCTTGCTCAGCCCGAAGCTGGACCTTCATCCTATTGACTGCGGTTAACGCAGTTTCACTGCCGGAAAAGAAAAACGACAGCGCTAAACAGATGCCTAAATAGACAAATTCCATTGGTTTCTTGTTCCCCCTATAGTGTGACGCTCAAATTTAGATAGAGTTATCATATCATATTTCGACGGATTGATGCATTGAAAGCTCCCTAATTCTGAAAGTTTGCTATACTTGATACTAGATTCTACACAAAAAGAAAGAGGGATTCGATGCACTCACCAAAGCTAGATCAGTATTTTTCAGATATGCGAGAAACACATCTTTCCGAACTAAAAGAATTCTTGAAAATAGCAAGTATTTCATCATTATCTGAACACAAAGAAGATATGCAAAAAGGTGCAGAATGGCTAGCGGAAAATATGAAACAAGCCGGTCTTGAAAACGTCAAAATCGATGCGACCGCTGGACACCCTGTTGTGTATGCAGATTGGCTGCACGCACCGGGAAAACCAACTGTGTTGATGTATGGGCACTATGACGTACAGCCTGTGGATCCTCTTCACTTATGGGAAACAGAACCGTTTGAGCCAACGATTCGAGACGAAAAGCTCTTTGCACGTGGCGCAAGCGACGACAAAGGGCAAGTATTTATGCATGTCAAAGCTGTAGAAGCTTTACTAAAGAATTCTGGCGAGCTTCCCGTCAATATCAAGTTTTTGATTGAAGGTGAAGAAGAAATCGGTAGCCCGAACCTAGATGCTTACGTGGAAGAAAATAAAGAGGCTCTAGCAGCAGATATCATTGTGATTTCAGATACTGGGATGCAAGGACCTGGTCAGCCAGCAGTATGTTATGGACTTCGTGGTCTTGCAGGCATTCAAATCGACGTAAAAGGCGCAAAAGGAGACCTTCACTCGGGTCTTTACGGAGGCGGTGTACAAAACGCACTGCATGCCATCGTCGAACTATTAGCTTCGTTCCGCGATAAAGAAGGCACGATTCAAGTGGATGGATTCTATGAAAATGTTCGTCCACTTTTAGATGACGAGCGTGAAGCTTACAAAGCACTTGGTTTTGACGAAGAAGCTTTGAAGCAAGAGCTTGAAGTCCCGGCCTTGTTTGGGGAGCCAGGGTTCACGCATTTAGAACGCGTGTGGGCACGTCCGACATTAGAAGTCAACGGTGTGTTCGGCGGGTTCTCGGGTGAAGGAATTAAAACGGTTCTGCCAAATGAAGCAGGTGCTAAAATCACGTGCCGCCTCGTTCCAGATCAGGATCCAGATGAAATCGTCGCGAAGTTGAAAGCACACGTGGAAGCACATAAGCCACAAGGTGTCGAAGTGACCGTTTCAGAATTCGATAAAGGGAAACCATTTATCACCCCTTACGATCACCCAGCAATTCAAGCAGCTGGCGCAAGTTATGAAGCGGTCTACAACGTACCGACTGCTTACGTGCGCGGAGGCGGTTCGATTCCAATCGTTGCTTCGTTCGATGAGATTCTTGGGCTTCCAGTCGTATTGATGGGCTTTGGATTATCTACGGAGAATTTCCATGCACCGAATGAGCACTTCCACCTGGAGAACTTTGACAAGGGCCTCCGAGTGATAGGGAATTACTACGAGCAGCTTGCGAACTTTACTCCTGAGCAATTAAAGAAATAATTGTGTAGCAATTTAAGAAAAGAGTTTCTCGAAAATGAGAGACTCTTTTTTGATACTTAAGATAGTTAAAAACTTTCGAAATGCACCAACACAGTGCCCGGAAGCCAGTACGTCATTTCCCGGGCTATCGGAGTTTTGCCGAGACCCCACAACGAGACGTAAGTCGATGTGAGGAGGCTCGGTGAAAGTCCCCCAGGAAATGGCGTTCTGGATTTTGGGCTCTCAAAAAAGCTGAACACGTCCATTTGCGACGCGTTCAGCTTTTCAATTTTTTATTCAAAATAAGATAAAATCTCGTCTACATCTTTACGTGACTTTGCTTTTGGTGCTTCATCAAAATAGCCGAATTGCAACATACTAATGATACGCTCGCCCGGCTGAATCCCTAGGCTCGATCGGAATTTAGGATGGTCAATAAACGGTGGCGTCTTCCAGCAAGACCCGATTTCCATCTCCCACGCAGCAAGTTGCATGTTTTGAATCATTGCACTTGCAGCTCCAAAATCCTCTAAGCGTTCTTTTTGACGCGCATCTTCCGGTACCACAATAAATAAAACCGCACCAGGAAGCATAAACTTAGCTAAAGCCGTCTGAAGTTCTTCTTCACTCATATCGCGCCACTTTGGAACTGCGACTTCTTTTATCGCATCCACCATACGCTCCATCGATTCACCCACTGCACCAACTAACCGCCAAGGTTCACGTGTTCCATGATTCGGTGCCCAAGTTCCTGCCTCTACAATCTTTGCAAGAGCCTCTTTGGTAACTGGTTTCCCATTAAACTTCTTGATGGATCGTCTTGTTTCAATTGCCTCACGTACATTCATCATTCATCTCTCCTTATCGCTCTTATTGTACCAAATACCAAAGCGCTTCCGCTATATCACATGGTACACTTAACTCACCAACTTCTAGAGGAGATTTCCTATGATTGAAATGATTTACTGGATAGCAAGTTACTTCGTCGGTACCGTGTTGACCGCTTGGTTTGTAGGCAAATGGAAAGGCGTCGACCTCAGAGAACACAAAAGTGGCAATCTCGGTGCACGAAATGCGGGAACAGTTCTTGGAAAAGACGCGTTTATTGTGACATTTTTAGGCGATGCCGGAAAAGGTGCACTCATCGTGTGGATCGGTCATCTACTGAATCTGTCTACAACTTCGATTGCTATAGGTGCGGTCGCGGTGACACTCGGCCACCTCTTTCCTCTCTGGTTAAAAGGACGTGGTGGCAAAGGGATTGCTACGTTCATTGGAGTGACGCTTGCTTTTCATCCAATCAGTTTCCTAGCGGTTATTGGCGTCATGCTCATCGGACTGGTCATTACCCGCAGTGCAACCCTGTCTATGAATCTCGCATTTCCAGCCTACGCAATTGCTCTAGCTTTTGAAAATGTTATATCCAGCGCACTATTTTTTCTACTCATTGTCATTATCTTATGGCGTCATAGATCTGATACAAAAGAGTCCTGGGACGACGCTTGGTGGCACTCTAAATAAATTCAACTTTTGATTTATTCACCTTCATATCATGCTATACTTATTATTCAAAGAATACTATTAAAGGAAGTGTCCACATATGATGACCAAAATTGCATGGGTTACAGATAGCAGTGTTTTTCCTTCTGAAAGAGTAAAGAATCACCCAGACGTTCATATCGTTCCTCTGGCCATTCATTTTGATAACGAAACGTATCTTGATGAAGTGACAATCACTAAATCGGAAGTCTACAGTCGTTTAGCGAGTGATAAAGAAAAAGCAAAGACGTCTCAGCCTCCTGCAGGTGAATTCGCAAAATTGTATGAAGCCTTGAATGAAAAGTATGATGCCATCATTTCTGTACACTTGGCGAACGAATTAAGCGGGACGATCGCATCTTCGAGAAGTGGCGCTGAAATTGCAGAAGTCGATATCCACCTTGTGGATTCTCACTCTCTTTCTGCAGGTATTACAGAACTTCTTGAATACGGACTTGATTTACAAGAGCAGGGCCATTCAGGAGAAGAGATTGCAGATGCCCTTCGCACACGCGTAAAAGATTTTGAAAACTATATCTTGATCGGAAGCTTGGATCAACTATATCGCGGTGGTCGCTTGAGCAGTGCACAGTTCTATCTTGGAAGCCTTCTGAAAATCAAACCAATCATCCATATCGCGCCGAATGGAAAGTTGAACGAAGGAGAAAAAGTTCGTTCGATGAAAAAGGCAAAGCAGTCGCTTCTTGATAAAGTAGGAGCAGCATATGCAAAACAACCAATTAAACGCATTTACTTGATGCACGGGAACTCTGAAGCAGAAGCGCGAGAATTCGAGGCTTCCTTAAAAGAGGTCGCCCCCACTAGCGAAATCATTGTTGGGGATATCAGTACGGTCTTAGCTGTTCACGCTGGACAAGGTACACTGGCTACACTTTGGTACAACAATTAACACCTTTGACACAGCTAGAGTAGATGGAACTATGTTACAGTGAGCGTAGACTATACTCGAGGTGACTGCCATGGGAAATCAACATAGTGAAAGACTTTTAGAGCAGCCTGTACAACTGTGTGATGCAAAGGGCCAATTAAATCCGCTAGCGATTGGGTATGCAAAAAGCCCGCTCATCGAAAGCAACTTGAGCGGAAACTATTTGCGCAAGAAAAAGTGGAATTATTGGTGTGTATTTGGTGAGGAAATTTTATTTTCCGCCACCATCAGTCATATGGACTACGCTGCTGTTTGCTTTGTCTATATGTTTCACTACGATTCCCAGCAGCTCATTGAAAAAACAGTTACACTCCCACTTGGACGTGGTGTAAAAATGGCACCTGGCGTTCTGGATACAGTGAGCGCGGAGTCGAAAGAAATGACATTGCGTTTTGTAGGCCATCAGGAAGGTTACACTTTGTTGAATGCTCATATTCCAGACTTCGACGGTGAGCCTCTGCATGCCAGCTTAAAAATAACGCACCCCGAAAATCAGGAGTCATTAAACGTCGTCATCCCTTGGGACCGAAACCATTTCCAGTTCACTGCGAAGCATCATACGCTACCGGTAGAAGGTTCTGTGCACCATGGTGGATACGAGTATTCCTTTGATGCACAAGAGAATTTTGCTGTGCTCGATTACGGGCGGGGTATGTGGCCACGCGAAGCGACTTGGAACTGGGGATTCGCCTCACAGCGTATCGGTTCGCGTCGCGTCGGGTTGAATTTTGGTGGCAAATGGACAGATGGCACAGGCATGACGGAAAATGCTGTCATTGTTGATGGCAAGCTTTACAAAATCAGTGAAGATGTGTTGTTCGGATATGATCGCGAGGATTTCAAGAAGCCTTGGACGCTGAGAACGAAATTTTCTTCGGATGTAAACCTCACGTTTATTCCCTTCCATGAGCGAGTGGCTAGAACGGATGCAAAGCTTGTGTATTCAGAGGTCCATCAACTGTTTGGCTACTTTAAAGGCACAATTTATCTAGAGGGCTACGGTAAGTTAGTGATTTCGCATATGTTGGGGTGTGTGGAAGAGCATAGTGCGAAGTGGTGACGTTTAGATGTGGAGCCGACTGTTCAGAAATTAAAATAGGCATACCACTAAGAGAAACACACTCTCTTATGGTATGCCTTTTCTATTTGGAAACAGCCCCCATAAGGTACCTGGTACCCAAACAATTCCAACACAATTTATGAATATTTAGAAATGAACGCAGGAATGCGGGTTTCTGTTGCATATTTGGTGAATAGTCATGAATATCAGAATAGTTTGTGGGACAGGTACCTATAAAAACTTCTCCGGGAAGTCTGTAAAGATAGCCTCGACTCCTGCTTTTTCGAGCATATCAGCGTACACTTTATCGTTCACTGTGAATGCACGGATCGGAATTCCCGCGGCCCGTAGTTCTTGTCCCATTTGACGCAGTGCCGTTGGAAACAGGACATGTGCGTCTGGTGCCGGAATTGTTTTTAAATAGGCCGGAAAGTCGACCATGACTTCCATTGTAAGACATGCGGTATGTATCTGTGGATAAGTCTCTGACACATAGCGTAGGACTTCATGATCAAACGAAGATAGAATGACGCGCTCCTCAAATCCTAGCTTCTGAACCAACTCCATGACTCGGTCGGCCATCCCAGGGTACGGGAAGATATCGGATTTGAGTTCAATATTCAACACATGGTCGGTTTCCACAAAAATCGTCAACACTTCGTGCAGAAACGGAATACGTTCCCCGTTAAAATCTGCGGCTTTCCAACTCCCCGCATCCAATTGGCGCAATTCTTCACTTGTCATGTCTTTTACGAACCCTTTGCCGTTTGTTGTCCGGTCGACAAGTTCGTCATGAATCACCACAAGCTCCCCGTCCTTTGAAAGATGAACGTCTAATTCTATGCCTTCTATTGGCAGTTTACTGGCTGCTTCAAAAGCTGCTAAAGTATTTTCTGGATAAATACCCGAGCACCCACGATGCGCAAAAATTTTCATTGTCTCGCCACCTCTTCTCTAGTCAAAAAAACCCGAGAGAATTGGACTCTCGGGAGGTTTATAGTTAGTTAAGTAAAAGAATGCATCTTACTTCTACATTCAAGTTGAGCGGAATGGAGGAAATCTTTTGGTACATAGCTGAGCTACGTTGCGGGGCTGACTCCGGAGGGATCAAAAGCGGAACGTGAGACCCCACAGGCGTGCTCGTACGCCGAGGAGGCTCACGCCGCGCCCTCGGAAAGCAGCCGCGCAATGGAGCTCAGCGTATTCAAATCAAACTCGGCTCCACAAGCAAAGGTTGAAAGGTAGTTTCGACTTCGAATGGAATCGGGTTGCGCCTCCTATAAATCCCGCAAGAAGCCATCGCATCCCATGAAGCCAAGAACGCTTCACGGGCTCCGCTGTCATCTTGCACAATTTCTGGACAGTCGGCTCCACATCTAGTTTTTCCAATACTTCGTATGATTCACCGTCTGAAACCCGACCCGCTCATAAATCGAAAGCGCAGTCTCATTGTCCGTTTCGACATCCAAATAGACCGTCTTAATGCCCTCGTTGTGCGCATACTGTTGTGCGTAACGTAAAAGATTACTTGCTACACCTTGGCCACGTGCCATCGAATGAACAGCAAGTGCCGTCACCCAAATGCGGTCGCTTTCGCGCACAATTGTCATGGCGCCAACTGCATCCGTTCCTGAATGAACGAGGAAGAACTGGCGGTTGGGTGCATGCGTCGTAAATTCAATCAAGGCGTCCACTTCTTCCGAAGAATCTCCAAAAGCATTTTCAATAATAGCTTTTAAAGCCTCACGATCTGTTTCCTCATTATATGCACGAACATCTAATCCAGAATCCAGTTCTACTGGTTTGGCAAGAGCTTTCATCGTCCGCTCGGAATAGGCGTACGTGTAGCCGAGCTTTTTTAAGAATGCCGCGGAATGCGGACTGTTCGACGGGTTCATCGCTGTCTCAGAATTAAACTCACGCTTTTCAAATTCCTCAAGCAGACGTTCATAGATACGAACGCCTAACTCCTTACTCCGACGCTCGGGATGCACCATAATGCTCCACTCGTAATCTCGTGTATTAATTGGGTCCATTGCAGAAGCAAAGCCCAGTAATTCATCTGTGTCTTGGCGATAGGCCAATAAGCAAAATCCATAATAATGCGGATCTTTCAAGTTTTCCACACCAAAGATTGGTGCATAGCTGATGCTGTCCTGAGAAGAGGCAGCGGCAACGAGTTCGCTGATTTCTTGCCATGTTTCCTGGTCAACAGGTGTCGACACGACTACTAAATCTTCTGTCATTCGTCTTCTTCCTTTCCAGACATGAGCATTTGGTAATAGCGCCCCTTCTGTGCAAGTAGCTGCTTTTGCGGACCTCCCTCAACGAGACGTCCATGCTCCATTACAAAAATCATATCAGCTTGGCGCACGGTATTCAATCTATGGGCAATAACAAAACTTGTGCGCCCTTCCATCAACCGCTCAAGTGCATCTTGAATTTTCATTTCAGTGACCGTATCAATACTCGACGTCGCTTCATCAAGCAGGAGTATTGCTGGGTCTGCCACAAGTGCACGGGCAATTGAAATTAACTGCTTTTGCCCTTGCGAAATTTCACCGCCATCTGCATTTAAAACTGTGTGATAGCCGTCTGAGAGCTTCATGATGAAGTCGTGGGCATTTGCCTGTTTCGCCGCTTCCATGACCTCTTCGTCCGTCGCATTCAACTTCCCGTACCGGATATTCTCCATTACGGTCATCTCAAATAAGAATGGATCTTGTAAGACAAATGCCATTTGACTGCGAAGTGTCTGACGCGGAATATCTTGTATCCGAATCCCATCAATTAAAATCTCACCCGCATCGGTTTCGTAGAAACGAGCGAGCAGTTGCATCATCGTCGTCTTCCCTGCACCGGTCGCCCCAACAAGAGCCGCGGTCTGACCTGGTCGTACTTCAAGGGACACATTGTTGATGACGGCTTGTTCTTCCTCTTTATTGTAACGGAACACGACATCCTTAAACTCCACATGTCCACGAAGAGTGACAGCATTTTGTTGTTTCCCCGTGTCCTCTTCCGTTTCCTCATCAATGATTTTAAACACACGCTCAGCACCTGCGATGGCAGATAGGACCGTGTTGAATTGGTTCGAAAGGTCATTCAAGGGACGCGTGAACTGGCGTGCGTACTCCGTAAAGATGACGATTTCACCAATTGAGATTTGGTCGTAAAACGCGAGGATCCCTCCGATGGCTGCGACCATCGTAAAACTCAAGTTATTCAGTAAGTTCATTACTTTTGGAATAAAGCCGGAATATGTCAGTGCCCAGAATCCTGTATTGCGAAGCCGTGAGCTTTTCGCTGAAAATTCGTGCATCATTCGCTCTTCTTGTGAGAATGCTTTGACGATACGCTGGCCGGAAATAGTTTCTTCAATCATCCCGTTCAGCTCACCGACTGCTTTTTGTTGTTCTTTAAACAGCTTTGATGTACGTTTTGTGATCCAACGAATTGCAACGAACATGACGGGTACAATCGTCAATGTGATCACCGTCATTAAAGGACTAAGTAACAACATGACTACCGTCGTTCCCACAAGCGTTAAAATACTTGAGAACACTTGGATAAACGATGTATTGAGTGTCTGACTGACGTTTTCAATGTCATTTGTCACACGTGACATCAATTCCCCGTGCTGTCTACGGTCAAAAAACGAGACCGGAAGACGTTGCAAATGGCCAATCAACGTTGTACGTAAGCGGTAGATTGTCTGCTGGGCAATGCCGATCATCCAAAAGTTTTGGAGGTAAAGCGACACGGACCACCCGACATAAATCACGGCAAGCCAGATAATGATCACAGAGAGTCCAGAGAGGTCTCGATTTGTAATATAGTCATCAATAATCCGCCCGACGAGATACGGCCCGGCAAGCGCGAGCACCGATGATACCAATACGAGTGCAAGTACTACAATCAATAAGAAACGTTGTTCATCGACAAATTGCCAAACACGGTACAAGACAGACTTCCAATCCGACGCTTTGTCGACTTTTTTCTCAGACGTCCCGTTAATATCTTCTTTAGTTAAAATTGGTTCATAGCCAAACGGTTTACGAAAGAAGCTCATGTTCGTCGCCTCCTTCCTGTTGAGACTCGGCAATCGCTCTGTACAGTTCAGATGTTTCCATCAACTCTTCATGCGTACCGAAACCAGCCACTTTTCCTTCATTTAATAATAGGATGGCGTCCGCGCCTTGTGCTGTACGGATTTTCTGTGTGATGACAAGCATGGTTGCCGACTCTTCATCCAGTGCTTCCCACAATGCATTCTCTGTATTGACGTCGAGCGCACTTGTACTGTCGTCAAGGAGCAAAATTTCCGGGCGGCGTACGATGGCACGTGCTATCGATAGGCGCTGCTTCTGTCCACCAGAGAGATTGACACCTTTTTGGCCGACGCGTGTCTGGTACTGATTCGGGAACTCTTCGATTGATGAGTGGATTTGAGCTTTGCGTGCAGCATTTACAAGCCATTCCTGCTCGGCTTCTGTATCGCCCCAACCGAGATTCTCTTCAATACTTCCTGTAAATAAAATGGATTGCTGCGGTACATACCCAATCGTCTCGCGTAATTCGCGAAGAGGCCACTGTTCTGCAGCGATACCATCAATTCGAATCGTTCCGCGGGTCACTTCAAAGAAGCGTGGAATCAGGTTAAACAGGGTCGATTTCCCTGCACCTGTCGCGCCCATTACAGCAAGCTTCTGACCAGATTGGAGTTTGAAGGAAATGTTTTCAAGTACCCATTCTTTTGTATTCGGATAACGGAACGAGACATTATCGAACTCGATTTCTCCGAACGCACGTCGTGGGGATTTTCCACTTTCAAGACCTTGCTCCAGCTCCTCGTCTACTAGCAACACTTCTTCCATACGCTCACTTGACGCTTTCGCACGAGAGAAGAAGATGATGATGAATGCAAACATCGAGAATGCCCCTGTCATACGCATCACGTAGTTGACGATGGCCACAAGGTCACCTAGTGGCGCTTCTCCTGTATTGACTAGGTCAGCCCCAAACCATAATACGGCAAGTAAGCTGATATTCATGACAAGAAGTAGGACCGGGAGAATAAATTCCATGATGCGGAAGGCTGTAACGTTCACTGTACGAAGTTCGTCTGCGACGCCGTTAAACCGCTCTGCCTCGTAGCGACCGCGCAAATACGCTTTGATCAACCGCACAGCTTGCAAGTTTTCCTGGATTTGACGGTTCAGACGGTCAAGCGCCTTTTGTACACGCGTAAACATATGCATCCCTTTGCGGCTCATCCAGTACATGAACACGAGGAGGAACGGGAACCCGATTACCAAGTAAATCGCAAGCGATGGATTGACGATGAACGCCATGATAATACTACCGATGACGAGCAATGGTGCACGGAGCATGATACGCAGTCCCATGAAAATTACGTTTTGTGTCATCGTCACATCTGTAGTCAGACGCGTGATCAGACTAGCATTTGGAAAACGTAAAAATGCCGTCATCGTAAAGTCTTGCACTTTACGGAACAGTGCCATGCGGATATCGTATCCATAACTCTGTACGATATGAGAAGCGATTACAGTGTTTGTAATCGCTCCAAAGAACGCAATAAACGAAATTGCGACCATCCAAATCCCTAAATTAATAATGACTTGGGGGTCGTTCGCTAAAATTCCGTCATCGATTATTTTTGCAATCAATAACGGTTGGACGAGCTCGACAGCAAGCTCTAGAAACATTAAAAATAAGGCGAGGACGATGAGTCCCCGATACGGTGTTAAATACGAAAAGACTGTTCTCATGTTGCACCTCAAAATTCTTCGGAATACGAATTAATCACTTCTTTTATTATGACACACCGAAGTCGAAAAACAAGTCTCAATGTTCTGATTGTTTTTCCCCAGCAAGCGTTAGCCACGTTATAAACAACAGCATAATGATCATCCCTACGTATTGAAGTGAACCAAATACTTGGCTGAACCAGAAAAACGAAATCACCATAGCCGTCAATGGTTCCATACTTGATAAAATACTTGTTTCAACCGCTGTAATAAACTTCATACTAGATAGGAAGAGAATAAAGGCGAGTGTTCCAACAATGATGATGGCAAGCGTCATCCCTGCGACTGTAGGATTCACAAGCTGGCTCCACTGACCAGTTGTCCATACCCTACTTCCCACTCCAAGAACAACTCCACCAATCACCATCCCCCAACCAACCACGAGGAGAACGCCCCACTCTTGCATCAATCGGGCTGGGTACACTGTATAAAACGCAAAGGCGATACCGACAGCAATCCCCCAAAACAACGCTTCACCAGAAATCGCCAGCTGTGCAAAGTTTCCATTGGTTAGCAACAATACTAGCCCGCCGAGTGTCCCGATCATGCCTATCACTTGATACATCGGGGGAAACTGTTTTAATTTCCATGAAATGAACAGAATGATATAGACCGGACCGATAAACTGTAAGAGTGTGGCAACAGTTGCATTACTCGCATCGATCGCTGCGACAAACGTGTACTGCACAGCAAGCATCCCGAATATCCCGAATAGCAAGAGTCTCCAACGCCATGCAGTATCTTTCCAAATTTTAAAGACAGGTTGCTTCTTCATTCGCAAAAATAACAGGACAAGAGTACCTGCTACAATTAAACGAACTGTCAGGAAGAATGGGACAGAGAGAGGGAAATGTTCAAGTAGCCATTCCATCATCGGCCCACTCGCCCCCCAGAGCATAGCCCCGGTCAAAATTAATAATATGCCTTTCCAACGTTGTGATTTCAAATTTATATCCCCCTGTCCATTTTCGTAGTATGTATTTCGGCTAGCGTAGAACTTTTGATACAGACAACCATTATTTGTAATGACTGTTTGGTAAAAATGAATTATACTGATAAAAACGAATTGTAAAGGAGTTCTGATAATGAATCAAACTAACTATACACTTGATAATTTGCAGCATTCATTCGAAATGAAATCCATTTCAAATGAGTGGGAACAGGTAAAAGCTGGTTTAAAAGAAGGCTTTATGTTCTATGTCCTTGATGCTACAGGAATTATCCTCTCCACCAATTCAAAATTTCTGGAACGAAGTGAATGGACCCCTAAACGTGTCATTGGGAAATCAATTTGGCAATTATTACCTGATGAAGAATCTTCTCGCCATAAAGGACATCAAATCTTGCAACAGCTTGAACGTGGGTCCATTTGGCAAGGCCCGATAGAAAAAGCGACAAAATCAGGGCAGTCCTATTGGGTTCAGGCACTTGCTATTCCCATCTTCGATGAAGAAGACATTCTGCAGCACAGCTATATCATCGAAGAAGAAATCACGGATAAAAAGACGATGCAAACAAAACTCGAGGAAGCCGCTTACACGGATCTTGAGACTGGTTTACTGAGTCGTTACAAAATGGAAGAGATTATGAAGGAACAGCTTTCCAAAAAGGTGGAGTTCACCTACGTCCTACTTTCAATCGATAAATTCTATACATTGAAAGAATTAATGAATGAACAGCACGAGGAAGCTCTTTTACATGAATTCACAAACCTTTTGAAAAAGTATTTTCCAGACTCAGAAATCGGACGAATGGGTCGAAATGAGTTTGCCTTGATCACACCTCTAAGTGACTGGTATATCCAAGGCTTTAGTGACTTTCTAAAATCGTATCCAGTTTATCTAGATTCAAAATCTGTTGCCATCACTGTAAGTGGTAGCATGACCCGGTATCCCGATGACCAAAAGACGCTTCACCACATTGTCGAAGCGGCGCATAACTCGCTGCAACGCGTGAAACAGCAAGGCGGGAACTTGATTACAACGCTCCCAAAAGATGCGCACTCGAAATTATCCCGACGAGTAGAAATCGAAAAAGAGCTTATGGTCGCACTTGATCAACAGCATCTCGAGGTCGTCTATTTACCAATCATCGATACCGTCACAAAAAAAGTCTCAAGTTTTGAAGCGCTCGTTCGGTGGGAAAGTGAGGCACTTGGTGCAGTTTCTCCAGAAGAATTGATACCTATTGCTGAACAAACAGGGTTAATCAACGACATAGGTACTTTTGTACTGGAAAAGAGTTGTCAACAAGCAGCAGAATGGCAGCAACAAGGCTACGACATCAAGGTCAACGTCAATCTGTCTGTACGAGAATTCCATGATAAAAATATGGCACGCACCATTATGCAGATTTTGCAGCAAACCGGATGTCCTGCCAACCGTTTGCAAATTGAAATTACAGAGAAGTTCGCTTTAGAAGCGGAAGCAGAAAAAACAATCATTGAACAGATGCACGCATTGAACCGTGAAGGCGTTCGATTTGTTCTTGATGATTTTGGTTCTGGCTATGCTTCTCTTCGCTACCTGCAGCTTCTTCCAATCGAGAGCTTGAAGATTGATCGGGTTTTCATTCAGTCGATGACAAAAAATGATAAAGTACTTCGCTTAATTAAAGGGATGGTATCTCTAGCGCATTCCCTTCAAATTCGGGTATTGGCGGAAGGTATTGAATCTGAGCAACAGATGAAGCAGCTTCAGGCAATGGGTTGCGATGGGTTGCAAGGCTTCCATATTTCGAAGCCGCTCAAAGTCAGCGAGCTTAGTGAGTATTTTGAGTGACTTTAAGATGTGGAGAACGCCGCTCAAGAAACTCCGAGGAAATCAGACGTGCCCGTGAAGGCGCTCTTCAGCCTTTGCGGGTGCGGCTGATTCCGGAGCGTGTTTCTGGCGTTCGCAACTCGATTTCGTTTTAGATGTGGAGCCGACTGTTCAGAAATTGTGCGAGATGACAGCGTGGACCGTGAAGCGCTCTTTGCTTCATGGGCTGCGATGGCTTCTTGCGGGATTTCTAGGAGGCGCAACTCGATTACTCTAGATGTGGAGAACGCCGCTCTAGAAAAGTTGAGTTCCATTCCGGGGCTGCTTTCCGAGGGCGCGGCGTGAGCCTCCCTCGTCGCAGGCTCCTGCGGGGTCTCACGTTCCGACTTGAATCCCACTGGAGTCAGCCCCTGCACTACACTCAACTTTTAAGCATTTAAACTAGTGACATTAGAACACTTGAGAAAACTTTAGCGCATTCATTTTTGAAACTATGTATACAGAAAACCAAGCGCCTACGAGACGCTTGGTTTTTCTTTATAACTGACGGGTGTCTTCGATATTCACGAGGGCATCCGTCTTTTTCTTTTTTGTAAGCCGACCATACACTTTAGAGTAGATTTGCATAATAATTTCCGCAAATACTAACCCCATCGCAATGGCACCTGATATTAAGAGCGCCCGTGTACCGAGCTCAATTGCCGTCAAATAATCCTGTTCTACAACGTGGCGCATGGCGTTGTAAGCAGAGCTCCCTGGAACAAGGACGATGATTCCCGTAACACTAAATAAAATCATAGGCATCTTCCGACGTCTCGCAAAAATATGCGACAAGAGTGCAATCGTGAACGCACCTAAAAATGTTGCGACCACTTGGTCATCTGTCTGGCTGCGTGATATGGAGAAAACGAGCCAACCGACCGTTCCGACGACGCCGCAGTGAATCAGCATTCGACGCGGCGCATTAAACAATACTCCGAACGCCACAGCTGCTAGAAAGCTTAAAACGGCTTCTACTAAATAGTCCATAGCTCCTCCTTAAAATGACAGCACAAGCGCAACCCCAGCCCCAATTGCAAAGGCAGTCAGGAAGGCTTCTGCTCCTTTTGATAATCCAGACACGAAATGCCCAGCCATTAGGTCGCGTACTGCATTGGTGATCAATAAACCAGGCACTAATGGAATGACCGAGCCGATGATCAAGCCATCGAGATTCGAACCAAATCCAAGATAGACTGCAGAGTATGCGGCAATCCCTATAATCAGCGCGGCAAAGAACTCTGCAAAGAACTTCACGCGTGTCTTTACTTCTAATAAAGTCGCTATCACATATCCTAGCGCCCCAATTACCATAGCCGCTGGCAAGTTCAAGATATCAAACCCCAGCAACAATAAAAATGCGCCAGACGTGATACCAGCTGCAATGATTTGTAACCAGAATGGAAACGTTTTATGTTCTGTTTCGATTTTTCGTAGTTCATCATACGCTTCTTCAATCGTCAGCTCTTGATTCACCAGTCGACGAGAAATCGAATTGACCATCGCTACTTTTTCAAGGTCCGTCACGCGCGTATTGACACGCATGAGTCGAGTTGGTGCGTTGTTGTTTCCACTAAACATGATTCCCGTCGGCATGACAAAGCTTTGGGAGCCGATTAGGTGTTGCGACTTGGCCATGCGTTCCATCGTATCTTCTGCTCGGTAGGTCTCAGCGCCGCCTTCAATCATCAGTCGGCCAGCGAGTAAGCAGCACTCAACGGTTATTTCGTAATTTGACATGTCATGCCCCCTTTCGGTTCTGTCCTTAGTCTAACGAATAATAGGGCGGGAATACAATGACTAAATAAATTTCGCACTCTTAAAGAATTTATTTTTTTAATCTAGAGCTAATAAACGAAGAAGCAACCCTGGTAGGCCAAGGTTGCTCCCTCATTTTTATAGAATTGTAGTGAAAATTCCGCGAAATATATGTTGAGTGGAATGGAGGGGTTGACTCCAGTGGGATTCCAGTCTGACGTGAGATCCCGCAGGAGCCTGCGACGAGGAAGCTCACGCAGCGCCCACGGAAAGCAGCCCCGCAGTGGAACTCAACGTCTAGAGTGGCGTTCTCCACATCTAAAACTAAAAGTCTAAACTAGCCTTCTTCGCAAAGGAATTAAAATCATAACTCTCGACTCGACGATTCGCCAGCGTATACAGCGTATCCTCCACATAAGCTAGACGATGAATCATCTGATTCCATTCCTCATACTCTTGCCCTGGCACTAAGTCGTTCATTAGCGCGGCTTTCAACTGAATACCTTGCTCTGGCGTTACAGAATAAATATGGGCGCCGTCTCCTTTGAACTTCACATTTCCACCAGCTGCTCCTTCATAAATCGTAACTGGGAAACCGTAATAGCCGCGCTCTTGATGAATCATCAAGGCTTTGTGGTCATACTGGACAGGTGAGTAAGTACCTGGACCGCCAATGATTTCAACATCTTGCTCTATCGGATTCGAAAGGTCCGTCACATCAAATAACGAGAGCTTCATACCTGCTGTCACTAGACTCGGTTCTTTGGTTCCAGGGAATGTAACCATCTCAGTTTCGTATCCAATCCCTAGAAGATGGTTTTCACCCACCGGATGCAGATAGTTACTGAATCCAGGAATTTTTAATTCCCCTAGAACACGCGGATCTTTTGGGTCAGACAAGTCGAACACGAATAAAGGGTCTGTTTCTTTAAATGTAACCATATATGCTTTATCACCCATGAAACGTGCGGAGTAAATGCGTTCCGTCTTTGCAAGACCTGTTAATTCGCCAACACGATTCATCTGATCATCCAAGATGAACAAATGATTCTCTGAAGGTCGCTCTTCGTTCCAAGCGTCACCTTCTGTTGTCACAACGCGGAAATGATTGTCGTATTCGTCCATCGAGAATTGATTCAATAAATGACCTTCTACCCGATGCGTCCCTATATAAGAAACGTCGGTGCCTTCAAAATCAAACTTGAAAATGTCAGTGTCACGAACACCTGGATTCCAAATACGGAGATCCATCAAACTGTCCCCATCCTCTGAATCGTTAGCCTTTGCATTGTAGACAGTAGTCGTTAAATAAAGAGATCCTTGAGACATGTAGAATTGTTCACTGCTACCAAGATAGCCTTCTGTAGTCAATTGCGCTTCAGAAAGGTCATCTAATGAAATTGCAGAGATCAATGTATATCCTCCTTCTAACGTATCAGGAAGGATTGTAATTTCTTCATATGGAAGAACGGTTGGTTCGTCACTTTTTTCAGAATCGAACTGAAACGGACGCAACTCGATATCCTCATTTTCCTCTAGTGCCCACACGCGGTTGTAAAGACTTGAAGTGAAGTAAATTGTATTGTTCGTCAAACGTGCGTGTCCCATATACCCTTCTGCTCCTACTTCACGAACTAGTTTTGGATTCGTTGGGTCTTCTAAGGAATAGATGCTAGCTAATGTCATCCCATCATATGGCATCCAAACCTTCCCTTCGGCGGCTGGTTGAATTGGAACTCCTTCATACATATGGTTTTGATTCATCACAATTAAATAGTCGTCTGTTAAAAATAAATTTGAGGGATAGCGATTCCCACCAAATCCGATGCTCCCTGCATTGACTAAAGCATCCGGGTTGCGAATATCAACGATCATTACATTTTGCTCAGAAATCATATAAATAAAGTCTTCGTTCAATTTGACGCTGTCTGCTTCATCAACGCCCTCTACTTGATTATTCGTGGAAGAAACATCCGCACTTTTACTGTCAGATGAAGCATCTGTGGACTCTTCTACACCAGAAGACATGGCTTCTTCCGCTTCAGTGCCACTGGCTCCCTCCATTGCTTGAGACTGCATCGAATCATGAAGTTTACGGACACGCTCAAAATACTCACGCAATTGACTTTCTGCTCTGACCGTCGTCATTTCATCATATCCACGAACTGTTTCCCCCGTCACTAGATCGCCTTCCCTCGTAAATATAAAATATGCACTTAAAATCAAGACACCTACAAAAGCGGTTGCCAACAGTGGCATTGTCCATTTCTTCATTGTCGACCCCTCTTTTCATCTCATTTTTCTACTCCATTAGACTTATAAAATGGAAGAAGGTTACACCCACGGAAAAGTTATTTTTCGACGTATTTCCCGGGAAATAAACAAGACCTGCAATCCGTGTCGATTGCAGGTCTCTGGTTTATAGTTGTTCAGATTTTACAGATTCTTTGATTTCGACGCCACGTGCCGCCATTTCTCGCATGTACAAGTCGCCTGGTACGATTGTCTCAGGTGGGAATACACCTGTTGATGTAATGGTTCCGTTGCCAATCATTTGGGCTACGACAGAAATCGTGTTTGCTGTTGCTCGTGCCATTGCTGTTGTACCAGAAAGCTCATCTTTTGTCGTTACGAGTTCGTACATGTAACTCTTCTCTGTTTCTCCTTCGAACCCTTCTACAATGACGCGAAGTAAAACCGCATCTTTCTTGTCTCCAAGCCGAAGTTTTGGAGTTAACACTTCACGTAACACGTCCCGAGCAGACACAACATGTCCACCTGCGTTAACCATCGTCTCTTTATTTGTTAGACCAAGATCGACGAGCAGTTTAAATTTCTCAGCATGCCCCTTGTAGCGAATGGTCTTGTACTCTAATGTGTCGATTCCTGAGAACGTATGTCCCAATGTGGACGTACCGCCTGCAGTGTGGAATGCTTCAAGCTCATCAAATCCATCAAACTGAATAGGTTCGATTTCGGATAGCGAGTCCACTTCTTGCATTTCTCCGTTTCGAATGACATGCGACTTATCTGTATAGTGATCAAAAACGCCATCTAAGGAGAAGACCAAATTGTATTTGAAAATCCCTTCTGGTTCGACTGGAATTCCACCGACATATAACTTGATACTCGATACTTTATCAAGTTTTTTGGCGCCGTGCCCCGCCAAGATATTGATCATTCCCGGAGCCACCCCTAGATCCGGAATCATCGTAACACCAGCAGCCTTAGCTTTTTCATCAAGATTTAAAATGTAGTCTGTCGCGCCCCCAATGTGCCCACCTAGGTCCACCGCATGAACACCAAGCTCAATTGCAAGTTCTGCGACGCGTTGGTTGAACGAGTAGTAAAGTGCGTTGACTATGACATCACAGTCGCGTATTAAGGACTTCATCGACTCATTGTCAGTTGCGTCCAAATGGCGCACTTCAAGTTTTGGATTTTGTAATTTTTGAGCAAACATCTCTGTTTGGCCAACATCCAGATCTCCAATGATGACTTTTTCAACGTTTTGACCTTTAACTAAATCGGTTGCTGCTTCTTTCCCCATCAAACCAGCACCTAATACACCTACGATCATTTGTGAATCCCCCTTTGTTTACTTTTCTCTTACCCCTTTGTAACGACTTTGTAGAATGGAGTTCTCCACATCTAATACTAATGTTGAGTGAAATGGAGGGGTTGACTCCAGTGGGATTCCAGTCTGTCGTGAGATCCCGCAGGAGCCTGCGACGAGGAAGCTCACGCAGCGCCCTCGGAAAGCAACCCCGTAGTGTAACTCAACTTTCTAGTGCGGCGTTCTGAACAGTCGGCTCCACATCTAGTTAGTATCAATCTGAGCCCGTTGCAGCTTCCCACTAAAATCTACGTACACGCTCTTCCACTCTGTATAGACGTCAAGTGCCGCTACACCAGAATCTCGGTGTCCGTTTCCTGTTCCCTTTGTCCCGCCGAACGGTAAGTGAATCTCAGCACCCGTCGTTCCAGCGTTGACGTAAACAATCCCCGTATCCAGATCACGCTGTGCGGTGAAGATCGTATTGACGTCTTGTGAGAAAATTGAACTTGAAAGTCCGTATTTCACACTATTATTCACTTCAATCGCTTCATCTAACGAAGAAACCTCAATGATGGATACAACAGGACCAAAGATTTCTTCCTGCGCAATACGAGAATCCCACGGTACATCTGTGAACAGTGTGGGAGCGTAGTAGTTTCCTTTCGCCAAGTCTCCATCCTTTAAGATTTCACCACCCGCTAACAGCATCGCACCATCTTGTTTTCCGATCTCCACATAGCCATGGATCTTTTCAAGTGCTGCTGTATTGATGACCGGTCCGATTTTCACGGATTCGTCCGTCCCGTCCCCAATTGTGAGATGTTTCATCTTCTCAAGTAAACGCGTCTCGAGTTCTTTCTTGACATCTTTATGCGCAATGACACGACTACATGCCGTACAACGTTGACCTGCAGTACCAAATGCACTCCATAAAATACCGTCTACTGCTAAGTCAAGATTCGCATCATCCATTACGATGACTGCATTCTTTCCGCCCATCTCAAGAGACACTTTCTTTAAGTGACGTCCACCAAGTTCAGCTACTTTGCTACCTGTCTCCGTCGAACCTGTGAAGGAAATCACTTTAACGTCTGGATGTTCAATCATTGCCGTACCTACTTCAGACCCTGAACCAAATACGATATTGGCAACACCTTCTGGAAGACCTACTTCTTCAAAGATTTTCGCCATTTCATAGGCCATCATTGGTGTCTCTGTAGCCGGCTTCCAAAGGAATGTATTTCCTGCAACTATAGCCGGGAACGATTTCCAAGTTGCGATGGCTACCGGAAAGTTCCATGGTGTGATGAGTCCAACAACACCAATTGGTGCACGCACGCTCATCGCAAATTTATCAGCGAGTTCTGAAGGTGTTGTTTCTCCAAACAAACGTCTTCCTTCACCCGCCATATAGTAGGCCATATCGATTCCTTCTTGGACTTCTCCACGACCTTCTTCAATTACTTTTCCCATTTCTTTTGTGAGCACTTGAGACAAGTGTTCTTTTCGCTCTTCCATCAAGCGACCAATTGCATATAAATATTGTGCACGCTTTGGAGCTGGAACTTTTGCCCATTTCTTCTGAGCAGTTTTTGCCCCTTCGACTGCCTTTGCCACGAGGTCCGCATCTGCCATTGGAACATGTGCTAGAACTTCTCCTGTAGCTGGATTTAGTACTTCTTTTGTGTGCCCAGATTCGAGCCATTCTCCGTTGATAAAATGTGTTAACTTCATTCGATCCCTCTTTTCTAGTTGTCAGTACGAAAAAGCCCTTAATATGAAAGCGCTTACAGAAAGTATTCGACAGATTCAAAGAAGTTCCTTCTATTTTTTTCAAATTTTCATTGAGGGAATTGTACGAGAGTCTTCACAGGAAGCTCTCTCGTTTCTCTTTCGAACGATTTTCTCTTCCATAAAAATCCGAAATAGTACATGTAACAGACGACAGATCCGACAACTAAGCCTATTACCCAAGTACCGGCTTCACTCGCTGTAAAATGAGGAGTGAGACCAGTTGCAGCGTAAATAAAAAGTTGGGCGCCTAAAAATACTTTAGGAATTCCTGTACCAAGCTCCGGAAGCCGCTGCGTAGACACGATAAAAACATATGCTAGCTGAAGAATAATCAATGCTCCAATTACACTCTCAATCACAAAAGGATAAAAACTGTAAAGGACTAGATAACCTGTTGGTTCAAGCCGGACAAACAACAGAATGAATGAAATTACAGCGAGGACCAGTGAAATGGTTTGTCCTACTTGGGCTTCTTTGGTTTTGACCGAATCAAACGCTGTCGCGATTAAAAAAAAGCCTAGAAAGTCTGGTAACACATCGATTGCATTGACGTTAAAATCGAAGACGACTAATAGGCTTCCTAGTAAAACACGCTTGTGAAAGTTCATTTGTTCTTCGCCTCCTGTACTTGTGCTTGGATCCATTCTTCGGAAGGTCTGCTGTTAAACGCTGACACTAAGAATAGTTCACTTGGCTCTCGAAATTCCTCTTTGATAGTTAATTGCACAGTTCCCCACTCCCCGAGAAATAGTGCGGGTGAATCGGATTGCACAACCACAAATGAATCTCCTTTACTAATTGAAAGCGGCTCGTCCAATGGAACTTTCAACTCTTTATCGTTTAAGCGAACACTCAAGATTTCAATACGCTCCTCTGGAATGATATCCATTAAAATGAAATCATCTTGTGCTCTATAAGACTCTGTCTGAGTTTCATTACTACCAACCCAAGATTGAGAAACAAGTACGTTGTTTAGCGGAAGCTTTTGTAGCACTTGAAGAGGAAACGACTGACTTGATTCATCTCCGAAATGAATAGTGAGTGTTTCAGCATTCTCTATAAACTCATAATAGCCATCGTGTGGCAATTGAATGGTTACAGAATAGATTGCGTGATACGGATACTCCACTTCAAGTTGCGCATTGATTTGAGGAGTCTCTTCAAAAAAGAAAATGTCTCCGTTGCCCGGTGCAAAGTTGTATCCATTGATCTCGACTTTTTCCACGTCAGCAGGTTCAAGAGTTTTCGTAATATACGAGACAAAAACTGAATTCAATTCCATATTCATTTGGCTCGCTACCACTACTGGCTCATCTACTGTTTTCGCCTCGTAGACACCGACGGACAACCAGCGAAACCCTAACAGAACGACTACTACAATCCAAAACTTCTTCATTCCACTATCCCCTAGAATTGATTTTCTTCAGTATAGTAGATTGGTTGATACTTGTATATCCTTTTATTCCATTTATTTGTATTTTATATTGAAAAGCTAGGCGTACTAAAATGGGCAACGCGTGGGAATAATGCTATGATAGAACGACTAGAGAGGTGACGATGACATGAAAAAATGGATGATAGTTCTCCCCATTGCCCTACTGATTTCCTGTTTATTAGTCATTCATTTTGACCTCTTCCGCTACTTGTATGAAAGAGATATTGACAGAGCACAAGCTTATTTGACTAGAAACTGGGCGTCTACACTATTACTAACCTTCTTAATCATGTTGATTCAACATACATTTACTATATTCCCTTTATTACTCGTCATCTCTATGAATGTTTTGATTTATGGACTACTACCAGGGTTTTTATGGAGTTGGTTTGCAAGCCTTCTGGCATCCGCCATCGTTTTCTACGCTGTTCGGTATTTAGTAGATGACTTGGTCGTCAGAAAAATCCCGAAATCAATTACACGCTCAATAGAAGCAAACAGCTTCCTGTATGTATTTCAAGCCCGTATCATTCCATTCATTCCTACTAGCCTCGTAAACTTAGCTGCAGGTCTTAGTCACGTGAAATTCATGCCATTTATCCTAGCTACCGCTATAGGAAACTTTATCTTTTTCTTCCTTTTAGCATTAGTGTCAGAAGGTTTATTAGAAGCGACAACGGAGCAATTTTCACTCTTTGGTATAGCGTTCGCGGCTCTTCTTATTTATTTAGTTCTCATGTGGAGAAAACGGAAATGGAAAAAACCAAAAGTGAAGACAGAAGAAAACCCGCCACACCTGTGACGGGTTTTTGTGGAATTACGACTGTTGATAAAATGCATCTGGAATTTTTCCGAATAGACGCTTGTGATAAAGAAGCGGCTCTTTGTCTTCATTATGAATAGAAGTCACTTCGCCGATTAGAATCATATGATCTCCAGCATCTACTGTATTGTAGACCGTGCACTCTAGCTGTGAAGCCGTGTCTTTTAATACAGCGACTCCATTTTGACCTGGGTGCCATTCACACTTGCCGAAGCGATCATCTACACGACTTGCAAATAGCATACACAAATCGCCTTGGTCAGCAGCTAAAATGTTAACATTGAAAGTAGTTGCATTTGTGAAAGCATCGTAATAAAACGCGTTTTTATCGATGGACCATAAAATTAAGAGAGGATCTATCGAAACCGATGCGAATGAATTTACGGTCATTCCAATCGGATTTCCGTCTGCATCTTGTGCAGTGACGACAGTAACGCCTGTCGGATAATTCCCTAGCGCTTGCTTAAATTGTGTAACAGCGTCCATACGGATCACTTCCTTCTTTCTAGTGTTTGTTCTCTTTTATCATACTAGATTGAGGAGTGAAATGCTTTCCATATACTCTCATTCAAAAGACTGATTTTTAGTTAGTAAAAGAGCTACATAAAACAAAAAATGGAGTTCTCGTAATTGAGTAACTCCATTCTGTTTGGTGTTGGGTGTGTAGGGGCAGTATTCCGCGAGCTGAGCCAAAATCGAGTTACGAAAGCCAGAAATACACCCCGGAATCAGCCGAACCCACTCTAGATATTCAGTTCTTTCGTTACTATATACCCATGAATTTTTCAACTAAATTTATTGGCGATCTCGCTTTTTCGAATCATCAATTTCTTTCCTACTCTTGATTGCTTGTTTCATAAACGCTTCAAAAATCTTACCTGAAGTTTCGTCACCAGCCATTGCAAATTCTTCCGGATGCCACTGGAAGCCGAATGCAAATTCATGTGTTTTACTTTCCATCGCCTCAATGATTCCATCTGTTGCACGTGCAACGACTTTCAAATCACGCCCAACTTGATCACATGCTTGGTGGTGGAATGAATTCACACGGAACTTTTCCTCCCCAAGAATTTTACCGATTTTAGAGTCCAAATCTAGCTCTACTTCATGAGAGCGGTAGGTACGAGGACCTTTTTGTAGGTGCAGATACGATTTTTCTTCTCGTTGCGCATGAATATCTTGGAACATCGTCCCACCTTGCACAATATTCAACATATGCAGTCCGCGACAGACACCGATATATGGTTTATCGAGTTCTAGCATTCGCTTTACAAGTTCCGATTCCATTTGATCGATTTCAGGTGCGATCTTGCCAAGTTTCAAATGCGGATTTTCATTATAATAAGAAGGGTCAATATCTTCTCCACCGGTAATAAATAGTCCATCCAGGCGAAGCGAAAGTTCATCTAGATTTTCATCCCCCATTACTGGAATCATAAGAGGTAAGCCCCCGTATTTTAATACAGTTTCTACATATACAAAAGGTAACCAGAAATGATCTTGATTTTGTGACATTTCTGCAGATATCCCTATAAGTGGTTTCATGTCATTCATCCTTTCAAGTACAATGACTATCTATACCCACTATTTCTTTGCTGTGAAACCTCTCGCCTGTTCTTCCAAATACTCGAGTACACGGCGATCAACTTGACCTCTAGATTGTTGGCGCTCTTCGAAGTTCTCCGTATGATGATACGTATCTAGTGCCTCAAGAACTTCGTCTGTTGAAACTTCTTCCAGTTTTAAATAACCGAGTTGATGAAGTGATGTTGCAAGTTGGGCTTCTAGTTCTTCTGTGATAGCTAATACATCGTCTTCTCCAGTCTTCTCAAAATACAGATGACGAAGTTTCAATAACCGTCCCAGTTCTTGCACAGGATCTTCGTGATCATCTATTCGCAGATCAATATAGCGATCCGTATACCCGCCGTAGCTCCCATTCTCTTTCACAACAAGTAAAGCTGCTGATTGCCGCCCTCGACTATCTCCACCAGCTGCATCTCCAGCAAGTAAAGCTGCTAGCAAGCGCTCAGCCAAAGGACCTTCCGTTTGCTCAAATGTCGCTTCCATCTGTTCCACCACTTGCTGGCTCACTAGGATATTTCCTTGAATCGCATAATTCTTAGCTGCTTTTCCACCAGCCCAGTCGTAACAATCATCTCCTGTGTATGCAGCGCTTTGGCCTGTAGCATCGACTATACCCACTTGCCGCCATGCTGCATTTTCATCTTTTTTCGTAAGTGTCTCTACTACTTCAAGCGGGGAATGTCCTTTTTCTAATAATTCTAGTCCTTCAACTCCATAAGAAAGATTAGCAAGAGATTGTGTTGCGATAGCACCAACACCAGCTTTTGCAAACGGTACAACTGCTCCTACCCCTAAAAATTTTGAAGCAACTGCAATTCCGAGCTCTTTAGTTTCTGGATCAAATCCTACAATTGAAAATGTCATCGTATGCTCCTCTCAAACCTCATTCTATTTTCAGTGTAATCTGAAAACTTAGCTTTTCAAAGTAATTTGGTTTAGCTTTCTACTGACTGGGTAAATTTAGAATAGACGACAGATAAAAACTTGGAGGGATTCACTTATGGCTACAAAGTACACAGTAGAAAATTCAGTACAAGCAAAGCAAAAAGTTGAAGAACTAGAGGCTCAAGGATATTCGCGAGATGATATTTATTTGTTCGCTCACTCAAAAGACCGAGAAGGTCACATCGCAGACGTATTAGACACTGAAAAGGTCGGCGTCAGTGAAAAAGGATTTTTTGAATCTATGAAAAATGCGTTTAGTAAACGAGGAGACCAGCTTCGAAGCGATATGCATGCTGCCGGATTGACTGAGGCAGAAGCCGAAGCCGCTGAGGAAGAGCTTGATCAAGGTAAGTTGGTACTCATCGTAAATAAATAGAGGGGCAACTGCCCACCATCTGAGCTGCCTACAGATGTAGGCAGTTTTATTTTGCCTTCTAGTGCAAAAACACGTATACTTATGAACATACGTTCCCCTCTACTCTCTCTTCGAAAGGAATCCTCTTATGAAACCACTTATTGTAGCTGAAAAACCTAGCCAAGCAAAAGCTTATGCCGATGCATTCAAGACAAAAAAGCAAAAAGGATATTACGAAATTTTTCCAGATGAGATTTTTCCAGATGGTGCACTAGTAACCTGGGCAATCGGACACTTGGTTGAGCTACGAGAACCAAAAGAATATGATGCTAAATGGACAAGATGGTCACTGAAGTCACTTCCTATCCTTCCCGATGCCTTTGAATACAAAGTTGCTCGAGGCAAATATGAACAGTACAGTATTGTTCGAAAACTTATGAAAGACGCAAGTTTCTTAATCAATGCGTGCGACATCGACCGGGAAGGTTCGAATATTTTTTACTCGATTTTGACACTCACAGGCATTCGTTCAAAACAAGTGAAACGGTTGTGGATTAACTCCCTCGAAACGTCGGAAGTGCGCAAAGGCTTCGCCAACCTTCTCCCAAACGACCGAGATCTACGTCTATATGAAGAAGCGCGTACGCGTCAAAAAAGTGACTGGTTGGTAGGCATGAACGCTTCTCGCATCTATACAATTTTGTTAAAGAAAAAAGGTGTGGCGACTGTATTTTCGATTGGCCGTGTGCAATCCCCTACTTTATATCTAATTTATCAGCGCACTCGTGAAATTGAGGACTTTCAACCAGAGCCATTTTTTGAGCTGGAAGGTAAATTTTCAACAGAGAATGGCAGTTATAAAGGAAAAGCTAAGATAAAAGAGAACGAGCGAAAGATTGTTGAAAACATTTTAGAAGAGCACAAACTAGCAGAAGGACAATCTATACAGGCGACAGTTTTGGATGTCGTAGAGAAACAAAAACAGATACCACCTCCCCAACTTCATTCGCTCTCAAGCTTACAGCTCGCTGCGAATAAGAAGTGGAAGGCGAGTCCGTCTGCCGTTTTAAAGGCAGCACAAAACTTGTACGAAAAGAAAATCATTACGTATCCACGAACCGATACACGTCATATCACACCATCTGAATTTCACTATATAAAAAACATCGCGGCTGACTTGCAATCGTACATTGGATGTTCGTTCCCTTTGCAAACTGCTCCATCCAAACGATTTGTTGATGCTAGTAAGGTACAAGAACACTATGCCATCATTCCAACACGAAAAGTTCCCAAGGTCGGGACTTTGAGTGGCCTTGAAAAAAACTTGTATGATGAAATCACTCGTACTACTTTAGGAATGTTCCATTCAGCATTCGTCTTTCGTGAAACGACGATCACGACAGACGTTTCAGAATTACCGTTTTATACAAAAGGCACTGTTCCTCTAGAGTTGGGGTGGAAGCAGTTATTCCCACAAAAAGAAAAAGAAGAATTTCTTCCAAATGTAGAAAAAGGGCAATCTGTCGAAGGAACCGTTCATATTGCGGAAGGCATCACAAAACCTCCAAAGCTCTATACGGAGGGACAATTGATTCAGGTCATGAAGACATGCGGAAAGCTAGTGGAAGACGCGGAAGACGCCGCATTGTTAAAAGAAGTAGAAGGACTTGGTACGGAAGCTACACGAAGCGGTATTATCGAGACATTAAAAAAGCAAGCCTATATTGATGTTGTGAAAAATGAAGTGCAGATCACAGAAAAAGGACGCATCCTTTGTCAATCTGTTGAAGGTACTTTGTTAGCAAGCCCTACAATGACCGCTAAATGGGAGAGCTATTTACAAAAAATTGGTCGAGGAGAAGGGACAGAGAGTCAGTTCCTTACGCAAATTACAGCTTTTATTCAACAAACGCTCGAAACTGTGCCTAGTCATTTAGAGACAAAGCAGTTCGCTGCACTGCCGGAAGAAGAAAGTGCAAGTCAGGCAATTACTTGCCCGCTTTGCAAGCAAGGTACTATTGTCTTGAAGAAGAGCTTTTATGGATGTTCGCGCTATAAAGAGGGGTGCACACAAACATTCCCCCTTCGAGTAGCCAGTAAAAAGTTATCACCTTCTGTTATCGAAACTCTATGCACGAAAGGTCGAACAGGCAAATTAAAAGGATTCACCTCAAAGCAAGGCAAATCCTTTGCTGCACATTTAAAACTTGTGGACGGTAAAATTACATTCGATTTTTAAACAAGAGGCATGCAAGAATCAGTTTTCAACTGTGCCAGTCCAACTTGACATGCCTTGCTTTACGTTTATTACTTCGTAACCTTCTTCTGCTAGCAGGTCACTTGCTTGTTGGGAACGATTACCGGATTGACAAACGACCACATACTCTTGATTCGGATCTAATCCCTCAAGATTTCCAGCGCTTATTTCAGAGAGCGGTTTGTTCATAGCTCCTGGAATGTGGCCAGCATCATATTCGTTCGTTTCGCGCACGTCAATAACGAGTGCTCCTTGCTCTTGGTACTCTGTGACTTCACTGATATCTATAGTTTCGTATACTGCTCCTTCACTAGAACAGGCAGCTAAAAGTAGTGATACCACACCAATTAAAATTGCTAACTTTTTCAATTCATTCACCTCATACTAAAAATACCCTACAAGGTATGTGAATGTCTATAAAAAAAACTCGCCACTTAGGCGAGTTTCTAGAACGGCGTTCTACACATCTAAATGGAATCGAGTTGCGCCTCCTAGAAATCCCGCAAGAAGCCATCGCGGCCTATGAAGCAAAGAGAGCTTCACAGTCCACGCTGTCTTCTCGCACAATTTCTGAACAGTCGGCTCCACATCTTAAATTAATAATTACTACGATCCTGCATGTTATTCTCAGAACGACGGTTTTCAATTTCCTCTACACGCTCTTCATGCTCGTGGTTCGATAAACTATCTTCGATCGCTGAAGGCTCACGTCCCTCATCTTCTAAAGCTGGGTTTAGTTCACCAAAAGCAGCAGGCCCTAAGTTCGGGTCAGTTCCAGGTGATTCTGCACCATAAGCTTTTGATTCATCGTAAGCTACAGGTTCTGACGTAGATGATTCAAAACGAGTAGTATCGTGGTGATCAGATTCCACCGTCTCCGCATTTGTCATTTGAGGTTTTATTTCAAATGCATCATCCTGCACAACATGGCCTTCGTCGTATCCTGTAGGTTCGCCTTTAAATAACTCGCGATTCTCTTCAGGCGTATGTTCGCCTAGAGCGGGTTCATTATCAGTAAAGCGTTTGTTCACAAACTCCGTTCCAACCGTACCTGCAGCATTTGTTTCTCCGTGATAAGATTCATACGAATTCCCTGTCTCACCAAATGTTGCGTAGTCATCTGACCGTACCTCACCTTCAACATAAAGAATCGCTCCACCATTTGATAAATCATTAGCGTAGCTCTCTCGTTCATGATCTTCTAAATTCAAGCGATGCAGACTTTCAGAAGTTGCATCCTCACCAGTGAAGAAAGATTTAAATCGATCCCAAAAAGATCCTGCTTCATGTGTATCGATTTGTGTATCCGTTGCATGCAGATGAAAGCGGTCAGGGTCTTTCGCTACAACGTGAATATCTGACTCATTGTATCCTTGCGCTCGCAATGATTCGATTTTCTGGTTCATTTCTTCCTGTGTCCAAGCTACTTCTACGTGTCGTTTGTTTTCCATTTAATAAGTTCCTCCTTCAAATTGGTAATTTTTTTGTTGTTAACTAGCTATTCCTTACTTATAGAACACCTAAACCTGTTGACTCGAAATGTCATTTTTGTCATCAACTTGTGATGTTTAGTCTGGCGAAAGAAGGGGATAATACATACTAGAACTACAACTAGTTATGAAGGAGTGATAGAAATGGCAGGGAAAAATAATAAAGCGCTACTTGCTGCACTTGGTCTCGGAGCTGCTTATCTTATGCGAAACAAGGAATCACGTGATAAGTTAGCGAAACAATTTGAAACGTTTACGAACACTCCAATGCGTGGACAGAAAAATAATGCGAACACTACAGGTCAAGAAACGCCTGAGTCTATGAGACATCAAGGACTTTAGATGTGTAAAACGCCACTCTAGAAACTCCGAGGAAATCCAGCGTGCCCGTGAAGGCGTACTTTAGCCTTTGCGGGTGCGATGGATTCCGGAGTGTGTTTCTGGCGTTTGAAACTCGATTCCAACCTGGAAAAGGTGTGTTAGACGGATTGTTCGGCAAATAAAAAAAGCCCTGAGGGCTTTTTTTATTTGCGATCTTCCCACTTCACTTCAGTACCATCTTCAAATTCCACTTCCAATTCAAACTCCTGATAATCGGTTACACCAAATGCTTCCGTTACCTGGGCAATCACATCTTCTTTTGCCAGATCAGCAGATAATTCAAAAGTAGAGAATATAGGATCAAGAGCCGTTACCGCTTCATCTCCACCCAAATTAATATCTTCTAACTTATTCACATATTCAAGTTCTGCACCTGACCTACCTGATTCAAAGTCAACATCAATAGCATCGTTTTCATCCGCCGTGTCAATGGAAAGATCAAAACTTGAGAAACCATATCCATCCGTCGTAACAAGATCACTATTTTCTACAGGAGAAGATTCTGCAGGTTGAGATTCTACAGTATTATCTTGTGTTTCATTACACCCAGCTAAAATTCCTGTCGTTAGAAGTAAAGATACACCTGTCCATTTCGCCGTTTTTTTCATTTCCACTCTTCCTTTCATAAATCCATTTAAAATTATCTTTCCCCTAAACGATTTGTGTTAAACTGAAAAAAGACACTTGACAGAAAGGATGAAGACGTTGACCAATCTACTTGAAATTACATCTCATGAGCAGTGGAAAGAACTACTAGAATTATCCGAAACACAACCTTTTTTCTTGTTTAAGCACAGTACGACTTGTCCAATTTCTGCATTTGCACATCGCCAAGTCACCAATTTTCAAACAGACCTTCCTATCTATTTTGTAAAAGTAATTGAAAATCGTCCGATTTCTTTAGAGATTGCAGACGATTTAAATGTTACACATCAATCACCACAAGCTATTTTAGTTATGCATCGCTTAGCAAAATGGGATCAGTCTCATTACGACATCACAGAAGAAACGATGGCTTCTGCCATTGATTTCTTAATTTAACAGGAGGCCCTCCCATGGATCAAATTGTCCGCGTAAGTCAGTATCTGCAAGAAAATGCTGAACAATTAATCGATAAGATTGTAGAAGATGCATTGAAACATATTACGTTTGAATTGTCGGAAGAGCAATTGCAAATTGCACGGCAGCAAAATATCGAATTTCTTCGAATGATGGCTCGTTCTTTCCCAGCAACAGATGAAGAAGCTGCTGCTGAATTACTAGACTGGGCGGAGAAACAAGGTGAAACAAATTCACAAAACATGGACGAATTTTCTCAATCCATAGAACCCTTTGCTCAAAACCGATTAGTATACTCTAAACATATTGCACAAGTAGCACTAGATTTAGAAGTAGGTCCTGCTCAGATTGTTCGAATCATGAACCGTTTCAATTATCTATTAGATGTTGCGATGGTCCAATCGATTCAATCGTTTGAAAAACATCAAGCAGCCAAGTTACGGGAGCGCCAAAATCAAATCAATGAACTTTCTGCACCTGTTGTCCCGGTTCAAGATGGTGTCGCTATACTCCCTCTAATTGGAATGATTGATTACGACCGTATGACTTATGTGTTGAATCATGTCGTTCCAAAGATCCCAAAGATGGAAGTTGATCACTTGATTATCGATTTTTCAGGGATTTTGACCATTGATTCTGAAATTGCACAACACATTTTTACTCTGCACAATGTATTACAGCTACTTGGAATACATTTATATTTCACAGGCATGCGTCCGAATATTACAATGGCCATCGTACAAGGGAATATCGACTTCTCTGATTTCCACACGTATGGTTCTGTACTTCAAGCACTAGCAGCAATCGAAAAAACACGATAATAAAGAAAGACTGCCGGCATTCTATCGCCGGCAGTCTTTTCTGTATTAATCAGGATAACGTTCTTCACTCGAAGACGAATCTTTCGTGTGACGAGGTTTGTCCTCATCTTTTACCTTTTGATTCAATTCTTCGACTGGAATTGTATCCACAGTCTTCATATCATCATGCATATCATAAATACTTTCTTGATCCGTTTTCATTACCTCCGGATTATCCATGATACGCCCTTTTATATCTTGTTTCTCTTGTGTTTGGTCTTTTTTAGGATCGTGTCTCATAAAAAACTCCTCCTTATTTACGTACCATGTTCACAAGCATATGAGCAAGTGCATGCTGTTGCTCTTTATCTCCAGAACGCCATAATTCTTGTAATAAATTCTCTTCTGCGTTGCGTGGTTCTTCTTTTTTAGCCAGATATCCCGCGACTACTTCTGCTGTCTTCGCTAATTGTTCTTCTCCTAGACCCATTTTTTCTCCAAGAGCTACTTTATCTCCTAAATAAGATTTGAATCTATCAAAGTCTTGTAAGATCTGCTCCTTTTTTTCAGGTGATACGTTTTCCATTTCGTTTTGTACTTTGTTTTGAATGTTGTCCATTAGTGTCCAACTCCCTTTTGTAATATTTGTTCTATGCTGTCAGGTACATCCTCAGTTTTTCCAACCAAACACTCTTCTAAACATTTTTCCAAAAATTTGATTCGATTGGTCTAGGGGGTTTATATCCAATGTTAATGGGTATAGTTTACTAGATTGGCACAGTTTCAACTTATTTACTAAAGAGGAGGAGATTTTATTGTTTAATGAGTTTTATGTACGTGACATGCTTTCATTTTTACCTGATCTTTTATTAGCACTTCTTGTTTTATTAATTGGATTTTTCATTGCAAAGTTCGTGGAGAAGCTCGTTTATAAAGGTTTGCGTAAGTTGAACCTTAATGAACGATTAGGTAACACAAAATCAAAATGGTCTGTGGAGAAAGTGATCAGTAAAGTAGTTTTCTTTATTCTATTATTGTTAGCTTTCGTTCTATTCTTTAACATCATGAACCTACATACTTTTGCTGCTCCGTTTGCTAGTATGTACGATACTTTAACAAGCGCATTCTTAAACATTCTAAAAGCTGGTTTGATTTTACTAGTCGCTTGGGTACTTGCCACTCTTGTAAAGAAAGGCATTCAAATGCTTGGCAACAAAGTAGACTTCAACCGCTTTGGTGAAAAAGCAGGGATAACGACTACTGGTGAGCAGACAACAAAATGGACAGATACAGTAGCAAATATCGCTTATTACTTGATCTTCCTATTATTCTTACCAGCCGTACTGAATGCACTTGGAATTGATGGATTAAGTGGTCCATTCGAAAATATGCTTTCAAGCTTTATCAATTTCATCCCTAAATTAGTATCTGCTGCAATTGTCTTTGCAATTGGATTCTTCCTTGCAAAACTTGTTCGTAATTTGGTAGAGAAATTCCTACACTCGGTTGGAATCGATCGTTTTACAGATAAACTGAATTTAAAAAATGATACCTCTACCTCTAATACGAGCCTTTCAAAAATTGCTGGTTTAGTGGCTTTCATTTTGATTTTGATTCCAATCACAATTACCGCTCTGGAAATTCTTGATTTAGAAGGAATTTCTGGTCCTGCGATTGCCATGCTCAATGACATTATGTCGATGATTCCACAAATTATCGTAGCTATCATCTTAGTCATTGTTGGTATCTATGTAGCAAAATTTGTGAAAGATTTTGTAATCAACTTATTGAATGGGTTTGGTATCAACAACTTAGCTAAAAAGATGGGTTTAAACTCTACAAATGCAAAGAACTTTGATATAGCGTCTATTATCGGAACTATTGTCCAAGTAGTAATCGTCTTGTTATTCGTTATGGAAGCACTGCAACTCGTTAACTTAGAGTTCATGGTTTCACTTGGAAGTGCAGTCTTCGCTTACCTTCCAATGGTAATTGCTGCATTAGTTATCTTAGCTGTAGGTTTCTGGTTAGCAAACTTAGCTGAAAAATTAGTAGGAAGTTTGATGAAAGATGCATCAGGATCTCCTCACTTCTTACGCCTAGTAGCTAAGTATGCTATCTTAGGATTTGCATTCTTCATGGCACTTAGCCAATTAGGATTCGCACCTGGTATCATTCAATCTGCCTTCATCTTAATCTTGGGTGGAGTAGCACTTGCTTTTGGTTTAGCCTTCGGACTGGGTGGACGCGAACATGCATCTCGTTACCTAGATCGTATGGAGAAATCAATTGATGAAGCAGAAGTTGATAAAGAGAATTACGAGCAGAAAAAAGAAGAAATGAAACAAAACGCGAAAGACGATGTAAAGGCTGCTCAAGAAGAAGAGCGCTTTATGCACGGAACTTCTGCTCATGGAGACGAGACACTAGCACAAGACGTCCCTCAAGATACAGGATTTAATCTTCCTGAAACAAATGATCTTCACCCATACCACGATTCACCGGAAGATCACCGTACTGACGAAGACCGTAAAGAATAACTTTATTTCCCCTCGGGCAGGTTCGCACAGCGGCCTGTCCGATTTTTTATGTGAGTTCTTGGACTCTTGGTTTCAGGCGCACTATAATGAGAGCTACAAGGAGCGATGTCGAGTGAAAAATGTAGCCTGGTACCGGATGTATCGAATAGTTTGGATGTCGATTAAATTTTTCCTGCAAGTCTACTTCTTCCAAAGAAAATATCGCGGTCGATTTACTCCTTCCGTTCAAGTGAAGTGGGAACGACTCATTGTAAAACAAGCGATAGAATACAAAGAAACAGCCCTGTATTTAGGCGGACTCATGATAAAAGTGGGCCAATTTCTATCTGCACGTGCAGACGTTTTGCCTCAAGCCTTTATTGAAGAATTAGAGGGGATGACAGACCGGGTCCCTCCTGTGGAACGCGAGCTTGCTATGAAAGTTTTAGAAGAAGAATGGAACGGGCCCACCTCTCAATATGTCACATCCATCTCAAAAGAATCGATTGCGTCTGCTTCCATCGGAGAAGTCTATAAAGCTACGCTTCTCGATGGTCGTGATGTTGCCGTAAAGATTCAACGCCCAGGCATCGAACGTATTATTCGGTATGACTTTCAGGCGATGCGTGTCGTTATTTGGCTTGCCAAGCGATTTACTACATTCACTAAGCAAATCGATTTTGACCTACTTTATAGAGAAATGGAAAGTACGTTGCTTCCTGAATTAGATTTCCTGCAAGAGTGGCGTCATGGTCGGTCGTTCCAACAACGGTTTCGTGATTTAGATGGCATCTGTTTTCCCATCTATTTTGAAGAGTATTCCACACGTAGAGTATTGGTGATGGAATGGATTGAAGGAACGCGAATCACGAATGTCTCTTATATGGAAAAACACGGTATTGATCCTACAGAAGTGACGAAACGGTTATTTAATTTGTTCTTAGAACAGATTCTGCGCAGTGGTGAATTTCATGCAGATCCACACGCTGGCAACATGATGATTCAACAAGATGGCACGATTGTTCTTTTAGATTTTGGAATGGTCGGAGCGATTACTCCTGATCAAACGCGCTCCATTATGAAAGCTATTCAAGGTATCTTGCTTGAAAATGACGATGAGATATTGGATGCACTTGAAGAGTTGAATTTCTTGTTACCCAATGCAGATCGGCCACTTTTGGCAGATACGATTCGACGCATGATTCATGCATACGAAACGAATGAGCTAGCTAAAATGGACAGTTATATTATCGAAAGACTGCTGACCGATATTCGTCATATTGTTCGCACGCAGCCTGTTCAATTACCTGCAGAATTTGCATTCTTTGGTCGAGCACTTACAACGTTTGTTGGTGTTCTCCATGCACTCGATCCGAGTGTGGACTTATTGGCTCTTGGGAAACCACGCATCTTGAGTTGGACACGAGATAAAGCACTTGGAAACGAAGATGTGAATCAACAAGACCGTGTCTTATCCTGGCTTCAAAAAGGGGCTGTTCCTTTACAAAAGGTGTATTCACTTTTGGATGAACCTGCCCGCTTACGCAAATTAGTTGAAGCTACAACAATCGAAAAAGTACGTGTGCAACATATCTTTTTAGATCGGGCTGTCCATGCGTTGATGGGAGCTATTTCATTAATTGCCTTTTTCACTGGCATATTCTTTCAACATGTTTGGCTCTCTACCTTATCAGCCATTTTCGGGATTGTATTCTTACGCAGCTTTTACAAAAAACGTTGAGCGATATGTATAAAAAAGAAGCCTCCGACTGAACTGTCGAGGCTTCTTTGCATCTAGTTAATTGCGTACGTATCGATTTCCTGCTGCGTGAAGTGCTGCAACTAGCAACAATACACATGTCACAATGAATAGAATTGTCGGGACATACCAGCTACCTGTTGTTTCATTCACGAATGCGAACAATACAGGTCCTGCTGCTGCAAGAAGATATCCAATAGATTGAGCAATTCCCGATAATTCTGCTGCATCCATAGCTGTCTTCGTGCGTAGCGTGAACATCATCATCGTCAGAGCAAAAGATGTACCTCCAGCGAATCCAATTAAAATCATCCAAAGGATTGTCATTGCTCCATTTGGATCAAGCAGTAAGCCAGTGAATCCAATGATGTAAAGAACACTGAAGAACCAGACAAGTGGACGTTGATTTACCATTTTCGCTGCCAAAATCGGAGCGATGAAGGTCATCGGTAACTGGGCAAACTGCATAAAGGATAGCATATACCCTGCAGAATCTGGGCTCATGCCCTTTTCAATCAACATCGCCGGTAACCAAGCGGCTGTCGTATAGAAAATCAAAGACTGTAACGCCATCATCAGTGTCACGCTCCATGTGACAGGAGATTTCAAAATAGATGGATTATCTACTATTTCTGAAGTGGCATCAATCGGTTCCGTCTTACGATGTTTCAATTGAGGTAACCAAATAACAATTGCCAGCACTCCAAGAATTGCCCAGACTCCTAATGAACCTTGCCATCCGAATGATGTTTCTGCTGCAACTGGATATGCAATTCCTGCTCCAAGTGCTGCTGATAAGTTCATGACGACAGAGAATACGGCTGTCAATAAACCTACATGCAGTGGGAAACGATCTTTAATAATGGATGGTAATAACACGTTACCAAACGCAATCGCAACACCAATAATAGCTGTTCCGAAAATCAATAGTGTAATTGAGCCACCCGAACGGAGCGCAATTCCCCCAACAAGTAACACTATGGACCATAATAAAGTAGCTTCTGTTCCAATTTGCTTGGCCACTTTAGGTGCAAACGGTGAAACTACTGCAAATGCCAATAATGGAATCGTTGTAAGTAGTCCTATTAATGTCGTTGACATCATGAGGCCGTTTTGAATAAATTCCGTTACCGGTCCAACTGCTGTTAGAGGAGAACGGAGAGTCAGTGACAAAAAGATAATTCCGAGTATAAACAGCACTAGTCCCTGCTGTTTCGTTGGTTTTGTCATATATATCCTACTTTCTATCATTGTAAATGTATCAAACCTTATTTAGTATACACCATTTCATTGTATGATGTCAGACCTCTATCTTAATTTCCTATGTGTTTTGCCCTATTTTAAGTAGTAGAGGTTTGTTCAAACAGGTGTCTGGGTATTTATTAGTCAAGTGCACGAAATACCTGTAAGGAAAGTAAAACAAACCGACATTTAGGAGGAATTCAAATGGAAAAATTAGTAGCCGGTCAAAAATGGTTTAAAGTTGGAGCAGCAGCATTCTTATCTTTAGGTTTACTAACAGCTTGTGGAGATGGCGTCGATCAAGACAACATCGATGATGGTACAGAGCAAGAAATTGAAGAAGATGTAAATGACGCAGAAGATAATATGGATGACACGGATGAAGAAGATTCAGAGTAATTCATGGTCCAAATCCCTACCCTCTATCTAACTAGATAGAGGGTTTTTCTATGAAGTGCCCTAAGTCCCTACTGTTCTTTGATTTCAAATTTTTCATACTATAAAAATAAGAAATTCGCACTCTTTCTTTTTTATTTTTTCGATTTATACTGACACTAAAAGTTGTTGTAAACGGCAAACTTGTCCGAAAGGCAAGGACGCAAAGCCATGAGCCTAAGCATACAGTGTATGTAAGGTCGTCAGGTTGCCAACATCCTACTAGGATGCTTGGTCAAACATCATCCTAGGAGGGAATCATCATGAAAAAAATCGTTGTTCTATTCTTTACTCTCTTGCTATTCATCGGAGGTAGTCCTGCAATGGCGCAAACACCAGACCGTGCAACTTGGCTATGGAACCCATGGATGTTCTATGATTCGCCAGAGTCCACATTAGCGTTCTTACAACAAAAGAAAGTTTCAACTGTCTTTGTGCAAATCGATTCAGACATCCCACGCACAAACTATCATGCATTCTTGACAGGTGCTCATAAAGCGAATATCAAAGTGTTTGCTTTAGACGGGGCTCCAAACTGGGGCAACACTACTGGCGCTAAAGCAAAAAACAAATTCAAAAACTGGGTAGCCAATTATCAAACAACTGCTCCAGCTACAGCAAAGTTTGATGGCATCCACGTAGATATCGAGCCTTACGGACTTCCTGAATGGGAAACGAAACGTGCCGCAACTGTTCGAGGCTTTCAAAATGTAATCACAGAGCTTGCTACCTTTTCAAAGACACACAAATTACAGTTTGAAGCAGACATTCCATTCTGGTTTGATGAGATCACTTATAAAAATCCAGCTTACGGAAAAGGGAACTTAGCAGAGTGGACAATCAAAAATACAGATGGTGTTGCCTTAATGTCTTATCGCGATACAGCACAAGCGATTATTGATATTTCTTCAAAAGAGATGGCTTGGGGGAATACGTATGGAAAGAAAGTTCGTGTAGGTGTCGAAACGATGGAGTCTAAGGACTATCCTTTCATTAGTTTTCATGAAGAAGGCGAACAAGCGATGGAACGGGCATTAGTAGATGTCAACACTGCATTTAGGGGTTATTCTTCATTTGCAGGAATTTCTGTGCATCACGTTGGCAGTTGGATGAATATGCGCCCTTAAAAACCGTCAAAATAAAGAGAGTTTGTATAGTGTGCAGGGGAAGCTTTCCGCGGGCGCGGGCTGAGCCTCGGTCTCAGCTTCCGCTTTTTATCCCGCTGGAGTCACCCCTGCACACTCTATCAAGTTAGTCACTTTATCACACCATTTTAAATAAATGGTTTCTTGGCAATAGAACGGGCCGCATGCAATCCACTCGTTGTAACGCCAATTGTACCCCCTCCTGGGAAGATATGATCTCCGCATAAATAGAGCCCAGGCAAACCTGAGCGATGGGACGCTGCACCAAATAACGCATGCCAAGGCGTTTGTGCAAATCCTCCAACGTATCCATTTGTACGTAGTGTATAGTTCTCCCAGCCACGCGGAGCACCATCTTCGATAAAATCAATGGCTAGTTGAAATCCCGGGTAATACTGTTCGACAGCATCTAAAATCCGCTTCTTTATCATTTCTCTATATGCGTCATAAGATTCTTTTGTTTTCCAGTATTCCAAGTTTGTATGGGTAGAGATGGTAACCGTCTGATACCCTTCCGGCGCACGTAATCGGTCTTCTGGTTTTGAAACAGAGACAAAGAAGTGCCACCCTTCGTCCATCTCTCCATTTGGTCCATGTGAGATTTGCTGGAAAGGTGCAAAAGACTTCTCTAGTTTGGAAGAGTCAATCGCAATATAAAGGGAGTATGTACCCCACGTCGACTTTTGAGGCATCAGTTTTATTTTTTTCGGTAGTTGTTCCCATTGATGCGGCTCGAGCAATCCTTCCAAAGAACGTGGATCTCCATTGAATACAACTGCATCCGCTTCGTAGATGGTTCCTCGATGGTCCTCTACTGTCCATCCCGATCCGTCTCGTGTGAGTTTTGTAACAGTACGTGGCTTTTTCACTCGGCCACCATGAGACATAATCACTTCCGCTAGCACTTCCCCAAAGCGATACAGGCCTCCATTCACATAATAGGCGCCTTCATGATAAATATCGAGTGCAATACATGAAAACAGTGCAGAGGCATGCCGAGAAGTCGTCTGCATACTATCGATTAGAATCCCATCTAGTATATGCCGAAACTCCTCAAGGTCGTGTAGCCCGTGCTTTCTTAGGATAGACTCAAGTGGCTGGAGTAAAATAGGTACTAGCTTCAAATGGGTGGGGCGAAGAACTTTTGCTACTGCCGTCACATCTTGAAGTTGGTCAGGTGGCATCACAGGCAGAGGCTTCATCAATGTTCGAATCCGGTTCGCTAAATCGAAAACTTCTTGGTAGAAACCTTCAATTTTCTCCTCATTTCCAGGAAAGGCGCGTTGCATCTCCTTTACATGCTTTTGCCGGTCCTTTGAAAAAGAAATTGTTCGGTGCGGATGATGAAGATCCATAACGTGGTCTAGCTGTTGTGCTTCCACTTCCACGTTCAAATACCGAAAAATCCGTTCGTGAATGCCGCCAGGTTCTAATGCCATACCAAGCGTTGCACCAGCAGCGAATGTATAGGGGTGACGTCTATATTTCCCGGCACACCCAGACAGCTCTGTCATCGCTTCCAAAACAGTGACCTGCGCACCGTCTTTTGCCAGTAATGCACCGGCAGTCAATCCTCCAATCCCTGACCCAACGACTATCACCTTTTTCATAACCCCGCCCCCTTTTAGTTCTACAGTAAAAAAAGTAGAAGAAGAACGCAATTTCCCTGCCTGACACTTTCTATTTTTCTGATTAGTCGGTATACTTGTAATTGATTCGAAAACCGTAATAGTTAGGAGAGAAATTATGAGTTTACCAAACCGTACAGAAGTACCAACACAAGAAACATGGGATTTAACCCACCTGTTTGCATCAGAAACTGACTATGAAGCTGCTATTAAAGAATTAAAAGAAAGTGTCACATCTTTTGAAACAACCTACCATGGCAACATTTCAACTGCTGAGGATGTGCTGAAAGCTGTAGCTGCTTATGAAGCCATCTACAAGCAATTGATTCCAATCGGTACATATGCAAGTTTAGCAATGAGTGTAGACCAAACAAATGAAGAAGCACAGATGCGCGCGAGTAAATTTGGTTCTGTATCTGCACAATTAGGAAGCCAAATGGCATTCTTAGAAAGCGAGCTTTTAGCGCTATCTGAAGACGTATTAACGGAAGCGAAAAATCAATCTGCAGAATACAGCAATTATTTAGAAGAACTCCTTCGTGCAAAGCCGTATCAATTGCATCCAGAAGTAGAGAAGACATTAGCTGCTCTTTCTACAGCATTCGATGCGCCTTATGAGTTGTACAACACAACTAAAATGGTCGACATGAACTTCCCAGATTTTGAAGCAAGCGGTAAAACACATGGCTTGAGCTATGTTGCATTTGAAAATGAGTTAGAAACAGAAAACGATTCAGAGGTTCGTCGTACAGCATTTGCTGCTTTCTCGGAAAAGCTGCGTCAATACCAGCACACGACTGCAAAGACGTATGACATGCACATCCAACGTGAAAAAACGATTGCAGACCTTCGCGGCTATGACAGTGTATTTGATTACTTGCTGTTCAACCAAGAAGTAGATCGCACATTGTACGACCGTCAAATTGATTTGATCATGAATGAATTAGCTCCGCATATGCGCAAGTACGCCAAATTACTTCAGCATGCGCATGGTTTAGATAAAATGACTTTTGCAGACTTGAAAATCTCATTAGATCCTAGCTACGAGCCAGAGGTGACGATTGAAGAATCGCGCAAGTACATGCAAGACGCACTTGGAATTATGGGCGAAGATTATATCGATATGGTCAACCGTTCATTCGATGAGCGCTGGACAGACTTTGCTAACAATAAAGGAAAATCAACTGGCGCATTCTGCTCAAGCCCTTATGGTTTCCACCCATACATCTTGATCTCATGGTCTAGCAAAATGAATGAAGTATTCGTTTTAGCACATGAATTAGGACACGCAGGTCATTTCTACAACGCGCACAAGCATCAGAACGTATTCAACTCACGTCCGTCTCTTTACTTCATCGAAGCTCCATCGACTATGAATGAGATGTTAATGGCGAATCACCTACTGAGCACTTCGAATGACCCGAAATTCAAGCGCTGGGTGATCTCGTCGATTGTAGCGCGCACATACTATCACAATTTTGTCACACATTTATTAGAAGCAGATTACCAGAGAAAGGTTTATGAACTAGTCGATTCAGGGAACAATGTAAATGCAGGCACATTAAATAAACTGAAACGTGAAACACTTGAGCAATTCTGGGGTGATGCTGTCGAAGTGACAGAAGGCGCAGAACTGACTTGGATGCGCCAGCCACACTATTACATGGGACTTTATCCATACACATATAGTGCAGGTCTCACAATCTCGACTCAAGTTTCCAAACGCATCTTAGATGAAGGCCAACCAGCTGTTGAAGAATGGTTGAAAGTTCTTCAAGCGGGCGGTACGAAAAAACCTGCTGAACTTGCGAAAATGGCTGGTGTGGACATCACAACAGAGCAACCTCTTCGCGACACAATAGCGTATATTGGTGAATTGATTGATGAACTTGAAAATCTAACAAATGAGATAGAAGCACAGAGCTAAACTGCTGTCTGCTTCTGTCTTTCTGAAACGACCTAGGCTCTAGGTCGTTTTCTAATAAAGTGAGGAGTGGACGGTATGGTTAGACAATGGAAACGCGTTTGGGAAGCACGTAAATGGATGAAACAAAATGAAGGATTTTTGCCAACTTGGCATGCTTATTTGGGGTACCGTCTAAATTTCTTTGATGAACTCCAGCAGAATGGTGCTGTCGGTGCACAAGTCAAAGACCGTGAACTTCTAGAAAACTGGGTGCAAACGGGCTTGATTCTTGGTCACTTGAAGAAAAAAGGCGACAAGATCTATCCAAGCACGCAAATGAAGAATTATTTCACAAAATCAAGTGATGTAGCAATCGGTGACTTACTCGTTGAAATGATGGAGTTACATATTCCTTCGTTAATGGATTATGCACCTGTGCTAAAAGGAGAGACACCTCGCCGCACGTTTGATGGAGATGAGCACGGCACAGCTGTGGCAACCACATCTTCCTTCATTGAACAAATCAGTTACCGTGCTGTAAAAAAAGTTGTTTCTGAAATTGGTTGCGAAACCATTTTAGATATCGGCTGTGGAAATGCAGGATACATCCGACGTCTCGCAGAAGAATTTCCACATAAAGAGTTTGTAGGCATCGATTTAAATAAAGCAGTTGTAGAAGATGCTAAAAAGAACACACAAAGCCTGACAAACGTACGTATCGAACAGCAAGACCTTCGTGAATGGGACAATGAAGGCAAAACGTTTAGTTGCATCATGATGCACAATCTCCTTCACTATTTCTCTCCAGTAGAGCGTATGGAATTGATGAAAAATATTGAAGGTCTTCTAGACAAAGATGGCGGCATCTCTTTGATTACTCCACTTTATTTATCCGATCATGGCCAGGAGTTTTCGGCAGCGTTTAATAATTTCTTATCCGTCCATAAAAATCTGCATCGTCTGCCAACTGCTGAAGATGTAGAAGTTTTAGCTGCTGCTATTGGTCGCAAAGTCACGAGCTTGAAGCCGATTGTGAAAGAAGGCGGATGGTACTCGATCGTAATCAAATAGTCATAGATGAGGAGAACGTTTTCATCACTTATTATGTTGAGTTCCGTTGCGGGGCTGCTTTCCGAGGGCGCGGCGTGAGCCTAAGGAGAAGCACTTTAATCATTCAAATTCTGCTGGAAATGATTGCGTAAGAACAAACTAAGAAGAATCGCGCAGGGGCCGCTCGAATTGAGCGGCCCCTGTCCTTTTCATTTTTAATTTGGTCTTGAAAGCAATCGTTGGAAGTAGAATTGAATTGTTAAATAGCACTACTAAAAAGCAGCATGCTTCTTCTACTTGAGAGGCATGCTGCTTCTGTTTTTTAGTGACCACACTTATAAAAGTTTTGTCTCAAGTTGATCTAAAATCGATTTTGGGAACACAGCACGGACCGTCATCAACGGATCGACCATTTGGCACACTTCCACATTCCCAACCGCACTCATCAACATCAAAGCATCCTCAAATGACAAGTTTGAATACGCAACCAAACGATTCACCAATAAGTCAGTCGCCAGCTTTGCCGCTTCATCCAGTGTCTCAGCTGAAGCGATTTGCGTGAAATAGCGCCCATTTTCTAAAATCGGTTGTTCGATTGTCATGCCTTTTATAACTTCTAACTTTACTGTTACAGATCCAGCGACTTCCACACCCGATACAGAAACTTCACCGTCCCCCATAGCTGCATGCAAGTCTCCTAAAGCGAACAAAGCACCGGGTGTGTTCACTGGGAAGTAAAGTGTTGCTCCCTCAGTGACCATCTTGTTATCCATGTTCCCACCATGTGCTCCAGGTGTCCCACAGTTTACATCTTCCCCTGCTGGTGCGACCCCAATAACACCAATCATTTTTCGCACCGGCAAGCTCAACTGATTGAACAATACACGCCCATACCGCACATGCATCACTTTTGCTTTCATTTCTTCCACCTGTTCACCAAGCGCACCTAGACCAGGCCCTACCATCATGACACCCTTCACATCTGTTTCAATGGCCAAGATAGTAACCTTTAAAGCATCTCCAGGCTGAGCACCTTCTACATAAATGGGACCTGTTGCGGGATTGATTTGATCCCAGTCCAGTTCTGCAAGAGGCTGTTTCTCCGATTTGATTTGATCTGTAAAGCAATCAAATGTTTCAATCGTCAAGCTCTCTCCATCTTGTGCCGTATAAATCGGAGTATGATTTTTAGAAAACGAATAAATGTTCCCTTCCGTCTTTGCAATCACTTTCATGAATCGAATCGCCTCCAAGTTGTCTTTTATAACTCATCATACGTGAGCGGAATATCTTGGCTACGAATGAGAGAATTTAGTTTCCCTTGTGCTTGCGTCACAAAACGCGTTTCATTGACCTCTGTTGATGCTCCATCGTTGAAGCGGAATGTGTACCAAGATGGATCCTCTGATTCGGGCGGACGAACATGGTAGATGACTTCTTCAACATCCTGCCACCCATATACTTGAAGCTCTTGTTGGAAAGGGGCCCGGTACACAATTTCTTCCTCTGTGACTTGAAAATACCCTAATGCAGCTCCATAAAAACAATAAAGTGATGCGCTGAGTAGTAGAATTGACGTCAGCACCGTCCACTTCTTCACATCTAAAATCCACAAGAGTAGTGGCGCGGCTACTAGTAATCCAACGGCAACTCCATATAGTAGATAACTTGATGGATACACATAGGTAAACACTCCATTACGCACATAATAAGCAGTTTCTGTAACGACCACTGGCGCAATCAACCAAATAATAGGAGAAAAAAGTAGCATACTAATGGCAATCGCCATAAAGACATGTCGAGCACTATAATTTTTCATAAAATCCTCCTGTTTTCCCGTTTAGAATAAAAGTTAGTAGGGTATAAAAGTACTATTTCCTGTTCAAAAAATGAAAGGAGACAACACTATGATTGAATTAAAAGATGTCACAAAAACGTTCCCGGATGGGACAAAGGCATTAGACACGATTACTGTGACAATCCCCGAAGGTAGCTTAACTGTCATTATCGGGCCAAGTGGATGCGGGAAAACTACGCTGATGAAATGCATTAATCAATTGGAAAAACCCTCATCAGGAACCATATCTATACATAATAAACCTATCTCTAGTATACCTGAGGTTGAACTTAGACGCGATATCGGATATGTCATTCAGCGGATTGGCCTCTTCCCCCACATGACGATTGAGAAAAATGCGAGTTTAGTCCCTCAACTAAAAAAATGGCCAAAAGAGAAAGCACAGGAACGTGTTCGAGAGCTAATGAATCTTGTTGGCTTGAACCCAGATACATATTTAAAACGCTATCCGCTTGAGCTTTCAGGTGGACAACAACAACGAATTGGTTTTGTACGCGCATTGGCGGCTGACCCTTCTATTCTTTTAATGGATGAACCTTTTAGTGCACTTGACCCGATCAGTCGCGAACAGCTGCAAGATGAGTTGATTTCTCTTCAGAAGAAAATCCAAAAAACCATCGTGTTTGTGACCCATGATATGGATGAAGCGTTGAAAGTGGCCGACCATATCATCTTGATGCGAAATGGGAAAATCGAGCAAATGGGATCACCGGATGAAATTATTCAAGCCCCTGCGAATGAATTCGTAACGCAGTTCATTGGTCTAGAACGTTTGCAAAAAAATCGTTCTTGGTTGGACGTACCACTCCATGCTTTAGAGTTAACTTATCAGAAAGAACTTGATCCATCGATTCGTTCTTTCCGTATTAGCAATAAGGCGACAGTTCGAGAAGCTATTTCTCAATTTGAAAAACATCAGGTGAGTCATCTTATGGTAGCCAACGGAAATGAACTTGTTGGATTTATCGACCACTTTGCACTTCTACAGTCTGCTACAAATCAGGAGGTGGGCGCATGAATACACTCACAGAGTTTTGGCAGACCATCGATTCGCGAAGTGATTTAATATGGGATTCATTTGTACAACACATGTATTTATCATTTGTTGCTTTGTTTATAGGATTACTGATTGCTTTACCGCTCGGGATTTTAGTTGCCCGCTATCAACGTTTGGCTGAACCTATCATTGGCGTAACGGCAGTTTTCCAGACGATTCCGAGTCTAGCGCTTTTCGGATTTTTAGTACCTCTAATCGGCATTGGTTCCAACACGGCTTTAATCGCTTTAACGATTTACGCCCTCTTACCAATCGTTCGGAACACTTACACTGGTATTACCGGCATTGATTCTTCAATCATTGAAGCCGGAACCGGGATGGGAATGACAAAAGGAGACATCCTTTGGCGGATTCAATTACCACTTGCCCTTCCTTTCATTATGGCGGGAATTCGGACAGCCACAGTGTTAACGGTCGGGATTGCGACACTAGGTACGTTTGTTGGAGCCGGTGGACTTGGAGATGTAATCTACCGAGGACTTCAATCGTATAACAATTCATTGGTACTTGCAGGAGCTCTTCCTGTTGCATTTATAGCATTATTTTTTGACTTCACATTGAAGTGGGTAGAAAAACGCAGTACACCAAAAGGGATGAAACGATAACGAGGAGGAAATGAAAATGAAGACATGGAAAAAAGGAATGGTTGCAGTAACCAGCACGGCTGCACTAGTATTAGCGGGATGTGGTGGCGATTCATCAGGTGGAGACGGCGATAATGAAATCGTTGTCGGAGGGAAACCTTGGACAGAGCAGTTCATCTTACCTCAAATTATTGGTCAATACTTAGAAGCCAATTCTGATTATGATATTAAATATCAAGAAGGACTTGGGGAAGTATCGATCCTAACACCAGCAATTGATAATGGAGATATCGATATTTATGTCGAGTATACAGGAACAGGTTTAAAGGATGTATTAGGACTTGATTCTGAGGTTGGAGAAAGCGCAGAAGATGTTTTCAATCGTGTAAAAGAAGGCTATGAAGAAGAGTTCAATGTAACATGGTTGCAACCACTCGGCTTCGAAAACACATATACACTGGCTTACACAGAGGACAGCGGCATTTCGGCGATGACGTATAGCGATTTAGCTGAATTGTCCAAATCACAAGATTTAGTATTTGGAGCACCGCACTCGTTCTATGAGCGTCAAGGTGACGGCTATGATGATTTAACGTCGACATATGGTTTTGAATTCTCAGGCACTGAAAGTTTAGATGCCAACATTATGTATGAAGCATTGCGTAATGGCGACGTGGATGTCATTCCTGCCTTCACAACAGATGGCCGTATCGAGCGTTTTAACCTTCAAATGACGGAAGATGATATGGGCTTCTTCCCGAAATACGATGCAGCTCCACTTGTTCGTATGGAAACACTTGAACAATTCCCTGATCTTGAAGAGTTGATGAATGCGTTAGCAGGTAGCATTTCTGAAGAGGAAATGATTGCTATGAATGCTCGCGTAGATATTGATGGCGATCGCGCAGAAGATGTAGCACGTGACTTCTTGATTGAAAAAGGTTTAATAGAAGAATAAGTTTGATAAAGAAAAGGCAGTAGGGATATGCGTCCCTACTGCCTTTTTCTATTGTATGAAGTTTCGGCTTCGAATGGAATCGAGTTGCCGCTTCAGATTTAAAATTAGTTTCCATAACATGACTGAGGGCACAGAAATGAGTTTCGATGGCACAGAAATGCTCGCTCGGGGAACAAACCTTTGTGTCCCGGTCCTTACTAGTAAGATCTAATATAGGTGGCTGTCACCGTTTTCAACTTCATACCAGTAAATCCCTCCACCCAGGCCTCCATTTCCTGGGAGGATTTCCCCGAGCCTCCCCACGTAAGATGAAAGAAGCGCACTTTCATCTTCGTTGCCGGGTCTCGGGAAAACCCTGATGGCCCGGGAAATGACGACCTGGCTTCCGGTATTTGTTGCCACTGAACAGTCACCCGTTGTAAATTCTAATCTGTTTTGCAGTTGAATAAATTCACCATCCACTATAAGGATAATTTAGCACTGCTTGCACTTAGCTTAGTCAGTGTGCACACGCCCGCTGTCCTCTACTATGAATTTTAGGGAATTGAATCAGGCCTTGCGTTAGCACAGTCTGGCAGTAAACTTGTTACTTGCATCACGATAGTCTACTGTGAGTGAATTATAGAGGCGAAGCCGAATCGAAAATGTTGAAAGGAACAACTTCCTGGAAAGAAGCACTTGAACTTGCCAGATTCAGCTGGAGATGATTGCGCCAGAGCAAACTAAGAAGACTCGCGCTGTGGCCGCTCGAATCGAGCGGCCACAGTCCTTTTCGTTCTTAATTTGATCTTAAAAGCAAGCATCGGAAGATGAATCTAGATTTTTCAAGTATACTTCGACTTTAGTGACACGACTGATTTACTTAGAGTTTCTGGAGTTGCGTTCTCCACATCTAAACGTTAGAAGAACATTCCTGCCACAGAAGCGCTTAGTAGTGAAGCAAGCGTACCTGCTGCTACTGCGCGAATTCCTAGACGAGCGATATCCGGACGACGGTTTGGTGCAAGTTCTCCAAGACCACCGAGTAAGATTGCCATCGAGCTCAAGTTTGCAAATCCACAAAGTGCAAAGCTGACTACAAGAACTGTCTTAGGAGACAAGTTTGGAATTTCTAGTGCGAATGCAGAATAGGCTACGAATTCATTTAGAACTAGCTTTTGCCCAATGAATGAACCCGCTTGTACAGCCTCAGCCCACGGAACACCGATAACAAACGCAAGTGGAGCAAAAATCCAACCTAAGATTTTTTCAAGTGTAAGAACTGGAAGTTGGAAATCCAAATTCACAAAGTTTAATAGCCAGTTCATACCGCCTGTTGCGCCACCTAACAAACCATTGATCAATGCAATCAATGCGATGAACGCAATCAACATTGCCCCAACATTAAGAGCTAAACGAAGTCCATCACTTGCTCCGTTTGCCGCAGCGTCAATGACGTTAACTGAATTTGTGTCTTTTTCCATTTCAAAGTTTGTATCGTCAACTTCTTCTGTTTCAGGAATCATCATTTTGGCCATGATCAGACCTGCTGGTGCAGCCATGAAACTCGCTGCTAGAAGGTATTCTAAAGGAACACCAAGTAATGCATACCCGACAAGTACAGAACCTGCAACGGATGCAAGTCCCCCAGTCATTACCGCAAACAACTCAGAATTCGTCATTTTCGATAAGAATGGTCGAACGACAAGCGGTGCTTCTGTCTGCCCAACGAAAATGTTCGCTGCTGCAGAAACCGATTCCGCTTTACTAGTACCTAATAGTTTAGATAATGCGCCACCAATAAATTTAATGATGATTTGCATGATGCCAAGGTAGTAAAGAACAGAGATTAAAGAAGAGAAGAAAATAATGATCACAAGAACTTGGAAAGCAAAGACGAAACCTACGCCGTCTACTGGATCTCCAAGAGGACCAAATACAAAGGCAATCCCTTCATTTGCGTAGCTAATCATATTTTGAACAGCATTCGTTAAACCTAATAACGCTTTACGACCAAATTCCCATTCTAATACGATGAATGCAAAGAGAATTTGAATCGCTAAACCACCTAAAATTGTACGTGGTTTAATGGATTTCTTTGCTGAAGACAGTAAAAATGCAATTCCAAGGACGACAACAATACCTGCAAGACCCCAGAGAATATTCAACATGTGCACCTTCTTTTCGTTTAGTGTGTAAGAAAGGAAAACGCTTTCTTACATGATTCACCCCTTGAAGATGTCTGACGACAGACAACTATCGGCATCTTATCAAAATTTTCAACAAAAGTAAATGAAAAGCTCTCTCACTCGCCGAATTCTATCTATTGTCTTATTTTCACATGTTCCCTATCTTTTTGCCATTAATAAGTACACAAAGTACGGTGCACCAATGAGTGCAACGATTACACCTGCTGGGATATTCCCGCTATCGAGTACTGTGCGTCCAATAGTATCAGCGACTAATAAAAATAGACCTCCGATTAATAGACTAATCGGCAAAAATAATTGATGCCGTGGACCTACAAGTTGACGAGCAATATGAGGAGCCATCAGTCCTACGAATGAGATTCCACCAGTCACCGAGACCGCTGACGCAGCAAGAGCAACGGCAATGACACTCAAGGTCATACGTTCACGTTCAATTGGCAGTCCAAGCCCTATCGCCACTTGTTCACCTAAACCTAAAATATTTAAACGGTAAGCTTTAATAAGGGCAATCGGGATGAGCACAATCATCCATGGAAGAAGCGATACAACGAATGGCCAATCTGTTCCCCATATATCTCCTGCCAACCAGCGGGCAATAAAATCAACTTTTTCCCGGTCTGCTGAAGATATCAATAACACCATCAAACCCGACAGCGCCATCGAGAATCCAACACCTACTAACACGAGACGCACGGGTTGAACGCCGAGTATACGGTCGTATGAAAAGAAGTAAATCGCAGCAGCTGTTAAAAAGGCTCCTAAAAATGCGATGACGGGCAATGCGTAAACAAATACGCCCACTTCAAGCGGGAAAAATAAGAAGTATATAGCTACGGCAACCCCAGCTCCAGAGTTGATCCCGATAATTCCTGGGTCCGCCAAGTCATTTCGCGTGATTCCCTGCAATAATGCACCTGATAATGCCAATGCCATTCCCGCAAGGAGTGTGACTAAAATACGTGGCAAGCGAATATCAAAGAACACAAACTCTTCTTTAAAGGAACCATTCCCTGACAAGATGGCACCGATTCGGTCATACGATACTGCCGCATCACCAAGACCTAAACTTACAAAGATTGTCGTGAGAATAGCTAAGGCAAATCCACCAAGGTAATACTTTTGTCGTTTTCTAGCCTTTGCATCAATCATCGGAAAGCACCTCCTCCTTTACGAACTAAGAACAGGAAGAAAGGCAAGCCTAAAATAGCTACGACCGATGCAACAGGTGTTTCATAGGGTGCATTGATGGTTCGGGCAACCGTGTCTGCAAAAAGCATGAAGAGAGCTCCGACGACCAATGACATCGGCAACACAAACCGATAATCTGTACCTACAATTGGGCGTACTAAGTGTGGCACCATCAAACCAAAGAACGCTAAATTCCCCACAAGCGCTACAGCTGAACCTGTTAACATCACAACAAGTAAAAACATGATGATTTTCACACGCAGCGTCTTTTGCCCAAGACCTACTGCCACTTCCTCACTTAGACTTAGAATTGTCAAATGACGTGAGTACAGGATAGCCACAAGCCCTCCTACTACCACGAACGGCACCATGATGCCTACTTGTGTCCATGTTGTACCAATCATGCCTCCTGCTGTCCACATCGAAACCTGTTGTGAAAGTTTGAAATAGATTCCGACCCCTTCAGCAATCGCATAAAGGAAAGCGGAAATCGCAGCACCTGCAAGTACAATGCGAATTGTCGAAAATCCTTCTGGGTGAAACGAACTCAATCCAAAGACGAGAGCAGCTCCAACAGCGGCTCCTATGAAACAAGCAATCATTACTCCGATATAAGGCAATGATGGAAACAGCGCTAGTCCTACAGCAAGTGCCGCATTAGCTCCCGCTGTGAGACCTAATAGGCCTGGATCAGCGAGCGGATTACGTGTCATCCCTTGAATAATTGCCCCGGAAACGCCAAGAGCCGCGCCAACGAGGGCAGCGGCTACTTCACGTGGAATACGAATTTCTTGAAGGATCACAGCAGCACTGGTCAATTCACCGATACCAAAAGCCGCTAAGACGTCTTTGAATGAAGTGTTCGCTGCACCTACCACGATGGCGAGTACAAATGCAGCAATCAGAACGACAATACTGATTGACAGTTTATAACGAAACGGGTAGTTTTGTAGCTTCCACTTCCACATATTATTCTCCTAAAAATCCGTCTTCAAATGTATCCAATTGGAAATCTAATGTAATCGGGTCATTGAAGTAGAATGCTTTTGAGTCTACTTCGATTACACGTCCCTCTTTCACAGCTGGAATGTTTTTAAATGTTTCTGTTTCTGCAAACGAGTTGTCCGCTTCTGCACTGCGACTCCAAACAATGTAGTCTGCTGCGTATTCTGGGAGTACTTCTGTTGATAACGCATAGTAGCCATCGCTAAGGGCCATTTCTTGCACTTTTTCTGTCATACCAAGCCCCATTGCTTGATATAAGATTTCTGTTCCACGGCCCCAGTTATCGCCGAATACGTACAACTGTTTATCAAAGCTTTCGATAACTGAAACGGTTGTATCTTCTCCGATTTCAGTTTTGATCTGTTCTCCAATTTCTTTTGCGCGTGCATTGAAGTCATCTACCCATGCTTGTGCTTCTTCTTCTTTGTTTAACAATTTACCAATTTCAACGTGTTGTGTTAAGTAGTCCACCTGGCCGTATGTATACGTGACGACTGGTGCAATTTCACTCAACTTATCTACATTTTTCATATCCGATAGACCAATGATTAAATCTGGGTCAAGCTCAATAATTTTTTCTAAGTCCTCATCTGTTACAACTTCCACATCTGCAAGCTCTTCTTGGAAGTTCGGGTTGTCTTTCGCCCATGAGTCAACACCAACAAGTGGGACATCCAGTGCCATCACGTTCCCTGCAAAGGATGCTAGAGAGATAACGCGTTGTGGATTTGCTGGTACTTCAACTGGTCCGTTTTCAGATTCATATGTGATGGTGCCCGCTTCTTCTGTTTCTTCTCCTGCCCCTGATTCAGTAGTGGGATCGCCACATGCAGCAAGAACGAGAACAGATGCTAGTATAAGTAAAAATGCATAGATTTTTTTCATATTAATTTTCTCCTCTGATTAAGTTGTAGGTGATACAAATGGGTTTTTGTGTGCGTGGATCTGTACCGATTTCCGCATCGATATTGAATAACTCCCGTAACACGTCTTTGCGAATGACCTCTTCAGAAGTTCCAGCCGTCTTGATCTGGCCAAATTTCATTCCGATGATGTAGTCTGCAAAACGAGCTGCGTGATTGAGGTCATGGAGAACCATGACGATCGTGCGCTTTTCTTCTTGATTTAGCTTTTGCAGCAGTTCAAGAATTTCTAATTGGTGAGCCATGTCGAGATAGGTCGTCGGCTCATCAAGAAAAATCATGTCCGTCTCTTGTGCGAGCGCCATCGCAATCCAAACGCGTTGCCGCTGTCCACCTGATAAAGAATCAACGGGGTGTGTTTCAAAAAACTTGGTCCCTGTCACTTCAAGTGCCCAATCAATGATTTCAAAATCTCGTTTCGTCAGTTTCCCAAAGCGTGATTGGTGTGGGAAACGGCCATAGGAGACGAGTTCTTTGACGGTTAATGCCCCAGCACTGTCCGGCGTTTGAGGAAGCACCGCAATCTTTCGAGCAAGAGACTTGGTGTCTTCTTTTGCAATCAGCTCGCCATCAAGAACGACTGCTCCTTGCTGATGCGGAATGATACGAGTCATCGCTTTCAGTACTGTAGACTTCCCGCAGCCATTTGAGCCAATGATAACGGTAACTTTCTCATCTGGAATCTCTACAGAGAGTTTTTCGACAATGGTTCGGTCCCCATATTTAATTTGTAAGTCTTGTGCATGCAATCGCACCACTGGCCACACTCCCGTTGATAAGGATTCTCAATTTCATTTACAAACCTACTTTAATACGCTACAATCGAGATGTCAACTAATAAATGATAACTTTTCTCAATAAGAATGGGGCGGATGAAATGAGAGAGCTATTTGATATAACGATTATTGGAGCAGGTCCAGCCGGCTTGTATTCTACTTTTTATAGTGGTTTGCGCGGTATGAAAACAAAACTGATAGATGCACAGGACGTTCTTGGCGGAAAGTTGAACGTATATATGGAGAAGATGGTGTGGGATGTTGGGGGTCAGCCTCCACTCCCTGCTGCGAAATTAATTGAGCAGTTAGTGACGCAAGCAAAAACCTTCGATCCGACAATTTCCTTGGGTATCAAAGTAACGCACTTGGAGCGCTTAGAGGATGAGAGCTTTGTTGTACATACGGATACTGGAGAGAAGCATTATTCTAAAACTGTTGTACTCGCTCTCGGAAGTGGTATTTTAAAGCCTCAAAAGTTAGCAATCGAAGGTGCAGACCGGTTCGAAGTGGCGAACCTCCATTACGTCGTGAAGTCTCTTGGTCAATTCAAAGACCGGCATGTCGTCATTTCGGGGGGCGGGAATGCAGCCATCGATTGGGCAAACGAACTGGCTCCTCTTGCTGCTTCTGTGACCGTCGTCTACCGAAAAGAAGCATTCACAGGTGCACACGAAGCACAGATTGATCAATTGATGAGAAGCGGTGCGAACTGTTTGTTTAATACAACGATTTGTAAGCTAGTAGCGGATCAGGAAGGTCATGCTATTGAGTGCGTGGAAGTGAAAGATGAAGTGACCGGCGAAATCTCTAAGCTTCCGGTCGATGAAGTGATTATCAATCACGGCTATGAGATTGATGCAGAACTTTTGAAGAACAGCACATTTGATTTCGAACTGGACGAGTATTCACGGGTCATTGGTTCTGATTCAAGCGAAACGTCGGTTCCAGGAATTTTTGCAGCCGGTGATATCTTGATCCATAGCAGTAAAGTGAATTTAATTGCAGGGTGCTTCCACGATGCGGCAAATGCAGTAAATCGCGCGAAGCTCTACATTGAACCCACTGCGGAGAAAGTTGCGATGGTTTCTTCACACAATGATGTGTTCAAGGAGCGAAATAAGGAGCTTCAGTATTCTAGTTAATTGGTGCCTGTCACTATTTGGGAACCACTTCCATTTGGTGCCTGTCACCCTTAATACGTAATTTATTCTGCACTAATCAGGATTTCTTCTACTGAAATTGATTTTTCTTCTACACTACGCGTGATTTCTTCTACCGAAGTCATATTATGGAAACTAACACAAAACTCAGACCTGATTTCCTAAGGACCTTACTAGTAAGATCTTATGACTCTTACAATCGACAAGAGGAGGTAGTGAGTTCCTGACCATGTGCAATCTTTGTGATTTGCTACTAGCATTTGTTTTTTATGAGCAACTTTCTACTTTTTATGAGCAACTTTTAGATATTACTGATGTACTTTTGTAATTTGTTGCTAACATTTGTTTTTTATGAGCAACTTTCTACTTTTTATGTGCAACTTTTAGATATTGCTGATGCACTTTTGTGATTTGCTGCTGGACATCTAGATTTTGAAGACGCATCATCGCACTTATCGAAACTAAAGTTTAGTGTAGTGGAGGGGCTGACTCCAGTGGGATTCCAGTCTGCCGTGAGATCCCGCAGGAGCCTGCGACGAGGAGGCTCACGCAGCGCCCTCGGAAAGCAGCCCCGTAGCGGAACTCAACGTTTCTAGAGCGGCGTTCTCCACATCTAAGTGGAATCGAGTTCCGAACGCCAGAAACACGCTCCGGAATCAGCCGAACCCACAAAGGCTGAAGTGCGCCTTCACGGGCACGGCTGATTTCCTCGGAGTTTCTTGAACGGCGTTCTCCACATCTAAAGGAATCACCCAAACTCTTTTTGATGCTTCTTCTTCCGCTTCAAATAATCCTCATCTTCCCGCAATTTGTCCCAATACTCTTTAAAAATTGCAGCAGATTCTGCTTTTTCATCGTTGATTTGACGCTCTTTGATAGACCCGTCTTCATTGTATTTCCTTCCACCTTTATAATTCGCATAGCGCCTCGCTCGTGTGTACCCCATCTGAATAAACTTGCGCGCCATGTCCATCCCAACAAAGTCATCTTTTTTTCTATAGTCTTCAAATAGCTCCATAATTTCTTCAGCAGACTTTTTGGCGATATCTGGTGTTTTAAAGCGCCAGTGTGGCAATATCTCGGATTTGTATGGTTCCACTAGTAAGACGCCTTGTTCTCCTCTTCCTACCCGGTACAGTTCTGGTTGCTTCCGGAAATCAATTTCTTCAAAGTCTAAGTCATAATCAAAGGGCATTGCAATTCGCTCCTTTTCTCTTTTCTTTAGTAGTCACTACCCTAAAAAAAGATGCATGAAAACAAATGTGTACTCTAAAGTGTTGAAGCCCTTACTAGCAAGATCTTGCGCATCAAAAGAACTTTCTAAAAACACTTTAGCCCAGTGATTATTACATTACGTGCTTCCATTATGACGTTAGCGTGGTCCATTGTGACGTTAGTGGGTGCCACTCTTACACTCCTCATAATATGGAAACTAATTCTCCCTCGCCGACCACGCTCAACCCAGACAAAACAAAAAAACCACAACCTACGAATAGGTTGTGGTCAAGAGTAATTAGCTACCCATTTTGCGACGCGTCGTGCTCACTTTTTTACCCGCTTGTTGCGATTGCATTTTTTTACCGCCAGCATCTCCAGCGTGATTCGCTTGGCCTTGTTGTTGTTTTTTCTTCTTCGCTTCAAGTTGTGCTGCGACAGCTTCTTTCAAAGACATTTTTTTCGGTTGCTCTGACATCCTGTCATCCCCTTCCGTTCATGTAGTCTGAACGTATCACGGGAGCCAGGGTGCTGTCAAAGTTATTCGGCAAGATCAAGAGAAATATATTTGATTTCCAAGAACTCGTCCATTCCATAATGACCACCTTCACGACCAATTCCACTTTGCTTGAATCCGCCAAATGGAGCTTGTGGAGAAGATGGAATGCCATCATTTAAGCCAACGATGCCATATTCCAAGTTTTCAGCGATATAGATGCCTGTGTTGATTGATGATGTATAGACATAGGCAGCTAAACCGAAATCTGTATCGTTCGCACGCTCAATTGCTTCGTCCACATCTTTAAATGTAGTAATCGGAAGAAGAGGTCCAAATGTCTCTTCGTTCATACATAGCATATCGTCTGTTGCATTCATAAGTACGGTAGGTTCAAAGAACAAACCTTCTTTAGTTTCTCCACCCGTTAATACTTTTGCACCTTTGTCTTTAGCATCTTGAACATGCTTCTCCACTTTTTCAATAGCGTCTTCATTGATGAGTGGACCCACTTTGACGCCTTCTTCTAAACCATTCCCGACTTTCAATTGTTTAGATTTCTCTGCTAAAGCTTCTGCAAATTTATCGGCAATCTTCTCGTGTACATACACACGGTTGATACAGACACATGTCTGTCCGGCATTACGATACTTTGCTGCCATGACATGTTCAACGGCTTTGTCAAAGTTCGCATCATCCATGACGATAGACGGTGCGTGGCCTCCAAGTTCTAGTGATACTTTTTTGACCGTCTCTGCAGCACCTTTCATGAGCTCTTTCCCCACTTCAGTAGAACCCGTGAACGTCAATTTACGCACGCGCATATCTTGCATCCACTCTTCTCCGATGGCTTTCGAGTCTCCAGTCACTACGTTAACGACTCCATCTGGAATTCCTGCTTCTTTCGCCAGTTGGACCATGCGAATCGCAGTGAGCGGTGTTAAGTTTGCTGGTTTGATAACGACTGTACAACCACTTGCGATGGCTGGACCCACTTTACGTGTGATCATGGCTGCTGGGAAGTTCCAAGGTGTGATCACCGCTACGACACCTACTGGTTGTTTGTGTACAAAGATACGTTTGTTCGCAGTTGTGGCAGGGATGGTTTCACCGTAAATACGCTTTCCTTCCTCTGCATACCATTTAAAGAATCCATTAGCGTATTTCACTTCACCTTTTGCTTCTTCTAAAGGCTTCCCTTGCTCACGTGTCATCAGTTCGCCAAGTTCGTCTGTATGTTCATCCATCAGACGTGCCCATTCTGCTAACTTTTCAGTACGTTCGTAGGCGGATAGCTTCGACCACGTTTTAAATGCTTCAAAAGCCGCGTCTGTTGCTTGACGTGCTTCCGTCTTTCCACCTTTAGGGACTGTTCCGACGACCTCACCTGTTGCTGGGTTGGTAACCTCTTGTTGTTCTAAGTCTTGGCCTGTCTCTTTTCCATCTATAATTAGTGAGTAGTTCATCGTTCCACTCCTTTTTTATGTTGGTTCTGTAAGTTTACCACTGTAAGCAGCTCGGTAAACGTTACGGATATCCTCTTCAAGAAGTGGAAGTGGACTTCTCGCGAGAATCCGTTTTTGTTTGACCCCATCTTTCGTCAAAGACTCAATGGCGGATTCTGGAATATCAAACTCTTGTAATGTATGCGGAATACCAACGTCGTTTACGAGTCGTACGAGTTCGTCCACACAAGCATACGAGGCTTCTTCATCACTCATTAGCGCGGCATTGCCGCCTAACGCTTCGAAAATATCACGCATCCGCTTCTCTGACGACTTCCGGATATAGTTCATAACGTATGGAAGCAAGACCGCATTCGATTCTCCGTGTGGAATGTGGAATTGACCACCAAGTGGATACGCAAGTGCGTGGACACCCGCGACCCCTGCATTGAAGAATGCAAGCCCTGCAATGTAACTGCCATGACTCATTGCGGTGCGCGCCTCTTTGTTTTCTCCATCATGCACCGCTGTACGAATTGAGCGGCTCATCAACCGGATCGCGTGTAGAGCTAGTGCATCGGACGTAGGAGAAGCGTTGACAGATACATAGGCTTCAATAGCGTGCGTTAAAGCATCGACACCTGTAGCCGCAGTGACGCGAGGCGGTACCGTGACAGTTAGTGCTGGATCGACTATGGCGACGTCGGCAATCAACGCTTCATGTGCAATTACGTCTTTTGAAGAATCAAGAGACAATACTGAAATATTAGTGACCTCTGAACCTGTGCCAGCCGTTGTTGGAATTAAAATTTTCGGTAGTCCTTTTTCGGTGATGGAACGAGTCGCTGTCAGATTTAAGTAATCTGCAACGTCACCTTCATTCTTCGCAAGGACTGCAGCGAGCTTCGCTAAGTCCAGTGCACTGCCTCCACCAAAACCTACGACTAGGTCGAAGTTTCCTTCTCGAGTGAACTTCACGAGTCGTTCTCCAAGAGCAAGAGGTGGTTCAGGTTCAACATCAGTAGAAACTTCGACTTCCCAACCTTTTTCACGAAGTGGTTCTGTTGCACGTGCTGTCAATCCGAGTTTTTCGAGCATAGGGTCTGTGATGACCAAAATTCGTTTTGGATTGAATTTCTCGACCTGTGGAACAAGTTCTTCAAGTGATCCCCAACCTGTGAAACTAAGTGGTGCAAATACCAACTGCGAATAACTCATCCAATCTCTCCTTACTCGTAGTAACCTTCTGTGGATTTTCTAAAATTAGCAAATTGATTGGCATCATGGCCGAACCACACTTGTGAATTGGTTTCTTTTGCTAACTTGCGAATCCGTTCAACAGTCGCATTGTAGCCAACCGAATCATAGAGTATACCCGGTGGTTTGACAGGTGGGCCAAAGCTCTCTGCGGTGTAAATGGCATCTGACGCCAAAATGATGCCCCCTGTCTCAGGCATATCAATGCGGAGACCTAACATTCCCCAAGCATGACCGCTTCCGAAGTTCAGCACTTCTACTCCCGGAAGTAATTGCATACGGTCTTCTGAACGTTTGATCGTGTTCCATTGAAGATTGTTTTTAATCCACGCATCGATATCCCCCCACACATAGGCACCTTCTTTTTGATTGCGCGCGTATGTTTGAAGTGTGCCGTTAAACTCGTCTTCATGCACGATAATTTGTGCATTTGTAAACAGTTCTAGACACCCAGCGTGGTCCAAATGAAGATGGGATGCGACCACGTATTTAATATCTTTTGGATGAACACCAAGTTCTCCTAAACGGTTGTGTAAATAGCAGGCTTCCGGCATATCAATTGGAAACATTTGTTGCGTCGCTTGACCCCAGCGTCCTTCAGGTCCCATCGAGTTTGGGTTACAAGCGGTATCAAATAGTATTTTTCCTTCGGGGTGATCAATCAGTACGGTGTAGACAGGGAATTCAACAAACTCAGTGGGTGCAGTAGGATTCGTAATCGTTGCCGGGTTGTGCATCGCAATCATCCAGTTCTTGTCCATGCGCATCCGGCCATTGTCCATTACATATAACTTTTTTTGCGGTTGAATAATATGTGCCACTCTGATTTCCTCCTTTTTATCCCGTGAAAGAAGCAACAAACGGTTCTAATTGATAGTGCTCGATAGCCCCACCCCCTTAAAATGGTTACGTATTCATTTTACTGAAAGCGATTTCATTATGTGGTATCGCTTTTGTTGTAAGTTGTTGTCGTTCCACGCTCAATCAATTGAACTGGCAATGTTTTTTGAATCCACCTTGTTTGTGTTTTTTCCATTAATTGAAACAACGCTTCAATGCCAAGCTCTCCTAGATTGCTGGTGGACTGCGCAGAGACTGTCGTTAAATTGAAAGATGCATGTCGGCTCCATGTCACATTGTCGATACCCATCACACTAATATCTTCTGGAATTCGGTAGCCAAGCTCTTGCAACACATCCAACGCATAAATCGCAATGGAATCTGTCGCAGCAAATAGTGCACTCGGTCTCTCCGATTGCTCAAGCAGTTGCAATATCCGTTCACGAATTGCTTCCGCGCTCGTATCCGTCTCCACTATCCATTTTTCGTTGAGGACATATCCATTCTCTATCATCATTTGTTGGAACCCTTTTAATCGGCCGGCAAACGTGCTCATTGTGAGCGGTCCCCCTATCCAGGCAATGTTTGTATGTCCGAGTGCTAGCAAATGTTCGGCGCCAAGCCTACCCGCCTGTTCATTGTCAATTTCAATATAATGACTCTCTTCATGCGGTTTCCGATTAAAATAGACAAATGGTACATTGAATCGAGATAATCTCGAATGTATCGGATCATCCAAATAAATAGACGATAAGATCATGCCATCCACTTTGGATTGGGCGAGACTCTCAAATACTCTTTCATTGCTTCCAAAGTCTTCAAAGTGAACAGCTACTTGATACCCACGCTGTCTCGCAAATCGGATAATGGCTGTGACAGAATCCGCGAAAAATGGATTATGTAGAGGGCCAGATACAAGAGCAATAGATTTTGTAGAATTGCTGACAAGGGATCGTGCGATTGAATTCGGATGATAATTCAGTGCTTCAATTGCCTCAATTACTTTTTTACGAGTCTTTTCTTTCACTGATTCCGGTGTATTTAAAACACGTGAAACGGTCGTTTGAGAAACACCAGCAAACTTCGCCACATCTTTTGAAGAAACCATGTTTTTCTCCCCCATCAAATTACCGCCATCATAATCTATTCACGCTTTCATTGTCAAGAATTTTCAGATAATAAAAAGAGCATACATAAGTATGCCCTTGAAACTCATTGCTTTATAACTTTCGGTTTTCGCCGCATCTGCTGCAATAAGAACAAAAATACTCCAGCGAGAACAAGGACTCCACCAACCAGTTGCCAACCTGTTAAACGTTCTCCTAGAAGCCAAACAGCAAGTAATGTAGCCCCAACCGGTTCTCCGAGGATACTCATCGAAATCGTTGTAGCGTTGACATAGTTCAATAACCAGTTGTTGATCATATGCGAAATTGTCGGTACAACCGCCAGCAGAACAAAAATTCCCCACTCTTGACCAGAATATCCCGTAAACTGTACACCGGCAATCAAGTTATACAAAACCAGTGCAATCCCTGCAAACCCAAAAACGGAAAAACTATAAATCCAGTGTGAGACTTTTTTTACTGCACTCTGCCCAATCAGCAAATATCCAACGACTGCGATGACACTTAAGAAGGAAAGAATATCTCCTAAAATCGCAGCAGAACTGAGTCCGAAATCTCCCCATCCAATCATTACGGCTCCCACGACTGCAACTCCCATCGTGACCAAGGCTGCTCGCGTCGTCCGTTCACGGAACACAATAAATCCACCAATCAATGACACAATCGGTTGTAGAGCAAGAATGATAGTCGAACTTGCCACGGTAGTCAGTTTCAACGAACCGAACCATAACGCAAAATGAAGGGCGAGAAACACGCCAGAAAACGCGAGAAGTCGCCATTCTCTAGCTGTTACGTGTTTGAATTCAGCACGTCGCACCCAAACAACCGGAAGCAAAAACAAAGTCGCAAGCAACATTCGGTACATACTCAAAATCGTTGCAGGTGCATCCGACCATTTTACGAAAATGGCAGCGAATGAAATCGCCACGATTGAAATAAACAGAGGAAAAATAATCTTAGGTGAAGATTCTTGTGCCAACTCGTACACGTCCTAACCAAATAAAATAGTAGATACATAAATGACAACCGTGACCGTCAACGCGCTCACAATTGTTGAAAATAATACCGTCTGTGCTGCTGTATCCGCATCCACATCATATTCTAATGCCAGGCTAGCGCTATTACGAGATGTCGGAAACGCACTTGCAATCAGTAACGACTGCGCAATTACACCGTCTAGCCCTAGAGCAAGAATCAAACAGAAGGCAATGACTGGTCTCATGAATAACCGGAAAAAGCTGCTGAGAAAGACTGTCTTATTGATGATCGACTTCACTTCGATGGTCGATAATTGAGCACCGAGTGTAATCAAAGCAACCGCAACAAACCCATCTGCTACATAATCAATTGGAATTCGAATGGGTGCAGGTATGGGGAGTGCGAAAATATTTAAAAGTGCACCTAAAACAAGTGCTAACACAATCGGCATCTTTAGCACTTCTTTTACAATGGCAGCACCGGATTTTGTAGTAGAAATCAAATTATAGAGTCCATATGTATAAGTAGTGATATTTTGCAAAATAACCATAATAACTTGAATAGCTACACCTACAGGATTGGCCACAAACAAAAGTTGCGCAACCGGTAATCCGTAATTTCCAGAGTTAATCAGTACAATACTATTTTTAAATACTGCACTTTCTTCCCGTGGCAATTCCAGCAATTTGGCCCCAAGCGACCCAAGAGCCATTTGAGACAAAATAAAAAGTACGATAAAAACGATAACTTGCGACAAAACAGAAAGTGAAATCACTGTTTCATATAAATTAATGAATACAGCTGCCGGCATAAAACAATAGGTCACAAGATGCGACAAAGCTTTTAAACGGAATTTAAATTTCACTTGTAAGAGTGCACCTAATCCAAGCAAGATAAGGATTGGGACGATGATTTGAAAGAATAGCAATGTAAAATACGCCATAACTCGCTCCCCCCCTCTGCTTTCATACTAGACCTCTTTTTGAATTCTGCCAACATTCTTTTTTCGTAAAACGAAGCGTTTCAGTTCGCTATTTTATTTTTGAGTCCGTATAATAGGTGAGTACTGAAAAGAAAGTGAGAAAAAAAGATGACAAAAGATCAAAAGAAAAAATTAGCAATTTTGATGCTCAACATGTTCATTGCCGTCGGAAGCTTTGGATTGATCCTTCCGATTTTACCTGAATACCTTCGTGAACTAGGTGAAGGAGGCACTGCAGCCGGGATGATTATCGCCTTGTTTGCAGGTGCTCAATTGATTTTCTCGCCAATCGGCGGACGTTGGACGGACCAATATGGTCGTCGCAAAATGATTATTCTCGGCCTCTTTGGTTTAGGATTCTCTATGTTATTGTTCTACCTCGCACCAAGTATTCTATTTGTGTACATATCCCGCTTCATTGGTGGGGTAGGAGCCGCGTTCTGTATCCCTGCAATTTTCGCGTACGTAGCGGATATCACAACGATGGATCAACGTGCAAAAGGCAACAGCTTTATCTCTGCCTCGATGTCTTTAGGTATCGTTGTAGGTCCTGGTATTGGTGGATTTTTAGCGGAATATGGAACAAAGACACCGCTATTAGTTTCTGCAATCGTCGGACTACTGGCGGTTGTAATTTCCTACTTCACTTTGCAAGAAAGTCAACCAGAAGGCGACGTGATGACGCGTCCACAGTCTTCTTTACTGGATGACGTGCTGCAATCTCCTAAAAAGCCGTACTTCATTCCACTGATTATTATTATGGTGATGAGCTTCGGTCTGATTGCGTATGAAACGGTCTTAGGTTTGTATGTCGATGCGGCGTTTGGTGCGACTGCCCAACAAATTGCTTGGATGATTACAGCCACAGGAGCTGTCAGTGTTGTCATTCAATTATTTGTTGTCGACTATTTGGTACGACGTTTCGGAGAGCCTGTGCTATTGATCGTCTTCTTAGCAATCGCGGCTCTTGGTTTCTTCCTATCCCTTATCGCGACGAGTTTTGCGATGTTCTTCGGAATTACGTTACTTGTATTCCTAGCAACGTCTCTACTTCGTCCAGTCTTGACGACGATGATTTCTAAGATGGCTGGAAAAGAGCAAGGCCTTGCGATGGGTCTGAACAACTCGTATATGAGTATCGGGAATATTTTAGGACCGCTACTTGCAGGCGCTGTGTATGATATTGACATGAAGTATCCCTTCATGCTCGGTTTGGTCGTGTTGCTTGCAACGTTGATGTTATCGATTAGTTGGAAGCGCAAGGCTTCCCTACCAACTGCATCCTCTTAATCGTTTCATTCAACCGTAGATTCATTGATTCGGTGTATAATCAATCCAAAGATAGTAGTTTTCTCATACGAAAGGGCTGGTGTCGCGATATGCCGTTTGAAGGACAAAAAATTTTACCTGCTATCCAATCTATGAAAGACTTTGACAAAATGCTGACCTATTCTTTTCGTTACGGTGTGTTTTTGAATTTACATGTAGGGATGTTAAAAAGCGCTTTCGATTATGCAAGGTCTAAAAACAAAAAAATGTTTCTTCATATGGATTTGATTCAGGGCTTGTCAAACGATGAATTTGCGACTGAGTATGTGTGTCAAGTGATCAAACCATACGGAATTATCTCAACAAAAAGTAGTGTTATCAAAAAAGCTAGGCAACTGAATGTCAAGGCTATCCATCGTACCTTTGTTATTGACTCAAATGCTTTAGATCGAAGCGTTCAATTGATTAATAAATCAGATCCTGATTATATTGAACTTTTACCAGGTGTTGTTCCTAAAGTAATTGAACGTGTAGGGATTACAACTGGTAAACCTATAATCGCAGGTGGCTTAATCGAAACAGAGCAAGAAGTTGAAGAAGCACTCCGAGCTGGCGCCATTGCGATCACGACCTCTTCTATTGCTTTATGGACGGCCTTCTCTTGAAAACAGAATAGTATGGCTACACGTTGACACCGCTTTCATTGTTTGATATGTTAGTCACAAGTTAATATTCAGTGTAGAGAATCAAGAGACCCACTGGTGCTTCCACAATTCATGAATTGTGGAACCTATCTATGGGTCTTTTTATTTTTATAAAAAACAACATTTACTAAGAGAGGAAGTACTGTAAATGAGTGAATTTTTGGCAGAATTAATCGGTACAGCTATTTTGATTATCTTTGGAGCAGGGGTTTGTGCAAATGTAAATTTAAACAGATCGTTTGCACGGAATAGTGGATGGATCGTCATTTCGTTTGGATGGGGTCTTGGAGTCGCTATGGCAATTTATGCAGTCGGACAATTTAGTGGAGCTCATTTAAATCCTGCAGTAACACTTGGATTAGCCTTTAACGGAGATTTCGCTTGGGCAAAAATCCCACTATATATCTCTGCTCAAATGATTGGTGCTTTCATAGGTGCAACAATTGTATGGCTACACTTTTTACCGCATTGGAAAGCGACAGAAGATCCGGCAACCAAGTTGGGAGTATTCTCGACTAGCCCTGCCATCCCTCACTATTTCTCCAATGTATTAAGTGAACTCATTGGTACTTTTGTGTTAGTTCTTAGCATTTTAGCAATTGGGGCAAATGAATTTACAGAAGGCTTGAATCCATTTATTGTGGGGATGCTCATAGTAGCATTAGGACTTTCTTTAGGTGGAACGACTGGGTATGCCATCAATCCAGCTCGTGACCTTGGACCAAGAATTGCTCACTTTCTCTTACCGATTGCAGGCAAAGGAAAATCAAATTGGGGATACGCTTGGGTTCCTGTACTAGGTCCAGTCCTCGGAGGGTCATTGGCAGGAGTATTTTACAAGGCGTTCTTTACAAATGACGTCACAATTTGGTTCTGGATTGTTTTAGGTACAACAGTCCTTTGCTTACTAGCTCTATTACTACTAGGCAAGCGAGAATCTCAAAATGAAAATACCAAAAAAGCAGTTGCTTAAAGGAGCGTATAAAATGGAAAAATATATCTTATCACTAGATCAAGGTACGACGAGTTCAAGAGCAGTCTTATTTAATATAAAAGGTGAAATCGTAAAAATCAGCCAAAGAGAATTTACACAGATTTTCCCCAAGCCAGGTTGGGTCGAGCATAATGCAAGCGAAATTTGGGGATCTATTTTGGCTGTAATTGCCACTGTTTTATCTGAATCTGGAGTGAAACCGGACCAAATCGCAGGAATAGGTATTACAAATCAACGAGAGACAACCGTAATATGGGATAAAGAAACTGGCTTACCCGTCTATAATGCTATCGTATGGCAATCTCGACAAACTGCTGATATTTGTGAAGAGTTAAAAGCACAAGGTCATAATGATTTGTTTCGTCGCAAAACAGGTTTGCTAATTGACGCTTACTTTTCAGGTACAAAAGTAAAATGGATTCTAGATAACGTTGAAGGGGCAAGAGAAAAAGCAGACGAAGGTAAATTACTTTTTGGTACCATTGATTCTTGGTTGATTTGGAAGCTCTCAGGAGGAAAAGCGCATATTACAGATTACTCGAATGCGTCCCGAACACTGATGTACAATATTCATGATTTAGAATGGGATCAAGAGCTGCTTGATATTTTAGGAGTACCAAATTCGATGTTACCTGAAGTGAAATCCTCATCTGAAATTTATGCGAAAACAGTAGATTATCACTTCTTTGGACATGAAATTCCAATTGCAGGTGCTGCGGGTGATCAGCAAGCTTCATTATTTGGACAGGCTTGTTATTCAGAAGGTATGGGTAAAAACACCTACGGTACAGGATGCTTTATGTTAATGAACACTGGTGAAAAAGCCGTTTCTTCATCTCATGGCTTGTTAACTACTCTCGCATGGGGCATTGATGGAAAAGTAGAATATGCATTAGAAGGCAGTATTTTCATTGCGGGAAGTGCCGTTCAATGGCTTCGAGATGGAATGAGAATGATCAAAGATGCTCAATCTACTGAAGACTATGCAAAACGTGTTGATTCAACTGACGGAGTTTACGTTGTACCTGCTTTTGTAGGTCTTGGAACACCGTATTGGGATAGTGAAGTCCGAGGTGCAGTGTTTGGATTAACAAGAGGTACAACAAAAGAACATTTTATTCGGGCGACACTTGAATCCATAGCCTATCAAACAAAAGATGTACTGAATGCAATGGAGAAAGATTCAGGTATCCAGCTTAAAAAGTTACGCGTCGATGGTGGAGCTATTCACAATGATTTTCTCATGCAATTCCAAAGTGATCTCCTAGACGTAACTGTTGAGCGTCCAGTAATTGGGGAAACTACTGCTTTAGGCGCAGCCTATTTAGCAGGACTTGCTGTTGGTTTTTGGAAGAGCCGTGATGAAATTGCAGACATGTGGAAAGTGGATAACAATTTCGAGGCCAAAATGTCTGAAGAGCTTCGCACAGACCTCTACTCGGGTTGGAAAAAAGCTGTGACAGCAGCTATGGCTTTTAAATAATACGAATTTATGATAGAATTTACTTAAGTTAATAAATGGGTACAGAATGAGAGAGGCCTGAATTCATTATGATGCATGCATCATAATGTGATTCAGCCTCTCTTTTTTTTATCTAAAAAATTCGTTTATTTAGAGAACCACATACACTAAAACTGAAAGGCGGAAGTAAAGTGATACAAAATTTTTCGAGTCTAAATAGAGACGCGCAAGTAAACAAGATGAGCCAACAGGAATACGATTTAATTGTCATTGGCGGAGGGATTACTGGGGCCGGTATTGCTCTTGACGCTGTAACAAGAGGAATGAAAGTTGCTGTTGTTGAGATGCAAGATTTTGCAGGTGGAACATCTAGTCGATCTACCAAACTTGTCCATGGTGGACTGCGTTATTTAAAACAATTCGAAGTGAAAATGGTGGCTGAGGTCGGGAAAGAACGGGAAATCGTCTACGAAAACGGACCTCATGTTACGACACCAGAATGGATGCTTTTACCTATCCATAAAGGTGGAACATTCGGAAAGGTAAGCACATCCTTTGGTTTGCGTGTTTATGACTATTTAGCTGGCGTCAAAAAGAAGGAGCGACGCAAGATGCTTTCTGCTCAGGAAACGCTAGCTCATGAACCTTTAGTAAAAAAAGATGGATTACGCGGAGCTGGGTATTATGTAGAATATCGTACCGATGATGCACGATTGACCCTTGAAGTCATAAAAAAAGCTGTGGAATACGGAGCAGACATAGTCAATTACGTGAAAGCACAACGCTTTATCTATGATCAAAAAAAGATTACTGGAATTGAAGTGATGGACCAATTATCTGGTACACCCTATATCCTCTCAGGAAAAAGAGTTGTAAATGCAGCGGGCCCATGGGTCGATGAAGTCCGAAGCCTGGATTACTCCAAAAACTCAAAACAATTGAGATTAACTAAAGGTGTTCACTTGGTAGTAGACCAATCCGTCTTCCCTTTAAAGCAAGCTATTTATTTTGATACGCAAGATGGTAGAATGATGTTTGCCATACCGCGTGACGGCAAAGCCTATGTAGGCACCACAGATACACTTTTTGATAAAGATAATGATATTGCGAATCCTAAGATGACTGTTGAAGACCGTCAGTATATTTTAGATGCCATTCATTATATGTTCCCAACAGTTCACGTAACGGTTGATGACGTTGAATCGAGCTGGGCTGGCGTTCGTCCACTTATATTTGAAGAAGGCAAAGACCCCTCTGAAATATCGCGTAAAGATGAAATTTGGGAGCAAGAAAGTGGACTAATCACAATAGCTGGGGGCAAGTTAACAGGATACAGAAAAATGTCAGAGCACGTAGTTGACCTTGTCTCTAAGCGTTTAAAATCAGAAACGAAACAAACCTTTAAAAAATCTAAAACAATTCATTTACCTATCTCTGGAGCGGATTTTGGGGGCTCTCAAAATTATCATTCCTTCGTTGAAAAGAAGGCTCTTGAAGCAGTTAAGTTCGGGTTAACTCCGGATGAAGGCCGTCATTTCGCCTCATTTTATGGCTCGAATGCAGATCAAATTTTCAAAATAGCACATGCTGCAACTGGGATGAAAATGGACGGTTCTTTGACACTCGCTGTTTATTCCGAAGTCGTCTATGCCGTGCAAAATGAAATGATCGTGAAACCTGTAGATTTCTTTATTCGCCGCACGGGAAGATTGTTTTTCGATATCAATTGGGTCCAACTTCACAAAGCATCCATTCTAGAGCTTATGAAAAATCTGTTAGGCTGGGATGAAGCAACCTATAAAACATACCAAGAGGAATTAGAAAAAGAAATTCACGATGCCATAATTGCCGTTCGTTAATTTCTCCTTGGCTTAAAAAAAATAAAAAGATATATAGTGACTAGCACTATAGTAAACTCAGTTCCTTTCTCTTGGAACTGAGTTTTTAATTCCTCTTACCTATAATCTCTTTCATAAAATGTTCTACTTCTTCAGCTGTAGATAGAGACATGATATGACTCAAATGACCTTCCCACTTAGATTTTGAGAGTTGTGAAATCCGGGAACGAGCTTTTAAAATTGAGGAAGCACTCATTGAGAATTCATCGAGCCCGAGAGCTAGAAGTATGGGTATAGCTATGTCATCTTCTGCCATTTGACCACACATGCCTACCCATTTACCTTGCTGATGAGCAGCATCAATTACATTTTTCACTAAGCGTAGAATTGCCGGATGATAAGGTTGGTATAAATAAGAGACTCTTTCGTTCATGCGATCCGCTGCAAGTGTATACTGGATCAAATCATTTGTACCGATAGATAAGAAATCCGCCTCTTTAGCGAAATGATCTGCAATTACAGCCGCTGAAGGCACTTCCACCATCATACCTATTTCTATCGATTCACTTACCGCGATTCCTTTTGAAATAAGCTGTTCTTTTTCTTGAATGAGTATTGCTTTAGCCTTCCTAAACTCGTCAAGAGTGGCAATCATGGGGAACATTATTTTCAAATTACCGTGCACACTTGCCCGCAGAAGTGCTCGGAGTTGTGTTCGGAACATATCTTGCATTTCTAAAGAAAGTCGTATTGCTCGAAGACCTAAATACGGATTCATTTCATCAGGAAGCTTAAAATAGGGAAGTTCTTTATCTCCACCACAATCTAAAGTACGGATGACTGTAGGTCTGTTTTTCATACAATCCAGCACAGATTTATATGCTTCGTATTGCTCTTCTTCACTGGGAAAAGAATCTCGTCCCATGTACAAAAATTCCGTTCGGTATAAACCGATGCCTTCACTACCGTTTTCAATTGCTCCTTTAACATCTTCGGGGGTTCCAATATTGGCAGCGAGCTCTACTCGATGTCCATCCAATGTAACAGTAGGTTTGTTTAAATACTTTGTCATCTCTACTTTATTGGCTTCTAGATCGGCACTTTTAGCTCGATATGCAGAAATAATTTCTTCACTGGGGTTAACATAAACTTTTCCTTCTATTCCATCCACAATAACCACTTGGCCGTTCTCTATAGTCGAAGTTGCTGTGTTCGTTCCAATTACTGCTGGAATTTCAAGGGTGCGAGCAAGTATTGCAGTATGTGAAGTCCGACTGCCTCTATTGGTAACAAAACCTTTAACGAAATCAAGATTTAGTAGTGCTGTTTCAGAAGGAGACAAATCGTTCGCTATAACAATCACTTCTTCAGAAATGAGCGATAGATCAGGAGGTGTTAGACCTACTAGATGAGTTAGTACTCGTTTTGCGACATCGCGAATATCTGCCGTTCTTGCTCTTATGTACTCATTGTCCAAAGCATCGAACATGGCAATGAACCTATTTGTCGTTTCTTGAAGTGCAAATTCTGCATTTAAGCCCCTACCAATTTTTTCTTTAATCGGACCTATGAATTCAGGGTCTTTCAAGACTAAAAGATGCGCAGTAAAAATTGCTGATGTATCTGACCCCAATTTAAGTTGCGTCTGCTTTTTTATTTCTTTCAATTCGTCTTCAGCAGCAAAAATAGCCGATTCGAAACGCTTAATTTCTTTATCCGTATTGGTAACAGCTTTTTTTTCGATAGGTAAAGCAGTGTCTTCTATACGAAGTGCTTTGGCAATAGCAATTCCATTTGATGCTGCTAAGCCCGCAATAGACTTCATCCTGTAGCCAATCCTTCAGTTTTCATTAACGCATCTACAACAGCCATTAAATCTTCTTCGTCAGAACCGTCGGCAATAATTTTGATCGTGCTATCTTTTGAAATGCCTAACGACATAAGACCCATAATCGATTTCATATTTACTTGTCTTTCTTGATATTCAAGCTTTACTTCAGAGGTAAATGGTGTCACTGCTGCTACCAAGGTGGCAGCGGGTCGTGCATGAAGGCCTTCTACACTTGTAATTTTATAACTTCGTTCAATCATCTTATTCTCCTTTCTAGTTTCACTGGAATTATTAAAGGAAATGAAACATAACTCCTTCTTCACCTTACTTAAGATTTTAAACTTACCATAGGGTAATGACTAGTATGACGGTAGTATCATGACAAATTCATTATTTTATATGAACAAATGGTTACTTTATTTAGATATTTCCATGAACATCCGGAATGATCGTTTGAACAAGACGAAACAATCATAACCACCAGTAGAACTGGTGGTTTGCTCTGCGCCTATAAGGCGCTTTTACTGGCCATGTCTGAAAGACATACTGAACGGGTGGACCAGCCAACCGCACTACTTTCCCGTTCAGGCCCCTTAAGGGGCTATTTTTTCTTTATCTCCTCGCCCGTGAATGGGTCGATGAACTCTTTCATTGTCATCTGGTCATGGATGACATCCTCTTGGAGCTGATTCTTTATATACTCCTCGATTACTTTCTTGTTTCGCCCGACCGTGGTGACATAGTATCCTCTGCACCAGAACTGTCGATTCCCATATCTGTACTTCAGATTCGCGTGCCTATCGAAGATCATGAGACTGCTCTTTCCTTTGAGATATCCCATGAAAGATGAGACACTCAGCTTGGGCGGTATACTGACGAGCATGTGGATGTGATCCTTACATGCCTCAGCCTCGATGATTTCTACACCTTTTCGCTCACAGAGTTGACGAAGTATCCTGCCTATATCTGCACGGATCTTTCCATAGATGACCTGCCTCCGGTACTTCGGCGCAAATACGATATGATACTTACAATTCCATTTTGTATGTGCTAGACTTTGGTTATCCATCGATGGTTCCCCTCTCATACTATTTTCGGTTGGCTAGACCTGAAAATATCGTATGATGAGGGGATTTTTTTGTCCATAGCTGAAAGCTCTCAGGAACCCCCTGCATTGCAGGGGGTATTCAGATTACAAATCATAACCACCAGTAGAACTGGTGGTTTGCTCTGCGCCTATAAGGCGCTTTTACTGGCCATGTCTGAAAGACATACTGAACGGGTGGACCAGCCAACCGCACTACTTTCCCGTTCAGGCCCCTTAAGGGGCTATTTTTTCTTTATCTCCTCGCCCGTGAATGGGTCGATGAACTCTTTCATTGTCATCTGGTCATGGATGACATCCTCTTGGAGCTGATTCTTTATATACTCCTCGATTACTTTCTTGTTTCGCCCGACCGTGGTGACATAGTATCCTCTGCACCAGAACTGTCGATTCCCATATCTGTACTTCAGATTCGCGTGCCTATCGAAGATCATGAGACTGCTCTTTCCTTTGAGATATCCCATGAAAGATGAGACACTCAGCTTGGGCGGTATACTGACGAGCATGTGGATGTGATCCTTACATGCCTCAGCCTCGATGATTTCTACACCTTTTCGCTCACAGAGTTGACGAAGTATCCTGCCTATATCTGCACGGATCTTTCCATAGATGACCTGCCTCCGGTACTTCGGCGCAAATACGATATGATACTTACAATTCCATTTTGTATGTGCTAGACTTTGGTTATCCATCGATGGTTCCCCTCTCATACTATTTTCGGTTGGCTAGACCTGAAAATATCGTATGATGAGGGGATTTTTTTGTCCATAGCTGAAAGCTCTCAGGAACCCCCTGCATTGCAGGGGGTATTCAGATTACAACAAAACCTGCCTTTCTCATTGTTTGAGAAAAGCAGGTTTGTTTTAGTTCTCAGCTAGAGCAAGCAGAGCCTCCGTCATGACGGCGACACCTTTCACGCAATCCGATAACTCCGTCCACTCATCTGGTGAATGACTTTTCCCATTGTGACTCGGCACAAATACCATGCCAGACGGAACATACTTCCCCATAATCATGGCATCATGACCGGCACCACTGACAAGCGGCATGGTAGAAAGGCCGCACTTTTCGGCGGCTTCTCGAATCACTTGTTGAACTTGATCTGGCACTAACACAGGAGGAATTTGCACATCTTGTTCCACCACAACTTCTAAACCACGTCGTTCTGCAATTTCATATGCAGCTTGTTGGATCCGAGAAAGTAGCTCCGCACGTGTATCCTCATAAATATCACGCACATCTACCGTTACTTGCGTCTCGCCTGCAATCACGTTCGACCCGTTCGGATGAACATGCAGTTTCCCCACAGTTGCTACAGCTGTTTCGTTGATTTCACGAGGGAACTTTTCAACAGCTAAAATAAGTTCTGCTGCAGCAGGCACCGTATCTTTCCTTGCATCCATGGGTGTGTTACCAGCATGGTCGGTATTGCCTTTGTATGTTGCTGTCAGCCAGGCAGGACCAGCAATTCCTTCAACGACCCCTATATCTGTACCTGTTGCTTCGAGTTTCACGCCCTGCTCGATATGGAGTTCAAGAAAGGCATGGATTTCTTCAGGGTGACGTTTATGCTTTTGTACATCTTCGGCAGTAAAACCACTTTCTTGCATTGCATCGACAAGCGCAACTCCCTCATCATCGGAAAAACGTAGCAAGTCTTGGTACGTCACTTCTCCCATCAACACACGGCTCCCGAAAATTCCGTTACGGAAACGCGCGCCTTCCTCATCCACAAAGACAACGACTTCAATTCCACGCTTCGGCTGAATCCCTCGCTCCTGCATCGCTTTGATTGCAAGCAGACTGCTGATACAACCAAGAGGACCATCAAATGCTCCTCCGTTAGGTACGCTGTCTAAATGCGATCCCGTCATGACAACAGGCAGCGTTGAATCTTGCCCTTTATACAGACCATAAAGATTGCCGATTGCGTCTTCGCGAACTTGCAACTTCAACTCTTGCATCCAGCGTACAAAAACAGCTTTCGCTTGTGTCTCCGTTTCAGTATAGGGAAAACGGTGCATTCCCCCTTCAGGTGTCTTGCCGATTTGCATGAGTTCATTTAATTTGTCAGCGATTTCTTGCGCATCAATCCCAGGGAAAGTCGGCACATCTTGCAAGTTTTGCACTAAACGTTCGTATGTAAACATCATTCTCCTCCTAACGGATACTCAATAACTGCTCCTGGTCCTAATGGTAGTCCTAAGAAGTACCAAATCGCAAAGAATACGATCCACGCAATCCCAAAGACAATCGAGTACGGGAGCATGATGGAAATGAGTGAACCAAGTCCCAAGTTTTTATCATAGCGTTTAGCGAGTGCAAGCAAGATAGCAAAGTAAGCAAACATCGGCGTAATCGGATTTGTGATCGAATCACCAATACGATATGCAAGTTGAGTGAATGCCGGGCTATAGCCGAGTAGCATAAACATCGGGACAAAGACAGGTCCCACAATCGCCCATTTAGCTGAAGCCGATGCAATGAAAAGATTCAAGAAGGCGGAGAACAAGATGAAACCGATCAATAATGGCAACCCCTTAAAGCCAATCCCTTGTAAAAGTTCTGCTCCGTTCACTGCCATAATGATGCCGAGATTACTCCAATTAAAATAAGCAATGAACTGTGCTGCAAAGAACGCGATGATGATATAAAGTCCCATCGAACTCATCGCTTTCCCCATCTCGTTCGCTACATCTTTATCGTTACGTAAAGCTTTTGTAGTGAAACCGTAAGCAAGTGCCGGGAATAGGAAGAGCCCCATAATGACAGGCACTAAAGAACTCATAAACGGAGAAATGACAATGCCTCCGTCTTCTCCACGCAACCAGCCATTTTCCGGAACGATTGTAAGTGCAATTAACGAAAGGAACACAAGTGTTGCAACACCTGCAAGCTTTAGCCCTTTTACTTCAACAGCTTGCAAAGGCTCCATTGAAAGCTTCGGACCTGTGTATTCCGGAAGACGTGGCTCGACGATTTTTTCTGTCACCCAGATCGCGAGTGGCACGATGATGAAACAAGATCCGAGCAAGAAGTAAAAGTTCATTGCCGGATTGACGACAATATCCGGATTCACAATCTCAGCAGCTGATTGTGTAAACCCTGCAAGTAAGGCATCCAACATATTGACAATCAAATTGGCACTGAAACCACCTGCAACCGCTGCATAGGCAGCAGCCATCCCAGCAATCGGGTGACGCCCCACACTCATGAATACTAGTGCTGCAATTGGCGGTAAGACGATAAAACCAGCATCTCCGGCCATGTTAGCAAGTACACCTGCAAATACAATGGCAAACGTAATCATCTTCTTAGGTGCCGCTTGAACGACCTTACGAAGAAGAGCAGAAATTAGACCCACACCTTCGGCAAGTCCGACCCCAATCATGGTTACGAGCACAAGACCCAGTGGTGGGAAACTCGCAAAGTTTGATACCATTTTCGTCATAATCTCTTGAAAGCCGGTTTTCGTTAATAGGCTGATTGCTTTTACTTCCTCGTTTGTTCCTGGGTTTACCACAGACAAGCCGGCCATCGCTGCAAAATGAGAGACTACTAAAATAGCTAAAGCAAATAATATAAACAGGGTGACTGGATCCGGCAGTTTGTTTCCAACCTTTTCAACGATATCTAAAAATCTCGAAAACAATCCGCGCTTCTTCGTAACTTCCATAAGACTCTCCTCCAACTTTTCAGAAAATTAATAGTTTTCATTATAACGCTTTATCCAGATAAAGCTATGTGTGTTTATCCAAAATGAAATTCTATTCATTGTATAAATGAACAACTAAACTTCACTTACTTTGTGTAACTATCTATAGATATTGGAATTTGTCAGTGTATAATGAAAAGTAGTAAAATTCATGGAGGTTAGAAAATGTCTACAACATCCGAACTATTTGCACAAATCGAAGGTTTATATGATGAGATGGTGGCCATACGTCGTCATCTTCATGAAAACCCTGAACTATCTTTTGAAGAAGTAGAGACCCCAAAATTCATTGCAAACTATCTAACTGAACTGGGAGTTGAAGTGGAAACCGGTGTTGGCGGGCGTGGTGTCATTGGAAGAATTTATGGCGGAAAGCCCGGCAAGACTGTAGCACTGCGGGCTGATTTCGATGCGTTAGCTATTCAAGATGAGAAAGATGTTCCTTACCGCTCAAAGGTCGCCGGAAAGATGCATGCTTGTGGACACGACGGGCACACGGCAACTTTATTGGCAGTAGCAAAAGTGTTACAAACAAATCGTGAACTTTTGACAGGAAATGTTGTACTTATTCATCAATTCGCTGAAGAATTGGCACCGGGTGGGGCGAAACCGATGATAGAAGCCGGATGTCTCGACGGGGTTGACGCAGTATTCGGCACGCACCTTTGGTCAATGGTTCCTCACGGTAATATCGGATGGGCTCCTGGTCCGTCTATGGCTGCAGCGGACCGATTTGCAATCAAAATCAATGGACGCGGCGGTCACGGCGCTTCCCCTCACGAAACAATCGATAGTCTCTATTTGGCTACTCAAGTCGTTAGCCAGTTCCAGTCAATCGTTAGTCGCCGCCTCGACCCGTTGCAACCAGCTGTATTGACTGTAGCAACTTTCAATTCTGGGTCCGCATTTAATGTCATTCCAGATAGCGCAGAGATTGGTGGAACAGTTCGCACATTCGATACGGCAGTTCAAGATCAGATCATCGAAGAGATGGACCGTGTGATAAAAGGTGTCTGTGAAGGAAGCGGTGCCACTTATTCATTTGATTTCTTTAAAGGGTATCCAGCTGTTGTAAACCATGAGAAGGAAGCACATCTAGTTGCCAACGCAGCGACTAAGGTTGTCGGAGCAGAGCACGTCGTCCAGATGCAACCTATCATGGGAGGAGAAGATTTCTCTTACTTTTTATTAGAACGTCCAGGCGCATTCTTCTTCACAGGAGCAGGAAACCCTGATGTAGGCGCAACCTACCCACATCACCATCCAAAATTTGACTTTGACGAGCGTGCAATGGTTGACGCTGCAAATCTTCTGATCCAAGTGACGTTTGATTACTTGGAAGGTTAATATCATGAACGAGTCTTTATCAAAGCGCCAACTCGAATCCCTTCTCTATGCTTCGAATGTGATGAACAGTTCACTAGATATCGATACGATTATTGAGTCTCTGTTGCAAGTATGTGTATCGCAAGTGGAAGCGATTGATGGGGGCGTCTTGTTTTTATTTGACGAAGAGCGACAACGGCTGATTGCTAAAAAGACCACCGTTCTAGATAAAACCATCATCGATAAAGTAGCATTAAAACCGGGTGAATCTATGACTGGTCAATGTTTCATTCGGAAAGAAATCGTTCTCTACCAGGGACGTGACTCTGTGACTTCTCTGACCAATACATTGACACCTGAAAATAAAGAGTATCTTCATCTATCCGTGCCGACAATGCCGTACTCCACAATTTGTGCTCCACTACTTGTGAAAGGTCAGTGTTTGGGTGTTATCACATTAGATGCATTTCAACCTGTTGAAATCACGGACGAAGATTTAAAGCTAGTAAAAGCTATTTCGCAACAGGCCGCATTGACTCTTGAGAATGCTCGTCTCTACCAAAAACAAGAGCAAGCTATGAAAGATGTAAAACGCGTAAATCATGCATTACAACGAGCTTCAACTATTCATAGAGAGTTAACAGAGCTCGTGTTGAACGGGAAGTCACTAGAAGAAATCACCTACTATATTGAGGACAAGTTAAGAATCGTATGTGCAGTGGTGAATGAAGAGGGTGAGTATTCTGTTACACCATCCACCCTTGAATTTGAGCCGATTTTAAAAGCATACTCTCAGGATCTATGCCAACAAATTCAAGTGGCGGAAACAAATTACCATCTTGCATCATTTCGTTTAGGTTCGCGACTTGAATCTGTTGGTTGGTTAATTTGTGCAAAAAATGAACCGTTTGATGCAATCGACAGTAACACACTTGAGCACGCGAGTAGTATTCTTGCGATGGAACTGATCAAACGCAGAGCTATAGAAGATGCGCAACTCCAGATGCGTGGGGAATTTGCTGAACAGTTGTTCTCTGGTGTTTTAAAAGAGGATCTACCTTTACTTGCCAAAAGACTCCACCTACCCGTAGAGGGGGAATTTGTTGTTACGATTGCTCGTTTTGATGCGCCAATCGAGAGGGTGATCATGTACCCAAAAGTTATTCAACAGGCAACAAAATACTTACAAGGCTTTACACACTTTACCTCACTGGATAGTAGAGAGTTGAAAGTTCTTATTCATTTAACAAGCGAACAAGATTCTCAGGAGATTCAATTAATTTGGAGCCAGTGGTTACGAGAGCTGAAGACATTGACAAATCGTTCTGTTGTTGTTGGAATTGGAAAAACACATGCTCATCTAAGACGCGCATACTATTCATCACAAGAAGCTTATCAATCGTTAAGGTATCTAGAAAAACGAGACCTCCGAGACACCTCTATCCGTTTCGATGATTTAGGTCTACACAGGTTATTACTACAAGCACCAAAGGCTGAAATTGAAGGCTATATCGAAGAAACATTAGGGCCGCTCATCCGCTATGATCGTGAAAAAAACGGAGAATTAATCGCAACCCTTGGCGTGTATTTCCACTCCAACCAACAAATGAAAGCTACGTCAGAAATACTTCATATACACGCCAACACTTTAATTTATCGGTTGAAGCGGATTGAAGACATTACGGGTCGTTCCCTGACAAAAGTGGAAGATCTATTAGCCCTCCATACAGCTCTTGAATTCTTTCAAGACTCTATAGAGGCACGAATGTAAACTTGATTATATACCAAAAAGCATGCATGCCCTCGGGCACGCATGCTTTTCTTCTTTTTTATACAGAGACACGATTTAGCAGATGGACTATAATCCAGCCCGCCGCAAACATCACTAAACTTAGCATCCATTGCAAGCCGCTTTCCGGTAACCCAGGAAATACCACAGCAAGAGAACCTAAAACCAAACCGATGATCACAGCAAACGTAACTCCCGGTTTATGCGTGAGCAAATAACGAATAATTTTACTACTTACAATAAATCCTACACCCACTCCGGCTCCAATGATGAGAATAAGCGGAATGTTCAACTCGGATAGTGCACGAATTGCAGTCGGATAAACGCCGATTAACAATAAGATGAATGAACCACTGATTCCAGGTAACAACATCGCCATACTCGCTAACCAACCTGAAAAGAACAGCAAGGCCATTGTCGCTGGCGATAAATTTGTGATGATATCTGCTTCAGCCGGGCGAATAAACGCCATACTTGCCACCAAAATTGTTCCAATAACAATGGCAATCCAGTACGAAGACTTGAAGCTTGCTCTAGAATCTAATTCTTTAAATAACATCGGAATTATCCCAATGATTAGTCCTAAAAAGAAAAATTGTGTAGGTGCAAAGTAATTTTCTAACAAAAAGTCAATCACTCGACTTAACGATAAGATGGTGATGACCATACCAAGACCAAGCGGAATCAAGAATAGTGCATGACGCTTCCATTCCTTACTAAAAAATCCGCTAATCGCTGCAATGAGGCGATCATAAATGCCTAAAATAACAGCAATCGTCCCACCACTGACACCCGGAATTAAATCGGCAATCCCCATTGCAAAACCACGTAAAATATTTTTCCATTCCATGAAACGTACCGCTCCTTTTTTACAACTCACATTGTTCTAGTATAGCGGAACTCATCGAACTTGCACAATGCAAAAAGGCAATGCCTTTTGAGACATTGCCTTTTCTAGACTAATTGATAAGTTTGGCATAGACGACTAGTCGTTCCTCGCGCGTCCCCCATTCTCGGTTGTAGGTACCGGAACAAGTAATCAACACGAGTTCAGGTGAAGAGGTATACCCGAACACTTCAGAAACATCTGCTAGGGCAAGGGGTATTGACTCTAGCTTATAAATCTCAAATGTCAGTGTCTCATCTTCCCCTGCGACTTCAATGATGTCACCTGCTTGTACATCTGCAAGATCCCAAAAGATGGCCGGACCTTCTACTCCATCTACGTGACCCGCGATGACAGCACGTCCATTTTGCCCTGGATTATATCCAGGTTCAAACCAGCTCACTTCATTGATTTCATCCGGCACTGCCATTTCACCCTTCTCATTCACACCTAAGTGTTGAACAGGCGCTTCCACTCCAATAGAAGGGATGCGTATAGTTTGTGGCGAGATACCTTTAGATAAAGCAGCATTTATAGGATTTTCAGTAGGTTGCACTGCTGATTTAACAGCTGGTGCCACACGCTCACTTGGAGCTTCTACTTCAAATCCAATAGTCTCTGTTTTCACTGCCACCTCATCTACAGGCGCGCAGCCTGCAAAGAGGAGCAGTGAGAGAAGAAAAACACTAGTTTTGAAAACGACTGCGGAATGCAAATGCTCCACCCACTACTAGCACTAATCCACCAGCAAGTAATAAGTACATCATTGTGTTTTGCTCAGGAGTTCCAAGACCTGTAGCTGGCATTTCTTCAGGAGATCCAGCACCTTGGTAGTCTACTAAAGCAAGTACTTCTAAAGAGTCTGCAGTGTTGATTGCAAACACACTATATACTGTGTTAGCAGCTAATTCAGTTCCTTCTAAAGGAAGAACTTGAGTGCCATCTGGAGTGCGGATTTCAAGATCATACGTACCCGCTTCTAATTCCATGTAATCTGTGATTCCAGGGAAAGTAGCGCCAGCAAATACTGCGTCTCCACCGATTAGACCGACATCAACAGTTGGTGCATCTGGTGATAAGTGTCCTACGCGGATTTTTGTCATACCTTCAGATACTTCCATAGAATCTTCAGCTACAACGAATTCAAGAGATTCAACTAGGTTAGCAGCAGCTACAGTGTAAGCTTTACCAGCTTCAACTGTTAGGTCAGCTTGTAATACTGCGTCACCTTCCATGTATTCACTACCAGCAGCAAATACTTCCACATTGTGTGTCCCAGCAGGTACATCTAAATAGCCAGAGTCTGCTTTGAATGGTACATCTTCAAGTGTCAATTCACCGTTTACATAAACATCAACATTTGGAGCATCTGGGGATGCGTGGACAACTCGTACTTTCGCGCCTTCATGGCTATCAGCGAAAGCAGTTGCTCCTAGTGAAAATACCATGGACAAGACGACTGCAAGTGTTACCAAGATTTTTTTCATCTTCTTCTCTCCTCTGCTTGTTTAATGTTTGTACACCTTTTGTACAACTTAGTTATACCGCATATACAAAGATTGTACAAGTGAAAAGGCTACCAAAATGTCTCCAACAAGTGAAAATAAATATAATCTACTATTTAAATCATAATTACATCATTTTTTCACTATATGTTTGACAATTGCTATACAAAAAAAAGAAAACCTTATACAAGTTGATTTGCATCGTCTTGTATAAGGTCTTCATCAAACGCTTGCTTTACGATTTTGAAAATTAACTGTTGGGTAATAAGCATCTTTGACCAGAAGATTTGGCCCGAGGCAAGAAACCGCTGGACAATGGCAATTCATAGATTGCGCTGTTTGTGTTTCTAACCAAGAATTATAAATTGCAGGTAAGGAGGATTCTAGTAGGTTTCCAACTTTCGCCGCCTCTCCAAAGTCTGTAACCGCTACTTCTCCCGTAAAGATATTGATATTGAGCCGTGATCGTCCATCCGGGTCATTTCGCATGGTGACGTTCGGTTGTTTGCGAAGTTCTTTTAGCAGATCAATATCTTCTTGTACGGAACTGCAAGCATAAAACGGAAGTGTTCCAAACAACATCCAAACAGATGGGTCTCGCACATCAAGTAATCGTGAAATCGCTTGTCGGGTTTCTTCTAATGATAGAACATCCAAGTTGGAAGCAAAACTAACCGGATACATTGGATGAACTTCATGACGGCTACACTTCATTTCTTCTACAACTTGTCGATGAATTTCTTCTATATAAGGAAACGTACGTTTATTCAGCATTGTTTCTGCCGATACAAACACGCCCATTTCGGAAAGTCGACGGCTGTTTTCAATCATTACATCGTACTGTTTACGACGAACAGAAACAGGGGGCGGTGTTGGCATGTTCGCAAATCCACCTTCGATAAAGTCTTCCGGCGTTCCCCAATTGTGAGAGATGTGAAGAACATCTAAGTAGGGGGCAATTGCCTCATAGCGTTCAAACGGCATCGTAAGGTTGGAGTTGATTTGGGTGCGAACGTCTCGTGCTTTGGCATATTTTAAAAGGGGTAGAATCACTTGATCGAGAGACTTCTTCGAGAACAAAGGTTCTCCACCTGTTAAACTGAGTGTTCGCAAGTGAGGAATCTCATCCAACTTAGCGAAGAGTTTATCCATCGCAATCGGATTTGGGTCTTTAAGTTCAAGAATATCTCCTACCGCGCAATGTTCGCAACGCATGTTGCATAAGTAGGTTGTAGTCAGTTCAATACTTGATAGTGTAAGTTTCCCGTGGCGGCTGATATCAAAATAGGCTTCCCAATCGTCTTGAGTGGGTGTTTGATGCGGTGTTGTATGTAAAACCATTAGGTGTACTGCCCTCTCTCTAGTAAATTTCCATGTTCTATTGTACATGCTTTAGGCCAAAGAAAAAAGAGCAGCCTTCGCTACTCTTTACGAACTCATCAACATTCCACCGTTAACATGGATACATTGACCTGTCATATACGCGCCGTCTTCAGAAGCAAATAACACATATGCGCCGACCAAATCACGCGGTTGTCCAGGTCGGCCTAAAGGTGTCCCTACTCCAAACTCCTCCACATGCTCTTTATCAAATGTTGCAGGAATCAGTGGTGTCCAAATCGGCCCAGGAGCTACCATGTTCACCCGTATGCCTTTTGGTGCCACATTTTGAGCCAGGCTACGCGTAAAGCCGACGATTGCCCCTTTTGTTGAAGCATAATCAATCAACTCTTCGTTCCCCATATACGTTGTCACAGATGTTGTGTTTATAATTGAGCTGCCCTGTTTCAAATGAGGGAGTGCGAATTTCGATAGATAAAAAATCGGATAGATATTTGTCTTATACGTAAGATCCCATTGCTCAGCTGTTATATCTTCTAGCGACTTCTGCGGGAATTGTTTTGCCGCATTATTCACAAGAATATCGAGCTGTCCAAACTCATCGACAGCTTTCTGAACGAGCGTCTTACAGAAGTCTTCGCTTGAAACGTCACCTTTCATAAGGAGCGCTTTTCCTCCCCGTTCTTCTACAAGTGCTTTTGTCTCTTCTGCATCTTCATCCTCATCTAAATAATTGATAATAATATGCGCACCCTCTGCCGCGAAAGCTATGGCGACGGCTTTTCCAATCCCACTGTCGCCCCCTGTAATAAGCGCGACTTTGCCTTTGAGTTTTCCAGCCCCGATATAGTCCGTCGGATGGACAGGTGCCGGATCCATTTTTGACTCTACCCCTGGTTGTGTACTTTGCGTCTGAGGTGGTTGACCATCTTGTTGACGTTCATGAATATTCATCGAATTCCTCCTCCATGTTTGCTCTTTTACTTGTTTTCCCTAGCATCGGCATTTAAAACGTTTAATTTTCTAGTAATTGGGCATAAAACAAGTAACGAGAAGGAGGCACCAGAATGTTGACAACTACAGTAAATGATATTCAACTCACTTTCACAGAAAAAGGTTCCGGACCCGCTGTGTTGCTACTTCACGGACTAACAGGAAATCGGCATATGTTTGATGAGGAAGTAAAAGTCTTACAAAAATATGTACGTGTCATCGCACCTGACCTTCGTGGACACGGCGATTCAACACGCCCCGCGACTTATACTCTTGATTCAATGATAGAGGATTGCGTGGCACTGATCGAGGAACTCGGTTTATCTCGCCTCTCTATCATCGGCGTTTCAATGGGCAGTTATATCGCACAAGCTCTTGCTATTCGATTAGGTGAAAGAGTAGAGAAACTTGTATTGGTTGCAACAAAATCTTCTGGAAAAACCTCTTCCATGCAAGCTCTATTTGAGTCTCACAGTGAGGAACTTGAGGGGTTAACCCACAACGCGAAAATCTTAAAAGCGTCCAAATACATGTACCATGATTTGCAGGCTGTTGGACAATGGAGCAAAGAAGCAGCGAAAAAGTCAGATTCCATGACAGCTGACCAGATTCAAGCTGCAAACGATGCACTTCTTGGATTTGATTTCAAAGATGAACTACAGAGAATTTCAGCAAAAACTCTCGTCATCAGTGGGGACCATGACCAATTAAATCCGGCAGAAGAAGGACGAGAGACCGCTCGACTCATCCCACATGCAACGTTTGCCGAATTCAATGAGTCTGGACATGCACCAAATGTCGAGCAGCGGCTCTTGTATTTGGACTTTATTCTCGAGTTTTTAGAAATCGAGCGTAGACAAACTCCTTAATCAAAAAGCACCTTCTTTAGATTCATACCTAAAGAAAGTGCTTTTTTTACTACTCCAAATGCGCTGCGTATTTTTCAAATTGCTCTTTCGTTGAAATATCTCGAGCAAAAAATGGAATTCTGATTTTCCTCTGCTTCGGAAAGCGCTTGTCAATCGTCGCTAGATATGGTGCTTCTGCTTCTTTACGCTCAATCATAAACGCACCCTCCACTTCATCAGGTAACACTTTATTTACAATCAATGTGCGAACATGGATGCCATAATTGTGAAGAAGATCGACGGCTTTCTGAGTCTCTAAAATGGGCAATCGCTCAGGATTCAAAACAAAGATGTATCCTGTCATCGTCTCATCTAATAAAATCTCCCGTACCGCTTTAAATCGACGTTGCCGTTCTCGCAACACATCATAAATCGGGTCTTCTCTCGGTTTTCCGTCATTTAAAAGTTGTGCATAATTCTCATTCGTCTTTTCGCGCTTCTGCAACAACCCTTCAATCCATACACCCATCAGCTCCGGTAACGTCAGCAAGCGGATCGTATGACCTGTCGGAGCCGTATCAAAGACAATCTTGTCATAGGTCGCGCGCTCATCCAACACAATCGATACAATCTTATCGAACAGCGCGGCTTCATCTGCTCCTGGAGAAGCTTTAGCTGTATCAAGCTGTCTGTATACTTCTTGCATCATGGTCGGATTGACAGTTCCTTTTACATTCACCTTCACTTGGTCAATATATTTCGTCGTTTCGGTCTCTGGGTCAATTTCTAGCGCAAACAAGTTCGGCGCGACCTCTTTCCCTTCCCCGCCGATCTGGGTGTCAAAGATATCTCCTACATTGTGCGCGGGGTCTGTAGAGACAAGTAACGTTTTCAACCCATCAGCTGCAAACTTCCATGCAATCGCAGCCGCTGATGTCGACTTTCCAACCCCGCCTTTTCCTCCTACAAATACAATCTGCTGTGTCGTCATGGTGTATCCCCCTAGCAACAACGGAATCCCGTCATTGGTGATTTATCCATCCCCATCCGGAGATGCCAGTCATGAAATTGTTCCATCATATATGGATATAATTCCAATGTGTAGTAGTAGGCCGGATTTGGAATTCCCAGCATCTCGGAGTACAACATGAATAAAAACATATCGTCTTGGTCTCTGAGTTCCCGTGCGATTTCAGATCGGTGTGGCATCGATAAGACCTCTTCATAAAATGCCACCAATGCCTTCATCTTCTCAAAGAGTGACATGTCTCTTCCTCCTTCATAGAAAAGAGCCGCCTTGCAGCGGCCCTAGTTTTACTCGTCGAAATTGTAATTCGGATCGATTCCTTTACGGAGAGCAGATGCAGCTGTCAACAAGATCCACAGTGTGAATCCGAAAATGATAGCTCCGAATACGAACAATAGGGTATTCGGGTTACTTCCCCACATCGCCCATTGGAAGAAGACTTGTTGCGCCATCGCATACATCGTCATGAAAATCAGGAAGATCATCGGGATGAGTGCAACCCAATAGTTTCTGCCTAACCACTTCAACCAAATTGTTAGAAGCAATAGTGAAATTCCTGCTAACAATTGATTCGACGTTCCGAATAACGGCCATAGCAAGTAACCACCCGAACCAAATCCGTTTGGTCCTTCTGGAATCAATACAAGTGCTGCTGAAGACGCTACTGCAATCGTCGTCGCTACATGTGTTTTTGTTAAGACTGGAAGATTGTACTCTTGTCCAAGCTCCGCAATGATATAGCGCATAAGACGTACAGAAGTATCGAGCGTTGTAGCTGCGAAACTAATAACAATGATGGACACAATGGTCGTCGCAATGTTTGCTGGAATGAAAAGACCTTCTGCGAGTTGGGCAGCCCCTTGTACGAAGTTTCCTAATCCACCACCACTTGCAGCGGCAAAGCTTGAATAACTCTCGCGGAACGCATCTGCAGTCGGGAAGAATGTAATGACGGCAATGATGGATACAAGTGCTAGCACACCTTCTCCAACCGCTCCGGCATACCCTACAAAGCGCGCATCTGTCTCTTTATAAAGTTGCTTAGACGATGTCCCGGAAGAAACCAGTCCGTGGAATCCAGAAATCGCTCCACATGCGATTGTGATGAAGAGTAATGGCAACCAAGAAACATCGTTTGTTTCATTCGTCATTGGTGCTGTAATCTGCGGGTTTGAGAATAACAACCCTGCATAAAGAATAAACAAACCTACTACTAATTGATGTGAGTTAATAAAGTCACGTGGTTGTAAAAGCTTCCACACCGGCAATGTAGATGCGATATAGACATAGACCATCAAGAATAGAATCCAGATGAAGAATGCCGTCGAGACCGCCCCTAAGCCAAATAATCCAGCCCCTTCAGCGCCTCCCATGTATCGAACAAGGTCAATTTGCATCCATTCTACGCTACTTGCAGCGACAGCTGTCGCATACATGATAACCAAAGCAATAAGACTTGGTACCAACATCTTCCCCTGTTTCTTATACACCGAATACCCGATCCAAATCGCGAGCGGAATTTGAATCATGACTGGTAAGACAGCCGCTGGGAATGAAATAAAGAGATTTGCGATTACCCAAGCAAACACTGCGTTTACCATTAATACTAAAATTAAAATAATGAATAAGAACAAAATCTTTCCGCGCTGGCCAATTAGACGGTGAGCAAGTGTACCGACAGATTGTCCTTTATTTCGAACGGACAATACAAGTGTTCCGAAATCATGGAACCCTGCTGCAAAAACTGTACCTAAAACAACCCATAAGAAGGCTGGTAGCCATCCCCAGTAAACAGCAATTGCAGGACCTAAGATTGGTGCAGCTCCTGCTACAGATGTAAAGTGATGACCCCATAGAACCCATTTGTTTGTCGGCACGAAGTCTACCCCATCTTCAAAACGATGAGCAGGTGTCACGTAATTCGGGTCAAGCTTGAAGATTTTCTCTGCTAGAAACTTAGAATAAAACCGGTAACCTAAAATAAAAACAAATAACCCTATCGAGGCAAGTGCAATCGCATTCATTTCCAAATCCCCTCCCATTTTCCAGTAGTGATTACTACCTCATCATAATATAAGGCAATAATTATTTCAATATTAGAAATACACTAATTATTAAGGGGTATTTGGAACTTCTTTTACTTAACGTAAGAAAAAAGGCCTGTCGCATTTTGCGAGAGGCCTTAGTAGTATCAAAATACAGAGAGGTCCCATTGTTCTGAGAGCTTTTTTAACAATTGGATTCCCTTCACGCTATTCCCTCTAGAATCAAGTGGTGGAGATAAAATGCCAATCCCCATCCGGTCACTGACAACAGCTAAAATACTTCCGGAAACACCACTTTTTGCAGGAAATCCAACTTTGATGGTGAAGCGTGAAGACGCATCATACATTCCACTAAGCAGCATGTAGGCATTTGCTGTTTTCACATTGGCATCTTGCAAAATTCGTTCGTTTGAAAAAGGATCAATTCCTTTATTGGCAAGAAGCGCACCCATTCGGGCAATGTCTTCGACAGTTACAGCGATGGAACACATTTGGAAGTATAAGTCGAGCGAGTCTTCTGTATCATGGATAGATCCCGATGCCTGCAAGAAGTAAGCAATCGCTTTATTCCGAAGGGCTGTGGACTTTTCAGAGTCAAAGACTTCGACATCGACGTAGATGCCATCATCTCCTGTAAGTGTCCGAGTGAACTCCAGCATATTTTGCAAAGCTTCCGGACCTTCTTTTTCTGCAATCATCGAACTGAGCACGATGGCACCAGAATTAATCATCGGATTGTGCACGTTCCCCTCTGATGTACTTTGAATCCCCATGATGGTGTTGAAGGGGTCACCTGTCGGATCTAGAGTGATTCGTTCAAAGACGGCTTCCTCTCCGTAATTTTCTAAGGCATATAAGAAAATCACGACTTTTGAAATACTCTGCATCGTAAATTTGAAGTCGATGTCTCCACTCGAAATGGAACGTCCTTGTGTGTCCATAATGCTGACGGCAAAGATATCAGGATTTACGCGTTCGAGGGCAGGTATATAAGAAGCAACCTTTCCATTGTTTTCACAGTTTCTCTCACAGTCAATGAAGAGTTCTTCTAGTTGTTTTTCATATTCTTTGAGTGTCATCGAGTCTCCTCTTTTCCTTTAAGATTCTGGTTTTAGTTTACCAGGTATCCAAGGGGGACAAAACAAGTTTTTATATGCATACAAAATAGTTCTTGCACTCTTGTTTGAAAGAGGTATAATAATCTTTGTCAGTAAAAAATAGATCCTGTAGCTCAGCCGGGAGAGCGCCACCTTGACAGGGTGGAGGTCGCTGGTTCGAACCCAGTCGGGATCATTGGGTGCCAAACCCTTGTAAACACCGTCGGAACGCGGTTTTTACACGATAGGACTCTATTAGACCGTATGTCTAGGAGTCCTATTTTTTATGGTCGTGTTCCCAAAATGTTCCCAAAATACGAAAAAGCTATTTCTTATACTAAAAAGCCATTCAAAACTTCCTTAGTAAACTTAATTCCTGCTACAGTAAGAAAATAATTTTCTTGCTCGGCAATTAAAATACCACTCCTACTAAAATCATCGATAATCTCTTCCATAGCATTTAGCAAATCAGGATTTGTACCATCATAGTACCAAGAGACAATTTTAACAACAGATTCTTTATTAACAACTTTAAATGTATGTAGATAAGTTATTAATAGCATTTCAATTGCTTGTTCGTTTTTCATAATCATTCCCCTTTCATTTCGTAGAATATAATTTGTCAGTCGTTCTCCTCTTGATCCAATGTTCTTTTTAAGAAAACAAAAAAACCCACGGATCAATTGGATTTTTACACACCGGTAGCGTGTTCCAATTCACCCGTAGGCTAATAGTTGTTTCGCCCGCCTGACCCGAAGGTCGGCAAAAAAAGAAGTTCTTGGATATAAGGTTAACATAATATTTTGTGAAATTGTCAGGGAGATATTACATATTTTTAGTTAAAGATAAGCAAATTTATACTAGACACTATTTTATGAGTTTAATTTTTTAACCTACTAATTTTTATGAAGTCTAATAAATTATGAGAGCTCTATGATCTGGTCCTATTTATTGGTGTTTATTAGTGGTTATAACTCACATCAATTTTGGTCGACCCAATTACAGGATTTTGGAAAACGCTCATGTTATTTTAGTCGACTTTTGGACAAGACTTAAACTATTGCTGTTATTGTATATATACAGGTTTATATAAAACCAGTGTTTTCAGGGGAAATATAACCGGTAAAATTTGCCCGATATTCTGTAAAAACGACCACAAAAACAGCTGATTTTAAGTTGCAAAAAAACAGCTCGAAAAAGCACTTTTTACAAATTTAGAAAACCCCCATTAGTCGGCATTTTCGGACCTCTTAAACCCTTGGTACTAGAACATTTATACCCTCCGTATGTTTACCCCATTTTTTATTGGTTCCAGTGAGGGTATTTTCATTACTTTTCAGCATCAAATTCCATCTTAAATAAACAAAAAAAGCCCCTATTCCAGAACAGGAATAAAGGCATCAAATTTATACTTTTTCGATTACAATTTTCTTCTTACCTGACTTGAGTGCAGATGCAACTTGAAATTCAATATTGGTGTGATCACCGTAAGCACCAACTTGCTTCCCTTCCACAATGACTCGGAATATACTCTCGTTTTTGTTAGGAGTAGGTTTTGGTTTTACTGCAATCGCATCACGGTCTAGTTCTTTCCATGTGGCAGCTCCGATTATCCCATCGACAACTAAACCGCTATCTTTTTGAAATTTTTTCACTGCATTTTCAGTTAAAGAACCAAAGTGACCATCAATTGTAAGGGCAAACCCTCTCTTATTAAGTCGTGATTGAGCATATTGGACACTTGAACCGCTGCTACCTAAACGTAATACCTGATGTCCGTCTGGAAGTGGGGTTTGGACTGTAGTGGCACTTGAAACGTTTGGCATATTGAAATAGGTCAATGCCGTGTTTGCTACAATTTCAACTAATGTTTTTATCACTGCCGGATTCAATAGATAATTCTCCAAATCACTTCGTGTTGTAAAAAAGAAGTTCTCGAGCAAGATAGCAGGCATCTTTGTATTTTTGAGCATATAAAAAGCATGCCAACCTGAAGGGCCCGATGGATAAGTTCCACCTTGCCAGACAGGAAGTCCATGCTTTTTCAATAGTGAAGCATATAAAAGGGCTGCACGTTTTCCATTCGAGCTGTTATGCCAATAGAAAGCCGCTGCACCTGTTGCGGTTCGTGTCGATGCGGCATTGCTGTGAATATCTATGACGAGATCAGCGTTATGGTCATTTGCAAACTTTGTTCGTTGGGCAAGAGTCATCTTCTTCTTGCTTTCTTGCGGGAAGAGAACCTTTAGTTTTGAAAGTTTTCGAAGCAATCCAACAACACTTTCTGCAATTGCGTAATTGCTATCAAATTCTTCAAATACGCCATCTTTCTCTAAATCTGTGCGGACCCCTTTAGCTCCCATCTCTTCCCATGTATCATGATCATGACCAGCAAATATGACAACTGTCGGCATATTATTTACCTCCCGGTTTTACATAATGTTGCGCTCGGATACTATCGCTAAAGCCTTTAGTTGTGGGGTCGGGAATCATGATGATAATATTGATGATTGTAAGAAATACCAGATACGGGTTACTGAAGAAAGCAACCACTAAGGTCCATAAAAATAGCCACGATGTGACGTCTTCAAAGTTCACACCTAGATAAGCTAGTACTGGCACCAGAATGGCACCAAAAAAACGAATCCAGAACATAGCGTTGTCTCGAGTAAAACGAATTGACCAATTAATTCCCAAAAAGTGTTTCATATTGTTTTCCTCCTCATTTTACGATCATATTTAAAATCCACATGGCAATTGGCAATACTACTGAAATTACAACTCCAAAACCCCATTTGACGGATGTTTCAAAACGATTAACTTGACCCTCTAAACTTTCCACACGCTGACTTGCTGACTTAGCAATGTCGTCTGTAGAGTCGACTTGTTTCTTGAGAGACGCCACATCATTCTTCAGCTCCAGCGCACTATCAATTTTCCCCTCCACACGAGCAAAGTTGACGTTAAGTGCATGGACACTCTCTGTCATTTTTTCAAGCAGCTTCTCTTCCCTTGATGTCTCTGTGGTATTCGTCATCCAATCCCTCCCTTGTGCATAATAAAAAGAGCACCCGGATGGATGCCCTTAGTTCTTTATCAAAATTTAAATTCTCCTACTACCTTCATTTTTCCTTCTAATAAAAATTCCATATGTCCAAGTCTAAAAATTTCACCTGACCAATAGCGCATTGCCTTCTCCCTTATGTCTTTTAGTGGCAAAGTATCATTTCCTGTCTCTATCCAATGAGCATCACCCGCAAATATCTTTCCTGTGACAGCGACTTTAAATACTGATGTAACTTTCTTTGATTCATCCTTTTCAGTAGTATTTAGCAACAGGTCTGTCCAATACTTTAAATTCTCCCTATCCGACAACCAAATAGATTGAAACCTCGATGGCAATTCAGGGTCCACAGAAATTCTAGTTTCCTCAAAAATCTGCTCTTTGGTAAATCGCCAATATGACTCTGCAGCCTTTCTCGGGTTACTTATGCTTGTTCTACCGATTTCCCATGATTGTCTCATCGGATTAAACAGGTTCGAAGTTTGAACAGTTTCTCCTAAAGATAACGCTTCGTAATGTAAAGAGTTATATCTACATATGTGATAGAAGGTATGGTCCTCCACAAAAGTTAATTGAGTGGAGCCCATGATTAATTCTCCTCAAACAATGAAGTATCGTCCAAGATACTCTGAATGTTGGCGCCAAAATCAGCCTTATAAAGAAGTTGATTCATACTTTCTGTATAGTCTTCATTTGAGATGATTTCGTGCTTTAACAGAACATCCACCAGTGCCCTCATTTGAAGTTTTAATATCTCATTCTCATTCAATAATATGTGTATCAAGGCTTCTGGGTTAATTTCATTTTTCTCTTTATCCACAATTATTCCCCCTTTCATTGCCAATTCGACAAGTATAAAGGGAATTCCTTTTAATCTTTTTTAAGTTCATAAAATTAAAATTCTATTCTAAGGATGTCATGAAAAATGTCACTTACATTTTTTTCGTCTTTACAAAAACTCTCGGCAACATAGCATAATTTTCGGCATAGATCCTCAACATTTATTCTAATAATATAATTCGGAGTGTCTTTTTCAGCTTCGCCTGCCCATGACATTCCATAACTTGTGATTTTGTCGTTGAGGACAAACTGAACTTTTTGATTAGGCGATAAGTTCAAATGTTTTCTTATAGAAGATTCTAAATCTAAAGATCCCTCGTGCAATACCAAATTACGCAGCGCATAAACAAGGTACCCATCTAATGCATAATTAATATGTTCATTGTTAGCACCACTGGGAACTTCATATGGATAAATGTACTCGTTATACCAGCGTCGATATCTTGCACCGACAAGAAGTTTTGGGTATGCGACTTTTCCGCATATATCGGGAATAGTTAAAGCCAATGTCAATGCGGAGAGTAATTTATCTTCTTCCAAGTTTTCTCGAATTTCTTGTATTAAAGTATGCATCGTTTTCACTTTTCAGCAACACCTCCTAGAATTAATTTAACCCTATACATAATGGCTCGTTAAAGGTCTCAATACTTTCCACCAATCCGTGATTGAATAAACAACCTTGATGTCAAAGTAACATTCATCCTCGCCAAATCATTCGGAGTTATAACAATTTCAACAAAACGACCTCTTAAAATTTTTCCATCTGCATCTTTTTGTAGATACGGTATCAAATCTATATTCTCAGCACTTAAAGCACTAATTGGAACCGTGTTTCCATCTACTTTAATAGTAACTGATGTTGGCAAGGTTGGATATTCGAAAATACCATGAAGAATCGGATGATTATGAGATGGTACATTCACTTCAAATTCATGATCGTGAGGCTCGATTGCAGGAATAATGTAATCATGTGTATGGTCAGGAACTTCAGGTATTTCAAATAAGTGTTGGTGTGTACCACTCGCTCCCTCTGTGTAATAAGTGAGTCCTGCGGCCGTATCACTGCCAGCTCTTATTTCAAGACCGTTATGCGCTACTAATATAACGTTAGAATCCGGGTTGGGATCTACACCATAACCTACAGCAGAAAACATTGCGTGCCTATGATCGCCACCGGCGGCTGATGTTTTTGAAGTACTCGGTCTATTACCACCCGCTGCACTGGATTGTGACTTACTTTCTACTGCTCCACCACTTGAGCTAGTAGAGCTAATGACTGCTGCCCCTCCACCTTCAATACCTTTAGAATAGGCACGGTATTTTAGAGTCTCAAACGTTAACAACATCGAGTTTATGTTTACGACGTCTTCTGGTAAATGAAAGCGGATAATCGCCGGGTAATTTTGATCGCACTCTCCAACAAAGTCCCTGCTATCAATGTTGGTAGCCCCCTGTGAATACACTTCATTAACTAGCTGTTTTTTCTGCAGATCAGCTATTGTCATATTTATAGCATTGATCTTATCTCCAAGCTCCAAATTTAACTGTTCAGGAGAACCATATACATCAGATTTCTCATAGACTTCTACTCTCATCTCAATATCGGTTGAAGTATCTAAGTCGAACACTCCTATAACATCTCCTACAGAGAAACGACCAAGATCATATTGATCTACTAACGAATAGTCGATAGCATTGATTGTCGCGGAGCGGATTGGTTCACTGTATTTATCCAAAAAGGATTGTGCAGTAGCTTTGAGTGGTTCCGGTTCTTCAAAACGAGTATCAACAAAAATCTTGTTGATGATGCCGTACTTTGCTTCAGCTGTAGCGTTTTTGAGATAAGGAATTCCGTTGTTTATTTTGGAGATATTGACTTTATTGACGCCTTCTCCTGAGCCAATTGGAAATATCCTAGTGAAAAGACTGCTCGGGTCTTCCTTCAATTCAATGCCTTTCAAGTTCTTACCTGCTACAATTACATCTTTAACCACATTGGAAGGTTGAAGTAGATTCAATTTAAATGGATAAACCGAATCATCCCATGTCCATTGATACGGGACGTCAAAAGGTTTTGGAACACTCATGATAGCATTCAACAAGCTGTCCTCATTCTCCCAGGCATAATGAAAGAATCGATTTATAGAAACGGTGCCGACTTCCCAATGATTAGTTTCCTGTTGTTCTAATAAGAAAGACAACACAGTTGCAGTATCGAAGTTACTTATTTGATGGTACTGATACAAAATATCGTTATGCAATAAACTCAATACATGCTCGCATTCAAATGAAATTTGACGAGTATTTAAATTTTTAGTCGTTCTTTTGGGATTCACTACGAAACGTCCGATTCTCTCACCATGATCATAGAGAACTATATGATATTTGGGTAAAACCAGAGACGCTTTTGAGTCTTTCAAAGGCAAAGTGAATCGACAGGTCCATAATCCATTCTTTTTTTTCTTATATCCTATGGAACTGGCATTATTTAAAACAGCTATAAGGTTGCCTTGTAGATCAATTAGTTCTGGAACTCTTTTCAGTTTCATATCACACCAACTTTCTCACAAAAAATAAAAGCACCCTCTATGGGTGCCAGTCTATTGCACATGAAATTTTTTAAATGCTTGTTTCTTCCTCTCCTCTGAAACGGTGGTATAGACGAGCGTAGTTGCAGGGTTGCTGTGCCCGAGTAGATGTTGTAGATCTGCAAGTTCTATACCAGAGTCCATGGACAGATTAGCGAATGTATGGCGCAATACATGAGGAGTCAACTTCTTGTCGATTCCAGATGCTTTCTCCACCTTATCGATTTCGTCTTGTATAGATGAATTCGCTATCCTTCTAAATGGTCGCCTTTGCGTCACAAAAAGGGCATCACATTCATCGGTACGACTATTAAGGTATTTATTCAAATGGTAGAGGGCTTTAAATGAGAGATATACAACCCTTTCCTTGTTTCCCTTTCCAATAACTTTCGCGCTCATCGACTGGTGATTGATGTCTGCTCTATCCAAGCTCCTCAACTCACTCAGTCGACAACCTGTAGAATAAAAGACCTCTATCATAGCCCTCTGTCTTAAAGTATTGCATGATTCTCTGACCTTCTCTAACTCTGCTATGTTTAGGCCCTTCGGATTTCTCTTTTCTACCTTAGGAGATTTTATCTTCAAGGTTGGTGATCGCAATAGCATATCCTCCCTCACTAGCCACTCAAAGAAACTATTCAAGGTTGTGAGCTTGGTACTGATCGTACTTCTTTTGTTTTGATTAAAACTCGCTAAAAAGGCTCTAATATCTTGAGTTGTCACTTGAGTTGCAGCCTTTTTTGTGAAGTTCCAGAATTGACGCAAGATGTAGTAATAAGACGATAAAGTATCCTGTGATGCTCCTTCTAGTTCTTTAGCTGACAAGAACATCATTACCTTCTCTTCAATGTCCGTTTCCATGTCAATCTGGCTTTTGATTTCAATTGAATAATTTGCTAAAACATCTTCTAATCGACGAGCAAGTTTTTGCTCATCAATTCCAGGAGCTAATGTCAAAACATGTACATTCAGTTCGTGAAATAACTTTTTCGAATCATTCATACTTACACCCCTTTATATATTTTATATAAATTATATAATAAAGGAACATTCGTTCTCTGTCAATTCATAGCTATATAATTTATACTATTTATATAATGTATATAGGAGGTGAAGTGATGAACGAAAAAGTAGAGAAGGAAAAGATACTTTTACTTCTAGATCCAGAGACTGTCAAACGAATTGAAAATTATTGGCACGAAAAAGGTTTTAAAAGCAGAACAGAAGCAATTCGAAATTTAATAGATATAGCATTAGAAAAAGAGCAGCAGGGTTAAACCTGTTGCTCTTTTTTATATCTTAGCGTCCACTCGATGTGGACAGTAAGATATGATTCTATCAAATTTTCATTGCCGGGCTTAATGACCCTATGCCTTATAGCTCAAACGATTTCAACCAGTACCAATACGTATCAGCAACCTGCCAATATCCGCTTAACACAGGATGCACACCGCCGTTAGCGACTGGACTTGCATAGGTTTCGCTGTTACGTGCGTTAACGGCTGTTTGCTCGATGCCGTAATTGTAACGGGTATCAATGTTTACGTTAAGCGGAATCAAGTAAATCAATTCTGCTTCTCTGCCCTTGAATGAAGCGATCAGTTTTCTGACCCATAGCATGTTATTGCGCTTGTACCGTGTGCGAGTTTGCCCGCTGTTATACGCCTTGCCAAACGCATCTTGACTGTAGTTAGGTGGGATGGTAACAGCGATACCGATTTTGATTGTTGAGCTATATGCTTTAATACTGGCAATCATCGTGTCATAGCGTGATTTAATCAGTTCGATTTCCGCATTAACCGCTTCGTCGGTAGTAAGGCTGAACACGTCGTTAATGCCTAGATTGATCACCACGTAGTCAGGAACCGCTATACTGCTGTTGCTCATGTAATAACTGAAATCGAACGTTGAAGTCGCTGGATTTAAGAAGGCGTTCACTGTCGCACCGATTGAGGCGTTTTCCAAATAATTCTTCGCTGTCCAACCGCTGCGCCCTTCGTGATTGTTTGGCGATGCTCCGAGCGTACCCAACGATTCAACGCCCATTACATCGGACGAGAAGTTTTCGAGCAGTTTGCGTGAAACCAAGTTATTCACGGATACACCACTTTCATTTAACCCCTGCGAATTTACCGTACTATCGCCAATCGTCAACATTCGTTTCGTGATTCCAGAGCCTACACTCGTTGCGGAAACAATGACCGTAGTATCGGCAGATGCCACAAGCTTTCCGTTTTTGTAAACGTTGATCGTGACAGGTCTGCTTTCCGCAACGTCCGGCACAAAACGCCACACATGCCCCAGTTGCATCCCTTTACTGCTCACCACCTCGAAATCATAATCTGTATCTTTTCCGCTAATGATATTGTCAAAGTAGATGTTTACTTCTTTTCCGACTAATCCGTATAGTTTGCTAGGTAAGTTTAAAACAACATCTTCTCCTATATCGCTTGTGATAAGTTTAGGGAATTTTATCCCAAAAGATTCATAAGAAGTCTTAATTGAGCCAGCTTCAAACTGTTGTGTCTCTGGAGAAGTGGTGAAAGAGAAACGAATAAACACCGTGTTAGAAGGTGTGGTAATTGGCATGGTGGGATTCAAAATACCACTAATGAAAACTTGGTTTTCGTTATAGAAAGCAATTCGACTGTTAGCATCGTTATCGAACCTATATTGACTGTCAGGAAATACTGAAATGAAATCCGAAACAGTGTGCAAGGCTGATGCTGCCAATGTTCCATCTGCTTGGTTTACATAATAACCACTAGTTGCTACACTTTTATCAAATAAATTTTTACCCAATTGAAGATATTCCGTCTGATTAGCTTTTAATGATCCATTAGGAATATCAGTAGAAGTAAAGGGGTGTTTTTCCGTCACTTCTTTTGGAATCACCTCATAGAATGCTTCAAAATCACTAGATACATTACCTTTTTCAAATTGAAAAATATTTATATGCGCTTTTAGCACAGTCATCCTTGTATAACGAACGTTTGCAGGGATAGTAATAACCCTCGGAGATTCAGGAGTTGCTGAAGCTTCCATTCCACTGACATAATTTTTATTCACATCGTAATAAGCTAAATGATAAGAGTATTTTTGGACATACTCAGCACCGCTTTCTACTGGCATAAAATCACTCGCATAATAACTAGTACTTGTATCAAGAGCCCCTGTCACACTATTCACGAATTTATCAATAACCGCTTTACTTTTATCAAAAAGATTCTTTCCTGTTTTGAAAAAAGAAGCATTCTCTGGCTTTACGTTTTTATATCCTAACACAGCGTTGATTTGTCCGGGTGCTAGTCCTTGAATGACTGATCTATCTGTTTCATTGAAGTTATTAAGAGACAAATTTGTTGTATCTTTATCAAGCTTATCGTCCAACTGTGCGGTAAGATTCTGATTCTCCGCATCCAATCGTGCTTTCAATGTTGGATATGCTGTCCCCTCCACAGGTACACGAGCTTGCGCGGCTTCAACTGATGAATCACCTTCAATCACGATAGTGTCCAATTGTTCTTGCGTGTTGACTGAATTACTTAAAGCTTGAGTTGCTTTCGTGTCGGCATTAGTCGATAGTGTTTCAGCAGTATTAGCGGCTTCAATCGCACTGTTTAACTTGTCCGTTCCTTGCTTTAGATTATCGCTATATTTAATCTTTTCTGCGGGCATCTACCTCACTCCTTATCCATTCCAAATATCTTTATAATCAAAAGAGACCACTAAATTAAGGCCGGTCCCATTAACTGTGGTTATGTTGTCTCCTGGCAATAGATATGAGTACATCCAATCACCTGAATAGATCGCATTAACACCATTCTTTAAAATCACTTTTTCTTTGAAATCAATAAGCCACGTGGTATTACTAAAAGTCCCTAGATTCAATTGTTTTCCGCCTATTACAATCACAACATTTGTTCCAGAACCCATTACATGAAGTATAGGTTGCAAGGCATGTCCCATCACTTCTATATTCATACTTCCGGGACTAGTGAAATTTTGGCTTAAACTCGATGCCTCATGGCCATATGTGTAAGTGGTTGAGGCAAATGTTAACTCTTCGTTCCCCCAAGTCACATCTTGACTTGATACAATGGCTTTTGCATACCCTTCAGCGCAGAGAAGGTTTAAGACAAAATATCCTATCACCCTCACATCTCTGGTCGGAACAATGCCACCTTGATATCGCACTGTATAAAATTTGTCTGGTTCGTATCCAAAAACAAGTGGCATTTCTCTTGCGTTTCCATACTCATCTTTAAGAAAATTTGTAAACCTACGTAAGATTTCTTGAAGTTCATATTCATCGTCCGTTACGGATTGGAGCCGTAAACCAAATAATATGGGGCCTGAATCCATACCGAAGTCGAGTACACCATTTCTCCCGTCGACAGTCGTTAATCGGTCTCGAGTAACTGCGGCCATCGGATGATCGGCAGCATCTTTTAGACTTAGTCCAAAGTCTCCGATTTCGATACCATCCAAATGGATATCATAAGGATTCATCAAAAATCCCCCCTTGAACTTTCAAATGTTTTATCGTATTGGAATGCAGAGATATGGGGTTCAATATCCCGTGCCACTTCTTTCGTATCTAAATAGACCTTTGCATTCAGACCGCTTGATAGTGATTGATAGATACTCGACAAAATGGTCAATAGTTCTTCATCTGAACTACTGCCAGCTCTTTGATTCGTAAACCCTGCATCTACCATTCTCATTAGGTTGGCTTGTTGAGCTTCAGTAAGAACCCACTCGTTCTTTAACAATCTGACGTCTACTTCGTTATGCTGTGGCATTCTCTGTAAGTCAGGAAGCAGACTGTTAGGAAATCCTCCTGAATGCAACTTTCCTGAAGGCCCTTCTACACGCCCACCTGAATGTCGCTGCAGTGTCGGTCTGTTAATGGATGAACCGCCGTTTTGAACGTACACCGTCTTCGTGATGGATTGCCCTAATAACCGATTCATTTCCACTGCTGCACCGTTGATTGATAATACTTTCCGTCTAGCGGCCTCAAGACTACCTATCTTGTCATTGATGGCACCTACGGCATCACGATACTCACTGGTATTTTTTTCAGCTGCAGAAGAGTTGGCGTCAATCTTCCGTTTTTCTTCCTGCAATTTAGAGATAGCTGTATCGATAGCATTCAATTCTTCACCTTTTTTGGCGTTAATTCCGACTTGAGCCAACTGCAATTCGACCATCTTTTGCTTTGTTTCGTCGAGCAATCCAATAGCCTGTTCAATCTTAATTTTTTCTTCTTCTTTTTTAAGTATTAGATTGGCCTGTTCAGCCTGCTCATCCTTTATAAATCGGACCTTTTCTTGTTGCCCTGTCATCAATAACTCAAGTCTTTGAATCTCTGCGAGATCATTGTCTTTCTTGGCTTGCTCATATTGACGTTCTAAGCTAGCTGATTCTGCCTCAGCCTCACTAAGTTTAAATGCCAGTTCAATCCCTCTTTCACGGGCGGCATTAATGTCTTTGATTACTTGCTCCTTCTTTCTTAAGTTCTCCTCTTCATTTGCTTGCGCTTGAGCGAGTTGCGCCTCTAATTCAAGTTCAATCATGCGGATTTTTTCTGCATTCAATCCTTTGGCCGCCTCTGTCGTGTTGACCATGGCGTTTCCTTCTTCTGTGATCCGCAGAGATGTGTCTGGGACTGTTTCAATCAAATCTTTGTTCAGTTGAAGGAACTCGCTGAATTCGTCGTTTGTGAGTCCAGATTTTTCGAGTAAACCATTCTGTTCTTCCTTCAATCGTGACAATATTTCTGGATTTGCTGTTTGATTCATGAGTGAATTAAGATCAACAAATCGGTCAAGTTCATCCGATGATAATTTCATTTTTTGGTTCAATTGATCGTATCGAGTAATGCTAGTCTCTAATGCCTGTTGCTCTTCAATTAGAGCATTTGCATGTTCAAGTGATACCTCAGTTGCATCACGTTGACTCAATGCCGCCGCACCAATAGCACCCGCTAATAATGAAACCCCTACAATGGCTGCACCAACGGGAGTAGCTGTGAAAGCTAACAATGCGAGACTTAGTTTACCCACAGTGGCAAGTGTCGTTGCAACCGCGGCAGTGATTGCAATGAATGAACCTGTCACCATAATTGATTTTCCATCGATTTCATTGAATTTGTTCACTAGTTCTCCAGCCGCATCAACCGCGTCTCTGAAGATTGGTAAGAATGAATCTCCTACCTTGATACCTAATGTTTCTAAGGCACCTTGAAATTCTTCAAAAGAACCTGCAAAGTTATCCATCATCACATCAGCCGCGTCTTTAGCCGCTCCTTCCGAGTTACGAAGTGCATCGGTAAACTCGTCCAGCTGATCGACTCCACCTTCTAGGATGGAGACCATACCCGATGCCGCCTCAGAACCAACAAGTTTTGCAATCGTTGCAAGTTTCTCAGCCTTGGTCATTCCTTCAGTCGCTTTGGTCAAGTCTCCAATAATCTCTGACAGAGACTTAGACTCACCGTTTGCATCACGCATCGAAAACCCTAGTTTCTCCATAATCTTGGCCTGCGCTTCAGCGGGGTTGTTGAGTGAAATCAATATTTGACGAAGTGAGGTACCTGCTTGAGAACCTTCAAGACCAGCGTTGGTCATGATTCCGATTGCGGCCGCCACTTCTTCCATGCTGATACCAAGTGAATTGGCGATTGGTGCCGCGTATTTAAAGGCATATCCCATATCCTCTACACCCGCCGCTGATACATTTGCCGTCATAGCTAGTACATCAGCCACCCGAGAAGCTTCAGAGGCTTCAAGTTGAAATGCGTTGAGAGCTGCAGCCACAATTCCTGAAGTAACAGCCAAGTCACTTCCTGCTGCTTCGGCCGCAGAGATCACACCTGGCATAGCTGCCATAATCTCGTTAACACTAAACCCCATTGCCGCCATATCTTCCATACCTTTAGCAACTTCACTTGCTGATTTAGAAGTTGTCGCTCCAAGTCTCAAGGCTTCTTCTTTCAAACTCTTAAATTCTGTTTCTGTTGCACCAGAGATAGCTTTCACACGACTCATCTGCTTCTCAAAGTCGGCAGCAGTAACAGCGGCTACTGCAATGGCTCCTGATACTGCGGCAAATACGGTTGCGCCTGCTGTTTGGATTCGGCCGAAATCCTCGTTCACTTGCTTACTGGACCCGGACATATTTCCAAGCTCATCTCTCGCTTCTTTCAATTTGCCTTTCATCTCTTCAATTTCCATGGTGATTCGACCTTTTAAATTACCAATGGACTTGTCCGCCATACGATTACCCCCTTCCTCCGCTCATAGCACGCAATTGCTCTACCCTGTCACGATTGAACTGATTGCTTACCTGCTTTGGATTCAATATTTCGATAAACTGTTTGTATTCCTTGTCCTCCATCGTTCGCTGATTGGAAGCAATGAGCAGTTTGAGTTGCAAAATACGTTCTTGTGTTTCCTTTTCTGCTTTAAGTTTCAACAATTGTGGAATATCGACCATATAGTACTTCTCTTCAATGTCCTTTTGACTTACCCCTAGAAGTGATGATGCTCTCAACAGGAATTCATCGATACTTAATGCCTTCTCTTTGGTTACAGCTGACCTTGGAGAAGGCTTTTCAGGTTTTTTGGAAGTGTATCCAATCGATTCTTCTTGATAGTAAGTGCGAAATACTCGACCAACTCATCAAGTCCGACTTGATTTGTTAAGTAGTCCTCTTCAATACCGGTAAGCTTGCTCGTGATCTCGATTACTTCGTCTAAAGCCAAATCAATGCCTTCAACTAGATATACACTTTGCTGTTCTTTAGGAGCCTGCATGATTGTCACAATAAGGCTTGGTAATTTATCAAAACTACCAAATACCAACTTCCAATCCGCAGGTGTGAGTTTTCGAATCTCAGCCTTCTTTTTTCCGAGCGTCACGTAGTTTTTCATAAAGATCGATTTCAATGCATCCATTTATGTTCATCCTCTCAAGACAAATAAAAAACAGGGCTCATTGGCCCCGTTCATAATCAAGCAGTTGTTACAGTTTCATCACCCATGATATAAAGCAATCCCTCTTTCGTGAGGTCAGGGAATCCAACAAAGGTGATATTGGCAATACGTTCATTGTCAGCATTATACGTATACTCTGGATCCGTGATTGGTGTTGCTAGAGGTACCGTGATCCAATCGTTTGGTGTTGCAGCAGGGTCTGTAGGTTTGATGACCAACTTTTCAGCGGTTGACGCCATATTTAGTCCTGCATTCGCCTTAACATCTAGTCGCAACTTTGGTGCTTCTGGTAAAGTTGCATCCGTGTATAAGGTACTGTTTGGGATGACCTTTGCAAGCTTTGGAAGGTCTGATAGCGCAAAGGGAACTGTGACTTGGCATGTGCGTCCTTTAAACACCGATTTGACCACAGTATCTCCGTATTGATCGACTGTGATGTCTTGTTTGGTAGAGGAAGAAGAGAACACTACTCCACCTTTTGTAATGTCAAAGATTGTCGGGCTTGTGTCTCCGAATTCCACGGTAGCTGGACCTAGTGGAACATCGATATATGCAACTGGTGACATGATTAGTTAGCTCCTTTCAGATTGGGTTGTAACTTGAAATTAAAATTCAGTGAATAAGTTGGGCGGTCTCTGAGGTCAAGACCGATTGGAATGGGCATAGAAGACTGGCTTCGACAATAATAGATGGTGTTGGTGCCAATGATAAAATTGGTCTTCTGATCAAAGAAATCAATCAGCCCTTGTGCTAAGGCTTCGGTATCTACGAATTGGTTAGGTGTAGTCTTTGCATTCTTTCCCTTGACCACAATCTGGAATGAAGGAAAACGGATGGGCAGATATTCGTCTGTCGCACCTCCACCGTTTGCAATGACAAACAGGCATGGGAATTTCGTATCTTCTTCAATATCAGGGATAAAGTTAGGTTCTGGATAAACTGAATACCCTAACGTGATCAGGTGCTCTATGAGTTCCTCGGTTTGCATCACTACACCTCCAATTCTTTTGCCAATGTCTCGAGAATCATCTTTTCGTTCATCTCGATTGCATGTTGAAGAAATTTCTTACCTGGACTATAACCTTTGTGAGTCGGCTTGCTCCTTGTCTTTTCACCAGGAGACATAAAGATGACCCTGCCATCTTTTGTCTTACGAAATCCTTCATGTTGCACCATGGCGTAATGCTGAACTTCTGCACTGGCTGTAACACCTAAATCGATGTAAATGGACTGAATGGTTAACATGACTTCTCCGACATCTAGCGCTGCTTCTAGATCCCCATCATCGACAGGTGCTAGTCTACGTGCATCTCCAATGACTGTTATTGCAAGGTCACGTAGCACCCATGTCAAGCGGGCAATCAATCTTCTCTCATATTCCAAGAGTTCTGATTGCATCTCTTCGATACCCTCCCATGAGAATCTGATTGAGTCAGCCATAGACGATGACCTTCTTCACATCGTCCGTACCTAAGAACTTTTTCTTTTCAAAGTGCCTAACTCGAAAAGAAATTTGTTCGGTGGTTTGGTACTTGTAATTGATTTGATCATTCAGACTGACAGCCACATCCCCTTCAATATGGACCTCATATGAGATAGTTACCTCTTCACCGTTAGCCGTGCGAATTCGTTTCTGTTCTTCTATCACCTTGGCGTCGCGAACGACAGGCGGTAACATGATGGGTCGTCCCCAATCATCTTTGCTAGCTTGCACGTGTACGATCGTAGCTGGATAACCAAATAAGCTCATATCAAGCGCCCCCCATAAAGAACAAATTCTTCAGGTGGCTCCTGTTCATCTATCGGTAGACCGAGTAATGCATGAACTTCAGGTGCGACCTTGTCCCGTACAAAATCACCGTAATCCACTCGCTCCCCGTTATCCGTCAGACTCTTCACGCCAAGTCCACTATATTTAAGGACTGGATCCAAACCTTTGATTTCCCAAATGGCTTGATAACCGACAATCTCATCTGTCAGTTCAACATCTGGGTACCATGAATTCAAGTGACGTATAGCTTGGATGAAAGCGACACTTTTTCTTTCGAAATCAGTCCAAACATTCGACTCCAAGTGATTGGCTATCAACCAAGTTTCAACAGATTCTTGTGTGGGCATGATTCACACCCCGCTTTCTATTCGTCTTCTGTTTTTTTACTGGATGATGTATTTTTTTCGTTCTTAGCGGTATCTGTGTCATCTGTTTGAGTGTCAGCAGAACCAGAATCTTTGCCCTTAGACTTCCCGCTGTCAGTCTTAGAGTCAGACTCGACCGGCGCTTCTACAGCTACACCTAGTGTAATCAGACGCTCAGCATCTTCTTTTTTCACATTCCCTAAGGATTCACCGTCTTTATACCATTTACCGTTGTGTTTCACATTTGAGTTTGCTGTGATCTTCATTGAAATTGCCTCCTTGTTAACCAAAAATCCCTTAGAGCCATTTAAGACTCCAAGGGTCACATATTAAAGTACAGTGGCAGCTACAACAGAATCGTTGAGACCAAAAGCAGGGAAGGCAAGGTTGACACCGATTGTCTCCACACGGATTGGATGCTCATTGATTTTGCGGAATACAAAGATTCCGTTCTCGGCAGTCGCTTCTGCTTCAATCTCGTTCATCATTTCTTCAGTTGTCTTAGCCCATAGGTAATCGCCTAGTGGACCATCTGGTAGAAGAACAAAACGATTCTGAGGCATCATACGAACACTAGTGAAAGTAGCACGCCCAGCAGCGGCTGCACGGTTCTCCACTCGCGCTTGCGTATCGTATGCCACGACTGATGGAAGATTGTTTGCCTCGAATAGTGAGTTAAGCTCAGCATCACTTAGTTGTGGCGCTGTTGTGCTACCGTGATAAGCTTGGCGAATCCCTATGTTCTGCTTCAAGTATGAGATTACCTGACGTGATGCTAGTGCACGTGTAAGTTGAACGCCACGATCTGCTGCGCTTTCAACCCACAATTGGATATCTTGCAAAGGCGTTGAGTTTACAGTGTCTGACCAAAGGTCTGTACCGCTCAATACCGGTTTCTGGTCATTTGTATAACCAAAGTCCACTGAGAGTTTTACATCACCTTCAGAATAGGCAACAGCTCCTGTAGAGATTGCCTGCATCGCAATCCATTCCTTCCGGGCACGAATTGCATCAGTTGCATAAGAGACATCATCTAGCTGAGTGCGGCGAATCTGAGCAAGTTCATTTGATCGTAGACCATCCTGCAGTAATAGACGGACCAATTTCTCATCCATCGCTCGGGCACGTTGAATCTTTGGAATCTGCACTCGGCTTTTTACTGAACCTTCACGAGATCCATATTCAGCTTGCGTTCCAAGGTCTCCGATTTGAGCCATTACTGGAAGACGAGACGATTCACGGATCACATCGATTGATAGCTCATCCGTTTCATAGGCAGGAAAGAAAAGGTCTGCTAAATAGCCTTGTTGTGGTGCTAGGTTTCGTGCATATGTCAGTAATTCAGTCTGAGACAAAGCTTGTTCTAAATTTAAAATTTCGTTGGGCATTGAATTCACTCCTCAAGTTGTATTTGATAGGTCCTAGGCAAATTGGATAAATGGCATTTTGCCACGTAATGTAGCATCTACTGTGACTGGCAGACGTTCAGAGATGACTTTTGCCATTTCATAACCCCCTACTACTTCGTCGCCGTCTGTGACATCTACAGTGTGTTTCAGCAATACAGTTGGGTTTTCACTTCCGTCAACACCAGCAGCATTGTATGGTGCATACTTTCCGTTTGCAAGTTTGCCCATCGGCATACCTTTTAACACGACTTTCTTTCCATCCACTTCAGCTACTGCAGCTGAATCAACTGTGATACCATTAACCACCTCACGAATTGCTTCATAAGAGGCTAGGATTTCTACTTCACCTGAAATTTCTGTTTCATGTGGTTGTAAATTCATTTGGTTTTCCTCCTTATCGTTTCCATGGGTCATTTACAGATGCCTGCACCTGTACGCCACGGTTCTGAGCCATTTTTTTGATTGATTCAAGACGATCTTTTTCAGACTGCTTCTTCTTGTTAGAAATGTCAGAACCAAAACCACCCTTGTTAGACTTCTCTAGTAGGTGAGGTTTCTTTTCGCTGAGAGCTTTCAAGGCTTCTTCGACTCCTTCGATTTCGCCTTTTTCGTTCTCTTTCACTTCACTCAGATCAGCAAGTTTAAGCGCGTCTTCATAATCTGCAAAGCCGAGTTCCTTCGCCACTACTTTTACCTCGGACGTCAAAAGACGAGTGAACGTCTTCGCACGCTCTTCTTTCAGTTTTGCATCAATGATTTCGTCTACGTCTGGCGCCTTGTCTTTCTTCTCGTCCTTGCCCTTTGGATCAGCTGGCTCCTCTTTCTTAAGAGCCGCCTGCATCTCCTCGACGGTCTCGAATCCAAGTTGCTTGGCCAATGCTTTCTGACCTGCCTTCTCAGCACGAGAGATACGTTTGTCCAAGTCCTCTTTGTTGTTAAAGACAGCAAAAGGCTTGTCTTCCCCTTTACCTGTACCACCATCAGGATCATCATCTGGGTCAGGGTCGCCGGCAAAGAACTGCAGGTCTAGTTTTAGCGGCGTGTATTCAAAAGACTTGGTTGCTTCGGGTTTGGTAAAGAATGAGAAAACAAGTGCATATAAGACGTAGAACCGATTAAATAACTTCATGTGTATCCTCCTGTTTAAGGTCGTCAGTATGACCATAGATTCCTTCACAGCTTTTAATGCCATCAGCAAGTTCTGGGCAGTCCTCTAACGTTCGGACAGACGAGATGATGGATCGCCTCCTGTTCATGATTTCGACATCGCGATAATCAAATCCACCACCACCTTTAAGGCATAATAAAAAGCCCTCAACGTGAGGACTCAGTCAATCAATATGTTGCCAATTTCTCGATAATCAGCCATCCATTCTTGATACTTCTTCGTGTTTCGTGCTTTGTGGCTTGCAAAGGTCTTGAGGTCGGGAAGGTCAGGCATACGAGACTTATAACGGATCCATTGCTTTCTGGTATCGTTCTTCTTTGATTTCTCTCGCTGAAGTTCGTTGTATCTCTTGATATTACGTTCAGCACGATTGTCCTCAAATGGCCTGTTTGATTCGACCAACATTCTTTCAATCTCTTCTTGGTCTTCGTAGCGCTCTATCCAAGGGTAAGCACTATGCACACAATGTGCATGGTATGGTGGCTTCTCGAGTAGAGGAGGAAATCTTTCATCTCTTCCACTTAGCGAGTACACCCGCCCTTGATACTGAGCACAAACTGAACAGGTAATACCAACTGAATTGACATAGATCAAGTCAAGATTGTTCTGGACCATGCGATTAATGGCTCCGTCCACGTGAGCTTTGCGCTGATAGTACTGAATAGTTCCTGTCAGATACTTCTCAACCGGAATTCTCGCACCATTCTTAGCAATGATACCGGTGATGCCTGTTTCAGAAGCCTCCGCAATGGCTCTTTTGGTAACTTCTCTTCTACTCTGCCCCTCAATAAGGGACGCACTGTTAGCGGCCTGTACAATTGATTCTAGGCGTTGTTTAACGTCTTCCGCCATGAAGTCAGTGGCTTCTAAGATTGTGTAAAATGCATCATCCACAATCTGCTGCACGGCTCTCCTGTCGATTCCTGTTGAGAAAGTGGCTTGAATGTTTTCAAATCCTTTAATCGTCAACTCATTTATTGTCTCGTCAGAACCTTCTTTATACGATTTCTCAATAATTTTGAGCAACAAGGATGTTGCCCCCTCTTGCATGGAGGCTGTTATCGTCAGCACTTCTTGTAATACCCGCAGATACCTTCTTTGAGTAAGTCCCACAGAGCTCCGAATCATCTGCAACAGACTAAGACTTGCCTGTTCAAAGAGTTGAATCAGCTTCTCCTGATCGTCCATGATTATCCACTTCCAATCTCAGTTCGAGGCGGTTGAACGAAACTTGGATTCATTGAATCCACCATCTGTTCGTTTAAAATCTTTTCAATCTCTTGCTGGATGGCAGTCTCTGACCAATCCGGGTGAAGGTTTCGAACGGTCGTCTCTAATGACTGGACTCCTTTTTCATACTTGGATGCTTCTTGCTCATCATTTTCAGAATCAGCCTTAGGTAGCATGTCCATCCACTCTATGACAGGAGAAGTGACTGTATAGGTCGTTCCATATAGCTCGTTTGAAAGCAGGCTACATTTTCGATACGCGTCTTTTAGCGCATGGTCGAACTTGTCACGGATCGCCTCTGCTTTTATAACCGACTGAATCCATTCATAGAGGATTGCCTTAGCCGACATCGTGCCTCCGACTTTGCCTAATCCGATGGCAGTGGCAGCAGTCTTGGAGACGGACATCATGTAGTCAATCAAACGAGCGACATGTGCAAAACTCTGTTCTGTCTGTGAGTTCCATGTGATATACATGGGTACCGCACCGTTGTTTTCGTCATAGCTGACTACTTCTAGGTCTGCTCCACGCACAAAACGACTACCATAGTTCTTGTCGTTCTGAGACGCCACCGAATCCCATAGCTTTCTTGGGATAGCCAGTTTAGGCTTGCCGTGTTTTTCAAATACAATAGAATCTCGGGTGACTGTCCAGTTGATTTCTTCCTGAATCTCCGGAATGTTGCGTAGCGCCGAACGTCCACGTGGCTGAGTTAATGTCTCGTCATTCGGCACATATCCACACATGAGCTCTCGAATACCTGGGAACAACACATATTCTTCTGTATTCAAATCATATATTTGACTATACTCCGCGAAATCTTTCTGCTCATCAACCGTATCGCCTTGCATTCGGAACACCAATTGCGTGAGTTCAAGCCCTTGGGAAGTCAATCTTTGTCTCTCGACTCTCAAGTACTTGTCTTCTCCATGTTCCTCGGTCCAAGCAAAGTCTGCTCCTAGTTCATCTTCATGCTCATAGAAAAGGTCAGCTTCTTTCCATTCGAACCAAGTCCCTTTGTCTTTGTCTGAGCGCACCCGATATGCCACGCCACCGTCAATCTGATGTTGTACGACTGCTGGCCATAATTTGTTCTTGGTCTTTGATAGGTTGCTTACCGACTCAACAAAGGCGAGAAGCTCTTCAGATTGTTCGGTATCAGCAGAAATATTACCGATTGACCGATTGATTAGATCAGCAGGCAATTCGACAATAGATGATGAGATGTTGATGATCACATAGTGCGTCTCTGAATTCTGTCGTGCTAGCTTGGCCTTCAAGTTTTTAAAATATCGATAATTGTAGCGACTCATCTTATATTGCGAGCGCAATGTCTGCTTGCCAATCTCGTTTGCTCGGGGAAAGATCTCCCTGTGGTTGCCATCATAGAGATCACGAAAGAACATCATGTGCTCGTAATCTTGGTCAAATGGCTTTGGTGGAAACGATTGTTTCAGATAATCGATTGTCATGTCATCTCACCCCTTCTCATACGCCACTTACCAACCAAGCGGCCGTTCATGTGTATAAACCAATTCTTCCTCCGTTGCCATTGCAAGTGCGACTGCATCAGCGCGGTCAGGAGATTCCACACCACGCTTCTTCATATCTTCTTTACGTTCCAAGACGATTCGTCCCTTACTCGACATCTTGTACTTCCGAGTCGTCAACTGGCTGATGAGCTTGTCATCTTTGGGTAGTTCCAATGTCGGCTCTGTTCCCTGCATATAGTGACTCAGGTTCTCTTGCAACCTGTCCCGTATTGCCGCCCAAATCTCAGTACCTCGATTCTCGTAATGGTCATAGTCGATTGCTTTACGACCGTTACCAATGGGGATGATTCGAATAGCAAACGGGAACAGCTCATCACGGATAATTTCCTCCAATTGATCCGTGACACCACCGCCAACTCCGTCATCATCAATCTTGATGAGTACTTCAGTGATGTATTGGAATCTTGAGTGAAACTGTCGTGCCATTTGAATGATTCGGCCTGCAGTAGCTGTTGTGCTCTGTTTGTGATAGCACTCAAGCTCGAACACCTTTCCACCATAGAATGGAGCGAGTACCGTCTCATCATCACCATAACGGGCAATATCCGCTCCGATGTGTAATGTTCGACCGTATGGTTCAACTGCTCTCTCTGTTGCAGTCTCCGCTAGCTCAAGAGAGATGAACATGTCCGGCTCCGACTTCGGAAACTCACCGAACACACGAATGCGGACGGCATCCGAATCTTTGCCATACTTCCGGATGAGACGTTCAATGTTCTCTTTACTCGCTCGTGAACTGTCATAGCTGCTCACCTTGTGGGTTTTGTAATCCTGACGGTCCTTGTGATGTGAATCGTAAAAAGCCCCACTCGTTCGAGTAGGGTTTCCGCACATCAGCAATTTATTTTCAGGTCCTGAGAGTGTTCCAAGGATTGCCTCCATGATGCTATCAGCAACACCAGATGCCTCATCCACTATGAACAGCATGTAGTCCTCGTGAAACCCCTGCATGTTCTCTGGCTTTGTAGCCGTTCGTGCGGTCGCAAACCAACGTTCCTCGTTGCCGACCATATAGACCTTCGTCTTGGTCCACTTCAAGAAGTTCTTCACCAAAGATGATTCGAGCCACTTGGCAATCTCGGCCCATAAGACATCATTCAATTGCTGACGTGTCGGTGCAGTGCAAACGACTTTAGGATTCGGCCTGCAGCAGAGATACCAGATGGCTGAGATGGCTTCCACACCGGTCTTACCTACCCCTTGTCCTGAACGAACAGAGACATACGGATGATTCGCTAGATCGGTGAGTACTTCTCGCTGCCACTTGTCAGGTGTGAAATTCAGAATATCCTCAGCAAAAGCCACTGGGTCATCCCAGTAGACATCAATCAGGTTGAGCAACACGTTATAAGGTTTACTCGACATCTCCACTCACCCGCTGACTCTTCCGTTTTTCTGCCACTTCTTTGAGTGCTGACACCCAATCATCCGCATCCGAGTTTGAAGCGCCTGAGTTGATACGTGCAATCTCAGCACGTGTCTTTTCAATACCGACGGACATTGCTTCCAGTTTCAAACGACGTTCGTCATCATCTGTTGCCATCTCAAGAAATTGTTTTATGAGTGACCGAAGCTCACCCATGGCCCTCGATTGTGCATTGATGAAAGTGGCCTGCTTGTCCCAAGCAAACTGAATCTCCCACTCCTGCTTCTCGGTGACTCCGAAATCATCTTCTCGTCTCTCGACCTTCTTGATCTCTTTCGTGATTTCATCCTTGTCTTCAACGAACATGATTTGCTGGGCTCTGACGATAGCAGCGAACTGCAACTCTATTTGCATCCACAACAAATCAACGGGTTCAGAGCCGGCAACCATGCTCATTATTTCTAAGGTTTCTTGTGGCATGTACCTTGAGAACAAGCCATGCTTCAATGCTGCAGTGTTTCGTTCTGTAAACTTCTTAACAGGACTAGGATTACCACTACGCTTCTTTTTCTGTGGCTTACTCTTCTGTTTTGTAGTACTACATTCATCTGTTTGCAGTACTGCATTCCATTTATCACGACTCTTCCAAGCACTGATGGTCTTCTCAGGTACGTCTAGCATAGTGGCTAAAGCACGGTTGGTTATCTTGCCTTGACTGTTCTTCCACAACTCGAACGCTTTATCACGATTCGGGTCTCTGGCTCTTGGCATACTACTTCACGTCCTCATCTCCAATCTTTTAGGATGTGGCTTTTTTAAAAGGAATTTATAATTTTATGTCGAATTTACATATTAAAGGAGGTGAAAATTATTGGCTAATGATGTTTCTGTAAGTCCTACACCAATTCAAAGAAATAAATTCGACGTCGCTGTAGAATTAACAGCTTTAGAAGGTACAGTGTTTGGATTTGAAAACCATGTCGATATTGAAAAAGCTTTTGCAAAGTATTACTCGCTTGCAACCAAGCTTGAAGCTCATCGACGTAGTGATAATCTTGTGAATTTCTTAAGCGAAGATCTAAAAAAACATTTTGAATAGTAATGATTTCAGCAAGGTTTATGCCTTGCTGTTTTTTCTAATTTACAATCAATTTCGTTATCTTTTAAACCTGATGCAAGACGATGCCTAATCGATTCACCATCTCTTCATCATGTTCTTCAAATCCGGCTTCCACAAAGATTGCATGAAGTAACTCATGAATGAATACTTGCCACTTCTTGTCTGCTGGCAGGCTCTCTTTCACACGGATCTGTGCGAACGGATAGATGACACACCCTAACATTTCAGGTTCTCCAATGAATTCCGCCACTTCTTCCACCTTATAATCGATACCGGCCACTCGAACACTTTTAGGCAGCATGTTAATCATCCCCTCTCCAATTTGAAATGCAATAAAAAACATCCCGAAGGATGCTTTACTTTTTAGGCAATGACTGCCATTTATTTTTAAGCCACTGTTCAAACTTGTTCTCTTTGTCACCTTCATAAGTATCATAAATTTCTGGTTTCTTTTGCCTTAGGGCCGCTTTGAAATCATCGAATGTATGATTTTCAGGTAATGCGTTTTTTACTGGACTCAATTTTTTATCTATATCTTTAATCAAGTTACCCTTTTTCTTTTTTGGTAATTTAACTTTTTCGTCAAACGATTGGAGTTTTATAAATGCAGCGTGTTGGACTTTATAAACTTTGTCTCTCATCATTCTGTCCCATAAGATATCAATTGATTGTCTACACTTCCAATTACCTAACTCCTCCACGGCATTTAATCTTGTTCTCCAATCATCTTGTCTCTTTGCATTTCGTTTCAACTCATCAATATTTTCAGGAATGCCTTCATGATATTGCATATTATTTCCCCCTTTGAATCGTAAGATTCGACACAAAGGAGTTTAATTCCTCTTTTTGTCAGCTACTAAAACCGCGCCGACCTCCCTCCCATTTTAGCGTCAGATTTTTTTAGGTTGCAAATAAGTATATTTTGTACACTTTGTACTATTTGAATTTATCTAACTCACCGAATAGAAGAAATGTTTCAATTAACTCACTTTGTATCATCTGCTCTAGTATTTCTTTTTTGCATTTCTGCACCTGCGCCTTAGACGTCATTAATTGTGCAGCAATCTGTCGGTGAGTTTGACGGTCCAATAGACAATCATAGACGATGTTTTGGAATTCAGACTGAAAGCTGTCAGCCAGTGACTCTAAAATATAAACCTCAGCTTCATACCTGTTTAGCCTAGCTAGTCTTTTATTTTCAAGTGAGTCCAGATTTTTCAATTCATCTATACTCTTACCCTTAGAACCTTTTGGCATTACAGCTTCAATGCCATATTGAGCAACTCCCCAGGTAGACATGGGGAGAGAACCACCATAAATTCGATTCTGAAGTCTAAATATTTCAGATTGCATCCAGCCATAGTCCTTTATCATTTGATTCGCCATGTCCATCATCTGATTACGCTGATCTAATTCTCGGCAAGCCAATGCTATCCCCCCTATCGTTTTCGCTTCGTGACACCGTTCACTTTTCGATATGTAGGACGATGACATCCCATCAGTTCTTCGATATCTCGCTTAGTCAGGCTTTCTTTTGGCCTCACGACTTTATCAGCAACAATCTCTTTCAATTTTTTTGTGACCAAACCTTTTTCAATCAGTTGTTCTTGAAGCGTTCTCATGACAATCACTCCTTTTCAATAAAAAAGAGGACACCTCAACGAGCGCTAAATTGCGCCGGTCAAAGTGTCCTCCAGATGGCTGGTGGGACATGGTTATGTTATAGATTTAAATACTATACTTGAATTCAATTTATCTTTGTTAATATGCGCATTATTGACATCCGACTTCATTTCAAATTCAACTCTATGCCTTACTCTATCTAAATCTGTATATTCAATAAAAAGAGAAAAAATTGGAGTTGGCGCATTAGGTAATAAGGGAGATTGTTCCTTGTAAATTCCACTTATAAATATCATAAAATAAGTGGGGGTTTTTACTTCCAAAAATAATCCTGGATCAATTTTGTCCGCATAGTTTACAAAGTTTTTACAAGTAAGATTGGCTTCTCGAGAAGCAAGTCTATCCTTAATACCAATCGAGTAAGGGTAATCTTGATCTAAGACTTTAATAGAGTAACTAGTTGAGTCGAAATAAACTTTATTATTCCAATATTCACTTAGCTCTTCTATATTCTTCAGTGAGTACCAATAACTAATATCTATTGCAGTAGTACTCCCCAAATTATATATAGGAATTGTAAGATTTGAAAACCTTTTATCGATTTTTTCACCTGTAAACCAATCTGTTAAAATGCTCGGAAGATCAATAGCGAAAGATTTCCTTACTGGGGTAATATAAGGCTTCCTATTAATTTTAAATTGTTTATGCTGATAATAAATAGCAACGATTGCAACGATGACTGCTAAAAGGGAGACTAAAGCTGCCATTAAATCAGGTTCGATTTTTTTTGATAATAAAGAAATTGATATTAAAATCGAAGAAAATAAAATGGAAATGATTAAGAACACTAATAATTTTTTATAATCAGATGACGCAATTTTTTGACGAAAATACTTATTATCTGTAATTGTAAAAACAGTCATATAATATAATAAAATGATATTGATAATCAGGGATATACCCAGTCCTATTGAAAATATTTTAATCACCTACTAAAGATAACTTTATAATAAAGATACAGAATAAACGCTATACTTGCCCGTTCAAGATATACTTAAAATTGATACTAGAGGTTATAATAACTTTTTCAAATTTAAGAAGGCTAAAACTTCACGCTCTTTTTCTTTACATTTAAAATATTTCATCAAATCTTTCAACACCTCAATATTCATACGTGTCCCAAAGTTCGTGTGCATGATATGAGGTTTTTTTAATTTATGAAATGATAGAAGGCTATCTTCAATCTCAAAAGATTTAAAAGCATCCATTGCATGAGCTTCTTTTGAAAGAATGTTATATATTAACTCATATTCATCTTGAAACTTCATATACTCACATAAAGCATAAAAGGTTTTTAGCTTTTTGTTGCTAAGAACGTTGTACCACTTTTCTGAAAGTCTCTTGAACTCAAGTTCACCTAACATCATTTGTCTTATATGATCAATGTCATAAACTTTAAGTTTAGAAATCAATTTCTCGTTAACTTGTTCTTCTGACATACCAATAAATTTACGCAACTCCCTACCTCTTCGGTTTGTTTGAAGAAGCTTTTCTCCAATCTCATATTCAGAATTCTTTTTTGAATAAAGATACCTTTTAGCTCTGAAAACGGTTTGATCCTCTAGAATAAATCGAAGAGAAACGTAATTCTCAAATAGAGACCTTAAAGCAGAATCGAGTGCATAATGATTATCTGTTTCAATAAGTTTAATTATAGAGTAGTTTAATCCATTAATATTTTGAGCTAATCCCATAATCACAGCCTCTACCTCTGTCATTTGAGGCTTAGGTGTGACGTCCATATATGTCTTTTTAAAAGCATATTCAATAGAGGATTCAAATTGCTCGGTAACAACCTTATATCTTTTCAGGCAAAACTCTTCGAAGCTCAAAACTCTTCCCCCGTTTCCCTCCGCATGCGCTTAACTTTCCCCTGGTGCGTGACGATCTTGTACTCGCCATGAGGTGGTAGTTCTCTCAGTTTCGCCTTGCCGTCACTGATGACCACGACACAACTTTCTGGTATTTCCATTATATCAATATTTAGGCACATTCGCTCATCTATCTGCAAATCTTTTTCAATCACACAACCAACCTCCTAGCCCCCGAATATCCCATTCTTCCGCGGCTTTATCTTTTTGAGTTCTGCTCGGTCCATGATGAGCAGTGCAACCTCTAGTGGCTTGCGACGTATCTGTTTAGATATCTCTTTGAGAGACTCCCCTTGTTCCCAAAGTTGCTCGACCTTCTCAACCTGTCCAGTGGTAAAAGAAAAGTCGACGTCGATGCTATCTGAGTCAAACGCGATGTATTTCATCTGCATTGTCATTACTTAGCCTTCCTCTTGATTTCTTGATGGCCGCGCATATGTGAATCATGTGTGAGTGTGTATCGTTGCCCACTGATCATCACGACAGTAGGCACTCCCTTCTTGGCTTTCATGACCGTGACGATTGGGCGATAGCGTTCTGATTTAATGCGTTCTCTTTTCAACTCATGACCTCCCATTCATTTAAAAGAGTGATAGTTGTTCGGGTTCTGCTGAATGTTCTGCAAATGACCTTAGGTATTCTCCAAAGGCCTTATGACCTCCGGGGAGATTACCAATCGTTGTGAATGCATCGTGAGGAAACTGGCTGATGTATTCGCTTGCCTTACCTTGAGCCCACAAATTAAACTCATAAACTACTACACCGTCGTTCGGTTTCAGCCCCAGTGATTTGATGTAATACACGAAGTAAGGATTAACTTGCTCCTCGTCAAAATGATGTTCTTCTAAGATGATGTAGATTCGGTTTCCTTTAACATCTTCGTTGTACTTATCTATGTCTAGATTGTCACCTGTTTTCAAACACTTTTGCTCTAAATAATGAACAAAATAGACATGTGTATGGTTAGGGTCAAAGTGCTTTTTTTCTAGCAGCATTAGATCACCTGGTTCTTGTTGAGTTCTAACTTTCCGCATGCCTGACACCATAATCCACCCTCTGCATCATTGAAAGTCTTCTCTTTTTCAGCATCGATTTCAGCATCGCACGCCACACAATAGTTCACGTCGGCATCCCTAAGCTCTACCTCTACAAATTCAAAATGCTTCGTAATATGCGTGATTCCAAAATTACAGATACAATCATCCCCATAAAGCTCTTTCATTTTCTTTTCGTAATTAGTCATATAATCGATTTGAGCTTGTTTATCCTTAATGATTGTTGCTTCTTGCAAATCAACCGTTATGAACTCATCATCTTCCGAATCGTTCAAGTAATAGTTTTCGTTATCCATATACTCCTCTTTGAATTCATCTTTCAACCTTAAAACCCACGCTGATTCCATTTGATCTACCTCCTCATTTTCACTACTGGGCTTAATCTTCGTACTGCATGTTAATATAATTCATCCTGCCAACCGTATTTTTTAGCTGTTTCAATAAATAAAGGCTTTCCATACCACCCATAATTATCGAAATCCTCTAACCCTTCTTCTAAGACCCAATTCCAAAACTTAACCACTTCAAACATAATTCCTGTTGAAATTCCTCGCTCATTTTCAGCTTTCTCCCAACCGAATAAAACATCCTTTTTCAATTGATTTAAAACGTTTTCTCTAGTGAAAGGAATTGCTTCGTGTTTACCTACATATTCAGGTTTCAAAGTGATACCAATTTTCTCTAAGTCTTGCTCTTCAACAAATTGAACTAATCGGTGTATATCTCGACCATCAATGCAATCTGATTTATGGTTTTCAATAATAAAGTCTAGTGTTTTCATTATTCATTCTCCTTTTTATTCAACATAATGTGTCATTTGTCCGGTAACTCGTCCTCGTTCTTCCGCAATTCCTCCGCTAAATCAAGCGTGCAATCACTATAGCCCTTGTTATAACCGTGGTAATAGGATTTCTCAGAGTAGAGGCTGTTGGCTATCCAGCCGATGAAATAGGCAGCTATTACTAATGCGATCGTCCACATCATCGGGTGTCCTCCACGAAATTTACTTGTACGTCTATATGAACACTTTCCTCTTGAAGCAATTCTTTCAAGGCCTCTAAATAACGATGTTTGGCATAGTCTTTTAACTGAGTGCTCAAGACTTCACTTTTTACAATTTCATTCATCGTGAGCTTTTGTTCTTCGCTATGAATCGATGTGATTTTGATGTCGACAACTGATTTGTATGTCATTTGGCGTCCTCCAATAACTCAGGATTTTCAAGTGCATTTCCGATAACAGCAACTTTCTCAGAATCCCAGTGTTTATTAAGGGATGGGCCTCTCATTCGTCCTTCAAAATTTACATAGTCCCTTTTGATACAAAATGCTCCATTTTCAAATGTAACTTGGCTAACGAACTCGATTGTGTACTCTTCGTGGTCGTAGTCTGAAAACTCTTCATAGGTACCTCTGACAATGTCTCCCTCATAAATCTCTTTTCCGTTCTTATCCTTCAATCCTATATACTGCATTAAATCTTCTTGCGGTCCGCCAATGTGAGTATCTAACTTTAGGCCGATATAAAGCATTTGTTTATGAACTTCATCCCAAGCTCTGAACTTAATCTCCCTCAATAATATCCCCTCGTCCCTTTTGAATAATTGATTAGATCCTGTAGCTCGTAATGGTGGTGTTTGCACTTGTGGCATTGGTAGAAAGCAAGGTTAGGCAAGATTGATTCAACTTCAACACTCAAAACGTTTGGAAAATAGCAGTGCTCACAGAAAAATACTAGGTCCACTCGCTTTTGCTTCTCCATACACTCAGCTCCCTTTTCTCCGCTTGCCCTGCTGTACGGGGATCCCATTCTTGTTGCTGTCACTCGCAGCGGTTGTTCTCCGTGGCTTCGACTCCTTATAACCCTCTAGATAGAGTTGTAGCATCTCGTCTTTCGTGAAATGACCACAACGCATGAGCTTTTCTTTGCCTTCAAACCGGTAGAAATAATGGACCTGCATACACATCCCTCACCTTAGAGTCATTTGCGCACCCATTGTCGATTCTTTGCATCAAATTCCACGACTATTAGCTCGATGCCAGTAGTGGATTCAAACAGTTTCTTGCGTATCGGGAACTTCGCATCTGCATAGCCCTTCACGTCAATGACCTCTTGATAGTCGTCTTGATAGGTCACTTTGAAATCAGCCGTGTAGATGGCTCCCTGTTTCATTCTCTTGCCGTTTCCGTTGCAGAGGCTACATTTGTTCAATCGTCCAGTAGCCTCGTTGACGACCTTTCCAGCTCCTCTACAACGCTTGCATTCCACTTCAAATGGTTCGATGATTCGGTAGACTGGTTGCAGTTCGATATGTTTTACATTCGGGTCGCCCAGCAACACTTTGTAATAGCGTGCCTCTGTGCCACTGTCGAACGTGATACCCTTGAACTTCGCTTTTTTCGATACGATGCTCGGTCTACCTTTTCGCTTTACCTGCCGTCTTGTAGTCATTAGGCATCCATCTTCAGTGCAAGGAGTCTCTGGAAGCATTCTTGACAGATGTTGCTCCCTTGATTGCGCAACGGCCTCCGTGGATTCTTGCATTCGACACATACAGTTGGTGACGTTAGAATTTTCCGACGTTTAAAAGCCAAATTAATTCATCCTCTCCGGTTTCGTCTGTTGCTTGCCTTCCCTCGTTGCACGTTGATGTAATACTGTTGGTCTGGATTCAATTGCCTGCGAAGCGCTTCAATCTGCCGTCTTTGGCGTTTAGTGACGCGTACTAGGTGCGCTACACGCTTTATGAGTGATTTGATTTCTTTCTGTAGTCGCTCGTTGTCGGTCATTTAATAACCACCGTCCTGTCGTTCGTGGTTGATCTTGTTCTTTTCGTAATAAGCGGTTTCGATTTCTTCCCAAGAAAAACCTAGAGAATGTGTTAGTAGCAAGAAGTGCCTAAACATTTCGCGATAATAATCTTCTAACTCATTTGATTCAAAAAGTGCGATTCGGTAATATAAGTCACTGAATCGTCGAAGGGTATCGCCATCCGTCCATATTTCCTCCATCTGACTTAAATCGGTAAAGCCCGTTTCATTCCCAATCGATAGAATAAAATGCAGCACATCAACAGTTTCTTCAAGTAGTGGGTTGCATTCTTTGAAATCCTGAAACTGAGTACCGTCTACATTTGTACCGAAAATAGGTCTTATTGATTTCGTGACAGGATTTCTATTTTGACTCCAAAACTTAAAGCCTCTCCATTCGTTTGCCATCTCACCTAACTCAACTTGTAGCGCCAATATCTTTTGTGGCAATCGGTTCTCACCTTCTGTACGTGGATGCTCTTGCTCAATCCGTTCGTCCAGTACACGCTGTGCTTCAAAAAGCTTTGTTAGATTCATGCACTTTTGCCTCCTCGTATTGGGCGTTAGTGTCGTTGGTGATTCGTCCGATATCCGAAGTTGTTAACCAATCATCACTTTTTTCTTGGTAGTAGTAATGATTATGGGATTTTTCTTTTATTGTGAAACGTTTATTGGTCGAGTAACATGCTCGTTTACTTTCATATGAACCTGCTACAATCATCCCCACCACTACATCATCCGGTTGTACCGCTTGTTCGAACTCCGATACATCCAAGCCTAATGCTCGACCAAGTGCGATAGCTTTTCCGATATGCTCGTTGAATACATCGTGTGGATGGCATTTGGCGCGCCCGATGTGAGTAGGTTTTTTCGCTCTCTTTTTCCCAAATTCGAGCCAATAGATGACCGCTGTTACTTTTTCGTTCTTAATAGCAAATTCAGTTTCGTACCAATGATGTTTTGCTGTTGAGTTGCCATGCACTCTATCTTGATTATGTTCATCACCTTTTCGTACCGCTTGCCGTGCCTCCACAAATAGTTTCGCCTTCTCGATGATCGCGGCGCGTTTCTGGTTGTTTGATTGTGGAAGATTGGAATGTTTTGGTGTTGCTTTAGCAATCGATTCAGTCAACTTCTTCACATCTACTTCAATTGTCATATTCTTTACTGGTTGACTAAGCACTTCCACAACCTTCTTCAGCTCCGCCACTTCTTTTTCGAGTGCGCTGATGCGTTGGTTTTTTGTCTTCTTTGGTTCTATTTTCTCGAGGTACTTTAGTTCCTCGTTTTTGATAAATAATTCATCTCCGTCATAGTCTGTTACATATACACCAAGACTAAATATCTTTGTTACTACGGTTTCAAAACCTTTATATGCCTCACATGCTTTAATGTTTTCTGGCTCCACAATTCGAACTCTGTCCCCTTGAGATAATAAGATCATTCGAGCGCCTCCTCTGGCTTGATTATTTGATATCTACTTGTTCTTTAAGCTCCAACATGTCTACGAAGAATTGGCAGGATTCGAGTGATCCAGAGTGCAACACTCTTCCGTTGTTCTTCAAGACCACTGACTTCGTATTTTTGGACTTTGATTGCTCAACTGGTGTACCTGGTCTAAGTTCGCCCATTCGCTTTTCTCCTTTTTGTCCCATGAAATTAACACGGATAGCCCTCATGTAACTCATCTTGCTTATCCGTGTAAAAGTTTTCTTGATACATTGCACACTCTTCGTTGTCGCATTTGTATATGTCACCCAACTTCTCAAACCCTTCACGCATTGGATTGCCTAATCCGTAATAGTCATGACAATGTAATTCTTTTTCGCAATATGGACATTCCATGAATTCCACTCCTATTCTCCACACTTTACAAAATATAATTTTCTACAAACCAATCATAAAAACTGTTTAATGCCTCATATTTTTCTGATTCTTCGTTATCAATTGCATGTTCTAAACGTTCGTTTAATTCATCAATAATTCGGGCACTTATGTTTCTATCCATTCTATTTTTCCTCCTTTGTCCGTTTACTCACCCTACCTCTTGCAGCAGGTGTACTTTCTCCGGGTCCTCAATCCAGCAGACGATCATGTCCTCAGCCTGCTGATAGTTGCAGCCGGTCTTCGCCATGAGCTCGCCCATAGCCATATAAAAATGGCGTTTCGTGTCAGCGTCAATGTTCCCTGTATTCTTGTGGTCGTTGGCAATCAGCATGAGTCGTTTCATGATGGGTTCAATGTTTTTCATAGCGGCCTCCTATACCTCGATTTGTTTAATGCGTTTATCCGATGTTTCCTTGAAATTGATTAGAGCGATAGAGCCTTGCAAGCGACTGACGAGCTTGGCGTCATACATCTTCGTGAGCTCTCTTTTGCTGAGATTTGTAGTAACAATGGTCGATTTCCCCTGTCTTGCATTGGAGATGGCGTATAGGATTCTGAGAGTAAAATCAGATGCGGTCTTTTGTGTACCGGTTCCACCTGTCTCAGCTCCTAGATCGTCCAGTACCAGATAGTCGACCTTTGATAGCAAGTCCACAAAATAGTATTCCGAATACTGACTTTCTTTGTTGTCAAAACTATTTCGGATGAGTAGCAACATCTCGTCCACACTAACAAACAGACAGCTCTTGTCCTGCTCTCCCCATTCGTTCAGGTTCTGCAAGATACTCATGGCCAGATGGCTTTTCCCGACTCCTGGCATTCCAGTGAACCATGTGTTGAACACTTCACCTTTGCGGTATTTCTGGAAGACATTGATGGCCTTTTGCTTGTTGGCGGTCTCTTCGGGATCAGCTGTCTCGTAATTGCCGAATTTTGCGTCAAATAACTTCGTGTCTTTCAAGATGCTCTTAGTAGCAAGCGTCCGGTAATCACGTCTGCTCATGGCTCTCTCGTATTGTTCAAGCTGCTCTTTAGCCAGTAGTTCATTCTGAGCGTCTCGTTCGCATAGTGGGCATACTTCTTCACCTTGCACCATGATGAACTGGACCACTTTCTTTCCGTGCTTTGTGCAGGTCTTACCAGTCGACTCCAGAATCGTCATTCGACTTTTGAGGAGTTCCCCCAGACTTTCCATGCGTACTCGCTCCTTTCGGTTTCGTGCTATTTGGGTTAGTTAGAATCCTAGTGACGTAGGCAAGGTTACGACCTCCATAGATGACAGCCTCTTTCATGGCAGCAATCACTCTGGTCTCTCCAAACTCGTCAATGAGTTTACCTAGCTTTTCACCGATTGTTGCGGATAATGTGCCGAATCCTTCTTCCTCGAAAAACTGAAATGGATTTGATTCGCGCGCTTTATCATCTTCTTTAGTTTCGTTTTGTTTATGTTTATGTTTAACTAATGTGGTTACTGCGTGACCGCTTTGTGCCCGGTTCGTGTCCGGTTCGTGTATCGTTCTGTGACCGTCTTGTGTATCAAAACTAACCATCGAGTAACTTCCTGCTTTATTCACTCGACCCGATTTCTTATAAAGAATTCTTTCGGAGTTTATCAAGTTGCTCCTTGCACGATCCAACTGCTGTCTGGATAAACCTGTTTTGGCTTGAAGCGCTAAATTAGCGACTGTAAACTCATCTTTCCAGTTAGTTTTATTGTTAACGGCCATCAATGTGTACCAGAGAACAATTGCCCCACTGTCTAAAGGATTCGTGTCCAGCCATTCATGAAAAGCGTTCAGCTCTTTCAGGTAATTCATATGTTCACCACCAAACTTTCAAAAATAAAGGGGCTAGAGCGCCCCTAATCTATAACAACTTGCCTTGCGGTTCTTCTGGTCGTTCTGGTGCTTTGGTTTCTTGTTGTGGTTCATTCTGCGGGTCGTCAACGACACTGAAGTCTGTCACGTCGATGACCTGGCTCATGTCTTCGTTGATTTCCGTCTTGATCGTGCTGTCAGCTTCGACAGTCTTTTGTAGTTCGATTGATTTTGGAGCGTATTTGAGGACCTCTTTCAATACTGTCTTCTTGGCCATGGCGTCGTAGTTCGTCTTCCATGGGCTCGTCCAGCCTTTCTGCACCGCTTGTGAGAACTTTTGGGCATGTTGGTCAACACGTTCCTTTGTCCAGTAGACAAAGTCATAACCGCCATTTTTCAGGTGATAGACTGCATAGTAGCCGATTGGTTCTCCGTTCGGCTCTTGAGATGGAACGTGAACTAGGTCTTTATTGAGTCCATAGCTAAAACGGAACTCGTCGTTTGCGTAGACCTCGTGGGCGTAAATAGCTTTGTATTGACCGCTACGAGTCGCTAGGTCGATGAGTCCTTTATACGAGAGCTGGAACTGTACCTGTTTCCCATAAGGGATGAGATACGCCTGTCCAAGTCCAGTGTTCGGCTCGACTCCTAGTTGTGCGGATTGCATGACTGCTGCCATGAACGACATTTGGTCGCATTCTAGAAGTTTTGGGGTAGTACGGACGGCTGTAAGTGCGATACGTGCGATTCGGTCAGCGTCCATATGTTTCGGTAGTGCACGTTGGATCTCTGGGCCCATGCGTTTCAACATGGCGTTCAATGTCTGTTCCGGTGTCGGTTGTTTCTTTGCGACCCCATTAGATTGTTGTGCAAGTTGTTGTTTTACCTTTTCGTTTGTTGCCATTAGTGTTTTCCTCCTTATTGGATAGCGAATCGTCGTGATACTGACGGCTTCGTGTATTGTTGGTAGATTTCCGGTTTCTCAGCTTTCAATGTCTTCGTATCGATACGGTTGCTGGTGACATTCGACCATTTGACTGTACGGCTACCGACGTGCCCTATTTCGTTCTCGCCCATCTGCGCCTTGATCTGGTTCTCAATCTCTTTCTTCTTGGTCTCAAGCGCTGTGATGTCCTCGATATAGGCGTCACGTGCTTCAATGAGCGTCTCGACTGTCTTGTCTAACTGAATCTCACTCTTTGGCTCTGCCTGCGGATATAAGGCTTGCAGTAGTCTAGTAGAAGCCTCTGAACCGTCAAACTCGGGTGGGTTTTTCTTGATAACATGGTTTGCCCAGAAATCACCTTCTAGTTTGATGAGGTATTCGATGATCTCCTCGTCACGCTCGATGCGTTTGAAGATGAACTTGTTCCCTCCCAGGAGAACTGCAATCCACCATGCGTCATAGCCGGTTACGGCCATGTAATGTTGAATCTGGAGAAGATACGGTGTAGGGACCTCGTCTCCCTCCCACTCACCTTTCAGATATTCGCTTGCCGTCTTACATTCAAGACCTTCTTTCTTCCCGACGATCATTCGGTCCACGTTTGCTAGCATGTAAGGGTGTTTCGGGTGCTGCAGGATTGCAAAGCGGTTACGGACCTTCATGCCAGTGCGTTTCGTGAACTCTTGTGCAACGACATCCTCTAAGAGTGTGCCGAAGTAGGCCGCCTCACTTGTGATGTCTTCAATAGGAGATTCTCCAATCTTGTCTAAGTAGACACCCATCGGCGACTTGTATTTGTTTAGCCCGGCGATTGCTGAGACGTCACTTCCACCGATGCCTGCCATTCGTGCTCGTAGCCATTCCTCTCGTGAGAGGTCTTTTGTGGCTAGAAGTACCTGTGCTGCTGTCATAGTGATTTCCTCGCTTTCGTGATATACTGTTGTCAAAGATATTTTTTCTAAGCGACTGTTGCTGCAGTCGTTTTTTATTTGAGCCATGTCAGTGCTTCATGCAAAGTTTCAAACTGTTTTTTGTGTACATAGCCTCTCCGATTGTCTACTGCTATCCAGATATCTTTCTGGTAGCTGATAAAACGACCTAATGGTTTACGTGCATCAATGATTCTTTGTAGTTTGTCATTCTTGATGATGATTGGTAGAACTAACAAGTTGGTCACCAACTTTCTTCTTCGATTGCAATGCCTTGGAGTATCAAATGGTCTGCTAGACATCCAGGTGAGCAATACACCTCGTCTTCGAACACCACTGCATAAGCGCCCCTTGCAATTTCCAAACAACATTTTGGGTTTCCGCACTCTGTCGACTGGATAAAGTGATCGCTAGGTAGTCCATAACCAGTGACCATTGTGTTTTCAACCTCCATATCTGTTCACATCCTCTCTGTGGGTGAATCCCATCAAGGAACCTACAAACCCAGGGGTGAATTTATAGGCTCCTTGACGAGAGCCAGTAGCTCCGTCATAATAAAAGGTACATACGGTAACACCTGCTGAATGACTTTGCCCAGTCGTTCAGCTTTTTTTATTGCCCACATCTCTCCATATAGCACTTGCCAAGAGCGTGATGATGATACCCATGATCACGAGCGTCCAAATTTGTCCTAGGTCTGTCATGTGTCCATCCCTCCGAACTTTCGAGTCATGATTTCAGCGTCAAAACCAAGTGTTTGGAGATTGCTAACGAGTTCTTTCATTGCGTCGCTAGTCTGCTTTTCTTTCTTGAGCTTACGAAGAGTTGCGATTGATTTCTGTGCATCTCGTAGAAGTGACTCTGCTGCATCTAACTCACCGTCTCTAATTTGAACCAAAGCCTCGTATGCGCAATCGACGATGCAATGATGTTCCTTTACTGCTGTTGGGTAATGTTGCATCAGATAATCATTTGTTTTCATCCAAGCCATCCTCTCGCCTTCCAACGTGGTATACATGCAGCAATGCGTTTTTTAATTGAGATTTTGTATTCGCTCTGTAATTGGATCAACAGATTGTCGATGAACGTCCGAGCATCCAAAATCTCGTCTATCAGATTGCCGACGTTCTCACGCTCGGTCTTATCCAGTTGTTGCGGTGGTTTGACCAGACACACAGCTCGCATCGTCCGAATCGCTTCCTCCATCTCACAAATGGTCATCTGTTCAATTGCCAGTCGATGGCGTTCTAAGTTTTTCCCGCGAAATACTGGCGGAGTATAGCCACTTGAAAACTCGAACATGATGTCTGTGATGTACTCTGGATTGTCGTACGTTCTAATGCTTTCTTGTGCGATGTCTTGTGGCATGTTCCTGCGTCCGGTCTTCATATGGCTTCCATGTTGACGACTGACATTCAAGTCCATTGCCAGTTGACTACCGTTCAATTCCTCACTCTTCATGAGCCGTTCGATTGCTTGGCCGACTTTCGCCGACTTCTTGATTTCCATGATGATCCACTCCTCTTTTTTGGATATTCGACACCCACACTGCTACAGGCACCTGTCTTATAATGAAGTTAAGTCGTTGAGACTAATGTCGCTTTTGTTCTTTTAACCACTGGACTAGAAATTCTTCTGTCTCTCTAGCAGGCATCAACCACTTCTTCCCGACCTTGTATTTCGGAAATTTTGGATGATAGAAGAAATGTTCTTTAATAAACGGCTCGCTCATGTTCGTCTGTCTGCAAAGCTCTTTCAAATCCCAGAACGTGTGACGATGTGTCAGCTCGTTCAACTTCCTCGCTATCTCAGTTCGGATGATTTCATCTACAGCGTCCGTCTCAACATTTACTGAGATCATATGTCCAACCTCCCATCTGGGCGTCTAGGCGCCCTCCTCATTCATCCAACCGCTTTCCGTGGCACCCATGATTCGATATAGGCAATGGCCTTCAACATCTCTTGGCGTTTCAAGTCTTTATAACTCGCAACTCCGAACCGGTCTTTGATTTCACGATGTAGTTCCGCAAACAACAAGCGTTTGTGTTCTTCGTTACTCGCGACCTCATACACTTTCGAACCAATCAAGCGCTGGATGCGTCTCTGTTGTCCGTGGTCCAGTGTGATCTGGTTCTCCACTTTATCTCGAAGCTCTACAATCTCCGATTTGATTTCACCAATCTCTTTATTGGCATCAAGCGTCAATTTCATAGCAGCCATCAACTGCTCTTTTTCAGATAGAGGCTTGATCTGCTGTTGCAAACGGTAGTAATCATCAACGAGCATCTCGTAGGCATCCCATGCCTTATCCGTACTCAATGATTTGGCATGCAACCATGCTCCCTTCTCAGTCCAGAGATAAAGGATTGATGCGAATTTTAGGTTGGGGTCAATTTGACGTGACCCTTTAAACTCACGAAGTTCTTCACCAGATAGTGCGAAAAAATGCTTTCCTTGCTCGTAGCGTTCTGAGTTTCGTTGAAAGTTGCGATTGATCATCTTCGTGTCAGTACCGTATGCCTCTGCCAATTGATTAGTAGTCAGAACACGGATGCCGTTCTGCTCGATTACTGATAGTTGCATGTTTCATCTACCTCCCATTTCGTGTTATCAAATGCGAATTGATATCCCTTGAACCGACAATAGAGGCGCGACTCTTGCATCTCCTTTTCCAGTTCGTCAGGAGTTAAAGTCTTGGTCTGCTCAGTAGTAGAGCGCTGGATGTGGACTTGAATCCTCCCATTCTCGGTATACCGAAGTGGAGTGAATGTTATTTTTGCCATTATGTCTCTCCTATCCAACATTTTTAGACGAATCGTCTAATTCGTTTTCAAAAAAAAGCTCATCTACTTTAGAGTCGAAAAATTTAGCAAACTCCCCTGCTAATTTAAAATTTGGACTTCTTATTCCAGCCTCAATTTTATAGTAGTGAGATGCTGATATTCCTAATCTATCGGCCACTTCTTGAACGGAAAGATTTCTGCTTAAACGAATTTCTTTAAGTTTTTCACGCATAAGATTAACCTCCCTTCCATTTAGACATTTTGTCTATAAACCAATATTAATAGACATTTTGTCCAAAGTCAACTAATAATTTTCCGTTTTGTCCAATTTTATTTTATATATGGACAAATAGTATAAAGTGAATAATAAAACACGTTATTAAGGTGGTGAGACTATGTTTGGCGCAAAACTAAAAAAGTTAAGAGAACGTGAGAATCTCTCCCGAGATGAGTTTGCTAAAAAAATCGGAATTACTTATGCAGCATTGTCAAAATATGAATTAGATTTGCGACAACCTGACTTTGAAACATTAACAAAAATAGCCGACTACTTTGAAGTTTCTACAGACTACTTACTTGATCATGATGTTAGTGGTTCCAAAAATACTGACTCTCTCACTCCATATCAGAAAGAAGTAATAGATTTCTTTAATTCACGAGAAGATTTATTCTTTCATGATCACCCAGGAGATATCATGGACGCTCTTGAGCAATTTGAAATCTATTATGAGATTTGGAAGAAACAACAACAAAATAAAAATAAGTAAGGGGATATGATTTATGAAGGTGAAAATGCCGTGGTATCTAAACATCTATTTTATTCTCATGTTTTCGATAATTTCGATTTTTGCTCCTTATGTAATTGTAATCCCTATCACTTTATCTATATTTCACTTCTTAAAAGAAAAGAAAATCATTTTACTGGCTTCCAAGTATCAAACACTTCTTGATAATGGCCTAAGTGAAAATGATGAAACTGCTACGATTATAGAGAAACAAAAAACTGCATTAGAGAAATTAAACAGTGAGATTACTCTATCAGAACAAGAATTAAACGCAAAAAAAATAACAGCTAACAAGGAAATAGCAGATCTAGATGTAAAGATTAAATCTTTAAAAGAGCAATACATTGAACTAGATGAGTTGGTAATGATGCAGGATTTTGGTTTGTATGAACCAAAATATGATTTGATAAATTCAGAGAAATACAAAATTCGACTTGAAGAAATAAGAGATATTCAAAAATCTATGATTAAGAATGAAAAGGCCGCCTACTTCAACCCAAATTGGACTGTGGATGGTAGTAAAGCTAAAGGTCGAAAAATGAATAAAGACAGCGTTAAATTAGCTCTGAGGGCTTTTAATAACGAGTCTGAAGTTATAATATCTAAGGTAACGGTTGCAAATATTTCTAGTAGCGAAAAACGTATAATCAAATCCTATGAGTCAATTTGTAAATTGTTTGCCACTACAGGAATTGGAATACATCAAGAATATCTAAAGTTGAAACTCGCAGAACTTTATTTAGCTTTGGAGTACGCACAGAAAGTCGAAGAGGAAAAAGAAGAACAACGTCAAATCAGAGAACAAATGCGTGAAGAAGAGAAAGTTCGTAGAGAAATAGAACGACTGAAAGACAAAGTAATGAAAGAGGAAACACACTTCTTGAATGCATTATCTAAATTAGAGTTCCAAAAGAAAGATGCAACTGATCAGCAGCTGATTGAACTTGAATTAAAGATCAAAGAGTTACAAGAAAAGCTTCTTGAAGTAGAAAAAGTAAAAGAAGATGTTTTAAATCGAGAAAGAAATACAAGAGCAGGATACGTATATATCATTTCAAATATTGGTTCGTTTGGAGAGGATATCTATAAGATTGGAATGACACGAAGATTGGAGCCTATGGATCGTGTAAGGGAATTGGGAGATGCATCTGTTCCATTTTTATTTGATGTGCATGCGTTAATTTTTAGTGAAGACGCACCAAAATTAGAGAATGTATTACACCAGACTTTCGCTCATAAACGACTAAATTTAGTAAATGAAAGAAAAGAATTCTTCAATGTAACAATAGAAGAAATTAAAGAAATTGTTGAAAAGAATCATGATAAAACTGTTGAATTCCAGATGACTGCACTGGCAGAGCATTATAGAGAAAGTGAGTCATTAAGAAAAAAACAATTGGTAACTACATAATTTAAATTACTTAATTCATAATACCCTTCCATATGGGAGGGTATTCCTATACAATAAAAAGAACATATGTTTGGTTAAAGGGGTTGTTCTTGTGAAATATACGTACACACACATTGAAGACTATGTTCAAGCTCTTTATGAATCCATCGATATCTATCACCCACGGCAATTAGACAGTGAGACAATCGCTAGTAGGTTAGGACTTAGTATCACCTATGCGCAAGTACCTTCAGGGACGGTAGAGAGCACTATTATCATTGACGAGCGATTGACAGATACCGAACAGTGGCAAGAGTTCGGCCATGAGCTATGTCATGCCCTCTGGCACACCGGAAACCAGCTGCGACTCCCTCTCCCCTTTCGGCAATATCAAGAATGGCGCGCTGACCTATTTGCTCAACATCTCTGCATTCCTACATTCATGCTGCAAAAGATTCCACTCAACAAATACGATTCAGAAAATGTACGTCTGATCCAAGAAACTTTTAAAGTGAAAGAGGATTTTTCAAAAAGAAGGTACCGGAACTATAAGAAGCGTATAAAGGAGCTCGTTCAGTATGAAGAAAAAACGATTAATCAAAGTTGAAATCGAGGATGTCAACCGGGCTATACAACTAGCTTATCCCGGTAAACAATACCTACCGGTAGTTAAGCACACCACTGTTTTGAATGACGTTCAATACTTTGACATTGAAGACTTCTTATTGTATCCAGACACTGTCCTCCCAGATGATATCTATGACTACATTGCTTCTATATACGAGAGGGAAATAAAGAAATCCAAAAGGAACGAGCAACGACGTATAAATTGATACAGCCTATTTTAAATCGACATGGTTTTCTTTAATGATTTACGTTTTTTCAATTGTTTTTATTGCTTTTGTAGCTATCTTCTATTGCACTGCTACGTAAATAAGGCTTCTAATTGATTGAAGGAGGTGCGCCGTATGGGACATTATCAAGAATTGGGTGAAGGTAGATATAGGCTCTTTGTAGACAACGGAAAAGACCGAAAAGGCAAAAGAAAGAGGAAGACGAAGATTGTCCATGCTTCAGGTGTTCGAGAGTTGAAATATTTGCTTAGACAGTTTGAGAACGAGGTGGAGAATCATAAAGAGGACGATACACGAAGAATTTCTTTTGAAGAGTTCGTTACTATGTGGAAAAAGAATTATATGCAAACTGAATTAGAGTTATCCACACAGCAGACGTATAATGGGCTTCTAAAATTTATCACGCCATTTTTTAATGAAATGGATATGGACCAGATAAAGACTATAGATATCGTAAACTATTTCACATCTGAAAAAGAAAATGAGCGTCGGTCACTTGAAAAGAAATACAATGTGCTGCTATCGCTTTTCTCTAAGGCGTTTGATTGGGGAGTGATTGAGAGCAATCCTATGCAGGGAGTTAAAAAACCAAAGACGAAGCCGAAGAAGAAACAACCGTATACATGGGAAGAAGTTCAAGAGCTTTCTAGGCACATGGCTGACCTCTCTCCTTATCATCAACGATTGATTAAAATTACAGTCGAGTGTGCATTGAGACGTGGAGAAGTGCTGGGGATAGCTGAGGATGTACTGGACTTCGAGAACAATCGAATACTGATCAGACGGAGTTTGGGCTATACAAAAGAGAATGGACTTTACTTGAAGTGTACTAAGACTGAGGATGAGACCTATCTACATGTCAGCCAACAGTTGATGGATGAATTGAAGAAACAGCTATTGGTGGCCAAAAAGAATCGAATTAAGAACTCTACTAATTGGTTAGGCTTTAGAGATAGAGAAGGCATTGACGTACTGTTGCTGTTTGCAGATGAGTTCGGGGTGCCACATCAACCAAATGCCGTAACACGATTCTGGGGACGCTTTATAGAACGTAAAAGTCTACGCCCTATTTCTTTTCATGATTTACGACACTCGTCTGCATCCATATTGAACAGAAAAGGTGTACGAAGTAAATCATTACAAAATCGATTAAGACACAAGAACATCAAGACCACAATGAACCTCTATGTACACGAAGAAGATAATGATGACAAGTTGGTGGCGCAGATGTTTGATGGCATCTGGTCCTCATAGAGGGAACATGTTCCCGAAATGTTCCCAATGCATTTCAAACTACTTGTGGAAAAGATGTTGATAAACCATTCGCACTCAGTATTACCAAGGTTTTGCTTTGCTCTATTTTTCTCTATTATGGGGTGGGTAAAGCTTGACAGGGTGGAGGTCGCTGGTTCGAACCCAGTCGGGATCATTGGGTGCCAAACCCACGTGGAAGCTGTCGGAACACGGCTTTCACATGAAAGAGTCCTAGTAGACCGTATGTCTAGGGGCTCTTTTTTTATATAAAAATAAAAATCAAACTGTACACTACTGCCCCTAAAAAGAACGCACGAAAACTACTTTCACTTTCTTCTGGCAATTCTTCCTTCATAACATTCAAAATAATTCCACCTGCCAATAAAGCGACTAAATAAGACAGAATAAATGGATGCAAATCTGTAAATGTGGCGGCTGCCCACCCTACGGCAATTGCAGTAGCAAGAAGCCATCTTCCGTAGCGTGCATAATCACGGTCATGTTGTTCATCTAAACTGATATCAATCGTAATGAAATGAACACCAAGTGCCACAAAGAACGCAAGTGGACCTAAGGACTCGGTAAATTCCTCGCGAACAAGTAAATAACCAATACTGAAGTTATACAAAGTGAAAATTCCAATATGTACCCAGAATACACCTGGATTGTGTGTAAGGGAAGAATCCTCACGCCGTCCTTTATGCGAAGACTTTACATATTTCTCTAAGCCATAAAAAAGCACGAGCCCCAGTAGAGCAAGTAAATAAATATGATGTTCAATAAACCCTAAGATCCCCTCACCCTTCAAGCTCTCTTGGAAGTCTGCTAATTCAGGAAGTAAATGAAGAAATACGTAAGCAACAGAGATTCCTCCTGCTATCGATAAAAAATGACTGCGTGGTCGTTTTCGTAAAAACTTTAAATGACGCGCGAATAAATGGATAAGTACAAAACCAATCATACAAAGTACACTCGCAACAAAGCCCATAGTTTTCACCTCCTGTCCTACTATTCCCTTTTCCTATTTGATTTGAACCGCTTCCCAAACAAAAAACGAGCATACTGCAGTATGCCCGTCGCGCTAAAATTGAAAATGCTTTTTATAAAATAGCACGCTCTTTATGGAGGACGGGCTGACATGCGAGCACATGATGGACTAAAAAAGTTCGTTTCGCTTGTTTCGCAGTATCCCAGATCCACATTTTTTCACCGTTCAACTTCAACACTTTGATTCTTCTTTTCGTTAATTTCCCAGCTTTGTCCATGTAGACTACATCCATCAACTGATTGTATTTCATTGCTTTTACAAACTGCTCACGCATCTTTTCCGACCTCCTTTGTTCTCATTATAAACGAACACTTGTTCTTTTTACAACAAAAAAGACTCGGCATCCCTAGTTTCGAAATGCCGAGAAAACTCTTTATAAAAGCCACTCAATAAACAGACCGATCGTCAGTAAAATTCCAACAAACGTATTCGTAAGAGCCGTTGATTTCATCGCGGGTCCCATCATCATCGGCTTCGTTTTTCCCAAACGGAAGCTCTTAATCGCTGTGATGGATTTTGGCACTGCGAGTAAAACTAGTAGTGCCCATGGCGTAACAATCTGTAAAACGACTAGCGCAACAATCCACACATACGACACGATAAATGCGATAGCAAGACCAGTAATTGCTCGTTCGCGTCCTAGTAAAATCGGCAATGTCTTACGCCCACCAATCGTATCTTCTTGGATATCCCGAATGTTGTTCGACATATTGATTGCCCCAACTAAGATCCCAAATGGGAAGGACAACAAAAATGCCCACATCGTCACTTCGAGCGTTTGAAGGTAATACGCAATCAAGATAAATCCAATCCCCATGAACACGCCAGCGAATAATTCACCAAATGGTGTGTAGGCAATCGGAAGAGGTCCTCCTGTATAGAAATAGCCCACAGCCATTCCCACAACGCCAATCGCAATCAACCAGAAGCTTGTTGACGCCGCGATATAAATCCCAATAAACCCAGCGATTACGTATAAAATCAGAGCGACCGAAAGAACCATGCTTGGCTGTAAGCCGTGACGAACAATTCCGCCACCGATCCCAACAGACTCTGCCGTATCAAGACCTTTTTTAAAATCATAGTATTCATTAAATAAATTTGTAGCAATCTGTAAACAAAGTCCCGCTGCCATCATCGCAAGGAACAGTCCCCAGTGAATCGATGTTTCAAAAAGCGCCATCACGGTCCCTAAAATGACCGGTACAAACGTTGCCGTCAATGTATGCGGGCGCGTCATCTGCCACATCAATTTACCGCGCGAAATCGGCGCAGTCGAATCAAGTGCTGTCATGATGAAAATCTCCTTTATTCCTAAACTACATAGCACTTTATTATAGCATTATTCATACAAAAGTTTGTAGACAGTCGCCACTTTCTCCGCGACATACCCACTCCCTCCATTATCTTCAACATCTTCAATCATCATGGCTATGATAAATGCTTCTGTCTCTACAGGATAGCTGACAAAGAAGCCGTTTTCTTGTCCTTCAGCATCTAGACTTACCTTCAGTTCAGCTGTCCCCGTCTTGCCAGCTACCGGTATCCCTGGAAGGTTGACAGCTTGCGCGAATCCATCGACGACCATACTGCGCATACCCGCTTGTAACTCCGTAATCGTTTCAGGAGATGCGAGTCCTTCTTTCCATACCACTTGATCTTCCTCTTCTAAAAGAAGGGTCGGTTGCCACATCGTACCGCCCGTCAAAAACGGTTGGTACGTTGTTGCGAGGTGTAAAATATTTGCGAGCATTTGTCCTTGTCCAAACGATGTATCCGCCAGTTGCCCTTCAGATGAAATCGTACCGTCATTTGATACTTGAGACGATTGCAAATTTAAAAAGAATGGAATGTCTTTACCAAATCCGAATGCCTCAAGTCCTGTGATGAACGTCTCGCGCCCCATTGCAAGTGCTTGCTGCGCGTAGTAGATATTGTCTGAGTAGACCAGTGACTTTTCTAGGTCGATTGGGTTCGGCGCTTCCGGGTGAAGGCGCGTCACACGATAGTCTCCCCACGACGCATCTTTTTGCCAAGTCGCCCCCTCAATCACAATGCCTTCGTTTGGATTTAAAGTGCCTGCTTCCATACCAATCGCCGCTGTAATCGGCTTCAATGTTGAACCTGGAGCGTAGGATGCAGCAAACCGGTTAAACAGAGGTTGGAGCGGGTCTTCACTCAACTCTTGATAACGACTCTGCGTCATACCGAGCATGAACTCAGATGGCTCAAATCCTGGAGAACTAAGAAGTGTTAACACTTCTCCTGTTTTCGGGTCAACTGTTGCGGCAGTTCCAGGCTCCCCGTCCATTGCGTCGTACGTTACGCGTTGTAATTCTGCGTCGAGGGTCAAATCGATACGCTCCCCGTCCACTGGCGCAATTTCCGCGAGTGTCACATCTTCCGCACCCTCCGCTGCTTTATCGATAAAAATACGTTTGCCACTTTCCCCACGCAACCGCTCTTCTAAGAAACGCTCAAGTCCTTGACGCCCAATCTGATCAAACTCTGTGTAACCGTCTTCTTCACGCTCTGCCAATTGTTCCGCTGTGATAGGTCCAATATAACCCACTAGATGAGAAGTCGCGGCTCCGTATGGATACTCGCGCATTCCCGTCTCTTGGAGCAACACACCTGGAATTTCAAGTAGAGCTGCACGGCTATCATCCACTTGTGAAATTTTATCAAGTGGGACAAAGACATCATCTGTTACCCAGCTCTGTCCTAGTTGTTGATCGATGTAATCGACAGAAATTCCAAGTAGTTCTGCAAGACGGGGCTTTAAGGTGTCATCTGTAAACTTACCAGGTACAAGTCCTACTTCAAAACCGGTCCCATTGATGGCTAATGCATTTCCGTTCCGGTCATAAATTTCTCCACGTGCAAAATTCTGCGTCGTCACACGTACTTGGTCCTCTGGCTCTAGCCCTGGCAAAATAAATCCCGTATCCCATTCCGCCATCCATGTCAGTTCCTCTTCTTCAACAGGCTGCCACGTCATCTCTTGTTCCCACTCAATCGGACCTGCACTCGTCTCGACTTGAATTTGCACCGGGAAAGTTGCTGGTTCAGTCGACTCCCACTCTGTATCTTCCGGTGGAGCTGTAAATGTGATGTCTCTTTCTGTAATCTCCAGCGCTTCGTCTAAAGCCACTTGACGTTCAATAAATGCTGCTTCATCAAACTGCTGTTTCGTTTCATCGGATAAAAATTCTTTATAAAGTGTTTCATAATCTCCTTCGTCCCACGCGGCTATATACGCTTCTAACCGTTCTTGTGGCGTCACTTCATCCGTACAGCCGACGAGTACCAGACCGCTCATCGCCACAACGCCAAATCCCCACTTTTTCATCTCGCCCACTCCTATCTTTTCCTAATCGTACCATATCAGTTTATAAAGCGTTTATATACAGGTTGTATCATTCAAAATGTTACCACTTCCCTTTACTACAGCTCTCGGAATTGGTATATTCGCAGTGGAAGATGACAGACCACTTCTGCACAGGAAACTAGGAGGTTCTTATGGAAAAGAAATGGAGTATTCGTTTAATACAAATCTCAGCAATTTTTGGCTTTATCGGCACGTATTTAGGCTCACATATGGCAGGTGCTATGGATTACGCACTGAGCCCTGTACACGCACACATCTTGTTAGTTGGTTGGTTATCCGTATTTGCATGGGGAATTTTTTATCAGCTGTTCGAAATCAAGTATAAAAAATTGGTCACAATCCATGGCATCACAGCAATTATTGGCGCTATCGGATTGACTGCAGGTATGTGGATGTACAATTTAAATCCGTTTAACTTGAACGAGACATTTATCCTGGTGTTCTTTATTGTCGGCGGGACGATTTTATTGATTGCGTTCTTCTTGTTTGCTGTCATTACGTTCTTCACAGTCCCATCTACTTCACGTAAATAAAAAATCAGCACCTTCTCTAGCTTTCATCTAAGAGAAGGTGCTGATTTTATTTTGATACAAGTTCAATCTCCGCAGCTACAGGAATTCCTTTTAAGGCCTGAGTTGCCAAACGATTGGCTTCGTTATTTTTATGACGTGGTATCTGATGATACTCTGGCTGTAACTTCATCTTATCAAGCTTTTGATCAACACGCCGCCCCCAAGAAGCAAGGGTCGGGTCCATAATCTCCCAGTCTTCAATCATATGCTGCAACACCACTTGGGAATCTCCGCGAATCTCAACCGGCACACCTTTCGCTCCCAAAAACTCTAGCTCCTGAAGAGCCAAATGAAGTGCTGCGAATTCCGCTTCATTATTTGATGTAAAGCCTTCGACAAATGCATTTTGACGCAGTCTGTAGGACTTTCCATTTTGTTCATAATAAATGACGCAACCAAGGCCTGCTTCCGCAGTCTCGCGTTTATAGCCGCCATCAAAATAGACACGGATAGTGTGTGGTTCCACTTCCACTTCTTTCATATAGCGCTTTGCTTCTTTGACTGTCCATAACGTACCACGGCTGTCGATCAAATCGACTTGTTTCACACGTCCTGTACGCTCCATATCCTCAATAAACAATAGGGCTCTTTCGAGTGGCATTTCCCCCGATTCAAAGCATGCTTCTTGATTTCTAGGTGTTTTATAAAGCCAACGAATCGATACATTCATCATCAAGACCCCCTAAGACAAGGATTAATTCGAGTGATGCCCGTCCAGTTCCTTGTAGGCATTCATATATTTGCCGCTATCCGCGACTTCAGAATGATACAGCGCCTTTAAAGCATGCGATTTCCCTAAATCATGTTCTTTCATTAGACCTTTTAACTTTTTCTGCAACTCACGGTCTGATTTCACTAATTGACTCATTTGTGCTTGTAAATACTTCATCTCATCTGTCTCCTTTCTTTTCTATAGAACTAGTTCTCGGATAGGTTCGCATCTTGTTCTGCTTCACGCTTCACACGCTTAACGAATTCTTCGACGACCGGACCACCATTCTCCTGCTTCTTGCCTAACTTCAGCATCGTCTTAGCTACAAAATTGATGCCTATATTTGAACCGATATATCGGAATTCTGTTCGGTCTTCTGCAAGTTTGTGTAGTTCGAATGTTAAAGTCGTCTCAAATAACTTAGCTAAAATAAATTGTATAGCTTTCTTCTTAAACGCTGGTTCATCCACAAACTCTGTAATCGTAACATGATAACTCTCTGTACGCGTGCCTTCTCGGTAGGTTTGTTTGTACGATGAGCCTGGTAACGGGTCGTTTTGCACAATCCATTCATTGCTCTCTACTTTCGGCATAATACGCTGCGGATTTGCTTCATCAAAAAGCGCCCATACTGTTTCAATCGGGGCTTCTATCTCAATTCGTTGATCCCACTTCATTCTGGATACCTCTCTTTAACTGCTGTGACGGTCCGACGAATCATTTCACGTAAAACGGCTTCATCGATATCAGCGATTTTATTGATGTATACACAACTCTTTCCAGATTTGTGTTTCCCAAGTTTTGAAAGCAATTCTTCTCTGCGATCGTCTCCTGGATCTAAGTAAAGAGCGTGAGCGGTCTTACGAGGCGAGAAACCTGTAATCGCTGCGTCCCCCTCGTGACCTGTTGCGTATTTATAATGATACGCGCCGTATCCAATAATGCTCGGGCCCCAGAGTACAGGCTCATACCCTGTTTCTTCATAGAATATGTCCAGTAAACGATACGCGTCCTGTTTTTTGGAAGGTTTCTCGATTTGTTCGATAAATTCATTGACACTAGCATCTGTCGGCTTTGTTTTTTGTTCATACACCATCGTTTCCCAGTCCCTTCTCTAACTATTTCGCAAAGCGAATTTTTCACGTATACTGAATGAAGTGAATTGAATTAACTGAGGTGAAAACTATGAAGCACCCACTCTACCTAGTGATGGGTGGCGTATTTGCACTGTTTATCGCAATGAGTATCGGACGTTTTGCGTATACTCCTATCTTACCATTTATGCAGCTAGAAAAGGGATTTTCAACTGTTTTTGCAGGCACCCTTGCATCCGCCAATTATGCAGGGTACTTGGCCGGAGCGATAGCCGGAAGTATATTACCCATTCAAACTTATCGTCGGAAACTGTTGCTCCTAAGTTTAGCCATTAGTATCTCATTGACATTCGCGATGGGACTTGTAGAATCACCTACCGTATGGATTTTGTTCCGTTTTGTGTCCGGAGTGACGAGTGCATTTGTTTTCGTGTTGACATCAAGTATTATTTTGGACCGCCTCGCAGCTATTGGAAGGATTGGCTTATCCGGTGTGATGTATGCTGGGGTAGGTCTTGGCATTTTCGTGTCGGGTCTAGTAGTTGCTCCACTTGTCGAACGCTATTCTAGTGACGGCGCTTGGATCGGTCTTGGTTTTATTGCACTTCTTCTAGCTATGTATGTAGTGGCTGTCGTGAAAGAACCCGAGAGTTCACCTCCCTCTCAAGCACCCCCCTCATCCAAACGCCGATTTGAACCTTGGCTGATTTGGTTGTTAGTTGCATACGGGTTGGAAGGGCTTGGCTACATCATCACGGGCACATTCATCGTAGCGATTGCCGAGCAGTCCAGTGTATTTGCCGGGAGCGGGACGAATGTCTGGGCGATTGTCGGTCTGGCAGCAGTACCTTCCACGATGATTTGGGCATTCGTCGGAAATCGATTCGGCTGGATGAAATCGTTCGCTGCACTCCTGACTATTCAAGCAACAGGCGTTGTATTGCCAGCTATATCGCAGAGTCCCGTCAGTTTTTATTTAAGTGCAATTTTGTTTGGCGCTACGTTTATGGGCGTGACGGTCCTCGTCGCTTCGTATGCACGGGAAAAGTTCCCACATGCGAGCGCTCGGATTTTGTCTGTTTTAACAGTTACCTATGCACTTGGTCAGATGATGGGTCCTATTTTGGCTTCAGCTCTTGCGGATCAGACCGGTTCGTATTCACTGGCTCTTGTAGGAGCAGCCGCTGTCATTGCCCTCGGCGCATTGTGTACGCTCCCTATTATCTATCTAGAACGACAAAAGACATCCTGAATCGGATGTCTTTTTCTTCGTCAATCGAAAAATATTCCGGAAGTCTCTTGTAAATTTCGGTTTCCGGAGTATAATTCAGGTAACGAATGATGGATGGAGAACAACTATGCTAAAAATGGATCGCCCCTATAATGAACGCATTAGTATTTATAACGGAATGGCCTCTACTATGGCCGTTAATATTACCAACACCTTTTTCCCGCTCTTTATGATTACGATTTTAGGTGCGAGCAACTACCAAGTAGGACTATTGAGCTCGCTCCCTCCTTTGATTGCTTTACTCATGACCATTCCAGCAGCTATCTTGTTGAACAAAAGTAGTACGCATAAACGAATCGTCGGTACAGCCATTATCACAGCGAGGCTGTTTTTTCTTGCCATCGTCTTTGTCGTCTATCTCCCGTTGGAGTGGCAGGCCTGGGCATTTCTTGTCATCATCGGAATGATGCATGTCCCAACTGCTCTGGCAACAATCGGCTGGCAGACGCTTATCAGTGGGTTAGTGGATGAACATCGTCGTGCACAGTTTTTCAGTGACCGGAACCGAATGGTAACAGTCGTCGGTTTATTCACGACTCTCTTCGTTGGAATCGTATTGCGAGACGCGACGGAGAGTGTGATGTCGTATCAGATTTTATTCGCAGTCGCACTTTGTTTTGGTTTACTTGAAGGGTTTTTAGTATTTCGCCATAAGGAAAACGATCCCGTCGTGACAGATACGAAACCAAAATTAATGGACTGGTCCATCTTCAAAGACCAGGGCTATAGATGGTTCTTAGTGGCCGCCCTCTTCTTCAATTTTACGTGGCAAATGGCTTGGGGACTTTTTAACATCTATCACGTGCGAATTGCCGAAGCGACAATTTTTTGGTTTAGTATGTTCTCTGCAGGAAACATGTTGATGCAGTTCTTTACCTATCCCCTGTGGAAAAAGTGGTCCGAGAAGTATTCCAACACGCTCGTGTTTATTGTCTTAGCAATCGGGATGGCTTCCGCGCCATTCTTTACCGTATTGACGACAAACTTCTTTTTACTGTTCTTAGTTCAAACGACTTCTGGTTTCTTCCTGTCCGGGGTTATCTTAGTCCTCTTCAATATGCTACTCGAACATAGTCCAGCGGATAAACGTACGTATTGTATCACGACATATAACGTCTTACTTTCTCTCATGGCATTTATTGCACCGCAGATCGGGATTTTGTTTCTTGAACTGTTTGGCATTGTTGAAGCTATGCACATCAATGCGTTCTTACGACTTTCAAGCAGTCTTGTGTTCTTCGCCATGTTTTGGTTCTATTCGCGTCATAAAAAGCGGCCTGAAGTTGCAGTATAACGATCAAAAAAGGTGGAGATTCGTATAAACGCGAATCTCTACCTTTTTCTTTAGAGATTATAGTTTTCTCCCCAATCGCGCCGCTGCTTGAGCAAGCGCCTCATACGGCTTGGACAATGCTTGTTCCACCGTACATTCCCTTGACACAATGGCTTCTACGTACGAAAAATGAGGAACGAGCAAACTCTTCTCCTGAGACGGAATCATACCAGACAACAACGCGACTTTTACCCCAACTCGTCGCGCACGTTCTGCCACCCCAAGAGGTGCTTTACCGGATAGAGTCTGAACATCCGACTTCCCTTCTCCCGTAATCACCAAGTCCGCTTCTCGCAAATACTGGTCATACTCGATAGCATCCAAAACTGAATCAATTCCTCGTTCGAGATGCGCCGGAAAGAAGGCAAGCAAGGCCATCCCTAAACCACCTGCTGCTCCTGCCCCTGCTCTCAAGTGATGCGCTTGTCCCGTCAATTTGTACACAACGTCTGCATACCTCTGGAGCACATTTTCAAGAATAGACGCAAGTTCAGGGGTGACACCCTTTTGTGGCCCGAAAACAGCCGTCGCTCCACGTTCGCCTAGTAGTGGATTGTCCACATCGCAAGCGATTGAAAAATCACAAGAAGCGATACGTGAATCAAAATCTGAAAGGTCAATTTCTCCTAACTGTAGATAGTCCGGCAAGTGCGTTCTGAGTTCCATTCCAGAAGTATCATAAAAACGTATCCCCAGTGCTCGGAGTGCCCCAATCCCACCATCATTTGTCGCACTTCCCCCAATTGCCACGATGAACTTGCGGCATCCCTCATCCAGTGCATGCCGAATGAGTTGACCCGTACCGAATGTCGATGCCCGAAGCGGATTGCGGTCAGTTGGAGCTATGTGCGTAATCCCAGAGGCTTCTGCCATTTCAATGACAGCTGTTACGCCGTCTCCAAGAATGCCATAGTGAGCTACGATTTCTCGACCTAAAGGATCTAAGACAGGTACATCAATCAGCCGACCAGCTGTGGCATCCACTAAAGCTTCAAGTGTACCTTCTCCTCCGTCGGCAATCGGAACAACCGTACAATTGATGTCTGGACGAACAGATTGAATCCCTTCTCGAATAGCCATTCCTGCTTCTTTCGCGCTAAGAGTTCCTTTAAACGAATCTGGACTGATGATGATGTTCATGTTCCTCACCCCATTTCATAAACGCTTACAAAAAGCCTAGCAGGTACTCTCACCCGCTAGGCTTTCGTTTATTCTCCGCGCTTTGAAGCGTACCAGCGCGCTGCCGCTTGTCGTAACACCTCTTCAGGCTTTTCAAGCGCTTGCTCTACTTCTTTCTCTGAAGTGGCAAGTACCACGACTTCATTGAAAACATCGTTAGCTTCTTCAGCCACATCGATATCGCCACTTCCAGCAAACAATGTCACCGGCAAGCCTTTGTCCCCTGCAAACTTCGCCACGCCATGCGGTCCTTTTCCTTCTAAGAACGTATGCGCATCAAGGCGTCCTTCTCCAGTAATTACGTGTGTAACACCAGACAATGCATTTTCCCATCCTGATCGCTTCAGCACAAAATCGATTCCGTGATACCACTTGGTCGGGAAAAATGCTTGGACGGCTCCGCCTAAGCCTCCTCCAGAACCCGCTCCTGCTCGGTCATGCAGACGAACCCCGGTATGTGCCTCGATGACATCTGCTAGCTGTTGGAGTGCTGCTTCCACTTCTTCCGACTCTTCTGCTTGCAGGCCTTTCGTCTCCCCATATAGACGCGTTGCACCTTGAGGCCCTATATATGGAATCTGTACATCACTCACTACTGCGAATGTACATTCTTGAAGACGTTTATCAAACTCTGCATCATCTAACCGATCAAGATGTTTAAGTTGTACCAAATCTCCTGACATTTCCTGACCCTCTTTGTCTAAAAACTTCAATCCAAGAGCCCGTAACATACCTGCTCCTCCGTCATTTGTTGCACTGCTCCCAATTGCCAAAACAAAATTGCGATGCCCTTCATCAAGTGCTGCACGAATCAGTTCACCGGTGCCAAACGTAGACGCGAGTCGTGGGTTCTGTTCATGCTTTTTGACATAGGAGAAACCGGAAGCTTGCGCCATCTCAATCACACATGTATGACGCGAAAGCCCTGTGACACCATACTTCGCCTCAACCGGACGGCCAAGCGGGTCATGAACAGTGGCCGTTTTGTATGTTCCTCTCGTTGCATTCATAAGCGCATCCAAAGTTCCTTCCCCTCCATCTGCAATCGGGAACTCTACAATTTCAAGCGTTGGATCGACAGACTGCAAGCCTTGTGCAATAGCACGGGTTGCTTGTTTAGATGTTAACGTTGTTTTCCAAGCATCTGAGCTGATGATGAATTTCATGGCTGTTCCCCCTAAAATAGTCGTTTGACGGATGGACCGAATAAGTAGAAATGTAAATCCTGTTTCTTTTCTTCTATACTTCGTGATAGTCGCGCAATCTCCTGCTCAAGTGCTGTAATTTCTTCGATCGCCTCATCGACTCGCTGGCGAGATATCTCTTCCCCAAGCTCCAAGTAGTGCAACTGCGCTTCTAGTGCTTTGACCTGTTGATGACGCTGCATAGCCCCCGCATAGCTTTTGACTTCTTTCGTCTTTAATTCATACAACTGCTTTTCAAGTGCTTCTTTTCCCATGTGAATCGCCTCCTAAAATTGTGCCAAACAAAAAACTCTTCCCCACGAGAGAGAAGAGTTGCAAGTGCACAATTTCTCCTCATCGTTCAGGTATCCCCTGTTGGATGGAGCACCTTACCGCGCGGGCAGGTTGCTGAGACTTCGTAGGGCCAATTCCCTCCATCTCTCTTGATAAGAAAAGAGTTCATGTTCAGTTAGGTCAAGTATAGCAGAAAGAGGGGGAATTTCCCAGCCTCATTTCGATCGGATATCATCTTCATCAGCATTTTTATGGTTATACAGTTCGTTCTCGCCATCTTTATCCGCAGGGTCTTCCCGATAAAAGAACGGATCACTATCGATTTTTTCTTCTTCAGTCAATGATTTTTCATCGCTTGGCATTGGAATCTTCCCACTATTTACTTTCTCTTTATCTTTGTCTTTTTCAAACATTGTGCATCCCTCCACTTATTCTGAATTAGTAAAGTATTCCCTCCAACCACCTGTTTAAAACGACTCGAGCAGGGAAATAGGAATTCAAGGAGGCGATTTGAAATGCCATGGACAAAAACGGACTATCCCGATTCCATGAAAAATTTAGACGCTAGTGTACGGAATAAAGCGATTGAGATGGCAAATGCGATGGTGGATGACGGTATGGAAGAAGGCCGCGCCATTTCTATTGCAACGGCGAAAGCACGTGACTATGTTAGCGGGAGTGACAATTCTTCACGCCCTCATTATGTAGTGAAAGCACATGAAGACGACTGGATACTTATGAAACAGGACGGAGAAAGGGCCATTAAGACGGCTACTACAAAAGAATCGCTTCTTGAAGAAGCAAAAACATATGTCAATGATAAAGATGGCATTTTAAAAGTGTTTAAACAAGATGGATCCGTTGAAGATACCTATTATGAATGAGGAGGAATGGTGATGAGCGAAAAATTAAAGGTAGGCATTATTTTAGGGAGTACGCGTGATGGTCGGGTCAGTCCACAAGTTGGAGAATGGCTCGTCGAAAAAGCGAAAGGTCGTGAAGACGCCAATTATGAACTGGTAGATATCAAGGATTTTGACCTTCCACTGCTTGGGACAGCTGAATCAGAAGGTGTAAAACGATGGAATGAAAAGCTCGACTCCCTCGATGCCTTTGTATTTGTTGTCGCAGAATACAATCACAGCATGACGGGAGCTTTAAAAAACGCATTTGATAGTGCGAAAGAGTCTTGGCACAACAAAGCAGCTGGAATTGTCAGTTACGGATCTGCAGGAGGTACACGTGCAGCTGAGCATGTTCGACAAGTATGCGCTGAGCTTATGATTGCAGATGTACGTGTACATCCTGTCTTATCCTTATTCTTAGATTTTGAAAAAGGACAAACATTTACACCTCGTGACCTTCACGACAAAAACGTCAACGACATGTTTGACCAAGTACTCGCATGGGGCGGGGCATTGAAACCACTACGTACAAACAAAGCCTGAGGAGACTTCCTCAGGCTTTTGGCATGATGGAATATGGTTCCCCTAGCCAGTCCATTAATTCGTCAAACCCATCTCGCCCACTTTTTAAGCCGAATTCATATAACGCAGACAACCGCTGTGGATTGCGTTCTGCTCGACTGATTTTAAACGTTTCTTGTGGATGAATAACAAATGCATCGCCTTGCGTTTCTAATTCATCCAGCCAATCCAGGGTATTGTTGATACATGAACTTACTGACGCCTGAAAACCGGGAAGCTGCTTTGCGATACCCCTTTGGACGTGTCAAAACGACAACGGGGCGCTCTACTCCATCCTCAAGTGCTTTCTTTAATGGGATTGGATCGGCAATGCCACCGTCCATTAACTTTAGCCCCTTATACTCAACTGGTGCAGCCATAAAGGGTAAAGAACTAGAGGCCCGAACCACCTTCAAAATCTCATCCCGAGGTGCTCCTTTTTCAAAATAGATTGGTTTTCCACTATAGCAATCAGTCGTTCCAATGACAAAACGTTCCGGAGATGCAGAAAACGTTTCGTAATCGAATGGGACAAGTTCATTCGGCAACTTATCAAAGAGCAAGTCCATCCCAAACAATTCTCGTTTTGTCACTAAATTTTTTAAAGAAATATAATCCGGATGCGTCACATAGTCAATGGATACTTTCCGATTTCTATCTCGTTGTCTAGCTGCATAGGAAGACCCGTGACATGCCCCTGCCGAAACCCCTATGACATATGGAAAATAATAGTCCTGCTCCATAAATGATTCTAAAATACCTCCAGTAAAAACGCCTCGCATGCCTCCGCCTTCTAAAATTAATCCAGCTCCGTTCATCGCGACCTCTCCTTTTTACTTCTCTCATTCTAGTATTTCGCAAAAGCAATCAGGAAGCAACTGGAATCTCGAAATTAAATCCTATCAAAGCACTTTGAATTGGAATTTAAATACCTGACTTGGTATACTGTTTGAACAAGAAACAACATGAAAGTAGGGAAAAAAATGACGATTTACCAAAGTATAACTGAATTGATAGGCGATACTCCTGCCGTCAAATTAAACCGCGTTGTCCCAGAAGGTGCAGCGGATGTTTATGTGAAACTTGAAATGTACAATCCTTCAAAAAGCGTGAAAGACCGCGCAGCGAATAATATGATCAAAGCAGCGGAAGAACAAGGTCTGATTCGTCCAGGTGACACAATTATTGAACCAACAAGTGGGAATACAGGTATAGGTCTTGCCATGGTTGCAGCAGCACGTGGGTACCGTGCAATTTTAGTTCTTCCTGATAATAGTACACAGGAACGAATCAATCTCTTGAAAGCCTTTGGTGCTGAAGTGGTTCTCACACCGCAAGACGAAAAAATGCCGGGGGCGATCGGAAAAGCACTGGAATTGAAAGAATCGATTCCCAATGCATTCATTCCACAGCAATTTGAAAACTCCGCAAATGCTGATGCACATCGTGGCACTACGGCTCTTGAAATCCTAGAACAAATGGATGGTGAGTTGGATGCGTTTGTAGCGACTGCTGGAACGGGTGGTACGATCACAGGAACTGGCGAGACCCTAAAAGCTCACCTTCCAAATCTGTATATCGGCGTTGTAGAACCAAAAGGCTCACCTGTATTATCTGGAGGAAAGCCTGGTCGCCACAAGCTTGTCGGAACGAGCCCTGGATTTATTCCGCCAATTTTGAATACATCAATTTACGATGAAATTTTCCAAATTGAAGATGACCAAGCCATTGACCTCTTCCGTCGCCTTGCGCGTGAGGAAGGTATATTTGTTGGGCCTTCTGCCGGGGCCGCTGTTTATGCAGCCATTGAAATTGCAAAACGCTTAGGTCCTGGAAAAAAGGTTCTTTGCATTGCTCCGGATACAGGTGAACGCTACTTATCAATGGGACTGATTGAATAAAGAAAAAGCGGGTATATAAAAGAGGTATGTTCATATTGAAAGGAGACCAAAAGTATGTCAAAACGTATTCTAATGGTATTAACCAATCACTCCGAACTACCGAACGGAAAAAAAACTGGTGTCTGGCTATCTGAATTTGGAGAAGCTTACCTCGCCTTTCAAAAAGAAGGATATGATGTAACAGTCGCGAGTCCGAAAGGCGGCGAGATTCCGATTGACCCTACGAGTTTGGAAGGCGAAGTATCCGATGAAATGCTCGCTACTAAACAATTTATTGAAAACACCGAACACCTAGATCATCAAGATGCTAGCCAGTTCGACGGCATCTTTTTACCAGGAGGTCATGGCACGATGTTTGACCTTCCGGATAATACAAAACTACAAGAGCTGATTCGCTCTATCTATGAAGCTGATAAACCTGTCGCTGCTGTATGTCATGGTCCAGCTGGTTTAGTCGGTGTCACACTTTCAAACGGCGATCCACTCGTCAAAGGAAAAAAAGTAAGTGCGTTCACAGATGCTGAAGAGAAAGATACAGGCCTTCAAGATGACATGCCATTCTTACTAGCTTCAAAGCTTGAAGAATTGGGCGCACACCACGAAGCTGCAGATAACTGGAGCGAAAAGGTAGTACGTGACGGTTTCTTAGTTACTGGACAAAATCCACAGTCAACGGAAGCTGTTGCCCATGCATTTATCGACACATTAAAAGAGTAGGCGATTGCCTACTCTTTTCTTATGTCCAGCGCCCTTTTAAATCCAGTGCTTGGCGAATCTGATTAAACTGATACAAGTATCCCCTTTTCTCACCGGAAAACTCTCATAAAGAAGAATGCAGTGACTATGCTTTAAGATCGAGGAACATGCACGAGGATTTGATCGTCAATTAGCATGGGGGTGGAACTAGCGGATAATACTTCTGGCTTTCCAAAAAAATACCCTTGAAAATAAGCGTACCCTGAGTCTAAAGCTCGCTTATACTCCTCAAGTGTTTCAATTTTTTCAGCAATCATCCGCTTTCCAGATCGTTTTGCTAATTGTTCTGTACATTTTTGTCGATCAAATGGTGCTTGAAAGTCAATTTTAATGAAATCTGCCACGCGAATGATTTCAGGAATACCTGCAACAGAAAGATTGCAATTAAAATCATCCAATCCAATTTGATAACCCGCCTTTTTCAAGTGTTTCAACGCTTTTAACAGTTCTTGATCAAACTCAATCGTCTCTACCACTTCAATAATCAACTGGCCAGGTGCGATGTTCCATTGTTGATGTTGAATAAGCAAATCACGAGTAAAGTTTACAAAGACGGGGAGATTTTGACTAACTACATCTAATCCCATAACATGATAGGCAGTTTCGAGTACTTGTCGTGTAGCGTTATTTGGGTCTTGCGCAGTGTAGACGTTTTCTTCACTATTCCTATACAATAATTCATAAGCAATGACATGTCCGTTTCGATCCACTATAGGTTGCCTTGCAAGGTAGTGATTCAACCTTTTCACCTCCATATTATTTAATTTGATTAGTACTATTCTACCTTTTATTTTCTGAATAATCAAACAATAAATGACTTTTGTTTGTAAAATTAAAAGTAAAATAGTCTCGGTTTCAAATCATTTTAAATAAACCTATGGATAGAGAGGGATTGAAAACGGATATGTCGAATAGAAAAGAAAAGGGGAGGCCACATCATGTCATACGAAGTGAAACAAATAACCGATTTAAATGAAGTTTCAGTACAACACCTTGTTGAAGAAAGCGAAAATGAAGGGTATCGATTTTTGACAAGACTGGTTAAACAATATGCAGATGGATCGGAACTATTTAAAAAGCCAGGAGAAGCTTTATATGGGGTATGGAGAGACGGACATCTTGTAGGAATCGGAGGCATTTTACAAAACTCCTATGCAGATGACCCTGCTACTGGACGACTTCGCAGATTTTATGTGACAGCTGACGAACGTCGAAACGGTGTTGGGACAATGTTGCTAGATGCTTGTCTTGAAAAAGCAAAAGAAACATTCAAAAGTGTCACGTGTCGCACAGATTCTGCGAAAGCAGATGCCTTCTATCGTCAAAATGGTTTCGTCCCTGTTCATCATTCACCTGATACAACTCACAGAATCACCTTCTAAACAGACAAAAGACTCTTTTCGCACCTCGCGAAAAGAGTCTTTTATTTGCTTTAAAATGACGTATTACAAGTCTAAGATTTAAGTTGAGTGCAGTGGAGGGGTTGACTCCAGTGGGATTCCAGTCTGCCGTGAGATCCCGCAGGAGCCTGCGACGAGGAAGCTCACGCAGCGCCCTCGGAAAGCAACCCCGTATCGGAGCTCAACGTATCAAAAGGGTTTCGACTTCGAACGAAATCGAGTTCCGCCTCCTAGAAATCCCGCAAGAAGCCATCGCGGCCTATGAAGCAAAAAGCGCTTCACAGTCCACGCTGTCTTCTCGCACAATTTCTGAACAGTCGGCTTCACATCTAACTGGAATCGAGTTCCGAACGCCAGAAACACGCTCCGGAATCAGCCACACCCACAAAAGCTGAAGTAAGCCTTCATGGGCACGTCTGATTTCCTCGGAGTTTCTAGAGTGGCGTTCTCCACATCTAAAGTTATAGTCGTTTACGCTCTAACTGTAACGCTTTGACTGTAGAAATCATCATCAACACCATGATGAACGAGAACGGAAGCGCGGCTATGATCAAGGCATTTTGCAAAGCTGTTAGCCCGTTAGCTGCCAGTAGAATAACCGCAATCAATGACTGTGCTACTCCCCAGATGATCTTGACAGAGTTGTCTGGATTCATCGATCCACCCGTTGTTTGCATACCTAGAACAAACGTCGCCGAATCGGCACTTGTGATAAAGAACGTGCTGATGAGAACGATCGCAATGATTGACAGAATAGTTGCGAATGGAAGTTCGTTAAATGTTGCAAACAAAACTTCCTCTGTCGCAAGCCCTGACAAGTTGATTCCAGACTTCTGTACGTTGATTGCCGTAGAACCAAACGCTGAGAACCAGAAGAAGCTCACTAAGGATGGCAGTAACAATACACCTGTTAAGAATTCACGAATCGTACGTCCTTTGGAAACACGAGCAATGAAGATCCCAACAAATGGTGCCCATGAAATCCACCAAGCCCAGTAGAAGATCGTCCAACCATTGATCCAGTCGCGACTTTCTCCGTCGAGCGGTGCAGCGCGGAACGACATTCGAACGATGTTCTGCAAATACGCCCCTAGGCTGTCTGTAAACATATTGAAAATCAATAATGTCGGTCCAAGAACGACAACACCAATTAATAATGCAATCGCTAATACCATGTTCGTATTCGATAAATATTTAATCCCTTTACTTAGCCCAGTCCATGCCGATGCAATGAACAGAACGGTAACTACTGCGATAATAATAACCTGCAGCGGATAAGAAACTTCAATTCCTAAGAGGTATGCTAGTCCTCCACTAATTTGAACAGCACCGAAGCCAAGAGTAGTTGCGACACCGACAACCGTTGCGAAAACAGCAAATACGTCGACGACAACACCCCATGGTCCAGACATTTTGTCTCCAAAGATTGGCTTAAGTGTTGCAGAAATTAATCCAGGTTCGCCTTTGCGGAACTGGAAGTAAGCGAGCGCTAAAGCTACAATCGCATAAATGGCCCAAGCATGTAGTCCCCAGTGGAAAAATGTATAACGCATCGAATCGCGGAAGGCCTGGTCTGTGCCTGTCTCGCCTGTTGGTGATGACACCGCAAAGTGTGACAGCGGTTCAGCCGCTCCCCAGAATACAAGTCCAATCCCCATACCTGCTGAAAACAACATTGCAAACCATGTTGGACGTGAGTATGCAGGACGATCTGTATCTTTTCCTAATCGAATCTTTCCGTACGGGCTAAAAATTAAAAATAGCGTAAAAACAACCATTAGGCCCACAATAATCAAGTAATACCAACCAAAAGTAGATGTTATAAATGCTTGCATATTCGCGGTAACAGATTCAAAACCTTCCGGCACAATTGCTCCAAAAAGGACAGTCACAATAACGAGCGCAAGCGTAATCCAAAATACATTTGTAACTTTCTTCACATTCTCCCCTTCTTTCTAGTAGTTTACACAATTCCCTACCCTACCTTAATTTTATGTAAGGGTCAAGTGATGTACTTTTTCGTCCACATGAAACTTCTCCACCTCTATCTCGTAAAAGAAATAAAAAGGGGGAGTTTGATTGGGTTATTCAGATCCTACATTCGGCTTTATGGATTCGTTCGGAACAGTGTTCATAGCTGTGGTGTTTGTTGTAATTATTTCTGTTATTATTATTGGAATTGGGGGCTCCATTAAAACGTGGTCAAAAAATAACAATTCACCTCAACTCAATGTACCCGCTTCTGTGAAAACTAAACGCACAGAAACGTCAGGTGGCAGTGGAGAGAGCGCAGCTAACACTTGGTATTATGTAACATTTGAAGTACAAAGTGGTGACCGTATGGAGCTACCAGTTCGTGGGCATGAGTTCGGGCAGCTTGCGGAAGGTGATTTAGGTTTACTAACGTTCCAAGGTACACGCTATATTAATTTTGAACGTAAGATTGAACCACAAGTATAAAATAGAATCAGCACCTTCTCTGGAGTCAGCTCAAGAGAAGGTGCTGATTTTTTTGGGTATAGCCGGGTGTTTAGTTTCCATAACATGAGGAAGTGGTGAAACTCAATAAATAACCGTCGAATCTTTCGACTTAGCCAGTGAATCTCTCCATTTATCCATCGAATCTTTCGACACAATTGCCGAACGCTCATATAAAAACGCCACTCTTTATTTAAGAGCGGCGTTCTCCACATCTAAACATCAATACACATTAAAATACCGAGCCTCCGGATGCGCAAACACCATCGCAGAAACCGATGCCTCAGGCTCCATCATGCAACCGTCCGTCAACTCCACCCCAATCCGTTCAGGCTGAAGCAATTTCCATAGCTTCTTCTGATCCTCGAGCTCCGGGCACGCTGGGTACCCGAATGAGAAGCGTTGGCCTTGGTATTTCGTTCGGAACAAATCTTGGATGGATAGTTCGACTGGATCTGGGAAGCCCCATCTCGAGCGCATCATTTCATGCATGCGTTCTGCTAAGCCTTCTGCTGTCTCAAGCGCCAAAGCCTGCAGCGCATGACTTTCTAAAAACTTCCCTTGTTCTTTCAGTTGCTGCGCCCATGTTCGGATACCTTTTCCTGCTGTTACCGTAAAGAATCCTACATAATCCATCTCCCCACCGACTGGTTTTAAATAATCGGCTAGACAAAGATGATCCGGTTTTATCTGACGTGGAAAATGGAAACGCTCAATTTCTCGCGTGTGATTTTTCGGGTCATAGATAATCACATCGTCACCGTCCGATTGCGCCGGGAAGAACTGATAAATGGCCGATGCTTGTAGAATTCCTTCGTTTACTGCCTGTTCGAACAACTGATCCGTTATTTCTTTTAATTTTATCGTTCGCTCGTCTTGTTCAGCTAGCAAGCGAGAGATTTTCCCTTTAATGCCCAAATGATGGCCAAGCAACATCTGCTGATTGATATAGGGATAGACTTGACGTAGAGAGAAGTCTCGCAAAATATGCACATCCAAATCGGCAGGAGTATAGACCTTAACATCTCGACTTACTGTAGAAGTTCCCACTGTTGCCGGCTTTCGAGGAATCTCTTTTTCGGGTGCCTCTAAGCGCTTTTTCTGATCCTCGTCATACAAGGTCTGAATCTCTAAACGATTTTCAGGATTTTGCAAGTCATTAAAGATTTGAAGTCCGTCCATTGCATCTTTCGCGTATAGCACTAAACCATCGTATTCTTTTGCGATTTTATTTGTCGTAAATTTTCGCGTCAAGGCGGCTCCACCAACGACAACTGGCGTTTCAATGCCTGCTGCTTTCAAATCTTGTGCGGTTACGACCATCTGCTGAGCGGATTTCACAAGCAGTCCTGATAAACCGATGATATCTGGTTTATGCGTCCGTACTTGTTCAATGAGTTCTTGAGGCGTTACTTTAATTCCAAGATCTGTCACGTCATAGCCGTTGTTACTCAGGATAATATCCACTAAGTTTTTCCCGATATCATGTACGTCCCCTTTTACCGTAGCCAAAATGACCTTCCCTTTTGTCGATGACACATCTGATTGCTCCATATGCGGCTCTAAGTAAGCGACCGCTGCTTTCATGACCTCTGCACTTTGCAAAACCTCTGCAACAATCAATTGATTGTCATTGAACAGGCGGCCCACTTCTGCCATACCTGCCATCAGGGGTCCATTGATCACATCTAGCGGTGCGTCATAGCTTGCAAGAGCAGCGTCTAAATCTGGCAGTAACCCTTCTTTCGTCCCTTCGACAATATAGTAGGCCAAGCGTTCTTCTACCGTTTCCGGTAGTGCGATCACTTTCTCTTCTTTTTTCATTCCTCTGTAGAATTCCGTGAACTTCGCGAGGGTCTCATCTGTCGTATCAAACAATAGTTCTTCGGCGAGTTTTACCCCCTCTTCCGGAATCGAAGCAAAACGCTCAAGTTTTTCCGTGTTGACGATGGCGTAATCAAGACCTGCTTGCACGCAGTGATACAAGAACACAGCATTTAGCACTTCGCGACCAACAGGCGGAAGTCCAAATGAGACATTACTCACACCAAGGATCTGCGGACAGTGCGGGAAGCGTTCTTTGATAGCGCGAATCCCCTCAACAGTGGCTTTCGCCGAACCGATATACTGTTCATCTCCCGTGCCGACAGGAAAGACCAGTGCATCAAAAATAATGTCTGATGGCGCTATGCCGTATTTTTCAGTCAACAAGTGATAGGAGCGTTCTGCAATGGCGATTTTTCGTTCTGCAGAGACACCCATTCCCTTTTCGTCGATGGTTCCGACAACTACGGCTGCTCCGAACTGGTGCACAAGCGGCGCTATGGCTTCAAAACGTTCCTCCCCGTCTTCTAAATTGATGGAGTTAATGATGACTTTTCCTTGTGAATAACGCAGGGCCACTTCTAATACCTTTTCATCTGTTGAATCAATCATTAATGGGACCTTCACTTTTTTCACAACTTGTTGGATGAATTGATCCATATCTTCTACTTCTTCACGGTCCGGGTCAGCGAGGCAAATATCGATGATTTGCGCCCCATTTTTAACTTGTGCACGCGCAATTTCAGATGCCTCTTCTAATTTGCCCTCTTGAATGAGACGCTTAAATTTTCGAGACCCAATGACGTTCGTGCGTTCCCCGACTAAGATCGGACGAGTAGACGGGTCGTCGTAAACGAACGGCTCGATACCGGAAACTTTGTGCTCATCATGTGTTGTCGCCGTGCGCGGTTGATACTTTTCAGCAACTGCTGCAAGGGCACGAATATGGTCTGGTGTCGTCCCGCAACAACCTCCTAGTAAGTTCAGCCATCCTTTTTCTAAGAATCCCTCCATTTTGGTAGCGAGGGACTCGGGTGTCTCGTTGTAATTTCCTTCTTCGTCTGGAAGCCCAGCGTTCGGATAACAACTGACGTAGCTAGACGCTAACGTCGATAGAGAACGCAAATGGTCGCGCATAAATTCAGGACCCGTCGCGCAGTTCAGGCCCACAACAAGCGGATTCATATGCTCTAGCGAAATGTAAAACGCCTCGATAGACTGACCAGCAAGTGTGGTTCCCATTGGTTCAATTGTTCCGGAAACGAGAATCGGCAGTTCACGACCGCGGCTTTTGAATGCGTTTTGAATACCTAAGTTCGCCGCTTTCACATTTAGCGCATCTTGGCTTGTTTCAACAAGCAGTACGTCTACGTCACCATCTAGTAATCCTTCTGCCTGTACTTGATAATCCTGAACGAGTGCATCAAACGAGATTCCCCCTGTAACCGATAACGTTTTTGTGGTCGGTCCCATTGCCCCTGCTACAAAACGAGGTCTTTCATCTGTTGCGAATTCCGAGGCGACACGCTTTGCAATTTCTGCTGCTTCTTTGTTCAATTCATACGCTAAGTGGCCAAGGTCATACTCGTCCAACACGACTGGTGTAGCTCCAAATGTGTTGGTCTCTACAATGTCAGCCCCAGCTTCAAAGTAAGCAGCATGAATTGATTCGACGACATCGGGTCGTGTACGAACTAAGTACTCGTTACACCCTTCGTATTCTTCCCCACCAAAGTCTTCAGCCGATAGGTCTGCTTGTTGGATCATGGTTCCCATCGCCCCGTCTAAGACGAGAATTTTCTTCTGGAGTTGCTGTTCAAATGTGGAGCTGGTCATACGATTCCTCCTTGTTGCGTGTCTTGATAAAGTCAATCAATTCAAGTGAGAGCTCATAACGGAGAAATGGTGTAATCAGATAGATTCCGTTAAATAACTTGACCGCTTCTTCTAGCAGTTCTTTTGTAATCGTCATGCCGACTTCAAGTGCTGTTGCAGGGTCTTCTCCCGCTTCTCGCATACGCTGTCTTGTCACTTCTGGAAGACGAATCCCTGGAACTTCGTGATGCAGAAACTCTGCGTTGCGCGACGATAATAAAGGCATGATGCCGACGAAAAACGGTTTATCGACTTGTTTTGCTGCTTCTGCAAGTGCATGTAGCTGATCGATTCCAAAAACCGGTTGCGTAATAAAATAATCCGCTCCTGCTGCGACTTTCTTTTCAAGCCGCTTGATCGAGGCATCCATATGGCGGTAATTCGGATTAAATGCTGCCCCCACCGAAAACCGTGTCGGTCTCTCCAGTGATTTCCCCGAAAATGATAATCCACGATTGTTCTGCTTGATAAGCTCGATTAGTTCTAAACTTGATAAGTCGTAGACAGATGCTGCTCCCGGAAAGTCCCCAATTTTGGCAGGATCTCCTGTGATGGCGAGCAGGTCTTGTACACCAAGCTCATGGAGACCCATTAAGTGCGATTGGAGACCAATCAAATTTCGATCACGGCATGTTAAATGAACAAGTGGCGTGGCATCGTATCGTTCTTTGATGATGGCTGCCACTGCATCATTCCCGACTCTCGGAGAAGCTAGAGGATTGTCAGCGAGTGTTAGTGCATCGGCACCAGCTTCATGGAGAGCTTGAATTCCTTCGTAGAATCGGTCGGTATTTAAATGCTTTGGTGGGTCAAGTTCCACGAGAATTGTCGTTTCCTTCCGCACTTTTTGAAGTAGTGGGGACTCGGCTGAAACTTGCTCGATTTGTGGGTCAGATTTTTTTGCCGTGATTTGTTTAGTCGAAATCGGCGTGCGGTCGCCTAGAGTTTCTGCGATTGCTTGAATATGGCCAGGCGTTGTTCCACAACAGCCTCCGATCAAGTGGACACCTTGTTGTCTCAGCTCCTCCGCAATTTCTGCAAAATAGTGAAACTCTTCTGCGTACGAATAGCGACCTTCTTCCACTTGAGGAAGACTCGCATTCGGATAGACGGAGAGCAATGCCTTTTTGGGAATCGGAACTTGCTTGAGAGCACTCAGCATATGGAATGGACCCATTCGACAATTGACACCAACAACATCGGCTCCTGCAACTTCCAACTCTTCAAATGCTTGTGCAAGTGAATAGCCGTTTTGCAATACACCCACTTCATGCATCGACACTTCTGCGATAACCGGTAACTCACACTCTGCCTTTGCGATTTGCACAACGGCTTTTAGTTCTTCAAAATCGTAGTACGTTTCGAGTAACAGTGCGTCGACGCCTTCCATTAAGAAAATATAGAGCTGTTCTCTAAAACTGCGTTTGATTTCATCGAGTGGAATGTCTTGTTTGATTCCACGCAATCCTCCAAATGTTCCAAGGACGTATACCTCGTCCCCCGCAGCTTGTTTGGCAAGTTTTACTGCCGCTGTATTGATGGCTTTCACTTGTTCTTGCAAACCATAACGTGCGAGTTTCACGTAATTCGCTGCGTAGGTGTTTGTCTGAATCACTTCCGCTCCTGCTGCAATATACTGTTCATGTACACGCAGGACGTCTTCCGGGTGAGAAAGGTTTAGTTCTTCATTGCAGTGATCGACGCCGTACGAGTAAAGCAGTGTGCCCATTGCCCCGTCCGCCACTAAAACACGGTCTTGCAGTTGTTCCAAAAACGGTCGTTTCATTCGGCTTCACCTACTAACCCATCTAAAATATGTTGCAGTTCTGCTTTCAAATCGTCCACATGTTCAATGCCTACAGAAAAACGAAGAAGTCTTCCGCAGATTCCGACTCGTTCACGCTCCGCTACCGGAATATCGGCATGGGTTTGTGTTGTCGGGTAGGTGATGAAGCTTTCAACTCCACCAAGACTTTCTGCAAATGCAATGAGTGTAAGACGCTCGAGGAATTGTGGTACCCACTCTTCTTTCTGTAACCGAAACGATAACATTCCGCCTTTCCCTGGATACAAGACGGAATCAATTGCTACGTGTTGTGTTAAGAACTCTGCAAGTTTCTGTGCGTTTTGTTGTTGGCGCTCGACTCGGAGACCCAACGTTTTAAGACTTCTCACTAATAGCCAACAGTCTAACGGACTAGGTACGGCCCCGATTGAATTTTGAATGATTGTGAGTTGCTCACCAAGTGCCTGTCCTTTTGTAATAACAGCACCTGCTAACACATCATTGTGACCACCCAAATACTTCGTCGCACTATGAATGACAATGTCTGCTCCTAGCGTGATCGGTTGCTGCAGAATTGGTGTATAGAAAGTGTTATCGACGATCAGCAGGATTTCGTGTCCTTTTGCCAGTTCGGCAACAGCTTGAATATCTGTTTCTTTCATCAATGGATTCGTTGGAGATTCGATGAACACTGCTTTTGTGCGCTCAGTGATGGCAGCCTCGATTGACTGAAGCTTTGAAGTGTCTACGTAACGGAAGTGTAAACCCGTCCGTTCTTCTAACTGATGGAACAACCGATAGCTCCCTCCGTATAAGTCTTCGGATACGACTAGCTCATCACCCAACTTAAATAACTGAAGTACGGCGTGAACAGCCGCCATTCCTGAACTGAAGGCAAAACCATGATCACCTCTTTCAAGGTCCGCCAGTGTTAGCTCGAGGGCAGTTCGCGTAGGATTAGCAGTTCGCGAGTAATCATACCCCGTTGATTGCCCGATTCCTGGGTGGATGTAGGCTGTTGAGAGATGAATAGGAAGGCTCACTGCTCCGGTTGCTGAGTCACTTCGGTTCCCGGCTTGTGCGAGTTTGGTTTCTAGTTGATGTGTCATATTTACTCCTCCTAAGTAGTGGAGGGCATAGAAAAACGCCCTCTTATTAAAAATAAGAAGGCGTGTAATCAATTCTATCCCTCTTATCTATCAGAACACAATGGTTCTGCTGGAATTAGCACCATACTGCTTTGCAGCTGGTTGCTGAGGTGTCGTAGGGCCAGTCCCTCTACCTCTCGCGATAAGAAATTGCGTATTTAGTTCGGTCTTCAAAGCTTTTTACCACTTTAACGCATTGAAGGAAGATGTGTCAATAGAATTTTAAGCTTTTAGTTGACTTACCATTTCTCACACAGTAGACTGTAATTAACTACTTTGCATTACCAAGTAGCTATTTTTTCACCCCGCTATCTTGCATTACAAACTAGCAAGGAGGAGCGCTATGACAGTTCGCAGTCAACTACTGAAAGGTTTTCTTGACGGATGTGTTCTTGCAGTTATCGATAAACAGACTGTGTATGGATATGAATTGTCCAGGAAGTTACAGGATTCCGGTCTTCCCGATGTCCCAGAAGGCACCATTTATCCGGTCTTGTTACGGTTGCAAAAACAGGGCTTGATCGTCAGTGAAATGCGTCCATCTGAGTCTGGACCGAATCGCAAATACTATTCCATCACACAAAGTGGACAAGCCACATTGGCAACCATTCGCAACGAGTGGCAATTGCTGTCTGTCCCACTACATGCATTATTAAAGGAGGAAAGCGAATGAAAGCACATGAGTTAATCAAACTGAACAATGAAAAACGCGAGTTATTACATGTTCCTAATAAAGTGTATTACGAACAATTGATGGTTTATATCCGAACGAAGCTTCTATTGTCCGAGCAAAAGAGTGAAGAAATCTTGATGGATATGCTTGATCACTTGCTTGAAGCACAAGAAGACGGAAAATCTGCAAAAGATGTATTTGGAGAGGATCCAAAGGCTTACGCTGATGACGTCATCGAACAAATTCCACAAGAAGAGAAACGCGACATGGTGAAGTTTTGGGGACGCATGGCGTTCCAGTTGCTCGCATACTACTTTATCGCGCGCGGGGTTATTATGGCTGCGATTGCCTATTTCGATGAAATGCCAGATGATCGTATATACTTGATTCCATCATTGATTCAAGTTGGGTTGATGGTGTTCATTGTTTGGCTCTTGATCCGCTTAGTGTTCCGTCAATTGCACAAAACCGCATTTGAAGAGGCAAGCTTGAAATCTCGTTGGAAAGAATATGTCGGCGCAGGTGTTCTAGGCGCTCTTGCCATGGCAGCAATTGGTCTCTCGAATTATTTCTTACCCTATTTTGGACCGTATGCACCCTTTCCACCAGCGTCTTCTATCGGTGTCGGGGCGATTTTCTTGTTAACATCGTGGATATTGAAGCGAACGGAGTGGGGTTCGTAGAGAGTTTTGGTGGGTGAGCGGGCGTTCATCGGACGTAACTAAGATTTATTCTACCCAAATCACGATTTGTTCTACCCAAACCGCAATTTATTCTACCGAAGTCGTATTATGGAAACTAATCACGCACTTTACAGCAAAAAAACAGGGTTCGCTCCTCGGAGCGGACCCTGTCCAATTAGCTTTTCTTCAACTTCCCGACCAAAACCGTCAAATCCACAGTAACTGATGGTAACGCCAGTTCGATAAACTCGTTCACTTGCTCAGGTGGTGCATTCCAAGTAAGAGGCGTCATCGCAATGAGGTCGCGCCACTGCTCATCGGTCAACTCGACACTATAGTTCTGTCGACTGATATGAACAGTCTCCAACGTCTTCTCAAACTGCTCTTTTGCGCCTTCGTTTTCATACGTTTCTTTGTCAGTCCCCGCATAAAAGAACTTCCGGAGTTCCTCTAAATACTGTGCATTTGGAATCACCTTCACCACGTACCCACCAGGCTTCAGTATACGTCTAAACTCTTGATGGTTTGCTGGAGAAAGAATATTTAATACGACATCCACGGAGTGCTCTTGAACAGGAGATTTAGCCAAATCCGCAACGAGCCAGAGTGCATCGACGTCGTGATTCGTTGCTAATTGAATTCCTTCTTTCGCAAGATCTATTCCAATACCCCGACCACTTTTTACTTGTTCTAGAATACCTGCCAGATGTGTCCCTTCCCCGCAGCCCATGTCTACGAGTAGAGGTGATGACAAAGAGGACTCACCTTCTATCCACGTTGCAATCTCAGAAATCACCGGATTGAAAAATCTCGTTTCTGAAAGTAGTGCCTGTCTAGCTCTAAACAATTCTTTTGTGTAACGACTCTTCGCCACAGTCCCCGCCAAGTGAAGGTAGCCTTGTTTGGCCACATCAAACGTATGATGATTCTCACATGTCATACCGGTATCGGTAGCCTGAGCTGCCTTCTGACAATGCGGGCATCGAAGCACAAAGTCTAAACTCTGTAGTTGCGTTAACGCTCGTTGTTTTTTTGAAATCATCTATATCTTCCTTCCTGAAGTAATTGGTAACGTTCATTAAAGAGTGTTGGATAGGAAAGGAAACCTAGTGCAATGCTGGTCACTGCAGCAGTCGTTAAAATTAAGAACACGATTAACAACTGGAATTGCACAGCTTGAATCGGGTCTGCCCCTGCAATGATCTGCCCACTCATCATTCCAGGAAGTTGCACGAGACCCATCGTTTTTTGACTTTCAATCGTCGGTATCATACTTGTCTTGATTGCTTGAATCAAACGTGTGTGTATCGCTTGTTTCGGTGTTCCTCCTAAAGATAAGATGAGTTCGATTTGATCTTCGTGACTTTCAATCTCTGAAGTGAATCGGTTCAAAAACAGAATAGCCAGCACCATCGAGTTTCCGATGACCATTCCACTGATAGGAATGACGTACTGAGGAGTGGCTGGTGTGATGGAAAAGCCGATTAAGATTCCCTGCGTTAGTACCTCTACGAAAACAAGCGTCACTGCTACTTTCCACGTGATGCCCGGAATCGACTTTCCTTTTTTCCGAACATTTAGCGTCGCTGCCACAATCATGAGCGCAACCATAAGGAGTATATAAATAAAGCTTTCGGAGTCGAATACGAACTTTAAAATATACCCAATCGCAATTAGTTGAACAATGGAACGCACAGTAGCAACGATTGTGTCTCGCTCTAAATCCAAACGTAAGGTTTTGGATAATAGTAACGGGATCAAAACAAAAATTAAAGTGAGCGCGAGCGTTCCATATGTCATGAATTAGTGCCCCTTACAAATTGCTGGACAGCTGCATCTGTGGATTCGTTTAACAATGAACTCTCGCCTTGTTCGATGAGCTGACCGTCAATCATTACCCATGTATAGTGACCGATTCGTTCCGCTTGCTCTAAGTTGTGCGTAATCCAAATAATCGTCGTACCAAACGTTTTATGAATATGCGCGATCAACTCTTCCACTTCCTGACGCGATACGCGGTCGAGAGCTGATGTTATTTCATCTAACAACAAGATTTCCGGTTCCATCAGAAGTGTCCGTGCAATGGAAACTTTCTGACGCTGACCACCGGAAAGGTCGCGGCTATCGCGCTGCAAATAATCTGAATCAAGACCCACTTCTTGAATCACTTTACGCATCTTTTCAACATCAACTTCTGCTCCTTGCAATGCATAAGGAAGTGTCAAATTCTCCTCGACAGTGCCACTGATCATCGGTGCACTTTGAAGAGCCATGCTGGCACGCGTGCGCAATTCGACTGGTTCCCATTCTTCGACGTTCTTTCCAAGAACAAGAATTTCGCCAGTATTCGGACTAAGTAAACCATTGCACAACTTCAATAAAGTTGATTTTCCAGCACCGGACGGACCTACAAGTGTTGTGATTTTTCCTTTTGGGAAATAGCCGGTAATGCCTTTTAAAACTTCTTGTTCTCCTCGTTTCATGGATACATCTGTAAATTCAATGGCTGCTTCTCGCTCCATAAATTTCCCTTCTTTCCTAAGTCGTTTCTATTAGTCTAGAGGGTCAGGCGAATTAATGCCACTCCGGAAACCTTCATGGTATAGTAAGAAAAACTCACTTCGACAGGGGGAACATCGGATGTGCCTGATCGCCTTCCATCTTCAGCAACATCCAACCTATTCACTGATTTTAGCTGCAAACCGAGATGAATTTTATGACCGTCCAACTCAGCCAGCTCACTTTTGGGAAGAGCATCCTGAACTTCTAGCCGGAAAAGATCTCCATGCCGGAGGGACCTGGCTTGGCATTACAAAAACAGGACGACTTGCAGCACTGACAAATTATAGAGACCCATTAAGTGTGCAACAGGATTTAATTTCACGTGGTGAGATAGTGAAAGATTTTTTAACGTCTACGGAACACGCTTCAACGTTTATTGATAAACTAGAGGCACAAAAAACGTGTTACAATGGTTTCAACTTGCTCGCAGGAACCATAGACGAACTGCACTACTATAGCAATATGCTTCCTTCAGGACACCCTATTGAAGAAGGCACACATGCTCTTAGCAATAAGTTTTTAAACACGCCATGGCCAAAAGTTGATAAAGCACGTACAGAGCTGAACGATTATGTATCTTTATCTGAAACAATTGAAACGGAGAAGCTCTTCGACTTGATGCGGACTTCTGAACAGGCACCTGACCATAAGCTCCCGGATACTGGCGTTGGTCTGGACTTAGAAAGAAAATTGTCACCTGCCTTCATTCAGATGCCAAATTACGGAACGCGTTGTACCACAGTCGTTCTTGTCACGCATGATGGAAGTGTTCATTTTGAAGAGCGCACATATACGGATGGGAACTTGACAGAAACTATTGTAGAAAAATTTTCAGTGGTTTCGGAACAGTCTGAAGAAACCAAATCTCTTAAATAACAGCTATTTTCTGCTATACTAGACGGAAAATGATTTTACAAGGAGCGTTTAGGTTTGTCACAGACTCGCTATGTTCTAAGCTACGGAGATGCATTTGTCGACTACATCGCCAGAAGCCATGAAAATAAAGAATTCGATTTGTACCTTGGAGGAGCAACAGTGAATGTTGCAGCAGGTGCTAGTCGCCTCGGACTTCCTTCACGTTTTATTACGATTACAGGAGACGACGAGGTGTCGGATTTTGTACGTGCTCAGATGGATGAAGAAGGTGTTGACCTTCAACATGCAGTATTTGCTCCTGAGAAACGTGCCACTTCGGTCTATGTTCATTTAACAGAAGAGTCGGATCGGATTTTCGCAAACTATATTGATCCAACTCCAGATATACAAGTAAAGCCCGAGCATTTGCAGGAAGAAGCGTTTGAACAGGCCGTCACATTCCACTTTTGTTCAGGCACAATGTTTCATCCTGTAGCTCTGGAAACGACTCGCCGTGCGGTTGAACTGGCACGTGATAAAGGCGTTTTATTGTCCTTTGACGTCAATGTACGTCCACTTCGCTGGGAGTCTGAAGAGCGTTGCCGTGAGACGATCATTGAGTTTATGAATCGTTCTCATATGGTGAAGATGACACGTGAAGAGATGTACTTCTTGATGGAGACAGAGGACTTTGAAGAAGGGATCGAGCGTCTTCAAAAGTATTCGATTCCACTCGTATTTTTAACAGATGGTGAGAATGGAACGATTTGTTTAGTGGATGGGCAACAGATCCATGCACCCGTAACACCAGTAGTTCCTGTTGATACCACTGGTGCTGGAGATGCCTTCATTGCAGGAGTCCTGTATCATGTGTATCATTACGGATTTCCGGAAACGCATGCAGATGTGTTAGAGTGCGCAATGTTTGGAAATAAACTTGGGGCTTTATGTGCAACGAAGCAAGGTGCTTTGACCGCTATGCCTCGACTCGAGGAAATCGAAGACTTGTAAGAATTTGACCCCTGGGGTTGTCTCAATGCCAAGTTTACTTGGTTGGCGAGACAACCCCAGGGGTCAAAAACATGTTATAGTACTTTCTCTAAGAAATCACGGGCACGGGCAGATTTTGGTGCCGAGAAGAATTCTGCTGGTGTTGCTTCTTCTACTAGTTGCCCATGATCTAGGAATACGATGCGATCCGCTACTTCTCGAGCGAATCCCATCTCATGCGTCACGATGACCATCGTCATTCCCGTATGTGCAAGATCCTTCATTACCATCAATACCTCTTTTACCATCTCTGGATCTAGTGCAGAGGTAGGTTCATCAAACAGCATGACCTCTGGTTCCATAGCCAAGGCACGTGCAATCGCTACACGTTGCTTCTGACCACCTGATAACTGAGAAGGATAGGCCTTTTCTTTTTCACTAAGACCGACTTGCTTCAGTAATGCGCGGCCCTTTTCTTCCGCCGCGGCTTTTGAAAGCTTCTTCACTTGCATCGGTGCATACGTCAGATTCTCTAGTACTGTCATATGCGGGAACAAATGAAAGTGCTGAAATACCATACCGATTTTCGCACGAACAGCGGAAAGATTCTTCGTCTTGGCAAGAGATTCTCCTTTGTATGTGATATCTCCTTCCGAAGGCTTTTCTAACAAGTTGATACAACGAAGAAGCGTCGACTTCCCTGATCCTGAAGGTCCAATTACTGCCACTACTTCTCCGGGCTGAATCGTTGTCGAGATGTTGGTCAATACTTGATTCGACCCAAATTTTTTCGAAACGGATTGTATATTAATCACCTTGTCTCAACCTCTTTTCTAGCTTCTTGCCGATTAGTGTAAGGCCCATTACGAGCATGTAGTAAATGAGTCCAACGAATAATAAGGGCTCAAAGTTACGGTAAATATCCGACCCAACAACTTGTGCACGACGCATCAAGTCCATATAACTGATTGTCGAAACAAGCGCTGACTCCTTCGTTAACGTGATGAATTCATTCATAAGAGCTGGGAGAATATTTTTCATCGCTTGCGGAAGAATCAAGTCTTTCATCGCTGGCTTGTACGGAATTCCTAAAGCCATTGCTGCTTCCATCTGTCCTTTATCGACGGCTTGAATACCTGCACGAATGATTTCAGAAATGTAGGCAGCTGAGTTTAAACCGAATGCAAGAACTGCCGCCAGAAATGTCGGAATATCATAGCCCGTCAACTGCGGGACAGCGAAATAAATAATCATCAATTGAAGGATTAAAGGCGTTCCACGGAACACCGATGTATACGCATCTGCCAAAAAACGCAAGAAGCGATTGTTCATAATTTTTACGAGGGCAATCAACGTCCCTAAAATAAATCCAAAAATAAGTGCAACGATAACGAGTTGCAACGTGACCCATATTCCTTGTAGCATAAAAGGAATATAAGGCACGATTTGGCTAAAGTCCAAATTCATGCCTTACCCCGCCTTTCTATTCTTCTGACAACCACTTGTCTTTTAATTCTTGTAATGTGCCGTTCTCTTCAAGAGTAGCAAGTGCTGCATTTACATCTTCAACAAGCTCGCTTCCTTTTGGGAAAGCTGCTGCCATTCCTGGTGATGCAGATGTTGGATCATCAAATCCAGCAAGGTCCTGCTCTTTCTGATAGCCAACCCCTACTGCTTTGTCGATATAGATCGCATCCACACGGTTTGAAAGAAGTTCTTGAATCATGATGGATGAGCTATCAATTGGCTTGATTTCAAATCCGTACTCTTCTTGGATTTTACGAGCACCTTGTTCTTGGATCGTTCCAAGTTGAACACCTAATGTTTTTCCTTCTAAATCTTCGATGCTTTCAATCCCAGCGTCTTTCAAAGATAAGAACATTTCACCTGAGCGATGATATTCTGTTGAGAAATCAACGTTTTCTTTACGCTCGTCTGTAGCGGACATCCCTGACATAACAAAGTCGATACGGTCTGATTGAAGAGCACCGATTAATCCGTCAAACTTCATATCGCGTACTTCAAGTTCAACACCAAGTTCTTCTGCGATTGCATTTGCTAGATCAATATCAAATCCAATGATTTCACCTGAAGCATCTACGGATTCAAATGGTGGAAAGTCTGCTGATGTTCCCATTACTAATTTTGTTGTTTCTTCTGAAGAGCCTTCTGAACTTGTAGCCCCCTCTTCTGTTGAACCGCATGCTGCTAAAAACAGGACCAAAAGAAGTGCTATACCTGTAAGTATCTTTTTCATAATCTTCATCTCCTACTTTAAAATGTATAGTTATTCGATAAAATGTATAATAACACGGTATTTTGTATTTGTATACAGTCCTATTGAAGTTTTATTATTCAGACTATTCATCACAAAAAAAAAGCCTGATACGCAATGTATCAGACAGTAGAGACTTTTATTTTTGTGCGAACTCCGCTTTCACTTGGCGCATCAATTCAGCATCTGACAATAAGTCAAACCCTGTCAACGCCATGGATAGTGCTCCGCGACTCAAGACGTGATGAGAGTTATCGGTGATTGTTAAGTCAGCTAGTTCCTGTGTGTGGAATACAAGTCCAGGAGAATCAAGACCGATATACGGATGAATAGACGGGCAGACATGACTGACATTCCCCATATCGAGTGAGCCGTATGAATCTTTCGCCGGATGAACTGTTTCAGTTCCCACTGCTAGTAAATTCTGTGTAAATCGTTTCGATAAAGTATGATTTGTTTGCATATCATCATAGCTCAATTCATAATTATGCATCTCGAGTGTCGCACCTGTCATTTGTGCAGCACCGTATGCAATTGCTTTTACCTTTTCTACGACTTCATTTAAATAAGCCCGTTCAGATGCGCGAACATAAAACTGAGCAGATGCAAATTCCGGGACAACGTTTGCCGCTTTTCCACCTTCTGTGATAATCCCATGAATGCGTACATCTGATTGTACATGTTGACGGAGTGCATTGATTCCATTAAACAATTGAAGGACTGCGTCTAATGCGTTAATCCCTTTTTCCGGGGACGCTGCAGCGTGACTTGGACGGCCTGTATAATCGAACTGAATCGCATCCATTGCAAGAGAGTCGCCACTTTCATAAGATTCATCAGCAGGGTGAAGCATCATTGCTGCATCGATATCTTCAAAGACCCCTTGCTCCGCCATATCGACTTTAGCACCGTTTGTTTCTTCTGCTGGAGTCCCGAGAACATAGATCTTCCCACCCGTATCAGCTACTACTTTGGAGAGCAAAACTCCAGCGCCGACACCCATTGTTCCAATCATATTGTGCCCGCACCCGTGACCGATTCCCGGAAGAGCGTCGTACTCTGCCAAAAATGCAATCGTCGGTCCTGGAAGGCCACTGTCGTAGGTCGCTTTAAAGGCGGTCGAACGGTTGACGATTCCTTTTTCAACTTGGAAATCATGGCGCGCTAAAAAATCAGTTAGTAGTGTCATTGATTCAAATTCTTGATCACCAAGTTCTGGGTTGTGGTACAAGTGGTCGCTCATGCTCCATAGATCTTGTTGGATTTCTTCTAGATGGCGTTGCAATTGTTCTTTCATTGTCTGATACTCCTTTTTCTATCATTTCCTGCCGCTACTATAACGGAATTCGAAATAAATCGCAATGCCCAATTAATTCACTGGGGTCTCAGGCTCTTTATTTTGTAAGACTGCCAACAAATTCCGTACAGTTAAGTCGGCCATTTCCATACGGGTTGCAATCGTAGAGCTCCCTATATGCGGAGCCACTTCTACATTTGGAAGTGTGAGAAGAGGATGATCGGTTGGCACAGGCTCTTGCTCAAATACATCAAGCGCTGCTGCACCAAGCTTTCCGTTCTTCAAGGCTTCATATAATGCAGCTTCATCCACTAAGCCCCCACGTGCCGTATTCACAACAATGGCATCTTCTTTCATCAAAGCAAGTTCTTCTGCACCAATTAAATACTTTAATTCCGGTGCAAATGGCAGCATGATGACCAGAAAGTCGGCTTGCTTCAGTACGTCTTTCAGTTCATGATAGGTTGCCCCAATGGCTTGTTCCGCTTCTGGTTTCTTAGACCGGTTCCAGTAAATGACGTCCATGTCAAACCCTTTTGCTCGACGTGCCACGGCTTGTCCAATTCGTCCGAATCCTAAAATACCGATCGTCGAACCGCTGAGCTCTTTTCCTGCAAGCTGTAAAAGCGACCAAGACTTCCACTCGCCTTCACGGACCTCTTTACTCGCTGCACTTAACTTTCGTGCAGCTGCAAGTAATAACGCAAACGTCAAATCCGCCGTCGCGTTTGTTAATACGTCAGGTGTGTTCGTGACACGGATACTGCGCTTTGTCGCTTCCTCCACATCGATATTGTTAAAGCCGACTGCAAGCTGGCTGATCACCTTTACGTTTGGTGCCGATTCAAGCACCTCTTTATCTAATGGATCGGACAATACACTGATGATGCCATCTACATCCTTTACAGCATCGACTATTTGCTCTTTCGTCATCGGCTGTTCTGCTGAATGCCACTCTTTGTACTCCACGTGTTGTTCCAACTTCTTCACTATCTCTTCAGGAAGCTTTCTTGTTGCAAATACCTTCATCTCTCCTCACCCTTTCTGCTAAATGCTACTATTTAGCATACCAAACTTCTCGAAATAGAGACAATCAAACAAAAAAAACGGACTTCTCCTAAGAGAAATCCGGTCCTTCTTATTTCTTTACGATATTCTTACCATAGAAGATTTCATCCATCTCCATTTTCAGCTGGGCTTCGATTTTCTGTTGCTCTTCTGCAGTCAGATCTTCTTTCTTCTTCCCGAACAAGTAATTGTTCAAGTCAAAGTCTTTTAGTTTCGCTTTTGTATGGAAGATGTTTTCTTGGAAGATGTTCACATCAATCATGTTGAACTGCTCCTGAATATCTTCCGGGATATAATTCTGAATTGAATTGATTTCGTGATCGATGAACAATTTGTGCCCCGTTTTGTCACGCGTAAATCCACGGACACGGTAGTCGATCGTCATAATATCTGTATCAAATGAATGAATCATATAGTTCAGCGCTTTTAATGGCGAAATTTCCCCACATGTCGACACATCAATGTCTGCGCGGAACGTACTAATCCCTTCATTCGGGTGGTATTCCGGATACGTATGCACAGTCACGTGAGACTTATCCAAGTGCATAACTACTGTTTCTGGAATCGGTCCTGGCGACTCTTCGAACTGCTCTTTAGGCGCCGATTCAACCGGTCCTTCTGAAACGAGCATCGTCACACTAGCACCTTGCGGAATGTAATCTTGTTTTGCGACGTTCAACACGTGCGCTCCAATGATTTCTGTAACTTTTGTCAAGATCGCTGTTAAACGGTCTGCGTTGTATTGTTCATCGATATACTGGATGTAGCGTTCACGTTCTTCTTTTGTGCCCGTATAACAGATATCGTACATATTAAAACTGAGTGACTTTGTTAAGTTGTTAAATTCATGCAGCTCAATGCGCTGCTCGGGAGTTAACGACACGTTTCCTCATCCCTTCGTGTAAAAAATAAACTTCGGTTACAACTATACCTTTACCCCTGTTATTTGACAAGCAAACGAAGGATTCACAGGGCTTTTGGCGCAAAAAAAGAGAGGAACCAGTCCTCCCTCCTAATTAAGCGTGTTGTGCAATCAAACGTTGTGCGACTGCTTGTACGCGTGTTAGACCTTCTGCAATAATTGCTTCTGCTTGTTGCGGGTTGGCATTGTGTCCTTCGATGATCACGTTCTCGATGATTTCCATACCGAAGACGCCGTTAAAGACGTTTTGCATATAGTTATACGACATTTCCATCGGTGCCATCTCAGGTGCAGAATATAGACCACCGCGTGCGTTCAATAGAATGACTTTCTTCTCTGGCATCAATTGAACAAGATTGCCGGTTGCATCATATTTGAATGTAAATCCTGCAGAGTAGACATAATCAATAAATGTTTGAAGTGCTGCTGGAATCGTTAAGTTCCATAGTGGGAAAGCAAATACTAATACGTCTGCTTCTGACACAGCATCCATTGCTTTTTGCTTTGCAGCTAAAATACGACGCTCAACATCTGACAGCTCTTCTTCATTTTGCATCTTTCCAAATGCGTTGAACAGGTCCTGACCGAAGTACGGCATATCCTCTTCAAATACATCGAATACACGGACGTTCATCTCGTTAGTATCTTTAATCGACTCCATGAACGTGTTATACATTTTAGTTGAAATCCCGTCTGGGCGATTGTTAGCTTTTACAAGTAATACGTTTGTCATACAAGTTCCTCCTAGGTTACAAAAAATAATCACAAAAGCCATCCTACCATGCGTGTAGTTCGAGTTCAAGATATTCGCTCACCGGAAACGAGGATTTGCTATACTGAAGAAAACTCTTGAAGGAGTGCTTGGATGAAGACTCTATTTATTGCCGGTCACGCGCGACTACCTGCTGGGATGGCTGCGCAAAACCTATACGAAACATTAACGATTACTGCAGAAATCGATTCGAAATATAGCGTAATCGTAGCAGCTTCCTGTACTCTCGCCACGCAACACGGGCAAGATTTCGTTCATCATTTGCTACGGGGTCACAGTTTGCGAGACGGTATTGACGAGCCTCTTCGCGCTATCCAGACGCTGTATCTCGGGAAAGCTGGAAGCGCCCTGCAGTCTGCTTTGAAAGATCTTTACAAGCATTATGAACAGTTTCAAACGAAATTGTCAGAGTAGTTCGTTTTTTCATTTACAATCCGGCACGCGTCCGGTAAAGTGAAAGTAATGAGCGCCGAGTCACTCGCCAGTGACCATTCACGCTCTACGGAACACAAACCAATTACAATCTGCCGAATCTGACACCATTCATTCCCGAATGTTTCCTCAGATCATCCGCCAGTCTAGAGAACCTGTACGAGGTTTTTTGGACTGGCTTTTTTTATGGCAAGAAAGGAGTGTCTATGCAAGGAGCTTTATCAAATCTTCGCATCCTTGATTTAAGTCGTGTTCTCGCGGGTCCATACTGCACCATGATTTTCGGCGATCTAGGTGCGGAAGTCATCAAAGTGGAAGCACCAGGTGGATCTGATGAGACGCGGCACTGGGGTCCTCCGTTTCAGAACGGGGTCAGTGCCTATTACTTGAGTGCCAATCGTAACAAGGAAAGTATCACACTCGACCTTCGAACGACCGAAGACCAGGAACAGTTCAAAAAACTTGTCGCAACAAGTGACGTCGTCGTGCATAACTTTAAAACGGGTACGATGGAAAAGTTCGGCCTCGACTACGATACACTGACGACGCTCAACCCAAGACTTGTATACTGCAGTATCACTGGATTTGGTGAGACAGGGCCTCTAAAAGACCTACCTGGCTATGATTTTATCTTGCAAGGGATGAGCGGCTTGATGCAGATCACCGGTACGGAAGAATCTGGACCGCAAAAGATGGGTGTCGCGATTGTCGATATACTCACAGGACTGTATGCGTGCATCGGGATTCAAGCAGCACTCCTCGAACGCTCGACTTCCGGCCGTGGGCAACGGCTTGATCTGTCACTCTATGATTGTGCTGTCAGTAGTCTCGTCAATATCGGTAGCAGTTATTTGATGACAGGAGTTGAGCCAAAACGACGAGGCAATACGCATGCCCAAATTGCGCCTTATCAAACGTTCGACACAAAGGACGGCTCAGTCATCGTTGCAGTGGGCACAAACGCACAATTCATAGCTCTTTGTTCACTTGTAAACTGGTCGCCCCCTGAAGAATTTGAAACAAATGCCGGACGGGTAGAAAATCGAGATACTCTCACTGCTGTTCTTTCTTTGTACATGAAAGAGCGAACGACGGCTGCATGGGTCGATGCACTGCGAGAAGTAGGCATTCCCTGCGGCCCAGTTCAGACATTCGAACAACTGACGAACGATCCACAACTTCACGCACGGGACATGTGGATCACTCAACAGCACAAACGAGCTGGAACAATCCAGCAAATTGGTAGTCCACTCAAATTGTCGCGCACCCCTGTCACCTACCGTCTTGCTCCACCCGAACCAGGCGACCACCAAACTAAATGGATTTAAAGGAGAGAAAACGGATGAACTTTCATTTTTCAGAAGAACAAAAAATGCTTCGCAAAACTGTACGGGATTTTGTAGATAAAGAAATCATTCCCCATATTCGTGATTGGGACCGCCAAGGGAAATTCGATCCTGCCATCATTCAGCGCCTTTCTGACCTGGGCTTGATGGGGGTTTGTATTCCTGAACAATACGGCGGAAGTGGAATGGATTACAACTCACTTGCAATCGTGTGTGAGGAGTTGGAGCGCGGCGACACAGCGTTCCGTACGGCTGTCTCTGTGCACACTGGCCTCAACAGTATGACAATTCTTCAATGGGGAACGGAAGAGCAAAAGCAAAAATATCTTGTACCACAAGCAAAAGGTGAAAAAATTGGAGCATTCGGTTTGACAGAGCCTGCTGCAGGTTCTGACGTAGCGGCACTTGAAACAACAGCAAAACTTGACGGGGATCATTATATTTTAAATGGACAAAAAGCGTGGATCTCGCTCTGCGATATCGCAGACAATTTCCTCATTTTCGCTTACACAGGAAATAAAGAAGACAAACATAAAGCCATTTCAGCATTTATCGTAGAACGCACGTGGGAAGGTTTCTCGTCGCAAGCGGTGAAAGGAAAGCTTGGCATTCGCGCAGGAAATACTGGAGAGTTGTTCTTTGAAGATGTGAAAGTACCGAAAGAGAACTTGCTCGGCAAAGAAGGCGAAGGGTTTAAAATCGCAATGGCTGCACTCGACAACGGCCGCTTTACAGTGGCTGCTGGAGCAGTCGGACTGATCCAAGCCTGCTTAGAAGCCAGTGTTGACTATTGCCACACACGTGAGACGTTCGGTAAACCAATCGGTCGTCACCAGCTCGTCCAGCAGATGCTTGCGAACATGGAAGCAGGTTATCAAATGAGTCGTTTACTTGTATACCGTGCGGGTCAATTGAAAAACGAAGGTAAGCGCAATACACGTGAAACATCTCTTGCAAAGTGGCAAGCCTGTGATTTTGCGAATAAAGCAGCAGATGATGCTGTACAAATTTTCGGTGCAAACGGCTACTCGGATGAATACCCAGTAGAGCGCTTCTTGCGGAATTCAAAGGCACCTGTAATTTATGAAGGTACACGCGAAATCCACACGTTGATGCAAGCAGACTATGTACTCGGCTATCGGGAAGATAAGACACTTTCACAGCTGTTACCTGCTTGGGAAGGTCAAGAATAATCGAAGAGTACACAAAAACCCGCGATGCTTAGTCGCGGGTTTTATAGTTTTTCAGGCTTTCTTCGTGTACTTCTTCACAGCCGGCAAAATCTCGCTTCCAATCAACTCGATGTTGCGCTCGAGATCTTCAAACGGCACACCCCCGAAGTCCATCTGTGCAATATAGCGCTGGTGTCCAAACAACTCGTGCTGATACAAAATCTTCTCTATCACCTGTTGCGGGCTTCCGACATTTAACACGTCTTTTGGGTCCTGTGCACTCTGTTCAAATGCAAATTTCGGATACCCGCGTCCATTGCTCTTCATCATACCTTTATCTACATACGTATGATACGTATCTATCGCTTCTTGAGACGTAGGAGCAGTAAAGAACATGCCTGCTGTTGCAATTGGTAATTCGTCTGGATTGTGGCCAGCTTGGCGAGCAGACTGTCTGTACGCTTCAACAGAATATTGGAAGTTTACAGCTTGTCCCCCTAGCATCGCAAGCATCATCGGTACTCCAGCAGCGCCTGCTTTCACTGCACTGGCAGGAGGTCCTCCGACAGCACGCCAGATTGGTAACTTACCATCAACAGGTCGTGGTAACACTTCCGCATCACGGAGTGGCGCACGAAAATCGCCGTCCCACGTGATCCGCTCTTTGTCATTGATTTGCAAAAGCAGATCAAACTTCTCTTCATACAATTCTTCGTAATAGCGAATATCATACCCGAGCAACTCAAATAAGCCAATACGTGAGGCACGACCTGCCACGATTTCGGCGCGTCCTCCTGAAATCAAATCAATCGTTGCAAAATTTTCATAGACGCGGACGGGATCAGACGTGCTGACAATCGTTGACGAGCTACCAATCTTCATCGTGTTTGTCGCTTGAGCGATTGCTGCGAGCACAACTGCATGTGCTTGTGTTGCAAAGTATTCCTGATGACTTTCCCCGACACTGAAAAAATCCATTCCCGCTTGTTCGGCCAATTGCGCCAATCGGATGATTTCGTCGATGCGCTGTTTTGCGGAGATTCGGTCTCCTGTGTGCGGATTTGGCATGTGGTCACCTAGTGTATAAAGGCCAAACTCAAGGCCGTTGTCTCGTTGAATTCGATACTGTTCCATAAACTCTTCTTCCTCTCTTCGGGTTTCCTGCTTCTCAGTATACGCAGTTCACGAGTCGTCAGAAAGCACAAACACTTCGAATTCGAGATTTTCAGACTTATGACGGAAATTCTGCTACACTAAAACAGGAAAGGGGCGTCTACTTTGAAAATTTTTCAATACCTTGCAATGTTTCTAGCTGGAACATTATTTCTATACATTTATGCACAAGTCATGCCGCGAGAGGGCCCTGTCTGGTCAGTTCTCTATTTTGTGATTGGGATACCTGCCCTTATCTTTTTGATTTACGGAATCCAAAGCCTATTCAAACGCGCAGCAGGCAATTAAAAAAACCGTTTCCTTGTAGGAATTACCCTACACAGGAAACGGTTTTTATTTGACTCTCTTCTGGGGAGAACCCAAGCAACAAATCAGACTTCTTCGTTTTTGTGTACAGTTGGTTCAGTACACCCGCCCAAACTAGTTGATGCCAATCATACGCGTAATCCCAGGACTCATCGTCTCCGAAGCCTCTGTGGAACAATTTCACACACGTCGTACCATCTAAATTTTGCTTAAAGCGCAGATTCACTGTTGTTTGGGGGACCGGAGCATTCATCAGCTCTGCAAATTGACTTGGCCCCTTCCAAGTAAAGGTAAGATCTTTTTGAGGTGTCATGTGAACAATATGACACCCTTCCGTGTTCTTATTTTGGAGGTTACTAGGCACAAAGAATAATTCATATTGCCCACCTATTTTGGGTTCGATACGTGCAATCGGTGCGAACCACTTTTCTACTTCTGACGCAACCGTCCAGAGCTCCCAAACACGCTCAAGCGGTGCTGGAACAGAAAGTTGATGATGAATCACACGTGTCATGACTCCACCTCCTCATAATTGGTTATTTCCTAGTATATACCAGAAACGACCATTTCCACAATAGGGAATATGAGGGAATCTATAGTTTTACTTTTGAACCGTATGATAAATGGATTCGAAGTCTTTCCGACTCATAATAACGGGAACTGGATAGAGAGGATTTGCCTCTTTGTACGCTTTTTTTGCCATCGCTTTTATATCCTTTTCCTCAATCCCGTCAATTTTTTGTGGGATATCCATCTGCTCATTCATCTTTTCAATTGCATTGATAAACATTACAGCCTTCTCATGAACAGACTGCCCCGGCTGCGCTACTCCTGCAAAGTCCGCCAAATCAGCTAGTCGCTCTTCAGCTGCCTCACCATAAAACTTCAACAGAATCGGCAATAACACCGCGTTCGCCAAACCATGCGGAACGTTATAATAACCACCTAGCGTATGCGCCACTGCATGAACATTTCCAACATATGCTCGCGTAAAAGCAAGACCCGCGAGATAGGAAGCCTTTTGCATAGCACGACGAGCTTCCATATTATGACCGTCTGTATACGCGATCGGCAACCACTTGAAAATCAATTCCACCGCTTCCTTGCTATAGGCTTCTGTTTCCGGTGTATTGCTTTGGCCTATATATGCTTCTACTGCGTGGGTCAACGCATCCATGCCAGTCGTTGCAGTCAAAGCAGCTGGTAATCCCACAGTCAGCTCTGGATCTAGTACGGCGACGTCCGGAATCAATACCGTATCATTTACCGCATATTTCTCTTTTGATTCAGGATTGGAAATAACTGCAGCGACTGTCCCTTCACTTCCTGTACCAGCAGTTGTAGGGATGGCCATTAAAAATGGAGTCTTCTTACGCACTTTCAACTGTCCCCTCATATCTGGAATCAATTTATTTGGCTGAGCAACACGTGCCGCTACACCTTTTGCACAGTCAATCACAGATCCACCACCAAATGCCACGATTGCTTGACAGTTTTGGTCTTGGAAGAGAGCAAAGGCTTGCTCGATATTGGTGATAGTTGGGTTGGGAACAGTTTGATCATATAGGATGGCTTCTATGTGAAGCTCTGCCGCTTTTTCTATAAATGGCATATACAAACCCAAATTCGACATCGCTTGATCTGTCACTAATAGGAAGCGCGTGATGTTGCGGTGCTTTAACTCGTCCACACCTGTCACAACACTTCCTTCTCCTGCAACAAGTAAAGGCGTGCGCCATGGCACTAGTTTTGAAACGCCTCGGTACGCAGCTTGGTAGGTGCGGGCATACAATTTATTCATAGTAGTTCCTCCCATCTTTCACATTCTCTCCGTGCCTATTTCGCCATGTAATCGGCAAGTTCCTGCTTTTGACTTTCCCCGCTACATAGCGTATGATAAGTCATGCGATGAGCTGCTCTGTGTAAGTCGGACAGACACTCCTTCGGGAACACGTTGTGGAGCGTGGTCTGGCCCGCCTCAGATGAGAGACTAGCATAGGCTAGTCCCACCCCTTTCCTTTCATGGAAAGGGGTTTTTTCTATACAACTTGAAAGGAACGATATCTATGATTCGAAAAGCAACTCCTCAATACGCACCCCATCTAGCTCCTCTTTTATACGATGCCATTCATGAAATCGCCTATACTCTAACGGGTGCATCTTCAACTGCAGAGGCCCTTCCGCTTCTTGACTATTGGATCGCCCAACCTGCAAATCGACTAAGCTATCAAAACATTTGGGTCGAAGAACGTGACAGTTTACCCATCGGCTTGATTTTACTCTATGTGGGCGAGCAGGCTGAAGAACTGGACCACCCCTTACAACAAGCACTGCGCCAACAAAGAAAATCGGATTCATTTGATATAGAGACAGAAGGAAACGTGCTGTATATCGACACAGTTTCGGTTCGTTCTGATTATGGCGGACAAGGAATCGGTACAAACCTCTTACAAGTGGCGTTTGACGAAGCCAAGCGAAGAGAGGTTGAGGCTGTGACGCTCAATGTAGATTTGACGAATGTTCGTGCTCGCAAGCTGTATGAACGTCTCGGGTTTAAAGAACTGTCGATTCGCACAATTTCTCATGCTGAGTTTGCATATATGGGGAAGAATGTGCTTTAAATTCATACAAAAAGCCCACTCGACATGTGCGAGTGGGCAGTGTTTTACGCTTCAATACATGATTTAATTTTTTCGGGATGATCGATTTTGCCATCATGGACAGACACCTGATGCAATTCATTGCCATCCATGAACTTGAAAATACCATTGTTAAAATCCGTACCTACTTCTTTAAAGAAGATTCCTTCAAGCTGACACTCTTTGCGTTGTGTGAAACTCAGCACATACGAGTCGCCTTCTTTGATCAAGTAGCAACGAACACCTCGCTCAAACAATTCATCTTCAGAAGCACGGATTGTTCGTGCAACAGACACGACATGCAAATCTACAAAAGGTAGTTCGCGCAATAAAGAATTGATGAAAGACCCTTTTGTAATTTCTTCCCAACGACTTTTTGCGGTTTGGCCGATAATGATTTGCGTCACATCAAAATGATTCGCCACTTCGGCAATCACTTTCGCTGCAGGACGCTTCTCATCATCACGAATTACAAACTCTTCAGCACCGACTTCTTTTGTCAGCTCTTTCCATCTATCTATATAAGCCGTTTTGTCGGCATCAAACTCATCAAAAGGCAGAGGATCTACAGTCAAAATATATAAGGGACATCCCAACATACTTGACAGTTGATGACCGCGACGAATTAAACGCTCCCCGTTCGGACCATAAAACACACATACCAAAATACGTTCATCCATTTTCCCTCGGATTGCTCCCATTTCTGCAAACCTCCAATAATTCTTGTACTTCCAATTTAAACCTCAAAAGTATATAACACTTTCCTCTACTGTGCAACATTCCTTATCATTTTACAAGCTATCTGCTAGCGGGTAGTATTATATATGAAGAATTCCGTGTTTTTTTTAGGAGGATTTTTGCCCATGCTCTTTTTTTACATAGTGCTCCCTCTCTTTGTGGCAGTTGGGATTACACTCATTTCATCAAAAATCAGGAGGGACTTGATCGGCTGGGTCGCATTTAGTGTCCCGGTGATTTTATTCGCTCTATTTGCGCGTCATATTCCATCGATTGCTTCATCGGAATCAATTCAGACGACATTTTCTTGGATTCCTACTTACGGCATCGACCTCACGTTTATCTTAGACGGTTTAAGTCTCATCTTTGTACTACTCATCACAGGTGTTGGCGCCCTCGTCATTTTATATTCCATCTTTTATCTGTCTCCTACAGATTCGTTCACTCATTTCTATACATACTTGTTGCTCTTCATGACCGCAATGCTTGGTGTCGTATTGTCTGACAGCATCATCGTTCTGTATGTATTTTGGGAACTCACAAGTATTTCCTCCTTCTTATTGATCGCTTTCTGGTTCCACCGCAAAAATTCACGAAACGGGGCAATCAAATCTTTATTAATTACAATGACTGGCGGATTTGCTATGCTTGCCGGTTTCTTGATGTTGCATGTGATGACGGGGTCATTTAGTGTTCGAACAATCCTCACTGAGCTCCCACAACTGACAGAACACGCTCTGTTCTACCCGGCAATGGCACTCGTTTTACTTGGAGCCTTTACGAAATCTGCGCAATTCCCCTTCCACATTTGGCTTCCGGATGCGATGGAAGCACCGACTCCTGTTAGTGCATATTTGCACTCTGCAACAATGGTCAAAGCAGGAATCTATTTGATTGCCCGCTTTACTCCAGGATTTGGTGGGGACGTCTATTGGTTTTGGGTGATCACTGCAGTCGGACTTGTCACGCTCTTCTGGGGTTCATTCAATGCCGTTCGTCAAAATGATTTAAAAGCATTACTCGCCTTCTCGACCATCAGCCAGCTTGGTCTCATCATGACTTTATTGGGAATAGGTTCCGCTGCCGCAAATGGTGCAGGTGAAGCAAAAGCACTTTATACATTCGCACTTTTCACTGCTCTTTTCCATTTAGTGAATCACTCGACATTTAAAGGGGCACTGTTCATGGTCGTCGGAATTGTCGATCACCAGGTCGGCACTCGAGACTTACGTCGCCTCGGTGGCTTGATGCGCTTCTTACCTATCACATTTGGACTTGCGATCATTGGAAGTTTTGCGATGGCAGGCTTGCCTATGTTCAACGGGTTCTTGAGCAAAGAGATGTTCTTAACGGCTGTGTTATCTGTCAGTGAACTGCCAATTCCAGGTGGTGCACAGATTGGCTGGTTCATCGTCTTAGTAGCTTGGGCCGCCAGCCTGTTTACATTTGTTTATAGTATGATTTTGGTGTTCCGCACGTTTACAGGTCGTCCAATTATTGACGAAGACTATAAAATTCCGCGAGAAGCATCTATCGGCATGTTGATTCCGCCAAGTATTCTAGCGACATTGGTGATTGGTCTATTCTTTTTCCCGTCTGTTCTAAGTGATTACTTGCTAAAGCCTGCCATTGATGTGTTAGTCGACGGTGGCTCTGCCCTCGCACCTGACATTTACGCTTGGCACGGGTTTAATACTGAACTATTCTTAACACTAGCTATTGTTGGTTTTGGGAGTCTTGCTTACTTCTTACTAAAGAAATGGCGCCCTTACTATCAATACATCCCTTCTGAGTGGTCATTTAACACACTATTCCGAAACACACTGTCAGGTTATGAACGTCTTGGAGAGCGTGTAACTACTCGTTATATGAATGGGAACTTACCCTCATATTTTCTTTATATCTTTAGCTTTTTTATTGTCGCTGTAGGAGTTACTTGGTTTGTGGTCGGTCCAATTGCCGTCACATTCGATAGCCCATCCTCCATCACTATATATGAAGGGTTACTTGCTGTGATCATGGCTGCTGCCGCTGTAGCAATTCTCTTTGCACAATCTCGATTAACTGCCATCTTGCTCAATGGCGTTCTTGGGTTTTCAATTGCTATTTTCTTCGTGTTCTTCCGGGCGCCAGACTTAGCGCTTACTCAGCTGGTCATTGAAGCCGTCACGACTGTGTTGTTTCTCGTCTGTTTCAATTACTTGCCTGAGTGGAAAGTGGAAAAGCTTTCGGTCACGAAAAAAGTGCGCAACGGTCTCATTGCAATTTTGGGAGGCCTCACGGTGACCATTGTTGGTTTAGCCGTAAACAATTATTCAAAATTTGAAAGCATCTCCAGCTATTATGAAGATTCGTATGAACTTGCTGGAGGACGCAATATCGTCAATGCGATTCTTGGCGATTTCCGAGCATTCGATACGATGCTGGAAGGGCTCGTTCTCTTCATTGCAGGAATCGGTGTATTTACACTGATTCGTATGCGCCAAAAGAAAGGAGCGGAACCACGTGAAAATCAATGATGTGATTTTGAAAACGGTCGTCAAAGGCGTCGTATTGATCATCTTGACGCTCAGTATCTACTTGTTCCTTTCTGGTCACCACACGCCTGGTGGTGGCTTCATCGGCGGACTCGTCATGGCCTCTGCATTCGTTCTTCTGTTTTTGACGTATGACGTCGAGACAGTCAGTGAAGGGATTCCAATTTCCTTTAAAAAAATGTCCGCTGTCGGCGTTTTAATTTCCGTCAGTAGTGCTACATTCCCTATTTTTATCGGGCAGCCTTTCTTGAGCCAAAGTTTTGGCTATTTCGATCTACCCATCTTCGGCGTGACAGAGCTTGCCACTGTTACAATCTTTGAGGCTGGAATTGCACTAACTGTTGTTGGTGTAGTTGTAAACATTATCTTAAGTATTAGTGAGGGGTCGAATAAATGGAAAGCATAATTATTGTACTTGTCGGCATTTTGACCTCTGTCGCTATTTATCTAGTACTAAGTAAAAGTCTTATTCGTATCATCCTAGGAACGGCCATCCTTTCTCACGCTGTCCACTTATTGATTCTTACAATGGGCGGTCTTAAATCAGGTACCGTTCCACTTCTCGGAGAAAATGCTGAACGCTATATCGATGCGTTGCCACAAGCACTAATTTTGACGGCTATTGTTATTAGTTTTGCTGTTACAGCATTTGTCCTAGTGCTCGCTTACCGGGTTTACCAAGAATACGGGACAGATCGAATGGATGAGTTAAGGGGGTCCAATGATGAGCAATAGCTTAGTGCTCTTTATGGTGATTCCTATCATCGTCGGAATCATCTTGATTTTCTTCCGTGAAAGCCCAAAACTACAAAGTTGGTTTAGTATCGGTGTATTGACTGGATTGTTTGGTTTAGGTATATACATTTTGCACTACGTCACGAACATTGGAATTCTTCGTCTTGATTTTGGTGGCTGGGAACCCCCTTTTGGAATTCTATTTGTCGCGGACACTTTCTCACTGTTACTTAGTTTGACAACTCTTTTGGTAACAATTATTTGTCTACTTTATGTAGCGCTATCTCCGCGTGACCGAATGATTAATTATTACTTCTACCCACTCGTCTTATTTTTGAATGCAGGAATCATTGGCTCATACATGACAGGTGACATTTTCAATTTATTTGTTTGCTTTGAAGTCATGCTTCTCTCTTCTTACGTACTAATCACACTTGGAGGAAATCGCATTCAATTAAGAGAAGCCATGAAGTATGTCACAATCAACATTGTGTCTTCGTGGTTCTTCCTAGTTGGAATTGCGTTTTTATATGGTTCTGTCGGGACCTTGAACTTTGCACAAATCGCAGAGCGTGTTGCCGAGACAGGAGGCGATCCGCTGTTAACAGTGATCAGCATTGTCTTTTTAACAGTATTCAGCTTAAAAGCCGGTTTACTTCTGTACGTTTGGCTACCAGGCTCGTATAGTTCTACACCGACTGTAACTTCTGCTCTATTCGGTGCACTTTTAACAAAAGTAGGCGTCTATGCATTGTTTCGCGTCTTTACTCTCATCTTCCACGAAGGGGATGTCGTGCCAACGTTTATTGCTGTCATGGCAGGGCTCACATTAATTGGAGGAAGCCTTGGAGCAGTCGCTTATACAGATATTCGAAAGATTGCTGCGTACAACGTGGTCATCGCTGTCGGATTTATGCTTGCTGGACTTGCTATCGGTAACACACTCGCTATTGAAGGAACCATTTATTACATCATTCATGATATGTTTGCGAAAGCTCTGTTGTTCTTGCTCATTGGAACGATGATCTTCTTGACCAATAAAGTACATATCCACGAGATGAGTGGATTATTGAAAAACTACCCTGTCCTTGGCTGGTCATTTTTCATTGTTATTTTATCACTTGCTGGAATTCCCCCTTTCAGTGGATTTATGGGGAAAATTCTCGTGATGGAAGGGGCTCTCGAGAATGGGTCCTACATTCTTCTATTCTTAGCTGTTGCTTCAAGTTTAGCTGTTTTGTATTCTCTGTTACGCATTTTCACACAATGTTTCTGGGGAGAAACCATCATCGGTTCTGATGAACAACGCCCACTACCGGCTATGCGTTTACTGCCTATCCTTGTGTTAGCTGGTATTACACTGGCCCTTGGTCTCGGTGTTGAAGTCCTTGCACCTTATGTGCAAACGGCCGCTACCCTGCTAGACCCTTCTATCTATATAGAGGCTGTATTAGGAGGAAACGAATGATTTTAGAAAGGTGTGACGTCAGTTGCCCGCTCAATTTATATCAAACTTACTAATTGCCGTCTTGTGGACCTTTTTAATGGATGAAGATGCGTTCTACTTCCCAACCTTTTTGACTGGCTATATATTCGGGGCTATCATTGTATTCTTTATGCACCGTTTCTTTGGAAGTAAGTTCTATTTGTTGCGAGTGTATGCACTTATCAAACTTATTTTCATCTTCATTTCTGAATTGTTCCAATCCAGCATCATTGTATTGAAACAAATTTTGAGTCCAACACTAAAGATCAAGCCTGGAATTTTCACTTACGACCACAATATGCAAGGAGATTATGAACTGACAGCGTTAGCCCTATTGTTAACGCTAACTCCCGGCTCTGTTGTGATGGAAGTTTCACCAGATGGGAAAACGTTTTTCATTCATGCAATGGATATGGAAGTCTCACGAGACGCTGTCCTAAAATCCATTCAAACTTTTGAAAAGGCGATTATGGAGGTGACGCGCGCATGATGATTCTGTTGAGCATTTCACTCATTCTTTTCACGTGCGCCATCTTCATTGCACTCTATCGCATTATCGTCGGGCCATCTATGCCGGACCGTGTTGTAGCTCTTGATATGATTGGTGTTAACCTCGTGTCACTAGTCGCGGTATTTTCCATCGTGCTTCACACGCATGCGTACCTTGAAGTTATTCTGATTGTAGGAATTCTAGCCTTCATCAGTACGGTAGGTCTTGCACGATTTGTAGAGAGAGGAGAGATTGTTGAGCATGAGCACGATGATTGAGTGGATTAGTGTCATTTTAATTTTTATTGGGAGCATTATGGCTGTAATCAGCGCCTTCGGAATTCTTCGGTTACCCGATGTCTATACGCGCTCACATGCCGCTACAAAAAGCTCAACTCTCGCAGTTCTTTTGTCTCTACTCGGTGCATTTATCTTTTTTTGGGTAGATGAAGGGTTTATTAGTATACGTTTACTTCTTGGTATTATCTTTGTCTTCATCACGGCACCTGTAGCCGGTCATATTATCACGCGTGCAGCTTACCGTTCGAAGGTGAAGTTAGCGGATGCATCTGCAGAAGATGCACTCAAACCATTTCTTGAAAAGACTTCAAAAGAAGACTAAACAAAACCACTTCCTCATGTACAGGAAGTGGTTTTTTGACGACATAGTCAGTCCAGCAAAGTGACATCGATGATATCTTCAAGCGAATAAGCGGTTGTATCGAATGGATCTTCCACATACAAAAGACGTCGCGTCGCATCGACACGCTTGATCTTTCCGCCTCGAATGTGAAATTCCCCATCCCGCCAATACTTGAGTTTGATGTCTGCATTTTGTGCAAGGGCAAGGCCTATCGACTCTTCTAGTTGGCGCAGGTCCCATTCATCGAGTACAGGCCTTTCCACCTTGCCATCGTTTGCGATGTACTCACGAATCATCGCCACATGCTCTGGTAACATCATCGCCGTCCATTTGATCTTTCCCCGATCGCGAATTCGGGAAGGGTCGGGTCTTTCCATCCTCGTCACCTCCTCCAGCATTCACAATCAGTATAGAACAAACGTTCTATTTTATGCAATGGTTATTTTTTCTTGCGCGGGCTTGTTCGAGTTTTCAAGAACCCTTCTACCGTATCCAGTGTAGCAATAACAATGAAGGTGATCAGCAATGTCCACACTGCCCAATTTTTCATGGACTCTGTCTCTGCTTCTGTCTGATCCAGTACCTGCCCAAACTGCAAAAGCGCTTCTTGAGAAAACAGGTCTGGATGGGTTAAGAACAAAATCGTTCCAATCACCCAAAACAAATTAAAGACGAGGTTCCAAAGCGCCATCGGAACCGTCCAATAACTCTTCACCCATTTATAAATCCCAAAACCGACTTCAATGGCAGCGAGCGCAATGACAGCGGGTAGGAAAAACCGTAATGCTTCCTCGTTCAATAACGGCATGGACTGATCTTCCCAATAGAGTCTCAATAAATTGGAGGCATTCAAATAGATACCGACCCAGATGGCTGTCCAAACAAACCCTCCAACGACTGAAGCACGAGAAATTTGACGCTTTGGCGTGGTGAGCGGCTTAAGTTGCGTCGGATCCCACTTAGATAGCGGAAGAGAATCTCGAGATGAACTGTAGCGTTCAATCAAGGCGAAGACTAACCCTACCCAAAATACGGATTGAATGCCAGCTGCCAGCATGGAACCGACTACTTGTAGAATTCCCTGAATGACGGCTTGTCCCCAAGAAAATTCTTCCGAGAAACTCACTAGTACTCCAAGGAGTGCTGTGATTCCGCTGACTAGTAGTGCAATCGGAAAAACAATTTTCAATATGGACAAAAATGTTGGATAGAGCGCTGGTCCAATCAAGTGAAGCGGACGCTCTAAATAACGTGAGGCTAAAATAACCGGATCTCCGAGTTGACGCAAGGCATCGAACAGTTCTTCTTGGGACGGGTTATCCGAGGTCATATCAGCAATCGTTGATTCTAGTTCAAGGGCAACATCTTCACGCATGGTCTGTGGCAGCCTTTTTGTGACTTCTGCAATATAGGCGTCTCGGTATATCATACCTCTTCTCCTCCTTCGAGTAAGTTCTGTAGGTTCTCCGACATCTGCTTCCATTCTTGATAAAGCTGTTCAAGTATTTCTTCTCCTAATGCGGTGAGGACATAATATTTGCGCGGTCGGCTTTCTGTTGTATCCCATGTGCTAGTGACAAGTTGTTGTTTTTCAAGTCGGCGTAGGAGCGGATAAAGTGTACTTTGATCAATGGAGACGGACGATTGCTCGAGTGCTTGCACGAGTGAATAACCGTATTGCGGGACTTTGAGCTGGCTGAGAACGGCTAATGTCAGTGTTCCCCGGCGCAATTCGGTGAGAAGTGGGCTGACTCTGTCTGTCATCGAATTCCCTCCTTTTGTTTATACTGTATATCATACACTATAGTTCGATGTACATCATTTGTCAATCTAGGAATCATCTAAAAACTTACTAGCAAGATCTTGAGTAATAAAGAAGTTAGCATGTTTGATTAGTTTCCATAAAACGACTTCAGCTCTACAAATAGATTTACTTGTCGTAGAAAGTGAGTTTCTTGGTCTATAAATCGAATCACTTGTTCCATAACGACCGCTCCCCGCGTACAACTAAAAAAACCGGCACCCACAAAAGAGAAATCTCTTTTGTAAGTGCCGGAGTTTCTGAACAGTCGGCTCCACATCTAAATGGAATCGAGTTGCACCTCCTAGAAATCCCGCAAGAAGCCATCGCAAGAGCATTGACAACTAATGTCCCACTGATCATTAGTTTTGTATGGAGACTCCACTCCCGGAATCGTTTCTTCTGAACAACTTCTAACACGACAATAAACCCTATTCCACCAAATTGCATCAAAAACATTAACACGACCTCACCAAACGTGGTGAATGTTGTAGCAGTATCTGCTACGCCGAGCCCTGTTACTGTCGTGGCAGACGTAGCAAAGAAAAATGCGTCTATAACGCTTAACTCCCCTATATGTGCAATCGGCAAATTTAACAAAGCAGTGCCTGTAAAAATAGTAACTAAAAAACTCAACGCTATAATAGCCGCAGGTGAATAATTTTCAGGGTTGATATAGTGCCATTTTTTCATGAGATTCGCCTTCTTCTATAGGTTATGAACCGCCCTCATCAAAGTTCTCAATATCATCGTTGTTCCCGATGACCACAATTAAATCGCCTCGTTGCACTTCCTCGTCTTCTGTAAAACTAAGAATTGTTTGTTGTCCGCGTTGGATGGCCACCAAATTTACATTAAATCGTTTTTGCAAGTCAAGCTCCGATAACTTTTTGCCGATAGAACGCTCGGTTACTTTAATTTCGGCAATACTAAACGAATTGGAAAGTTCGATAAAATCGATAATTTTTGACGAATGCAAGTTATGCGTAATTCGTTTGGCCATATCACGCTCTGGGTGAATGACACGATCTGCACCGATTTTCTCAAGAATTTTGCCATGATTTTCATCATGTGCCTTTGCCCATACTTTGGGTACGCCAAGTTCTTTTAATACCATCGTCGTGAGCACGCTCGCTTGGATATCTTCCCCGAACGACACAAATGCATGATCAATATTTCGTACACCAAATGCCCGCAATGTTTTTTCATCGTACCCACTAGCCACCACAGCTTGCGTAGCGTATTGCGAGTAGTAATCGACTCTCTCCGGATTTAAATCGACAGCGAGTATCTCTTGCTTCATTTCTGCAAGTTCTTTCACGAGACTGCCACCAAAACGGCCAAGTCCAAATACAGCAAATGTTAAATCTCTATCCTTCATACCAATTCACCCTCGCTCTTTGAATAGGAATAACGTACTCCTCCAAGTATTCTTTGTCAATCAAAAAAACATTCCTCACAAATGCGAGAAATGTCTAATTTATGCGTAATGTTGTTGTTCTGAGATTTTTGGTCGAACGCGACTATATACTTCGATTCGTTTGTTGTCCCCAGCAATTGTATAGCGTTCAAATAAGGTCGGAAGCTGGTCGTACATCTCCGTCATGATCCAATGATTTTGCATTGTATCATAGATGGTTTCAAGTTTTGTTCCCCGAGTCCCTACAAAATAAGTTCCACCTGGCATTTCGTGAAGGCTGAACTCCTTGTTTACAGGAAAACGGTGAGGCACATGGTACCCAATAATCCACTCTTGATTTAGAGAAGTCAGGGGTGACACAGGACACAATGCAATAATTTCCTCAGTCCCTTGTATCGTCAAATATCTTTGCAAAGAAACGAGTCGCTTCATGACAGTTTTATTAAGTTTAATAGTCTGATTAGTCGAGCGAGGAATCGATACGGAAATTCCCACCATGTAGCTACGTTCACGCTTTACTAAACGGGCTTGCATCGAATCACTCCTTCTACAGCGACTTTCGACAAGTTACGATTTTATTTTACCATAAAAAGGAGGTGTCAACCATTAATTACTCTCAGGGCCACCCAATTCGCGCACTGGCAAATTCCAGTTACAACGTTGGGAGAGTAAACGTAGAGCTAATATGCCGGCAAACACTAAATAGAGCCCTATGTCTGAAGTAATCCAGTCCATTCCGATAATAAAGCCTGCCACAATCGCCCATAGTAAATAGACTTCTTTCGTAAACACGCTAGGCCGCTTCTGCGCAAGGACGTCCCGAATAATTCCTCCACCAGCACCAGTAATGGATGCGGCAAACATCACAGCAAGCAAGGGCATATCCATTGATTGAGCAGCCATAGCACCTTGTACAGCAAAAGCCGACAAGCCTATTGCGTCAAATATCGACCATTCTTTCATGTGGAAGATGAAACTCTTCGGCAATAAAATGAACAGGGTCATTGCCACGAGTGCGATAATGAAGAGGGGCGTCTGTTGCCATACATCTGCTACTGGAAGTCCAATCATCAGATTGCGCACAGCTCCCCCGCCAAACGCTGTAATCAACCCTAAAATGTAGATGCCCATGATGTCATATTTTACTTCCATTGCGACAAGTGCTCCACTTATACAAAAGGCTAAAGTGCCAATAACATTTAATACATCCCAAACCACTGGGCATTACTCCTCTATATATCCATTTGCGAATAGGTCAGACCTTTGAATTCACTCGTGTTATCATAGCATAATTTTTTTAATAAAAGAATTGCAGGGTTTCAAATGTCATAAAGACATATCATAGGAAAATCGTTTGAATTTCGTAACTTGCTTAGGAAATTCTTCTATGAAATACTGAAAGCAGATAAAGAAAGAAGGGTTTTAGGTGTTCCAAAATAAACAGTATCTCCCGATTCGTCTATTCCGTTTTTTCGGATTGGCTGATGGAGTATCCTTACTTATCCTATTGGGCATTGCGGTGCCATTAAAATATCTTGCCGACCTGCCGCTCGCAGTGACCTATGTGGGCTCGATTCATGGTGCCATTTTCATTGCATATGTTATGAGCATCGTCATTGTACAAGTGACTGTCGGATGGAAGATCTACTGGAGCTTGCTGGGTATCGGAGCAGCTTTTATTCCATTTGCTAATTTTGTACTTGACCGGGCTGTGAAAAAGCGAGAAGCTGCATTTAAGACACGCGCGTTCCCGGTACTTTGGCTCGTGTATGCCATCATCTTCTTTTCATTCATGGATTTGTTTGCTCAACTCCCTATTATGAGCACGTTTGCCACAAGCTTAGGCGCCTCTACCTTCGTTGCTGGAATCGCTGTAGGGATGTACTCATTTTCTAATACGGGTGGCAATTTACTGGCAGGTCTTTTAACAGATCGCTTTGGACCTTATAGACTTCTTGTGATTGGTCTTACAGGTACATCGATACTACTTGGTACATATTCATTTGTTGACACGCCAGAAGCCTTGTTGATTGTCCGTTTCTTCCACGGATTTATCGGAGGGTTCATCGTTCCAGCAGCATTCACATTTGTAGCAAATCAAAGTAAAGAGGGGCGGGCCGGCAGTGAGAATGCTATTACCGGTGCGTTTGTAGGAGCTGCAGCTATTATCGGCCCGGCGTTTAGCGGGATCATGGCGACTCAGACGTCCGCTCCTTTTGTGTTGCGAACGGTCGGTTTATTTGGTGGGTTTCTCTTACTTGCCGCTTTTGTGGTTTTGCGAGGGCAATTGTTTAATCGAAGTACCACTCGACCCGCCAGACTTCCCTTTCATCCTGCTCTAGTTGGAGCGTTCGGTGGTGCATTTTTGATGATGTTTTCGCAAGGCGCACTTGCCTATCTACTTCCACTTCGTGTAGAAGAACTTGGATTCAGCTCCAGTGTTAGCGGAACATTATTAAGTGTATTCGGATTGACCGCTGTTTTGATTTTTATTTCACCTGCGCGTCGCCTATTCGATCAATGGCCCGCACTTACAAATTTCCGAATTGGATTGGTGTTAATCGGTGCCGCACAGTTTGCTCTTGGCATGGCGGAATCTCTTGCGGTCTTCTATGGAATTCTTTTCGTTTACGGGATTGGATTTGCTTTTACATTTCCTTCTATTAATGTATTCCTATATAAAGGTACAAGTGAAGGAAATCGTGGTCGGGCGTATGGTTATTTTTATGCCTTTTTCTCATTAGGTGTCGTATTGGGTTCGTCTGGACTCGCATTTATCAGTTCGAACCTGTCGACGCTATTTACTGTAACGGCTGTTGTTCTTACAGCAGGAGCCGTGTTCAGTGGCTTACTTTCAACCACTACAAAAGAGCGTTCCGAGTAGGAGCGCTCTTTTTTGTATTTGAAAAAAGCTTGTTGTTTTACATTTCACATGCTAAAATAGAACAAATGTTCTTATAGAGGAGTGATGACTTTGTTGTACTCAACCGAGCGTGTACACAACCCTGCATTGAAACCCATTGCTCAAGAGCTTCGCCAACTCGCCAACCTATTTGAAAGTTATGCCTATGAAGAATCCCATTTCTCATCCTCCACTTTCCAACGGACAGTCAGTGAAAAAACAAAAGAACTTGCTTTATTGATTCGCCAAGGAACAGATCCTGTCCTCTACGCAGGAGAGGTCGTACGTGGGTCTGTTGGCCGTCTCTACGTAGAAGACACGCCATTTTGTTTAGAGTCTGGGCAATCTCTTGCCTATTGGTCAGAGCATGAACAGCGCCATATCAACTCACGTCTTGCCTATTACAACCGCTTATTTTTAGTGGATCGCCCCCAACTTCAAATAGAAGGGTTGCATATCATCATTCGGGAGTAGCTGTTTCAGCATACTTCCAACGATAGCACGATGAAAATGCCATACCGGTAAAAAACCGCCAGGAAATTAACAATTCCCAGGCGGAGTCTCTTTAACGTGGTGTATTTTGTTGTTTAAGTAAATCCCTAATCTCAATGAGTAACTCTTCTTTTGAATCAATCGTCGGGCCTTCTTCCGGCTTCACTTCTTCTTTTCGCTTAAAGCGACCAAGCAGACGAACAAACATAAAGATGGCAAATGCAACGATTACGAAATCGATAATCGATTGAATAAACACACCATATGTAACATTTGCGTCACCCACAGAGATTGCAAGACCTGAGAAGTCTACACCGCCCATAATCAATCCGATGATTGGGGTAATGATGTTCTCAACAAGTGAAGACACGATTTTCCCAAATGCCGCTCCAATTACAACTGCAATCGCAAGTTCTAACACGTTGCCTTTAAACGCAAACGCTTTAAAATCATTCCACATCCCTATCCCTACCTTTCACAGCCATTTCTTTTGATTATACGAAAGCAGAAAACAAATTGATAGCAACTTTTTCGAATAAAAAAGCAGCCCCTGGAGAGACTGCTCTACTATCCTTACGCTTCTGCCATTTTCTTTTCAATCATCGTAACAAACTTCTTTCTTTGCCATGCTTCGTAACGCTGCTTACTCAACTTCTCACGATTCATACAGCCAATCAACTTTTTCAGTTGTTCGTCGGATTCAATTAACTCTCGCGACTGTTCATCATTCCAATACATTTGAAACCAAATTTTGTTGCGCAGAGCATTTATATTTCTTCGAACTTCTCGGTCCGAAGTATCTTTTAACAATGAAACTGCCACGATCGAAACCAAACTAGCCACATGGACTAAGGTCACCATTGTTTTCACTCCTTTTAGATGTAGAGCCGACTGTTCAGAAATTGTGCGAGATGACAGCGTGGGCTGTGAAGCGCTCTTTACTTCATAGACCGCGATGGCTTCTTGCGGGATTTCTAGGAGGTGCAACTCGATTTCATTCTAGATGTGTAGAACGCTATTTGTTTCTGCTTTTCTTATAATACTTTGGACGTATGTCCAATTGAAAAGGTTTCATACTTTCTTTTCCTTCTTATATATAAGCTACGTTCTACTGTACGGACAATTTTGAATATGGTAAAGTAGTCTTAATTTGAAAAAATGGGAGGTGCTCTACTTGGGAAGGATATTTTCCGTTCTGGTAAAATGGCGAAATTAACGAATTTGTCTCTTTACCACTCACAAACACACGGCCCCCTTTCAACAGACACCTGCTGTTTACGCACGCAACGCTAGGCGCTGGATTACATAGTTGAAAGAGCCACATTACAACATACATTTACGGAGGTGTCACCCTTTTAGGGGACCTATTGGACAGTAGTATATTATGGCTTAACTTAGGATTGGTAGCTTTATTGATTGCACTCACAGCTTTTTTCGTAGGATCTGAGTTCGCAGTCGTTAAAGTGCGTATGTCACGATTGGATCAATTAATTTCAGAAGGCAATCAAACAGCTGCACTCGCAAAGCGGATTACAACAAACTTGGATTATTATTTGTCTGCATGTCGGCTGGGTATCACCGTCACGGCACTCGGTTTAGGATGGCTCGGGGAACCAACTGTTGAAAAATTGTTGCACCCTACATTTGAAAGTCTCGGTATCGGCGATCCATTCGTTTCTGTACTTTCATTCGGTATCGCTTTTAGCTCAGTAACATTTTTATACGTTGTTATAGGAGAACTAGCACCGAAGACACTCGCTATTCAATTCGCAGAACCGATGACCTTACTTCTTGCAAAACCGCTGTATTGGTTCGGAAAAATCATGTTCCCGTTCATTTGGACGTTAAACGGATCAGCTCGTCTTTTACTTCGTCTATTCGGCGTAAAACCTTCTGCACAAGAACTGGCCCACTCTCAAGAAGAGTTAAAGATTATTATGACCCACAGTTATCAAAGTGGGGAGATCAATCAAACGGAGCTTGCGTTCATGCAAAATGTGTTTTCGTTCGATTCACGCGTTGCAAAAGATTTAATGATTCCACGTACAAAGATTGAAACGGTCTCACTTGAATCCACACGCCAAGAATTAATCGATTTTTTCAGTGAACACCAATTTACTCGTTACCCTGTAACAGAAAATCTCGACAAAGACCATATCATTGGGTATATCAATGTAAAAGAAATGCTCACAGCTCTTGCAACAAAAAAAGAGCATGGGCTTCAACATTTTATTAAAGAAATCCCTGTCATCGTGGAAACGACACCATTAGTTGAAATCTTTGAATTGATGAAGACAAGACAATCTCATATCGCCCTAGTTGTCGATGAATTCGGTGGTACTGCCGGTATCGTGACACTTGAAGATTTACTTGAAGAAATCGTGGGAGAGATACGAGATGAATTTGATGAAGATGAAGTAGATGATATTCAGGAAATTGGCGACAACACTTATATCGTGCAGGGCCGCGTGTTGTTAGATGAGTTGCAAGAAAAATTCAATCTTCAGTTCGAGGACTCTGAAAACATCGATACCCTCTCTGGGTGGATGCAGACACAAAAACTTGAACTCGAGACAGGTGATACTGTAGCGACTGAAACATTTTCAGTAGAAGCTGTTGAAGTAGAGCAACACCATATGGAGTCTGCTCGATTGCAAATCATTCCAAAATTACCTGAGCTATCAGAAGAACTTTAATTTACTCAATTTAATGGAGGTGTCACCCTTTTAGGGGACCATTTGGACATAGAAATAGCATTTAATTTATTTATGATTGTGTTTTTAATTGCAGCAACCGCCTTTTTTGTAGGCTCTGAATTCGCTGTAGTTAAAGTACGTTCATCTCGACTCGACCAGTTGATTGCAGAAGGAAATCAAAGTGCTGTACTTGCAAAAAAAGTGACGTCTGACTTAGATTACTATCTATCTGCCTGCCAGTTAGGTATAACAGTTACCGCTCTTGGCCTTGGATTTTTAGGAAAACCGACTGTAGAATTACTTCTTTACCCAGTGTTTCAACAGTATGATTTGCCAGCTTCTGTGATCTCGGTACTATCATTTCTGCTAGCGTTCTCACTTGTGACATTTTTACACGTTGTAGTAGGTGAACTAGCACCGAAAACGTTGGCTATCCAATTTGCAGAACGCATGACTTTATTGCTATCGCGCCCGCTCTATTGGTTCGGAAAAATCATGTTCCCCTTTATCTGGTTCTTGAATGGATCTGGTCGTCTTTTATTGAGTCTGTTTGGTGTAAAGCCAGCAGGACATGATACAGCACACTCTGAAGAAGAGTTAAAGATTCTCATGGCACAGAGTTTTAAAAGTGGAGAATTGAACCAAACCGAGATTGCTTTTATGCATAATATCTTTGCATTTGATGAGCATGTCGCACGTGATTTGATGGTGCCCCGCACAAAAATGGAAACCATCGATATCGCAACAACCCATGAAGAAATGCTTCAAGAATTTGAAGAGCATCAATTTACACGATATGCGATTACAGAAGACTACGACAAAGACAAAATTATTGGGTACATCAATGCGAAAGAAATCTTACTTGAGATCGCTGCAGAAACCCTTCAAGATTTTGCGTCTTATGTGAAGCCTCTTCCTGTTGTCTCTGAAACGACACAGCTTGATAAAACCTTTGCAACAATGAAAGCCAACCATGCGCACATGGTATTGGTTGTCGATGAATACGGTGGTACTGCCGGGATGTTGACACTTGAAGACGTCCTTGAAGAGATTGTCGGAGAAATTCGTGATGAGTTTGATACGGATGAAGTCGATGATATCCATGAGATCGGCCCACGTCAATATGAAGTCGACGGGCGTGTTCTATTGTCCGACTTGACGGAACGTTTCTCTATTCACTTCGAAGAATCTGAAGATATCGAGACGATTGCCGGTTGGATCCATGCACGTTCACTCGATGTCCAACAAGGCGATTCGTTTTCAGAACACAACTTCCAATTACGCGTTATTGAATTCGAGCAAAATCATGTAGAGCGCGTTTTATTAACGCTCCCGGATTTGCCGGAGACATCTAACTCTTTATCTGAAGAAGAATAAAAGAGGCTGTGACAAAACCCAGCAAAGGGAGTTTTTCGTCATGAGAAACTCCCTTTTTGTATGTTCTATTGGGTGTAGGGGAAGCGTTCCGCGGGCGCGGGCTGAGCCTCGGTCTCAGCTTCCGCTTATAATCCCGCTGGAGTCACCCCTACACACTTTTCATTTTGTTATCTTTAACTTCATTTGTGGAATTAACTGAGTTATGTCCCTGCCTCTTTTTGTATAAGGCATCGTAAACGTGCTACACTAATTGTATGAAAAAACGCCAAGCTATGAAGATGTTTGGAATAAATAGGTTTGCTATACTAAAAGCAACCTAGTTTAAAGGAAGCGATTTAAAATGACGCAACATGTAAAGAAACAAACGTCTGATAGCTGCGAAGTGGAATGTACGCATCCTGAAGTAGTTGAACGTGTCACCCCCCTCATCCATCAAGTAGAGGGTGTTGAAACTATATTTAAAGCTTTGTCAGATGCCACACGGATGAAGATCATCTATGCTTTGACACAAGAAGATGAACTATGTGTTTGTGATGTAGCAGCCATTATTGGTACGTCAACCGCAACAGCCTCTCATCACCTGCGCTTACTACGTACAATGGGGATTGCAAAGAACCGTAAACAAGGTAAGCTTGTCTATTATTCGGTAAAAGACCACCACATCACCGATTTAGTAAAAATCGCAATCGAACATCATAATGAATAATCTCGTCTCTAGTTCGCAATGAACTAGAGACTTTTTATTCAAATGTTCATTTGAATATCATTGACACATCCTAGTAACGAGTATATACTAAAGTCAATCAAACGTTCATTTGAATGTAAAGGAAGTGAATGACATGCCTACACAACCTCATGTCTACCGATTAGAAGGCTTGTCGTGTACAAACTGCGCGGCTAAATTCGAAAAAAATATCAAAGAAATCGAGACTGTTAAAGACCTCCACTTAAATTTTGGTGCTTCCAAACTCACAATCACTGGAGATGTCACGATTGAGCAGCTTGAAAAAGCTGGTGCTTTTGACGGAATCCGAGTGTATGAAGACTCTAAACGACCTGTACAGCGTGAGAAACGTTCTTTTTGGGCTTCATCTGAAAACCGAGCCACAGTTTTTTCATTGTTCTTTTTACTAGCTGCTCTTTTTGTAGACCACGGAACGCCAGCACCGGACTGGACAGCAATCGGACTCTACATCACGGCAATTGTGGTTGGCGGGCTATCTTTGTTCCGTATAGGCTTTTCAAATCTCGTACGCTTTGAGTTTGATATGAAGACATTGATGACGATTGCCATCATTGGGGCAGCCCTCATAGGTGAATGGCAAGAAGGTGCCGTTGTCGTATTACTTTTTGCTCTTAGTGAAGCACTGGAAGGATATTCGATGGATAGAGCTCGTCAGTCCATACGCAGTCTTATGGACATTGCACCAAGCGAAGCAATCATACGACGCAAGGATCAACTGCTCACTTTAGATGTAAACGACATTCAAATTGGGGATACTCTGCTTGTGAAGCCTGGTCAGAAAATTGCGATGGACGGAATTGTAGCGTCTGGTGAATCTGCTATCAATGAAGCGGCCATTACTGGGGAATCTATGCCGAAGTTCAAACAAGTTGGCGATGAAGTCTTTGCAGGCTCTTTAAATGAAGAAGGATTCTTAGAAGTAACCGTAACAAAACGCGTCGAAGATACAACAATTGCTAAGATTATTCATCTCGTAGAAGAAGCACAAGCTGAAAAAGCACCTTCCCAACAGTTTGTCGATCGCTTCGCTGCATATTATACACCCGCAATAGTACTGATCGCGCTCTTTGTTGCCGTCCTCCCTCCTCTTGCATTTTCAGGAGATTGGTCGGAATGGATTTATCGAGGGCTAACAGTTTTAGTCGTAGGATGTCCTTGTGCACTTGTCGTTTCTACTCCCGTTGCAATCGTCACAGCTATTGGCAATGCTGCAAAGAACGGTGTATTGATTAAAGGTGGCGTCTATTTAGAAGAGCTCGGGCGTATTCGTGCTATCGCATTTGATAAGACAGGCACTTTATCGGAAGGGCGCCCTGCCGTGACAGACATTATTCCTTTTCACTCGTATACATCTGAGCAAGTCATTGCATTTGCGGCTGGAATCGAACAGTTTTCGCAGCATCCACTAGCTTCTGCGATTGTACGGTACGGGGAATCTCAAGGAATTCCTGCAGTTCAGGTATCCGAATTTCGTTCTCTAACAGGAAAAGGTGCCCAAGGTATGATTGAAGGGCAACTCGTTCAAATCGGAAGTCCAGAATTATTTATAGACCACAAAGAGTTTACACCTGAACTCGAATGGACTATTGGAAACTTGCAACAAAACGGAAAAACGGTGATGGTTCTCGGAGACGATTCACAACTACTTGGTCTAGTAGCTGTAGCCGACCCACTCCGGAGTGTCAGCCCATCAGTCATTGAACGCTTGAAAGAAATTGGTATTGAAAAGCTTGTCATGTTGACTGGAGACAATGCGATCACTGCTAATGCAATCAATCAAAAACTAGGACTTGATGCTGTTGAAGCAAGCTTACTACCCGAGCAAAAGCTTGAAAAAATTCGCGAGCTTCAAGCGAAACATGGTTCTGTCGCAATGGTCGGTGATGGCGTGAATGATGCACCCGCTCTTGCCAGTGCGACCGTTGGAATTGCCATGGGGGGCGCTGGAACAGACACAGCCCTTGAAACCGCAGACATCGCTCTACTTGCAGATGATTTGACGAAGCTCCCTTATACGATGGGACTCAGTCGCAAAACTCTTGCAGTTATCAAACAAAATATCGGATTTGCCTTTGCTATCAAAGTGCTCGCCTTGTTGTTGATCATCCCAGGCTGGTTAACACTCTGGATGGCCGTGTTGGCAGACGTGGGTTCAACTGTACTAGTCGTACTGAACTCCATGCGTCTGTTACGCGTGAAGGAATAAGTACAAAGACCCGAACCAGTTGTGGTTCGGGCCTTTTTATGCTCCTTATTTAGCGACGATCAATTCCATACGTACAGTCTTCAATACATGACCATCAAAATCCTCTTCAAATTCGTGGACTACCTCAAAACCTTTAGCTGCATAGAATGAAAGTCCAGACCAATTCTCTTTCTCTACATTGATCCATACGGACCGCACGCCCGAAAGTTCTTCGATTCCACGTTTTAGTAGAGCCGAGCCTATTCCTTTCCCTTGATACTGAGGGTGTAGATAGATCGCTGCGAGTTCGGCGGACCCGTCTTCTTTCACGGTCGAATAGTTTGCAAAACCGACAATGCGCTCCCCTTCTTCCGCCACTAAAAATAACGAATGCTCTAGGCGACGCTGTAATTGCTCAGAGTTATACGCCATCTTCAAAAAGTTTGCCTGAACGTCAAGGGGAATAATTTCTTCATATGTGCTGTTCCAAGAGGTTCTCGCCACATCTTGAACACTTTCCACATCGTCTTCTCTCATATGCCGGATTGTAAGTGTCATCGCCATCTGCCTTCCTGCTCATCGGTGCCTTTGTTGTTTAATTATACCATTTCGAGAAAACTAGTTGAGAAGAAAAATAAATCTCGATTTCCGACCTTCTCGCTTCATTTCTGAAGTCTTATTTAGTATAATTATAAAGTGAGAATGATTCTCTTAGGGTCATTCGAATGCAAACCATTTTTCACGATCTGAATTAAAGGAGGAGAATTGAGAATGGAAAACAACAATCAAAACCCAGGACACACAGCTGCTGGTGACGGACAATGCCCGGTTACAGGTATGGGTGCAGGCCATAAAGACAGCGCAATCACGACATCTAAGAAACCTGGTGGCACAAACAACAAAGACTGGTGGCCAAATATGCTCAACCTGAACATTTTGCGCCAGCACGATACGAAAGCAAATCCGTTCGGGACTGACTTCGATTATAAAGAGGAGTTCTCTAAGCTCGATTATGATGCGTTAAAAGAGGATCTTCGCAAACTCATGACAGATAGCCAAGACTGGTGGCCAGCAGATTATGGTCATTACGGCGGTCTATTCATTCGTATGTCATGGCACGCAGCGGGTACATACCGCACTTTCGACGGCCGTGGCGGTGGAAACACAGGAAACCAACGTTTCGCTCCACTAAACAGCTGGCCAGATAACGTCAACTTAGACAAAGCACGTCGTCTACTTTGGCCTATCAAACAAAAGTACGGAAACAAGATCTCTTGGGCTGACCTTCTAGTACTTACTGGAAACGTGGCACTTGAGTCTATGGGCTTCAAAACATTCGGTTTCGCAGCAGGACGCGAAGATATTTGGCATCCAGAAGAAGATGTGTACTGGGGGAACGAAAAAGAGTGGTTGGCAGACAACCGTTACTCCGGTGACCGTGAACTTGAAAATCCACTAGCTGCGGTTCAAATGGGTCTGATCTACGTAAACCCAGAAGGACCAAACGGAAAACCAGATCCACTCGCATCTGCTAAAGACATCCGTGATACATTCGCGCGTATGGGAATGAACGATGAAGAAACAGTTGCACTTATTGCAGGTGGTCACACATTCGGTAAAACGCACGGTGCTGGTGATCCATCTCAAGTTGGAGATGACCCTGAAGCAGCAGATATCGAAAACCTAGGTTTAGGTTGGTTGAGTAGCCATAAGTCTGGTAAGGGACGCGACACGATTTCTTCAGGTCTTGAAGGCGCTTGGACAGCAAACCCTACACAATGGGACAACGGGTTCTGGGTACAACTCTTTGAATACGATTGGGAATTAACAAAGAGCCCAGCTGGTGCCTACCAGTGGATTGCGAAAGACTTAAAAGACGAAGACAAAGCTCCAGATGCAGAAGATTCTAGCAAAAAAGTACCGACGATGATGTCAACTGCTGATATGGCTCTAAAAATCGATCCAGATTACGAGAAAATCTCTCGCCGCTTCTACGAAGACCATGCAGCATTCGAAGATGCATTTGCACGCGCTTGGTTCAAACTTCTTCACCGCGACATGGGACCTAAAGATCGTTACTGGGGACCTGAAGTACCAGAAGAGGAATTGATTTGGCAAGATCCAGTTCCAACAGTAGACTATACATTGTCTAACGAAGAAATTGCGGATTTAAAAGAAAAAATCTTGGCTACAGACCTAACAGTAAGCGAACTTGTAAAAGTAGCTTGGGCTTCTGCAAGCACATTCCGCCACACAGATATGCGCGGAGGCGCGAACGGTGCGCGTATCCGTTTTGCTCCACAACGCAGCTGGGAAGCAAACGAGCCACAACTTCTTGAGAAGGCTTTGAAGATCTACGAAGACCTACAAGCTGGACTTGAAAAACATGTGAGCTTGGCTGACCTAATCGTTCTTGGTGGAACAGCAGCAGTTGAAAAAGCAGCACGTGATGCTGGCTTTGATATTGTCGTTCCATTCTCACCAGGCCGCGGTGATGCAACGGAAGAACAAACAGACGCAGAAAGCTTCGAAGTACTCGAGCCAATCTCTGATGGTTTCCGTAACTATCAGAAAGCAGAGTACCCAACAAGCCCTGAAGAAATGCTAGTCGACAAAGCGCATCTACTTGGTCTAACAGCTCCTGAAATGACAGTTCTTGTAGGTGGACTACGTGCTCTTGGTGCAAACCATGGAGATACGAAACACGGCGTATTCGGTGAACAAACTGGCAAGTTGACGAACGACTTCTTCGTAAACTTACTAGATATGAACATCGAATGGAAACCAGCAGGCTTCAACCAATACGAAGGACGTGACCGTAAGTCTGGCGAAGTAAAACACACAGCTACGCGCTTCGACCTCGTATTCGGTTCAAACTCAATCCTTCGCGCACTTGCAGAAGTGTATGCACAAGACGACAACAAACAGAAATTTGTTAACGACTTTGCAAAAGCTTGGGTAAAAGTGATGGATGCTGACCGTTTCGACTTAAAAAACTAAATGAATGAAAAGAAGCACGTGACTTCCATTTCGGAGGTCACGTGCTTTTTATAATGGAAATTTTAATGTAATGGTCGTTCCTTTTTGAACTTCACTAGTTATGGAGAACGTCCCTTCTAGCTCTCGGACAAGTTGTTGCGTCACACGAAGCCCCTGCCCTGCAATTGAACTGCCCGATCCATAAGTAAGATCCATCAGTCCGACAAGCTGATCTTGAGCAATCCCAATTCCACTGTCATCCACATAGATGTACAGCCAGTTACGCTTGATCATCGCTGAGAGCGTCACTTGTCCTCCTTTAGGAGTGGCATCTAGTGCGTTTTTGACGAGATTGATCAGTACTTGTTTCACTTGTACATATTGAACCTCTACTTCTTCTAATAGATCGATATCCACTGTCATCCGCACACCTTTTTGTTCCGCGTAAGGTCTCAGACTGTCTACCACTTCCTCAGTAAGTATGCTTAGTGATTTTTTATCCGTCCCCATCAAAGCATCTTGTCCCGAGGTGTAGTGATTCAGTGCTTGATTCAATTGTTCTAGCTCCACTTCAATTGCTTCTAATTTCGCATTGTCTGCGAAACTGAATTTTCCTTTTAGCTCTCTCAAGTGTTTTTCCGCCTGCTCAATGTGACCCGTTAATTGATTACCAAGCAACTCGCCCACCTCAGTAATGTAGTTCACTTTCTCTGTCGTCAGCGCCTCATTTTTTAGTGTAGTATAATGACGCATATTTTCGGAGAAATAAATAAACGATACACTCGAGACAATATAAAGGATGAACATGCTGCTAAACACCGGAAACGCAATTTCTCGCAGCTCGGCAACTTGTCCGTTCAGTGTAAAGTGTGTGACGATGCCACCGATCGCCATCCCCCAAGCAATGATGCCTAGTCCTCCACTCGCCAAAATACGGAGCTGGAAAGAGAGCCGTAAAAATCCACGACGTACGAATAAAAATACAAGGATTAACGCTGCGGCTACCCCTACGACAATCAATGCACCTTGAAATCCTCCGAGTGAGAAGCGGAAGAGAATGATCAGCGTAGCTGTGATGCCTCCACTTAAAATTCCTCCGTATACAATCGAAATCAGGAGCGCCACCCACCTCAGGTCCCATAAGAACCCGTCTCCTGAAACCATCGGAAATTGCATACAGAGAATAGCGGCGAGTCCAAGAAGGACACCTAAAAATACACGCGCACCAATGGAATTATAGTTCGAGATAATGAACTGGAAAAAGTACAGGGGTGTAAGAATCAATAAAAAGTTTAATAAGACATCTGCAAAAAGGACTTCCATGACACCCTCCTATACTTTCAAGATGAAGAGGGTTTGGTCATCTTCCACGGGCAGTGGTTCGAGTGTATTGACTCGACTGAATATAGCTTTCGCAAGTTCCGCTGCCGACTGTGAAAAGTCTGCTTCTTCAAGTGCTCGCCGCAAGTGTTCCCCATCATCTGATTTGTTTTTCTTTCGTTCCGTTAGTCCATCTGTGAATAACACGAGGATATCGCCTTCTTCAAGTTCCAAACGCTTTTCTTGAAAGGTAGCATCTTCTAAAATACCGAGTAGTGGACCGGTAGGCATTAATTCTCGATAAGTCTTTGTTTTATAGTTGTAGAGAATCCCAGGTTCGTGACCCGCAGATCCATAACATAAAACACGGGTCTGTTGATTGTAGGAACCTTTGAACATGGTAATAAACCGACTTGCTTCCATGTACGTATGCGAAAATGAATTAATTTTAGACAACACAGCTGCTGGTGACTCACGTAGTTCCATCGCAAATTGCATCATCGTCATCTGAATGGCAGCTGGAATCCCTTTTCCTGAGACATCTGCAACCCCAAACACTATTTCTTCACCGTGCGGAATGACTGTGTAAAAATCCCCGTTCAATTCCTTAAATGCTTTACTTACAACACCCATGTCGAGTGGCAATGCAGTGCGCTCCATGGCGTCGAATAAATCTTGTTGCACTTTTGCGGCAAGACCAATCTCAACTTGAACGGCTTGGTGTTCGCGTTCAAGCGCTCGGAGTTTCAGAGGTTCTGTAATGTCTTTGAATGTGACGAGCACCCCTTGCGTTGCGCCGCGTTCGACGACAGGTTGAACAAAGTATTCAATGGGAAACGATTTACCATCTTTGCGCCAAAACTGATCTTCCGCTACAAAGGAGTATTCGGCAGTTTCTAGAGAGAGATAGATAGGACTGTCTTCCATATAATGAGGTCTACCATTCTTTTTGGTGTGATGGATAATAGGATGAATCAATCGACCAACCAATTCATCTCTTCGGAATCCAAGCATTTTCGAAGCTGCGTCATTGATGAATGTCAGTCTCCCTTGCAAGTCGACTCCGAAAATCCCTTCACCAACGGTATTCAAGAAGCGCTCGTAAGTCTCAGATAATTGTTCAATCTCGCGGTACGGTTTTTCACCAAACTGGATATACAGCAAGATAAATAGATAGACAAGCGCTCCCATTTTCATAAGATGTGCCCCGATATAGGTAATGTGACCGGGCGCTCCCGATAAGAGTACAAGATAGAAAAACATATAGTAGATGGCAATCGGTAAGATGAACGAATTCTCAAATGTCGTCAATTTGAGTTCTTTTCGTCCAAACTTCAACCATAGTACTACACCAATATGACCGACAGCTAAAAGAAACAGTCCAATGCGGATGTAGTAACGTGTCTCCACCTGTTCAGGCAAGACAGCTTGAAGTACGAAAATGAGACTAACAACTGACACAATATAGAAAATCGTGACAAGAATACTTGCTCCTTTAAAGTTTTGCAGTTGAATCGGTTGTCGTCGTTGCAGAATCAAGAGCAACAGCATACCTAGCTCGGTGACTCGAGCAATAAACCAAAAATCTCTGGACATCTCAGGAGTTGTAAAAAAGGATGCTGGCATTCCAGGGAACGTCAGTAGATGAAACAGATCGAAGAGGCCGATTGCCAAGAAAATTCCAGCTAAAATTATATTGTTGTAGGAATCACCAATACGCGTATACAACCATGCCTGTACAGCTATCATTAAAGCTATAAAGGAGCTTGTGACTGTCAAAATGATATAGACAACCAAATATATGGGTGCCTCTGTATTCGAATCTGGAAAGCCCAGTAGTGTTTTACCTATAACTACAGCTACAAGCAAAAGACCAAAAAGGAATGCCCCTCGTGCGTGATGGATCAATGGTTGGATAGGTCATTCCTCCTTCGTAAAAAACTTTATACTATGTATTATCACAGATTTGACAAAGATTGTACAACAAGAACTGACAAAATTTGTTTTGAGACAATCCCTGGGTTATCTCAAAACCAAAGATAACTTAAAAAGTGAGACAACCCCTGGGGTTGTCTCACTATTGAAAATAAGCACCTAATTTATCAATCATCACTTGTGCATCCATTGAAAGGTCATGGAACAAGACATGTCCATCTGGGCGTAAGATGAGTGTACTTCCTTTTTCCATACCAATACCAAGATCCAGATGGCGGTGGACATCATAAATGATTGGTAAAGCCTCTTCTTCTAAATGGAGTGTACCGCCACGCGCGACGACAAACACTTTCATCATTCCTGGATACACAGACTCTACCAGTTTCTTGAAGGTTTGCGCATAGTCAATCAGCTCGCGTTCATAGCAGTCAATGTAAATCAGGCAAACAAATTCATGTTTTTGTACGAACGGATACAATCGCGCCGTTGATTTGCCTTCAAAGAACAATTTTTGGTCAGGCACACGCTGTCCAGCTTGTATGGCCTTGCGTGACAATCGTTTATCTCTAAACTCTTTGTTACGCTTCACTTTATGGTATTCATGATGAATATGCGAGTAGTAGTTTGCCACGAGTGGCTGTACCCAATTTTGACTGAGTACGGCTTTTCCTGCCCAGTTCCGAAGCTTTCCGATGACCCCAGTCTGTTCAATGGCTTTCAATTCAAGTGTTGTATCCCGAATAACTTCTTTTGCAATCGGATAACGTTCTTCATTGTAACTCGCTAAGAAGGAATCTTTTGCATACCCCTTCAATACGAGATCCATCTTCCAACAAATATTTGAAGCGTCTTCAAGCCCTAGATTCATCCCTTGACCACCAAGTGGATTGTTGACATGCGCAGCATCGCCTAGGAAAAACACGTTGCCAACACGGTAATCGGGTACTTGACGGTGAGCTGTCTCAAATGTACGGATCCACTGTGGGACTTCGACACGATAGGGAACATCGAGAATGCGATCGAGACTTTCTTGCAAGGCTTCGAGTGGCATTTCTTTTGGCGCATTCTTCCCTTGGCGAGCCCGGTCCATCCCTACAACGCGATACGTACCGTCTTTGTATGGGAATAAGGCCACAGCACCTCGATCATTCAAATGCATATTGATGAAAATTTCATTCAGCCCTGGAATCTCGACGTCAGAAGTGAAGAATGTGTATCCTTCATCCGCTCCAATAAAGGGAAAATCCAAGTAGTGACGTACTTGGCTTCGGACGCCATCACAAGCTAACGCATATTTCGCAAAATAACGTTTTTCAACACCATGGTGAATGGCGGTCACAAAGACACCGTCATCGTTCTGTTTGATGTCGACGACTTCATGCTCCATATAAATTTCTGCATCTTGCGCCGCAAGATTCGCCACAAACAGTTCTTCAATTTCATTTTGCGGCAAAATAAAAAGATACGGATAGCGACTCTTAATATGGTTTAGCTCGACGTAAGAGGGATCTCTCCCTGCCAAGTGCATTTTCATTCCTGGTCCCGGGTAGCCTCTTCGTAAAAAGAGTTCGTGGATCCCTAAAAATTCTAATAGCTCGACAGACCGTGCTTGGATGCCGAGTGCTTTGGATAATTGGGTCGGACCGGAGCGTTTTTCTAAGCAGATAAAGTCCACGTTTCGTTTCTGGAACTCATTCGCTGCCATCAGCCCTGCTGGCCCTGCTCCGATAATCAGTACGTCTGTTTTGATCACATCTGTCATGTGCGCCGCTCCTCTCTCGTCCAGTCACTTCTAGTATAGTCGCAATACCGCTGCAAATGCGACTTACGTGTTTCCTATAGTGTACCCATTCTGAGAAAGGACTAACGCATTGGCGTCTGAGAAGTTGTGACGAGTCTTTGACGAACTTACCGTCACAGAGGTATTTTCTGCATATTTATCGCACTACTCTGACAATAATCCTACTATTTTACACGGAATAAGGCGTGGTCTATAATTAGAGGCGTTGTGTAGAAGTATACATACATTTGATAGGAGCATGTAACATGATTGATGTACAACACATCACAAAGCGTTACGGCGCATTTATAGCGATAGACGACGTGACGCTCACGATTCCAAAAGGAGCCATTTACGGGATCATCGGAGCGAGTGGTGCTGGGAAGTCGACACTATTACGGATGATGAATCTTTTGGAGAAGCCTGATAGTGGTCGTGTGAACGTGGGAGGTCAGAATCTCACTGCACTTTCTAGCAAAGGTCTTCGGGAAGCACGGAAATCCATTGGGATGATTTTTCAACACTTTCATCTTGTGGCGAATAAGACGGTCCGAGACAATGTTCGTGTCGCGCTCGAACTTGCGCGTTATCCAAAACGGGATCAACTCGCTCGTGTTCAGGAATGCCTGCAATTTGTAGGTCTTCAGGAGATGGCAGACAAGTACCCTGCTGAACTGAGTGGTGGACAAAAGCAGCGTGTGGCGATTGCACGAGCTCTTGCAACAAACCCATCTGTCCTACTTTGTGACGAACCGACCTCTTCACTTGACCCTCAGACGACAGCAGAAGTGTTGGCCGTCTTAAAGGATATCAACGAGCGCCTGGGTATCACGATTGTGATTGTCAGCCATGAGATGGACGTCATCAAAAGTATTTGTACAGCTTTGACAGTACTTGAGAACGGGCATATTTATGAATCGTTTACACATGAACCACATGGTATTAAGACGCCTAAAAGCTCGTCTGCATATTTTGTAGAGCAGTTGAAAGGAGTTACTCGTGATGCCTGATGTTCTTGTGCAGTACCAAGGAGAAATTATTCAGTCAATTGGCGAGACGTTCTATATGGTCGGTGTTTCGATTCTTTTCGCTGTTTTGATTGGACTTCCAGTCGGGACGTTCTTATTTTTATGTCGCAAAGGCCAGTTGCTTGAAAACCAAGCGGTGTTCTCGACGCTGAACTTGCTCGTGAATATTACGCGTTCCTTCCCGTTCTTATTACTCGTCGTCTTTTTGATTCCGTTCACGCGACTCATCATCGGGACAGCTATTGGTACAACGGCGGCAACGGTCCCCCTCGCTATCATTGCGATCGCACATTACTCGCGGTTAGTAGAGCAATCGTTGCTCGATGTTCCACGCGGCGTATTAGAAGCGGCGGTTTCAATGGGCGCATCTGTTCGGGAAATCATCACGAAATTCCTGTATGTGGAAGCACGGTCTAGCCTTGTGATGGGGCTCACGACATCCATCATCAGTTTTATCTCGTATTCGACCATCATGGGCGTCGTCGGTGGTGGCGGTATCGGAGACTTTGCAATCCGCTACGGCTACCAACAATTCAAGACAGACCTCATGACGTATATGATCATCATCATGGTTATCCTCGTCCAGCTCATCCAGTTCAGTGGTATGACGCTTGCGAGATGGCTTGATAAACGCTAAATCACCTTAGGAGGAAACACACATGAAGAAATTACTCGCTTTAGTAGCAATCCTTGTCCTGTTCCTAGCAGCTTGCGGAAACAATGATGAAGCAGCTCCAGCAGAAGACGCTACAGAAACGAACGAGACTACTACTTTAAAAGTAGCTTCTCTTATCCCGCCAATGACAGAAATCTTAGAACTTGTGAAACCAACACTTGCTGAAGAAGGCATTGAGTTAGAGGTTGTTGTCCTTGGTGACAACGTACAACCAAATGCAGCGCTTGCAGCTGAGGAAGTGGACGCTAACTTCTTCCAACACGTGCCGTACATGGAAGAGTTCAACCGTTCGAATGATGCAAACCTTGTACCGATCACACCGATCTATTTCGCAAACTACGGTGTCTATTCAAAAGAGTTTGCTTCTATTGAAGAATTACCAGAAGGTGCAACTGTAACAATTGCCAATGATATCTCAAATATCGACCGTTCATTGTCACTACTTGCCCAGCACGGTGTCATCACGCTTGGTGAGAAACAAGATAACTACTATACACAAGCGGATATCACTGAAAACCCAAAGAATTTAGTGTTCGAGGAAGTCGATCTCTTGATGCTTGCGCGCACTTATGATGATGCAGATGCTGTTGTGATGACGCCAGCTTATGCAGCACCACTGGGCTTGACACCGAAATCTGATGCGCTTCTAACAGAAGGTACAGATAACGATTTTGCTATCACATTGGTTGCACGTGAAGACAACAAAGAAGACGAAGCAATCCAAAAGCTTGCGGAAGTCATGACAAGCGATGCCGTTCGTGAATTTTTAGAAGAAAACTATGACGAAACGGCGATTCCCGCTTTCGAATAAGACAGCAAAGCACCCAATCCAGTTTTGATGGATTGGGTGCTTTTTTATGTTTAAGAAACGTACAAAGTGTACATTATGTACATAGAATGATAAAATAGGAGGTAAGGAGGGATGATCATGAGTGTTTTAAGTGCTACAGATGTGAGAAGAAACTGGAGTCAATTCAATGATGATATTGTTCGGGAAGGGCCACAGTTTGTGAAGCGCAATCGTGATGAATGGGTCGCTATGAGCACAGAACAATTGAAAGCAGCTTTTTCAAATTTTACGTTCCATGCGCATTTGGTACAAGAGGATGATGGCACTATCACAGCTACACTGGATCAATTTGATCTCGTCGAGAATGGCTCTTCTGAGAAGGAAGTTTTAGAGGCGTTGACATATGAATTAATCGAGTACTCTCAAGAATACATGGAAAACTTTAAGCTTTATTTTCATTCACCGAATCGAAAAGCTCACTTTCCTTATATTTTGAACGTAGTGGCTCAAGATCATCCTGAGAATGTGCGTCAATTGATCACGTGCCAAGCTGGCGTGAAATAGAACGGTTTTGTAGAAAAGATGGATGGGAAGAATATAAGGTGACTCATCACATCTATTTCCGCAAAGTTATGCCAGACGGTACAGTAAAACGAACGAAAGTTTCTCGAGGAACAGGCGAAGTAAAAGGCCATCTTTGGAAAGAGATTTTGAAGAAGCAGTTGCAGGTTACTGAGGAAGAGTTTAATCGTATAAAATAAAACTACTAAACACCCAGATCCAGCTTGATGGATTGGGTGCTTTTTTTATCTGTCCACTAAGCCTTTTAGTGCTCTATTCAAAATACTGCTCAGGATCTGTGATTTTCTTCTCAATAAAGATTTTGGACCAAGCACTAATCTGTTCAATATAGGACTCTTCATCAACATCGGGTAATACATCAAGTACCTTTCGAAGAGACCCTTCTTTATTGACCTGATGTATAGCCAAATCTGTCACTACTGTCATTTGAACTTCACCATTTAACGAAATTATTGCTGTAACTTGCTTCTTAACTAAATCAACATATGTATACTTAATTTTTATACCAGTAGGTTTGAAAGTAGTATATCCTTGATTTTGATCCATTGAGTCATCTCCAAGCGATTTTTTCGTTCTCTATACTGCTATTTATTCTCAAGCTACTTGCTAGACACATGAAATGGAAGCAACCCCCAATAAGTACCTGGTACCCAAACAATTCCAACACAATTTATATTCACCCACTTTCTAACGTAAGAATGCGGGTTCAGATTGCATATCCTGTGAATAGTCATGAATGTCTGAATTGTTTTTGGGACAGGTACTTTTGAAGTTACTGAAGCGTGAAGACACATTTTTTGAATGTTTCTTCACGTTTTTCATTTCCATTTATTTAGCTTGTATTCAAACAAAATCAATCGTATACTTTTAATTACTAATTGTAAGTTACTATATTTATGTAACTAATAGGAGGAAGATTGAATGAACGCTCCACTTCATTATGAATTACGTAAACCTTCGTACCTTGAGCCCGAGAAGAGTTACCCAGCTCTTTTTGTATTGCATGGCATGGGAAGCAATGAACAGGACTTATTGCCACTTGTAGATAAATTAGCAGACCAGTTTTTCATCTTTAGTTTGCGTGGCCCGATCGCTCAGCCACCTGGTTTTGCATTTTTTACAATTGAAGGTTTTGGAAAACCACATCGCCCTATATTCGAACAAGCTATGACAGCATTAGAGAGCTTTTTAAATTATGCTACTACTACTTATCCGGTCGATACTAAATCCGTTTATTTTATGGGGTTCAGTCAAGGTGCTATCTCTTCTATTTCACTTAGCTTGCGGATTCCAGAACGTATACGCGGGGTAATCGCTTTAAGTGGTTATATTCCAGCGTTTATGCAAGAAGAATCCAAAAATTTTGAATCATCTGCTCCACGTTATTTTATTTCCCATGGTCAACAAGATCCTGTATTACCTTATCAATGGGGAGAACAAGCACGTGATTTCTTGGTTGGACAAGGTGCAGATGTTTCGTTCCACTCTTATCCAGATGGTCATTTTGTCTCCGAGCCAGTTTATCATGACTTCACGACCTGGTTAAAAGATGATTTATCTAATACTATTGAATAATCACAGAGTGGAAATATATCCCAAAAGGTACCTGGTACCCAAACAACTTCAACACAATTTATTTTCATCCACTTTCTGACGTAAGAATGCGGGTTCAGATTGCATACTCAGTGAATAGTCATGAATGTCTGAATTGTTTTTGGGACAGGTACTTTCTAAATCCTTTTCGTTTAGACTTAAAACTTACTCACTTACTAAGGAGTTCCACTTCACTTTGATTACCACACTAACTAAAATACCCATCGACAGCAATCCAATAAAACCAAATAGTGCAGTAAATAATTTGAATCCAGGTGTCGGGGAATTGCCCAGCAAAAAGAATACAATGAATGAAATGGATGCTAAAACAACTGTTGTTGCTAGTTGCGCATTTCGATTTCTTTTTACTAATGGATACACGCTCACTAAAATGAAAGCCAAGAATGACACAACCATTAGTAGCGGGAATAACGGCTGGAACTTAGCTGCATAAATAAAGTGATCGAGCATTACAATTTGACCTTCTGTAGTGATTGGATAGCCATTTAAATAGTTTGAGACAAGAGCCGTATTGCCCCATTCCCACGGATTGTCATAGATTTGTGCCCCTTCGTACCAGGCAATGAAAGTGGAAACTACTAGAGCTGTGAGGCTTGTAGCCAGAATTATAAAACGTTTTGTACTCACAATGAACCCCTCCATTCTTCATTTGTTACTCTATACAAGCTCATTCTTTCTCCAACACTAATTCCTCTTCTTAGTTTACAACACCTAGAACCAATTATGTAAATTTTTAGAATACTGCTATGGTATAGTAGACGTACTACATTCCAGAGGAGTTTCCACTATGAAAAATATATGGCAAGAAAATAATGAATTTGAGGAGTTGCCAGCTTTAACCGACAAAATGGTAAAGCAGGCAGAAAAAAAGCTAAAGGTAAAGTTGCCCGAGACATATATCCAACTTCTCAAACAACAAAATGGAGGCTATATCCTCTTTAATGCGTATCCTACTACTGCACCGACCTCTTGGGCAGAGGATCACGTTCAAGTCGACCATCTGCTCGGCATCGATCAAGGGCAAGGAATCCTGCAAAGCGAGTATTTGATTAAAGAGTGGGGATTGCCGAACGATATTGTTTTATTTTCAGGAGATGGCCATGCTTGGGTTGCGTTTGACTACCGAAACACAGAAGAAAATCCGCCAATCATCTATGTGGACCCGGATGCTGAAAAAGTCATAGAGTTAGCACCTGACTTTGATGCCTTCCTCGATGGGCTTTACGTAGAAGATCGAGAGATTGAAGATACTGATTTTGATGATGAAATGAAAGAATGGACTCTTGAGGAAATTGAGGAGGCCATTGCTTCTACCAACGAATATGAAGTCCAGCTTGGGTTAGAGTATATTCATCAGCACACTAAAGGAAACGAACAGTTCCTTGAACAAAAGCTTATTCAACTCCTCCAAAGTCCTTCGCTTGATTTGAGACAAGTCGCTGCGAATTTAGCTTATCATTTCAATGAAGCTGGAACGCTCTCTACTGAGGCTGTAAAGACCATGGTGGCCATCATTCGAAAAGATGAAGAAATTGAGTATTATGCCGACATGTATTTTAGCAGCTATTGAGTATGAGTTATTAATAAAACAAACGGATTGACCCTTTCGCTGAGGATCAATCCGTTAACTTATTTCTTCTTCCATCCTACAAACTCTGCGGCCTTAAAGTTATACAGCGGTTTCAAAATATCTTGTACTTCGATGGTGTCTTGCGTGTTCTCGATGATTTCGTGCATCGGCTTGTACGCAAACGGGGACTCATCAATCGTATCTGCGTTTACACTCGTCGTATACACGTCTTTCATCGTCGACTTGAAATCCTCTAACTGGAGCTGTTGTTTTGCTTTTGTACGAGAGAGGATGCGACCTGCGCCATGCGGGCCTGATTGGTTCCAATCCTCATTTCCTTTTCCTTTCGCAAGTAAAGAGCCGTCTCGCATATTGATTGGAATCAACACAAGCTCGTCTTTGCGCGCAGAGATTGCGCCTTTTCGGAGAATCATTTGGTCCAGATCAATATAGTTGTGCACGGTATCGATTCGTCCGATTTCTGTAAAGCCCATCGCCTTCATGATTTCATCAATCATCGCCGCCCGGTTCCATTTCGCAAATTCTTGCGCAATCTTCAAATCATGGAAGTAATCCTCCATACTTGTACCTGTAAGGTAGGACAAGTCTTCCGGTACCGCCGGTTCTTCACTCTTGAATGTTTTGATGGCTTGTTGGATTTCAGATTGTCTACCCTGCGCTTTTAAGGTAGCGATAAGTTCGTCTAAGCGATCTTTGTCTGTGCTCAAGTTTTCAATCGCTTTTTTCTGATGATAGTTCGCTACTTTAACACCTAAATGACGACTTCCGGAATGTACCACTAAAAACAGCCGACCGTCTTCTGCTTGGTTGAGTTCGATAAAATGGTTGCCACCACCAAGTGTTCCCATAGACAGCATCGCTTTATTTAAACTGAATCCTGCTTGTACCTGGTCAAAAGCAATATGTTGCGTAAAATCATGGGCATTTGTGCGAAGATCTATTCCGGATGGCACAGTTGATCGAATAGCTTGGTCGAGCTTACTGAAATCGACGGCGTCACTTTTTACTTCTACACAAAGCATGCCGCACCCTATATCAACGCCGACAAGGTTCGGAATGACACGGTCTGTCACTTTCATCGTCGTACCGATAACCGCGCCCTTGCCTGCATGACAGTCAGGCATGATCCGAACATTGGCGTTTTTTGTGACTTGTTCATTCAAGAAGCCTTCAATTTGCGCAATTGTCATGTCATCTATGTTTGAGGTGAAGACTTTGGCTTCTCCGTATTTTCCTTTAAGTTGCTTTGTCATTGTTTCCTCTCCTCTTTTCAATACCTGGAATTAAGAATTTAGTTGAATTTGCTCTAAATTCTCATCGATTTCTATCAACTTATTAAAATTTGATGCCTTTATGTTGGCTTGCCCCTCAGAACCTGACAAGTAGTATACATCATAAAGTGCTCCTAATGTGTTATGAATTTGTTCTAAATAGCTTTCATAAAGTACATGATCACTTTTAGTAAATCTACCATTTTGTATATATCTATTTTCAATCTCATTACCTATTTGCGAAAGCTTCAACATTACAGGAGTGAGCACCTCACTTCCGACAGATTTGTCCACTATGTCTGAATAAATCAAAGAGCTTTCAAATTTTTCATTCATAAGTCGAAAAGCATCAATTGAAAATTCTTGGCCTTCACTTTCACTGACCTCATTCAAAGGTTCCCATACATGATAAAGTGAATTCCCCATGATTACTTCTAGATTTCTTTCACTTTCTTTCAAATTTAAATTCGAGATAATCATTGTCGTCGAAAAGACTATCAAGCCAATAAGTAACACACTGTAAGCCAATTTCCCCTTCATACACTTCAGCCCCTTTGTGAGATGCAATAATTACGAGTTCCATCTATTGTGACCATATAAAGAAAGAAATGGTTTCCTCCTGTTTGCTTTCCATGAAGCAAATTCCGCCTTCAAATTCACAATCTAAAACGTGTTATCTATTCTTAGAAACTCTTAATCATCCAAATAAAATCCCTTTACATATTTATTGACTTAAAATATTTAATTATTTATATTTGATATATATTTATCGATATTCAATAAATAATTAGAGGTGTTTCGTATGGATATTTCACTCACGCAAACGAAAACTACTAATTCATTGCTGTTTTTTGTCGTCCAGCAAGTGCGCGCAGCTATTTTCCCGCTGTTTATCTTTTTCATTCTTGGAATCACTTTAATTATCGATTTACCTATTCTTGCTCGGTACGATTGGCTCCTACTGTTTTGCGTCGCAATGCAGTTCTTTATGGTCAAGACGAACCTAGAAAGTGTGGATGAGTTAAAAGTGATCACGGTCTTCCATTTCATTGGTCTCGTGATGGAAATTTTCAAAGTGAACATGGGCTCTTGGAGTTATCCAGAGGAAGGGATTTTCAAAGTGTTCAATGTGCCTTTGTTTAGTGGCTTTATGTATGCAAGTGTAGCAAGTTATCTCTGTCAGTTTTGGCGGATTTTCGATGTTAGGCTGATCCAGTGGCCTTCATTGAAAATTGCAGTTCCGCTTGCTGCCATGATTTATTTAAACTTTTTCATGCATCATTATATCTGGGATTTCCGCTGGATACTGTTTGGTGCCGTGGCAGTCGTTTTTTTCAGAGCCAAGCTTTCCTTTCGTATACGGCAATCTCTCATCCAGATTCCGATTATCGCGTACTTTTTCTTGATTGGTCTGTTGATATGGATAGGTGAAAACATCGCAACTTTGCTCGGCGCTTGGCATTATCCGAATCAATCGAACGGGTGGGAATTGGTCCACATAGGAAAAATCAGCTCTTGGTTGTTACTAGTGATTGTCAGTTTTTTGATTGTTGCGAATTTAAAAGTAGTGAAGGATAGAATAAAGAGCTAAGGCATTTATTTATCCTTCACTTTTCATTATGTTTCTGACTGTTGGATACAGCACGAGGAATACAAACAATGCGGTTGCAATAACACTTGTTGAAATCAAATCTTCTCTAATTTCAATTGAAAACCCAAATCCAATGAACTGGAATAGTGCCATGCTAATTGCGGCTAAAAGACAAAACACTATATAACGGATGTCAGTGCTTTGGTATCTTCTCTCCGCAACTAGGTAGTGCGTCGTAGCGAAGAAAGTAAGCCATGCAAAGAATGCGAGTATGATCATGATCATTGAAACCTCTTTTCTTGAATGAATTCGTTTTAATCTACATCTTGTAAGACTTCAACCTCAACCGCTTCGCCATAACCCGGAAGCGAGTCTTCGCTACCTTCATGCATCACTCGTACTGTCATACCCGTACTAAGTTCATCAAGTGCTTCATATGTAAACCAGACTCCTTTATTGTGTTTTAGAACAATTTCAAGAGGCTCAAGGGTCTCTATATCGTCTTCAGATGCGCCATTTACTACTAGAAATCTTCCATCTTCAACAGCAGCAATGGTTCCTTCATAAGTTAAATAGTCCATTTCGTCATTGCCTTGCGTAGACTGTTGGCATCCAGCTAGGAAAAAGATGACGACAAGTATATACAACCATTGCATTTTCATAAGAATCCTCTCCCCCACGTATTACTTACGTCGCTACTAGAATAAACGTATCTAGGGAATCTTTTTCCGACTCGTTCATCATGTGATAGAGCGATGTGGCTAGTGTATGGAACTGTGTCGAATCCCTAGAAAAATCACGATAAACTTCCGATGCATAGTCAATTTCCCACTGACCATCTTGTAAATAGGAAGAAGAAATCACGTCTTCTTTTTGAACCGAAAATCCTGCTGCTTCAAGTAAGCTTCTAATTTCTTGTCGACTAAACACATGCTGGATATTGCCGTCATTTTCTGTGAGTGCTGAATGCAACGCAAGTACTGTCACCGCGCAGAAATGGCCACGTTGCGATGTTTGTGTATAGTGAACATCCCACTCCGCAAACAAGAGTTTAGAACTAATCGTTCGAATCTTTTTAAAGTAGCTGCTCAAAATCTCCGGCGAGTGAAAATCCCAACTGGAATGTGCAAACACTACGCAGTCGTAGTGTTCTTCTACTGGAAATGTAAGAAAGTCTGTCTCGAGATGAAAACTGATGCGCTCACCAAGTTTCGTCCGTTGAATCTTTTCGTGTGCCTGGCTCAGCGTCAGTGGAGCACCGTACTCACCGCTCGCTACATCAATCGCTGTGACATGTCCGCTTGCTCCTACTTGATCCGCGAGCACCACCGTCATATCGCCTTGGCCGCAACCGATTTCTAACACGCGCATGCCTTCTTTTAATTCAAATGCTTGTGCTAGATTGAAGCGGTGTTCTAATTGAACCTTCTGAACAGCATCCTCTTCAAATAGCTGATACTGTTTGCAAAATTCTTCTACACGTTCTTTCATGGTTTTCCTGCTTTCTTATTCGGAGTCTTCGAGCACTTCAACCTGAACCGCATTGCCGTACGCCGGAAGTGTGTCCTGCATGACATCATAAGACGCTCTGACTACTGCGTTCACCTTCAGTTCATCTAGTTTTTCATACGTAGCCCAAATGCCATCCTCATATTTTTCAATTATTTCTACTGGTTCGAGAGTCTCTATGTCTTGTTCAGTCGCATCTTTCACTAAGAGAAATCTGCTATCTTCAATAGCAACGATTCTTCCCACTTCCGTATAGAATTGTGATTCATTTGTGGTTTGTTGACAGGCTGTGAGTAAGATTACTAATAGAGATACAAGATAGAGGACGTACTTCTTTTTCATACTATCTACTCCTAACTAAAGTTGTTAGTACTGGATTTAATGCTTACTCACTAGCGTCATAAAACTCGTCTTTGATCCGCTGCATGTACTCATTGGTTGTTTCATCTGCCCCTTGCGGATTCTGTTCCATCAATCCTGGAATCAACTTCTCCCATAAAACATCCATCACATAAAAGTCTCGGTCGAAATAATAATCTAACGCATCGACGGATATTCCTAAAGCATCTGCATAAATCTGTTTATCTTCAATTTCTACGGAAGCTACATTCTCATTGATATACTCTGTTACTTCATCTTGGTAGACTTCCACACCGTATAGAGAAGAAGCTTTTTCTAGCGCTTCAATTAAATTGCTCACAGATCCCTCTGCCATTTGCTCGATTTCTGATTCTTCTAGTTCATGGCTAAACAGCTTATTTTCCAGTTTCAGTCGAAACTTCGCTTTCTCGACACTTAGTAAGTTCTTAGCCTCACTGTTCTCTACTAGTTCTTCGTCAATTACCAGTCCTGTACCTTCTTCGTTTACCTCTATACCTTCCCCTAGAGAGTTGTTTGGCATTTCTAGTAGGACCTCATCTACGATAGTTGCAACATTTGCTGTATCATATTCAATCGGATCTGCCGGTTCCTCTTTCGTCACAAGATATATACCAATTGTCACGGCAGTAGCTGCGGCTGCCAGAAGCAATAAAACTATCCAGTATCTCTTTTTCATTTCATCCTCCTCACTCCACCATCTTCGCCGGACACCCAACTAAATGATCATCAATCATCCCGACAGCTTGCATATATGTATAGATAATTACGGGTCCTACAAATGTAAAGCCACGTTTCTTTAGGTCTTTGCTGAGTCGCTTCGAAAGCGCGTCATCTGTCAGAACATCCGAGTCTTTCTCAGGTGTGTGGATGATTGGTGTGTGGTCGACATAACTCCAGAGAAACTCAGAGAACGAGCCAAACTCGTCTTGTATCCGTTGGACGGCTTGTGCATTTGTGCGAACGGATTTGATTTTCAGTTTGTTGCGTACGATTTCATAACCTGTTCGAATACTTTCCAAATCGTCATCTGAGAGATTCGCACAAGCCGCAATATCAAAATCATGGAAAGCTTCTTTATACGCTTCACGCTTTTTCAAGATTGTGATCCAAGATAGTCCTGCCTGAGCACCTTCAAGTGACAACATTTCAAACAAGTAGCGGTCGTCGCCTTTAGAGGGCTTACCCCACTCCCCGTCGTGATACTCTTGCATTAATTCGCTCGTCCCGGGCCATGTACATGCTGGCATACAGTCATCTCCTTGTTTGATGTTTTTTCTACAGTATATGGTAAAATGAAAGAAAATGGGAGGCGTCAGTATGTCACAACTACCGATTCGCAAAGATCAATCGAAATCTCTTTGGGTCAATCTCGTCGACATCGTTCTCGCACTACCTCGTGCAATTGCACAACTCGTTCGTATCATTTTTGATTAAGTGGTGGAACCTTCTTCTGACAGACAACGTTTTGTCTATTGAAGGAGTTGATGACCATGGGCTTTTGGTACATGCTTGGCCTACTCATCGGAATTGGTTTATTACTATACGGAATCATGCAATCTTCTAAAAAAACACCGTTCCGCAAAATTTCTGTCTTGATGGCTGGCACGATTTTAATTGGAATCTCACTTTATATGTTCACACCAGATAGCGCCGACACTGTCTCTACTTTGTTTAATTTATAAAAAAGGACCATGGGATTCCATGGTCACTTTGCGTTTTAGAGTTTTAAATAAGGTTTCTTACTGAGTTTAATTTTAAACGGTACGATAATCAAAAGTGCCAAACTGATATACCCGAGCGTCAATAGGCCCTGTGTCTCTTCAGAAAGGTATTGTTTCTCTCCACAGTTGCTACAGCGTTTCCCTTCTTTCGACCAGCCAAGCTTCCAAATCTCGCGCGCCGTCCACTTCTGTCCGCAATTCGTACATTTCGCCATCAATTCATCGCTCGCTTTTTAAGTAGTCGCTCTACCACAAAACCAGATGCGATTCCGATCAAAAGTGGAATCATCGAGCCACCGGTTTCTAGTTCAAAGCCACCAGCTGTTGAAACTGACTGTTCATAGTAAAAACGCAGCCATGAGATTTCGAGTGCATTTCCTAGATTATAGAGCGCAATTGATACGACAATCGCAACGACGGCAGGTGCGAGGATATGGGATAGTTTTGATTTCATTGCCAGTCACTCCTTTGTTATGTAGTTCTACGATGTTCTTCACAAAAAGTTTCAGATAAACTGGCTCTTTTCAATTCATTGTGTCGCACTGATCTTCACTGTGCAGTGTCTTTTCAGTCGTTTCGTCTACATATACGTTCGGCTCTTCCAATACACCTTTTTCACAAAACTGCACGACATCCTTTCCCCACTTTTTCACACCGTACCGGTATTCAATCGTAGGTTCATCTTTAAACAGGACGATAAATTGTGGTTGGTAATACTCATTGTTTACATGATGTTTTGGAATGACGCGTGTTGAATAGACAAAATCCTCTTCTTCAAATCCCATCTGCTCAAAATGTTCAGGAACTTCTCGATCTACCCAATAGTTCTCATAAGGATTCCCGTTATTCAGTAAGTAGAGCAATCCAAAAGCCATTGCGATGAATCCACCTAGTACAAGTAAGAATCTAAATGTGAGTTTCTTCCCACTCATCTCCTCAATCCCCTTTTTTGTATATTCACAATAACGTTGGGAGAGAGAGGAAGGTTTCTCTATTTCTTCAACACACCAATCACTTTTCCATTGATGCGGACATCCTCACTACGCATGAGAATTGGCTCATAGTTTGGGTTTTCAGCCATCAGTAACACATCGTTGCCCATTGGCATATATTTTTTCATCGTGGCCTCATCATCAATCACTGCAATGATAATGTCGTTCGGCTGCGCAGATGTCTGCTGATGGACGATGACGGTATCACCTTTATGAATTTCTGCACCTATCATACTATCGCCTGTAACGGTCAAAGCAAATGATTCCTTCACTGAAAACACCCAGTCTTTCGGAACAACAACGCGTGCATCATACTCTTCAATTGCGAGTGTGGGAATGCCCGCTGCCACATTGCCAATCATCGGAACAGTCGCTTTTTCATGCACTTGCAAATAAACTTCCGAATGTTCTTCTCGTATCTCGATTTGCTCCTCATCATCAAGAGCAGTTGCATACGAATACGTACGGCCATTCTTTAAGTTCAAGTAGCGTTTAGTATTCTTCGTCTCAGGCAAGAACTGCGGACGACACCTTGGAATGTCTTGTACCTCTTCTCCGTTTCGATCGATGATTTTAATCTCTAATCCGTCCGTCACCAATCCGTAACGTACAGTAGTATTTGCTTCTAAATAGCTTTTCAATTGCTTTAGACCTTCTTCAATTCCAGCTCCGAACTGTTTCACTTCGATAAAGAGCAAAGGCATTGCTTCTTCCCCGGAGTATATCGTCACTGCGATATCACAATAGCCACGTTGTGAAAACTTCTGAACGGGATATTCCAGCTCCAACAGTTCATACGGATATCCGTAGGTTTCATGAAGCTCGCGTAACATCCACTGACGCACGACTTCTTCTCGTGAATGGAGATCACTCAATTGATCTGTAAACTGATAATGACTCATACTAATAGATTCAAATGGTCGCAGTGCACAGTCTTTCTTCATACGTAAATGCTTCCGCTCAATTTCTTTAATAAACTTCGATGGCTTCTTAACAGATGACATATATAAAAGCTCATTTGCTCGCGTCATACCAACATAAAGAAGCTTTCGCTCGTCGGAATCGACCGTTTTTTGATCTTCCACATCTGTATACCGATCATTTGGAATGACACCTTGATTCAAGTCGACGAGGAAAATGACTTTGAACTCCAACCCTTTGATGGAATGCATCGTGACAAGTTTGACCTTATCCGATTCAAAGTTCGGCTCGCTGTTTTGGAGAACTTCTGTTGGTATACCTGCTGCTTCTAGCCCAGTTGCTAAACTCTCTAACAAACGGTTACTCCGCGCAACTAGACAAATTTCGCGCAGGTCATAATCATTTCGTAACATTTGAATTTCCTCTACTAAGAATGCGAGTTGTTTTTGCGGTGTCGTGAAAAATCGATAAATCGGTGGATGTCCATGGCGATCAATCAATGCTGGCTTCACAAAATCCACATTCGAACGAATCGTCTCGTCCGCTTCAATCAAATCAAATGCAGCAGTAGAAATTTCTGTCGTCGTCCGGTAATTCTTACTTAACGCTCGTGCCCTTCCACTCATATCGTAGCCAATTGTTGTATACGGTCTACCTTTTCCAAGCCATGAATGGGCATAAATACTTTGGGTGTTATCTGCGACAAAGAGTAGCGAGGAATAAGGTTTCTCTTTATAGAGCGCTTTTAAAAATTCAAGTTGTACGCGTGTCAAATCTTGGCTTTCGTCGATAATGACATGTGTATAGCGTTTAGAATTTACTTCGTGGACTTGGCGAAGCGCAAGTACATTCATACGTTTGAACGTAACAAATCCTTTCTTCTCCATTTTGTCCGTGAACACGCGCCAGAGTTCAAAAATAGCTTCTCGCAACTCTGAATTTTTAAGTAGTTTTTGCGGTGTGGAACTATCACCGGAAGCGCGTCCAATTCGGTCTACATTTTGATACGCTTCGATATCTTCAATGAGACACGACTCCATCCACAACACTTCATCCAGAAGAAACGCACTGTTTTTAGGCGATAGCACTTTTACATTCGGATACGATTTCTTCACTTCATGAATAGCATCAATGAGCAGTTGACGCTCCATCTGCTTGTCTGCAATTTGCAGTCTCTTTCGCGTTCGGCGATTGTAATCTACAAAAGCTTTAAACATCAGCGCATCAATTGTTGAAATTTCCACGTTCGCATTTGATGCGAAGAACTGTTGGAAGTCCTCTTCTTCAGCATCTGCAAGTCGTTCATATTGGAACTTGATATAGTTTAGTAGTGTTTTGTTATACGTGACCAACAAAATCTGATCATCTGCTTCATGACAATAGTTTGTCTTTAGAAAGTTGATACGGCGAATAGCCACTGTCGTCTTTCCAGACCCCGCAACGCCCTTGACTAACATTTGTCCCGTTGGCTCGAGCTCGACAATTCTCCGTTGTTCGACATTTAATTTCATAAGTTCTCTCCGTTCATCCATTGAGTTTCCTTAATTTTATGAATGTTTGGGAGGAATGGCAAGGGAATATAGGAATTATCTGTATAATGTGTCACCTAAATCAAATATTGCTCCACGAAACTTGAATTAATTAAAACTAAGTTAGTTTAATTGAACTTCTCAAACCTAGATTGCTCACTACTTTTCACATAATATTCAATGGTCTGAATAACCCTTTCAAACTCATCACGAACTTCATGCTCCCAAAACCTCAAAAGGGTCCAACCTTCCTCAATGTAGTGGCGACTATATTCTTCATCCCGCTCACGGTTCCTCTTGATTTTCTGACTCCAGAACTTTGAGTTAGTCTTAGGTTTTTTAAAATGTATCGGGCAACCATGCCAGTAGCATGAATCAAGGAATACTACTATCTTTAGTTTCGGGAAAGAGATGTCAGGCGTTCCGAGTAGTTGGCGATTATTTTTACGAAATCTGTATCCATCTGCCCATAGGCGTTTACGCACCTTCAACTCAATCGATGTGTCTTTCCCACTATTCCCTTGCATTGTTTTGCGCGCTGCTTCACTTGAAGCTTTTGGAACATTCCTTGCCATCTCTTCCACCTCCATAATGAACTTCATATTCTTACTAAAATTCCCTTGTGACAGAAATAGAAACATGGCAGATTTATATGATAAAATAGTACGATTCGATCTTGATCTTTTTACGAACTTCATGTATAATGAAGTCAAAACTACGAAAGGGTGTTCCCATTTTGCAAAAGAATCAATTGAACGTTATTGAGCTCTTTGCGGGCGTCGGAGGTTTTCGACTTGGCTTAGAACAGGCAAATAAAGATTTGTTTAAAACTGTTTGGGCCAATCAGTGGGAACCATCCCGTAAAGAACAGCATGCCTTTAACTGTTATAATGCTCGTTTCCAAGAAGGAATTGCATCCAACGAGGACATTACGAAAGTTACTAATGAAACATTCATAGATTTAAAGCCCGATTTGTTGGTCGGGGGCTTCCCTTGCCAAGACTATTCAGTAGCTCGTTCACTAAGTGGTGAAGCTGGGTTACAAGGTAAAAAAGGAGTGCTTTTTTGGGAAATAGCACGTATCCTCGACCAGACACAGCCTAAATATGTGCTACTTGAGAATGTAGACCGCTTATTAAAATCTCCATCTAAACAACGCGGACGCGACTTCGCCGTCATGTTGGCAACATTTAGAGATTTAAATTATTCTGTGGAATGGCGTGTCGTTAATGCTGCAGATTATGGCTTTGCACAACGTAGAAGACGTGTTTTCATCTTTGCCTATAAAAATGACATTGCTTTTGATGACAGCCAGCGTAAACACTCGCAACAAGACCTCATCTATAAAGAAGGTTATTTTGCAAAGACCTTCCCTGTTAAAGAGGAACCTTATAAAGAGCGTGTGAGTTCTACAAGATTACCTGAAGACGTCGTAGATATTTCAGACCTTTTCTCATACAACTTCCAAACTTCTGGAATTATGCAAGATGGTGAAGTCACTACGATTCATACGCAACCAATCGAGATGAAGCCAGTGACTCTTGGAGAGATTCTTCAAGATGAAGAAACAGTACCTGAAGAATTCTACTTGTCTGAAACTCAAGCTGAGAAGTTTGCATATCTACGAGGACCTAAAAAGATTGAACGTACTTCCGCAGATGGTCACAGCTACACGTTTTCAGAAGGCGGCATGTCCCCTACTGACGAACTAAACAAGCCAGGTCGTACTATGCTGACAAGCGAAGGTACAACAAACAGAAGCACACATGTAGTAGAAGTGAATGGGCGAAAGCGATTCCTTACACCTCTTGAGTGTGAGCGCCTTAATGGATTCGAAGATCACTGGACAGAAGGTATGCCTAACCGTATGCGTTACTTCTGCATGGGGAATGCGTTAGTGGTAGGGCTCATTAAGAAAATGGGCGAGCGTATTGAAGAAATCGAGAAAACAAATGCAAAAAAAGAAGTTCAATTGAACCTTTCTATCTGAAGCTGACCCACGTCAGCTTCTTTTTTATGGTAAATTGTAAGAGCATGGTAAATAAATATTTAGGGGTGATTAAATGGAATACGAATTGTTCTCACATCGTTATGCGGAATCCATTTTAGATGGTGAACCAGAATTTCAAGAAACTTGGACAGATATTAAAAATGTGATTGAAGGAATTAGTGAAGAAAAAATTGTTGAGTGTTTCAAGGAAAAACATGAAGGTACGACAAAAAGTCTCTCAAAAACTCTCAATCATCTATTTAAAGAAGCCTTTGTCGAAAAAGGATGGGTTAGTGAAAGTTCGATCTTCCAAGATAGAGAATACTCAGATAATGTTTGGAGATTAGATTTCGCAAAAGATAACATATCAATTGAGGTAGCATTTAATCACGCTGGTACAATTGCATGGAACTTATTAAAACCTGTACTAGCTAGTGAGTTGAATCATGTAGAGAAGAACATTCAAACTAAAATAGGAGTAATCATTTGCGCTACTAAAGAACTACAAATTGCGGGTAATTTTGATTCTGCAATCGGAACGTTTGAAAAATATAAACATCATTTAATACCACTTAATAACCAATTAACAACCCCTATATTATTAATAGGTTTAAAATCTCCCTCTAACTTTAAAATTGAGCGTTATTACAATGATGTTCGAAAGCAAATGGGTAGAATCGTTCAATTTAGCGAAGAGGCTATTGCATCTGACTTGTTTGAGGACGATGTGGAAGAAATGACAATAAAGGATGAGGATTTGGATAAAATTTAAGTAATATACATATATTAAGGTTTACATTCTATGTTACAAGGAGTCATTCATGGAATTCACTACAGAAGAAGAATTAGTAGACTATGCGGTCAAGGCGGAAGGAAAGAAGTTTGCAGATATCGACTTGATGGGCAGGCTAGACAAAGTAACTAAGGGAAACCTTGGACAGATTATTGAAGAGAGTTACTTTGGCTATGCAGTAAATTCACGACCAGAGGCAGACTTCAAAGAGCTCAACATCGAGCTTAAAGTGACCGGAGTAAAGAGAAATAAAAATAAGACACTCTCGGCGAAAGAGCGTCTCGTTTTGAATATCATCAATTATAACGAAGAAGTTAAGAAAGAGTTTGAGACTTCAAGCTTCTGGAGCAAAAACCAAAAGCTGCTCCTCTTCTTCTATTTATGGGAAAAAGAAAAGATGCAGCGAGATTGGAGCATCTTGAAGACGCACCTCCATTCCTATTCTGACGAAGATTTAGAAGTTATCAGGCAGGACTGGGAATATATCATTAGCAAGATTCGTGCGGGTAAAGCCCATGAACTTTCAGAAGGTGATACGAACTATTTAGGTGCTGCTTCAAAAGGAACAAATAGTAGTTCTGTTCGGTCCCAGCCATTCTCAGACGTGCCTGCTATGCAGCGCGCATTCAGTTTAAAAAACAGTTACATGACAGCACTCACTCGAAAACTTCTTTCTGAAAAAGATTTAGTCCGTATTTCTTCACAACAAGAATTGAAAGAAAAGACATTAGAAGAAGTCATCACTGAGCGCTTTGCTCCATTCGTCGGTAAATCATTATCACAACTCTCTAGAGAAAAGAATATACGAGTCAACACAAACACCAAAGCATTCTTACCCGACTTCATCAGTTCCCTATTAGGTATCAAAGGAACGTCACTAAACGATATCGAAGAATTTGCGAAGGCCAATATTCAGTTCAAAACAGTTCGCCTGGAACCAGTCGGATTGCCTAAAGAGCATATGTCTTTTAAGAATGTAGATTTTCACGAATGGCTAGACACACCATTCGATGAATCGGAGCTCTTTGACTATTTTTCAGAGACAAAGCTGTTGTTTGTTGTATTTGAATATAAAGAGACCGACAAAGAAAATCCGAATCGTGAACTTTATTTTAAAGGAGTAAAGCTTTGGAATATGCCTTATCAAGATATCCAAGACTTACGCGAGTTTTATGATCACGTAAAAGGAATCTTACAAGAAGGCGTGATCCTTACAGAGAAAAAACGTGGGACATCTACTAATCTCCCCGGTGCAGGAACCAACGGCAAGTTTCATCTTCGCACGAAAGCACGTGACGGAAAAGATAAAATCAGTTTGCCTGTTACTGGTGAGATGTTGACGAAGCATTGTTTTTGGTTTGATAAACAATATGTAGTAAAGGTTATTAATGAGGCTTAGCCGTGGAAGCTAAGTCTTATTCTATATCGATTCCAATCAACCAAATAGGCATAGATAAAACATTTTTAAATTCCTCAAAAAGCATTTTAGTCTTACTAAAGTTTACAGTAGCTGTGCTAATTCGTTTATCTAGATTTCCTGTAGCAGTTATGTAAATGAGTAAGTCCACATCTTCATCTCTCTCAACCTGGACGACTTTTAATATATCCCTATACACTAAGCCCCAGTTCCCAAATTGAATTTCACCCAAGATGGTAGGCTGTCTCTTTCTATGGTCAACGTCTACACCTTTTTGAAGCTTATCTGCTCCTAATTTTTCATTCATCTCTTCCCATCCAGAATTTTTTCGTATCTCTTTATTCCAGTGATCCTTCCCATAAGAAAGTGCTCTCCTACCAAAACACAAATTTCTAAAATTCATAAAATTATATTCTTGATCCCAAAGAGCAAAATCAAAACCTTGGTTTTTTTTAGAATCATAAAAGATACCCTCTTTGTAAGTGACCTCATATTTAAAATCTAAGTTAGATTGATGAAACCTTTGTCTAATCCCTTTATTCAATGGAGTAGACTTTAATCTAGGAAGATACTTAAGACCTTCCTTTCTTTGTGCATAGGTCATACTAAACTTTTGGTCAGTAATTTCACCATTTAGTATTGATTCTATTTCGGTCTTCAATTCACTGTATTGATTTAAGAAAAATTCACTTTGTCTAAAGTGCTCTTGATCTCTAATATATAATCTACCTGTTGTTCTATTTCCCCACTCTTCTGCTAATTCTTCTGTCCATTGAATATCATTCATTACTACCCCATCCTTCTCCACCAATTTGAAAGTAATCACATTATTGATTTCCACATATTAAAATAGCCATAGCTCTTTCTATATTCGATAAAACACACACAACTCCTTTTAATGGAATACGATTTTCTTGAAACCTACCACCCAAAATAACGTATAGTAGTAATAAGATGGTAAAAATTCGCAAAGGATGATAACTATGGATTTCGCAAATGCAGCCGTTACATTTCTCTGGTCTATAGCCGCAGTGCTTTTTCTAAAACTGGTTAGTTCATTTTTCTTCAAGTCAAAACGAAATTTGATTTCTGTTTTGACTACGCTTGGATTACTTGGAGTTCTCGGTTACTTTATAGCTACACAATTTAGCTATATGCAGACGAACTTTCCTGTCCAGCTAGTGATTGTAAGTGTTGTAGTTCTAATTCTAGTTGTTGCGTTGATTAGAGATGTCCACAACTATGTAAAAGAAATAAAGCACAACCAAACAACTATTGAGTAAATCGTTTAGGAGTGAACTGAATGAAACTAGGCTTGGAGAATAATGAAGTACGATTGGTAGAGTATACAACAGAGTGGCAAGAGGAATTCGCACGTGTGAAAGAACAACTTCTGCAAGCCACATCTCTTCTGCCCCACCAGATTGAACATGTTGGAAGCACAGCAATAAATGGAATGGCCGCTAAACCTATTTTAGATATGGTGGTCGGGGTCGACTCTATTGAATCAGTTGATCGTGAGTTTTTCAAGGCGCTGCAGTCTGCAGGTTTCCTGCGCTTGCGTGTGGAACGTCCGAATGAGATTGTGCTCGCGAAGTTTGCGGATGACACGTATGCCGTGAAGACGCATTATATTCATCTTGTCGACTTCGACGGTGAAATCTGGCGAAATTTGCTTTTCTTCCGGGATTATTTAGATTCTAATGAAGAAGCTCGACAGCAGTATTTGGCTATAAAGCTAGATTATTTAGAGTCATCTTCTTCTGGCATTCAAGAATATACGGAGTTTAAAGAGGCGTTTGTGAAAGAGATCTTTGTAAAGCGGGATCTTGTTTAACTACTGTTAGGGGGAAAAGCAGTTGAAGAGGAAGCTACTTGTGATTTTGGTAGTTTTAAGTGTAGCTACAAATTTGTTTGTTTTCGGAAGATGGATACTGGTCGACCAGTGGGCTACGCCTTCTTCAGAAGAAAAAATCATTTTAAGTGAACTGATCCAAAGAACAGTCGAAAGCGAAGACTATAAAACTATTGAAGAGCCTATAGTAGCTATCGAAGCCACTATGGACAGAAACAAAGGCGGCGTGTTCCCTTATTATTTTGCGATAAATGTCCATGCTGACGAACAAAAGTATGTATTCTCCTGCAGCAACGAGGCATGCGATACAATGCAAATTGATTCAATAGCAGAGTCCAGATACCAAGACGAAAGTCCTCGCATCCCTCTTACAGAATAAAAGTTTCAATAGCGTGGTGCTTGTGCGGTACTTTGCGTGTTTACTGCTGTACTTTCTTAGGGATGTGTTGTGATTTTGAACTTAAGTGTTTTGAAGTGAATCGTTTGCAGGGGACAGGCATCGCCACAATTCTATCGCGGCTTTGATACAGCCACAATTGTTCGGCTTTGCCTCCAATGGTGTCTGCCTCAAATCCAGAATGGTGTCGCTGTCTGTCCCCGGAATGAGGAACGGGGCTGCGGCGGGCTGTCGTCCACCTTGCCCCTCCGCATCATTAATACGACTGCACTCCTCTAATCTAGAAAAAGAACCTGTTCTTGTGTAAGACAGATTAAAGATGCCTGGTACGTGCAGAAACTAGAGATGGAAACGACTCCCAAAAGGTACCTGGACCCCACACAACTTCAACATTATTTATGTTTATCCGCTTTCCAACGCAGGAATGCGGGTTATTTTTGCATATCCGATGAATAGTCTTGATTGTCCGAATTGTTTTTGGGACAGGTACCTTTTCGATATTTTATTTAGTTATTTTGCTGAGCTTAATCGGTATTTTTGCGTGGCGAAAACCAAAAGCAATTCGGCCTTATCATATGGTTCTACTGGTTGCTGCAGTTGGACTCGTTGCATTCCTGCTTTATCATAGCCTTCAGGATTTCCAGCGAAACTTAGGGGTGTTAGAAGTAGTATTTGAATCATTAAAGGAGTGAAGCAAGATGGGTGAGAAGGTTCGTTTAGCTATACTAATAATTCTCACACTCTTTATGACATCACAGATTTTCACACGTGAACTTGTCTCGTTAAAAGTATCTGCTGGATTCGTTACCCTCTATGCTTTATTTGCATGTATAGTGAACTTTTTAGCTCTTCAAGAAAACAAGTCAAAAACGAAGAATAAATAAAAATGCCTTGATAGAAGGTTTGTTGTCACTCAAGGCATTTATAGCAATTATTCTATTTTGATGTGAAATTTTCTGTAACATCTACAATCTCTACTAAAGATCTATCTTTTGAGATTTGAACTTCATAAGTATATTCATTTCCCTGATTACTTAACACAAGCACGATATACCTTGCCTGACCAAAATTGTAAAGAGTTCCACCGTGCATTAGTGGTTCTGTTTCACCATGAACTTTTAGCGTTTCAAGCGCTGCATAATGAAAAATCATTAATTCATTTTCTTTGTGTTCTTTGTACATATAGGCAGATAATATAAGTGTAGCTAGTAATAGACTAAGTAAGATCCATACTTTCTTCATTGCATACCTCCACTAAATACTGAACAAACGCATCGTCCGTTCCAACGAACTTCTCCACCCCTTGAATGTGATAAAAAGTACTCGTTTTATCATAATCATAAATTTCATCCGTCGGAGAATAAAGATACACCCTCTTGCCCAATCCAATTGCAATTCCTAATTCGATATGGGTGCCTTTCCCGCCAGGTAGCAGGATAACAACGAAATCTGATTCAATTACTGCTGCTTTCTCAAGTTCCCCGATAGTGGCTAACTTCTCTATAGAATTAGCACGCTCATTCTGAGTCCAATCATAGGAATGTATGTGACCCCTCAGCTTTAACTCATTCGAGAGATTCCTGACTTCTTCTATGTTCTTAAAACTAGATGCTATGTAAAATTTCATGGAATCTGCTCCTTTTTATTTTCTAAATATATAGTTAACAAAATTTGTTTCAAATGAAGTCCAGTATTCAAAGTTATTAGTCATTGTCCAGATCTTTATTTATAAAAGTTTTTGCATCTACTTTATTCCCAGTCTTCTCATTAATGTACTGGCCTATAACAGATTTATTTATACCATCCCTCACAGCTGTATAAATCACAAAATGTAAAACTAAAAGTCCTAAAATCCATAGAATAATTGTTCCGAAAATCTCTGCTCCCACTCACTTCACCTCATTTTCATTCATCTGAATAACATTGAAGGATTTCCCATAGTTGTTAACGAATATAGCATTATGAATAACTTTATCACAAACTAGTTTAAGGAAGTGCTGCATGAAAAAATTAAGTTTGCTTGGAATGCTTCTGTTGATACTTTTAGCAGGCTGCCAGTTTAAGAATATTCCGGATGTAATCGAGCACCAAGGTGGTAACTTTGAAAATGACGAGTATTTTGGGGCATTCATTAAAAATATAGAAGCTGGTATCTCTGATCAGGTAGACTATGTACGTTATGGGGAAGAAGGCGAAGAAATCGTCACGAAATTGCGATTCAATGGATCTGAAATTGATGTGGGTACATATGTAGGCTGGCGAACGATTGAAAAATTCACTTGTCTGTCTGCTGAACAACAAGGTTTTGAGGAGAGTATTTCATTTCTGTTGAAAGACTGCTCTGGAGATATCACTGGCCATTTGGAGTTAGCATCTTATCCACTATCTTCTGAGGAGGAAAATCAATGAAACTAAGCATCTCATCTTTCATTATCAGCATCCTCGGTCTCTTCATTGCCTATATGATTTTTCCGCCATTTAACATCGACTATTTAGGACCACATCCGATGCTTTGGATCCCAATTGGGTTTTTCATCTATCTCATCGGGATGAGTTTGGCTGTCTATGCGTTCATGAAGAAAGAGCCCGGATTCATGAAATACGTCGCTTTGTCACCATTGATCCTTGGCGGACTATTTCTTGCTTTTTTAACGTATTTATTTGGAGAAGAGATTTGAGACCTATGAAATCCTAGGCTATTAAAAGAATTGACTAGAAAGAGTGAGTTAAAATGCCTATAATTCATCACGAAATTTTTATTCATGCACCAATTACAGTTTGTTTTGACCTTGCTCGAAACATCGATGTACATATACAAACGACTGGCAAAACCAATGAACGAGCAGTAGCTGGAGTTACAAGCGGCCTCATTGAAAAAGGACAGACAGTTACTTGGGAAGCCACTCACCTCGGAGTACGACAAAAGTTGACGGCTAAAATCACTCAGATGGAGAGGCCTTATCAATTCGTAGATGTGATGGTCAAAGGCGCATTTCACTCATTTACTCATACACATGAATTTGTAGAAAGCGGCACTGGTACCATTATGAAAGATACCTTTAGTTATAAATCACCGTTAGGGATAGTAGGAATTCTAGTTGATAAGTTGCTTTTGGAAAGATATATGCGTGAATTTATAGTGAATCGTGCTGAAGGGTTAAAGAAGATTGCAGAAGAAAGTATATGAATATATAGTTCTTTTATATCTTCCCTTCCTTGATCCACGACCGAATTCGAAAACTACCGAAGGTCGCTACTGCTAGTAATAGCATCAGATACACAACCCAGATACCCATGCGATTGATTTCTCGTAAGCCATCCGCATTAACGACGACAAAAGTGGTCACTCCAATGAACAGTAGGTATAGAAAGATATTTGGGAGAATCCAGATGGCTCTCAGCGTGGTATTTTTCATAGTGAATCCTCCAGTAGCTTGGATTTTTAAAAGTCATTGTTAGTGGGGACAGGCATCGCCACAATTCTATTGCGGCTTTGATACAGTCACAATTGTTCGGCTTCGCCTCCAATGGTGTCTGCCCCAAATCCAGAATGGTGTCGCTGTCTGTCCCCGGAATGAGGAACGGGGCTGCGGTGGGCTATCGCCCACCTTGCCCCTCCGCATAATAAGTTCGAATGCACGCATCCAATCTAGAAAAAGATTCCGTTCTGGCGTAAGAAGATTAAAGATGCCTGGTACGTGCAGAAACTAGAGATGGAAACGACTCCCAAAAGGTACCTGGACCCCACACAACTTCAACACTATTTATGTTTATCCGCTTTCCAACGCAGGAATGCGGGTTCTTTTTGCATATCCAATGAATAGTCTTGATTGTCCGAATTGTTTTCGGGACAGGTACCTTTTCGGAAAAGAATAAAGATGCCTCCAGCGGGATTCGAACCCGCACTCCTTTCGTAAGCATAGGCTAGGGGGAACACGCTTCCCTACGGACTTTCACCGACAGGACTTTCACCCATCTCAGCTAATTTGCTTTTCGGTGCTTCTGAAACCCTTACCTTGCGACCCGGTTCTACATTGTTTTCCGGCGCTCTTCCCTTCTAGAGCTATAGAGGCGTACTATTAACGTTTGCTTACAACCAGTGCTCCAATGCCACTGATGAGCATATAGGCAATTACAAACACCCAGAGATAACTAAGGGATACAGCTGACTCTCCTGCGTAACTAAGTGCTGTCAGCGCTAAAAACAACACGCCCATAAAGACGTTACCGACGACCGCATAATATATCCGCATATTGTTGCGCGTACGTTCATCTATCTCTGGCGTATTGTCTTTTTTTGATTTCACATAGACCAGGTTGATCAAGAAGATAATGAGCAAGCCTGTTGCTGCTCCAAGAATTGCAGAGATATCCCCGTCATTGAAGATGAACGTTCCAATCACGACTCCAAGAAAGCCACCAAATGTTGCGAGTGTTAGATACCACTTCTTAAACTTTTTCATTTTCGTTCCTCCTCTTCTAAAATGAACACGTCTTCCATCGGTAAATCAAAATACTTCAAGATTTTGAGTGCGAGCTCAAGACTCGGATTGTATTTGTTTTTTTCAATGGCTGTGAATGTCTGCCGCGTCACCTGCAGATCTTCAGCCATCGTGATTTGCTTAATGCCTCTTTCTTTGCGAATCTGCTGGATATTGTTTCGAACCGGCATGTCTTTTCCCTACCTTCCGAACAAAAATGTAAATATATCTTTACGTAAAGTGTAATACACTCCCCATTAAAAGTAAAGATATGTTTACATGTTAAATTAAAGGACTTTTACAGTTACTGGCGAATAGTACTAGTAATGTACATGAAATTTTAGAGAGTAAGGGAGAGATAGAGAGATGGAAACTATAATCGGCTTTTTGCCAATCATTCTTATGTTCGTTATTGTAATAGTCATCATATCAATCATTCGCTGGGTGAAGCGTTTTGTTTGACTAAAGGAAAAGAGGAATTGAATGTATAAAGATAATGAACTAGTGATACGAAAAATTGAAGAAGACGACTTAAAACGATTGTGGGAATTAACTTTTAAAGAAGAATCACCCGAGTGGAAAAAGTGGGATGCGCCTTACTATGAACATAAGGCGAAATCGTTTGAGGACTACATACTAAACAAAGAAACCATTGTTAATCAAGATGATTTCTGGCTGATTGAAGTCGACGGCATCATTATCGGAACAGTGGGTTACTACTGGGAGCACAAACCTTCCAACTGGCTTGAAATGGGGATAGGTATTTACGACCCGAATTATTGGAGTGGCGGGTTTGGAACGAGAGCGCTTACTTTATGGATCCATCATCTCTTTACAACCTTGCCACTGGTAAGAGTAGGTTTTACCACCTGGTCGGGAAATCATAGGATGGTCAAAGTAGGAGAAAAACTTGGCATGCAGATGGAAGCAAGACTTAGAAAGTGCCGGTTCTATAATGGCGAATACTACGACTCCATTCGAATGGGACTGTTGAGGGAAGAATGGGAAGAGGGACTTCTGAAAAATAGAGTCCTCATTTAACATTAAAAAAGCCCCCTGGAATGAATCCAAAGGGCCTCGACGCAGTATTTGTATTTATGCCTGCTTCGCTTCTAAAATCTCCTGAATCTCTGTCCAGTCGACAAGACGCGTGAACGTCAAATGTCGGTTATAGGACTGATCTTTAAGGATGACTTTGAGATTCTCTTCTTTCACCAACGTATTTACCACATCCGGTTTATCATCAAAATAATAATCCAGACCTAAGCGTTTAATGATTTGTACTTTTTCATCGTCTTTCATACCATAGAAGAAACGCTCATCTTGAACCGGGAATCCTTGTTCTTTCATCCACTCTTTTGTTCGCTCCCCATGTTCCTTTGGTCTTGCTGTAATGTAATAAATCTCATGGCCTTGTTGCTCAAGCTCTACCAATGTTTCTAAAGCATTTGGGTAAACGGGGCAAGTCGTGTAGTAAATGTCTTCTAAAGACGATTTCCACATCTCGCCGCCTTGTTCGTCCGTCATGTCAAACAACTCATGGATTTCAACGCGCTCTAGCTTCGTGAACTGGTCGAGCGGCACGTTCTTTCCTAGTTTTTGATTGTAGATGTCAAACGCATGCTTGCGCAAATCAATCAATGTATCGTCAATATCGAAACCAAATTTCATGATGTAACTCCTTTACGTAAGATAGACGGGATAACCGCTTATTTTAAAGTCTTTGCCTGTTTTTTCGATTTGAGTGGCGGACAATTCAATGGCTTGGTTCATTTTGGCAAAGCCTGTACCTTCTAAAAACGTAGGTGCATCTTTTCCACCAATCAGTTTCGGCGCCATGTATAAAACCACTTTATCAATCAGTTGATGCTCAAGGAAAGACGCGTTGATTGTCCCTCCTCCTTCAATTAGCACGGATGAGACCAGGCGCTCGCCTAAAATAGCAACGACTTGTTGTACATTGACATGGTCCGAGCTATCCGTCCGAAACACTTGAACGCCTCGAGACCTCAGTTGTGCTTCTTTCTCAGAATCTGCATTCTGACTTGTGAATACCCACGTTTCCGCTTGTTGATCGACAACTACTTTAGCCGTTAACGGAACGTTCAGGTGGGAATCTATAAGTACTCGGATTGGATTTCGCCCATTCGGAATTCGAGTGGTTAGCTCGGGATCATCTTTTAACACAGTATTCACGCCGACCATAATGGCCCGGTGTTCATTTCGCAAGTGATGGGCATCTCTTCTGGATTCTTCTGAAGTAATCCATTTGCTATCAGATGTATGCGTAGCAATTTTACCGTCTAGCGTAATCCCTGATTTCATAGTAATGAACGGGGTCTTGTGTGTGATAAATTTATTGAACACTTCATTCATTTGCTGAGACTGCTCTTCACAGACGCCGGTGATGACTTCAATCCCTGCTTGCTCTAAGATTTTCACACCATTTCCTGCCACGATAGGATTTGGGTCTAACGTGGCAATCACCACTCGTTTGAGTCCAGCGGCGACGATACCTTCCGCACAAGGGCCGGTTCTCCCATGATGCGAACATGGCTCAAGGGTAACGTAGATTGTGCCACCTTTTGCATGTTCCCCAGCCATGCGAAGTGCATGAATCTCAGCATGGGGTTCCCCTGCTTTTAAATGAGCACCTACTCCCACAATTCGGTTGTCATTGACAATGACAGCGCCCACTAACGGGTTCGGATCGGTCTGTCCTTTCATGGCCTGTGCATTTTTAAGTGCCAGTTCCATATAAAATATATGATCAGTCATGAACAGGTGTCCCTTCTTGTTGTATATGACCTGAGCGTTTTACTTTTGTCTGCAGGTAGACCTCATTGAACTCGGACAAATCGCCCCATAACTGTTGGCGGCCAGATAATTCTAAGCCTGCGTCTTGCAGAGCCTGTAATTTTTTCGGGTTATTTGTCATCAGTTTGATCGGTTTTGAGCGAAGTGCCTTCAGTACATGAATGGCATCGCTATAGTCACGCGAATCGTCCACAAAACCAAGGCTTTCATTGGCATCTACCGTATCGTAGCCATTTTCTTGGAGGATATACGCCATCGCTTTACTGAACAGACCAATTCCACGGCCTTCATGATTGGCTAAATAGAATAAAGCCCCCGTTCCATGGTCCACAATCATTTTCATCGATTCTTTCAATTGATAGCCACAGTCGCATCGTTTGCTCCCGAAGATATCTCCTGTGTGACAAATCGAATGCATACGAATGATGGCATCTTCTCCATTCGCGAAGTCTCCATAGGCCAGTACACTGGATTGTTGCAGTTCAGCTAAATTTGATGAAGAGAGTTTCTCAATGATGCGATTCACATCACTTGTCACTTCGTCACAGTTCAACCAGCTATACCACTGGAACACAATAGTTTCCCCGTAAAGGTTCACAGGAAGACGAATCGGGCCGACTAAGTAAATCGCCCCATCCTCTTTATGAATCAATTGAATTTTATCTTGTAATGCTGCAACCACTTTTGAGTCTAATTTTTCTTGTATCATGATGTCCACTCCTGCTCAAGTTCTGAATTTTGAATGAGTTTTCATCATTCTATCACGGAGGATAAAAATCCGTGAGTAAAAGAACTCGGGAACTTTCAAGTAGTGGCGGGCTTCGACAGCCGATAGATTTTACATAAACTTTATACAAATAGAAAAAACTGCAAATCCAATAGTGATTTGCAGACTCTTATTGAATATCGAAAGCCATCATGTAAGTCGCCTCACTCCTCCTCTACTACAATCTTCGAAGCTATCTGTTTTTCCCGATCACGAATCTCCGCAACTACCCTATCACCAATTTCTAACGATTCTGCAGATGCTGAGTTGGCCCCTACCTTTTCAATAATCGTGGCGTCATCGATGATTACTTCATAGACCGGATACTCCGCTTCTGGATCATCCCCATAAATTGCAATATGGATGGAATCCTCTTCCACTTTAAAGATTTCTCCTTCAATCTCTGAAGGAAAGTTGCCACTGCACCCTGCCACTATAAATAAAATGCCACTTATAACACCTAATCGTTTCATCAACATCACCTCAAACAGGAATCCCACATAGAAAATAGCCATTTATTTCTAACTATATCAAACGATTCAGAAAATACTAGCTTTAATTTACAAAATAAACCATAGCAAACAACTCTACTTTCTAGGACGAAATTCCTCTTAATTTGAGATAGTTTCCCCCTACAATAGTTGGTATACTTTACCTACTAAGGAAACTATCCTGAAATGAGTGAACTCTTATGAAACTCCCATTAAAATTTTTGATTATACTCGTCACAACAGTCAGCTTATTTGTCACACTAGCTGTTGTATTTGCTACAGAATACTATGTAAACAGACAGACTCTTACTGAATCTACCCTTGAACTGAACTACTCCAATGCACAAAAATTGAGTACTTTAACAAATGATACCTTTATCTTGATGCGTGAGAGTTTACAAGCAAACCACGCAAATGTTCTGGAGAACTGGGACGACCCAGAAGAGTTAACGTCTATTCTCAAAACTATCCAAGAGTCAAACTTTAACTTTAATTCCGTTACCATCATCAATGACAATGGGACCGGCCGCGCCAACTATCCCGATATAGGGCTTGTGGGTATCTATATCAATACAGAAGGCGTGAAACGTGGGATTGAGGTTAAGCAAGATTTCATTTCCAACCCTTACATAGGTACGAATAGCAAACTCATGCTCATCATCTCTACAGCGCTCTATCAAGACGGAGAGTATTACGGAATGCTGAACGGACTCGTTTGGTTAGAAGAACAGAACTTCTTAACTCGTCTACTGGAACAAACTTATGGAGATGATTCCACTTTAGCAACTGTTTATGATAACGAAGGACACTATATTTATCACCCACGGAAGGAATGGATAGGCTCGAAAGTTTTTGAAAATCAAGCAACCAGCGATTTAGCTCAAGATCATGCAGGAAAAAGTATTATTGAAGATCGAACAGGTGCCGTGTTTTATGCGGGATATGACAAAGTAGAAGAAAGTGATTGGGGTATTATTTCTATGACACCTGAAGAAATTGCTTTAGCGCCTGCAGAACTCTCTACAAAAAGAGCAATCGTGATTAGTCTACCGTTTATTCTTGCGGCTTTCTTAGTTTTACTAGGGCTCATCCTGTTCATCACGAGACCTTTAAATCGCTTGTCACAGGTCGATTATTCTAAGCCGATTCATGAAGTCATTCAAGAGACGCAAACTATCCCTTCACCTTATCGAGAATCTGCCGCACTCAAACAGATGATCCTTTCCTTTGCACAAAATCAACAACAGCTGTTAGGAGAATTAGAATCTTTAGCGATTACCGACCCGCTGACAGGTCTTTTAAACAGACGTCAATATGCACACATGCTTGAACTTATTCACGAAAACCAAGAACCGTTTGGCTTAGTCATCCTTGATATCGACCATTTCAAATCCATCAATGACTCGTACGGGCATTTAGTTGGAGACCAAGTCCTAATCAAACTCGGAGAGCTGATGAAATCCTCTATGCCAGCGGCCAGTCTGCCTGTACGTTTGGGCGGAGAAGAATTTGCATTTGTCATACAAAGCACGACTGAAGACGAAGTAGTAGCATTTGCAGAGAGATTCAGACAAGAGGTCGAACACACTAGTTTTCCTGCTCCACAAACGATTACCGTATCTATTGGTGTCGGGTATTTCGATTGTACGCAATGCGACCTTGAAACGTTTTTTAGTGATGTAGATACACAACTCTATAAAGCCAAAGCAAACGGACGAAATCGCATTGAATGTGTTTCCTTCATAAATGGCACAAAAGAGTTTTCCTAACAAAAAACCTATGTCCACACCGGACATAGGTTTTAAAAGTCTTTATAGATAAAAAATGTATTTTTACCAGAAAGTTTAGCCGTATACAATGCATGATCTGCCTTTTTTACAACTGCATCAAAGTCTATCTCTTCATCAGCTTCAAATAGTACAACGCCAATACTTGCAGAGATTCTGTAGCCTTCTTCCCATTTCTCCATCGCTTTTACTAATTGTGTTGCGCAGTGAGATACCTCTTCTTCCGTACTCGGATACGCAAAGTGAACAATAAATTCGTCCCCACCTAGACGTACTGCACAACTTTCTTTATTTCCACGAGTGGCTTCTATCAAGCGTTTTGCAACTTCTTTTAACACTTCGTCCCCTGCGTCATGGCCAAACGTATCGTTCACCTTTTTAAAGCCGTCTAAATCTAGATAGAATAAACTCCCACCTTGTTTCGCGGTATCTTCAAAACGCTTAGATAAATAACGGCGATTGTAAAGGTCTGTTAACGGATCACGATAGGCACATCGCTCTAATTCAAGGTAGTAGGAAAACATCTTCACAATTCGTTGGAGCAATTCGATACTATGCTCGTCGTATGCACTTGCCTTGCTGTCTGCCACACAAAGCGTCCCAAACTTATCTCCGTTCATATGCGTGATGGGCAACCCCATATAAGAGTGAATATTCGCACCTTTCAGGAGTCGTTTGACAGTCACGGAATCCGCATCTCGCTCCACATCTTCATAAATTAGAGGTTCATTTTTAGAAAAGTCGATTCGGTTGCATACAGACTTCGGGAGTGGCACAACAGTACCTTCAGAGACGAGAATTTCTGAATGTTCATCAGAAACTTTTAAAACGACTTGTTGAACATCTGTAAGAGAGGACAAATAGATGAGTTTGTTAGGCAAGATCTCCTTCGCAAGATCTAAAACATCTGTTGCCAGCTCATCAAAATTCCGGTACATTTGGAATTCTTGTGTAGTTGTCACGAGTGTCCCCCCTCTTCTACTCTTTCTTTTCTCTAGTTACAGTCTAGTATACCCTATTTTCTCCAAACTCTGAAATGATGATTTAAAATCGATTTTAAATATAAATTTATTGATAAACGATAAATTATAGAGTATTCTTAACTCAAATCATTGTTGGAGAGGAGCAAGCTTTGTGAAAAAAGGTACCACTGTTTTGTTAAAACTTGCGCTGGTAGTGATCGCGTTACCTGTCGCCGGCCTATGTCTGTATGCTCTGCCCTTATTAGCTATGGAAGCCTTTACTCATATGAACGGGGAGAACATTTTGCCTTTCATTCTGTTAGGATTAGTAACAGCTGCTCTACTTTCTGCTATTCCTTATTACATCGCATTATTTCAAGCTTATAAATTATTACGTTTAATTGAAACCAATGGCGCCTTTTCAGCCGCATCTGTCGGAGCCTTAAAAAAGATTAAACGTTCCGGTCTATGGATTAGTTTCTTGTATACGCTTGCGTTACCTCTCATTTTTGTTGTTGCGCAGTGGGACGACGCACCTGGTTTAGTTCTAATCGGAATGGTAATTGTTGGAGCTTCACTAGTCGTTTCAGTATTTGCAGCTGTTTTAGAAGCGCTGCTGCAAGAAGCGATTACGTATAAAACTGAAAACGAATTGACGATCTGAGGTGAGAACATGCCCATTCAAATTCATATTGATGTCCAGTTAGCAAAACGTAAGATGAGTGTGACACAACTCACGGAAAAGGTCGGCATCACCATGGCAAATCTGTCTGTCTTGAAGAACGGGAAAGCAAAAGCCGTACGCTTCTCGACACTAGAAGCCATTTGCAAGGCACTGGATTGTCAGCCGGGTGATATTTTGGAGTATGTACCAGAGGAGGAAGAAAATGATTCGACCGTTGTTTGATTACAATTGGCAAGTGCGTGCGGATTGGATGAAGTGGTGTGAAGAGTTACCGTATGAGGAACTTGTGAAACCACGTTTTGGTGGTATGAAATCCATCCTTCATAATTTGTATCATGTCGTGTATTGCGAACATATCTGGGTCAGCCAGCTTCTTGGTATAGATGTGAACATCCAACCCATCGAGAAGATCCGAACGCTAGCTGATATTCGTGCTTTTGAGGCGATGACACGTGAACGGACGCTCCAATGGTTTGAAAAAGAGACTGTCTTAAATGATGCGGTTCTGGATTTGCGTGGACGGCAGTTTTCTCATATCAAGGTGATGATGCACATCGCAACACATGAAGTACACCATATCGGTCAGCTATCTGTTTGGTCTCGTGAGCTTGGGCTCGCACCCGTTAACTGTGACTTGTTACCACGGGACGTGGAGTTTTTAAATATAGAAAAGTGACATTCCGATTTGTCTGGAATGTCACTTTTTTTGGTTAGTTGAATAACGAATTATACATCGCAAAGCTCATAATCAGGAATAGTACAGCGAGCACGATGCCGCCCAGTATCTGTCCACTGCGATTTGGTCGATTTTCAGGTTGTTTATCCATAGGTCAACCCCCACTCTTCAGTATCTGATATAAGTATACACTGATGTATGGTGTGAGGTAAAACCAGAACTAGTAGACTCAGCTGCTGTTCGTGGCTATTTTATGGCGGCAGTTCAGGACTAAGCACCTCTCCCAGCAGTAAATCCCGAAAGTACATCACCATTTTGGAAAAGTGCATCACTAAACAGTAAAAGTTGACCATTAAGTACCATGAACTGCCCAACGAACAAAAAACCATGAGCGATTTCGCTCATGGCACTCTACTCTTTAGAATTCGATTAAGTTTCTATACGTCAACAGCTTTAAAATTGCGTAAAAACTTAAAGTACGGTAACACAGTTCCACAAACTGAAACTATACATATCACTATACCTATCAAAAGATAGAGCGGACGAATGCCCCAGAGTTCACTTAGCAAACCTCCAACCACGATACCTGCAAGCATAAAGGTTCGTATAAGCAACAAGCGAACAGATGCCACTTTTCCTAGCATAGAATTTGAAATAGATTTTTGGAATAAAGTTAGATTTTGAATACTAAACACAGCCATCGCCACTCCTCCAACTACTTCTGTCAGAATTGCAAGAGGTAGCCAATCAATAAAATAGAGTGCTATGAAGGTAAGGCCCCCAATGAAAAGAGAGCCTATCATCAAACCTAACCCCTTCATTTTAATCTTCGGCACTAAAACAGCACCCAAAATATAACCAACAGGGAAACCAGCCATAAAGTATCCATAGTCTGCGTACGAACCATTCAGCTCCGTTGTAATGTATGGAAGTGTGGTAATGAGTGTGACACCCACCCCAAATTGTACAAACCCTAAGAAAACACCTAGCCAGAGAAGGACAGGATTTTGAAAGAACATCCGGTACCCTACTTTCATCTCCGACCACCAAGAAGCTCGTATCGCGCCTACTTGTTTTCGCTCTTCTACCAGTAATAATAATAAACCACTAGAGAGAAGTAAACCACTCACGAAATATAAAGTAACTTGGACACTCGTGAATTCGATCACTACGCCCGCAAGCACTGGAGCTAGGAAAGACATTAGTCTGGCAGTCCCATCTAAATAGGCATTTGCCTGATGTAGTTCCCCTTCTTTAACCAAAGTTGGAGTAATCGCTTGATTTGCTGGTACATAAAGAGGCGTAATCAAACCAATTACAAGCTGAACTGCATAGACGTGCCAAACTTCTAGTTCATTTATATACAATAAGAAGAGTGGTACAAGAAATACAGTTCCACGAACAAGTTGGCTAAAAATCATAATTCTCTTGCGACTCCATCGATCGATGAAAGGACCGATTACAAATTGTAAAAGTAGTGACGGGACATAATACAAGATCCACATACTTCCTAGTGCCAGTCCCGAACCAGTCAATTGAAAGACAAGAATTGAATTACAAAAGGTGCCGAATGCCCCGCCGAGTTCAGAAGCAGCATTGCCGGACCAGACAGAGAGAAATGAGCGGTTTTTGAAGAGTGAGGATTTAGTTGTCATCTCTCAAGAAACCTTATCAGTTCTGACTGTAAGACATTTAATGCATCTTGTTTAATGCGATACGTTGAGGCATTCACCTCCACAAGCCGTGCAGATCGAAGAATTTTCAAGTGATGGTGAATAGTGGATTTCCCGACATCTAATCGTTCCGTCAATTCCTGCAATGTCTGTTCCTTTTCTACAAGCATTTTTACCAACTTGAGTCGAACTTCATCTCCCAGTGCTTTGTAGCGGAGGACCAAAAACTGATCTGGGGTGAAACGGTCTTCTGGAGTAATACTCTCATTTGCGACAGGATAATAAAAAACTTTCGTGTCTTCTAAATCAGCCACTATATTCCATGGTCGATAACTGATTTGTGGAATCAGCAGGACATGATGGACACTTGGTTCAGGACTATACTCAATCCCTCCAGTTACCCAACGAACGAATTCCTCAGGGTGAAGGTTTGCTAAAATATTCTTCTTATCTTCATAATCGCGATTTAAAACAGATGAGATTTTTGCATAATTATGCCGTATAACCTCTTCGTTCCATAGAGCCATCACTGCACATAGATGTTCTTTCAACTCCTGTATTTCAACTGTACAAATGTAGTGAATGTAATCCGGAAAGAATGGGTTATCCTTAGTCTCTTCTTGAAGATCTCTTTGTGCTTCTATATCTCCTATAGCAGCATTAGTGCGAATCTGCTGAAACTCTCCTCCAATAAAAGGTATACAACTAAACCTAATTTCCATCTCTGATAATTCTTCTATGTATGTTTGAAATTCTTCATGGTTCTCAAATGGTTTTTTGTGAAGCAGTTGCAGGATTGCTTTCCACGTATTGTGCTTTTCTACATAATCCAATTGAGCTTGTAACTCGGTCGAAAATATTTCCGTATTCCAATAGATTGAGGATTCATCCAGTGTCTCTAGTAATCGGGGATTTGTAATTGCAGCAATAGCCAGTGCATTCTCCCATAACATAGAATGCTCAAGCTGGACTTGATACGTTTGGCGTTTACGACTTGTTGTATGAAGGATTTCCACAAAACCACTCCTTGAATGTTGTATAGTAACTTTATCATAAATTCTATTTATTTAGAATTAATAATTCTATAAATATAGAATGACTTTAACAACTTGTCTTTTAACAAACAAAAACCATGAGCGATTTCGCTCATGGCACTCTACTCTTTCACTCGGTCTAACTGAATCATTTACTTAAACGTCTGCACCACAGTTCCTTTACCCTCAGCCACGTGCACTACTGCATGCGCCCCGTTGATCAATGTCATCTGAGGAGGAACATGCCCACAATCGATATCGTAGACCACTGGTACTTGCAATTCTTGAGCTAGTTCCTGATACACATCTCCCACAGTATAGTTCTCAACAGGTCCATTTGCAGGACTTCTTCCAAACAAAACTCCCGATGTATTATCAAACCAACCTGCAAGCTTCATTTGTACCAATGCACGCCGAAGATCCGTCGTTTCCATATCGCAATTCTCAAAATACCAAATGATTGGCTCATCATTCAAAAATTTATCTCGGAAATTAGCAACGTCTCCAAATGGAGTTCCGACGATATTGCGAATAATATCGATACAGCCGCCCAATAAGCGCCCTTTAATATGAACGGCTTCGTCTGAAGTCGTCTTCCACTTAGTTGGCTCAGTTAAGTCATAAATACAAGGCGTTGGATTGGCATGATCCCACTTCAACTGATAGTTCTCAGACGAATGTTGCTCCACCGTCTCTCCTTGCCTTGTCATCAATACTTTCTTCCACATAGCTGTCGTTTCATCTGAATACTCTCCTCGTAAATCAACAAGATTCACTCCATGTGCAGTCGCAATACCTGTTTTCAAAGTTATCGCAAACAACAAGAGACTCGTGTCCGAATATCCAAGAACCCATTTTGCAGGCAGGGCATCAAAATCAATGTGCTCAAGAATCTCAATGAGTAGCTCGCCTCCCCATGGCGGTAAAATCATATCAATCTCAGGATTTTGCATCATCGACGTGAATTCCGCAGCACGCTCTCTAGCAGGTGCAGATTTTGCTTTGTCTTGCGTCCAAGCCGTGTCTCCCGTTACAAGCACGTGCCCTTCTCTCTCAAAACGTTCTTTTGCGGAATGGATCAGATGGTGAAGCTCTTTTTCAACTCCAGATGATGGCGAAGTCACACCGATTGTGGCGTGATCGACTAAATTTGGATACTTGATCACTCGAATTCCTCCTTCAATGTCTTGCGATAATGAAAGTAACTTCTTACAAATTTAAAGAGCAGCAGTACCCAAAAAGCAATTACTATCTGCAGCACCACATGTAAAAATGTGAGCGACCCATCTCCATCACTTGGAAGTGTAAAAATCTCTGGTGATAGTCCAAACAGCAAAATCGTCTTTCATGCGAAATCCCCCTTATACCGCTTTTTGTTGGCATGGAGTTCATCCAATCGGTCGAACTCCAATTGCAAAATCTGCTTGCCGATATCCGTCACTTCATAAATCGTTTTGCGCTTTTCGTCCGCATACACTGTAATCATGTCGTCATCCTGCATCTTTGTCAGCGTCCCGTAAATCGTTCCGGACCCGAGCTTGAGGCGCCCAGAAGTCATCTCTTCTACTTGTTTGATGATCCCGTAACCATGCCGAGGTTCTGTCAAAGCAAGCAAGATATAAAATGCTGACTCTGTCATAGGTAAGTATCGTTTCACCCGTTTATCCATTTTATTGCCTACCTTCACTATGTCGTAGCTCGACTATATCACGACGCGACATAGTGAGGCAACCTTTTTTTGTAAATAAAAAAGCCCACAAATTATTTGTGGACTCTTGCTCATTATTTCACAACCAAAACTGGCGCCTTTACACGTTTCACAACTTTATGACTCACACTACCTAATACCATTTCTTGTAGGGAGTTTAGGCCTCTACTACCGATTATGACCAAATCAACATTTTGGCTATTTGCATAGTCGACAAGTGTTGGACCAGGATCACCATGTAAGACTTTCACCTCATACACTATCTTTTCACGTTGCAATAATTCTTCAATCACACGCATCTTTTGGCGTCTCTTATAATCAAGGGACTCTCGACTTTCTGCGTGCAAAACATCTTGCTTCGCTTTTGCAAAGTCAGCTACCACTACCACTTCGATTAATTCTGCCCCTTGCCTAGCCATCAGTAATGCATGTTGCGCAGCACGAACAGAATTCTCCGAACCATCAGCTGCTAAAACAATATGTTTATACATATGCGACATCTCCTTTGATTAATGTGTCGACAACTTAGCACTCGCTTGGTCATAAATCGCAAGTTTCTCTACTATCTTCCGACTTGAAGCATTTAATCCTTTTAACACAACTTCATTTTGATTCTGACGAAGCTTCATCACTACTTTATCGATTGCACCAACTGCTGAATCATCCCATACATGGGATTCCGTGAAATCAATGTAGATAGTTCTTTCGCGTTCCGTCAAATCAATCCCTGCTACAAAATCTTCAACAGATGCAAAAAATAACTGACCTCGAACTGAATTGTGAATGTCTTCTCCTGATAATGCTTTCTCAACTTGTAACTTCGAGATCTTCGCCACGAAAAAGATGGCACTTAAGAGTACCCCTGCGAAAACACCTTTTGATAAATCATGTGTAATCACGACAATCCCTACTGTCGCAACCATAACAATCGCATCTGTACGTGGTGCTTTTTTCAGATATTTGAAGGAACCCCAATCAAATGTACCAATCGATACCATAATCATGATTCCAACAAGCACTGGCATAGGAATCTGCACGACAAGATCTCCTACTACGATAATCAAGAACATCAAAAGTGCTCCAGCAACAAATGTCGAAAGCCGGCCGCGCCCTCCACTTTTTACGTTTATAACGGATTGGCCGATCATAGCACAGCCCGCCATACCCCCAAAGAAACCTGTCACGAAGTTGGCAATTCCTTGTCCACGGGACTCTTTATTTTTATCGCTTCCCGTATCTGTCATATCATCAACAATTTGAGCAGTTAATAGAGACTCTAACAATCCAACTATTGAAAGTGCGAGTGCATACGGAAAAATGATTTGAAGTGTCTCAAATGTATATGGAACGTCTGGAATAAAGAAGCTCGGAAGTGTTTGAGAAATGTTTCCAAGATCCCCAACTGTTCGAAGCTCGATACCAGAGAAAATCACCAGTGCAGTCAAAGCCACAATAGCAATCAGCGGTGCGGGAATCGCTGTAAAGAAGCGCGGCAAGATGTATACGATTGCTAAAGTAATAGCCACAAATACGTATGTCATTGTGCTAATCCCTAAAAAGTGTGGCACTTGTGCCATAAATATTAAGATGGCTAATGCATTCACAAATCCAATCATCACCGCACGTGGGACAAAACGCATCACCTTCGCCACTTTAAAGACACCAAATAGAATCTGTATGATACCTGTTAAAATCGTCGCTGCTAATAAATAATCTAATCCATAGTCGCGAACTAGTGGTACCATCAATAGCGCCATTGCACCAGTCGCAGCTGAAATCATTCCCGGTCTGCCCCCGACAAATGCGATAATCACTGCTATACTAAAAGATGCGTAAAGCCCAACCATCGGGTCAACGCCTGCAATAATTGAGAACGCTATTGCTTCTGGAATGAGGGCCAACGCCACGACGATTCCAGCTAATATATCGGCTCGGACATTTCCGAACCATTCTTGTTTAAGTTTCGCTATCACGTACTACACCTCTTCATGTTTCAAATGATTGAATTAGTGTAGCATTTCGAGTTCCAAAAAGGAACCCTTTTGAACCAATTGATTTCCTCTCTGAAAGGATGACTCCTATGAAATACGGCTATATTCGTTCACTTCCCGGTGAAAAAGACACTTCTCAACAAGTAGCTCTACTTTCAACTATCCAAATTGACCAGCTCTTCACAGAAGAATCGTATCGTCTAAACGATCAACTCGCAGAGATGATCGACCTTTTAGAAGAAGGAGATCAGGTCTATACAAGCTCGTTGACAACATTCGCACAATCTCTAAACCAATTGCGTGCATTACTTGAAACGTTTACAAAGAAAAAAGTGTCTCTTCACTTTGTAACGGAAAGTATCCAAATCGACCGACCGCTTATCCACTCATTCAGCGATATCGTTCACTTGCTTGCTCTCTTCCAAACAGAATCTACCAGCCTCATGACAAAGGCTGCGATGGAAGAAGCAAAGGAGCGAGGAGTTGCCACGGGTCGGCCACGAAAAAAAGACGCCAATGTGAACCGAGCAATTGAACTTTACACAAGTGGTGAGTACACACTTAAGCAAATCAAAGAAATGACCAATATCAGTAAATCTACACTGTACCGTTATTTGAATGAAGACTATTAAAAAAAGAGAGGCCGCGGCCTCTCTTTTGCTTATCCTTCTAAAACAGTTTCAGCGATATTGACATGGAAAGCCGAGAGAACTCTCTCGGCTACTGTTTAGTTTCCTGTTTTCGCAAATTCTTCAATGCGCTCGCCAATCGCGTCACGCACATCTTGGAAAACGGCCCATACTTCTTCGTCCGTCCCTGTCGCTTTCGCAGGATCTGGGAATCCCCAGTGCTCACGGCGAACAGATGGTGGAGTCATCGGGCACTTATCTGCTGCGTCCCCGCATAGTGTAACAGCAATTGTTGCACGGTTCAACAAATCTGGGTCAATGATATCAGAAGTGTGTGTCGAAATATCGACGCCCACCTCTTCCATTGCTTTGATTGCCTTAGGATTCACACCATGTGCTTCTATTCCTGCGCTGTATACTTCCCATTCACTGCTATCTAAATACTTCTTTGCCCAACCGTCGGCCATCTGGCTGCGGCATGAATTTCCTGTACATAAAAAGTAGATGATTTTCTTTTCCATCTTGAACACTCCTCTTAGTAGATGATTAGTAACCAAATATAAAGTCCAACTAGTGTTATGAATAGCGTTGGAATCGTTAGAATGATTCCGACTTTAAAGTAAGTACCCCAAGAGATTTTGACACCTTTCAAGCTCAACACGTGCAACCACAATAATGTCGCAAGAGAACCGATTGGTGTGATTTTTGGTCCTAAATCCGAACCAATCACATTTGCGTAGATCAATGCTTCGCGCACAATTCCAGTTGTGTTCGTGTCTGCGATCGCGAGTGCATTAATCATTACAGTTGGCATGTTGTTCATAACAGACGATAAAATCGCAGCGATGAAGCCCATTCCGATTGTCGCAGCAAATAGTCCTTGGTCAGCTGTCCACTGAATCACATCCGTCAAAACAGCCGTTAATCCTGCATTACGTAGACCATAGACAACTACATACATTCCGATCGAGAAGAATACGATAGCCCATGGTGCACCTTTAATAACAGCTTTTGTATGAACTGCTGGACTGCGGCGCGCCAGGATCAAGAAAACTATAGCTATAGTTCCTGCTACAAACGAAACAGGAATGTGTAATGGCTCACTAGCAAAGTATCCAACAAGTAATACGGCAAGCACTACCCATGAGATGCGAAACATGCGGTGATCTTTGATAGCCTCAACTGGTTGTTTGAGATCTGACATATTGTAGTTCTTTGGCAAATCTTTTCGGAAGAACAAGTACAGTACGAGAATACTCGCACCCAATGAGAAAAAGTTCGGAACAATCATGCGGCTTGCGTATTCAATAAAACCAATGCCAAAGAAATCTGCTGATACAATGTTTACCAAGTTACTGATGACGAGTGGTAGTGATGTCGTATCTGCAATAAATCCACTTGCCATAATAAATGGAAAGATCATCTTTTCTTCAAATTTCAAATTTCGGACCATCGCAAGAACAATTGGAGTCAAAATAAGCGCTGCCCCATCATTCGCAAATAACGCTGCAACAACGGCACCAAGAAGAATTACATAAATGAACATACGCAGACCATTTCCGCCTGCTATGCGGGCCATATGTAACGCTGCCCATTCAAAGAATCCGATTTCATCTAGAATGAGCGAAATCAAAATTAATGCAACAAAGGTAAGTGTTGCATTCCATACAATAGAAGTTACATCTTGGACATCGCCAAAATCAACGACTCCAACAAGTAAAGCAAGGATGGCTCCAACAGTTGCGGACCACCCGATGGACAACCCTTTTGGTTGCCAAATAACAAAAAGCAGCGTCACCAAGAAGATGAGCGCTGCAGCAATGGCTAAAAACACGGATAGGCTCCTCTCTAATTACAGCTAACGCGTAACCCTTTTTTCGTTAGTTCATCGAGGCGAGCGGATTGGCTAGATACTGCGTCTAATACAGTTTCAAGCATCTCTGCATGAGGATAGTCTGGATTAAGAGAATAGAAAATCCAGTGGCCGTTTCGCTTCTCGTGAACGAGCCCTCCATCTTTTAACTTTTTCAAATGTTGACTAATGGCCGGTTGGCTGATGTCGAACATTTCCACGAACTCACACACACAACATTGTGCTGTCTGCATAACCTTTAACATCGTAAGGCGAGTTGGATCGCTGATCAGTTTTAGAAGTTGGGACATATGGTCAATCGATAACTGATGGTGAATTGTTTGCATAGGTAAAACCTCCATCTAAAGAAATTATATAATCGCATACTTATATTAGTCAACACTTATTTTAATAGTGATTGATTCCCTATCATAATGCTCTTATTATATGAAATTATCAAGTCCCAAATTTACGTTTTATATATATAAGAAGGAAATGTGACAAAATGCGTCACTATTCTATAAAAAAGTCGCCCACTGTGGAGTAGTGAGCGACCTTTTGTTTAGTTCTTTACTTTACGTAATTTCTCTAATACCACTTGCACATCGCATCCTACTTGGAAATCGTAGAGCTCGGCTGGTTGGCCGTCTACCGCTGCTACAAATGCATCTAGAAGTTCATCTGCACGAACGTTGTCTTCAAGTGGATACGATGTTATGTCTTCACCGATTTTACCCACTGTGAGGTTGGAATAGTTCGAGAGTTTTACAGTCCCTTCTGTGCCGTACGCAGATAACTCGATGTCTTGGCTATATGCGCCGGCTGTTCCCGCAATCCCGTTAAAGTAGATTTTTGCTCCAGAAACCAGTTGCATCGTCGCGACAATCCCTGTTTCGGATAGAGTGGGATCTTCGGGAAGTTCTAAATCGGACGTAACCTCTGTGATAGGTCCAAATGTACGCAAAATCTGTTGAACGAGGTGACCTGCAACTTCAAAGACAAATCCACCTTGCTCACGTGTGCTGATCCAACTATTTTGCTGACGAGGACGCGGCCAATTCGGAAATTCCATGCGAAGCTCTACGCGGCGTAATTTCCCTACGTAGTTTTCATGCATCAATTTTTCAAATTGACGTGTCCCCTCTTCATAATTCAGTGGGAAGTTCATCGCATTCACGACGCCTTTTTGTTGCGCGAGTTTCAATAGGTCCGCTGCTTCCTCTACAGAATTGGCAAGCGGCTTTTCACATAAAATATGTAATCCTTTTTGAAGTACAGCAGTTGCTACTTCATGATGCCACTTTGGAGGAACTGCCACATACACGATATCGAGTTCTTCGGTGTCTAACAGCTCTTGATGCGAAGTATAGGCTGTTGTTTGGAAGTTTTCTGCTAAAAATTGAACGCGTTCTTTATTTACATCACATATACCGTTTATTTGTAAACGAGGATGATTCATAAAACTGTTCATCATACGCTCTGCCATCATCCCTGTTCCGATGACGCCAATCTTTAGTTGCTTTGTCATAGAGAATCGTTCCCCTTCCTAAAGTTTCTTCACGAATTCAGATTTTAATTTCATTGCTCCAAAGCCATCAATTTTACAGTCGATGTTGTGATCCCCTTCCACTAATCGAATGGATTTAACCTTGGTCCCTTGCTTTAAAGTGGACGAGCTTCCTTTTACTTTCAGATCTTTGATGACGGTCACAGCGTCTCCATCTGTTAACAAATTTCCGTTCGCGTCTTTTGCGATGATGGATGTTTCAGTGTCCTCAGTCGTTTGAGTAGCTGACCACTCATGCGCACATTCTGGGCAGACAAGTAAGTCCCCATCTTCATATGTATAGGGTGATTGGCACTGGGGACAGGCAGGAAGATGCGTTGTCATGATGTGTAGACTCCTTTTTATTTCGTTTTACTAAGTGTAGCACACCGAGTCGCGGCCGGGGAGATGTCAATGTCCGCATAAACAGTTTCAATGTCCGCTAACACGGATTCAATGTCCGACACTCTGGCTCAATGTCCGCTAACATGGATTCAATGTCCGCATAACCCATTTCAATGTCCGCATAACCCATTTCAATGTCTGCGTAACCCCCCACCCACAAAAAAAGAGCCGCAAAAGCGGCCCAATTCGTCTTTTATGCTTGTAAAGCTTGCTCTAAATCTTCTAAAAGGTCCTCAACGTCTTCAATTCCGACACTGATACGAACCAGTCCGTCGACAATTCCAAGTTCCGCGCGACGTTCTGCTGGAATCGACGCGTGGGTCATGCGAGCTGGAACAGAAATCAAACTCTCTACTGCGCCAAGGCTCTCTGCTAACGTGAAATAGCGGAGTTTTGCTAACACTTCATCTGCTTTTTCAGCAGAGCCGACATCAAACGAAATCATGCCGCCAAAACCACGTGATTGTCCGGCCATCGTCTCGCGACCCGGATGAGCTGCTAAGCCAGGATAATAGACTTTGCCTACTTTTTCGTGCGCATCAAGGTACTCTGCGATTTTTTGAGCGCTCGTGATGTGTTCTTCCATACGTAGACCTAGTGTCTTGATTCCGCGAATCAATAACCAAGAATCTTGTGGCCCCAAAATAGCACCAACCGAGTTTTGTACGAAATGCATATCTTGTGCAAGCTCTGGTGTATTTACAACGACTAATCCTGCGACGACATCACTGTGACCGCCGAGATACTTTGTCGCGCTATGCAATACAATGTCTGCTCCAAGTTCGAGCGGCTTCTGCAAGTAAGGTGTCATAAATGTATTGTCGACAATCGTCACTAAATCTTTTGATTTCGCAAGTTCTGTCAACGCACGCACATCAGAAACTTTCAATAACGGATTCGTCGGTGTCTCGATGAATAAAGCTTTTGTATTCGGCTTGATGGCTGCTTCCACTTCTTCCAAAGAAGATGTATCCACAAAGGTTACATCTAAACCAAAGCGGTTCAACACTTTCGTCAACACGCGGTAAGTCCCACCGTACACATCATCTGTTGCCACGATATGATCACCTGATGAGAACAACATCATCACCGATGTGATGGCTGCCATCCCTGAACCAAATGCAAATCCTGCGTGTCCGCTCTCTAAATCTTTGATTAACTCTTCTAAAGCATGGCGCGTCGGGTTGCCTGTTCGTGAATACTCATAGCCATTGAACTTGCCAACTGCTTCTTGCTTATACGTGCTCACTTGATAAATTGGTGTGGAAACCGCTCCAGTCGTAGCGTCTCCTACGATTCCTGCATGGATCAACTTCGTTTTTTCACGCATGTGAATCCTCCTCTTTCCATAGTTCGTATACATCCTTGCTTAAATACCTCTCACTCGAATCGGCAAACACGGTCGCAATCACACTGCCTTCAGGAAGTGTTTCAGCTTCTTTTAAAGCTGCCGCAAACGCAGCTCCTGCTGAAGATCCCACAAGCAATCCTTCTTGCTTTGCCAGTTCACGCATCCAGTAGAATGCTTCCTTGTCCGTGATGGTATAAATGCCTTCCATATACTCTTCTTTCATGAAAGGTGGCAAAAATTCCATGCCAATACCTTCTGTGTCATGGGGACCACTTTTTCCGCCGTTCAATATGGAACCCTCTGGCTCGACAATCACCGTGCGAATCGCCGAATCTTGCTGCTTCAAGTAAGTGGCAACGCCCATAAAGGTTCCACCTGACCCACCACCAGCTACAAACGCGTCGATTTTACCATCAAGTGCCTCATAAATTTCTGGCCCCATTGTATCGATATATGCTGCTGGGTTTGCTGGATTTTCGAACTGTCCTGGCACAAAACTCCCTGGAATTTCTGACGCCAGCGCATGTGCTTTGGCAATAGCGCCTTTCATTCCTTCTGAAGTCGGTGTGTTTACAAGTTCGGCCCCAAGTGCCTTCATCAATTTTTGCTTTTCAATGCTGAATTTTTCAGGAACGACACAGATGACACGAAATCCTCTTCCGATTGCCGCAAGTGCCAACCCAATCCCTGTGTTTCCTGCTGTCGGTTCGATAACCGTTCCACCAGGTGTTAACTTTCCACGTTGTTCCGCATCACGCAATAAGGCAATGCCAAGACGGTCCTTGACACTGCCTCCCGGATTCATATATTCCAGCTTTGCCACGATGCGACAGTTGTTGGGAACGGCAATTTGAGAAATCTCAAAGAGCGGTGTATTCCCAATCAATTGGTGCACGTGTGTGTAAATCATGCCTCTTCGCCATCCTTAAAAACGATGTGCCATGCATCTTTTTTCGCTAACATGTCCCGTGCAATCTCTTGCGCGCCTTCTAATGAATGATTCGCTGCCCAGCCGCACTGAACGACGTTGCATGCAGGTACTTCCGTTGCTTTCAACACATCTTCCAGTGTGTTCTCAAGAATCGTCAATACTTCATCATAGTTATCATGGTTAATTACAGATAGGTAAAATCCTGTTTGACATCCCATCGGACTTAAGTCGACCACTTTGTCTGTATGATTGCGGATATTTTCAGCCATCAAGTGCTCTAAAGAGTGAAGACCCTTCATTTCCATGAATTCTTCATTCGGCTGTTTGAAACGAATATCGTATTTCAGAACTGTATCGCCTGCTTGACCTGACTTTGTCCCCGCAAGACGCACGTAAGGCGCATCGACTTTCGTGTGATCTAAATTAAAGCTTTCTACATTCATTTGTTTCATTGTGTAGTTCCTCCTTTAGTGGCATCCATGAGCCAAACGTAATCGTTCATCTGCGTGAACGTCACGCCAAAGCCCGCTTGTTCAAATAAGCTCGTGAGCACTGGAATCGTTGTGTAATACTCACGCTCCAAGTCTTCAGCAACCGCTACATAGCCTCGTGCCTTCTCTTTTAAAATCTGCGCTTGTTTTGCGTCTTCCGAAGAAAACACCGTGTCTGCAAAGACCACTTTTCCACCGACTGGCAGCAGTTCAGCATAGCGTTTAAGTGCTTCGCCTTTTTCAGCATCCGTTAAGTGATGAAACACGTAACTGCTGATGAAGCCGTCTACTTGGCCTTCGGGAGTCACAAATTCTAAAAGGTCTCCCTCTTGCGCTTCAAGTTGTGGAAAACGATTTTGAAAGAGTGCGCGCATCTTATCATGAGGTTCTACTGGTAGTACTTCGACACCCTTCTCTAAAACCCTTTTTGTTAAATTGCCTGTCCCAGGTCCAAATTCAATTACAGTGCCGTGTACACGCTGTGCAACAGCTTCTAAAATTTCTTCATATCGGAAAAATACATCCGCATACTGTGGATCTTGTCCACTCACACTTGCATCGTATTGGTCAGCCCATTCATCAAAAATGTGTAAAAATTCTTTCCCCACGTTCGTGCTCCCCATCCTAAATATAATTATTCCTAGTTGAATACTATGAATATTTATATCATATATTGTTGAAATTTAAAAGTGAAACGTATGGAAAACAAAAAACTCACGAACGGCGAAGTTCGTGAGTTCCTATCAGGAGTAAAATGCCCCATTGTAAATCTCGTCGCCAGCCTTGTCCGCAAGCTCCGGAATCCACAAACGAGCATAGTCCCCTTTTTCATCGTAATCAAGCCCCTGTTTCGTCACATTGAATTTCCGACCGACGCGCGGGTCGTTTCCAACACCTGCGACATACATCCAATTGCCATAATTACTGGCAGTATCGTAATCAATGAGCCAAGATTCAAACCAAGCAGCGCCTAAACGCTAATCTAAATTTAGATCATGGACCAAATAACTCGCTGCGTTCTGACGACAGCGGTTCGACATAAAACCTGTAGCCTTCAGTTCGCGCATAGCAGCATCCACTAATGGAGCTCCTGTTCTTCCTTCTGCCCATTTCGCAAAGTCAAGGGGATCACGCCGCGTAGAGATTCGACGTCCGTTCAATCCTCGGCTACTGAAGATTTTCTCCTTGAACTTTCGGTGGACAAGTTTGAAGTAGTCTCGCCAAAGCAATTCAAACACGACCCAGTACGTACTTTGGTTAGCGCTATACTCTCGTTCATACCTCTTGATATGCCAGTAGATCATTCGAGGTGATAAGCATCCAAGTGCTAAATAAGGTGATAGCTTTGTAGAGTCGTTCCATGCTATCAACCCGTTGCGTGTTTCTTTGTACGTATCAATCGCACGTGTTCCAAACGTAAAGTCATGGAGTCTAGCGAGTCCTGCTTTGGTTCCACCCTTAAAGCCATCTGGAGGAGGCTGTACCCAATTTTCTTTAGAATGGTGATCGGGCTTTGTGAAATGTGCAATCGGTGGATATGCCGGATGCACCTGTAGCTGATTCTCGACCATCTTTCGAAATGGACTAAAGGTTTTTGGTAACTCTTCCAGTGCAAACGGTAAGTCATCTGGATGGATTAAATGGTCACCAATGAACGATTCGATTTCAACGTCAGGAAGTGCTGCGCGAACTTGTTGTTCGGACTCTCGTTCCTCTGTACCTACGCTGTCATGGAAATACAACTTATTGACATGATGAAGTTTTGCATAGTTCTTCAACTCTACTCCACTTTCACCATGAAGTTCGTCCAAAGGAATTCCAGCTTCCTGCAATTGACTCTTTAAATCATCTAGACTTTCACGAATAAACTCCGCGCGAAACGAGCGCTGTTTTGGAAATCCATACTCATTTTTTTGTTGTAAGCGTGGTTCATGACAGTATACTGCACGAACTGGTTGTCTTGTGGACACTGCTTTCATCAAAGGTTCATGATCTGATGTGCGCAGATCGGTACGAAACCATACAACTGTTGTAGACATGTCAATCCCTCGCTTCCAGTTAACGTTTTACAAACTTTATACAGTAATTATACAACAGAAATATCAGAATGTCATTTATTAGTTGAAATCTTAAATAGGGTTGAAGAAAGACCTGCAGAGTAAATTTATTCCCTTTGCAGGTCTTTTTCGTGCACTCTCCCAAGTTCCTCCAATCTTAAGAATTTCTTCAGAAAGTCAGTACCTTTTTCCTAAGAAATGCTTCGTATACTGAAACTATATCAGAAAGGACGTGTCTACATGATTACGATTCAAGACTTGAATCATACATTCAAAATCGGGAAAAAAGGCCAAGAAAAAAGCGTTCCAGTTCTTCGAGATGTCAATTTAGAAATAAAAAAAGGTGAGATTGTAGCTATTCTAGGCAAGAGTGGCTCTGGAAAGTCTACTTTACTCAATCTGGTTGCTGGTTTTATGAACCCAGAGTCAGGTTCTATTCAAGTAACCGGTGAAGAACTGGTCGGTAAAACAGAAGCTGAAAAAGCGAAGTTCCGCTTGCAAAATTATGGGTTCATTTTTCAAAGCTTTCAATTGATGCCTGGACTCACGGCATTCGAAAACATCGAACTTCCTCTAAAACTTCAGGGCGTGGCAAAGCAACAGCGATTAATACGGGTGAAAGAACTGCTGCAGCAAGTTGGATTGACAGAAGTCAGTGACCATTATCCGAACGAACTTTCTGGAGGTCAGCAACAACGCGTCAGTATCGCCCGTGCACTAATTGGTCGTCCGTCTATCTTACTGGCCGATGAACCGACAGGGAGCTTGGATTCTGAAACTGAACAAGAAATTTTACAGCTTATCCAATTGCTGAATGCCCACTATGGCATCACATTTGTCATCATTACACACGATGAAGAAGTAGCTCGTTCTGCACATCGTCAGTACCGTATGCATGACGGCGCAATCCAGGAGGAATTGACCTATGTTAGCTAAAGATCAACGCGAGTTTATCTCGCAACATATGAAACGAAACAAACTTCGCGTCTTCATGACGATTTTAGCAGCGGCAATGGGCTGTGCATTTTTGATTATCATTGCGTCTGTCGGCTTCGGATTACATAAAACAATTCAAGACGAAGTGTTGTCGAGTCGCATCGTCACAGAAGTAGAACTATTTGGCAAAGAAAATGGAGGCACCGTTACTCCAGAAGAGCTTGCGGCGATTCAGAAGATGGAGAATGTCAAAACAGTTGTAGAGCGCATTAATGTTCCGGGTTCACCTGTTGTCAATTTAGATGGGAAAGAGGGCTATGGACAACTTGTTTATACAGATTTAGAAGCTGAACAAGCAGCCAACCTAGCCTTGTTTGATGGGGAGATGCCGAATGACTCCACAGAAGTTGTGGTCGGCTATCACTTTGCGGGTAACTTTTTAACAGATGAACAACATGAAGAGCTTGGAAATGCTGAAAATTATCTTGAAAAACATGAAGAGCTTGCGAAACCGATTCGAGATGAACTAATTGGTAAGACGATTTCAATCGACATCACAGATTATGAGACGGAAGAAGTCGTTTCCACCCAGACCTATACGATTACTGGTATTGCCAAAAAGCCAGGAAAAGATTGGGCGTATGATGACAAAATCTATGCAGATACCTCAAAAAGCGCGGAAGTACTCACTGCGTTTGGTATTGAATCCCCAGATAAATCAATCACGGTTCATGCTACAGACTTTCAACATGTAGCGGACTTAACAGAATCGTTAAAAGGGGAAGGGTTCCTCGTCTACTCTGTTACAGAAGAACTAGGTCAAATGAATATGCTGTTTACAGTAATTCAGATTGGTTTAGTTATTGTGGGCACAGTTGCTGTACTCATTGCCTCTATCGGAATCTTTAATACCATGACAATGGCCGTTACAGAACGCACACGTGAAATTGGGATCATGAAAGCTATCGGTGCACAACCAAGGCTCATCCAGCGCCTCTTCCTTATGGAAAGCACTGCAATTGGTTTGATTGGTACATGTATAGCAGTCGCTGTCTCATATGGGATGAGTTTACTAGTGAACATAATTGTTCCGATGATTGTATTTAGTTCTGTTGGAGAAGAAGCGCCAACCGACATGACCATCACGGTTTCTTATATTCCTTGGCAGCTCGTAGTGGTTGCTGCACTCATCAGTATTGGTGTTGCCGTATTGTCCGGCTGGCGTCCAGCACGTAATGCCACACAGATTGATGTTATTCAAGCACTAAAAGAATCCTGAAGATCTAAAAGAGCCGTTCTAGCTGGCGGCTCTTTCTAGCATTTCTAAACTGTCGATAATCTCTTGTTTTTCGAGGTGATGACCAATAACAATTAATGTTGTTGGAAAACGAATCTCTTGTTCTACATAATTTGCGACGCCATAAGCTACTTGAACAAGAGTCGGTCCGTTTTGATCTTCATATTGAACAAATCCTTTTACGCGTAACACAGAATCTGGTACATTCTTAAGCCACTCTTCAAAGGCCTTTCGCGATATCGAAGAAGAAAATGTATAAGCGAGTGACTTGATTCCCAACTCTTTTTTAACATGAAATGTATCCATCCTCTCCTCCACTACTGTCATACGACGGGGTGCTGGCATATGAAGAATCTCAGCGAATGAGGATTCGTAGTAACGTGCTGTCTGATTCAATGCTCTTAATTCTAGTGAAATTGCCTCCCGCTCTTCCTTGGATACAGTGTCAATCTTATTCAGGAGAAGCTCATCAGCATATCGGACTTGATCTTCGAGTAGATGACGAATAGGTCTTGGCAGCTTTTCTCGGTTCGCCCACCGCTCTGCATCCACTGCATGATACACTCCAACTAGATCAAGCTTTTGAACAATTAAGGGCGACATGCAGGCATCTATAATTTCCATCGGATGCGCAACGCCAGTTGATTCAATAAAAATCACATCAGGTTCATGCATCATGACCAAGTTGATTAGTTGAATCTCCACCTCATCTTTCAATGTACAGCAAATACATCCTTTCAATAGTTCTTGCAGTGGTACGTCATCACCAACAAGCGTCGTATCTACAGAATAGTCCCCTAACTCATTCATTAGGACTGCCGCTTTACTTCCTTTTTGCTTCTCCTCTTTCAAAAGTTTTGCTAACCAAGTTGACTTTCCACTTCCTAAGAAGCCCGTCAAAAGAATTAATCGTATTTTCTTGTGCATCTAATTCCTCCTCTTGCTGTTGCACATTTATGGGAACCATGATAAAGTCATTCTATACTTAAATCGTAATGATTACGTTTTAATGATAGGCTATTTTATTTTGAATGACAAACAGAAGCATTAGGAGGATACTAAAGATGGCTAAGAAATCAAAAGTAGCACGAGATAAAAAACAACGTGAGTTAGTGGAGCGTTATGCAGAGAAGCGCAAAGAGCTTAAGGAAAAAGGGGATTATGCCGCACTTGCGAAATTGCCACGCGACTCTTCCCCTACGCGTCTAAAGAATCGTTGTGAATTAACTGGAAGACCTCGTGGAGTCATGCGGAAATTCAAACTTTCTCGTATCGCATTCCGCGAACTTGCCCATAAAGGACAACTTCCAGGTGTCAAAAAAGCCAGCTGGTAGGTGATCATATGAATGAAATCGCACTGCATTTTGCTGCGCAAGCCGAAATCCAAAAGTTACCTGAGAAGCATAGAGAAATTTATGAGTATGTAGTGAATTATGAAGAGTCTCTCGCAGACCGGGCGGCCACAGAAGAGGAATTTAAAGTCCTCTTACTGAGCCGGGAACCTTACGAGGCTGCAGCTCAACTTTTTAAAATGACTGGACTCGAAATTGTGGAGATTGTGAATCATTGCGAGCGTCAGATACAAACAAATGTTAGTGAACGAATGAAACGCGTTGGCTGGTTTAAGCTTGAACAAGGTACAGCTACGCATTCTTTCTTATTGACACTATAAAAAAATCAGCATCTTCCCGACAGGGACGATGCTGATTTTTAATTTTCTTTTCGGAAAACCCAAGCACGTTGGACGATAAATCCAAAGATGAAGAGCACGCTGTCTACTAGTACCTTCAACACTACTTCTCCTCGCCCTAGCCACTCCGTATAAAGTAAGTGCACGGACCCAGCTGAGGCAGCCATAATAAATGCTGCGAGCAAGTAATAGCGAACGAATGACTTACTTGATCCTTGACCGAATACTTTATGACGATTTACAAAATAATTAAAGAGGCTGGATAAAACACGTGCAGCAATCGTCGCAAAGATGATGAACATCTGAGGCGAGTCTTCTTTCCACAAATAGATAAATAATGAATAAAGACCGAGGTCGAGCGCAAGTGAAGCTCCACCCGACATCCCATAAAATAAGAAGATTTTATAAATATGAAATGAATCACGCAATGGATGAAAATGAGACGATTTATTTTCATCTAAATATACTGTTTCAATCTCCACTTCCTCAATAGGGATCTCATTTCGCTTCAAAGATCCGAGGACGTTCATCTCGTATTCGAATCGCTCTCCTTTGATTTCAAGCATCAAAGGTAAATGTTGAATCGGCAACCCACGAAGCCCCGTTTGTGTATCCGTTAAGACTGTCCCTGTAGATAATCGAAACAACAAACGTGTAAATCGATTGCCAAACCGACTTCGAAACGGCACATCCTTTTGAGTGAAGTCTCGTGCACCAAGTATTACTGCATCAGGTGTTTCGCGCATTTGTTCAGCGACTTTTTGCATATCTGATAGTAGATGTTGACCGTCCGCATCAATTGTAATGACACCGTCTACTGGAATATCTTCATTCAATATGTAATGAAAAGCCGTCTTTAAAGCTCGTCCTTTGCCTTGATTTTTCGCATGATGCAAGACCGTCACTTCTTTAAAAGTTTTCAATTTTGTGAAGAAGGATGCATACTCCTCTTCTCCCCCATCATCAACCACGATAATGCGAGAGAACTGCGAAGCAATCAGTTCATCGATGACCGCACGGCACTTGTCATCTGGTTTATACGAAGGAATCACAATCGCAAGTTCCATAGGTCACCTCTTTTCTACTGCTACTCCACTTCTTTACCCTTCCTTTGAGAAATCTAATACTGCAATTGGTTCATTTTTGTGTAAATGCTTCCCTATACACTCCACAATCGATTTCATTACTAAGTACTTCGCTTCTCACCCTTTACTATCCTTCTTTTTTTCCTACTGCACTTGCACAGAATTTTTATGTCTGCTATGATGAGGGCGAAAAAGAACTACATACCGACAACCTGCACTAGGGGTGCCCAAATTGGCTGAGATGAGAGCTTGAGCTCCGATCCCTTATGACTCGATCAGGATAATACCTGCGTGAGGAAGTGTAGTGACTCTTTCTTGAATTTTTATGGGAAGCAGTGGCTACATCTTTCGCGGATGTAGCTTTTTTCTTTTTCTCATAAAATCTAAGGAGGCGTTCCCATGCACTGTGGAACAAGTAAAATCATTGGATGTCGTTTTTCTCTACACCCGATGGATTCAGAGTTTATTTCAATTATCAAAGAGGCTTTATCAGAAGTCGATCTATCGACGGTATGGCGCCATACAGATGACGTATCGACGGTCATTCGAGGAGAAGGTCCGCATGTCTTCAATGCGCTAGCTGCCCTAACAGAGAAAGCGGCTTCGCACGGCAAACACATAGCCATGAATGCAACGTTTTCTGTTGGCTGCCCTGGAGATACGTCGGGGGATTCGTATATGGGGATTGAAGATCCAGTGAAGAATGAAATTCCTCAAGGCCCCTACGTTTCTAGCCAGTTCTCGCTCTATCCGCTCAACCAAAGTGATTATATGGAGACGATTTATAGAGAGATTGAACGTGCCAAAGAGCGTGGTGTTTATAACGAGTCCATGCATTATGCGACGGGTATCCACGGTTCATTGAAAAACGTTTTTGCGTTTTATGAAGAGACGTTCACAGAGGCGCAAATTGGGGAGCACCCCCACGTCGTCATGACAATCAACATGAGTATTCACAGTCCTTCTCACGGAGGTCCTGACCATGCTCGCTAATTGGAAATTGAAAGAAGTCGTACTGATGTCCCTGCTTGCAGTCGTTTTCGGGATTATCTATTTAGTGTTTTTACACATCGGGAATATTTGGTCGAGTCTGATTGGACCGATTGCCTATGAATGGATTTTCGGTGTTTGGTTCTTAGTCTCAATCGTCGCAATGGCTATCATTCGCAAACCAGGGGCTGCTGTTGTTCCGGAAGTAATGGCCGCTGCAATCGAGGTCATGCTCGGTAATGCTGTAGGTCCTCGTCTGATTTTAGCTGGTCTTGTGCAAGGTCTCGGTGCAGAGGCAGCTTTTGCAGCGACGCGTTATCGTCGTTTTGATTTACCCGTATTGATTATGGCAGGTGTTGGAGCCTCTCTCTTCAGTTTTGCGTATGGATATCTTCTTGGTGGATTCTCTGCCTTGTCTCCATGGTACGTAGCACTGATGCTCGGAATTCGCATCTTAAGTGGTGCTGTGATTGCTGGATACGGTGGAAGTTTAATCGTAAACGGACTGTATGCAACAGGTTCACTCCGTGGCTATGCGATTGCACGTCAAAAGCGTGATGTACGTGTCTAAATGGATTGAGTTTCACAACGTAACATTTCATTATCCTGATGAAGACACACCCGTTCTCTCTGATATGTCATTAACACTTTCTGAAGGAGAAAAATGGCTCATTAAAGGACCAAGTGGTTGCGGGAAGTCGACACTCTTTTTCTTGTTGAACGGGCTGTATCCGGAAGCTTGTGATGGCGAAGTCGATGGGACGCGTCTACTATTCGGGAAACCCTACGATGAGTACCGACCTGGTGAGATCAGTCAGTCGATTGCCACCGTCTTCCAAGATCCCGACAGCCAATTTTGTATGCCGACAGTTGAAGAAGAACTCGCGTTCACTTTAGAGAACCGGTCTATACCACGTGAGGAGATGGATCTGCAGATTACTCGAATTTTAGAAGAGACAGGTCTCACTCAGTTCCGGACACGTGTTATTCAGACGTTGTCTGGTGGTGAAAAACAGCGCGTCGCTACTGCCTGTGCATTATTGATGAACCCTAAAATTGTATTACTCGATGAACCACTCGCACATCTAGATCCCGTAACTGCGAGAGAATATGTTGCCTGGTTTTCTGACTTACAAGTGAAAAATGGATGGACAGTTCTTGTGATCGACCATCAAGATGCGATTTGGGAATCCTTCTTCGATTACACACTTGTGTTGGAAGAAACGAGTATGCCTCCTTTGAAAGCAAAAAGTGCTTATGTTAAAGAAGTGAAAAGTCAACAAGACTTCCGCGCAGAAGTGCGCGTCCCTGGCATTTTGCATGAAGCAAAGCTAGAGCTAGCAGCGGGAAGTATCACAGTACTTGCCGGACCGAATGGAGCTGGGAAGTCGACTCTCTTGAAGGCACTGGCCGGACTGATTCCAAAAGCAGATAGACAACAAAGTGATGAAACGATTGGATATGTCCCACAGTCACCTGAGTTTTTATTTATCACACCTTCCGTTCGACAGGAAGTTAGTTTTGGCGGAGGTCTTCGTACAGAAGAGTTCTTAACTAAACTTCTATTAGAAGGTGTAGCAAATTCTAATCCCTTCGCCGTCAGTCAGGGACAAAAACGTAGGACAGCAATTGCGGCGATGCTGAACGATGGGCGACCCGTGTTGCTTCTTGATGAACCGACTGCGGGTCAGGATGCGTTTGCACTGCATGAGCTTGAAGACGCTTTATTTCAAGTTGCAGCAGAAGGTACCGCCGTTGTTGTGGTTACACACGATATGAATTTTGCAGAGCGTATTGCAGACTCGATGCTCTTATTGAAAGATGGTGTACTTAGTGGCCCGTTCCATCCAGCAAACGTCTTCTCAGACCCTAGCTTACTCAGGACGTATCGTTTAGTCCAACCGACAGGAGGTGCTCGCGATGTCGACGTGGCTTCATCGCTTGAATCCGTCCATTAAAATGCTTGTGACATTTGTGTTTATATTTGCACTCGCTTTTTATTTTGACCCATGGACACCGCTTTTTGTATTTATTGCCGTGCTAGTAGTTCAGTTACTGTTCTCCCGTATCAACTGGAAACGTTGGGCGCTACTCATGTTGCCGTTCTCACTTGGAGCGGTCGGGTACTTTTGGACGACGTACGTTTTCGGTACATCTGATGATCGACTGGAAACCGCATTATCGCTGAGCTTTCGTGTATTTGCCTTTTCGTCGTTATCTCTCTTGTTTGTTCTGACGACGTCTCCGATGCAATTCATCATGAGTGTGATGCAACAATTGAAGCTTTCTCCAAAGCTTGCCTATAGCCTTCTAGTGGGTTATCAGTTTCTTCCGGTTCTAAAAGATGAGTTCATCCAGATTCGTCAAGTGCAGCAACTTCGCAAGCCACAAGTTCAGAAGTCAACTCTTGCAAAGCTACGAGCACTTCCAAGTGTGGCAATCCCTTTACTCGCTGGCGCTGTTCGAAAAGCGGAGAAAACAGCGTTTGCAATGGAAGCGCGAGGATTTACAGGCACACGTGACCGAACGTACTTCCATGAAGTGCGTTTAGAGCGGTTTGATTTCTATTTTTCCGTGGTCCTGATTGTGATTTTCACAAGTTGTTTAGTTGTAGGCGCAACTCTTTGATTTCCCCTGACCTGCCTGCTACAATTCGTACAGGAAAGGTCGGGTACATATGAATTTACAAAAGAAATGGGTCATGGTCGTCATTGCGATTTTTTGTGCCTTATTATGGGGAAGCGCGTTCCCTGCATTAAAATTATCGTATAGTGAACTCGGCATCCCAAGTACTGGAATCGCGGAACAGATGTGGCTTGCTGGACTCCGCTTTTTATTTGCAGGTCTACTAGTCCTTGGTGGTTTACTACTAATCAAGCGAAGTGCATTAAAACTAACGCGTAGACAATACGGCATCTTGCTGATTTTCGGAATCGTTCAGACGACTCTTCAGTATTTGTTTTTTTACGTTGGAGTTTCGAACACATCAGGGGTTCAGGCGTCTATTATCATCTCGAGCAATACGTTCTTCACAATCTTGCTTGCTCATTTTATCTATGCGAATGATCGACTCGGGTGGCAGAAATGGTTAGGTCTTGCTGCCGGATTTACAGGAATCTTTTTCGCCAACTGGGGCCAATCGTTTGATGGAAGCTTTGAATTTCTGGGGGAAGGCTTTTTACTTCTCTCTGCATTTACGAGTGCGGTAGGAACGATTATGGCGAAAGAAATGGGGAAAGGCATTCATCCGTTCACGTTATCCGGCTGGCAACTTACACTTGGTGCGATTTTACTTCTCATAACCGCTTTTCCATTTGCCGATACAGCCTCGCTTACATGGACACCTTTAGCTATAGGTTTACTTCTCTACATGGTAGCTTTGTCCGCGATTGCATTCGCTCTATGGTTTGCAATTTTGCAGTATCATAAAGCAAGTCACGTCGGGATCTATAAGTTTTTTGTTCCTGTAAGTGGCGTCGGTTTGTCTGTTCTATTGCTCCCTGGTGAGACATTCACATTGCCAATTTTGTTAGCTCTGGTGTTCGTAGCTTTCGGAATTTATACGGTTAATCGTTCTTAAAAACCACCCTGTGCGGTGGTTTTTTTATTTTATTTCATTTCTCATCAACTTTTTCCAGTTGTCTCGGGTAGTATAGGTGTAACACGAAGGAGGACTTGTATGGACCGGTCACAATTCCAACAACTGTATACAGACTTTGCCCCTGACCTTTATCGGATGGCTCTTGCTATTACGGGACGCCGTGAACTAGCAAAAGATGCTTTGCAGGAAACGTTTCTTCGCGTTTACCGATTTTCGAGCACATACGATTCCAACCAACCTGTGAAGCCTTGGTTGTATCGAATACTTATCAATGAATGTCGACGTCTACAGAAAAAAGAAGCACGAAGTTTTCCTTCAAACGGACTCGAAATCGAACAATCCACTCCTTCTAGAGAACCGTTTAGTGATGTGATGGATGCTGTTTCAAAATTACCAGAAACCTATCGTGTACCCTTCCTTCTCAAATATATGGATGGTTGGAAAGAATACGAAATTGCCGACTTTTTATCCGTGAATGTCAATACATTAAAATCTCGTCTCGCAAAAGCCCGGGAGCTAATGCGTACGAGTTACGGGGAGGGTGTTTAAATGGAGAAATGGGAGAACGAATTAAAGAAACTTTTTATCCGTGAATGTCAATACATTAAAATCTCGTCTCGCAAAAGCCCGGGAGCTAATGCGTACGAGTTACGGGGAGGGTGTTTAAATGGAGAAATGGGAGAACGAATTAAAGAAACTTTCTACAGAACAGAAGGATATTGAAGATGTTTGGGAGCGAATTAATGGGGAAATGGATCGAGATTTACGAAAAGAAAGGAGGCGATTGATGATGCAGCGTTCCTGGATAGGTGCTGTAGCTACAATGGTAGTAGTACTTGGGACTCTCATTTATTTTTCTATAAACAATCAATCACCAGAAATGACTTCACAACCCCCCTCTCCAGAGATACCCAGTACGTCTAATTCAGATTCGACTACTACTGCTGGAGATGATCAGCTGACAAGAGGTGAGCCTGGATTTGTGGAACAGGAATTAACCAAGATAGATGCGCGTTTCCCAGAAACGAAAGAGGTCCCGCTTCAAATTGAAGGCACAGAAGAAATGATTGCTATGAGCCGCGTCGTGCCTGGGAATTTTGCTTATGTTCTATACGCAGATGAAGAGCTTTATGAGATTTCCTTTGATTCTCGTTTCGACTCCAACACTACAGATGAATCTTCAGCTTCTATTGTGGCGCGTAATTCATTAGGCACTGCTTATCCGGAGGTGAAGCTACAAATTGATACAATTCCTGGGAAAAAGCCTACAGAACTAGCTTCTGAGAAAGCGGCTCTTTTAGAAGAAAAGTATTCAGGCGCCACAATTGACTCTGAACTTGTAACAGAACCAGTAGTGGGTTATAAGCTTCATGCGCGTGAAGGCGACTCCCCTTCTAGTGAAGTCACTACTATCTATGTACTCGACCAACAACATGATGAATCTACAATTGTAGTAACTCAAACCGTATTTTTAGAAGCACAAGAAGGCCACGGTGCCCGTTTCTTTTCTATGCTAAAAACATTGCAAGTACTCGATTGAGTGTAAATTTTTTGATTGAGGGAATAGAAAGTGAAAAAGGAGGCATCGGATTATGCGAAAATCAATAGGGTACGCTGCTATTCTCGGAATCGCTATGATTGCGCTCATTTATTTTCTTTCTTCTGGCCTCTTCCCTGGTAAAGAAGGTGACTTAGTCGATGAGCAACAAATCGATGAAAACCTTGAACCTACAGAACAGCCGATCGCTTCACTTCCTGAGGTATCCAATCATCCAGAAACAAAAGAAATCGCATTAGAAATTGAGGGTGTGCAACAAACTGTCGAGATGACACGTTTTTCAGATGAACTGAATACGTACGTTATCTATGTAGACGAGTCTCTCTTCACAGTAGAAGATGGTCTCTCTCAAACGATCACAGCCAAAGAAAGCCCATTGATCACGCTGACAATTGAAAGTGTACCTGATCAAACACCGCAACAAGTGGCGCGAACTAGAGCCGAACAATATCGCCAAGACTTCAGTGTGAAAGCTCCTGTAGAAGTCACTGACCCACTCGGCGCACTTCATTTAGAAGGTTCTTCAGAGACAGAAGAACTCGATGTCTATCTTTTGATGAATCCTATGCAAGATGTTACTTTTCTTTTAACGCTCCGCTACCCAGAAGGTGCCGAAGAAAACTATGCGCCGCGCTTACAGGCTATGATATCTTCATTTCAGATGGAAGATATGCGCGAGACCGAATAAAGAGAGCCCTTGTTCACTACTGAACAAAGGCTCTTTCTTATAATTCATCAAATCCATTATCAACAACATTTACTTTTACATATTGTCTCGACTTCTGCTCAAAGAAATCTGTCTTTCCTTGATCGACTTCCTCGTACGCTTTGATCCATCGAATCGGATTTTGACGTACTTCCGGATATGGCTTCTCAGCACCTAGTTGGTTACATCGGATATTGGCCATAAAACGAATGTACTCTTCCACATCGTCTACTTCTAAACCTTCAATCTTATTCCCGATTACTTCATATGCCCAGTCAATTTCAAGTTCTGCTGCTTGTTTGAACGTTGCCGTGACTTTGGCTCGCTGTTCTGGTGTATCGAGATATGGGTGTTCTTCCAATAACGACTGATAGATTTTAACGAACAAGTCGACGTGAAGCTGTTCATCTCGGTTGATGTAATTGATCATTGTACTTGTTGCGACCATCTTTTGATGACGTGCCAGATGATAGAAATACGCAAAGCCCGAATAGAAGAACAACCCTTCTAGGATTACATCATAAATGACAGCATCTAAAAGACCCTCCACAGTTGGACTTTCCGCAAACGATTGATACCCTTCAACTACGAATCGATTGCGTTCCTTCAAACTGTCTTCTGTTCGCCAGTAGTCAAATACACGCTTTTGCTCCGACTCGCTGACGAGACTTGAGAGTACATATGAATAGGAATGATTATGAATTACTTCCTGCTGCCCCAAGATGATCATCAGTGCGGACAAACTTGAATCTGTGAGGTAGTCAGCCACTTTTCCTGCGAAGTCTGTTTGGACACTATCGAGAAGTGCTAAAAGCCCGATGATTTTTAAAAAGGATTCTCGTTCATCTGCAGACAACTCTGGAAACTGTCGGATGTCTTGGCTCATATTGATTTCGAAAGGCGTCCAAAAGTTCCCGAGCATTTTCTTATATTTTGGATACGCCCAGCGAAAACGGACGTCATCCCAGTTTAATATGTTCGAGGATTCGCCGTTCACGATTCCAGTCGAGCGGTTAGGTGCTTGTTCGTCTAGTAGTATACGTTGTTTTAGTTCCAACTTTGTCTCCCCCTTAACTTGAACACGAATCGCAGTCAATCAATTCTATGGATGTTGATCGAACATAGTACGTAGATTTCATTTTTTGTTTCCAGGCTTCTAAGTGGAGTGCGAGTAACTCTTTTGCCTGTATCGTGTTTTGTACATAGAAGTTTAAAGATATACTTTGATCGATATGTTTCTGTCGTGCTGCATTTTGTCGAATCGTCCAGTGTTGATCGATATAGTACGCCGACTTGTAATACCATGTCGTTTCTTCATTGAGCTCTGGCGCTGTTACGGGAATCTTGTAGTCTTTCTTTTCTTCTGAGTAGCGCTTCTGGAAAATCGGGTCAATACTTGCTGTCGTTCCCGCAATGATTGCAGTCGATGAATTCGGAGCTACAGCCATCAAGTATCCGTTTCGAATGCCCGTCTCTCCAACCTGCTTTTTCAATTGTCTCCAACGCCCGGACGTGTAGCCACGCTTTGTAAAGTACGTCCCCTGTTCCCAATCAGAGCCTGTGAAGAGCGGATAGCTCCCTCTTTCTTGTGCAAGGTCGGCTGACGCTTGAATTGTCAGGAAGGCAATTTCTTCATAAAGTTCATCCGCCAGTTCTACCGCTTCTTTCGACTCCCATCGAATCGCTTTTTTCGCAAGGAGATGATGCCAGCCAAATGTACCAAGTCCGATTCCCCTGTAACGAAGGTTTGTACGCTTGGCTTGTGGAATCGGGAGGTCATTAAGCTCGATGACGTTATCTAGCATACGAACTTGTATAGGAATTAACCGTTCGAGTACACCGTCTTCCACCGCGCGAGCTAAATGAATAGAGGACAGGTTACAAACGACAAAGTCCCCTGGGTGACGTTTTGTAACAATGATGTCGTCTTCAATGGTCGTCGACTCAAACTTCGTCGCCGACATGTTTTGCATAATTTCCGTGCATAAATTACTGGAGTAAATCATGCCTTCATGGGCATTCGGGTTTTGTCGATTGACCTCGTCTCGGTAAAAATGAAATGGCACGCCGGTCTCTAACTGACTTTTCATGATACGCTTCATAATATCAATGGCTGGAATCGTATCTTTCGAAAGTGCTTCATTTTCCACACATTGCTGGTATCGCGTACGGAATGTTCCGCGTCCTTCCTGCTCGTCATAGCAGTCTTCTAAAGAGAAGCCCATAAGTGTGCGTACTTCATGAGGGTCGAACAAGTACCATTCCTCACGCGCCTCTACTTTCTCCATGAATAAGTCTGGCAAGCAAACACCTGTAAAAATGTCATGCGCACGCAGCCGTTCATCCCCATTGTTTAGACGTAAATCCAGAAATGCCAGAATATCTTTGTGCCAAATGTCGAGGTACACAGCAATTGCACCTTGCCGCTGCCCGAGTTGGTCCACACTGACTGCTGTGTTGTTCAGTTGTTTGATCCAAGGAACGACACCGCTTGAAGCATTTTTGAATCCGCGGATGCTTGACCCTCGACTCCGAACTTTCCCCATGTATACACCTATACCTCCACCATATTTGGAAAGATTCGCAACGTCGGTGTTACTGTCATAAATCCCTTGCAGGCTATCGTCGACTGTATCGATGAAACAACTAGAGAGTTGTCCATTCGGTTTCCCGGCGTTAGCTAATGTAGGAGTTGCCACTGTCATGTAGAGATTGCTAAGTGCCCAATAGGCGTCTTTCACTTTTTGTAACCGATTGGTTTTTTCCTGACGATGAAGTGTCATCGCAATCATAAGCCATCGCTCTTGTGGAAGTTCTACGATTTCCCGGTTAAAGTCTCGAGTCACGTAGCGGTCAACGAGTGTTTTCAAACCAATATAGGTGAATAACTGATTACGCGATCGGTCGAGCCAGCTACTCATCTCGGTCAGTTCTTGTTGACTGTAACTCGTAATCACTTCTGCTTGATAGAGTCCGCGTGCAGCAAGTCGGTTTGCTTCTTTGCCAAACACGGTATGAACGTCTTCTACAGCTACATTTCGTTTAGTAGCAACTTGCGTATAGAGTTGTTCTTCATAGAGTGTAGCGGCGACAAATGTGTAGTACGGGTGTTGTTCATCAAGTAAATTTAATGCTTCTAGACTCATAGCGTGTAGCCATGCGTCCTCCGCGCCTTGCGGGTGACGAATTTTCCAGCGTTTTGAGAGACGCCAAAATTCGTCTAATTGTTCAGCAGTAAACAGCTGCTTGAGTCGTTCTTCGCTGCGGAAGAGGGTATGCGTCGTCATCGGAATTCCTCCTTTTTGACACAAAAAAGCGACGGCTCTCCTTTTCAGGGAAACCGTCGCTATAAACGACAAAAAAACGCGTATGCCTAAAGGCGTCTCGCGTTCCCTTCTCAATCCCCGAAGAAGGTGAAGCTCATGCGAGAACAGGCAGGTCTACTGGCTTGTGCATCTTCCTTCTGCCGTGCCTTCCCACGTTCTCACGCAGTGGCTTGTGTTGGCAGTCGTCCGCACTTACAGTTGCGGGGACAGCTCCAGTTTTTCACTGGATTCCCTATTAAACCATAGATATGGTACCTGTAACTCGCTTCATCACTAAATGTTGTGTACTTGTGTTTATTAAACCATAGATATTTGGAGAAAGGAAGTCTTGACATTTGGGAAATAAGGTCGAAAGTATGAGATTCGGGATTTGGATGGGAGTTCGGCAATTGTGTCGGGCGTTTTGGCAATTGTGTCGGGAGATTCGAGGGTTGTTTGGCGAGTTTCGACTTCTAATTCCTTCCGTTCACCAGATACTGATATTATGGAAACTAATTCCACGCCTAACCCCACCCCAAACAAAAACCCGCTCCTTCAAATAGGAGCGGGCCAATCAGATCTTATAAAAATACGATGAAGGCTAGAACCGTTGCAAGTACCATACGATAAATCGCAAACGGTGTCAGTTTCACGCGCGCGATTAACTTCAAGAAAAACTTGATAGAAATTAATGCGAACACAAATGCACTGACAAATCCAACGGCATAAAAGCCCATGTGGCTCATATTGATTTCTTCCATGTTCGAAATCAACGATACCGCACTAGCACCGAACATGATCGGTACCGCCATGATGAATGTAAAGTCCGCTGCCGTCTTGTGGTCAAGACCAAGTAAAACTCCCCCTGAAATCGTTGCGCCTGAGCGCGAGAATCCTGGCCACAACGATAAACACTGAATCAAACCGACTTTCAATGCTTTGCCGTATGTCATGTCATCCAAAGTTGTAATACTTGGGTTTTTCGGTCCGAACTTGTCCGCAATAATCATGAAGATGGCTCCGACAAATAAGCTGACGATTACCCATTCAATCGTGAATAAATACGAATCGATAATATCTTCGAACAACAACCCTAAGACACCTGCTGGTAAAATCCCCACCAACACGTGCGCAATGTTGAAGCGATGCCCTGGAGCTGTGCCTTCCATCTTATGTAGACCCACAAGACTTAAAAGACGCTTCCAGAAAATAAACACAACCGCTAAAATCGAGCCGAGCTGAATGACGACTTTAAATGTATTCGCTGAACTCTGCCCTAAAAACTCTTTCGTCTGCAGCCACAAATCATCCACGATAATCATGTGACCCGTAGAAGATACCGGTGCAAACTCCGTCATCCCTTCCACAAAACCAAGTAATAATGCTTTTAATAATTCAATAATTTCCATGAGATCTCCTTATGAATGTTTCTTTTTCTTATTTATAAACCAAATAAACCAAGCAATGGCTACCAAAACTAGGACTACGTAGATAACATTCGAATAAATATCAAAATAGCCGACGAGCGTATGCCAATTTTCCCCGAGTGCCGCACCTACGGACACGAGAATCGTATTCCAAATCACAGTCCCCAGCGTTGTGAAAAGTAAAAACACACTAAATCGCATATTCGACATCCCCGCAGGAATCGAAATTAAACTGCGCACAAGTGGAACCAAACGACCAAAAAATACAGCCCACGGGCCAATGCGGTCAAACCAGGCTTCTGCCCGGTGAATATCTTCTTTCGTGACACGTAACCAACGACCATGTTTTTCAACGATTTTCTCAAGTCGCTCGACATCTAACTGCAGTCCGATGAAGTATAAAATTACAGCACCCGCTACAGAACCAAGCGTAGCCACTGTAATCACACCGACAATTGTCATTGATGTCGTCGTTGTCATGAACCCACCAAGCGTCAAAATGATCTCGGAAGGAATCGGTGGAAATACATTTTCAATCATGATTAAGAGAAAAACGCCCCAGTAACCAAACTCACTGAGCCAATCGGTAATCCATTGCTCCATAATAAGCCGCCTTTACTTTGTACTTGACCTTCGAGTCTGTTCCCGAATTCACAATACATGAAACGTCTCCTATATATAAAGGTTCCCCGAAATAGTATAGCAGATGACAAGGTGTAGTGCCTCTACATCTTAAGACCGATAGGAAAATCGGCTTAGCGCCCGTTTGGTCAAACGAAAAACCCTTCTATACTTAGACTATACAAACAAGGAGGGAAACATGATGAAAAAATTTCTATACGTTTTACTCGGCATCACTGGCGCAATCGTCGTGTTAGCCAACTTAGGCTCGCTGATCGGACTTGCCTTTTCCGCACTACTCGTTATCGGAGGACTTCACTACTTCCTTCAAAGTCATTCCACGCTTGGTAAGGTCTTTTGGGCAACTGTTGGAATCGTCGGATTACTGACAGCTGTTTCAAACATCCCAGCTTTCATCGGCATCGCAGCACTAGCACTTGTCTGGTATGCGATCCGCAAATGCAGTGACGCACCACTTACACGCAGCTCAAACGATCCATTTGAAAACTTTGAACGTGAATGGAAAACAATCAACAAAAACTAAGGAGGAACTTCCATGACAAACATTTTTACTCGACTAGCTGAAACCTTTGAACACGATGTACGCCAACTTTTCGACAGACCGAAAACTGAGCAGGAGCGACGTGACAACCCTATTCAGGCCTTAAACGTCTATGTACGGGAGGCAGAAAAACGTACAGAACAGACCAAACGATGGGTCGACCGACAAGCTCACTTAAAAGCAAAACTGGAAGAAGAACAAAAGCAGGCACAAGATTTGTTGACGAAACGCCAAGAACAATATGAACTGGCTCTTCTTACAAATGAGCAGGACTTGATTGACTTTGCGAAAATGGAAGTAGACACGTATGAAAACCGTATCCACGTGCTAACATCTAGCATTCAACGCGCGACGGATGAATTAATTATTCTAGAACGCAAGCATGAGGAAATGAAGCATAAAGTGAAAAATATGAAAGTGCGTCAACTACAACTGATGAGCACGGAAAATGTTGCAAAAGCACACCGGGACATGGATCAAGTGATTGAGGAATCATTGCACGCTCGCCCACTTGCTTCTCACGAAGAAATGGAGCGTTATTTTGAATCACCGAAAGCGCAAGAACCTGCTGAGGAGACAACACCAGCTTCGACTTTAGAAGAACGCCTGGAGAACCTATCAAAAAAGCAAGAGACAAATGAACAATCACGTGTAGAATAGAAAGCAGAGGGAACTCCCCTCTGTTTTTTCCAACGAGAGGGGGAACACAAATGACGAAAGACAACCAGACCAACCAGTACTCGCTTATTCTAATCGGCTTCCTCACATTACTTGCAGCCGAGACATTGCTGTTTGAAAACGGCTCAATCGTGGTCGTCATCATTGGGTGTGTGCTGATTTACATGGGATTACGCAGAGACAATCGCGTATTGTTTTGGATCGGTCTCGTGTTATTGTTTATCTCGGTATTCTCGATGGTCACCACGCGCTTACTACTCTTTGGAATTGTTCTCTATATCCTTTATAAAGTCTGGAAAAAGGAACCAATTCCGACTTGGGAACAACTTCACTTTTCAGATACGACAGCGGATTCACCTGTTTTACAACAACGTATGTTTTCAACTCAAGTCACCTCTTCCGAACCATACGCATGGAAAGATGTGCATATCCAAAGCGTGTTTGGAGAATATGATTTAGATCTTACGAACACAATCTTGCCAAAAGATACTTGTTTTATATCGATTCGAAAAGTAGTCGGCAAGACGACTATCCTTGTCCCATATGGCGTGAACGTCCGAGTTTACTACTCAACTATCATTGGGGAAGTCTGTGTATTCGATGAACCCGTAACACGACTTTGGAATCAGAGTTTTTATAAAGAAGACCGCAGTTCGACAGACGCGGATTCACCTGAACTGATAATTACTGTAGCTAGCTGGCTTGGGGATTTGGAGGTGCTGCGCAAATGAGACAGTTTACAACGCTGTTCCTTGGCTTTGCACTGCTTTGGCACCTTCTCCTCGTCAGTTTATTTGTCGTTCTGTGGGGAACGCCTACTTTTGAAACATGGGCTCCACTCTATGACATCACATTTGCAGACCTGCCACTCGCGTTTTGGCTGAGTTTTTCAATTTTTGCATTCAGCTTTTTATCCTATTTACTCGCTCGCCAAAGCACGCGGAGTTTGGATCGATCTGTTCAAACAGGACTTGTTTCTCTTTATGAAGGAGATGGATTCCCGAAACGTTTACAACCAAACTTTAGTAAACGTCTAAACGAGGCGTTTGAAAAAACCTCTCATCTTCTGGCCACACAACGAAAGACACTCACACGAATTTCCGAGCAAAAAGCAGATTCGCAAGCGAAGCTCATTCAAGAGCGAGTGGTAGAAGAGCGCCAACGCTTAGCTCGTGAATTACATGACTCGGTTTCTCAACAGCTGTTTGGTGCATCGATGCTCGCTTCTAGTATGGTGGAACTCGAAAATCCGCCGAAGCGCAGTATGGAACAATTGGAGCGGGCTATCCACCAAGCGCAACTCGAAATGCGTGCCCTTTTGCTTCACTTACGTCCTGCAGGATTGCATGACCGGACGCTAGCAGAAGGCCTGGAGGAACTTTTAGAAGAACTCCAACAAAAAGTGCAGCTTCAACTGAAATGGAAGTTAGACCCTGTGAAGTTAACCAAAGCTTCTGAAGACCATTTATTTCGTATTGCGCAAGAGACTTTGTCTAACACACTGCGTCACGCGCAAGCAACAGAGATGGAGATTCGCTTGATGGATCAACCCCAACTCGTGATTTTCCGGGTACAAGACAATGGAGTCGGTTTTCATTCCACGCAGTTAAAACCAGGTGCATATGGATTAGGAAATGTGTATGAACGTGCAGTAGAGATGGGTGCTACAGCAAAAGTCGTCTCTGTCCCAAACCAAGGAACATTTGTTGAAGTTCAAGTACCAAAACGTCAGGAGGAAATCCAATGATTCGAATATTGCTCGCAGACGATCATGAAATGGTCCGTATCGGTGTCGCTGCGTATCTTCAAGCGCAACCCGATATGGATGTTGTAGCAGAAGCCTCTAATGGTCAAGAAGCCGTGTCTTTGGCTCTTGAACATAAACCTGATGTGATTTTGATGGATATGGTGATGCCCATTCTAACGGGTGCAGAAGCGACTGCTGAAATTGTGAAAGCTTGGCCGGAAGCTCGCATCATGATGGTGACCAGTTTCATTGATGACGACAAAGTGTACGCTGCTCTTGAAGCGGGTGCTGTCAGTTATCTTTTAAAAACCTCAAAAGCTTCTCATATCGCAGAAGCCATTCGAAAGACTTATATAGGTCAAGCGGTGTTAGAACCAGAAGTGACGACAAAAATGATGCAACGTATGCGCTCTCCTCAACATGCGTTACACGACTCCCTAACCGAGCGTGAAATGGAGATCTTACTGTTCATGGCAAAAGGCTTAAGCAATCAAGAAATCGCCGATCAAGCCTATATCACACTCAAAACAGCCAAGACACATGTGAGCAACATTTTATCAAAACTCGATGTACAAGACCGGACACAAGCTGTTATTTATGCCTATGAACATCAGCTCATTTCTCGTAGTTAGACGTTTACGTTTGACGGAAGAGTGGAAAAGTGAGGAAAGACTTGACGAATTGGAGGTAGTCTTATGAAACCTGTGGAAATTACACCATTAGACATTGAACATGGGTATGTGAATTTTCTATTCCCTTTTGCGTTTCATGAGAAAAAACGCCAAGAGCTGATTGATGAATTGGAGCGAGAGGACTATACATTCTTTTGCTTGAATAAAACGGAATTGGAAGATGCCTTCTATGGACCTGATATCGCGGTTCGCCATGCAGAGCTCGAACAATTCTTTTTTCCATTCGTCGAAGACAAGTTGTTCCCTTCCTCTCCACACGACAATAGCTTTAGTCGCTTTTCCCGCTCTTTTGAAGAGCACGGAGAACTCTTGGTTGATGGGTCTACTACACCTTTCCAATTACATAGTTTAGACATTACCCTGTGCCCATTTGGTATCGGTCTTTTAACAATTCGATTAGAAGTAAACAATGAGATGGCTTTGCATCATATGCTAAATTTCATTCATCATTTCCGTGTAGTTGAAGCAAAACTTGATGAAGAAAAAGGGGCTATTATACGTGCTGCAGAACGCACATTCAATTCGACAAATGACTATATTTTTCAACATATGATTCCTTGTTTGCATCCGTTTATTTTACGAGAACACCGCTTACCAGGCTATTTTGGCACACTGCCATATTTTGAAGATGAACGAATGTATAGTTCGGCCTTCATCTTTGCGAAATCTGGACAACAACTAACGAATGATCAGATCTATCGTTTAGGGCAATTAGACGGCATTAACCTAAAAGGCGAGCCTTTCATTTCTAGCACATCCCCTAATTATGTAGAACGTTACCTAAAGCGCCATGCAAATGACCGATCTGCGCCCTTTACCTATACGGTCACTTCCGAGTACACGCACTCGACAGTCACCGTATGTGATCCATCTGATATGCAGGATGAATTACGTCAGTTTATGAGTACACATTATTACAATTTGCTCTTACATTACTTCTACCGTATCATGTTACTTCGTCTTTCTTTCGAACATAGTAACGTCAGCTGGAAGAAGGACGAGGCGTATGTGGAAGAGTTGATTGAGATGATTTCTAAATTTTCCGCTCGCTACTATTTTGGAGAAGTATCCGTCCGTACTACTGGGAAGGAACACGCAAAGACATTTGTCGACGTCTTTCACCTTGACGAAACATTCCAAGAAGTACGGGATACATTACAAGAGCTTTACCGAACGCAAGAAAACCAAGCAGACAAACAACAAAACTTTTTACTATTTATGCTCACAACGTTTACTGTAGTCTCTGGGATTTACGGAATGAATCTCGTCATTGAAGATTGGAAAGGATTTACGGATTGGGGCAAAGCACCTGGGTATTCCTTCTTCGAGTGGGTCGCACTAGTAGTTGCACTCTCGGGAATCGCTCTCTCATTCCTATTAATCGTGACGACTATTGCTACAACTATTAAGAAAAAATACCGTCGCTATCGACGGAGTCAATTTTAAGAAAACCCCTTTACGAATTTATTTCGTAGAGGGGTCTTCGCGTTGCACTAAACCATATAAAAAGAATTCGAAGTAGTCCTGCATCGCTTCTTCTAATGGTCTACTTTCTTTTAAAATATCTGCCATGATGGCGTCTTGCATAACTTGGGCATAACGCATGAATCGCTCTGTAGAAAGCTGTTGTGATATAGCGCCTTGTTCTTTCCCGTATTGCACCAAGTTTTCAAATGCGGCCATCCCCTGTTTCGCCCAAAGTTGAAATTCAGGGGCGTGGATGATTTGTTCAATCAACGTGGCATCCAACATCTGTGCAGATTGAATCTTAAGTGTCAGCAAATCTTCAAGGACTTTGGCAAAAGGATCTTGGTCTTCGAATGCTGCTTCTACGCGCTTCAGCTGGCGGTCTACCATATCTTCAATAGCACGCAAGATGACTTGTTCCTTTGAACCAAAATAGTTATAAATCGAAACAGGAGATACTCCAGCTTGTTTCGCAATATCTTGTATAGTAACTGAAGATTGTTTTTCTATAAGTAATTGTTCAGTCGCAAGAAGAATGGCCTGCTTCTTCTTCGTTGTCCGTTGCTTATACCCGTCCACAAACCGAACCTCCCCGTTTAGTTTTGTATTCAATATATCATTTACATTTCAAAATGTCTGCTGTATACTTGTTTTGTAATCAATAAGCTTATTATATTTCAAAACTTTAAGGGGTGATTTGAATGATTGAGCTTCATGGACTCACCAAGAAATTTGCAAAGGACAGAGGCGTATTCGATGTGTCGTTTACTGTTGAACCTGGAACCGTATTTGGCTTTATCGGACCAAATGGTGCTGGAAAATCGACAGCTATTCGCCATCTCATGGGTCTTCTGCAACCCGATTCTGGAAAAGCAACGATTGGTGGCTACGATTGTTGGTCTTCTTCCCCGAACGTGAAAAAACTCGTCGGCTACCTTCCGGGTGAAATCAGCTTTCCTGCTGATTTGACGGGTGACGACATCTTGACGCTTACACGCCGAATGGATCGTACATCTCCGGAACGTGAAAACGAATTACTCGCACTTTTTCCGCTTGATACAAAAGTTAAAGTACGTAAGATGTCTAAAGGTATGAAGCAAAAGCTCGCAATCATTCGCTGCTTTATGAAAGATGCACCTGTTTACTTGTTGGATGAACCGACCAGTGGACTCGACCCACTCATGCAAGAACGATTTTTAGAACTTGTACTCCGCGAGAAAGAGGCCGGCAAAGCGATTTTGATGAGTTCTCACCACTTTCCTGAGATGGAAAAGACATGTGATCATGCCGCTTTGATTCGCAATGGGCGGATTGTCGTGTCGGATTCAATCGATGGCCTAATTGCTTCTAGCAGAAAACTGTTTCACATTGAGTTTGAGAATACTCAGTCTGCCCAACAGTTCTCTGAGGCGATGCACGGAAAATCTATGGGAACTCGAGTCGACGTTTCGGTTTCTACGACAGATGAATTGAACACCTTACTTCAATCTCTTGCTACTTACCGAGTCATCTCGTTCCGTTCAGCACCAGCGGACCTTGAAACTGTCTTCATCCATTATTATGCAGAGGAGGAGTCCGTATGATTCGCGCACTTGTGAAAGACAACCTTGGTTGGATTCTAGGCTATAGTATTGGGACAAGCCTTTACATTTTTATGATTGCAGCGATTTATCCTTCTATCGCGGAAACTGGCTTGATTGACGCTAAGATTGATTCACTCCCGAAAGAGTTGCTCGATATCTTTCAATATGATCCTGCCACGATGATGGATAGTGTCCTGAACATTTTATCCGGTAACTACTACGGGCTTATTTTTCAAATTGTTGCGTTACTCTTTGCACTAACGATGGCCTCTCGTCTTTTAGCGCGTCCAATTGACTCCGGTGAACTCATGTTGTATTTGAGTGCCCCTATATCTCGAAACACGTACGTAGTAGCTGTAGGAGGCATTTTAGTCAGTGCATCGTTACTTGTAGCAGGTTTAAACGGAGCATTCTTATTTCTAGCAGATATTCTTTGGAATTTAGATCTGAACTACTCCTATGTACTCGCGCTTCTCATCAATAGCTTTACTTTACTTTTAGCACTCGGAGCGATCGCCCTGTTCTTCGCAACATTGTTCAATGAAAGCGGAAAATCGTATATGCTCGGGGCTGGTGTATTCGGGTTCATGGTCATCTCCGTTATTATGAGTGGCTTGAGTAGCGACTTGGAATGGTTGAAGATTCTCTCTTTATTTACATTGTTTGATGCGAACGGCATTCTTAAAGACCAACCCGATTGGATATGGCACAGTGGCTTATTAGTGTTAGTTGCAGGTATATTTTTTAGTCTTTCATTGTTTACTTTTAAACGTCGCAACCTCACGCTTTAATGTTTTGATAATCGAAATACTAGTGGTAAAATGAAGACCGAACCGAAAGGAGAGGTTTTCATGGATTTTGTTACATTAAGCAATGGTACAAAGATTCCCCAAATCGGGTTTGGCGTCTGGCGTGTCGACAATGACACAGAAGCACCGGCAGCTGTAGAAGAAGCGTTGCGTGCAGGCTACCGTCACATTGATACAGCAGCTGTTTATAAAAATGAAGAAGGCGTTGCTAAAGGAATTGCAGCTTCTGGCGTTGCCCGTGAAGAAATCTTCTTGACGAGTAAGATTTGGAACGACGATATCCGTGCACGTCGCACAAAAGAAGCATTCGCTGAATCCCTTGAGCGTCTGCAGACGGACTATATGGACCTTTGCTTATTGCACTGGCCAGTAGATGGCATCGTTGAAGCATGGGCTGCACTTGTTGACCTCTATGAAGAAGGCAAAATCAAGTCGATTGGTGTTTCAAACTTCAAGCAACATCACTTGGATCAATTAGAAGAAGCTGGACTGATGAAACCTATGGTCAATCAAATCGAACTGCATCCACAAAACCCACAGCGTGCGTTTGTGACGTCTCTACAAGAGGCAGGAATTCATGTGGAAGCATGGAGTCCATTGATGCAAGGGAAGTTTTTAGACTTTCCACTATTTGAAGAGCTTGCAGAAAAACACGGCAAAGCCCCTTCTCAAGTGGTTCTTCGCTGGCACTTGCAGCATGGTCACATCGCTTTACCGAAATCTGTGACACCTGCTCGTATCCACGAAAACTTAGCTGTATTTGACTTCGAGCTTTCTGCAGACGACATGGCAGCAATTGATGCCATTGCAACAGATGTTCGTTTAGGTCCAGATCCAGACGAAATTGATTTTTAAGTAAATGTATAGAAATGAATCCCCGAATCTTGCATAGATTTGGGGGTTTTGTAATTCATTTTAAACAGGCTACAGGCATCACCTGTTCAGAATCGCCATCGTGTTTCCAGCGACGAAAGTTACGAATCCAGCGACGAGTCATGAAAATCCAGCGACGCAAACCGCAATTCTAGCGACGAACGGACCTCGTATCGTGTTTCCAGCGACGCAAATCCTACTTTGAGCGACGAATGCGCCGATTTCAGCGACGCAAATCTCAATTCCAGCGATGCACGAGCGAACCTAGTCCCCGTGAGCGACGAAAGTTACGAATCCAGCGACGAGTCATGAAAATCCAGCGACGCAAACCGCAATTCTAGCGACGAACGGACCTCTATTTCTCTTATCTTTCCAGAAACTCAAAAGTGTAACGTAAAAAAGTCGCACAGAATCTATCGAAACCCAGTACCAAGCCCGGGAACTCCCTCTAAATGCCAAAAGCACCTACGCCAACGCGTAGGTGCTCCTTCTTTCTAAATTAGAAAATTTGACTGACACTAAAAAGGATTGGTTTCCAGAAAGCAGCATTCACCTTCTAATACTGTTAATCTTTTTCTCGCAGTCGCTCCATCTCACTAGCAACTTGGTGAGACCCAGCATCGGGTTCTTCCTTTAATTGCTCGATGATGTTCGCGTAGTCGTGATCTTTTCGATTTTGACTCATCTTGTAGGCAGCTTGTACTTGGCTTGCTTCCATTACAAACCCTACGATTCCTTTGATTTCACGCTCAAGAAGTTCCGGTGTTACGGTCTCCCACAAGACAGGGTTTTCTCGCTGTTGTTCATATGTAAACATCAATTGTTTCAAATCTGCTCGCAACTCTTCATCTGTCTGTTCACGAATGGCCCCGTAGATATGTACTGCTTGATAGTTCCAGGTTGGGACTTGTTCTTCAGCATACCAAGAGGATGAAATATAGGAGTGTGGTCCTTGAAAGATAAGCAATGCTTCTTCTATCTCTTCCCACGTCCGCCATTGTGAATTTCCATAAGCGACATGCCCACTGATTAGCAAGTTCCCACCTTCTTGATGCACGATTACAGGAATATGGGTTGCTACGGGTCGTCCATCCTTAGTTGTGATGAGTGTGGCAAAACTGTGCGTCCTCAAAAAAGAAAAGATTTCTTCGGGATCTTTTACGTTGAATCGTTTAGGGATATACATCAATACACCTCTTCTTTCACTACTTTGAGTAAGATGTAGTCAATTTGTTCATCGTCTCCCATGAAGAAGGAGTGCTGTCCAATTCGCTCAAATCCAATCTTTGAATAAAAGGCGAGCGCATTGTGATTATTTTCCCAGACACCCAACCAGATTTTAGATTTCGCAAGTTCCTTCGCTCTTTCAAGCGCTTTATCATAAAGTAATTTTCCTAATCCGAGCTTCTGGAATTCCTTCAATACATAGATTCTTTCAATTTCTAGATGATCAGAATCCATAGGTTCAGTTTGTGCGCCCGACTGGTTGATTTTTAAATAAGCGGCGACTTTCCCGTCTTTTTCTGCCACATAAAATTCTGAGTCAGGGTTCTTTAGTTCTTTATGAAGTTTTGAATCTGCAAATGCCTTTTGCAAATAATCATTCATGTTTTCTTCCGTGTTGTAAGCAACAAATGTTTCAAAGTAGGTTTGGCGGCCTATCTGTTGAATCGTTTCAATGTCTTCTATACTGCATTTTCGTAGTGTCACTGTCATCTTTTCCTTCCACCCTTCTCAATAGATTCGTTTCTGTCCTTTTTTTACGGCTTCCCAGTCTTTCTCAATATTCTGCCTTACTCGAACCAACAATTGTTCTAATAGCTCGGCTTCACGTTCAGTTAATTCATTTAGCGCAACATTCTCTGAGTGTCTATGTTCTTTTAAAATCTGAGGATATATCTGTAAACCTTTTGCAGTCGGATATAAATATTTATTTTTACGATTCGACGGTTCAAGTCGTTTTTCAATCAGTCCATTTTGTTCCAACTTCTGAATAGCTCTTGCTGCCGTAGTGCGATCCACTTTGATTTGTTCGGCCACCTTCTCTTGAATAATTCCTGGCTGTTCGCAGATTCGGACTAAGTACAAATAATGGCCTTTTGCTAATTCAAACTCTTTAAACTCGCTATTACTGATGGAATCGAGGGCCCTCGCAATCATTCCAATCTCTCTTAAAATCTCTGCCACCTTGCCACCCCTATTTACTAGTCGTTCTATTCACTGTAAATGCATTTTATTGCAAATGCAACAAAACTTTTATAAAATAAATCCCCCTCTCGAAAAGAGAAAGGGGGTTGAGTTTAATAATCGCCTAAAATTTCACGTTGCGTGCGCTTCGGAAGCTTTTCCAAAACCTGTTCATACGAATGTCGGATTAACTTTGCAATCAATTCATCTGGTAATCCTGCGTCACGATAGATCGAGTTCCAGTGTGTTTTGTTCATGTAGTAGCCAGGAACAATTGCTGCATACTCTGTGCGAAGTTCTTCTGCATACGAAGGTTCCGCTTTGACAGTAAGAATCGCTTTCCCTTCCTTGTCTCCGCCAAGCATCGCGTACATCTTGTCACCAATCATATAGCGGTCAGCGGTCCACTCTTCTTTGTAATCATGAGTAGTCCCTGGTAAGGATAGAAAGAACGCATGGAGAGCTTCGTTATCGTTCAGCATCTGATTACGCCTCGCTTTCTAGATCTTCCAAATCCTCAAGCAACGTCTCTGCCTCAACCAAAATTTCATCTTTTGCAGTTGAGAACACTGAAATTTGAATCTCGTCCTTTTCAAGACCTGGTAGCCACGCTTCTATAAAATCATCCAGCGCAATCGGTTTAGGTGTGAACCCGGGCCATTCTTTTGCCGCTTGGTGCTTGGCAAATTCTTCTGAAGGCCAGAAGAAAATACGTTGAGCACCTTTTGTATCTTCAGCTGTTGCCCAGCCTTCTTGGAACAGTCCCCACACTTCTTTGTTCTCTACTACTGTGTGTAAAAAGACCTCGTACCGCGTATCTGCTGGTAGACGTGTCAGTTCATGCAATTCTTTTTTCATCCGAACCGCCTCCTTTTCCCCATCGTACCACATTATGAGGTTTCGTTGAGACCTTCTCTGCCCGGATCTTGCTCCACTTTCATTTGAACCGCTTGCTTCAGTTCCTTTTCTGATGCGTAGCGTTCAAGAGGAAGCCCGAGCCACGATTCCCATTGTTCACGTGTATACGTATAGGAAGTAGTTCCTGCATGTAGTGTTACGAAGTCAGCATTCGTAATCAATCGTAGCAAGTGCAGGCTGTAAGTTCGAGCCGCTTCCCTCGCAATTTCCGGTTCTGCTTTCTCGTAATAGAGCTCAATGCCATAAGGTTCTTTCTTTGTTTCTAGGGCCATTTGTTTCCACTCGAGGCCATAGTCCGGTAGAAGCTTTAAAATATTGGTTGTCGACATTGGAGATCCTACATAGGAGCCCTCATAGTCAAACAGTTCCACCTTCGTTTCCCCAGCACTTTCATTGGCACATCCAGCTAGTAGTACTACTGACATTAGCACTATCAGCACTCTCTTCATACCTACATCGCCCCTTTAGGAAGCAGAATCGTCACTTTGAACAAATCTCCGTCCAAGCTCAGATCAAACTCACCGTTATGCAACGTCACAATCGATTGCGCAATAGCAAGACCTAAACCAGATCCTTCTGTGTGACGCGCTTGATCCCCTCGTTTAAACCGTTCTGTTAGTTCCGCCGTATCGTCCCCTAGCTCATATTGCGAAACATTTTTGAAAGTCACGACTGCATGCGTTGGTGTTTCTTGTAACGCCACGTATACACGCGTTCCAGGCATCGAATATTTACTAATGTTTAGAAGTAAATTATCAAACACACGCCATACTTTCTGTCCATCCATATATGCATGTACCGGCTGAGAAGCGATGCTGACACGCACATCTAAATTCTGTTTATCCAGTGCTTCCTGTTGCTCTGCAATGGCTTGCTGCAGTAAGGAAGCGACATCGACTTTTGTTTTGTGCAATTCGATATTGCCGGAAGCCATTTTCGACACATCGAATAGATCTTCAATTAATGTTTTTAAACGCGCGGATTTCCGTTCCAGAACACCTACATACTGCTCACGCTGTTCAGCAGTTAACTCTGGATTCTTCAGTAAATCTGTATACGTAATGATAGAAGTCAATGGTGTACGTAAATCATGACTCACGTTTGTAATCAGCTCGGACTTTAATCGTTCGCTCTTCACTTGAGACGACTGTGACGTCACTAGTTGGTCGCGCAAGCCATTCAGCACTTTTGCATGCTCTGTTAATCGGGAACGCCCCTTGATTTCAAATGGCTCATTCACCACACCATCGCTTAATCGGGCCGTCTGCGCCATTGTCCGATTCAAGTACGCAATCCGACTAAATAGGAAGTAAAGAGCTGGAATCCCGATGAATACCGTAGCAGGAATCCATACGAGAATCATTCCGCCGACTATACCAGACAATACTGTTCCAAATCCCCAGAAGAAGACAATGACCAAGATAATGATGGCTTGCCAAGCAAGACTTCGGTTTAGGAATAAACCTTTTAAGCCTTCAACCACTCTTTTCGCTAAAGAAGTTTCATACGAGTACAAGTTTAATGTAGTTACTAAGCTTATTAAGTAAAGTAAAAAAATTGTAGTTATCCCTACTGCAAAAAAAGCTGTAAAAAATGTAAAGTCATCAAATCCATAATAGTAAAACATGCCTCTTGTGATTTCAGCGGTCATGAAATACGCCATAAATAGTAGTACTCCACCAATTAACAAGCGTAACTCATGTGGCTGTCTGTTAATTGGCACTAGTATATCACTGTTCAGCAGGATACCTTTCCACCTTCTCCATAAAATCACTCCAGCCATTACCGCTGCAACCCCTGCTAATGTAAGGACCCAAAACACAATTTGCCGGTTTTTATACTCTTCGAGCGCGGGCCCAATATAGGAACTTGGAATAAATACAGTACCACTATAGCTGGCCATGAACTCATCCAACTCTCCTTGGATTTCATATCCTTCGTCATTAGTTGGCTCGAGTCGACTCGCTTGTAACCAACGACTATTTGAACCGTAATCCACTGCATAAGCATCTGCCACTCCAGCCTCTTTTTCAAAGGTTTCACCCGTGGCTGTGTTGGTCAATAAATAACCAATACCAGGATAATTAATACTAAATTGATTTCTTTGTTTCTGTTGCGCCACGATATAGGAATCGACTTTACGCTCCCATTCTGCAAGCAACTTTTCTTCTACATATGCATCATCTTCAAAGTTTCGTCGAATGTCTGCTAACTTTTGATCACGTTCTTCTTGAAGGTCTTCGCTCAACTCCTCACCTTCAGCAGGTTCGTATTGACTGCGAATCGAGTCAAGTTGTGTTTGTAAATCTCCAAAGCGATAGCGATACTCTTCAATTGTGCTTTCCGTTACACGATAGCCTTCTATCAATTCTTCCTTTGTAACAGGTTCCACCATCATTCCAGGAAGTTCTTCGATTATTTCATAGTAAACAGTATGGTCAAATTGCATAGTGTCTCTAAACTCTTGACCAATCAGTTCTCTTGAGAATCCTGACCAAGAGTGTATTGCTAGTAAGACTAAAAAAGCGAGTAAACCTAACAAGCCCCACTTGGCCCTTTGTTTATTTGTCTTCATCCTAATCCCCCTCGATCAATAAAACGCTTCAACTGAGCAAGCCAGCTCGATGTCTCCGCCGCTTGAGTGAAGCAGTACGCACAATAGCCAATGGTGGCGAGGCCGATTAACATGACAACCACCGAAAGAATCGTCTCCCATTTACTTGTCCATCTTGTAGCCAACGCCCCACACCACCTTTATATAGCGCGGATTTTTCGGATCCGCTTCCATTTTTTCACGTATCTTTCGAATATGTACCGCCACAATGTTCTCTGCATTGTACGCAGGCTCTTGCCACACACGTTCATAGATTTCCGGAATCGAGAACACACGCCCTTGGTTACGCATGAACAGCTCCGTGATTTTGAACTCCGTTGGTGTCAACTTTAGGGGTTCTCCCTCGAGCGTAACCTCTTTCGACTCTTGGTTTAACACTAAACCATCTTTCTCAATTACCGACTGCAAACCTTCATAGGTCCCCAGCTTTGTGTACCGACGTAGCTGTGATTTCACGCGAGCAACGAGCTCCATCGGGTGGAATGGCTTTGTTACGTAATCGTCTGCACCAACGGATAAGCCGTGAATCTTATCGGTATCCTCTGATTTTGCAGAGAGCATGATGATGGGGATGTTTTGTGTTTCCCGCGCTTTAAATGTCGCTTGGATTCCGTCCATCTGAGGCATCATAATATCCATAATCATCAAGTGAACTTCCTGCTGTTCTAATAGTGCAAGTGCTTCTAGTCCGTTAGCGGCCTTTAGCACCTGGTACCCTTCATTTTTTAAATAGATTTCAATCCCATCTCGAATTTCTTGGTCATCATCTGTGACGAGTACTGTAAATGGTGTCATGTTCGACCGCCTCCTTCCATCTATTTCTATTGTACCTCTCAATTCTTAACAAGTAAGGGGGAGATTTCTGAAGAAATTCTTAAGAAATCAAAAAATCCCCTCGCGTTTGCGAAGAGATTACTCGTCATTGCCACTGTCGATATAGAGTTTACCGTTCTCTTGAAGTTCCGCATAGAATATTTGATCGGGTTCTTGGTACCCCGCTTTTTTGAGTTCCTTCAAAAGCCAGCCTTTCGAAAGACCAAGTTCCACTAAATTACGTTCAATGATCACCCCGTCCGTGATGAGTTGAGTGGGAATATAATATGTCGGTTTCGTCGGCAACTGCATATCCTTTTTGGTGGCGGGTTGGTTCGCCGATTTTTTGTAAACACTCAGTTCTCCATTTGTTTCAAGGATGGCGTGCTCGACTTCTGTTATGGAGAAAATTCCTTGAAGGCGGAGCAGCATCTTCAAATCTTCTACCGGAAGACGACTGGCTTTCAGTTCACGATGCAGAATTTTTCCTTTTCGAATGACAACGGATGGTTCATCATTTAGTAAGGTTTTTGCACGCATGGATTTTAAAGAGATCCAACTAACGAGAAGTGTGAGCAGCGTCCAGATGATGCGTGAAATCATACCGTCGATGAATGGTGTCTCTGCTTGCCCGGCCAAATCGGCAGCAATGGATCCGATGGTGATGCCGGTAATATAGTTGAACATAGTGAGCTGGCTAAGTTGTTCTTTTCCTAGAAAGTGGGTGAGTAGAAGTAGAGCTATAAACGTTACGGTAGTTCTTAGGATCATTTCAAGTGCGTTGATGTCTTCGGTCCACATGGGGATCATTTCAAGTGCGTTGATGTCTTCGGTCCACATGGGGATCACCTCTTGTGGATAGTATGAGCGGAAGTAGTAGGCGTTAGACTGTAAGCTTGAATTAACGCCCGTACTTCCTTGATTAACGCCCCAAATGATTTTATGGAAACTAAATTCGGCCTTCCTTAGAAAAAACCCCTTCTGCTGAAGCAGAAGGGGCACTCTAAGTTATTCCGGTTGGTTGTTCAAGCAACGCTCGCATTCAAATAGTTGAGACTCGACTTGCTCACGAATGACAGTGCCACACTCGCGGCATACTTTTGGGTTCGCTTCACGATTCGGTTGATTCATGGTCAGTCACCTCCTCCAACTGGTCATAGCCAGGTACTGTGAGAAACTCGATAAACTCATCGTTTAGAACTAATCGTCTAAAGAGACTAGCAGCCTCTTCAAATCGTCCGTTGGCATATACATCGTTTCCAAATTGCTCTTGTAGCTTGTGCAATTCTTCCTCGAGGACTTGGTCTACAAGGTCAGCTGTAATTTTACGCCCATCCTCTACCTTCCCTTCCGGATGGCGAATCCATTGCCAGACTTGGGTGCGAGAGATTTCGGCTGTTGCAGCGTCTTCCATCAAGTGATTGATAGGTGCTGCTCCGTTCCCTCGTAACCATGAAGCGATGTACTGGACACCTACTGAGCAGTTCACACGTAAACCATTTTCTGTGATAGTGCCCTTCAATACTTCCACTAAGTCTTCAGCTGTTACAGTTACATCGTCTCGCTTTCGCGAAATCTGGTTCGGCTCTGGCATATGCTCGTTGAACTCATCGAGTGCCACGGCAACTAACGCTGGGTGTGCAACCCATGTGCCGTCATGCCCATCCGTCACTTCACGGCGTTTGTCTTCTCGTACTTTATCAAATGCCGCCGCGTTTGCTGCTTCGTCTCCTTTAATCGGGATTTGAGCAGCCATCCCACCCATCGCCGGCGCATTACGTTTATGGCACGTCTTAATGGCAAGTAATGTATACGCGCGCATGAATGGTGAGGTCATCGTGACTTGACCACGATCCGGCAAGATAACGTCCGGTTGATTCCGCAGACGTTTAATGTAGCTGAAGATATAATCCCAACGCCCACAGTTCAAACCAGCTGAATGGTCACGTAATTCGTACAAGATCTCGTCCATTTGGAAAGCTGCAGGTATCGTCTCGATCAGCACCGTTGCACGAATCGAGCCTTGGGGAACCCCAAGTGTATCTTGTGCATATCTAAACACGTCATTCCATAAACGCGCTTCTAAATGATGCTCGAGCTTCGGTAGATAGAAATACGGGCCACTTCCTCGGGCCAACAATTCTTTGGCGTTGTGAAAGAAATAGAGTCCGAAATCGAATAGTCCCCCTGACATAGGCTCTCCGTCTACTTCCACATGCTTCTCTAGCAAATGCCACCCACGTGGGCGAATTTGTAGTACTGCGACCTCGTCGTTTAATGCGTAGGTCTTGCCAGTCCCAGGCTGCGTGTAGGAAATTGTCTTCCGAATCGCATCGTACATATTAATCTGACCATGGATCATGTTATGCCACGTCGGTGCTGTCGCATCTTCGAAACAAGCCATGAATAGTTTTGCCCCTGAGTTCAAGGCATTGATAACCATCTTCCGGTCAACAGGTCCCGTGATTTCCACACGGCGGTCTTGTAAATCTTTCGGGAGTTCGGCGACCGTCCAGTCGCCTTCCCGAATCTCTTTCGTCTCTGGTAAAAAGTCGAGCTTGCTGCCCGATTCTAGTTCTTTTTGACGCACTTCACGTGCCTCTAAAAGCTCTTTTCGACGTGCATTGAATGTCCGGTGGAGTCCTTCTAGAAACTGCAGGGCTTCCGGTGTCAGCACCTGGTGGACGGCTTCATCCTGAGGCGCTTTGATTTCAATCGAAGTAGTCAGTTGCGTCATCAGTTTCCCTCCTTCCCGAATCACGCAAATTGCGCGACTTCTGTTGAGCCTTTCATTGCGGTTGTCGACGACATACCACCTGAAACGATCTGTGATACTTCATCAAAGTATCCAGTTCCAACTTCGCGTTGGTGCTTCGTCGCTGTGTATCCTTTTACTTCTGAATCAAATTCAGCTTGTTGCAAGCGAGAGTAAGCAGCCATTCCTTCTGTTTTGTAAGCATGCGCTAGTTCGAACATACCGTGGTTCAAGCTATGGAAACCTGCAAGTGTCACGAACTGGAACTTGTAGCCCATCTTGCCAAGTTCGACTTGGTATTTCGCAATTGTCTCCTGGTCTAGGTTTGCTTCCCAGTTAAAGGATGGTGAACAGTTATACGCGAGCATCTTTCCTGGGAACTGCGCGTGAATTGCATCTGCGAATTGTTTCGCTTCTTCTAAACTCGGGTGAGACGTTTCACACCAGACAAGGTCTGCATACGGAGCGTACGCAAGTCCACGTGCAATGGCTTGTTCGATACCAGGGTTTGTTTTGAAGAATCCTTCTGGTGTACGCTCGCCTGTGATGAATGCGTGATCGCGCTCATCGATATCACTTGTCACCATGTCCGCTGCATCTGCATCTGTGCGTGCTACGATCAAGGTTGGAACGTCTAGTACGTCTGCTGCTAGTCGAGCTGCCACTAAGTTGCGGATAGCATTCTGTGTTGGGAGAAGAACTTTCCCGCCCAAGTGTCCACATTTTTTCTCTGAAGCGAGTTGATCTTCTAAGTGGACGCCCGCTGCTCCGGCTTCAATCATCCCTTTAATCAATTCGAATACGTTCAGTGGTCCGCCAAATCCTGCTTCTGCATCTGCAACGATTGGTGCAAACCAGTCAAATCCATCTTCGCGTCCTTCTGCATGATCAATTTGATCCGCGCGCTGTAGTGCTTGGTTGATCCGCTTCACCACTGCTGGGACTGAGTTTGCCGGGTACAAGCTCTGGTCTGGATACATTTGACCGGAAAGGTTTGCATCTGCTGCTACCTGCCATCCGCTTAAATAGATAGCTTGCAAGCCTGCTTTCACTTGTTGAACGGCTTGGTTCCCAGTAAGTGCACCCAGCGCGTTAATAAAATCTTCTGTATGAAGTGAGTTCCAAAGTCGATCTGCTCCACGTCGTGCCAGCGTCTGCTCTACTACAACCGAACCGCGTAGCTTTACAACCTCTTCCGGAGAATATGGACGTTCAATTCCTTGCCAACGTTCATTTTCGTTCCATTCTTTACGTAGTTGTTCAACCTGCTCTTGTCGTGTCATCATCCTGTATCTCACCCTTCGCGTAAGTTTCTGTTGCATAACAGTTATAGTTCTTGTAAATTAATATATAACAGATAATTCAAAATGACACGGCTTTTTGATAAACCGCTGAAATTTTTGGATAAACCCACTTTTTTTCGCGATAAACTTGAAAATCAAAGGAGGAACACAATGGAACAGCTCACTGCAACTCGCTTTTTAACGGTTCGACAAGAGGAGGATTGGAAGCCTTTGCGCCTTTCTTCTATAACACACGTGGAGAGTTTACATAAGAAGACGTGGGTGTACGCAGACGGGGAAGCCTATTCTGTCACACATCCGCTGAAGGAGCTCGAGCGACGACTGCCAGAAGATTTTGTCCGGATCCACCGGTCGTTTATTGTAAATCTAGTAGCGGTCGATCGAATCACGCGGGACCTCGCCTCGAATCTCATCATGGTACTTGAAGATGGCAGCGAGTTGCCCGTGGGCCAGTCGTATTTAGCGGACGTGAAGCGGATTTTAGGGATGTAATAGTTTCCATAACATCACCTTCCTGCGAATCTCCCGACACAATTGGTGAACGGCAAGCATTAGACTGCGAATCTCCCGACACAATTGGTGAACGGCAAGCATTAGACTGCGAATCTCCCGACACAATTGGTGAACAAACGCTATAAGACAGAAGAAAACCCTGAGCACTTAAACAGCCTCAGGGTTTTTTAGTGGACGTTGGTACCTCGCACCTATAGTTAGAACAACAATACTTCCGAGAAGAAGAACAATCCCCACCCATGAATTCCATGTAAAGATTTCTCCAACAACTAACACTCCTAGCACAGCGGCAGTCGTCGGTTCAGCAAGGGACAATGTAAGTGCGGAACTCGACGGAATCTTTTTCAGACCTGTCGTGTAAAACACATAGGCAATAGTCGTCGTGCCAATCCCAAGATACAGAAGAATCCCTGCATTTGTAGGTTCAACGGTCCACGCTGCTCCATTCACTACGTAGAATGGACTCAACAAAATAGCCGCGACGCTAAATGTCATGGCGACTGCTGACATGGCATCTTGTTTCGCAACAAGTACTTTGCTCGACATCGTGTAGATTGCAAACACGATTCCGGCTCCAAGAGAGAGCATCACGCCCACTGGATTTACGGTGACTGCACCAGAATTTAAGAACAAAAAACCGCATCCGACAAGTGCAAACAATGTCGACACCATCCAGATACGAGTCGGTCTTTGTTTAAAGATGAACCACTCGACAAGACCCGAGAACACGGGCGCACTCCCGATTGCAACTACACTCGCAATCGCAACACCAGTGAGTTTAACACTGCTAAAGAACAGCATTTGAAAGAGACCGATACAAAGCGCTGCGAGAATTGTTTCTTTCCACGACCAATTCCGAAAATCAATTTTCCGCATCACGACGAGCGGAATCAACAAAGCAAATCCCCCAATTGCAGAACGTGCTGCCGCAACAACAAATGGATGCGCATCTTCAGGTAAAAATGTTTGCGCAGTTCCCGTCGTTCCCCATAAGATTGCGCCAAGTAAAACAAGTATGTATGGTAAACTAGACAATGAAATCGCTCCTTGCAGCTAGTAATCACTCTATCTATTCAGTATACAAGGAGGTCACCTAAAAATGTATAGGACTCTTGAAGAAACAGCCGCTTACCTCGGTATGCCAGAAGAACAAGTTCGGCGCTATATTCTCGAAAGACGCATTAAAGCTTTACATGACGGGGAACAGTTTCTGATTAATGACGAACAATTCACACGTCACTTTGAACAGCTGGAACATGTCAAAGCTTTAATTGAGGAGTGGCGGAATACCCCAATCCCTGAAGATCCGGACATAAAAGATGAAGACTAATCCCAATCCTGATGCGATTGGGATTTTTACTGTTCCCCCTATTCACAATCCTTTTGCAATTCCGGATATTTGCAGATGACTTTCTATTCGGAGCATTTCTTCTTATAATAAACAAATGCCTATACAGGTAATTGTCAGAATAGTGATATGATTTGGAGGTTTTGAAATGGAAAACACGAAAAACCGTGGCTTCATTCTTCGTTCCCTCGATGGTATCGAGCGTACAGGAAATAAATTGCCGCACCCGGTTACGTTATTTGCGATTTTCTCTGTTCTCATCTTAGTGCTTTCCGCTATCTTCTCAACACTCGGCGTAAGTGTAGAAGATCCGATGAATCCAGGAGAAACGTTAACGGTTAGAAACTTACTTAATTCAGAAGGAATCTTGTACCTGTTCCAGAGCATGGTCACAAACTTCACAGGATTCGCACCCCTTGGAACTGTTCTTGTCACAATGCTCGGAATTGGTCTTGCTGAACGTTCAGGTTTGATCAGTGCCGCTCTTCGTGGACTAGTCACGTCTGTGCCAAAACAACTTCTTACAGCTGCATTAGTATTTGGTGGTGTTATGTCATCCATGGCTGCAGATGCTGGGTATGTTGTTCTAACTCCACTTGGAGCCGTTCTTTTCGCTGGGATGGGTCGTCACCCACTTGCAGGTCTAGCTGCTGCGTTCGCTGGGGTATCTGGTGGATTCAGTGCAAACTTGTTGCTAACATCTCTTGATCCATTGTTAGGTGGAATCACGCAAGATGCAGCTGCAATTTTGAATCCTGAATACGCAGAGTCCATTAACTACGCAATGAACTACTACTTCATGATTGCATCTGTATTCATGATCACAATCGTAGGTACACTTGTAACTGAGAAAATTGTTGAGCCACGTTTAGGTGCATACAAAGGAACGGTTACAGAAGAAGTCAATACACTTTCTTCTCTTGAGAAAAAAGGACTTTGGGGAGCTCTTGCTTCCATCATCGTCGTTTCAATCGGAATCGCTCTACTAGTTGTTCCTTCTTGGGGGCCACTTCGTGCAGGTGCTGAAGAAATCGTCAACGCGCCATTCTTCCAAGTACTTGTTCCGGTTATCTTGATTCTCTTCATTGTCCCTGGGTTTGTATATGGTGTCATCACAAAAGCAATCCGCAACGACAAAGATGTAGCGAATCAGTTGTCTGAAACGATGGAAACAATGGGTTCATACATCGTTCTTGCCTTCGTTGCTGCTCAATTCGTTGCTTACTTTACAACGTCGAATCTCGGCCTTGTGCTCGCAGTAAACGGGGCTGAATTCTTAGATAGTACAGGATTTACAGGCTTCCCGTTAATCTTAGCCTTCCTATTAATTACTGGTTTCATTAACCTCTTCATCGGAAGTGCTTCAGCAAAATGGGCAATCATGGCGCCGGTATTCGTGCCGATCATGATGGAGCTTGGCTACTCACCGGAATTGACACAAGTTGTCTACCGTATCGCTGACTCTTCAACAAATATCATTTCGCCACTAATGCCATACTTCGCAATCGTAATCGCGTTTGCTCAGAAGTATGACAAAAAAGTAGGAATTGGTACGTTGATCGCTACTATGCTTCCATACTCCATTGCATTCTTTGTCGTTTGGACAATCATGTTATTTGTATGGATGGCGTTCGGAATCGACCTAGGTCCTGGTTCTGGAATTTATATGCCTGAATAATTACTAGCCGGCTCTCTTTTGAGAGTCGGTTTTTTAGTTCTCTCGCCCTCTTTTCAGATTTTTCAATCAGTGATAAAGTAACGAAGAGAAGAGGAGGAATTATCAGATTATGAAGAAATGGCTTTTACCTATGGCAGCCCTCGCATTTTTAGTTGGGTGTCAAGATGAAACAGTAGAGACACCATCCTCAGAAGCGACAGGTCCTGCTGGAGAAGTTGAAACAAAAATTGAAGAAGCATTGGGGACAGACGTTTCAATCCCTACTATGCAAAATCATGATATCGGTCTTGCGTATCTGGACTCGGCGGCTGAGTCTACGTCGGCTCACTTGATTTATCAAACAACGACGAAGCCAGCAGATGGATTCAACGTAGATACGTGGAGTGAGCAAAATGAGTATGAAGTATTACACGGTGACTTATTTAAAGACGCACCATTAGCAGAACTTGATATCTTTCCAGAAACTTTTGGAGAACTAGCTGACGCGGAAACGCAGGAAATTGCAGGCAAAGAAGTGGCCTATAAAGTGATTCCTGGCCCTGTACGCGACACAGCGGTGATCGGGTTCGATAAAGATGGCGCTGGATATATGATTACGTACTATCTAGCAGTTAACCAAACGATTGACGAAGCATTCAACTTTGCTGAACAAATTATAGAGAACTAAAAAAACAGTATCTTCTCGAAAGAGAGGATACTGTTTTTTCGCTGGATTCATGCCCTTGCTAGGAAAAATTTTGGGATAGTGGACGTTTGGGATTTGAATTAGTTTCCATAATATGACTTCGGTAGAAGAAATGTGGATTTGGGTAGAATAAATCTAAGTTTCGGTAGAAGAAAGTATGGTTTCGGTAGAAGAACGACCGCTCAGTTCGCAAACAAAAAACCGGCATACACCCAAATTGGTGTATGCCGGCGTTCTCCACATCTAAATCTAAAGTTGAGTGGAATGGAGGGGTTGACTCCAGTGGGATTCCAGTCTGCCGTGAGATCCCGCAGGAGCCTGCGACGAGGAAGCTCACGCAGCGCCCACGGAAAGCAGCCTCGCAGTGGAACTCAACGTCTTACTTTGCACAATTTCTGAACAGTCGGCTCCACATCTTAATGGAATCGAGTTGCGAACGCCAGAAACACGCTTCGGAATCAGCCGCGCCCGCAAAGGCTGGTTGTGGTTTCGACTTCGAATGGAATCGAGTTGCGCCTCCTAGAAATCCCGCAAGAAGCCATCGCATCCCATGAAGCAAAGAGCGCTTCACGGGCTCCGCTGTCATCTTGCACAATTTCTGAACAGTCGGCTCCACATCTAAAACTAAATCGAAATCATAAACCCAGCCCGCTTCCCAATAATCTCCGCGTAATCTTCTACCATCACACTCGCCGTCGGGTACATCCCTGCTCCAGGGCCAACAAGTGTCAATGTGCCGATGTAGTTTGTATCGACTGCCACTGCATTGTTCACTCCTTCGATTGCATACAGTGGGTGGTCTGGTCCCACTAGTTGTGGGCCTACAGAAGCTTCTAAACGTCCATCGGGGTGCTGAACGATTTCAGCGACATGACGGTAGCGTAAGCCTTCCGACTGTGCGCGCTGAATATCGTCTAATGTAATTGTATCGATTCCTCTTACATCCACCTCGCTTCGTTCTGGTTGTTTATCAAATGCGAGCGCACTCAAAATCATCAGCTTATGAAACGCATCCATTCCGGATACATCGTTGTAAGGATCTGCTTCTGCATAGCCAAGTGCTTGCGCATCACGAAGTGCAGCGTCGAAGGCACTATTGTCTGTGCGCATTGAAGTCAGGATATAATTCGACGTCCCGTTCAAAATCCCTTGAATGCGATGGACCGTGTTGACTTGCAACAGGTTCTTGAGGGTCTTGATGACCGGTACGCCCCCTGCTGTAGTGGCTTCGTACCCGATATAGACACCCTTTGATTTCGCTCGTTCATGAAGATCGATATGATAGCGCGAGAACATGACTTTATTTGCTGTGATGACATGGCACCCTTTGTCAATTGCCCGGCATAAATACCCATAGGCTGGGTCTTCCCCTACAATCGCTTCAAATACGACCTGCAATCCAGGAATGGCCAAGATGTCGTCGAACTTATCTGTGATGAGAACGCCCGGGGTTGCAGGACGAGGTTTTTCCAAATCATTCACAAGAATTGCGCCAACTTCAATGTCGAGGCCAAGAGAGCGTTGCAACTCTTCTCCTTTATCTTGCAAAATGCGGTAGATTCCTTGTCCCACTGTCCCGTATCCTAAAATTGCTGCTCGTAGTTTTGCCATCTTCATTCCTCCAAGTCCATTCACCGTAGTATTTTTCCTATTTTAGAGGAAGATTTTAAAGAAAACAAGAAAAATCTTTCCTGAGGATACATTTGTTTTTCTTGTATGGACAAATTAGACGGGAAGAGCGGCTTTTTTAACAGCTTGTAATCCTGCATCTAGTGCTTCTAAAATATCGTCAATATGCTCCAATCCAATCGACAAACGAACAAGTTCTGGCGTCACACCTGTTCGCGCAAGTTCTTCACCTTCACCTAATTGCTGGTGTGTCGTGGAGGCCGGATGGATAATCAATGATTTGGCATCTCCTACATTTGCTACATGCGAGAACAATGGAATGGAATCAATTAATAATTGCCCTGCCTGTTTCCCACCTTTTACTCCGAACGTTAGAATCGAGCCGGCACCTTGTCCTAAATACTTCTTCGCCAGTTCATGAGAAGGATGCTCTTCAAGTCCCGGATAGTTCACCCACTCTACTTCTTCATGTTGCTTCAAATAGTTTGCCACAACTTGTGCGTTCTCATTGTGCCTTGGGACGCGTAAGTGAAGTGTCTCCAGACCTTGCAGGAAAGAAAAAGCCGATTCCGGGCTTAGAGCGGGTCCAAAATCACGCAGCAATTGCACGCGAAGTCGGATAGCAAATGCTACTTGTGGTACGTCAATTCCGTAACGCAGACCGTGGTAGGTCACGTCTGGCTCTGTATATCCCGGGAATTTATCTGAGTTCCAGTCAAAATTTCCGCCATCGACCACTACACCTCCAATTGTAGTCCCGTGCCCACCAATCCATTTTGTAGCGGAATGGATGACAACGTGGGCACCGTGGCGAATCGGCTGTGTTCCGTACGGTGTAGCAAATGTGTTATCGATCAAGAGAGGTACACCCACTTCGTTCGCAACCTGCGCGACTGCTTCGATATCCAGTACGTTCAAACTTGGATTTCCAATCGTTTCAGCAAAGAAACCTTTCGTGTTCGAAGTGACCGCTGCACGGAAATTCTCAGGATCTGTGGAATCGACAAACTTCACAGTGATTCCGTAGCGTGGAAGTGTATGGGCGAATAAGTTGTATGTTCCACCGTACAGGTTCGATGCGGCAACAATTTCATCGCCTGCCCCTGCAATATTCAAAATAGAAAAGGCGATTGCAGACATTCCAGAGGATAATGCAACGGCAGCTGTCCCTCCTTCAAGTTGGGCGACGCGTTGTTCAAACACATCGACTGTCGGATTGCCGATACGTGTGTAAATGTTGCCTGCCTCTTTCAGTGCGAATAAATTTTGCGCGTGCTCTGTGTTTTGGAAAACGAATGAAGTGGTCTTATGGATGGGTACCGCGCGTGATCCTGTGACGGGGTCTGGTTGTTGGCCTCCGTGAAGTAAAATCGTTTCTGGTCGTAAGTTTGTCATTGTTCTTCCTCCTTTTTGTTGGGTAGAGCAGACATCCAGAGAGGAAGAGACAATGAAAAAGCCCCTCTTCAATTAAGAAGAGGAGCCTCAGCTTGTCCTCCTCTTATCTTCCAGACCGAAATCGATCTGTAGGAATTAGCACCTTTCCAAGCAAAATTGCTTGTTGGTTGCCGGGCTTCGCAGGGCCTAGTCCCTCCGCCACTCTGGATAAGAGTACATATACGTCTGTCTATTGCATTGAAGTATAAAACAGCAAGGAAACATCTGTCAACACCCCATTTGAAATTTTCTGTTTTTTCAGCCAGAAATCGCTTGCCAAACACTCTGAATTGCGAAAGAATAGACGGTGAGACCTTCGATTATCGAAGAATCCAAGGAGGATTTTGCATGACAACACAATTCCAAGAGTATACATATGAACGTCCGGATATGGTTGCTCTCAAATCACGCGCAAAAGAGGCAGTAGAAGCATTCAAGGCCGCGTCTTCTTATGAAGAGCAAAATGAAGCGATTCAAACTCTCAACACACTGCGTGCAGACTTTTCGACAATGGCAAACCTTGTCTACATCCGCGCATCCATTGACACGAACGATGAATTTTATCAAAGTGAACGGGATTATTTTGATGAAATCTCTCCTGAGATGGAAGAGATCGTGACAGACTATTACAAAGCCCTTGTAGACTCACCATTTCGTTCAAATTTAGAAGAACGCTGGGGACAACAATTGTTTGATTTAGCCGAGTTCCAAATCAAATCGTTCTCACCAGAGATCATGCCACTTCTTCAAAAAGAAAATAAATTGGCATCGGATTATTCAAAGCTTGTGGCTTCTGCTCAAGTTGAATTTAACGGCGAGACGCTGACACTTGCTCAACTAGGACCGTTTGCAGAATCGACAGACCGTGAAACGCGTAAAAAGGCAAAAGAAGCATCGTTTGGTTTCTTCGCATCTCACGCAGAGAAATTCGATGCAATTTATGATGAGCTTGTAAAAGTACGTACAGAGATTGCGCACAAGATGGGCTATAAAAACTTCGTCGAACTTGGCTATATCCGTATGAACCGTATCGATTACAATGCGGAGATGGTAAAGACGTTCCGCGACCAAGTGCGCGACTATATTGTACCTGTCGCGACTAAACTGTATGAGAAACAAGCAAAGCGCATCGGTGTAGAGAAATTAAAACACTACGATGAGCCACTAACCTTCTTAACAGGAAACGCAACGCCACAAGGTTCGCCTGAATGGATCATTGATGGTGGAAAGAAGATGTACGAAGAGCTGTCTCCTGAGACAAACGAGTTTTTCCAGTTCATGCTCGACCGTAATTTGATGGACCTTGTCGCGAAAAAAGGGAAAGAAGCAGGCGGATATTGTACATTTATCGAAAACCACGATTCTCCGTTCATCTTCTCAAACTTTAATGGGACATCTGGGGACATCGACGTGTTAACACACGAAGCGGGTCACGCATTCCAGGTATTCTCAAGCCGCAACATTGGAATTCCTGAGTACATTTGGCCGACTTATGAATCTGCAGAAATTCATTCGATGAGTATGGAGTTTTTCACATGGCCATGGATGGAAAACTTCTTTAAAGACCAGACAGAAAAATATAAGTATTCGCACTTGATGAGCGGGCTATTGTTCTTACCCTATGGGGTAGCTGTCGATGAATTCCAGCATGTTGTTTATGAAAATCCTGAAATGACACCAGCTGAGCGTAAAGCAGCCTGGAAAAAGATCGAACAAACGTATCTGCCTCATCGCGACTATGATGGGAATGCCTATCTAGAAGAAGGGTCATTCTGGCAGCGCCAAGGCCACATCTATGCATCACCTTTCTATTACATTGATTATACACTCGCGCAAATCTGTGCATTCCAGTTCTGGAAACGTTCACGTGAAGATTTTGAGGGCGCTTGGAAAGACTACCTTCACCTTTGTACTCTTGGAGGATCTCTTCCATTCACAAAGTTAGTAGAAGCGGCAAACCTGAAATCACCGTTTGAACAAGGCAGCATCGAAGGCGTCATTGAAGAAATCGAAGCGTATTTAAACAGCGTGAATGACGAGGCACTTTAACTTGTAAGTAGGCAGGTCCCGCGCGGACTTGCCTATTTTCATGATTGTCCTCTACACTAGGAGTTAAGTGATTCTACCTTAAAGGAGAGATTGTGTAATGACACCCGAACAAAAGCTTTACGACTATCTAGTGAACAACACATGGGACTTAACAGAAGCGTGGTATGCAGCCCTTGATAAAAACTCGACAAGCGGGGTCTACGCATCGAACGACCCTAAAGTGATCCAGACAATCAAAGAGCAAAACCACGGATTTCATGAGCGTTTTTGTAAACTCTTTATTGAAGACGAAGAGGTATTCGTAAAACATTTTGAAGAATGGGTGTTAGAGATTGCACGTGACCCAGAACATCTAAACACACCGCTTCACCATATCCTGCAAGAATTTTTCAATACCCAACAACAATATATAGAGTTATTGTTTAAATATGAACGACAAGCTGAAGACCTTTCGCATGAGACTGTACAGAAGTGGATTGCAAGTGTCACAAAAATGTTTGGCAAGCTCATGACATGGTTCACAGAAGAGCATCATAACTACTCACTTTCTAAGTTACGTGCACAACAAGAGATGATCAATGAGCTCAGCACGCCAGTTATTTCGCTCAGTAATGGGGTTGCTCTATTACCACTCGTTGGCGATATTGATACAAACCGCGCGAAATACATATTTGAAAACGCACTTTCTCAATGTACACAAAAGCGTGTCCACAGCTTACTCATAGATATTTCTGGAGTGGCCATCATCGATACAATGGTTGCTCAACAGATTTTCCAATTGATTGAGGCTTTACGCCTTCTAGGTGTTGAATCGACACTATCGGGAATTCGTCCAGAGATTGCCCAAACAGCTGTTCAACTCGGCATCAGCTTCCAAGATGTCAACACAATCTCTACAATTGAACGCGCTGTTCAACGTCTGTTCACTGAAAAATAAGGAGGATTTAGATGAAACACACATTAATCGAACGCCTGACGCGTTACGTGAAAATTGATACACAATCTGACGCAGCAAGCACGTCCACCCCTTCAACTGAAGGTCAATGGGATCTGCTTCATGTACTCAAAGAAGAACTTGAAACGATGGGAATGACAGAGATCACGCTTGATGACAACGGCTATCTATTTGCTACTCTTCCTGCGACAACTACTGAAGACGTTCCAACGATCGGCTTCTTAGCACACGTGGATACTGCGACAGATTACACGGGGAAAGATGTGAAGCCTCAACTCGTCGAAAACTATGATGGCGAAGATCTTCCGTTAAACGACTCAACGGTCATGAAAGTGGCCGACTTCCCAGAACTCAAAAACTACAAAGGCCACACACTGATGACGACGGATGGAACAACCCTTCTAGGTGCAGATAATAAAGCAGGTATCGCCATCATCTTGACAGCGATGGATTACTTTTTACAAAACCCAGATATTCCGCATGGTAAGATTCGTGTCGGTTTTACACCGGATGAAGAAATCGGTAGAGGCCCGCACAAGTTTGACGTGGAAGCATTTGGTGCAGATTATGCGTACACGATGGACGGTGGCCCTCTTGGCGAACTACAATTCGAAAGCTTTAATGCAGCAGGCGCACGCGTGACAACACATGGAGTCAGCGTTCACCCAGGTTCTGCGAAAGATAAGATGGTCAATGCCATCACGATGGCGATGAAATTCCAGTCGCATATGCCTCCACAAGAAGTACCAGAAAAGACGGATGGCTATGATGGGTTCGTTCACTTGATGGACATTCACGGCAAAGTCGAAAAAACTGTGATGGACTATATCATCCGAGACTTTGATAAAGCAAAATTTGAAGAGAAAAAACAACGTTTCCATGATGCGGCAAATGCAATCCGTGCACAGTACGGAGAGGACGCAATCACAGTTGAACTAAACGACCAGTACTACAACATGGGTGAGAAGATCACGCCTGTTATGCATATCGTCGATCATGTGAAAGCAATCATGGAAGATTTAGAAATTGCACCTCTTATTATTCCAATCCGCGGTGGTACGGATGGCTCACAACTATCTTACATGGGCATGCCGACGCCAAACATTTTCACAGGCGGCGAAAACTATCATGGCAAATATGAATATATTTCAATTGAAAACATGGAAAAAGCGACACAAGTCGTACAAGAAATCGTGAAACGCGCCGTACAACCAACAAATTAAAGGACGGGATGAAGCAATGAAGGCAATCAGCTTAGGAATTTTGTCCGCACTGTTTTTTGCAGTGACATTCATTTTAAATCATGCAATGGAGCTGTCAGGAGGAAGTTGGATGTGGAGCGCTTCTCTACGCTACTTCTTCATGGTGCCCTTTCTGATTGCCATCGTCTACTTCCGAAAAGGACTACCTGCCCTTACTAACGATATGACATCCGCTCCAAAGCCTTGGTTGCTTTGGAGCTTTGTTGGATTTGTGCTGTTTTACGCACCTCTTACGTATGCCGCAGCATTTGGCCCTGGATGGCTAGTAGCTGGCATGTGGCAATTCACGATTATTGCGGGTATTCTTTTGGCTCCACTGTTTCTATCAGCAAATGGAAAGCGCGAGACAGTTCCACGAGCAGCTCTACTCATCTCAGGAATCATTGTTGTCGGAATCGTGTTGTTGCATCTTCCTCAAGCTGAATCTGTTCCCCTTTCAACTTTAGCCCTAGGTGCTTTGCCGGTTCTAGTCGCCGCATTTGCATATCCACTTGGGAACCGGAAGATGATGCAACACGTCGGCGGTCGCCTGGACTCCTACCAACGGGTTTTAGGAATGACGATTGCTTCGCTTCCTGCTTGGCTTGTGCTGGCTGGCTATGCACTGTTTACAGTCGGCCTCCCCTCTGGCAGTCAAGTTTTCCAATCATTTTTAGTCGGAATTAGCTCGGGTATCATTGCGACTGTCTTGTTTTTCATGGCAACTGATTTAGCACGACACAACCAGAGCCGCCTTGCTTCTGTTGAAGCTACTCAGTCTACAGAAATCTTGTTCGTCGTTGCGGGTGAAATGCTCCTACTAAGCCTCCCGCTTCCTGCTCCGATCGCACTCGCAGGGATGGGCATTATCATCATCGGTTTAGTGGCACACAGTCTTCATACGGTTTGGGAACAGCGCAAAATTAATATGTCGACAAGTCACCACATTTCTTCTTAAAAGAAATGTGGTTTTTGTTTGACAGGAGTTATACAGAGGGTGTACATTCAGAGTACTCATGGGTACTGATAAGAAAGGAGGAGTTTAATGACCGAGCAAGAACTGCGTTCACGCATTCTTTTTGCAGCTCTTGAAACCTTCGGAAAAGAAGGGTTTTTCGAGGCTAAAATGCTGACGATCGCCAAGCTCGCCAAAATTTCAAAATCAACTTTATATGCCATGTTTCCTTCAAAGGAAGACCTTTATACGGAGATGATGAAATTTACATTTTCACTTTTTTTATCCAACATCCAGCACCAGATCAATCAAAACCATTCATTTGAAGAGACACTTCAAGCCATTACAAAGACACATCTTCAAAATACGTGGAAACAGCGACACCGGTCTGGTATGTATCTGCAACTCAATCATAAACATGAAGAGGCGATGGATGCTCTCATGGCCTTTATTGAAGAGTACATCGCTGTTATTCAGCAATTTTTTGAGAAACACGGGATTGAAAACGCAGACATGAAGGCCAGACTGTATACGGGAATGCTTGATAGTTTTCGTAATGAGATTTTTATGGACCCTACCTTCAACGAAGCCAGGTTAGAAGAAATTCAAAATCAAATCGATCAAATTGTTATCAACGGATTTTAAACTTTCACTTTAAGAAGGAGCCACTATGGGGTGGATCACGCGATTTAGCTTACGCAATGCTGTAGCTATCTTTATCTTTTCGTTCTTATTAATTTTGCTAGGAATCTTTTCATTCAGTCGTTTGAAAATCGATCTACTTCCAAACATTGAGTTTCCACAACTCTCTGCACAAATCGTCTATCCAGGAGCTTCTCTTGATGCGGTAAATGAACAAGTGATCACACCGCTCGAGCAGGCGTTTGAAGGTCTAGAAGGTGTTCAAGAAATACAGAGTGCTTCTTACGACACGATTGCGGAAGCGGGTCTTCCAGATGAAGCAGCGGTTGAAGTAAGTCGTTTATCATTCGGTGCCTTCCCAATTTTCAATATCTCCTTATTCGGGGAAGACGATGTAGATTTAGATGAATTTCTAGATTCAGAAGTTATCCCAGCTCTTGAGAAAATTCCAGGCATCAATTCTGTTTCTGTAGGTACGTAAGCAAACAAAAAAAGCCTAATAAAAGGACGCTAACCGATAATGGGTAGCGTCCTTTCTCACATCTGAGGGGGGTGTGAGAATCGTGTTTTTTGGAGAAAAGCACGATGGTTTGTTGACCTTATGGTAATGATAATCATTTTCAATTATAAAGTCAAGCAAGTTTCTTAAAAATCCCTTATACTGAAGCTATGTTAACCTCATACCAACGCCAACAACTCCGACAATACAGTGTCTATATGCAGCCAGCAGGTCCGGTACTCTTTCATACAGGAGAATGGAAAGAGCATCTTACAGTCGTTCAAGAAATCATCCAGGCCCCTCACCGCACGGCTGCAGCCTCCTATCTGACACGCCGTTTAGGGATGTTTGTTTCGATGCAATTTTGGAATCTCACTCTTTATGATGAGTATTGGAGTGGTAGACCAGAAGATTTAAATTGGATTGCCGTCAGAGAGTATGGCTATCCTGCAATTAGTGCATTTTGTGAGGAGGAAGAGTGGAGGTCTCTTGCTTCTGATCAGAGTCGGCAAGAAGTGGTAGCTGAGATTTGGAAGTTTGCTCGGATTTGTATTGAATCTCTGTCAAGCTCGAAGGCATTGCAGCGCATTCACTGGGAAAATGTTTTTGGGTATATCGTTTGGCACTACTCTGTTTTCATGCAGCAATCCGATTTACGTGAAAAAGCTTTGACCGATTGGTTATTGCTTCAACATGCCGATTCCTGGGTAACGGACAATCCATTTGAAGCGTTTGTTCAAGGTCGCACACCGGGTGAACTCGTCCGCATGCCGGTACGCTCTACTTGTTGTCTTGCAAAAGATATTCCTGGGCAACTTACTTGTGGCTTTTGCCCATTACCTAACTAGATGTGGAGAACGCCATTCTAGAAACTCCGAGGAAATCAGACGTGCCCGTGAAGGCGCTCTTCAGCCTTTGCGGGTGCGGCTGATTCCGGAGCGTGTTTCTGGCGTTCGCAACTCGATTCCATTCAGATGTGGAGCCGACTGTTCAGAAATTGTGCAAAGTAAGACGTTGAGTTCCACTGCGGGGCTGCTTTCCGTGGGCGCTGCGTGAGCTTCCTCGTCGCAGGCTCCTGCGGGATCTCACGGCAGACTGGAATCCCACTGGAGTCAACCCCTCCATTCCACTCAACTTTAGATTTAGATGTGGAGAACGCCGGCATACACCGATTTTGTGTATGCCGGTTTTTTGTTTGCGAACTGAGCGGTCGTTCTTCTACCGAAACCATACTTTCTTCTACCGAAACTGAGATTTATTCTACCCAAATCCACATTTCTTCTACCGAAGTCATGTTATGGAAACTAATTCGCAAGTCAAACCCTTAATTTCTTAAAATCTTACTAGTAACGGATTGGGTAGCTAAAGGTTTTGTGCCCTGATCGAGCGACTTTGTGCCCGAAGTCGTTTTATTGAAACTAATTTGCCAAGCTCAAGCTGCTTACTCCCCAGCTCGCCTTTCTAGCGAAACATATCCAGCATGATCGAGCTTGCCATGAAAAATCGTTAAATTCTTTTTGGGCGGAATCAAGTAGACGTGATCGGCTTCTACTTTCATTCCGGCTTCTGCGAGCAAGACCGGCATTTTTGTATAGCGGGCGAGTAATTCATCCATTAAACTTTTAAAGTCAGGGGACAAGTGCTGCACAACGATATACGCCATTCCCGTTGAGGATGGAAGTTTTCGAAAAAATTGTTCAAGTGCCTCTAACCCACCAGCAGATGCGCCAATACCAATGTAATACTCCGGTACATGTGTCATCGTCTTTCCTCCATCTCTCCTATAGGTCTAAACGTCTTTGTTCGCTGTGTCGCGTATTTCCGTTCGATGTGCGTAAATATTACTTAAAATTGCTTTGATAACCGCGTAAGTTGGGATAGCTAAAATAATTCCCCAAAGACCCGCTAAACTTCCTGCAGACAAGATAATTGTGATGACTGTCAATGGGTGGATGTCCAAAGATTTCCCCATGACGTTCGGTGTAATCAAGTTACTTTCAATCTGTTGTGCCACGAGCATAATGATCGCTACCCAAACGGCCATAATCGGGTCTTGGATAAACCCTATCACCATTGCTGGAATAACAGCTAAATATGGTCCTAAAAACGGAATAACATTCGTCAGCATTCCAAATAGAGCAAGCAGTAGAGAGTACTCTAATCCGATAATCAAGTATCCGATGTACAGCATAACTCCTACTAAAAAACTAACAAGTAACTGACCTTGTATGTATGTTTTCAATGTTTCATCAATGTCCGCTAGCGTTTTGCGAATCCATGTCTTGCGCTCACCTTTGAAGAACTTTGCAACAAACGGTGCAAAGCGTTCATGATCTTTCAACATATAAATTAGGAAAAACGGAACTAAGACAAGCATAAAGATTCCTTGGAACAAGCTTTGGAAGAAGTTGATTAGTACGGATCCACCCATAACTGCAAATTCGTTCACACGACCAATTGCTTCTTGAATAGAGTCTTGCATATTTTCAGGGAGTCGATCACGTTGATCTAACAAATAGGCCGCCATATTCTCTACTTCCCGTATAATAACAGGTGTGTTTTCTACTAATTGATTCACCTGTTTTGTAAGTGGAGGAGCGACTACAGCAACAAATGCAGAGATCGCACCTACAAGTAAAAGCAGAACAATCGAGATAGATCCCCAACGAGGGACTTTACGCTTTTCTAAAAATTTGACTAACGGGCGCATCAGATAGAATAATACGCCACCTAATAAGGCAGGTATGAAAATTGTGCTAAGGACAATAAACAGCGGACTGAATATCGCTTGCACCTCTATTACCATTCGAATAATCAGAAGCGTCAAAAGAATCGCGACGCCTACTTGGAACCAAAGCTTTTTTGTCATTCCATCTACTCCTTTGGTGGTTTTGGGTCCACTTTATCAATATCTTGTTTTAATAAGATAAAGCCAATGACTGCAGATACTAAAGATGCACCCATCGTAATGAGTACTTTGTTTTGAAAAGTTACGTCCGGATGATCACGTAAGATTAAGACAGAGAAAAATGCAGAAATCACCATGATTGGAACGAGCCATTTCACTTTTTTCATGCGTTCTCCTCCCAATCATCGCCTGCGACTTCTTGCACAGTTCGTTCGACTTCAGCGCGCGTCATCTTCTCGCGACCGGACTTCATCGCATCTAATGTTTTATGCGCAAACGTCAGTGGCAATTGACAGAACAAGCGGATACTCCTTTTTGAGATATCCTCCATATACGCATCCGCCTTCGCAAGGTTCCCTTCTGCATAAGAAAACATATCCGCTCGCGTCCATTCTTTCGGAAAATAACCTACTCCACGTTCAGAATCTTCTTCTTGATTGCGCAAAATATTCACGGCTTGTAGGCCACGTCCGTAACCAATGGCAAGGTCACGGTCTGTACGGACCCCGGAATCCCATTCCCATAAATCCGATAACATGACCCCTACAAGACCTGCGACGTAGTACGTGTAATCGTCTAAATCTTCATGTGTTTCGACTTTCCATTCTTTTAGTGCCCATTTGGCCATACCTTCTGCCATTTCAGCTGTTGCCAGTTGCATTCGCATCCGAGCTCCTGCTGGGCAGTAGTCGATCCAATCTCCCAGACGGCGTGTCACTTCTGGCATCAAAGGTAGAATGGGTTGTAGTACTTGTTGATAAGCCACGTCATCAAACGACCCTTCTAATAAGGCAGCAGTTTTCATCAAGATATCTGCCTTTAGCTCTTTCGGAATCTCTTCATGGTCTTCAATTTCATCAATTGCCCGCATACATAAATAAGCGGATGCAACTGCTTTTTTTAAATCACGTTGTAAAAAGGTAATCGGTATGTAAAATGTGCGGCTCGTCTCTTTTAAGACACGCATCGCATCACGTGTACTAGTCAAGTGAATCCTCCGTTCTATATCCTTCATCTCTTTCATTGTACCAAAAAACCTCCCCAGACGGAGAGGTCAGCCTAGGTAGCGCTGCTCAAATTGTTGAACGGGCAGTGGATGCGAAAAATAAAAGCCCTGCCCTTTTGTACACCCGTTTTGCAATAAGAATTCGGCTTGCTCTTCACGCTCAATTCCTTCTGCGACCAGTTCAAATCCAAGATTTCTACCCATTTCAATAATTGTTTTAACTAGGGTAGCTTGTCCTTTGTTAGCGGGTACTTCTTTAATAAACGACTTATCGATCTTGATAAAATCAATCGGTAACTGATTCAAAATACCGAGCGATGAATACCCTGTCCCAAAGTCATCAATGTAAATCCTCACACCAAGTTGACGGAGTTTAAACAAAATAGGAATTGCCGCATCAATATTTTGTACCATCCCTTCCGTTAATTCGATGCCTAACAGTTTTGGGGGAATGCCACTTTCAATCAGCATCAATTCCAATCGGTCCATAAAGTTCGACACTTCTAACTGTGCGCTCGATACGTTTACTGCTATACGGAGTGGTGTTCCCACTTTATCCCAAATGCTCACTTGGCGAATAGCCTGTTTTAATACCCATTCTCCTATCGCTACAATTTGGCCAGATTCTTCTGCAATCGGAATAAACTCTGCAGGTGAGATTTCTCCGAGTATCGGATGGTGCCAACGGATCAGTGCTTCAGCGCCTTGAATTTTATTGGAGACTAAAGACACTTTCGGCTGATAGTACAGCTCAAACTCTTGAAAATCAAGCGCCCGCTTCAAATCGTGTTCGATACGCAAGCGTCGTTTTTGTAGCTCTTCATTTTCCCGTACGTAGTATTGCACATTGTTTTTTCCTTTTCGCTTGGCTCTCTTAAGTGTTGCATTTGCTTTCGATAATAAGCTATCTACGTTTGTAGCATCCTCAGGGAAGCTTGCAACCCCCATACTTACACTAACAAATAACTCCTCTTGCTTCACAAGGAACGGGCTTTGAAAGGACTCCATAAACTGTTGGATTTTCAGTCCCATTGCTTCCCGGTCATAGAATGGATAAGCAATAATAAATTCATCTCCACCATAACGCGCCATCAATGTCTCTTGACCAAAATACATAGGGATTCGTTCTGCAATAAGTTGTAAAACTTCATCGCCTGTCTCGAAGCCCATCATTTCATTAATAAACTTTAATCGGTCTACATTGAAATAAAGAAGTGCAATTTGCTCTCCATCTTCTGCTCGTTCTAATTGCTGCTCTAACTGGCGATTAAAAAAGACTTGATTCGGTAGTTGCGTCAATGTATCTGTCATCGCAATTCGACGCATCGTTTCTTGCAGTTCAACTTCTTTCGTGAAATCAAATGTAACGCCGACAATTCGTATGACCTTCCCTGCATCATCTTTAATAGGTTCTCCAACAGAACGAACGTGGGCAATTGATCCGTCTTTTTTGTGAAGACGCCACTCTGCTTCCGAGCGCTCGCCACTCAACAATCGATCAAATTGACGTTTCACGATATGCTTGTCAGCCTCTACAGCATGGGTATACCAAATCTGGTAATCTTCATCTATTTCTTCCTCTGAATAGCCAAACAATTGCACAATACCTGTAGATACTTTTAGTTTTTTGGTCGCTACATCTATGCTCCAAATCCAAGCACTTGAATTAAAATAAAGTGCATCCAGTTCTGTTTGAACTTTTTTTAGTTCGGCCTGTTTACCTTCCAAGTCGTAAAAGGTCAGAATCTTCTCTTTTGACAAGCGATTTCGGGAAGACACCAACCACCCAATCACCACTCCAATTGCCCCTGCCCCTGCAACATCTAATGCGATGTGATACGTAGAAAGATCCGCTCCAAAAAAAGAATAGAAAAAGGCAGCAACAGACAAAATAAGACCAAACATCACCATCGAGAATCGGGTCGTCATTCGTTTGCCACCGCCTTTTTGCGTTTAGCTTCAGTTTACCGGATTGTTATGAAATTGGGTAGTGGGAATAGCGTACAACCCATTCAGAATCTTTTTGTAAAAGTGCTAGTCCAACATAGCCTTGTTTTAACAGCTGTTGTTGGCGTTTTATGTCTGCCATCGGGATGTCTTCGAAAAAGGCTTCCTCCACTTTGTTCTGGAAATCTTTTAAAAATACATAGCGCATCTTCCCGCCGTATTTTTCTTTCAATGCGATAATGTGCATGCCGAGTGAAAATTTGTCTTTTAAACTGGGAATATTAAAAGGTGCAACCGTCGCACAAACGTAGCGGTACGGAGTAGTGGTAAGTTGCTCCATCCACCACTCTCCCATCTGGCGCTGTAGACCAAATCCTTGTACGTCTGGATCAACTAATGAGATTTCAGAATAAATCACTTGGGGCCACAACTCATTGGGAATGTGTGCATCGAGTGCTAAGTGTTCCGGGTCATTTGGTGGTGGTACTAAAAAGGCCCGTGCTGCGACTAATTTTTCAGATTCCCACACACCTGCAAATAACTTTTGTTCAATAATCGTATTTATTTCATCCGTGGTGAGCTTTTGCAGTCTCGACGGATCATCTAAGGACTGCGCTACTTTTTCTTGCAGTTCATACAGTGCATCTCGATCTTGATTTCCCAAGAGTCTCATAACACCTTTTTTGTCACCTAGTGATATCATGGCGCAATGACCGTTTGGTGACGTACTGTTAACTCCTCAAGCACCGACTCGTCTACATCGACGCCAAGGCCTGCTTGGTCATTTAGTGCAATAAACGGAACGTCATAGTGGAGATTGCCAATATCTTTTGAGAATTTTAATGGGCCAGTCAGTTCTACACTAGAGAAAATCTTTTTAGCAAAGGCCACATGGAAACCAGCTGCTGACCCCACTGAAGACTCGACCATCGAGCCAATCTGACAATCAATTCCTGCCATCTCCGCCATATGCGCTAGCTTCATCGCTGGATAAATCCCACCGCACTTCATGAGTTTGATGTTCGCTTTGTGTGCTGCTCCCAGCTTAATAACTTGCAACATTTCCCGTTTGTATTTGAGCCCTTCATCAATCATCAATGAAATCGTAGACTTCGACTTGATCTCCACCATTCCGTCTAAGTCATCCGCTTTTACAGGTTGCTCTAACCAATCAATGCCTAGGTCTTTCATCTGTTCAATAGCTTGCAATGTGGACGACGCATTGATCCATCCTTGATTCACGTCTACGCGAATGGCGATATCAGGTCCCACTTCATTACGTACAGCACGAATGCGCGCGACATCACTTGTCACATCACGTCCCACTTTCATTTTAAATGAGGAATACCCTTGTTCCATTCGCTCACGAGCTTCTTGTGCCATTGCTTCTGGCTCACCGATACTTAGCACATGTGTAATAGGGAAACGTTCATGGTAGCGTCCGCCTAGTAAATCATAAACGGGTACACCTAGTTTTTTACCGACAACGTCATAACATGCAATATCCAGTGCAGCTTTTGCAGCAGGTGCTTGATAGACGATGGCATCCATCTTGTCATGAAGCGTCTCAAAGTGCATCGGATTGTGGCCAATCAGAGCTGGTGCCAAGGAGTGTTGAAGAAGTGCGAATGTGCTCTCCCAAGATTCACCCGTCACATGATCATCCGCAACAGCTTCTCCGTAGCCCACAATCCCTTCATCTGTAGTAATTTTCACGATAATCGATGGCATATCATCATACGTGTGATAACTCACAATAAACGGACTGATGAGTGGCAGTCGAATAGCATAGAGGTCAATTTGAGTAATTTTCATAACAATCATCCTTTACAAAAAGAGTTGGGTTGTTTATAGTTGTCGTTAAATAGTCGTTATATAAAAAGAAAGGGGTCTTTTCATGGCATTTGCAATCGGCATTGTCAGTTCTGAGTTATTTGTTCCAAGAATTCAGGAGGTATCTTCAGAATTTTCTGATGTTCACTTTTATTATTATACGTATAAACAAGCCTCCGACGCAAGAGAGATTGCCCAAACGATGCGTGAAGTAGATGCTATCTTTTTTGCAGGAACGTTTCCGTACTACCACGCTAAACCTATTATTGAAGAACGAGGTATTCCCGTCTATGTGATGCGTCAAGATGAAGCGGTCATCACGGCGTCTCTGTTACAAGCGAGCTGGGCTTATCAAGTTTCGTCTGATGAAATTTCAATTGATGTGACGGAGCCACAACTAGTTCATGAAATAATCGGAGAAATTTCTCCTTCGCGCCCTGTTGGCCCCGTGCTGCAAATCACGCCGGAAATGCCTTTATCAGCAATCGTTCAATTTCACACACGCGCGCAAACGAGTGGTCGCGCAAAAGTCGCTGTTACGAGCATACATGCGGTGCATGAAGAACTCTCAAGCAGAGGAATGCCTTCTCTGTTCATGCATGAATTGCGTCGCACATTGTCACGAGCACTTGCACAAACAGCGTATCTTGCACGACTAGCCAAAAGCCAAAAAGCAGAGCCAGCGGTCTTACTTGCTCGTCATTCCGGAAACGATCCACATTTTACAACAATGCTTCGTCAGTATCTCCAAAGTCCTTGGTTTTCCTACGACGCGGATACGGCTCAATTCATTACGACACGTAAGCATGTCGATTATGTCATCGGCCTTTCCGAGTTTCGTGAGTACCTTGAAACTTCTGGAGCACAGACCGGAATCGGCTATGGACTCGATATTCTTTCTGCCACAAAACACGCAGAGGACGCACTTGATTACAGTGGACCTGGCGAAATTTTCATGATGGATGCCCAAAAGAACTTATCCAGTCCGATCTCTTCCGCACGCATTTCGTTGAAGCTCACGGAACCGAATCAAGTGCAACTTGCCAAACGAATGGGACTGAGTCCTGCAAACTTATCCAAACTTCTCAGATTCCATGCGATTCATCCGTCAAATCAATTTACAGCGCAAGATCTCGAAAACCATTTACAAGTCACGCGTCGCTCCACGGAACGAATCATCAAAAAATGTGTAGATCATGGCCTTATTATAGCTAGCGGTGAGGAAATGACGTACCAACAAGGACGACCTCGTACAATTTACACGTTTACACTACCTGATTACCTTAGTTGAGAGAAAATCCGACCCACTAGTGGGCCGGATTTTTTTATGCGCTTTGAACCGCGACTTGTTGTTGGATTTTGACAATTGTAAATCCAGTAAATGCATACAAGATTGAAATTACTGGAACAACAAAGTTTAGTACTGCGTAAGGTGCGTATTCAAATGCACCAACGCCTAGTGTTCCAAGTATGAACACACCACACGTATTCCATGGGAAGAAAACAGATGTCAATGTTCCACCGTCTTCGAGCGCACGAGACAAGTTACGTGAATCGAGACCTTTCTCTTCGTACGAATCTGCAAACATACGTGCCGGAACAACAATCGAAATATATTGCTCAGAACACGTTGCATTCGTTGTGACTGCAGCAGCAATCGTTGTCGCAATAAGAGATCCGGTCGATTTCGCCAGACGAAGAATGTGCGTCATGATGGACTGAAGCATTCCTGAATATTCAAGAATCCCACCAAACGTCATCGCAACAATGGTCATGGATACTGTATACATCATGGAATCAAGACCACCACGGTTGAACAAATCATCTACGAGTTCGTTCCCGCTATCAATCACATAACCTGCTTGCAGTGCCGAAACTGCCCCAGCTAAAGATCCACCTTGCACAAAAATTTGAGCGAGAACACCGAGCACAATCCCAACAATCAGCGCTGGAATAGCTGGTACTTTTAGAGCGACCAGTACAATAACCGCTAAAGGAATCAAGAGTAACCAAGCGGAAATATCAAACTGCTGATTCAATTCGATAATCGTTTGATTGATCGCCTGTTGGTCAATTGCTCCGTCTGCAAAGTTCTGACCAAGTACCCAATACACCGCAAGAGCAATCAAAATTCCCGGAATCGTTGTAAACAACATGTGTCGAATATGTACAAAGAGATCAGTTCCAGTCAGTCCAGAAGCCAAGTTCGTCGTATCGGAAAGCGGAGACATTTTATCTCCGAAATAAGCACCAGAAATAACTGCACCTGCAATCATCGGTGCAGGAATCCCCATACTAAGACCAATTCCCATACCGGCTACACCGATCGTTCCCATCGTTGACCACGAACTACCGATCGCAAGCGCGACGACCGCACAGATGAGTGTAATCGTGACAAGGAAAAACGCCGGTGAAATAATTTTCAGCCCGAAGTAAATCATCGTAGCAACGACGCCACTACCAATCCAAGCCCCAATTGTAAGCCCTACCAAAATAATGATGACGACAGCTGGGAGCGCTAAGCGAATCCCTTTATACATCATCTCTTCGATTTCTTTCCACTTAAAGCCATGTTTCCATGCTACTAATGCAGCTATGGATGTTCCAATAATCAATGGAATATGCGGTCCTTGTTCGAGGACAACAATCGTGTAAAACATCACAAGAATCATGAGAAATAGAGGAAGAACAGCCCATCCCAGTGCCATTTCCTTTTTCTCGATTGTTGGTTTTTCCATTTCAACACCCCTTATGTCGGTAATATGTCGGTAATGGAGTAATCATACGAGTGTGACAGAATTTTGTCAATAGAAAATATGCAGAAAAAAGGTCCCTGTTTCGTGAATTCAGGGACCTCCTTTCTAGCCCGATTTTGTTGCGTGACGGAGTACTTGCGCTAGTACACGCGAAGCTTCCGGTAAAATTGATGTATCAAACGACATGTCCGGATGATGCAAACCGTGTGTCATACCAGCACCCACACCAATCATAGCTGCTTTCAAGTCAGGTCGTCGCACCGTATAGCAATGGAAATCGTCGCTTCCCGACGTGTGGACTTCTGGTTCTAAGGCCTCGTCTCCAACTGAGTCGAGTATTCCTTCACGTGCCAGACTAGCTGCTTCATCCGCGACCTCTGCTCCTGGTGTAATGTCTTGCCATTCCCAGTCAATCGTCACGTCAAATTGTTGTCCGATTGCACGTAACTTGCGCTCGAGTTGCTCTTTCATCTGATGCAGCACCTCATTTTTTTGTGCCCTCGCATCAATAGCGAAAGATGCTTGCCCTGGAATGATGTTTAAACTCTCTCCACCGGCATGAATATTTGTCAGTTTTACAGAGTACGACTCGAATGGAGAATAGTAAATCGTATTCAGCATCTGATGAATCGCTACGATGACATCAATCGCATTTTTCCCTTGATGCGGTCGTGCACCGTGCGCATCCACACCATGTATTTTTCCTTTCAAGAACATCGCGGCCCCATGATGGATGGCTGGTGAAAACTTACCGAAGTCTAGCTCTTCTGCAGGTCGCAAGTGCACACCAAAAAGATGTGTTACGCCGTCTACAGCACCGCGATCGATCATCGCATTCGCTCCGTTCCCTTTTTCTTCTGCCGGCTGGAAAATGAACCGGATTGTTTTTTGGAAGTCTTCATCTTTGAGTTCTGCGAGCGCACCCAGCACCATCGCCATATTGGCATCGTGACCACAGGAATGATTGGCTTGAAAGGCGCCGTTCACTTCCTGCCACAAAGCATCGATGTCCGCTCGGATAGCAATGACCTCCTCCCCCTGGCCGATTTCTGCAACAAGTCCTGTCACATCGTCGAATGTTTGATAGCGAACACCAAGCTCTTCCATGATCTGCGCAAGCTTGTTCGTCGTTTTGATTTCCTTCCAGCTGACCTCAGCATGTGTGTGAAAGTGTGTGTACCACTCTAAAATCTGTTGTTCTCTTGTCATCGTGCTCCCCCTTTTTGTATCGCTCTCTATCCGTGCTATACTAGTACTGATGATAATTTGAAATGGAGGACTTTTCAATGGCGAAAACAGGTTACTTTTTAATGGAATCTGGCGACAAGCTAGAATTCGAACTATTTCCAAACGAAGCACCAAACACAGTAGCAAACTTTGAACAACTTGCAAACTCAGGATTCTACGATGGTGTCATCTTCCACCGCGTTATCCCAGGTTTCGTTTCACAAGGTGGCGACCCAACTGGTACAGGTATGGGAGGCAGCGGCAAAACAATTAAATGTGAAACAGAAGGCAATCCACATAAGCATGAGCCAGGCAGCCTTTCTATGGCACACGCTGGCCGTGATACTGGGTCAAGCCAATTCTTCATCGTGCATGAGTCACAACCACACTTAGATGGCGTCCACACAGTGTTCGGCAAATTAACGTCTGGCGTGGATGTTGCACGCAATATGTCGAATGGCGACAAAATGAAAGAAGTACGCGTTCACGCTTAAATTTAGATGTGGAGAACGCCACTCTAGAAACTCCGGCATACACCGATTTGGTGTGTGTCGGAGTTTTTTTGTTAGCTAAGTAGTCGTTTGTGAATAATTGGAATCAACTTCCAAAAGGTACCTGGTACCCGCACAATTCCAACACAATTTATGAAAATGTAGAAATCAACGCAGGAATGCGGGTTCACAATGCATACTTAGTGAATAGTCATGAATATCAGAATAGTTTGTGGGACAGGTACCTAAAAAAACCACTTTATTAATCACCGTATCAATTTCCGGCTGGAAGTAAGGAACTATTTCTTTCGTTTGGACAGCAGACAATAATTCTATGTAGTTGCGATCAATATCAGAATAAGAAGGGTCCGCACCATTTTCTAGAGCAAATTTTTTCCATGCCAAATTTGTCGCATAAATCTTGCCGTCTGGGTGTATAAGCGCCAGGTTCTCTTGAAAAGAGTCGAGCAACACTTGATCCATAATCCCCCCTCCTTTTGTCTCATTATATGATGATTTCCAACATATTTACTATTTTTAAGAAAATAAAAATAGCTCCCTCAGCATGAATGAATTCATGAGAAAGAGCTAGGTTCGATTAATTTGGATATGATGTGTGTTCACGGTTGAAAAGTACAAATCCTTCCTTGTCTGAGTCTAGTAGACAACGTCGTGCAATCAGTTGGTGTGCAGAATCGAGGTCAATCCTCACTTCATCAATCTTGCGCTGTTTCAGACCTTCTAACCCTACTGATAATTCCTCCACTTGCCGTGATGTTGTCAATGTAAAGATATTCTCTCCAGTAAATAGCGGCGCTGTTTCCACTTGATTTAAGTGGTAAAGATCCCATTCAGGATTTGTGTATAGTATCGTGCCGTCCGGGTCTACAATTGCCGCTTGATCCATTAGCACTTCCATAAAATTTTGAATAAAAAATCCGATTTTCTCCATTGCGTTCACTCCTGCCAGACCCTTATGTTGCGGAGGGTCTATTCCCGCTTAGCACTCTTATTATATCCGCATTTGCAATTTATCAAACACTTGTGTATAATAAGCCACTTTTCTGACAATTCGGTATAAATTAGGTTATAAGAAAAACCCCTCCAAATAAGAGGGGCTTCCTAAGCAGTATTAGTTTACGTCTGCTGTTTCAATTGCTGCTAAACGCTCTTCCACTTGCTCCGGTGTCATGTTGTGCTCGACGACATAGCGGTTGCGTGGATGCGTACGGCACTCGTGTGAACAAGAACGCATGTATTTGTGTTCGTTTTCTTCTGAACTTAAAATCTTGTCATTACACTCTGGGTTCGCACAGTTTACGTAGCGTTCACATGGCGTTCCGTCAAAGTGGTCCTTCCCGACGATCACATGCTCGACGCGGTTGATGGGTACAGCAATACGGTTATCAAATACGTACATTTGACCATCCCAAAGCTGTCCTTTCACCTCTGGATCTGTCCCGTATGTGTGAATTCCACCGTGCAATTGACCCACATCTTCAAACCCTTCACGTTTCAACCAGCCAGAGAATTTTTCACAACGAATTCCGCCTGTGCAATACGTAAGGATCTTTTTACCTTCTAATTTGTCTTTATTGTCTTTGATCCATTGTGGCAAGTCGCGGAAATTGCGAATGTCCGGACGCACAGAACCACGGAAGTGACCAAGGTCATATTCGTAATCATTGCGTGCATCTAATACAATCGTATCTTCTTGTTGCATCTGCTCGAAGAATTCTTTAGGCGACAGATACGTGCCTGTTAATTCATTTGGATTGATGTCCTCTTCAAGGCCGAGGTGAACGATTTCATTTTTCGCACGAACATGCATTTTTTTGAAGGCATGCTCATCTGCGTCATCCATCTTCCACATGATGTCTTTGAAGCGCTCATCGTTGTTCATCATATCCATGTAGGCGTCGGTTTGTTCAATTGTTCCTGAACACGTTCCATTGATTCCTTCATGCGACACGAGGATGCGTCCTTTTAATCCGATTTCCTTACACGCAGCCAAATGTTCTGCTGCAAATGTTTCCGGGTCTTCGATTGCGACATATTTATAATAAAGTAATACACGATACTCTTTCATGTTAGCTTGTTCCACCTTTAGTTTTATTCATCAAAACAGTATACCAAAGGTTTATCAAAATTTCTAGATGTATTCCTCATTTTGTAAGCGCAAAAGCAAGTGTTCAAAATTTTGTTGAAAATGTGCGTTGGCTTCTTTAGACCGTTTTTTCGGCCCTTTCATTCGCCCTCCTGCTTGGCGAATCTTTTTCGCGACATGTCGTCTTTCGAGCATACCCAAGATGTTGTCATTCGTGTATTCATGCCCATTTTGATCCATGACATAGCCACCCCGTGCTAGCACCATCGCTGCAAGCCCGTAATCCTGGGTGACGACGACATCTCCTTTGTTCATTTGATTCACTAGTACAAAGTCGACGGCATCCGCCCCTTTTGAAACAGTAAGCGTCTCGGCTCCTTCTCGTTCCATGACGTGTGCTGTGTCACAAATCAAGAGAACCGGTAGAGAAAGTTTTTGCCCACTTTCAATGACTTCTGAAACGACGGGGCATCCGTCTGCATCTACAATAATTCGCATCATTTTCCCCCTAGCTTATTTCAAAGCGAGTAGAACTCGTCCCACTCGCAGACTTGTGGACTTTCAGTTTGGCTGGAATGGCCGCTTGTAATTCTTTGACGTGTGAAATGACACCAATCAAACGGCCGGTTCGTTGCAGTTGTACCAGTGCATCGATTGCTTTTTGAAGCGATTCTTCATCGAGTGAACCAAAGCCTTCATCGATAAACATCGTATCGATTTGAATACCACCGTTCATCTCTTGCATAACGTCCGCCATACCAAGTGCGAGGCTAAGGGAAGCATGGAACTTTTCGCCACCTGACAAGCTTTTGACATCACGGAACTGGCCCGTATATCCGTCATAGACATCGAGTTGCAGACCACTTTGCTTGCCGTGACTTTCTTGTCTCTCGCTACGGACCAAACGGAATTGCCCACCGGAAAGTGACTCTAGACGCTGATTGGCAGCTTCTGTAATCTGCTCCAAGTAGGCAACCAACATATAGCGCTCAAATGAAAGCTTCTTTGCGTTTTGTCCCCGGAGTGCATCGTATAGGGCTGTGGTTGTCGCAAGTTTGTTCTCTGTATCCCCGACTCTCTCTTTCAATTCAACGAACTGAACAACGAGGCGATTCGCCGTTTGTAGCTTGTTCGCTAGTTGTTGCGTCTCCTGTTTGTACGTTTCCCACTGCGTTTTGACTTGGCTCACCAAGCCTTTCTGTACTTCTAGAGAGCCGTCTTCTTTGTATCCTTCCAGTTCGTTCTCTAATAGTTGACGTTCGGTTGTGACTTGTTGCACTTGTTGTTCATAGTCCCGAAGCTCCTTCTGGTAACGTGAAATATCTCCAGTTGGCAGGACAGCCTGTCGGTAGTCGTCCTCTGTCTGGAAGTGTTGCTCGGCAAGGGCTTGCTCCCAGTCTGTTTCAAGTTGCGTGCCTTCCGCTTCAACACGCTTGAGTTGCTCGGTCTCCCAGCTCACTTGTTGGGTCAGAGATTGATAGGCATCACGCACTTCCCCATAAGACCGCTCCGTTTGCTGCCAACGTGTCAATTGTTCATTCAGTTCCGCTGTTTTAGAAGCAGACAGTTGTTTCGTCTCCTGAAGGGATGCCCCGTCCTGTGACTCTTGGAGCGCCACTAGTTGGCCTTGTAACTGCTGCCACTGTTGCATGACGGTTGCCAGTTGGTGTTCTTTTTCAGGAAGCGCCTTTTTTAAGTCATTTACTTCTTGACGAAGTGGCTTGCCTTCTTTGATGCAGGCTTCTGCTTGTTGGCGCTTGTTTTCAAGCACTTGAATCTGTTGCGCTTTTTGTTCCTGCTCTAGTACTACCTGTTCCCGACTATCAACGAGTTCGGAATGGTTGGCTTGAAAATTGGTAAGATCTTGGTCAAGCCGTTCCATCTCTAAAGTAAAGCGTAGCTCTTGTGCTTTAGCTTGTTCTAGCTTTTGCTCGAGGGCGCGTCCATCACCGTTCCCCGCAGTAGTGGTTGGCCGAGCCGGGTCCGGATGCTCTATAGATCCGCATACTGGGCAGGCTTTTCCATCATGAAGGTGTCCCACAAGCTGCAGTGCAAGTTGGTTGGCTTGCTCTGCTTGAAAGGCTTGCCAGTCGTGATGGGCTTGTTGTTTAGCTGCGGTCGCACGTTCTACCTTTTCTTGGGCTGTTTTTCGTTCCATCATTTGTTCATTGTACCGGTCGACCAATCGAATCTGTTCACCGAGAAACTGGTACGCTGCTTTCACTTCCGGTAATGCATTACTCTCGCTGTGCAGCTCTTGGTACTGATCCAGCAAATGCTGTAGTCGCTGCTCTTTGTGCTCGACAGTCTGTTGAAGCTTCTTGTGTTCTGCCTGTTTTTCCGAAACAGTGGTGGCGAGTTCTTGTTCTTGTTTCATGAGGTGTTCAAGCTTTTCAAGCTGCCCTATCCGTTCATTTAATCGCTCGATTTGTTGGCGCAAAGCCTGACGTGCTGGTTCTTGGTTTTTTAACTCCTGAAATTCTTCTTCCAGCTTTGTAAAGGTGTCCGTTGTCTGTGCAAGCTTCTGGCGAAGAGTTTCAACATGTGTACGTTTTTCCAACAACTCTTTAGAAGCTTTTTGTTTCATCCCATGAATATGCGAAATGGCGGCGGCACGCACAGCTGCTTCGATACGCACTTGTACTTTCTTCATGAGCGGTTGTTGGTTCGTAAGTGTCTCGTGCTTCTTTAAAAGGTCCTGAAGTCTCGCTTGTTTAGCAGCTAACCATTCGAGCTGTTGAAGCTTTTTTTGTTCCGACTGAAACAGGTTCCATGCGTTTTCTTCTTGCTGTCTGGAAGTGGCGTGTTGCGCAGTCGTCTCATCCATTCCTTTTTGCAAAGCGGTCTCGATTTGATACAAGTTCACTTCTTGCTGCATAAATATAGGTTCTTCTGGGAACAAACCTGCTGCTTGACTGACGAGTGTACTTTGAACAGCGCGGTGCTGTGCAGATACGTCCACGAGATGCTGTCGCTTCTCCCGCAAGTAATCGGTCATCTTTTGAAAACGTTCTGTTCGGAAGAGTTTCCGTAAAATCACTTCTTTTTGATCGGTGGACGACGTCAAGAACTTGCGGAACTCTCCTTGAGGGAGCATGACGATTTGGTGGAACTGATCGGCTGTCATCCCCACAAGTTCCATCAGTTTTGCATTGATTTCCCGAATCGTATACCGCTCGACAAGAGGAATTTCACCTTCTTCTGTAATTTCGACAAGTTCATATTTCTCACCAGTCGCTGTCTTGTTTCCAGCTTTGATATGAGCCATTTGCCGATAAATCCGAATGGTGCGTCCACGGACTTCGAACGTTAGCTCAACTGCTGTATGCAAATCATCTGGTGCAAAGTCACTACGTAACATGCGCGTATCTTGTCGGTCTTCCCCGCTTCCTGTACCAAACAACGCAAAAGACAGCGCATCAAAAATGCTCGTCTTCCCAGCACCAGTTGGACCTGCAATCACAAATAATGTATGCCCGCCTAGCTCCGAAAATTCAATTGTCTCTTGTTCGCGGTAAGGACCAAAAGCGGTCATTTTTAAATGAAGTGGTCGCATCAGTTGTCGCCCTCCTGTTCTGCATGGTGCCATGCCTCTTGAAAGAGAGCCATTGTATCTTCATCCGGCTCTTCACTCGCCAGTTCATGAAGAAACGCTGTGAACAACGCTTTTTCACTTAACTGCTTTCGTTCAGCAAGTGCAACAGACGGTTTAGCATCCATCGCCACCAATTGGCGTTCGACATGAAGCGTGTTCGGGTACACCGTGCGTAGTTGCTCCATCGGGGAAAGGATAGGCCCGTCGTCGAGTAATTTAACGATGACATAGTCCTCACTGACTTCATGTTGCAATACCTCCTGTAAGTTCCCTTCAATCCGACGCATTTTTCTACGCGGTTCGAGGGCATGAAACGAGACGTCCACTTTTCCATCTGCTGCTAAGTCCACGAGCAAAACACCTTTATCGGTTCCTGCTTCTGAGATGGCATAGGTCATCGGACTTCCGGCAAAGCGTACATGATCCGTCCCACAATGATGGGCACGATGAAGATGTCCGAGAGCAGTGTAGTTGAAGTCATGGAACAGTTGAGCAGAGACATATTCCGCCCCGCCGATTGCGAGGGGTCGCTCCGCTTCACTCGTGTTGTCTTCCGGCTCTCCGTATGGCGTGACAAACGCATGACCGACAAATACATGCCGTACATTTTTATCTAGCGGCAGACATGTCTCCAGGATATTCTCCATCGCTTGTTGATGGCTCATCGATTGTTCTTGCTGCAAACGAAATTTGACTTGCGCGGGGTCCATATACGGAACGAGGTGAAAGTCTACTGGTCCTGCTTCGTCTTCAAGACGGACGATATGATTTCCGGGTAGCCAGTCTCCAGCAAGATGCAGCCCCGTCGATTTCATAAATGCCGAACCGAAATGGACACGCCCCGGACTATCATGGTTACCCGTAATTGCTAAGAAAGGGATTTTACGCACCTCAATGACTTCCTGCAACCACTCTCCAAAGAGCTGAATCGCTTCTACAGGAGGAATTGCTCGGTCATAAATGTCACCCGCCATTACAATGACGTCCGGTTGTTCTTCGTCGATAACTTCTAACAACTTCCACAACATGTGGCGCTGATCATCAAGTAATGATATTCCCTGTAACCATTTACCTAAATGCCAATCGGCTGTATGTAAAATTTTCATATCATGTCTCCTTCTGTCAGGTAGATTTTATCGGGTTATTTCCTATATGACTATAATAGTCAAAATGCTCTATACAGAATGCACTATACTTGTTACTATGAAATTTGAAAAGGAGGGTATTATCATGTCAGCAGAAACTTATCAAATTATTGCCATTATCATTTATATGGTCGCAATGCTTGCTATTGGTTACTACGCTTACCGCAAAACAACAAACTTAAATGACTATATGTTAGGTGGACGTGATCTTGGTCCAGCAGTAACTGCATTAAGTGCCGGGGCAGCAGATATGTCCGCTTGGTTGCTCATGGGTCTACCAGGAGCAATCTATCTATCTGGTTTAACAAGTGCTTGGATTGCCATCGGACTTACAATCGGAGCTTATTTAAACTGGGTGTATGTAGCCCCTCGCCTGCGTGTCTACACAGAAGTATCCAGTAACGCTATCACGATCCCAAGTTACTTGGATAACCGTCTAAAAGGTAAATCTTCTCTTATTCGAATTGCGTCAGGTATCATCATTTTACTATTCTTTACGTTCTATGTATCGTCTGGAATGGTAGCTGGTGGGAAATTCTTCGACAGTTCATTTGGTCTCGATTACCACACAGGACTTCTGATTGTATCGGCTGTTGTAGTCGCGTACACATTGTTCGGTGGATTTCTAGCTGTAAGTTACACGGACTTCTTACAAGGTCTTATGATGTTTATAGCTTTGATTTTGGTACCATCTATTGGTGTAATTGCACTCGGTGGATTTAGCGAAACTGTAGAGGCGATTCAAGCTGTAGAACCAAACCACTTTAGCTTATTTGCAGGTACAACTGTACTTGGCATTATTTCAACAGCCGCTTGGGGTCTTGGTTATTTTGGACAGCCACACATTATCGTACGTTTCATGGCTATCAAATCTGTGCGCGAAGCAAAATCTGCTCGTCGCATTGGAATTGGTTGGATGATTTTCAGCTTACTAGGTGCGATTTCTACAGCATTAGTTGGGGTTGCTTACTTCAACCAAGCTGGGCAAACACCTCTAACAGAGACGACTGCTGAAACAGTTTTCATCGTCCTCGGACAAGCTGTATTCCATCCATTCATCGCTGGGCTTATGCTAGCGGCAATTTTAGCGGCAATCATGAGCACAATTGCATCTCAATTGATTGTGACGTCTTCAGCTTTAGTTGAAGACTTATATAAAAAAGTTGTGAAATCAGATGCAGAGGATAAAACATACGTCTTACTTGGACGTATCGCTGTTCTTCTAGTAGCACTTGTTGCCGGAGCTCTTGCTTGGGAACAAAATGAAACAATTTTAGGTTTAGTTGAGTTTGCATGGGCAGGATTCGGTGCTTCATTCGGTCCAGTCATCCTACTTTCTCTTTACTGGAGAAAGCTGACGTCTGAAGGTGCATTAGCAGGGATGCTTGTTGGTGCAATTGTTGTTATCATTTGGGCAAACGTACCTGTCTTGAAAGACGCCATGTATGAAATTGTCCCTGGTTTCATCCTAAGCTTACTTGTTGCAATCATAGTAAGTATCTTAACGTATAAACCAAACCTAGAGATTGAACGTGAGTTTGATGAAACAAACCGTTTAATCAACGAAAATAAATAATTGTTCTTAATCTCCGCCCCGGCGGAGATTTTTTTATGACAACTGTCATCTCCCTTTGCTTACATCTGTTTCTACTATCTGGTCCTAATCTTTCGTAAACTTAGAGTACTACATTACGACCAGGAGGCTTCACATGGATAAGCAACGCATTCGTGAGCTACGCAAACAAGTCGCTCCCTTTGAAAAATCACAGCTTCGCAAAAGTGTTACACAGGTCCTAAACACAATTCCGCCCCTCTTTTTAGTATGGGCACTTGCTTATATGGCGTTCGACGTATCAATCTGGCTAAGCCTTGGACTTGCAGTCATCGCAGCAGGATTCATGGTACGTACATTCATCATCTTCCACGACTGTACACACGGATCATTCTTTAAAAACAAAAAAGCCAACAACATCATGGGAAATATCACAGGAATTTTGACTCTATTTGCTTATGAGAAATGGAAACGCGAGCACTCGATTCACCACGCAACGAGCAGTAACCTAGACAAACGAGGCACTGGCGATATGTGGGTCATGACAGTTGAAGAGTATACTGCAGCCTCTCCAGGTTTGCGTTTAGCGTATCGTCTTTACCGCAATCCAATCGTCATGTTTGGGATTGGACCCCTTTACTTATTCTTAGTATCAAGCCGTATCAACCGTAAGGATGCACGTCCAAAAGAGCGTTGGAACACACACTTCATCACACTAAGTGTGGTTATTCTTTACACACTAGCTGGTTTCTTATTAGGCTGGAAAGAGTTCGCGATTATCCAAGGTACAACAGTTTATGTTGCTGGAGTTCTTGGTATCTGGTTATTCTACGTCCAGCATCAATTCGAAGATTCGTATTTCGAAGAAGAGTCAGAGTGGGATTACGTCAAAGCAGCTGTAGACGGAAGCTCGTTCTACCAACTACCGAAAGTCCTTCAGTGGCTGACAGGAAATATTGGGTACCACCATGTGCATCACTTAAGCCCGCGTGTCCCGAACTACTTACTTGAAGAAGCGCATGAAAAGACTCCACCTCTACACAAAGCGACAACAATCACTTTGGCAACTAGTTTGACATCTTTAAAGTTCCGTCTCTATGACGAAGCAGCAAAAACATTCATTTCGTTCAAAGACTGGAAGCAACGTCAACTACGCACTTCCACTTCAGGGGTAAAGAGCTAAGCCTTTCCCTCCCAAGAAGCAAAACGTATACTAGAGGAAGCAGAGAATTGCTTGCCTGGCCGCTCTCTGGCCAGGCAATTTTTAGTTGGAGGTCCGAATCATGCCCAAATGGTATCAGCTATTCCCTCGGTCCCCATGGCTCAGTCTCTACGCCTGGATCGTGTTTTGTGTCTTGCCTTTCTTCTTCCTGTTTCGTTCAACAGGCTGGGAAGAAATCGTTTTAGGCCTAAGTCTACTTGGTCTGTTTTTCTTGTTGTACCGATTTACGTTCTTTTTAAAAGGCACACTCTTTTACATAGCTGTTTTTTTGGAAATGGCAATAGCCGCCGCGATGACCTTATTGTTCGGGTACGTCTATTTGAGTATCTTCTTGTCCTTCTTTATCGGCTTTATAGAAAGCAAGACAAGATTTTTTATTCTCTACGGGATTCATGTTTTAATCGTAACGCTTAGCGTCGTGTTTGGCTTCTTTTTAGAATTTGATGTCTTTATGTCCTACTTGCCTTTTGTTATCATTACATTAATTGGAATCGTCTTGTTGCCATTTGCGACGTTTTCAAAAGCACGGCAAGACTATCTTACGGGCGAACTTGAAACTGCACATGAACAAATCGCCCATATGAGTGTAGTCGAGGAACGTCAACGGATCGCCCGAGACCTTCACGATACGCTTGGTCAAAAACTTTCTCTGATTGGTTTAAAAAGTGAGCTAGCTTCAAAATTGATAGATAAAGATCCCGACCGCGCGAAAAAAGAATTAAAAGAAGTGCATCAAACTGCGCGTCTTGCATTAAAAGAAGTACGTGAGCTCGTTTCCACAATCCGCACCATCCACTTTGAAGATGAAGTGGAATCTGCCGCGCAACTGCTCGAAGCCGCAGATATCCAGCTCATCCGAGAAGGTGGACGCGTCCATGAAAATTTACCCCTATTGATGGAGTCTATCTTAAGTATGTGTTTAAAAGAAGCCGTGACAAACGTGGTCAAGCACAGTCAAGCGACCTATTGTCGTGTAGTTTTAAACAGCTCCCCACAACTGACCGTCCTGCAGATTGAAGATGATGGTGTAGGTAGCGGTGATAGAGAACGTTTTACAGAAGGCAATGGTCTCGCTGGTATGCGGGAACGAATTGAATTCGTAAACGGCTCATTAACGATTGAACTTCATCACGGAACACGTCTCACAATTGCTGTTCCACATGTTGCCCCACGGAAGGAGTAGAGAAAATGATTCGAATTGTATTAGCCGAAGATCAGCGTATGTTGTTAGGCGCATTAGGCTCCTTACTCGAGCTTGAGGAAGATATGGAAGTTGTAGGCCTTGGACGCGACGGAGAAGAGGCCTTACAGCTCGTTCAAGACCTCTCTCCAGACATTTGCATTACAGATATTGAAATGCCGAAAATGACCGGCCTAGAGCTTGCAGAGAAGTTAAAGGGCCATTCATGCAAAGTCCTGATTTTGACAACGTTTGCGCGGTCTGGCTATTTTGAAAAAGCCCGACAAGCGGATGTCGACGGGTATTTGATCAAAGATAGCCCGAGTGAAGAGCTCGCCTACGCAATCCGTTCTATCCTAAACGGCCGCAAGATGTATTCTCCAGAACTGATGGAGCTTGCTTTCGATGCGCCAAACCCTTTGACCGAACGCGAGCTTCAAATTATGGAACTGATGGCAGAAGGAAAAAGTTCAAAAGAAATCTCCTCAGTACTTTTCTTATCTTCCGGAACTGTACGCAACTATATATCTGTCATCCTCGATAAATTGCAAGTCAGCAACCGAATCGAAGCCCTGTCCCGCGCAAAAGAAAAAGGCTGGTTCAAATGAGGTGGGCGATGAAAAACAAAGAATTATAGAAGATACAAATATACCCATAACTACAGTAAGACCCTAGAGTCTACCGAAGTCTTGATTACACCTAGACCTCGTTAGACCCTAGGGTTATTTTAATACATTAATTAATATATTCTGAATAATGAGTTGTAAAAAACAACAGAGTATAATAAAATAACCTAAAGTTAAATCATAGTATATCAATAGGAATAATAAATTAACGGGAGGTTGGGATCATAGGTATGGGAGATGCACCGTTTTTATCGGTAGAAGAAATTTCAAAGACTTTTCACTCTGACCAAGTAGTGAACCAGGTTCTTGACTCCATTTCATTCACTATCCAACGGGGAGAGACTATTGCTCTGTTGGGAGAGAGTGGATGTGGGAAAAGTACCCTTCTAAATATTATTGGAGGATTTGAAAAACCAGATCACGGCTTTGTGAAGCTGCAGAATGAGCCCATTACAAAACCTAGCCGAAAAGCAATCATGCTTTTTCAGCACTACGGATTGCTTCCGTGGAAATCCGCATTAAAAAATGTGGAATTCGGTCTCGAAAGTTCTTCTCTATCAGCCAAAGAACGCGCAGAAAGAGCACGCCATTATCTCGACCTGGTAGGTCTTTCAGGCAAGAGCCAAATGTTTCCCCATGAAGTGTCAGGCGGTATGAAACAACGTATCGCGATAGCGAGAGCACTCGCACCACAGCCCGAACTGATCTTGATGGACGAACCATTTGCTGCGTTGGATACATTTAATCGATACCATCTGCAAGATCAACTACTCAACATACAAGCCAAGGAACAAACTACTATCGTGTTGGTGACTCACGACATTGATGAAGCTATCTATCTAGCTGATCGCATCTTTATTATGCATTCGAATCCAGGTCGTATTCACCATGAGATCCATGTTGAACTGTCGAAACCTCGCGATCGAAGTCATCCGGATTTTTATGCATACCGCAAACAAATTTTGGATGAATTCCATTTCAGCCGACAGGAATCGGCCATAGAATTTCATATTTGACCAATGACTAAACTCAATAAGGAGAATCCGATGAAAAAATCATTCACATTGCTACTCACACTACTTTTGGTATCTGCCCTGGTCCTCACGGCTTGCGGTACGGAGAATAGCTCATCCTCTGGTTCAGACGATGAAAAACGCGTGGTCAAAATAGGGTATTTACCCATAACTCATGCTGTACCGTTGTACATCGAAAAAGAGCTAGAAGACTATAAAAATTTCGAATTGGAATTAGTGAAGTTTGGTTCATGGCCTGAGTTGATGGATGCCTTGAATACAGGCCGTATTGATGGGGCTTCTGTCCTCGTCACACTAGCGATGAGAGCAAAAGAGCAGGGAATCGACCTTAAAGCAGTAGCACTGGGACATCGTGACGGCAATGTATTTGTTACAGACCCTTCAATCGATACAGCTCAGGACTTGAAAGGAAAAAACTTTGCCATACCTCATAAATTTTCTACGCATAATGTGTTGCTGTACCAAATGCTACAGCAAAACCAGATGGCGTATGAAGATGTGAATGTCATCGAACTACCACCTGCAGAGATGCCAGCAGCTCTTGCTGAGGGTCGTATTGCCGGCTACGTGGTGGCTGAGCCATTTGGTGCTATTTCCGTCTCGCTTGAAAAGGGCAAAGTCCTGTATCAGGATCAAGATGTCTGGGAAAACTCCATCGATTGTACTCTTGTGCTGCGTAATGATTTCATTCAAAACGAGAAAGAGGTCGCTCAGGAGTTCGTCAATTACTATGTGGCTGCCGGCGAAGTGGCAGAAGCAAAAGATGAACATACACATGAAATGTCATCAAAATATATGAACGTCGAAGAAGAGGTATTGGATTTATCATTTGAGTGGATCGCGTATGATGATCTGGTGATTCGAGAAGATGAGTATGAAGCATTACGTGCAAGTCTCATAGAAATGGGGCTTATGGACAATCCACCAAGTTACACTGATTTTGTAGACCACTCATTACTAGATGAAGCGATGTGACGACAAATGAAACTAAAATTTTTAGCGCCGGCAGGGATTGGCTTTATACTCCTCATCGCTGTGTGGCAAATGGTCTATACCTTTGGCAATTACGATGCTGTATTGTTCCCACCGCCACTAGCAGTGGGTGCAGCCATTTTGAGTCTCATACAAGATGGGACACTGATAACACACATTCAAGTTAGCCTCTATCGTTTCCTGCTAGGATATTTATCTGCTGTTGTTATTGCTGTCGGTCTAGGACTCCTATTGGGAAGACTACCACTGCTTTGGAGCATACTCGACCCGATTGCCCAAGTGATTCGACCTGTATCTCCCATCGCCTGGTCCCCATTTATTGTCCTATGGTTTGGAATCGGGGATATTCCAGCCATCGTCATCATCTTTATTGCTGCCTTCTTCCCTGTTCTGTTATCAACAGTTGGGGCAGTCCGTAAAGTAGATGCCAGTTATCTAAAGGTGGCTGAGAATTTTGAGGTGAAAGGGTTTCCGCTCCTTTTTAAGGTGATCTTCCCTGCAGCCTTTCCATTCATTGCGAATGGACTTCATATAGCAGTGGGAACAGCGTGGATATTCTTAGTAGCTGGTGAAATGGTCGGGGCACAATCTGGACTTGGCTATCTCATTGTGGATGCACGAAATTCCATGCGGCTAGACTTTGTGATGGCGGGAATTGTATTTATAGGGGTCTTAGGTTTGCTTTTAGATAAGGTAGTAGGGGTATTCGAAAGATGGATCAATAGACAATGGGGTATTCGGGCCACATGAAAAAGTAGAGCATCTCTGCTCTACTCTGTTACTTCATCTCTCAAAACAGTCGTTTCGAGCTGTGTTACATTTTCTTCGCAATGGGGGCAATAATAGGCAATCTCCACTTCATGTTGACAAGTAGTATGGACTAGCTTTTTATAGCAAGGGTCCAGGTGCTCGCTCCCCCATAGAACCATGGCATTAAATACGGGTTCTAGTGCCTTCCCGCTTTCTGTGAGAGCGTATTCGTATCGAGGTGGATGCTCCGAATAAAGAGATGAACGGACGAGTCCCGATTTTTCTAAGTGCTTCAATCGGTCAGAAAGTATATTCGATGAGATTCCTAGCAGTTGTTTTTTTAAATCATTGAAAGTCTTTGTGCCCACCAAAATCTCATGGAGGACGAGTAACGTCCAGCGGTCCCCAATCAAGTTTAAAGTCTGTGCTATATTGCAAGGCAAATTGTATCGTGTTTCGCGCATGTTGTGCTCCCTCCATTATTACTAATTTAATCATATAGAAAATTTTGATACAACTGAGTTGTTTTTTATTACTAAGTCATTTAAAATAATCTTTAATCTAAATCCCACTTCAATGGTTGGATTTTGAATCCAAAGGAGGAATTTCAATGACCACTTTATATCTAGTCGAATCTGTTTTTAATGGCACTATCACGGACAAGGCATCCTTCGAGCAAAAAGTAGAAGCTGTTCGTGACGAAATTGGCACTCAAGGTGCTGGTTTGATCGAAGTCCAGGTAGCAAAAGACTTATCACGTGCTTTTTTCATTATCGAAGCTGAAGAGCGAACTTTAGTGAATGAATCATTACGCAAACTAGAAGTTCCGGTCACTCTGATCAAACCGGTTCGACTGGTCGGTACGGAACTAGAAGAAGTGAAAAAACAGGCGGAAACGGTAAATTATTTGGTAGAGTGGAACCTTCCAGAGAACCTTACAATGGATGCTTACTTAGAAAGAAAATCGAAGAACTCGGTTCACTATGATGAGGTCCCTGAAGTGAAGTTCTCCCGCACTTATGTGTGTGAAGATATGACGAAATGTCTATGCTTCTATGATTCTCCTGATGAATCAACCGTTAAGAAGGCGCGTGAGGCTGTAATGGCACCGATTGATACATTGACTGAACTATCGTAAGTATGGAAATGGGGGAGTTCCTGTGGCACACACAGACCGTTTGCAAGAGCTGATTGCTGAAAAATTAAAGCCGTATGTGAAGAGAATCGATACAGAGGCGTATTATGCATCTGACTTTTTAAAAAGTTTAGGGCAAAATGGGTTCCTCGATTCTTCTGAAGGTATTCCCTATTCACGTGAGGTGATGATGGTAGAGGAGATTGCGAAGGTATGTATGACCACGGCATTTAATTTTTGGTGCCATTTGGCTGCGATGACCTACATCCGTCAAAGTACAAACCTTCATCTGAAGGAACATCTACTGCCACAATTTGAAAACGGCTCAATTTTAGGTGCCACAGGGCTCTCAAACCCGATGAAATATTATGCAGGACTTGAAAAGCTACATTTGCGGGCGAAGAAGGTGGACGGCGGTTATATCATTTCAGGGAAGTTACCTTCAGTCTCGAACTTAGGTGACGACCACTGGTTTGGAATAGTGGCCGAAGTGGATGACACGAGACGCATAATGGCTATTGTTCCCTGTCGAACAGAGGGCTTGTCTCTAAAGGCAAAAGCGGAGTATTTGGGAGTCAACGGTAGTGCTACTTTTGCATGTTCGTTTGAAGAGGTTTGGATTCCGGACAATTGGATTGTGGCAGAAGATGCTGACGTATTCATCCCTATAATCCGACCTGCATTTGTTCTTTATCAAACTCCCTTAGGGTTTGGGGTCACGAGAGGATCCATTGACTCGATTCTCCAAGTCTGCAATAAACAGATGGGGTGTAATAGTTACTTGCCGATCCAGTCTGAAGAACTTGAGGAACAATTGGTTACGCTAAAAAACAGCGTCTACGCTATAGCAAAAGCCGGTCCTAGTGTTGAGGATTGGAAAGAGTTACTCAAGCTAAGGCTTGATGTCGCTTATTTGGCAGCCAAAGCTACTCACGGTACGATGTTGCATCAAGGAGGGGCAGGTTATTTAATGTCTAGTGGTCCGTCACGGAGATTGCGTGAGTCCTATTTCTTGTTAAACCTGACTCCTACGGTAAAACATTTAGAAAAACTCCTTCACTCAAACTGATTCTGAAGAAGGCAGCTAGTAGTATTTCAATAGGTAAATTCAAAGGCAAAGAACTCTTTACAAAGTTCTTTGCCTTTTTTGTGAGGTAAATCGTAAATAGTAGAACTGGAATTATGAGAACTAGCCTTTTAACGTTCTAGTGTAATGAAAATGACTTCTGGTCGATTGAAAATACGGTATGGAAAAAGACTGTTTCCTAGCCCGCGACTGACAATCATTTGTGTCCCTTGTTCTTCATAAACACCTGCTGTATAGGACGGAAAGAACCCTTGTCCAGGTGCAATCAATCCACCAACTCCAGGGATGCGCAATTGTCCCCCGTGTGCGTGACCTGAAAACACGAGCTGCTCTCTAGCTGCGACATAGTCCTCAAACACTTCAGGACGGTGCGACAATGTAAGTCTTGGAAGCTCACTCCGTGGATGAAGAGATAATACATCTGAAACAGAGGTGCCACTCAGCGGATCTTCAATTCCTAAAATCTCAATTGACTGTCCTTGATAAGAGATTGTCGTGAGTTCATTTGATAGCACTGTTACGCCAAGTTGCGACAATTTTGATTTGATGGCGTTTTCTTCATCTGTAGCAATCTCATGATTCCCCGTGACATAATAGATAGGCGCAATATCAACAAATCCCCGAACTGCCGCTAGACTTTGCTCCAAATCATACCGATTACTATCAATTAAATCGCCTGTTATAAAAATGAGGTCTGGTTGTTTCTGTTTTACTGCATCAATCAGATCTACTTGCTCTTCACCAAATGTGGCGTCATGTAAGTCCGAAACATGCGCAATCTGAAGACCTTCTAAGGAAGCACCTTCTTCCCCAACCTGTAATGTCATCTCTGTTACCGAAAGACCTGTATTGCTGTAATAAAAACTACCAACTAAAACTGCTAGTACTGCTATGAACACTGCTAATTTTTTCATATGTCATTCCTTGTTGAATTATTTCCCGGGAAATAGCTAATTTAGTTTTAATATGTCGAACGGGGTGACGATACCAATCAGTTCACTTGCTGACGCACCGTCTTCAGTGATTAACAAAGCTTCTAAACGATGGCCTCTAGAAAGTTCCGATTTAAAAATTTCCTCCGCCACATAAGCTGAAGTATTCGATCGGACAAAACGGTGATTATCTCGTTTGTTCTCATGTACCAGAATATCTGCAAGTGTTGTCTTTCGCAGAGAAATGGTGTCTTCCTTAATATTGCTGGCCAAAAATGCCGTGATTCCGACAGGCGTAATCAAGCCTTTAAATTCTGAGCCTAAATAGACCGGAAATTGATTGAATTTTTTCTCACGAATGATTTTAAGAGCGTAGCTTAACGAATCTCCCAATTGAAATGTAAGAACGTTTCGCTGAAAAATTTCACCTACTGAGTTTGGATGAAGAAGAGCTTGCTCGATTTCTTCCATTTTCTCTACAACATCATCATGTGGCTCCGCAATCACATATTCTACCGATGTACGGTGGTGGACAATCGCATTTCGCAAGTCCCCATATTCGCGCAAATCTGCCTCGTACCGACGAATAACAGCGCTTTTCTTTTTGGCCATATCGATTAAACGGAAAAAAGAATGGTGTTCTTTTGCCCCTGCTATCTCTTTCATCTCTTGATCGATTCGATTGTATGCCGAAATAAATCGGTCTGAATTACGTTCCGGACTCTTCTGTGCCAATTTCATCCCACCCTAGATAGTGACGCTTGCAGCTCGTCGTTTTGAAATAAGTATGGATAGCGTAACGCAAACAGCAATTAGAAGTACAGCAATAGCAATCGTCCAGACAACATCCGAGGTTGACGCTTCACCGACCATGATCATTCCGGCATAGTTGGCAAGTTTCCAAGGCGTATACGGCCAATACCGGAAAATTAAACCGTCGATCATTGGAAAGAATACAATAAGAAACAGGGACAAGGCTGTCGCGATTCCAGGAGTAAATAGAGCACTCATGAGAAGGGTTAGGCTAATCGCTAACACAATCCATAATGAGTAGACGCCTACTAGCCCCAAAAAGTTCGTGAACGAAAACTCGCCAAACAACAGCATGATGTAGTAGGCACTCGCACTGATACCGAGAATGAAACTGCCGATAAGGACGACACTACTAACTGCCCATTTGCTTAAAACATAAGATGGATACGACAAAGGCCGTACATATAAAAATGCAGCCGTGCCATTCTTTCGTTCTCGCGCAATCAATCCTGAGAAAGCAAAAGCAACTACAAGCATCCCGATAAATTGGTACTGTCCTAATGTCGACAAGAAAATCTGTTCAGGTGTCATATCAGGAAGCTGAAAAACCGCATCTTCCGGCATGTTTCCGGCAGATTCTAAAATCTGCGGAAGAAAATATGTAATCACAGGTTCCATGATCCCTAACAAAATAAAAACAATTGGAATCCATAGCCATTTGAAACTGCGGACGACTTCGCGCCATTCTTTTAAAGCCAACACTGAGAACTGGTTCATCGTCCGTTCACCACCTTTAAGAAAATGTCTTCTAAACTAACACGTGCGCGTTCTACTTTTGTAATCGCATGTTGTTGTGTAACGAGTTGATGAAGAACTTCCTGCATCGTAGGTTGTTCCTGCTCGATTGCGATATACACAATATGGTCTTCTTGACGTGCGGGAAGGAGCGAGGCGTCTACAAAGCTCGCCGCATCTTCCGCCGTTGTGAAATGCACTTCATAATGTGCATCTTCGTATTTTTTCTGAATATCACGCAAAGACCCTTGCTCAATTAGTTGCCCTTTGCGCATGAACAGCAATTGATCCGTCATCTCCTGCGCATCATTTAAAATATGTGTGGAGTATAAAATGGTGGTCGATTGCTGCAATTCTTTGATTAAGTTCAGCATTTCTCTTCGACCAATCGGATCAAGCGCAGATACAGGCTCATCTAAAAATAAAAAGTGTGGCTTATGTACAATAGCTTGTGCTAGACCTAGTCGTTGCCGCATCCCACCAGAAAACCCAGCAATTTTCTTCTTCATGACATCGCCAAGGCCAACAAATTGCAATGCTTTTTCAGATTCTACTCGCGCCGATTTTGCATCGACACCGCTTAAACGAGCGGCCATTTCCAAATATTCTAAAGTATTCATCCACCCATAGAACTTTGGATATTGTGATAGAAAACCAATCTTATCCCGGTAATCATAATCTGATCGTCCCTCTACAACTATTGTTCCCGATGTCGGATCCAATAGTTTCGTCAGCATTGATAATGTCGTCGTCTTCCCAGCGCCGTTCGGACCAATCAATGCCGTTGCTGTATGAGGTGTCAATGTAAAACTAACATCTTCTACAGCCGTCTCTTGGCCAAACTTTTTTGTTAAATTCTCTACATGAATCGTTCCTGTCATTGCGCATTCCTCCCTACAGCAAAATAGATGATGGGACCAATCAAGTTACCTAAAACAATCACAATCGCCCACACCCACTTCGGGCCATTTGTTGCTTCAATTCGAACTAAGTCTATAAGCGCAACTACTATAAGAATAAATTGCAAAATTAGAATAGGTGCTACCAATCCCCACGGTATTTCACTAAGTGTCATTTGCATTTTTCTTCCCCCCTAAGTCTAGTACTTATTTAAGTATACGTTTTAGATGTCAGTTCGTTTCGTTTGATTTCATGTAAGAAGGGTATTAATAAAACTAGAATGAACTTCTAAGGAGGATTTTACAATGGCTAAAGACGGATTCACAAATAAAGTTGAAGGTAAACTTGAAAAAGTTTCGGGTAAAATTAAAGAAGCGGTAGGAGATGCTACAGATAACCGTTCACTGGAGCGTGAAGGGAAGAAAGAGCAGCTTAAAGGGAATGTTCAAGAAAAGGCAGGAAAAGTACAACAAGATTTCGAAGATGTTACAAAAGATCGTCGTTAATTGACGGATATGTTTCTCTCACTATATGTTTTCAGTACAAGACACGTTGAGTAGCGTGTCTTGTGCTTTTTATTTTTGAATAAAAACAACTGCTAGATTCATCTTAAGACGTTTGGTATAGCGAAATGTATTTCAAAAAGCCAGATCCATCTTACGGTGCTTGTTCTAAAGATTAAAGTAAAAACGAAGAGGACAGGTGGAGGTGTTTCTTAGCTGTCAATCCCTCCATCCAGGCCGCCATTTCCTGGGTGAGTTTCCACGTGCCTCCCCATGTAAGCTGAAAGAAGAGCACTTTCATCTTCGTTGCCGGGTCTCGGGAAAACTCAGATGGCCCGGGAAATGACGACCTGGACTCCATGATTGATTGCCACTGAGAAGTTATCCCTCTTAATTTCTTATTTAAACTTTGTAGACTGGCGTTCGACCACTGACAGATCAGTACTTACTAGAAATATAGAATCACATAAAGAACTGTTCGGTTATTTTACGTTAGACATTGATAACTTTAAAAGGGTCAATGATACATATGGTCACGCAAGTGGAGATGAGGTCCTGATACGCTTGGCGGATTTGTTGAAGTACAATCTTCCGCCTCATGCAACGGCAATCCGCTTAGGTGGGGAAGAATTTGGGGTCCTGATAACTACTACCTCCGAAAAGGAAACTTTTGAATTGGCCGAACACACAAGAAAAATAGGGTGAAGATGCTGGATTTTGTTGTGACTTGAGAAGAAAGAGGTGAGACGTTGTTTTTAGGATCACTTGTATACTCATATCTTTTTACATGATCTTATTTAGAAGGACACAGTCTGATGATTGGAGTAAATTCTAATGAGTAAAAGTCTGAACGACAGCATATCGGAGTTCAAAGAACTGGTTACTCAATTAAACTAAGAACTTACAGAGGATGAGCTAGAAGTTCTTGCCGAGAAAGTCAGTGAATTAGCTGAACTAATTGAAAAACATCTTTCTAAAGACTCTAAGAAGATTGATTCATAGTAAAAGAAGATTTGGAATAAAACAAACGAAGTAAGCTTCTGATAACGAGAAACTCCCTTCACTTGCTTTATTCCATCCACTGATTATCCAAGATAGTCGAATTGTAGCAAATATAGTTCTACTTCATCCCAATCAGTAAAGTTAATGTATGAAAAAAACCTTATATGCCTAAAATTGTAGAACTTTGTCTTATTTTAGTGAGAAGAATATACTATTAAATGTGGTAGTGATATTATGAATAGAAGGAAATGAAGTTAGATCCATTCCATTTTCGGTTAAATGGCTTGATAGTTTCTTTCAAAAAGAAGGAACTACCTAGAGGATTTTCGAGATAATTACAACTATGACGAAATTATAGAAATGAGAAATGAATATCTACATCAAATGGAAGAAGAAATTACGGAAGGTTTATCTGGAAGCTCTAAGTTATATAGAGAAATCAAACCCTTATAGAAACGGCTTCCGGCGACTATAATGCCGGAAGTCTTTTTCTTTACTATTTTTTCACTTTGATATATTATTGATATTAGAAATAGGCAAACCTTTTGCTTATTGATATTGTGTGAGAAAAGGCAATCTCTTTGGAGGTTGCCTTTTCGTGTTTTATAAGAAAAATACAATTCCCTCGAGCTTATTAAGCCTTATTTCTAGTAATTGTTTTATCTCTTTTCTCGGCTGTAAAGAATTCCTTGCTTGCTTGTTTTTTTATTTATTAATAATCCACTAGTGTCGCATAAATTAGTTGGGAAAATTCAGTTTTCTTTTATTCGTTGAAAAAATTAAAAACGAACAGACATACCGAAAAAGGTAGTTAACATCCATTTTTTTACTATAAACTGTGGCATTTGCAGTTAGAAGCTATTCACCCTTACGGGATTGATCCCCCTTTGATCTTTCGTAGCCAGATGTAGGCGGATTTCCAAGGTGCCGCTCGTAGCCATCGACTGATCTGTAGGTAACTCCTTGGACTGTTCGTCTCAAGCTGTGCGAGAACATGGAGGCAATAGACGATCATGGCGATATACACCTGGTTATGCACAGCCTGTTCGCTCTGTCCGTAGAACTTTTTGATGTTCAGGTGCTGTTTCATCCACTTGAAGAACAGTTCGATGGCCCACCGTGACCTATAGAGTTCCGCTAGCTCGTCTGCGTCTATATCAAAGCGATTGGTGATTAGTTCCAATGGATTCCCCTTGGAATCCAAGACTTTGATGCGTCGAAACACATTCTCTGCTCGATTTTGCGCCGTACCGATCAAGATCATCTCATCAGACAAGACCTCGGAAGCCTCTAGACACTCTAACGGTTGTATCACACGTGTGACAGCGTTCTTCCGTAGACGTGATACGAAGAAGAACCCTTCATCTGTCATGCGGTCGAACCGTTCATAGTCCAGATAACCACGATCAAAGACGTACATGCATTCTCTATCATCGACGAGGACTTCTAACTGGCCACGGTCGTGCTCCTTTGCGTTAGTGAGCACTGCCTTGTCGGGATATGAACAACCTTTTTCTAAGAATACCAGCCGCAGATGGAGCTTGACGCCTGACTTGGTCTTTCTGAACTCTGCCCATCGATGACGATTCAGATTCAGTGGCAATGTGGTCGAATCAATGATCTTTAGAGGCGTCGTCGCCTTTTGGCGAATTTCAAAATGACTCATCTTATGGATTTTCGTGACCAAGTCGAGGAAGAGTACCTGAAACACATGCGTGGGAATCTCGCTCAATCGACGTCCTAGTTGCGAGAAGCTGATCGACTCTAGAGCCGTTGCTCGTTGAAGGTCGTCTGAGAACAGCGTGTCGCTTAGAGCCCGGAGGCTCTCTGTCTCATTGAGCTGTGCGAATACAAGCAGTTTGAGAAACGATTCGAAATGTAGCTTCTTTGTATAGTGATTTAACTGATGGGCCTCGACCAGTCCTTCAATTTTTCCAGAAGAAATTGGCGAGAGCCATTGTTCAAATGATGTTTTCCGTGTAAACTTATCCATGCGATTGTCCTTTATTTTGGATTTGGATGGTTTACTACCCGAATCCATTATAGAGGATTTTTTTACGTTTAAATAAATTTACAGACAATTCCGCTTATCGGACAAGACCTACTCATTTTAATGCGACACTAGTGATAATCCTTAAATATAAAACTATTTAAGGATTATTAATAAAAACCAAAAGAAAGCTCTCAACGAATATTCTTATCTGATTTTATGGCAGCAACAAAAGATAACAATAGAGTTTTTCCTTATGAAAGTGTTCGCAAAAGTATACTTTTACAGACAAAAGAGGAAGGCGGGCGCTAATCAGCATCCGTCTTCCTCTTTTGTTCTATTATTCCATTTAACGCTACTACCGATAAATTATCATATGTAAACCTAATATTTAAAAATTCTGAGTGATATTAAGATAATTTCTTACAAGCATTATATAAATAAGCAGGTTGCCTTAATGATTATCATTCTCTAAGGATGTCTGCTTAATTATAGTAGGGCTTTTTGCGGGATGTGAACAGCCTTTTTCTTAGGTACATAAAACAACACGAAAACCGATCGCACTTTTTCTACCACTCGAAGAAAAATTTCAAAGACATCGTAAGGGCAGAGTACATGACGACAGCAACTGCGAAAGTAGGAAAGTGAGTTTCTTTTTCGCTTGGCAACTCATGTGTAAATACGTGAAACATCATTGCTCCAGCGATAAAAGCGAAAACAATTGAATTTAGGATAGGGCTTAGGTTTACAGTAAGGGCAAAAATCCAGCCGGCGACGATTCCCAATGCAAGTACGTATTTTCCGTATTTATTATATTCTACAGGGAATTCTCTCCACATATCATGCGCTACTGCAATGAAATGCAGGCCGATCGCTATACAGTAAAAGATTGCCTGAATAACAGAAACTTCAAAAGAAAGAACTGTAAAGGAAACGAGGGCATTATATAATGCGTAAAAAGAAATCGCGGACCAAAACGAGGAGGTATGGGATACATAATTCTGTGTGATAACAATCTGAAGTCCGTGGAAAACAACGACGCCGATAAGTCCAACAAAATAAATCTCCGATTCCATGGTCAAATGACGGTAAGGCTCTTCAATATTAGCCTGCTCTTTATGTAGCGTTGGGAGTAGGTATACGAAAATGTAAGAAACAGCAAGTCCCCCGGAAAAAGAAAACCATCTGATCCGCTTTAATCTTTCTGACGGGAGGAGTACATTAGCAAAAAAATGAATGATGATATAAACGATCCCGACGACAAACGGAATAAATGACATTATTATACCTCCAGTCAGAATGGTATCCCTTTTTTCTTCAAGGAATATGTATACATATATTATACATTTGCAGTTCGTTTATTTCGAATAAAAGCGTCACTCTAAATTGGAAATCCTGTTATAAGAGCACTCTAACGTCATAAAAAATTCACACATTTCAAAAAACATGAATATTATTTAATTAATTGTAGATTATCATATTAAGTCGAACGGTTAGAAATTAAAAATAGCTCAAATGGGTACACAATAGTTAACGCGAATCAACTAAAGGAGTGTCCCCAAATGAGCTATGCCCACATTATATCACGGGAACGTGTGCTAATCGAGAGTTATTGCCTAGAAGAAAAATCGCTGTCCTACATGGCGAAACAGTTGAAACGAAGTAAAAGCACCATCAACTATGAGTTGAAACACTGTAAGCCGTATAACGCCCTTTTGGCGCAGGCTGACTACGATGCCAAACGTGAAAACTGCGGCTCCAGACGATCGGTTAATCAAGAAGACGTCGATTATATCCTGTCCAAACTGAAGTTGGGCTGGTCGCCCGAAAGCATCGTTGGACGGTACTGGAAAACGCATAAGAAACCCTTTCCTATCAGTGTCTCGAGCATCTACCGGTACGCTGCACTCGGCCTGTTCAAGCTGTCCCAAAAGCTTCTGATCCGCAAAGGGAGAAAGTTAAAGAACAATGAAGTGGAGACGCGAGGCAAGATGCCCCGTCTGAAAAAGATTCATGCACGTCTGGCGCCACGAAGCCAGGTGGGACATTGGGAAGTCGATACCGTCATCGGCAAGTCGCACAAGAGCCAGATCCTCACATTGACTGAACGCACCACCCGGTTTGAGATTATCTACAAGCTGGCTGCGAAGACGGCAAGTGAAACAACGCAGGCAATCATCCATGTGTTGAAAAACCTGCCAAAGAAAATGGTGAAATCCATCACCGCCGACCGGGGCAAGGAATTCCACGGATGGGTCGAGGTGGAGAAGGCCCTGGAACTTCCCGTTTACTTTTCCGATCCTGGCGTGCCGGGCCAACGCGGCACCAACGAAAACAGCAATGGCCGTGTTCGCCGCACCTATCCAAAAGGAACCGACTTCAGCCGAATGACCCAGAAGGAGATTATGGACTTTCTCCTAGTATTCAATCAGGTCCCCCGGAAAGTACTGAATTACAATACGCCATTTGAGGTATTCATGAGTTTCTTGCCTCGTTCGACTTGAGTTGACAATTTACAAATATACGGGCATATTGTATATACTCGGTTAATTATATCAAAAGTCAAATTCACTATAAGGAGGAGTTATGAACAAAAAGTGGTTTTCTCTATCAGTAGAAGACGTTGTAGAAGAGTTAAAGACGGATTTTGATCGGGGGATCACCGCTTCAAATGCTGAAGAGCGATTAGAAGCGTATGGAAAAAATGAACTGCCTGAAAAAAAAGCGGAGAATAGTTTCGTTAAATTTTTCAAACACTTTAATGATATTCTGATCTATATTCTGCTTGTAGCAGGAGTTATTAAATTTCTGCTCGGGTCCTACATTGACACGGGGATTATTGTATTAGTAGCCGTAATTAATGCCACCATTGGGTTTTTGCAGGAAAGCAAGGCAGAGAAAGCGCTTGAAGGAATAAAAAACATGCTGTCTCTTGATGCAGTAGTTATCAGAGAAGGAAAACGCCAGGAAATTGAAGCTGCAGATCTGGTTCCAGGGGATATAGTGATACTGAATGCAGGAGATAAAGTACCGGCAGATATTCGAATTCTAACTGCTGCGAATTTAGGGGCAGAAGAAGCCGCACTTACCGGTGAATCTGTTTCTGCAAGAAAGCAGACCGGTCCTTTGAGTGAAGATACTGTATTAGGTGACCAAACAAACATGCTTTTCTCGAGCACATCGATCACGTCAGGAAGCGGAACCGGTGTCGTCATAGCTACCGGTAAAGATACGGAAATAGGAAAAATTAATGAGTCAGTCAGTGAAGTAGATGAGTTGAAAACGCCGCTTATGAATCAGACGGACCGCTTCGGTAAAACAATTGCTTTGTTTATCGTCGGTGCTTCACTATTCATCTACGCATTCGGATTCTTTTTCCGCGACTATGCTCCAACGGACTTGCTGCTCTACACTATCGGTCTCGCTATAGCAGCGATTCCGGAAGGGCTCCCGGCAATCATCTCGATTATTTTGGCTCTCGGAGTTCAGAATATGGTGAAGCGCAACGCCATTGTGCGGAATCTTCCTTCTGTGGAAACGCTTGGCGCTGTTTCTGTCATCTGCTCAGATAAAACCGGGACACTGACAAAAAACGAAATGACTGTCACCACCCTGCTTACAAATGAAAAAATGTACGAAGTGACTGGCACTGGCTACGATCCGAATGGAGAAATACTCGAGGATGGGTCTGTATTGCAAGTAAAGGAACACGCGCAGATATATGAGCTACTGACTGCAATGAAAACATGTAACGATGCTTCTCTGCAGCAAGAAGAGGACGGAACGTGGACAATGAGCGGAGAGCCGACAGAGGGTTGCCTATTAACTGTTGCTGAAAAAGCTTCTGCTCCAATTCCGAGACATTCCATCATTTCTAAAATTCCCTTTGATTCTGACTATAAGTACATGGCTGTGTTAATTGAAGTGGCGGATACAAAGCGGATTTTTGTAAAAGGTGCACCAGATCGTCTGTTTGATATGGCAGAAGCAGCTGGGGACTTCACACGTGAGCCCTGGGAAAAAGCAATGTACAGCAGAACATCCAAAGGAGAGCGTGTACTTGCAGCTGGGGTCATTGAAGTGGACAAGATGAAAGAGGAGATTGAGCACGCGGACCTCACCAGCGGCATTCGTTTGCTTGGATTGACAGGCATCATCGATCCGCCACGTGAGGAAGCAATTTCCGCTGTTGCAGACTGCCACCGAGCAGGTATCGGCGTCAAGATGATCACAGGGGACCATCTTGATACAGCACTTGCAATCAGCAGCCAGTTAGGTATTGGTGATGGAAAAAATGGAATTGAAGGAAGAGAAATTGATAAAATGTCGGACGAAGAACTGGAAGAGTCTGTTCTATCTAACGATGTGTTTGCGAGAACAAGTCCCAATAATAAACTTCGCCTCGTTAAAGCATTACAGAAAAAAGGCAATGTTACTGCAATGACAGGCGATGGAGTAAACGATGCCCCTGCGCTGAAGCGTGCGGACATCGGAGTTGCGATGGGTATAAAAGGAACAGAAGTTGCAAAGGAATCGGCACAAATGGTCCTTGTAGACGACAACTTTGAAACGATAGTTGGAGCAGTCGAGGAAGGACGCAGAGTCTATGCAAATTTGAAGAAAACGATTCTGTTTTTACTGCCAACTAACGGTGCGCAGGCGCTCTTAATTATCATCGCGATTTTAATCGGAGCCACTGTTATGCCGGTTACACCGGTGCAGATTCTTTGGATTAACATGGTGATTGCAATTACCGTTTCTTTTGCTTTAGCATTTGAGCCCCTGGAAAAAGGAGCGATGGACAAGCCGCCACGCCCAATAAAAACACCGCTCCTTACACCTTATTATATTTTCCGCATCATCTTCGTCTCTCTTTTAATCGGTGGTACTGCCTTTGGGTTTTATAGATTGCTGCTAAATGAAACGAATGATCAGGCACTGCTCAATTCCGTCGTGCTGCATACGATTGTCATTCTGCAGTTGTTCCATCTGTATAATGTACGAAATGAAACAGGTTTCGCGTTTAACAAGAACTTTTTCAAAAACAAAGTTGCATTTCTCGTGTCTGGAGTGCTTATTCTCCTGCAGGTGCTCATCCTTTACGTGCCTTTTATGAACACTGCATTTGGAACCGTACCGCTTGGAATTGAGTACTGGATAATTCCAGCAGCACTCGGAGTTGTGATTTTCAGTATCATCGAGTTAGAGAAAGCGATTACTCGATTAATTATGAAAAGAAGGACTTGATACACTCCAGAGAAATGAAACAAAATACTGGTTTTAGTTAACAGCAAGTTCTGGAATAGAAGGGATGAACTCATTGGTTTTCAGTTTTAGATGAGTCGTCTTGCTATTCTTGAGCTTGCTTTTACTTTAAGTTATGTATAAAAAAATGTGAAAATTTTAATTTTGCGGATACAGCTTTGAATAATTCACAGAACATCTATAGTTTAACTTTGTGAGGAAATCTTATGTATATTGTTTAGATGATGAAAATGTTAAAAGGGCTCCTATGTACATTGAACAAACTACACAGATTACTGTTGTAAGCGCAGCAACGTCATTTAATGCTTACCATCACATACTTAGCGTTTATTAAGATAGACAGTTGATAGTGTTGTCTCTTCATTGCTGTTCACTTGATTAAATTTGAACGAACCGGTTTATTGTTGAAATCTAGTAAGTTAATTTGAAAGTAAACAATTCGTATAAGTACACTTAAACGAACAGCAAAGGAAGTGACCTCAATAAAATCACTTCCCTATCGATAATTCCTCATATATTAACTTCATACACTATAAGAATTCCTTGCATAGTTATTTACACAAGATATTTTACGCTCTCATTATGAATTCTATTTAACTCATTGATTATTATTTTATAATGAAACTAATTGTGAATATAATCAACTATAACCTCTAACTGAATACTAGATATAACTTGAAATCTATATATTGTTATTTGGTTACTATAAAATCTTTTTATTAAACTTTTAGATGAATAAGCGGATTTAGCTATCTGTAAAAAAATCCCCTCAGAATTTTTTTCTGAGGGGAGAAAACTATCTTTCAAGCTCTCTTTCTTGTTCTTTAGTATCTCGATTTAATTGTAAAAATGTATGCTTCAACTCTTTAGTCGAGCTTAGATGGGGATTTAAACCCTCTAAATGTTTCTCAAAATCCATCTTTGATTGAATCTGAGGATTCTTAACAAGTTGCCAGCCTATCGTGATCCCGTGTTTCGATTTGGCTTGAAGGTTTGGTTGCTTTAATAACCTTCGCAAGTTGAGCATTCAGATGATTCGAGTTGAGTTGTTCAAGTATTGGTACATCTTTGTGCTTTGTCTGACTCAAGAATTTGTCTGTATTGAGAGACTGTGCAATACCTGATTTATCGATGAAACGTTCAGCCTCGGATTTCTTAAAGAACGTCCGTTGCGAGCTTTCTCCACCTTCGATCGTCACAGCGTATTTTCCTTCATCAAGTTTCGTCACTTCTACGATATCCTCTACCTTTTTGTATTCAGTGGCGAGCTGTCCCTTATTCTCTAACACATTTACTACATGATAACGCTCCGTCAACTCATCGATAGGTAAGATCCGGTTTGTGTTGGTACATAGAAAGGCATTGGAACATTTAAGGTCTTCCTAGAAAGAGTTCTTTGACATTCAAGTTTTTACTAATAAAGTTCTTTAACTTTTGTTATTCTAAACGATTCTTATACAACGCATGCAAATTAGCAGTTTTAGTAATGAAAATCTTATCAAGAAAATAAGTAGACTATCTAACAAAAAGGGAAATTTCTACTTTTGTTAGGTAGAAGTTTGTAGAGGATGCATTTCTTTTTAATGAAAAAAGACTACTAGTGTCGCATTAAAATAAGTAGGTCTTGTCCGATAAGCGGAATTGTCTGTAAATTTATTTAAACGTAAAAAAATCCTCTATAATGGATTCGGGTAGTAAACCATCCAAATCCAAAATAAAGGACAATCGCATGGATAAGTTTACACGGAAAACATCATTTGAACAATGGCTCTCGCCAATTTCTTCTGGAAAAATTGAAGGACTGGTCGAGGCCCATCAGTTAAATCACTATACAAAGAAGCTACATTTCGAATCGTTTCTCAAACTGCTTGTATTCGCACAGCTCAATGAGACAGAGAGCCTCCGGGCTCTAAGCGACACGCTGTTCTCAGACGACCTTCAACGAGCAACGGCTCTAGAGTCGATCAGCTTCTCGCAACTAGGACGTCGATTGAGCGAGATTCCCACGCATGTGTTTCAGGTACTCTTCCTCGACTTGGTCACGAAAATCCATAAGATGAGTCATTTTGAAATTCGCCAAAAGGCGACGACGCCTCTAAAGATCATTGATTCGACCACATTGCCACTGAATCTGAATCGTCATCGATGGGCAGAGTTCAGAAAGACCAAGTCAGGCGTCAAGCTCCATCTGCGGCTGGTATTCTTAGAAAAAGGTTGTTCATATCCCGACAAGGCAGTGCTCACTAACGCAAAGGAGCACGACCGTGGCCAGTTAGAAGTCCTCGTCGATGATAGAGAATGCATGTACGTCTTTGATCGTGGTTATCTGGACTATGAACGGTTCGACCGCATGACAGATGAAGGGTTCTTCTTCGTATCACGTCTACGGAAGAACGCTGTCACACGTGTGATACAACCGTTAGAGTGTCTAGAGGCTTCCGAGGTCTTGTCTGATGAGATGATCTTGATCGGTACGGCGCAAAATCGAGCAGAGAATGTGTTTCGACGCATCAAAGTCTTGGATTCCAAGGGGAATCCATTGGAACTAATCACCAATCGCTTTGATATAGACGCAGACGAGCTAGCGGAACTCTATAGGTCACGGTGGGCCATCGAACTGTTCTTCAAGTGGATGAAACAGCACCTGAACATCAAAAAGTTCTACGGACAGAGCGAACAGGCTGTGCATAACCAGGTGTATATCGCCATGATCGTCTATTGCCTCCATGTTCTCGCACAGCTTGAGACGAACAGTCCAAGGAGTTACCTACAGATCAGTCGATGGCTACGAGCGGCACCTTGGAAATCCGCCTACATCTGGCTACGAAAGATCAAAGGGGGATCAATCCCGTAAGGGTGAATAGCTTCTAACTGCAAATGCCACAGTTTATAGTAAAAAAATGGATGTTAACTACCTTTTTCGGTATGTCTGTTCGTTTTTAATTTTTTCAACGAATAAAAGAAAACTGAATTTTCTCAACTAATTTATGCGACACTAGTGAAAAAAGACTTTTCATGAAAATCAAAATGATGAATTCAGATGAACAAACAGCGCGGGAAAAGATTATGTCTACTTTTTTGCACACAAAAAAGGCCACCCCTGACGGGATGACCTTCTTCTCTGTTGCCCAGCGACGTCCTACTCTCACAGGGGGAGACCCCCAACTACCATCGGCGCTGAAGAGCTTAACTTCCGTGTTCGGTATGGGAACGGGTGTGACCTCTTCGCCATCATCACTAGACCTTGAGCCTGTTCGCTCAAAACTGGATAGAATGACAATTGATTGTGTTCAGATATGGAATCGAGTTCTGGCTCCTAGAAATACACTCCACAAGCTGTCAGCCCCATCGAGGTAGAACCTCGCTGTGTCTGCCATCTTATCTCGGCATTTCTGGACAGTCGCCGCCACATCTAAATGTTTGGTTAAGTCCTCGATCGATTAGTATTCGTCAGCTCCACGTGTCGCCACGCTTCCACCCCGAACCTATCTACCTCATCGTCTTTGAGGGATCTTACTTACTTGCGTAATGGGAAATCTCATCTTGAGGGGGGCTTCATGCTTAGATGCTTTCAGCACTTATCCCGTCCACACATAGCTACCCAGCGATGCCTTTGGCAAGACAACTGGTACACCAGCGGTGTGTCCATCCCGGTCCTCTCGTACTAAGGACAGCTCCTCTCAAATTTCCTACGCCCACGACGGATAGGGACCGAACTGTCTCACGACGTTCTGAACCCAGCTCGCGTACCGCTTTAATGGGCGAACAGCCCAACCCTTGGGACCGACTACAGCCCCAGGATGCGATGAGCCGACATCGAGGTGCCAAACCTCCCCGTCGATGTGGACTCTTGGGGGAGATAAGCCTGTTATCCCCGGGGTAGCTTTTATCCGTTGAGCGATGGCCCTTCCATGCGGAACCACCGGATCACTAAGCCCGTCTTTCGACCCTGCTCGACTTGTAGGTCTCGCAGTCAAGCTCCCTTCTGCCTTTACACTCTTCGAATGATTTCCAACCATTCTGAGGGAACCTTTGGGCGCCTCCGTTACACTTTAGGAGGCGACCGCCCCAGTCAAACTGTCCGCCTGACACTGTCTCCTGCCCGGGTCACGGGCATGGGTTAGAACTTCAATACAACCAGGGTAGTATCCCACCGACGCCTCCTCCGAAGCTGGCGCTCCGGGCTCTTAGGCTCCTACCTATCCTGTACAAGTTGCACCAAAGTTCAATATCAGGCTACAGTAAAGCTCCACGGGGTCTTTCCGTCCTGTCGCGGGTAACCTGCATCTTCACAGGTACTATAATTTCACCGAGTCTCTCGTTGAGACAGTGCCCAGATCGTTACGCCTTTCGTGCGGGTCGGAACTTACCCGACAAGGAATTTCGCTACCTTAGGACCGTTATAGTTACGGCCGCCGTTTACTGGGGCTTCAATTCGCACCTTCGCTTGCGCTAAGCACTCCTCTTAACCTTCCAGCACCGGGCAGGCGTCAGCCCCTATACGTCACCTTACGGTTTTGCAGAGACCTGTGTTTTTGCTAAACAGTCGCCTGGGCCTATTCACTGCGGCTCTCTCGGGCTTTCACCCTGTCAGAGCACCCCTTCTCCCGAAGTTACGGGGTCATTTTGCCGAGTTCCTTAACGAGAGTTCACTCGCTCACCTTAGGATTCTCTCCTCGACCACCTGTGTCGGTTTGCGGTACGGGCACCTCCCGCCTCGCTAGAGGCTTTTCTTGGCAGCGTGAAATCAGAAACTTCGGACTACGTCCTCCTCATCACAGCCTGGTGTTATAGATGCGGGATTTGCCTCACATCACACCTCACTGCTTGAACGTGCACATCCAACGGCACGCTTCCCTATCCTACTGCGTCCCCCCATCACTCAAATGGCGGGGAGGTGGTACAGGAATATCAACCTGTTGTCCATCGTCTACGCCTATCGGCCTCGACTTAGGTCCCGACTGACCCTGAGCGGACGAGCCTTCCTCAGGAAACCTTGGTCATACGGTGGATGGGATTCTCACCCATCTTTCGCTACTCATACCGGCATTCTCACTTCTAAGCGCTCCACCTGTCCTTCCGGTCAGACTTCGACGCCCTTAGAACGCTCTCCTACCACGCATACCCTAGGTATGCATCCACAGCTTCGGTGAACCGTTTAGCCCCGATACATTTTCGGCGCAGCGTCACTCGACCAGTGAGCTATTACGCACTCTTTAAATGATGGCTGCTTCTAAGCCAACATCCTGGTTGTCTAAGCAACGCCACATCCTTTTCCACTTAACGGTTACTTGGGGACCTTAGCTGGTGGTCTGGGCTGTTTCCCTCTTGACTACGGATCTTATCACTCGCAGTCTGACTCCCAGATACAAATCATCGGCATTCGGAGTTTGTCTGAATTCGGTAACCCGGGATGGGCCCCTAGTCCAAACAGTGCTCTACCTCCGAGATTCTTCATCTGAGGCTAGCCCTAAAGCTATTTCGGAGAGAACCAGCTATCTCCAGGTTCGATTGGAATTTCTCCGCTACCCACACCTCATCCCCGCACTTTTCAACGTGCGTGGGTTCGGACCTCCAGTGAGTGTTACCTCACCTTCATCCTGGACATGGGTAGATCACCTGGTTTCGGGTCTACGACCCCATACTCATTCGCCCTGTTCAGACTCGCTTTCGCTGCGGCTCCGTCTCCTCGACTTAACCTTGCATGGAATCGTAACTCGCCGGTTCATTCTACAAAAGGCACGCTATCACCCATTAACGGGCTCTAACTACTTGTAGGCACACGGTTTCAGGATCTCTTTCACTCCCCTTCCGGGGTGCTTTTCACCTTTCCCTCACGGTACTGGTTCACTATCGGTCACTAGGGAGTATTTAGCCTTGGGAGATGGTCCTCCCGGATTCCGACGGAATTTCACGTGTTCCGCCGTACTCAGGATCCACTCTGGAGGGCAATGGGTTTGGACTACAGGACTCTTACCTCGTGTCGTGGGCCTTTCCAGACCGCTTCGTCTACCCCTTGCCTTTGTAACTCCGTATAGAGTGTCCTACAACCCCAAGAGGCAAGCCTCTTGGTTTGGGCTCTTCCCGTTTCGCTCGCCGCTACTCAGGGAATCGATTTTTCTTTCTCTTCCTCCAGGTACTTAGATGTTTCAGTTCCCTGGGTCTGCCTCCGACCAGCTATGTATTCACTGGAAGGTAACACGCCATTACGCGTGCTGGGTTTCCCCATTCGGAAATCTCCGGATCAAAGCTCACTTACAGCTCCCCGAAGCATATCGGTGTTAGTGCCGTCCTTCATAGGCTCCTAGTGCCAAGGCATCCACCGTGCGCCCTTCCTAACTTAACCTAAGTTAGTGCTCTCCACTAAAGAAGAGACTTTAAGGTCACACGTCAATTACTTGACGTTGTGTTTGTTACAATCAATGTCGTTCTATCCAGTTTTCAAAGAACAAGAATTGGTGGAGCCTAGCGGGATCGAACCGCTGACCTCCTGCGTGCAAGGCAGGCGCTCTCCCAGCTGAGCTAAGGCCCCGAGAATGGGTATCTAATTAAAAAAATGGTGGGCCTAAATGGACTCGAACCATCGACCTCACGCTTATCAGGCGTGCGCTCTAACCAGCTGAGCTATAGGCCCCAAAAGAATGCAATTGTAGTTGAACATTCAAAACTGAACTGCAAGACGTCAAGTCAAGACCCGAGGGTCTGTTCCGAAATAATCCTTAGAAAGGAGGTGATCCAGCCGCACCTTCCGATACGGCTACCTTGTTACGACTTCACCCCAATCATCTGTCCCACCTTCGGCGGCTGGCCCCATAAAGGTTACCCCACCGACTTCGGGTGTTACAAACTCTCGTGGTGTGACGGGCGGTGTGTACAAGGCCCGGGAACGTATTCACCGTGGCATGCTGATCCACGATTACTAGCGATTCCAGCTTCATGTAGGCGAGTTGCAGCCTACAATCCGAACTGAGAATGGTTTTATGGGATTGGCTCCCCCTCGCGGGTTCGCAGCCCTTTGTACCATCCATTGTAGCACGTGTGTAGCCCAGGTCATAAGGGGCATGATGATTTGACGTCATCCCCACCTTCCTCCGGTTTGTCACCGGCAGTCACCTTAGAGTGCCCAACTGAATGCTGGCAACTAAGATCAAGGGTTGCGCTCGTTGCGGGACTTAACCCAACATCTCACGACACGAGCTGACGACAACCATGCACCACCTGTCACCGCCGTCCCCGAAGGGAAGGCCTAGTCTCCTAGGCGGTCGGCGGGATGTCAAGACCTGGTAAGGTTCTTCGCGTTGCTTCGAATTAAACCACATGCTCCACCGCTTGTGCGGGCCCCCGTCAATTCCTTTGAGTTTCAGTCTTGCGACCGTACTCCCCAGGCGGAGTGCTTAATGCGTTAGCTGCAGCACTAAGGGGCGGAAACCCCCTAACACTTAGCACTCATCGTTTACGGCGTGGACTACCAGGGTATCTAATCCTGTTTGCTCCCCACGCTTTCGCGCCTCAGCGTCAGTTACAGACCAGAAAGCCGCCTTCGCCACTGGTGTTCCTCCAAATCTCTACGCATTTCACCGCTACACTTGGAATTCCGCTTTCCTCTTCTGCACTCAAGTCCCCCAGTTTCCAATGACCCTCCACGGTTGAGCCGTGGGCTTTCACATCAGACTTAAGGGACCGCCTGCGCGCGCTTTACGCCCAATGATTCCGGACAACGCTTGCCACCTACGTATTACCGCGGCTGCTGGCACGTAGTTAGCCGTGGCTTTCTAATGAGGTACCGTCAAGGTACCGGCAGTTACTCCGGTACTTGTTCTTCCCTCACAACAGAGTTTTACGATCCGAGAACCTTCTTCACTCACGCGGCGTTGCTCCATCAGACTTTCGTCCATTGTGGAAGATTCCCTACTGCTGCCTCCCGTAGGAGTCTGGGCCGTGTCTCAGTCCCAGTGTGGCCGATCACCCTCTCAGGTCGGCTACGCATCGTCGCCTTGGTGGGCCGTTACCCCACCAACTAGCTAATGCGCCGCGGGCCCATCCTGTAGTGACAGCCGAGGCCGCCTTTCAACACCGGACCATGTGGTCTGGTGGATTATTCGGTATTAGCCCCGGTTTCCCGGAGTTATCCCAATCTACAGGGCAGGTTGCCCACGTGTTACTCACCCGTCCGCCGCTGAATCTGGAGGAGCAAGCTCCTCCTTCATCCGCTCGACTTGCATGTATTAGGCACGCCGCCAGCGTTCGTCCTGAGCCAGGATCAAACTCTCCATAAAAGAGAACTTAATGTAAGCTCATTTTGTTGCTGGCATCATAATGATGTCCATTTTTGAACGTCCATCACAACCGTTTATAGGAAGCGACTTGATTCGTGTTTGCGTCACGCACACCCAACGGGGGTCGGGGCGGTGACGCTCTATCTTGACGTCTTGCATGTTCAGTTTTCAATGTTCAATGGTGGAGCCTAGCGGGATCGAACCGCTGACCTCCTGCGTGCAAGGCAGGCGCTCTCCCAGCTGAGCTAAGGCCCCAAAAGGGTATTAAATTAAAAATGGTCGAGAAGACAGGATTCGAACCTGCGACCCCTTGGTCCCAAACCAAGTGCTCTACCAAGCTGAGCTACTTCTCGTATTATGGCGCGCCCGGCAGGAGTCGAACCCACAACCTTCTGATCCGTAGTCAGACGCTCTATCCAATTGAGCTACGGGCGCATTACTATAAGTGGTGCCGAGGACCGGAATCGAACCGGTACGGTAGTCACCTACCGCAGGATTTTAAGTCCTGTGCGTCTGCCAGTTCCGCCACCCCGGCAAGGGTGTTGTAAGGCAAAAAAAAATAAATGGAGCGGAAGACGAGGTTCGAACTCGCGACCCCCACCTTGGCAAGGTGGTGTTCTACCACTGAACTACTTCCGCATTGTATAGATGTCATATGAAAATGGTGCGGGTGAAGGGAGTCGAACCCCCACGCCTTGCGGCGCTAGATCCTAAGTCTAGTGCGTCTGCCAGTTCCGCCACACCCGCATGTTCATATAAAATGGTGAGCCATGAAGGACTCGAACCTTCGACCCTCTGATTAAAAGTCAGATGCTCTACCAACTGAGCTAATGGCTCTCTTGAAGTGGTGCCGGCGAAAGGACTTGAACCCTCAACCTACTGATTACAAGTCAGTTGCTCTACCAGTTGAGCTACACCGGCACGGTGTTGAATCTAGTTACATAGCCCAGAAACCCACTCCGGAATCTGTCGCACCCAATAAGATGAAACATCTTCTTGTGCACGCCTGATTTCCTCGGACTTTCTACCTCAGGCTATTTCACTTTTTAAATAAATGGTGGAGGATGACGGGATCGAACCGCCGACCCCCTGCTTGTAAGGCAGGTGCTCTCCCAGCTGAGCTAATCCTCCATTGCCTAGCGACGTCCTACTCTCACAGGGGGAGACCCCCAACTACCATCGGCGCTGAAGAGCTTAACTTCCGTGTTCGGTATGGGAACGGGTGTGACCTCTTCGCCGTCATCACTAGACTGGCTATTCATTTGTTGAAAGACAAGCTTTATTATATCAAACCCACCCGGTATTACAAGTGTTTTCTCAATAAAATTTGTTCTTTCAAAACTGGATAGAATGACAATTGATTGTGTTCAGATATGGAATCGAATCCACATCTAAATGTTGTCGAGTTCCGTGACCTAGAAACACGCTCCCAGACCGGCCGCACCCGATAAGACGAAGACCGTCTTCTCGTGCACGTCCGATCTACTCGGAGTTTCTTGCGCAGGTCACTTCACATCTCGTTTTTTGGTTAAGTCCTCGATCGATTAGTATTCGTCAGCTCCACACGTCGCCGTGCTTCCACCCCGAACCTATCTACCTCATCGTCTTTGAGGGATCTTACTTACTTGCGTAATGGGAAATCTCATCTTGAGGGGGGCTTCATGCTTAGATGCTTTCAGCACTTATCCCGTCCACACATAGCTACCCAGCGATGCCTTTGGCAAGACAACTGGTACACCAGCGGTGTGTCCATCCCGGTCCTCTCGTACTAAGGACAGCTCCTCTCAAATTTCCTACGCCCACGACGGATAGGGACCGAACTGTCTCACGACGTTCTGAACCCAGCTCGCGTACCGCTTTAATGGGCGAACAGCCCAACCCTTGGGACCGACTACAGCCCCAGGATGCGATGAGCCGACATCGAGGTGCCAAACCTCCCCGTCGATGTGGACTCTTGGGGGAGATAAGCCTGTTATCCCCGGGGTAGCTTTTATCCGTTGAGCGATGGCCCTTCCATGCGGAACCACCGGATCACTAAGCCCGTCTTTCGACCCTGCTCGACTTGTAGGTCTCGCAGTCAAGCTCCCTTCTGCCTTTACACTCTTCGAATGATTTCCAACCATTCTGAGGGAACCTTTGGGCGCCTCCGTTACACTTTAGGAGGCGACCGCCCCAGTCAAACTGTCCGCCTGACACTGTCTCCTGCCCGGGTCACGGGCATGGGTTAGAACTTCAATACAACCAGGGTAGTATCCCACCGACGCCTCCTCCGAAGCTGGCGCTCCGGGCTCTTAGGCTCCTACCTATCCTGTACAAGTTGCACCAAAGTTCAATATCAGGCTACAGTAAAGCTCCACGGGGTCTTTCCGTCCTGTCGCGGGTAACCTGCATCTTCACAGGTACTATAATTTCACCGAGTCTCTCGTTGAGACAGTGCCCAGATCGTTACGCCTTTCGTGCGGGTCGGAACTTACCCGACAAGGAATTTCGCTACCTTAGGACCGTTATAGTTACGGCCGCCGTTTACTGGGGCTTCAATTCGCACCTTCGCTTGCGCTAAGCACTCCTCTTAACCTTCCAGCACCGGGCAGGCGTCAGCCCCTATACGTCACCTTACGGTTTTGCAGAGACCTGTGTTTTTGCTAAACAGTCGCCTGGGCCTATTCACTGCGGCTCTCTCGGGCTTTCACCCTGTCAGAGCACCCCTTCTCCCGAAGTTACGGGGTCATTTTGCCGAGTTCCTTAACGAGAGTTCACTCGCTCACCTTAGGATTCTCTCCTCGACCACCTGTGTCGGTTTGCGGTACGGGCACCTCCCGCCTCGCTAGAGGCTTTTCTTGGCAGCGTGAAATCAGAAACTTCGGACTATGTCCTCCTCATCACAGCCTGGTGTTATAGATGCGGGATTTGCCTCACATCACACCTCACTGCTTGAACGTGCACATCCAACGGCACGCTTCCCTATCCTACTGCGTCCCCCCATCACTCAAATGGCGGGGAGGTGGTACAGGAATATCAACCTGTTGTCCATCGTCTACGCCTATCGGCCTCGACTTAGGTCCCGACTGACCCTGAGCGGACGAGCCTTCCTCAGGAAACCTTGGTCATACGGTGGATGGGATTCTCACCCATCTTTCGCTACTCATACCGGCATTCTCACTTCTAAGCGCTCCACCTGTCCTTCCGGTCAGACTTCGACGCCCTTAGAACGCTCTCCTACCACGCATACCCTAGGTATGCATCCACAGCTTCGGTGAACCGTTTAGCCCCGATACATTTTCGGCGCAGCGTCACTCGACCAGTGAGCTATTACGCACTCTTTAAATGATGGCTGCTTCTAAGCCAACATCCTGGTTGTCTAAGCAACGCCACATCCTTTTCCACTTAACGGTTACTTGGGGACCTTAGCTGGTGGTCTGGGCTGTTTCCCTCTTGACTACGGATCTTATCACTCGCAGTCTGACTCCCAGATACAAATCATCGGCATTCGGAGTTTGTCTGAATTCGGTAACCCGGGATGGGCCCCTAGTCCAAACAGTGCTCTACCTCCGAGATTCTTCATCTGAGGCTAGCCCTAAAGCTATTTCGGAGAGAACCAGCTATCTCCAGGTTCGATTGGAATTTCTCCGCTACCCACACCTCATCCCCGCACTTTTCAACGTGCGTGGGTTCGGACCTCCAGTGAGTGTTACCTCACCTTCATCCTGGACATGGGTAGATCACCTGGTTTCGGGTCTACGACCCCATACTCATTCGCCCTGTTCAGACTCGCTTTCGCTGCGGCTCCGTCTCCTCGACTTAACCTTGCATGGAATCGTAACTCGCCGGTTCATTCTACAAAAGGCACGCTATCACCCATTAACGGGCTCTAACTACTTGTAGGCACACGGTTTCAGGATCTCTTTCACTCCCCTTCCGGGGTGCTTTTCACCTTTCCCTCACGGTACTGGTTCACTATCGGTCACTAGGGAGTATTTAGCCTTGGGAGATGGTCCTCCCGGATTCCGACGGAATTTCACGTGTTCCGCCGTACTCAGGATCCACTCTGGAGGGCAATGGGTTTGGACTACAGGACTCTTACCTCGTGTCGTGGGCCTTTCCAGACCGCTTCGTCTACCCCTTGCCTTTGTAACTCCGTATAGAGTGTCCTACAACCCCAAGAGGCAAGCCTCTTGGTTTGGGCTCTTCCCGTTTCGCTCGCCGCTACTCAGGGAATCGATTTTTCTTTCTCTTCCTCCAGGTACTTAGATGTTTCAGTTCCCTGGGTCTGCCTCCGACCAGCTATGTATTCACTGGAAGGTAACACGCCATTACGCGTGCTGGGTTTCCCCATTCGGAAATCTCCGGATCAAAGCTCACTTACAGCTCCCCGAAGCATATCGGTGTTAGTGCCGTCCTTCATAGGCTCCTAGTGCCAAGGCATCCACCGTGCGCCCTTCCTAACTTAACCTAAGTTAGTGCTCTCCATTAAAGAAGAGACTTCAGGTCACACGTCAATTGCTTGACGTTGTGTTTTGTTACAATCAATGTCGTTCTATCCAGTTTTCAAAGAACAGGTTGTTGAATGTATGAACATTCAAAACTGAACTGCAAGACGTCAAGTCAGACCAAAGGGTCTGTTCCGAAATAATCCTTAGAAAGGAGGTGATCCAGCCGCACCTTCCGATACGGCTACCTTGTTACGACTTCACCCCAATCATCTGTCCCACCTTCGGCGGCTGGCCCCATAAAGGTTACCCCACCGACTTCGGGTGTTACAAACTCTCGTGGTGTGACGGGCGGTGTGTACAAGGCCCGGGAACGTATTCACCGTGGCATGCTGATCCACGATTACTAGCGATTCCAGCTTCATGTAGGCGAGTTGCAGCCTACAATCCGAACTGAGAATGGTTTTATGGGATTGGCTCCCCCTCGCGGGTTCGCAGCCCTTTGTACCATCCATTGTAGCACGTGTGTAGCCCAGGTCATAAGGGGCATGATGATTTGACGTCATCCCCACCTTCCTCCGGTTTGTCACCGGCAGTCACCTTAGAGTGCCCAACTGAATGCTGGCAACTAAGATCAAGGGTTGCGCTCGTTGCGGGACTTAACCCAACATCTCACGACACGAGCTGACGACAACCATGCACCACCTGTCACCGCCGTCCCCGAAGGGAAGGCCTAGTCTCCTAGGCGGTCGGCGGGATGTCAAGACCTGGTAAGGTTCTTCGCGTTGCTTCGAATTAAACCACATGCTCCACCGCTTGTGCGGGCCCCCGTCAATTCCTTTGAGTTTCAGTCTTGCGACCGTACTCCCCAGGCGGAGTGCTTAATGCGTTAGCTGCAGCACTAAGGGGCGGAAACCCCCTAACACTTAGCACTCATCGTTTACGGCGTGGACTACCAGGGTATCTAATCCTGTTTGCTCCCCACGCTTTCGCGCCTCAGCGTCAGTTACAGACCAGAAAGCCGCCTTCGCCACTGGTGTTCCTCCAAATCTCTACGCATTTCACCGCTACACTTGGAATTCCGCTTTCCTCTTCTGCACTCAAGTCCCCCAGTTTCCAATGACCCTCCACGGTTGAGCCGTGGGCTTTCACATCAGACTTAAGGGACCGCCTGCGCGCGCTTTACGCCCAATGATTCCGGACAACGCTTGCCACCTACGTATTACCGCGGCTGCTGGCACGTAGTTAGCCGTGGCTTTCTAATGAGGTACCGTCAAGGTACCGGCAGTTACTCCGGTACTTGTTCTTCCCTCACAACAGAGTTTTACGATCCGAGAACCTTCTTCACTCACGCGGCGTTGCTCCATCAGACTTTCGTCCATTGTGGAAGATTCCCTACTGCTGCCTCCCGTAGGAGTCTGGGCCGTGTCTCAGTCCCAGTGTGGCCGATCACCCTCTCAGGTCGGCTACGCATCGTCGCCTTGGTGGGCCGTTACCCCACCAACTAGCTAATGCGCCGCGGGCCCATCCTGTAGTGACAGCCGAGGCCGCCTTTCAACACCGGACCATGTGGTCTGGTGGATTATTCGGTATTAGCCCCGGTTTCCCGGAGTTATCCCAATCTACAGGGCAGGTTGCCCACGTGTTACTCACCCGTCCGCCGCTGAATCTGGAGGAGCAAGCTCCTCCTTCATCCGCTCGACTTGCATGTATTAGGCACGCCGCCAGCGTTCGTCCTGAGCCAGGATCAAACTCTCCATAAAAGAGAACTTAATAGAAGCTCATTTTGTTGCTGGCATCATAATGATGTCCATTTTTGAACGTCCATCACAACCGTTTATAGGGAGTGACTTGGTTCGTGTTTGCGTCACGCACACCCAACGGGGGTCGGGGCGGTGACGCTCTATCTTGACGTCTTGCATGTTCAGTTTTCAATGTTCATTTTATGCGCCGCTCGTTTTGGCGACTTTACTATGATACCAAATTACGAATCGTGATGTCAATCACTTTTTTGAAAAAGTTTTCTCGATGCATTTCGTAATTTAGCAACTTGATTACTATAGCACGGGATTTTGATAGAGACAAGCACTTTCACTCAACTTTTTTCAACAAAGTTTCCCGCATTCAACATTTAGTCGAATGCTTGCTACTGTTCACTAGATATTGTGCTTTCATCTGAATACTTACAAGAAGAAAAACAATTCGCGCAACTTCTATCTCAAACAAAACAAAAGCCCTTGCCCCGATATTCCTTGGGGCAAGGGCTCTTTCATTTATTAAACTATTCTCTGTGGCGCATTAATGGGAAGAGAAGGACGTCACGAATCGATGGTGAGTTCGTTAATAACATCACTAAACGATCGATACCAATCCCTAGTCCACCTGTTGGAGGCATTCCGTATTCAAGCGCTTCGATGAAATCATCATCCATTTCATGCGCCTCGTCGTTTCCTGCTTCTTTTTCCACAAGCTGCGCTTCAAAACGCTCGCGTTGATCAATTGGATCATTCAATTCCGTGAAGGCATTCGCATGCTCACGACGAACGATGAACAATTCGAAACGATCTGTGAAGCGACCGTCTTCTGGATTCTTCTTCGCTAGAGGAGATACTTCTACCGGATGTCCGTAAATGAATGTCGGTTGTACAAGTAACTCTTCGACTTTTTGCTCGAAGAACTCATTCAATACATGGCCTACTTCCATAGAAGGTTTCACTTCTACACCATGCTCATTTGCCAAAGCATGCGCTTGTTCTTTGGTCATCTCTTGCCAGAAGTCTACACCTGTCACTTCTTTCACTGCATCTGCCATGTGCCAGCGTTTCCAGCCTGGTGCTAAATCGACTTGGTCATCGCCATATTGAACAGTCGTTGAACCAAGTACTTCTTGTGCGATATGGGCGATCAGGTTTTCTGTAAGGTTCATGATGTCTTGATAGTCTGCGTATGCTTCGTACAATTCAATCATTGTGAATTCTGGGTTGTGACGAGTCGAGACGCCCTCGTTACGGAAGACACGACCGATCTCATATACTTTTTCAAGACCACCGACAATCAGACGCTTCAAGTGAAGTTCGATTGCGATACGCATGTAGAGTTCCATATCTAATGCATTGTGGTGCGTAACGAACGGACGAGCCGCTGCTCCACCTGCGATGGAATGCATCATTGGTGTCTCTACTTCTAAGAAACCTTCGTTATCCAGGTAACGACGCATCGCTTGGATGATACGGCTACGTGTGATGAATGTGTTTTTGCTGCTGTCACTTGTCATCAGGTCTAGGTACCGTTGACGGTAACGCTGTTCAACATCTTTTAAGCCGTGGAACTTCTCCGGCATCGGACGAAGGGATTTCGTCAAAAACGTAAATTCCGTCGCTTTAATAGAAAGTTCTCCAACGTTTGTGCGGAACACTAAACCTTTCACACCGACGATGTCTCCAAGATCAGCTGTAAGGAATGTTGCGTACGCCTCGTCACCGATTGCGTCTTTACGAACGTAAATCTGGATTTGGCCACCCAGGTCTTGAATGTGCGCAAAGCCAGCTTTTCCTTTTCCACGCTTTGTCATGATGCGCCCTGCAGCGATGACTTCATATAGTGTTTCGTCGAGTTGTTCTTTCGTGTATCCTTCAAACTCCTCTTTTATTTCATGACTCAGGTGACTGCGGTCAAAACGTGTTCCAAATGGATCCATGCCTTGCTCTTGCATTGTCGTCATCTTTTGACGTCTCACCTGTAATTGATCGTTTAATTCTTCCATGTTCGACATAGTGTCACTCCTTCGCTCTGTTCTACGCCAGATTGCAATAGTTCTATTGTACACAAATTCCGTTTAAACTTCATCTCGTTGAACTGAAGTCTGCGAATTCAGTTTATTACCATGAAAAAAACTACCACCTCTAGGTGATAGCTCTGTTTAGACATACGCGATTTCTTCTTGTGATGTCATCGCCTCTTCTGCAAATGCATTCAAGTACGCTTTCATCTCTGTTGCATCATCGAGTTGATTGATGACGGTGCGAGCGCGACCATTGCCGCGAATACCTTTCAAGTACCACGAGGCATGCTTGCGCATTTCTCGTACAGCTACTTTCTCACCTTTCAATTGTGCAAGACGTTCAAAGTGAAGTAAGCAAACATCAATCTTTTCACGAACAGAGGGCTCTGGTTTCAGTACACCTGACTCTAAGTACTCTACTGTACGGTAAATCATCCACGGGTCACCGAGAGCTGCGCGGCCAATCATCACACCATCTACACCTGTCTCATCGAGCATTCGCTTCGCATCTTGCGGGGTCTCCACGTCTCCATTTCCGATGACCGGGATAGAAACGGACTGCTTCACATCGCGAATGACGTTCCAGTCTGCATGACCTTCATACATCTGTTGACGTGTGCGTCCATGAACAGCAACTGCTGCGCCCCCTGCACGTTCGATTGCTTGCGCGTTTTCTACGGCAAGGATGTGGTCCTCGTCCCAACCGATACGCATCTTAACTGTTACGGGCTTGGATACCTTGTCGACAACAGCTGAGACCATCTCGTAAATCTTATTTGGGTCAAGTAACCAGCGGGCACCCGCTTCACACTTGATAATTTTATTGACCGGACATCCCATGTTGATATCGATGATGTCAGCGGTTGTATTTTGGTCGACATATTGAGCGGCTGCAACGAGCGTGTCTTTTTCGCCTCCAAAGATTTGGAGAGACAATGGATTTTCTCGCTCATCGATATACAGCATGCTCAGTGTCTTCTCATTCTTCTGGACAATTCCTTTGTCACTGATCATCTCAGCATATACGAGTCCTACGCCAAACTCTTTGACCGTCAAACGGAATGCCGAGTTTGAAATCCCCGCCATCGGGGCTAGTACAACGCGGTTGTCCATCTCGATGCCGCCGATCGAGAACGGCTTCGTTGGCTTATGTGTCACGTTGTTCACCTTCCTTACTACCTTTAAGTTCTTCTAATTCTATATCAAGGGCTTGGGCAATCTGTGTCCATTGTACTTCTGTCGGCTCATTGACACCTCGTTCAATCTTACCAAGCGTCGCTGGAGCCACTTGCAGGATTCTCGCCAATTCAATCTGGCTCATCCGTTTTAACTTTCGGTATGCACGAATGCGTCGTCCCCATCGAATGCTGTCCATAAGCGAATGCCTTCTTTCTCGGGATCGAATTCCGCTGCCAGTTGATGAAGTGCTGGGTCCGTAGAAATCGATGCCAGTGGGATTACTACAAAAGCACGTTCTGCCATGCGCGGATGCGGAATGACTAAATCATCCGACTCTATATTTTCATCATTATACAATAAAATGTCAAGGTCCACAGTCCGTGGCCCCCAGCGAATGATACGTTTACGTCCAAGTTCTTGTTCGATTCGTTGACATGCGGCGAGCAGTTCATGCGGAGACAGTGTCGTCTCAAGTTCGACTGCAATATTTAGAAAAGCAGCTTGGTCCGTATAGCCGACAGGATCTGTTTCAAATATAGAAGAAACCGTCTTTACTGTGATTTCTGGGTCAAATTGCACCATTTGGACGGCGTCTTTTAAGAACTGTAGGCGGTCGCCCATGTTCGAGCCGATTGACAAGTACGCTTTCTTCATACCTCACCTCGTGTAATTTCAACAGCCACAGATGCGTAATGCCCAGCAATAGGAGGTGTTGGCTTCACAATCAACACCTTGCATCCCTTCACTTGCTCCGCGTATCCATCGAGAATCGCAGCTGCAATCTTTTCAGCGACCGACTCAATCAATTGATAGGGACGGCCTTCTACAATCTCCTTACACAACGCATACACTTCCGCATAATTAACAGTCGCAGCCAAATCATCCGTCTCGCCCGCTTGTCTTAAATCGACTGCCATCTCGACCGTGACACGAAACAACTGTCCAAGGACGGTCTCTTCCGGAAGCACGCCGTGATAGCCATAAAATTGCATATCATTTAAGTAGATTTTATCCATTAGGTTTCCTCCACATAGTGTGTTTTGCCAACGAGGACATCCATCATACGTGTTGTCCGTACCAATTCTTTTACATCATGCACACGCACCATGTGCACCCCTTTATCAATACCGAAGCTTACAGTCGCAGCTGTCCCTTCAACTCGCTCCTCTACAGGCAATTTTAAGACATTGCCAATCAGACTTTTACGTGAAGTTGCAAGTAACACGGGATACCCCATTGCCACAAGTTCCGGAAGGTATTGCATCATGAAAATGTTTTGAGTCGTGTTCTTCCCAAACCCGATGCCTGGATCTAACCAAATTTGTTCATCATGAACACCGTGGTCTTTCGCAATCTTCAGCGACTCTTCCAAGTCCGCTTTCGCATCTGACCAGAAGTCTTGGTAATTCGCCGACTCTCTATTGTGCATTAAAATCAATGGTGCTCCGTACTCCGCAGCTAGTTGCGCAATGCCCGGATCGCGTCGCACACCCCAAATATCATTTAAAATGTCGACTCCTGCATCTAGTGCCGCTTTTGCAACAGCAGATTTATATGTATCAATAGAAAGAAAGACTGGAATTTTGGCCTCACGAATGGCACGGATAACTGGAACGACCCGTTCGATTTCTTCTTCATCAGAAATCGGTGTGTAGCCAGGACGTGTCGATTCTCCGCCAATGTCTACAATTTTAGCTCCTTGTTCCACCATTTCACGCGTACGCGCAACGGCCTGTGCTACAGAGTTGTATTGCCCCCCGTCTGAAAAGGAGTCCGGTGTGACGTTTAAAATCCCCATAACAATCGTCTCTTTTGAGAAATCGAGCGTTACACCGTGCGCCGTCCAATTCTTTGTCATGCTAGTTCGTCCCCTTTCGGTAGTGCATCCACATAAGCTGCATGTACATTTCGATAGATTTCGCCATTATTTCCCGGGAAATGATAGGTTTCGAGCTTTCGAATCGGTACAATTTCCTGTACCGCATTCACCACCCAAAGTTCATCTGCTTGTTCGACTTGTTCACGTGAATAATGCCCTTCTTTGACTGGAATTCCAGTTGTGTGCGTGTAGTCAATCAACCACTGGCGCGTAATGCTATTGAGAATTCCTGTATCCAGGGAAGGTGTATAGAGCATCCCGTTTTGTACCCAGAAAATAGAAGAAGTGATACCTTCAGCTACAATTCCGGAAGCTGTACACATAAAGCCTTCCTGCTCGGCAAGCGAAGGCAGTTCGAAACGCGCGAGCACATTGTTTCCGTAATGATGCGACTTCACTCGTGTCGGCCCTTCCGGTGAGTTGCGCGGTGTTGCAATCCAACTCGCTGTCTTTTCTGTACCACGCACGGTCGGCGGAAGCGCTTTGCGCATGACTAGTACTGTCGGATTCGGATAATGGTCAGGTTGCAATCCGATATCATGCACACCAGCTGAGACATTTAACCGAAAATACCCGTCTTCATCACCATTTCGTCGCGTCAGTCCCTGCACAACCTGAAGCAATTCTTGTTTCGTGTACGTAAGCTCGATTCGAAAAGCAGAAAGCGTCTTCTCGAGACGCTCCCAGTGCTGCTCCCAAAGGAACACTTCTCCATTGTATGTGCGAAATGTTTCAAAAAAACCGAGTCCGTATAAATACCCGTGATCATAGGGAGAAATCGTGACTTGTTCTTTTGTGAGAAATTCACCGTTTTTCCAGCAGTCCATCAGACCGACACTTCCTTCGGTTCACAATACGTTTCAATAAAGTTGCGGATGAGCTTCTTCCCTTGCTCGGTCATAATCGACTCGGGGTGATATTGCACACCTTCCACCGCAAATTCCCTGTGACGCAGCCCCATAATCTCGCCCTCTTCTGTCCAAGACGTGATTTCGAGACACTCTGGTAACGAGTCTTTTTCGACCAGCAACGAATGATAGCGCGTTGCTTGAAATGGGTTCGGCATCCCTTCATTCACACCTTTACCGTCGTGGAAAACAGGCGATGTCTTACCATGCATCAGACGTTCCGCGCGGATGACCTTCCCGCCGAACGCTTGCCCAATAGATTGGTGACCAAGACACACACCAAGCACCGGGATTTTGCCAGCAAAGTGCGTGATGACATCTAGACTGATGCCAGCCTCATTTGGTGTGCACGGTCCAGGCGAAACAACAATCATATCCGGTTGCAACGTTTCGATTTCGTCGAGCGTGATTTCGTCATTGCGAACAACGCGAATCTCGCGTCCCATCTCGCCCATGTACTGAACGAGATTGTACGTGAATGAATCGTAATTATCAATCATCAAAATCATGCCTGTTTCGTCCCTTCCGCCATGGCTTTTGCTTGCCACAATGCTTTTGCTTTGTTTAAGGATTCAATATACTCTGCCGCAGGAATGGAGTCGATCACAATTCCCGCGCCCGCTTGGATATGCGCCATACCGTCTTTGACAAAAGCCGTTCGGATGACGATGTTGAACTCAAGGTCGCCCGTATAGCCAAACCACCCGATAGACCCTGTATATAGACCGCGGCGAACAGGCTCAAGTTCTTCAATGATTTCCATCGTACGAATCTTCGGCGCTCCCGTAATCGTACCCCCTGGGAACATGGCTTGAACGATTGCAGCACTCGTCACTTCTTGACCAAGTTCTCCTTTGACGTTTGAAACGATATGCATCACGTGTGAGTACCGCTCGATCACCATGAACTCATCTACTTCCACTGTTCCATACCGTGACACTTTCCCCAGATCATTACGCTCCAAGTCAACGAGCATGACGTGTTCCGCTCGCTCTTTTTCGTTGTCAATCAACTCTTTCGCGAGCGCGATATCTTCTGCTTCATCTTTACCTCGTGGGCGTGTGCCTGCAATTGGACGCGTAGAAAGCTCCATTCCTTTTTTCTTCACAAGAAGTTCTGGCGAGCCAGAAACCACTGCAAACTCGTCCGCTTGAATGTATGACATATAAGGAGATGGGTTGAATGTGCGCAGCGCTTCATACATCACAGCCGGCTCGACACCAAGCTCTTTCGACTGACGCACAGATAAATTGACTTGGAATACATCTCCTTGCGCAATGTACTCTTGAATACGACGAACAGCCGCTTCAAATTGAGGACCACTCATTGAGACATGCAACGTGCTGTCGTCTTGAACAACTTCGCGAGCAGCTCCCGCTTCAAATAGACGCGTAGCGATTCCTTGTTGAATGGCTGCTTTCCATTCATCTGCCCAAGTTGCTAAGTCGACCTCTGCATTCGGTAACTTCATCAACACTACTTGCTCATGTGCGATATCATAGACCGCCCAATGATCAAATAAATAAAAGAAGTTCATCGGAATTCCCAAGTCGTCTTCTGTAGACTCTGGTAATACTTCGATGACACGTGCATAATCGTAGGTCACAAAGCCAAGTGCGCCCCCTTGAAAATCGGGAAGCTCTGGATTGTAAGAAATAGCGTAACGGTTGACGAGCTGCTCAATTAGCGTAAGCGATTCCCCTTGCTGCGCTTCGATACGCCCGTCCGACCATTCAATATGTATGCCATCTTCGGTAGAGTGCACAGTTGCGAATGGGTGGAAAGCCGCGGTGCTCAAGTTACCACCGCGCGCACTTTCCAGTAACGCATGGCGGCTCGCTTTTTTTGCGAGTTCTTGGTAGCCATAATAAAATTCATCTTTGGATGCTGAGAATGTGATAGTTTCGGTTGTTTGGATCACTGAGGTTACTCCTTTTTTCACCAGAATGTGCTTTAAGTGTACCTGTATTTGAGACGTTAGAAAAGAAAAAAGACCGCCCCTTCGGACGGTCTAGTAACTAGAGAATTAATTGTTTTCGAAGTTGTAAAGAGGTGTGCTCAAATAGCGCTCTCCGTTTGATGGAATGATGGCAAGGACCTTCTTGCCTTTTCCAAGTTTCTTGGCAAGTTCAAGTGCCGCATAGACAGCCGCACCGGATGAAACTCCACCAAGAATCCCTTCCGCTTTTGCAACTTCACGCGCTGTCGCATAGGCATCTTCATTCGATACTTGGATGACACTGTCATAAATCTCAGTATCCAATACGTTTGGAACAAAACCTGCACCAATTCCTTGGATTTTATGAGGACCTGGTGATCCACCCGATAAGACCGGGGAATCCTTTGGCTCGACAGCGGCGATGTGAATGCCCGGGAAGCTCTCTTTTAAGACGCCACCCGCTCCTGTGATTGTTCCACCAGTACCAATCCCTGCAACAAAACCATCGAGTGTATCGAAGGCTTTAACGATTTCAGGGCCTGTTGTTAAGCGGTGCACTTCAGGGTTTGCTTCATTATTGAACTGCTGCGGCATAAAGTAGCCTTCTGTAGCGGCTAGTTCTTCTGCTTTCGCAATAGCCCCTTTCATCCCATCAGCGCCTGGTGTCAACACAAGTTCAGCACCATACGCACGCAACAGGTTGCGACGTTCCATACTCATTGTATCTGGCATGACAAGTACAGAATTGTAGCCTTTTGCAGCAGCTACCATCGCAAGTCCGATCCCTGTGTTTCCACTTGTAGGTTCCACGAGCGTAGCACCTGGTTGTAAGTCGCCTGATTTTTCGGCAGCTTCGATCATTGCAAGGGCAATACGATCTTTGACACTGCTCCCTGGATTAAAATACTCCAATTTCACGTAGACTTCTGCATCATTTTCATTTGTGACACGATTCAATTTCACAATAGGGGTATGCCCTACTAGTTCTGTAATGGATTGTGCTGTTCTCGCCATACGCTCACTCCTAATTCCTAGTTTTTTGATAGGTTTTATTTAGCTTACCAATACTCTAAATTGTCTGTCAACTAATTCCTATTACCATCATATACCCAGCTTGCCTCAAATTCTTCCCAAAAAGCACGTGGTGTCACGGATTGTGGAAGTTGTTCAAGCGCCAGCTCTCGTTGAATATGATTTTTTACTTGTTCAAATGTAAAACTGTTGCCAGGAGATACACTCTGCACCTGAACAATTGCAAAGCTTCCATCCGTAAGTGGCAGGGGTTGACTCAGTTCCATCGGCTCAAGTTCTCCCGCTGCACGTACGAGATTTGGGTCGAGCGCTGTTGTATTCGCACTGATAAAGCCAAGGGAGCCACCAAGAGACGCTGTGCTTGCATCTGTCGAGCGCTCACGTGCCAACCCTTCAAAAGACGATCCATTTTCAAGTTCTTGTCGAACAGAGTCACCCTCTTCTTGTGAAGGTACAAAGATGGCTTTGACATCATAGGAAGTTGGTATTTCATATAGTGTCTTATTTTGCTCATAATAGGCCTCAAGTGCCGAGTCTTCCACTACGACATCTTTTGCAAGCACTTTTTCCAAGATGATCCGTGCACGAATTTTCTTGGTCATCTGCTCTTCATTCAACCCTAAAAAGGTTTGGTCTGTAGCTTCTGTTGCGCTGCGGTAAAGAGCGAGCTCAAGCTCAATTTCTTCATCCGTGACCTCAATCGCATGTTTCTCCGCTGCCGCTTCCATTACTTTTTCATTCACCAAGGCTTCTAATGACTCACGACCGACTCGCGATTCCATCTCAGCCACCCATTCCTCATGGCGAATCGCTTCTCCTTCTACTTCTGCAACAGTTTCCGTGTTGCCGGTATCGTTTGGAATCAGCCAAGCAATAAACCACAGTAAGTTTCCAAGTAGTAGGATTCCCATGACAAGAAGGGCTGGTTTTGTTTTTAATCGTTTTGATTTACGTGGTTCAGTTTGGACGTTTTGCCTCATCAATCATTGTCTCCAGTTCATCTACGTTATAGTGATACTGTTCCATACAGAAATGACATTGCGCTTCAGCACCGCCATCTTCTTCAATCATAGCACGAATTTCGTCTGGTCCGAGAGAAATAATCGCTGCACCAAAGCGGTCTTTCGAACAGTTACAGCTAAAGGATACTGGTTGGCTATTCAAAATCGTGACATTGTCTTCTCCTAAAATTTCTTGTAACAGTTCTTCTGGAGTCAAACCACGTTCAATCAGCTTAGAAACAGGCTCCATACGCACCAAGTGGTTTTCAATTTCTGTAATCGTCTCATCTTCTGTGCCAGGCATTAATTGGATGATGAATCCACCTGCTGCAAGGATTGAGTTGTCTGGGTTTACAAGAACACCGAGCCCTACAGAAGATGGCACTTGCTCAGACGTTGCGTAGTAATACGTGAAGTCTTCTGCGATCTCCCCCGATACGATAGGCACCTGGCCACTAAAGAAGTCACGCATGCCAAGGTCTTTTACAACTGTTAGCGCACCTTCTGTCCCAACTACGCGACGCACATCAAGCTTGCCCTGCTCGTTTAAATCAAAATGCACATGTGGATTGGTAATGTATCCACGTGCTTCTCCGTGCGCATTGGCATCAATAATGATCGGTCCTGCGGGGCCATTGCCTTCCACTTTGACCGTCAATTTGTCGTCTCCTTTTAACATCGCACCCATCATAACAGCGGCTGTCATCGAACGACCAAGTGCCGCTGAAGGAATCGGCCATGTGTCATGGCGACGTTGCGCTTCTCCTACCATGTCTGTTGTCCGTGCTGCAAATGCACGTACTTGTCCATCAAACGCTAAAGCGCGTACTAAATAATCACTCATTGTTTATTCCTACTTTCTCATTTCGTTTATAAAGTAAATACAAGCCTTTTAAAGTTAAAAAGGGGTCTATCTGGTCAATGACTTTAGTTTCTGCAGCAATCAGCGGCGCTAAACCACCCGTTGCAATGACTTTTGCGTTTTTCGTACCCGCTTGCTTCATGCGGTTGACGATTCCCTCGACTTGGCCAACATAGCCGTAGACGATTCCTGCCTGCATCGCAGAAACCGTATTTTTGCCAACGATATGACCAGGCGTCGTCAACTCAATCCGCGGTAATTTACTCGCACGTGAGAACAACGCTTCTGTCGAAATCCCGATGCCCGGTGCAATTGCACCACCCATGTAATCTCCGCGTTCATTGATATAGCAATAGGTCGTTGCCGTACCAAAATCTACGATGATGAGGGGTGCTCCGTAATAGTGTATGCCAGCCACTGCGTTGACAATGCGGTCTGCACCCACTTCTCGAGGGTTTTCATATTTGATGTTGAGGCCCGTCTTGACACCCGGTCCTACAACAAGAGGTTTTTGTTTAAAGTATTTGGTGCACATGGCTTCTAGCGAAAACATGATCGGCGGTACGACAGACGATAAGATGATGCCATCGATATCTTCGAATGCAAGACCTACGTGTTGAAACAAGGCCTTCACCTGCATCGCATATTCATCTTCCGTTTTCATGCGATCCGTCTCCATTCGCCAGTGGTGTTGCAACTGGTCGTTATGATAGACGCCTAGCACAATGTTAGTATTTCCGATATCCATTACGAGTATCATACATGTCCCTCATTTCACCTTGAATCATACCACAGCCAATTAAGAGAAAGAAAAGCGTAAGCACCAGAGCGGCACTTACGCTTTCTATTATTTACGGTCTTCTTGAATTGGATTGTCAGGACCTGCATCTTGAGAAGATGTTTCAGATGGTAAGTCACCCGTCGTCGGATCAGACGGTGCACCTGTTGCATCTGTCGTTTCTTCTTCAACTGCTGGCTCTTCAAACTTACGTTCAGGAAGTGTGCCGTGCTCTTTCAAGTGAATGATTTGCCCTGCATCTAGTGTTTCCACTTCAAGCAATGTTTCAGCAATCAAGTTTAGAAGATCACGTTTTTCCGTTAGAATTTCTTTTGTGCGCGCATATTGCTCTTTGATCATACGCTGCATCTCTTGGTCGATTTCATAGGCAATCGCATCGGAGTAGTTTTGCTCCGAATTGAAGTCACGTCCTAAGAAGACGTTGCCTCCTTGCGATTGACCGAATTGCATCGGTCCAAGCTTGTCACTCATTCCGTATTCTGTAACCATGCTGCGGACAATGCCCGTCACACGTTGGAAGTCATTATGTGCACCTGTCGAGACTTCGCCAAACACGATGTCCTCTGCTACACGACCGCCAAGAAGTCCGGAAACTTTATCAAGAAGTTCAGGTTTTGTCATGAAGTAACGATCTTCTTTCGGAAGCATTACTGCGTATCCGCCGGCTTGTCCACGAGGGACAATCGTCACTTTATGCACTGTCTCTGCGTTATCAAGCGATAAGCCGATAACTACGTGACCAGCTTCGTGGAATGCCACGATTTTGCGCTCTTTTTCAGAGATAACTTTTGTTGATTTCGCAGGACCTGCGATAACACGGTCTGTTGCTTCATCAATGTCATGCATATCAATCTTACGTTTGTTACGGCGTGCTGCAACTAGTGCTGCTTCATTTAACAAGTTCTCAAGGTCTGCACCCGAGAAGCCTGGTGTACGCTGTGCGATTGCTTTTAAATCTACGCCTTCTGCTAAAGGTTTGTTACGCGCATGTACTTTAAGTACCGCTGCACGACCTTTTACATCCGGGCGACCAACCGTAATTTGACGGTCAAAACGTCCAGGACGAAGAAGAGCTGGGTCAAGAATATCTGGGCGGTTCGTTGCGGCAACGATGATAATTCCTTCGTTCGCCCCGAAACCATCCATCTCAACTAATAATTGGTTCAATGTTTGTTCACGCTCATCGTGACCGCCACCTAAGCCGGCGCCACGTTGACGACCTACTGCATCAATCTCATCAATAAAGATGATACACGGTGCGTTTTTCTTCGCGTTTTCGAATAAATCACGTACGCGGGATGCCCCGACCCCTACGAACATCTCAACGAAATCCGAACCGGAAATCGAGAAGAATGGTACGCCAGCTTCCCCGGCTACAGCACGAGCAAGTAACGTTTTCCCTGTTCCTGGAGGACCAACTAGTAAGATCCCTTTTGGAATACGTGCACCAAGTTCTGCGAATTTACTTGGATCTTTTAAGAAGTCAACGACCTCTACAAGTTCCGCCTTTTCTTCGTCAGCACCTGCAACGTCTTCGAATTTTGCTTTTTTCTTATCATCGTACAATTTCGCTTTGCTCTTCCCGAAGTTCATCACACGGTTTCCGCCACCTTGTGATTGGCTTAATAGGAAGAAGAACAAGATGATGATGATTAGGAATGGTAGAAGTCCCGTTAAGAACTGTACCCATCCACTTGTTTGTGGAGCTTCTTCAGTATTCCATTCTGTTCCATTCGCATCAGCAATCTCATAGATGTCTTGCTCTGAGAACTGACCGTTGTATGGAATGCGGGCATTAAAAGTCTCGCCTTCTTTTGCACCGACTTTTTCACCTGTGATTACATACACGTTGTTCATAGGTTGTAATGTAAACGTTTCAATTTCACCATTTTCCATGGCCGTAATAAACTGATCTGTTGTCAGATCTTCTGTTGGCGCTCCGCTTTGATTAAACGTAGCAAATATCCCAACGATCACAAAAAAGATCAATAAATATAATATCGCGTAGCGCAGTGCTCGATTCATTCCTAGCCTCCTCACGGACTTAGTCAAAAAATCACATCTCAAAACGGTCGAGATGAGGTGTTTTTAGGTGATGAAAGAAAGTTTTTCCACTTTCTTGTCGTTCAAAAAACTATAGAATATCTTATCATAGGAAAATTAGCACGTACAATGAAATGCCTTTATTCCAAGATGTTCAACTTAAAACGAGTAAACTTCTTTTTTCAATACACCTACGTATGGCAGATTGCGGTAGCGTTCTGCATAGTCAAGACCATAGCCGACCACGAAAGCATCCGGAACGATAAAGCCTACATAGTCTGCTTCTAGATCCACTTTACGGCCTGATGGTTTATCGAGAAGTGTCACAATTTTGATGGATTTTGCTTTGCGGTATTTGAAGAGGTCGATTAAGTAGCTAAGTGTCTTTCCGCTATCAATGATGTCTTCTACGATGATGATGTCGCGACCTTCCACACTTGTGTTCAAATCTTTCACGATTTTTACTTCACCAGAAGATACAGTTGCGTTTCCGTAACTAGAAACGTCCATGTAGTCCATTTCAACGTATGCGTCCACATGTTTCATTAAATCAGACATGAACGGCATAGCTCCTTTCAGAATACCGATCGCAAGTGGGAACTTTTCTGCGTACTCTTGTGAGAGAACTGCACCAAGTTCTTTTGCCTTCTCCTGAATTTGCTCGTCCGTTAATAAAATTTCTTGAATATCCTTTTCTAACATGTGGAATCCTCCTGTTTTATCCATATCACCCAAGGGGTTTTTTTCGTTTTTGTCAGCCGGCTGCTATGGCGTAGGCCGATTAGTCCTAGTATACCATTCTTTTGTGTGACAAGCAGGGGCCAGCCCTCACGTTTTTCACGCGGGATTTTTGAATCGATGAAAAGTCGTGATACCTTCTTGTGATGGGTTCCTAGATCGAGTACATCACCCATTCGTCTCGTGCGAATATGAAGCGGGAAATCCTCGTTTTCGAGTACTGCATACCACCGTTCTCCTTCATACATTTTGTCACTTTGCGTGATGAGGAGCTGCATGTCTTGACCAATTGAAACCCATTCATCAACTGGCAGCGCACCGGAAAGTGGGATAGGTTTTTGATCTCCCTTCGCCACCGTCACCGTTGTATAAGCACGTGTCCACACGTAGCCATTTGGAAGAGAGACCGATTGCGTACCCTCTCGCCGTTCTGTCACTTGAATGATGGAAGCGACAGTTGAAGCGGATAGGGCAGAGGCATGCGGTTGCAAGTACTTCCATACTAAAAGAATGAACCGACGTTGTAAAGCAATCGCCATTTCGCAAAATTCAGTCGTATCAAGGGTTAGAGAACCTTCTTGAAATGTCACGAGCTCGTCAAATTTTGTTCGTGCCAGTGTTTGGAGAATGTCTTCATCTTGCTTGCGTTCTTCGACTAACCGCCGCACCTGTTGATCAAGTGTGCGATTTTCTTCGTATAAAGATGGCAGGACCCGTTGCCGGAAGCGATTTCGCATATACGTAGTAGATTCATTACTTGCATCTTCTCTATACGGTTGATGAAGGGTATGTAAGTAGCGTTCGATTGTTGTGCGGTTCACACTGAGCAAGGGGCGGATTAAAGGTTTCCCAGCGAATTCCCGCTGTTCCGGTATTCCCCGCATCCCTTGGCCTTGGACTAGCTCCATCAATACGGTCTCAATTTGGTCATCCCCGTGATGCCCTTGTGCCAACACGTCGTAACCGTATGTTGTTAGGATAAATGCAAAATAGGCATACCGCTCTTCGCGGCATACCTGCTGTGTATTCCCACCATTTTGAAGCTTGTCTTTCACAGCTAGCTCTTTACTATAAACAGGAATGTCGAGTTGTTCAGCAAGAGCTTCCACAAATACTCGGTCTTGAGTTGATGCGTCTCCTCGTAATCCGTGGTCTGCATGCACGATACCGAGCATCCAATTGTTTTGCTGCGCATAGTGATGAAAAAAGCGGACAAGCGCAACAGAGTCAGCCCCCCCTGAACAGGCCAGAAGGATTCGCTTCCCTTGGTACATCATGTGATGTTCGGTCATGTAAGTCAGTACCTCTTGCTCCATTGTCACGCCTCCTTTTTGTTCAGTTTACCACGCGGGTCACTTGGCGGGGAGTAAAAAGAGACCCACTTGGCAAACGCTTCGAGACATGCAGACAGATGACGGTTTGATCATCCGTCGCCGTTCCAAAAAATCGCGTTTTCCATTCCATAAATTCAGCAGCGGTCGGAGACTCTTCTGTCCACCACGCCATATAGTGTTGTTCCTGCACATCAAGTTCAATCGTTTCTTGGAACACTCCATCAGAAATCATCCATATTTGGTCGCCGTGTTTCAACTCCATACTTTGTTCGACGAGTGCAGAAGAATGATAACCATAAAAAAATGCTGTCACCACCCACTTTTCTTTTTGGACAAGATGCCCCTTCCAAGACGCCAATCGATGGAATGGTTGTGGTACTGAAAGTAAACGCATAACAATTTCCCCTTTCTGTTATACAAAAGCATACGGCGTTAGACGGAAAAAATCTGTCATGCTGTGCGGGGAAAGAAAAAAAGAATTCGACGTTTTTCATTCTTTTTTTCAAAACTGTATTGACTTCTTTTCGCTACGCTTGTATGATACTAATTGTCCGAAAAAAACAAGGCGGCCTAGCTCAGCTGGCTAGAGCGTACGGTTCATACCCGTGAGGTCGGGGGTTCGATCCCCTCGGCCGCCACCATTTTTATTTCGGCCCCTTGGTCAAGCGGTTAAGACACCGCCCTTTCACGGCGGTAACACGGGTTCGAATCCCGTAGGGGTCATAACAAGCACTGGTTCGCATAAGATATGCGGGCTGGTGTTTTTTTAGTTTTAGATGTGGAGCCGACTGTTCAGAAATTGTGCGAAATGACAGCGTGGACCGTGAAGCGCTTTTTGCTTCATGGGCTGCGATGGCTTTTTGCGGGATTTCTAGGAGGCGCAACTCGATTCCATTTAGAGTCGAAACTCGTTTCTTTTAGATGTGGAGAACGCCACTGACTTTAGTACGTTAGCAGATTGATTAGTACATTCATCCGGCTAATTGTGACGTTAGTGGCTTCTATTAGGACATTAACTCGCTCCATTCTTACATTAGCGGTCCCCATTCCGACATTGCTCATATTATGGAAACTAATTCGCAGGCCAAACCCTTCATTTCTTAAGATCTTACTAGTAAGACCTTCCCCATACAAAAAACCGCCCCTTCAATTGAAGGGACGGTTTGACACACTCTATGTTATGAACACTTTTTTACGCGTAGTCAGACAATAGGATTAGCCTCGTTTTGCGCCACGGCCACCACGTTTAGATTCAGTTGCACGTTTAAGTGTAGAAAGACGCTCTTCGCTGTCTTTTAAGAAACGTGACATTTTTGATTCAAAGTTCTCTTTTGGTTGTGGACGATCACGATCATTTGATCGGAAATTGTTGTTACGTGGACGTTGTGGTCGCTCAGGACGCTCAGGTCGTTCAGCTTGCGGTTTCGCTTTACGGATTGACAATCCAATCTTCCCGTCCGCTTCAACATTCATCACCTTCACTTCGACCATATCGCCAACCTTTAAGTGATCGTTGATATCTTTGACATAATTATCCGCAACTTCACTGATGTGAACCAGACCTGTTTTCCCACCTGGCAGTTCTACGAATGCGCCGAAGTTTGTGATCCCTGTTACTTTACCTTCTACCTTGCTGCCTACTTCAATTGACATAAAAAAAATGCTCCTCCTTAAAAATACACTGTGACGTACTACGCCACGCTATCTTAATTATAACCAACAAAAAAAGAGTGTCAATCATGGCACTCTTTTACTCGCCCGATTTATCTTCTTCCTTATCTTTTGGAAGAGTGAAAATCAGTTCATTTTCTTCAGATAGGAAATAATCTTTCCGCAAAAGTTTACCGATATATTCATCGTCATTTAATTTCGCAATTTCAAGTTCTAATGACTCTTTGTGATCAAGAGTCTCCGTTAACACTTGCTCTACCTCGACATGTGTAGCTTTTTTATTCGCTAAGGTCTGCTGGCTAGAGACAAGGGAGTGAACAAGAAAGCCGAGGACCGCAATCGCGAGTAATCCAAAAACCGATAGACGACGATAGAGGCGCACGCGTTGCGCTTGCTGACGTTTCTTTTTCTTTTCCACGGAGCGCACGTATTCGGAATTGATCGATGAAATTTGTTGTTCTAATTGATTGGTCCGATCATTTTGATTCATCAGGCTTCCCCCCTCCTACGTGGTTTGCCTATAGTATACCGAACTTTCAGGTTTCTTTGTAGTGTAGTTGGAAATATTTTTCCGCTTCCTCTATAGGTCAATCGGTAGAGAATTGCCACGAATTTGACAAGAATTCTTACGAGTAAGCGCACTATGGTCACAAGAAGGTGAAGAAACTTCCAAAGTGGTCTCATGAATACCAGGTCCATCCCCCTTCCGATGAGACGTAGGGGATCTTTGAGAACCTGATGATAAAGCGCAGCGCTCCATTGCTTTGACGGCTGTGACATCCATGCGTTTTCGGTTGCGGAGGGAGATGGCTAGTGAGGGAAGATAAAGGTGTTTTTTGGGTATAGGTCAAGTCGTCTCTCCTTTCATTCCCTTCACTGTATGACAAAGAAAAACGGAGTATGCCCTTAGGCTACTCCGCATCATCGATAAATTCTGGTTCTACTTTCGCTAAACGCTCTTCGTTTAAAATCGTGAACATCATCGCTGCTTCTTCTTTCTTCGCATTTTCACGAATACTCTCGACGCGTGCTGTGACAATCTTTTGTCCAAAACGAATGCGTAGTTCGTCTCCTGCTTTCACTTCACTGCTTGCTTTCGCTGTCTTGCCGTTGATTTCAATCCGTCCTTGGACGGCTACTTCTTTTGCGAGTGTACGTCGTTTGATCAGACGTGACACTTTCAAGTATTTATCTAAACGCATATTAACCCCTTCTTTCTTCGTGCTTCGCTTGTTGCCAGAACTCTTCTAGTTCATCGAGCGTGTAGTCGCCAAAGTCCCCACGTCCTTCACGGACAGAAGTTTCGACAAAGCGGAAGCGTCGCTCAAATTTTTGGTTCGCTTGCTGCATCGCAAGCTCTGGTGAAAGTTTCAAGAAACGTGATAGGTTCACAAGTGTAAACAATACGTCTCCTAGTTCATCGACTTGTTGCTCTAGCGTCCCATGTTCAATCGCATGCTTCCACTCTTGTAACTCTTCGTCAAACTTGCTCCAAGCTCCTGCTACATCTGGCCAATCAAACCCAACCGTCGCCGCTTTCTTTTGGAAATTGAACGATGTCAGTAGTGACGATTCTTCGCGGCGCTGCCCTTGTAACAGATGCTCGACCTTTGGCTTTTCCGTTTCCTTAATGGCTTGCCAGTTCGAGAGGACCTCCCCAGAAGAGTTCACTGTCACTTCTCCAAAGACATGCGGGTGACGACGCACCATCTTCTCAGAAATCGATTGAAGGATATCTTCCATGCTGAAGTATCCCTCGTCTTCTCCAATCTGTGCGTGCAAGAATACCTGCAACAACACATCGCCAAGTTCTTCGACAATCGCTTCGTCGTCTTGCTCATTGATGGCTTGGATCAATTCATAGACTTCTTCAATAGAGTAGCGCTTTAATGACTCATGCGTTTGTTCGCGGTCCCATGGACACCCTTCTGGACTGCGCAGGATGGCTACGATTTCGCGGAAGGTCTGCCACTCTTTGTAGCGCTGTTCACGCTCGTTCGCAGGCGGTACGTAAACCGTCGTCAAATTCGATAGTTCCATTCCTCGGTCAAGTTCAAATAAGGGCACAGTACGAATAACTTCCTTAGAAGAACCCGCTGCCGTCACGATTGTGACTGGGAAATCGTCTGGATACTTTTCCATCAGGGTCAGTTTCACTTCAGACGCACTAAACGCATCATACACTTGGCCGATGAACAAATGTTGATTCATCTGAATGTCGTCGCGTCGCATTGCGGTCCCATCCAGTAGCTGAAAGCCTTCAATCGGATCGACACGTACTGCAGTAAACAAAGGGTCGAGGAAGCTTTGTCCGCCTTTAATTTGAAGAGACACTTTCCCTTCGCGTTCTGCTTCAATCAAGTGCTGGACGGTCTGTTCCGCAACGAGTGGATGGCCAGGTACCGCGTAAATCACATCTTCTTTAGCAGCGAGTGCAATCAAGGTGTCCGCGATTTCACGGTAGACTGCTGAAAAGTCTTCGTGCTTTTCATAGACCGCATCAAAACTTGTGAATGTGATTCCTTCTTCCACAAGCTCTTGCACGACCGGGTGATCTTCCGTACGAATATAGAAAGATTTTGCTTGTTTTATAAATTTATAAAGACCTAACGGCAGCTGATCGAGTTCCGCTGCTCCTAGTCCAATTACTGTAAGTGCCGGCATATATGTGTCATCCTTTCTTTCGGTTCAGAAGCAGTTGAACGCCTGCTAAGCGCTTCCCAAACGGAAGGAGGTACCATTCTTTCGGTCGCAACAGTTGGCGCTTCATGATCAATATCAAAAACATGACTACTCCAACTGGAACGCTAAACGCTGTAATCATGAGAGACTGTAGGCGACTTGATAAAAAATCTAAGAGAAAGGCGTCGAGCACTACTTCGATGCTGACCACACTTACACTCATTGCACCTACTGCAAGTGCAAGTCCTACATAGAAAGCCGCCCCGGCAAGTCGCTCCTTCCACTGACGCTTTACTTCGTAAACAATTCCCGCAAGCGCTACAACCATCGCTAAGTTTCCTGCGATTGCTGCTCCGAGAATTCCATAACTGTCAATCAGCCAGACATTGCTAATTGCTTTCACAATCAGGCCAATCACAAGCCAAAGTGTCGGACGCCAAATCCGGCCCACGCCTTGCAGGATAGCCATAAATAGAAGAATCAACGATAACCAGAGGACTTGGCCACTTCCAACCATAAGCACGACAGATAAGTCGCGTGTCTGGAATAACGTTTCGTTCACATAAGGCATCGTGGCAATCAATCCTGCAGCTGCTGCACTCCCAAAGACAAGTGCGACGCGATACGACAATTGAATGAATGGCATCGCGCCTCGTCCATCTTGTTGTTTTGAGCGACTTGCAATGAGCGGAACCAAAGCGAAGGCAAGTGACGTTGTCACAACAATTCCCATTTGAATGAGCGGTTGGACACGGTCATAGATTCCTTTTGTTTCTTTGGCTTGCTGCAAGTCCACTCCCGCCGCTGTCAGACCATTGACGACCGTCATGGAATCGACGAGTTGCATCATCAGGAAGAACAGGCTACTAATACTTGCGCTGACACTGATCCATGTGAGGTCTCGTAAAATCGTTTTAGTGGACAAGGATGAGCTCGTCTTCCGGAGGATGGCACGGTCTTTTTTCGTCAGCCACCAGCCAAGAAGAAGGATGCCCGCTGCTTCTCCTATACTTGCTCCTAAAAGAGCGACGGCTCCTGTTGCATAAAAATCATTGGTCCAGTTTAACACGAGATAGGCGCCGACGAGAATGAAGCCCACTCGGACAGCTTGCTCAATCACTTGGGCAAAAGCGAGTGGCGTGAGTCGTTCCGTTGTTTGGTAAATACTTTTCAGAACGGCTAAAAACGGCATTGCCAACAGGACGACTGCACCAATCTGTAGAAGAGGTGCAAGTTTGGCATCTCCCATCGCCTCAGCAAGTGCGTCCGCTCCAAGTAAAAAGGCGATGAAAAACAGGATGGAGAGGATGCTGATATATGTAAAGCCAACTTGTTTAATTTTTTGAACGGCTTCCATGTCACCTTTTGCCATCTGATCAGACATCAGTTTGGCAAGCGCGACAGCAAACCCGACAGACGTCCAGGTCGTAATCATACCGATGAACGGATAGATTTGTTGATAGATGTAAAAGCCTTCGTCCCCGACCATGTTTTGGAACGGGACACGGTAAAGAGCGCTCAGAATTTTGATGATTAGCGCAGAAATGGTGAGCATGGCTGCACCTTTCATATAACTGGACATTTTCCACTGTGTTGACATAGGTACACCTGCTTACTTCGTTTCTCTTTCCGTAGTATACCAAAAAACCGCACCTCAAGAGGCACGGTCTCAGGATCACCCATTCATTTGTTTGGCTAAAAAACTAGCAGCTGTCTCGAGCGTTTCGTATAATGCCTCTGCATACTCTGTAGCGAACGTACCAAGTTCGTATTCCAGTTGCTTTCATACCTTGCCACCCTTCCTACTCTTTCTTGTGTAGTATGGTGAAAAGTGGCAAAAAGTATGCATGTATACATTAAGAAGTTTGTCGAATTGCTTGCGGGGATACTTCCATCATTTTTTCTAGAACATCAAACGGATGGTGTTTTCCGCCTTTTAAATCGATTTTAATCAAGAATTGTCCTTGATCAACACCAAAATTGACTTGTTTCCCATACGTCATCGATTTCTCATAGAAGATCGCAGCATCAAACTGTTGAGACGTCGTTTCAGTAAAGCGCACGACCAACTTGCCACCTTGCTCTTTGATGCTCTCCACGCCACTTTGACGGCCCCATACTTTCATACGGGCAATCCGCAACAAGTTCTCGGCTTCAAGCGGTACATCGCCAAATCGGTCTTGCAGCTCGTCGTAAATATCATGGTACTCTTCTTCTTTATCAAATGCCTTGATGCGCTTGTACATTTGAATCTTTTGATAACCGTCTGCAATGTACGTATCCGGAAGATAAGCATCAAATGGAACGGAGATTTCAATCTCCACCACTTCTTCTTGTTCTTTCCCCGTACGTTTCCGCTCAACAGCTGCTTCAAGAAGCTGTGTATAAAGATCATATCCGACAGAATCGATAAATCCATGTTGCTGAGAGCCTAAAAGATTTCCGGCACCGCGAATCGACAAGTCACGCATTGCAATCTTAAACCCAGACCCAAGCTCTGTGAACTCTTTGATGGCTTGTAGACGTTTTTCTGCGACATCTGTCAGCACTTTATCACGCTGATGCATGAAGTAAGCGTACGCCACTCGGTTGGAACGACCCACGCGTCCACGCAATTGATAGAGTTGAGAAAGACCCATGCGGTCCGCATCGTGCACAAATAACGTATTAACGTTCGGAATATCAATACCCGTCTCGATAATCGTTGTCGTGACAAGTACGTCATATTCCCCTTGTAAGAAACTGATAAGAATCGACTCGAGCTCTGTCTCTGTCATCTGACCGTGCGCATAGGCGACTCGAGCAGATGGAACGAGGCTCTGGATTTCTTCGACCTTACGCGTGATATCTTCCACACGGTTGTAGAGGAAGAACACCTGCCCACCACGCGCCATTTCTCGCTCAATGGCTTCACGTACTAGAGCCCCATTGTATTCAACTACATATGTCTGAATCGGGAAACGGTTTTTCGGCGGCGTCTCGATTACCGACAAGTCGCGCACTCCAATCATCGACATATGAAGCGTACGCGGAATTGGCGTCGCTGTAAGTGTGATGACGTCTACGGATGTCTTCAACTGTTTGATTTTCTCTTTGTGTTTCACGCCAAAACGCTGCTCTTCATCAACAATAAGAAGGCCTAGATCATGGAACTCCACGTCTTTTGACAGTACGCGGTGCGTTCCGACGACCACATCGACCAATCCTTTTTTCAAGCCGCTCGTCGTTTCCCCTTGTTGTTTCTTTGTGCGGAAACGGCTCAATAAGCCGACTTCAATCGGGAAATCTTGGAATCTTTCCACCAATGTATCAAAATGTTGTTGCGCGAGTATCGTCGTCGGACACAAGAACGCGACTTGCTTACCGTCCATTACTGCTTTAAACGCAGCACGAATCGCAACTTCTGTTTTCCCATAGCCAACATCTCCACACACGAGTCGGTCCATCGGGCGTGCTTTTTCCATATCGCGCTTGATTTCTTCAATTGTGCGCAGTTGGTCCTCTGTTTCTTCGTACGGGAAGGCTGCTTCAAATGCTTGTTGTAGATCGCCATCCACTTCATATGCATGACCAACTTCGGCTTCGCGCTTGGCATAAAGCTTGATTAACTCGTCTGCAATATCTTCTACTGCTTTGGAGACCTTCGTTTTTGTCTTCTTCCAGTCCGCTCCACCTAGTTTGTGCACTTTCGGCTCTTTTTCACCAGAACCGACATATTTTTGAATCAAGTCAATCTGATCGACCGGCACAAATAACTTATCATCGCCTTTATAGCGAATGTGCAAATAATCTTTGTGAATACCGTTCATCTCGAGCGTTTCGATTCCGATATACTTCCCAATCCCGTGATGAATATGCACGATCCAATCGCCCGGTTTGATATCCGAATAACTCTTGATCCGCTCGGCGTTTGAGAGTTTTTGGCGGTTCGCACGTTTTTTAGGACGCGCTTTAAAAAGTTCGGCATCTGTAATGACTGTCAGGCGCTGCAAGGGCAACTCAAAACCTGTATTGAGATCCCCATCTAGCAAATACACACCAGGTTCCGTGATGACAGCCTCTGGGTGCAGAATCTTTGAAGACATGTCATAGTCTTCAAATACCTCTTGAATTTTTTTCAGACGCTCGTTTCCTTCTGCTAGAATCACAACCCGGAAGTTTCCTTGTTTCCAGCGCTCCATTTCTCCAGCGAGTAAGTGCATCTGGCCATGGAATTCTTGCATCGGTTTACACGAGAAACTGAGTGTCGATTTGATTGGAATACCGCCAAATGTACGAGCAAACAGCGAATAATAGATCTGCTTTTGCTGCATGCCTTGCATGATGGCTTTCAAAGAAGAAGCTGGTTTCGCTTTATGGACGATCAACCCTTCTTCTAATAGCGACATGAACCAGTCCATCTCTTCCCGCTCTAACGTCTCTGCTGTCTCTTGAATGCGTCCGAGCTCATCAAAGATTACCAGAGTGTTTGGACTTACGTAATCTAGTAAATCTGACGTGTAGCCATCTAAAAGTGGTAAATACTTCGCGACCCCGTCCGGAACGAGTCCATCTTTCAATAATCCGATGTCACGAGAAATCGTGTCCATGAACTGTTGTTGTGTTTGCGGGTTTTTCACTTTCTTTAAAGATTCACCTAGCGCCACTTCAAGGCGCTCTTTCAGTAATAGGCGCTTTTCAGTCGACCACAAATAATCCGTTGCAGGCAAGATGCGAATTTCTGTTAAGCGTCCCATTGACCGCTGATCATCTGCTGAAAACTGGCGAAGGGAATCAATCTCCGTATCAAATAGTTCGATGCGCACAGGGTGTTCCGATTGCAGTGGATAAATATCAACGATCCCCCCGCGCGTGGCAAACTCTCCAGGTGCAGACACCATGCCTTGCCTAGTATAGCCAAGGTCTACAAGCGTGTGAAGGAGCGTTTCCGGCTCGATGTCTTCACCTTCTCGTAGTGTTAGCGTGAGTTGTGCCCATTCCGATACCGGGGTAAGTTTTTTGCGGAAAGCTGCCACAGGCACAATGAAGATTCCTTTACGATCGGTCGCCATATAATCTAGTGTTTCAATGCGCTCTGCCCGAAGTTCAGGACTCGCAATCGCCATATCGGCAGCGATTAACCCATCTGCCGGGTACAAAAAGACATTGTCTTCGCCCATGATGCGGGCATAGTCGTCTTTCACTTTTTGGGCATGCAAAAGGTTCGGTGTCACAATCAACACCGACTGATTGGTTTCATCATAAATTTGTTTTCCAAGAAGTGTTCGAGCGCTGCCGGTGAGTCCGGTGATCAATTGATGGTCGGTCCCTTTTTGCAAAGAGTCGATCCAGTCTCGCACTTTTTTCTCTTCTTGCAGTAGCTGTAGTAATGCGTGCATAGCAAATCCTCCAGTGAAAACAGAAAAAGGCTTTGGAGCTGATCCCAAAGCAGTTACTGTATCCATTTGTTTAGTGAAAAGTACAGTGGATTGCGCTCCATCGCATCTCGGCAGTCCAAACAGACGCCATCTACGAACCACCGACCAGGTGTTTCTTCGGTCATGAGCGGGTGCCACTGCACTTCTTTTGTTGATACGCGTTCCACAATTTCGGTGAACGACTCGTAAGGAATCGCACTCGTCTCTTGTCGGCAATATTTACATCGGCTTCGTATCATGCGCACACACCGCCTTTTATAGACAGTGTATCCAGTTTCGGTTCGATTTATGCACCGTTATAGTCGTTCATTACTTCTAAAAACGGTTTGTCCATCCAAGCTTTACATGCCTCAGCACTGTTATCGATTGCACGTGCCATGTCCGGCTGCTCTTCCTCCCGGAAATTCGCAAGCACGTAATCTGCAACCTTCATCCCAGCTGGCGGACGACTGATACCAATCCGGATTCGGTTGAAGTTTTGCGTTCCCAGGTGCTGAATTAACGACTTGATCCCGTTGTGTCCTCCAGCACTTCCTCGCTGACGCAAACGAAGCTTTCCAGTCCCGAGATCCAAGTCATCGTAAATCACAACGATATCGTCCACTGGAATATCAAAGTATTTCATCAAAGGAGCAACCGCTTCCCCTGATAAATTCATATACGTATAGGGTTTAACGAGCAACACTTTCCCTTTTGGGGTATGGGCAATCGCGTACAAAGCATGGAATTTCGTTTGATTGAGTTCCACACCATACTGTTTCGCCAACTCGTCAATCACCAGAAAACCAATATTGTGGCGTGTCTTTTCATATTTTTTCCCTGGATTCCCCAGGCCTATGATCATTTTCATTTATCAATACCTCTTGTTCAAAATGCGTACTGCTCTTAAGTGTACTAGAAAAGAAGAGGAACTGCCATTCCTGACAATTCCTCTTTTCATTACTCTTATTCAGCTTTTTCTTCTTCAGGTGCTTCTTCCGTAGCTTCTACATCAGTAGCATCTGTTTCTTCGTCAGTAGAATCAAGCTCTTCTAACTCATCGTCAGAGCGCGGTGCTGCTACTGAGAATAATGCATAATCATCTTCTTCAAGTACTTCAAAATCGATTTTGTCGCGTACTTCACCAAGTGTTAGAGTATCGCCGATCGCCAGTTCACTTACGTCCACTTCAATGTGGTCTGGAATATCCGATGGTTTTACACGAACTGTTACTCGGTAGTTAGCTTGCGTCAATGAACCACCTTCGTTTACGCCAGCAGCGTCGCCTACAGGTGTTACATTTACCGATACTTCAAGCTCTTCAGACATGTTAATTGCCAAGAAATCAGCGTGTACAAGATGCCCTTTGATTGGATCTTGTTGATAATCCGTTAATACGGCATTGACGGATTTCCCATCAACGTCTAGCTTCATAACTCCGTTACGTCCAACTTCACGTAACGTTTTGATTAGCTCGATTTCTTCTACAGCAATCGCTGTACTTTCAGTTTTATATCCATAGACTACGGCCGGTACAAAGCCCTTTGCACGTAGTGATGTATTTTCTTTCTTTGACTCGCGTTTCTGAGTTGTTACCTTTGTCATAGTCATTCACTCTCCTAGTTATACTAGTTAAATGTTTACCCCGTGACTTCAGGAACTAAACCTATCAATCAAATAAAGTGCTGACAGACTTCTCTTCATAGACACGTACGATTGCATCTGCAAGAAGCTTGGCAATAGATAGTTCCACGATTTTTGACGATTTTTGTGAGTCATCTAACTTAATGGAATCTGTAACGACTAATTCCTTGATGACTGAGTTTTCAATACGCTCCATTGCTGGCCCAGAAAGCACTGGGTGTGAACAACAAGCATAAATTTCTTTTGCGCCATTTTCTTTTAATGCAGACGCTGCAATAGAAATTGTTCCAGCTGTGTCGATAATATCATCGATTAAAATAGCTGTTTTCCCTTCTACATTCCCTACGATATTCATAACTTCTGCCACATTTGGACGTGGACGACGTTTATCGATAATAGCAATCGTTGCTTTTAAGCGGTCTGCCATTTTACGAGCACGCGTTACGCCACCATGGTCTGGTGAAACAATAACGATTTCAGAAGGATCAAAGTTTTTCTCAAGGAAGTAATCCGATAACAATGGCACTGCCACTAAGTGGTCGATTGGAATATCGAAGAAACCTTGAATCTGTGGTGCGTGTAAATCTAAAGTGATTGCACGCGTTGCGCCAGCAGATGTTAAAAGGTTTGCAACGAGTTTCGCTGTAATCGGCTCACGTGAACGCGCTTTGCGGTCTTGACGTGCATAGCCATAATACGGAATTACTACGTTGATTGTACGCGCAGAAGCACGTTTTAATGCATCTAACATAATAAGCAGTTCCATTAAGTTTTCATTCACTGGAGATGACGTAGATTGAATAACGAACACGTCACTACCGCGAATACTCTCTTCAATATTGATTTGCACTTCTCCATCACTGAAGCGTGTAACCGTTAATTTTCCAAGGGGAACTCCAACTTCTTTCGCAATGCTTTCAGCGAGTTCCGGATTCGAATTTAGTGTGAAAATCTTTAACTTTGAACCTGCGTATTGATAGGGCATGATAATCCTCCTGGGTTTGGGTAGATTGGGTTTACTTAATACGTTTAGCGTAACCTTCTTTATTTTCCTGCTTTACGCGTCCAATGGCTAGTGAATCTTCTGTTACATTTTTCGTCACGGTTGTTCCAGCTGCGACATAAGCGCCTTTTCCGACTGTGACAGGTGCGACAAGATTCGAGTTACAGCCGATAAAGGCATTGTCCTCGATTGTTGTTGTAAATTTATTTTTTCCATCATAGTTCACTGAAATCGTACCACAGCCGATGTTCACGTTCTTTCCGATTTCCGCATCACCCATGTACGTAAGGTGAGAAAGTTTGGAACCTTCTTGAATCGTCGACTTTTTCACTTCCACGAAATTCCCGATTTTCACGTGATCGCCAAGATCAGAACCTGGACGAATGTGCGCGAATGGACCAACTGCCACGTGGTCTGCAATTTTGCTGTCCATCACAACAGACGAATGAACTGTCGTCTCGTTGCCAATATGCGCATTTTTCAAGTGCGTATTCGGACCAATCGTGCTCTTTTCTCCGATGACTGTGTTGCCTTCTAGCATTGTGCCCGGAAGAAGAACAGTGTCTGAACCGATAACGACGTCTGCACCAATGTAAGTAGATGCTGGATCGATAATCGTCACACCTTCACGCATATGGTGAAGGGCTAAGCGATTGCGCATGTAGCTCTCTGCTTGAGAAAGTGCCACACGGTCATTGACTCCTAAAAGTTCATCTGCATCAGCAGCTGCGAACGCAGCGATTGCTTCACCTTGTTCTTTCAAGATGCTGATTACGTCTGTTAAGTAATATTCGCCTTGTGAATTGTTGTTATCCACTTTTTTTAGCGCTTCAAACAGTGCTTGATTGTCAAAACAGTACGTGCCCGAGTTAATTTCCTGCACTTTTTGTTGATCTGGTGTAGCATCTTTTTGCTCTACGATGCCTGTTACTAGGTCATCTTGTCCGCGCAAGATACGGCCGTAACCAGTTGGGTCTTCCACAATAGCTGTTAGAATAGTGGCTTTTGCTCCCGCTTCTTTGTGCGTCTCCATCAACTGTTGAATCGTTTCCGGAGTGATTAGCGGTGTATCGCCACAGATGACGATTGTTGTGCCTTCACGTCCATCTAACACTTGCTCTGCTTGATGCACCGCGTGCGCTGTGCCAAGTTGCTCTTCTTGCACGACGTATGTCGAACGGTCGCCAAGCGTCTCTTTCACCATTTCAGCTCCGTGGCCGACAACTGACACGATTTCAGAAGCGCCAAGCTTCTCCATGTTGCCGACAACGTGGTCGACCATTGGTTTGCCACAGACTGGGTGAAGAACTTTATATAAAGATGATTTCATTCGTGTGCCTTTACCAGCCGCTAAAACGACTGCAAATAAGTTTGTCATTGGTCATCCTCCATGTCATTTCCTCTTTTGACTATAGCCGATAAAATTGCATTTTTCAACAATTTCTCTATTGACAAAATTGCAAGAAAACATTATGTTTATACGTTTCGATTTTTGTCACTCACGCCCTTGCTAGAAAGATCTTGGGAAATTGGGGGTGGGCTTGCGGATTGGTTTCCATAATATGAGCATTGTCGGAATGGCGACCGCTAACGTAAGAATGGAGTGAGTTAATGTCGGAATGGAAGCCGTTAACGTCATAATCAGCCGAGCTAATGTAATAATCAGCGTAGTAGTGCACTAAAGTCAGCGGCATTTCCACATTTGAAACTAAAGTTGAGTGGAATGGAGGGGTTGACTCCAGTGGGATCAAAGTCTGCCGTGAGATCCCGCTGGAGCCTGCGACGAGGAAGCTCACGCAGCGCCCACGGAAAGCAGCCCCGCAGTGGAACTCAACGCTTTAAACAAGTTTCGACTTCGAATGAAATCGAGTTGCGCCTCCTAGAAATCCCGCAAAGGCTGAAGAGCGCCTTCACGGGCACGTCTGATTTCCTCGGAGTTTCTAGAGTGGCGTTCTACGCATCTAAAATAAAAAAAACAAAGCTATTAAGAATAGCTTTGCTCGGCTGCCATTGGCGCAGTTTCGTCCTGTGGCTGTGTATCTGATTGATGGTACGCGGCAAGAACAGCATCTTGCACCTTCGTACGTGTTGTGGCATTGATTGGGTGCGCAATATCCCGAAACTCGCCGTCTGGTGTGCGCTTGCTTGGCATCGCGACAAATAATCCGCCATTGCCATCAATTACACGTAAATCATGAACGACGAATTCATGGTCTAACGTAATCGACGCAATCGCTCTCATTCTGCCCTCTGTCTCTACTTTTCGTAACCGAACATCCGTTACTTCCACGGTTGTCACCACTCCTCATTCTAAGATGTACTTGTCCTGCTCTTATAAAATTTCTACAAAAGTGTAACAATTCCTTCTAGTTTATTAAAAAAATTTCAAATAGTCTAATAAATTTAAGAATTCGAGGAAGAACGCAAAAAATCCGCTTGCCTCCTAAGAGACAAACGAATCATTTAATTACTCAGCCACTACTGCAATGACTTCAATTTCAACTTTCACATCTTTAGGTAGACGCGCAACTTCAACAGCAGAGCGTGCTGGCTTATGACCACCAAAATGCTTTTCGTACGCTTCATTAAATTCTACAAAGTCGTTCATATCTTTTAAAAACACCAGTGTCTTCACAACGTGTTGAAGAGATGATCCGGCTTCTTCGAGAACCGCTTCTAAGTTTTTAAACACTTGTGCTGTCTGTTCGACGATGGAACCGTCGACAAGCTCGCCGTCCGCTGTCAATGGAATTTGACCCGAACTATAAAACATACCGTTTACGACCATCCCTTGTACGTAGGGACCGATGGCTGCTGGTGCTTTTGTTGTAGAGACTGTTTTCATTCGTGTTGTCCACCCTTCTGAAAATAGTTGCCTTCTTCAAGTACGATGGAGCCGTTTCGCTCATCGACTTGCTTTAATTTTAATAAAGAGACGTAATCTTGCACAAGTACTTCCGCTGTATGCTCAGCTTCAATCAGTACCGCGATCCCTGCAAGTTCGCCATCAAATTCAGCAAGTAAGCTCTTCATGCCATTCATCGTTCCGCCCACTTTCATAAAGTCATCGGTGAGAAGGACACGTTTGCCTTTTTCCATACTGCGTTTCGATAACACCATTGTTTGAATGCGACGCGCTGAACCTGAGACATAGTTGATACTCACTGTTGGTCCTTCGGTTACTTTGCTGTCTCGGCGCACAACGATAACAGGCACATTTAGATGGCGTGCGATAGCATGAGCGATCGGGATTCCTTTCGTTGCAACCGTCATGATAGCATCAATTTTTTGCTTGGCATACACCGATGCAAAGACTTTTCCAATGCGATTCATCAACTCTGGATCGCCTAAAAGGTCCGTCATATATAAATACCCACCTGGCAACAGTCGATCAGACTGTGACATTCTTGTTTTCAATTCGTCCTTAATCGCACGAATTTCTGTTTCATCTAACTTAGGAATGTATTTCACACCGCCTGCTGCGCCTGGTACGGTTAACAGATGCCCTTTGCCTCGTGCCTCTAACGTTTCACTGACAATCGTTAAATCTTCACTGATAGAAGACTTGGCAGAATCATAAAGAGATGCGAAATACGTTAAGGGAATAAGACGGTGGGGATGTTCCAGCAAGTGCTGTGTCATATCGACCAGCCGTTCACTACGTTTCCACTTCACGTGATTTCCTCCAATTCCGAATATTTTACAGTAAACGTACCACAATTATACGCCTTTAGGCAACTACTCCCGGTCTCCTAGCATTCGTACGCAATAGACTTCATCACAGAAACCACGTAATGCATTGACGACGCGTTGAGCACGAGACTCTTGCTGAACGATTCCAAACACGGTGGGGCCGCTTCCGGACATCAAAACGCCTTCTGCACCGAAGCGCTTCATCTGCTCTTTTAACTCTTTCACTTCTGGATAAAGATGTAACGTTACGTCTTCAAGCGTATTGCCTAGGCCATCGACCATGGCTTGGAAGTCTTTCTCTTCAATAGCGCGAATCATCGCCTGTGTATCCGGGTGAAAAGCAGTCTCTAAGTTCAATTGCCCATAGATTTCTGCGGTAGACACTCCAATGACAGGTTTGGCGAGAATGACCCAACATGCAGGTGGTGCAGGAAGATGTTCGATCTTCTCCCCACGTCCTGTCGCCAGCGCCGTTCCTCCGTAAATACAAAATGGAACGTCCGAACCGATCTGGGCGCCAAGCTCTGCCAATTCATCAAGTGACAAGCCAAGTTCCCATACGTGATTCAGACCACGAAGTGTCGCAGCTGCATCGGAACTACCTCCAGCAAGACCCGCTGCAACTGGAATCGTTTTTTCAATTGTGATGGAAACGCCTTTCGTGACGTTATATTTCTTTTTAAGAAGGTCTGCAGCCTGATAAGCCAGGTTCTTCGCGTCATTCGGAATGAAGCGGTCGACAGAGACGATTTCAATGACGCCATCTTCCCGTGCATCCAATCCAATGCGGTCTGCAAGGTCCACAGTCGTCATGATCATCTCGACTTCATGGTAACCATCGTTGCGTTTATACAAAGTATCTAGTGTTAAGTTAATTTTGGCAGGTGCTTTTACAAAATACATACCGGTCTAATCCTTTCGATGCAAAGCGTGTTTGCTAAATTCTGTGTTCTCAGTGTAACACAAAAAAGCACCTCTCTCCTTATGGAAAGAGGTACTCTTATGTATAAGTGCTAAAAGAATAAAAACCTATTTGACGGAGACTAAGTTGTTGGCATCATCGTAAATCGAGATTTCAACTGCTTCAGTCAAAACGTCCGCATAACTATACGATACACGTTCAAAAGCGTTCTCTTCTTGATCTAAATCTATTACAAATACAGCGTGGTACGTTTCGCGCAAAATTCCTGCACGTTCTACTGTTTTCTTGCGACCACCATTGGCGCGTAACTGCAAACGTTTGCCTAGGTGGCAATCTAACGACTTTTTAATATCCGCTAATGTCTTTGGCATTCTGCATACACCTCACTGGTATTTAGTGTAACACGATGTCATGAAAATGTCAAAATTTAATATTTTACAAGGATACACAAGCACTGTCAACGATTATTTATTTTCAGAACGCCACATTGGGTAAAAAGTGTCGTATAAAGCATCTGCTAATGCTCCAAACTCTTGTATGGATAGGGTTTCTCCGCGTCGAGACGGTTCAATACCAGTATCTTGCAGTGCTTTCAGGATTTCCTCTTTATGTGCTTTCCCTTCAGGAAGAGACGTCTGGAGGTTGTTCAAAATGGTTTTACGTCGTTGAACAAACGATCCGCGGCTAACGAGGAACAAGAAATCTTCGTCTTTTACGATTACTACAGGTTCTGTGCGACGCGTTAATTTGATGACAGCAGAGTCAACATTCGGCGGCGGCATGAAAACAGTCTTCGGCACCGTCATTGCGACCTCTGCATCCATATAGTACTGGATAGCAATCGACAACGAGCCATACTCTTTCGTCCCTGGTTTTGCAGTAATACGGTCTGCTACTTCTTTTTGCATCATCACGACCATTCCACGGATTGGCAAACGATCATGAAGCAGCTTCAAAAGAATAGGTGTCGTCACGTAATATGGCAAGTTTGCAACGACCATCACATCTTCATAGCCCGCAAGCTCTCGTTCGAACACGGAGTCTGTGTCCGCTTCTAAGATGTCGCTATGAATGATCTGTACATTATCATATGGGGACAATGTATCTTCTAGAACCGGAAGAAGGCGTTGATCGATTTCAAACGATACGACCTTTCCTGCAGCGCGCGCCAGGTGTTCGGTGAGTGCTCCGATACCAGGTCCGATTTCAATGGCTGCTGAATCTTTTGTCAGTCCTGCGTGGGACACGATGTTGCGTAAAATATTTGGGTCAATCAAAAAGTTTTGTCCAAGGCTCTTTTTGAATGAAAACCCGTATTTTTTTAAAATTTCCTGCGTGCGTACAGGGGTTGCGATATCTTTCATTTTTTATCCTCCTGTTCCAGTGCATCGAGGGCTTGTTGCCACTCCTGCTGGGTGACCCGGAATATATCTAGTCGTTTCAATAGTTGTTTGCCATTTGTATAGCCAATTTGCAAGTGCTCCCCTAACCGCTCTCTACGCGCTGCTGCGTCAGGGTGGCCAATCAGCCGTGCCTCGATCAATTGACGCTGTGTAAATGTGGCTACAGGACGATCCTCAGGGGTGTAGACGTGTTCAAGGGCTGCACGAATGTCTTCATCCGTCGCGTGCTCGATTCCGACACCACTACCGTTTTTGGCAATCGCTTGGTGTTTTGGCAAAAATGCATGTTTGACGCCTGGGATGGCCTCTTCAATAATCGCCCGGATGCGTCGTCCTGGATAGTCAGGGTCCGTAAAGACAATGACACCGCGGACGTCTTGGGCACGTTTAATCTTGTGTAAGGTCTCTTTCGACACAGCAGAGCCATTCGTTTCAATCGTATCGGCTTGTACAGCACGTCGAATGGCTGTTGTATCGTCTTTACCTTCCACCACGATTACTTCTTTGAATGTCATGTGGAATCCCCTTCCTCCATTGTACGCAGAAAAGCTCTCCCTGTCATCGCAAGGAAGAGCTGATCCCGGTACTAATTAATAATTTTAATACGAACAGTTTTTCGTCCGAATGCGTAGGCTTGATCTTTTGTTGGAACAAAAATATCGATTTTGTTGCCTTTGATGGCACCGCCAGTATCTCCAGCGATGGCATAGCCATACCCCTCTACCCATACTTTTGAGCCAAGCGGGATGACGTTAGGGTCGACTGCAATGACTTTCAAGTGTGGATTGGCTTTTAAATTGATTCCCGTTGCGGTGATTCCTGAACAACCTGTGCATGAAGCTGTATAGGCTGTTGCTGTTACATAGAATTCACGTCCAGCAGGTTCTGATGAGTCATTCCGTGACACCGGTTGAGAAGCAGGTGCAGAAGCTTTTTGAGTTGTTGCCGCTGCTACTATCACTTTTGTTCCGACGTGCACGACTTCATTCGTCGCCTTTTCTTTCACTTCTTCAGAAACGACTTTCTCTTCTACTACTTTGCCGTTTTCTTTTGTGATTTCGACTGTACGCGCTACTACTCCAGGTTTCCCTTCACGTACCACTTTTTCTTTGCCTTTTAAAAGCGAATCGTCTTTTTTAGTTTCCGTTTTAAACGCTATGTCTTCTTCCACTACATCGGTGACTTTTTCTACACGAGTAATTTCAATTACAGAATCAGGTGTCACCACCTTTTCTGGTTCTAAGTTGACTCGGTCGAGCTTGGATAAATGAATGCTATTTTGTTTTAAAAAGTCAGCGACCGTAGTCGAAGTGGACCAAACGAGTGTTTCTTCAGTTCCGTCGATCAATTTTACTTGATACGCTTTTGCTATCGAAATTTCATTTTGTTGTCCGACCTCCGCATCTGCGGCAGGTGCAATCTGGTCATACTCGGTTACTTCAACGCCAGCTTGGCCTAAGATTTCTGATACGCGATCCGCGGTTGTATCGATGGTTTGTGTTTTTCCATCAATTCGAATCGTAATGGTTTGTGCCTGTTCCCACTCCACTGCTAAATCATGAGCAATTGAAGTGTTCAATGAGGGATATACATGATCGGCTTCTGCAACATCGATTTCTTGTTCCTCGAGAAGTTCGCCTACTGTATCTGCATGAGTTGCTAATTCTTGTTGTTGTCCGTTGACAGTCAAGCTGACCGTCTTTTTCGTTCCTTCGAATAGTACGAAAGATACGACTGCAAGAAATACAAGTAGAGTGACGATTGTCATCCACGTATCCTTGCTCCTCAATGAGTTAGAGAACAGGTTTTTCATGGTAAAATTTGACACGAAAAACGCCTCCTTATTCACTCGGATGATTATATCTAGTTGTCGAGATAATTGTCAAGCTCGATTGTCTGACCTTTATGTCGATCTCGTGTCATCCGGTATAGTTTTCAGTATGGAGGCGTTCATCGTTTTTTAATCAAATCCCGAAAAATTTCTCTGCATTTTTTGTCGTGCGCGTTGCTACTTCTTCCACGCTCAACTCTTTTAACCGCGCGATTTCTTCAGCCACGAGCGGTACATAGGACGGTTCATTCCGTTTCCCGCGATATGGGTGCGGTGCGAGGTAAGGTGCGTCTGTTTCAATGAGCAAATGATCTAAGTCAATTTCTTTTGCAACTTCTTTTGGTGTCTTCGCATTTTTAAACGTCACAGGCCCACCGAGTGAAATCATAAAGTTCATACGGATGGCTTCTTGCGCTGTTTCCACACTGCCACCGAAACAATGCATAATTCCACCGGTCAGATGAGCCTCTTCTTCTTGTAAGATCCGCAGTACATCACCTGTCGCATCACGATTGTGAATGATTAGAGGAAGTTGTACGCGTTGCGCCAAACGAATATGTTTACGGAACAGGTCTTGTTGCACATCTTTCGGTGATTTGTCCCAGTAATAATCAAGACCGGTCTCTCCGATTCCTACAACCTTCTCATGGCTCGCCAACTCCTCTATCCATGCTAGGTCCTCTTCCGTACAGTCGACTGCATCTACCGGGTGCCAGCCTACCACTGCGTAAATGTCCGGATCAGCTTCTGCGATAGCGATTGCGCGGTTGATTGTTTTTGTATCAAATCCGATGACGACCATCTTCTGTACACCTTTTTCACGCGCACGTGAGATGACCTCTTGTAGATCTTCGTCGTACTGGTCTGCGTTTAAATGAACATGTGTATCTATAAATTGCATCGTCTCATCCTTTCTTGGTTCTGTGAGAAAAAAGAACCCGCACATACTGGCGGGCTCTTCACTGATTTATTTGACTTGTGCACCGTTTTCAAGCTTGTCATCCACTTCAGCGAGTGTCAGGTAGCCATTTTTCGATCCAGCTAATATCATTCCTTGTGACAACTCTCCGCGCAATTTGACCGGCTTCAAGTTGGCGACAACAATCACTTTTTTACCGATGACGTCTTGCGGCTTGTAATGCTCTGCAATACCGGAGATTACTTGACGCTGCTCGTAGCCAAGATCGAGTTGAAGTTTCAAGAGTTTTGATGTTTTCGGCACGGGTTCACACGCTGTCACCGTTGCTACGCGTAAATCTACTTTCATAAAGTCATCAATCGAAATTTCTTCAACCTCCGGCGCCTCTTCTTTTGGTTCTTCTACTACTGGAGTCGCGCCACCTTGCATCTGCTCACGAATGTACGCTGCTTCTTCCTCTACATCAAGACGAGGGAAGATTGGAACACCCTTTTCAACAACTTTTGTTCCTTGTGGAATACCGTGGAATGCATCTAAACCTTCCCAAGCTAATCCCTTCTCAGAAAGCCCCAGTTGACGCATAATCTCCGCTGGGTTTTTCGTCAAGAATGGTTGAATGAAAATAGCCGTCAAACGCAAACTTTCTGCCAAGTGCACCATAACAGACGCAAGTTTCCCGCGGTCTGCTTCGTCTTTTGCAAGAACCCATGGTTGTGTTTCATCAATGTATTTATTCGTTCGTGAAATAAATGTCCAAATATCTGACAACACGATGCTAAACTGCATCTTCTCCATGTTGTCTTCTACTTTTTGTTTCGTTTCCGCAAAGAGCTCATGCAATGTTTTGTCGAATTCCGTCTCGACAGCCTCTTCTACCGGAATCGTTCCGTCAAAGTACTTGTTGATCATCGAAATTGTGCGGTTCAGCAAGTTCCCTAGGTCATTTGCTAAGTCATAGTTTGTACGCTCTACAAATGACTCCGGCGAGAACACTCCGTCCGCACCAAATGGCAACTCACGCAGTAAGAAATAACGTGTCGCATCTAAGCCGTATCGCTCCACAAGCATTTCTGGATACACGACATTGCCTTTTGATTTCGACATCTTGCCGTCTTTCATCATAATGAACCCGTGTGCAAATACTTTTTTCGGAAGCGGTAGATCAAGTGCCATCAAGAAAATCGGCCAGTAAATTGTGTGGAATCGAACGATGTCTTTTCCAACAACGTGAACATCCGCTGGCCAGTAGTTTTTGAACTTCGAATCGTCATCTGACCCATATCCAAGTGATGTGATGTAGTTGGATAATGCATCTACCCATACGTAGATAACATGTTTCGGGTCTCCAGGTACTTTGATTCCCCAGTCAAAGGATGTGCGTGATACAGAAAGATCTTCTAGACCTGGTTTGATGAAGTTATTGATCATCTCATTTTTACGCGATTCCGGTTCGATAAATCCTGGGTTTTGTTCATAATAGGTAAGCAAGCGGTCTGCATACTTTTTCATATTGAAGAAATACGATTCTTCTTTGACCTTTTTAACAGGACGTCCACAATCCGGACAATTGCCATTGACCAATTGCTTTTCAGTGAAGAACGATTCACACGGAGTACAATAGTTGCCTTCGTACTCGCCTTTGTAAATATCGCCATTGTCTAAAAAGCGTTGGAAGATCTTTTCGACAGCGTCTGTGTGACGCTTTTCTGTTGTACGAATAAAGTCATCATAGCTGATGTCCATGATTTCCCATACTTTTTTTGCTGCTTCTGCAATTTCATCCACGTACGCTTGTGGCTCTTTGTTATTTTCTTGCGCTTTTTCTTGGATCTTTTGTCCATGCTCATCCATTCCCGTCAAGAAACGGACGTCATAGCCTTTCAAACGCTTATAACGCGCAATCGCATCGGAAGCCACGGTCGTGTAAGCTGTCCCGATATGGAATTTACCGCTTGGATAATAGATCGGGGTTGTAATGTAAAATGTCTTTTTCTCTTGAGTCATGCGAATGCGCCTCCACTTAGTTTCATTATTGTTCATTGTATCGAAATCGACGTGTCGATTCAATTAGTCCGGAAAAAGTGTTTGTCGACAAGACTTTGTAACATCATTCGACAAATCCACTTATTCCCTTAACTTGCTCTTTTTACGTCACTTTTGGTAACTCGAAAGAAATTGACGTTATATTTTTATTATCATTTATTAATATTATCATTTTTTTACCATTTAAGTCGATTATTTTGAAGTTAAACGAATTGACGTATTTGGGAGTTGTTGGTATGATAAAATCCATAACCAAAACTATTTGTCGAAAAATGACGAATTATATTCCGAGAGGGGAAACAACTAATGAAATCTACAGGTATTGTACGTAAAGTTGATGAACTAGGACGCGTAGTTATTCCAATCGAACTTCGCCGCACACTAGGTATTGCAGAAAAAGACGCTCTTGAAATTTATGTGGATGACGATAAAATCATCTTGAAAAAATACTTACCAAACATGACATGCGCAGTTACTGGCGAAGTGTCAGACGACAACTTACGTTTAGTTGGCGGAAAATTAATTCTTAGCCCAGAAGGCGCTGAGCAATTAATCAACGAGATCCAAACAAGCTTAACAAAATAAGCGTATTCCTCTTTTTATATAAAGCTGCCTTTCCTCGGAAAGGCAGCTCTCTTTTTATTCCTCTTCTAAATGATACGCCGCATACACGTCGCGCTTGTTCATCTGGCGTGCGACCGCCACTTCTTTGATTGCCTGCTTTGAGGATAGGTCTTGTTGAAGCATCAGCGCTTCTACGTGACGCTTTACATCTAACTCTTCCCACCATTCTGCAGATTTGTTTTGCTCTACTACTTGTTCAGAAGTCCCTTCAATGACAAGGCAAAACTCCCCGCGCACCTCATTGCTCGACGCCCATTCTATCGCTTCTTCTACAGTCCCTCGAATGAACTCCTCGAATTTTTTCGTCAGTTCACGAGCTACTACAATTTTACGTTGACCACCTAATACGTCCTGAATGGATTGCAAAACTTCTTTTAATCGGTGCGGTGCTTCATAATAGATGGATGTCTCCGTTCGGGCCAACAGCACCTCTAATGCCTCTTTACGCTCTTTTTTCCCGCGTGGGAGAAAGCCATAGAACGTGAAAGGTTGCGCATTGATTCCAGAAGCAATAAGAGCAGTCAGTGCTGCGTTAGCTCCAGGTACCGGTACAACCGCGAACCCTTCAGCTAAGGCTTTGCGAACAAGATCATCTCCCGGATCAGAAATACACGGCATGCCTGCGTCACTTACTAAGGCTACAGATTTGCCATCTTTCAGCATGTGTAACAATTTTACACCGCCCGCTTCTTCGTTATGAGCATGATAGCTCACTAATGGGGTCTCAATCTCATAATAATGACAAAGTTTTTTCGTATTTCGTGTATCTTCAGCTGCAATCACGTCTACTTCTTTTAAGATACGAATCGCCCGGAAGGTCATATCTTCTAAATTTCCAATCGGCGTTGCTACTAAGTATAGACAACTCGTCGATTCAAATTGATGGGAGGATTGGATGTGCATGCTCTCGCTTCCCTTCTATATACTGCTCTTTTTGTTTTCGTGTTAACTGCTTAAATGCATACTCTTGTTTCATCGCAAGTGAACGTGTTTCAAATTCCTCAAAATGGACTAATTTTACCGGGAGTCGTGGCCGAGTATATTTAGCCCCTTTGCCGTCATTGTGTTCCTTCAATCGACTTAGTACGTTCTTTGCATAGCCCGCATAAAAAGTCGCATCTTTGCAACAAACTACATAGAAATAATGACTATTTTTTATTTCCATATAAAATCTCCTCAATTTCAGGTGTGTAGCTTCCATTTTCCTGATACACCGTTACAGGAGGCAACACCTTTAAATCAGGCTTCCCATCTTTGATTCCTTCTATTAATACTGTGTTTGCTTCTCGTCCTTCTTTTGGATAGACCAGTTGAATACGTTTTGGTTCTAGTCGATTGCGCCGCATCGCGTCAATCAACTCAATCAAGCGGCCTGGGCGGTGCACAAACGCAGCCTTACCACCTTGCTTGAGAAGGCTGCTCGCGTTGGCAACGGCTTCTTCAAGTGACAAGTGGATTTCATGGCGCGCAATGGCCTGATGCTCCGATAATTTTTTATCCGGTGCTGCTTCTACCGGAAAATAAGGCGGGTTGCACGTCACCATATCATACTTCTCTGACCCCAACACTTTGGCGATTCCGCGCACATCTCCTTGCTGAATCGTGATTTGTGATTCTAGTTCGTTGTAGTGGACGCTACGTGTTGCCATATCCACCAAACGCTCTTGTAGTTCTACACCAATAATCGGCGCACTTGTTCGTGCACTGAGAAATAACGGAATCGCTCCATTTCCTGTGCACAAATCTACAATTTTCCCTCGCTTGAGTGGAATGGACGCAAAACGCGCAAGCAATACTGCATCAAGTGAGAACGAAAATACAGAAGGACTTTGTATGATCCGCAAATCCTCTGCAAGCAGATAATCCAATCGTTCATCTCCTTGTAAGTACTCCATTTGATTCACCTCTTCCTAGCATTCGAAAAAAGCTGACACCGCAATCGGTATCAGCTCCTCATTACGTATCTTTATTTAAAAATGCGAGACAGAACATACAATCAAGCTCTTTTCGCGGACTCCCAAATTGAGGATGGCAGACATGAAAGCCTTCTTGATAGAGGCGAGCCAAGTTATCATAGCCTTCTCCGACATCCCGCTTGGGTGGTCGCTTTTGTTCTTGTTGTAGTTTCGCTTCTTCTGCATGCATCGCATCGAGGCGCTCACGCAGATGGCGATTCTCTTGCTGCAATGTCTGATGTTCTTCCATCATTATGGCAACGAACTCTTTTAAAGCCCGAAATTGCTCTTGCGTGGACTTTAATTGTTCTTCAAACGCAACAATCGTCTCCAAAAAATTACGGTCCATCACAACTCACCTCATCCATCTCTGCAGGTTACGAATGCTGCACTAATTCTTCTAGGGAATACTCCAGGACACGCTGCCCTTCGTATAGTTCAACGCGTAAAACGCGCTCTAAAATGTTCAAGCCGACAACCTTCCCTTTCCCTTCAGGTGTTGTCACGCGCTGCCCTAAGTCCGGCAGAAGCGCACGAGCTTGTTCATACTCATCATTTTCATATTTCAAGCAACACATTAAACGACCACAAAGTCCTGAAATCTTAGAAGGATTCAATGACAAGTTCTGATCTTTCGCCATCTTGATAGAGACAGGCTCAAAGTCGCCTAAGAATGTCGAACAACAGAGCATACGCCCACATGGCCCAATCCCACCAAGCATCTTCGCCTCATCTCGTACTCCGATCTGACGCAGTTCAATACGTGTGCGGAATACAGAGGCCAAATCTTTCACAAGGTCTCGGAAATCAACACGGCCTTCTGCAGTGAAATAAAAAATAATTTTATTGCGGTCAAATGTAAATTCGACATCCACAAGTTTCATCTCTAGTTTGCGTTCACGGATCTTGGCATCACCAAGAGCAAGTGCTTGTAGGGATTCAGACTTATTTTCTTCAACTTGCAAACGATCTTTTGGAGACGCTGGTCGTACAACTTTTCGGAGCGGTAAAACGACATCGTTTTCTTCAACTTCCCGAACGGCTATAACAACCTTTCCAAATTCGACACCACGTGCGGTTTCGACAATCACATAGTCATCGAGTTCACAGACATAGTCACCTGGATCAAAATAATATATTTTACCCGCTTTCTTGAAGCGGACACCGATTACTTTATACAACTGAATTAACCTCCCGCAGCTCTATAACTAGCTGCTCCATTAACAACGTACGATTCGCATTCTGATGAAGGCGACGTCTGGCTTTCATGATGTGCTCTAGCTGGTAGGTCAGTTGCTCAAACGTGCTTCGCATCGCGATTTGCTCCCATAGCGCACTCTTATCGGGAAACGTACTGCTGCTGCCGGGATTTGCTTTGTTTGCAACGATATCTCGATAAGCAAAAAGCAGTAAATCTAGCACGCGCTCTGCTTTTTCTTTATCTTTGAGCAGCGGAATGACGTGCTCATGCGCTTGTACAAGTGCATGGGCTGTTCCACGTTCCAATGCTTCCATTAATTTTAACACGCCTTTTCGTGCAAGTCCAAACTCCTCTTCCTCTACCATCGCCAGTGCATCCTCTAAAGAAGAAGCAAGTTTGCTAACCGTCGAAGCCATGCTTTCTGAAACATTTTGTTCCATCAGCTGCATTTTCAACTGCTCAGGAGGAACAGGTTGCAAGGTCATCTGCTGACAGCGCGAGCGAATGGTCGGAAGCAAGGCGTGCGGCTGATTCGTCAGGAGAATAGCCGTGACTTCACTTGTTGGTTCTTCTAGGAATTTTAGAAGCGCATTGGCACTCGATGCATTCATGCGATGCGCATCATGTACAATATAAAATTTCCGACTAGACTCACGAGCTGTCTTGCTAAGTTCATGAATCAATTGATCGATTTGCGCCCGCTTGATGAATTGACCGTCTGGTTCAATCGTATGTACATTCAAATGGTTGCCTGATGTCACTAATCGACATGGTCGACATGTTTCACATGGAACATTTTGCGCATTTTCGCAAAGTGTCAATTGGATGATAAAGTGGGCGACCGCCAGTTTCCCAGTGCCTTGATCGCCGGTTAACAGAAGAGCATGGCTGAGTCGCTCGTTTTGAATCATTCGGGTAATTTGGGCGACCAGACGCGGCTGACGTTCTGGTGCTTGAGTTGCTTGCCAGTCCATGACTGAGTCTCCCTTCGGTTAAATATGGACGAACGTCTTCCACATCTAGTTTTAAAAAAAGCCGCATGCGCAAATTATGCGACACACGGCCCTTCGTGTTTATTAGAAGTGATGGAAATGCTCGATTGGCATGACGAACACAGTTGCTCCGCCTACCTCTACTTCCACCGGATACGGAATATACGAATCCGCATTGCCACCCATCGGAGAAACCGGGGCGACCATCTGTTCACGTGCGCGACAGTTATCTCGTATTAAATCAAGTACAGTAGGTACAAGATGATCTTCAGTTCCAATTAAAAATGTTGTGTTTCCAGAACGCAAGAAGCCTCCAGTACTCGCAAGCTTAGTTGCTCGGAATTTTGCCTTAGTCAGGGCATTCGACAAACGGTTGCTGTCCTGATCCTGAACGACTGCGACGACTAATTTCATAGGACCCACCTCCATTTTCTTTAGTATACCATATTTAGGTCGCGACGAATGTGTGCATACATCTCTTCTTCGACCTCTTCTATTGATTTTCCTGCGTCAATTCGAACGATGCGCTCTGAAAATTTTTCGAGAAGATGCTGATAGCCTTCGTACACTTTTTTATGGAAAGCCAGCCCTTCTTCATCAAGACGATTTACTTCCCGCACGTCAGATGCTTCGATTCTTCGTAAGCCTTCTTCCGGTGTGATATCAAAGAAGTATGTGCGCGTGGGAAGAAAGCCCTCAATCGCAAATTGATTGATGGACCACACTTCATCCACACCTAAACCACGTGCATAGCCTTGATATGCAAGAGAACTATCGACAAAGCGATCGCAAATGACAACTTTTCCTTCTGCAAGAGCTGGTCGCACTTTCTCGACAAGGTGCTGACGGCGTGCCGCTGCGTATAAGAGTGCCTCTGTGCGACTATCCATTGCTGTATTTTTTGTATCATGCAAGACTTCTCGTATTTGTTCCGCAATTGGAATGCCACCTGGTTCACGCGTCATCATGACGTCGACACCTTCTGCTTTCAGACGTTCAGCCACACGATTAGTGATGGTCGTCTTTCCTGCGCCATCTGGGCCTTCAATTGTAATAAAATATCCACTCATTTTAATTGGTTTCCTCCAGTACATAAACCTGTCGTTGTGCTAACCTATGTTCTCCTTGAAATGCAGCCTTGCCCATCAAACATTCTTCTAGCTGCACAAGTGTCTTTACTGTAAACCGTTCTCCAGGAAGAAGCAACGGAATTCCAGGAGGATACGGGATGATGGCGCCTTTTGCGATGCGTCCGATTGCCTTCGTATAGGAAATCCATTCTCCGTTTCTGCGTTGCACTTCTTCAAGAGCAACCTCAGGCTTCGTCAGCTGATTGGCCGCAACAGCCGTCACTACTGGAAGGGCTTGTGGACGCACAGACTTCAACGCCTCACAAGCGCGCTTCACGCGACTTCGTAACTCCGCAAATCGGTAATCTTCCCCGTATTTCAAAAGGGGCAACATCCACAAAACATGCTGACCGTGAGCAAGTTCTACATATACGCCTTGTTGTTCTAGCGCATCGCGGACTTGATGCCCTGCATGCGTTCCTACACGAATCATCAGTTTCAATGGATCGTCTACTTCGACGATATCGAGCCCGGAAATCCCTTGTAAACTATCTAAGAATAATGCGCGCTTATCCATGAAATGATGGTAATCCCTGGCTGTGAATGAAGCGAGATACGCACGGGCATCGTCAAGAGATGCCATCACGGGATATGAAGGACTGCTCGACTGCAACATACGGAGTGCATGCTCCAAGCGGTCTTTCCCTACAAATTTAGATTTGCTATGTAAGAATGACCCCATTGTCATCGCCGGCAAACTTTTATGAGCGGACTGAACGACAACATCTGCCCCACATTCAAGAGCCGATACTGGAAAGTAGTCAGACCCCTGGAAATGAGCTCCGTGCGCTTCGTCGACGAGTACGGGTACACCTTTTGTATGACAAAATTCCACGATTTCGAGTAAGTCAGATACTACGCCGAAATAGGTCGGAGTTGTCAGAGCCACCGCCCGAATATCCGGAAACTCGTGAAAAGCTTGTTGAATGCCTTGCAAGGAGACATGCGCAGCAGTTTCGGTTCGGTGATCCCACTCCGGAGTGATAAACACAGGGCGGACTCGCGCAAGCTCGACTGCATGAAATACAGATTTATGCGCATTGCGCTGAATAAGGACGCGGTCTCCAGGGGTGGTCGCCGCAAGCATCATCGCTAAGTTACCGACCGTGGACCCGTTCACTAAAAAGTAACTCGCATCACTTCCGTAAAAGGTTGACAACAGGTCTTGTGCTTCTTGAATGACGCCTTCTGGAGCGTGCAGATCATCGAGTCCTGTAAGCTCTGTCACGTCATAACTCAAACTATCTCGCAATGCTTTTGGCAGCGTGCTAAAATAGCCATTTTTATGTCCTGGAACATGCAGCGACATAGGCTGCTTCTCCACAAACTGCTGAAGTTTTTCTACTAGGGGTCGCCGCATTTTCATTCCTCTTTTCTATGTGTTTTCAGTATACCATCCATCAAGAAGGCGATTGATTGATTTTTTTGAGCATCTGGTATAACTGTTCTTTTTCTTGATCCGTCAATGCCGAAAAGTTTTCTTCTAAATAAGTAAAATGCTCATCTAACAGACTCGTGATCAAACGATTGCCAAGCTTTGTCATTTCTACAAACGAGCAGCGTCGATCTGTTGGACATGGACGTTTCGTAACAAGTTCCTTTTTCAATAGACGATTCGTAACGCTCGTTATACTGCCACTTGGAATGCCAAGTACCGTACTGAGCTGTTGCACTGTATAGGTTTGCTCAGGAGTCCCCTGCAACAGTTCTAACACACGGAAACTGTCCAACGTTAGACCATACCCTTCCATTCGTCTCGTCACACTTTGGAGATATTGTTTGCTCGTTTGAAACCAAAGCGCATACAAATTATCTGTCGCCATCCCGCATTCCTCCTGTAATCGCTTTCAAAACTTTACCTATAGGATATCTAAAAAATTCGCAATAATCAAGGTATAACAACAACTTCTATTTGTATTGACTCCTAATTAGCCTAATGATAGGATTAAATGTTTTTGACATATATATGGGGCCCTATTTGGAGGGACTTGTTGACTCCTTTGCTTCTGAGCAAGCAAAAGGAATGACGGGTCAGACGATGATCATCGATGGTGGCTATACAGCTCAATAATAGACAAAAAGACAGTCCAATGCGGACTGTCTTTTTTGTTTGCTTCTATTATTATAGTACTTTACTTAAGAAAGATTTCGTACGCTCATGTTGCGGATTGCCAAACAACTCTTTTGGCACATTCTCCTCAACGATGTATCCTCCATCAATAAAAATCACGCGATCTCCCACTTCTGCAGCGAAGCCCATCTCATGGGTTACGACGACCATCGTCATCCCCTCTTTCGCCAAGTCCTTCATAACATCCAAAACGTCTCCTACCATTTCTGGGTCAAGCGCTGATGTCGGCTCATCGAACAACATGATTTTTGGATCCATCGCAAGTGCACGCGCAATAGCCACACGTTGCTTCTGACCACCTGACAACTCCCCAGGGTAGGCTTTGGCTTTTTCACGTAGACCGACTTTGTCAAGAAGCGCAAACGCCTTTTTCTCAGCATCTGCCGGTGATAACTTCTTCAACTTCACAGGTGCGAGTGTAATATTCTGAAGAACCGTCATATGTGGAAACAGGTTGAATTGTTGAAACACCATTCCTACGTCCTGACGAATTTTATTAATATTGTTCTTATTGTCTGTAATATCATGACCATTTACAAACACATGACCATCTGTGATTTCTTCTAGACGATTTAAGCAACGTAAGAACGTACTCTTCCCCGAACCAGAAGGTCCAATCACACATACTACTTCAGACGGTTCAATCACTGTACTGACGTCTTTTAAGACTTCAATGTCTCCGAATGACTTCTTTAAGTTTTCGACACGAATCATACTCATCGTAAGACGAACCTCCTTTCTAAGTAGCTAGAGAGTAGGGACAATAGATAAATAATCACAAAATACATAATTCCTAGTAATAAATAAATTGTAAACGGATCATATGTAGCACTTACTACCACTCGACCACGTTGCGTCAAATCTGCGACTCCAATGATCGAAAGAAGTGAAGTATCTTTTAATGAAATAATTGCTTGATTCGTAATGGTTGGTAACATCCGGCGGAACGCTTGTGGAAGTACAATAAAACGCATATTTTGCGTCGAATCTAGTCCTAATGAGCGAGCTGCCTCTGTTTGTCCTTTATCAATCGATTGAATCCCTGCACGGATGATTTCAGCGAAGTATGCACCCGCATTAATAGCCACGGTTAAAATCCCAGCCCATGTATTATCAAGTGAAATAAATGACAGTGAATTTAAACCAAAATAGATAAAGAATAACTGAACAATAAATGGCGTTCCCCGAATTGCATCTACAAAAATCTTTGAGATCCACTGGAGCGGTTTAATTGGTGATAGGCGGAAAAGAGCCATCACTAAACCAATTAAGAAACCTAAGACAATGGCCACTGCAAAAATATAAAGCGTTACTTGAAGACCATCAAGTAATGTAGGCATCGCGGCTTTTACCTTATCATAAAGTTCCGTTAATGCTGGTATAAAGTCTTGCATCTAACTTCAACTCCTTTGTATCAAAAAAGACGCGGTTACTGCCGCGCCTTTCCAGTTTGATTAGTTATTCAGTGATATACGTGTTGATGATTTCGTCATATTCGCCGCTATCACGAAGTTCTTGTAGACCTGCATTGATTTTTTCAAGTAGATCTGCATTTTCCCCTTTTAGAACTGCGATACCATAGTTATCACCATTTAGACGCTCACCCACGATTTGAAGATCTAAGCTACTTTGTGCAATTGCATATGCAATTACTGGGTAGTCTTCAATCAGAACATCTGCATTGCCATTTGAAACTTCTTGGAACATAGATGGGCTGTCTTCTAAAGTCGTGATTTCATACCCATATTCATCTTTGTTATCTTCTGCAAATTTAGCACCCGTTGTACCTGTTTTTACAACTACACGTTTGCCTTCTAAGTCTTCTAGGCTAGTGATTTCATTGTTTGAAGCAGCTGTAACTAATGTTAAACCAGCTTCAAAGTATGGATCTGAGAAATCAACGACTTCTTTACGCTCATCTGTAATACTCATTCCTGCAATCGCCACGTCTAATTGACCGGCTTGTACTGCTGGAATAATTCCACCAAAGTCCATTGGATTCAGTTCAATTTCAAATCCTTGGTTTTCAGCGATGGCACGAATCAAGTCAACATCGATACCTTTGTATTCGCCGTCTTCTTCATATTCAAATGGTGGATACGTTGTATCAATACCTACTTGATACACTTTTCCTTCAGAATCTCCTGAACCTGCATCGTCTGACCCACATGCTGCTACGATAAGTAGTAGTGCTACGAGTGCTGCGAGTAACGCTAACATTTTGCTCTTCTTCATGTGTAGAACCCCCTTGTGTTATGTTACGTTTTTCACTATACCATACTTTAGACCCTAATTGTAGCAATAGCCAGAGAATTCACACTAGATGTGGAGCAGGCTCCCCCTGAAATTCTGTCAAATGACAGCGTGGATAGGGAGGCGTCTTTTACCTCAATGGCCGTGATGGCATTTGGCATGGATTTCAAGTCTGCGCAACTCGATAACTCCTAGATGTGGAGCCACCTGTTTTAGAAACTTTATGTATTTAACCTGAGCGATCGTGCATCGGCCATGAATGAGGAGGTATTGGCCATGATTTATAACCACATATACGATTTCGATTCTGGTCTTTTCCCCGGTTCTTCGAGTACACAGGAGACCCAGCCGGTCTCCCGGACCGGATTTTGAGTGATTGGCGACTGTTTACGTAATCAATATTTCATATGTGAATCGCCACATCCGCAGTCTCACACCAATCAATTAATGACAGTCCACTACTACGATAACCTTCGATTTTTGTAAACCAATAAGGTTCTTTTTCATTTCTTTTTAAAGAAAAATCTTCCTAACTTTCTATTCTGGGAGTAGTAGCTCATGGGTTTCTTCTATTAAAATGTGTTCACTATCTGAGGCTTAGGTTAATCTTTTGTCATATTACTGTTTAGAGACCCACCCAGTGATGCTTTCTATCGTACTGACACTTGCGACGACTGGAATGAGGAATTTTGTAAGTTATGTGTCGGGAATTAAGATGAATAAGATCACAAATACGCGTTATTTATCAGTAATAGAGAAAGCGGAACAAGCGGAGACACCTATCCCTTCGTCCAAAAATATATGAATCCATTGAGAAGAAAAGGACTGCACGAGGATTGCCTTCGATTCAATCGAGTCACGAGCTGAGCATTCTATTTACTACTAGTAGGGGAAATCGCTTTAGTGCTCCTTACTCCAGTCAGTATTTTGAAAAGAAGATTACGAAGGCTTCACATGTCCATAAAAATAAACAAATCACTCCTCAATTTCTAAGACACGTATTTGCGATCATCTCGCAACTTTAGGGTGTTGAAATTTATGATATTATGCGATTTCTCGGGCATGAGCGTAAAGAGACGACGTGGATTTATTTGGGGAACTTACTGAAGAGAGAATAATGCGATTATTAAATGGAGTGATAGTAGTTTAAGAGGCTTTATATAAAAAGTAAGGTGTATAATCCTTAATAAAATTCCAAATTAAGTATCGATTTATTGTTTGATCTATATGTATTAATACTCCTGTATAAATCAAATAGTTATTCTTCATTAAAATATTTATACAGGAGTTGAATAGAATCTCTATGTTATCAAATTATGACACTACATGCTTTGGCCGGTTTCCTAAAACACCAGCTATTAAGTTTTCTGCTGCAAGATTTGCCATCTTGTATCTAGTATTTATACTAGAACTCCCTATGTGGGGAAGTGCAACCAAGTTAGGCAATGTAAGTAGGCGATTATTAAGGTTTATAGGTTCTGTTTCAAATACATCTAATCCTGCTGCATAAATTTCCTTATTAACTAGTGCATCATACAAAGCTTTCTCATCAACAATGCCTCCTCTTGACGTGTTGATAAGTATTGCGCTTTTTTTCATTAATTTAAACTCTCTTTCAGAAATAAGGTTTGTAGTCTGAGGTGTATAAGGGGTCATCACTACAATGAAGTCGGATTCTTTCAACAAATCATCCAGTTCACTATATTGAACATTCAAAGATTGCTCCATATCTAATTTACGTGATCTATTATAATATACAATGTTCATATTGAATCCAAGAGCTCGTTTCGCAATAGCCTCTCCAATTCTGCCCATTCCTATTATACCCAAGGTAGAATTGTATATATCTTGACCTGCTAATTGTAATGGTGACCAAGTCTTCCAATCACCATTACGTAAATATGTAGATGCTTCAATCAACCTTCTTGAAGTCGCCATAAGCAGAGCAAAAGTCAAATCAGCTGTTGTCTCTGTTAGAACATCGGGTGTGTTAGTAACTATGATTCCTTTTTTCTTAGCTGCCTCAATATCAATGTTATTATAACCTACCGCCATATTACTAATTACTTTCAATTTAGGCGAGCCATCAATTAATTTTTTATCAATATTTTCTGTGAGTAAGCACAGCACACCATCCACATTGATCATTTTTTCTGCTAGTTCTTCTTGTGGTATAGGTGTTTCTTCTTCATCCCATAACTCAACTGTACATACTTCACTAATTTTTTTTATTATTCCTTCTGGTAATTTTCTCGTTATCAATACTTTAGGTTTCATTGTGATTTCTCCTAACCGGTGGTATGATGACATATTTTAAGACCCTGAGTACCGCTTCAGTTTTATATGGTATCCATTTTAATGTATTTAATATGGCGTCATTTAAAGAACATGGGCCTGGAAGAATAGGAAAGGCCGATAGAAGCCCTAATTCATCAAATTTTGAAGGTTTTAATTCTACTTCACCACACAATGCAATCACTGGGATATTGTATTTTTTCCCAATATCACTTACTCCTTTGATTACTTTACCCCCTAACGTTTGTGCATCCAATTTTCCTTCACCCGTAATTATAAGATCTGAATTTTTAACTACGTCTTCAAAGTTTAAATATTCCATTACTACTTTAATACCTGATTTAACAGAGGCATTAAGAAATGCCATAAGTGCTGCTCCAAGTCCTCCAGCAGCTCCACCACCTGTAAGTTCTTTTACGTTAATTCCTTGTTGTTTTTCTACAACCTCAGCATATCTATTTAATGCAAGGTCAAGAATTTGTATATCTGCAAGGCTAGCACCTTTTTGAGGACCAAAAACTTCACTAGCTCCATTTGGGCCACATAATTTATTGGTAACATCACAAGCTATAGTAAAAGAACAATCCAGTAATCTATTATCTAAACCACTACTATCGTAATGCGAAAGATTAATTAAGCTTTCCCCACCATCACCAAGTTCGATTCCCTTAGAATTATAAAATTTGACCCCTAAAGCTTTGAGTAATCCCATGCCTCCATCATTTGTCGCACTGCCACCTAAACCGATGACAAATTTTTTGTAGCCCTTATCTAAAGCGTGTCTAATTAACTCACCTGTTCCAAACGTACTGGTCAGTAAAGGATTTTTTTCTTCTTCTGATAATAGTGTTAGTCCTGAGGCTTGAGCCATTTCGATAATTACTGTCTCTTGATCACCTAGTATTCCATAATCTGCCCTTATCTTTCGCATTAAGGGATCATGAACTTCGACGGAAATTGTCTTGCCTCTGGTTGAATAAACCATATTTTCTAAAGTTCCTTCACCTCCGTCGGCTAATGGAATTTCTTTAATACAAGCATAAGGATATACCCGAGTTACTCCTTCCGAGATTTTCTTTGTTATATTTATTGCTGAAGCCGAGCCTTTAAATGAATCTGGGGCTATAATAATATTCACTTTGTCACCCACTCACTTTAAAATATTTGGTAGCCATAGAGAGATGGCTGGCAAATAAGATATAAGAATAATATCTATTAATAAGACTAGATAAAAAGGTATAAGAGGCTTTATTATTTGTTCAATCCTTAAATTCGCCACCTGGCAAGCTACGAAAAGGTTAACACCGATAGGTGGAGTAACCATTCCTACAGCCAAATTAACTATCATAATTATTCCAAAATGCACTGGATCAACACCAAATTGAATTGCTACTGGGGTTAATATAGGAGCCATAATTACAATAGCAGCACCAGTTTCTAAAAACATGCCAACGAGTAGTAAAAGTAAATTTACTAATATTAAAAAGACCACTGCGCTAGTAGAAATTGATAAGAACCACTCTGCTACTAGATCTGGAACTCTTTTTGCTGTTAATACCCAACCAAACAAACCGGCATTACCGATAATAAACATAATAATAGAAGTTGATAGTACTGAATTTCGCAAGACTTCCATCAGGTTTTTAATACTTAAAGTTCTGTAAATGACTAAGCCTATAAATAGAGCATAACCTACTGCTACAGCCGCAGCTTCAGTAGGAGTAAATATACCTCCGTATATACCCCCCAAAATAATTACGGGCATTAGAAGGGGCAAAATGGCACTCCTAAAAGCTTTAATTCTTCCACTTGTACTCATCAATTCAGCTTCTTCTATGGCTTGATCAGATAATGGATCAAGATTCGAATTCCCATATCCCTTGAATTTCGAAATAAAATATATCGTAACCATTAAAGAAAATGCAATCAGTATTCCCGGTCCTACTCCTGCCATAAATAATTCTCCGATGGAAATAGATGCTCCAGCTGAAAGAGCAAAGATAATCATAGGAATCGATGGAGGTATGATTACACCAAGCTCACCCGATACTGCCTGTACCGAAGTAGAGAACGGTTTAGGAAAGCCACGCTTTATCATAGATGGTATAAGAATACTACCTACGGCGGCTACTGTAGCAGCACTTGATCCTGATATTGCCGCAAAAAACATAGCAGTAACTACTGTAACTAAAGCTAATCCACCGGTTATCTTTCCTACTATAGAATACGCAAAGTTAACTAATCTTTGAGAGATACCACTATACTCCATTAAACTGCCTGCTAGTATAAAGAATGGTATTGCCATTAAGGGGAAAGAGTTTAAAGTTGAAAATATTCTTTGTACTGCAACTTGTACAGAAATACCATCATTAACCATTGTAATCATTGACGATAAACCCATTGCAAAAGCTACTGGAAAGCCCAGAAAAAATAAAACTAGTAAACTAAGAAATAATAGGCCTATCATGGGTATCATCTCCTTTTGAATCTTTAGAAATCAATTCGAAAATTACAACTAAACAATTAATTAATGAATAGAGAGCTCCTGCTGGAATAGCAGCATATGACAGGTTAACAGGTAAATCTAAAGCACCTGAGGTTTGACCGTGTAAAGATTGCATAATTTCAATTCCATATTTGAGTAATAAAAACATATAGATAATATTTAATATGATAATAATGGTATTAAGAATTAGTTTTATTCCTTTGGGAACAATATGTAAAACCGTCTCAACTGAAATCAATAATCCTTTTCTTAAAGCTATAGCGGTGCCTAGTAAGACTATCCATACCATTAAGCTCCTAATTATTTCTTCAGACCACGTTAATGGTGAATTTAAGATATATCTAGCAAAGACTTGATATAGTGTAAGCGATGCTACAACACCAAATAATACTGCTAAAAAGTTAAATATTATTTGATTTATTTTGTCTGTGACTCTCACGAAATTTTTCATTCCCGTTCCCCCTCGTAAAACTTTTTATCTTATGCGAAGGCTATAGGTAATATATAGCCTTCGCATAAGATAATGAAGGGGCAAGCCCCTTTTATTATCTTATTATTTTGCATTTCTAATAGTTTCATAAATATCAGTAATCTCAGGGAAATTTTCTTCAACAAAACCTTCAAGTTTTGCTTGGAAAGCACTAATGTCTGGTTCAATTAAAGTCATTCCTGCATCTTGCAGGTTCTGTAAATATTCAGAATCTCCTTGAGTCACCTCATCATAAGCAAATTTCTTTGCTTCTCCAGAAGCAGCTGTTAATAATACCTCTTGTAGATCGGGGCTTAAAGAATCGAACTTTTCTTGACTAATCGCAACCGCAATCGGTTCACGAACATGTTCTGTTTTAATTAGATAGTCCACTACCTCATTAAATTTAGAGTTGTAAATCAAAGAAAGTGGATTTTCTTGACCATCAATTACCCCTTGTTGAAGTGAAGTGAAAACTTCGCCGAATGCCATAGGAGTAGGAGCTGCTCCCAGTTGCTCAAATGATTTTACAAATACAGGACTATCAGGCACACGAATCTTTAAGCCAGCCATGTCTTCAGGAGTATGTACTTCCTCGTCAACGGTTAGCCAACGCGCCCCTCGTGTCCAATAAGAGATTACTTTGTATCCTGATTCTTCAGCAATTTTATCTGAAATTTCTTGTCCTACTTCACCATCATAGACTTTATCGAAATGCTCTTGTGTATCAAATAAGAATGGAACTGTAAAGATATTTGCCGTATCAGAAGCTCCCGAAAGTACACCTGCTCCACCTGCCCAGATATCTGCTGTGCCAATTTTAAGTCCCTCTAATAAATCTTTGTCTGCCCCTAGAGCACTGTCACCATATATTTCGATTTTCAATTTACCGTCTGATAATTCTTCTACCTCTTCAGCAAATTTTTCAGCAGATTGTGCATGAATTTCTGAATTTGGCCAAACATGGCCCAATTTTAATACTACTGCTTCCTCATTGGTATCATTAGATTGACCATCGTTTCCTTGATTATTAGTTGACTGGTTGGACGTTTCATTAGATGAACATCCTACAGCAAAGACAACTATTCCCACCAAACAAAGAAATAAAAATAATACTTTTTTCAATTTCTCCACCCCTTATTAATTTTTATTTAAAAGGAAATTTCTTACCTTTTAAAACTGAACATAAACTGCCTTTAATTCTGTGAAAAATTCCAAATTAGAATATCCTATTGAAAATGCTCCAAATCCAGAATTTTTAGCTCCACCGAACGGTACATGGGCTGCACTTGCAGTGCCATGATTGATATGGACCATACCGACTTCTAATCCTTCTGCATATTCGCATGCAATAGATAAGTTACTTGAAAATACGGATGATGCTAATCCATATTCACTGTCGTTCGCTATTTCTAAAGCATCTGAAATTGTAGGAACTTCAATTATTGAAAGAACAGGTCCAAATATTTCTTCTCTTGCTATTCTCATATCGGAAGTCACTTGATCAAATACAGCTGGGTTCATGTACGGTCCCTCAGAATAGAAACCATCTGATAAGACCTCACCTCCGTATAACAATCTAGCTCCTTCTTTTTTACCAATCTCAATATACTTTTGAATACTTTCTAAGTGTTCAACATTTACTAGAGGACCCATTGTGGCTGTCTCATCCCACGCAGGACCTACTTTAATTTTTTTCATCTCTCGAATTATTTCTTCAACTAATTGTTCTTTAATGTTCTCTAAAACAATTACTCTACTTATTGAAGTACATCGCTGTCCGCTAGTATTAAAAGCAGCACTCACTATCTGATTTGCAATATTTGAGACGTTGTCTGCCTCAAGCACTATTGCAGGGTTTTTACCACCTAACTCTAACTGTGTTTTTATAAGTCGTTTAGCTGCAACGACATTTATATGTTGGCCCATTTCGGTGGAACCTGTGAAACTGATGCCCTTAACCAATTTATGATTTATTAGCGGTTCTCCGACCTCACTCCCTGATCCAATAACCATATTAACTACACCATCGGGTAGCCCAGCTTGTTTTAATAAATCCATGATTTTTACCGAAGTCCATGGAGTTATAGAAGCTGGTTTATAAACAACCGTGCATCCATATGCTAGTGCTGGTGCAATTTTTCTAATAGGAGTAACTGCAGGGAAATTCCAAGGTGCAATTGCTGCTATTACGCCAATTGGTTTTCTTATTGTTGAGGTCCACATCTTACTTTTCTCACTCGGTAGTGTCAGACCTTGAGCACGGAGGGCTTCTCCTGCACAGAAGCGTACCTCTTTTACAGCACGATATATCTCACCCTTTGACTCATTTAAAATTTTCCCTTGTTCTGCTGAGAGCATAAACGAAAGTTCTTCAACATTTTTTTCCAATAGATCCGCAAATTTATATAGAATTTCTGATCTAGTAGATGCCTCAGTTTTTGACCAAGTATTAAAAGCTTTTTGCGCACTCAATACTGCATTTTCAACATCTGCTTCATTTGATTTCGGAAAATTACCTAGAAGTAATTCTTGGTTGGCTACTGCGAAAATGGGATATGTTTCTTTACTTAATGAATTTGACCATTGTCCATTGATAAAATTTCCATAGTTTTCACCTGCGTGATTTTTTAACCAAGCAAGCATTTTGAATTCATTCTGAGTCACATTATTTCCTCCCTCTATAAATGTTGATATATCAATGGTTTTCACCATCGCAAGTGCCCGAAAAAATATTTTTCGTCACCAATATCTATCGTTATTTTGTATTTCTTCATGAATATTACAATTGTTCATTACGCTACGCTGTAGGAGCTTGTATTTATTGGTAGAAATTGCTCCCATACTTTGTCCTATTTAATGCACATTGGATCTCTGCGTAGCTTATGATGACGGAGCCTCTTCCTGCCGCGTTTTGAGATGCGCTTCTGTCCTTTCTGTTGTCCTGAGGAGTTCTCTCTCAGTGTCAGGCCCGCTAGTTTGATGAATTGGCGTGGATCCTTGTACTGTTTGAAAGAACCGATCTCAGAGAGAAGCTCGATGATCGTCACATCCCCGATGCCCGGGACGGAGGAAAGGTATTCATAATCCGGTGTCTGATGGGCAAGTTCGATGAGTTCATCTGTCAGTGTCTCGAGTTGCGATTGTAACAGACGGTACTGGGTGAGCAGCGTGGCGATCTCGATACGTGCCATCACATAGGGGATGCCGTGGTCGGTGAGAAAGGCCGCCAGGTTCATCCAATAGTGCCCGGTCGGTTCAAAACCGACAATGACCTCTTGTTTCAGATGTCCTTCTTTGAGGGCGATGATGCGTGTGTAGAGCATTTCAAAGCCGCTCCGAGACTGGGTAAACGCAAAGGATTTCTGGAGCACACGTCCGCGGTCGTCGACTGCACAGGCGAAATGTGTCCGCTTGGCGATGCCGATGACCAGTGTCTTTTCTGAGACTTGATTAATCTTTTCATCCGTTTTAGAATTCATATAATAGTCCTCTCTTAGATGTATTGGGTCATTTTCTCGGGTGACCACTCAATCATCATAAAAGAGGGCTTTTTTTATTCAAGGCCTCAGAAATCTTCCTAACAGGAAGGCTCCTTATATGTTTAAAGCGCTTACAACACTTCACGACACAGATTCTTTAAATCTTCGATAGTCGGCTTCACCGGATTTATTGGAACATTCCCAGATTCCATAGCTTCCTGAGCAATCATTTCAAGATGCTTTTCCTCAACTCCATAATCCGAAAGCTTATAATGAATACCAATATCTTCATTGAGTCTTCTTATGACTTTTACAGAACGCTCGGCTGCGTCTCTCTTAGATAGACCGTCTAGGTTCTCTCCGAATATCTTTGCAACTTCAATAAATTTATCAATATTACCAACAAGATTAAATTTCATAACACTCGGCAATAACATAGCGTTAACAACTCCATGAGGAATTTTGAAATGAGCTCCTAATGGAATTGCTAAAGCATGGGCAAGGCCGAGTCTGGTGGAATTAAAAGCCATTGCTGCGATCGTACTCGCCATCAACATGTCGGCTCTCGCGTCTATGTTTTCACCTTGTTTAACAGCTATCACCAAACTTCTAGATATCAGTTTCATTGATTGAATTGATAGAGCTTCAGAAATTGGCTGGGTAGCCTTATTAACATAAGACTCTAGAGCATGTGTTAATGCATCCATACCTGTTGCTGCTGTAATATGAGGAGGTAAAGAAATAGTAAGGTTAGGGTCGCATACAGCCAATGTAGGACAAATGTACATACTCCCAATACTTAATTTTGCTTTTGCTTGCTTATCTGATAAAACAGCAAATCTTGTTATTTCACTACCTGTGCCTGCAGTGGTTGGGACTGCAATTACAGGTGCACCTGAACTATTTACTTTATCCATACCGATATAATCGCGGATATTACCTGGATTAGTAATCATAAGTCCTATTGCTTTTGCAGTATCTAAGGCACTTCCTCCCCCGACGCCAATTACAAGGTCACAACTATTTTCTTTTGCCATCTTAATCCCTAAATCTACGGATTCAATACTTGCTTCAGTTCCAACATCTGTGAACACAGTAAATGGAAAATTGGAATTCTTAATAGGATTTATTACCTGGTCTACGATACCCGCTTGCAACACACCGGGATCTCCAACAATCAATACATTTGTACCACCCAATTCATTAAGGAACTTTGGAAGGTTTTCAATTGCCCCTATTCCAAATTCAATTTTTGTTGGAGTTTCGTACCTAAATTTATTACTCACTAACATGCAAATCAACCTCCTTTGAATTTAAAAGTGCAGTATATAAATCTAAATCATAGCGTTGCCCAAGCTTATACAAATCTTTTACTACATTTATAGGAAGTTCGATACCGTTTTCTTTCCTATCAAGAGCACGTTTGAACTCAATTTCCCCGGGAATCATTATCTCCTCTACTCCTGGGGCTGTAGGCTCTCCTTTAAGTTCACTTATGTAAGTATCCATACGAGTTTTAAAACTATCAATAGGCATAAATTTATTAATATCAATTACTAAAAAAAAGTGCCCAACATTCTGTGGCTCTTCCCAATTTTCGTACATGTTGTTAACATACTTACCAAATCCTGCACCTGTTAGAACTCCAGATAAAATATCAATAAACATTGAGATCGCATATCCTTTTGGACCACCAACGGGTAAAACTGCCCCTTCTAATGCTAAATTTGCATCTGTAGTTGGATTTCCATATTTATCGATAGCCCAGCCTGGAGGAATATCTTCCCCTTTTTGTGCAGCAACAATAATTTTCCCCCGCGCTACTACACTAGTAGCCATATCTAACAAAAAGGGCAATTGAGTGCCTGCAGGAACACCGATTGCTAAAGGGTTAGTTCCAATGAATGGCCGTATACCGCCACTTGGTGGCATTGTTTGTGAAGCATTAGATAAAACCAATAAAATCATATCTTGTTCGATAGCTTTTAATGCATAAAAAGCACCTGTACCAAAATGGTTTGACCCTTTTACTCCAGCAATTGCAACACCTCTTTTACGAGCTTTATCTATTGCTCGGTTTAGAGCTTGTGTTCCAATATAGGCACCAAAATTATTATTTCCATCAATTAATAACGTAGCGTCGTCTTCCTGTATAACCTCAACTTCTTTAGTGTGATTTATCATTTGAGACTCTACTCTTTGATGGTAGATTAAAGTTCTTACGACTCCATGAGATTCAATCCCTCTTAGATCAGCTTGCACTAAAGAATCTGAGACGATTCTAGAGATTTCTGGATTTACACCAGTTCTAATAAAGAGCATCTCACAAAAATTCTGGAGCTTTTCCCAATCAAACCTTAGCGGTGATTCCATCAGAATTCACAGCCTTTCTCTTCTAATGTTTTGTCAATCCAACTTCTATCGATAGTGCCTTCCTCGATACTTTTGATAATTTCTACTTCCAATGCTGCTTGTTTATTTGCCTTCTCCAATACTTCTTCAACAATCTGATTAGGTATAGTTACTATCCCGTCTTCGTCACCTACAACTAAATCTCCAGGATTAACTACCATTCCATCTAATTGAATTGGTACATTTATTTCTCCTGGTCCATCTTTATAAGGCCCCCTATGAGTTACACCGCAAGCATAGATTGGAAAACTACTTTGTGAAAATGCATTTACATCTCTAATGGCACCGTTGATAACTACACCGGTGATTCCTTTTTTCAAAGCGAGACGCAACATAATTTCACCAAACACTGCATTTGTCTTATCTCCTCCTGCATCTACTACCAATACATCTCCGGGTTCGGCCATATCCAATGCTTTATGAATCATTAAGTTATCACCAGGTCTGGTGCGGACAGTAATAGCCACCCCTAATAATTTCCCCTCTTTATGATAAGGGCGTAGTTTACTCCCTCCAGCAAACAGACGATTTAAGTTGTCACTTATATGTGGAGTTACCACATCTTTGTAAGCCCTTACAATATTTTTATCGATGTTAGATTTACGTTCCAATACTCTAAATCCTAAATTACTCATTTAATTGACTCCTTTGTATACTTGATTGTCTTACTATTAAATTTGGCAATAATGAAATTTGTTCAGTAGGAATTTTTTGTTCCTTATTATTAATGAGCTCAATAACTTTTTTGGCAGCAAGTTCCCCCATTTTATATGCAGGTTGATAAACAGTCGTTAAGGGAGGATTTAAATGCATAGACCATACAGTTTCATCGTAACCAATTAAAGCTATGTCTTGTGGAACTTTAAGGCCTAGTTCTCTAATAGCCTCCATAACGTAAAGAGTTAAAATATTGTTTGTAGAAAATATCGCTTCTACTTTCTGATGTGAATTTAGTAAATTTTTTACTTCTTTTTTTACAATCTCTTTATTTTCACCCACAATTTTTATTAATTCTTCTTTAACTACCAACGAATTATCTTGTAAAGCTTGTCTATAACCTTCTAACCTCTCCTCTCTTGGACTGACGCCTTCAGTAGGATAAATAAATATAGCGATTTCTCTTAATCCATTATCAATAAAATGTTGTACAGCTATTTTTGCTCCTTCAATATTATCCATAAAAACACCATTAACTTCGGTATTAGGAATTTTTCTGTTGATTGTTACAAATGGGAAATTTTTTTCAGTAAAATCTTTATAAATGTCTTCGTTGCCAAGTGTTGTGTTGATGATAATTCCTTCTACTTGTTTTAATTGAAAAGATTTAATATGATCTCTTTCTACTCTTGGGTTTTCATTGGAGTTACAAATCATTAAATTGAATCCGCTACTTCTACATTCATCTTCTACTCCTTCTAGTACGCTTGCCCAAAAGGGATTTTTTAAATTCGATAGGACTATACCAATAATATTTGTTTTATTAGACTTTAAACCTTTCGCAAGTGCATTTGGTTGAAAATCCATTTCTTCAATTACTTTCAAAACTTTATCAATAGTTCTTTGGGTGTTTTGTTCATAGTTACCATTTAGTATTCTAGAAACAGTAGACTTTGAAACCCCGGCCTTTCTTGCTACATCTGCAATAGTAATCTTCATTGGATTACCTCATTTCAAAAAATATTTAATATTTTTATTAGGAAACCGTTTTAGGAAACCGGTTTCCTAAAACGGTTTCTAAAAATGATAATATCAGAAAATAAAAATTAATACAACAATATTTTAATGATTCATAAAATTATTTATTTATTATGCAGTTAAGAATGGTTCTGTATGTATCATTAGGTCGGGTTTTTAAAACAAGCACAAAAAAAGCCATCCCTCTCGGGATGACCTTCGTGTTGCCCAGCGACGTCCTACTCTCACAGGGGGAGACCCCCAACTACCATCGGCGCTGAAGAGCTTAACTTCCGTGTTCGGTATGGGAACGGGTGTGACCTCTTCGCCATCATCACTAGACCTTGAGCCTGTTCGCTCAAAACTGGATAGAACTTCATTGATTTTTTTGGTTAAGTCCTCGATCGATTAGTATTCGTCAGCTCCACGTGTCGCCACGCTTCCACCCCGAACCTATCTACCTCATCGTCTTTGAGGGATCTTACTTACTTGCGTAATGGGAAATCTCATCTTGAGGGGGGCTTCATGCTTAGATGCTTTCAGCACTTATCCCGTCCACACATAGCTACCCAGCGATGCCTTTGGCAAGACAACTGGTACACCAGCGGTGTGTCCATCCCGGTCCTCTCGTACTAAGGACAGCTCCTCTCAAATTTCCTACGCCCACGACGGATAGGGACCGAACTGTCTCACGACGTTCTGAACCCAGCTCGCGTACCGCTTTAATGGGCGAACAGCCCAACCCTTGGGACCGACTACAGCCCCAGGATGCGATGAGCCGACATCGAGGTGCCAAACCTCCCCGTCGATGTGGACTCTTGGGGGAGATAAGCCTGTTATCCCCGGGGTAGCTTTTATCCGTTGAGCGATGGCCCTTCCATGCGGAACCACCGGATCACTAAGCCCGTCTTTCGACCCTGCTCGACTTGTAGGTCTCGCAGTCAAGCTCCCTTCTGCCTTTACACTCTTCGAATGATTTCCAACCATTCTGAGGGAACCTTTGGGCGCCTCCGTTACACTTTAGGAGGCGACCGCCCCAGTCAAACTGTCCGCCTGACACTGTCTCCTGCCCGGGTCACGGGCATGGGTTAGAACTTCAATACAACCAGGGTAGTATCCCACCGACGCCTCCTCCGAAGCTGGCGCTCCGGGCTCTTAGGCTCCTACCTATCCTGTACAAGTTGCACCAAAGTTCAATATCAGGCTACAGTAAAGCTCCACGGGGTCTTTCCGTCCTGTCGCGGGTAACCTGCATCTTCACAGGTACTATAATTTCACCGAGTCTCTCGTTGAGACAGTGCCCAGATCGTTACGCCTTTCGTGCGGGTCGGAACTTACCCGACAAGGAATTTCGCTACCTTAGGACCGTTATAGTTACGGCCGCCGTTTACTGGGGCTTCAATTCGCACCTTCGCTTGCGCTAAGCACTCCTCTTAACCTTCCAGCACCGGGCAGGCGTCAGCCCCTATACGTCACCTTACGGTTTTGCAGAGACCTGTGTTTTTGCTAAACAGTCGCCTGGGCCTATTCACTGCGGCTCTCTCGGGCTTTCACCCTGTCAGAGCACCCCTTCTCCCGAAGTTACGGGGTCATTTTGCCGAGTTCCTTAACGAGAGTTCACTCGCTCACCTTAGGATTCTCTCCTCGACCACCTGTGTCGGTTTGCGGTACGGGCACCTCCCGCCTCGCTAGAGGCTTTTCTTGGCAGCGTGAAATCAGAAACTTCGGACTACGTCCTCCTCATCACAGCCTGGTGTTATAGATGCGGGATTTGCCTCACATCACACCTCACTGCTTGAACGTGCACATCCAACGGCACGCTTCCCTATCCTACTGCGTCCCCCCATCACTCAAATGGCGGGGAGGTGGTACAGGAATATCAACCTGTTGTCCATCGTCTACGCCTATCGGCCTCGACTTAGGTCCCGACTGACCCTGAGCGGACGAGCCTTCCTCAGGAAACCTTGGTCATACGGTGGATGGGATTCTCACCCATCTTTCGCTACTCATACCGGCATTCTCACTTCTAAGCGCTCCACCTGTCCTTCCGGTCAGACTTCGACGCCCTTAGAACGCTCTCCTACCACGCATACCCTAGGTATGCATCCACAGCTTCGGTGAACCGTTTAGCCCCGATACATTTTCGGCGCAGCGTCACTCGACCAGTGAGCTATTACGCACTCTTTAAATGATGGCTGCTTCTAAGCCAACATCCTGGTTGTCTAAGCAACGCCACATCCTTTTCCACTTAACGGTTACTTGGGGACCTTAGCTGGTGGTCTGGGCTGTTTCCCTCTTGACTACGGATCTTATCACTCGCAGTCTGACTCCCAGATACAAATCATCGGCATTCGGAGTTTGTCTGAATTCGGTAACCCGGGATGGGCCCCTAGTCCAAACAGTGCTCTACCTCCGAGATTCTTCATCTGAGGCTAGCCCTAAAGCTATTTCGGAGAGAACCAGCTATCTCCAGGTTCGATTGGAATTTCTCCGCTACCCACACCTCATCCCCGCACTTTTCAACGTGCGTGGGTTCGGACCTCCAGTGAGTGTTACCTCACCTTCATCCTGGACATGGGTAGATCACCTGGTTTCGGGTCTACGACCCCATACTCATTCGCCCTGTTCAGACTCGCTTTCGCTGCGGCTCCGTCTCCTCGACTTAACCTTGCATGGAATCGTAACTCGCCGGTTCATTCTACAAAAGGCACGCTATCACCCATTAACGGGCTCTAACTACTTGTAGGCACACGGTTTCAGGATCTCTTTCACTCCCCTTCCGGGGTGCTTTTCACCTTTCCCTCACGGTACTGGTTCACTATCGGTCACTAGGGAGTATTTAGCCTTGGGAGATGGTCCTCCCGGATTCCGACGGAATTTCACGTGTTCCGCCGTACTCAGGATCCACTCTGGAGGGCAATGGGTTTGGACTACAGGACTCTTACCTCGTGTCGTGGGCCTTTCCAGACCGCTTCGTCTACCCCTTGCCTTTGTAACTCCGTATAGAGTGTCCTACAACCCCAAGAGGCAAGCCTCTTGGTTTGGGCTCTTCCCGTTTCGCTCGCCGCTACTCAGGGAATCGATTTTTCTTTCTCTTCCTCCAGGTACTTAGATGTTTCAGTTCCCTGGGTCTGCCTCCGACCAGCTATGTATTCACTGGAAGGTAACACGCCATTACGCGTGCTGGGTTTCCCCATTCGGAAATCTCCGGATCAAAGCTCACTTACAGCTCCCCGAAGCATATCGGTGTTAGTGCCGTCCTTCATAGGCTCCTAGTGCCAAGGCATCCACCGTGCGCCCTTCCTAACTTAACCTAAGTTAGTGCTCTCCATTAAAGAAGAGACTTAAGGTCACACGTCAATTCACTTGACGTTGTGTTTGTTACAATCAATGTCGTTCTATCCAGTTTTCAAAGAACAGGTTGTTGAATGTATGAACATTCAAAACTGAACTGCAAGACGTCAAGTCAAGACCCGAGGGTCTGTTCCGAAATAATCCTTAGAAAGGAGGTGATCCAGCCGCACCTTCCGATACGGCTACCTTGTTACGACTTCACCCCAATCATCTGTCCCACCTTCGGCGGCTGGCCCCATAAAGGTTACCCCACCGACTTCGGGTGTTACAAACTCTCGTGGTGTGACGGGCGGTGTGTACAAGGCCCGGGAACGTATTCACCGTGGCATGCTGATCCACGATTACTAGCGATTCCAGCTTCATGTAGGCGAGTTGCAGCCTACAATCCGAACTGAGAATGGTTTTATGGGATTGGCTCCCCCTCGCGGGTTCGCAGCCCTTTGTACCATCCATTGTAGCACGTGTGTAGCCCAGGTCATAAGGGGCATGATGATTTGACGTCATCCCCACCTTCCTCCGGTTTGTCACCGGCAGTCACCTTAGAGTGCCCAACTGAATGCTGGCAACTAAGATCAAGGGTTGCGCTCGTTGCGGGACTTAACCCAACATCTCACGACACGAGCTGACGACAACCATGCACCACCTGTCACCGCCGTCCCCGAAGGGAAGGCCTAGTCTCCTAGGCGGTCGGCGGGATGTCAAGACCTGGTAAGGTTCTTCGCGTTGCTTCGAATTAAACCACATGCTCCACCGCTTGTGCGGGCCCCCGTCAATTCCTTTGAGTTTCAGTCTTGCGACCGTACTCCCCAGGCGGAGTGCTTAATGCGTTAGCTGCAGCACTAAGGGGCGGAAACCCCCTAACACTTAGCACTCATCGTTTACGGCGTGGACTACCAGGGTATCTAATCCTGTTTGCTCCCCACGCTTTCGCGCCTCAGCGTCAGTTACAGACCAGAAAGCCGCCTTCGCCACTGGTGTTCCTCCAAATCTCTACGCATTTCACCGCTACACTTGGAATTCCGCTTTCCTCTTCTGCACTCAAGTCCCCCAGTTTCCAATGACCCTCCACGGTTGAGCCGTGGGCTTTCACATCAGACTTAAGGGACCGCCTGCGCGCGCTTTACGCCCAATGATTCCGGACAACGCTTGCCACCTACGTATTACCGCGGCTGCTGGCACGTAGTTAGCCGTGGCTTTCTAATGAGGTACCGTCAAGGTACCGGCAGTTACTCCGGTACTTGTTCTTCCCTCACAACAGAGTTTTACGATCCGAGAACCTTCTTCACTCACGCGGCGTTGCTCCATCAGACTTTCGTCCATTGTGGAAGATTCCCTACTGCTGCCTCCCGTAGGAGTCTGGGCCGTGTCTCAGTCCCAGTGTGGCCGATCACCCTCTCAGGTCGGCTACGCATCGTCGCCTTGGTGGGCCGTTACCCCACCAACTAGCTAATGCGCCGCGGGCCCATCCTGTAGTGACAGCCGAGGCCGCCTTTCAACACCGGACCATGTGGTCTGGTGGATTATTCGGTATTAGCCCCGGTTTCCCGGAGTTATCCCAATCTACAGGGCAGGTTGCCCACGTGTTACTCACCCGTCCGCCGCTGAATCTGGAGGAGCAAGCTCCTCCTTCATCCGCTCGACTTGCATGTATTAGGCACGCCGCCAGCGTTCGTCCTGAGCCAGGATCAAACTCTCCATAAAAGAGAACTTAATGTAAGCTCATTTTGTTGCTGGCATCATAATGATGTCCATTTTTGAACGTCCATCACAACCGTTTATAGGATGCGACTTGGTTCGTGTTTGCGTCACGCACACCCAACGGGGGTCGGGGCGGTGACGCTCTATCTTGACGTCTTGCATGTTCAGTTTTCAATGTTCATATGTCGTCTTGGGACAACTTTTAAAGTATACCAACTTATCAAATAGTTGTCAACACTTTATTTCGTTTTTGATGTGTTGTCTTGGCGACCTAACTAATAATACATCCTTCTTCATAGATGGTCAATAGATTTTTGAAATTAAATTAAAAAAGATAAAACCACAACACCTACGACTCCAGGGAAACCACATACGATAGCAAACGCGGCAGTGAAATACGTGATAGGGACTTGCCAATCGCTACCTATAAAGCTTGCTGTCAAATGAGCAGCGTAAAGACATAACATACCAATAGCCGCTCTCCATAAAAATCTTCCCGACAAAATCGATAATAGTATAAAGGGGTTTTCGTGCTACTGCTAAAATGGCCAAAAGAAAAAGGGAAAGACCGAGATAAGTCATCTCACAACTCCTTTCCCTTTACTTTATGCATTTATCTCGGCTTATAGACCACTTGGCGACGTTTCGCTTCGGCATACAGATAGAAGTGTATACTTTCCATCGCCTTGCGCTTGGCGATCGCATCAAGGTTGTAGTCATCCAAATGAGACTCTACCATCTGGGCCGTATGCCAATCCGCACGTGTTTCTTCTAATAAACGAATAAAGCGTGTATCGAATTCTTGTTTCAACTTTCCACGACGAGAGAACAAACCCATTAGAGTTCTCGTCTCCCTTCTAGTGCTTTTGAAAGCGTCACTTCATCTGCATATTCTAAATCTCCGCCGACTGGTAAGCCGTGGGCAATTCGTGTAGTACGGATGCCAGAAGGTTTCACGAGTCGCGAAATGTACATCGCAGTCGCTTCTCCTTCTATAGTAGGGTTTGTTGCTAAAATCAATTCTTGCACCTCTTCATTTTGAAGACGTTTCAGAAGTGGGGGGATATTGATATCTTCTGGGCCAATTCCTTCCATAGGAGAGATGGCACCATGAAGAACGTGATAAAGACCTTGGTAATCGCGCATCTTTTCCATCGCAATCACGTCTTTCGTATCTTGCACAACACAGATCATCGTTTGGTTACGAGCTGTGTCCTGACAGATAGCACAAGGGTCTATATCCGTAATATGCCCACATACGGAGCAATAACTTAAATTTCGTTTTGCATCGAGCAGCGCCTTTGCAAAATCGGTTACCGTGTCTTCTTTCATGCTGAGTACAAAAAACGCCAGACGGGCCGCTGTCTTCGGCCCAATACCTGGCAGTTTCATAAAGCTGTCGATTAGTTTAGAAATCGGCGCTGGATAATGCATTGTGTGTCCTCCTAGAACATGCCAGGAAGGTTCAATCCCTTCGTGAATTGGCCCATTGTGGCATTCGCTGTTTCTTCTGCTTTCTTCAATGCTTCGTTTGTCGCAATGACAATTAGATCTTGTAGCATTTCTACATCTTCTGGATCTACAACAGATTCATCAAGAGCGACTCCGACAACTTCACGGTGTCCTGTAACAGTCACTTTGACCATACCGCCACCTGCTACACCTTCAAAGTGTTGTGTGCCAAGCTCTTCTTGAGCCTCTGCCATTTTCTTTTGCATTTTCTGCATTTGTTTCATCATACCTTGCATATTTCCCATTCCACCACGCATTGTGATTTCCTCCTTTAGTCTTCTTTGATTTCAACAAAGTCTTCACCGAATAGTTTCGTTGCTTCCGAGATCAATGGATCGATGACTGTTTCTTGTTCGTCATCGTCGTCTCCTTCTTCTACAACGCCAGTTAGCTGATTCCCTGCAATGAATGCAGAGCGAATTTCAAGCCACTGGTCTTCCGGCGTATACAGCACTTCATAAAGTGTTCCTGTCACGTCTTCCACAACTTGCGGGAAGAGGGTCGAGAACGTTTGATTGTCCATTGCCATTTGGCAGTGGATTTCATATTTGAATTTTAACACAAAAGCGGTATCCGATGCCGCAACTGGTTCCGCGTCATTCAGGAGAGCCGCATGCGAGCGTTGCAGTTGCTGCATGACTTGTGCCCATTGCGTTTTCACTTGCTGAATCGCTGGTTTTGTTGCAGACTTCAGGACTTCTTGAATTCGTCCTGTTGGAACTTTGATACCACTTGGCCCACGTGAACGTTTCTGTTTCGTGGCTTCTGCTGGCGCATTTGCTGTTCCTGAACGAAGTTGCGCTTCGAGTTTTGCAATTTTTGATTCAAGTCTTTGTACTTGCTCGTCTGAGACAGAGGATGTCATTGTGTTCCCAGGTTGATCCGTCAGCTGAGACAATCGAATGAGTGCTGTCTCCACATAGATTTTAGGATGGTTTGAAAAACGCATCTCTTGTTGCATCTCAGTAGCAATTTGAATGCTTGTGTAAAGGCGTTGTTGCGAGTAGCGCTTGGAAAGCTCCTTCACATAGTCTGTCGGTTCTGCGATCTCGACCATTTCTTCCGGTGACTCGACGTGTTGCATGATGAGAAGGTCGCGATAGAACGTCACCAAGTCTTCAATCAAGCGCACAGGGTCTTTGCCGTCCATGATCAGACCGTCGAGCGTGGCAAGCGCATCATTCACGTTGCCATCAAGCAGTGCTTCTGCCATATGGACGAATGCATCTGAACCAATCGAACCTGTAATAAAGAGTGCCTCTTCCATTGTCATTGTTTCCGCACTGTACGAAACCACTTGATCTAGTAAGCTTAATGCATCTCGCATTCCACCAGCAGATGCTTGCGCAATTAGACGCAACACTTTTTCATCATATGGAATCCCTGCGTCGTCAAGCACTTGAACCATTCGCTCCACAATGTCCGTGTTGGAAATTCGTTTGAAATCGAATCGCTGACAACGCGAGATGATTGTAAGTGGAATTTTATGAGGTTCAGTCGTTGCGAGAACAAATACAGCATGGGGGGGCGGTTCTTCTAGTGTTTTGAGTAGTGCGTTGAAAGCACTTGTCGAGAGCATGTGCACCTCATCAATGATGTACACTTTATAACGTGCGTTCGACGGTGCGAAGCGTACTTTTTCGATGACATCTCGCATTTCTTCTACCCGTGAATGGGACGCGGCATCAAATTCAAGCACGTCTGGATTGGAGCCATCTGTGATACTTGTACAGATTGCACAGGTGTTGCAAGGTTCTTTGGCGGGGCCGTTTTCACAATTCAGGGCCTTCGCAAATATTTTAGCTGTACTTGTCTTTCCGGTTCCTCGTGGTCCCGAGAACAAGTACGCGTGTGTTGTCTTTCCAGAGTCGAGTGCATTCTGGAGGGTTTGCTTAATGTGTTTTTGCCCCGACATCTCCCCGAAGGATTGCGGTCGGTATGCACGATAAAACGCTTGATAAGTCACACATTCCACTCCATTTCTGATGATCAGTCACTCTTTCCATTATACCATAAAAAACCCGTCTTCCCTAACGGAAAACGGGTGAATCTTCTATGTATACCGTGCACCTTCCTTCGACTGCTACACATGAGCGGCACGCTTGTCGTTAGCTCAGCCCAGGCGACCCCGCGGCACATAAATAGCACCACTTAATGCTGCTTCCTTCCGGACCTGACATGGTTCATGGGTATTCATTGCGCAGGACCCGGACGTCAACACTACGTGCAAACACCAGACCTCACATGCAAACAGCCTCAGAGAAGGAGTTCAGTCTCGCTAGAGCGGATTGCGAGTTACAGGACACCGCTACCTTCCCACCTAGCACGGCATTTATTAGTATACGCACCTCCGTACGAAAAATCAAATCTCGTGTGAAAAAATTATATTAAAAAAAATCATTTTCTTTGTTGACTTTGAATTTTAGACGTGATAAATTTATTTCTGTACTTCGGAGGTATACCCAAGTCCGGCTGAAGGGATCGGTCTTGAAAACCGACAGGCGGGTCAAACCGCGCGGGGGTTCGAATCCCTCTACCTCCTCCATTTTAAAACACACACACGCATAAACATGAGATTGAATTCGATCACTCCAGGTCGAATTTTTCTTACAAGAGTCGTGTCTGAATATTTAGAACTGCCTGTCTCACTTTAAGTGGGGCGGGCAGTTTTTTGTTTGTGGGGAATGACCGACTACCGTGCACGCTTTGGCTTGAGCGACGAAAACCTCGCTTAAAGCGTCGAAAATTGTGAATCCAGCGACGCAAACTCTTATTTCAGCGTCGGAAAAGCTATCATCAATCATCTGAGCGACGAAAACTTTGCTTTGAGCGTCGAAAATCGTTGTTTTAGCGACGAAGCACTCACCCACAAGCAAATTTAAATCCAAAATGAGGAAAATGCTTTCGCAATCACGAAGCCCTAAACGCAATAATAGTGTCTCTTACTTAACGCCCTCAAATGCTGTTTTAACGCCCCTGTTGTACGATTTAACGACCCTAACCGCTCATTTAACGCCCGAGCAAGTCCCATTAACGCCCCAAATGATGTTATGGAAACTAATCCGCAGGTCGGGAACCCCCTGCTTCCTCCACAAAAACCCCTCCAACCTCAAAAGGTCGAAGGGGCATTCCAAACGTATCATTAACCGCGGTAAACCGCTGTTTTCGTTAGGTGGCTACCGATGCGGTCTAAGATTTTTTCTACATCTTCTGGACGTTTCACGATATCGTAATCATTGATGTTCAAACGAAGCACTGGGCATCCGTTAAAGTTATCGATCCAGTTCTCGTAACGGCCGTGCATCTCTTCCCAATACGTGATGGGTGTTTGCTGCTCCATCGGACGGCCACGCTCTTGGATGCGGCCGATTATGCTCTCCAGTGAACCTTCAAGGTAGATCAGCAAATCGGGATGTGGGAAGTAAGGCGTCATGACCATCGCATCGAAAAGACTTGTATACGTTTCGTAGTCGACAGGATCCATTGTGCCTTTCTCTTTGTGCATCCGTGCAAAGATACCCGTATCTTCATAGATGGAGCGGTCTTGGATGAATCCACCACCGTACTCAAACATGCGCTTCTGTTCTTTAAAGCGCTCCGCTAAGAAGTAAATCTGTAAGTGAAAGCTCCACTTAGAGAAATCATCATAGAAACGGTCCAAATAAGGATTCGTATCTACCTTTTCAAAAGAAGTCTTAAAATCAAGCGCTTCTGCCAAAGTTTTAGTCATCGTTGATTTTCCGACACCTACAGTTCCGGCGATCGTGATGACAGCATCATGGGGAATGCCGTATTTCTCTCGTAAATTCATCGTTGCAAGCTCCTTTTATGTAATGTTGCATCTACTTTATCTAAAATGTGGGCCAGGTCTTGTGGGTTTTGGACGAAATCGAAATCGTCTCCGCTAAAACGCAGGACAGGAACCTCCGGGTGCGCCTTCTCGAAATCTTCTATGAACACACGGTAGTCTGCAGATAATTGCGCAAGGTAAGCGGGCTCGATCTTCTTCTCGAAATCACGGCCACGCAGTTCGATACGCTCTAGTAATACATCCAGGCTTGCGTCTAGGTAGACGACCATGTTCGGAACAGGCATATCTCGTGTTAAAATAGAGTAAATTCCTTCGTATTTCGCATACTCCACTGGAGAAAGAGTGCGCTTAGCAAAAATCAGGTTTTTGAAAATATGATAATCGGCAGCAACAGGACGGTCGTTTGCGATATAATGCTTTTGAATGTCTGCCAGCTGCTTATAACGGTTACATAAGAAGAACATTTCCGTCTGGAAGCTCCACTCTGCAATATTGTCATAAAATTTATCTAAGAACGGGTTCTCGTCAACGATTTCTTTCAGTAATTCAAATTGATACGTATCGGCGATGGCTTTTGCTAGGGACGTTTTCCCGACGCCAATAGGCCCTTCAACCGTAATAAATGGAATAGACATAGCTTCTGACCTCACTCTTCTGTCTCAAGTCGTGCTTTCCATTTTACCACAGCTCTACCATGAAACATAGATGAAAATCCGTCCATCTTTCCAAGCAAAGAAACATAAAATTAGAGAGGAGGAAGGTCTTATGCACGACTTCTATATGAGAGAAGCGCTTGCCGAAGCAAAGAAGGCTGGCGATGCTGGAGAAGTCCCCATCGGAGCGATTCTTGTTCATAACGACACCATCATCGCACGAGGCTCGAACCTCCGAGAAGCGACGCAAAACGCCCTTACCCATGCGGAGATGTTAGTCATCGAAGAGGGATGCAAACAGCTCGGTAGCTGGCGCTTAGAAGACACGACGCTTTATGTCACGCTCGAGCCTTGCCCGATGTGTGCAGGGGCTATCTTACAATCCCGGATTCCACGCGTCGTTTACGGCGCACGCGATGCAAAAGCAGGGTGCGTGCATTCACTTTACACTCTCCTAAACGATGAACGTTTCAACCATGCATGTGAAGTCATTGAAGGTGTGGAGGCTGAGGCCTGTGGCGAAATCCTCACCTCTTTCTTCCGTAACTTACGTGAGCAAAAAAAGCTCCGCAAACAACAAAAGCAGCCAGACTCCCTATAAGAGTCGGCTGCTTTTTCAATTAACGGATAACGTCTTTACCACCCATGTATGGACGCAATACTTCTGGAATCACAACAGATCCGTCTGCTTGCTGGTAGTTTTCTAAAATCGCCGCAACCGTACGACCAATCGCTAGGCCGCTTCCGTTCAACGTGTGCACATATTCAGGTTTTGCACCTGGCTCGCGGCGGAATCGGATACCCGCACGACGCGCTTGGAAATCTTCAAAATTACTGCAAGAAGAAATCTCTTTGAAGTCGTTGTAGCTTGGAAGCCATACTTCGATATCGTATTTCTTCGCTGCTGTGAACCCTAGGTCGGCTGTACACATCAACAACACGCGGTACGGAAGACCAAGAAGTTGAAGCACTTTCTCTGCGTGTCCTGTTAATAGTTCCAGTTGCTCGTAAGATTCTTCTGGCTTCACAAAACGAACCAGTTCGACTTTGTTGAATTGATGCTGACGAATCAAGCCACGTGTGTCGCGTCCTGCAGATCCTGCTTCAGAACGGAAACATGCGCTATACGCTGTGAACGCTTGTGGAAGTTGCTCAGCTTCTAAGATTTCATCTCGGTAGAAGTTCGTCACCGGTACTTCAGCTGTTGGAATCAAGAAGTAATCTTCCTCTTGGATCAAGAAGGCATCTTCTTCAAACTTCGGCAACTGGCCTGTTCCCGTTAAACTCTCACGGTTTGCCATGTACGGTGGAATCATTTCTTCGTAGCCATGCTCTTCAGAGTGCAGATCCATCATGAAGTTCAGTAAAGCACGCTCAAGACGTGCACCTAGACCACGGTAGAAAGCAAAACGGCTTCCCGTTACTTTCGCTGCACGTTCAAAGTCGACAAGCTTCAAATCTGTCACGATATCCCAGTGGGCTTTCGGTTCGAAGTCAAATGACGGTGCATCTCCCCACGTACGGTGCGTGACGTTATCGTCTTCTGTATCCCCGATTGGTACGCTGTCGTGCGGAATGTTTGGAATACGCATCATCATATAATTGAACTTTTCTTCAACTTCACGAAGTTCTTCGTCTAACTCTTTGATTTCATCGCCAACTTGACGCATACGTGCGATGGCCTCATCTGCATTTTCTTTGTTGCGCTTCATCGTAGAGATCTGCTCAGACACTTTATTGCGCTCAGACTTCAACTCTTCTGTTTTGGCAATCAACTCTCGGCGTTTTTGATCGAGCACTTCAAATTGATCAAACTCTGAGATATCTTCTCCTCGCTTTGCGAGCTTTGCCTTTACGGCATCAAAATTGTCACGTACATACCGTACATCTAACATAGAATTTCCTCCTCTTGATTGGCTTCCAACGATTTTTTGCATACAAAAAGCCCCCATCCCTAAAAAAGGGACGAGAGCTACCCGCGTTACCACCCTGGTTGTGTCCATAGGAACACCACTTGTCTCATAACGGCCTCTTGACCGGCCTTCGTTATACCGAAGGCAACTCTCAGGATGGATTCACAAGTGTTTTTATCAGCTCTCACCAACCGCTGACTCTCTTGAAAAAACGGGCTTGTTACTGCTTCCGATCATCGTTTTTCACACATGAAATTAGCTCTAGTTTACCCGATTTTCACAAATTGTGCAACGTACACATCTATATTCCCGTATACTAAAACCACAGAACTTGAACGGAGGACGTTGCTATGGAATTATTTCTACCACACCTATCAACTGATTCATCCATGCCACTCTATGAACGGCTGTATCGCGCTTTTCGTGAAGCGATATTGACAGGGCAGCTTGCCGAAGGAGAAAAGCTTCCTTCGAAGCGTCAATTGGCGGATTACTTGTCCATCAGTCAGACAACGATTGAAACGACCTATCACCAACTTGTAGATGAGGGCTATGTCATTGCACTGCCTCGCAAAGGATACTTTGTACAAAACAGTACAGAACTCATCCGGAGTACACCTGGCGAACAACCTGCTCGACAAGAACTAGAAGCCCCGAGCTACCGCTATGACTTTCATCCAGGGAAAATCGACCTTGCGCACTTTCCATTAGAACAATGGAGAAAATGCGCACGTGATGTGCTGTCTGATCGAAATCGAGAGCTACTTCACCTTGGACACCCTCAAGGAGACCTCTCTCTTCGCCAACAGATTGCGACCTATCTCTATCAATCACGGGGTGTCAGGTGTACCCCTGAGCAAGTCATCATCGGGTCAGGAACCGAACAGCTCTTACCTTTTCTCTTACGCTTAATGGGGGACGCCGGAGTATTGGCAGTGGAAGATCCAGGCTATTCGCTTACCCATCACTTCTCACAAAACAGCGCCTATCAAGCCGTACCGATTGCTGTAGACGAAGAAGGGATGAAAGTCAGCGAACTTCGAACAACCAATGCCACAGCTGCTTATATTACGCCTGCTCACCAGTTCCCAACCGGCGCCATCCTATCTGCCTCTAGACGAAATCAATTGTTAAAGTGGGCAACTGAAACCGGTGGCTATATCATCGAGGACGATTATGACAGCGAATTCCGTTATGTCGGAATGCCAATCCCTGCACTGCAAGGATTTGATACAAATAATCGCGTGATTTATTTGAGCACATTTTCAAAATCTCTGATGCCCTCACTGCGTATCGCGTATGCGGTCATTCCATCGCATTTATTGGATGTGTACAGACGCCAATTTGGACATTATGCAGCTACTGTCCCACGCTTTGATCAAGCAACTTTGACTCAATTTATGGAAAAAGGGTATTTTGAGAAACATGTAAACCGAATGCGGAAGCTCTACAAACGAAAATTAGACATCTTACGAAAGATTGGCGAACCGTATGCAGAGTGGCTCTCGATTTCTGGAGATCAAGCTGGCATGCATGTTGTGATAGATTGCCAGACACATTTCACGGGGGAACAATTGAGAACCAAACTTGCGGAAATTGGTATCCGTATCTCTGCACTTGACCATTACCGCATCAACCGGACAACTGTCTCTTCCAAGTTATTACTGGGCTTTGGGGGCATCCCCGAAGAGAAGATGGAACCTGCACTGAACGACTTATTTGAACAACTTGCGGAATACTGCATACAAAAAGAGGCAGGGACATAACTCAGTTAATTCCACAAATGAAGTTAAAGATAACAAAATGAAAAGTGTGTAGGCGTGACTCCAGCGGGATTATAAGCGGAAGCTGAGACCGAGGCTCAGCCCGCGCCCGCGGAACGCTTCCCCTACACCCAATAGAACATACAAAAAGGGAGTTTCTCATGACGAGAAACTCCCTTTGCTGGGTTTTGTCACAGCCTCTTTACTTTTGGTTTAAAACAATCCACCAACGAATTCTGTTACATTCCCCCATAGTCCTGTAAAGAATGCTCCAATTCCTTGGAATACAAGAGAAATCCAGCTTGCACGTTCTACTGCAGCTGTCGTCACAACGTCTACTCCTGCTTCTTTATCCAGGATGTAACCAAGGTCTTCACCTTCCGTTTTCTCCAGTTTTACTTTTCCGACAACCTGGCCGCTTTCTACCTCTGCTTCAAGCATCTCTTCTGTCGGTGTAAATACAGGTGTGTACAAGTCTTTTTCATTTGACTTGATGACCATCGAAATGCCTTCTTTTGGAGCAATTGCAACTTCATCTTCTTTCCCTTTATCGACAGCAAGTGTCTCTGCACCTTCTATTGTTTGTCCTGGTGCTACGATCTCTTGTTTTGTAAATTGCGCAAAGCCGTAATCCAATAGAGCACGAGTTGCATCAAAGCGCGCTTTATAAGAACCTACACCTTGCGCATCTACTGCTTTCATCACGACTGTAATTAAACGCATGTCGCCACGTGTTGCAGTACTTGCGAATGAATGACCAGCAAGTTCAGTTGTTCCCGTTTTTAATCCATCCACACCTTCGTACTCATAGACAAGTCCTGGTAACATGAAGTTCCAGTTTGGCATGTCTGTTGCATCGTCTGTCCCTTCACGGAACGTCTTACGAGGGATGCTTGCCACTTCTAGTACTTCCGGGTAATCGCGAAGAAGTGCAAATGATAATGTTGCCACAGCTTTTGCAGGCATCACGTTTTCATCGCTCGCGCCAGTAGAAGCTGGGTGCATTCCCATTAGATCTTCATTGTTTAATCCCGATGAGTTGACGAAGTTATACCCTTCAAGTCCTAACTCTTCTGCTTTTTCATTCATCAATGTAACAAAATTGTCTTCTGTGCCTGCAATTGTCTCAGCAATCGCTACTGTCGCTGCATTGGCAGAATAGATCGCCATTGCTTCATACAATTCACGAATCGAATATGTACCATCTTGGCGAAGAGGTACATTACTTAGTGCACGATTTTGTGAAAGGCGGTATGTATAGTCTGTGACCGAATATTGTTGATCCCATGTAATACGTCCTTCTTCAATCGCTTCAAATAACAGATACTCTGTCATCATTTTTGTCATACTAGCAATCGCAAGTGGTTGTTCTGCATTTTTGCTATATAAAATTTTCCCAGTCTCAGCGTCAATCATAATTGCAGCATCTACGGTTAAGTTAAGCGGATCTGTCTCCGCTTGAGCTGCTTGCGGGATTCCTACGATTCCTGAAATTAAAAGCATCGGAATGAGGAGCCACTGTGCCATCCATTTTTTCAATGTTTTTACCCTCCAAAGCCTATTTTTCCTTGCTCATTTTAACACAAGGCTAGTAGAAAAAATGCATTTTCACTAAAAAAACACACCTAATGCCTAGTATAGACGTCATAAGGTGTGCGAATGTTCCTGATAGGAACTAGTTATTAGGAAATAGAATAGTTTGGTGCTTCTTTTGTAATTTGTACATCATGTGGGTGACTCTCACGAAGGCCGGCACCTGTCATTTTCACAAATTGTGCTTCATTTCGAAGTTTTTCCAAGTTGTGCGCTCCGCAGTATCCCATTCCAGAACGAATCCCACCTGTTAACTGGTGAATCGTATCTGCAAGTGGCCCTTTGTATGGAAGACGCCCTTCAATACCTTCTGGCACCAGTTTCTTCGCATCTTCTTGGAAGTAACGATCTTTTGAACCACGTTCCATGGCACCAATTGATCCCATTCCACGGTACACTTTAAAGCGACGTCCTTGGAAGATTTCAGTCTCTCCAGGGCTTTCTGTCGTACCTGCAAGCATGCTTCCTAACATCACAACATGTCCACCAGCAGCTAATGCTTTCACAATATCGCCAGAATATTTAATCCCGCCATCAGCAATAATGGCTTTGCCGTGCTTGCGTGCTTCTGTTGCACAATCGTATACCGCTGAAATTTGAGGAACCCCAACGCCTGCAACAACACGTGTTGTACAAATTGAACCAGGACCGATTCCGACTTTAATGATGTCTGCTCCCGCTTCAATCAGCTCACGCGTTGCTTCTGAAGTCGCTACATTCCCTGCAATGATTGCAAGTTCTGGGTAAGCTGCGCGAATCTCTTTCACAGTTTCCATTACACCTTGTGAGTGACCATGTGCTGTATCAATCGTAATGACATCTACATGTGCCTTCACAAGCTTCTCTACGCGCATCAGTGTATCTTTCGTGACACCCACTGCTGCTCCGACAAGAAGGCGGCCATGTTGGTCTTTTGCAGCGTTCGGAAACTCAATTACTTTTTCAATATCTTTAATTGTAATAAGACCTTTTAAAATACCGTCTTCATCTACAATTGGAAGTTTTTCAATCTTGTATTTTTGTAGCACTTTTTCCGCTTCTTGAAGTGTTGTGCCAACAGGAGCTGTCACCAAGTTCTCTTTCGTCATCACGTCATCAATTTTCAATGAATAATCTTGGATGAAACGAAGGTCGCGATTCGTGATAATTCCAACAAGCTTTTGCTCTTCTTCATTGTTCACGATTGGCACACCTGAGATGCGGTATTTGCCCATCAAATGTTCTGCATCATACACCTGATGTGTTGGTGTTAGGAAGAACGGATCTGTGATAACGCCATTTTCCGAACGCTTAACTGTCTCCACTTGTTCCGCTTGCTCATCAATGCTCATATTCTTGTGAATAATACCGAGACCGCCTTGACGTGCCATAGCAATAGCCATCTTTGCTTCTGTTACGGTATCCATTCCTGCACTTAAAATCGGAATGTTCACTTTAATCTTCTCTGTCAATTGAACTGATAAGTCGACATCCTTTGGCAATACCTCTGATTTCGCTGGAACAAGCAATACGTCATCAAATGTTAATCCTTCACGCTGGAATTTTGATTCCCACATTTTCCGTCTTCCTCCTCTTGATTTTGAATATTAGTGTTAAGGTTATCAGCGTGGCTAAGAGGTGTCAAGGCAGCATCAAATTAAACATGTATTCCGATTTTTCACAAAAAAAGAACGGATTTCTCCGTCCTATAGATACTTCACTAAATCTTCTTCAATTTTTGATGGATTTGTCTGAGGTGCGTAGCGTTTTACAACATTTCCGTCACGATCCACTAAGAACTTTGTGAAGTTCCACTTAATCCCTTCTGAGAGCAACCCTTTCTTTTCTGAAACGAGGTGTTGGAATAGTGGATCTGCATCTGTGCCTTTTACATCTACTTTCGCAAACATTGGGAATGAGACACCATAGTTGCGTTGGCAGAAACTCATCGTTTCATCGATGTTTTCAAACTCTTGATTGTTGAATTGGTCACTTGGGAAGCCTAGGACTTCGAATCCTTGGTCTTTGTACTTCTCATAAAGGCTTTGCAATTCTTCAAATTGGGGGGTGAAGCCACACTTACTCGCAGTGTTGACGACGACGAGCACTTTGCCTTTGTATGTATCGAGTGCTACTTCATCGCCAGTCGTTGCTTTTACTTTGAAGTCAAATACGGTTGTCATGTGTGTGTTCGCTCCTTTCGGTGTAGTTTTACTTTACCGAATAGGGAGGAGGAAATTCAACTAAGATGAACTGGGAATATGCAGTGAAAAAGCCAGATCTATCTTACGATACTTGTTCTAAAGATCAAAGTAAGAACGAAGAGGACAGGTGGAGGTGTTTCTTAGCTGTCAATCCCTCCATCCAGGCCGCCATTTCCTGGGTGAGTTTCCCCGAGCCTCCCCACGTAAGCTGAAAGAAGATCACTTTCATCTTCGTTGCCGGGTCTCGGGAAAACTCAGATGGCCCGGGAAATGACGACCTGGACTCCGGGATTGATCACCACTGAGAAGTTATCCCTCTTAATTTCTTATTTAACTTTTGTAAACTGGCGTTCGACCACTGACAGATCACTACTTACTAGAAATACACTTGGAGATCTAAGGGCTTCCTAGAAACGCATTTTGTAATCAAGCATTTGCTAGAAAGAGGTCTTTGACATTTCAGGTCTTACTAGCAAGGGTTTTGTGACTTCAGTTCTTACAAGAAAGTGAAGTTTGATCTCACGCGCTGTCCTCTTCGTTCGTGGACTGGCTCTTCAGACGAACATCGCAAGGAAGACACATCCATCTGCGAGAAGACAAACACCGTATGAGAAGGTTGTCTTACTTTTTTGCATACAAAAAAGGCCACCCCTGACGGGATGACCTTCTTCTCTGTTGCCCAGCGACGTCCTACTCTCACAGGGGGAGACCCCCAACTACCATCGGCGCTGAAGAGCTTAACTTCCGTGTTCGGTATGGGAACGGGTGTGACCTCTTCGCCATCATCACTAGACCTTGAGCCTGTTCGCTCAAAACTGGATAGAATGACAATTGATTGTGTTCAGATATGGAATCGAGTTCTGGCTCCTAGAAATACACTCCACAAGCTGTCAGCCCCATCGAGGTAGAACCTCGCTGTGTCTGCCATCTTATCTCGGCATTTCTGGACAGTCGCCGCCACATCTAAATGTTTGGTTAAGTCCTCGATCGATTAGTATTCGTCAGCTCCACGTGTCGCCACGCTTCCACCCCGAACCTATCTACCTCATCGTCTTTGAGGGATCTTACTTACTTGCGTAATGGGAAATCTCATCTTGAGGGGGGCTTCATGCTTAGATGCTTTCAGCACTTATCCCGTCCACACATAGCTACCCAGCGATGCCTTTGGCAAGACAACTGGTACACCAGCGGTGTGTCCATCCCGGTCCTCTCGTACTAAGGACAGCTCCTCTCAAATTTCCTACGCCCACGACGGATAGGGACCGAACTGTCTCACGACGTTCTGAACCCAGCTCGCGTACCGCTTTAATGGGCGAACAGCCCAACCCTTGGGACCGACTACAGCCCCAGGATGCGATGAGCCGACATCGAGGTGCCAAACCTCCCCGTCGATGTGGACTCTTGGGGGAGATAAGCCTGTTATCCCCGGGGTAGCTTTTATCCGTTGAGCGATGGCCCTTCCATGCGGAACCACCGGATCACTAAGCCCGTCTTTCGACCCTGCTCGACTTGTAGGTCTCGCAGTCAAGCTCCCTTCTGCCTTTACACTCTTCGAATGATTTCCAACCATTCTGAGGGAACCTTTGGGCGCCTCCGTTACACTTTAGGAGGCGACCGCCCCAGTCAAACTGTCCGCCTGACACTGTCTCCTGCCCGGGTCACGGGCATGGGTTAGAACTTCAATACAACCAGGGTAGTATCCCACCGACGCCTCCTCCGAAGCTGGCGCTCCGGGCTCTTAGGCTCCTACCTATCCTGTACAAGTTGCACCAAAGTTCAATATCAGGCTACAGTAAAGCTCCACGGGGTCTTTCCGTCCTGTCGCGGGTAACCTGCATCTTCACAGGTACTATAATTTCACCGAGTCTCTCGTTGAGACAGTGCCCAGATCGTTACGCCTTTCGTGCGGGTCGGAACTTACCCGACAAGGAATTTCGCTACCTTAGGACCGTTATAGTTACGGCCGCCGTTTACTGGGGCTTCAATTCGCACCTTCGCTTGCGCTAAGCACTCCTCTTAACCTTCCAGCACCGGGCAGGCGTCAGCCCCTATACGTCACCTTACGGTTTTGCAGAGACCTGTGTTTTTGCTAAACAGTCGCCTGGGCCTATTCACTGCGGCTCTCTCGGGCTTTCACCCTGTCAGAGCACCCCTTCTCCCGAAGTTACGGGGTCATTTTGCCGAGTTCCTTAACGAGAGTTCACTCGCTCACCTTAGGATTCTCTCCTCGACCACCTGTGTCGGTTTGCGGTACGGGCACCTCCCGCCTCGCTAGAGGCTTTTCTTGGCAGCGTGAAATCAGAAACTTCGGACTACGTCCTCCTCATCACAGCCTGGTGTTATAGATGCGGGATTTGCCTCACATCACACCTCACTGCTTGAACGTGCACATCCAACGGCACGCTTCCCTATCCTACTGCGTCCCCCCATCACTCAAATGGCGGGGAGGTGGTACAGGAATATCAACCTGTTGTCCATCGTCTACGCCTATCGGCCTCGACTTAGGTCCCGACTGACCCTGAGCGGACGAGCCTTCCTCAGGAAACCTTGGTCATACGGTGGATGGGATTCTCACCCATCTTTCGCTACTCATACCGGCATTCTCACTTCTAAGCGCTCCACCTGTCCTTCCGGTCAGACTTCGACGCCCTTAGAACGCTCTCCTACCACGCATACCCTAGGTATGCATCCACAGCTTCGGTGAACCGTTTAGCCCCGATACATTTTCGGCGCAGCGTCACTCGACCAGTGAGCTATTACGCACTCTTTAAATGATGGCTGCTTCTAAGCCAACATCCTGGTTGTCTAAGCAACGCCACATCCTTTTCCACTTAACGGTTACTTGGGGACCTTAGCTGGTGGTCTGGGCTGTTTCCCTCTTGACTACGGATCTTATCACTCGCAGTCTGACTCCCAGATACAAATCATCGGCATTCGGAGTTTGTCTGAATTCGGTAACCCGGGATGGGCCCCTAGTCCAAACAGTGCTCTACCTCCGAGATTCTTCATCTGAGGCTAGCCCTAAAGCTATTTCGGAGAGAACCAGCTATCTCCAGGTTCGATTGGAATTTCTCCGCTACCCACACCTCATCCCCGCACTTTTCAACGTGCGTGGGTTCGGACCTCCAGTGAGTGTTACCTCACCTTCATCCTGGACATGGGTAGATCACCTGGTTTCGGGTCTACGACCCCATACTCATTCGCCCTGTTCAGACTCGCTTTCGCTGCGGCTCCGTCTCCTCGACTTAACCTTGCATGGAATCGTAACTCGCCGGTTCATTCTACAAAAGGCACGCTATCACCCATTAACGGGCTCTAACTACTTGTAGGCACACGGTTTCAGGATCTCTTTCACTCCCCTTCCGGGGTGCTTTTCACCTTTCCCTCACGGTACTGGTTCACTATCGGTCACTAGGGAGTATTTAGCCTTGGGAGATGGTCCTCCCGGATTCCGACGGAATTTCACGTGTTCCGCCGTACTCAGGATCCACTCTGGAGGGCAATGGGTTTGGACTACAGGACTCTTACCTCGTGTCGTGGGCCTTTCCAGACCGCTTCGTCTACCCCTTGCCTTTGTAACTCCGTATAGAGTGTCCTACAACCCCAAGAGGCAAGCCTCTTGGTTTGGGCTCTTCCCGTTTCGCTCGCCGCTACTCAGGGAATCGATTTTTCTTTCTCTTCCTCCAGGTACTTAGATGTTTCAGTTCCCTGGGTCTGCCTCCGACCAGCTATGTATTCACTGGAAGGTAACACGCCATTACGCGTGCTGGGTTTCCCCATTCGGAAATCTCCGGATCAAAGCTCACTTACAGCTCCCCGAAGCATATCGGTGTTAGTGCCGTCCTTCATAGGCTCCTAGTGCCAAGGCATCCACCGTGCGCCCTTCCTAACTTAACCTAAGTTAGTGCTCTCCATAAAGAAGAGACTTAAGGTCACACGTCAATTGCTTGACGTTGTGTTTGTTACAATCAATGTCGTTCTATCCAGTTTTCAAAGAACAGGTTGTTGAATGTATGAACATTCAAAACTGAACTGCAAGACGTCAAGTCAAGACCCGAGGGTCTGTTCCGAAATAATCCTTAGAAAGGAGGTGATCCAGCCGCACCTTCCGATACGGCTACCTTGTTACGACTTCACCCCAATCATCTGTCCCACCTTCGGCGGCTGGCCCCATAAAGGTTACCCCACCGACTTCGGGTGTTACAAACTCTCGTGGTGTGACGGGCGGTGTGTACAAGGCCCGGGAACGTATTCACCGTGGCATGCTGATCCACGATTACTAGCGATTCCAGCTTCATGTAGGCGAGTTGCAGCCTACAATCCGAACTGAGAATGGTTTTATGGGATTGGCTCCCCCTCGCGGGTTCGCAGCCCTTTGTACCATCCATTGTAGCACGTGTGTAGCCCAGGTCATAAGGGGCATGATGATTTGACGTCATCCCCACCTTCCTCCGGTTTGTCACCGGCAGTCACCTTAGAGTGCCCAACTGAATGCTGGCAACTAAGATCAAGGGTTGCGCTCGTTGCGGGACTTAACCCAACATCTCACGACACGAGCTGACGACAACCATGCACCACCTGTCACCGCCGTCCCCGAAGGGAAGGCCTAGTCTCCTAGGCGGTCGGCGGGATGTCAAGACCTGGTAAGGTTCTTCGCGTTGCTTCGAATTAAACCACATGCTCCACCGCTTGTGCGGGCCCCCGTCAATTCCTTTGAGTTTCAGTCTTGCGACCGTACTCCCCAGGCGGAGTGCTTAATGCGTTAGCTGCAGCACTAAGGGGCGGAAACCCCCTAACACTTAGCACTCATCGTTTACGGCGTGGACTACCAGGGTATCTAATCCTGTTTGCTCCCCACGCTTTCGCGCCTCAGCGTCAGTTACAGACCAGAAAGCCGCCTTCGCCACTGGTGTTCCTCCAAATCTCTACGCATTTCACCGCTACACTTGGAATTCCGCTTTCCTCTTCTGCACTCAAGTCCCCCAGTTTCCAATGACCCTCCACGGTTGAGCCGTGGGCTTTCACATCAGACTTAAGGGACCGCCTGCGCGCGCTTTACGCCCAATGATTCCGGACAACGCTTGCCACCTACGTATTACCGCGGCTGCTGGCACGTAGTTAGCCGTGGCTTTCTAATGAGGTACCGTCAAGGTACCGGCAGTTACTCCGGTACTTGTTCTTCCCTCACAACAGAGTTTTACGATCCGAGAACCTTCTTCACTCACGCGGCGTTGCTCCATCAGACTTTCGTCCATTGTGGAAGATTCCCTACTGCTGCCTCCCGTAGGAGTCTGGGCCGTGTCTCAGTCCCAGTGTGGCCGATCACCCTCTCAGGTCGGCTACGCATCGTCGCCTTGGTGGGCCGTTACCCCACCAACTAGCTAATGCGCCGCGGGCCCATCCTGTAGTGACAGCCGAGGCCGCCTTTCAACACCGGACCATGTGGTCTGGTGGATTATTCGGTATTAGCCCCGGTTTCCCGGAGTTATCCCAATCTACAGGGCAGGTTGCCCACGTGTTACTCACCCGTCCGCCGCTGAATCTGGAGGAGCAAGCTCCTCCTTCATCCGCTCGACTTGCATGTATTAGGCACGCCGCCAGCGTTCGTCCTGAGCCAGGATCAAACTCTCCATAAAAGAGAACTTAATGTAAGCTCATTTTGTTGCTGGCATCATAATGATGTCCATTTTTGAACGTCCATCACAACCGTTTATAGGATGCGACTTGGTTCGTGTTTGCGTCACGCACACCCAACGAGGGTCGGGGCGGTGACGCTCTATCTTGACGTCTTGCATGTTCAGTTTTCAATGTTCATATGTCGTCTTGAGACAACTTTTAAAGTATACCAACTTCTCAATCAGTTGTCAACACTTTATTTTATTGATGTTGTACTGCCTTAGCGACCTACTTATCATACCAAGGATACAGAGAAAGGTCAATACTATTTTTCCAGAAAAATAAAAGAGACTTATAAAATCATAAGTCTCTTTTACTAATTATTAGTTTTCAGTTGGTTCTTCTTCTATAGAAGGAGTTTGCTCGACGGTACCTTCTACTACTGTCCCGTCTTCTAAAAGCTCGACTTCTTCCTCTTCACTCTTTTCAACTTTTGCTACTGTAGCAATCTTTTCTTCATCACTTAAGCGCATTAGTCGAACACCTTGCGTTGCACGTCCAGTCGTGGAGATATCTTCTACAGCCATACGAATCAACATGCCCTGAAGGGTGATCAGCATCAAATCTTCAGTTCCATCAACAGTTTTCAATGCACTCAAGTTTCCGTTCTTCTCCGTAATCTGACACGTCTTTATTCCGTATCCACCGCGAGATTGCAGACGGTACTCAGAGGCAGCTGTACGTTTTCCATACCCGTTCTCTGTTACAACGAGGACTTCCTGGTCATCTTCAAGAATTTCCATGCCGACAACGAAGTCGTTTTCGCGAAGTTTGATACCTCGAACTCCAGCTGCTGTTCGACCCATCGAACGGATATCCGATTCTTTGAAGCGTACAGAGCGTCCTTGGTGCGTTCCGATAATGATATCTTTTTCACCATCTGTGCGACGAACAGCCATCAACTCATCCTCTTCACGAAGAGAAACAGCAATCAGACCGTTTGTACGGATGTTTGCAAATGCTGTAACTGGTGTACGCTTTGTAACGCCATCACGTGTTGTAAAGATGAAATACTCGTTGTCTTCAAATGAAGACATTGGGATCATCGCCGTAACATTCTCATCACGCTCGATGTTGAGTAAATTGACGAGTGGCAATCCTTTTGCTGTACGGCCATACTCAGGAATTTCGAATCCACGTGCACGATACACCTTTCCTTTGTTCGTAAAGAAGAGAATGGTATCGTGTGTAGAGGTATTCAATAGGTGTTCTACGAAGTCATCTTCGTTGGTGCCCATTCCTTGAACACCTCGACCCCCACGACGTTGACTTCGGTAAGTATTCACCGGCAAACGTTTGATGTAGCCTTTGTTTGTCAATGTCAGTACCGAGTTTTCTTCTGGGATCAAGTCTTCATCTTCCATGATTTCTGCCCCACCCGCCATAATTTCTGTACGACGTTTGTCGGAGAACTTGTCACGAATCTCGATAAGCTCTTCACGAATGATTTCAATAACACGGTATTCATTTTCAAGAATAAATGTTAACTCTTCTATGAGAGCAAGTAATGCGTTGTATTCTTCTTCAATTTTGTCGCGCTCAAGCCCTGTTAGACGTTGTAGACGCATATCTAGGATAGCTTGCGCTTGACGCTCGGATAGTTCGAACTTTTCCATCAATCCGCGTTTTGCTTCGTCGCCAGTTTGAGAGGCACGAATCAATGCGATGATTTCATCGATATGATCTAATGCGATGCGCAGACCTTCTAAGATGTGTGCGCGGTCTTTGGCTTTATTCAAGTCAAACTGTGTACGACGACGGATGACCACTTTTTGATGCTCTAGGTAGTGGTACAATGCCTCTTTCAAGTTCAATACTTTTGGTTGGTTGTCAACAAGGGCAAGCATGTTCACGCCAAAGCTTGTTTGAAGTTGTGTTTGCTTGTATAGATTATTCAAAAGGACATGCGTGTTTGCGTCTTTACGTAGCTCAATGACGATACGCATACCATCGCGATCGGACTCATCTGCAAGGTGTGTAATACCTTCGATTTTCTTATCACGCACAAGCTCTGCGATTTTTTCGATCAAGCGTGCTTTGTTGACTTGATACGGAATTTCTTTGACGATGATGACTTGTTTGCCACTCGCTTTTTCCTCGAATTCAACTTTTGCACGCGTGATAATTGAGCCTCGTCCTGTTTCGTAAGCACGACGAATCCCGCTTCGTCCCAAGATGATTCCACCAGTAGGGAAATCAGGACCTGGAATAAATTCCATCAGTTCATCAATTGTAATTGCTGGGTTTTCAGCAAGGGCTAAAACACCATCGATGACTTCTCCAAGGTTGTGTGACGGAATGTTTGTTGCCATCCCCACTGCAATCCCTGAAGCTCCATTAACCAGTAAGTTCGGGTAACGACTTGGCAACACAGCTGGCTCTTTTTCTTGGCCATCGTAGTTGTCTTTATAATCGATTGTATCTTTGTTGATGTCACGCAGCATTTCCATTGCGATTTTTGACATACGCGACTCGGTATAACGCATTGCCGCGGCGCCGTCTCCGTCAATCGAACCAAAGTTCCCGTGACCGTCTACAAGCATGTAGCGGTAACTGAAATCTTGTGCCATACGTACCATCGCATCGTAAATGGAGGAGTCGCCGTGTGGGTGATATTTCCCCATTACGTCACCGACGATACGCGCTGACTTTTTATATGATTTATCCGGTGTGTTCCCGAGCTCTTGCATTCCATAAAGAATTCGGCGATGAACCGGTTTTAATCCGTCCCGTACATCTGGTAACGCACGTGAAACAATAACACTCATAGCGTAATCAAGGAATGAAGTCTTCATCTCATTGCTGATATTAATTCCTCTTACGCCTTTATTCGGTACTTCCGACATGCTGCTTGACCTCCCATTCTTTCTTCACCTAAACGAAATCACACATCTCGCCGAAAAGATGACGAGATGTGGTACTAGTTTTAAATATCTAAATTTTTCACGTATACTGCGTTGTCTTCAATGAACTGACGACGTGGTTCTACTTCATCGCCCATCAGTTGTTCAAAGATAGAATCTGCTTCAAGTGCATCTTCTAAATTGACTTGTAGCAATGTACGGTACTCTGGATCCATAGTTGTTTCCCATAACTGCGTAGCATTCATCTCACCAAGACCTTTGTAACGCTGGACATTTGGCTTTGGTTGTTTTGGAAGACGCTCTAAGATGGCACGTAATTGACTATCGCTGTAACAATATTCAATATGCTTTCCTTGTTTCACTTGATAAAGTGGTGGTTGTGCAACATAGACATACCCCGCTTCAATCAACGGACGCATAAAACGGAAGAAGAACGTTAATAGGAGTGTACGAATGTGTGCACCATCGACATCGGCATCCGTCATAATCACAACTTTATGGTAACGTGCTTTTTCTAAGTTGAACTCGCCACCGATTCCAGTGCCAAGTGCCGTGATCATTGCACGAATTTCATTGTTTCCTAGGATACGGTCAAGACGTGCTTTCTCCACGTTCAAAATCTTCCCGCGAAGTGGAAGGATCGCTTGGAAGTGACGGTCACGACCTGATTTTGCAGAACCGCCCGCAGAGTCACCCTCTACGATATACAGTTCGCTTTCTGCCGGGTTACGTGATGAACAGTCCGCAAGCTTCCCTGGTAAGCTCGATACTTCAAGTGCAGATTTGCGACGTGTGAATTCACGAGCTTTTTTCGCAGCGACACGTGCACGAGCGGCCATTAGACCTTTTTCGACCACTTGACGTGCTACTGAAGGATTTTCAAGCAAGAAGCGCTCGAAGCCTTCTGAGAACAAGCTATTTGTGATCTGGCTCACTTCTGAGTTCCCAAGTTTTGTCTTCGTCTGCCCTTCAAACTGAGGGTCTGGGTGTTTGATGGAAATGATAGCCGTTAGACCTTCACGTACATCGTCACCTGTCAGGTTGGTTTCAGATTCTTTTAAAAGATTATTTTTACGCGCATAGTCGTTGATCACACGTGTAAGAGCTGTTTTAAATCCAGACTCATGTGTTCCGCCTTCATACGTATTGATGTTGTTGGCAAATGAGAAGATGGCTGCATTGTATCCTGCGTTGTATTGCATCGCAATTTCAATTGCAATTCCTTCTCGCTCTGCTTCTACAAAAATCGATTCGTGAAGAGGCTCTTTTTTGGCATTCAAATGTTCGACGTATGATTTAATTCCACCTTCATAGTGGAACGTCTTTTTCTGTTCTTGGCCTTCACGCTCATCCTGAATCGTGATAGCTAGACCACGGTTCAAATAAGCAAGTTCACGGATACGATTCGCTAGAATATCAAATTCATACTCCGTTGTTTCTGTGAAAATTTCCGAATCTGCTTTGAAGCGTGTTGTCGAACCTGTAGTATCGGTATCACCAATGACTTCAAGCGGTTGCGTAACAGCGCCACGCTCAAACTTGATTTCATGAATTTTCCCGTCACGATGTACAATTACTTCAGCATGTTCAGATAATGCATTTACTACTGAGGCACCTACTCCGTGAAGACCACCAGATACTTTGTAACCGCCCCCGCCGAATTTTCCTCCGGCGTGAAGAACAGTCATGATGACTTCAACGGCTGGTTTCCCCATCTTTTCATGGTTGCTGACAGGAATACCTCGTCCGTTATCTTCTACACGGATCCAGTTGTCTTTTTCAATTGTGACTGTAATATGGTCACAGTGACCGGCTAATGCTTCATCAATCGAGTTGTCGACGATTTCCCATACTAAATGGTGAAGACCTTTTGAACTGGTAGAACCAATGTACATTCCAGGGCGCTTACGGACGGCTTCGAGACCTTCTAAAACCTGAATCTGGTCTGCATCATAAGAAGTTTGGATTTCTTTTTCTTCCATTGCCAAGTGACTCACCTACTCTTTCTGTTTGGCACATCTAGTGTTTCTCTTCAATCGTTCCATGTTCCACATGAAACAATTTGGCTTGTGTGACGACGTCATGTGTCAGACCATCTACAGTTGTGGTTGTGACAAATGTCTGCACTTTATCTTGAATAGTATTTAACAGATGCGTTTGTCTGAAGTCATCGAGTTCAGATAAGACGTCATCCAATAATAAAATGGGTGGTTCACCGACTTCTTGGTGAATCAATTCAATTTCAGCAAGCTTCAGTGACAACGCAGTCGTTCGCTGTTGTCCTTGAGATCCATAGGTCTGTACGTCATAGTCGTTAACAAAGAACTGCAAGTCATCTCGGTGTGGACCGTAAAGGCTTGTTCCCCGCTGGACCTCTTGACGCTTCGACTTCTCAAGTTTTTCTGTCAGCTGTTGCTTCCACTCTTCAGGACCTGCATCTAAATCGATACCTGCTGTGCACTGATAGCGGATGTTTAACTTCTCAAGTCCTCGGGAAATACCATGATGAATGGGTTCTGCCCAGGATTGCAACAGCTCGATAAACTGCATGCGTTTTTTCAGCACTTTGACTGCTGCTTCTACATATTGTTCTGTATAAATCGCAAACATCACATCGTCGAACGAAGGATTCCCTTGGTTCTGCTTTAAGATGTGGTTGCGTTGTTTTAAAATCTTTTGAAATTGCAAAAGGTCATGCAAATAAACAGGTGATATCTGGCCGATTTCCATATCCAAAAACCGTCTTCTCACCTGTGGGCTACCTTTTACCAAATTCAAATCTTCTGGTGCAAACATGACGACGTTCATTTGACCGATATAGTCACTAAGACGGGATTGTTCCAAATGATTGACCTTTGCTTTCTTGCCTTTTTGCGAGATGGTCAGTTCGAATGGAATGGTGCCGTATTTTTTATGAACATCACCTTTTATTTTACCATATTCCGCGTTCCAACGTATCAATTCTTTATCGTTTGAGGTGCGGTGAGATTTCGCCATCGCGAGTACATAAATGGCCTCCATGATATTGGTCTTGCCTTGTGCATTTTCACCGAGGAAGACATTCACATGTTTAGAAAAATCAGCTTGGGCCGATTCATAATTCCTATAATTTGAAAGCGCCAATGTCTCGATGTGCATTCTACGCCTCAGGTCCGATCAATTTAAACTTTCCATGCTCAGGAATGAGAACGACATCTCCTGTCCGAAGCTTCTTCCCTCTGCGGTCTTCTGCTTCTCCGTTGACAAAAACTGTGTTCATTTGAAGAAATGGACGCGCCATCCCACCTGAATCAATGGCACCGGTCATTTTTAATAGTTGACCGAGTGTGATGTATTCTGAATCAAATCGAATCTCATTCATCGTTTGATACCTACTCTTTCTAAAAGTCATTATCACTCCATTTTACCCTATTTTTGTGGATAAGTAAAAAGGAGTCGCTGCAATGAGCGACTCCTTGGAAATTAATACGTTCGGACTGGCAAGATCAATTGCAAAATCGCATCATCATGCACAGATTTTAAAATGAACGGACGCATGACCCCAGTGAACTGGATTTGCACGTCATGACCTTCAATAGCTTTTAGTGCATCCATCATATACTTTGCACTGAACGAGATAACTAGCTCTTCTCCTTCAATCTGCTCTGCAAGCACTTGCTCTTCTACTTTCCCGATTTCAGGAGAGTTGGATGAAATCTCTACTGCACTTTGCCCTTGTGTCGTGAAACGGACCACGTTGTTGCGATCTTCACGCGCTAATAAAGATGCACGATCGATGGCTTGGTGAAGTGCACGGCCATTTACTACGACCAGCGTCTTATGTTCAGAAGGAATCAGGCGGCTCGTGTCCGGATAGTTTCCTTCAAGAAGACGTGAATAAAATAGGACGTTTCCAGCTTTGAATAAAATTTGTTGGGAAGTTAATACAATCTCAACAGGTTCTGAGTTATCTTCAAGAATCTTATTGAGCTCGTTTAAGCTTTTCCCTGGAATCACTGCGTTGTACTCTTCAGAAGGAGCACTTTCAAGCTTTGTCGAGCGACGTGCTAGACGGTGGCTGTCTGTTGCAACACACATCAACTCACCATCACGGATTTGCCAGTTCACCCCTGTTAGTACTGGGCGACTTTCTGAAGTCGAAACTGCAAAGACCGTTTCACGAATGATGGACTTGACTAAGTCAGCTGGCATTGTGAAGGATTGGTCTTCTTCCATCTGAGGAAGTAATGGATAGTCGTTGGCATCTTGACCGATCAGATGGAATTCTGATTTTCCAGAACGAACATCTGTCTGATAATTATTTTTCACTTCAATAAGAACGTCATTTGTTGGAAGCTTACGAACAATCTCATTAAAGAAACGTGCTTGCAATACGATGGAACCAGTCTGTGTCAATTGAACAATCTGCTCTCCATCTTCTTCAAGTGGGATGAATGTTTGAATTGTAATATCTGCATCACTACCTGTTAAGTAGATCCCTTCTTTTTTTGCCTCGATTTTAATTCCTGTAAGAATTGCGACGGTGGTTTTTGAACTTACTGCTTTCATGACATCATTCAATGCCTCGAGTAAGCGATCTCGCATTACTTCAAATTTCACGCTGAAATCAGCTCCTTATATACATATTTATTTTTATTAAAGAATAACAGCAATAGTAATAGGCACTGTGAATATGTGTATAAGTGCATTTTCCCCTACAGAAATATGGTTATCCACATGTACATAAAGTGTTTGTAAGTTAACGAATAACTAGTAGAGTTATCCACACTATTCAGATGAGCGTCCTAATAGACTCTTAATCTGTTTAATTTCACTTTTAAGCGTTTCATCTGTTTTGAGCAGAGTTGAAATTTTTTCAGTCGCATGAATGACCGTTGTATGATCACGACCTCCAAATTCTTCTCCGATTTTCGGCAGCGAAAAATCTGTCAGTTCACGAGAGAGATACATAGCGATCTGACGTGGATAGGCAATTGATTTTGTTCGCTTCTTTGCTGAAAAGTCTTCTAAACGTACATGGTAGTGCTCTCCAACGACTTTTTGAATGTCTAAGATGGTGATGATGCGTGAGCGACTGGCAGGCATAATATCTTTTAGTGCTTCAGAAGCCAAATCGACATTGATGTCGCGATTGATCAAAGATGAATACGCAACGACACGGATGAGAGCTCCTTCAAGCTCGCGGATATTAGAATCAATCTGATTGGCGATGTATACCATCACTTCATTACTAATATCTAAGCCGTCTGCACGTGCTTTTTTGCGAAGGATTGCGATACGTGTCTCTAAGTCCGGTGGCGAAATATCGGTAATCAGGCCCCATTCAAAGCGCGAACGTAAGCGATCTTCAAGTGTTGGAATTTCTTTAGGCGGACGATCACTAGAGATAATAATTTGTTTAGATTCCTCATGCAACGCATTGAATGTATGGAAAAATTCTTCTTGGGTTGATTCTTTTCCAGCAAGAAACTGAATATCATCTATTAGCAGCACGTCTACATTGCGGTACTTATTGCGGAAATGGACAGTTTTATTGTCTCGGATGGAGTTAATGAATTCATTTGTGAATTTTTCAGATGACAAATACACCACCTTGGCATTTGGATTATGTTCTTGTACATAATGACCAATGGCATGCATCAAGTGGGTCTTTCCAAGTCCAACTCCTCCATAAATGAAGAGTGGATTATACGCTTTTGCAGGTGCTTCAGCGACTGCGAGTGATGCAGCATGCGCAAAGCGGTTTCCGGAACCGATAACGAATGTATCGAACGTATACTTTGAGTTCAACATACCTGGTGAGAAGTCCGGCTGATCGTCTTGAGAGACCATCGGCTTTGGTGCAGGAATGTCATAGTCTTCTAAGTTTTGATCTTTTGGAACGATGAAGGAAATCATCGCTTCCTTTCCAGTCAAATCATGCAAAATCGCAGCAATTTGATGGACATAATGGTTTTCAAGCCAGTCACGCGCAAATGAGTTTGGTGCTGCGATTGTCAACGTGTCTTGTTTATAAGATAAGAGCTTTGTCGACTTCAGCCACGTTTCAAAACTCGGTTTCGAAACTTGTTTCTCCATCTCAGCGAGCACCCGGCCCCATAGTTCTTCGAGTTGATCCAACGAGGTACACTCCTTTCTGATTTGTGTCATATAAAAGCCAGACGCAATTCGACATGGCAAAAAAATATAGAACAATTATACACACTATAAAATACATGTGGATAAAACTTTACACAGACTGTGAAAAATATTATCCACACTTTATTAACAAATGTGGATAACTGAAAAAGGCGATTTTTTATGTACAGAGTAAAACACAATTAGCATATCATTTTTAGCTAGTACTGACAAGACTTGATTGAACTTATCCACAAAGCCTGATTTACACACAGTTATAGTTGTCCACAGGTATGAATATGTGCAAAAACTGTTCATAAGGGATGTTGATAACTTAGAATGGTGATTTTACATATTCCCATCGAAATTTGCAAGTGTTTGTCGAGAATGTGGATAACTTGATCTGGAGCATGAGGAAAAACTTGATTTTGCGCATTGACAGTCTGGGGCAGATTTAAGTATAATAGTCAAGACTGTCTGGAGATATTTAAGAATAGTCAAAGCAGGAGGTGTCTTACACAATGAAACGTACATTCCAACCAAATAAACGTAAACGCAGCAAAGTTCACGGGTTCCGCGCACGTATGAGCACAAAGAATGGTCGCCGCGTATTAGCTTCACGCCGTGCTAAAGGAAGAAAAGTATTATCAGCATAAGTCCACTGAACCCTCAGTGGATTTTTTTTTACTAGTATTTAGATGTGGAGAACGCCACTCTAGAAACTCCGAGGAAATCAGACGTGCCCGTGAAGGCGCTCTTCAGCCTTTGCGGGTGCGGCTGATTCCGGAGTGTGTTTCTGGCGTTCGGAACTCGATTCCATTCAAAGTCGAAGCCCGACTAAAACTCGATTCCACCACAAAAAACTTTGCTCTTCCTATTAGAAAGAAACCAAAACACGCAACAGATATTTACAGGAAGGTCGGAGGTCCATGAATAAACACCAGCGGATCAAAGACAACAAAGAATTTCAGGAAATCTTTAAAAAAGGGAAGTCGTATGCCAACAGACAGTTTGTCGTTTATATCATGCCAAGTGAAGAGACACATTTCCGAGTTGGGCTTTCTGTCAGTAAAAAGGTAGGAAATGCAGTCACACGAAATCGTGTTAAACGATACATACGTCAAACCTTTCTAGAACTGAAAGACGATGTTAAGCCCGCCAACTATATTATTATCGCCAGGATTCCGGCGGCCACACTAGATTTTCATGAGACAAAAAAGAGTCTCGAACACGTATTGAAAATCGCGAAAGTTTATCGTTCGAGTGGTAAGATAAAGAAAACAGAAGACAATGCAGGGGGACGTACAAGGTGAAAAAGAAGGTACTTCTCACTCTGCTTATAGTGTCTGCACTATTTTTAGCAGGGTGTACAGAATTCAATGCGCCAATTTACGATGAATCAACCGGGTTCTGGAATGAATACATCGTATGGCCACTTGTTTCAGCTATCACGTATTTTAAAAATCTGCTTGGAACGTACGGACTTGGAATTATCGCAGTTACGGTCATTATCCGTTTAGCCATTCTTCCACTTTTGATTAAGCAGACAAAGAGCTCGAAAAAAATGCAGGAAATTCAACCTCAATTGAAGTTACTGCGTGAAAAATACAGCTCAAAAGATGCACAAACACAACAAAAATACCAAGCAGAAATGATGGAACTCTTTAAAGAGAAGGGTGTCAACCCAGCAGCAGGTTGTTTACCGGTCTTGATTCAGATGCCGATTTTAATCGGATTCTATCATGCCATCAGCCGCATGAATGCTACTCCAGAAATTAATCTTGGTGATTTCTTGATTTTCCCACTAGCAGAGCCAAGTATTACACTTGCGATTCTTGCAGGGGTGTTCCAATTAGTTACTCTGATGACAGGCCCAGCGATGGACAACCCACAAATGAAAATCATGATGTATATTATGCCATTTATGATTGTCGGATTTGGTTTGATCTTACCATCAGCATTAACACTGTACTGGGTAATCGGAAACATTATCTCATTGATCCAAAACTTAGTAATCTACAAGCCGTGGAATAAGCCACAGGTCGTTCCAGTTCAAACGGGAGGGAAAAAGAGATGAGATCCACTACACAAACTGCAGCAACAAGTGAGCAGGCAATTCAACAAGCATTAAAAGAGCTTGGAATTCGTCGCGATCAAGCGTCGATCAAGATTTTAGATGAAGGTAAAAAAGGCTTTCTCGGTCTAGGAGCGAAGCCTGCAGTTGTGATAGTGAATGTCAAAGACGGTGTGACTGTTGAAGAAACACCGTCCTCTCCAGTGGTTGTAGAAGAGACGAAAGAGGTCGTCGAATCAGCCGCAGTTGATATCAGTGAACAGCCGATTGAAGCTGTGTCTGAACAGACTGAACCTGTAGTCGTCGAAACACCCGTTGCCAAGATTACAAATGATAAAGCAATTGAAGAATCGATCCGATACATGAAAGAAGTCGCGCAAGGAATGGGAATCAACGACTTAGACGTTACACATGAAGTCGAAGGCAAGTATGTTCACTTCCAGTTGAACAGTTCGAAAGCTGCTCAGTTGATTGGAAAGCGTGGTCAAACTTTAAATGCGCTTGAAAATCTTGTTCAATTGGTTGCAAATAAGTACTCGGGGAACTTCATGATCGTCAAAATGGACGTTGAAAACTACCGAGAGAAGAGAAAAGTAGCACTTGAACAACTCGCAGAACGAATGGCGGATAAAGCACGTCGTTCTGGAGAGAAAGTCGAGTTCGAACCGATGAATGCGTATGAACGAAAAATTATTCATAATGCATTATCTACACATGTAGACATCGATACGTATTCTGTTGGAGCGGACCCACATCGTCACTTAGTAATTGAACCGATTCAATAAGCAAAGGAGCCCCTTAGTGGGCTTCTTTTTTTGTCCAATTGTCACAGTTCCATAACTAGAGTTTTCCACAAAAATATGCTATTGTAAGGTGTTAGTGCGTTCAATAAAAATCAGTTATCCACACGTGGATAACTGTTCGATAGAGGAGAGAAACCAATAATGGAATTTGATACAATTGCAGCGATTTCCACACCACTCGGAGAAGGGGCGATCGCAATTGTTCGCCTAAGTGGTCCAGAGGCTGTTTCAATTGCTGATCAGGTGTTCCGCTCTCCTTCCCATAAAAAATTAGCGCAAGAAGCGACACATACCATTCATTATGGACACTTAGTCCGTCCAGAGACTGAAGAAGTCGTAGAGGAAGTCATGGTATCTCTGATGAGAGGGCCTAAGACGTTCACACGCGAAGATGTAGTAGAAATCAACTGCCACGGAGGGCTTGTCACAGTCAATCAGGTCCTGCAACTGGTATTACGTGCTGGAGCGCGTATGGCAGAGCCTGGAGAGTTTACAAAGCGCGCCTTCTTAAACGGTCGAATTGACTTGTCTCAAGCAGAGGCGGTCATGGATCTTATCCGTGCTAAAACGGACAAGGCGATGAATGTGGCGCTCGGTCAAATGGATGGTCGACTGTCTCGACTTATTCAATCTCTTCGCCAGGCATTGTTAGAGACGCTTGCACAGGTCGAAGTAAACATCGACTACCCGGAATACGATGACGTGGAAGAAATGACGATTCCACTCATGCGTGAGAAGGGCATGTGGGTCAAGCAAGAGATTGAGAAGCTGCTAGAGACGAGCATGCAAGGAAAGATTCTGCGTGAAGGGCTTGCGACTGTTATTGTCGGTCGTCCGAACGTAGGGAAATCTTCTCTATTAAACAGCCTGATTCAAGAAAATAAAGCTATTGTCACAGATATTGCGGGAACGACTCGTGATATTATAGAAGAATATGTCAATGTTCGTGGCGTGCCTCTGAAATTAGTCGACACGGCCGGTATTCGGGAGACAGAAGACATCGTTGAGCGTATCGGTGTCGAGCGATCTCGTCAGGTGTTAAAAGAAGCGGACTTGATCTTGTTGGTTATGAACCACTCAGAGGCATTATCAGAAGAAGATGAGCGTCTCATTGAAGCGACGCATGGTATGGAGACGATTGTTATCGTCAATAAGACGGATCTTCCGCAAGCATTGGATTACAGCAAGCTTGAAGAACTTGTCGGCCACCGCCGTATCGTGACGACATCTATTCTTCAAGATGAAGGTATTGAGGAACTTGAGCAAGAAATTGCGAAGCTGTTCTTTGAAGGGAATATGCAGGGAGGCGACATGACGTATGTATCGAACGCGCGTCACATCGCACTTCTTCATCAAGCCAAACAAACAATCGAAGATGCCCTGGATGCTACAGAACAAGGCGTTCCAGTGGATATGATTCAAATAGATGTAACTCGAACTTGGGAAATACTTGGAGAAATCGTAGGAGACACTGTAGAAGAAAGTCTCATCGATCAACTCTTTGCTCAGTTCTGCCTCGGGAAATAACAACAGAGAGGAAGAGACTATGCGTACTTTTGACGCAGGCACGTATGATGTAATTGTCATCGGTGCCGGGCATGCCGGAGTAGAAGCGGCACTTGCTTCTGCCAACATGGGTGCCAAAACACTCGCTTTAACTATTAACTTAGATATGATTGCCTTTATGCCATGTAACCCATCCGTAGGAGGACCGGCAAAAGGAATCGTTGTCCGTGAAATCGATGCACTTGGAGGCGCAATGGGGAAAGTCATCGACCGTACCCATATCCAAATGCGGATGCTCAATACAGGAAAAGGGCCAGCTGTTCGAGCGCTTCGAGCACAAGCTGACAAAGTCCTTTACCAACAAGAAATGAAACGTTTGATGGAAGAGCAACCAAATCTTTCTGTTCATCAAGCAGTAGTAGAAGAACTGATAATCGAAGACGAGGAAGTAAAAGGTGTTATCACACAGGTAGGTGCTATTTATAAAGCCAAAACTGTTGTTGTTACGACCGGTACTTTCTTGCGCGGGGAAATCATTATTGGTGACTTGAAGTATTCATCAGGTCCGAATAATCAACAACCGTCTATAAAACTCGCAGATAACTTGCGTGAACTAGGCTTTGATCTTGTCCGTTTCAAAACAGGTACACCACCACGTGTAAATTCAAACACAATTGATTATTCAAAAACTGAAATGCAACCAGGAGACGATGTACCACGTGCTTTCAGTTTCGAAACGACAGAGTTCATCATGGACCAACTGCCGTGCTGGTTAACGTATACAGGGGAGAAGACCCACCAAATCATCGAAGAGAACTTGCACTTATCACCGATGTATTCTGGAATGATCAAAGGGACTGGCCCACGTTATTGCCCGTCTATTGAAGATAAAATCGTGCGTTTTAACGACAAGCCACGCCACCAGATCTTCTTAGAACCAGAAGGACGCAATACAAAAGAAGTGTACGTACAAGGCTTATCAACGAGCCTTCCTGAGCATGTACAACGTCGTCTGTTAGAAAGCATTCCAGGTCTTGAAAAAGCGGAAATGATGCGTGCAGGCTACGCCATTGAGTACGATGCGATGGTTCCAACACAATTATGGCCAACACTCGAGACGAAAAAGATTAAAAACCTCTATACAGCAGGACAAATCAACGGAACTTCTGGGTATGAGGAAGCAGCGGGTCAAGGGTTGATGGCAGGTATCAATGCAGCACGCCGCTCGAAAGGTGAAGACGAGGTCGTTCTGAGCCGTTCTGACGCGTACATCGGCGTATTAATCGATGACTTAGTAACAAAAGGAACGAATGAACCGTACCGTCTACTGACTTCACGTGCTGAATATCGTCTCCTTCTTCGCCACGACAATGCAGATCTTCGTCTGACAGACTTGGCATATGAGATTGGACTCGTGTCTAAAGAGCGCCACGACCGTTTTACAGCGAAAAAAGAAGCGATTGAAGCAGAGTTAAAGCGCCTTCGCAGCATTATCATCAAACCAAATGAAGAGACGCAAAATCTGATTCGTTCTGTCGGTGGAAGTGAATTGAAAGACGGAATTCGCGCGTCAGATCTATTGAAACGTACGGAAATGACGTACGACCTAGTTGCACAACTTGTACCGTCTGAAGTAGAACTCTCTGAAGACAGCAAAGAACAAGTCGAGATCCAAGTGAAGTACGAAGGATACATCGAAAAATCATTGCAACAAGTAGACAAACTGAAGAAGATGGAAGATAAAAAAATCCCGGAAAACATCGATTATGATGCTATTTCAGGCCTCGCCACAGAAGCACGTCAAAAACTGAAAGAGGTACTGCCACTTTCATTAGCACAAGCTTCTCGCATTTCTGGAGTAAACCCGGCTGATATTTCTATTCTTCTAGTTTATATCGAACAGGGACGAATCGCTAAAGTCTCAAGCTAAGGAGCATTTCATGAACGAACAACAATTTATCGCAGCATTAGCTGAAAAAGGCATCCATTTATCGGAGCATCAGATCAAGCAGTTCAAGACATACTTTGAACTGTTAGTCGAATGGAATGAAAAGATGAACCTAACAGCTATCACAGATTTAGAAGAAGTCTATTTAAAACACTTCTATGATTCCATTACTGCAGCATTTTACGTGGATTTCTCAGAGCCTCTTACAGTTTGTGATGTAGGTGCAGGGGCAGGGTTCCCAAGTCTTCCAATGAAGATTTGCTTCCCAGAAATGCGCGTAACAATCGTCGATTCACTTAACAAACGTATCCAGTTCTTAACACACTTAAGTAAAGAGCTCGGACTTTCCCATGTAGAGTTTGTACATGCGCGCGCCGAAGAGTTTGGCCAAAACCCAGCGTATCGCGAGTCGTTTGACATTGTCACAGCGCGTGCTGTTGCACGTCTATCGGTGTTATCGGAGCTTTGTGTGCCGTTAGCAAAAGTAGGGGGGCGCTTTGTAGCTATGAAAGCAGCGTCAGCTGAAGACGAGTTGAAAGATGCAAAAAAAGCGTTAACAGTTCTAGGTGCAGAATTGAAAGAAGATTTTGCATTTAAACTACCTGTTGAAGAAAGTGATCGCAAACTTTACATTTTCACAAAGAAAAAAACAACACCAAAGAAATATCCGCGAAAACCTGGGACGCCGAACAAAAGTCCAATCCAGTAAAATGTTCCACGTGAAACATTTAATCTTCAAGCGATTTGTGATAGATTAGTAATAGAAGGTGGTGCACGTTTAGATGAAAAGTCCTTTTTCCAGGCTCTTTGGTGGTACAGATAAAGGGAAAGAAAAAGATGCAAGTTCAGAAGTGACAGCAACTGCAGCGACATCTACTACTGTAGAAGAAGTTGTTCAAATCCCAATTGGACGCATCGTTCCAAATAAGTATCAGCCTCGTACAGTTTTTGATGATTCAAAGATTGAAGAGCTTGCCCGGACGATTCGGACTCATGGTGTAATTCAGCCAATCGTTTTACGGGAAATCGAATCCGGTCAGTATGAAATCATTGCAGGAGAACGTCGTTTTAGAGCGATGAGCAAGCTAGAGTGGACAGAAGTACCTGCAATTGTTCGTAATTTATCAGATAAAGAGACGGCTTCTGTTGCGCTTATTGAGAACCTACAACGAGAAGAATTGACAGCTATTGAAGAAGCGCTCGCCTATCAGCAGCTAATCGAGTTACATGAATTGACGCAAGAAGCTCTTGCACAGCGACTAGGAAAAGGGCAATCAACAGTCGCCAATAAAATTAGGCTTCTTAAATTACCGCAACAAGTCCAGGATGCGATTTTGACTAAGGACTTATCCGAACGACATGCGCGTGCATTAATGAAAGTAAAAGTAGAGGAGCTGCAACTTGAACTTCTAAAACTAACGATTGATCAACAATTGAGTGTCAAACAATTAGAAGAACATATTGCAAATCTGCAAGCAAAAGCAGAAAAATCCGAAAAAAAGACTCCGGCTAAACCGCGACAGAAGATGGTTAACAAAGACGTGCGTATAGCCTTGAATACATTGAAGCAATCTCTCACAATGATTTCAAAAAGTGGGATCAACTTTGAAACACAAGAAGAGGATCAAGATGATTACTATCAAGTAGTCATTAAAATTCCAAAGCGAAAATAGCCCATTTAAACATCTTTGCACTGTGTGTAGAGATGTTTTTTTTGTAGAATGTTACGCACATGTAACACTATAATTAAAAAAATTTGATAGAATAAGAGATATGAGCTCAGAAAGTAGGTGCAAGAGTGGGAAGAATTATCGCCATCGCCAATCAGAAGGGCGGAGTGGGAAAAACCACCACATCCGTGAACCTCAGTGCCTGCCTTGCATATTTAGGCAAAAAGGTACTACTTGTTGACATTGACCCACAAGGCAACGCATCAAGTGGGGTCGGAGTAAACAAAGGTGAAGTCGATCAGTGTATATATGATGTGTTGATTGATGACGTGCCTGTAAAAGATATTATTATGGAAACTAAAGTAGAGAATCTACATATCGTTCCAGCTACAATTTCACTTGCTGGTGCGGAAATCGAATTAGTGTCTACTATTTCACGAGAAGTTCGCTTGAAACGTTCACTGGAAGAGGTTAGTCCTTATTACGATTATGTCATTATTGATTGTCCTCCGTCTCTTGGCCTTTTGACGATCAATTCTTTAACGGCATCAGATGCCATCATCATTCCTGTACAATGTGAATTTTATGCCTTAGAAGGGCTTAGTCAGCTTCTAAGTACAATTCGTTTAGTACAAAAGCATTTAAATAAGAACTTATCCATCGATGGAGTTCTACTAACGATGTTCGATGCTCGTACAAACCTTGGTATTCAAGTCATTGAAGAAGTGAAAAAGTATTTCCAAGAAAAAGTGTACAAGACCATCATTCCGCGTAATGTGCGTCTTTCAGAAGCACCAAGTCACGGGGAACCTATTATTATATATGATCCAAAATCACGTGGTGCAGAAGTGTACCTGGAACTGGCGAAGGAAGTGATTAAGCATGGCTAAAGGATTAGGAAAAGGCATCAATGCACTATTTCCAGGCGAAGATCAAAACACACAAGAACGTGTGGAACAGATTGAATTGAAACTCATCAAACCAAACCCTTACCAGCCACGTAAAATCTTTGATCAGCAGGCACTACAAGAGCTAAGTGCTTCTATTAAAGAACATGGCGTCTTGCAACCAATCATGCTTCGCAAAAAGGGAAGTAAGTTTGAAATTGTGGTTGGAGAGCGACGATTCCGCGCTTCACAGCTAGCAGGTTTAGCTGAAATTCCAGCAGTTGTCCGCAATTTAGACGACCGTGAAATGATGGAACTTGCTATTCTTGAAAACTTGCAACGAGAAGATTTAACGGCAATAGAAGAAGCAGAAGCGTATCAAAAGCTGATGGATACACTTGATTTAACACAAGAACAATTGGCTTTCCGTTTAGGAAAGAGTCGACCGCATATTGCGAACCATCTTCGTCTCTTAGTATTACCTGAGGAAGCAAAAAAAGCGATTTCAGCTGGTGAAATTACAATGGGTCATGGAAAAGCGCTTCTTGGTCTGAAAAAGAAGAAAAATATCCCATTGATTCTTGAAAAGACGAAGAAAGAGCAATTGAATGTTCGCCAACTGGAGGCACTTGTCCAACGTTTGAATGAAAATGTTCCACGTGAAACAATTGAAAAAGATAAGAAGGATATTTTCACTGTAGAGAAAGAGTCTGAATTGCGTGAGCGATTTGGTACAGCGGTGAAAATTAACCGTTCAAAAGATCAAGAAAAAGGAAAAATTGAAATTGATTTTTACTCAAAAGATGATCTGGAACGTATTCTAGAACTTTTAGAAAAGTAAACACTGACCTATTTCCACGTGCTGTGGAAATAGGTTCATTTTTTATAGTGCATGATTAGCGAAATGAAATTGTGAGAAAAGTAGGGATGAAGATGGTGTTATGGGGGACGCTGATCAATGCGCTTTTGATTGTAGTAGGAGCAATTGCTGGGCGACTATTAAAAGGAATCCCAGATCGTATGAAAGAGACGGTTATGTATGCAATTGGCTTAGCGGTTGCAGTGATGGGAATTCAAATGTCATTTGAAAGTACAAATTTTATTATTGTAATCATTAGTTTAGTAATAGGAACTGTACTAGGGGAGTGGTGGGATCTTGACCGTCAATTAAACCGACTGGGTCAGTGGCTTGAGAAGAAGATGAGCAGAGGTGGTCAAGAAGGCACGATTGCTCAAGGGTTTGTTACAGCGACTTTAATTTTTGTGATTGGTGCTATGGGCGTGTTAGGTGCATTAAACAGTGGGCTACGTAACGATCATGAGTTGTTGATTAGTAAAGGAATTATTGATGGATTCACATCGATTCTATTAGCTGCCACTCTAGGAATCGGAGTTCTACTTTCTGCAATTCCAGTCGCACTTTACCAAGGGAGTATCGCTTTATTTGCTACACAAATCACGCGACTTGTTCCAGATGAGGCATTGACACTCTTCTTAAGTGAGATGACGGCGACTGGAGGCATTATGATCTTGGCCATCGGGTTAAACCTAATCGGTATTACAAAAGTGCGTGTCGCTAATTTGCTGCCAAGTCTGTTGGTAGTGGCTCTTTACGTAGCATGGACGTTTGTGTTTTAGCCAAATGACGATGCCATGCTAGAAACAGGGCATTCGCTATGACACGCGCCATGTCATGTGTAATATGAAGCCGAGTAGTTTGCAACGTTTCGATTCCTTCGCTATGAAGGTGGTTGACTACACCTTTAATCGAATAAGACCCTATAGCGGGTAAGTCCTTTTGAACGGCTTTGCCTGGCCAAAGAGGACCAATCTCGAGTAAAATATCACCGATGGCACGATGATTGCCTAAACAGGCATCAATTGCGACGAGTGGAGCGTCTGAATCAAAGGAATGCAATTCTTCTACAATAGTAGTTAGATTCAATGCATGTACAGGCGAATCTAGACAACCTACAACGCGAAATGGAAAGCTTGAATAAAGGGACAAGAATGATCCGGTGAGTGGGCCGAGAGCATCACCTGTTGAACGGTCTGTGCCGATGCATACAAATGTTAGACGGGGGTCATCAAAAGGGAGTACAGTTAAGAGAGCCGAGCTCAGCTCCCAAATAGCACCTTGTGCTTCAAAATTAGTTGAGTGAGTTGTAGGATTCATAAGATATCCACCTTTCCAGCAGTAGTTCTAGTAGTTTATGTAGAACTCACTAATAGTATTCATAAAAAAGGAGGTTCTCTATGAGTGTCGAACGAATATGGGAACGAACAGTTGAATTTATAGTTAATGAAGCATTATGGATTACCATTGGAACAGCTTTACTGAAAATCTTATTAATTCTTATATTAATGGTTGTTGTAGTTAAAATCGGAAAATCCGCTATTGAACGTGTGATGATTCTTCGTTCTAAAACACCAATTGGCTATACAGAGCGCAGACAGAATACACTGATCAAATTACTGCAAAATGGTCTCACATATATCGTCTATTTTGCAGGGATTTTAGCCATTCTTTCTGCAATGAGCATTAATGTAGTCGGTCTACTGGCTGGGGCAGGGATTGCAGGCCTTGCCATCGGTTTTGGTGCACAAAGTTTAGTGAAAGATATTATTACCGGATTCTTCATTATCTTTGAAGACCAATTTGGTGTTGGGGATACAGTCATGATCAATCAGTCAAACGGAACTGTAGAAGAAATTGGTTTGCGTACAACAAAAATCAAGACGTACACAGGTGAGCTTCATATTATTCCGAACGGTAATATCTCGGAAGTGATCAACTACTCTGTGTATAATTCGTTGATCATGGTAGATGTTTCTGTAGCATACGAATCTGACGTGGATGAAGTAGAACGATTGATCAACAAGTTTTTAGATTCGACGGAGGAACGTTACCCGGAACTTGTCCGACGACCTGATTTGCTCGGAGTGAATGCGTTAGGTGCATCAGATGTTGTTATGCGTATAGCAGCGGAGGCGTTACCGATGAATCACTTTAAAGTCGGTCGCCTACTTCGAAGAGACATCAAGAAGTTCCTAGATAATCACGGCATTGAAATTCCGTATCAAAAGATGGTCGTGTTTGAACAAAAAGGAGGAGGCCAAACGAATGCAGGCAAATAAAGAGTTTCAGTTACACGATGTCGTGGAGATGAAGAAACAACATCCATGTGGTACGAATGCTTGGAAAGTCATTCGTCTTGGTGCAGATATCCGAATCAAATGTGAAGGCTGCGGACATAGTGTCATGATTCCTCGTCGTGAATTTGAGAAGAAGATGAAGAAGGTCCTTGTGCGTCACGAGGAACAATAGACAGGGGGCGCGTTGCCCTTTATACTTAATAGGTTGAAACAAGAAAGGTAGGAGAACCCATGGCTTTAACAGCTGGTATTGTTGGTTTACCGAACGTAGGAAAATCGACGCTATTTAATGCAATTACAAAAGCAGGGGCACTAGCAGCAAACTATCCGTTCGCGACGATTGATCCGAACGTTGGAATTGTTGAAGTACCTGATGCACGTTTAGATAAATTAACTGAGATGGTAGAACCTAAGAAGACGGTCCCAACGGCATTTGAATTTACGGATATCGCTGGAATCGTAGAAGGCGCTTCAAAAGGGGAAGGTCTTGGGAATAAATTCCTTTCTCACATCCGTGAAGTAGATGCAATCTGTCAGGTTGTGCGTTGTTTCGTAGATGAAAATGTAACGCACGTTTCTGGGAAAGTAGATCCGATTGCAGATATCGAAGTCATCAACTTAGAGTTGATTCTTGCGGACCTAGAGAGTGTCGACAAGCGTTTGCAACGCGTCGGTAAGATGGCGAAGCAAAAAGACAAAGAGGCGATGGTAGAACAACCCGTCCTTGAGAAATTGAAAGAAGCATTCGAAGCGGGTCAGTCTGCTCGTTCTGTTGATCTTTCTGATGATGAGAAGAAGGTTATCAAAGGTCTTCACTTATTGACAATCAAACCTATGTTGTACGTAGCAAACGTATCAGAAGACGATATCATGGACGCCGGCTCAAACGAGTACGTAGAAAAGGTTCGTGAGTTTGCGGCAGCAGAAGGTGCAGAAGTGATTGTAATCTGTGCGAAAATCGAAGAAGAAATGGCGGCACTTGAAGACGATGAGAAAGCAATGTTCTTAGAAGAGCTAGGCATCGAAGAATCAGGTCTTGATCAAATGATCAAAGCATCGTACAGCCTACTTGGCCTTGCCACATATTTCACAGCAGGTGTTCAGGAAGTGCGTGCATGGACGTTCCGTAAAGGAATGAAAGCTCCACAATGTGCGGGTGTCATTCACTCAGACTTCGAGCGCGGATTTATTCGTGCGGAGACAGTGGCGTATGATGACCTAGTAGAAGCGGGTTCTATGCCAGCAGCGAAAGAAGCGGGTAAGGTTCGTTCTGAAGGAAAAGAGTATATTGTTCAAGACGGCGACGTTATGTTGTTCCGTTTCAACGTGTAACTAACAAAGAGGGATTCAGCTTACTGCTGAGTTTCTCTTTTTTTATACATTGCATTCCACTTCCCAATATGATACAATTCATTGATGTGAGTAATACAATTACTTACTCCTTGCCGGCCTCAAAACCGGCCAAAGTCCATAGGGAGGTGCAGAATAGATGAGACAGTACGAATTAATGTACATTATCCAGCCAGCAATCGAAGACGAGGCGAAGAAAGCTCTAGTTGAGCGTTTCAACGACATCCTTACTTCAAATGGCGCTGAGATCATCGAATCAAAAGAGTGGGGCAAACGCCGCTTAGCTTATGAAATCAATGACTTGCGTGAAGGTTTCTACCAAATCGTTAAAGTAAATGCAGATTCTAAAGCAATCGATGAGTATACACGTCTTGCTAACATCAATGAAGACATTATCCGTCACATTGCTGTTCGCGTTGACGAGAAATAAGAATTCAACGATCGCTGACGAGGGAGGTTTGTAGGCATGATTAACCGAGTTGTATTAGTAGGCAGATTGACGAAAGATCCGGAGCTGCGTTACACACCGAATGGCGTAGCAGTGGCACGCTTTACACTTGCTGTAAACCGTACATTCTCAAGCCAATCAGGAGAACGTGAAGCAGATTTCATTAACTGTGTTGTTTGGCGTAAACAAGCTGAAAACACGGCAAACTACTTGAAAAAAGGTAGCCTTGCTGGAGTCGAAGGCCGTATTCAAACAGGAAGCTATGAAGGACAAGACGGCAAGCGCGTCTATACGACAGAGGTTGTTGCAGATAGCGTACAGTTCTTAGAACCACGCAATGCATCTGGTGGTGGTGGCGATCGCGGACAACAAGCAGCTCCTTACGGAAATGCACCGCAGTCGAACAACTACAACAACAATTCTAATCAGTATGGTTCAAACCAACCATCGAATCAGCAAAATTATACCCGTATGGATGATGACCCATTTGCAAGTAGCGGTCCGATTGAAGTCTCTGACGACGATCTACCGTTCTAAGAATCGGCATCTCAAACGGATTACTTGATAACGAAAAAGGAGGCAACCAATATGGCACCACGTCGCGGAGGCAAACGACGCCGTAAAGTTTGTTACTTCACTAGCAACAACATCACGCACATCGATTACAAAGATGTAGATTTGTTGAAAAAATTCGTGTCTGAGCGTGGAAAAATTCTTCCACGTCGTGTGACAGGAACTAGCGCGAAGTACCAACGTAAACTTACACGTGCGATCAAAGTATCTCGTATCATGGCTTTATTACCATTCACAGCTGAAGAGAGATAAGATCTTACTCAACCACCTGTCCGGATTCCGGGCAGGTGGTTTTATTTGTTCCTAGAGTGTTCAAAGCGTTTCGCTCTTTAGTATGATAAAATAGTAGGGATATCTTGAGAGAAGGAAGGTTCCTATGCAACAAGAAAAATCAATCTGGCTACATGGCTTGAGTACGCTATCGATCTTTACGTTGCTGCTCCTGATTGCCGTGTATCTGCCTGTACTTGGGCTAGTTGGACTACTGCTCGCAGTTGTTCCCATTGCCTGGTTTCGTGCAAACCATACACGCATTAACGCTGTTTTCTTAGCCGTTCTTGGCTTACTGCTTGCCATCCTACTTGGTGGCTATATAGGTCTGTTTGTGGCCCTCGTCACTGTCCCTGTCGGATTTATGATTGGAGACGGTCTGGCGGAGAAGAAATCAAAAGTTTTTCTACTCGTCTCTACAGCCATTACACTCATTTTAGCTACACTTACACAAATTCTTGTCTCACAATTTCTGTTCGGTGTGAATTTACTAGAACAGATGATGGATCAAATTCGAGATACGTATTCCCAAGTGGGGGACTTGATGGAAAGTGCCGGGCAATTGCCGGATGACTTTAATCAAATTGTAGCATCGAGCTTACAGACATTTGCTCTTGTTTTACCAGGCTATTTCATTGCGGTAATGTTTGTGACGGCTTGGGTCTATCTCGTAGTCGCCCTTCCGATTCTACGCAAACTAAAAGTGCCAATTCCGCGCTTTGCAGCCTTTCGTCATTTTCAATTGCCACGCGCAGTGATATGGTATTATTTAATCGTATCCTTGCTGTCATTACTTGGCACATTTGAAGCCGGAACAATCGGAGAAATGGCGGTTGTGAATGCCCTATTCGTATTCCGGGCATTACTGTATTTACAAGGGGTTTCCTTGATTCATTATTACTTCCATCAACAAGGTTGGCCAAAGTGGGGCGCGATTGCAACGACGATTGTGTCAGTGCCGTTCTATTCCATCGTGGTCATCATTGGAGTCATTGATTTAGGTTTCCGTCTGCGTGCCTACATCGGCACAAGTTCAAAAAAGTAAGGAGTTGAGTAGCATGGCCACTTTTTTCCGGAAACGACCAATGCGCTACAGCATCGTCTTATTTGCCATTCTAGGCGTTGTCGCAACAGTCATTCTTGTCTCCCAATCCCTTTGGGTCGGCGTGCTTTTCGGACTCCTCGTAGCCGTTGTATCGGGTTACGCATGGGTGACGGAAAACCGGGTCTATCAAGAGACTGAAAAACATATTGAAACGATGTCGTACCGGTTAAAGAAGGTAGGGGAAGAAGCCCTGCTGGAGATGCCGATCGGAATCGTCTTACTAAACGAAGCACAAGTCATTGAATGGGCAAATCCCTATATGACGAAGCAAATGCCGCAAGACTCCCTTATTGGGTTAGATGTGCATGACTTGTCTGATCAAATTCCGTCTGTATTGAATTCGGAAGAAATCAACGACAGCACGGTTGAAATCGGCGACAACAGTTACAAAGTATTTTATAAGCCAGAAGAGAAGCTGCTCTATTTCTTCGATGTCACAGAACAAGTTGAAATCGAGACGCTCTATTATGGCGACCGTACGGTTATTGGAATTTTGTTCATCGATAACTACGATGAAATCACGCAAGGCATGGACGACCAAGTACGTGGGCAACTGAACAGCTTGATCACGTCCACTGTGAATCATTGGGGTGCAGAGTATGGTATCTTCGTGAAACGCGTGGCGTCTGACCGCTTCATCGCAGTGTTGAACGAATCGATCCTATTAACGCTTGAGAAGACGAAATTTAGCATTCTCGATGAAATTCGAGACGTGACGACGACATTTGGGCACGGAGTGACACTAAGTGCCGGTGTCGGGACATCATCCACATCTCTTGTGGAGCTTGGAGAACTCGCGCAGTCCAGTCTAGACCTAGTACTAGGGCGCGGAGGAGACCAAGTCGCAATCAAACAAGCAGATGGAAAAGTAAAGTTCTACGGAGGCAAAACAAATCCTGTAGAGAAACGTACACGGGTACGTGCTCGCGTTATTTCCCACGCACTGCGTGACTTGATTCAAGATAGTGACCAAGTGCTCGTCATGGGCCACCGTTTACCGGATATGGACTCAATCGGAGCCGCTGTTGGTGTACGGAAGATGGCTGAGATGAACAAGGTCGATGGATTTGTTGTTGTTGACTTCCAAGAGCTTGATAAGAGCGTTTTGCGTTTGATGCATGAAATCAAGCAAAACGAGTCACTCTACTCACGCTTCATCACACCAGAAGAAGCGTTGAACCGGATGACGGACAAAACACTTCTTGTCGTTGTCGATACGCATAAGCCGAGTCTCGTCATTGATGACCGGTTGTTGCAGAAGGCGGAAAAGGTCGTCGTCATTGACCACCATCGTCGCGGAGAAGAATTCATCGAAAATACGTTACTTGTCTATTTAGAGCCGTATGCATCTTCTACAGCAGAATTAGTAACCGAGCTCATCGAATATCAACCAAAGCATGATAAATTGACGATGCTCGAGGCGACCTCGATGCTTGCAGGGATCACGGTAGATACGAAGAGCTTTACATTACGCACCGGTGCTCGTACGTTTGAAGCAGCGTCGTACCTGCGTACGAATGGCGCAGACACCGTACTTGTACAGAGCCTACTAAAAGAAGACCTTGATACGTACGTAGAACGTGCGAAAATTATCCAGACTGTCGAGTTTTATCACGAGGGGATTGCGATTGCGCATGCACCTGAAGAAGCGGTGTACAATCAAATCCTGCTCGCACAAACTGCGGATATCTTATTGACGATGAACGATGTACGCGCATCCTTTGTCATCGGGCGCAGAGATGAATCTAAAGTCGGAATCAGTGCTCGTTCACTCGGAGACGTCAATGTGCAACTCGTAATGGAAAACTTAGGAGGTGGCGGTCATTTAACGAATGCTGCTACGCTTCTTGAAAACATAACGGTCGCAGAAGCTATCGACCAAGTAAAAGAAAGCATTGACCGAATTACGCAAGGAGGAACTGACCAATGAAAGTTGTATTTTTAAAAGATGTAAAAGGTAAAGGCAAAAAAGGCGAAATCAAAAACGTAGCAGACGGCTATGCGCATAACTTCTTGATTAAGAACGGCTATGCTGTAGAAGCAACATCATCTGCACTTTCAGCAGTAGAAGGCCAAAAGAAATTGACGGAAAAACAAGCCGCACAAGAGCTTGCGAATGCAGAAGCATTGAAAGAGAAGCTCGAAGCATTGACGGTTGAATTAAAAGCGAAATCTGGAGCAGACGGCCGTCTGTTCGGATCTGTGACGACAAAGCAAGTAGCAACCGCTCTTGAAAAAGTGCACGGTATCAAAATCGACAAACGCAAGATGGAACTTGACGATGCAATCCGTACACTCGGTTACACAAACGTACCTGTTAAACTTCATCAAGACGTCACGGCAACATTGAAAGTTCACGTAACTGAAGAGTAAGGAGCGAATAAGATGAGCGAGCCGTTCATGGACAGAGTTCCCCCCCATAATCACGAAGCTGAACAATCCGTTATCGGTGCCATCTTTTTAGAACCACAGGCGCTGATTACGGCGGCAGAGGTCCTCGTACCCGATGATTTCTACCGCACGGCCCATCAGCGTATTTTCCACACGATGATTCGTCTCAGTGACCAAGGGAAGGCGATAGACGTCGTCACTGTCACAGAGGAGCTCTCGGCAAAGAAAGAGCTCGAAGACGTCGGTGGAATTGCTTATTTAAGTGAATTAGCAAATGCAGTACCGACAGCTGCAAACATCATCTACTATGCCCGTATCGTCGAAGAGAAGGCGCTTCTGCGTCGTCTGATCCGTGTGGCAACAAGTATCGTAGAAGACGGGTTCACACGCGAAGACGAAGTAGCCGCTGTGTTATCAGAAGCTGAGAAGAAGATGATGGACGTCTCCAGTCGAAAAAATGCCGGAGACTTTCAAAACATCAAAGATGTCTTAGTGCAGACTTATGACAATATTGAACAGCTGCATTCACGTAAAGGCGACATCACCGGTGTTCCGACAGGGTTCCGAGATCTCGACCGCATCACAGCCGGTTTCCAGCGCAATGACTTGATCATAGTAGCTGCCCGGCCATCTGTTGGTAAGACGGCCTTCGCACTGAACGTGGCACAAAACGTCGCGACGAAGACCGATGAAAATGTCGCCATCTTCAGTCTCGAGATGGGTGCGGAACAGCTTGTTATGCGTATGCTCTGTGCGGAAGGAAACATCGACGCCCAGGTACTTCGTACAGGTGCCTTGACGAACGAGGATTGGAAGAAGCTCACGATGGCGATGGGAAGTCTTTCAAACGCCGGAATCTTTATCGATGATACACCAGGTATCCGAGTAACCGAAATTCGTGCAAAATGTCGTCGCTTGAAGCAGGAGTATGGTCTTGGCATGATTTTGATCGATTACTTGCAGCTGATCCAAGGGTCTGGCGGCAAAGGCGAGAACCGTCAACAGGAAGTATCGGAAATCTCCCGTTCTCTAAAAGCACTAGCACGTGAGTTGCAAGTACCCGTTATTGCCTTGTCGCAGCTCTCTCGTGGAGTAGAGCAACGACAAGACAAGCGTCCGATGATGTCCGATTTACGTGAGTCGGGTTCGATCGAGCAAGATGCCGATATCGTATCCTTCTTGTACCGTGAAGATTACTACGACAAAGAGACTGAAAATCAGAACATGATTGAAATCATTATTGCGAAGCAGCGGAATGGTCCAACTGGTACTGTCACACTTGCGTTCGTTAAAGAGTTCAACAAATTCGTCAATATTGATTGGAGCCAACATTCGGCTCCGCCTGCCTCCTAACAAGAGGCCACTGAAAAAGTTGATACCAAGGAATAAAGCGAGCGATTTGACGATTATATTGTCAAATCACTCGCTTTTTCTTTTATAATTAAGAAAATTGATTAGGTGGTGGAAAGCTATGATTTCTAAACAGGAGAAGTTGACTTTAAGTCCATTTATGCAGATCTACGATATTGTAGTGCCAAAAAACAATATGTTAAGACAAATAAATGAATTAGTAGATTTTTCGTTTATCTTGGAAGAGTTAAAGACAAAATACTGTTTAGATAATGGTCGTAATGCAATCCCACCTATTCGCATGTTCAAATACCTTTTGCTCAAAGTTATATTCGACATCTCCGATGTCGATGTGGTTGAAAGATCAAAGTACGACATGTCGTTTAAATACTTTCTAGATATGGCCCCAGAAGACGAGGTCATCAACCCGAGTTCATTAACCAAATTTCGTCGTCTTCGTCTTAAAGATACGAACCTTATAGATATGCTGATTTCAAAGTCAGTTTCAATCGCTGTTGAGAAGGACATCATCAAAGATAAAAGTGTCATAGTTGATGCGACCCATACTGCTTCACGTTATATTTATAAATCACCAAAAGAATTCATTCAAGAAAAATCTAAGCGTGTTCGTAAGACAGTTCAGCTCTTTGATCAGACAATCAGTGCGAATCTCCCAGACGAACCTTCAACAGAGAAAATCCAGGATCACATAAGTTATTGCCAAGAGATCATTAAAATCATCGAGTCAGAACCAAAGGTTCAAGGGATACCAGCTGTTGTAGAGAAATTGAACAATCTCAAGGAGACAGTCGAAGACTATAGCGAAGGGGTCTATTATTCAGTTGATGAAGATGCCCGAATTGGACACAAATCTGCCTCTACTTCTTTTTATGGATATAAAACACATATTGCAATGAGTGATGAAAGAATCATCACTGCTGCTGTCATCTCGAGTGGTGAAAAGAGTGATGGTCACTATTTAGAGGAACTGATAAGCAAAACAAAGAGTCATGGACTTTCAATAGAAAAAGTTATTGCAGATGCTGCATATTCGGGCAAGAAAAATCTCCGATTAACAAAAGATTTAGGGATGTCTCTTATTTCAAGACTTAACCCTTCTATCACTCAAGCAGGACAGCGAAAAGATGGCTTTGATTACAATAAGGATGCGGGTATGTATGTTTGCCCAGCAGGGCACCTAGCTATACGCAAAGCACGCATAGGCAGGAAAAATGTTGGTAAGAACCAGTTACAGACCTATTATTTCGATATACAGAAATGTATGAACTGTCCTATTAAGTCAGGTTGCTATAAAGAAGGGGCTAAGTCAAAGACATACTCTATATCAATCAAATCTCAAGAGCACAGTGATCAGGCGGCTTTTCAGGAAACAACTGAATTCAAAACCATTTCTCGCTCTAGATATAAGATCGAGGCAAAAAATAGTGAACTGAAAAATAGACATGGTTACAACAAGGCTTCCTACGGAGGTCTATTTGGTATGCAGATTCAAGGAGCCACCACCATATTTGCTGTAAATCTCAAACGAATCATAAAATTAATGCAATAGAAATACAGGGATGTAACTCCCCTTTTAGAAGAAAAAGACGACTCGAATCTCCAAATTAGAGGATTCTAGTCGTCTTTTTTGTCATACAGATAAAATCCAACAGAAAAACCTAAGGTTTTTCAGTGGCCTCCCTAACAATAGGGGGCTTTTTTTGTAACTTTTTAGAGGACTAAAACGTATAGTTACAAACGAAAAGGAGTGGATGCAATGAAAAGCTTGATGGGTTGTCTGTTTGCCGTCGTCATTTTCATCATTTTAAGCATCATCGGAGTTTTTGCCTTTTTCACCTTAGCCCCACGAGAAAGTGTAGTAGAAATGTCTTCTTCAGGAATGGAGAGCGTATCGCCTAATGGGGACTATCGTGTGGAGATTATTGAACCTGGAGGGGGCGAGCCATATGAAGTGTACTATGGACGTTGGGAACAAGAAATTGAAGACATGAGCATGCTATATATGCCGATAGATGGCTATGCAAATCCGTCTATTGCTATTGAGTGGCAGGAAGAGAATGTGGCATACATCAAGATAATGGATGGGGAACAGGAAAAACGTGGCGTGACTTTAACAATTGGTGAAGAATAATACAAAAAACTTTGAAATCGTGACTTTTTATAAAGAATCAGCACCTAAACACGAACGTTTACATTTTAGGTAATTCAGATGTTCGTAAATGGGTTGACGGAATGGGCATACGCTGATACACTGATACTGTTTGAAATAGGACACACAGTGTCTAGCGGAGGTGCTGATCATGCCATCAGTCGTAGTTGTAGGAACCCAATGGGGAGACGAAGGAAAAGGGAAAATCACAGACTTTCTTTCAGAGCATTCAGAAGTAATTGCACGTTACCAAGGTGGAAATAACGCAGGTCACACGATCATTTTCGGTGGAGAGACATACAAACTGCACTTGATTCCATCAGGTATCTTCTATAAAGATAAAATCTCAGTCATCGGAAACGGGATGGTTGTAGATCCAAAAGCTCTTGTGAAAGAGTTGAAAGGTCTTCATGAGCGCGGAGTGAGCACAGACAACTTGCGTATCTCTAACCGTGCCCACGTCATCTTACCGTACCACTTGAAGCAAGACGAAGTGGAGGAGGCCCGTCGCGGTGCGAATAAAATCGGCACGACAGGAAAAGGAATCGGCCCGGCATACATGGATAAAGCAGCACGTGTAGGAATCCGTATGGCTGACCTTTTAGACTACGAGACATTTAAAGAGAAGCTAGACTTAAACTTAAAAGAGAAAAACCGCATGTTTGAAAAGTTCTACGAAACGGAAGGCTTCAAACTTGAAGATATTCTTGAAGAATACTATGCATACGGACAAGAAATTGAGAAGTATGTAACCGATACATCAAAAGTATTGAACGATGCTTTAGATGAAGGCCGTCGTGTTCTGTTTGAAGGCGCACAAGGTGTTATGTTAGACATCGACCAAGGGACGTATCCATTCGTTACATCGTCTAACCCAGTAGCAGGTGGCGTGACAATCGGAGCAGGTGTCGGTCCAACAAAGATCTCTCACGTTGTCGGTGTATGTAAGGCGTACACTTCACGTGTTGGTGACGGTCCTTTCCCAACAGAATTGTTTGATGAAATCGGCAACCAAATCCGCGAAGTCGGAAAAGAGTACGGAACAACAACGGGTCGCCCACGCCGCATCGGATGGTTTGATTCTGTCGTCGTTCGCCATGCACGCCGCGTGAGTGGATTGACTGACTTAACGGTGAACTCAATCGACGTATTAAGTGGTCTTGAGACAGTGAAGATCTGTACAGCGTATAGCTACAAAGGTGAGTTGATCACAGAATACCCAGCAAACCTACGTATGCTTGCAGACTGTGAGCCAGTCTATGAAGAAATGCCAGGCTGGTCAGAAGACGTGACGTCTTGCAAGTCACTTGACGAACTACCGGACAACGCACGTCACTACTTAGAGCGAATCGCTCAATTAACAGGCGTTCAAGTTTCAATCTTCTCGGTTGGTCCAGACCGTACACAAACAAATATCGTTTCTAGCGTTTGGCGCTAATACAAAACCTCTTCCTAGCAGTTGCTAAGAAGAGGTCTTTTTTTGTCTTATTCTGTATAATTTCGCGCAATTCAGAGAAGTACTGAAATAATTGAAATATAAATTAGTTAGTATTTCATAGAAGTGAACCAAATACTTCTAGTAAATTGTAGGAACTGGAATCTATTTCACATTTTGATTACAAACGGGTCTATTCGTTCACTTTGCATAAATGGATATGGTAAATTAGAAGGGCATGAAAAATGCCAGAGTGTGTTTACAAACGGAAGGAGCTTTATCATGTTTTGGAATAAATCGAAGGAAGAATCGGCTGTTTTATCGACAGACGGACTTTCTAGGAAGAAAACCAATGTGATAAAGAAAGCAGCCATCACAGTAGTATTGCTTTCTGGGTTGTCCGTCAACTTCGCTTTTGCAAATGAAACTGCAGATAGTAAATTGACTACAATCTATCATATATATACAGAAGATCAGTACGTAGGTGCGATCTCAGACAAAAACGAGGTCGAGCAATTGAAGCGCGAAAAAATAGAAGCTTCCAAATCACAGTTCGAAGGTCTCTCGTTAACAGCTGGTAATAATTTCTCGGTGGTTGAAGAGAAAGTATTTACACCTGCTACGGACGACGCCACTACTTTAGAACAAGTAGAGGACCTCATTGAAGTGAATGCCAATGCATTTGCCATTTCAATCGATAACGAGGTGGCAGCCTACGTTAAAGATTTAGATGCTTACAATGAAGTGCTTCGGAAAGTGAAGTTGAACTACATTTCGGAGAAAGAGCTCAACTTTTTGGAAGCTCAAAACACTACTAGTAATTCTATACCCGCATTACAGCCAGGTGAAACACGAATTAAAGATTTAACAATCGAACAGAACGTGTTCGGTGCCACTATGACGGTAAAGCCAGATGAGGTCTTGTCAGTCGACGAAGCGACAAAACGTTTATTGACGGGCGTTGAGAAACAAGAGACATATACAGTCAAACAAGGCGATGTTATTTCAAAGATCGCAAGTGCTCATAACCTCTCTACAAACGAGTTAATTGAGTTGAATGAAGGACTAGAAGAAGGTGGGACACTCTCTATCGGCCAAGAGCTGAATGTCACGGTATTGCGCCCAGCTTTAAACTTCACAGCAACTTACGAGCAACGTGCGAAGGAAGAAATCGCATTTGATAAAGTAGTAGAAGAAACAGACACGCTCTACAAAGGCGACACCAAGTTGAAAACTAAAGGGGAAGCCGGCGAGCGTATTGCGACGTATGCCATCACAAAAGTGAATGGACAAGAGACTGCCAAAGACATGGTGGAAGAGGAAATTACGAAGCAAGTGCAACATGAAGTAACACTAAAAGGTACGAAAGTGATGCCTTCTCGCGGAAGCGGATCATTCGCTTGGCCAGCACAAGGTGGGTATATCTCGAGCCATATGGGTCACCGCTGGGGCCGTATGCACCAAGGAATCGATATCGCACGTCCAAGTGGCTATGATATTTTAGCTTCCGATAATGGAGTTGTCGTAGCAGCTGGTGTAGAGGGTGGTCTTGGAAACCGTGTCGTGATTGATCACAACAACGGCTACCGCACCGTGTACGGTCACTTGAACTCAATCAGTGTTTCAGTAGGCCAAACCGTTCCACAAGGAACAAAAATTGGTGTCATGGGGAACACAGGTCGTTCTACTGGCACTCACTTACACTTTGAAGTCATCAAAAACGGCACGCACATCAATCCGATGTCTGTGTTGAAGTAATAGATAGGAAAGCCGCCCGAGGTTGGGCGGCTTTTGTTGTAGGAAGGGCTTATTGGTGAAGGGTTTGCTAGAAAGATCTTAGGACATTGGGATTTGGTGTGATGGTGGACGGCGGTGGGGGAGGATTTAGTTTCCATAACATGACTTCGGTAGAAGAAATTCCGGTTTGGGTAGAATAAAAGTGCGATTCGGTAGAACAAATCTCGGTTTCGGTAGAAGAACGCCCGCTCAGTTTCTAGAGTATCGTTCTACACATCTAAAGAGAATATTTCCCGGGAAATAATACGACCATTTTCGACAGGAATGGGAAATAAAATGCGAAAATAGCGTGGGCATGGTATTGTTAAGGATAGTAGAGAACTAGAAAATAGGGGAAGTCTGAACGAATGATGGAGGAGAACGAACTATGAATAAGAAGATTCTCGTCGTAGATGACGAAAAACCGATTGCAGACATTCTGCAGTTTAACTTAAAAAAAGAAGGCTACCAAGTGGAATGTGCCTATGATGGGGACGAAGCGCTTGAGAAAGTTGAAGCCTTCCAACCCGATCTAATGTTACTTGATATCATGCTTCCGGGGCGTGACGGTATGGAAGTGTGCCGTGAAGTCCGCAAGAAGTATGAATTTCCGATTATTATGCTGACAGCAAAAGACTCTGAGATTGATAAAGTACTCGGACTTGAGCTTGGGGCAGACGATTATGTCACAAAGCCATTCTCGACGCGTGAACTTATTGCGCGCGTGAAAGCCAACATGCGTCGCTCGCAAGTCGTGCCGGCTGAAGATATGGAAGCGAGTTCGAATGATATCCATATCGGACCGCTAACGATTCAGCCAGATGCCTATATGGTGATGAAGCGGGATGAAGCGATTGAGCTGACACACCGTGAATTTGAACTGCTGCACTACTTGGCGAAACATACAGGCCAAGTGATGACACGTGAACACTTACTGCAAACGGTATGGGGTTATGATTACTTCGGGGACGTGCGCACAGTCGATGTGACGATTCGTCGCCTGCGTGAAAAGATTGAAGATAATCCAAGTCATCCAAACTGGATTGTGACACGCCGTGGAGTGGGATATTACCTGCGCAGTCCTGAACAGGAGTAGGAACATTCATGCATAGAGTAGGCTTTTTTAAATCAATTCACGTTAAAATCGTGTTGATTTATATTTTATTAATATTGATCGCGATGCAGATTATCGGGCTCTATTTCGTACGAGAGCTCGAAGAATCTTTCCGCAACAACTTCCAGGATTCCGTCACCGAACGTGTCGGACTCATGGAGTTTAGCGTGCGCGAAGAACTGATACGAGAACGAGGCGAAGAGGACGCGACGACCGAACAAAGTCTGCGTTCTATTTTGGCTGGCTTAAATTCGAGTGACATCAACGAGATTCGTGTCATCGATGACCGCTATCAAATCCTCGGGACCTCAGACAATGAAAATCAAAGCATCGTCGGGCAACGTTCGGTTGATGAGCTAGTACGCCGGACAATCAGCTCTGAAAATCCAGAGAGTATGATTTCCCTCGATAAAGTAACCCGCGAGCGAATCTGGATCCTCGCTACACCGATCACCTCTCAAGGCAATGTAATCGGCGCACTGTACGTTGAATCAGACATTGAAAAAGTGTTTAGCCAGATGGATGAGATCAATCAGATTTTAGCCGGAGGAACAGCTGTCTCTCTCGGTATCACCATTATCCTTGGTATTTTTATCGCCCGCACGATCACGCATCCGATTTCCGATATGCGAAAACAAGCGCAAGCCATGGCGCGTGGGAATTTCTCGCGTAAAGTTAAAGTCTACGGAGACGATGAGATCGGGCAGCTTGCGATTGCCTTTAACCATTTAACGAATCGATTACAAGAAGCCCAATCGACGACCGATGCCGAACGGCGAAAGCTTGCGTCCGTTCTTGCGAATATGACAGACGGGGTTATTGCGACTGACCGCAAAGGCCGCGTGATCCTAATCAATGATCCGGCACTAGAGTTACTCAATGTAAACCGCGACAGCGTCCTCAATCGTCCAATCACATCTGTCCTGACGATTGACGAAGACACGACATTTGAAGACTTGATTCATCAACAAGAACCGATGTCGCTGAACTACAGCACCTATGACATGCCGTATATTTTACGCGCAAACTTCTCTGTTATTCAGAAAGAGACCGGTTTTGTGAATGGTCTGATTGCCGTCCTGCATGACGTGACCGAGCAGGAGAAGATTGATATGGAACGCCGGGAATTCGTTGCGAACGTTTCGCATGAGTTACGTACGCCACTGACAACGATGAGCAGCTATCTTGAAGCGCTTGCTGAAGGTGCTTGGAAAGATGAGACGATTGCCCCGAACTTCTTAGGTGTTACGCAGACTGAGACGGCCCGGATGATTCGTCTTGTAAATGACTTGCTCCAACTTTCGAAAATGGATAGCCGAGACTACGATCTTAACATAGAGGTCATAAACTTCAACCAGTTCTTCCACCGCATTATCGACCGCTTTGAAATGTCGAAGTCTCAAAATGTGTCGTTCTCACGTATGCTTCCGGAAAAAGAGTATTTTGTTGCCATCGACCCAGACAAATTGACGCAAGTGATCGACAACATCATCTCGAACGCGCTGAAGTACTCACCAGATGGAGGAACAGTGCGCTTTGGCTTTACGGTCAAAGACGAAATGATGCAGGTTATGATCTCGGATGACGGGATGGGAATTCCTAAAGAGAATGTCGATAAAATCTTTGAACGTTTCTACCGTGTGGACCGTGCGCGTGCCCGCTCTATGGGTGGTACGGGTCTTGGACTTGCGATTGCGCGCGAGATGATTGAAGCGCATGGTGGGAAAATTTGGGCAGAAAGTGAAGAGGGCTACGGAACAAACATCTTCTTTACGCTGCACGTCGAGCCAGAGGAGAGTGAGTGGGAATGAGATATCTGGAACATGTAAAAAGTGCCGTTCTTGTCATCTTGATTGCCCTCAGTGTGCTCTTGACGTTCTCCATCTGGACGTATACACCGCCTTACGCAACACTTGAGGATACACCAGTCGTCGATATTGCGATTGCGGAAAAGAAGCGGACGAGTGACGTCATCAAACCGTACCGCATGTTGATTAGTTATACGGGCGCTTCGGCGATGAAAGGTTCCCTACAGTCGAGCGAGATGGATGGCTTGATGGGCATCATGCGTATGTGGACTTTGAACCCGCCGCAGCTGATCAATAATGAAGCGACGACGGACCAACTCAATGAAATGATTCGCGATACAAATCAACTTGTCTTTTATTACCCGACAGAAATCCCGATCCAAAGTTTCCGTCAGATCATTCCGTTTAGCGACCAAGCCATTCCAGACTTTTCGTTCAACCATATGATTGTGCACTGGGAAAATGGAGACGGAGACCTGTCGATTCACGTGAAATTTATCAACACCGTCTCACAGCGCGTATTCCGCTCGGATGTCGCGGATGTGGATGTTGCAGAATTCTTGAATCGTGTAGAAGATATGGACCGCAGATTGCCAGTGTTCAATGAAATTGTACGAGATAGTTTGCAGTCGCTTTATGTGTCATCTGTTCAAGTGCCACTTGAAGAATATACATTCGGATTAGAAGAGATCTCCCCGGAAAAGTTCAAAAATGCATTATTTACGAATCCGAACCTTGTACGCAGTAATCCAGTTGGCGTTTCGTCCCAGCAGTATACAGACGATAGTGCGCTGATGAACATCGATTATGCACCGCGTCGAATCAGTTACGTGCACCCGGCCTCGGAAACGGAGCTTCCAGGAGACTCGGCGACACTGGTCACGGATAGCATCGAGTTCGTCAACGAACACGAGGGATGGACGGATGATTACCGCTTGAGTCGCATCAATGCGCGTGGTCAGCAGATCAACTTCCAGATGCATTTGAAAGGGCTACCCGTGTTTAGTGACACAATGGCAACAGACATGACGCAGTACTGGGGACTTGATCAGGTCTACCGTTACATTCGTCCGTACTACACGCTGAACCAGTCATCACCTTTCCGCACGACACGTAAGCAGTTGCCGTCTGGTCAGTACATTTACGATTACTTGATTTCCCAAGCATCTGTAGATATCAATCTTGTGACGGATATCAAACCGGGCTACTACGTCCGACGCGATTCGTCCCAACCGATTTTGACGCTTGAGCCGTACTGGTTCTATCAAGTCAATGAGACATGGGTGCGAATCACACCAGAACTGTCAGGAGGTGGCGCGATTGGATTGGAGTAGAACCAAAACTATTTTCATCGTCGTGTTCTCCATCTTGAACGTGTTTTTGATGTCGCTGTATGTGGACCGTTACAACGAATCCATCGGTCTTCAAAGCACGCTCGAAGGCTCGACATCGTTTGAAGAACGTCTCGCTGCAGATTCCATCACGGTGCCGAGGCTGACCAACATGCCGACAAACGTCGCTTACGTATCGGGAACTGTGCACAATTTCACTCCAGATGAATTAGAACAGCTACCGAATGCAGACGTGAGGTCATCAACGGATGGGATCCTGGAAGTGGAACTAGTTGAGCCAGTTTCCGTAGAAGGTGACATGACAGTGGAAAGCGTTGTACAGGAACATGCACACGAAGGCCAGGACTATAAGATCTGGTCGACCGATTCAGAGACGAACACAGCCCTCCTGTTCCAACAAGTAAATGACCGTAGCGTGTACCACAATTCGCGTGCATTCATCTTGGTTCGCTGGAATGAAGAAGGCGAAGTGACGGGGTTCACACAGACATACCTCGAAGACCTCGAAGACTATAACGAAGAACGTAGCTTGATCACGTACATGAGTGCCATTGAAGTGCTGTACAACCGCTCGTTAATTCTTCCAGGAGCGGAAGTGACGGAAGTCAGCCTTGGCTATTCGACTCTCGCACAGCTCGGGGAGACACAGGTGTTTTCGCCAACATGGGCCGTGAAGGTTGAGCTGGCAGATGGTACAATGGAAGAGTACTTCGTCAATGCAATCGACAGTCGAATTCTCGACATCCCGATTGATGCAGTAGAGTCAGAAGATACAGAGGAGTAATCAGCATGAGATTTAGTGTATTGGCGAGCGGCAGTACCGGCAACGCCATTTACGTTGAAAACGAGGAGCACTCCTTTTTAGTAGATGCCGGACTGAGCGGAAAGAAAATGGAGCAGTTGTTTCAGCAAATCGACCGAGATGCCCGCAAGTTGAGCGGAATCTTAGTCACGCATGAACACAGTGATCATATAAAAGGGCTAGGCGTCATGGCCCGCAAATATAAAGTGCCAATTTATGCGAACGCGAAGACGTGGCAGGCGATGGACCATCACCTCGGTGTCATCCCGACCGACCAGCGCTTCCAGTTCGATATGGAGACGGTCAAAACATTCGGTGGACTCGACATCCAATCGTTCCAAGTATCCCACGATGCAGCCGAGCCGATGTTCTACGTGTTTCACGAGAACGGCAGAAAGCTCGCGCTTATCACCGACACGGGGTATGTCAGTGACCGGATGAAAGGCTACATCAAAGGCTCTGATGCGTTTGTGTTTGAAAGCAACCACGACGTGGGGATGCTGCAGATGGGCCGCTATCCTTGGTCTATCAAACGCCGCATTCTTTCAGACGTCGGTCACGTTTCAAACGAAGACGCGGCTGTTGCGATGAGCGAAGTGGTCGATTTGAAGCCGACGCAGATCTACCTGTCGCATTTAAGTAAAGACAACAATATGAAAGACCTTGCACATATGAGCGTTGAACAAACGCTGCGCTCGTGCGGAATCATCGCTGGTGAGTATGTGCATTTGCACGGCACCGACGCAGAAATTCCAACACCGCTTGTGGAAGTATAAGTAGTCTCGAAACAGTCTCCTAGAATCAGGGGGCTGTTTTTTTTAATAAACTTTTAAGCAATTTTCATCTAATTTTCATCTTTTTAGGGTACAGTATACGTATACAGTACAACAAAGGAGATGACGAAGATGGATGATTACAGACCATACAATCCGTACGCGGAAGATCCACAGCCGCCAAAACGTTCAGAAAAACCAGAGAAAAAACGAGGAATTGCCGGCTACTTTTTAGCGGGACTTTCCGGAGTACTCGTCGGTGCATTGCTACTTTGGTTCATGATGCCGAGCTTGCAGAGCGCCCTTCCGAACAATGGAACACGCACTGCAGGCAACATCACTCAGACCGAGCAAGTGAGCACGGAAGTCACGACAGACATCACCTCGGCGGTTGAAAAGACCTCGGCAGCAGTCGTCGGAATCACAAACTTGCAGGAAGTGAACAATTTCTGGAGCAGCGAACAGTCCGGTGAACAAGAAGCAGGAACGGGATCTGGCGTTATTTATAAAGTCGAAGGTGACCGCGCATTTATCGTGACGAATCATCACGTAGTGGACGGAGCCAACTCGATTGAAGTGACACTTGCTGGCGGGAAAAAAGTCAGTGCTGAATTAGTAGGTAGTGACGTTTGGACCGACTTAGCTGTACTTGAAATGGACGCAACGGACGTAGAAACGGTGATTGAATTTGGAGACTCGGATGCGTTAACGCAAGGTGAACCGGTTATCGCAATCGGGAATCCACTTGGCCTCGATTTCTTCGGGTCGGTCACAACAGGAATTCTTTCCGGGAAAGAACGTGTCATCCCAGTGGACTTGAACGAAGATGGACAACAAGACTGGCAGACAGAAGTGCTTCAGACAGATGCGGCAATCAACCCAGGGAACAGCGGTGGTGCATTGATCAACATCGCGGGACAACTGATTGGAATCAACTCGATGAAAATCTCGACAACAACAGTTGAAGGAATTGGACTTGCGATTCCAATCAACTCAGCCATTCCAATCATTGAAGACCTTGAACAAAACGGTGAAGTGAAACGCCCGACGATGGGAGTGACGCTCGTCGATGTGGAACAAGTTCCATCCTTCCACCAGCAAGAAACATTAAAACTTCCAGAAGATATTACAACTGGTGTTGTGGTAGATGAAGTGTTTGATAACTCTCCAGCTGCAGCAGCAGGCATGCAACAATATGATGTCATTGTGGAACTAGATGGAGAAAAGGTTGAAAATATGCTCGACCTTCGCCAATATCTCTACACAGAAAAAGAAGTGGGCGATACAATGGATGTGAAAGTATACCGCCAAGGTGAGATTGTAGAATTCACATTGGAACTGACAGACAACAACGCATTATAAGATGTGGATAACTAAATTCACTTCACAAAAGATTTACACAGGGAGCAGGAGGACGAAGTGGCGTCTTTTCTGCTTCTTTTTTATTTGTTACAATAGGGTGTGGATAAACTAGTACGAATTGTGAATAACTTTGTGCATAATCCTAATTGTCAGAGGAGGTCGAATAATGGAGAAATACGCATGCGAAACCCATGTAAATCAAGTACTTGACGAGGTAACGGCGTCGACAGGAGAATTTCCGATTCTTGAAAAGCTCGAGAATCCAGAAAACTTATCCACACGCTGTGAACATTGTGAACAGGCAGCTATATATATCGTAGCTGGAAAAAAATAAGACACAACATGTAGATAACCTATGTGGATATGTGGATAACTAATGTGGACAATGTGTTTGTAAATGAACTGTAAAGGTGGATAACCTGTGAATATCACAATTGTGACGGTTGGAAAGTTAAAAGAAAAGTATTTAAAAATGGGCATCGAAGAATACGCAAAACGTCTCGGCGCTTATGCAAAAATCGAACAGATCGAAGTGCCAGATGAAAAAGCTCCGGAAAATTTAAGTGACGCGGATATGGAAATCGTCAAACGCAAAGAAGGCGAACGCATCTTAGCTAAAATTCACCCAGACTCACATGTCATCGCGCTTGCCATTAACGGGAAGACGCGCAGCTCTGAAGAACTCGCTGCGCATCTCAATTCCCTCATGACATACGGCACCAGCAAAATTGTCTTTGTCATCGGCGGATCCCTCGGTCTGCACGATGATGTGTTAAAGCGATCAAATGAGCAATTGTCGTTTGGGAAGATGACGTTGCCGCACCAGTTAATGAAGCTTGTGTTGTTGGAGCAGGTGTATCGGAGTTTCAGGATTATTAAGGGGGAGCCTTATCATAAGTGAGTGTGAAGTTTTTTCATGGTTTTCGCATATATACCCGTCACGGAGAGCCTTATCACAAATAAGTGAGATTTTCCTGAGATATAATAATATCTTTTCAATTTTGTAGGAAGTACTTTTTCATTTGATATAAGTATCAAATAGTATTGCTGCAATTAAGCATTAAAGAGATTATTTTCAACGAGTAAATATGTTAAAAGTAACTTCAAGTTTAATTTTGACTTTAATTATTTTTCACATCTTAAATAGTAATGTAATAAGAAAAATTCTTACTATTAAAGTACCAACAGTATTAATTGAATTATTCAAGTTTTTTGTGTGGGTGATAATTAAAAAATCTATTAACAGCATATTTATCAGTGTTAAAGGATTATAATATTAACAGCAGTTGATTAAATAAAATCGAGGGGGATCTTGATGGTTGTAGTGGATATAAAAATGGATTTCTTTAAACATGATGCTCAAGCAGGAGGATTTTTTCCAAGCACACACGCTAATCCAGGTTTCAGCATTGATAAATTTCTTGGTGAAACAGGTCAAAATTACTTGATTGAAGGTATTAGGGGAACTGGGAAAACACACATTTTAAAAATGATAAATGAAACTTGCTTAAATTTATACCAAGAAAAAAAAATTCTCCCTGTCTATGTTTCATTAGCTAGTGTCCACGAATGGGTTGAGAGTGATGTTAAACTATTTAGAATACATCTTTACGCTAATATCGTTACGAAGATAATTAATACTATTGAACAGAACAGGCAAAAGATAAGTTTGGCAGGAAATAGTAGTTTTCAAAAGTCTTTTAAAAAAATTGCACAGATGTTCGGTTTAAACAGCGCTGAAAATATTGAAAAATTAATCGAACGCATAAAAGTACTGAATGAGAAATTGCTTGATGAATTGAATTATAATCCTGAAAATATTAAAGCTACTTTCGGTTCTCAATCGAGCACAACTAAAAATGCATCTGCAAATCTGGCAGTTCCACAAATAGGTTCTGTTTCTGCTAGTGGAAGCGAAATATATAGTGAAAATGAACAGAAAGAATTTCTATTTGTAGGACAAAGTTTATCTCATAGTAATGCAGCAAATTTTTTAGTGAATTTTATTTTAGAATTAAAAAATATACTACAAAATCAATATACTTATTTATTGATTGATGAATGTTCTGAAGTTAGTAAAGAAGCCCAAATAGAAATTTTTAGACTATTAAAGCTTGTTCGAGGTGCTTTAACTGATGATATGCATGAAAACGCAGCATATTTTTGTGCTTCAGTGTATCCTACTCCAATAACATATTATCCTTCAAAGAATTTTGGAGATAGTTTCAATTTTGATGTTGGACATGATGCAATTATGGAATATGTTTCAATGGATGAGTTATCTGATGACTATTTAGAATTTTACAAGGAATTAACAAATAATAGAATTCGAGAATTACTATCTGATAAAGGATACACTAACTATCTAGATATTTTTGAAAATGATAAATGTCTAACACTAGCAGCATATTTTTCAAATGGTAATGTGAGAAGGTATATAGAAATACTCAAACACGCTTATGATAATTTAATTCAAAGAATTGGTCATAAGCAATCTCCAACAGACATAGAAAAAATTAATGTCAAAGATATTGAAGAAGCTTTAAGTTCTATTGTACCGAACCAAATACTGGCTCAAAACAAATTAAAGCCAGAGGACTTTGATATTTTAGATAATTTAGTTACTAGAATGAACAAAAGAAATAAGAAAAATGAAACTGAAAATAAAAATAAGGCCGAAAAAGATAGACTACCAGCTAATGTTTATTTTACAGTTTCAAGGTCTCAAGCATTAAAGCTAGGTAACTTGTTCATGCAAGGTGCTATTCATGATAAAGGAAAAACAAGGGTAAAAAAATATTATAAGGAAGAAGGATTAAGAGGTCCTCTTTTGATGTTAGATTTGGCTGTAGCTTTTCATGATGGTGCAATAGATAAAAATAGAACAGCAGATATTTTTACTAAAGATTTAATTAAAAATGCAAAAAGTGGTTATCTATGGTGTCAGGATATTTCTTTTGAATGATTAAAAAAGGCAAATGCTTTTAACTTTCTTCACCTTTTCTAATCAAAATCTTTTTACGAAAGGAAGATTTGAAATGAAATATGTCTTACCTCTGCTAATAAATTTAGTACTGATACTCGTTGGATGTAATCAAGTAGGGAGGAAGACTATATGAAACCACAAGCAGGTGAACTTCTTAAATCAGTTGAAAATAATGATGTAGAAAAAGTAGAAGTTATTTTACAAGATTCGTCCTATCCGATAAATGAAACAAATGATAAAGGAGAATCTACCTTATTGATTGCCACACACAAAAACTATATTGATGTGGCAAAACGTCTGATTGATGCAGGAGCGGATATTAATCAGCAAGATCATTTACAGGACAGCCCATATTTGTATGCTGGAGCGCAAGGGAAAACAGAGATTTTGAAGTATATGATTGAACAAGCTGAGCCGAATCATACGGTCGTGAATCGCTATGGTGGTAATGCATTGATTCCGGCAGCGGAAAAAGGCCATTTAGAGAATGTGAAGGTTCTTCTACAAGACGGGAAAGCAGATATTGATCATCAAAATAACTACGGCTACACGGCTTTGATTGAAGCAGTTGCGTTAACAGATGGCTCAGCGCTGTATCAGGAAATTGTTCAAGAATTACTGAAGTACAATGCGAATAAAGAGCTTCGCGACAACCGTGGGAAAACGGCCCTCGATTATGCTAAAGAGAAGGGCTACATAGAAATAGTTAAGTTGATAGAAGATTGGTAGGGATAATGACGTAATAGATCACAAATACTTTTACACTATGTTCCAGTCCCCTTGATGGGAACCAGCTATTGCTCTGACCGTTTGGCACAACTAGGCCACATGGTCTTTTTTTTTTTGATGTACTTATACATCTAGAATAGAAATAATGAGAAATCAAGAAAATACTAAAAACATTCAGATTCTTATAATCGCATCGAGCACTGCAAGGGTGTATTCTATTGTACTTAAACAAAAAGGTGAAGTTGAAGTTAGGACGGTTTGTATGTAAGCGTCAAATAGTGCACACATTCTAATAGAAGAAAATTCATGAGATACTCCTCCCACAAATGAAATTTGGGAGGTTTCTTTGAAAAGAAAAGAGAAAGAAGCGTATTGGTTGGCGATGATCGAAGAATATCGTGCTAGTGGTTTGTCCCTGGTCGAATGGTGTGAAACAAGTGGTATTGCACTTCACAATATGAAATATTGGCTACGAAAACAGTCCCCAATCAATCGAGAATCTACTGAGGAGACCAGTTGGGTCTCCTGTGTCGTCGATGTTTATGGCAGTATAAAAATGTAGTGTTTGGCAGTTAATTCATGCAGCCTCGTAAGATGTTTATGGCAGTATAAAAATGTAGTGTTTGGCAGTTAATTCATGCAGCCTCGTAAGAGGCTGTGAAAATAAGAAAAGCCACTTGTCAGCATCTCTCCATACAATTAAACTCTCTGATATTGGGCTAACAATATTCAGGGAGGTACAGGGAGTGCTAACAGTGACTGACATCCAGTATATCAGACAAGAAGTGAATCAAAAAGGTAGAAAATATGCAGAAGTAGCAAGAAGTATGAACCATGATGAGAGAACCGTAAAGAAATATGCAGACATGGAAGACTGGAGTGAAGAACGTCCGAAGACTACTCGAAAGCCAAGGGTTATGGGAGAAGCTAGACCCATAATCGATAAGTGGTTGGAGGAAGATGCGACTAAGAAAAAGAAGTTTCGTCGGACTGCCAAGAGAATGTTCGATGTGTTGGTGAAGGAACATGGATACAACGGATCTTATCGTTCTATCCGCGATTATGTACGAAAAAAGAAACAGCAGATGGGACAATCAACAGAGGCTGCCTTACCACTTGAAAGCATACCAGGAATAGCACAAGTTGATTTTGGAGAAGCACCATTTGTATACAGGGGTAGGTCTGTCGACCTTTCCTACTTAGCGCTCTCGTTCCCCTTCAGCAACACATTCTATTTTCAAGTGTTCCAGTCGCAGAACCGAGAGTGTTTCTTAGAAGGCTTAAAGCGAATCTTTCACCATCTCGGTGGTGTCCCTAAGACAATTCGCTTCGATAACTAGAGTCCAGCTGTCAAAAAGGTCCTTCCTTATGGTGAGCGAGTATTGACTGACGAGTTCGAACGATTCGTCTTACACTATGGTTTTTCCACTGAGTTCTGTAATCCAGGCAGTGGGAACGAAAAAGGTCACGTTGAAGCCATGGTCAAATACATACGTAACAACTTTTTATTGCCAGAGATACATGTGGCAGATCTTGAGCGTTTGAACGAGACCTTCTGGATTGCAGCTGAAGAAGACAGGAATCGCAAGCACTATCAAAAAGATGAGCTTTTGTCCGAACTGTTTGAGGAAGATAAAAAAGCACTCCTTCAGTTACCTGAAAAATCCTTTGAATGCGTGCGTTATGAAGAGTGTCGACCAGATAAGTATGGACTCGTCAAAATAGATGGACGTCAATATTCCACATCTCCTCGATTTGCCAAAAGTAGTGTTTTGGCAAAGATATCATATGGCACGATCGAGATCATGACGGCAGAACATGAATCAATCATTACTCATGCACGCCTGTATGGTGAGGATAAGAAGTCGATGAAATGGCAACCATATCTTGAGCTGATGGCCAAACGGCCAATGGCAATCAAATACACGGATTTCTTTGAACAGCTACCGGTCAATTGGAAAGAATATATAGACAGCTGCACCGTACCTGAAAAGCAGGAGGCATTGAGACTTCTTTCAGTCCTCTTGAAACAACATGATTTCTCGGTGGCAACAGAATCTCTAAAAATCGCATCGACGCACGGGCATCCTTCTGCAGAATCGATCAAACAGGTATTCTACCAACTCATCAATGGGCGGAGCGACCGCGTGAGCATTGATATCAGAAGAGACTCAATCCCTCCAATGCCACCGGCATCAAGAGGATCAACACATTACGACAAGTTGTTTGAAAAAGGCGGTGTGTCTTGATGGAACTACTTATACAAGAATACGCAAAGCGATTGAAGCTCAGCTGGATACGTCAAAACTTCGAAGAGATCGAGGCTACTTCAAATCAGGAATATCTACTTAAACTGATGGAGGCAGAAGTGCGTCAGCGTGAAGAACGGCGCACAAACCTCCTCTTTACCCAATCGCTCTTACCGCCATTACCGAGCGTCGAATTCAAATGGGATGATATCGAATACACGCAAGGGCTGAATCGCGAATACTTTTTAAACAGAGAATTCATGGAGAACAAAGAGAACCTGATTTTCTATGGAGGCGTGGGCACGGGCAAAACCTTTTTATCCACAAAAATCGGCTTGAATGCGATTCAAGAGACGGGATTAAACGTTCGTTTCTACACCATCGCAGGATTGGTGAACAAGTTGATGGATTTACATGAGAGAGGCACTTTGGGGAAGTTCTATAAACAGCTAGAGAAGGTCGATTTATTGATACTGGATGAGCTAGGGTATATCCCTCTACACAAGAGTGGTGCAGAATTACTCTTCCAAGTGATCAGCATGTGTTATGAGAGAAAGAGTCTCATCATTACAACGAACCTACGGTTCAGTGAGTGGAACCATGTGTTTGGGGACCCTATATTGACTGAGGCCGTAATCGATCGTTTAATCCATCACTCACATCTCGTCGTCTTTAAAGGGCCTAGCAATCGAATGAAAGAATCATTAATGAATAACTAAATACGGTGGAGAGATGCATCTGGCAAGCAACATTTTTAATTGCCATTTCATACATTTCTTACTTGCCAAATACACGTCGAAGAACCAAAAGAAAACTCAATTTCTTTGAGAATAAATCAAGTTGATATCGAGGTGACGAGTGGCTACGATGAGACACTTCTATTACAAGTGATCCGGACGCTGCGCTTGGTATGATGAATGGTCGCGCTGTCGAGCGCGTCTATCTAGCAGCGGGTCCAACAGACCTTCGCAAATCGATTGACGGACTTGCTGTCATCGTCCAGGAACTTTTTCAGTTAGATCCATTTTCGAAGGCTTTGTTCGTCTTCTGTAACAGAAAAAAAGATAAACTGAAAATCTTGTTTTGGGACCACAACGGCTTCTGGCTCTACTATCGTAGACTGGAGAAAGGACTGTTCGATTGGCCAGACCTCGGGTCTGTCCAGCCTCTATCTATCTCGAGCCGGCAACTGAACTGGTTGCTGGATGGATTGCCACTTGACCAACGTGATGCACATCCTTCCGTTGCTGCTAAAAAAGTGATTTGACGTCTGTTTCACCGGATAGTTTTATGCTATTCTTATCCCTATGAGAAAACAGGACGAGAAAACACAACTTACAATTGAAGAGCTCGAGAAGAAGAACGCACAGCTCGAACAGCGAAACAAAGAGCTCGAGGCCAAGATGGAATACTATAAGCAACAGTTTGCGCTACTTCAGGCGAAACGCTTTGGCACATCGAGTGAGAAGACAGACAAAGACCAATTGGATCTACAGTTGTTCAATGAGGCCGAAGTGTCTTCTGCTGTACTTCTTGCTGAACCTACACTCGAGACGATTAGTTACACGCGCAAAAAGAAGATCGGACGTGTGGACAGATTGAACGACCTGCCCGTCGAGACGATCCACTATGACCTCTCTGAATCAGAGAAGGTCTGTTCAGAATGCGATCATTCGATGCATGAGATGAGCACACAGATCCGCAAGGAACTGAAGATCATCCCTGCACAGGTGACAGTGGTCGAACATGTCCAGCACATCTATAGCTGCCGCCATTGTGAGACACATGAGATCAAGACTCCTATCAAGAAGGCAGAGATGCCAAGACCGGTCATCCCGAAAGGACTTGCGTCCCCATCTGCTGTCGCTTTTGTGATGACTCAAAAGTTCGCAGACGGCCTACCTCTCTACCGACAGGAGAAACAGTTGGAACGGATGGGACTGCCGCTGAGTCGACAGACGATCTCGAACTGGATGCTGTCGAGTACGACGAGCTGGTTGAAGCCTTTCTATGCAGAACTCTATCGTAGAATTCGCCAAGAAGAGGTGCTTCACGCTGACGAGACCACTCTTCAAGTACTCGAAGAGCCCGGAAAGAAGGCAGAATCAAAATCCTATATGTGGCTCTACCGTACCGGCAGAAACTCTGATACGCCGATCGTTTTATTCGACTATCAGTCTAGTCGTGCCAAAGAGAATCCTCAGAAATTCTTGGAAGGTTTCGAAGGTTATCTACATGTGGATGGTTATGCAGGATATGAATCTATCCATAACGTAGAACTCGCAGGTTGCTGGGCACATGCGCGTCGTAAGTTCGACGAAGCACTCAAGGCACTGAGAGGTGCACCTGCTGGTGCCGGTCGAACAACCGTCGCCAAGAAGGGACTCGATTTCTGCAACCGACTCTTTACCATCGAACGGAAAATCAAAGACATGACTCCTGAAGAACGACTCAAGATCAGGAAAAGCGACAGTCAGCCCGTGCTGAATGCTTTTTTGGCATGGCTTGAAGAACAACAGGAGATTGTCGCTCCAAAGACTGCCACCGGAACTGCGATCTCTTATACATTGAAACAATGGTCAAAACTCACGACTTTCATGAAAGATAGCCGAATCGAAATAGATAACAATCGTGCAGAACTTTCTATCAAACCATTTGTGATCGGCAGGAAGAACTGGCTGTTCGCAGCCTCGACAAGAGGCGCGACCTCGAGTGCCATCGCTTACAGTCTCATCGAGACTGCCAAAGAAAATGGGCTCAATCCTTTCTTTTACCTGCAACTTCTTTTCGAAGAACTTCCACAGCGTGATCTAGAGAAACTCGAATCCTTCGAAGATTTGATGCCGTGGTCGAAAAATTTACCAACGAACTGTTATATCCAATCAAAGAAATAGAAAAATGCCGGTCAAAATTAACTTCTGAACTGCTCCCTGTCAAGTAGACAGTAAAAAATTAAAAAGGTTTGACCTAAGCTACGACCTGGTATCGATACTCTATCGGTGCCAGGTTGTTTAATTTCTGTTGATAGCGTTCCTCGTTATAAAATCGTATATAGCGATCAATATCCTCGACTAGGTCTTCATAACTCTTGTACTTTTTCAATTCATAGCTCTCGCATTTGAAATGACCAAAGAAGCTCTCCATTGGCGCATTGTCGATACACTTTCCGACACGGGACATACTGCGCGTGATCCCTGCCTGGGTCGTGATGTGTCGATATTCTTTCGATGTATACTGTGACCCTCGGTCACTATGGAGTAGTGGCGTGGCATCGGGGTTCGATTCCATGGCGGCTCTCAGTGTGTCCATCACCAAGGCATTGTTGTTGAAGTGACCAGTCTCGTAGGCCACGACAGACCCGTCGTACAGGTCTTTGATCACACTCAAATAAGCCTTGTTCCCAAGACCGTAATGTAGGTGCGTGATGTCCGTCACCCATTTCTGGTTGGGCAGGTCCGCTGTGAACTCACGATTCAAGATGTTATCCTCGATGTTGACATAGCTTGTCTTTGTAGAGTATCCGTTCGAACGACGAATGAATGACCTCAGGCCGAGCTTGATCATCAGACGTCGGATCCGCTTACGATTGTACTGTGTCTTGAACTGACGATTGATGAACATGGTTACCCGTCGGTAACCTAGGATCCCTTTATGTTTTCGGAACACCTTCTTGATCTGGGCAAGGAGCCATTCATTTTCTTTTTGGTCGTCCGTTGGTGTATGGTTCAGCCATTTGTAATAGCCGGAACGTGATACTTCAAGTATTTGACAGAGTAGTTGGATCGGCGCCTTTGTCTCCTTATGGTAGTCGTGGATCGCCTGGAACCTATGGAGATGGATTCCTACTCTCGCATTCTGGACCTCCTTTCGATTTCCTTCAACTTTTTTAGGAGACCGTTCTCCGTCTCCAGGTATTGGTTGCGATGACTCAGTTCTTTGATACGGAGCTCCAACTTCTCCACTTCTGTCAGATTCGGCTTGGATGCCAAGGGCTTCCCGCGGCGGTCGTGAAGGGCCGTCTCTCCATCCTCCTGATACTTCCGGACCCATCCATATACCTGTTGGTACGAGACCTGGTACTTCTCCGCAGCCCCGTGATAGTCAAGGTCGTGTGCGATCGCATATTGGACGATCTCCGTCCGTTCCTCTAATGTCGTCTTGCGTCCTCTGTTCATCTCTCTACTTCCTTTACTAGTGGATTTTATATTCTTTCCACTAGTGTAACGCTTTATCCACCTTCGTAAAGCAGAGGATGTCGAGATCTTGAATCTGGCGCATGTCTCATCGAGGCTCCCTTTACCCGTCAGATAATAATTGACTGCCTCCAGTTTCAGCTCTTGTGAGTAGCGTCTCCAGGTATTTGATTCTATCAATCCATCGATCCCATCTGACCGGTATTTACGGACCCAGTCTCGTAGAGTCGAGTGTCCAATACTGAATTCTTTAGCGACCGCTCTTATCGGCTTCTTCTCATCCAAGATGCATAGCACCACTTTCAATCGTTCGTCTAATGTATGGTCTGTGGTTCTTTTAGACACAAAAATGCCCCCTTCACAGTAGTAGAGAATTTTTATTATTTCTCTGTCTACTATGAAGGGAGCATATCA